>CBDCVC010000003.1:0-2519567 GCA_965222875.1 Candidatus Multivorans sp. | reverse complement strand
CGCGACAGGCGTGCCTTGCCGAGGCTGCGGGCGTTGTTGGAACGGACAATCGTCCGCTGAAGAATCCGTCCCGCCCGGCGACAGAACGCCTCAGCGGATGAGCGGCATGAGAGCTTCCGCCGAACGCCGGGTGAGCATCGTGTAGAACGTGTCGCTCAGCAGGTTGCTGCCGTGGTCCTCGATGAACTTCTTCTGCTCCGGCGTGATGTCGGTCGGTTCGGTTTCGACCGCCTCGGGGTAGCGGTTTGCCGGCGTGCGGTCGATCGGCGCCACGAACTCTACGGTCAGCGCGCCGTCGTAGCCGACCTCGCGTAGCGTCTCGACGATCGCCTTCCAGTCGAGCGCGCCCATGCCCGGCGCCATCCGGTTGCTGTCGGCAACGTGGAAGTCGACGAGACGGCTGCCGGCCTTGCGGATCGAGCCGAGCAGGTCGTCGTCCTCCATGTTCATGTGGAAGGCGTCGAGGCAGACGCCGCAGTCGGGCCCGGTCGCTTCGGCGAGCGACAGCGCCTGATCGCCGCGGTTGATGAAGTAGGTCTCGAAGCGGTTGATCGGCTCGATCGCGAGCAGCACGCCCGCGGCCTGACTGTGTTCGTAGACCTCCCGCATGCTCTCGACCGCCCACCGCCACTCGTTCTCCGGCGTCGAGTCGGGATCGACCTTGCCGACCGTGCCCGGAACGACCGACATCTCGTGGCCGTCGAGTTCCTTGACCATCGCGATGCAGTCCTTGACGTACTGGATGGAGTTGGCGCGCTCGCCCTCGTCCCTGGCGATCAGGCTGCGGCCCTCCATCATCAGCGTCACGGCGCCCCAGCAGCGAATGTCGTACTGCTTCAGCAGGGCGCCGACATCGACCGTGTCGTAGAGCTCCGGCTCACCGCTGATCTCGAGCGACTCGTAGCCGAACTGCTTGAGCCGCGCGAGCGTCTGCTCGAGCGGTTCTGCGCGCATCCAGTTGTGCATGGACAGGTGCATGGCAGGTCTCCCCTTGGTGCCGGGGAAGATAACAGCGTTACGGCGATTCTGGGCGCCAAGGATTGGCCGTCCTCGTGCGTCATACCGGTGAGTGAGGATGGGAGACGCGGTGCATGTGGCCGTTGAGCGCGGGTGGGGCTCCACCATGGCGTGTTCTAGTGTGACTGACGTGCCAAGGCGTGACGAGGAGCTGGTCGGGTTAGCCGCGGCGGGCGATAGCGAGGCGTTCGCGGAACTGCTGGAGCTCCACTACGACCGGATCTTCCGGTTCTGCTTCCGGCTGACGGGGCGCCGGGAGGAGGCAGAAGACCTTACGCAGGAAATTTGCCTCGCCTTGCCCGCGAAGCTTCAGAACTTCCGGGGCAAGGCCAAGCTGACGACCTGGCTCTATCGGGTTGCCATGAACGCGGCGCACGACCGACATCGCCGCGCGAAGAGCAGGACGAAGGCTGCTGAAGGTTGGGGAGACTGGGAAGTGAACCGCCGTGCGGCGGTAACGGAGAGGGCTAAGGATCTCGACTGGCTGCGTCGCTCGATGGCGGCGCTGCCGGACGATCTGCGGGACACGGTGGCGCTCACGCTGGATGGCGAGATGACCCACGCCGAGGCCGCTGTGGTTCTCGGAGTCTCCGAAGGCACCGTCAGTTGGCGGCTCTCGGAGGTGCGCAAGCGCCTGCGGGCGATGCGGCAAGAGGAAGGATGACGATGACCGATCCACTCGACGATCTGAAACGCGCGTTGGACCGTGCGACGCCCGAGCCCGATGCCGAACGGCGGAGGGCCACGCTGGCTCGCGCGATGGAGTTGTTCGACGAAGCCCAAGAATCGGCGGTCGAGTCGCGTCGTACCCATGACCGCCACCAGTTCCGGGCGGCGATCGGACATGGAGTACGACACATGCTTTCCACAATGACTTCTCGCCCCGCGCTGATCGCCGCTGCTGGCCTGGCCGCGGTCGGCTTTGCTGCTCTCTTCGTGGTCTTGAGCCGAGAGACCGCGCCGCGCCCGGCCGAGGTTGTAGCAGAGGCCGCCGCCTCGCCACCGGGCCCTTTGCCCTATGAACTGGAGTCGCTCCGCCTCCAGGAGCCGGAAGAGTTGGAGGTTGCGGAGATCGACATTCCGGAGGTCGACGATCTGGACCTGTTCGACCTGGCCCTTCCCGAGCCGGAGCCCGCTCCCGTCGCTCCAGTCGAGGCGCTCCGGCGCCGACTCCAGCCCGCTCCTGCGCTTCCTCCTCCCGAGGCCGAGCCCTTGGAGGGAGCGATTACGGTGACCGCAGAGAGGCCCATGGTCGATAGGTTCTCGGTGACTGCATCGTCGACGGTGGCGGCTGAGTCCAGAGTGGTGCCCGCTCACGCCAGAGTGCGGTTTGCTGCGGACGCGGCCGCCGACATCACGGCCCTCCAGCCATCCAACACCGAAGCCTTCGCGAACGAGCCGGCCAGCCCGCTCAAGATTGCTGGCGAGGAACCCGTTTCGACCTTCTCGATCGACGTCGACACGGCTAGTTACTCCGTCGTCCGCTCCTCGCTGATGAACGGCTATCTGCCTGTGGCCGAGGCCGTGCGCGTCGAGGAGATGCTCAACTACTTCCCCTACGCGTATCCCGCGCCCGAGCCCGGCGGGGCGCCGTTCAGGCCGACCGTCACGGTGGCGCAGACGCCGTGGAACCCGGGCACGTTGCTGATGCACATCGGGATCCAGGGCCGGTTGCCGGCAACGGACGCCCGGCCGCCGCTCAACCTCGTGTTCCTGATCGACACGTCGGGCTCGATGAACCAGCCCAACAAGCTGCCGCTCCTGAAGCAGTCCTTCCGTCTGATGCTGGGCCGACTGCGGCCCGAGGACGAGGTTGCGATCGTCACCTACGCCGGCAGCGCGGGTCGCCCGCTCGACGCGACTCCCGCCACCGAAAGGGGCGAAATCCTGAGCGCACTGGACTTCCTCGACGCCCGCGGCTCGACTGCCGGGGCGGCGGGCATCCAGTTGGCTTACCAGACGGCCGCGGGAATGGCGGCGGAGGGCGAGGTCACCCGCGTGATCCTGGCCACGGACGGCGACTTCAACGTCGGCATCTCGGACCCTGAGCAACTGAAGGACTTCATCGCCCGGCAGCGTCAGAGCGGCATCTATCTCTCGGTCCTCGGCTTCGGCCGCGGCAATCTGGATGACTTGACGATGCAGGCGCTGGCCCAGAACGGCAACGGCCAGGCGGCCTTCATCGACACCCTCTCGGAGGCGCAGAAGGTGCTGGTCGACCAACTCACCGGTACGCTGTTCCCGATCGCGGACGACGTGAAGATCCAGGTCGAGTTCAACCCTGCCGCGGTGGCCGAGTACCGGCTGATCGGGTACGAGACCCGCGCGCTCAGGCGCGAGGACTTCAACAACGACAAGGTCGACGCAGGTGAGATCGGCGCCGGCCACGCGGTCACCGCGATCTACGAAGTGACGCCGGTCGGTTCGCCTGCCGTGCTTCACGATCCTCTGCGCTACGCGGACGCTGCGGCGGCGCCGACGCCGGCCGCCGGTGAACCGGGTAGAACCGGGGAACTCGCCTTCCTCCGCCTGCGCTACAAGGCGCCGGGCGAGGACACGAGCCGACTGATCGAAGTGCCGATCGACCGCAACATGGGCGATGGCAACGTCGACCAGCGCTTCGCCGCCGCGATCGCCGGATTCGGCCAACTCCTGCGAGGCGGCGTCTACACCGGCGGCTGGACCTGGGCCGACGCGATTGCGCTGGCCAAGGCGAACACCGGCGACGACTCCTTCGGCTACCGCCACGAGGCGGTGACCCTGATGCGGCTGGCCGAGAGCCTCAGCGAGTAGGCCTGCAGACCGGTCAGTTCGCGCCCAGAAACCGGCGCAGACAGCGGGTGACGGCGCCCGGGGCTTCGGCCATCAGCATGTGGCCGGCGTCCGGCACCGTCTCGAAGGCCGCGCCGCCATTGCCGTTCTGGATCCGGCCGGCGAGCGCGCGGCCGGCTCTTGGCGGCGTCATCCGGTCCTTTGTCCCCGAGACCACGAGCGTCGGACAGTTGACGCCGGGGGCGCTCTCGCTGCCTTCCCACTCGTTGCAGGCGGCGAAGTCGCGGTGGAGCACTTCCGGAGCGCAGCGGTCGAGCAGGGCCATCGTCGCGCCGAGCATCCACAGACCGGGCGACTCGGCGCCGCCGAAGTGGGCGCCGGCGCCGTGGCCGAAGGCGGCGATGAAGCGGTGGGCGTTGAGCGGTCTCTTCAGGGTGTCGGCGAGCAGGCCGGGGTTCACGCGGAGCGTCTCGCCGGCGCCGAACAGGGCGACCCGGTTGGCTGGTCCGTTCAGTCTGGCCGCGGCGTCGACGGCGACGCAGGCGCCCATCGAGTGGCCGACCAGGGCAAGCTCCTCGCTGCCTGCCTCTTCCATGACCGTGGCCGCGAAGTCGGCGGTCCAGGCAGCGTAGTCGGCGATTGTCGAGAAGTCTCCCCGGTCGTCCGACGTGCCGTGGCCGGGCAGGTCCGGCACGGCGACATTCCAGCCGTGCTGAGCCAGGGACCGCGCCTGCAGGGCCCACACCGTATGGTCGCAGCCGGCGCCGTGGAGTAGCAGGGCGAGTGGTCTTCCCGGCTCCCAGGAGGCGCCGCCGGCGCCGCAGTAGACCTTGCGGCGGTCGATCGAGAGTTCAGGCATGGCCCGATCTCCCGGTCAGGAAGCGACGGCCCGCAGCCGCTGCACCTGCTTCTGGGAACGCTTCAGGGCACGGTCGAGATCGGCGGTGAGGTCGCCTGGGTCCTCGAGCCCGACGGACAGCCTGACCATCTCCTGGGTGACGCCCGATTCGGCCAGCTCTTCCGCCGTCATCTGCTGGTGGGTCGTGCTCGCGGGATGGATGACCAGGCTCTTCGCGTCGCCGACGTTGGCTAGGTGGGACCAGAGTTCCAGGCTCTCGATGAAGGCGACGCCGGCTTCGAGGCCGCCGCGGATGCCGAACGTGAGCAGGGCGCCGCTGCCCTTCGGCAGGAGTTTCTTCGCCAAGTCGTGCTGGGGATGGCTCGCCAGACCGGGGTAGCTCACCCACTCGACCGCGTCGTGCTGTTCGAGGAAGGCGGCGACGACGGCGGCGTTCTCGACATGGCGTTTGACCCGCAGCGGCAGGGTCTCGAGCCCCTGCAGCAGGTAGAAGGCCGCCTGCGGATTGAGGCAGGCGCCGAAGTCGCGCAGCCCTTCGAGCCGCGCCTTGAGGATGAAGGCGGGCGGACCGTAGTGCTCGGCAAAGGCGATGCCGTGGTAGCCGGGGCAGGGCTCGGTCATGATGGGGAAGCGGCCGGAAGCCGCCCAGTCGAACTTGCCGCTGTCGACCAGGACGCCGCCCAGGGTGACGCCGTGACCGCCGATGAACTTGGTCGCCGAGTGCATCACGATGTCCGCGCCGAGATCGATCGGCCGCGACAAGTACGGGGTGGCGAAGGTGCTGTCGATCATGAGCGCTACGCCGATGTCGTGTGCGAACCCGGCGACGGCGGGAATGTCCAGCACGTCGATGCGCGGGTTGCCGATCGTCTCGCCGAAGAACAGCTTCGTGTTCGGCCGCGCCGCGCGCTGGAAGTTCCGGGGGTCGGTCGGTTCGACGAAGGTGGTCTCGATGCCGAAGCGCCGCAGGGTGTGGTTCAGCAGGTTGTGGGTGCCGCCGTAGATCGCGGCCGAGGACACGACATGGTCGCCGGCGGAGAGGATCGTCGCCACGGCGAGATGGAAGGCGGACTGGCCGGAGGCGGTGGCGACCGCGCCGACGCCGCCCTCGAGCGCCGCGATCCGCTCCTCGAACACGGCGACCGTCGGGTTCGAGATCCGCGAGTAGATGTGCCCGGCTTCTTCGAGATTGAACAGGCCCGCTGCGTGGTCCGTGTCGCGGAACACGTAGGACGTCGAGTTGTAGACCGGTACCGCGCGCGCCCCGGTGGCGGCGTCGGGCCGCTGACCGGCGTGAAGCGAAAGAGTGTCGAACTTGTAGAACCAGTCGCTGCTCATGACGTGTGCCTCCCGGTTGCGTGCTGCCTGAGGCGGACCGAGAGTGTAGCCGGACCTTCTGGCGCGCAGGACTCAAGGTGTTCATGGTGTGGCAGAGTGGCGCCTCGGAGGGGGAGCAGATGGGGATTGTCGAAGAGTGGCATGAATGCCTGGACCGGGGTGAGGTTCTTCTCCTCGACGGCGCCACCGGGACGGAGTTGGAGCGCCGGGGGGTGCCGATGGACTCGGCTGCCTGGTGCGGGACGGCGGCGCTCGATCACCAGGACGCGATCCGGGACGTCCACGAGGAGTACATCCGGTCCGGCGCCGATGCGATCATCGCGAACACCTTCGCGACCCACCGGCCTCTGCTCGAAGCGGCGGGTCTCGGCGATCAGGTCGGGGTGATCGTGCGACGGGCGGTGGAGGCGGCTCTGGAGGCGCGGGAGCGGGCCGGGTGTCCCGGCGTGCTTGTCGCCGGTTCGCTGTCGACGATGCCGGCGAGCAACATTCGGGGCGGCTACGCGCCGCTCGGCGAACAGTCCGCGGCCTACCGGGAGCAGTGCGAGCTTCTGGCCGAAGCTGGAGTCGACGTCATCGCGCTCGAGATGATGCAGGAGCGGGAGCGCGCGTCTCTGGCCTTCGAGGCGGCGAAGGGGACCGGTCTGCCGGTGTGGCTCGGCGTCAGCGCGCGAAAGGACCCAGATACGGGCGCCATCACGCCCTTCAACTGGCCGAACGAGTCGTTCGAGGCGTTGCTCGATGCGCTGATTCCGCTTGGCCCAAGGGTAGTGCATGTGATGCACACCGAGATTGCTGCGGTGCCGGAAGCGGTGGCGATGGTGCGGGAGCGCTGGCAGGGGCCGATCGGCGTGTATCCCGAGTCGGGCTACTTCACGATGCCGCACTGGAACTTCGTCGAAGTGATCGAACCGGCGGACCTGCTCGAGGAGGCCCGCGGCTGGGTTGACGCTGGCGTTCGGATCATCGGCGGTTGCTGCGGTCTGGGGCCGGAGCACATCAGCGCGCTCGGAGCGCTGCGCGCGGTGGACGCCGGAGCGGCCTGATGGCAGCGGCAAAGGGCCAATCGGACCGGGCGCGGACGGCCTTCGAGCCGCCGCTGCTCATCGTCGCCAGCCTGGTCCTGTCCTTCGCGCTGTCGCGCTTCTTGCCGCTTCCCCTCTGGCCCGGCAGCCTCTCGCGGTTCGGCGAGGTGGCGGGCGTGGTGATGATCCTCGGCAGCGTGGTGCTGATGACCTGGGCCGGTCTTTCGATGATGCGCGGGGGCGGCTCGCTGCCGGTGCACACTCCGACGGCGCGCCTGGTCGTGCGCGGCCCCTACCGCTTGACCCGGAACCCGATCTACACCGGCATGGTGTTGCTGCTCCTCGGCATCGGATTCGCCAGGGACAGTTGGTGGTTCCTGGTCATTGCCGTTGCCACAGCGCTGCTGCTCCGGTGGGGCGTGATCCTGCGCGAGGAGGCCTACCTGGAAGGCAAGTTCGGCGACGAGTACCGGGAGTATGCGAACCGCGTCCGGCGCTGGCTCTAGCTGTCGGCATCTTCTGCCGGCGGCCATCGTGGCCTTGGGGCTGGCCGCTTGCGCCCCCGAGCCGGAGGACGCGTCGCCCGGACCGGTTCAGGCGGACATCGAGCGCCTGCTCGCGGGCGCTTCGATGGCCCACCCCCCGGTCATCCTGATCACGATCGACACCCTGCGCGCCGACCGGCTGTCGAGCTACGGTTCCGACCGGGTCGCAACCCCCCACATCGACCGGCTGGCCGCCGAGGGCGTTCGCTTCGCCAACGCGTCGTCGACCGTGCCGTTCACGTTGCCGGCCCACAGCTCGATCATGACCGGGCTCTACCCGCCGTCCCACGGGGTCCGCGAGAACGTCGGCTACGTGTTGGGCGCGGACCGGACCACTCTCGCGGAGCGTTTCCGGGACGCCGGCTACCGCACCGGCGGATTCGTGAGCGCCTTCGTGCTCGATGCGCGCTGGGGGATCGGCCGCGGCTTCGACACCTACGTCGACGACTTCGACCTCGACTCGATGGCCGGCGCGAACCTGGGTTCGGTCCAGCGCTCCGGGCCGGAGACGATCGCGCACGCCCTGGAGTGGCTCGACGGAACGGTCTCTTCCGGCAACGGCGGCGCTGCCGGAGACACGAGCGGGCCGCCACCCTTCTTCCTGTGGCTGCACCTGTTCGATCCGCACGATCCGTACGAGCCGCCCGAGCCGTTCCGGACCGAATACGAGGGACGCCCCTACGACGGCGAAGTGGCGTACACCGATTCGCTGATCGGCGACTTCCGGGCCGCGCTCGAGCAGCGGGGAGTGTTCGACGAGTCTGTCGTCGTCCTGACGGCGGACCACGGCGAGGGGCTGGGCGATCACGGCGAGAGCTACCACGGCTTCTTCGTCTACGACTCCACCGTGCACGTTCCCCTGGTCGTGCGGCTCCCCGGCGGCGCCCTTGGCGGACGGGTGGTCAGGGGCGCCGTAAGCCACGTCGACATCGCGCCGACGCTGGCCGAACTCCTGGGCCTCGCCGGCGCCGGCGCCGGGCAGGGGCGGAGTCTGCTCCTGTCGATAGGGGGGCTGGAGGACCCGGTCTCCAGGCGCGGCGTCTACGCCGAGTCGTTCTACGCCCTCGACCACTACGGCTGGGCGCCGCTTCGCTCGCTGCGCACGGCCGACTACAAGTACATCGAGACGCCCGACTCGGAACTATACGCCCTGCTGGAGGATCCGGGCGAACTGACCAACGTCCTGCTCGAACGGCGCGACACCTCCCGCGAACTGAGGGCCGCGGTCCTGGATCTGGCTGCCGAACTTGACCGCGCGGCGCCGGATGCCACGCCCGAGCCCGATCTGGACGAGCAGGCCCTGGCGCAGTTGCGGGCCCTCGGGTATCTGGCCGGCCGTGGCGCCGCCGAGCGTCGTCCGACCGACGGGCCGCGCGCCGATGCCAAGACGAAGGCGCATCTTCACCGCGCGATCATGAGGGCGCAAAGCGCCTTCGGCAGCGGCGACGACGATGCCGCGACCGAAGAACTGCGGGTCGCGCTCGCCGAGGACGACGGGCTACTCGACGCGCACCAACTCCTGGGCACGATCACGCTCCTTGGGGGCGATGCGGCGCCGGCGGCTTCGTACTTCCAGCGTGCGCTGGCGCTCGATCCCGAGCACCGGCAGTCCCTGCTCGGGCTGGCAAACGCCTACCACGAGTTGGGCCGCATGGACGAGGCGATGGTCGGCTACCGGCGCCTGCTCGAGGTCGCGGGCCAGGACTCGAAGGCGACGATGGCCCTGGCCCGCATCCACGTTGAGCGCGGCGAGTTGAGCGAAGCGGAGGATGTGCTCGCCGCTGCTGCCGAAGGTCGCGAGCCGCCGCCGGTGGTGACGAACAAACTGGGCGAAGTGATGGCGCTCATGGGCCGGAGCGGCGAGGCGGAGGCGAAGTTCCGGCAGGCCCTCGCCTCGAACCCGGAACTCGGCGAGGCGTACTACAACCTCGCGGTCCTGCTCGACGAGGCGGGGAAACCGTTCGAGGCGGTGGAGACGTACCGGCGGGCGGCGGAACTCCGGCCGCGGGACCATCGCCCGCGCTTCAATCTCGGCCGTCTCTATGGCCGCCTGAACCGGCCTCTCGACCAGATCGAGGCGTATCGGGACGCGGTCGAGGCGGCGCCGGACTTCGTGCGCGGCTACTTCCATCTGGCAAAGGCCCTGATGGACGTTGGGCTAGACCTGACCGAAGCGGAGGCGATCGCCCGCCGGGGTCTCGAGCTGGCGCCGGCCGGCGAGGATGGTGCGCTCGGCTACTTCGTGCTCGCCGACATTCTGAACCGGCTCGGCCGACCCGGTGAGGAGCGGCAGGCGCTGGCGCGCGGCCGCGAGTTGCTACAGCGCTAGCGCCGCGGCCGTCAACTCCGCCAGACGCTGCGGGTTCTCCAGCGGCCCGAGATGACCGAGGTCCTCGACCTCCAGGAAATCGACGTTCGGCAGTTCGCCCACGATCGCCTCGGCCCAGTACGCGGGCCCGGGGATGACCACGGCGCCGCGCATCAGGGCGACCGGGCAGCGCACTTCGGTCAGGGTGTCCCAGGCGCGGTGGTGGGGCCCCATCAGGTAGAGCTGGGCCTCGACATCGGGCCGGCACTTGATCTCGACCGTGCCGTCAGGCCGGTTGGAGAAGCCGTGCCGGACGTAGGCCGTCAGGGCGGCCGGGTCGAACAGCGAGTAGGGCATCTTCGATGCGAAGTTGGCGATTGCGGCCTCGAATGAGTCGAAGCGGTTGCGACGGTTCCTGGTTCGTTCGACCCAGACGTCGAGGCGCGCGTCGTCGTCCGTCACGCCGGGCGGGTAGATCACGGGCTCGTAGCAGACCAGGCCGGCGAAGAGGCCCGGTCGTCGCGGCTCAGCCATCAGCAGGGCGGCTGCGCCCATGGAGTGGCCGAAACCGAACAGCGGTCCTTCGGCATCCAGTTCGAGCCTGTCGACTACGGCCAGCAGATCGTCGGCGCAGCTCTCCCAGCGGTAGTCCAGACCGTCCGGGGCGGTCGCGTCGCCGTGGCCCCGGAGATCGACGCTGATCCGGCGATAGCCGTCGAGCCGCGCGAGCATGGGGTCGTACACCCGTCCATGGAACCCGGTCGCATGGCCGGCAAGGAGGGTCGGTCCGTCACCGCCGTAGTCGTAGACCGCGATCTCGACGCCGTCGGTCGATGGGACGCGCTGGACGGACACCGGTTCGAGCATCGGCGGAACCTAGCAGTCCTTCGTAGCAGAATAGGGCCGATGCCGAAACGAGTTCCATCCGCGCGCGCTACCCGGGTTCCCTGGTTCCGACTGAGCGCTTCTTCGTCGGCGGAGAGCCTGCGCGTGCGGCGACTCCAGGTCGGCTTCCTGCTGCTGCTTGCGATCAGCGCGGTACAGGTCGTCTGGTGGCTGGTCGACCAAGCGCGGATCGCCGACCGCATCGCCGACGATCGGGTCGCGCGTCTGGAGGTCGACCGCGATGCGGCCGCTGCCGCGCTCCATGCCGGCCAGTCGCTCGATGAACTGCGGGCCTTCTACCCGGACCTTCTGATCGATGCCGAAGGCGCGCGGCGCCGGCCGGATTCGCTGCACGCGATCGAGATCGAGCGTCAGAGTCATCTGAGCCAGTACCGCTGGGAAGGAGCGTTCTTCCTCCTCGTGCTGGGCGGGGGGATTCTGGTGCTGTGGCGGGTGCTGCGCCGGGAGGCGGACCTGCTGAATCGCCAGCAGAACTTCCTGGCCGCGGTGTCGCACGAACTGCGGAGCCCCTTGACGAGCTTGCGGCTGACCACGGAAACCCTGCTGTTGCGCGATCTGGCGGCGGCGGATCGCCGCGGGCTCCTGGAGCGCAATATCGAGGATCTGCGGCGATTGGAACGTCTGGTGGGCAACCTGCTGGAGACCACGCGTCTGGAGGAGCGACGGGCGGTACCGCGCCGGGAACCGGTCGACCTGTCGGAGGCCGTCTCGCTGGCGTTCGCCGAACTGGGACACCGTGCGCACGGCGCGGAAGGGATCGACATCGATGTCCAGGTCGAGCCCGGTCTGGGCCTGCAGGCCGATCCGGTCGGCCTTGGCACGGTGCTGCGGAACCTGATCGGCAACGCAATCGAGTCGGCGCAGGCAGCGGGCAGCCATGTCGAGGTCACAGCCAGGCGGCTCGGTTCGACGATCGAGCTTCAGGTTCTCGATGACGGAGTGGGCTTCGAACCCGCCGAGGGCCGCCGGTTGTTCGAGAAGTTCTACCGGCCCGGCAGCGAGTTGCGACGCAACAAGAAGGGCAGCGGCCTGGGCCTCTACCTGGTGCGCGGCTTCGTCGCCCTGGAAGGCGGCGAGGTCGAAGCGAGCAGCGAGGGTCCGGGGCGGGGCGCCACCTTTCGCGTCACATGGCCGGTCGTAGAGCCTGCCGCGGCGCCGGCGTCGTGAGGGCCGCGGCCGAGGACCCGGCGCGGGTGCTCCTGATCGAGGACGAGGAGAACCTGGCCGCCGGCATCCGCTTCAACCTCGAGGCGGAAGGCCTCGACGTCGACTGGATCGGCGACGGCGAGGCGGCGCTGGAGCGGATTCGGGATCCGCGCTACCAGCTCGTGATCCTCGATGTCATGCTTCCGGGTGTGGACGGCTTCACGCTGTGCGAGGAGGCGAGGCGGAACGGTGTCGATACGCCGGTGCTGTTCCTGACCGCGAAGGCCGCGGTCGACGATCGCATTCGCGGCCTCGAAGCCGGCGGCGACGACTACCTCGCCAAGCCGTTCCATCTGACCGAGCTGCTGCTCCGGGTGCAGGCGATCCTGCGGCGGCGTGCCTGGGGGGCGGCCGAGGCGGCGCCCGACGTGGTGCGTTTCGGTGACAACCACTTCGACTTCACCGCCTTCTCGGGCGGGTCCTGGGACGGGCAGGCCCAGCAGTTGACGCAGAAGGAGGCGATGATCCTTAAGACCCTGGCGGAGCGGGAAGGCGAGGTCGTCTCGCGCGAGGAAATCCTCGATCGCGTCTGGGGCTACGAGGCGTTTCCATCGTCCCGGACGATCGACAACTTCGTCCTCCGGCTACGCAAGCGGTTCGAGCCCGACCCCGAACGGCCGCGGCATTTCCACACCGTCCGCGGCGTCGGTTACCGGTTCACCGCCGGCGGCTAGTTCACTTCCAGCAGCTCGACCTTGAAGATCAGGGCAGCGCCCGGAGGGATGGCGGGCGGCGAACCGTGGTTGCCGTAACCGAGGTCGGCGGGGATGAAGATCTCCCACACAGCACCCGGCTTCATCAGTTGCAGCGCCTCCGTCCAGCCGGGGATGACGCCGCCGACCGGGAAGGTGGCCGGCTGGTCGCGGTCGTAGCTGCTGTCGAACTGGGTGCCGTCGAGCAGGGTGCCGCGATAGTGCACCGTCACTGCCTGATCGGCCGTAGGGCTGTCGCCCTCGCCGGCGCGCAGTTCGCGGTAGAGGAGTCCGGACTCTGTCTTGACGACGCCGTCCTCCTTGGCCTTCGTGGCCAGAAAGGCCGAGCTGCGGGCCGTGTTTTCGAGCATCGCGGCCTGACGCTGGCGATCCGCGTGTTCCTGCATCTTGGTCCCCAGTTCGCTTAGCACCGTGTCGACTACTTCGGAATCCAAGGCCTCGTTGCCTTCCACTCCGTCCCTGAAGCCGCGCAGAAGCAGTTCGGCGTCGAGTTCCAGGTCGTCCGGTCCCAGGTTGCCGCCGATGTTCAGGCCGAGCGCGTAGGAGGCCTTCTGGTCCCAGGTCTCAGCGAGCGGCGGCTCATCGCCGGCCGTGGCGCCGGCGTCTTCCTGTGCGCAGGCGGGCGTCGCGGCAAGGAGAGCGAGGGTCGCGGCAATCAAGCTGAGGTAGCGGTGTGGCTTTTTCATGGCGCGCATCGTATCCGCATGCGGCGGGCGCGTCCTGCCGCTTCGCTATCCTCGCTGCGTGGGCCCCATGCAGTTGATCCTCGTGGCCTTGGTGCAGGGGCTCACGGAGTACCTGCCGATCAGTTCGACGGCGCATCTGATCCTGTTGCCGCGGCTGTTCGGCTGGCCGGACCAGGGTTTGCCGGTCGACGTGGCGGCCAACACGGGCACGCTCGTGGCGGTCGTCGCCTACTTCCGTAAGGACCTCGCGGGTTTCGTGCGGGCGCTGCGACCGGGCAGGAATTCCGATGGCGACCAGGCCGCGCGGCGAATGATCCCGCTTCTGGCGCTGGCGTCCCTGCCAGTGCTGGTGGTCGGCATTCCGACATCGGACTGGGTCGCCGGGGCCGCGCGCAGTCCGGGGGTGATCGCCTGGGCGACGATCGGTTTCGGCCTCGTCCTCGGCGTGGCGGATCGGTGGGGCGGGCAGGACCGCCGTCTCGACCACGTGACCTGGTGGCACGCGCTGCTGTTCGGCGTGGCCCAGGCCACCGCGCTGATTCCGGGGGCCTCCCGGGCCGGCGTCACGATCAGCGCCGGCCGGCTCCTGGGCTTTGACCGCGAGTCGTCGGCGCGCTTCGCCTTTCTGATGGCGATCCCGGCCGGCATGTTTGTCGTTGGCTACAACACGCTCGATCTTCTGAGCGGTGCGTTGCCGGTGTCGCAACTGCCGGCGATGCTTCTGGTGGCCGCCCTGTCAGGTGTGGCGGGCTACCTGGTGATCGGCCTGCTGCTGGGCTGGGTCCGGCGCCGGAGCCTGCAGATCTTCGTCGCGTATCGGTTGGTGTTGGGGGCCGTGCTGCTGATCCTGTTCTGATTGAGTGTATCGGCCGGCGCGAGTCAGCCGCTCCTCGTGACACTTGCGCACGTCGCTAGCTCCAGCCTGCCGAATGACCCACGGTTACTGGTCTGCTCTCGAGTTCGGCTGAGGCGAGTTCTGCTCGCTGCCACAGAACAGACTGCAAGCGCTCTTCCTACACACATCGCATGCAGCGAGCTCGGGTCTGTTGACCGAGTCAACGGCCGGCGCTAGCCTTCGCAGCCTGTACCGTCCACGACGATGGCTCCTGAGCCACGTTGTTCGTCCGAGAGCCTACGTCCCCTTCACTACACACATACTGGCTGACGGAGGCCAGCCTCCACGGCCGTTCGTCCTGAGCGACTTGACCAGCATGAAGAGCTACGGCACGCCCGCAGCAGTAGTACGGCCGGCGTCGCCGGTGATCCGCCACCTTTGCATTGAGCGGTTTCGTGGCCTCTCTTCGCTTTCTTGGCACCCAGCGGAACGCCTCAATGTGATCCTAGGCGGCGGCGATGTCGGCAAGACGACGATTCTGGAGGCCATAGCCCTACTACTCAGGCCGACTAACGCCGCCGCAGTTGCCGATACGGACTATCACGCCCGTAATGTGAAAGCCGGATTTCTCATAGAGGCGACCGTGTCGCTTCCTGCTTCCAGCGGCATAAGCAACCAAGTTAAGCCGTCTTGGCCCTGGCAATGGAACGGTGAAGAAGCCGTCGTTCCGGCGATGAGCGCGGCTGCCGATTCCATCAGCGACCCCGTGTATCGACTGCAAGTACGGGGAACGGAAGACCTTGAGCTCGCTTACGAGATTCTCCAGCCAGACGGCGACACCGACCCCTTTACAGTTGGACTCCGGCGCTCCATCGGTCTTGTGCGGTTGGGTGGCTACGACCGTGCGGCACGCGACTTGCGCTTGGTTCGCGGGTCGGCGCTAGACCGCTTGCTCTGGGACAGCGCGCTGCGCTCGCGGATTGCGAGTAACCTTGCTGATGCTGACGTAGAGGGGGCGTTGTCTGACGGCGCCAAGGAGTCCCTAGAGACGCTTGACGAGGCCTTTAAGCAACAAGGACTGCCGGACCGTTTGGGACTTTCGATCACGGGCAGCCCGGGCCCGTCCATTGCGTCCATGGTAGGCCTGACTGCCGGTTTGGACGAGGTGCGATTGCCGCTGACGAGTTGGGGCACTGGAACGCGTCGTTTGGCCGCGCTGGTCATTGCGGAACGGAATCAAGGGGAGGCCCCCATTACGATCGTCGATGAACTTGAGCGTGGTCTCGAACCGTACCGACAGCGCGCCCTCGTAGAGAGGCTGCAGGTGAGCGGAGGTCAAGCGTTTGTTACGACTCACAGCCCATCGGTGATAGCGGCGTCCTCGAGCAGTAGGTATTGGTATGTGAATCGGGACGGCAGGCCTGGATCGTTGAAGAACTCAAAGACGGCGAGGCACCGTGCGAGGGATCCAGAGGCCTATCTCGCTCGCCTCGTGATCGTTGCTGAGGGCAGAACAGAGGTTGGTTTTGTATCGTCACTGCTGGAGAGGGCCCTAGCAGCCCGTGGTGAAAGTCGTCCGTGAGGTTCGTCGATGCAGGACAGCTCGCGTTGTTCTTGGGGGGGTCAGTGCCGAGCGGCCATGACGGGCTGGAAACGGAGGCGATTTTGCTGCCATCGAGCGAGGATCTTGAAGTAGAGCACGACGAGAAGCCGGCAGATGCCGCCATGTTGGCCAACGAGAGCATTGCCGGCGGCCACAGAGCGCCCCTGAAGGCTCCGCGGCGTCCCGATTCCCAGACGTGTACGCATCAGGAGCCCAAGGTTGCAGGCGCTGGCGTGAACATACGCCCGCTTGAGGACGTTCGTGAGGCCGCGCAGGTGCAGGCGCCGCATGCCGCCGGTCTCGTACTGGTGAGCGAAGGGCCGTTCAAGCCGTTCGCCTCGCTGGCGCTGCATCCGCTTGCCGCGATTCCCCCGGTTCCGCCGACGGTTCGCGTACACGATCTTCTGCAGGTCCTTCCTGCCCTTCCAACGACGCCGACCGCGGTTCGGCTCCGCGATGTAGCTGCGAAGCCCCAACTCGTCGATGTCCGCGAGGACCTGGTTGCTGTGGTACCCCTTGTCCGCAACCAACTCCTGGATCGCCGCGTCGTCCCCGGTCACTGCCTCCACCTGCTCGAACACCTCTTCCAGCGTCTCCTGAACCGACTCCGTGTCCCCGGTCGACCCGCCCTGAATCGTGAGCCCCAGGATCACCCCGGACTCGAGGTCCACCGCATGCTCGGCCTTGTACGCGAAGTGCGTGCGACCGTCCTTCATCTTCGTGATCTCCGCATCCGGGTCATGCGGATTCTCCCAGTCCGCGTTCGACAGCTTCTTCTTCCGCTTCCGGTCGAAACGGACCAATGCCGCACGCGTCGGCGTCTCCACGCCCGAAGCCTCCGCCAAACCACGCACGAACGTGTCGTAGTCCTCATCCGTGTCCCGCCGCACGATGCTGCGCAACGCCGCATTCGCCTCCAGCGTCGTCGCGTCGACACCCACCGTCTTGCCGGACACCAGCTCCGACTCCTCCAGACGAGACAGCACCCATGTGAACACGCTCCGGTGCGTCTCCACAGCGATCCGACGACGCGTACGGGAAATCGTCGAATGATCTGGACACGACTCGCTCAGACCCAGCCCCAGAAACCGGCGGATACTCAGCGAGTCCTGAGCACGCCACGCAATCCCACGCTCCGAGTCCAGACCCTCGAAGTAACCCAACAGCAGCAGACGAAAATACTGCCCAGGAGGAAGACCCGGACGACCCATCCGCTTCGCGTAGAACTCCGCGCACTCCGACTCCGCGAACTCGTCGAACCCCGCTGACTCCAGAATGCCGTTCAACCGGTCATAGAACGGGTGACCAGCACTCCGCGGCAGATCCGCTCCCGACACCCACAGAGGCTCCTGACTGCAACGACTACTCTTCTTGCCCATCGCCATGACGCCATCCTATATCGACGCCATGCCATGAACCGACTTTCACCACAGGCTGATAGTGGAGGGCACACGTTGGCAAGGAGGATCAATGTCAAGACGAGAGCAGAGGTTTGGCGGCGGCTCGGAGCTCCCGGCCGCGGGGGTTGAGGAGCGTAGCGACGAGGCCCCCGCGGCCGGCGCGGCGCCCGCCGGGGCGGTTCCCGACCCGGAAGTGCTGGCGAGACCGACCAGGCGGCAGTTCACGGCGGAGTACCGGCTGCGGATTCTGGAGGAAGCGGACCGATGCACCCACCGCGGCGAGGTGGGTCGGCTGCTGCGGCGAGAGGGTCTGTACAGCTCCCATCTGGCCAACTGGCGCAAGGCGCGGCGAGAGGGCGCGCTTTCCGGTCTGAGGCCGACGAAGCGGGGCCGCAAGCCTGTCGAGGCCAACCCTCTGATGCCGAAGGTGAAGCGGCTGGAAGCGAAGGTCAAGCGGCTCGAGAGGGAAGTCGCCGCCGCGCACACGATCCTGGACGTCCAGGGAAAAGTTGCAGGGCTGCTGGGATTCAGCCTCGAAGACGGGAAGGACTGCTGATGGCGGCAAGGTCCCTGGCCCGGCAGGTCGGCATCGCGCCGGCGTGCCGGGCGCTGGGCGTGTCGCGATCGACCTTCTATCGTCGTGCGAGGCCCGCTCCCGGGCGACGGCAGCCGCGCCCCACGCCTGCCCGGGCACTGAGCCAGATCGAGCGGAAACGGGTCGAGGCCACGCTTGCGTCGCCGCGTTTCGTCGATCGTTCGCCGGGAGAAGTGGTGGCCACCCTGCTCGACGAGAGCCGCTACCTGTGCTCGGAGCGCACGATGTACCGCATCCTCGAAGCGAACCACCCCGTGAGGGACCGCCGCAACCAGCGCGTCCATCCGTCGTACGCCAAGCCGGAGCTGGTCGCTGTCGCGCCCAACCAGGTCTGGTCGTGGGACATCACCAGGCTGCTCGGACCGCAGACCTGGACCTACTACTACCTCTACGTCCTGCTTGACCTCTTCAGCCGCTACGCGGTCGGCTGGATGGTCGCCGACCGCGAGAACTCCGCGCTCGCCCAAAGGCTCATCGAGGAGACCTGCCTCAAGCACGGCGTCAAGCCCCATGTCCTGACCCTGCATTCCGATCGAGGCGCCCCCATGACCAGCCAGGGTACCGCCCAACTGCTCGCCCGCCTCGGCGTGAACCGGTCCCTGGGCCGCCCGCGGGTCAGCGACGACAACCCCTACTCCGAAGCACAGTTCAAGACCCTCAAGTACCACCCCGACTTCCCCAGCCGCTTCCCCAACCAGGACGCCGCGACCGACTACTGCAGGTCCTTCTTCCCCTGGTACAACACGGAACACCGCCATGCCGGCATCGCCATGCTGACCCCCGAGACCGTCCACTACGGCCGGGCGCAAGCCGTGATCGAGCAGCGCCAACGCACCCTGAGCGCCGCCTGGGAAGGCTCCCCCGAACGATTCGTCGGCGGCCAACCGATGCACACGCCACTGCCCAAGGCCGTCTGGATCAACAAGCCCGACAACGAGACTGCAGAGACGACTCAGTAAATCCAGAACCCCCGCTGTGTCAATGTCGTTGACAGGTTCCGAATCGCCGACAGCCGTGCAGCCCGGTTGGTGGAGGGATCAAGCACTCTACCGCAGGCGCTGGTGCAACGACGATTCCGTCGGAAGCCGGGGTCACGGGCGGCACGCTGCTACGCTCTTCCGCGTCGCTCCGTCGATCTATACGCCCACCGCTCCAGGGAACACCCTTGTGCAGGCAGGGGTAGCGCCACGACACGGCAGCCCGAGAACAGCCCATGATCAACCGAATCGCCGTCAAGGGCTTCAAGAGCTTCCGCGACGTGACCGTCGACCTGGGTGGATTGAACCTGTTCGTCGGTACGAATGCCAGCGGTAAATCGAACTTCTTCGATGCGCTTCGCGTGTTGCAGGGAATCGGCAACGGCTTCACCGTGAGCGAGATCCTTGACGGCAAGCCGAGAAGCGCGACCAGCGAGGTTTGGGAGGGGATTCGAGGCGGCAGTGCGAAGGCGTGTTTCGAGGGGCCTGAGCAGCCTGAGATCTTCTCGATCACTGCTGCCGGAAGGCTGAGTGTCGGCAAGGCGACCAGGCTGTGGCAGTACTCCGTGACCCTGTCTCCGACTCGCGGACATGTGGCGGATGAGAGCCTGCGGTACGGAGGCCATCCCATCTATGACTCCCGGTGGGCCGACAAAGGCGGCGTTGGGAGCCCCGTTCTCAAGGTCGAGTATCAACACGGAGGGCGCGGCCGCCCCCCGCACCTGCCGTTCGAGCGTTCGCGGCCCGTTCTGCGGCAGTTCGAAGGAGCGAGTCGAGTCAAGCCGCGGGATTGGGCGATCACCGCACGCGTGGCGGACATGTTGGCCGACATGCAGCGGATCGATCCGACCCCGACAGTGCTGAGGGGCTACTCCCAGGCACGTCAGGTCGCCCGCATGGGGGAACACGGCGAGAACTTCGGGGCCCTGGTCAAAGGGATTTGCGCTGACCCGGATGCGGAGGGCGGATACCTCGACTGGCTGCGCGAGTTGCGGCCGGCGGAAGTGGACAGCGTGGCGACCTTGTCGGGCGCCCTTGGTGAGCCGCTCTTCACGTTGCGTGAGGGGGACAGGGAGTTTCCGGCACCGGTGTTGAGCGACGGGACGCTCCGGTTTGCCGCGGTCGCGGCGGCTTTCTTTCAGCCCGATATGCCGCAGATCATGACGATCGAGGAGATCGAAAACGGCATACACGCGAGCCGAACGCGCCTGATCCTGGAGCTTCTCCGGGCCAACGCCACGGCTGGTTCGACACAGATCCTGGCGACGACCCACTCGCCGGCTGTTCTGGCCTGGTTGAAGCCGTCGGAGTACACCACGACCTACGTCTGCCGGCGCGACCAGGACACGAGTGAATCAACGGTGACGCGGCTCAGCGACGTTCCTGGTTTCAGGGAAGTCGCCAAGACCCACTCGCTTGCCGATCTTTTCGCGGAAGGCTGGCTGGAGGCGGCCTTGTGAGTGTGAGGGTTCTGGTCATTCCAGAAGATCCCACTCTCAATGGTTACATTCTGAAACCGCTGGTCGAGATGGTCCTGGCGGAAGCGGGAAAACCTACCGCCAGGGTGACGCTGCTCACGAACCCCAGAGTTCGCGGGTACGACGAAGCGGTCAAGGTCGTCCGTACGGAATTGGCTTCGCGGTACGGCTTCATGGATCTGTGGCTGTTCTTTCCCGATGCGGACCGGGCCAGTGACGACGCAATGCGCGATTTGGAAGTTAGTTTGCGGCGGCAGGGCGTCGCCCTGCTCTGCTGTCCCGCTCAGCCCGAAGTCGAGATTTTCGCCTGTGCGGCCTATCGCGAGGAGATTCGCGGTTCGTGGAACGAGGCGCGCTCGAACCGGCGATTCAAGGAGACGGTCTTCGAACCGCTGTTCAGAGCACACGGCGATCCTCGGCGGCCAGGTGGCGGCAGGGGTGCCATGACCGAGCGGTCGATCGCCCAGCGCCACCGGTTCTTTCGGCTTTGTCCGGAGATTGCCGAGCTGCGAGATCGTATCGTTGAGATCCTGGGCGGCTGAGTTCTCCGTTTCGGTACTGCTGGCAAGGATGCTGTTCGTTTCGGCTGCTCCGAAGAGACGGAGGCATCGAACCTCGTAGGCAACCGCTATCGCCCGCACTCTTCGAACCGGGCTTCTCGTCCGTCGACTTGCACCCTCGCCTCGAGAAGTGCTTCCACGGCGCGTCGCGGCAGGAGGGCGAGGCCGATGACGGTCTCGTAGCGGGGCGATCGGCAGACGTTGGTGAGGTTGCCCGCGGCGCGGCCGTCGAACTCGATCTCGGCGCCGGCCTCAGGAGAGTGCCCGGGCTCGAAGACGAGCCGGCACATCCTCCGCGCCGGTTGGCCCCGGTAGTGGATGCGGGCGACGATTTCCTGGCCGAGGTAGCAGCCCTTCTCGTAGTCGACGGCGTCGTCGATGCCGGTCTCCTGGGGCAGGTTGGAGTCGTCGTAGTCGACGCCCCAGAGGGGGTGGCCGTGCTCGATGCGGAGGGCTTCGGTCGCTTCGGCGCCGATCTGGGGGATGCCGGCGTCGGCGAGGTCTTCGGCCAGGAGCGGGGCGATCGCCGAGGACTGCCACAGCGAAAAGGCGGGCACGGCGCTGTGACCCTCGCGCACCAAGCGGGCCTGGTAGTCGAGCACTTCGACCTGGGCGTGGCGCCAGGGTTCGTTGAGGTCGGTGGCGGCGGAGGCGCCGAGGTCGGCTAGGACCTCGACGCTCTTCGGGCCGGCGACGCGCACGGAGGCCATGTCGCCGAGCGGCAGGATCTCGACCTGGTCGGTGACGATGTACTTCTCCAGGTGGTCGATGATCGTTCTGCCGCGGCCTCGTGGGATCTCGAGCCAGAGGCGGTCCTCAAGAGCCAACACGATGGCGCTGGCGAGCACCCGCCCGCGAACGTCGGTGATGAAGCCGAAGGCGCCGCTGCCGGGTTCCAGGCCTTCGACCGCCGACGTCACCATGCCGCCGAAGAAGCGTTCCCGGTCGGGCCCCATGAGTTCGAGGAGTTCGAGCCGGGGTGCCCGCGGCGGTTCACACAGCGCGGCTGCTGTAGTGAGCAGCTCGTAGTCGCGTTCGAGGCTCATGGCAGTTCGGCGCCGGCCTGGCGGCCGTCCAGCAGCACCCTTCGGGCGGTCGCGTGGCGGAGGTCGGGTGCCACCCAATCGGCGCCGGCTTCGTGCAGGCGGTGGTCGGGTGTGAAACCGGTGGCTACGCCCAGCACGGGCACGCCATGCGCCTCGCCGCACGCCACGTCGCGCACGGTATCGCCGATGATCACCGTGTCGTTGGCGTCTATGGGGGCGCCGGTTCTTTCCGCGGCCCGGCGGACCGCCACCGGCACCAACTCGTTGCGGCGGACGCCGTCCTCGCCGAAGGCGCCGAAGTCGAAGAAGCGGTTCAGGTCGAAGGGCGCGAGCTTGGCCCGGGCGCCGACCTCCCAGTTCCCGGTGAGCAGGCCCACGCAGGTGTCCTCAGCGTCGGCCAACTCCTCCAGCAGCTCGACGACGCCGGGCAGCAGCCTCATCTGCTCCGGATCGAGCAGCTCCAGCAGGTCGGTGTAGTGCGAACGGACCTCGTCGAGGCGGCCCTCCACCTCGTCACGCGGGATGCCGGTGCCCGTCATCAGGTCGATGACCGATTCGGTGTCCGTCCTGCCGCCGAAGTCGTAGGCGCGGACGTTGCCTGTCTGGCCGAAGGTGCGCTTCAAGGCTCCCATGAAGATGGGCCCGATCTGGGGGCCGCAGCGAACCAGGGTGCCGTCGATGTCGAAGAGCAGGAGCCGCATTGCCTTCCTGGGTTCGAGAGTGAGCGGCGAGACTATCCGTAGCGGCGACGACTGTTAGCCTTCCTCGTCTTGATCGTACGGGTGCTGAGCTTCGCCACCGCCTTGGACGCCGTCGGCAGCGCCGAGACGGAGCACGAACTCCCGGACGGCAGCACGATCGCCGACCTGATCGAGCGATTGACGGCGGCATACCCGGACCTGGCGCCTCTGTGGCCGCGGCTGGCGGTCGCGGTCGACGGCGAGGTGGCCGCGGACCGGGCGGCGCCGCTTCACGACGCGGCCGAGGTCGCCCTCTTGCCGCCGGTGTCGGGCGGATCGTGCGGCGCCGGGGCCGGCCGGCTGCGGGACGGCGCGGTCGACGCGGAAACGGTGGCGGCGGCGCGCGCCGGTGTCGAGGACGCCGGCAACGGCGCGGTCGTCGTCTTCGTGGGCAACGTCCGCAATTCGTTCGGTGGACGTTCGGTTGAGCGGATCACGTACTCGGCCTATCCGGCGATGGCGGAACGCCGCCTGGCGCGGATCGTGAGCGAACTCGAGGCGGCCGAGCCGGGAACCCGCGTCGAGATCGTTCACGGTCTGGGCACACTCGAAGTCGGCGACGCCAGCGTGGTGATCGCCACCGCTTCCGCTCACCGCCGTCAGGCCTACAACACGAACCGCCTTGCGCTAGAGCGCCTCAAGTCCGAAGTGCCGATCTGGAAGCGGGAGCACTACCGCGATGGCCAGTCTGCCTGGCGTGAAGAGGAGCCTCTGGGATAGGGCGGCTGCCGGTCGAGCGAGCCGGCGCTTGGCGCCGGATGCGGGCAGGATGCCCGCGTGCCATCCGCGCGCCCGATGACGGGCGCACGGAGTGGTTCGCGGGTGGCGCGGATCGCGCCACCCGGGTTCCCAAGGCGGCGCCGCGCCCTAGACGGCGAACGAGGAGCCGCAGCCGCAGGTGCCGACGGCCTTCGGATTCGAGAACTTGAAGCCGGTGCCGGCGACGCCGAGCTGGTAGTCGATCGTCGTGCCCTTGAGGTAGCGGGCGCTGATCGGATCGACGTACACCTGGAGGCCGTCGTAGTCGAACACCTCGTCCGCGTCGCGCTGGTTCTTCTCGAAGTCGAGCGCGTACTCGAAACCGCTGCAGCCGCCGCCGCGGACCGCGACCCGCAGGCCGTGGTCGGACGACAGACCCTCGTCGTCGCGGGTGAGCTTGATCATGCGCACCGCCTTGGCGGTCAGGTGCAGCGTTTCCGACGCCTGCTGCGGCGCGGGTGGCGGCGAGGTTGGACTCGGAAAGTCGATTTCGGGCATGGCTTGAGGGTCTCCGTGGGCCCCCGTGACGGCGCCGCCTGGGCAGGGGCCGGCGGAGCGGTGTCGAGGGCCTCGGCTCGGGCCCAAGGGTATCATCGAACGGTGCTGACGCGGGCTTTCGGCAGTTGGAAGCGGCTCGAAACGGATAGCCGCCGCGCCAACCGGAGACCGCCGGAGGTGGCGCCATGATCCGGGAGCAGGGCCGCGGCGACGGCGGCTGCATCGAGGTGATCACCGGCGGTATGTTCTCGGGCAAGAGCGAGGAACTCGTGCGCCGGCTGCGACGCGCGCTGATCGCACGCCAGCGGGTGCAGGTGTTCCGGATCGCTACCGATACCCGCGGCGGCGAGGGAGACGTGCTGCGCACCCGGGACAACCGGAGTCTGTCCGCGGTGACCGTCACGTCGAGCGACGAGATGCGCGAGAAACTGAGTCTCGGTGTGGAGGTCGTGGGCATCGACGAGGCCCAATTCTTCGACGGGGGGCTGGTCGAGCTGGTGACGGAACTCGCCGACCTCGGCGTGCGGGTGATCGTGGCCGGGCTGGACCTGGACTTCCGGCGCCGTTCCTTCGGGCCGATCCCGGAGCTCATGGCGATCGCGGAGTACGTCGACAAGATGCACGCCGTGTGCATGCGCTGCGGCGCCGCCGCGCAGTACTCGCTGCGCATCGCGGCCGGCGAACAGCAGGTCCTGGTCGGCGACTTCGAGTCCTACGAGCCCCTTTGCCGGCGTTGCTACGGATCGTCCAGCGAGGCCGATCTGGAGGAGCCGGAAGCCGAATCCGGCGACCAGGCTCGCGCGAGCTAGCGGGCAGGCTGGACGGCGTCGACCCTGGCCTGAACGTCTCAGCGGGTTAGCCGGACTGAGGCCACAGACGAGGTGTCTGGTGGTGCTGGCCAGCGTCCGGTCGAAACTGCAGGCTGAAACTGGTGCCCGCGGGAGCTAGCTAGTGTCTGCCAGGAAACCCGGGAATCGTTGATTCTACGGGAGTTTGCGGCCGATTCGGCGGTGGAAGATGTGGTCGATGCCGTAGGATCCGGGCCTGAATCGGGTGTTTTGGGCGGATTCCGGTCGATCTTCGGAGGATATGGCGATGCGGGAGGTGCAAAGTCGGCAGTTCAAGATCGGTCAAGTGCCGATCGGGGATATCCGGCTCGATCCGAAGTCGAGGGACGACACTCCGGCTCTTCTTAGGGGTCTGCAGTACATCTGGTGCGAGCGGGAGTTGCGGGATCGGGTGTTCGATCTTCTGGACGAGCATGTCTCGCCGGAGACCGACCGGACGGTGGGTCGTCCGGGCATGGATCTGTGGCGGATTCTGGTGTTGGGGGTGGTGAAGCAGGGGCTTCGCTGCGACTTCGACCGGCTTCACGACCTGGCCAACCATCACGCGACGTTGCGGGCGTTTCTGGGGCACGGCGAGTTCGGGGACAAGACCTACTACGAATGCCAGACGGTGGTCGACAACGTGAGCTTGTTGACGCCCGAGTTGTTGTCGGCGGTGGGCAGATTGGTGGTGGAAAGCGGCCATGCGGTCGCGCGAAAAAAGCCTGGCGAGCCGTTGCGCGGGCGGTGTGACTCCTTCGTGGTCGAGACCGACGTGCATTACCCCACGGACGTGAACCTGCTGTCGGACGCGATGCGTTGTTTGCTGCGCGAGACGGGCCGAGCGGCAGGTAGGCACGGGGTCTCCGGCTGGCGTCAGTGGCGTCATCAGTCGAGGCTGGTGCGCAGGCTGTTCAACAAGGTGCGCGGTACGAGGCGGGCGAAGCGGACTCCGGCGCGTGTGAAGGCGTACCTCTTGCAGTGCGGCCAGCTGGCGGCGCGTGCCGAGATCACTGTGGAGGCGCTGCGGTCTGCGGGCGACGGCGCGTCCTGCGAAGCGATCGAGGGCTTGATCGCTCATGCCCGGCGTCAGATGGACCAGGTCGAGCGTCGGCTGCTGTTGGGCGAGACGATTCCCCATGAGGAGAAGGTCTTCTCGATCTTCGAGCCGCACACGCGCTGGGTGTCGAAGGGCAAGGCGGGCACGCCGGTGGAACTCGGCGTTCCGGTGGCTCTGATCGAGGACCAGCATCGATTCATCCTCCATCACGAGGTGCTGTGGAGCGGCAGCGACGTGAAGGCGGCGGTGCCGATGGTTGTGGCCGCCCAGGAGCGGTTCTGCGACCTTCGAGTCTGCAGTTTCGACCGCAACTTTCACAGCCGGGACAACCGGGTCCGGCTCGACGATCTGCTCGATCTCAATGTGCTGCCGAAGAAGGGGTACATGTCGGTCGCCGACCGGGAGCGGGAGGCCTGCGAGGACTTCGCCTCGGCCCGGCGCAGGCATCCCGCGATCGAGTCCGCCATCAACGCTCTGGAGCATCGTGGGCTCGATCGCGTCCGAAGCCGCGGCGCTGAAGGCTTCGAGCGCACCGTCGCTCTCTCGGTGCTCGCCGCCAACCTGCACCGTCTCGGTCGGCTGCTGCACACGCTCGAACGAAAACGCAAACGACGACGGGCCGCCTGACCGTCACCGGAACTCCGCGCCCGGTCGAGACGGAGGCGCCGCCGTGCCCGAACGAGCGCCATTCGGCGGAAATCGCCGCCGAGAACCCGCAAGAAGCTCCGGCACCGCCGATCAAAGGCCATTGCGCCGGTCTCTTGCGCCTGCAAACAGCCTCAGACTCGCTCCGGAATCCCCCCGGAACGGGGTTTTCTGGCAGACACTAGCTAGTCCCGGCCGCCGAGCAGACCGGCCCGCATCAGGAAGTAGACGAGCGTGAGCAGGGATGTTACGGCGGCGGCGACGTAGGTCAGCGCGGCGGCGTTTAGGACCCGGTCCATCCCCACGCGCTCCGTCTGCAGGATCAGACCCTGTTCGACGGCGAGGCGCTTGGCGCGGGCGGTGGCGTCGAACTCGACCGGCAGGGTGACGAGCTGGAACAGGACGACCGCGGAGAAGAGAACGACTCCGACCATGAACATCCCCATGTTCTGCAGGAGCAGACCGAACAACATGACGTAGAAGCCCAGGTTGCTTCCGATCCCCGCCATCGGCACCAGGGTCGATCGCAGCCAAAGGGGCGCGTACTTCTTGGCGTGCTGGATCGCGTGTCCCGCCTCATGGCAGGCGATGCCGATCGCGGCCACGGAGTTCGAGCCGTAGACGGGCTCGGACAGGGCGAGCTTCTTGGTCACGGGGTTGTAGTGGTCGGACAGCCGCCCTCGCGTCGCGACGACCTGCACGTCGTTGATGCCGGCGTAGGCAAGCAGCCGCTGCGCCGCCTGGGCGCCCGTCATCCCGGTGACCGAGCGAACCTTGGAGTACTTCTTGAACGCCGACTTGACGCGGAAGCTGGCCCATAGCGACAGCAGCAGGCCCGGAGCCAGAATCACAAATACATGGGATCGAAAATCATCGAACGAACTCCTTGGTGAGCGCCCGCTTTGAGTTACGGCGCGTCACCGGCGGTGTTTCAAGGGGCGCGCGACACGACGAGGCGCTGCTTCCGGCTGTGCGGGGGGCAATCCGCGCCGGGGCGAAGTATATTCCGCGCTTCCCACCCCTCAGTTGGTCAGAACATGCCTCGAATCACGCCTCTCGAACTCCAAGGCCCGGCCGGCCTCCTGGAAGCCACACTGCTCGAACCAGAAAGGCTGCCGGTCTTCGTCGCGACCGTAGCGCATCCCCATCCGCTCTACGGCGGCGACATGGACAACCACGTCGTGGACGCGGCCGCCCAGGCCGCAGTCGAGCTGGGCGGCGCGGCGCTCCGGTTCAACTTCCGCGGTGCGGGCGGCAGCGAGGGGCGTCACGACGCGGGCCGTGGCGAGATCGACGACCTCGCCGCCTGCGAACAGGAACTCAGCCGCCGCTTCCCGCGGTTGCCGCGTCTCGGTGTCGGCTACTCCTTCGGCGCCGTCGTCACGATGGCGCGGCTTCCCCAAGCAGATGCCGCCCTCGATCCACCCGCCGGCATGCTGCTCATCGCGCCGCCCTTGACCCACTACGACTTCGAGGACGCCGCCACCGCCTCCGTACCCGTCGCCGTCGTCTACGGCCAGCTCGACGGGTTCACTCCGCCGGCAATGATCCGCCGCCTCCCGCAACGCTGGCCCACGCTGAACAGTTGCCTGAAGGTGCCTCGCGCCGGCCACGACCTGTCATCACCCTTTCTGGGATCAACAATTCGTAAGGCGCTTCAGAGCCTGGTTCCCAGCTAGAGCCACTGAGCCGTTCAGGCCAAGCCGACGCCGTCCAGCCTACCCCCCCCCGCGGCCCCCGGGCAGGCGGGTGTTAAGTCGGTTCGCCCAGTTGCGCCGTCAGCTCGCTCTGCCGCGCGGCGAGTTGTTCCGGCGTCGACGCTTCGAGGACGAGGCGTAGCAGCGGTTCGGTGTTCGAGGGGCGGACGTTGAACCACCAGTCGTCGAAGTCGATGCGGATGCCGTCGAGGCGGTCGAGCGTGCCGCCCTGGGCCTCGGCGTAGCGCTCGACGAGAGCCGCCATGGCGGCGTCCTTGTCCTCGACCTCGAAGTTGATCTCGCTGCTCTTCGCGTAGCGGCGAAGGGGCGCGGTGATCTCGGAGAGCGACTTGCCGGAGCGGCGGATCAGGTTGAGGACCGCGATCACGGCCAGGATCGAGCTGTCGGCGCAGTAGTTCTGACGGAAGTAGTAGTGGCCCGCGAGTTCGCCGCCGAACAGGGCGCCGGTTCGGCGCATCGTCGCCTTGACGAACGAGTGGCCGACGCGTTCCGGCAGCGGTGTGCCGCCGTGCTCGCGGATGTACTCGGGCACTGCCCGTGAGGAGCGGATGTCATGGATCACGGTGCCGCCCGACTCCCGTTCGAGCATCAGGCCGGCGATCAGGCCGGTGATCAGGTCGGACCCGATCGGCTCGCCGAGCTCGTCCACGAAGGCGGCGCGGTCGCCGTCGCCGTCGAAGCTGACGCCGAGGTCCGCTTGGCTGCCTGTGACGAGGCGGCTCAGGTCGCGCAGGTTCTCCGGCAGCAGCGGGTTCGCCTCATGGTTCGGGAAGGTCCCGTCGAGCTCGAAGTAGAGCGGCAGCAGCTCGACCCCGCAGGCCTCGAGCAGGGGCCGGTAGATCGTGCCCATCCCGTTTGCGGCGTCGGCCGCGAGCCGCAGCTTCGGTCCGCCTCTTGCCTCGAACGACCGGTCGAGGAAGGAGAGCACGTGCTCGGCGTACGCGGCTTCGATGCTCGTCGCGTCGACCCGTCCGGGCGACGCGGACGGCGCCGGTTCCGGGCCTAGGGCGTGCTCCTCGATGATCGGGATGCCGTGGTCTCCCGACACCGGCACGGCGCCGGCGAGGCTGAACTTGAGGCCGTTGTACTCGGCCGCGTTATGGCTGGCCGTGACCTGGATTCCGCCCGCGGTGCCGAGCCGGCCGGTGGCGAAGTAGTTCATCGGCGTCGTGGCGAGGCCGATGTCGAGGACATCGAGGCCGGCGCGGGTCAGCCCGTCGCAGAGCGCCGCAGACAGCGGCACGCTGTGCGAACGCATGTCGCGACTGACGACGACCGTGCGCGGCCGCTTAGCGCCCTGATCGCCTGCGAGCTCGACGAGGTGACCGAACGCCATGCCGATCCGGCGCGCCAACTCCTGGTTCAACTGTCCCGGATAGAGGCCGCGGACGTCGTAGGCCTTGAAGATTCCTGCCATGGGGTTCTCTTGCCTTGTGCTCAGTGAGGCTGTACTTCGATTGCGAGGGCGAAGGCCTGACCCTCGATGGGGGCGTCTTCCAGGCCGTCCGGTCCGTCGCCGTTCACGGCCTGGAACGTGACTGCCAGGGTCTCGCCGCAGATCCACTCCCGATGGGCGTCGATGGCCCGTTCGATCTCCTCGTTCGTCCGGTAGCGCACGACGATGCGGTCGGCGTAGTCCAGGTCGGCGGCGCGGCGCCGGTTCTGGACCCGGTGGACGACCTCGCGTGCGAGGCCCTCGGCGATCAGATCGTCGTCCAGGTCGACGTCGAGGGCCACCAGCAGCTCGCTGTCGCCGTGCACGGCGATCCCGGGCCGTTCTTCGAGCCGCACCTCGACCTCTTGCGGTTCGAGGTACGCGGTGTCGCCGTCGAGGTCGATCGCGATGCGCCCGTGGCTGTCGAGTTCCCGCTTCAGGTCGGTGCCGCTTAGGGCGGCGAGGGCGGCGCGCACGGCCGGCATGGCGCGACCGAACCGGGGGCCGCACTTCGGGTAGTGCGGCACCACGTCGAACGAGACGTACTCGGAGCTGTCGGCGGCCCAGCGCACCTGGTGCACGTTCAGTTCGTCCGAGACGAGGTCGACGTAGGGCTCGACCAGGGATTCGAGTTCCGGATCGGCGCTGACCAGGGTGACGGAGCGGAGCGGCTGGCGGATCTTGATGCCGTTCGCGTTGCGCGCGGAGCGGCCGTTGCGGGCTACCTGGAGCACGGTCGCCATGGCCGTCTCGAGCCGGTCGTCGGTGCGGTCGGCGGGCGGCTCGGGCCACGACTCCAGGTGGCAACTGACCGCGCCCTTGCCCTGGCTCGAAAGCAGTCGGCGGTGCAGCTCCTCGGCGACGAAGGGCACGAAGGGGGCGATGAGCAGGCGCAGCGTGGTCAGGACTTCATAGAGCGTCTGGTAGGCGCTCTCCTTCTCCGTGGCCGGCCCGCCGGCGCCCGGCGCCTGGTTGGGCGCCCAGAACCGGTCGCGGCTGCGCCGGATATACCAGTTCGTCAGCTCATCGAGAAACGTCTCGATGCCGCGGGCGGCGGGCGCGGTGCGATAGCCGCGCAGATGCTCGGTCGTGTTGCGGACCAGCCGGTACAGACGGAGCAGGATCCAGCGGTCGAGCGGCCCGCGTGCGGCGAAGGGGATCTCGGGGCGACCGGGTCTCCAGCCATCGAGGTTGGCGTAGATGGTGAAGAAGGACAGCGCGTTCCACAAGGGCAGCAGGAAGGTCTGGGCCGCCTCCCGCACCAGGCGGGCCGAGAAACGGGACGGCTGCTCCGGGTTGTTGACGCAGAAGTACCAGCGCAGGGCGTCGGCGCCGGTCTCGGCCAGCACTTCCATCGGTTCGACCACGTTGCCGAGGCGCTTGGACATCTTGCGGCCGTTCTCGTCGTTGACGTGGCCGAGGACGATGCAGTTGCGGTAGGCCGGGCTGTCGAACAGCAGGCAGCCGAGAACGTGCAGGGTGTAGAACCAGCCCCTGGTCTGATCGACCGCTTCGGAGATGAAGTCCGCCGGGAAGCGGGAGCGGAAGGTCTCGCGGTTCTCGAACGGATAGTGGTACTGCGCGAAGGGCATGGCGCCGGAATCGAACCAGGCGTCGATCACGTACTCGACGCGCTTCATGACGCCGGAACAGCCGGCCGCGCCGCACGACCAGTGGAAGTCGTCGTCGATGAAGGGCCGGTGGGGGTCGAAGCTGGCGCGGTCGTACGGGTTATCCGGCAGGGGCCTTCTGGCGCGCCGGAAGAGCTCCTCGAAGGAACCGACCACCTCCGTCTCGCCGCAGTCGCCGCACTTCCAGACCGGCAGCGGGGTGCCCCAGTAGCGGCTGCGCGACAGGGCCCAGTCGACGACGTTCTCGAGCCAGTCCCCGAAGCGTCCCTCCCCCACATGCTCCGGGTGCCAGTGGACCTGCCGGTTCTTCTCGATCAACCGGTCGCGGGCCGCGGTGGTGCGCACGAACCAGCTCGTCGTCGCGTAGTAGAGGAGCGGCTGATCGCAGCGCCAGCAGAAGGGGTAGCTGTGGCTGTGCCGTTCGCCGTGGAGCAGGCGGCCGCGCTGCCGCAGCGAGCGGACGATCTTCGGGTCGGCGTCCTTGAACCAGTCGCCGTTGATCTCGTCGACCAGGGACCGGATGGAAGGATCTTCGGAACTTGCGCCGGCGTCGAGCGCGACCCGGCCCTCCGCGTCGACCGCTTGCAGTTCAGGCAGACCGTACTCGCGGCCGCTGCGCTCGTCGTTCTCGCCGAACAGGGGCGCCGTGTGGACCGCGCCCGTGCCTTCGGCCTGGGTGACGTAGTCGGCGAGGAGAATGCGAAAACCGGCCGTGTCCGACACCTCCGCGGGCCGGTACGGGCGGCTTGGTTCGACAGGGAAGGGCCGGTCGTAGAGCAGGCCCTCCAGGGCATGGCCGGAGAAGCGGGCCACCGTCGCGGCCTCGCGCAGGTCGATGCGGGTCGGCTTGCCGTCGCCGGGAACGAGCGCCGGAACCGGTCGCTCGAGGCCCTCGGCGATCAGCAGCAGCCGGGCCGGGTCACCGGGGTCCGCGACCGCGCGGTAGGTCAGCTCGGGATGCACCGCGATGCCGGCGTGGGAGAGCAGCGTCCAGGGCGTCGTCGTCCAGGCCACGATGTCGATCGGCCGGTCGGTGCTGAACGCCGCGCTGCCGTCCGCCTCGTCGCCGATCGTTGCGATCTTCTGCCCCGGCCGCAGCGGGAAGCGCACCCAGATCGACGGGTCCTGTGTGTCGCGGTAGTTCTGGGCCACCTCGTGGCTCGACAGGGTGGTGCCGCAGCGGACGCAGTAGGGCTGGATCTTCCGGCCCTCGTAGAGCAGGTCCTGCCGCCAGAGTTCGGCGAGCGCCCACCACACCGACTCGATGTAGCTGTTCTTGTAGGTCACGTAGGCGCCGTCCATGTCGAGCCAGTAGCCGACCCGATCGGTCATCCGCCGCCACTGGCGCTCGTAGGCGCTGACGCTCTCGAGGCAGGCGCGGTTGAACTTCTCGATCCCGTAGTCCTCGATCTGCTGCTTGCCGGAGAAGCCGAGCTGCTTCTCGACCTCGATCTCGACCGGCAGGCCGTGCGTGTCCCAGCCGCCCTTGCGGGGCACGCGCCGCCCGGTCATCGTGCGGAACCGGGGGTAGAGGTCCTTGACCACGCGGGTGACGACATGGCCGACGTGCGGCACGTTGTTGGCGGTCGGCGGACCCTCGTAGAACGAGAACTCGCGCTCGTCGTCGTCGCCCGACGCGAGAGAGGCCTCGAACACCTTCTTGCGCCGCCAGAACTCGAGCGTCTCGCGCTCGAGTTCCGGAAAGGGATAGCCGCCCGGGACGGACGGAAACGCTGGATCCCTGGACACGGCGTGCGGGCGTTTCGAAGGCGCCGGGGTGGATGCCCCGATCAGGCGGCGAAACGCTGGCGCTCGATGAACGCCGTAAGCGCCGCCGCGAACTTGGCCGGCCGTTCGACGTGGGGCAGATTGCGGCAGCCGTCGAAGACCTCGAGGTCGGCCTTCGGCAGCTCCTGGAGCCAGAGATCGGCAGTCTCGAGCGACGGATGGGTGGCCTGGCGGCCCCATGCCAGCCATAGCGGCTGCTGGAGTTCGTTGCCGAAACCGGCTTCGAGTTGGTGGCCGAGCCGGCCGCAGAGGCTATCGATCAGAGCGTGGCTGGCGCCGGGCAGATGGCTGGCGCGGTACATCGCCTCGACCACCGCTTCGCCGAGTCCCTCGGCCCCGAACATGGTCTCGCGACGCAGGTGATTCTCCAGAGCCCGCTCGCCGGTTACCAGGTTGAGCGCCGAGGTGCCGAGCAGGGGCGCTCGCAGGAGTGCATGAAGGACGGGGTCGCCGCGGTCCTGGATGACATCGGCGCCCAGCCCCTGAGGTGCGATGAGCGCCAGGGCGGCGACCCGCTGGGGCGCATCCAGGGCCACCTGGACGGCGTATGCGGCGGCGCGATGGGGGGCGACGAGTATCGCCGGTTCGCCGATGACCTCTTCCAGGAAGCGGTCGAGCAGTTCGATGTAGAGCTCGGCTGTATGGCGCTGAGCCTTGCGCTCCGAGTCGCCCCAGCCGAGCCAGTCGGGGACGAAGCAGTCGTGGCCGCGGGCGAGGCGTTCCGCCGCTTCCCGCCAGAGCAGCCCGGTGTGGCCGGGTCCGAAGGTGTGAAGCAGGACCATCGGCAGCACGGCGCCCTGGCCGGCCCGCGGCATGTGGACGAAGGCGAGCCGCTGACCGTCGATCTCGGTGTGCCGGGTGGCGCCCCAGCGGGGTCGGGGCAACCGCGCGGCCCGGCGCGCGACCACCGCGTTGATGACGGCGGGCGCCCCGAGCGCCACCCCGCCCAGCATCAGGCCGCGAGTCACGCGGCGCCTGCCAAGACGCTTCAGTTCCTGATCGGCGGACCGTGCCATGACGCGGACAATAGCAGTGCGGGCGGTGTGCATAATGGCTCAGTGGCGTTCGAGATCGTCGTGGTCTGGGTTGGTCGTCGGCGTGAGCCCTGGGAGTCCCTCTGCGGCGACTACCGCCGACGGATCCAGCGGTTCGCTCCGGTACGGGAGCAGGTGGTGCGTCCGGCGCGTGGGGACGCCCGGACTCGCCTTCGGCTCGAAGGGAACGCCATCCGTCACGCCCTGCCCCCGGAGGCCTGGACGGTGTGCCTCGACCGGACGGGCCGGAACCTGAGTTCAAACGCCCTCGCGGCGGAGGTCGGGCGGCTGCGTACCGAGTGGCGCCGGCCGGTCGCGTGGATCGTCGGCTCCGATCTGGGACTCGATCACAAGTTGCTGAAGTCGTCGCGTTTCCGGCTTTCTCTGGGGCCCCTGACCCTCCCTCACGAACTCGCCCGGTTGACCGTCTTCGAGCAGATCTACCGCTCTTTCACCATCCTTGAGGGAATCAACTATCATCGGCAGCCGTTTCACTGAGCCGCGTGAGGGGAAAAGAAGTGGCAAGCGCGGACGAGAGCGCCCGGAGAGCCGGAGCAGACCACAGGAAGGATCAGGCTGCCGCCAAGGCTCGCCCGGTTGAAGCCGAACAGGCCGCGGCGAAGAAGGCTGCGGCCAAAGCGGCGCGCAAGGTGGCTGCAGCCGAGCGCGCGGCGAAGTCCGCTGCCGAGAAGAAGGCGGCGGCTCAGCAGGCCGCTCGGGCGGAGAGATCGTCGTCGGCCGCTGCCGCCAGAGCGGAAAAGGTAGCCGAGACCAGGAAGGCGGCTGCCGCGACTGCCGTCAAGGCCGCGACGGAACGCCGCGCTGCCGCGAGGAAGGCGAAGAGATCGGCTGCAGCGGGTAGCACAGCCGCGGAGAAGGCAGCCGCGGCAGCCGCCGCGCGTCAGTCGGCAGCGCAGCAGGCTGCGAAGGACAAGAAGACCAGGGCCGCGCTGGCTCAGAAGGCTGAGCGGGAGGCCGAGGCGCGCAAGGCGGCTTATAACGAGGCGGTCAAGAAAGCCGCCGAGCTGTCGCGTCTGGCGAAGGAGGCGGCCGGGCACCTGCGTGCCGCGGAAGCGACGGCGAAGCGAGCGGATCGTGAGGCCGCTGCCAAGGCTGCGGCCGCGGAGAAGGCCGCGCTGGAGGCTGCGAAGAGCAGAGCGGCGCTTGAGGAAGCCCGGGGCACCGAAGCTGTGGAGCGTGAAGCCGCCGAAACCGCCATGACCGTCGCGCGGGAGGAGAAGGAGGCGGCGAAGATTGCGACTCGTGACGCCACTGCCTGCAGGTCTGTGGCGACGCGAGCAGAACGCAAGGCCAGAAGCACCTCCGAGCTCGCGGCCAAGGGACAGCAGGAGGCGACTGCCAGGAAGAAGGAAGCCGCGCAGTCGGCGAGACTTGCCGTGAGGACGGGCGCCGCTGCCGAGAAGGCCGCGAAGTTGGCGGCCGACCGCAAGGCGGCGGCTCAGTCGGCGGCCAAGGACTCCGCGGCAATGGGAGTGGCGGCGCGTAAGGCCGCACGCACTGCGGCGGCCCGCGCAGGGGCGCTGGAGAAGGCGACCAAGGCCGCGGCCGCGGCCAAGGCCGCGGCCCGAGAGGCTCAGCGGGCTGCTGCGGCCGCCGAGAAGCGGGTAGCCAAGGCCCGGGCGGCGGAGGAAGCCGAGGCGAAGAGGCCTGAGGCGGAGGCAGCCGCCGCAGCGGAAACCGCCGTCAGGGAGGCTGCCGAACGGGAAGCCGCTCGGCGGCTCGCGGCCAAGCAGCGGCTGGCCAGGAAGAAGGCGGCTCAGAAGAAAGCGCCTCCGAGGAAAGCGCCGACGCTGCTCCTCAGGCCGCAGCGCACGGGCGACGGCCGGGGGAACAACTCTCTTCTCAAGAGCGCCGACATCGACATGGAGTTGGTGCGCGAGCGGCTGGGGGAGAAGCGGCGGGAGCTGTTCGGTCGGTACAACCGCGACCTCCATGCCGGCCTGAAGGCGTCGTCGGGCGAAGGGTCGGAGGATCTCGTTGACCGGGCGAACCACGCCTACAGCCGGGAGCTGAACTTCTCGCTGTCCGACAGCGACGGCATTCTGCTGGAGCGGATCGACGAGGCGACGATCCGTCTCGACGACGGCAGCTTCGGCGTCTGCGTCCACTGCCACGTGAAAGTCGGCCGCGCCCGCCTCGAAGCGGTGCCCTGGGCCTCCTACTGCATCAACTGCCAGGAACTCGAGGAGAAGGGTCGGCTTCCGGGAGAAGAGTGAAGACGGCTGCTGCAATCGACGCGGCAGTCGAACGAATCGAAGGCGGTGACCGCCAGCCGCTCTTCCTGGTGATCGGCGAGCAGGTGGTGGCGATGAAGGCGGCGACCCGGATTGCGGGCGCCCTGGCCGCAGGCAGCGATTGCGAGGTGGCCGTCCACAAACGGCCGGCCGAGCTGCGTCCGATCCTGGCCGATCTGTTGACCTTTTCCCTCTTCGATCCGGCCAAGGTCACCCTGGTCAACGACAGCGCGATCTTTGCCGACAAGACCGCCGCCGCCGACCTGATCGACGAGGCGGAGGCAGCGCTGCCGGTCTCGGCGGGGGCCGCGCTCTCGTCCGCGGGGAAGGAAGCGGCCGGTCGGCTCCTGCAGGCGCTGCGGCTGTTCAGCATTCCCGCCGACGCAGGTGCTCCCGATGAGGTGGTCGCGTCGCTGCCCGCTTCGGCCCTGGACGGAGGCGCCAAGCACCGCAGGCGCAGCAGGCGCCGGCGAACGAAGAAACAGAAGGCCGAACTCGCCGGGGATCTGGCCGGGCTGCTCGAGGCCGCGAGAGCCGAGGATCTCATGGGGTGGTCGGACAGCGATCTTGCCGAGCTTGGCCGCATTGTCGATGGCGTTCTGCCGGATGGCCATGCCCTCGTGTTCGCCGAACGGCGCGCCGATCCCGCCCACCCTCTCGTTCAGCGGCTGTCCGAGAGGAAGGCGACCTTCGAGGTCGGGGCGCTCGAGTTCGACCGCCGTGGCGGAGTGGGCGGACTCGACTCCGTGGTCGCCGAGCTGGCGGATGAGACCGGTGTCGGCATCGATCGCGGCGCGGTGCAGGAACTGGCGCGCCGTACCCTGCGCAAGAGCGCGGGCTGGGGCGAGTCCGAGGTCGACGCCGACTCCGCCGCCCGCTTCGCCGCCGAGTACCGCAAGATCGCCGGTACCGTCCGCGATCGGGCGGGCCGGATCGACCGGAGCGCGGTGGAGGAGATGGTGGCCGACCGCGGCGACCAGGATGTTTTCCAACTGCTGGACGCGATCGCCCAGCAGCGTCCCGCCCAGGCGCTCGCACTCTTCAGGCGCCGGCTCGACAGTTCGCCCGACCGGAACGCCGCCCGGCTCTCCTTCTTCGCCCTGCTGGCCAACTTCTGCCACCAGTTGGCGGCGGCGCATGGCCTTGCGGTGTCCCTCGACCTTCCGTCAGAGCGCAACTTCAATCGCTTCAAGGCGCGGGTATTGCCGAAGCTGACCGCCGAACTGCCGGGCGGCGCCGCCAACCCGCTGACGCGGATCCACCCGTTTCGCCTCTTACGCATCTACCAGGCGGCTTGCGCGCGGCGCGACCCCCGCGCCTCCCGGGCAATCGCCGGTCTGCCCTGGCGGGTGCTCCAGACGGAAGTGCGGCTCAAGGGCGGCAGCGCCGACGGCGATACCGCGCTGGAGGCGCTGGTCGCGGCGGTAGCGGGCATGGGCCGGAAGGGTCGCGACGGCGGCGCGAGCCGGCGCCGCGCGTCCTGACGATGCCGGAGCTGCCCGAGGTCGAGGTTCTGCGCCGGAGCCTGGAGCGGCCACTCGTGGGCGACCGCTTCGAGGAGGTCCGCGTCCATTTCCCGACCCTGCGCGAACCGCTCAGCGCGCCGGCCCTTCGTCGCCTCGAAGGACGGACGGTCCGCCGCCTGCGCCGGCGGGCGAAATACCTGTGGATCGACGCCTCCGGCGGACAGACCCTGGTGCTGCATCTGGGGATGAGCGGCCGCTTGACGCTGGTCGACCGGGAGGCGCCGCTCGTGGCGCACGAACACCTCGGCTTCGATCTCGCGTCGGGCCGCCGGCTGCGGTTCTGCGATCCGCGGCGTTTCGGCGTCGCCTTCGTAGCGGCGACCGAGGATCTCGACGGCGACCGGCACTTCCGCCACCTCGGCGTCGAACCCCTGGCGCCGGAGTTCGACGGGGCTCTTCTTTGGGCGCTGGCCCGTGGCCGCCGCGCCCCGGTCAAGAGCTTCCTGATGGACGCCTCCCTGGTCGTGGGCGTCGGCAACATTTACACATCGGAGGCCCTGTACCGCGCGCGCATTCACCCCCGCCGCTCGGTGGCCCGGATTGCCCGCCCGCGATTCGACCGCCTCGCCGCGGCGGTTCGCGCGGTGCTCGGCGAGGCGATCGAGCAGGGCGGGACGACGCTCAACGACTTCGCCGACGGCGCCGGCAACTCCGGCTACTTCCAGGTCTCCCTCGACGTCTACGGCCGCGAGGGCGAGCCGTGCCCGGCCGGCTGCGGTTCAGGCATCCGCCGCTTCAACATCTCGAACCGAAGCAGCTACTACTGTCCGCGCTGCCAGAGGTAGAAACACGGGGTACACCCAGTTGTCCCTCAGTTGAGCGGCCAGATCCTTGGGATCAGCAGCACGGAGATCACGAAGAACATGATCTTGAGCGGGGCGCCGAACTTCACGTAGTCCATGAAGCGGTAGCCGCCGGGACCGAAGACCATCGCGTTCGTCTGGTATCCCATCGGGGTCAGGAAGCTGGCGGAGGCGGCGAAGGCGACGGTGATCATGAACGGCTTGGGGTCGAGCCCCATGGAGGTCGCGGCGGTGCCGGCGATCGGCACCATGAGCACAGCGGTCGAGTTGTTCGACACGATCTCCGACAGCAGCGCGGTCGCCAGGTAGATCAGCGCGATCACCGCCCAAGCCCCGTAGTCGGAGCCGGCGTTCGCGATCGTCTCGCCGATCATTGCCGCCAGACCCGTCTTCTCCATGGCGATTCCCATCGGCAGGATGCCGACGAGCAGGAAGATGACGGTCCAGTTGATCGCTTCGTAGGCCTGCTGCACGGAGATTCCGCCAAAGACGATGAGCGCCACGGCGCCCAGAATCGAGGCCTTCAGGATCGATGTCGCGCCGGTGGCTGCGAGGAGGACGACGAGCGGGATGATCGCCACGCTGAGCCACCACCTGCGGGGGATCACGAGCCGCAGCTTGACCTCCTGCAGAGGCACGAAGTCCTCCGTCTCGTAGAGGGCTTCGATCCGGGAACGAGGGCCGAAGACGAGCAGGGTGTCCCAGTTGTGGAGGACGATGTGGGCCAGCTTCTCGCGGATCGATTCGCCGTAGCGGTTGAGCGCCAGCACGAAGCAGCCGAAGCGGCGGCGGAAGTCCAGATCCCGGATCGTCGAGCCGGTAAGCCGGGAGACCGGTGAGAGCTGGATCTCGGCCATGATGTTGTTCTGGTCCGAGAGTTCGCGATCGTCCACCTTGACGTCGGTCAGAAGACGCAGGCCGTAGTGGTCCCTGAAGTTGACGATGTCCTCCATGCGGCCCTCCACGATCAGGAGGTCGTCCGCCTGAATTGGCCGGGCGCGCAGGTCGACCGCGATCCGTTCCCCGCCGCGCAGGATCTCCAGCACCGTCAGGCGGAAACGTTCGTTGATATGGGCGTCGAGCACGCTGCGGCCGATGAGCTGGCTTCCGTCCGGCACCTGGACCTCGGTCAGGAAGGAGGACAGTTGGTACTTGGCGGTCAGGTCGGAAGTGGCGGCGCGGGGCTTCAGAAAGCGCATCGGCACCAGGACGATGTACGTGAAACCAACGGCCAGCAGGATGAGTCCGAGACCTAGAAACTCGAACATGCTGAAAGCGCCGTAGCCGCTCTCCTCCGACCTCGAGCTGACCAGCAGGTTCGTCGAGGTGCCGATCAGGGTGCAGGTGCCGCCGATGATGGAGAGATAGGACAGCGGCAACAGGATCCGCGACGACGATACGTCGTAGTGCTTCGCGATCTGAATGCCCACCGGCATCAGGATCGCCATCGCGGCGGTGTTGTTGACGAAGGCCGAGAGCACGCCGCAGACCAGGATCAGGGCGATGGCGCCAAGCCAGTGCGTGTTGCCGGACATCTGCGAGAGTTTCTGGCCGAAGCGGTCGATCAGGCCGGTATGCGCCAGTCCATAGCTGAGGATGAACATCATCATCACCGTGATCACGGCGTCGTTGCTGAAGCCCCGGATCGCTTCCTGGGGCGTCACCAGGCCGAACAGCAGCAGCAGACCCAGGCTGGAGAGGGCGACCGCGTCGATCGGCAGCCACTCGAAGCTGAAGGCCAGGAACGTGAACGCGATGATCGCTACGAGAATCCAGATATCCATGGGCAAGTTCGCGGAAGTGGGGCAATCGTAGCGTCCGGGCGATCCTGGGAACGCGGGCGTCTCGCCCGCATCCGGTTCGCCGCTCTAGCCGATCGGCAGGCGGCGGTGGGAGGCCACGGGCATCGAGCGCCGCACCTCGGCAACACGCCGCCGGTCGATCTCGGCGACCGCGATCCCCGGCGCGTCACCCGCGTCTGCCAGGACGTGACCCCAAGGGTCGATGATCACCGAGTGCCCGTAGCTGTGACGAAGCCCGCGGTCGTCGTGTTTGCCGGTCTGCGCCGCGGCCAACACGTAGCACTGGGTCTCGATCGCGCGGGCGCGCAGCAGCGGGTGCCAGTGGTCCTTCCCGGTCATCAGGGTGAAGGCGGAGGGCACGGTCAGGATCTCCGCGCCGTCACTTGCCAACCGCAGGTAGAGCTCGGGGAACCGGAGGTCGTAGCAGATCGTGAGGCCGAGGCGGCCGAGGGTCGTGTCGACGGTCACGGTGTCCACGCCGGGTACGGCCGTCTTCGACTCCAGGAACCGCACCGCGTCGGAGACGTCCACGTCGAAGAGGTGGATCTTGCGGTAGGTGGCCGCAATCTCGCCCTGGGGATCGAACAGGACGCTGGTGTTGTAGCAGCGGCTGCCGTCCTCCTCGGGCGAGAGTTCGTTGTAGGAGCCGAGCAGGAGGTAGATGCCCCGGTCCCGGGCCAGCGCCGCGAAGCGGCCGCAGGTGGCGCCCGAGGTCGGCTCCGCGAGCTTCACCTTTTCCTTGTGCGGTCCGAGGTAGTTCGTGTTCTCCGGCGTGGTCACGAACTTCGCGCCGCGGTCCGCCGCGGTCTCGATCCAGTGCCGGGCCGTCTCCCAGTTCGCCTGCTCGTCGGACGTGGCGCCCATCTGGACGACGGCGGCGAGATAGGTCGATGTGTCGTTCATTCCGGTGGCGCCCCTTCGCCGGGAGCTTACCGCCGCCCGGTCACGATCCGGGCTAAGCTTCGCTCACCCATGTGCGGGATCGTCGGCATCCTGATGCGCCCCCACCCCGGGCCGGCGACCTGTTCGCGGGAACTGCTGGAGGGGCTCGCCGCGACCGGTCGCTGCGTAGAGGCGGCGGTCGGCGGTCTGGATGGGGCCGACGCGGAGACGCTCGCGTCGGCTCTGACCGATGCCGCCTCGGGGATCGCGAGCTGGAACCGGCGGCTGCGCGCCCGTCCCGCGGTGCGCTCCCTGGTGCGGGACCCGGCGCTGTGCGCCGCGGTCAAGGGCGCGCTCGAACCAAGCTTCAAGGCACTCAAGAGACTGGAGTCGACCCTGGACGCCGGCGGCACGGCGTTCGGCGACGCGGGCCTGGAGGTCGTCAACCGTGCTGTGGGCGCCCTGGCGGACGCCGAGTGGGCGATCCGCTGCGATCGGCTGCGGACCGCGGCCGAGGTCGGAGCTCTGGCGCCGGCCGGCGTCAGCGACGCGGGGCTCGACGTTCTGATCGGCGTCCACCAGGCTCTCTCGTCGCTCGACCGGCTGGAGATCCGCGGTCGCGATTCTGCCGGCCTGTTCCTGCTGCTCTCGGGACACGGCCTCGACGCGGGCGATCCGGCGATCCGCGCGGAGCTCGACCGGCGGACCGGGGATTCGCTGTTCGGCCATCGGGCGATCGCCCGGCGCGGCCGTCGCCTGAGCCTGATCTACAAGTGCGCCGAGGAGATCGGAGAGCTGGGCGACAACGTGCGCTTCCTGCGCGCGGCGGTGGCGGGCGACCCGGTCCTGGCGGCGGCGCTCGAGAGTCCGGACGTCGAAGCGGCCATCCTCGGGCACACGCGTTGGGCCAGCGTCGGCCGGGTCAACGAGGCGAACGCGCATCCCTTGAACGAGGCGGAGGCGAGTGCCGGCGAAGCAGGCTCGGAGCACGCGCCGCAGGTCGTGGCGGCGATCAACGGCGACATCGACAACCACGCCGACTTGGCGGTGCTGGAGAAGCTGGACATCGACCCGCGCATCACGACCGACACGAAGGTCATGCCGGTGCTCATGTCGCGCCGGCTGGCCCACGGCGACGAACCGCTCGAGGCGTTCCGCAGCACGGTTTCGGGGTTCGAGGGTTCGCTCGCCGTCGGCACGCTCTGCGGCGACGATCCGAACCGGCTCTACCTGGCGATCCAGGGCAGCGGCCAGGGGCTCTATGTGGGACTCGCGGACCACACCTTCGTGGTCGCCAGCGAGCCGTACGGCCTGGTGGAGGAGACCTCCACGTATCTGCGTCTGGACGGCGAGGCGACGGTCGGCCCCGACCGGCCAGGCGTCGCCACGGGCCAGATCGCGGTGCTCGACGCGCGGCGCGCCGGCGACCTGGAGGGCATCGAGCGCTACGGCATGGACGGTTCACCGCTGCCGCTTCACGGGGAGGAACTGGAGCGGGCGGAGATCACGACCCGCGACATCGACCGGGGCGAGTTCCCTCATTTCCTGCTCAAGGAGATCAGCGAAGCACCGCGATCGGTGCGGAAGACGCTGCGGGGCAAGTTGCTCGAGGATGCTGCCGGACGTCTCAGGGTGACGTTGGGCCGGCAGACGATCCCGGACGCCGTGGCGCGCGACCTGGGAAGCGGCGCGATCGCCAGAATCGTGATCACCGGCCAGGGCACGGCCGCCGTCGCCGGTCAGGGCATCGCCGCCGCGACCCTTGGCCGGCTGCGCGAGCGCGGTCTCACCGGGCTTCGAGTCGAGGCGATGCCGGCGACGGAACTCTCGGGCTTCCACCTGCAGCCCGACATGACGGACACCCTGGTCGTGGCGGTCAGTCAGTCGGGCACGACCACGGACACGCTGCGCACCCTCAACCTGACGCAGCGCCGCGGGGCCCGCGCCATCGCCATCGTCAACCGCCGTGACTCCGATCTGGCGGACCGGGCGGACGGCGTGCTCTACACCTCGGACGGCCGGGACGTGGAGATGAGCGTCGCCTCGACCAAGGCCTTCTACTCCCAGATCGCGGCCGGCATGCTGCTGGCCGTGGCGATCGCCGACCTGGTTGCGGGCGGGGCCGACGAGCGGCCCGCCGCCGACCGGCTGCTCCGGGAGCTGCGGGCATTGCCGGAGGCGATGGAACGCACCCTCGGGTTGCGGGAGGGAATCGCCGCGGCGGCGCGGCGGTACGCGCCGAGGCTGCGGGACTGGTCGATCGTCGGCAACGGCCTCGACCGCATCGCGGCGGAGGAGATCCGGATCAAACTGGCGGAACTCTGCTACAAGGCGATCGCCTGCGACGCGACGGAGGACAAGAAGCACATCGACCTGTCGTCCGAACCCCTGATCCTGGTCTGTGCGACGGGAGTCCACGGTTCGACCGCGGCCGATACCAGGAAGGAGATCGAAGTCTACCGGGCCCACCGCGCGACGCCGATCGTCATCGCCTCGGAGGGCGCCGGGTTCCAGGCGGCGCCTGTGGTGATCGAAGTGCCCGAGGCCGCGCCCGAGTTGTCCTTCGTGCTGGCGACGGTCGTCGGTCACCTGTTCGGCTACCACGCGGCGCTCGCCATCGACGATCTCGCCAAGCCGCTGCGCGCGATCCGCGCCGCGCTCGGCTCGGTCTCGGGCGCCGCGCCGCCCTACCGGCCGGTCGCCCGGTTGCGTGAACTGGCAGCCGTCGAGATCGACGCCGTTCGTGAGGGCCTGGCCGACGGCAGTTACGACGGCAACCTGCACACCGGCAGGGCGGTGCGGCTGGCCGTCGCGCTCGACCGCCTGAGTGCCGGCGGGTCCGCGGACAGCGGGGAGGCCGACACGGCGGCCCTGCTCGAGGCGCTACGGACCTCCCTGACGCCGGCCATCGACGATCTGACCCGGCACATCGACACGATCAAGCACCAGGCGAAGACGGTGACCGTGGGCATCTCCCGCCACGACCAGACCCTGGGGCGGATGTCCCTGGCGACCGCCCTGCTCGAGGCCGGCGCGCCGGAAACGTCGATCTCGTCCGAGGACCGGCGGACGATGACCACGCTCGATCCCTTCGTCGACCAGGTGCTCGGCTACGTCCGCTACCAGCTCTGGTGTGGAGGAGACGGTCCCGCGCCGGGCGACGCCGCCACCATCCGCGTGCTGCGCGCCGGCGGCCTGTGCCGCGACCTCCAGTCGCGCACGGTGCGGGCGCCGCTGCTCCAGGGCACCAAGTACGCGGTCGCGGTCGAGGGCCGGTTGATGGCGGCGCGGGGCCGGACGGACGGCCGGGTGTTCATCGGCGTGCCCGAGTTCAGCGGCGGCGAGGTCTCGGCGCTCAACCTGATCCACGTGCGCTTCCGCGAGCGCGCCCCGGCGTCCGAGCTTCGCCGGTTGCTCTCCGGCTACCGCGAGCGCTACTCGGGCCTGCGCGACCAGGTGCTCAAGAAGGCGCCGGAGTTCGACGACGGGTTGCTGGCCGAACTTCCGGTCGAGGACCTTCTGATCGACCCCGTGTCCCAGCTCGCGGAGCGTTGGCAGAGTCCTGGGAACGCGGGCGTCTCGCCCGCCGCCCCTGGGAACGCGGGCGTCCCGCCCGCCGCCCCTGGGAACGCGGGCGTCTCGCCCGCATCCGGCGCTGGCAGCACGCGGGGGCACGGCGCGGCGCTGCCCGAGGCGCCACGGCCATGAGGATCCTGCTTACCGGCAGCGCCGGGTTCATCGGCTTCCATGTCGCCAGCGCCCTGCTGGACCGCGGCGACGAGGTCATCGGGTACGACAACTTCAATCGGTACTACGACCCCGAACTCAAGGAGGCCCGCAGCGCGATTCTCGAGGAGCACACCAACTTTCGTCTGGTCCGCGCCGACATCGGGGATCGGGAAGCCTTGGAGGCCGCCTTCGACGAGCTCGCCCGGGGTGCTGCCGGCGGCGAGACCCGGGTTTGCCACCTCGCGGCCCAGGCCGGAGTGCGCCACTCGATCGCGCATCCGAACGCGTTCGTTCGCGACAACGTGCAGGCCTTCACGCACGTGCTCGAGCTGTGCCGGGACCGCGAAGTCGGCGGCCTGATCTACGCTTCGAGCAGCTCCGTCTACGGCGACAGCACGCGGGAGCGGCTCAGCGAGGAGGACAGCACTTCCGCTCAGTGCTCGCTCTACGGCGCGACGAAGAAGATGAACGAGCTGATGGCCTCGGTGTACAACCACCTCTACGGCCTGAGGGCGACCGGCCTGCGCTTTTTCACCGTCTACGGCCCCTGGGGCAGACCCGACATGGCCCTGTTTCTGTTTACGGGCGCCGTGCTGCGCGGGGAGCGCATGGAGGTCTTCGGGCACGGCCGGATGCACCGGGACTTCACCTACATCGACGACATCGTCGCCGGCGTCGTGTCGGCCATCGACCGCAACCACGAGCTTCTGGTCTGCAATCTCGCGGCTGGCCGCACCGAGGAGCTGATGGAGTTCATCCAGCAGATCGAGTCGAGCTGCGGCCGGGAGGGCGACAAGGAGTTCCTGCCCATGCAGCCGGGGGATGTCGTCCGGACCTCGGCCGACCTCACGACGGCCAGGAAGTACCTCGGCTACGAGCCGACGACCACGATCGATGTCGGCATTCCCCGCTTCGTCGACTGGTATCGCAGCTACTACGGCCTGTAGGGGTGGCCGGCGCCGGTCCGGCTATCGTTGCCGCCCGAACAACCTCAGGAGTTACAGCGTGAAGGTAGCCCAAGGCGTCGCCGAGTACCTCAAGCGGGAGGGCGTCGAGTTCATCGTCGCCTACCCGGTGAACCCGATCATCGAGGCCGCGGCGGTGGCGGACATCCGCACCGTGATCGTCCGCCAGGAGCGGATCGGCCTGCACATGGCCGACGCGGTCAGCCGGCTGAGTTCAGGCCGGCAGCTCGGCGTCTTCACGATGCAGAGCGGGCCCGGGACCGAGAACGCCTTCGGCGGCGTGGCCCAGGCCTACGGCGAGTCGGCGCCGATCCTCGTGTTGCCGATGGGCTACAGCCGCCGTGCCATGCACGTGGCGCCGAACTTCAACGCGGTGGCGAACTTCCAGCACGTGACGAAGTGGTGCGAGCCGCTGAGCATGGGCAAGGCGCTGCCCGAGGTGATGCGGCGCGCCTTCACCCAACTGCGCTCCGGCCGACCGGGTCCGGTAATGGTCGAGGTACCGGCCGACGTTTTCGGCGAGGACGTTCCAGACGATCTGGGCCCCCGCCCGAGCGGCGCCGTGCGCGTGGGCCCCGATCCGGAGCTGATCCGCGACGCGGCGGCGATGCTGGCGGCGGCCGAGCGGCCCGTCATCTACGCCGGGCAGGGTGTCCACTACGCCGAGGCCTGGGACGAGCTGCGACACCTGGCGCAACTGCTGAACGCTCCGGTGACGACCAGTCTCGGCGGCAAGAGCTCGTTCAACGAGGACCATCCCCTGGCGCTCGGGTCGGGCGGCCGTTCGGTGCCGAAGACGGTGCACGAGTTCCTGGGCGCGGCCGACGTGATCTTCGGGATCGGCTGCAGTTTCACGACCACCGCCTTCGGTCTGTACTTCGGCAAATACCGGCAGGCCAAGTACGTGCACGCGACCCTCGACCCCGTCGATCTGAACAAGAACGTCGCCTCGGACTGCGTCGTGGCGGGCGACGCGAAGCTCACCCTGGCCGCTCTGATCGCGGAGCTCGAGGGGCAGTCGCTGCCGCACGCGGCCTCCCGGGCCGACTCCGTCCCGGCCGAGATCGAGCGGATCCGGTCCGGCTGGCTCGACGAGTGGATGCCGAAGCTGACCTCCGACTCGGCGCCGCTGTCGCCGTACCGCGTGCTCTGGGATCTGATGCATACGGTCGATCGCGACAACACCATCATCACCCACGACGCCGGCTCGCCGCGGGACCAGCTCTCCCCGTTCTGGCGCAGCACGACGCCGCTCTCCTACATCGGCTGGGGCAAGACGACGCAGCTTGGCTACGGCCTCGGTCTGGCAATGGGCGCGAAGCTCGCCCAGCCGGACAAGCTCTGCATCAACGTCTGGGGCGACGCCGCGATCGGCTTCACCGGCATGGACTTCGAGACCGCGGTGCGCGAACGCCTGCCGATCCTCTCGATCCTCCTGAACAACTTCTCGATGGCGATCGAACTGCCGATCATGCAGGTGGCGACCGAGAAGTACCGCAGCACCGACATCTCCGGCCACTACGCGGACATGGCCAAGGCCTTCGGCGGCTACGGCGAGCGGGTTACCGACCCGGCCGAGATCGTGCCGGCGATCCGCCGCGGCATCGAGGCGACCGAGTCCGGCACGCCGGCGCTGCTCGAGTTCATCACGGAGAAGGAGATTGGGATCTCCAGCTACTGAGGGCTGCGGCGGGAGTCGTCTGGTCGGTAGTAGCGTCGATTTGGAACAGGAGAACCCTCAGTACTCGTGCTCTCGCGGCGCTGACCGAACTCGCGCGGCGATGAGGCCCGCCTCCGCTTGGGGCGGCCATAGCTTGGGTATAGTGCCCGGGTCATGCCGCTCACGAAGCTCAGACTGCAGCGCTTCACGGCCTTTGACGAGCTCGAGTTCTCTCCGGCGCCGGGCATCAACGCCATCATCGGCGCCAACGGCACCGGCAAGACCCACCTGATGAAGGTCGCGTATGCCGCCTGCGACGTCAGCAAGACGGGCACTTCCTTCGCCGAGAAGCTGATCCGCGTTTTCCTCCCCTCTGGCCGCGCTCTAGGCCGTCTCGTGAAGCGCAAGCGTGGCAGTTCTCGCTGCCTGGTCGAGGTACAGAGGCGCGACCGCCGAAGGACCCTCAAGCTGAGCGCTTCGTTCTCCAACCATGCATCCGTGGCGAAGACGGCCACGGTGCGGGGCGCCAAGCCGTGGAGCGGTGCGCCGTTGGAAAGCGTGTACATCCCCGTCAAGGAGATGCTCGCCAACGCCCCCGGCTTTCGCTCGCTCTACTCGCAGCGTGAAGTCCACTTCGAAGAGGTGTACGCGGATGTTCTGGACCGAGCCTACCGACCGGCCCTTCGAGGTCCCACGGACAAGGAACGCAGGGAACTTCTCAGCGCGCTCCAGGATCCCATGGCAGGGAAGGTCGAAGTCAATAACGAAGAGTTTTTCCTCCGAAGCAAGCAAGGAAACTTGGAGTTCTCGCTTCTGGCCGAAGGCATGAGAAAGCTCGGTCTCCTCTGGCTCCTGATCCAGAACGGCACATTGCTCAGCGGCTCCGTTCTGTTCTGGGACGAACCGGAAACCAACCTCCATCCGCGCCTCTTCGGGCCTCTCGCTGACATCTTCGTCAGCCTCCAGGAGGCCGGCATTCAGATCTTCCTGGCGACACACGACTACACAGTCTTGAAAGAACTGGACCTGCGAAGCGCCGGGAGCGGCGCGGTGATGTTCCATTCTCTCTATCGTGAGAGTTCTCATGGTCGAATCGCATTCGACAGTTCGAAGACATACGCTGGAATCCACCCGAACATGATCGGGCAGGTCTTTACGGATCTATACGACAGGGAAGTGGAGCGTAGTCTCACGGACATGCCGCAGTGATACGGCTGCAGGAGGGCGACCTCCGCATCGCGTTGCCGAGCTCCGCCAAGGTCTCGAAGTTCGACGACCCGGCGTCTCACTGGCTGAGTCACTGCATGAAGGCGGTGGACTTTGTTGTTGAGTTCGAGGACCGGACGGTGTTCCTCGAAGTGAAGGACCCGGACGATCCGCGTGCAGCTTCGAGAGAACGGCAGAGGTGGGCGGCGCGCTTCAGATCGGACGAGCTAGATCAAGACTTGGTCCAGAAGTACAGGGACTCCTTCCTGTACCAGTGGGCCCTTGGCAGAGTGAAGAAGCCGATTCACTATTGGGTTCTCGTCGGCTTGGAGCAACTGACTGAGGCCGATTTGCTGTCGCGAGCAGACGCGCTGCGAAGGAAGTTGCCGGTTGACGTGCCTACGAGCACAGGTTGGGTGCGTTTCCCGGTGGCGGCTTGCAACGTCTTCAACGCGAACTCCTGGAACAGGAGTCTGCCTGCGGGCTATCGAGTCAGCCGGGTGACGGACGCAGCTTGGTCATGACTTCGCGAGCGACTCCCAGGGCCTGGCACCGTCCACACTCGCTGAAGACCGGTAAGGATGAACGGGTCGCGCTTGAAATCGGCGAGGGCTACTCAAGCCTGGCGCTCAGTCATGTCAATGTTCACGATCACAGTCGTGCCGCCCGAGGCTTGAGCTCCACGAAGCCGGCAAGGCGGCGTCCCTTCGACACTTCAGCGTTGTAGGACTCCCGCAGCCCGGCCATGCGGCACAGCTTGGCTGGTGTAGCGCCACATACCTCGATCTCGTCGGCATACTTGATTCCGAACAAGTGAATCATGGTCACCATTAGGTCCCTTCCACGACCGGCCTCGTACATGCGGTGGAGCTCCTTCGCCAGCTCTCTTGCTCTCATCGAATCCCCTTTCCTGATGGAAGGATCTAGCTTACACAACATCCGCGCTCCGGCGAGACAGGACCGCCTTCTCGAGCGAGATTCTCCGTTGATTGCATCCCCGGAGGCCCTGGCCCGGTCCGCCAGGTCTATGGCTGATCCGACTCTTCGACCTCGCCATCAGCCGGCGCATTGAAGCGTGCGTCGTTGAGAAGCCAGTAAGCGTCCGCCCCTTTGACGCTGCCCAGGTGAGGACTCCGCTGCAGGATGTCCCACGGAGTTTCTCCGCTCATGTTCTTCGCTCGAGCGTCCGCGCCGGCATCCAGCAGCAATGCTGGGACGGAGTCTGTTCCGGGGCTCGGGGCTTCATGGAAGAGGTCGGATCTCGTCCAGCCATGCAAGGGCGTATCGTCGTTGTCGGCTCGGGAGTTGGGATCAGCGCCAGCGGCAAGCAGAGCCGCGACCGACTCCGCCTTGCCAGCCCAGGCAGCGAGGTGCAAGGGCGTGGCGCCGCCCGCTACGGGTGAGTCCGGGTCGGCGCCAGCAGCGACCAGCAAACGGACCCACTCGGCGCCTCGCAGCGCCGAGGCAAGGTGGAGCGGCCCGTTACCCGATGAGTTCGTCGCGTTCGGGGTCGCGCCAGCGCTTACAAGAGCGTATGCCGCCCACCCCTTGTCCTGGCGAACAGCGGCAATCAGGGGGCTTTCTCCGGCCTCGTTCCGAGCGTTCGGATCGGCACCCCCTGCCACGAGTGCGGCTACCGTTGCCTCGTTGTTCCTTCCGACAGCCGCATGGAGGGGAGTGTTCCCCGAGCCGTCCCGCGTATTCGGGTCGGCGCCGGCAGCAATCAGGGCGTGGACAATCTCTGCGTTTCCGCGGTCGGCTCCGCCGGCAGCAACATGGAGGGGCGTGCTGCCGTCGTACCCGTCGCGCGCCTTCGGGTTCGCGCCGGCGGCGATCAGCACCTGAACCGAGCCCAGATAGTCACCGACGCCGGAGTGGCCCCAGATTCGAGCAGCTCTATGGAGAGGCGTGACACCCCACGTCGTCCGGGCATTTATGGCGGCACCAGCGTCGATCAGCACTCGAATCGACTCCGTGTTACCGCCTGCCGCAGCCCGGTGAAGGGGCGTCCGGCCGCCCTCGTTGGGCGCCTTAGGGTCTGCACCGGCGGTGATGAGTGCGCGTATCGACTCCGGATGGCCGGAGTAGGCAGCACGATCAAGAGGAGCGTCGCCGTTCCTGCGCTGGTTCAGATCCGCGCCAGCGGCAAGCAGCATCTTCACTATCTCCGCCGATTCAGAGTGTTCCGACTCGGCAGCCTTATGAAGAGGCGTAGATGAGAGCGGACGGTCGCCGCGTACGTTCGGGTTCGCACCGGCGTCGAGCAGTACCTTCACTAACGCCGGAGAATCGGGGACCGCGTCCTTCCTCAGGTACTCCGAGAAACGGAGCAGACCGAGCAGGTTGTGCAGGGGGGTCTCGCCGTCTTCATTCCGTGCGTTCGGATCCGAGGCAGCCGCGAGCAATGCTCGCGCTGACTCCGGCTCTCTCGTGTAGTGAAGGGGCGTCAGACCGGCACTGGTCCGCGCATTCGGATTTGCGCCGAGGGCGACAAGCTCCTTCAGTACATCGGTGTTGCCGTACGTCGCTGAAATGTGGAGCGCCGAGCGACCTATCTTGTCCCGAGCCGCCATGTCGGCGCCCGCAGCGACGAGCGCCTTTGCCGCTGCCGAGCTTCCCCATGCGGCCACCCCTTGCAGCTCTGTCCAGTCCACAGGCCGCGCATTCAAATCTGCGCCGGCTGCGATCAACAGCTTCGCGGACTCTTCGTCGCGGGCGTGGCGTGCCGACAGCAGCGCCGTGTTGCCGTCGTCGTTGACCGCATTCACGTCGCCGCCGGCTGCGATCAACGCCTTCACTGCCTCCGACTCGCCGCTTTCGGCCGCTTGGTACAGAGGCGTTTTGCCATCGTCGTTCACGGCATTGGGATCGGCTCCGGCTGCGATCAGCGCCTTCACCGCCTCCGAGACATCGCCTTCGACCCAATCGGCGGTTGCGCTGTGCAGGGGTGTGTTGCCATCGCTGCTGACGGCCTTGGGGTCTGCGCCAGCGACGATCAACGTCTTGACTGCCTCCGAGTTGCCGCTTTCGGCTGCCTCGTGCAGGGGTGTGTTGCCATCGCTTCTCACGGCATTGGGGTCGGCTCCGGCTGCGATCAACGCCTTGACTGTCTCCGGGTCGCCGCGTCCGGCTGCCCGGTGCAGGGGCGTGGCGCTACGCATCCAGGTACCGCATGTCGTCCGCCCATTTGGGTCGGCGCCGGCGGCGACCAGAACCTCCACCAAGGCCGGGGTCTTCACAACGTGCAGCGGCGCGAGACAGAAGGTACTACCAGGAGCGTTCGGGTCGGCGCCCGCTGCCAGCAGCTCCTTCACCGCCTCGACATTGCCATGTCGGGCAAGATGATGAAGAGCGGTTCTGCCGTCCTCGTCCCGCGCGATCAAGTCAGCGCCAAGACAGGCACGGATCGTCTCCGCAGTAGCCTCCTTCCAGAACTGTTCCCCCTGCTCAAAGGTGAGGAAGTCAGAATCGAGAAAGAGCCATCCGTTGCACGCATGGGCCAGCGGTGCCGGCGACTGTTGTTGCAGGGGCTTGGCTATTCCTTGCGATACGGGCGCAGCCGCTAGCAGGAGCAACGCCAAGGCGCCCTTCCTACAGAGCTTCATGCCACGACCAAGAACCGACGATGCGTCCCCCTGACCAGAAGCATTCCGCGAAAGTCCCTGTCCGGTCACGTTCCTTCGATCTCCAGCTTCTTGAGCTCCATCGCGTGGCGCGCTTCGCGTTCGAAGATACGGACGATGCAGGTCGGGCTATCGGCGATGGTCTTCAGATCCGCGCCGTCGATCAGGACGATGGCCAGGCCGGAGTCGACCATGACCTCGTTGGCGTAGCGACGCGCTTCAGCTTCCACTGTCCCTGTCGTCACGACGACGACGGCGTTGCTGTTCAGGAGGTGCGTCAGGCCGACTTCCCTGGCCACATCGTCAATCGACATCCGAGCGGCGTTCTTGCACTGGATCTGCCAGCGAGTGAAGACGAGGCGCGTGCTCTGGAAGACCAGATCCACTTCGGCGCCGCCAGTCTGTGCGGCGCGCAGGCGGGTGGCGATGTAGTCCATGTCGAGCAGGCGCATGAGCTTGAATGCCAGAGCTTCCAGTGCAAGCCCCGCGACGTGCCTGTCGGAGCTGTCGAGGTCGGACAGGATCCTGCCAAGGGGTTGTCTGAGCAGGGCGACCACTCTCGGGTCGGCCTGGGACGCCAGCCGCTTCAGCATGGGTTCGACGATCTCGTTCACCAGTTTCTGGGTCGGCGCAACGAGGATGGTCTGTGCGCCGTTCCCGGTCCCGGTCTTCGTCGTTTCGATGCGGCCGCGTTCCGCCATTCAGACCAGTCCTGGTGGCGCGGCCGGTGCGGGGCCGCTGTGTTGGTCGTGTTGCCGAGGCGCCATCGGGTCCTAGGCTATCCGCCGCCCCGGAGTAGCCGCGGACCTAATCGCAGCACACCGGCGGCCCCAGGAGCGACGGCACAGGCCTCTTGCGGGCGATTGCGCTGTCGATCGCCTTCGGCAGCACGGTGACGATCTTCTCGATCTCCTCCTCGCCGAGGATGAAGGGCGGACCGAGGCAGACGACGTCGCGGGCCGGGTCGTTGCCCCCGGGGTAGAAGAAGACGTCCATCGACAGACCGGCCGCCACGACGGCGTTGACCAGAGCGAGTTCGGCGGGGAACGCTTCGAGCGTTTCGCGGTCCTGGACGATCTCGATGCCGTAGAGCAGGCCGCGGCCGCGGACCTCCGCCACGTGGGGATGATCGGCGAAGGTCTCCCGCAGGCGATCGCCGATGACCGCGCCGATGGTCGCGGCGCGTTCGACGAGTTCCTCTTCCTCGAGGATGCGCAGCACCTCGCTGGCCGCGGCGCAGGCAGGGGAGTGGGCGCCGTAGGTGAAGAACATGACCGAGTCGCCCGCGTCCCTGATCGGCTCCGTGACCTCGTCGCGGGCGCAGATGGCGACCAGGGGCGCGTAGCCGCCGGTCAGTCCCTTGCCGCCGACCAGGATGTCGGGAACGACGTCCCAGTGATCGACGCCGAACTTCCGGCCGGTCCGGCCGTAGCCGGTCATCACCTCGTCGGCGATCAGGAGAACGCCGTGCCGCCGGCAGATCCGGGCGACCCGTTCGAGGTAGTCGCCGGGGGGCACGAGCGCCCCGGCGTTCGAACCGACGATCGGCTCGACGACGAAGGCCGCGATCTCGTCCGGGCCGATCTCCTCGAACACCCGCTCGACCTCGTCGGCGCAGGCGATGTCGCACGAAGGAAACGTCTTCCCCATCGGACAGCGCATGCAGTAGTGCGCGGGCGGTCGTGGCTGATCGGTCTGCTCGTCGACCAGCCAGTGCTCGAAGCCGGCCCGGCGGCCCTTGTGTCCGCCGACTGCCAGCGTCGCCATCGTGGCGCCGTGGTAGGAGAGATCGCGCCCGAACACCCGCCAGCGCTCGGGGCGTCCCGCCGACAGGTGGTGCTGGCGGGCGAACCGGATCGCGAGATCCATCGCCTCGGAACCGCCGCTCGCGAACAGGACGCGGTTGATGTCGCCGGGCAGCCAGCGGGTCCGCATCCGGTGGACCAGCTCGGCCCGCGCCGGGGTCGCGAAGGGAGGCACGATGTAGTCCGTCGCTGCCGCGGCCCGTCCGTAGGCCTCCGCCACTTCCCTCCGTCCGTGCCCGATGTTCGAGACGATGGCGCCTCCAGCGGCGTCGAGGATCCGGCGACCGGAGGGCGTGATCATGTAGCAGCCCTCGGCGGCCACCACGTCCAGTGGCGCCTTTCCCCGGCCAAGGAACGGATAGTCCTCGGCGTGCGGGAGCGGCGCCCCGCCGGGGCGTGGGGCTGCGGTGTTCATTGTTCTGAGACTAGTAGACTCGCCGCCGCTGGAGGTAGCGCTCCGGCACTGGTAAAGACATGAACGGAATCCACGACATGGGTGGAATGCACGGCTTCGGCCCCGTGGATCGCCGTCCGGACGAGTCTCTGTTCCCCGAGGCGTGGCAGGGCCGTGTCTGCGCACTCGCCGGGTACGCGATGGCCGCCGGCCTCGCGAACATCGACGCCTTCCGGCATGCGATCGAGCGGATGCCGGCGGACCGCTACCTCGCCGACGGCTACTACGGGCGCTGGCTCTACGCGCTCGAGACCCTGGCCCGGGAGCGCCTGGCCGATGGCCGCCAACCGGAGCCCCCCGAGGACACGGGTTCGGTGGTGAGGCAGGTCGACCACGAGCCGCTCTACTCGGTCGGCGACCCCGTTCGCACGTGGAACCGGCACCCCGAGGGTCATACGCGCCTGCCGGGCTACGCACGGGACAGTCGCGGTGTGGTCGCCGACGTTCATCCGGCCTGCGTGTATCCCGATACGAACGCCGACGGGCGCGGCGAGTCGCCGCAGCACCTGTACACCGTCGCGTTCGATGGCGCCGAGCTCTGGGGCGAAGAGGCGGAAAGCGGCACGACCGTCTACATCGATCTGTTCGAGCCGTACCTGGAGGCGATCCGATGACGTCGGAAGCGGCAAGTGCCACACTTCGTACCGAGGCGATCGAGGCGCTCCTGGTGGAGAAGGGCCTGGTCGAATCGGCCGCGGTCGACGCCCTGGTCGAGCGGTACGAGAAGGACGTTGGACCGTTGCGCGGCGCCCGGGCGGTGGCGCGCGCCTGGACGGACTCCGCCTTCAGGGCGCGGCTGCTCGCGGACGGCATGCCGGCGGTTCGGGAACTTGGCGTCGGCGACAGGATGGACGGTCACGTCGCTCGTCTCGTCGTCAAGGAGAACACGGACACCGTCCACAACCTGGTCGTCTGCACCTTGTGCTCCTGCTATCCGTGGGCTGTGCTGGGGCTGCCGCCCGCCTGGTACAAGTCCCCGGCGTACCGTTCGCGGGCGGTGCGCGAACCGCGCCGGTTGCTGGCGGAACTGGGGCACGACCTGCCGCCTGAGGTCGAGGTGCGGGTCTGGGACTCGAGCGCGGAGGTGCGCTACATGGTCCTGCCTCAGCGGCCGCCGGCGAGTGACGGTCTGGAACCGGACGAACTGGCCGCCCTGGTGACGCGCGACTCGATGATCGGCGTCGAGCGTCTCTGACCGGGACGTTCTTGCTGGACCCTCGATGAGCCTCCCGGTCCGGCTGGATGAGGACGGTGCGGCCGCGCCGCCCCGCGAGAACGGGGAGCTTGCCTTCAACGAGCCCTGGGAGAGCCGGTTGTTCGGCCTGACGATGACCCTCGTAGAAGCCGGCCGTCTCGACTGGGAAGCGTTCCGCCAGCGTCTGATCGTGCGGATAGCGGCCTGGGAGAAGCACGCAGCCGGGGAGTCCTGGAACTACTGGCAGCGCTGGCGGGAGGCCTTCGAGGACTCCCTCGAAGCGGCGGGATTCGTCGCCGCGCCGGAGATCGACGGCCTGACCCGCCGGCTCGCGGCGCGGCCGCACGGTCACGATCATCACCACGACGACCACGACGACCACGACGACCGCCATCATCACGACCACTTGCACGAACACGGCGGCCACGGGCGCCCCGGGGATTCACCGCCCGCCGCCACGGAGATCGACTGATGACAGCTCAATTGCTTGCAGGCCAACCCGTCGCCGAGGCGGTGCTCGCCGAGGTCGCGGAGCGGGTCGGAGAACTACGCTCTGCCGGCATACACCCCGGTCTGGGGACGATCCTGGTCGGCGACGACGCGGCGTCCAGCGGCTACGTCCGGAAGAAGCACGAGACGTGCGAGGAGGTCGGGATCGCCTCGTTCCACGCACAGGTACCTGCGGACGCCGCCCAGGCCGAACTGCTTGCCGCCGTCGACCGCTTCAACGCGGACCCGGAAGTCGACGCCTACATCATCCAGCACCCGGTGCCCGCCGGTTTCGACTTCAACGAGGCCCTGGCGCGCATGGACGCGCGCAAGGACGCCGACGGTCTGCACCCGGTGAACCTGGGCAAGCTGGTGCTCCAGGAGCGGGGGCCGGTCCCCTGCACGCCCGCCGGCATCCAGGCCATGCTCGTCCACTACGGAATCGACATCGGCGGCCGCGAGGTCGTGGTGCTGGGACGCGGTCCGACGCTCGGGCGCCCGCTGTCTCTGCTGCTGACCCTGAAGCAGCCGGGCGCCAACGCCGTCGTCACCGTCGTGCACACCGGCGCCCGGGATGTAACGCCCTTCACCCGCCGGGCTGACATCGTGGTCGCGGCCCTGGGCGTGCCGCGCTTCGTGCAGCCGGAGATGATCAAGCCCGGCGCGGTCGTGGTCAGCGGCGGCATCAGTTGGGAGGGCAGAAAGCTCCTGCCAGACGTCGACGAGTCGGTCGGCGAGGTGGCGAGCTGGATCACCCCGCGGCTCGGCGGCGTGGGGCCGACCACGGTGGCGATGCTGCTGCGGAACACGGTGCTGGCGGCTGCGGACCGGAGGGGTTGAGATGAGATGGCTGGCCTTCGCCTTGATCGCGGCTGCAGCGCCCGCCGGCGCCCAGGAACTGATCGGCTTTCACGCCGACCGGGTGGCCGCGCAGCGGCAGATGGAGGAGCGCGCCGACGGCTGGATCGCGCCCGAAGCGCTCCTGGAATGGAGCCGCGGGATGACGCCGCGGCCGCATCATGCCGGTTCGCCCCAGGCCGAGGCGAACGCGCGCTGGATGGTGGAGCGCTTCAGGGAGTGGGGGTTCGAGGCCGAGATCGAGACCTACCACGTCCTGTTCCCGACGCCCCGGCGGCGCTCGTTGACCCTGCTCGAGCCGACCCGGTTCGAGGCGTCCCTGATCGAAGAGCCGGCGGCGGGAGACGGCACGGCGGAGGTGGCGGTCGCGGAGGGACTGCCGCCCTTCAATGCCTACTCGGCCGACGGCGACGTGACCGCGGAACTGGTCTACGTGAACCGCGGAATCCCCGAGGACTACGAAGTGCTCGAACGCCTGGGTATCGATGTCCGCGGCCGCATCGTGATCGCCCGCTACGGCGGTTCCTGGCGCGGCATCAAGCCGAAGGTCGCCTTCGAACGCGGTGCGGTGGGCTGCCTGATCTTCAACGATCCCGGGGACGACGGCTACAGCCAGGGCGCGGCGTACCCGGACGGTTCGTTCAAGCACCCGAGCGCGGTCCAGCGCGGCTCGGTCCTGGACCTGCCGCTGCGTCCCGGCGATCCGCTGACGCCGATGCGCGGCGCCACGGAGGACGCGAGCCGGCTCGACCGGAGTGACGCCGAGACGCTGATGCAGATCCCCGTTCTACCCATCTCCTGGCTGGACGCGCAGCCGTTGCTCGAGGCTCTTGGAGGCGAGACGGCGCCGGCCGATTGGCGCGGCGGTCTGCCGATCACCTACCGGATCGGCCCCGGACCCGCCCGCGTGCGGCTGCGGCTCGAGTTCGACTGGGACCTCGCGCCGGCGCACAACGTGATCGCCAGGCTGCCGGGCAGTGAGCGGCCGGACCAGTGGATCCTGCGCGGAAACCACCACGACGCCTGGGTGATCGGCGCCCGGGATCCGATCAGCGGCCTGATCGGTCTGCTGGCGGAGGCGCAGGCGGTCGGCCGGTTGGCCAGGGAGGGGCGCCGGCCCCGTCGCACCATCGTGTACGCCGCCTGGGATGCCGAGGAGCCGGGTCTGCTCGGCTCCACCGAGTGGGCGGAGCACCATGCCGACGAATTGCGCGAGCACGCGGCGGTCTACATCAACTCGGACTCGAACAGCCGCGGCTTCCTGCGCGCCGGTGGGTCGCATGCCCTGGAGACCCTGGTCAACCAGGTCGCGAAGGATGTCGAGGACCCGCAGACCGGGGTCAGCGTCGGCGACCGGCTACGCGCTTCGCGACGCGCCCACGGCGGTCCCGCCGTGTACGAGCGGCTTCAGGCCTCGGACCGGCTGCGGATTTCCGCTCTGGGCTCCGGTTCCGACTACTCGCCGTTTCTCCAGCACCTCGGTGTGTCGTCCCTCAACGTCGGCTACGGCGGCGAGTCGTCCGGCGGCGAGTACCACACCGCTTTCGACTCCTTCGACTTCTACCGCCGGTTCGTCGACCCGGGCGCCATCTACGGCGCCGCGCTGGCCCGCACGGGCCTGCGCCTGACGCTGCGGCTGGCCAATGCCGACGTGCTGCCGTTCGAGTTCGGCGCCACTGCCTCGACCGTCGGCCGCTACGTTGACGAGGTCGTCGAGCTTGCCGCGAACGAGCGCACGCGGCTGGAACGGGAGGGCGAACTGGTGCGGAGCGGCGCCTTCCGGTTGGCGGCGGATCCGACCCGGCCGTTCGTGGAACCGGAAGCGCGGGCGCCGGCCCCGTACCTGAACTTCGCGCCGCTCAGGAACGCGCACGATCGGCTCGTGGACGCGGCGAGGTCTGCCGACCGGTCGCTGGCCTCGGCGGCTCGGAGCGGTGGCGAGGCCGCGCAGGAAGAACTCGACGAGCTCATTCTAGGCAGCGAACGGCTGTTGACGCGCGCCCACGGTCTGCCGCGCCGTCCCTGGTTCCGCCATCACCTGTACTCGCCCGGTCTCTACACCGGCTACGGGGTGAAGACGCTGCCGGGAGTTCGGGGGGCGATCGAGCTGGGCGAGTGGGACGAGGCCCAGACGCAGATCGACATCGCCGCTGAGGTGCTCGGCGAGTACGCCGAGCAGTTGAAGCGGATGGCGCGGGCTACGGAGTCCAGGGAACCGTAGCCCGCGGCCATCCAGACGGCGGTCGCGGGTCGACTTTATGCGGCCGCCGTACGAACTGATGCGCGCAGGAGGTTGTAGCCGGTTGCGTCCACTCGGCCGCGACGTGCGATGTCGCGTTCGATGTCCTGCGCCCAGGCGGCGTCCTCGGCGCGCGGGCCTGCGATCAGGGAGAGGATCTCCGAGCCGAAGCCGGAGCCGTAGGAGAAGGCCGCCACCTGCTCGCCGGCCTTGAGGCCCTGAAGCGCGTTCGCAACCGCGATCCAGAGCGACGCCGTGTACGAGTTGCCGGAAAGCTTGTTCCAGAGCATCGAGGGCGCGACCTTGTCGTCGTAGATCTGCTGGATCCGTTCGGCGGACCAGCCGGCGACTTCACCGACGACGTAAAACGCCTTTCTGACCATCTTCGGGAACGGGACATGGAAGCAGATCGCCGAGAACCGCTCCATCACTTCGGCGGGGTTCCGGCCATCGGCGAGTGCATGGAAGCACTCCACGGCCGCCTTCTTGTAGCACTCCAGGCTCAGCTTGCCGTCGACCCGCGGGTAGGACTCGCCCACCGGGCGGTAGAAGTCGAAGGCCGGCTCGCTCCAGGCGTGGCAGTCGAGACCTACCTTTGCGATCTCGGGGCGGTCGACCACGAAGGCGACGGCGCCGGCGCCCTGGGTCGGTTCGCCCGGGTCGCCTTGCTCGTAGAGAGCGATGTCGGCCGCAACGACCAGGGCCGCCTTGTCCCGGGCCGCGCCGGACATGCGCCACTCGCACGCCTGGCGCAGCGCCAGGGTGCCGCCGTAGCAGGCGTGCTTTACCTCGTAGGACCGGATGCGGCCGGTCAGACCAAGTTCCTCTGCCACGAAGGCGGAGAGGGGGCGGCTCATGTCGACCGCGGTCTCCGTGCCGACGGCGATCATGCCGATGTCCTCGAGGTCGCCGTCCCAGCGGGACAGGGCGCGCCGGGCGGCCTCGGAAGCGAGGTCGACGATGCCGAACTCGGGCGGGCAGAGGGAGATCTCCGAGCAGCCCAGGCCGATGAGGTACTTGTCGGGATCCACGCCGCGCAGCGCGGCGAGCTCCTCGACCGGCATGGCGAGTGGCGGCAGGTGCAGACCGATGGAGGCAATGCCTGTTTCTACCTTGGTCATTCGGTTTTCTCCTCTTGAAGCCGTCGCACCCTCTGCGGCGCACTCGATCAGCGGGATCGCGGCGAATGAGCGTTGATTCTTCCACTACGAAAGAATAGATTGGAGAACGGTAGCATGAATTGACCCTTCTTCAACAGTTTTTCTTTTCGAACCGCGCCTGAATTGTTGGAAGTTTCATGAATTCCTGAACCTTCGTTCGGCCTGCGTCGCCGCAGGTCCCGGGAAGCCGTGACTGGGTGCGCGGGCCGTTGCGCGGGCCTTCTGGCCCGCGATCAGCGCGATGCCGCGAAGCGACGACTGTCGGGTGTCATCCGCGCGCTCGATGACTCGCGCCCGGAGTGGTTCGCGGGTGGCGCGATCCGCGCCGCCCGGTTTCTCAGCGCGGGCTGCGGGCGCAGCGGAAGCCGGTGTTGTCGAGACCTGAGTCGGGCGCCGAGGGGTTGCGGTTCGCGTTCCGGTAGCCCTCGCAGTAGCTCGCGGCGCAGAGCCAGGAGCCGCCCTTGAGGACCTTTTCGCCGCCGGCGCCGCCGGGCCGGTACCAGTCGTCGACCCACTCCCACACGTTGCCGCCGAGGTCGAAGACGCCGAGCGCGTTCGCGGGGTAGGCGCCGACCGGCGCCAGGTAGGTGTGCCCGTCCGCCGCCTCGTCCTGAACCGGGAAATCGCCCTGCCAGACGTTGGCCATCCAACGACCCGCGGGCGTGGGCTCGTCGCCCCAGGGGTAGTGGGCGTGGCCGGCGCCGTCGTTGCCGGCTGCCGCGGCGAGGTCCCATTCGGCCTCGGTCGGCAGCCGCTTACCGCGCCAGGCGCAGAATGCGACGGCGTCTCCCCAACTGACGTGCACGACCGGGAGATCTGGTTCGGCCTCGGCGCCGGGGCCGCGGGGATGCCGCCAGTCGGCGCCGTCGACCCCGAGCCACCAGGGTGTTTCCGCGGGCCGCTGTTCCTGGGCAGGGTTCGCAGTCGCTTCCGGGTGGAAGACCATGGACCAGCCCCAGCGCTCGGCTTCGGTCACGAATCCGGTCGCGTCCACGAAGGCGGCGAAGTCCCGGTTCGTCACCTCGTGGATGTCCAGGTCGAAGGTGGCGACTGCGAGTTCCCCTCCGGAGCGGGGCACGGCGCCGGCGGGTACGCGCACCATGCCTTCGGGCGGGGGTTGGGGCGCCGGTTCCGGCGCCGGTTCGGGCGCGGTCGAAGAGGCCAGCTCTGAAGTCACGGCCCGCGTCGACTCCTCCGGCGAACCGGCGCAGCCGAGGGCGGCGGCGATGCCGATCGAAGCGAGGAGCGCCGGCGGGCGCGGTCGGCGCCGCGCGATCATGGCGCCCACCCGAAACGGTTCAGATCGATGCGGCCGCACCGATCAAACACGATGCCTTCCTCTTCGAGGAGAAAGCGCTGCCGGTCCACGCTCTCCAGAGGGTCAAGACCGCGTTCGCTGACCTCGCCGCGGGCGTTGACCACCCGGTGCCAGGGCACGCTGTCGTCGCCCAGCCGGGCAAGGGCATAACCGACCTGGCGGGCGTTCCGCGGCCGTTCGGCCAGGTCGGCGATTTGGCCGTAGGTGGCGACACGGCCCTCGGGAATGCACCGCACGATGCGGTGGAAGGTCTCGTGAAGGCCGTTCGTGCCCTGTTGTTCGAGTGCGGTCATGGTCGGGGTCGGGCTGGCGCCTTTCCGATGCCCAGCTTACTAGCAGGCGGGACCCATTCTGCTACGTTGGCGGGGGAATGTCCTCCGCCGATCGAGGTCACAGCCGCCTCGACCGGCGGCGCAACTACGCCGCCCTGCTCGCCCATGGCCTGCTTGGCATGACGGGGTTTCGCCTGCTCCAGGCGCCGACCTTCCTGCCGACCTACATCCACCTGTTGACCGGCGCCAATCTGGCTGTGGGCGCCGCTTCGGCCTGCCAGAGCCTGGGAATGTTCGTGTCGCCGCTGCTCAGCGCCGCGCTGGCCGAGCACCGCAGCCACGTGAAGTGGGCCACGGTGCTGTTCGGCGGTCTGATGCGGCTGCAGATTCTGGTCCTGGCCCTGCTGGCCTTGTTCGCGCCGGTCGACGTCGCGGTGTTCCTGGTCTGGCCGGTGCTGCTGATGTGGGGCCTGTCGAGTGGCATGCAGATGGTCGTGTTCAACCTGCTGTTGGCGAAAGCGGTGCCCGTCACTCAGAGGGGACGGTTGCAGGGGACGCGCAACCTGAGTGCCGGTATCTCGGTGATCCTGATGTCGGTCGTCGCCGGATGGGTGCTGGACCGCTACGGGTTTCCGCGGGGCTACGGTCTGATCTTCCTGGGCGCCGCGGTGATGGCCTCGGTCGGGCTTGCTTTCATGGGCCTCATTCGGGAACCCGCCGCCGTCGATGTGCACGCGTCGGGACTCAGCCTGCGTGCCCGGCTTGGCAAACTGCCGGATCTCTTCCGTTCCGACCGCGACTTTGCGGGCTTCCTGGAGGCGCGACTGCTGAGCAGTGCCGCTCGAGGCGCGCTGCCGTTCTACATCGTGCTGGTCAGCGAGCGGTTCGGCGTCACCGGAGCGCGCCTCGCCGGTTTGACCGTCGTCTTCGTGGCGGCGCAGTCGGTTTGCGCGCTGATGTGGGGTCTGCTGGGCGACCGGTCGGGCTTTCGTTCCGTCTTCATGCTGGCGCTCGGCACCTGGATTGTGGGCAGCCTCGTCGTCCTCTGGGCGCCGGTCTTCCCGGTTGCGTATGTGGTCTTCCTGCTGGTCGGCGCGGGCCTGAGCGGCGTGCTGCTCGCGTCGCAGAACCTGGTGCTCGAGTTCGGACGGGAGCGCGACCGGCCGATGCGCATCGCCGCCACCCACTCACTCTCCGAGGCGGCGGGCGTGGCGGGGTTCCTGGGCGCGGGATTGATCAGCCAGGTGGCGCCGGTCGAGAGCGTGTTTCTGATCTCCACCGTCCTCCATCTGTTGGCGCTACGGAGGTTGATCCGCACCGTGGACCCGCGGCGCACGGCCCAGAAGGCCGCGGCGGACCAGGCCTAGCTGCTACGCGACGGCCCTGGCACGGGGATTGCTTGATCCCTGTGTGTCGGGACTGCAAGCGTCGTCCCGAGAGAAGTGGAACACACCGGAGGAGGTCCCTCACCAACAGTCCAGCCTAGTATCCCGAGAGCCGACCGGCGGCGCGGCCGCGTGCCAACGACGCTTGTTCCAGCCGTTCGCCTGCGCCACTACTTGCCGGTTCAGCCTCCTGCTCGGATCTTCCAACTCGCTCGGTTGTCTCCGGGTGAGCCTTCCAGGATCCTTCCAACGGACCTCCTCCGCTCCGCTTCCGCCTATACCCGAGAGCCGCCGCCCCGTACACGACAACGTTGGCCGGTCGCGGCGCCCGGCCGCGCCAGGATGGCGCGGTTGGGGGCTCTAGCTGGCTACGGACGGTCGTGCAGGAATCGTGACACGGCGTCCAACGCGATTCGCTCCTGGGCGCCGGTGTCGCGGTCGCGCACGGTGACCGTTTGATCGTCGAGGGTCTGGCCGTCGATGGTGAAGCAATGTGGCGTACCGGCCTCGTCCATTCGCGCGTAGCGTTTGCCGATCGACTGCTTCGCGTCGTACTGGATGCGGTAGTACCGGCGGAGTTCGAGGTAGAGCGTCTCCGCGATCTCGGGCATGCCGCCCTTGTTCACCAAGGGGAAGACGCCGGCGTGAATCGGCGCCAGGCGGTGCGGGAAGCGCATGAGTTCGGATGACGGCCGGGTCTCGTCGACGGTGTACGCCTCGCACAGCAGCGCCAGCACACCCCGGGTCAGGCCGGCGGCGGGCTCGATCACGTGGGGCACGAAGCGCTCGCGCGTCTGTTGATCGAAGGTCTCCAGCTTGACGCCGCTCCACTGCTGGTGCTGCTCCAGGTCGAAGCTGCCGCGGTGGGCCACTCCCTCGAGCTCGCCGAAACCCGGCTCGGTGAACGGGTACTGGTACTCGACGTCCAACGTGCCCTCGCCGGTCTGGGCGTAGTGGGCCAGTTCGGACGCTTCGTGGCGGCGCAGGCGCAGCCGGTCGCCGGCCAGGCCCAGGCCGCTCCACCAGTCCATCCGCGCCTGGGTCCAGAACTCGAACCAGATCTTGGCCTCGGACGGATGGCAGAACCACTCCATCTCCATCTGCTCGAACTCACGGGTGCGGAAGATGTAGTTCCTCGGCGTCACCTCGTTGCGGAAGGCCTTGCCGATCTGGGCGATGCCGAACGGCAGCCGCACCCGCGAGGTGTCCAGCACGCCCTTGTAGTTCAGGAAGATGCCCTGGGCCGTCTCGGGCCGCAGGTAGGCGGTGTTCTCCTCGCCGGAGGCGGCGCCGACGAAGGTCTTGAACATCAGGTTGAAGTCCCGGGCCTCGGTCAGCGTGCCCGGCGCCGAGGCGCCGGGCGCCCAGACATGGTTGCGCTCGGCCGCGTCGAGCTCGGCTAGCGGCAGCGACTCGAAGTCGTCCAGGGTGGGCCGGCCGCGCATCGCCTTGCGCGCCGTCCTCAGCGCCGGCGCCGGCTCGCCCTCGAGGTAGGCGAAGAAAGCCGGCGGGTCGAGCTCGCGCTTCGGCCGCAGCACCTGCAGGTGGTCGGCCCGGAAGCGGGCCTTGGTCTGCCGGCAGTCCACCATCGGGTCGGAGAACCCGCCGACGTGGCCGCTCGCCTCCCAGGCCCGGGGGTTCTGGATGATCGACGAGTCGATGCCCACGACGGACAGCGGAGCGCCGTCCGGGCCGAGCGGCGGGCACTCGACCATGTCGTGCCACCAGGCGTCGCGCAGGTTGTTCTTGAGTTGAACGCCGAGCGGGCCGTAGTCCCAGAACCCGTTGATGCCGCCGTAGATATCGGAGGCCGGGAACACGAAGCCGCGGCGCTTCGCGAGCGCCACGATCCGTTCCATCCGTTCGCTGCCTGTGGGTTGGGACATCCGCTGCTCCTTCCGCCGGGCCGGCGAGGAAGCGGAACCCAGGTGGCGCGTTTCGCGCCACCTGGGTTCCGTAGTGTGCGCCTCCAAGGCGCACACTATGGAACGGTAACAGCATAGGGGAGGTTCCCGGCAGAAAGGACATGGGCGGGTGTCCCGGTGATCAGTTGTCGTCGGCGGAGCCCTTCCCTTCCAGCCGTTGTTCTAGCTCTGCCAGCCGCTTCTTCAAGGTCTCGAGGCGCTCCTCCAGTGCTGTCATGTCGGGGCGCCGCTCGTGGAGGAAACGCTGTACGTGTTCGTGGCGCTCCTTCCACTCGTCGCCGTTGAAGTACTCCTGGATCTTCTCGTGCACGTCCTCGGGTCCTACGAACACGTCGACCTCGCCGTCGCCGTCAAGATCCTCCCGGCCGCGAAAGGAGAAGGAGAAGGAACCGGCCTTCAGGTCGGGGCGTGGCCGTTCATCCAGGGTCGTGCTGAGCGTTTGGACCTCGCCGTCGCGCCAGACCTCGAGATCCGCCGGATCCCCGGCCTCTGCGCGTCGGACCATTGAGGTGAGCCGCCGGGAAGTCGTTACATCCTCGCCGTCGAACCGGGTCACGATGTCGCCGACCAGAACGCCGGCGCGGGCCGCCGGGCTTTCCTCGACGACGTTGGAAACCAGAACGCCACTGCCCTCGGGGACTCCGAAGTGGGCTCGCAGCGGCTCGTTCAGATTGACGAGTTCGACTCCCAGATAGGCGCCGCCCCAGTGTAGGGCGACTGTCGGCCGGACGCGATGGGCCATCTCCCGGGCCGTCTCCTGAGCCTCCTGGGCCGAAGCGGCGAGCTTGACTGCCAGGACGCGGGCGTTCTCGGCATCCTCCAGGACCTCGACCTGCCCGTCTCCGAGCACCATGACGCGGACGGAGCGCTCCTCCTCTTCGGCTTCCTGCGCGAAGGTCGCGGGGCCGAAGCCCAGGGCCAGGGCCGCGGACAGGAGCGTCGCGAGGGTGGGTCGGCGGGCGGTGCCCGATGGCAGACGGGGAACGAAGAAACGGGTCGTGGTCATAACGGGATCTCCTATTGGATTCTCCGGCTGGAAGCAGCCGCGTAGCGAACGGGAAGCGGTTCGATGTCACGCAGGTCGAAGAGGACCTCTGTCTGAGGATCGATGGACACCGGCACAAAGGGCTGGGTGTCTTCGGCGAGGCGGCGCAGGGACTCCAGTTCCTGGATCAGTTCCTGATGCTCGAACTTGAGTTGCTCGATGCTTTCAGCGGTGATCGGCGCCGGTTCGGGCGCGGACTGCCGGGCCCACCAGGCGCCGGCAGCGGCCGATACGACGACGACCGCGACGCAGGCAAGTGCGAAGCGCATGCGCGGCGCAGTCCGGCGGGCTTCGTCCGTCCGGACACGGCGCAGAACGTCGGCAGTGAAGTCGGCCGAGGCGTCGACGCGGGGCAGGCGTTTCAGATCGAGTTGATCTCTCATCTCTCTCCTCCGTTCCAGTACTCGCTCAAGTCGTCGCGAAGCAGGTTCTTGCCGCGGTGGACCCTGGACTTGACCGTTCCTTCGCGGCATCCGAGGGTCTTGGCAATGCGGGCGTAGGGCCAGCCTTCGATCTCCCTCAGCACGACCGGTGCGCGGTAGTGAAGGGGTAGACGGCTCAGCGCTCTCGTGACGGCGTCCACCGCCTCTGAGCCCAGGGCGGTTCTTTGCGGCGAGGGGACCGGCGCACGCTGCCGGTGTTCCGCCGCCAGTGACGGCAGCAGTCCCCGCCAGCGCGCGGCCTTGCGTTGCTCGCTGCGAAGCTGGTTGGTGGCGATGCGGAACAGGTACGCCTGGAACTGGCCCCGTTCGCTGTAGCGGCTCGCCGAACGGTAGACGCGTACGAAGGCGTCCTGGGCCAGGTCTTCGGCGCGTTCGCGGCTTCGGGTCATCTGGGTCAGGTAGTTCACGAGGCGGTTCTTGTAGCGCTCCACCAGGTCGGCGAACGCCTGCTCGTCGCCCGCCTTGACGCGCGCCATGAGCCGTCCGTCGTCCACGGCGCGGTCCATGGGGACCGCGTCCGCAGGGGCGGTCATCTGCGCCGCGGTGCTTCGGAGATTCCTCGGCACCGCCAGCGGGTCGGGCCTGAGCGCGGCCACCGGCATTTCACTCTTACAACGCACGAGCGTGTGAAGTGTTCCAATGCGTGCGCCCGAGGGGCTACACTCCGGTTCTTCTTTTTCGAGAACCAGGAATCAGGAGGAGATGGAATGACCGTAGCCGAGATGAAGAGCACACCCGAACCTGAATTGCGGGTCGATGTCCAGGATCGCGTCGCCCTGCTGACGTTCAACCGTCCCAAGAAGCTGAACGCCCTCTCCGGCGAGATCACCAGCGGCCTCCAGGAGGAGCTGCCGCGGCTGGCGGCCGACGCGGATGTCGGCGCGATCGTTCTCACCGGCGAGGGTCGTGCCTTCTGTGCCGGCGGCGACGTGTCCGGCATGGCCAAGTCGGGCGGCGGCGCTCCGAAGACGCTCGAGCAGCGGATCGACGGTCTGCGGCAAGGCCAGGAGGCCGCGTGGCTCGTTCACTCCGTTCCCAAGGTCACCATTGCCCTTGTCAACGGCTTCGCCATGGGCGCCGGCCTGGGCCTGGCGGCAAGCTGCGACCTGCGGCTGGCCTCGAGCGCGGCGAAGTTCGGCACTGCTTACTCGAAGGTCGGTTTCGGCGGTGACTGGGGCACGACCTGGCAACTGACGCGCCTGGTCGGTCCGGCGGTGGCCAAGGAACTGTTCTTCACCGCCGACATCATCGATGCGGAGGAGGCGCGGCGCATCGGCCTGGTCAACCGCATCTACGACGCGGAGAGCTTCCACGCGGAGGGGATGGAGTTCGCGTCGCGTCTCGCCCACGGGCCGCTGGTGAGCTATCGCTGGATGAAGGAGAACGTGAACCTGGCGGTGACTTCGGACTTCCGGTCCATCCTCGACCGGGAGGCGATCTCCCACATCCGTTGCGGCGAGACCGATGATCACCGCGAAGGCGTCACAGCCTTCATGGAGAAGCGGGCGCCGCGGTTCACCGGACGCTGACGGGAAGCCGCCGCCGGCGGTAGGGCGACCGCTTTAGAACGAGAAGCCGATGCCGGCCAGGAAGTCGACCGGCTGTTCCGGCAGGGCGTCGCTGTCGAGAGCGTCGACGTAGCTGACGAACGCCGACCAGGCGCCGCCGGAAAGGCCGAAGGTGACGTTGCCGTCGTAAATGCCGCCGGAGAGGCCGCCATAGGCGGCGGCGAAGTCGTCACCGGCGTAGCCGGCCGAGACGGCGACGCTCCAGGCCAGGGCGTCGCTCACGTCGCCGCCGAACGAGACGCCGAAGTTGGCGTAGAAGTCCTTGACCTCGTCAATGTCGTAGTAGACAGAGACACTGGGAGCGGCGGTCACGTCCCAGCCGACAGTCAGGTAGACCTCGCGGGTGCCGGCGAAGGGCGTGTTCGGGAACAGGTACTCAATGAACCCGACCTCGGCAGAGACCGCGTCCGTGCCGAAGCCGTAGGAGGCCGTGAGATCGATCTCGTTGAACTCGCCGCTCATGTCGTTCGCGTCGTCGATGTCGAGGTTGCCCCAGACGTTGATGGCGAAGCCGCTGTCGTTCGAGGCGGTGACGGAGGGCTGGAACACCGCGCCGTCGGTGAAGGTGATTCCGCGCCAGACGTAGGCGGACGCGAAGTCGAGGGCGTATTCAGCGTCGGCCGACGCCGGGGCGGCGGCCAGGCTGAGCAGAGCGAGTACAACGAAGGTTGCTGATTTCCGGATCATTCGTGACCTCCTTTAGGGCATGGTTGCCGGTAGCGCGTGGGGTAGCAACACGGGTGCCAACCGCAGCCGGCGCCGGCTGTTCCGGTGTCAAACCGTTACGCGTCAAGGGGTTCGACCCCGTGGTGTTGCGGCCGGTCTTGATCAGGAGTCACGCCTGATTCGTACAATTTTGTTGTAGACCGCATGAAGGGCAGACAAACGTGGGCGTGCAATCACCGCGGTCTTCTAGCCGGCGTAGCGGTTCGGGTCGATGCCGTACTTCTTGATCTTGTAGCCGGTGATCCGCGGGGTGGTGCGCAGTTTGCGCGACGCCTCGGCGATGTTTCCGCGGGCACTCTTCAGGGCGTCGCGCAGCAGGTCGCGCTCGTAGTTCTCGACCAGGTAGCGGAAGCTGCCCGGCGGCTCGGTGCCGGAACTCTCCGCGGTCTGAAGGGTCGGCGGCAGGTGGTGGGGGTGGATCACGTCGTTCCTCGCCACCAGGACCGCGCGTTCGATGCAGCTCTCGAGCTCCCGCACGTTGCCGGGCCAGTGATAGCTCATCAACATGTCGATCACGGCGCTCGAGAGCCGGCGCACGTTGGCGCCGTTGGCGCGCGCGTAGCGCTCCAGGAAGAAGTCGGCCAACTGGACGATGTCCGACTTGCGCTTGCGCAGCGGCGGCACATGGATGGGGAACACGTTCAGGCGGTAGAACAGATCCTCCCGGAAAGCGCCGTGCGCGGTCATGTCCGACAGGTCCTTGTTGGTGGCGGCGATGATCCGTACGTCCGCCTTCAGGGTCCGGCTGCCGCCGACTCGTTCGAACTCCCGCTCCTGCAGCACCCGCAGCATCTTGATCTGGATCAACAGGGGCACGTCGCCGACTTCGTCGAGGAAGATGGTGCCGGTGTGGGCCAGCTCGAAACGGCCCTTGCGTTGATGGATGGCGCCGGTGAAGGCGCCGCGCTCGTGGCCGAACAGCTCGCTCTCGATCACGCTCTCGGGTAGCGCCGCGCAGTGGACCTTCACGAAGGGCTTGGTGGCGCGGGCGCTGCTGTAGTGGATCGCCTGCGCCACGAGTTCCTTGCCGGTGCCCGTCTCGCCGGTGATCAGAACGCTCGTGTTGCTGCCGGAGACGGTGGCGATCTGGTCGTACACCTCCTGCATCTCGTGCGAGTTGCCGACGATGTTGGCGGGCCGGAAGCGGTCGCGGAGTTGGGCGCGCAGGCGCTCGTTCTCCTCCTCGAGCTGCTCCTTCTCCTCCTCGGCGGTGCGGCGCAGCTTGACCGCCTGGGCGATCAGGGCGCCGGCGATCAGGAGCACGCGGACGTCCCCGTTCAGATCGTGGTCCGGGTCGTAGACCCGATCGACGCTGAGGGCGCCGTAGGTCTCGTTGCCCGTGCGAATGGGCACGCACAGGAAGGAGACCTCCGCGCTCTTGCCGCGGCGGGTGCGGTCGAGGAAGGTCTCGGACTCGCTCGTCTTCAGGATCACTTCGGGCTCGCCGGTCTCGATCACTTTGCCGGTGACGCCCTCGCCCAGGCGATAGCGGACCTGGGAGGTCTGCTGGCCGCTCAATCCGTGGGCGACCTCGATGTGGATCTCGCCGGTCTTCCGGTTCAGCAGTGTGATCGTGCCGTGCTTCAGATTGAGGTGCTCTGCCAGCGTGGAGAGCGCGGGCTGGGTCACGTCGCGCAGCTCGAGGCTGCCGCCGAGCGTCTGGCTCAGGCGGTAGAGGAGCTCCAGTTCCCTGGGTTCGCGCGAAGTCACAACTGTCCAGACCATCGCCGCTGTAGTCGGGACACAACTCGCCTGTGCCGGAACCCGGATCCGAGTCGGTAGGGCGCCAACCTCGGAATCGCGGCCGACATCTCCCTCCTTATGGCGGCGAAACGATCGTTGCCTTGGGTGCGAATCCTGTCACAGCCGGAGTGCGGGCCGCGATAGCTTCGGTTCGAAGTTCATGAGCAATCGACCCTCCCATTCCGGCGGCGGCGCGCGCCGCCCCTCCGAGTTCGCCGACGGGCAGGGACTGGAACCGCTCGAAGCGCTCGATCTGGGCGCCGTCGGATCCTTCTCGGATCTGCTCGCGGCAATGAAGTCGACCTCCTTTGGAGGCCGTCAGCTTGGCGAGGCGGCGGACGTGCTCCATGACATGGCGGCGGACCCGGACTGCCTGGTGGTCGGCACCTTTACCGGTGCCATGACCGCGGCCAAGCAGGGGCTCGTCCTCTGCGACATGATCGACCACGGGCTGCTCGACGCGATCGTCTGCACCGGCGCCCTGATGGTCCACGGCTTCGTCGAGTCCGCCGGGCTGATCCACTTCAAGGTTCCGGCGGGCGCCGGCGCGCTCGACGACCGGGCCGCGTACTACGCCGGTTTCGACCGCATCTACGACACGCTGGAACTGGAGAGCAATCTGGACCGGGTGGAGCTCATCGTCCACTCCATCCTTGAACAGTGGCCCGAGGGCGAGGTCGCCTGTTCGCGGACCCTGAACGAGGCGTTCGGGCGGTGGCTGAGCGAAGGCGAGGGTTTGCCGGCAAAGGCGGCGCCGGGGGAGAGCCGGCCGGTGCGCGGCGTGCTGTCCTCCGCCTGGCGCCGTGGCGTCCCGGTCTACGTGCCCGCGTTCACCGACTCGGAGATCGGTCTCGACTTCGCGCTCTTCAACCGTGCGCGCCGCCGGCGCGGGCTACCTCCGGTGCGCTTCGATCCGTTCCTCGATCTGGACCACTACACGGAGCTCGTCGCCGCCGCGAAGCGGCTCGGCATCTTCACGATCGGCGGCGGCGTACCGCGGAACTGGGCGCAGCAGGTGGCGCCGTACCTCGAGGCGGCGGCGCGCCGGGACGGCGAAGAAGCCGAGCCCCAGCGCTTCCGCTACGGGGTGCGCATCTGCCCGGAACCGGAGCACTGGGGCGGCCTCTCCGGCTGCGGCTACAGCGAGGGCGTGTCCTGGGGCAAGTTCGTGCCCGTCTCCGAAGGCGGCCGCTTCGCGGAAGTGCCCGCCGACGCCACCCTGGTGTGGCCGCTCCTCGTCGCCGGCGTGCTCGAGCGCCTGGGCGTGCGCAGCGGAACGCTCTCAGACCGCCTGACTCGCCGGTAGCTCGAGTCCCGTCTGACAGGTCACCCCGGTACCGCCGAGGCCGCAGTATCCGCCGGGGTTCTTCGCCAGATACTGCTGGTGGTAGTCCTCTGCGAAGTAGAAATCGGGCGCCTCGAGGATCTCGGTCGTGATCCGGCCAAAGCGCGCGGCGGAGAGCCGCTCCTGGTAGGCCCCGAGGGACGCCTCGGCAGCCCGCCGCTGGTCCTCGGAGTAGACATAGACGCCGGAGCGGTACTGGGTGCCGATGTCGTTCCCCTGGCGCATGCCCTGGGTCGGGTCGTGGCTCTCCCAGAAGATGCGGAGCAGCTCCTCGTACGAGATCCGTTCGGGGTCGAACACCACGCGGACGACCTCGTTGTGCCCGGTCATGCCGCTGCAGACCTCGCGGTAGGTCGGGTTCCGGGTCGCCCCGGCGGCGTAGCCGACCGCGGTCGTGATCACGCCGGGAGCTTCCCAGAACTTGCGTTCGGCGCCCCAGAAGCAGCCGAGGCCGAACATGGCCAGCTCGCTGCCTTCCGGGTACGGCGGCGGCAGCGGCGCTTCGAGCACCCAGTGGCGTGGGGGGACGGGCACGGTTTCGGCGCGGCCCGGAAGCGCCTCGCCCCGCTTGGGAATCCGGGTCTTGTCGAAGAACCAACTCATGGGAGGGGATTGTAGCTACTCGCCGGTCGGCGAGGTCTTTCCGAACAGGTGCTTGCGGGCCTGCTCGTCGGGCCCCTTGCCGGCGCCGCTGCCGAGACCGCGAATGTCGCGGCCGACTTCGAAGCCGCGGCGGAGCGCCGGCCGCTCCTTGAGCGCGTCGTACCAGCGGCGCAGGTGGCGGTACTGATCCAGGTCGATCTGCCACATCACCCACTGCGTCACGTCGTAGCGCTCACGGGCGCCCCGGGGCAGGAACCGACCGCTCTTCTCCGCCAGGTAGAGGAAGATGGCGCCGGACTCGAACATCGCCAGCGGCTCGCCGCCGCCGACCGGTTCATGGTCGACGATCGCCGGCATCCGGTTGTTCGGGCTGATGCGGAGGAACTCGGGCTTGAACTGGTCGCCGCGGCCGATGTTGACTGGCACGACGCGGTAGGCCAGCTCCATCTCCTCAAGGGCGATCGACGCCTTCCAGCCGTTCGGGGTGGGCCAGTAGTAGAGGTCGATCATGCGGCGCAAGATAACAGCGGCGGCGCGCCGGCGGCGGGTGCAAGCTGCTAAGTTCGCCCTCTCGGCTCGTCGCAGACCGACCGGCGGGCCCGCCTTGCGAGCCCGAAGTACAGGAGGCGCCGGTTAGTGAAGCCATCTCGGAAATGGGCGCCTTGGAAGTGGGTGTTGGTCGTTGTCGCGGTGGTGGCGGTGGCCGGCGCCGTTGCCTGGAGCTTCCGGGCGCAGATTCTGCTCGAGTTCGCGGCGAGGCAGTTGAGCTACGAGGTCGGTGCGAACCAGCCGATCGATTGGAAATCCGGCGCCGACCCCGAGGGTCGCGCGACGGACGAACGGCCGCCGAACATCGTCGTCATCCTGGCTGACGACCTGGGCTTCAACGACCTGAGTCTTGGCGGCGGCGCCGTGCCGACGCCGAACATCGATTCGATCGCGCGGGACGGCGTCAACTTCACGAACGGCTACGCGGCGAACGCGACCTGCGCACCGTCGCGGGCGGCGATCATGACCGGGCGCTACGGCACCCGCTTCGGTTTCGAGTTCACGCCGACGCCTGCCGGCATGATGCAGATCGTGCCGCGGCTCCGGCCACGGGAACCGAAGCGGCTCCGCGACAGCGTGATCCACGACGCGGAGTCGATTCCCTACGACGACATGGGGATGCCGCCGTCCGAGATCACGCTCGCCGAGCTGCTGGGGGACGCCGGCTACCACACCGCGCACGTCGGCAAGTGGCATTTGGGCCGCACCGGAGGCATGGCGGCGCACGAGCAGGGGTTCGACGAGTCGCTGCTCATGCGGAGCGGCCTCTACCTGCCGGTGGATCATCCCGATGTCGTCAACTCCAGGCAGAAGTTCGACCCGGTCGACCAGTTCCTGTGGAAGGTGCTGCGCTTCGCCGCCTCGTTCAACGGCAGTGAGGCGTTCGAGCCGGCGCGCTACCTGACCGACTACTACACGGACGAGGCGGTCCGGGTGATCGAGGCGAACCGCGACCGGCCGTTCTTCCTCTATCTCGCGCATTGGGCGCCGCACACGCCGCTCCAGGCGGCGCGCGAGGACTACGAGGCTCTCTCCCACATCGAGGACCACCGGCTGCGGGTCTACGGCGCGATGGTGCGGGCGCTCGACCGCAGCGTCGGCCGGGTGCTCGAAGCCCTGCGCGAACAGGGCCTGGAAGAGAACACCCTCGTCTTCTTCACCTCGGACAACGGGGGCGCGGGCTACATCGGGCTCCCGGAGGTGAACGACCCCTTCCGCGGCTGGAAGATGAGCTTCTTCGAGGGCGGCATCCACGTGCCCTACTTCCTGAAGTGGCCTGCCCGCATCGCGCCCGGGACGACGTTCGACCGGCCCGTTCACGGCTTCGACATCTTCGGGACGGCCGCCGCCGCCGCGGGGGTCGACCTGCCGCAGGACCGAAAGATCGACGGAGTGGACCTCGTTCCGTTCGTCGAAGGGGGCGCGGAAGGAGATCCCCATGACGGGTTGTTCTGGCGGTCGGGCCACTACCAGACCGTGATCGCCGGCGGCAGGAAGCTCCAGGTGACCGAACGGCCCGGTGCGACCTGGCTCTTCGACATGAACAACGACCCGACCGAGCAGCACAACCTTGCTGAGGCGGAACCCGCGAGGGTCGAGGCGATGAAGCGCATGCTCGCCGCGTGGGACGTCGAGCAGGCCGCGCCTATGTGGCCGTCGCAGGGCGAGGGCGCGATCAACGTCGACAAGACGCTCGAGGAGGCCGACGCTCCGGACGATGAGCACATCTACTGGCCCAACTAGCAACGGGGATGAGCGGTTGGAGGCGCTCGAAGCGCGTGTGCGCGCGCTGCAGGAGGAGGTCGCGGCGCTGCGGCGCGCCGTCGAAGGAGAGGGGCCGGCGGTAGAAGAGGCCGCGGCGGCGCCTCCGTCCGAGCCGGTCTCGGTCGGCGCCGCATCGCCGGCCCGGAAACCCAAGCCTGCCGCCTGGCGCAACGTCGACCTGGAGGCTCTCATCGGCGGTCGCTGGCTCAACCGCGTCGGCATCCTCACGCTCCTCTTCGCGGCCGCCTTCTTTCTCCGCTACGCGTTCGAGAACGAGTGGATCGGGCCGACGGGGAGGGTTCTGATTGGGCTGGTCAGCGGCGTCGCTCTTGCCGGCTACGGAGAGCGGCTCGCGGCGCGGGGCATGCGCTACTTCTCCGAGGGAATGACGGCCCTCGGCGCCGGCGTCGTCTATCTCTCGGGCTATGCCGCCTGGGACTTCTACGAGCTGGTGCCGCAGCCGGCCGCGTTCGCTTTCCTTGCGCTCGTTACCGCGGCGGTGATCGGCCTGTCGGTGCGACGCGACTCGCAGCGGCTGGCGGCTCTTGCACTCGCTGGCGGCTACCTGACGCCGGCGCTTCTCAGCACCGGCGAGGACGCGCAGGTCGTTCTCTTCAGCTACCTCGCGCTGCTCAGCGCCAGCCTGCTCGCGTTGGCCCTTCTGCGCGGCTTTCGCGTTCTTGCGCCGGCGGCCCTGGTGGCCACGGTCGTCTACTTCGTCGCCTGGTCGGTGGAGTTCTATGACTCAGACCGGTTGGTCTCAAGCGCTCTCTTCGGGACGCTCTTCTATGCCATCTACCTGGCGCTACCCCTCGCCCGCGCCCGCCTCGCGCGCCGCTTGCGCCCGACCGAGATCGGTGTGCTCGCGTTGGCGCTCGGCTTCTACGTCCTGCTGCTGCAGCAACTCTTGTACGACGACCACCGCTGGCTGCTGACCGGCGCCGTTCTGGCCCTGGCGGCCATCTACTTCGCGCTGTCCCGCGCGATCGGGAGCTGGAGCGCCGGCGAGGGACGCCGGGGACGCCAGTTGCAGGACCTGTTCGCGGTCCAGGCGGCGCTCCTGGCGACGATCGCCTTCCCGATCCGGCTCGAGGGCGACTGGATCACCGTGGCCTGGACGGCCGAAGCCGTCGCGCTGGCGATCGCCGGGGCGCGGTTGCCGTCCTTGTGGATGCGGGTCTTCTCGGTGGGACTCTTCGGTGTCGTCCTGTTGATGGTGCCGCAGGCGCTCATGGGGCCGTCCGACCGCGTTCTTCTCGCGAATCTGCGCTTCCTCACCCTGGCAGGAGCCGCGGCCGGGCTCGCCGTTGCCGCGCTCTACGTGCGCCGCCTCCTGGAGAAGCCGCTGCCCCAGGAGCGAACGGGTTGGGCAATCGGCCTCGGTATCGCCAACGTCGTCGCGCTCATCGCCGTGTCGCTCGAGACGTGGGACTTCGTGCAAGGACTCGGTTTCGACCTGGACCTCGATCTCGCCGCGCAGGTCGCTCTATCGGCCCTGTGGCTGGTGTGGGCGGCTGCGTTGATCGCCGCCGGCATTCGGCGTGAGGCTCCCGGCCTCCGCTGGCAGGGCCTCGCGTTGCTCCTGGTCGTCGTCGCCAAGACCTTCCTCGTCGACCTGTCCTTCCTGGACCAAGGTTACCGGATCCTCTCCTTCCTGATCGTTGGCGCCCTGCTGGTGGCCGTTTCGTTCCTGTATCAGCGCCGTCGGCGGGGAGACGCCCCGGTAGAATGAGCAAGTGCGTTTCCCTGCTGCGGTTGAGCGCCTACTCTGGGAATACGATCTCGAAGCGCTGAGGGCCGAGCCCGAACTGCCCGAGATCGTGATTGAGCGCGTCATGGCTCGCGGAGGCTGGGAGCCGATGCGGTGGCTGCTCTCCACCTGCGGTCCGGAACGGCGACGGCGCTTCCTGGAGGAACGCGGCCGCAGGGTGCTCCCGCCGCCCGAACTCAACTTCTGGGCCTTCGCCAGTTCGGTGCCGGAAGATCGGACAGCCGAGTGGGTGCGAGAGGCACGGAAGCGCGAAGCCGCGTGGCGGGGATGAGCCTGCTGTGCTGGGAGGCTCTTGAGCCCAAAACGCGCGACGCCTTCACAAACGTCTCGCGGGCGCTGGTCGGCGGCGACTACTACTTGGCCGGACGTACTGCTCTTGCCCTCATGGAGGGCCACCGGGTTTCGGTCGATCTGGATGTCTTCACCGAACGGTTGCCGGATACCGAGGACGTGCTGCGCCGCCTACGCGGGCAGGTAGCGGAACTCCCGGTCACGTCGGTGAGTGCGGGCACCGTCTACGTCGAGGTCCAGGGGGTTCAGGTCTCGGTGATCGAGTACAGATACCCGCTCTTGGGCCCGACCGTGTCGTCCGACTCCGATGGCATGCGGCTGGCCAATCGAGATGACATCGCGGCCATGAAGCTGTCGGCCATCGCCAATCGCGGCAGCCGCAAGGACTTCGTCGATCTATGGATCCTGCTGACCCGTTATCGGTCGCTAGCGGAGTACCTGGCCCTCTACGAAAAGAAGTTCGAAGTCCGTGACGTGGGACACGTCGTTCGCAGTCTCATCCACTTCAACGACGCGGACCACGATCCGCCGCTTCGTCTCCTCATCGATGTCGACTGGGAGGAGCTCAAGGCCGACTTCTGCCGTCGCGTGAGAAAACTGCTCGAACGCTGAAGAGGGGCAGACGAGCCGGGCTCGACAGACTCCCGCTACCACTCGGAGAGATCGCCGTAGAGCGCCCCCGCCATCCTCGTTGCTTCCTCGGCCGCCAGGGCGATGTCTCTGTCCTCCGACGCTGCCAGGTCCCCCAGGAACTCGATCGTCGCCTTCCCGCGAACGCCGACGCTCGCCTCGATCGCTGCGAGCAGCAGTTGCCTGTCGGTGTCCGGCGATCGGAGCAGACGGGCCACGTGCGGCCAGGCGGCACGGATTTCACGCAATCCGGCCGCTTGTACAGCCTCGAAGCGGACCTCTTCATCCGGGTCGTCAAGCGACGCCAGGATCTCGCTCGTGAAACCCTGGACGCGACCCATGCAGAAGACGGCGGTCAGCCGCCATTCGTGGTCGTCGCGGCCGTACGCCTCCCGAATCGCGTCTTCGTGCCAGGACTCGGGCGCGCGGACCGACGCCTCCAGGGTGCGGCGGCGCACTTCCTTCGGCGTGTCTGCCGCTCGGTAGACGGCTTGCAGTTCCCACCGGATCCTCTGGAACTCGTGGGGGGGAATCGGTGGCGGATCCAGTTCGTCCAGTTCGTTGCCGAGCGGTTCGTGGACGTCCATCACCTCGAGCACCGGCCCAAGCGCGATCACGGCCCGGGCGCGCAGTTTGTCTGAGGCGCCCCGGTCTGCGACGATCGCCGTCAGCGCCTTCGTAAGGTCCTGGCTGACGATGACGATCTCGCCGGCCAGTTCGGCGGCCAGGAGGCGTTCGGCTTCGTCGGCCTGGTTGTCGCGGAGCCTCTTCAACACGGCCTCGCCTGCGTCGCTGGGCCACTCCCACGGTTCCGTGACTTCCAGGATGGTCAGGTCGACATCGGTCATTTGCACTCCTCGCCAACTGCCGGACGGCTCAGGAACCCAAGAGTATCCGTTGAGCGTCCGGGCCAGGTGTCACGGCCTGACGTTCCTCGCGGCTTCGAGGCCGCCGAAGTCGGCGCCTAGCAGCCGATCCGCGACGCGGAATGCTCGCGCGACCTCCGGTGCCGACGGCGGCCCAGGTGCGTTTCGACCCGAGGCCAGTGAGAAGCTCACGAAGCCGCCAATCGGACCCGGCCCGAACAGGATCGAGGCGTCGGGGTCTTCTTCCGGCGCGGCTGTCCGGTAGTCGTGGCCGTCCCTTCTGAGGTCGATCGTGCCGGTTTCCGTGAGCTTCCGGCGAATCGCCCTGCCGCCTCCGCATACGCGGTGGGCGTCGGTGGCCTCGACCACGGCCTGCTCCAGGAGTTCCGGTCGGTAGTCGAGCTGCTCGCCTTCCGCGATGGCCAGGCAGAGCGGCGTGAGGGGGAAGTCGCCGAGCGCGCCGGCCAGGGTGTTCATCCCGGCGCCGAGTCTTGGGTTGAGTTCCGTCGGCAGGAACCCCTCTTCGGCCAGGACGCCGTCGATGCTGAACGACCCGCGGAAGCCGATCTGCTCGCGCAGCGCGGCGCCGACGCGGCGGGCGAGGTCGCGCATGGTCTCGCGGTCTTCGGGGTTCGGGTCGAACCAGGTGGAGCAGCCGGCGTAGAGCAGGCGGTCGCCAGTCGCGGGGCGGAGCACCAGCATTTCGACAGGCCGGAAGGTCGCCACCACGTCCGGGAACACGATGCCGTGGATGCTCGCCGGGATCCCCTCAAGGAAGGGCATGACGCGCACGCGGTCGGCAATCCGGGCCAAAGACTCGGCGGCGTCCCGCCCGTCGTCGCCGGGCCGGACCCAACGGAGCCCGATGGCGCCGGCGTGCGTGCCGTCCCGGGCGTCTGCTGCCCACACCGTGCCGTTGCCACGATCCAGGGCGGCCGCCGCGGCTCGGAGCGCCTCGTACTCGGCGGGGACGATCCGCGACGGCGCGCGCTGCACCCCGACTGCGTCCCAGAAGGCGTCGATCGCCACCTTGTCTTCGAGTGCCTTCCATGCCTGTGGGCGGGGTGCGTAGGCACTTCGCCCAGCCACCGGCTGAGGGTCGGCGAGCGGGTCCGTGTGCAGGGTCTGGGCCGTGCCGTCCGGGTCCCAGGCGTCGACGGCGCGCTGAACTTCGGGCGGAAGGTCTGCCACCGCGCGGTCCAGTCTTCGGTGGTGATCAACGGGATCCTCGCCGGTGACGTCGAGCACCCGCAACGCTGCCTGTTCGCTCGGCGGCACGGCGCCTGTTCCTCTGCTGCCCGCGATCAGAAACGGTCGTGCCACGCCGAGCGGTCCGAGTTGACGGGCCACGTTGCCGAGGAGGACTGCGATGATCCCCGGAAGGACGAACTTGTGGCCGGCGAAGACGGGCCGGAGCAGTTGCTCGTAGTACGCCCTCGTTTCGTCAAGGAGGGGCGGATTCTGCGTGTCGCTCACGATGAAGCTCCTTCGGTGCCGGACGATCAAGAACCGGAGGACTCATCGACGGGACGGCCACTCCGGCAGTGGAGAGGTCCGTCGGTCTTGGATGTTCAGGATGTCGGACGGTGGCCGACGGGACGGACCTCTTCCTTGGCGCCGCACATCGGCATGGCGCCGGAAGTCAGGTTCTGCGTCGCGTGGGTCCGATCCATGGGGGGCGAACGCTAGCACGGACTCGTTCCAAGGCCGTCTCGACCCGCCCAAGCCGAAGCCTGCGGCCTACTCGGACTCCTCAAGCGAGGCGTTCCGGGCCCAATCCGCTGCCAGCACGATCAGGTGGCGCCGCCGGGAAGGATCCAACTCTTCTACTCCCTTCCGAGCCGTGGCCCACCAGCCACGTGGTTGGGCCATGAAGGGGCCGCTCATGCCAGTCGCGCTACTGCCTCAGCAGGAAATGCCACTCATGGTGTGTAGACCCGAGACCATGGCCGCGCGATGATGTCCACACGTGCACGACAAGGAAGTTCGCCGCGAGTTGGGGGAAGCTGTGAGACGCCGCCGCATTGCCTCGGGGCTTACGCAAGAGCGTCTCGCTCAACGGGCCGGAATGCACCGAAACTACATCGGAGCTGTCGAACGAGGAGAGCGAAACGTAACGCTCCTTAGCCTGGTGCGGATCGCTAGGGCCCTCGACACCGAACCCCATTGGTTTCTCCGAGGGCTCAGCTAGCGTGGACTCCCCGTACAAGGGTCTGCGGCCTGAGGAGTGGTCGAGCCGGACCCTCCAACTCATCGCCGAGCATCCGCTCGAAGCAGCGGAACTGCTGGAAGTCGTACAGCGGTGCTGGGATTCCATTTTCGAGTCGCGGTTGGGTCCTTTCCGAATAGGAGCTCACCTATTCCCGAAGCCACAGATCATGGGCTTTTTCCTCCACGAGTTGATACCGCTCGAGATAGCGCGCAGGCATCCTGGTGTTTGGCGCTGGGAAGCTAGCGCCGAGGACAAGGATGTCGTGTACATCCCCGATGCCTCATACTCGATCGAGATCAAGACTTCCTCGAGCAAGAACAAGATCTACGGAAACAGGAGTTACGCCCAAAAAGGAAAGCCGGGCAAGAAGAGCAAGACGGGTTACTACTTGGCAGTGAACTTCGAGAAGTTCACGAAACACTCGGTGGTGCGACCAAAGCTCCGCTTGGTACGGTTCGGCTGGATTGACCATGACGATTGGATAGGACAGTCCGCCCCAACGGGGCAACAGGCTCGCCTGAGTCCGGAAGTTGAGGCGGGGAAGCTGCTGGCTCTAGCTGGTTAGGCAGGACGCAGAAAGGTCACAGGGGCAACGCAGTTTGTGCGTTCTCCGCGGCGATCGTGCGCCGTGTTTCGGCTAGACGGGCGGCTGCAAGAGCGCAGTAGTCTTCGCGAATCTCAATGCCCAGGCTTCGCCGACCGGTTCTCATCGAGACCGCCAGTGTGGTGCCAGATCCCGCGAAAGGATCCAGCACGAGTTCGCCGACATTCGAAGCCGCCTTGACTATCCGCTGAATGACGGCTTCGGGGAACTGTGCCGGATGCGGAGTGCGTTCCTTTGACGAGCGGTTCTTTCCTGACGTGACTTTGGGAAAACGCCACACGTCCGTCGGGTTCTTTCCGATAGGATTGACTTTGATTCGCCCGCGCTTCCTCTGATTAGGATATTTAACATTCGGATCACGAACGGCATCGAGATTGAACGTATAGGAGTCGGGGTCCTTAACGTACCAAAGAAACTTCTCGTTCCTGGGCGAGAAGAACTTCCTTCCTGCGACTCCGGCACCGTAGTTCCAGACAACTTCCTGGACAAGGAAGAACGGGACCCGGTCCCAGAGCAAGTATGGTATAGGAAGAGCCTTTGCGCGACCAGGGACGCTCAAGTAGCCGAGATTGAGCCAGAATGAGCCTCTTGGTTTCGTCACTCGATAGAGTTCACCTATCCAACTCGCGCACCAGTCGATATACTCTCTGAGGGGTCGGCGTGTCTCGTATTCTTTGCCAATGTTGTATGGTGGGCTCGTGACAACCAGATCGATGGAGTGGGCCGGGAGGGAACGGAGTGTAGTGAGTGCGTCGCCACAAACGATGGTCGTGTGGGAGTCGGCAAAGTACGGCGGAGGGTCAAAGCTCAGATGCGGGTCCATTGCTTGCCTGTCATTGGGGAGAGCGTGCAGTTTGGGGTGGCTAGAGAGGGTCTTCGATATGACTTGGCAAGGGCTTGGCGGCGACGCTGGCCTGAGCGAGAGGGCGAGCTAGTGTAGTGTCTCCGACATGGGTTGACAGTTTCGGTTAAGTTCGTCAGTATTCCGTTCATGTGGGAACCAGCGGAACGACTTGACATCGAAGAGAGCGATCGAGCGCTTCTCAAGAAATGGGTGGAGGCGCCGACGACGCCGCAACGCACGGTCCGGCGTAGCCGGATCGTGCTCGCTGCGGCGGAGGGCACGGCCAATCGGGCGATCGCGGCGAACTCGGAGTTTCGCGGCCCACGGTGCTGCTGTGGCGTCGTCGGTTCGCGGAGGGCGGACCTTCGGGGCTGACCAGGGATCGTCCCCGCGGTTGCGGAAAGCCGCCGCTCTCGGAGTCGGTCGTGCGTAAAGTGATCGAAGCGACGCTGCACGAGAAGCCGCCCGGTCAGACCCACTGGAGCGTGCGGTCGATGGCTCGGGCCCAGGGCATCAGTCCGGCGGCGGTCCAGCGCATCTGGGCGGCGCACGGGCTGAAGCCCCATCTGGTCAAGACGTTCAAGCTGAGTAACGACCCCAGGTTCGTGGAAAAGCTGCGGGACGTTGTGGGCCTTTACCGGAATCCGCCCGAGAACGCGCTTGTGCTGTGCGTAGACGAGAAGAGCCAGATCCAGGCTCTGGACCGGACCCAGCCGGGTTTGCCGCTCAAGCGCGGCCGTGCGGGAACGATGACCCACGACTACAAGCGCAACGGGACGACGACGTTGTTCGCTGCGCTGAACGTATTGGAGGGCACGGTGATCGCGGAGTGCATGGGCTGGCAGCACCACCAGGAGTTTCTCCGTTTCCTCAAGCGTCTCGACCGTGAGATCCCGAAGCATTTCGACCTGCACCTGATCCTGGACAACTACCAGACCCACAAACACGCCGCCGTGCGCGCATGGCTGGAGCGAAAGCCTCGCTTCCACTTCCATTTCATTCCCACTTCGTCGCCCTGGCTCAACTTGGTCGAACGCTGGCTGGGCGGTCTGACCACGAAGGCGATCCGGCGCGGTGCATTCCAGAGCGTGAACGACCTCGTAAAGACCATCTACGACTACGTGGAGCACAGCAACGAAAACTCCCGGCCGTTCGTCTGGACGGCCACCGCCGACAGCATCATCGCCAAGGTTACACGTGGTAAAGCCATGTTGGAGACAGTACACTAGCTGAGCCTCTTGCTGCGATTGTGGTATCGCGAGTGGTGACTTGGCTGGAGTCAGCGGTCAGTTCTCGAGCGTGAATAGCGTAAGGTCCTCTCTCCTTACGCCGATGTCGGCGGTCATGTCGTCAGCGTTTGCGGCGAGAAGGACGGCGAGTTCCTCACCGTTCATCAGCGCCACTGGGGCTACGTCTGAGCGGGCTGCTTCCTTTCGAGCGCGTGGACTGAAGTCGCTCGTAGTGATGAAGAGTCCACGCTCGTGGGGCCGTAGGCTACCCCGCAGTTCTCGGATCCTCGGTGCTTGCACGTTAGCGGCTTGGCACTTCGTCTGTACCGCGATGCGGATGTGCATCACGCCCGCCACGACGACTGTGCCGCGTACGTCTACGCCTCGGTCCTGCCTCGGCGGTGTGCGCTGAACGTCGATTAGTCCGATCGTCTTGAGCAGGTCCTCAACCAGTAACTCGAAGTCCTCCCAGCCGCCTGCGTGAATTCCCTTCAGCAAGTCGTTGCGCACCTCGCGGTTCTGGTTGTCGATGGACGCGGCTAGCCCGGTAGGGAGCTCAGCGGCAAGGGCAATCAGCCCGCGCCCTGGGCGCACGAATCTCGGCAACTCTCCGCGGTCTTGCCTGCGGCGGATGTCGACGCCGACTTGGGCGTTTAGGGAGGCAGCAGGTGTCTTTCCTTCTGTTTGGATGAGGCCAGCTGTGAGCGCTCGATCTGTGATCTCTATGTAGCTCAGTGGCTTCCTTGACGGGGACTCGCGAAGTACGCGCTCAGCAGCGTCCAGTAGAGTCATGGTGCCGGGGACCGAGGCTGCCGGTGTCGCAGCCGCTTCTCTTGGTTTGGCGTCCAGGGTAGCTACAAGCGAGGATTCCGCCAAGGCGTAGATACCGCGTCGGACCTTCCGAAATCGCGAAGCGGAGCCGAGTGTACGGAGGTCGGTTCCTAGCAGCCCGTGGCAGAAGTCCCGCTGCATTCGAGCGGCCATGCATCCCGCCCAGCATCGTTGCTCCTCGGTCGAATATGGCCCGATATACTCCCTCGTCGCGCCTTGCTGGGCGGGCGCCTGACCGCTCTCGGTGCGACACGGACTTCTACCACGGGCTGCTAGGGCCGAGTTCACCGTGGCCTCTGGAGTCTTGCCTGTGGGTGACCAGCGGCCGGACTCGAGAACACGGCTGTTTATCTCCCGATAGTGCAGCGGTTCACTCGCCTCAAGTAGGACGGAGTACGTGGCGTCGAGAACACTCATGGAGAAGCCCTAGGCGGAGGTTGTTGGAGGTGAGGTGGTGGCCGTTGCGGATACTCGGGGCGGTGCCACGGGTGGAACTCCGGGAGCAGGGCCGACACAGCAGTCGCTAGCTTAGCCAAGGCCGTCGGTTCAACGCTCCACGTCCTCCCGCCACCGCGCAAGCGCCGCCATCATCTCCTCGACCCGCTCCGGTTCGTCGTCGGCGAGATCCGTCGTCTCGCCGAGGTCGGCTTACAGGTCGAAGAGCATCGGCACCGGTTGGGTGACTTCCTCGTGTAGGTCGGGGTGGGCCGCACCGCCGGCCATGGCGAGGACGGTGGGCATCACGTCGAGCGTCGAGGTGATCGCGTCGGAGGTCGAACCGGGAGCGATCCGGCCGGGCATGGCGGCGATCGAGGGGACGCGGTGGCCGCCTTCCCAGTAGCTCGCCTTGAAGCCGGGGAGCGCTCCGTTGGAGCCTTCCCGGGTGGCTCCGTTGTCGGAGAAGAACCAGACCAGCGTGTTCCCGGACAGGCCCTGCTCCTCCAGAGCGTCGAGGACGCGGCCGACACCTTCGCCCATCGACTCGACCATCTCGCGGTAGGCGCGTTTCCGGTCGGTCACCGAGCCGACGCCCGGAAACTGGTCGTCGCCGGCGTAGCGTTCCGCCGGGTCGCCGCGACCCTGGTACGGGTAGTGCGGGGCATGGTGCGCCAGATACAGGAAGAACGGCTCGTCCCGGTGCTCGGCGATGAACCGCTCGGCGTGATCGCCGATCAGATCCGTGAGGTAGCCGTCTTCGGCCTCGAGCGTGTCGCCGTTCCACCAGTCGGGGCGCCCCATGCGGTCGACGTGGGACTGGTAGTCGACGTTGCCGCTGACGGTGGGCGAGCACACGGCGCCGCTGGTGTGGAAGTCGGTCAGCAGCATGCCGGCGGCGGCCAGACGGTCCAGGTGCGGCGTCTCGATCCAGCCCGAGTAGGGGCTGATGTCGCCGTAGCCGAGGTCGTCGGCCATGATGACGATGACGTTGGGCGGCGCGCCGCCGGCGGCTGGGTCGACCTCGCTTGGCGGCGCTCCGCAGCCGGCGACCATAGCGGCAGCCACGGCGCCAGCGAGTGCGGCGGTGCGGATCCCACGAATCGCTCTCATTGCCCAGTAACCACTGCCGCGCATCGGTGCGTTTGGGGACGTTGGCGGAGACCCGATCGTATACTCGGTCTCAATGGGCGGCAGCGTGTTTCCGGACTGTGCCCGCCGGATTCTGGTACTCATTCCGCTGGCTCTTTGCGCGGTCACAAGCGCGGCGGATGCGCAGGGTCGTACACGCAACGTCGTGCTTGTGACCCTCGATGGGGTGCGGACAGAAGAGGTCTTCGGGGGTCTGGATGTCGACGTCCTGCGGTCCACCATCGGCGAGGCGAGAGACCCGACCGACACCGAGGCCTATCAGCCCGTGGCAGAAGTGGCTGTGCGGCCCGACCGACGCGGTTGCTTCAGAGTCGAGGTTGGTTGGCGCCAAGGAAGGCGGAGTTGAACCTGGGACGCATCGCGGCGCGGTTTGGCTGCCATCGGGCGAGGAACCGTCGCAATGAGTCGCCGAATCGTTCCCAAAGCGACGCATGTGGGGTAGCGAGGGCGTTGAGGACCGCCGCGGCGCGCCCCTGGAGGGCCCGTGGCGTTCCTACTCCCACGAGTTGGCGTATCAAGAGGGCGAGGTTGAAGCCGCAGGCATGAATGTAGAGGCGCTTGAGCGCGTTGCGGCACCCGCGCAGATGCAGCCGCCGCATGCCGCCGGTCTCGAACTGATGAGCGAACGGCCGTTCAAGGCGTTCGCCGCGCTGGCGCTGCATCCGCTTGCCGCGATTCCCCCGGATCCGCCGACGGTTCCCGTAGACGATGGCTTGCAAGTCCTTCTTGCCCTTCCAACGACGACGGCCCCGGTCCGGCTCGGCGATGTAGCTGCGAAGCTCCAACTCGTCGATGGAAGCGAGAACGTCGTTGCTGTGGTAGCCCTTGTCCGCAACCACCTCCTCGATCGCCGTCGAATCCCCGACCGCCGACTCCACCTGCTCGAAGGTCTCCTCCAGCGTCTCGAAGAGCGACTCCGTGTCCCCCTTGGCGCCGCCGTGGATCGTCACTCCCAGGATGGTCCCGCATTCCAGGTCCACCGCCTGTTCCGCCTTGTACGCAAGGTGCGTGCGGCCATCCTTCATCTTCGTGACCTGTGCGTCCGGATCGTGCGGATTCTCCCACTCCGCGTTCGACAGCTTCTTCTTGCGCTTGCGGTCGAAACGGGCGAGCTCCGCACGCGTCGGCGTCGCCACGCCCGAAGCCTCAGCCAGACCCCGCACGAACTCCTCGTAGTCCTCGCCCGTGTCGCGACGCACGATGCTCCGCAGCGCAGCGTTCGCCTCCAGAGTCGTAGCATCCACGCCCACCGTCTTGCCCGACACCAGACCCGATTCCGCCAGACGCCCAAGAACCCACGTGAACACTCTCCCGTGAGTCTCCAGGTCGATCCGCCGCCGAGTGCGCGAAATCGTCGAATGATCCGGCGCCGCCTCGGTTACCCCCAACCCCAGGAACCGACGAATGCTCAGGGAGTCCTGAGCGCGCCATGCGATGCCGCGCTCCGAGTCCAGACCCTCGAAGTAGCCCAACAGCAACAAACGAAAGTACCTGCCCGGAAGCAGACTCGGACGCCCCATCCGCTCCGCGTAGAACTCCGCACACGCGGACTCCACGAACTCGTCGAAACCGCCGGACTCCAGAAGCCCGTTCAACCGCTCATAGAACGGGTGCCCCGAGCTTCTCGGAAGATCCCCGCCCGACACCCAGAGGGGCTCCTGACTCCCAACGCGACTCTTCTTGCCCATAGCCATGAAAGCATCCTATGACTTCGGCGAGATTCCCGGCAAGATCGACTTTCGCCACGGGCTGCTATCGGAAGTACTGGGCCGCGACGCCGGAGGAGAGACGGGCGCTGTTGATGCCGTTCTTCTGGGGTCAGTTAATGCAGACGCAAGGCTCCATCGGCGGCAACCAGGCGCTGGGCAGTCGCATGTTGCTGACCAACGAACGTCGGTTTTCCTATCCCGGCTACTCAGAACTCCTGACAGGTCAGGCGCACGACGACGTGATCGTCAGCAACGCTCCTGTGCGCAACCCGTACCCGACCGTCCTCGAGTTTCTGAAGCGAAAGCTCAAGTTGTCCTCGCGCGAGGTAGCGGCGTTCGCATCCTGGAGCGTGTTCAGGTGGATCGTGGAGCACGAGGAGGGTGCGATGACCGTCAACGCGGGATTCGAGTCGTACGATCACCCCGACCCTCAGGTCCAGGCGCTGAGCCGGCTTCAGTTCGACACGCCCACGCCGTGGGACACCGTGCGCCACGATGCGTACACGTTTCGCTTCGCCATGGCTCATCTCAGGACGTATCGCCCGCGGGTGCTCTACCTCGCCCTCGGTGACGGTGACGATTGGGCCCACGGCGGTCGTTACGATCGGTACCTGGATTCTCTGGCGCGGGCCGATGGCTACCTTCAGCAACTCTGGGAGTTCCTTCAGGGCGACCCACAGTATCGGGGCGCCACGAGCCTTGTGATCGCGGTTGATCACGGCCGGGGAAAGACGCCGGCAGACTGGACGGCTCATGGCGCCGATGTCGAAGGCGCGCAGGATGTGTGGGTGGCGGTTGCGAGTCCGGATGTCCCGTTGCGAGGCGAGTGGCGGAATGGCGCCGTCGTCTACCAGAATCAGATCGCCGCGAGCGTGGCTCGGCTCCTCGGTTTCGATCTGAGCGAGCAGAATCCGCAGGCGGGTCGTCCAATCGATCGACTCTTCGAGCCTCGTTAGGGGTTGCGTGCGCGAACAGACCCTCTACCCGCCGGTCAAGGCATTCCTCGAGGCACAGGGCTATGAGGTCAAGGGAGAGGTCAACGGCTGCGACATCGTCGCGATCCGTGGCGAGCAACCGCCCGTGGTTGTCGAACTGAAGACGAGTTTCTCCCTGCCCTTGGTGTTCCAGGGGATCGCGCGACAGGGCCTCTCCGACAACGTCTACCTCGCCGTTCCGCCGTTCTCCCGCCGGACCACCCGCCGGAAGGATGCACTGGCGCTGTGCCGCCGGCTTGGGCTGGGTCTGCTGGCGGTCCGGCTTGAGCCCGCGCCGTTCGTGGAGGCGCTGCTCGACCCGGCGCCATACCGGCCGCGCCGGCGCAAGCGCGGCATCGAACGGTTGCTGCGGGAGTTCCAGCGCCGGGTGGGCGACCCGACCCAGGGTGGTTCGACCCGCCGTCCGATCGTGACTGCGTACCGGCAGGACGCCCTCCGCTGCGCCTCCCATCTCCGCCTCAACGGTCCGACAAAGGCCGCCGTCGTCGCCAAGGGGACGGGAGTCGCCCGGGCCAGGGCGATCATGTACGCCGACCACTACGGCTGGTTCGAACGCCCCGCCGATTCGCCTCCCGGCGTCTACGGTTTGACGCCGAAGGGGCAGGCTGCGCTCGAGCAGTTCGCCGATGTGGTGGCGGCGCTGGAGAGCAGCGACAGTAGCCTAGGAATGTGACCAGTAAGCGAAGGAGCGGTCGACTGTTCGAGGAGCATGCCGGTGAGTCGGGGACCGGGTCCGCGCCGCCGCTTGCCGAACGGATGCGCCCGGCGTCGTTCGACGAGTTCGTGGGCCAGCAGCACATCCTCGCCGAGGACAGGGTGCTGCGGCGGTCGATCGAGGCGGATCGGGTGCCGTCGCTTCTGTTCTGGGGACCGCCGGGGTCGGGCAAGACGACGCTGGCGCGGCTGATCGCCACGACCACCCGTGCCCACTTCGAGCCGGTGAGCGCCGTGTCGGCCGGGGTGAAGGACCTGCGTCGCGCCGTCGCCGGCGCCAACGAGCTCCGATCCCTCTACGGCCGCCCGACGATCCTGTTCGTGGACGAGATCCACCGCTTCAACAAAGCACAGCAGGACGTGATCCTGCCCTACGTCGAGGACGGCACGATCACCTTCATCGGGGCGACGACGGAGAACCCGTCCTTCGAGGTCAACGCGCCGCTCCTGTCCCGTTGCAGGGTGTTCACGCTCCACGCCCTGGACGAGGCCGCGATGACCGGCATCGTCCGTCGCGCCCTGGAGAACGAGAAACGGGGGCTCGCGCTGCTGACGCCCGAACTGGAAGAGGACGCGCTGGCGCACCTCGTGAACATCGCGAACGGTGACGCTCGCGTCGCGTTGAACGCCCTGGAGATGGCGGTGGTCGCCGCGGAACCGGACAAGGACGGCGTCCGCCGGATCGGCATGGAGGCCATCTCTGACGCCCTGCAGCGGCGAACGCCCCAGTACGACAAGGCCGGCGACAGCCACTACGACACGATCTCGGCCTTCATCAAGTCCGTCCGCGGCTCCTCGCCCGACGGCGCCCTGTACTGGCTGGCCCGGATGCTGGAGGCCGGCGAGGACCCACTCTTCATCGCCCGCCGGCTGGTCATCCTGGCGGCCGAGGACATCGGACTCGCGAACCCCGGCGCGCTGCCGGTCGCGGTCGCCGCCCAGCAGGCGGTCCACTTCATCGGGTTGCCCGAAGGCCGCATCCCCCTGGCGGAAGCGACGGTCTACCTGGCGACGTCTCCGAAGAGCAACGCCGCCTACGTGGCGCTCGGCCGCGCCATGGAGGACGTGCGGAACGCCCCGCACGAACCGGTGCCTCTGCATCTGCGCAACGCGCCGACGGGATTGATGCGCGGCATGGACTACGGCAAGGACTACAAGTACAGCCACGACTTCGAAGGCAACTTCGAGGAGCAGGAGTACCTGCCGCCAGGCCTGTCAGGCCGCCGCTACTACGAACCGTCGGACCAGGGCTCCGAGGCCGCGATCGCCGAGCGCCTGCGCCGCTGGTGGGGCGACGACGACTGACCGGTAGGCACAGTCCGCAACCTGACCGGACCTATACTTGGTCTCGATGGATCGTCGCGTCTTTTTGAACCATGTCCGTCGCACGAGGTTGCCCGCCGGCCGCAGGGCCAAGGCCTGCACAGATGCGCGGCGGGTCGCCGCGTTCCTCAGACAACGCGGCGCCAGCCGCGTCGTGGGCGTCGGCTCTGCGTTCGTTCCAGACCGCCGCTTCACCTGGCGCTCGGACATCGACATCGCCGTGGCTGGTCTTCCGGCGGAGCGCTTCTTCAGCGTTTCCGCGGAAGCAGCCGACTTGACCGACTTCGACCTCGACATCATCCCGATCGAGTCGGCCACGGAGGCCATGCGCCGGACGATCCTCGAAGACGGAGTCGACCTTTGAGGCTGGACCGCGCCGCAGGTCGAGGAAGCCTGCGGTGGCGGGGATCGAAGGAGGGAGCGACGGTCGAGTGACGAGAATCGACGCAAGACTTGAGGTGGGCGAATGACGACGAGAGTAGTGTGCTGGAACGTCGCGGGACGCAAGAAGCCGTGGGACCAGCTCCGGGAGATGAATGCCGATGTTGCACTGCTTCAGGAAGCCCGCACTTCGCATCTGCGCCAAGAACCGGAAGTTCCGGAGGGGCACTGGAATTCGCATTGGTGGAACTCGGACTGGTACAAACGCTATTGGTCGCGTCTGTTCCACGTTTGGCCGGCGGTCGTAAGGCTGTCCAAGAGGGTCGACGTCGACTGGTTCGTACAAGTCAGTCCGATCAGTGAGACCCTGAGCAACTGGTTCGCGGTCAGCGGAATCGGTACGGTCGCCGCCGCGCGAGTCCGCCCGCCGGATCCGAATGTCGAGCCCTTCGTCGTCGTGTCCATGTACGCGCGATGGATGGGACCGCACCCCTCAACGGAGAGCAAGATGAGAGTCGGCTATCCGGACGGTTCCGCGCACCGGATCATCTCGGACCTCTCCGCCTTCATCGGGGACGTCGATCCGTCTTCTCATCGGATCCTCGTGGCAGGCGACCTCAACACGGTCTATGGCGCCGGGGACAGCAAGGACTGGACGACAGCTCGCGACCGCACCATCTGGGACCGGATGGATGCGCTCGGCTTCGAGTTCCTTGGGCCGCAAGCACCTAACGGCAGGCAGGCGGAACCGGTGCCCGACTTCATGCCGCCGGACACGAAGAACGTCGTGACCTACTACACGACGCGCGAAGGCGAGCCCGCGAAGGCAACCAAGCAACTCGATTATGTGTTCGCCTCGCGCGGCTTTCACGAGAAGATCCGGGTGTGCGCCTTGAACTCCGTGGAGGAATGGGGTGCGAGCGATCACTGCCGGCTGCTGATCGAAGTCAACGGCTAGCTAGTGTCTGCCAGGAAACCCGGGAATCGTTGATTCTACGGGAGTTTGCGGCCGATTCGGCGGTGGAAGATGTGGTCGATGCCGTAGGATCCGGGCCTGAATCGGGTGTTTTGGGCGGATTCCGGTCGATCTTCGGAGGATATGGCGATGCGGGAGGTGCAAAGTCGGCAGTTCAAGATCGGTCAAGTGCCGATCGGGGATATCCGGCTCGATCCGAAGTCGAGGGACGACACTCCGGCTCTTCTTAGGGGTCTGCAGTACATCTGGTGCGAGCGGGAGTTGCGGGATCGGGTGTTCGATCTTCTGGACGAGCATGTCTCGCCGGAGACCGACCGGACGGTGGGTCGTCCGGGCATGGATCTGTGGCGGATTCTGGTGTTGGGGGTGGTGAAGCAGGGGCTTCGCTGCGACTTCGACCGGCTTCACGACCTGGCCAACCATCACGCGACGTTGCGGGCGTTTCTGGGGCACGGCGAGTTCGGGGACAAGACCTACTACGAATGCCAGACGGTGGTCGACAACGTGAGCTTGTTGACGCCCGAGTTGTTGTCGGCGGTGGGCAGATTGGTGGTGGAAAGCGGCCATGCGGTCGCGCGAAAAAAGCCTGGCGAGCCGTTGCGCGGGCGGTGTGACTCCTTCGTGGTCGAGACCGACGTGCATTACCCCACGGACGTGAACCTGCTGTCGGACGCGATGCGTTGTTTGCTGCGCGAGACGGGCCGAGCGGCAGGTAGGCACGGGGTCTCCGGCTGGCGTCAGTGGCGTCATCAGTCGAGGCTGGTGCGCAGGCTGTTCAACAAGGTGCGCGGTACGAGGCGGGCGAAGCGGACTCCGGCGCGTGTGAAGGCGTACCTCTTGCAGTGCGGCCAGCTGGCGGCGCGTGCCGAGATCACTGTGGAGGCGCTGCGGTCTGCGGGCGACGGCGCGTCCTGCGAAGCGATCGAGGGCTTGATCGCTCATGCCCGGCGTCAGATGGACCAGGTCGAGCGTCGGCTGCTGTTGGGCGAGACGATTCCCCATGAGGAGAAGGTCTTCTCGATCTTCGAGCCGCACACGCGCTGGGTGTCGAAGGGCAAGGCGGGCACGCCGGTGGAACTCGGCGTTCCGGTGGCTCTGATCGAGGACCAGCATCGATTCATCCTCCATCACGAGGTGCTGTGGAGCGGCAGCGACGTGAAGGCGGCGGTGCCGATGGTTGTGGCCGCCCAGGAGCGGTTCTGCGACCTTCGAGTCTGCAGTTTCGACCGCAACTTTCACAGCCGGGACAACCGGGTCCGGCTCGACGATCTGCTCGATCTCAATGTGCTGCCGAAGAAGGGGTACATGTCGGTCGCCGACCGGGAGCGGGAGGCCTGCGAGGACTTCGCCTCGGCCCGGCGCAGGCATCCCGCGATCGAGTCCGCCATCAACGCTCTGGAGCATCGTGGGCTCGATCGCGTCCGAAGCCGCGGCGCTGAAGGCTTCGAGCGCACCGTCGCTCTCTCGGTGCTCGCCGCCAACCTGCACCGTCTCGGTCGGCTGCTGCACACGCTCGAACGAAAACGCAAACGACGACGGGCCGCCTGACCGTCACCGGAACTCCGCGCCCGGTCGAGACGGAGGCGCCGCCGTGCCCGAACGAGCGCCATTCGGCGGAAATCGCCGCCGAGAACCCGCAAGAAGCTCCGGCACCGCCGATCAAAGGCCATTGCGCCGGTCTCTTGCGCCTGCAAACAGCCTCAGACTCGCTCCGGAATCCCCCCGGAACGGGGTTTTCTGGCAGACACTAGCTAGACTTAGGCGAAAGGTCGGTCACATCACATGTCACGCCGAGAGAAGCACGTAGGCAGACAGAAACGACGCCACCGCCAACGCGCAACTGGCATCCTGCTAGCACTCGCCCTTCCGCTGGCCGGCGGACTGTCCGCTCAGAGCATGTCCCAATCTGAGTATGTGCGGTTGATGAGCGAATGGGAGTCTCTGATCGAGGAGATCGCCGAAGACAACGACGTCGTTGCGAAAGAAAGCAAGAGGAAGTGCAAAGAACCGTTTACTTCACAGGAGTGCATGGATTTGGACGTCGTGCAGGCCAAGCTGCAAGGGATTGCCTTCGAGGTGAATGAACGCGCTGCTTGTGCATCGGCTCGGGTCGGAGTTTGGGATCTATCTGACGATTTGTACGATATGGCACGGCGAAACTCCGACATGTCGGATAGCATCTATATGTTGGCTTCGAGAGAGGGTGTCTACGATGCCTTTATGAAGGCGGCTGACGAGATGGGATATCTCTCCATAGAAGAAAGAGGTTGGGCCTTTGTTGATAGATGGCGGGATGTCTGTGAAGGTCTGATCGACACGCTCTTGGAGAGGTCCGTTCGCCGATTTCCGAACGGGCGGGCCGGGGACCCCTGACTGGAAACAGGACGAGAGGGCCACGAATGCGGCCGGTGCTTCGCCCAGGTTGTGGGGCGGGATGTTCGTCGCCATGCCGACCGCGATGCCGGCCGAACCGTTGACCAGCAGGTTCGGTATCCGCGCCGGGAGTGTTGACTGACTAACGAACAGCCCGTTGGCAGTGGGACTGTAGCGATTTCCTTCCTGGCCGATCAACTCGGCGTGAGGACCTAAGCGGCGCTGGAGCACCAACGCCGATGACACCCTCCCCTCGGGCCCCGGACGGGCGGGTGCCGAACAGGAGTACCTGTCGCCCGGCCTCTCCGGCCGCCGCTACTACGAGCCCTCGGACCGGGCTCGGAGGCCACCATCGCCGAACGGCTACGCTGCTGGTGGTGCGGCGACGAGTAACGGATGCGGGCGTCTCGCCCGCATCCGGCTAGCTCCAGCGCTAGCGGATGAGCCGGATCCCCGGATCCGGCGGATACGGAAACTCGATGCCGCGCGGCGTAACGATCGCGCCGTCGTGGAATGCGATGTACAGGTGCTTGCCGGGACCCCACTCCGGCACGGGCATGTGGACCATGTACTCGAGCGTGAAGCTGTGAAAGAGCGGCAGCTTCATGTCCCGCTGCCAGTCACCGCCCAACGGCGAGATGCGCGGCGCGTCCATGTCCCGGCGGCCCTGGGCGTGGAGGTCCAGGTGGACCTGGGTCTTGGCCGGGTCCAGGGTTGGGTCGTACCGGTCCCTGTCGATGTAGAGAAAACCCGCCTCTTCGATCTTCTCGGCCAGCAGGGCCAGGGTCTCGCCCGCAGTCGGGCCGACCCGGATGTTCGCGCGGAGGATCTCCCGCACCTGCATCGCGTGATCCCAGATCCTCTGCACGCGCGGCGGCAACTCCGTTTCGTCTTCGCGCAGCAGGTAACCGTTGCCGCCCAGGTCGGCAACGAACCAGCCCTCGCCGGCGCCGTTCAGGATCGTGATCAGGTCGCCGCGCTGCAGCACGTACTCGTTGTTGTTGTCCTCGTTGCCGTCCGGGTCCCGGACGAAGACGTTGCCGTCGAGCTCCTCCAGCCGGGTGACGCCGGGCTCGATCTTCGCGAACTCCTCGTCCAGGGTCTGCATCGTGAGCATCCCGAAGTAGCCGGTTAGCGCGATCTCGCCGACCACGATGCCCGCCACGAAGTCCCCGATCACGCCCTCCGCCGAGACGATCCTCGAGGCGTACTCCTCACCCAGGGCGTCCACCAGCGTCTCGTAGTCCGTATGGGAGATGCCGTCAGCAAGCGGGTTTTGCTCCGCGAAGTTGACCGCGATCCGCTCGGGATCCCTTGCCGCCACGAAGTCGCCGATCACCCGCTGCCAGCCCGGGTCACCTTCGATCCCCTCCTCGCCCACGAACAGGTCGTAGGCCTCGTCTCCCCACAGTGCCTCGTCGGTCCCGCCGAGGATCGCCCGTTCGATCCGCCCTCCGCCACGGTCCGTGAACACGAAGACCCCGGACTCGCCCCCCAGATCCCGCGCGATCGGATCGGGATTCCGGTCGCGAATCACGTGAATCCACATGTCGACTCCGTTGTCCCGCATCGCTCGAGGCAGCACATGATCGAACTTGTCGTCGCGGATCTGCTTCTGCATGCGCTGGAGGGTCTCCTCCTTGATCGTCTGGGCCACCACCACCGGTGTACACAGAAACAGAACCAGTACGGAGATCGCATTCCGAAACACACTCATGAACTCACCCTTTGTACTGATGGCTCATTGGAGTCGCCACTCTTCCCCAGCCGAGTGGTCCGTGCCAATCCCCGATTCGCAGGCGAACCGGGGAGCCCGACGCCGTCCAGCCAGTCCGGGGGCCCGAGGGGGGAGGCTCCCAGCGGACTCGGAGCGAGCGACGCCCGACGACCTCTCGACAACCGACGCCCGCCCGAAGCGAGCGGAGTGGAGTGAGGTTCTTTGCAGCGAAGTAAGGGGCGAGATCGCTCCTCGCCGGCCCCTACGGGCAATCGACCTCGTCGCCGTTGGAGTAACAGTCGTACGTCACGTCGCCGTCGGCCCATCGCAGTGTCCAGCGGCCGTGGCGACTACCGGCCACGAAGGAGCCTTCGTACACTGCCCCTGCGTTGTGCCAAAGCTCCGTCCAGTAGCCGTTCCTCTCGTTGTTCACGTAGGAGCCTTCGTACACTGACCCGCTGGCGAATCGCAGGGTCCAGTGGCCGTTTCTTTTGCCGTCGACATAGGTGCCCTCTTTGGACGCTGCCGTCGGCTTCTCGGTGGGTCCAGTGGCCGTTCTCCCTGTCGTCCCTCAGTTCGCCCGCACCTGAAGAGGATGTCGGCTTGCCGTCGTCGTCGGTGTAGCTCCATGCCCGCTCACCCGTGCCGCTGGCCCGGCCGTCCGAGCAGCCCCCGGTCCAGGTGACCGTCTCCTCCCTCTGAAGGTTAGGGTTCCAGAGGTAGCACCCTGCTTGGTTCGCGACCCCCATCCAGCAGGACGACCCGACCGCCTTGCCCGCGCAGGTGTGCTCCGGCCGGATGCCGGCCGGTAGACTGCTTCCTCCGGCCGAAGGGGCTTCGGCAGTCCCCGCCGCCTCGCGTTCTGGTGCCGCCGTGGTCCTACCCGTGCCGGCAATTGCCGACCGGGTCTCTTTCGCAGTACCTCCCCCGGCAGACCGAGCTGCCGCGAAGTCGTAGTTGATGTCCCACCGCCCAAGCGCCGGTTCCTGATCGTGGAACACCAGCACGAACTCGATCTCGCGGCGCTCCTCACCCGGCTCCACACTCCCGACATCCTGGATCGACATCAGCGGACCGGTCCAGACCACCGGCTTGCCGTAGTTGCCCAGCCCATCCCAGTTGTCGCAGGGCGGCCAGGCCGCCTCCACATTCAAGTGGGCGCTCAGGTAGTCCAGCACCTTGCCGGAGTAGTTGGCGACCACGAGTTCCACCCGCCAGACATTGAGGGGCTGGCCGTTGTTGGGCTTCAGTTTCTCGTACTGCTCCGCGGTGTGCCGCTCTTCCCGGATACGGCAGGTCGCGGCGCCGGAATCGATGACCCGCACTGTCGCAGACAACTGCACACCGTCCTGGTTGTAGAACGTCTCGGCACCGGCTGGTCCGATGCCAAGAGCCGACAACAAGGCCACTGGAAACACGCGTAGGGGCTGCATCCGGTTGTCCTCCTCCAGAGTCAGTCTACCGGCCGTGGGTCGGGAGGCTGGGTTGGCCAGCTTTCCCGCGGGGATCATCTCGCCCGGGAGCGACCCCGCCCCGGACGTGGAACGAAGAGGGGGGAGGCGCGCCGAACGGGATGCGGCGCACCGGGGGGCGCTCCCGGCACAACCCGGCGGCGTGATGTGGCCGGGTCGTTCTCCGATTCGGAGCGAAACCACAGGAGGCAGAAACGGATAGCGGCGCGGGGGAGGTGAAACGGGATAGGGAGGAAGGTGGAACGAGGGCGGGTGTGCCCTGGTTTCACGCTGGTGCGATCGCTGGTACGGCGTGGTCAACGCTGTCAATGGCAACCGAAATGTCCCACTCCACATGAGGTTCGGGTGGCGGTGACAGGGGTGCGTAGGGTCCCCGAGGAGCAGAGGGTTCCTTCTTCCAGCGCAGCTCGTGTGGGTCCTGGACCGTGCCGATGCACTACGAAGCCGGGGTCGAAGGTCTGGTGCTCCTCGGCATCCGGGGGAAGATGGTCGGCACGGCGGTGTTCGGGCAGTTGTTGGAGAATCGGGGAGAGGAGGGTTCGAGCGACGACCAGCCTCCAGGACCGGGTGCGGGCGAACCCTCGATCAACTGAACGAGAGCCAGCGCGGCGGACGTGGCGCTCCGCTAGGTCGCCGACTCCGGCCAGGAGTTGAAGCATCAGAGCGATGCGCTCGCCGAGATCATCCAGACCCGCCGGCAGGCCTACGGCCGCGTCTGGAGCGCTTGCCTTCTCGCCGGCGTCGCGCTCGTCGCCCTGGTCGCCGGCATCGTCACCGTCTGGACTCTCTAGCGCCTTTGTGGCCCTCGGACCCCAGGAAGCCCCAGAGTTTGGTAGCGAGGGGCCTAGCGGAGATCACCCCAGTCAGGGCCTATAAGGACAAGTGACTAAGAAGGGGTCGGATGAAGAAACGCCAAGCCAACGCGAGGATCGACACGACCACAAAGATGCCCCATAGCAGGAGCAACCACTCGGTCGGCGTGTATGTCCGACTCTCTTCGTCGTCCGCCATCAATCGCTCCTTGGGGAGGGTGAAGTCTATTCTGACTGGCAGCTTCAACGCCGCGCAAGGCGGCGTCTAGGTTGCCGGCGGCCAGCTTGCAGCATTTCAGCGCCCCACAGCCGCCGTCGAGACATGGCACCCCGCGGATGGGTCGTCCACTTGGACCCTGATCGGCACCGGCGGCGCCGACGGAGACACCAACCGCCTACCGCGGCGCAGCCGCCGCGGCCCAAGTGGTCGCCATGGCCGTCAGCGGTCGTTCCGCGATCGCGCAACCCCCTCTCTGCCAACGTACGTGACACAGCGGCCATCCCGTTGAATAGTGGAGGGCACACGTTGGCAAGGAGGATCAATGTCAAGACGAGAGCAGAGGTTTGGCGGCGGCTCGGAGCTCCCGGCCGCGGGGGTTGAGGAGCGTAGCGACGAGGCCCCCGCGGCCGGCGCGGCGCCCGCCGGGGCGGTTCCCGACCCGGAAGTGCTGGCGAGACCGACCAGGCGGCAGTTCACGGCGGAGTACCGGCTGCGGATTCTGGAGGAAGCGGACCGATGCACCCACCGCGGCGAGGTGGGTCGGCTGCTGCGGCGAGAGGGTCTGTACAGCTCCCATCTGGCCAACTGGCGCAAGGCGCGGCGAGAGGGCGCGCTTTCCGGTCTGAGGCCGACGAAGCGGGGCCGCAAGCCTGTCGAGGCCAACCCTCTGATGCCGAAGGTGAAGCGGCTGGAAGCGAAGGTCAAGCGGCTCGAGAGGGAAGTCGCCGCCGCGCACACGATCCTGGACGTCCAGGGAAAAGTTGCAGGGCTGCTGGGATTCAGCCTCGAAGACGGGAAGGACTGCTGATGGCGGCAAGGTCCCTGGCCCGGCAGGTCGGCATCGCGCCGGCGTGCCGGGCGCTGGGCGTGTCGCGATCGACCTTCTATCGTCGTGCGAGGCCCGCTCCCGGGCGACGGCAGCCCCGCCCCACGCCTGCCCGGGCACTGAGCCAGATCGAGCGGAAACGGGTCGAGGCCACGCTTGCGTCGCCGCGTTTCGTCGATCGTTCGCCGGGAGAAGTGGTGGCCACCCTGCTCGACGAGGGCCGCTACCTGTGCTCGGAGCGCACGATGTACCGCATCCTCGAAGCGAACCACCCCGTGAGGGACCGCCGCAACCAGCGCGTCCATCCGTCGTACGCCAAGCCGGAGCTGGTCGCTGTCGCGCCCAACCAGGTCTGGTCGTGGGACATCACCAGGCTGCTCGGACCGCAGACCTGGACCTACTACTACCTCTACGTCCTGCTTGACCTCTTCAGCCGCTACGCGGTCGGCTGGATGGTCGCCGACCGCGAGAACTCCGCGCTCGCCCAAAGGCTCATCGAGGAGACCTGCTTCAAGCACGGCGTCAAGCCCCATGTCCTGACCCTGCATTCCGATCGAGGCGCCCCCATGACCAGCCAGGGTACCGCCCAACTGCTCGCCCGCCTCGGCGTGAACCGGTCCCTGGGCCGCCCGCGGGTCAGCGACGACAACCCCTACTCCGAAGCACAGTTCAAGACCCTCAAGTACCACCCCGACTTCCCCAGCCGCTTCCCCAACCAGGATGCCGCGACCGACTACTGCAGGTCCTTCTTCCCCTGGTACAACACGGAACACCGCCATGCCGGCATCGCCATGCTGACCCCCGAGACCGTCCACTACGGCCGGGCGCAAGCCGTGATCGAGCAGCGCCAACGCACCCTGAGCGCCGCCTGGAAAAGCTCCCCCGAACGATTCGTCGGCGGCCAACCGATGCACACGCCACTGCCCCAGGCCGTCTGGATCAACAAGCCCGACAACGAGACTGCAGAGACCACTCAGTAAATCCAGAACCCCGCTGTGTCAATGTCGTTGACAGGTTCCGACCCACCCCCTAGCCGAGACACCTCGTCACCCGGCAAACGATGCGGGGTAGACGGGTGTCCGGCGAGGAGGTGCACCACCCTGCATAAGATCGTCTCTTCCCATGAGTTGACTCGTCAACAGTTGATGGGGTCCCGACATGGACCTCCAGAAGACCAGCGAGAGCGCCCTTACCGAAGGCCGACGCGGAGCGCATCGGGGCCGCGCTCGACGCCTCGGTCGCACCCACCACCGCCAGGGCCTACAAGGAGGCACTTGCCGCGTAGAGGCGCGGCCTGGGCGGCCACGAGGCAACTGACGAGACGACGGCCGCCTACTCCGCCGCTGTCCCGCCGGGTCGAAGTGGCCCGCGGCCACAGCTGCCCGGTCGGCAGCGCCCAGTCCCTCATCAAACGCGGCGCGTCGACCGCGGCCGTGGCGACCGCCGAGCGCTCGAAGGACTTCACCATGGTGGTGCGCTACGGCCGAGGCCCAGGCTGTCGGCAGGGGAACGGTGAAGCACTACCTTGGGCCGGAAGTAGGCGGGGACCCGCTTACCGGACCTAGGGAGGGCGGGTGGCCGGCCAGCCCCGATCCTTGCCGTTCCAGTAACACGTCCGTGTTGTTTCGCCGGGTTCAAGGATGAAGTCGTCGGGATCAGCAAACTCGGTGAGTCGCGTAGCCCAAGAGCCGTGCTTCTTGCCGTTCACGTAGGGGCCCTCCCCGACCAATCCGTCAGGGCGTGGCTCCGCCCGGTGGCCGTGTTCCTCGCCGTCCACGTACCGGCCATCAGACACCTCCCAGTCAGATCGCACAATTCAGTGGCCGTGTCTCTTCCCGTCCACATAGGGCCCCTTTTGGACGCTGCCACCCGGGAAGCGCAGCACCCAGTGGCGCGTTCGCTTCCCCTCCAGATAGGCACCCTCCTGGGTGCCGCCGTCGGTGCCGCGATCAACCTCTCGCCAACCGCCGTAGTGCTATCCTTTCTCGTGGGTCGCCGCAACCTCCGACCCAGCGCTTCTACCGTACGACCCCCTAACGAAGGACCAAGCCCGATGAGTGGACGCCTCTCCTGGAACCAAGACGCGCTCAGGATCATCTACGACGCCGACAAGCTAGTCACCGACAACCAGTACGGGTGCGCTGCACCCTCCGCACCCGCGGACGCAGTCCCACACGTCTCCCGAACCCCCCGCCGCCTCCTGTACGCACTGATGTTCAGCGCCAGCTACGGTCTTGCACTGCTTGTCGTCCTCACGCCCGGACCGGCTATTGCCCAGGACGGCGAGAACTGCATCGCCGTTCTGAACCGGTTGCTGGCGAACACTTCGGAACCTGAACTGCCGCCTAGCCAAGAGGAAACGCCTCGCTTCTTGGAACAGGCCATTCAGCGTGGTCTTGCGGCAGCCTTGCCAGAAAGGCACGACGGCTTGCCCAGCCAGCTAGGCGAGTCGCTCAAAGCTCGAATTCTGACCCTCCTTCGCTCCGACAGGTACGCCCAGCTGCGCAAACCCGCCACCGAGGCGGGCCAAACCCTCATTGAAGAAGGCATCGAGCTGGCGATCGATAAAGTCCTGAACACACTCCACGAGTGTGAGCCGGCACTGAACTTCGCTGACTGTCTGGAGAAGCGCCGCACCACAACAGATCGCTCGGCCGACTCTCCGTCGCTACCGGATGCGATCGCTTCCGCCGAGCCGCGCATTCTCACAGAACACTTTGCCTCGCAGATGCTAGAGGACTTGATTCGCTTCTACTCGGCCCAAGGACTAGCCCACGACCCTTCCTGCCCCTGATCGACGCGTCGGCTAGTGCTCCCTCCCAAAGCCACCCCGCGGCTCCTCAGTACAACAAGAAGCCACGCCCGTGAAGTGGAAGTACGCAGATCCCTGACGACGCCTCGGTGCCCAATCCCAAGTCACAGTCCAGTAGGATGGCGGCCGGTAACCTGGATGCCAACTCTGCGCGACGTGAACGAGATCTTCACTCACCCCCCAAGGAGTAGTTCATGAAGAACGCGCTGACGGTAGCCGTTATCGGCTTGGCAACATGGTTCATCGGGTTCCTGGTGTTGCCGCCGGGATCCGACTTGCGGCTGGTGGTGGCGTTCATCGGGCTGGCAGCAGCGATGGGCGGCCTGTTGTACTTTGTCATCGTGAAGTATCGCGAGTTCTATGTGGCTATGCGGGAGAAGCAGAGCTCCAAGCCGGATTGAGACGGCAAACCGGGGGTCGCTCCCGGCACGACCCCAATCGTCTGGGTCAGGCGGGTCGTTCTCCGAATCGGAGCGGAACCACCGGAAGATGCATGGCCATTGGGCTCTGCGATGGGCCGACGGGGAAGTGTGGGACGTGTGGCAAGGCCCCTACATGCACGGCAAGATGCACGGTCGATGGACCCACCGATTCGCCAACGGGGGCGTGCTTGAAGGATCGTACGAGGACGGCAGGGAAGACGGCCCCTGGACTCACCGATTTGCCGACGGATATGTGTCGTACAGCTGTTACTCGAACGGCGCCTTAGTGTCCGACGACGACTGTCGGTGATTCAGAATGGTGGTCTCCGGCATTTCAGGAGAAGATGGTCGGGGCGTCCGGTTCTTGGGTGGTTGACTGTGTGGCGGCCGATCCACGGCTACGGGATGCCTCGTCCCGCGCCACTACCGAGTGGAGGGAGGCTCCCAGAATCGGGTAGAGGACTCGTTGGTGCCGCGTTACCTGAACGGGACGGGAGCGGAGTGCGGTTGACGGGTTCGAAGGAAGACCGGACGCGGTTTCGGGCTGCAGTCGGATTGCCGGTGCCGGCGGCGTCTTTGCGACTCAGGCGGCCGCTTGAACAGGGTTCAACGGTCTTCGGGCGCAGAGCCAGGCAAGGCGGCGCAGGTCGTAGACGAGGTTCATCATTCCGATCTTGCAACTCGCGCTGTCCAGGCCCACCGCCCTGACCAGCGCCTTCCAGTCAAGAACCGCACCTCGCCGCTGCGCTGCGGAGAGGTGGACGACACGACCGCCGGGCCCCTCCCCTCGGGCTTCCGGACTGGCGGGTGCCGCCATTCGCCGCCGCACTACCGAATCACCAGGACCCGCGCCTGCGGCGGATGGAGCCACTCGATCCCGCGCTCCGTGATGACCGCGTTCTCCTCGACGTTGATGGGGATCTTGTTGCCGTCCCATTCCTCGGCCGGCATGAAGACGATGTACTCAAGCGAGATGATCGAGTTGGGGCGGACGACGTACTTCGTCCGTTCGGGGAAGATCTCGAACAGGCCGGCGGCCATGTCGTGGCCGATGTTGCCGGCCGCGTGCATGCCGACGTTGACCTCGATGCCCGGCGCGTCGGGGCCCGCCTCTTCGAGTTCGGTGTAGACGTAGCCGGCGTCCCGGATGATCTGCTTCAGCTCGTCGAACTGTTCGCGGCCGGTGCGGCCCGAGCGGACGTGCTTGCGGATGATCTCCTGCACCTTCTTCGATTCGGCGAACGTCTTCAGCACGTCGGGGGGCGGCTCGGTCTCGCCTTCGCGCAGGACGTAGGCGAAGCGCTTGATGTCCGTGGAGAAGTTGTTCCGGCCGGCGCCCCAGTCGATCTGCAGGACGTCGCCGCGCTGGATGACCCGCTCGGTGCCGCCGATCTCGCTGCCGTCCGGACGGTGGCTGTACACGGTCGGGTACCAGGCGCGCAGCAGATCGTGGTCGTGCAGCTTCTGCTCCAGCCAGCGGGCGACCTCGGCGTGGGTCGTCTTGCCTGGGGTGATGACCTCGTTCGAGAGCGCCCGTTCGATGAGCCGGCGCGTGAGGTCGCCGATCTTCGCGAACTCGACGATCTCGCCCGCCACCCGCTCGCCATGGAAGTCGGCGATCAGGTGCTGGGCCGAGGTGAAGCGCGACGCGTACTTCTCGCCCAGTTCGTTCGTGAGGCCCTTGAAGTCGGTGTGGGTGAGCCCGTCGGCGACGTGGAGTCCCTCGGACTCGTAGGGCACGGCAAGGTAGTTCAGGCCGATGGTCTCCGGATCGCGCTCTTCGACGATAGACCGCAGGTCGCTCGGGTCGCCGAACCGGTCGTAGGCGCCGCACTCCCTGGCCAGGTCGGTCTCGGGACCGAGCTGGATCCGTTCGATGCGATCGCCGCCCCGGTCGGTGAAGATGAAGAAGCCCTGGCCGTTGACCGTGGCGATCCCGAAGTCGCGGGTCATCGGCTGGGTGCCGCGGCCCCGGTCGATCACGATCCACATGTCGATGTCGTTGCGCCGCATGGCGCCCGGCAGCACGTAGTCGAACTTGTCGTGCCGAATCATGCAGGAGGTTTCCCACCGCGAGCGCACGTCGTCGGGTTCGGCGCTCGAAGCGGGCGCGGCGATGGCGGTGGACGCCAGGGCAGCGGCGAGAACGGTCGGCAGCGAGAGCTTCATCTGCGTTCTCCTTGGAAGTTGAGCGGAACTCACTATAGAGGGCGATAGCGTCGGGCGCCGTTCAGACGTCGGTTCGCCGGCCTTCAGCAGGAGAGATTGAATGAGAAACGAGTCGTACCGCGCCCTGCCGATCCTTATGGCCGCCGCCGTGGTTGCCTGCGCCGGTCCTTCGGCCGAAGGCGCCCCGCAGGGCCCGGCCATCCCCGGAGGCAGCGTCGCCCGCACCGAAGATCGGCCCGCCTGCCTCGACGCGACGTCGCTTCGCCAGGCCCTGTTCGGTGACCTGCACGTGCACACCAGCTTCTCGTTCGACGCGGCGGCGAACAGCACCGGCGCGACGCCGGCGGACGCTTACCGCTTCGCCAAGGGCGAAGCGATCCCGTTCTGGCCCATCGGCCCGGACGGTGCGCCCGAGGGCAGCATCACGATCGACCGGCCGCTCGACTTCGTGGGTGTGACCGACCACGGCGAGTTCCTGGGAGAACGCCGCCTGTGCCGGGATCCCGAGTCGCCGCGATACGACAGCGAGTTCTGCACCACGTTCCGCTCGAACCAGCGCGTGGGGATGCAGATGCTCGGGGCCGTCATCACGACCGAGACGCCGAGCCGCCTCGAGGACGTGTGCGGCGAGGACGGGTCGCTGTGCCTGGAATGGGCGAAGAGCCCCTGGGAGGCGATCATCGACGCGGCGGAGGACGCCTACGATCGGACGGAGGCGTGCAGCTTCACCACCTTCGTCGGCTACGAGTACACCGGTACGCCGGGGATCTCGAACTACCACCGAAACGTCATCTTCCGGGGCTCCGAGGTGCCGGATCTGCCGGTGTCCTACATCGACGCGCCCACGGACAGCCAGCTCTGGCAGCGGCTCGACGAAGTCTGCGGCGACGGGACGGCCCGGCCCGGTTGCGACTACCTGACGATTCCCCACAACAGCAATCTCGCGAACGGCCGGATGGCGCCGTATCGGGGACTGGACGGAACGCTGGAATCGCGCCGCGCCTACGCGGAGAAGCGGCTGGAGCGTGAGCCGATCATCGAGATCTTCCAACACAAGGGAGGCTCCGAGTGCATAGGCGGCCTTTCCTCCGTGTTCGCCGAGCCGGACGAGCTGTGCGACGTGGAGGCGGTGCGGGTGATGGGCCGCGAGGAGACGGTCCAGTCCCTGCTTCAGGGCGACTTCACCGAGCGCACCGAGGAGTGCCCGGAGGGTGAGAACGGCAACCAGGGCATGCTCGGCGCCGGCTGCGTCGACCGGACGGACTTCGTTCGCTCGGCGCTCGTCGTCGGCCTGGAGGAGGAGATGGAGACCGGCCGTAATCCGGTCAAGCTCGGCATCATCGCGTCGACCGACACGCACACGGCGACGCCGGGGGCGGTGGCGGAAGAGGACTGGCGCGGCGCGGTTTCCGTGGAGGCGACGCCCGAGGAGCGCCTTCAGCCGGGGCTGCTGACCAGCGGCATCGACGGCAACCCCGGCGGTCTGGCCGGCGTCTGGGCGGTCGAGAACTCGCGCGACGCGATCTTCGAAGCGATGGAGCGCCGTGAAGTGTTCGGCACCTCGGGTCCCCGGATCCGTCCGCGGTTCTTCGGCGGCTGGAACTTCGCCGTGGATCTTTGCGACCAGGCAGACCTGCTGGAGCAGGCCTACGCCGGCGGCGTTCCGATGGGCGGCGATCTGCCCCCGGCTGTCGGCGGCGGAATGCCGATGTTCCTCGCCTTCGCTGCCCGCGACCCGGCGGACGACGCCGGGCTTCTGCAGCAGCTCCAGCTCATCAAGGGCTGGGTCGACGCCGAGGGGACGGGCCACACCCAGGTCATCCCGATCGCCGGATCGCCCGACAACGGGGCGAGCGCAGATCCTGCGACCGGCGAGCGGAGCGGCGACGGGCACGACAGCCTCTGCACCGTCTACCGCGACGAGTCGTTCGATCCCGATCTCCACGCCTACTACTATCTTCGGGTGGTCGAGAACCCGAGCCTGCGCTGGAGCTGGTACGACTGCCAGCGCCTCGCACCGGAGGACCGTCCCGCCGTGTGCTCGGACGGCTCATATCCCGAGACGATCCAGGAGATGGCCTGGACCTCGCCGATCTGGTATCGGCAGGGGGAGAGCGAGTGATGCGCCCTGGCAACCGGGTTGGTCAACGGATCGCGTTCGCCGCCGCGTTGCTCGCCGGCTGCGCCGACGCCGGCGTGAACCAGTCCGCGTCCGCCGGCGAGGAACTGACGCTCGGCGAGAGCCTCGTTGCCCGTGGCCAAGAGTTCGAACTCGACACCGACCGCGTGCCGCCCCCCGGCGACTTCATCGAACACGAAGCGGCCGGCTTCGCGAAGGTCCTGTGCTCCGCGGTCTTCCTGACCGGGCTCGACTTCGAGGAGGCCCAGACGCAGATCGGTGGCTTCACGTCCCGCCACGAGTACCGGGACAGGCTGCCGGGGCGCCGGCTCGACCGCGAGAACGGACGAGTCCACATCACGACCGACACCGGCGTGACCCGGACCGCGGTGCTCCACGGCGACCAGGGCTGCGTCGCGCTCCCCAAGGGTGAGGACGCTCCGTCTTACGAAACCGTTCCGGTGACGAGCGCCCTACCCGAGGACGCTCCCTGGCCGATGGGCGACCGGTTGCCCGACGAGCCGTTGCCCGAGGACGTGGACGCGGCGAAGCTGCAAGCCGCAGTGGACGCCGCCTTCGAGCCGGACGCGATGACGCTCGCCTTCGTCGTGCTTCACCGCGGCCGGCTGGTCGCCGAGCGGTACCGCGAGGGGATCGACAAGGACACTCCCCTCGAGAGCTGGTCGATGAACAAGAGCCTGTCGGCGACCCTGATGGGGGTGCTCATCCAGCAGGGCGCGTACACCCTCGACCAGTTGGCCCCGGTCGACTCCTGGCACGAGGACCCTGACGATGTGCGCGGCACGATCCGCATCCAGGACATCCTCCGGATGTCGAGCGGGCTGCGCTGCGTGAACGCCGGCGACCCCGAGTACGACGAGGAAGAGATGGGCTATCCGGACCACCTCTACCTCTACACCGGCACGGTCGACTCCCACCTCTGGGCCACCGAGCGTCCGCCGCAGTGGCCGCCGAACACCATCGGCCGCTACCGGAACTGCGATCCGATCCTGATCAACCACCTGGTCCGGTCGGCGGTCGAGGGGCGCGGCGACAACTACCACCAGTTCCCGCAGCAGCACCTCTTCGACCGCATCGGCGTTCGCCGCTTCGTCGCGGAGACGGACCCCTACGGCAACTTCCTCCTGAACGGCTACGGCTTCGGGGCCGGCCGCATCTGGGCGCGTCTCGGCCGCCTCTACCTGGACGACGGCGTGTCGCCGACCGGAGAGCGGGTGCTGCCCGAGGGGTACGTGGAGTTCGTGAGCACTCCTGCGCCTGCCTGGGTGGCCGACGGCCGGCCGATCTACGGCGGCTTCTTCTGGGTCAACCAGCCGTCCCGCGGGGGCGAGAGGCGTTACCCGTCGCTGCCTGAGAGCGCCTTCAGCATGCAGGGCGCCGGAGGCCAGAGCACGATCATCGTGCCCTCGCACGAGATGGTGGTCGTCCGGCTCGGTCTCTACGAAGGGTCCTTCGGCGGCTACGCGTACGAGGCGCTGAAGAACGCCTTGGCGCTGCTGGTCGAGGCGATTCCGGAAAGAGAGTGAAGCGGCCGCCGGCCTCCGGCCGGCGCGATTGCTTGGCCGCCTTCGGCGGCAGCCGGCGGGGGCGCCGGCGCACCCAGTGTTTGCTACGCGTCGGGCTTGCCGGTGATCAGGACGTTGCCGAGCGCCGCCGGATCGACCTGGAGTTCCTCCTCGCCCGCCGGGAACTCGTTCGCCTGCATGATGTAGGTGACGATGTTCAGGTAGGTCTGCCTCGGCAGACTCCCCGGGGCGTCGGTCGGCATCGTGGTCCGGATGGCCTCGAACAGCTCGTGGAGGGTCTTGTCTCCCCACAGAAACTGGAAGCTCACGCCGACCAGGCTGGCCGAGTTGCTGCCGCCGCCGAGGTCCTCGGCGTGGCAGGAGGCGCAGGCTTCTCGGTAGGCCGCGGCGCCCAACTCCGCCTGCTCGGCGGTGTAGACGCCGTCCCAGACCGTCTCGGCGGGCTCGGTCGCCGGCGCGACGCGGTCGGCCGCGGCGGTGCGGGTCCTCTCCGTTGCCACCGGCGCCGCGGCCGGGAGCGCGAAGACGTGGATCGAGTTGCCGTTGTTCGGCCGCCGGATGTGGGGTGCGAGATCCCGCGGCAGCATCGTCGCCCAGCTCGCGCCGCCGGTACCCGCTGGAATCGCGATGAACTGCCGGCCCCCGGCGAGGTAGGACGCCGGGAAGCCCTGGGCGGAGGTGGGCAACCGCGTCTGCCAGAGGATCTCTCCGCTTCGCGCGTTGTAGGCGTAGACGTTGCGGTCGTAGTCGCCCGCGAAGGTCACGCCGCCGGCCGTCGACATCGCGGCGGTGTTGATCGGTGATGCCGTCCGGTGGCGCCACATGATGTCGCCCTCGACCACGTCGATCACGAGCAGTTCGCCGAGGTTGCCGTCCGAGTAGGGGTGCAGGGTGTTGACGCGCTTGACCGGACCCACGCCGCCGCCGCCGAGGACGCGTTCGACCGGGCCGAACGTCGCCAGCTCGCAGTTCATGGTCACGGGAATGTAGAGCGCCCGCGTGTTCGGGTCGTAGGACATCGCGCGCCAGCCCTTGAAGCCGGACGTGCTCGGGCACATATTGATCTCGACGCCGATCTCCGGGACCATGCCTGGGCGGTAGGTCACTTCGCCGGTCTCGCGGTCGACGTCGACGAGGTTCTGGTAGCCGATGTCGGTGGCCTCCAGGAACTCGCCGGTCTCCCGGTCGAGCTGCCAGAGGATGCCGAGCTTGCCCATCTTGAAGAGCTGCTTGTGCCCATCGACATCAATGAGGAGCGACTCGAACACCTCGTCCATGTCGTGGGTCTCGCCGGGCAGGTACTGGTAGTACCAGAGCAGTTCGCCGGTGTCGGGGTCGAGCGCGAGACTGGAGTTCGTGTACAGCGCGTCGCCGTCGGTGCCGCGGACCGCCCGGGCCCAGGGCTTGGCCTGGGCCGTCGCCCAGTAGACGATGTTCAACTCCGGGTCGTAGCTGCCGGCGATCCAGGCGTCGCTGCCGGCGCGGAAGCGCAGGGGCAGATCGCCCCATGTGTCCCCTCCCGGATCTTCGGGGCGCGCGATCGTCGAAGTGCGCCAGATCTCCTTGCCGGTCGCCGGATCGTGGCCGGTGATGAAGCAGACGTCGTCCTTGTAGCGGTCGCAGCCGGTGATGCCGGTGACCAGTTTGCCGTTGGCGATGATGGGGCCGGCGGAGTAGCGGTAGCCCAAGGCCGGGTCGGCGGTCTGCGTCTCCCAGATCAGGTTCCCGTTGCGGGCGTCAAGCGCCAGGATCGTCGCTCGGGGACTGGCGGCGAAGATGCGGTCGCCGAAGATCGCGATGTTCTTCTGCACTCCGCGCCCGAACGAGCCCTGCTGCTCGGCCTCGAGGTCGGGCCGATACTCCCAGATCAGGTCGCCGTTGGCGGCGTCGAGCGCCTGGACCACACCGCCGGGATGCGGCAGATACATGACCCCGTTGTGGATCAGGGGCGCCGCCTCCTGGGGGCCGGTGTCGTCCATCGCCCACGCCCACACCAGTTGAAGCTGGCCGACGTTCTCGGTCGTGATCTGGTCGAGCGGGCTGTAACCCCAGGCGTCCTGCGTCCCACGCCAGTGCAGCCACTGCCCCGGTTCCGGGTTGCGCAGCATCTCCTGGGTGACCGGCTCGAAACCGGTTTCCTGAGCGCCGATTGCGGGACTCAGGACGAGCGCCCCGGCGAGAGCGCAGGCAAGGCGGTGGAGCGATTTCATGCGGAAGGCGCGATGCTACTTCACCGCCGGAGCCGGTGGTCGAGGACCATCTCCTCGGTGAGCGCGGTGCCGAAGCCCGGCTCCCTTGGCGCCAGGAAGTCGCCGTCGTCGAAGGGCGCCTGCATGGCGTCGAGGATCGCCGAACCGGTGGCGAAGCTCTCCGCCATCGTGCAACTTGGAGCGGTCAGCGAGATCGGCAGCCCCCACAGGCTGCCGCCGCGGTGGGGCACCAGCTCGAGACCCGCTTTCTCGACGATGTCGGCGATGCGTTTCGCCGCCGTGAGACCGCCGCACCAGGTGATGTCGGGCTGCAGGACCTCGGCGGATCCGAGGCGCACCAGAACCTCGAAGCCGTGCTCGGTGTATTCGTGCTCGCCGCAGGCCACCTTGGTCCAGCCCGGTCCGCCGCCGCCGATCTTCTCGACCAGTTCGGCGTACCCGAACACGTTGTCCGGGGAGAGAAGCTCCTCCATGAAGTAGAGGTTTGCAGGACGCAGCCGCTCGGCGACGCCGACCGCCCAGTCGACGGTGCCATTGCGCGAGACGCAGTCGGTCATCAGGTTGCCTTCCGGTCCCATCGCCTCGCGAGCGGCCAGCACGTCCTCGATGCTCCGGTCGGTGTCGGCCTTCGTGCTGTGCGGACCGATCGGCAGGATGCGCTTGAAGTGGCGGATGCCCTGGCTCTTGCCTGCGGCAATGTCGCCGCCGGTCTGGTAGACGGCGACGCGGTCGTCGGGCTCTCCCCCGAGCAACGCATGAACCGACTTGCCGGCGTGCTTGCCAGCGATGTCCCAGAGCGCGGTGTCGACGGCGGAAAGCGCCATCGCGAAGATGCCGCGCCGCCCGTAGAGCACGGCCGAGCTGTACATCTGGTCCCAGAGCTGCTCGACGTTGAGGGGGTTCGTGCCGACCAGCAGATGGCGGAGGTGGCCGTCGATGATCTCGACCGCCGCGCTGCCGCCGGCGCCCATGCCGAAGCCGACGATGCCCGCGTCCGTCTTGACGATCGCGATGATCGCCGACGGCAACTGCTCGAAGGGTCCGCCGTAGCGCCAGCGTCGCGGATCGTCGTCGCCGGAGAAGACGGGCGGGTCGAGCAGGCCCTCCGAGCGCTGGTTGATGTGGACGGGGTAGGCGTCGACGGAGCTGATCCGGCTCCGGCTTGCGTCGTCGTTTTCCTGCCCTGTTGTGCGGGCACGCGCGACCCCCGCTGCCGGAGTGGAGGGGCCGGCGAACCCCGCGGACGCCGTGATCGCGGCCAGACCGGCGCTGCGGCCGAGGAAGTCTCGGCGGCTCGATCGTCCGGGTCCGGCGGGGTCGTGCTGGTTCATGGCGGATGCTCCGACGTGTTGGCTGCGACTAAGTCCGTGAAGATCTTGGTGGCGAGATCCGATGGTCGATGATGTCACTTGGAAGGCCGCTGCGGTCGACACGTCTGAGCTCCCGGAGTCGGCGCCGTTGCGGCTGCTACAGTCCCCGCCTTGTCCTGAAGACAGCGAGAACGGAGGCGCAGCAGTGAAGAGTGCTAGCCCGCTCGAACGCGGGTTGGTGGTTGTGACCCTTGCCCTGAGCGTCGGGTTCAGCGCCGCTTTGTCTGCCCAGGATGCGGCATCGACGTTCGTGCCGGTCACGGACGAGATGCTTCAGGACCCGCCGGCGTCGGAGTGGCTGATGTTCCGCCGCACGCTGGACAGTTGGGGCTACAGCCCCCTGGACCAGATCGACCGGACGAACGTGCAGCGGCTGAGCCTGGTCTGGGCTCGCGAAGTCGGCGTGGGGACGTCCGAGATCACGCCCCTGGCGTATGACGGGGTGCTCTACATTCCCTCGGTCGACGACGTGATCGAGGCGGTGGACTCCGTGACCGGGGACTTCATCTGGCGCTACACGCGCGAGCTTCCCAGCGACCTCTATGCCCAGGTGGGCTTCAACGCGAAGAACAACCGCAACATCGCGATCTACGACCGTCTGATCCTGAACAACAGCGACGACAACTACGCCTTCGCGCTGGACGCCGAAACCGGCGAGATGGTCTGGGAGACGCAGATCCTGGACTACGAGGTCAATCCCGCCACGCACAGTTCGGGTCCGATCGTCGCCGGTGGCCGGGTGGTTTCCGGAAGAAGCTGCCGGCCGTGGGGCGGGCCGCAGTCCTGCATCATGATCGCGCTCGATGCACTGACCGGCAAGGAACTGTGGCGGCGGCGGACGATGCCGGCGCCCGGCGAGCCCGGCGACGAGACCTGGGGCGACGTGCCGTTCGAGAAGCGGCGCCACGTCGGCACCTGGATGGTGCCCAGCTACGACCCGGAACTCGAACTCATCTTCTTCGGCACCGCCGTCACCTCGCCGGCGCCGAAGTTCATGCTCGGCGGCGTGGACCTGACCCACCTGTACCACAACTCGACCCTGGCGCTTGAGGCCGACACCGGCGAGATCCGCTGGTACTTCCAGCACCTGAACGACCACTGGGACCTGGATCATCCGTTCGAGCGGATCCTGGTCGACCTCCCGGTGTCGCCCGATCCGGAGGCGGTGCGTTGGATCCGGTCGGACCTGGCGCCCGGAGAGACGCGCAAGGTGATGACGGGGATTCCGGGCAAGACCGGCCTCGTCTACACCCTGGACCGCGAGACCGGCGAGTTCCTCTGGGCCAGACCGACGGTGCCGCAGAACGTGGTCGTCGACATCGACGAGACCACGGGGCGCGCGGTGGAGAACACCGAGATCATCTTCACCGAGCTGGAGCAGGAGATGCTCGTGTGCCCGACCTGGATCGGCGGCAAGGACTGGGAGGCAGGCTCGTACAGCCCCCTGACCCAGACGATGTACTACCCGCTGCGCAACCAGTGCGCGAGGATGCTGGTGACCGGCGACGTCGAGAGTCCGCGCGCGCAGGCAATGCAGCAGCAGGTCGCGATCTACAACCTGGCCGCGGACCACATTCAGGCGCCCGGCGAGGAGTACCTCGGCACGGTCTACGCGATCTCGGCCATAACAGGCGAAACGAAGTGGCTGTTCGAGACCGAGGCCTCGACCTACTCGGTGGTCGCTACCGGCGGCGGCCTGATCTTCGGCGGCGATGCGGGTGGACGGTTCCGCGCCTTCGACCACGAGACCGGCGAAGTGCTGTGGGAGGTGAACCTCGGGGCCCCGGCCATGGGCTACCCGATCTCCTACGCCGCCGACGGGCGCCAGTACGTGGCCATCTCGACCGGGCCCGGAAGTCTCAGGAACACTCCCGAGGGCGCCGCGCGCGCCCGCGGCGGCAACCTGTACGTCTTCGCTTTGCCGCAGAGCCGCTGAAGTGCCGGATTTCCTAAGAAGCGTTAGGATTCGGCCTCTGGATCACCGGTGCATGTCCTCGCTTCCTGACCGCCGCTCTTACTCCTTCGGCCCGTACCTGCTCGATGTGGGTGAGCGGCGGCTGCTCCGGGATGGACAGCCGGTTCCTGTTCGGCCCAAGATCTTCGACACGCTGCGCGCTCTGGTCGAGAACAACGACCGCCTCCTCCACAAGGAGGAGCTGATGGCGATGGTGTGGCCGGATACGACGGTGGATGAGAGCAACCTCACGCACAACCTCTCGGTGCTGCGGAAGATCCTGGGGCAGAGCAGGGAGACCCAGTACGTCGTCACGGTTCCGGGTCGCGGCTACCGATTCACTGCCCCTGTCGAAGCCACTCTCGAGGGGTCCATCGCGGTTCGGCCTTTCGCCAACATGACTCCCAATCCGGACCAGGACTTCTTCTGCGACGGCGTGGCGGAAGAACTGATCGACACGTTGGCCGCGGTCGAGGGCCTGAGGGTTGTGGGCCGAACGTCGTCATTCGACCGTCGCCTGAGGGATCTCAGCGCCTCTGGAGTCGGTGAGAGACTGGGCGTGTCGTCGATTCTCGAGGGCAGTGTGCGCCAGGCCGGTGAGCGCCTTCGCATCTCTGCGCAACTGATCCGGACCTCGGACGGCACGCAGCTCTGGTCGGAGCACTACGACCGGGAGTTGGGCGATGTCTTCGAGATCCAGGAGGACATCGCACGGGCGATCGTCGAACACGTGCGCACGAAGCTCCTGGCGCCACATCCCGGCCCCGTCGTGCCGCGCTACACCGACAACCCGGAGGTCTATCGGCTCTACCTCGAGGCCAGGTACTGCGTCAATCAACAGACCGAGAGCCGTCTCCAACAGGCGATCAGGTTTCTGGATCGGGCGCTCGAGTTGCAACCGGAGTTCGCACGCGGCCACGCACTACTCGGGGCGTGCTACGCGAACCTCTTGGCCTACGGCTTCCTGCCGGTGGACGAGACGGTGGTCAAGGCGAGGGAAGCAGTGCATCGCGCGCTGGAACTCAACGACTCGAGTGTGCTCGCGTACCGGGCGTTGGGTCTTGTGAGCACGTTCCAATGGGACTGGTCAACAGCGCAACGGGCTTTCCTGCGGGCTCTGCAGCTCGATCCGGACAACTCGACCGCCCACTACTCGTACGGAAACCACTTCCTGTCGCCGGTCGGCCGTGTCGAGGAAGCGGAACTCCAGATCAGAGCTGCCGTAGACCTGGATCCTCTGGTGCCCGTGTTCAGCCAGGGTCTATGCCAGATCCTCTACTACACGCGCCGCTACGAAGAGGCCATCGAGCAGGCTCGTCACACACTCGCCCTGGAAGGGGACTATCCAATCGTGCGTTCGCTGCTGGCGGCCAGCTACAGCGCCATGGGCCGCACGGACGAGGCGATCCATGAGCGACAGGTGCACCTGCGAAGTACCGGCCGCGCGGAGGAGGCGGAAGCGATAGGGAGGATCTACGCGAAGAACGGGGAGCCGGGCGTGCTTCGCTGGATGGTGGATTGGCAATTGAAGCGGGCGAGCGACGGCGAGGACCGGTCTGCCTCCCTGGCGATCCTCTACGCCTGGCTCGACGAAAAGGAAACGGCTCTGGTCTGGTTGGAAGATGCTGTGAGGGCGAAGCTCGGGCCTGTTCTCTGGACCAAGGTGCATCCAGCCTTCGAGTGCCTGCGCGGCGAACCACGCTTTCAGGAGTTGGTGGATGGAATGGGCGTCAACGATCCCCGGGTCGCCACGCCCGGCGCGGTTGCGTAGTCTAGGCAGTCGATTGAAGCGATCGGTGGTCTAGGTCCGGACGGCAGCAGCGACGTGCAGAAGAGTTCGCTGAAGAACCTGCGACTTGCGCAACGCTACGGCGGCGCCGCCCTGATTACCGGCGCCTCCAGCGGCATCGGGGAGGCCTACGCGCGGCGGCTTGCCGATGAGGGCATGGAACTGGTGCTGGTCGCACGGCGCACCGACCGGCTCGAGAAGCTGGCGCGGGAACTGCGCTCGGCCTCGGGTGTGAGGGTCCATGTCGTTCCCCAGGACCTTGGGGAGCGCGACGGCCCGCGGCTCGTCTTCGAGGCCGTCGACGATCTCGGGATCGAGGTCGGCATGCTGGTGTCGAACGCCGGCTTCGGCACCTACGGCCCCTTTGTCGAGCAGGATCCCGAGCTTCAACTGCAGATCGTCGAGGTCAACAACCGGGCGGCCGTGGGGCTGGCGACGATTCTCGCTCCGCGGCTCGTCGAGCGCGGTCGCGGCGCGCTGATCTTCCTGTCGAGCACGGCGGCCTACCAGCCGGTGGCGTTCGAGGCGGTCTACGGTGCGTCGAAGGCGTTCAACCTGATGTTCGGCGAAGCGCTCTGGGCGGAACTCTCGGAACACGGAATCGACGTCATCGTGCTGTCGCCGGGATTCACGCCCACCGAGTACCAGAAGAAGGCCGGCATGGGGGCGCCCGAGCCGATGACCGGTTGGACGAGCCCCGAGCAGGTGGTGGACGCCAGCCTGCGCCGGCTCGGTCGCGCCTCCTCGGTCGTACCGGGCTGGCGTAACCGCGTCGTCATCTTCCTGATGCGCATCCTGACGCGGCGCTCGGCGGCGCGCCTGACCTACCGGGTCAACAACCCGGCCGGCCGATCAAGGTAGAGCAGCGACGGCGCAAGCTTGCATGGAACTGGCCGCCAAAGCGGAGCCGGCCTGACGGCCGGCACGTATCTCTGGCCGCCTCCGGCGGCAGCGGGTCAGAAGACCCGCGCACCCAGTCGGCGACCAGTTCCCTGCAAGTCAGCGCTGCGCGGACGCAGCGCTGACTTCTAGCCGGAACTTCACGGTCGATTTCCGGCGTCGTTTGGCGGCAGATCGTTGATGGCAGTTGGTTTTCGGGCACTTGGGGCTAGTCCAGGAGCGGGATATTTGTTTACATGCAAACGAATGCGGACATGTAGACAGATCTATGTATTGCCGGTAGGATTCTCGCCACAGCGTGTTTACATGCTGGCCAAGGCGACATGTCCTTCCGCATCGATGTCATCTCCAACCGCGGCCGCTCGCCGCAGACTCTGCTCCGGCAGTCCTGGCGAGAAGGCAAGCGCGTACGACACAAGACGGTCGCAAACCTCACCAAGCTCCCGCCGCACGTCGTAGACGGATTCCGCGCCGTCCTCAAGGGCGGCGCCGTCTTCGCCGGCATCGACCAGGCCGTCTCCATCCGAAGGGCCCTCCTGCACGGCCACGTCGCCGCCATCCTCGGCGTCGCCCGACAGCTCGGACTCCCGCGCATCCTCGACCGCAAGAGCACACGCCGCGGCAAGCTCGCTCTCGCGGCCGTCGTCGCCCGCATCATCGACCCGGCCTCGAAGCTCTCCACGGCACGGCATCTCTCGCCGGATACGGCCGCCTCGAGTCTCGGGACCGTCCTCGGACTCGGGCGCGTCACCGGCAACGAGATGCTCGCCATGCTCGACTGGCTTCACTCTCGGCAGCGTCACATCGAAGCCAGTCTCGCGAGGCGGCATCTCGCCGGAAGCACACTGATCCTCTACGACGTCAGCTCAAGCTTCGTGGAAGGCAGGTGCTGCCCGCTCGCCGCCTTCGGCCACAACCGGGACGGGAAGAAAGGCAAGAAGCAGATCACCTACGGGCTTCTCTGCAGCGCCGACGGATGCCCGGTGGCCGTCGAGGTGTTCTCCGGCAACGTCAGCGACCCGTCCACGGTGAGCGCTCAGGTGCTCAAGCTCCGCAAGCGCTTTCGCATCGAGCGGATCGCGCTCGTCGGGGATCGGGGCATGCTCACCAGCGCGCGCATCCGCGAGGACGTCGAGCCCGCCGGGCTCGACTGGATCTCGGCACTGAAGACGACCGAGATCCGAAAGCTCCTCGTCACGCGAGACCCCGAGGAGAATGCCCGGCCGCCGCTTCGCCCGGAGGATCTCGTGGCCGACCAGGTGGCCGAAATCACCAGCCCGGACTTCCCCGGCGAGCGCCTCATGGTCTGCTTGAACCCGCGTCTGCGTGAGGAACGGGCGCGAAAACGCGAGGACCTGCTTGCAGCAACCGATGCCGCCCTCGCCGAAATCGACGCAAGTGCCCGGAGGCGACGGCCCGGAGCAAGCAACCGCGACCGCATCCACGCCGCGGTCGGCGAACAGGCCAACCGGTGGAAGGTGCGCAAGCACTTCGACATCGAGGTGCGCGACGACGGAATCAGTTGGGAGCGCAACCAGGAGAAGATCGACGCCGAGTCCCGGCTCGACGGCGTCTACATCATACGCACCAGCCTCTCGGGCGCCGAGATCGACGCCGAGCAGACGGTCGAGGCCTACAAGGCGCTCGCACGCGTTGAACGAGCCTTCCGGGCGATCAAGACCGACCGCCTCCAAGTGCGCCCGATCCATGTCTACGCGGAGAACCGGGTACGGGCACATGTCTTCCTCTGCATGCTCGCCTGGTACCTGGAATGGCACATGCGCCGCACGCTCGCGCCGCTCCTCTTCGAGGACGACGATCCCGAAGGCGCGAGAGCCAAGCGATCCACCCCGGTCGAAAAGGCACGACCGTCCGACAGCGCAAGAAGGAAGACCGCTTCCAAGACCACGCCCGACGGCCTCCCCGTCCAGAACATGGCCGATCTGTTGAACCACCTCGGAAGCCTGACACTCAACGAGGTCACCCTCCAAGGTCAGCCCGACAGCCGGTTCATGGTCACCGCCGAACCGACGCCACTACAGCAAAAGGCCTTCCAACTCCTCAAACTCCCAGCGAAACCCGTGTTTACAGCAGTCTGACACCGCAATCTGGAGATCCTGCCCGTGTTTACTGCCGCTTCTGCGTCCAGGCCAAGTGAAGTTCCGTCTAGCCCGCGGTGGCTTCGTTCCCCTCGCGCAGCCCGGCGAAGTTGTCATCGAGGAACTCCTCGAGTTCGTCGGTATCGAAGTTGAACGGTCCCATCCCGCCCTTGTAGGCGATGATGCCGCCCCTGTCGATCACGTAGATGCGCTCCGGCCAACCGGCGTAGCAGGCATTGGCGGTGTTGGCGATGTCGTCCACCAGGGTCCGTGTCCTGACATCCATCGCCTCGACGAACTTGGTGGCCAGGTCCATTCGCTCGACCATCGTCCTCGGTTGGTCGAAGATCAGCTCGTTGGCCAGGTTCTTGGGCGCTTGCCATTCGTCGTCGGGGTGGGCTTCCTTGATGTAGACGTAGCTGAACTCGATCGCCGGGCTCCACTCCTCACGCATCTCTTCGAGCCGGGCCACACGGGCCCGGAAGGGCGGTCACGTGTAGCTGCCGAAGACGAGCACCAGGGGCTTGGCAGCCCACAGGTCGGACAGGCGCATCTGATCGCCCCCGACCAGGTCCAAGGGCAGGTCCGGGGCGAAGTCGCCGACCTGAAGGATGCCCTCGGTCCGAATGTCGTACGCATTGAGCCGGATGAGACCGCGCTCCGCCAGGAAGCGGTAGGTCTTGAAACCGCCCCATCCGAGGACACCGGCGACGACCACACTGCAAGCGGCGATCTTGACCCAACGGTTCATGGCGACTCTCCTTCTGGTATGGGGCGGAAACTATAGCGGAACCGCGCTAGGCGGCCTTTCCGACCACGGAGACGCAGCTCACGCAGTTGCCGGGAAGTCCTCCGAGGTTGTGGGTCAGTCCGATCCGCGGGTCGCCGACCTGCCGTTCGCCGGCCTCGCCGCGCAACTGCAGCCAGATCTCGTACATCATGCGCAGGCCGCTGGCGCCGATCGGGTGGCCGAAGCTCTTGAGTCCGCCGTCGGAGTTGACCGGCTGGCGACCGTCGAGTTGGAAGCGGCCGTCCAGGCAGTCTTTCCAAGCCTTGCCGCGCTCGGAGAATCCGAGGTCCTCCATCAGCACCAGCTCGGTCGGAGTAAAGCAATCGTGGACCTCCGCCAGGCTGATTTCCTCGCGCGGGTCGGTGATGCCCGCCTGCCGGTACGCGTCCTCGGCGCTCGCTACCACCTCGGGGAAGGTGGTGAAGTCGTAGTCCGGTTTCTTGACCCCTTCGGCCGGCCCGACGACGAATCCGACGCCCTTCAAGAGAAGTGGGTCGTCGCAGTAGCGGTGGGCGTCCTCGGCTCTGCAGAGGACCGCGGCGGCAGCGCCGTCGCTCACTCCCGAGCAGTCGAAGAGCCCGAGCTTGCCGGCGATCGCAGGAGAGGACTTGATCCGCTCCAGCGGTACCTCGCGCCGGAACTGGGCCTTGGGGTTCTTTGCTCCGTTGGCGTGGTTCTTGTACGCGATTCGGGACAGCACGTCCTTCAGCGTGTCTTCGCTGACGCCGTACTTCTCGGCGTAGGCCGGCACGATCATGGAGAACGCCGCTGGCGGCGTCATCTCGAGTTCGGTGCCGTCTGTCGTCGAATTCAGATCGAAGAGCCCGGAGTAGCCCGAGTCCTTCAGCTTTTCGACACCCAGGGCCATGACGATGTCGTAAGCGCCGCTGGCGACCGCATAGGCCGCGTTGCGCAGAGCTTCGCTGCCGGTGGCGCAGAAGTTCTCCACGTGGGTGACCGGCTTGTAGCGAATCTTGAGCGGCTCGGCGAGGAGCAGACCCGAAGCCAGGGTGCCGGCGCTGCCGAGCCAGAATGCGTCGACCTCGGCGAGATCGAGTCCGGCCGACTTCAACGCCTCCTGCGACGCCGTCAAGGAAAGATCGCCGATGCTCTGGTCCCAGTGCTCCCCGAAGGAGGTGCACCCCATCCCGATGATCGCGACCCGATCCTTGATTCCATGACTCGGCATGACCTTCTCCTTCGCAAGTCCGATCGGCCCTCTTCTTCAGCGCCGCGGTCTGGCCTTCCAGAAGTAGTTGTGAATGCCTTCAGCGGAGTGCAGGCAGCGAAACGTCATTTCGACCCGGTCCCCGATCCGCACGTTGTGCGGGTCGATGTCGGTGAGTTGGCAGGGTAGCCTGCCGCCTCGATCGAAGTCGAGCATGGCGACGACCACCGGCGGCTGCAGGGAATAGGCGAGATTGTCCTGCGTGTAGGTGGCGATTGAAGCGATCGCGTCGGCGAAGGACTCGGGCTCGGTCTCGTCGATCGAGTCGCACTCGACGCACACTCTCTGGGGCGGCAGGTTCGCCGTGCCGCAGTTGGCGCAGCGCGATCCGACGAAGCCGAACTTCCAGCGCTGGGCGCGATACGACGGCGGCGCCGCCGGCCGCTTCGGGTCGGGACGCCGGGGCTTCTCGAATGGAAGCACGCCGCGCCACTTGAGGTAGGTGTTGTACTGCAGGTCGTTGCGCTTGGCCTCGATCCATCGTCCCACGCTCCGCTCGGGGCGGCTGGAGGCGATCGCGTCGGTCACCTCGAAGATGATCGCGTCGGCGCCGTCGATGCCGGCGATGACCGCGATCCGGTCGCCGGGCTCGGCCCGGTCGAGAACGTTGGCCAGGGCAAGGCCCACATGCGCCGTGCCGGCGCGCCCGACGGAGGCCGCGAGATCGTCGGCCAGGCGATCGGCGGGAATGCCTGCCTTGGCGACGAAGCTCCGCACCGCGCGCGGGTTCGTGCTGTCCACGATGACCCTGGTCAGGCTTTCCGTGGCAACGCCGGCGCCGGTCAGGGCCTGCTCCAGCGCGCGGAGCATGAGGGGAACGATGATCTGAGTCCCGAACCGCTCCTCCCATTGATTGGCGAAAGGCTCATTCGGCGCCCGCCACACGTCCATGAACTCGTCGGTCGCTGAGCCGCTGCCCAGGACTTCCGCGCAAGCTTCGACGCTGGGACCGAAGCTGAAGGCCGCGGCCCCGTCGCCGCCGGTCGCCTCGCGCGCGCCGCTCGGAGCGCCGACCATCACTTCGCTCAGGCACACGAGCGGCCGCCGTCCGCCGAGGGCCAGGTCGTTGCCAAGCGCCAGGGAAGACAGGCCGGCCCGGCTCGAGCCGCCGAAGTCGTGCCCCCCAACGCCGGGCGGCAGGTCGAGCGCCGCATGGATGGTGGCGGCGTCGAGCTTCTCGGCGTAGGCGGGCGTTGTCGTTGCGAAGCACAGGTTGTCGATCCGGGCGCCGCCGCGCAGAGCCTCGCGCGCCGCCTCGACCGCCATCGACACCGAGTTCTCGTCGTAGCTCGCCGCGGCGCGCTCACCGCGGCCGCCGAACACGGCGCGGTCGAGGCGGTTGTACGGTACGTAGGCGCCGTAGGTGACGATTCCAGCCAACTTCGTCCTGCTCCCTGCCGCTGCTAGCGGTCCCCGACCCAGAAGGGACTGGACCAGGCCTTGCCGCCGTCGAGCTGGGTGACCCGAACATAGTAGTAGTCGCCGTCCGCAACGTCCTCGAAGTCGACGAACTGAACCTCCCGGTCGAGGGCGGCGCCTGGATCGACCGCCTGCAGGTCGAGACGGTCCAGGTGAGGTCCGACCGACAGCTCATGATGGAGGCGACCGGCCTCAAGCTCGCCGAGCCGGACTTCGAAGTCGGCGGCGGCGATCCGGGCGGCGGGCCTGACCGCCGGTGCGAAGCCGAACTCCGTGGTCGCCTCGAGGCGGAAGCGGAGCCGGGTTTGAGGACCGGCGCCATCGAGTTCGACCAGGAACGAGTCGGCGCGGCCGCGAGTCAGGATGCGGAACCTGGCGCCGTCCCGCGAGCCTTGGTCGAGCCGCGAGACTTGATCGCGAAGCGGGTTGTCGAGGCCGGTCGGTGCGATGCCGATAACGCGCGCTCCCTCGACTTCGAGGGTACCTTCCCACTGTCGGTAGCCGCGGGGGTTGTCGAGCTGCTCGCCGAAGACCTCGGAAGAGGACTCGAAGGACACCTGCAGCCAGGTGTGCGGCCTGAGCGGTTCGGCAAGGTAGTGCTTGCTGAGGATGATCTCGCCGTTGCGCACCACGTCGATTCGATCGATCGGCGAAGTGCCGTTGACCTTCACCCGGATCTCGCGCCGCCCGGCGCTCTCCTGCCGGCGCCCCATGCCGGCGCCGTTCAGAGTCGCCTCGAGCAGAATGCGTTGCCCGGAGGTGGCGTAGCACGAGAGGTTCCGGAGCGCCGAGAACACGGCGTCTCTGCTGAGTTCGGGGGCCAGCACGGCGGCCAGACCCCCGGGTTGGGAGACGCTTGAGAGGGGTCCCGGCGCCAGTCCCGGCTTGGCATGGTGGTCGTCCGAGGCGGCCACGAAGCCGAGTTCGAAGCCGTTCTTGAGGTAGCGGTTGGCAAACCACTCGAAGCTGCCGTGAACCGAGTAGAGCTCGACCAGCTTCTCCAGCTCGGGATCGCTGCGGGTCCAGTCGCCGGCGCGATGGGCGTGCGGAATGACCAGGACCTCGTCGGGTTCGTAGATCGCGTGCAGTTGGCGATAGAGATCGGGTAGCCGGGTCGCTTCCTGAACGGAGACTCGACGGCTCCAGGGATCGCGGAAGAAGACGTTGTGGTGCCCGCCACGGTTGCTGAACGCCGTCCATTCGTAGCCCAGGATGCCGATGAAGCGACCGTCTTCGCTGAAGTCGCGGGTCAGCTCCCCGAGGTGAAGCCACTCGCCGTCGTCCATCCAGATGTCGTGCTCCGAGAGCGCGGCGAAGTCGAGGCGGGCGTCGCGGCTGGCGTACTCGAAGAACGCCCGGGCCGAGCCGGTCCCCTCCGACAGTCCGGTGTGGCCGTGGGTGTCGCCCCAGAGAATGCGCTCCGCCGGTTCATGCTCGACGCGAATCGGGTTGCTGGTGGCGTGCAACCGGCCATCGGCGGAGCGCACCTTCAGGCGGTGGACTCCGGGCGCCTCGATCACCAGCCCCTGGACCACCGACAGAGCCTCGCCGCCGGCCGGGATCGTCGCGATCACGCCGCCGTTCAGAAGTACCTCGTAGGCCGGAATCGGCCCGCTGGCCCGATTGATGGCCCGGTCTTCGCTTCGCACCGTGATCTCGAAGGCCTCGCCGGCGCCGGCGACGGAGGGCGCCAGAACCCGAACGCCGTGGACCTCGACTTCGCCGACGACCTCGATTCCCGGCAGATCGGGAGTCAGGTACGTCCCGCTGCCGTCGATGTCCACGTAGACCGGCAGCAGCAGCTTGTCGTTGCTGAATGCCGGCGCCGCGAGACGGCTCGATTCGCCGCCGTAGGTGAACGTGACCGTTTCCCCCGGTTTGAGCGCGGCCCCCTCAAGCCGGAAGCCGGGCAGCGGACGTTTGCCCGGGACATGCGAATGGACGCCGTTCCATTCCACCTGGACGGGCTCGAACAGAGCCGCGGGGTTGGAACTGCGCACCGAGACGAAGTTCTCGGCGGCCGGATCCTGGTTCTGGGGTCGGGTTTCGTTACCGGTCCCGGACTTGCCGACCAGGAATCCTCCGCCGAGCGCGAGGCCGCGGGCGCCGGCAGTGTACGTCTGCTCGACGATGACCCGGGTGCCGGAGACCAGGGGGCCGGCCGTGGTCAAGCGCAACGCGCCCATTGCCTGCGGATCCGACTCCTTCAACTCGAGTTCCCGGACATACTGATCGAACCGCTCCACTTGTGTCTGAAGGTACAGATCGATAGCCGGCGGCAGGCGAACTTCACCGCCGTCCGCTTCGGCGAAGCGAACCAGGGCCACCGTGAGGGGTAGATCCGCCGGCAAGACGCCTCCGTCGAGGGCGAAGCTGTTGGCCCAGTCCCACAAGGTGTCGGTGCGGCGGAAGATGTTGTGTGCCGACGTGGGTTCGCGCTCGATGTCTGCGATCAGCTCCTCGACCCGGCGGCGCAGGTCGTGGTCATCGGATGCAGGCACGCAGCCGATCCACAGCAGCGCTAGCGGCGCCGCCAGGGCAGCCGCGCTTTGACGCCGGGACGGCATCAGCTACTGATCACCTGGTCGATCGCGTGCCGGATGGCGGCCGGATCCCAAGGGTCGTCGCTCGTGTACTGCTTGGCGCCTACGGTGCTCATCATGCGGTAGGCGAAGATGTGTGTCCCCTCGACGCCCAGCGTCTGGCCGGTGATGTGAGCCGCGTCGTCCGATGCCAGGAAGACGACCAGGGGTGAAGCGTGTTGGGGGCCGTAGCGAGCGCCGAAGCTCTCGGTGACGCCAGGATTGTCCGCGGTCATGCGGGTGTAGGCGGTGGGCGAGATCGCGTTGACAGTGATTTCGTAGCGCTGAAGTTCCATGGCGGCGGTGCGGGTCAGAGCGTAGATGCCGGCCTTGGCGGCGGCGTAGTTGCTCTGCCCGAAGTTCCCCTGCATTCCGGCAATGGATGTCGTATTGACGATCCGGCCGCCTCGGCCCTGCTCGCGCATCACGCGCCCGGCCGCCTGCAGGCAACTGAAGGTGCCGCTGAGATGCACCGCCAGGACCGCCTGCCACTCCGCCTCGCTCATCTTGAGAGCCGTTCGATCGCGCAGGATGCCGGCGTTGTTGACCAGGACGTCGACGCCGCCGAAGGCATCGACCGCCTGCTGGACGATCTCCGTGGCGGCGTCGAATGTCCCGACCGCGACCTTGCTTGCGGCGGCATCTCCGCCTTCGGCGCGGATCACGTCGGCGACTTCGTCCGCAACGTCGCTTTCGCCCGAACCGTCCCGCGCACAGCCCGGGTCGTTGACCAGAACCCGTGCGCCTTCCCTGGCGAGGAGCAGGGCGTGCGATCTGCCCAGGCCGTTGCCCGCGCCGGTAACGATGGCCACCTTGCCGTCCAGCAGTCCCATGGCCCCTCCGATTGTCCTGGTTCGTATTGGACGGCACATACTACCGGCCCGGAGCCTGCCGCCGTGCGCGCGGCGGCAGGCCGTGCTACCTTGATTGCCACTGTTCAGGCTTGAAGGAGCGTCGGATTCGAGTGTTGAGCGTTCCACTCAGGAGGGCCCTGCCCGCGCTCGCCGTCGTCGTCGGCTGTGCGCCGGCGCCCGGTGACGACTACCTTGAGGCGGACCTGCGGTCGCGCGTGGAGGCGCTCAAGCTGGAAGTCGAGGCGGGGCCGTCGACTCAGGACAACGCGACCGAGCGCGCCGGCGTCTTCTGGGAGTGGCTGAACGCCTACGCCGTCACCGGCCGGACGCTGCCCATGGACGGCACGACGACGGTCATGCGGGTCGTCAGCCAGCACGAACTGGGCCGCGGCATCTCGGAAGGGATCCTCGGAACTCTCGACGACAAGATCCGTGAGCTGGCGATTCGTGACGAGCGCACGGACGCCATCGGCGACGTTGTCGCCGCGACCGATGAGCCGTTGATCGTCGGCAGTTGGGCCCAGCTCGAGCAGACGTACACCGTCGGTTCCATGGGCATGGCGACCGGCGGCTCCTTCCTGCTCGGCGCCCAGATCATGGCCGACCAGGAGTCGATGCAGCACGAGGATCCGGCTGCGTCCAACTACGTTTCGCTCAGTTCGTCGAACGCCGACTCGCGTTGGGAGAAGGACCGCATTCCGTTGTCGGGGAAGCACGGCGGCTTCCAGGACGAGGAGCCGATGGTGGTGTTCCGGCTCGCCGAAGGCAATCTCGAGCAGGGCGACACCGTCACCTTCACCTACGGCGACCGTTCGCAGGGGTCGGGCGGACTCAGGCTGCAGACGCTGACCACCGAAGCGCTGGTGCTGCCGATCTACGTCGACCTCGAGGGAACCGGCGTCTACTTCACCCCGCGCTGGCCGCATCATGAAGTCGTCAGCCTGGACGAGGTTGAGTCCCTGGCGGTCTTCGCTCCGTCGGTGGTTGCGGCGGGCGAGGAGATCGATCTGGTCGTGCGCAGCGAGGACCGCTACTTCAACCGCTCGCGCGGCGTCACCGGCCAGGAGTACACCGTGCTGCTCGACGGGGAGATGGTCGCCACGGTGCCGGCGGGTTCGGCGGCGGCTGCCCGGGTCGAGGCGGTGACCGTGAGCGAACCGGGAGTCGCTCGGTTCGTCGTGCGTTCCGTGGATGGCCGGCTCGAGGCCGAGAGCAACCCGGTCTGGGTCGAGGCGGCGCCGGCAGAGCGGATCTACTGGGGCGAGCTGCACGGGCACGCCGGCTTCGCCGAGGGCCAGGGCGGCGGCGAGCAGTTCTATCGCTATGCCCGCGACGACGCGCGGCTCGACTTCGTCGCCCTGACCGATCACGACTCGTCGATGGACGACTTGGAGTGGCGCCATCTCCAGGAACTCAGCCGCGACTTCACAGAAGAGGGCGAGTTCCTGGCCATCCTCGGCTACGAATGGAGCGCCAGGCGGTATCTGGGCGGTCACCACAACGTCTTCTTCCGCTCCCGGGACCGTCCCCGGGTGCCGAACCAGGAGGCGCCGACCCTGGCCGAGATGTACGAACGCCTGCGGGCCGAGAACGCTCCGTCGGAGGTGCTGGTCATCCCCCATGCGCACCAGGCCGGCGACTGGAACCAGAGCGCGGGCGATCTCGAGACGCTGGTGGAGATCACGTCACAGCACGGGACTTTCGAGTGGTTCGGTAACCGCTACCTGCAGAACGGCTTCGAGATCGGGTTCATCTCGGCCTCGGACGATCATCGCGCCAAGCCGGGCTACAACCCCGGGCTCTTCTTCTCTCCCCATGTTCAGGGCCCCGGCCTGGCGGCGGCCGTGGCGCCGTCAAAGACCACGGACGGGGTCTTCGACGCCCTGCGTGCACGGCGCGCGTACGCCACTTCGGGCCAGAGAATCCTGCTCTCGGCCACCTTGAACGGCGAGCCCATGGGCACCCGGCAGCCGTACACGGAGCGGCGCGCGTTCTCCTGCCGGGTGTCGGGTACTTCTCCCATCGACCGCATCGACCTGATCAAGAACGGGCGCGTCCTGCGCAGCCGCAGCTACCTGTCGGCGCCGCTCGATTCGAGTGCCTGGGTGCAGATCGGGTTCGAGTCGTCTTCGGAGGTGTTCGCTCCCGACCGCGACAATCCGCGCGTCTACAGAGTCTGGTCGGGCGTACTCGAGGTCGCGGGCGCCCGGCTTCTCGGCATCGAGTCTCCGGGGTTCAAGAACCCCTATCTCGAGTGGGCCGAAGTCGACCCGGAGCAGCCGCAGCGAGTGCGCTTCTACACCGAGACCCGCGGCCGGATGAACACGCTCTTGCTTCGTCTGAGCGGCGCCAGCAGCTCGACGCGGGTCACGCTGCATCTGGATGCGGCGCGGGAGAACGGCTTCGCTCCGCCGCTCGTTCGGCAGCCGGTGGACATTCCCGCCGCCGAAGTGGCGTTCCAACTCCACGATCTCGAGAACAGCCGCGTCGAGCACGTGCTGCCGGTCGGCCGCCACCTCGACCGTCTCAGCCTGCAGGTGATCGACGCGGATGCGGCCCTCGACCGGGAGTTCGACTTCGTCGATCTCGGTCCCGTTGCCGCCGGCGACTACTACTACTTCCGGGTGACGCAGCTCGATGGTGGTCAGGCCTGGTCGAGCCCCTTCTGGGTCGGCCGCCGCGATACCGGCGACGGCGCTGCCGCGGGCGGTTAGGCGAGCATCGCGAGGCGTTGCGGGCGGAGAACCGATGTCGCTGAGGGAGTCCTACTGGCCGGCCGATACCAGCCAGCCGGTTCTCGAGTGGACTGTGGGCAGGCTTCTGCACGAGGCAGCAGCCGCGGATCCGGAGGGAATTGCCCTGGTGGAGGGCGTTCCCGACCGCGAGTCGCGCCGCCGCTGGACCTTCGCGCAACTGCACGCCTGTGCCGAGCACGTCGCGCGGCGTCTGCTGCGGTACTTCGAGCCCGGGGAGCGGCTCGCGGTCTGGGCGCCGAATCTGCCCGAATGGGTGTTGGTCGAACTCGGCGCCGCCCTGGCCGGGCTCACGCTCGTGACCGTCAACCCGGCGTACCGCAGCAACGAACTCGCGTACGTCCTCGGCCAGTCCCGGGCCGCCGGCCTGTTCCTGGTGCGCGACTATCGCGGCAACTCGATGGCCGCGGCGCTGGAGGAGGCCCGGCCCGGGCTCGAACACCTGAGAAACGTCTTCCTCTTCGATGAATGGGACGACTTCATGGGCGGCGCACCGGGCGACCGCGAGCTACCTCAGGTAAGCCCCGAGGCGCCGGTCCAGATCCAGTACACGTCGGGCACCACCGGCGTTCCCAAGGGCGTCGTCCTCCACCACCGCGGCATGGTCAACAACGCCCGGTTCGTTGCTCAGCGCGGCCGGATGGGCGAGGTATGGGTCAACGCGGTACCGCTGTTCCACTCGAGCGGCGGCGGTTTGGCGATCTTCGGACCGCTCTTCGAGCAGGCGACCGTGGTTCTGGTCGAACAGTTCGACCCGGGCCTGATCCTGGAACTGATCGAGAGCGAGCGGGTGACCTTCCTTCCCGGCGTGCCGACCATGCTGATCAAAATCCTGGAGCATCCGGACTTCGAGCGCCGCGACCTCTCGTCGCTGACCAGCGTGTGCTCGGGCGGCACTTCCGTACCGCCGGAACTGGTGCGCCGGATCGAAGACTCGCTGGGGGTCAGCTTCGCGATCTCCTACGGCCAGACCGAGGCGTCACCGGGGGTCACGCAGAACCATCCGGACGACAGCATCGAGGACAAGGCGGCGACGGCAGGGCCGCCTCTACCCCAGACCGAGGTCAAGATCGTCGACTCCGAGACCGGCGAGGTTCTCCCCGTCGGCGAAGCCGGTGAGATCTGCACGCGCGGTTATCTCGTCATGCACGGTTACTTCGAGATGCCCGAGGCGACGGCGTCCGCGATCGACGGGGAGGGGTGGTTGCACACCGGCGACATCGGCTCGATGGACGAGCGCGGCTACTGCAGGATCCACGGCCGGCTGAAGGAGATGATCATCCGCGGCGGCGAGAACATCTACCCCAAGGAGATCGAGGATCTGCTTCTCGAACGCCCCGACATCGCCGAAGCGGCGGTGATCGGCGTTCCCGATCCGAAGTGGGGCGAGCAGGTAGCGGCGGTGATTCGACTGGCCGGGGACGAGCGCCCCAGTGAGGAAGATCTCTTCGACTACGTGAGGGAACGCCTGGCGCCCTACAAGACGCCGAGGCTGTGGCGCTTCGTCGACGAGTTCCCGCTCAACGCTTCAGGCAAGATCCTCAAGACGGATCTGGCCGCGACCCTGTGCTTGTAGCGGCCAGCGCGGCCTCGGCCGGCCCCACGTGGGCGCGCGCGCGCCACAGGAACGCCGCCGAGACCGCCCAGAACAACATGCTGAGCATCATCGCGTAGCGCAGCGAGTCGGCAGGCGACTGGCCGGCCGCGGCCAGGACATCGCTGATCTTGCCGACCGCGAACGGCCCGAGGGCGAAACCGATGAGAGTGTTGAGCAGGAGATAGACGGCCGACGCCGTCGAGCGCATTGCCGGCGGCACCAACTCGTTGGCCGCGGCTGCTCCGGGGCCGATCCACAGGGAGACGAGGGCGACGGTCAGGAGAAAGTAGACAAAGGCCGCCGTGAGGCTGGCGGCGGTGAGCATGAGAAGCATCGCCGGCACGGACAGGACAACAGTAGCCAGACCGAGAATGACCCGGCCGTTCGGTGTCCTCTGCTTGAGGCGATCGGAGACCAGGCCGCCGGCAGTGACGCCGATCCAGCCGCCGACCGCGACGCCTATGCCCATCAACGTCCCCACCCGGGTCGGGCTGGCGTCGAAGCTGCGGATCAAGAGCGGCGCTGTCCAGAAGGCGAGGCCGTTGGTGACGAAGGACAGGCTGGCGAAGCCCACACTGCTGTACATGAAGGCGCGGCTGCCGAGAATGCAGCCGAAAGTGGCGGGTTCCCGATAGGCCAGCCCCTGACCCCATGAGAAGGCGGCGTAGATGCCGATGGCCAGGGCGATCCACTGGGCCGGCTCGCCCACCGAGGCGACCATAGCCCATGCCAAGAGGGCCAGCGCGGCGGCGCAGCCGGCGTGGATCAGCAGCCCCTTCCGGTCACACCCGGATCGCCACAAACTGAGGACCGTGAAGGGCGGTATGACTGCCCCGAACTCCCGGAGCGGCGCCGGACGACCCACGGTTTCGACCGCAACTCTCTCCTGCTGGCCCTTGGCGGGCTCTCGCAGGGTCCACACCCAGAGGGCCATGATCAGCCCCGGGAGACCGACTGCGAGGAAGGCGGCTTGCCAGGCGGCGAGCCCCAGTGGACTCGATCCGTCGGGGTACCTGCCGTTCCAGAAATCGACGATCCAGCCGCCGAGGGCGAAGCCGATGGCGGCGCCGAGATAGATACCGCTGGAGTAGAGAGCCAGGGCCGTGGCTCGCAATCTCTGGGGGAAGTAGTCGACGATCAACGAGTACGCCGACGGACTGAGGCTGGCTTCTCCGACGCCGACTCCGACGCGGTAGGCGCCCAGCACCGCGAAGCTCCGGGCAGTGCCGCTGAGGGCGGTCATCAGGCTCCAGAAGAAGAGCCCGATGGCGATCAGGTTCTTGCGGATCCAGGCATCGCCCAGACGGCCGAAGGGGATGCCGAAGACGGCGTAGAACACCGCGAAGGCGGTGCCGTAGAGAAAGCCGATCTGGGCGTCGTCGAGGCCCAGGTCACGCTTCACTTCCTCGGCTAGGATCGAGAGGATGTTGCGGTCGACGTAGTTGAAGAGATAGCAGAGGATGAGAATGGCGAGGACGTACCAGGAGTAGCCGCTGAACGCCCGCCTCTCGCGAGAAGTCGAACGCTGCGGCTCGGCGCCGTTCCCGCTCTCGTACATGGGGCTAGCTCGCGTCTCCGGCTGTCGATGGCATGAAGAGGACCAGGGGCCGGGCGACGAAGACAAGGCGGTCCTCTCCGGCCAGGCGTACACGCACTTCTCGCGCCAGCAGGGTTCCGCGGCTCTTTTGCTGAACGTCGACCAACCGGACGCTGGCCTGCAGGCGGGCGCCGGCCGGCGCCGGGGCGAGGAAACGAACCCGGTCGATGCCGTAGTTCGTCGAATTGCCGAATCCCGTGACCCGGAAGTCGGCGCCGTCCGGGAGGTTGGCGAACAGGCTCAGGGTGAGCATGCCGTGGGCGATCGGCCGTCCGAAGGGACTCTCGCGGCCCGACCGCTCGACATCGACGTGGATCCAGTTGTGGTCTCCCGAGAGTTCGGCGAACGCGTCGATCATCGCCTGCTTCACTTCAAGGGAGTCGCTCCAGGGGCCGAACTCCTCGCTGATCTCGCCGCGGAGGGCGTCGATGTCGTCGAAGCGGATCGTCCTCACGGATCGTCTCCGGCGGCGGACTGCGAGGCGGCGGTTCTCCTGCCTACCCAGAACGGGCTCGACCAGGCCTGACCGCCGTCGAGCTGGGTGACGCGGACGTAGTAGTAGTCGCCGGGCGCTGCCGGTCCCATGTCCAGGTATTCGAACTCGCGGTCGAGCGGGGCGTCCGGCTCGACGACCTGCAGGGTCACGCGGTCGATGTGCTCGCCGAACGGAACCTCGTGCTCGAGCCGGTTGTTTCGAAGCGCGTCCAGACGGAGTTCGACGCGGGCGCCGGGAATGTCCATCGTCGGACGCTCGTGCCCCTGGCCGATGCCGTACTCGCGGCTCGGCTCGAGTTCGATCTCGAGTGTGGTCGACGCCGTGGCGCGGGCGACGTCCAACAGAACGGTGTCGCTGCGGCCGCGGGTGCGAATGTCGAAGCGAAACACACCGGCGTCTTCGGTCTCGATCCAGTCCAGTACCCGGTTGTCGAGGCCTACCGGGACCACGCCCAGGATCCGCGCGCCCCGCACACGCAGCTCCCCGCGCCAAACGCGGTAGGGGCGTGGGTTGTCGACCGCGTCCAGCGTGAAGACCTCCGAGGAGGACTCGAAGCCGAGTTGAAGCCAGGACCGGTCGCCAAGCGGCGCCGACAGGTAGCTGCGGCTGAAGGCGATCTCGCCGTTCTTGATCACCTCCACGCGGTCGATGGGGGAGGTGCCGGATACCCGGGCCACGATGCGGCGCTGTTCGGCCTGCGGCTGGCGGACCCCCATCGGATGGCCGTTCAGCTCGGCGTCGAGAAGGATTCGCGGTCCGGAGACGGCGTAGACCGAGCGCTCGCGCAGGGCGTCGAAGATGGCGTCGGCGGTCTTCTCGCCGGCGCGCACGGCGGCCAGTCCCGGAACTCCGATCAGCGAGGCCTGGAAGTGACCCTGGGGAGCTCCGGGCTTGGCGCGATGGTCGTCGGAGGCGGCCAGGAATCCGACCTCGAAACCGTTGCGCAGGAACATGTTGCCGAACCACTCGAAGGTGCCGTGCTCGCTGTAGATCTCGACGACGCGCTCCAGCTCGCCGTCGCTCTGCGTCCAGTCTCCCGCGGAGTGCGCGTGCGGGATGACCAGGACGTCAGCCGGGTCGTTGGCACCGCGAAGCCCCTCCCACAGCAGCGGCAGCCGATGCGCTTCCTGGACCGGCACCCGCTCGCGGTCGGGGCTGCGGAAGAGCACGTTGTGATGGCCGCCGCGTTTGCGGGTCGGGGTCCATTCGTAGCCCAGGAAGGCGATCGCCCGGCCGGACTCGGTCGTGCGGCGGCTGATCTCCTGCAACTGCTGCCACTCGTAGTCGTCGAGCCAGAAGTCGTGTTCCGAGAGGGTCAGGAAGTCGAGACGCGCGTCCTCTACACCGTAGCGGAAGTACCCCTCAAGCGATCCCTGGCCCTCGGCGAAGCCTGTGTGGCCGTGGGTCTCCCCCCACAGGATCCTGCGCTGGGGCTCGTTCTCGACCCACACCGGGTTGCTCGTGGCCGCAAGCGTGTCGTCGGTCGAACGGACCACGAAGCGGTAGGTCCCGGGCTCCTGGATCGTTAGCCCGCCGGCGATGGCGACGGCGCTTTCGGGCGCCGCGACCTCAGCTACGACTTCGCCGTTCAGGAGGATCTCGTAGCCGGGCAATGCCCCGCTGGCGCGGTTGAAGGCGCCGTCCTCGCTGCGGACGGTCAGATCGAAAGTCTCGCCCACCGCCACCACCGACGGCGCCAGCAGTCGGACCCCCGCCACGGCGCCTCCGATCACGGTCAGGCGCGGCCACTCCGGTGTCAGCCAGTTCCCGTTGCCCTGAGGATCGATGTAGAGCGGCAGCAGCAGTGCGTCGGTTTCGAAGGCCTGGACTCCGATCCCTTCCGAGCCGCCGGATCGATCGCCGTAAGTCACGGTGATCGTGTCGCCGGGTTCGAGGGGGGCGCCGACAAGGCGGAAGGCCGGCGTCGGTTTCGGGAAGCGCTGCGAACCGTGCGGCCCCACGAGGGGAACCATGACCGCTTCGAGCCGGGCGTCGGGCCTCGACGTTCGGGCGGTGAGGTAGTTGGGACCTGCCGGATCCTGGTTCTGGAAGTCGTTGACATCCGCCAGCCACTGGCGTCCGGCCAGCACGCCGCCGCCGATCTGCATCGGCATGTTGCCGACTTCGTAGACGAGCTCGACGGTCGCCTTCGTTCCCGCGGTCAGCGGTTCGTCGGGCACGACGCGGAGGCTGCCCAGGGCGCCCGGATCCTCGTCCTTGATCTGCAGCTCTTCGAGGTAGCGATCGATGTAGGGAACGTAGTCCTCTACGGTGTTGAGTTCGACATCGGCGACCAGACGCTCGTCCGGAGGCGAGCCGTCGGCCTCTGCCCAGCGCATGATCGCGGTATCGAGAGCGAAGTTCACCGGCAGAGGACCTCCGGTCAGGGCGTACGCGTTCGCCCATTCCCAGAGGATGTCGACGCGCTCGTAGACGTTGGCCGAACTGGTCGGCGCCGCCGCGCGGTCGACCTTCAGTTGCTCCACCTTTGCGCGGAGGTCGGGCGAGAGGTAGTCGCCGCCGACCGTGGGGGCGGCCTCACAGCCCAGCAAGAGGACGGCGACCAACCCGGCCTGCAGGGGGGCCGAGCTCCGGAGGCTTCGGCGTTGGTTCATAAGTGGGCATAGTCTAGGAGACTGCACCGGAAAGGGGGATAGGAGATGTCCCGACCAACGCGACGCGAGTTCCTCACGGGTTCCCTGGCGACCGGAGTGCTGTCAGCGGCCTACGGGTGCGGCTCGCAGGCGCCCGTGGCCGAGCCGCCTTCGCGGCCCAACATCCTGCTCCTGTTCCCCGACCAGCATCGTTGGGATTGGATGCCGGGGAACCCGGCTGTCCCTGTGCCGATGCCCCATCTCGAGGCCCTGGCGGCACGGGGGCTGACGTTGGAGCGGGCCTACTGCGCGGCCCCGGTCTGCGGTCCGTCGCGCGCCTGCCTGGCGTTCGGACGCGAGTACGACGATTGCGGTGTGCCGACGAACAGACAGAGCCTGCCTCTCGACCGGACGACGTTCTACCGCCGGCTTCGGGACGGCGGCTACCACCTGATCGGCTGCGGCAAGCTGGACCTGGCTTCGGGCGCGTTGTTCGAGGTCATCGAGCAGGGCGGGCAGAGCGACCGAGCCGGAGAGCCGCTTGGGCTGGGCCTCGACGGGCGTCGCTTCGCGGAACAGTGGGGCTTCAGCGACGCGATCAACAACGCCGGCAAGGGCGCCGGCGCCTTGATCTACAGCACGCAGCCGCTGGGCGCCAAGGACCCTTACTATGCCTATCTCGACGCGCTCGACCCGGGTCAGGGGCGGATCTGCGCCGAGGACATGCTCGAGCGGCGGACCCCGGAGACGGTGGAGCAGTGGGGGAAGACCCGCGTCTCACCGCTCGCCGACGCCGACTACTGCGACAACTGGATCGGTCGCAACGGCATGTCGCTGCTCGACGCCGTTCCGGCCGGCGAGCCGTGGTTCATGGCTGTCAACTTCGCCGGCCCCCACCCGCCGATGGACATCACCGCACGCATGGAGCGCCTCTACAGGGGGCCGGATCGCGTGATCGACGACTTCCCGCAGCCGCACGGTTACGACGGGCCCTGGGACGCGGACCACCACATCCGCATTCGCCAGAACTACGCCGCGATGATCGAGAACATCGACCGCTGGGTCGGCCTGTTCGTCGAGCGCCTTCAGCAGCGCGGCGAACTCGAGAACACGATCGTCGTCTACTCGAGCGACCATGGCGAGATGCTGGGCGACCGCTCGCGCTGGGGCAAACAGTTGCCGTTCGAGGCTTCGGCGGCGGTACCCCTGGTGATCGCCGGACCCGGAGTGGCGCCGGGCCGGCGAACCCGCGCCATGGTCAGCCTGATCGATCTCTCGGCCACGTTTCTCGATCTCGGCGGCGTCGGCGTTCCCGACGACATGGACGGTATCTCGCTGCGTGGGCTGCTTGGCGGGGAGACTGACCGGCATCGAGAGTACGTGCTGTCCGGCCTCTACGACTGGAGGATGGTCTACGACGGCCGCTACAAGCTGATCACCGGCTTCGAGGGTGTCAGCCCGCGCCTTTACGACCTCCTGGAAGATCCTCTGGAAGAAGTCGATCTTGGCTCCGATCATCCACGCCGCTGCCGCGAGATGGAGGCCACGATGCGCCAGGGCAGCTACCGGGTCGGCTAGAAGTTCTCGCAGCGGTGGTCCGCTGCGCTGTCGCGCAGGGAACTGGCCGGGAATTTCGCCCAATCAGCGTTTGAAATTCGAACCCCGTTGTCGTAGGCTCTGCCGATTCCGTGTCAACAAAACCCAGTTCGGAGGCGAGCCCATGAAGGATCGAACGTTGCACCTGCTGCCCTGGATCCTCGCGATCGCCCTCTGTTGCCCCTTGTCGTTGTGGGCGGACGGTGTTCAGACCGGCACGGTGGATGGCATCGTTCGCGACAACGCCGGCGCCGGAGTTCCCGGCGCTACCGTGACACTCAGCGGCGACCGTGGCGACATGGCCGCCATCACTGACGCAGAAGGAGGGTTTCGATTCCTCCTGGTTGCTCCGGGTTCCTACCGGTTAACCGCAGATCTGGAGGGCATGGGAACCGCAGAGGCGGCCGTGCAGGTCGAATCCGGCAGTCGCCGGACCCTCGACATGACCCTGATTGCAGCGACGGAGGAGACGATCACCGTGGTCTCCAATGCGGTGAGCATCGACAGGTATGCGGTCGGCTCGCAGACAAGTCTGGAGGCCGATCTCGCTGAGCAGTTGAGCTTCAAGGGCCGCAACTACCAGGCGTCGATGGAGGTCCTGCCGGGCGTGGTGCATGACGCCACGTCCCGCTTTCAGGGCGACATCAAGTTCGCCGTCAACGGGGGCCAGGATGTCGAGATGGCCGGGTTCGTCGACGGCGTCGACATCAGCTTCATGCGCTTCGGCGGCAGCCCGCGAGCGATGCTGCCATCGAGTTCGCTGGAAGAGGTGCGGCTGGAGGACGCCGGGTTCGGCGCCGAGTACGGTCGGGTGGTCGGCGGCGTCACCAACGCGGTGATCAAGTCGGGCACCAACGACTTCCACGGTCAGGCCTTGCTGATCCCGCAGAGCCAGAAGTGGAAGGCGACCTCGGATGTGGCGCCCGGACATCCGCGATCGAGTACCGTCGAGAACAGCTACGAGGCCAACCTCGGCGGCTACCTGAAGCGCGACAAGGCCTGGTTCTTCGCTGCCCACTCGAAGCAGAACACGAACAGTCTCGACATTCTCGGCGACGGCAGCTTTGAGGACATCAGCTTCAAGGCCAACGTGGCGACGCTGAAGCTCAGCTTCCAGCCCAACGAGCGCCACTACTTCACTGTCACCGGGGTGGACAGCCCGATCGACAAGAACCACGCCAACGTCTCGACCGGCGATGAGTTCGCCGTCTGCAAGTGCGACCTGCCGGGCGAGTTCTTCTCTGGTACGTGGAGCGCGAGTCTCAGTTCATCGTCCTTCCTGGAGCTCAAGATCGCATCGCAGGAGAACACGGTCAACCGGGGCATCATCCGTTCACGAACTCCCAGCCCGGGCGCCGACTCCCACACTCCCCTGGGCAACAACTTCTCGTACGAGGACCGGGGAGCGCGGATTCGTTACAACACGATCGGCCACCCCGCGGGACAGGGCTACATCACGATTCCGCGCGAGCAGGCGAATGTGTCGATCGGCACGTTCCGCGGCAATCACCAGTTCAAGTTCGGCGCCGACTACCAGGACCTTTCGATCGAGGCGGTGAACGAGATCGGTCATCGCTTCTACGGCATCGGCTATGACCCGAACTTGCCGGGGGGCTTCGCTCGACCGCAGTTCCTCAACATCTTCGATCCGCCGAGTCCGACCGTCAACGCCGACGAGATCCTGTCTGTCTATGCCGACGATCGCGTGGCGGCGTCCGACCAGTGGAACATCTACTACGGCCTGCGGATGGACAGCCAGAAGCAGAACAACGATGTCGGCACCAAGATCAACGACTGGACCAAGGTGGCGCCGCGGTTCGCTGCCAACTACGACATCAGGCGTGACGGCACACTGGTCTTCAAGCTGAATGCCGGGCGCTACTACCAGATTCTTCAAGGCGATCTGGTAACCCGGGAGTTCAGCACCCTGCCCAATGGCCGCAACCTCTACAACCAGTACAACTGGAACCCGGCGACCCGGCGCTACGACCGCTTCGCGCGGCGGGCAACTCCGGCCAATCCGAACGCCGTGCAGACGGTGAACCCCTACCACAAGGACGAGTTCACGGTCGGAATCGCGGCGCAGTTCGGCGACATCTGGCTCTTTGAGGCTACGGGCATCACCTGGGAGCTGAACGACCTCTACCTGGCAACCCATCAGTACGACGACGCGGGGCGGATCTTCCGTGAAGTGCGGAATCGACCCGACGCCTTCCGCGAGTACGAAGGCCTGCGCCTGACGCTCCGCCGCGCCATGCGCAACGACTGGACGATGCAGGCGAACTACACTTGGTCGAACAACAACGGCAACAACTTCGGCCGCAACGACAACGCCGTGATCTACGACGACGATCTCGGTGAAGGTCTGGGCGGGGTCGAACTCGGAACGGGCGCCACCGACGCGACCGTCGTCTTCCGCGAAGGCCACGGGTTCCTCGATCGCACCCACAACCTGAACGTCGTGGCTCTGCGGAACTTCGTCCTGGGGCGCCACAACATCTCAGTCGGCGGCTACTACGGTTTCCGCAGCGGCGAGCGCTGGGGGCGCCGGCAGGCGACCCGGCTTCTCCACCCGGTCACCGGCGCCAGGATCAACACGTCGTCCTACCGGGAGCCGCGAGACGTCAACCAGCTCGAGGACACCCACACCGTCAACCTGACCGGAATGTGGGACTTTCCTCTCGGAGGCCGGATCCACGGCAGGGTGGGCCTCGAACTGGTGAACATCACGAACGCGCAGGAGATCATCGGCATCAACCGCGCCAACGGCCGCCAGCTTCCGGGCACGGCGGCCCTGCAATCGCCGCGCGAGTACCGCATACACGTCGGCATCCGCTTCTGAGTCGGGGCTACCGCCACTCCGTCCTGGGGCCGCGGAAGCCTGGCTAAGCCCAGGGCGGCGCGCCGTAGGGATCCCTGCACAGGCGCCGCGCCACAACCATGCGGTGGACTTCGTCCGGCCCGTCGTAGATGCGGGCGTAGCGGGCCTCGCGGTACATGTGCTCGAGCGGCGTGTCGCCGGTGACGCCGAGGGCGCCGTGTACCTGGATGGCTCGATCGATCACGTTGTGAAGCATGCGCGCGCCCCAGAACTTGATCAGGGAGATCTCGACGCGCGCTTCGCCTCCCTGATCGAGAGTCTGGGCCGCCTGCAGGGTCATCATCCTGGCTGCCTGGATCTCCGCCGCCGATTCCGCGATGAAGCGCTGGATCTCGCCCTTCTCGGAGAGCAGCGAACCGTGGGCGTAGCGGCTCGAAGCCCGCTCGCACATCAGTTCGAAGGCTCTCTGGGCCTGTCCCAGCCATCTCATGCAGTGGAAGATCCGTCCCGGCCCCAGGCGCTTCTGAGCGATCACGAATCCCTCGCCACGGTTGCCCAGCAGGTTGGCCTTGGGGACTCGCACGTTCTCGAGCCTGACCTCGCAGTGGCCGCTGTGAACGTTGCCCATGGTCGGGATGACGCGCACGATGTTGTAGCCGGGCGTGTCCGTGGGGACGATGATCGAAGAGAACTTCGCGTAGCGGTCCGCCTCGGGCTCGGTGATGCAGAAGACCGTGGTGAACGCCGCGATGTCGGCACTGGAGGTGAACCACTTGTGGCCGTTGATGACCCAGTCGTCGCCGTCGAGTTCGGCCGTTGTACGCATCAGGGTCGGGTCGGAACCCGCGACCTCGGGCTCGGTCAGGCCGACCGAGGGATAGATGTCGCCCGCCACCAGGGGTTTGAGAAAACGCTCTCTCTGCTCGTCGCTGGCGTAGAGGTTGAGCATGATGGAGTCCTGCATCGAAACGCTGCCGACGCAGACCTGACCCCAATGAGACCGGCCGATGATCTCGTTCAGATAGACGAAGGGCATGAAGCCGAGACCGCCGCCGCCCAGTTCCCTTGGATGGCCGATGGCCCACAGGCCTTGACGCCTGGCCTCTTCTTTCAGGCGTGTGTAGGTCGGTCCGGTCGGGTCGTACTCCGCCGCCAGCTCGGCCTCCGCGGGAATCACGTAGTCGTTGATGAAGGTGCGAAAGAGCTCGCGGTGCTGGCGCACTTCGTCCGTTAGACCGTACATGGGAGGTCTCCTTCATTCCGACTCTGCTCGGGAGTCGATCAACGGGTTCTCGCGGCGGGCTGCTATCGTAGCCGAACCGATCAGGTAAGCCGCTGCCGCGGAGGAACAGATGCCGGAACCGGGCCTTGCCGATCTCATCGGTCTGGAGACTGCGCCGAGGTCGGTTGACTACGGCTGGAAGGACGTTGTTCTCTACGCCCTTGGCGTGGGAGTGCCCGTCGAAGACCTCGGGTATCTCTATGAGGGCGCCTCGGGCGGCCTCCAGGTGCTGCCGAGTTACTGCGTGATTCCCGAGTACGACGCGATGGCGGACCTGGAGGGGCGATTCGATCGGTCACGAATGCTGCACGGCGAGCAACGGATCCGGATGTTCCGACCGATCCCGCCCGAAGGGCCGCTGGTTGTGACCGGAAGAGTCGTCAACATTTTCGACAAGGGCAAGGCGGCGGTCATCCACTCCAGCGCCACCGGCTCGACGGCAAGCGGCGAGAAGGTCTTCGAGACGCTCAAGGTCGGCTTCTACCGGGGAGGCGGCGGATTCGGCGGCGACCCCGGGCCCAGGGCCGAGGTCCTGGATCCGCCCGCGGGCGTGCGGCCCGATCTCGACATCACGTACACGATCCCCCAAGGTCAGGCCGCCCTGTACCGCCTCAACGGCGACTACAACCCGCTGCACATCGACCCCGAGTTCGCCAGGACGGCTGGGTTCGACAGGCCGATCCTGCATGGTCTGTGCACGTACGGCTTCGCCGTGCGAGCGATCGTCGAGGGGCTGTGCGACGGCGAGGTGGGTCGCTTCCGCGAGTTCAAGGCCCGCTTCTCGGATGTCGTGTTCCCGGGCGAGGAACTCACCACGCGGGGTTGGAAGGAGAACGGCCGAACCCTGATCCAGGTTTCGACTCCCCGGGGAGTCGTCATCAGCAACGCCTACGCCATCACCGACTGATGGCGGCGAGGCCTCCCAAGGCCGATCTCGTGGACATCGGGCGCCGGGCCGGCCCCCAGGTGTTCGCCTATGGCCGGCGGGATGTCGGCCTCTATGCTCTGAGCGTCGGCGCGGGCGCCAGGGATCTCGCCCTCTTCGCTCTGGATCGGAATGGAGGGATGCGCGTTCTGCCGACCTTCTGCCTGGTCGCCATGCACTCTCTGAGCCCGCACTTCGCGGACCTGGTGCGGAACTACCATCGGGTGGAGGCTGGCGAGAGCCTGCGCTTGCACCGCCCGCTGCCGGCGTCCGGCCGCTTGCACGTGTCGGCGGAGGTGACCGATATCTGGGACAAGGGCTCGCTGGCGATCATGCAGACCCGGGTCGAGGGCCGTGCCGACGACGGAGACCTGGTCTTTGAGCTGATTGCCAGCTCCGCGCTGCTGGGTTCGGGCGGATTCGGGGGCGATCCGGGGCCTGCGCCGGCGCCGAAGCGTCGTCCGCCGGATCGTCCGCCGGATCTCCGCTGGTCGGCGCCGATTCCCGAAACCCAGGCGATTCTCTACCAACTCAACGGTGTCGCCGATCCGATCCACGTCGATGAGGAGTTCGCGCGCAGTCGCGGTTTCGAGAGGCCCGTCCTGCAGGGGCCCGCGACCCTCGGCTACGCGGCCGTTGCCCTCGTTCGCGAGTTCTGCGACGGCAACCCGGAGCGGTTGACGGAGATCGAGGCCCGGTTCTCCGCGCCGGTTGTGCCGGGCGACACGCTGAGGGTCGAGGCATGGCGTGTCGGCAACGGGGAGGTGCTGTTCTCTGCCTCCACCGGGGAGGCGACGGTTCTTACTCAGGGCCGGGCGTCGATCGATGGCTGGGCCTGAAGATCCGGTGCGCCTGGAGGCCGAACTCGCCCGCGACGGCGTGCTCGTCCTCGACCGGCTCGACGAATGGGCGGTCAGCCGGGGCGATCGCACCTTCCTCCACTACGGCGAAGAGGATCGCTCGATCTCGTTCGCGGAGATGGACCGTCTGTGTTCAGGCATCGCCGGCGGGCTGCGTCAGCTCGGTGTCGGCGCCGGGGACCGGGTTGCTCTCTTCCTCACCAACCCCCTGGTCAGCGCGCTGTCGATGTTCTCCCTGTGGCGTATCGGCGCCGTCTACTGTCCGATCAACTACAGCCTCACAGGCCGCCTGCTCGGGCATCAACTACGCGACCTGAAACCCCGCCTCGTGATCAGCGAGGAGAGCCTGCTGCCACAGTTGGCGACCGTGGCCGACGTTCTGGCTGGGCCGGATCTCGTGGTGCATCGACCGGCTCGCGGCGACCACGACTTCGATCCGGCGGTTGCCGGCATCACGGCCGAAGGCTGCCGAACCGTCAGCGGCTTCGCCGAGCTGCTCGATGCGGGCGGCGACGGATCGCGCGCGCCGCAGCAGCCGGCCGACTTGGCGAACATCCTCTACACGTCGGGTACCACGGGACCGAGCAAGGGAGTGCTGCAGTCCCATCGCTGGATGAACCAGTTCAGCTACAGCCCCCGCTGCCTGATCGACGGCGACGATGTGATCCACAACGATCTGCCGCTCTACCACGCCGCGGGCGCGATCAGCAATGTCGCGCGCGCCGCCTGGGTGGGGTGCGAGGTGGCGATCTGGGACCGCTTCAGCGCCCGCGACTTCTGGCGGCGGATCGCCCGCCGGGGCGCAACGACGGCGATTCTGATCGACGTCATGATCTCCCGACTGGTGGCGGCCGCGGAGAAACCCGACGACGCGCGAAACACGCTCCACTGCGTCAACCTGACGCCGCTGCCGGAGAAACACCACGAACTGGCTCGCCGCTTCGGTCTGGACATCTGCGCGACCGCCTACGGTCAGACGGAGACGGGGCTCGGCGCCCTCGCCCTGATCGATCAGTTCCCGGACGGTGGCGGAACGCCCCCGGATCTCTATCGCGGCTGCCCCAAGGAGGAGATGCTCGAGTTCGCGCGCCGCTCGGGATACCCGATCTTCCGGGGCGACCGGGAGATCCGCAAGGGTCTGATGGGTGCGCCGTCCATCTTCGTCGAGGCCGCGATCCTCGGCGACAACGACGAGGTGTTGCCGCCGGAGCGCTACGGGCAGCTCGCGTTCCGAGGGCGGTTGCCCGACCTCTTCGCCCAGGGCTATTGGGGCCGGCCGGAAGCCACCGCCGAGCTTCTCGCCAACGGCTGGCTTCACACCGGTGACGCCGCGGTCATGGACGGCGACGGGCTGCTCTACTTCGCTGACCGCATGGGGAGCTTCATCCGCTGCAAGGGCGAGAACATCTCGTCGTACGAGGTCGAGGAACTGGTCGACGAACATCCCGATGTCCGCCTCTGCGCGGTCGTGGGAGTGCCGGCCAGCGAGGGTGACGAGGAGGAGGTGGCGGTGTTCGCGGTGATGAGGCGGGGCGCCGACGTCGGCGCGGAGGAGCTCGAACTTTGGCTGCTGCGGCATCTGCCCCGCCACATGCGCCCCGGCCATGTCCGTTTGCTCGACGACCTGCCAAGAACGCCCACCAACAAGGTCGAGAAGTATCGCCTGCGCGACTCGCTGCTCGCCGAACTCGGGATGGCGCCCGCCGGAGCGGAGCGATGACGGGCGCCAGCCCAGGGATCGGGCTGCTGTCTCTCGCGGTTCTGCTCGCGGCCTGCGGGAACGGGGATGGAGCGCCGTCGCCGGCTGACCCTCCGTCGCCACCCAACGTCGTCCTCATCCTCGCCGACGATCTCGGCTACGGCGATGTCTGTGCCTACGGTTGCGAGAACGGGCGTACGCCCCATCTGGACGCGCTGGCTGCCGCGGGCATTCGTTTCACCGACGGCTACGTGAGCGCTCCACTGTGCAGCCCGACCCGAGCCGGTCTGCTCACCGGTCGCTATCAGCAGCGTTTCGGCCACGAGTTCGGCGCCGGCGCCATGCAACGCGTCGAGGACTCGGGACTCGGCACGCCGACTTCCGAGGTCATGCTGCCGGAGCTGCTCAAGCGCGCCGGCTACGCCACCGGCATGGTGGGGAAGTGGCACCTCGGCTCGCAGCCTCGGTTTCAGCCGCAGCAACGCGGCTTCGACGAGTTCTTCGGCTTCCTGCACGGTGGCAACCTCTACATGGACCCCGCGGATCAACCGGGAGTCCGCACCGTCCCCTCAGCGTCGATCGCCGGTGGCCGCCGACCCCACGACTTCCGGCATCGACCCGAGATCAACCCCATTCAACGCGGCAGCGAGGCGGTCCACGAGACGGAGTACCTGACCGACGCCTTCACCCGCGAGGCGGTCGACTTCATCGATCGCCGCCAGGGTGAGCCCTTCTTCCTGTACGTCGCGTACAACGCGCCGCACACGCCTCTGCAGGTGACGGAGGAGTACTACGACCGCTTCCCCGATGTTGACGACGAGCGCAGGCGCGTCTTCGCGGCCATGGTCGGCGCGCTCGATGACGGCGTCGGCGCGATCGTGGCCAAGCTGCGCTCGACGGGGCTGGAGGAACGCACCCTGGTGCTCTTCCTGTCGGACAACGGCTGCGCCACCTATGTGGAGGCCTGTTCCAACGATCCGCTTCTGGGCGGCAAGCTGCTGCACTTCGAGGGCGGCGTGCGAGTGCCGTTCCTGGCGTCGTGGCCTGGCCGGATCGAGGCCGGAAGAGTCGAGTCGACGCCGGTGAGCTCTCTGGACATCCTGCCCACCGTGCTCGGACTCGCGGGTATCTCGCTGCCGGGCAACCTGACGCTCGACGGTGTCGACCTGACGGCCCTGCTGAGACACGCCGAGCCGCCTCCGGCAAGGCCGCTGTTCTGGCGCAACGCCGAGAACTTCGCGGTGCGAAGCGGTCCCTGGAAACTCGTGAGCGTCAACGAGCGCCATCTCTACCTCTTCGATCTCGGGGCCTCACCGGGCGAGGTCGAGGATCTCTCTCACCGCGAACCGGCGCGCGTCGAATCCCTCCTGGAGCTCTACCGGGGCTGGGAAGCGGAAATGAAGGAACCCTTGTGGACTCCGGTGAACAGGGGGCCGATCGACATCCTGCTCCCCTGGCTGGGGGTGAAGGAGACCTTCGATGCGACCGTCTGAACGCGAGTGAGCGTGGCAGTCCTGCGCGAGATCACTACCGGGTTGGACTTTCCCGAGGGACCGATGGCGATGGACGACGGCAGCGTCATGGTGGTCGAAATCGCCGGCGGCAATCTCACCCGGGTCAGGACGGACGGCCGCCACCAGGTCCTGGCCCGCTGCGGCGGCGGGCCGAACGGCGCCGCCTTCGGCCCCGACGGCAGGGTCTACGTCTGCAACAACGGCGGCTTCGACTACCAGCGTGTCGAGGTGGGGCCGTTGCCCGTCGCCGGCTTCCCGGGCGGACCGTTACACGTCCCCGGGCTCCAGCATCCGGACTACATCGGCGGCCGCATCCAGCGCGTCGACATCCACACCGGCAAGGTCGAGGATCTCTATGCCGAGTGCGAAGGCCGGCCGCTGCGGGCGCCGAACGACATCGTCTTCGACGACCACGGAGGATTCTGGTTCAGCGACCACGGCCAGACCCGGGAACGCGACCGGGATCGCACCGGCGTCTTCTACGCCAAGGCGGATGGCTCGTTCATCGAGGAGGTCCTGTTCCCCCTCGACGGACCCAACGGCATCGGGCTCTCTCCCGACGGCGCGACGCTGTACGTGGCCGAGACCTATCCGACGCGCCTGTGGAGTTGGCCCATTCCGTCGCCGGGCGCCGTCATCCAGGACACGACCATCCTGCCCATCAGCGGTCGCCTGGTCGTCGATCCGCCCGGCCTCGGGCTCTGGGACTCCTTGGCGGTCGAGGCGGGCGGCGACATCTGCATCGGCACCCTGATCACCGGCGGCATCACCGTGGTCTCGCCCGAGGGCGAGATCGTCGATCACGTGTCCGCTCCCGATCCCCTGACCACGAACATCTGCTTCGGCGGTCCGGACTTGAGGACCGCCTACATCACGTTGTCGGGGATCGGCGCCCTGGTTGCGGCCGACTGGCCGCGCCCGGGTCTGCGTCTGAACTACCAGCAGTGAGGGTCAACGCCCCGTGAACACCGGCTCGCGCCTCTCCGCGAAGGAGCGCACGCCCTCCTCGCCGTCCTCGCTCGCCTCGCAGACGCTCTGAGCGAAGGCTTCGTAGGCGGTGAGGCTCTCCATGCTGTCGCCCTCAAAGGTGCGATAGGCCATCTTCTTCATGAACTCGATCGCGAGGGAGGGGCCGCTCGCGATGTTGGCGGCGATCTCCCGGCAGGTGGGCATCAGCTCGTCATGGGGAACGACCCGGTTCGCCAGACCGAGTTCGACAGCCTGCTGTGCATCGATGATCTCGCCCGAGTACATGAACTCGAGGGCCGGCCCCAATCCCATGATCTTGACCAGCATGTAGACGCCGCCGTTGTCGGGGACCCGGCCGCGCTTGACGAAAAGGGCGCCGAACTTCGCGCGTTCCGAGGCGATCCGGAAGTCCGTCATCAGGCCGGCCGAAAAGGCGCCGCCCAGCATGTGCCCGTTGACCGCGGCGATGATCGGCTTGCGACAGCGCCAGAGGGCGTACTGCAGGCGCCCGCCGAGAGACAGCGGCAGGAGTCGGGTGCCGCGGGGGAACTCGGGACCGTAGGGCGCCACGCCGGCGAGCTTGGGGTCGGAGAAGTCGCGCCCCGACGACCAGCCCCTGCCGGCGCCGGTCCAGATGGCGCACTTGATGTCGTCGTCGCGCTCGATTTCCTCGAAGGCCGCGATCAGCGAATCCATCATGTCCATCGACTGGGCGTTGAGCTTCTCCGGCCGATCCATTGTGAGAGTGACCACTCCACCGTCGCGCTCCCAGGTCACATCCTTGAGATCCATGGCCGCTCCTTTCCCGCCGCTCCGCGGCGTGTCTATCCGCCGGTCGTCTACTCGAACTTCACCCAGATCGGCGAACTCCAGGCCATCTGGCCGTCTTCCTGAATCAAGCGAACATAGTAGTAGTTGAGTCCCGGCGCCGGCGACAGATCCGCATAGCGCAGGTCGATCTCGGCGCCGGTCGGCGCGCTCTGGTAGATCGAGGTTCCGTTGCGCAGGATCTCGACGGTCGAGAAGGGTCCGGTGCCCACCGCGACGATCCTCATCTCCGGCAGTTCGTCCGTGCCGCTCAACTCGGCGCCCATGAAGTGCTCACCCATCCAGAACTCGAGCACGATGTTGTCGGTGGCGCCGTACGTCCGTCGCTGACGCATCGCCTCGAGGACGGCATGGCGCGAGCGCTCCGGCACGAAGACCATGGCGTAGGAGATATGGGTCGACAGGTGGTCCGAACTGGCGATGACGCCGAGGCGGTAGCCCTTCTCCCAGGCATTGGAGACGAAGCCCTCGTCGTGCGGCCGCGTGAGCTCCGACTGCGCCTGCGACGCGCGGTCGGTCAACGGCGCGTCCGGGGCCTCGTAGCTGTGACGATCGCCCTGAAAGATCTCGACCAGGGGTTCGATTTCGGGATCGTTGTCGCGCCAGTCGGTGCCCATTGTCGTAGCGCTGGTGTGGGGAATTGTGATGCCGCCGGTGCTCCGCACCTCTTCGTAGAGCATCTTCGTGTCGTCGTCCTGAACGATTCCGGCGCCGTTGTGGTAGCGGATGTTCGGGTACTCCACGTAACCCGTTTTCTGGAAGAAGGGCACCGGCATGTGGCCGCGTTCGGCGTGGAGGACGTTGCGGTGGCCCATCGGGAAGTTGATCGAACGTTCGTAGCCGAACAGCGCCACGTAGCTTTCCGGGGTGTGGAAGAGATCGGCCAGTTTCTCCTCCAGCCACCACCAGTACTCGAGCTCGCCGCCGTACTGGTGGTCGCTGATGAGCCCGAAGTCCATCGCCGCGGCGTCGATCATGTAGCGGTAGAAGTCGAGCACGGAGCCATCCGGAACGCCGCGCAGGTCCGGCGACAGCTCCGTGTGGCGATGGGTGTCGCCGCGCAGGATCTGCAAATCCTCGCCGGCGACTCGGGTTCTCCAGGCGCGGATGCGCGCGACGTCCTCGTCCTCCCGTTCGTGGCCCGCGGGCCGTTCGGGGAAGGGCGGCGACTGCGGCGACTTTGTCTTCAGGCCGGGCCCGCTCGCCGGCGCCCACCTTGCGGCGTAGACGTTCTCGACCACGGTTTCTTCGGGCAGCGTGAGCATGGCCGAGAAGGTGGGATAGTTGTCGCGCGCCCAGCCGAGCCACAGGCCGCCGTCCGCCGACGGCGCCGCCGAGGCCGACATCGAGAGGCGCCCTACGCTCCAGGGCACGGCGGCAGGAGCGCTCCAGCCGCCCTGGCCCATGGTGGTGATGTAGAGGCGCCAGTACTGGGCGTAGGCGCCGGAACTCTCCATCGCCCGCACCAGAAGGCTGACCCGCCCCCGGTCGTCGACGGCCAACTCCGGATTGCTGAGAGAAGGATTCGGCGTCTTCGAGTAGTGCAGGCGCTGGCGAGTGGGGAAGAGCGTGCCGAGTTCCGGCGCGGCGGCGTTGACTTCTCCGCCGTCGAGGATGCGGACCGCGACCGTGCGCTCGCGGTTGAGCATGGAGCCCGGTTGGCGTTCCCGGTCGATCAGCAGTCCCTGGTCCTTGCCCCAGCCGGCCTCGCCGACCTCATAGGCGATCCAGACACGGTCGGCTGAATCGACGGCGACGCTCGGCCTGGCCTCGAAGAAGGGCGTCGCCGCGATCGTTCGTACCGGTCCGAGGCGGCCTCGATGGAGACGGCGGGCGAAGACGTCGTAGTCGCCGCGGTCGTAGCTGTCCCAGGCGATCCACGCCGCGCCCTCGGAGTCGAGTGCCAGGGCCGGAGTCCAGTCATTGCGCGGGCTTTCGGATATCCGGCGTTCGCTCGACCACGAGGCGCCGTCGTAGCTCATGTAGAGGATGTCGGTCTGTCCCTGGCGAAAGCCCTGCCAGACGAGGTGCAGCGAGCCGTCTGCGCCGCGTGCCAGGCGGTGATTGAAGTCGCTCCCGGGGCCCGAAGTCAGACGCTGCAGGCGGCCCCAGTGCTCGCCGTCGAACCAGCGTCCGTAGAGGTCGAAGTTCGGCTCGTCCTCGAAGAGCCGCTCCGGCTGCGCCCACACGACCCACAGCCGTTTGTGGCTGTCGAAGGCGAGGCTGGAGCGCCAGACGTCTCCGTTCACGCCGGGAACCGGGTTCCAGGGTCCCCACGTGCCGGTGGCCGGGTTGCGGCGAGCGAGTTGAAGCCGGTCTCGACGGCCCGAGTAGCTGGTCCAGACCATCCAGACGTCGTCGCGGTTGTCCGGGTTGGAGAGGATGAACGGGTAGTCGTCGTTGCGAAAGTCGTCGGACAGACGGATCGCCTCGTGGAACCTCGAGTCCACCGGAGGTTCGGGATCGGTCTGGCGCGGATGGAGCAACGGCCCGGCCCAGGAGGGCAGAGGCGGATCGACGTGGTTGAGTTCGTGCCACGCCGGTGCATCGCTGCGCACTCTGCCCGGCGCCATGGGGTGCGCGGCCGATCCCGGGTTCCGCCCGGGTGCTTGGAAGTACCTGTCTTCCGGGCTCTGTTCGGAACGCAGAGCTGGAAACACCCGTGGTTCGGGCGCCGGAGCGTTGCCGGAAGAGAGCAGCGGGCGTGTCGTTTCCTGAACTTGCGCCGGGCTCCAGACCAGCACTGTCGCCAGCACGATCGCCGAGATGAACCCGGACCAGCGAAGGCGCTTCTTCATGGATGGCCCTCCTCCCGCTGCTGCGCGCCGGCTCGTGTGCCGCCGCCGACTCTCTATCTCTACCATGGCCCAGTGTAGGTGAGAATGGGCCGGGCGATCGTCGATCAGCACGGAGGACCGTCGACTTGAATGCAGCCAATCTGGCCCTCGCCAACATCGAGCAGTTCGGCGAATACCCGATCCTCCATTGGCGCGGCGGGACCATCTCGAACGTCGAACTGGATGCGAAGGCGCGCAGGCTGGCCAGTGTCCTGCGGCAGCGCGGGATTGGAATCGGCGACCGGGTCGCCGTCGTCATGCCCAACTGCCCGGAGGTCTTCGAGGCGTTCCAGGCGGTGTGGAAGATCGGCGCCGTGATCCTTCCCGTCAGGCCCCAACTCGCGGTGCCGGAGATCCAGCACATGCTGAGCGACTCCGAGGCGAGCGCGGTGATTTCAACCGTTGAGCTCGTTCCGCTGATCCGCCAGGCCTGTCCCGAGCTGCGGCTGCTCATGACCGTGGGCGGTCAGTCGGTGGAAGGGACGGTCGCGCTGGCGGCGGAGACCGCCGGCGCCGAGCCGCTTGCCGAGATGACGCACCGGTCGGGGGACGATCTGGCGTTGCTCCTCTACACCTCCGGCACCACCGGCAAGCCGAAGGGCGTGATGCTGACGCACGAGAGCGTCGTCTCCATTCCGCACCCGAGGATGGTCGACCTGCCGCCCTTCATGCCGACCCTGCACGTGCTCCCGCTGTCGCATTCGTTCGGCGTTCTGATGATGAATCTCGGCTTCATCAAGGGCATGCAGGCGGGCCTTCTTGCGCGCTGGGATACCCGCGGCGTCTTCGAGGCCATTCAGAACCTGCGCGTGGTCCGGTTCTCGATGGTCGCCACCATGCTGACCTACATGCTGGAGTTCCCGGACCGGGACCGCTACGACACGTCGAGCCTCGAGGGCGTGTGGACCGGCGGCGCCCCGCTTCCGGACCCGGTGCGCCGCGAGTTCGAGCAGGTTTTCTCGTGCCGTGTGCGGGACGGCTACGGCATGACCGAGTCGGGAGGGGCAGGCGCCGCCTACTACGATCAGGACGCGTTTCGGCCAGGCTCCGTCGGCCGCGCGCAGCCGACCATGTCGATTCGCGTGGTCGACGACAGCGGCGCCGACGTGCCCACCGGCGTCCGCGGCGAGATCGTGATCTCCGGGCCGACGCTGATGGCGGGTTACTGGCGTAACCGGGGAGCGACGGACGAGACCCTGGTCGACGGCTGGCTCCATTCGGGAGACATCGGCTATCTGGACGAGGACGGCTACCTCTACCTCACCGACCGCAAGAAGGACCTGATCATCAAGGGCGGCGAGAACATCTCGCCGCGCGAGATCGAGGAAGCGCTCTACAAGCACGAAGCCGTCGGCGAAGCGGTCGTCTTCGGCGTACCGGACTCTCGGTTCGGCGAGAACCTCTGGGCCGCCGTGGCGCTCACCGGCGACAGCCAGGCGAGCGAGCAGGATCTCCTGCGGCACGTGGCGAGCTACGTCACCCGCTTCAAGGTTCCGGCACGACTCTTCGTGCTGGACGAGATTCCGAAGAACGCCACCGGCAAGCTGCAGAAGCGCGCCGTGCGGGAACGTCTGTTGGGGAAAGACGGAGCAGTCTAGGAGTATCCACAGCGGGGTCCGCTGCGCTGCCGCGTAGGGAATAGTGGCCTCGCCTCTTGGGGGACACGAGGGGTGTTGACAATGTCAACAAGGCTGTGTATGTTGACACCGTCAACAAACCTGGAGCAAGGAGAGACACCATGACCAAGCCACAGACGACCCGCGGCCGGAGGCGCCATCCATCGAGCCGGATTGCCATGCTCGCTGTTCGAGTGTGTCTGTCGGGATGCATGATGCCGGCCGCCATGCACTCGGGTTCCGAGCCGGCCGCGGCGTACGCGTTCGAGCGCTACGAAGTCGCTATCGGCGCCGCCGAGCGCCAGACCATCTTGACGGGCTTCCTTGTGGGAGGTTCGGTGGCGGACCTCGCGGTCGTGCATATCGATGAGAACGACGACCGGCGCTTGCGCATCTTCACGTTCACGGACGGGGACTGGGCGCCGGAAGTCGACACCACGTTGCGTCCCGAGGCGTCCTTCGTCGACGTGGCCAACATCGACGGCGGGGACCGGCTGGTCATCTTCGGCGACGGCCGCCTGACCTGGTTCGATCCCGAGACCGGAACGGAACGAGAACTCGCGGCGGTGACCTCCGACTTCAGTCCGCCTCCGCGGGGCGCAGTTCTCCACGTGGACATCACGCGTGACCTGAACGGAGACGGGCGCGACGACCTGGTCGTGCCGCACGGCCACGGCTTCCAGGTGCTCGTCCAGAGGAGCGGCGGGACGTTTGCCGATCCGGTGACCATCGGCCCCTCGACCGGGCCGGACCGGGTCTACGGCGCCGACGGCTACCGGTACCGGCCTTGGGACGAGGGCGGCCGAATCCACGAGATGGACTACGACCTGGACGGGCGAATCGACCTGGTGTTCTGGAATGACGACCACTTCGCGGTGCATCTCCAGGACGAGCGCGGTCTATTCGCCGCCAAGGCCAGCACGACCTTCACCACCGATGTCGCGTTCGACTCGGACGACCCTTCCTCGCTCGCGGCGCCGCAGGAGGTTCGGCGCCGGCGTATTGACGACAACCTGACCGGAAGCCCGACAGGGAGGGTGCTGCACTCGTTGACCGACCTGACCGGCGACGGCGTTGCCGACCTCGTGGTCTTCTCGCTGGAGATCAAGAGCATGTGGAACGTGCACTCCACGTTCGAGGTCCACCCAGGCGCGCCCACACCCGATGGCGGCACCGTGTTCGCGCCTGATGTCGGCGCCGCGATTCTCTCGGACGGCCTCCCGTACGGGATCGGGCGGTACGACTTCGACCACGACGGTCAGGTTGACGTGATGTACACCACCATGAAGTTCGGCATCTTCAAGACAATGCGCATGATTGGACAAGGGTTGCTGACTCGTTCCGTGCCGATGCGTCTCGACTTCTACCGCATGGAAGGCGGCATCTACTCCGACAAACCGAGCGCCACCCGCAGAATCAAGGGCCGCGCCCCCGGCGTTTCAGGGGAGAAGGGCATCTTCCACCCGTCGGTGTTGATCGGAGACGTGAACGGCGACAGCCGCTTGGACCTGCTGGTGCAGAGGGGCCGGAAGGAACTGCACGTCTTTCTTGGCGTGCCGGGGCCCGACCTGTTCGCCAGGCGGCCTGAAGAAGTGGCGGTCGCCATGCCCAACGAGGAATACACCTGGCTGGTGGACCTCAACAAGGACGGCAAGCAGGACATCCTCATGCATCACACGTTCACTACTGAGCCGCATCGGGTGACGATGCTGATCGCCCGATGAACAAAGTCGGTACTTCGGCAACCGACCGCACGATGCAGTGTCGACGAAGCCTGTCCTCAATGCTGTCTCTTGGAGTACTCCTGTCGGGATGCACAGGGCCTGCCGCCGCGCAGTCCACTTCCGAGCCGCCCGCGGAATTCACTTTCACGCAGTACGAGGTCGTCACCGGCGCCGCGAACCGCCAGACGGTCCTGACGGGACTTCTTCTCGGTGGCGCAAGCGCCGAGCTTGCCGTGGTGCACATCGACGACAGCGACGAACGCCGCCTGCGAATCTACGAGTTCGGCGACGGCGCCTGGGCGCCAGGAGTCGACGCAGCACTCGGTCCCGAAGTGCTGTTCGTTGACGTCGCCAACATCGGCGGACGCGACCGGCTGGTCACCTACGACCCCGGTCGTCTGAACTGGTTCGATCCCGAATCGGCCACGGAGCGCGCGCTGGTCGCGGTCACTGCCAACTTCAACCCGCCTCGCGGAGACGAGATCCCCCATGTAGACGTCACTTGGGACGTGAACGGCGACGGCCGCGACGACTTGGTCGTCCCGGGCGTCGATGGCTTCCGGGTGTTCATCCAGACGGGCGCCGGCGAGTTCGCGGATCCAGTGAAGATCGGCCGGTCCCCTGAGATGGGCAGGATCTACGGCGCCGATGGATACCGATACAACCCTTGGGATGAAAGCCGTGTCCACCAGATGGACTACGACCGGGATGGTCTTGGCGACCTGGTGTTCTGGGACGAGGACCACTTCGAGGTCCATCGCCAGGACGAAGATGGACTGTTTGCCCCAGTGGCCGAGACCTTCACGACCGATGTGTCGTTCGACTCTGACGAACTCTCCTCGCTCGCCACCGGAGACATGACGGGGCGAGTGCTGCACTCGATAGCCGACCTGAACGGCGACGGTGTCGGGGATCTCGTGATCTTCTCGCTGGAGGGCGAGAGCATCTCGCGCAAGCGTTCAACCTACGAGGTGCATCTCGGCGCGCCAACACCCGATGGCGGCACTCTGTTCGCCCGGGGCGTCGACTTCGCCTTCCAGTCGGACGGCAGAATCCAGCTCGGGATGGACCGGCACGACTTCGATCGCGACGGCCACGTCGACTTGATGTTCACAACGATCGATGTCGCGTACCTCGAGAGCAGCCTCTGGAAGAGAATCAAGGGGTTCATGGGCGATGACATCTGGTTGGATCTCGAGTTCTATCCCCTGGAAGGGGGCCGCTATCCCGACCAACCCGACGCCACCCGCAGAATGCAATTGGACGGCCACCCCAGCGTCAGGGAGCCGGGGTGGGTGCCACTGGACATTGTGCTTCGAGGGGCGACGCACCAGGAACGGAAGACACAGAAGCGTCACCTGCGCGCGTTCAACACGACCTTGCTCATCGGGGATGTGACCGGCGACGGCCGCTCAGACCTGCTTATCGAGGAGACCCATCGGCAACTGCTCGTCTTTGTCGGCGTGCCGGGACCGGACCTGTTCGCCCGGCAGCCTCAAAGGGTGGCGGTCGCCATCCCCAACGACGAGGAATACACTTGGCTGGTGGACCTCAACGAGGACGGGAAGCAGGACATCCTGATGCATCACGCGTCCACGACCGAGCCCCATCGGGTGACGATGCTGATCGCTCGTTGAGCACACCGGCCGCGCTAGACCGGGCTGTGATCTCGCATCCCGTCCAGGAGTGTCTCGGTGGTTTGCCTGATCAACTCGTCCACATCGACGCTCGGGTCGATCTGTCTCTCGATCAGCAGGGACGCCAGACCGTGGACCGCGCTCCATGCGACGTAGGCTTTTGCCCGCGGATCACCTCGCTCGATCTCGCCGCGCTGCTGGTGGACCCGGATTACATCGATCAGGTGTTCGAGTAGGGCGCCTGCGGCCTCCCGCAGCTCGGGTTGATCTTGTCGCGCAAGGGCCTCCTTGCCGTACATCAGACGGTAGTGGGCCGGATGCTCCAGGGCGAAGCGCACGTACTCCTCGCCCATGCGCCGGAGCCGCTCGACGCTCGACTGCGGGGCGCCTTGGCTGCCGGTTTGGAGGCGGTTGTTGAGCCGCTTGAACCCTTCGACCGCGACCTCGACCAGGAGCGCCGTCTTGTCCGGGAAGTGACGGTAGGGCGCGGCCCGCGATACGCCGAGGCGGCTGCCGATCGCCCTCATCGTCACACTGGCGGCGCCGCCCTGCGAGACCATGGCGGCGGCTTCGTCGACCAGCGATGCTCGCAGGTCGCCGTGATGGTAGGTGCGGGTCCGTTCGGCCATGGGTGATTATGGCAAGAGAGAGCCCGGCTCGATGACGGAAGCGGGCGCCACCTCCGCCAAGAGCTAAAGCGACGGGTGTTGACAACGTCAACACGAGTGTGTATGTTGACGATGTCAACAACACTTGGAGCAAGGAGAGGCACCATGACGAAGCCACAGACGACCCGCGGCCGGAGGCGCCATCCATCGAGCCGGATTGCCATGCTCGCTGTTCGAGTGTGTCTGTCGGGATGCATGATGCCGGCCGCCATGCACTCCGGTTCCGAGCCGGCCGCGGCGTACGCGTTCGAGCGCTACGAAGTCGCTATCGGCGCCGCGGAACGCCAGACGGTGCTCACGGGGTTCTTGTCCGGCGGCTCGGTCGCGGACCTTGCTGCTGTCCATGTGGACGGGAACGGCGATCGCCGCCTGCGCGTCTTCTCCTTTGCCGAGGGCGACTGGTCGGCGGCAGCCGAGGCCACTCTGCGTCCCGAAGTGATCTTCGTCGACGTGGCGAACATCGGCGGCCAGGACCGGTTGATTGCCTACGGCGACGGCCGTTTGACCTGGTTCGATCCCGATTCTGTGGCGGAGCGGGAACTCGCGGCTGTGACCTCGGACTTCAGTCCGCCTCCGCGGGGCGAAGTTCTCCACGTGGACATGACCCGCGACCTGAACGCCGATGGCCGCGACGATCTGGCGCTGGTGCATGGCCACGGCTTCCAGGTGCTGATTCAGATACCGGGCGGGAGATTCGCGGATCCGATAGCGGTCGGGCCGGCCACCGGTCTCGACAGGATCTACGGCGCCGACGGCTACCGGTACCGGCCCTGGGATGAGGGCGGCCGCGTCCACGAAATGGACTACGACTTGGATGGCCGCGCCGACCTCGTCTTCTGGAATCAGGATCACTTCGCGGTCCATCTCCAGGACGAGCGCGGTCTGTTCGCCGCGAAGGCCGGCACGACGTTCACGACCGAGATCCTCTTCGACTCCGATCAGATCGCCTCGCTCGCCGCGCCGGCGGGGATCCGCAGCCGGCGCCGCGACCACATGCCGGAAGGCGAAAGCAGGGGCAGGGTGCTGCACTCGCTGACCGACATGAACGGTGACGGCGTGTCCGACCTCGTCGTGTTCTCGCTCAAGGGGAGCAGGCTGTGGAAGATGCACTCGTCCTACGAGGTGCATTTCGGCGCCGCGGGGAATGGCGGCGGCACGGAGTTTTCGCCGGAGACCGGCGCCGCGGTCGAGTCTCAGGGCATCATCGCCGGGGTCGACCGTCACGACTTCGACCGCGACGGCCAGGTGGACGTCATGTTCACGTCGTTCGAGCCGACGGTTCTTTCGGCTATCCGTGTGCTCGTCATGTCCCTTCTGACCGGCGCCGGGTCGTTCGACCTCGAGATCTTTCGCATGGAGGCCGGCCTCTACGCCGACCGTCCGAGTGCGGTGCGGGAGATCCGGCCGAGGTCGCCCAGAAAGACCGGGGAGAGGGCGTTCTGGCCGGCGGTTCGGCTAGGGGACCTGAACGGCGATGGCTACTCGGACCTGTTGGTGCAGCGCAGCCGGAAGAGGCTGCATGTCCATCTCGGCGTGCCGGGACCGGACCTGTTCGCGAAGCGGCCCCAGCGAATCGCGGTCGCCTCGCCGCAGGACGAGGAGTACCTCTGGCTTGCCGACCTCAACCGGGACGGCAGGCAGGACGTCCTGATGCACCACCCGTCGGCGACGGGGCGGCATCGTGTGACCGTGCTGATGTCGCGTTAGGAGTCGGCGCCGCGGTTGTCCGCTGCGCTGCCGCGAAGCGGCGAGCGCAAGCCAACTCCACTGCACTACCCTTCACAAGGAGCCGGCCTTCGGCCGGCGCGTGACCCTGGCCGCCTCCGTCGTGTCGAGGCAGCTCAGTACTGCAACCCGCACCCCGTCGTCGCGGGCATCGGAACTGCATCAGGGCATCCTGCCCACACCGATGGCACCCGGGCATCTTCCCCGCATCCGGCGCGAAGCGACGGTCTCCGGTCGTTCTGCCGCTGCGCCGTTGCGGCTACAGCCGGAACAGACGAGTGATCTTGACGACGAGGGCGCGGTTGTTGAGCCCCGGAAAGCCCGGTGTCAGCGTGTCGCGCTGTTCGTTGTAGACCACGAACAGCTCGCTGCCGGGTCGGTACTCCCAGCGCAGCCGCACGTTCGTCGCGAACCCGTTGCTCTCGGAGTTGTACTGCAGCAGCGCGCTCACGAACATGCGCGGCGTCATCGTGTAGATGGCGCGCATGTCGACGAGCTCCACGGTGAACTCTCCTTCCGGCAACTCCACCTGGTTCAGGGAGACGTTCGGCTCAAGCGAGAACTGTGGGCTCAGGGTTACGCGTCCGAAGCCCCACCCGATCGTCGTTTTGCGGCCGCTGTAGAAATCGCCGTGCTCAAGCAGGAAACTTCCCGAGATCCGCCGCTGCTGGCCCAGGTTCACCACTCCGCGCACATAGTCGAAGTCGTAGCCGCCGACGGGGAGCGTGACGTCCGAGGCGATGTCGAACGGCCGCGAGAGGAACTCGTAGGTGTGCCCGTAGGTGAGTTGGACACGATCGCCGCTGTGAAACTCGATGCCGAACTCGGCCGCGCCGTCGCGCGTCTCGGTCCGGCCGGCGCCATTCTCGATGTAGGCCAGCGACCCGGCCCAGGAGTACTTGCGAACCAGTCTGCTCGCTGCTGGCCGGGGGCTGAAGCGGAACAGGCCGAAGGACCGGCGCATGTCGTCGCGGCGCAGGAATCCGACTTCAGGGTTGAAGTGGTCGCCAACCCGCAGGCGCTCCAACTGAACGCCGTAACGGTCGCCGTTGTAGTCCATGTGCAGGCGGTAGCTGGTGTCGTCGCCCACAAGCCCCGGCGTGCGGGTCTGTGCCCAGTAGGTGTTGAACGTGAGATGTTCGAAGAAGGCGAACGTCCCGTCGACTCCATACGCGTCATTGCGCCCGCCGCCGTCCTGCGCGACCGAGCGACGCGTGTAGATGAGGCCGACGTTGCTGCGGCGCAGGATGTCGCGCTTGAGTCGCACGACGCCGAAGTTGGTGGAGCGCGCGCCGGCCAGCGGCTCTTCGTCCGCTTGGATGTCCAGCAGGCCCAGGGTGTAGCGGCCCGTGCGGCCGGTCAGGCGAGCGCCGGCTTCGATGGGGATCGCGCGTCCTCCCTGCAAACCGATGCGCCGGCTGTAGAACAGGATCGGCGTGTCATTGGACGTCGCAAACACCCCGGTCTGGGCGCCGCCGAAAGCGAAGGTGCCCTGATTCTCGAGGAAGAAGTCCCGCTTCTCAGGGAAGAACAGGCTGAAGCGGGTGAGGTCGACCTGCTGCTGGTCGGCTTCGACCTGGGCGAAGTCGGTGTTGTAGGTGAAGTCGGCCGTGAGGTTCTGGCTGAGGCCGTACTTGACATCGATACCGACATCGGCCGCCACCTCGTTCGAAGTCTCTGGGATGGCGACGAGATCGCTGGTCACGTCGGCGACGAGGTAGGGCTTGAGCTCGAGGTTTCTCGAGGCCGGCGGGGCCTCCAGGCCGACCAACGTTGCCGCCAGCGACACTTGGAAAAGGCCCATCTGGCCCAACGCTTCCGGGAGGCGGGTCAATGTCGAGATCTCGTTCTTCCACTGCGTGTAGCGCTGCACGTTGAAGCCCCAGATCTGCGCCCGGCCGGGGCGATAGCGGAGCGACTTGAACGGGACCGCGGCTTCGACCGTCCAACCTCCCTCGAATCGGCCTACCGCGAGATCCCAGACCGGATTCCAATCCCTGTTGTACTGGCGCTCGTCGGTGATCTGGCCGTCGATTCGGCCGCCCGAGGGGTAGATGGTGAAGTCGGCTGCGTTGCGGCGGTCATGGAACGTGTCGAGAATGAAATCGACATAGTCGTCCTGGCTGTACACGTCGCGCCGCATGTCGTTGGCGGCGATCCGCTCGGGGTCCTGCCAACAGCGAAACGACACATAGACCTTGGCATCGTCGAACGTGACCCACACCTCCGTCTTGTCGGTGGCCGGTGAGCCCGGCCGCGGTTCTGTCTGAAGGAAGTCCGAAACCGGCGGCACGGTCGTGTACAGGACCTCGTCGAGTTGGCCGTCGATGCGGAGCGGCGTGGCGAGGCGCACGGCTCGCACCGTGGTCCGGCCCGAGTCGTCTCGAGCCACCACAGCCGGCGGCTCGGGTGGCGGTGGACCGTCGAAGGCCGAGGGAAGAACCAGCGGCTCGTCCGACGGCGCCGGCGTGCCGGGCGAAGCGGCAACTTCCTGGCGTGCCTCGGCGCCTTGGGCCAGAAGAAGGCCGCCGATGAGCAGGCAGCCTGCTGCGCGGTGCAATCTACTTAGTCGATCGCGAAGCAGTAGAAGTAGCCGTTGCCGCCCGTGCCCTGGAGGTTGGCCTGGCTGCAGCCGCGGCTGCCGTGGGCCGAGTTCCACGACGACGGGACGGGGCCGCCACCGGTGCGGTCGTGGTGGCCAACCTGGGCGCTGCCCTCGTCGTTGCTCGTCCAGTTGCTGCAGGTGTGGTCGGCGCCGTCGGTGAAGCGGGCGCCGTCGAGCTTCGACCCGGTCAGGATGTCGTGCTCGTTGGGGCTGTCGCCGCGGCCCTTGACCATCTCGCCCTTCTCGGTGAGTTGCGTCTCCTTGGTCAGCCCGACGTTCGAGTAGTGGAGCGCGTCGAGGTTGCGGGCCACTTCCGCGCCCTTCGCGTTGAACCAGGGGCCCGATCCGATGCGATCGCGGGCGTTCACGCCGTCCTCGCCGTCCGTGCTGAGGTAGGCGCCCCAAGTCTTGCCCGAACTCCCGGCCGCTTCGCCGAGCGCCGTGCAGTGCTTGTCGGCGCCCTCCAATCCGCCCAGGTTGGCGCCGTCGCCCGGTCCGGCGCTGGTGATGAAGAAGCTCATCTCGCCGTCCTGGGCCGCACTGGGCAGGGCCAGCAGGACCAGAGCCGCCGCTGTGAAGAGAATTTGCGTCCGTGGAGTCATCGTAGGAGCCTCCCTTGTCCAAGGTGGTGTTGAGCCAACCAGTATAGAAGTACTAGCTGGCCGCGTATTGCTGGGACTCTCCACCCTTTAGCAAGTGGGTTTTGTGGAGGCTGCTGCGGGTCAGGGAGGTCATGCGACCTGGACATGGCATCGCTTGTTGGGGTCGAAGAGAGTGCGGTCTCGGAGCATGGCGCAGGCGACGCCGAGGAGTCGGTCGACGAGCTGTCTGATGGCTCGTCCGTGCGTTTTTCCCTGGGCTTTCATGGCGTCGTACTTGGCGCGGCTGATCGGGTCATGCTGGATGGCGACTCGTCCCCAGTGATAGGCGGCGTCGCTGAGGTGTTCGTTGGCGGCGAGTCGTCGCATGACGATGAGCTTCTTGCCGGACTTGACGGTCACCGGCGCCACTCCGCAGAGGCAACGCAGTGCCTCGTAGTCTCTGCGGCCCAGGCTTTGATCGGCCTCGGAGAGCAGGGTGGCGAGGCCGACCATGCCGAGTCCGGGCAGCGACCTGAGGATGGCGGCGTCGCTTGGCTTGGGCGTGTCTTCGTCGTCTTCCGGAGAGACCGCGGTTTCGAGTGCGCGGGTCATCCGCTCCAGCCGCCTTTCGGCGTCGGCGAGCTGGCGGCAGACGGTGTCGAGCACCGGCCGGAGGAGTCCTATGTGTTCGACGGCGGCCTTTACGGCGTCCGGGGAAACGGCGATCGGCTCGGCCCGCAGTTGATCGCGCAGTTGGGCGGCAGTCAGGCGCCGGATGCGGTGCTCCTTGAGCAGCTTGGCGAGCGTGGCTTCGCGCACCCGTCGAGCCTTGTCGGGGGTCGGCGCCAGTCGCCACAAGGCCAGTGCGAAGGGCGCCGACACCTCGTTCTTGACCACGGCGAGAAACTGCGGGTAGTAGCGCCAGATCTGGTCGCGGACCTGGTTCTCCAGGCGGTTCTTCTGGTCGACCAACTGCTTGCGGGCGCGGGACACCTCGCGCAGCATGACGGTGGCGGCATCGGATGGTTGCACGCGGTTCAGGCACTCAGGGTCGGTGCGAAGCGCGGCGGCGAGCACCCGTGCATCGCGGCGGTCATCCTTGGCGCCGGCGACGGAGAAGCGGTCCCGGAAGCGATCGAGCTGCTTGGGGTTGATGGAATACACGGCGAAGCCTTGCTCCAGGAGGCACTCGACGACCGGTCCGTGCGGCACCTCGATGGCGATGCCGATCTCGCCCGGAGGCGTCGGTCGTGTATGTCCAAGGAGCCAGTCCGCCATGGCGGCAAGTCCCTTGCCGCTGTGGTCGAACGCCCGCTGCCCCCTCACCTTGCCGTCCCGATCCAGCACGCACACATGGTGGGTCTCGGACCCCCAGTCCACGCCGGCGAACCACTTCCTGGTCATCTCGTCCTCCTTACCCCTTGCGGTAGTGTTGCCTGGTCGGCATGCCGCGTTGCCTGCCCGTACCTGTACTGGTGCTCTAAGGCACTGACTCTCCACTGGGCGTCCAACGCGGCGAAGCAGCCAGGGCACAGGTCCCAGCAAGGTGCTCGAAGCACAGTACGCCGGTGGTCGCTCCTGGCTGCTTGCCGACCTTCCTTCAGTGACTCCGGCAGGCCGGAGACGAAACCGACCGGCGGTCTCGGCTGCGGAAGCTGCCGGCCCCGCGGAAAACGGCAGACCGTTTCCCGCCGGACCTTGGAAAACCGGCAAGCCGGTTTCCCACAGCTACCGCAGCCACGACGGCTACTGGTCCATTCCACCTCTCTCAACGACCCACCAGAATCCACCCCGGAAAGGTACAGGTGCGCCGGCCTCCGGCCGGCTGCCGCCGCAGGCGGCCGGGTAACGCGCCGGCCGCAAGGCCGGCGACCGTCTGCTTCAACCGATCCTGTTCTCGCCCGCGTTTTCGTCCTGGTGCAGGGTAACCGGCCAGCCGGGGAACTGGTCGTCCGCGCTGTCTCCGCCGGCGGTGGACAGGAATCGGTACGCCTCGACCCGGTAAGTCTTCGCCTCCGAATCGACGGTCACTAGGCCGAAGCCGCTGCTCTTCTGGTGAGCGAGGCGGTAGGGATTGCGCTCGGCGCCGACCTCGGGGTTGCCGACCGCGTACACGTAGACCCGGTTGTCCAGGCCGTCGCGGAACTCGCCGGTGTCGGCCAGCCCGTGCCGCGGCCGGTTCCGGTGCGGCATGCCCGCCTCGTCGGGCCGCCACCAGCGCGGATAGCCGGCGCTGATCGCCGGAGTGCAGAAGGCCCAGCACCCGTCCCGCTGCCGGTCCGCGCCGTACTGGACGAGCGAAGGCAGGTGCTGATCGCCGCACACGTGCAGGCACTTCGCCTTGCGCAGCATCCGGATGACCCGGTTGCGAGGCGTCTGGGGCCAGCCGCCGCAGTCGAGATCGGCGGCGAGAAAGTCGTCGTACGCGCCGTGGTGAGTGGCGACGCCGGCGAACACGGTCTGGCTGAGAAGCACCTTCATCGTGTGGCCGCGCCAGTCGTCGGCCCACTGCTCCAGGAACTCCTCCTGCCGCTCGCCGAGCAGGGCGAGCCCGGGCTGGTCGAGTTTCGAGGTGTCGAGTCCAACGTCGAGCACATGATCGGCCCGGCCGGACCCGGTGTCCACACGCTCGGGGCTGCTCTTGAACTGCCGGTCGCCCAGGATGGCGAACCCGACCCCGCCGTAGACCATGTCGCCGTAGTAGACGCTGATGTCCTGTTCGACCGGCGCCGGATCGAAGGGGCCGGGATGGTGCGATGCGTTCGTGCGATGGACCACGTTGACCATCCGCGCCGGCTCCCGGTATCCGCCGCGCGTCGAGGTATCGCGGCCGGTCCCCATCGATTTGCCGCCCTCGCCCCAGATGTTGCCCTGGAACACGTCGTGGTCGTCGGGTATGCACAGGGTCGGCCGGTCACGCATCGCCTCGCGGAACGCCCAGCCGAACTGGTAGTACTTGCGCAGGTAGTTCAGGATCGCCGGCTCGGCCGGCTCGCGGATCAGGCCGTAGCCGCCGTGGTTCTCGTAGAGCTGGTCGCCGGAGAAGAAGACCAGGTCGGGATCGAGCGCCAGAACGCCGTCGGCGACCGGCGCGTAGGGGAACGAGTAGTCGTTCTGGCAGGTGAGGGCCCCGAGCCGCAGCGGCCGGCCGGCCGGATTAGCCCGGATCGACCCGAGCCACTCCGATGCCGTCTCGCCCCCATCTGTGTGCTGTTCGCGGTAGACGAGCCGGAACGGCGTTGCCTCCCGTTCGTTCCAGCGCGACAACCGGAACGTCGCCGTCCAGGCGTCCGGGTCGAGTTCGGCAAAGCCATGGGATCGCCAGTCCCCGTCGTGCTCCGTGAGCAGTTCGACGCGCCGCTCGTCGTCCTCGCCGAGCGGCGACATCAGAGCCGTCAGCTTGACCACGAAGCCCTCGTCTGTGCGCGAGTCGCTCAACGAGTACATCGACCACAGAATCGGCCCGAACCGGCGGTCCTCGTCGACCTGGAAAGCGTCCCCGTCCGCCGTCCACTCGCTGAACCGGTAGCGGGCGCCCTCTCCCTTCGGGATCTCCCCGTCGAAGTTGCTGACGATCGCCACGTTGCCCTCGATGTCGGCTGCCGGCAGGGTGTGGCGGACAGTGCCGAGTTCGGCCCCGGTGGTGGTCCGCGCCGTCAGGCTGAGAGCTGCCTCCTCGCCCTCCGTCCGACCTTCCAGGACCAACGCCACTCCATCGGCCGCCACGGCGTCGCCGCCCTCGACCGCCGCCCTCGAGCCCCCCAGCACCAGCCGCCCCCCGACCAACCCGGCATCGACCCCAACGTCCCGCGCAAAGCAGTTGCTGCGATGGTCGTCGATCAGATTGCGGACACCGATCCGAAACCCTACGCCTCCGTCCCGCTCCCCGGCCTCCACCCGCCGGCAACGGACCGACATCCGAAACCGTCCCCGCTCGCCCGTCAATCGATGCGTGATCAGGTGGACGTTCCGGTCACCGCCGGACGTCTGCACCTCGGCCGCCCCGTCCACGACCCGCCAGTCCTCCATCGGATTGGCCCAGAACGACTCTCCGAGCCAGACCCGGTCATGGGTCTGGTGCCACCGGTCGACCTGAGTTCCAGCGGCCGGACTCCGCGGCTCCTGAGGAGCTGCCTGGGCCTGTCCGATCCGCCTCGGCAGGGACACCACCGCGGCGAGCAATGCAAGGAGGCCTCGGCGTGTGAACCCCAGCTTGGGAATGCTCTTGCCGGTCGTCATTCGAACAACTCCGCGTGCGTGCCGGCCCGGACAAAGTAGATCGCTCCGCTCGGCCGGTCCGTGTCGTCGATGCGATAGATCAGAAGGAAGTCGCCGCCGATGTGACATTCCCGGAAAGGCGCCCATGAGCCCTTGAGCGCATGGTCCCTCCGTTCGGAACCGAGCGGGGCATCGTTGGCAATGAGGAGGAGCATGACTGCCTTGAGCCGATTCATGTCGTATCGGCCCGAGCGCGAGAGCCGCTTCCAGTCCTTCAGAAACTGCCGGGCGTAGTCGACCCGCCGCGGCAGCTTGGCCCGTCTACTGGCCGCTGGCTTCTTCAAGCTCCGCAAACACTTCGTCCGCGCTGGCGAACCGCGCGCTGCGCCTCTTCACCATCTCGTCCACTTCGGCCATGGCCTCCCGAGTCCGCGCGTTCGGCACCTTGAGCTCGAGCGGGAAGGCCTGATCGACGGCGATGCGGTGGAACAATAGCCGCACGGCCTGCGAAGCCGTCAGCCCCATCGCCGCGAGCGCCGCCGTCGCCTCTTGCTTCATCTCGGTGTCCATCCGGACGTGCAGCATCGAACTCTGCGTCGTCATCAGAGCCTCCCCGTATCTCATTTGCGACATACTCTGTCATTCCGGCGCGACCCCGGTCAACCCGAACCGATCAGGCAACCGTACTGTTCCGCCGCCGCTCGGCCGCCGCAAGCTCCTACCGCGCCAGCGGATCCGGCCGGATCTGGAACTTGACGAACTTGCCGCGGGTGCCCTTGCCGCCCTCGGTGTGCCAGATGTAGTTCGTGCCGTAGTTGGCCCAGAGGGCGCGGCCCTTCCAGCCCGCGTCGGGGTCGTCGATGCGGCCGTCGAGGCCGCGGGAGAAGAAGCCGAGCGGGTAGGGCACGCGCAGCGTCGTCCATTCACCGGTCTCGGGATCGAGCGCGAGCAGGCTGTCGGAATTCGACCCGGTGGCGATCGGGATGTTCTCGCCGAGGCCGGCGATGTCGTGCTGATCGACCCAGTTGTAGTAGTGGAAGTCGGCCGGCACGTCCGTGCCCTTCATCGTGGGGCCCTCTGTCCGGTACAGGGACCAGCCCTCGGGGCACTGGCTGCCGTCCGGGCTGTCCGGCTCATCCCGGGGCTCGCACTTGCGGACGTCCAGGCTTGCCAGGTGGCTGCTGCCGGCGAGAGCCGTCCACACCACGCCGTCGCTGGCGATGTCGATCCCACGCGGGTCGAAACCGGGTTCCGGGACGCGGAAGATCTGCGACCGGCAACTGGCCGGGGGCTCGTCGCCGCGCATCAGACGGATGATGTAGCCCGGATAGGTCTGGGAGGTCTGGGAGGGGCCTTGTCCCGTGACAGATGAGCCTGAAGGAGCGGCGTCGATCCCTCGAGAGATGAGCCTGAGAGTGGGTTGGGGATCATTGGAGGATGATCTTGCGACTCGATATCGAACGGCTGCGGACCCTGGACGAGGTTCGCGACTTCATGGCGGGCAGCGCGCCGGTCGACTTCCGCTTCGTGAAGCGTGCCGATGCGTACGGTTTCGTGCGGCGGGTTCTGGTGCGTTCGCGCTACATTCGGCTGTCGAGGCCGGACAAGGGGCTGGTGCGGCGTTTTCTGATCAAGGTGACGGGGTTCAGTCGGGCGCAGATCGCGCGGTTGATCTTCCAGTACCGGGAGACGGGGCGCATCGAGGACCGGCGCCGGGGTCCGAAGCGTCCGTTTCCCCGGCGCTACACGAAGACGGACATCGGCCCGATGGCCGAGGTGGACGAGACCCTGGGCGGTCTGTGCGGCGCGGTGACCCGGAGCATGATGCAGCGCCATACGCGGTGTTCGGGGATGTGCGGTTCGAGCGTCTGGCAGGGCTCTCGAACAGCCATCTGTACCGGCTTCGCGAGTCGACCACGTACCGGCGGCGGCGCCTTGTGGTGGTCAGGACGCGGTCGACGCAGGTACAGATCGGAGAGCGCCGTAAGCCTCATCCCGCGGGTCGGCCGGGGTTTCTGCGAGTGGATTCGGTCCATCAGGGCGACCTGGACGGGGAGAAGGGTCTGTACGAGATCAATCTCGTGGACGAGGTCACGCAGTACGAGTTCGTGGCCGCTGTAGAAGGCATTTCGGAGCGTTTCCTGGTTCCGGCCCTGGAAGGGTCGATCGAGGCTTTCCCCTTCATCATCCGCGGCTTCCACGCCGACAACGGCTCCGAGTACATCAACCACCGGGTGGCCGCGCTGCTGCGCAAGCTGCACATCGAGGAGTTCACCAAGTCCCGCCCGAGGCGCAGCAACGACAACGCCCTGGTCGAGAGCAAGAACGCCTCGGTCGTGCGGCGCTACCTCGGCTACGACCACATTCCCCGGCATCACGCCGCCCTCAGCCTGCGACCCGGCGTCACCTTCGAGCAGCTCGACCAGCAGGCCCTGGCGCTCGACGATCTCGCCGCGGCGAGCGCCGTCAAGGAAGCCCTCATCGCACTCTTCGCCGAAATCCAACGCCGCGAGGCAACTGTCGCATGAGCGGACAGCCGAACCTCTCCGTCTCGCCCTTCAGTGCATCTCGACCGCGGCTCGCGGTCCCCGCGCTACCGCTGGTCCCTGGTGCTGATCTCTGCTTCGCTTCGATCAGCAGCCCTGAAACCCGCCCCGCCGCGCTCTCTCGGCGCAACTCCCGAAGGACCCCCCTTCAGGCTCATCTCTGTATGGGACTACGCTGCCTGTTTTGTCCGGCAGACCTGAAAGGCCACCTCAAAACAGCCGACGGTCCTGGAACGGAAGTCCGATATCGCCGGAGCCCTAGCCAGACCAATCCTGGATGTAGCTCGACGCCGCCCAGCCCGCACCGGGTCCAAGGGTGAGGGTCCCAGTGGGCTCGGCGACCGCCGGACGGTGGAAGGATCCCGGCATGGTGAGGCGCTACGCGAAGGCCTAAGAGGCCGGCAGAGGAGCAGTGAAGAGGCGAGGGGTTGGGGTCTGGGGCCGTTTCGTGGCTTTTCGCCGAACCTACTCCCCCGAAGGTTGGAGCGCGGCGGAGACGACCCGAGTGCCGCGCACGGCGTCTTTTCGGTTACTTGGGCGCATCGGGGAAATGCCGAGGCCAGTTCCCAAAGTCCTCGGTATCCCACCGCTCGATCTTCCGCACCGGCTTCGACGCGAAGACATGTTTCCAGGCCGTGCTCGTCATGAGCAGGTTGGTGTACTCGATCTGGCGATTGGTGAGGCAGTACGGCCTAATCACGATGTCTGCGTCCGGGTGGTCGCCTATGGGCTCGCTGATGCGCTCATAGAGGCGGCCGGACCGTCTTCTGCATACGAGCAGACGTTTCGGGCTAAGAGGCATCAGGAAGTGGTCCAGTTGACCTTTTGGCACCGGTCCATAGTCATCAGTCACCGTGGTGGGGAACCTCAGCACCGGATCGTCTGAGGTCACCAGGTGTCGACGAGTATCGGTATCGGTCGTGTAGTAGATCGACCATTGGCCACGTACGATGCACTCGTATAGCCGCATGTTCACGTGACGGCCTCGTGCATCTCTGACCAACGGACTGCGTGCCCGTTCTGGGTCTTCAAGTATCTCCTTCTTCGCGTCCTCTATAAGGCGTCTCTCCAACGTCGTGCGCTGCGGCTTCGTCTTCATCTCGCCCAGCACAGCTGCCGCACGCCTTCTCCCAGCCACGGTGTCGACGTGCGTCTCGATCATGAAGACCGCGACCTTGAACCTGTCCTCTCCACCCAGAAGGAACTCGGTCCGCGTGTCAGCCATCCTCAGCTGTTCGATGACCGGGGCGACCGGCGTCTCGACGGTCTTCGCCAGCCAGTCCTCGGCACCCTGAGTGTAGGCGTCGCGGACCACCCCGGCTTGCTTCTTCAGCGAACGTTGCCCCCAGCGCCTGGTGCTCTTGTCGAAGCAGTAGATCAGTCCGGGCTCACACGCCCACGCGTCGAGGTAGAACCTGGAGACTGAGTGATTTCGCTTGGTCGGAGGCATTGGGTGCTCGTCCCTTTGCGGGCGGGTGTCCTTTCTGGGCGACCCGTGGCGTCCCCCGGGACTCCTTGGGCCGAGGGCAGGGGCACCTCTCTCTTGCCCAGCCTTGCAGGTCGACGGGTAGGAATCCAGTGTTTCCTGCCATCGGTTTCGGAGTTCAGGCAGTGGCAGTTGTACTCCTCCGATCGACCCGGCCCCGCTCGCCGGAGATCCGGGCGTTCGAGCGGCTGGAGTGTTCCGAGAAGAGCCCGGCGCTACAGGGCTGCAAGCTGCCGCGACGAGGATGAACGGCGAAGTGACACTGGTCGCGTTATGGGGCTACGATGGCAGCTCCGAGAGATCATCCGGACTGACGGGATTGGCAATCACGGCGATGAAGATGGCAAAGAGACAATCCAAGAGCGGCGCAACGACAGGCTACGAGGCGGAGCTGTGGGCGATGGCCGACGCTCTCCGCGGCTCGATGGATGCTGCCGAGTACAAGCACGTCGTGCTCGGCCTCATCTTCCTGAAGTACATCTCGGACGCCTTCGAGGAGCGCCACGCGGCGGTGCTGGCCGAGTGGGGGGAAGACGCCGCGGAGGACCGCGACGAGTACATCGCGGAGAACATTTTCTGGGTACCGCAGGAGGCTCGCTGGGCGCATCTGAAGGCTCAGGCGCGGCAACCGACGATCGGCCAGACCGTCGACCAGGCCATGGCCGCGATCGAGCGAGACAACCCGGCGCTGAAGGACGTGCTGCCCAAGGACTACGCGCGTCCCGCCCTGGACAAGCAACGCCTCGGCCAGCTCATCGACATGGTCGGTAACATCCGCGTCGGTGACGCTGAAGCCCGTTCCCGAGACGTGCTGGGCCGCGTCTACGAGTACTTCCTCTCGCGGTTCGCCAGCGCCGAGGGCAAGAGGGGCGGCGAATTCTACACGCCGCGCTGCGTCGTCGGACTCCTCGTCGAGATGCTGGAGCCCTACCGGGGTCGCGTCTACGATCCGTGCTGCGGATCCTCGGGCATGTTCGTGCAGTCGATCGAGTTCATTCGGGCGCACGCCAGCGGAAACGGCAATGGCGGCAAGGCCCCCGGCGACATCTCGATCTACGGCCAGGAGTCGAACTACACGACGTGGCGGCTTGCCAGGATGAACCTGGCCATACGCGGGATCGGGGGACAGATCGCTCAAGGCGACAGCTTCCACAGCGACCGCCATCCAGACCTGAAGGCTGACTTCATCCTCGCCAACCCACCGTTCAACGTGTCGGACTGGGGAGGCGAGAGGCTGGTCAAAGACAAGCGCTGGCGCTATGGGATCCCGCCGAAGCGCAACGCGAACTTCGCCTGGGTGCAGCACATGGTTCACCACCTGGCGCGGAAGGGCGTTGCGGGGTTCGTGCTCGCCAATGGATCGATGTCGTCGAATCAGTCCGGCGAGGGGGAGATCCGCAGCAGGCTGATCGAGGAGGGGAACCTGGTGGACTGCATGGTCTCCCTGCCGGGGCAACTCTTCTACTCGACCCAGATCCCGGCCTGCCTGTGGTTCCTCGCGCGGGATCGGCAGGACGGCGCTTCGCACGCACGGGGCGGCGAGATCCTGTTCGTCGACGCCCGCGACCTGGGCCAGATGGTGGACCGCACGCACCGGGAGTTGACGTCCGAGGACATTGCCGAGATCGCCGCGACCTACCACGCATGGCGCGGCGGGGAAGGCGTCGTCGAGTACGAGGACAAGGCTGGTTTCTGCAAGAGCGCGACGCTTGAAGAGGTCGGCAGACACGGCCACGTGCTGACGCCGGGACGCTACGTCGGCATGAAGCCGCAGGAGGACGACGGCGAGCCGTTCGAGGAGAAGATGGCCCGGCTCGCGGCCGACTGGCGAAAGCAGCAAGGCGAGGCGAGTCGGCTCGACGCGGCGATCGAGGATAACCTGAGGTCGCTGGGGTTCGGAGTGGAGGTTGCCAAAGACAGGGGAGATGCCCCATGACTCTCAGCCAGCAGGAGTTCGACGCGATTCTTGCTGACGAGACGAAGCGGATCGTCGGAGACCTGGAGTGGCAGAATGACGAGGATCACTCTCCGGCGCGAGAGTTCCGGGTGGAAATCGCGTCCGACGCTGGATATCCGCTGTTCGTCAACGGTCGTTGCAACCCCAAGGCAGGCACTCTGTCTTACACGCTCATTCATCGTGGCGTCGGTCGCATCTACGCACTCGATCTCGGGGCCGAGCACCACAATCCGGATTGCAGTTTCGTGGGCGAGAAGCACAAGCACCGCTGGACGGAGGCCTTTCGCGACAAGCAGGCGTATGTTCCGACCGACATCACGGCTCTCTGGACTCAGCCGTCGGACGTCTGGGAGCAGTTCTGCGCGGAGGCGAAGATCGCTCACCAGGGAGAGATGCCGGATCTGAACGTCCAGGAGGAGTTGCAGCTATGAGTCTCGACGCGTTGTGTTCATCTATTGGAGATTCGCTGCCGTCGCTGTTCAAGTGCGGGCCAGCGGCGGGAGGCGGCGTCCGCGTTCGGACACCGCTGATGTACCCGGATGGTGGCGTCGTCGACGTGTTTGTCCTTGAACGCGATGGCGGCTTCACGATTTCCGACTATGGGGAGAGCCTCGGTTGGTTGCGGCTGCAGTCTGTGAGCAGGCGGCGGTCGCCCAAACAGAACCGGATGATCGGTGATGTCTGCCAGACGCTGGGTCTTGAGCTCGAACGTGGCCAGCTCGTGTTGCGCGTTGCGGCGGGCGCCGTACTTGGTGAGTCGGTTCTGCGCCTCGCGCAGGGAGCAGTGAGACTCTCGGACCTGTGGTTCACGTTGAGAACCAGGGCCGCCGAGAGCGCGGCCGACGAGGTCCATGAGTGGCTGGCCGAACGACATATCGTCCATGAGAGGGGCGTGCGAAGAACCGGGAGGTCTGGCAGGGAATGGACGGTGGATTTCCAGACTCGCACCGATCAGCGGACCTCGATCGTGTTCCTGCTCAGTACGGGTTCCCGTAGCGCCGCACGAAGGATCACTGAGCATGTTGTCGCCGGGTGTGTCGACCTCAGCCATCTGAGGGAGACCCATCCGCAACTGACACTCGTTTCCTTGTTCGATGACACACAGGACCTTTGGCGAAGCGAGGACTTTCAACTCCTCGAACAGCAATCCGAGGTCGCGTTGTGGTCGTCTCCAGAACGCTTCGAGCGACTTCTGTTGGCGGCCTGACCAAGGGCGGCCGATTGGCTGGCGGACTTGAAGGGCGCCTGGAGTTTGGCGGGCAGCGCCGATCAGCACTGATGGGAACCGACACGACCTTCTTCAAGGAGTACCTCGACCGGCTGGAGGTCTACTGGCAACTTTTGGACCGCGACCGTGAGGACGAAACGGCTCGCCGGCTTGGGCGAGAGATTTGCATCGAGCGGTTCGAGGTTGCTCTCGAACAGAGCGGCAAGCTGCTGAGAAAGACGTTGCGTCCGTGGTTCGCAAGCAACCGAGCGGCGGACCGGCTGACGTTCCGGGACGTGTTCCGGCACGCGGCCAAACACGGCCTGATCGACATCGAGGCCGCGGAACGCTGGCTGAGTTACCGCGACAGCCTGAATGGCACGGGCGAACCGGACGGCGCCGACCCCGCCGTTGTGGCAGTGGTGGAGCGGCTTCCGGCCTTTGTCGCCGACGCCCGAGCGCTGGCCGCGCTTATCGAGCAGGCGCCCGATGACTGAACGCCTCCACTTGCTGCCGCGCCACCAGGAGCGCCTCGAAGTCCTGCTGTGCGAACACCTCCCCGGCGTCGAGGTCTGGGCCTACGGCAGCCGGGTGAACGGCCGGAGCCACGATGGCAGCGACCTGGATCTCGTGTTGCGGGGCCGCGGCTTGGATGAGATCGAGCTCTCCGCGCTCGCCGACTTCACTCAGGCGCTCCACGATTCGACCATTCCGTTCCTGGTCGAGGCCCGCGACTGGGCACGTCTGCCGGAGCGGTTTCATCGGGAGATCGAGAGGGCGTATGTGGTGTTGAGGCCCCGTTCCATCTGCGCCAACCTTCGGTCACTCGCCGCGGTGCGCCAGGGGACGCTCCGGTGACAGCTTGGAGGGAGTGCGAACTCGGTGAGGTGATCGAGCTCAAACGTGGCTATGACCTACCGAAGCAGAGGCGCCTGTCCGGCACCTTTCCGGTTGTGTCGTCGTCTGGCCCGACCGACTTCCACTCGGAGAGCAAGGTCCGGGGACCGGGTGTCGTGACAGGTCGATACGGAACGCTCGGCCGCGTCTACTTCGTTAGAGAGAATTTTTGGCCACTGAACACGGCGTTGTATGTCCGCGACTTCCGCGGGAACGATCCGCGCTTCATCAGCTACTTCCTGTCGCAACTCGACTTCGCGGCATACTCCGACAAGGCTGCCGTTCCGGGCCTGAACCGGAATCATCTGCATCGTGAGGTAGTTCGACTTCCCTCGACGCTCGGAGAACAGCGTGCCATTGCCCACATCCTCGGCACGCTGGACGACAAGATCGAGCTGAACCGACGGATGAACGAGACGCTGGAGGCGATGGCGCGGGCGCTGTTCAAGTCCTGGTACGTCGACTTCGATCCGATCCGTGCCAAGATGGAGGGTCGAGACACGGGATTGCCGCAAGACATCGCCGACCTGTTTTCCGACCGGCTTGTGGATTCCGAGATGGGCGAGATACCGGAGCGGTGGGCTGTCGGGTCTCTTGGGGACATCGCGACTTTGCAACGGAGGGGAATTGATCCGGGGCGAGTGGCTAGCGATACGCCGTACATCGGGCTCCAGCACATGCCCCGTCGATCAGTCGCTTTGGCGGACTGGGGCGGTGCTGGCAGTGTCTCGAGTAGAAAGTCTGCCTTCGGGGTTGGAGACATTCTGTTTGGGAAGCTCAGACCCTACTTCCACAAGGTGGGCATCGCTCCGGTGGACGGCCTCTGCTCGACGGATATCGTTGTGCTGAATGCCCTAATGCCGAAGTGGTCCGCCTTCGTCCTGGTCTGCGTCTCGTCGTCTGCTTTCGTTGCCCACACAAGTCAGACTTCGACAGGCACGAAGATGCCGCGAACGAGTTGGCAGGCCATGAGTACATTCGAGCTGTGTCGGCCCCCCGCTGTTGTCGCTTCAGAGTTTCAGCACGTCGTGTCGCCGATGCTGGGACAGATCGTGGGGAATGTCCACGAATCCCGTACTCTCGCAACTCTCCGCGAAACGCTACTCCCGAAGCTCATCTCGGGAGAGATCCGCGTACCCGATGCCGAGAGGGCATTGGAATCCGCCACATGACACCGGTATCCGCGGCCTTCACCGAATCGGAGGTCGAAGAGGCCGCGCTCGAATGGCTCGAAGGCCTTGGGTGGAAGCTGGCCCACGGGCCCAACATTGCCCCGCAAGCGGCAGACTCGGAGCGAACCGACTACAGCCAAGTCATTCTGGAATCTCGGCTGCGCGACGTTTTGGATCGGCTGAATCCAGCCCTGCCGGCCGAAGCCCTGGAGGACGCGTTCCGCAAGCTGACCCGGCCTGAGGGTGCGACGCTGGAAACCCGCAACCGCGCGTTCCACCGCATGCTGGTGGACGGCGTGACGGTCGAGTACCGGACCGCTGGGGGCTCGCTTCGCGGTGCGCAGGTCGCCGTCCTCGACTTCGATGACGCCGCTAACAACGACTGGCTGGCGGCCAACCAGTTCACCGTCGTAGACGGCGAGCATGAGCGACGGCCGGACGTCGTGCTGTTCGTCAACGGCCTTCCGCTTGGTTTGATCGAGCTCAAGAACCCGGCGGACGAGAAGGCCACGGTGTGGTCGGCCTGGAACCAGATCCAGACCTACAAGGCCGAGCTCACGAGCCTGTTCGCCTTCAACGCGGCGCTCATCGTTTCGGACGGAGTCGAGGCGCGCATGGGCACGCTCACCGCAGGGCGGGAGTGGTTCAAGCCGTAGCGCACGATAGGCGGCGAGACCCTCGCCGCCCCGCATCTGCCCCAGTTGCAGGTGATGCTCGAGGGGATGTGCGAGCGGGACCGGTTCCTGACGTTGGTCCGGGACTTCATCGTGTTCGAGGACGACGGCAGCGGCGAGCTGTCCAAGAAGATGGCCGGGTATCACCAGTTCCACGCCGTGGGAGTAGCGGTCTCCGAGACGCTGCGAGCGACTCAGTTACAACGGGAGGCCGTCGTCGAAGAGGATCCGGGCTTCGGAGAGTCTGCTCGAACACCCGGTGGCGATCCCGGCGACCGGCGCATCGGCGTCGTCTGGCACACCCAAGGCTCCGGCAAGAGCCTCACCATGGCCTTCTACGCCGGGCGCATCATCCGCGAGCCGGCGATGGAGAACCCGACTGTCGTTGTGCTGACGGATCGCAACGACCTCGACGATCAGCTCTTCGGCACGTTCTCACGCTGCCAGGATCTCCTGCGGCAGCCGCCGGTCCAAGCCAGCAGCCGTGCCGACCTGCGCGCCAAGCTGGCCGTCGAGTCGGGTGGCGTGGTCTTCACCACGATCCAGAAGTTCTTTCCGGAGGAGAAGGGCGACCGGCATCCCGAGCTGTCGACGCGCCGGAACATCGTGGTGATCGCCGACGAGGCGCACCGCAGCCAGTACGAATTCATCGCCGGCTACGCCCGGCACATGCGCGACGCGCTCCGCAACGCTTCGTTCATCGGCTTCACAGGCACGCCGATCGAGCTGGAGGACGCCAACACGCGCGCGGTGTTCGGCGACTACATCAGCGTCTACGACATCGAGCGATCGGTCGAGGACCGCGCAACGGTTCCGATCTACTACGAGAGTCGGCTGGCGAAGCTGACGCTGAACGAGGCCGAGCGCCCGAAGATCGATCCCGACTTCGAGGACGTGACCGAAGGCGAGGAAGTCGAGCGCAAGGAGAAACTGAAGACGAAGTGGGCACAGCTCGAAGCGGTCGCCGGCGCCGGGCCGCGGCTCAGGCTCATCGCCCAGGACATCGTCTCGCATTTCGACCGGCGCCTCGAGGCCTTGGACGGCAAGGGGATGGTCGTCTGCATGAGCCGCCGCATCTGCATCGACCTCTACGGCGAATTGACTCGCCTGCGTCCGGACTGGCATCACGAGAATGACGACCGTGGCCGGATCAAGGTCGTGATGACCGGCAGTGCATCGGATCCTCCTGAGTGGCAGCCGCAGATCCGCAACAAGGCGCGCCGCGAGATGCTGGCGAAACGGTTCCGCGATCCCGGCGATCCCTTTCAGGTCGTCCTCGTCCGGGATATGTGGCTGACCGGCTTCGACGCGCCGAGTCTGCACACCATGTATGTGGACAAGCCGATGCGCGGCCACGGGCTGATGCAGGCGATCGCGCGGGTGAACCGGGTCTTCCGGGACAAGCCGGGCGGCCTGGTCGTCGACTACCTCGGGCTCGCACATGAACTCAAACGGGCTCTCGCGACCTACACCGAAAGCGGGGGCACGGGCAAGACGACTGTGGATCAGTCCGAAGCGGTGGCGGTGATGCTGGAGAAGTACGAGGTGTGCTGCGGCCTGTTCCACGGCTTCGACTATTCCGGATGGATCGACGGAACGGCGTCTGAACGGGTGAGCCTGCTGCCGGGAGCGCAGGAACACATCCTCGCGCAGGAGAACGGCAAGGAGCACTGTCAGCAGGCCGTGCGCGAACTCTCACAGGCCTTCGCGCTTGCCGTGCCTCACGAGGAGGCCATCGGGATTCGCGACGATGTGGCGTTCTTCCAGGCCGTCCGGTCGGTGCTGGCCAAGCGCGCCCAAGGGGAGGCACGTCCCGAGGAAGAACTGGACTACGCCATCCGGCAGATCGTCTCGCGAGCCGTGGCTTCGGAGGGGGTCGTCGACATCTTCGCCGCAGCCGGCCTCGAGAAGCCCGACCTCTCGATCCTGTCCGAGGAGTTCCTGGTCGAAGTGCGGGGCATGAAGCAACGCAACCTCGCGGTCGAGTTGTTACAGAAGCTGCTCAAGGGGGAACTGACCGTCCGCAAGCGAAAGAACGTCGTCCAGGCGCGGTCCTTTGCCGAGTTGCTCGCTCAAACCGTTCGCCGCTACGCGAACCGAGCCATCGAGGCCGCGCAGGTCATCGAGGAACTGATCCAGCTTGCCCGCGACATGCGCGAAGCGAACGCCCGTGGCGAGGCGTTGGGGCTCTTCGACGATGAACTGGCCTTCTACGACGCGCTCGAGACGAACGACAGCGCCGTGCAGGTGCTCGGCGACGAGACGCTGCGGGCGATCGCGCGCGAGTTGATCGAGACGGTTCGGAACAACGTCAAGATCGACTGGACGCTTCGGGAGAACGTCCGCGCCAATCTGAGGCGACTCGTAAAGCGAGTACTGCGCAAGCACGGCTACCCGCCGGACAAGCAGGAGAGGGCGACGCGGACTGTGCTCGAACAGGCTGAGGTGCTGTGTTCTGGCTGGACCGCATGACAACCTGTCGATTGGGGCCCCGCGCTTCTATGCGTCTCGCCGGTTCCGAATCTGAGCGAGCATCTCATCTAGACCCGGAAGTGCCCGATGCTCACCACTGATCGCCTTTGCTGTGGGGATTATCACCCAAAGTCACATTCCCCCGCGCCCGCGCACCACTGAGACGGGCGGAAGCTCCTAGCCGTCCTTGTCGACGAGCCGCACTGGCCGCAGTACCTTCCGCGCTACCTCTTGGGGTGTCGCCCCGTCTTTGATGCGCCATCGCGCTTCCTTCTCGGCCTTCTTGGGCTGGTAGCTGGCAGGCTGGACTTCTACGCGGTCGGGCTTCCGCAGGGGCTTCTTCATGGCCGGGAGGGTATCAAGCTGGAGGCGCACCTACGAAGGCACGATGCGGTGGTCAGTAGAGAACCGGTCTGTGGCCTCAGTGTTGCATCCAGCCTGACGAAGAAGAGATCGGACAGTCGGTTCTTCGAGGAGTTCCGCCTTAGGGATCCAGACTCGGAGTACCGAACCGCTCTTCCGGTAGAGCTGCGTCCGAGAGGTCTCCTTCTTGCCGTACCGGAACCCCAAGTTCCTCAGGAATGCCACAACGTCATGTCGTCTGAACATCGGGCTGCGCCAGCGGGATGAAGAACGGCAAGTCGAAGATCGCATCCTTGTCGGGTTCTCCGATCACGGACCATCCTTGGTGACGCAGGAAGGAGTCGAACTCGCCCTTCTCACACAGATCTTGGAACAGCAGGTTCTGAACGGCACCGATCTCCTCTGCCATCTCAGACCAGGAGCCGGTCTGAAGCGTGATGCCAAGCACGTCGCAAATGCCAACGCAGATTCCCGTCTCGGAGTTGCGCCCGACCAGCCATTCAACCTGCCCGTCGATGCGCACGACTCGGCAGCGAGTCGCCTTGAGGGTCGACTTACCCATCGGGTGTCTCCTTTGGGGCGTTATGGCCTAGCGTGACGGACACGTGTATGGCCAAGAGAGTGGTCAAGAACCCTACCACCGATGGTTGTCGCGCTGGCCGATTTGCCGTCAGCCGTCATGCCGAGCGCGCGCCGGACGACAGGCCGTTGCGGGCGGTCAGGTCACGGTAGCGGAGCCGCTTGTGCTCCATGCCGATCACCAGATCGTGCATCTGCTCAAGCGTGTCTTGCTCGCGGGTGTTGTGGCGCCCGCTGAACTCCGCGACGTAGCGGTGCAAGTGCTTGGCGCTCATCTTGTGGTAGACGCCGACGTAGCCGCGCTTGAGCATCGACCACAGGCTCTCGATACCGTTCGTGTGGACTTTGCCGTTGACGTACTCACCTACCGAGTGCTTGACGGTGCCACGCTCGTACTCCGTCAGGCCGTTGTAGGCCCCGGTGTCGTCCGTGTAGACCGTCGCGCCGGGTTCGACGTGCTCGCGGACGAAGCCAGCCAGCGTCTCGCCGTCAGTCGAGCGGACGACCCGCGCCGCAACTTGCTTCGTCTCCCGGTCCTTGACGCCGACCACCGCCGTCTTGCCGACTGTGCCGCGCCCTTCCAGCGTCTTCCGCTTCTTGGCGTGCATGTTCTTCCGCTTGCCGCCGAAGTACGCCTCGTCGGCTTCGACCGGACCGCCCAGCTTCTCTACGCCCTCGTCGCCGTACGCTTTGCGGAGCCGGTGGAGCAGGTGCCACGCGGACTTCTGCGAGATGCCGAGTTCACGGTGCAGCCGCATCGACGAAATGCCCTTGAGGTTCGTTGTCAGACTGTAGATGGCGATCACCCAAGGCCGGTAGCCGAGCTTGCTGGAGTGCATGACCGTCCCGGTCCTGAGGCTGAACATCGGCTTGTTCGGGCAGTCCCGGCAGCGGTGCGTCATTGTCCGGTGCTTGATGCCGGACTGGACGTTGAACGAGCCGCAGTGCGGGCAGAACGGGCCATCGGGCCAGCGCTGCGCCTCGAACCAGCGCCGCGCACGCTGCTCGGTGCCGAACATCTCCATGATGTCGAAGAACGTCAGACCCTGCCGGTACGCCTTGCCGGGTCGCTTGCTGCCGCTGCTGATCATCGTCCTCGCCCTTCCGCTCAATGTGACTTTATAGTAGCACACGAAGCGGAGAAGTCAAGTCAAAGGGCCGGGGCTATCCCCCCGGCCCGTCTGATACGTTTGGGCGGTCCGCTGAATTCGGCGGGGCCGGACGCCACGCTAGCAACGTGGTGACCTCCTAGGGTTCGGGTTCGACTCCCGCAGCGGACTCACTTGGCGTTGTCAGGTGATCATGCCTCCGTAGCTCAGCTGGATAGAGCGGTCGCTTTACTCACGGCTAGGTCCTGGGTTCGAGTCCCAGCGGGGGCACCACACGACGAGCATTCTGCCGTCGTGGCCATCGTCGCTCAAGGCATTGAATGACGGAACGGAGGACGAGATGCCCGAACAGGACACCTTCTTGGCCTTGCTTCACGAAGAGCGGGAGAAAACGGTCAGCAAGTATGACAAGGCGCAGGCTGCTGCCGACACACTCAGGCGTGAAGTCGAAGCCTATGACCTACTGATTGCGCGACACACACCGAGGAAGCCCCGCAAGCGAAAGCCCGTCGATCTACACGTCACCACTGCCGAGATCGAAGGCATGAAGCTGGAACCCGCGCTGCTCTACATCGCGGACCGCAACGACGGTCTGATCAAGAGCACGCCGGCTCGTCAGCTACTGACGGACGCTGGCATCCTGAACGGCCGCGGCGAACAGCAACTCTACCACTTCCTCAGTAACTCGCCTCGCTTCGAGAACGTCCACCGTGGCCTCTACAGGGTCAACGTCGCGTGGCAACCCGAGGACGAGATGCACTCCAACGAACGGGACCTGCTTCACCAGTACCGGGGAGAGAACTAGGCCATCGGGGCCAGTGACGGCCCGGTTGCTCTAGTTAGTGTCTGCCAGAAAACGCCGTTCCGTGGGGACTCCGGAGCGAGTCTGAGGCTGTCCGCAGGCGCAAGAGACCGGCGCCGGGTCTTTGATCGGCTGCGCCGGAGCTTCTTGCGGGTTCTCGGCGGCGATTTCCGCCGAATGGCGCCCGTTCGGGCACGGCGGCGCCTCCGACTCGAACGGTCGGTCGGCAACGGAGGGTCCGGTGACCCTCAGGCGGCCCGTCGTCGTTTGCGTTTTCGTTCGAGCGTGTGCAGCAGCCGACCGAGACGGTGCAGGTTGGCGGCGAGCACCGAGAGAGCGACGGTGCGCTCGAAGCCCGTGGCGCCGCGGCTTCGGACGCGGTCGAGGCCGCGATGCTCCAGAGCGTTGATGGCGGACTCGATCGCGGGATGCCTGCGCCGGGCGGAGGCGAAGTCGTCAGAGGCCTCCCGCTCCCGCTCGGCGACCGACTTGTAGCCCTTCTTCGGCAGCACGTTGAGATCCAGCAGACCGTCGAGCCGGACGCGGTTGTCCCGGCTGTGGAAGTTGCGGTCGAAGCTGCAGACTCGCAGATCCGGGAACCGCTCCTGGGCGGCCACAACCATCGGCACGGCCACCTTCACGTCGCTGCCGTCCCACAGCACCTCGTGATGGAGGATGAATCGATGCTGGTCCTCGATCAGAGCCACCGGAACGCCGAGTTCCACCGGCATGCCCGCCTTGCCCTTCGCCACCCAGCGCGTGTGCGGCTCGAAGATCGAGAAGACCTTCTCCTCATGGGGAATCGTCTCGCCCAACAGCAGCCGACGCTCGACCTGGTCCATCTGACGCCGGGCATGAGCGATCAAGCCCTCGATCGCTTCGCAGCACGCCCCGTCGCCCGCTGACCGCAGCGCCTCCACGGTGATCTCGGCACGCGCCGCCAGCTTGCCGCACTGCAAGAGGTACGCCCTCACGCGCGCCGGAGTCCGCTTCGCCCGCCGCGTACTACGTACCTTGTTGAACAGCCTGCGCACCAGCCGCGACTGATGCTTCCACTGGCGCCAGCCGGAGACACCGTGCCGCTGCGCCGCACGCCCCGTCTCCCGCAGCAGACAACGCATCGCGTCCCACAGCAGGTTCACGTCCGTGGGGTAATGCACGTCGGTCTCAGCCACGAACGAGTCACACCGCCCGCGCAACGGCGCGCCAGGCTTTCTTCGCGCGACCGCATGGCCGCTTTCCACCACCAATCTGCCCACCGCCGACAACAACTCGGGCGTCAACAACCGCACGTTGTCGACCATCGTCTGGTACTCGTAGTAGGTCTTGTCCCCGAACTCGCCGTGCCCCAGGAACGCACGCAACGTCGCGTGGTGGTTGGCGAGGTCATGAAGCCGGTCGAAGTCGCAGCGCAGGCCCTGTTTCACCACACCCAACACCAGAATCCGCCATAACTCCATGCCCGGCCGACCGACCTGACGGTCGGTCCCTGGCAACACATGCTCCTCCAGCAGCTTGAACAGACGAGCGCGCAACTCTTCGTCACAGTAGAGGTGCTGAAGACCCCGAAACAGCGCCGGCGTGTCGTCACGCGACTTCGGATCGATCCAGATCTCACCGATCGGCGTCTGACCCAACTCGAACTGCCGACTTCGGACCTCTCGCATCGTCGTATCCCCCGAAGATCGCCCCGAATCCAACCAAAACCAACGATTCAGGCCCGGATCCTACGACATCGACCACATCTTCGACCGCCCGAAACCGCCCGCAAACCCCCGTAGAATCAACAACTACTCGGTTTCCTGGCAGACACTAGTTACATGGAAACGCCACGCTGTCCGTAATCACATCTCCGTGTCGGGCGCGGAACCACCTGAGTTCGTTGGTCGTCGTGTCCCTGACGGCGACGCTGTAGCTCACGGCATCTGTTCCGGCGGCAGCGTAGACGGCGTAGTGGGCGCTCCAGTTGCATTGATCGGAGATTCTCACCAGCAGTTCCGGCTCTCCCGAGTCGAAGGTGAATAACCCCGCAGGCTCGCCCAGATCAACCTCTACCGCGTTGGCGGACCGGCTCTTTGCGTCGCCGACCAGCAGGTACCACACCTTCACCCTGAAGCGACCGTCCTGCAACAGACAGGTCCTGACGCTGCAATCAGGTGTCGGTTCGGGGTCCGGCTCGGGCTCGGGACGGGGGTCGGGACCGCTCGGCTTCGTTCCTCTGTAGTCAGCGATTCCTCCAAGGTGTCCGGCTGGGACGCGGTAGGTGTGCGTGGTACCCGTTACAGTGTCTTGGACGCTCACCGCAAGTTCAAGCTGGCTAGCGGCAGCCATGAAGAACCACCACTGGCCGTTGATCGCGCGACCATCCTGCACCCTGAAAAGGACTTCTGGATTGGAGCGGTTGAAGAAGTAGAACAGTCCCGCATTGTCACCGGGTAGATCGATGTACTGGCCCTGATAATCGTTCCCCTCATGGGTGGCCACTACTTCCCATTCGAATCGGCCGTGCAGGGTGGCACTGGTGGCGATGTACTCCAGTTCGGCGGCGACGCCCTGCGACACCGTTCCGGCTTGGAACGTGCCACACCGGAACGCCTCTATGTCGGCTCTGCTCTCTGACGAATGACCGTCGTAGAACTCGGCGGTCCAAACGCTTCCCTCGTGGTCTTGGATGATCACGCGAACTGGAAGGTCAGTAGCGGCGGATACTAACACCCAGCGGTGACCGTTCAGCGCGCAGCCGTCGAGCACCTTCACCAGTACCTCGGGGTTGTGTGGACTGTCGAAGTAGAACAGCGCCATATGGGGTCCCAGACCCGCGTCAACCACTCGAGCCTCTGTATGCCCGCGCGTGGCGGACACGTCGAAACCGCCAGCGAGTGTCGCCGCAGCCTGAGCTGCGGAGGGCAGGGAGGCGCAGATTGACAGCGCCGCGACGACACAACGCCCCGCGTCGAGTAGTGAGAGCATGGTGGCTCCTTCTCGTGGGGCTCCCGACCCCTGGATTGGCGCCGGGCCATTTGCTACGCGCCATGCACGCGGGCACGGGTGTCCCCGCGTATTTGCCGAGCGCAAGGAGCTACCCCACGCCGTCAGTTGGCTCTTGTATTCGGCGGGAGACCCGGCAAAGGATCGCCCGCGTGTCCAAGGGCGCGTAGCGCCATCAGGCTAGCAGCGGCCTCCCCGCATCGCCGAATAGCGATAGGCTCACGAACGCTTGGTCATGTGACTTTGGGTGATAATCCCCTTTGCTGTTTCCCTCGCCCTACGTAGCGTTCGGACAGCTGACCCGAAGCACTCCAGTTCGACAAGCCGCATACCGTAGTGGAACCCAATGTTCACCTGCGCCTCTCGGTCGGCCTCGTGCTCGACCCTCAGCTCACGAACCAGGTCGCGTAGTTCCCTTTCGTACTTGTCGCTAGGGTAGGCTTCCAGTATATTTTGTATCGCTCTGGGGTTGCCCGGATCCAGTCGAAGTAGTGCTCTCGCACATTCCGCAGCAGCATCCGTTCGGGACTCCGCGAGTTCCGCAGCCATCAGGGGTCGAAAGTTCCTGTAAACCGTCGGCGAGGCACAGAAGCTGCACCTGAAGTAGCGCGTTGCATTCTCATAGTCGTGCATCTCGGTATACCATATTCCGATCTGCGTATACGCGTTCGCCTTTTCGACAACATCATCGACAGACTCGACCGACTCCTTCAGGCCGTCAATCACTCGCTCATTGTCGAACTCTATTTCGAACTGCATTGAGTACTTCAATACATGCATTAGCTTTCTGGTGTTCACCGATTCCAGTTCCGGAATAGTGAATAGGACGAAAAAAGCCACAAAGCCGTCACAGTCAATGTAGCCCGTGATCTCCTTGAACGGATTGTCGTCGTAAACCGCGACACGAACCCATGTGGCTCGGCCGTCGTCTCTAACGGGACCGCTACAGTCACTGGTTTGGAGGCGGCCGTACGCCCTCTCCATGTTCCTCGTTTGCATATCCATCACCTCGGCCGAGCTTGAGGCCTCAGCGTCCTTCAGCCAGTGGTTCACATACATCCACTCGTGAGCCCGTTTGGCTTCCTCCAAGGTTCGTCCTCTCTGGTAGAGCGTCGCAAGAGAGCCCTCGTTCTGACTGATATCGACAATCCAACCGAACGGTGCATTCACACACATTGCCTTGTTGGCGGAGTACGGAATGCCGACCGGGCTCTGCCATTGACGCAAGTCAGATAGATTCAGGACATCCAGCAGTATGTTCTTCGGGTGATTGTGGGCACGCCGCAGCGCGGCTTGGCTATAGCCATGTGGCGTAACCAGGAGACCATGAGTGGCGCCGACGTCCTCAAGTAGTCCGACGAAGCAATCAACGGTTGTGACGTCGACGCGTCGGTCAAAGCACTTTCCGTCGACGACGATTCTGGTTGGGAAACCGGCGATCTCGTCCTCTATCAGGACGTCGATCTGTCTCTGTGCTTGTGAGTACTGACCTTGGAGGTTCACGTTCGGCTTAATGGAGGCGCCGGGATAGAGGCTCGATAGATGTTCGTGAATCGCCTTCTCGTACGTCTTCCAGTTCATCTCTCGGCCTCGGTTGTACTCGGGGATGTTGGTGATGGCTGCGGTCTGGAGGATCCTCCCCCCTCGGACCCAACGCAGGCGGGTGACGTCGACGCCGCCACGCCGTCGCACTACCGCGCCAGCGGATCCGGCCGGATCTGGAACTTGACGAACTTGCCGCGGGTGCCCTTGCCGCCTTCGGTGTGCCAGATGTAGTTCGTGCCGTAGTTGGCCCAGAGGGCGCGGCCCTTCCAGCCCGCGTCGGGGTCGTCGATGCGGCCGTCGAGGCCGCGGGAGAAGAAGCCGAGAGGGTAGGGCACGCGCAGCGTCGTCCATTCGCCGGTCTCGGGATCGAGCGCGAGCAGGCTGTCGGAATTCGACCCGGTGGCGATCGGGATGTTCTCGCCAAGGCCGGCGATGTCGTGCTGATCGACCCAGTTGTAGTAGTGGAAGTCGGCCGGCACGTCCGTGCCCTTCATCGTGGGGCCCTCGGTCCGGTACAGGGACCAGCCCTCGGGGCACTGCCTGCCGTCCGGGCTGTCCGGCTCGCCCCGGGGCTCGCACTTGCGGACGTCCAGGCTCGCCAGGTGGCTGCTGCCGGCGAGAGCCGTCCACACCACGCCGTCGCTGGCGATGTCGATCCCACGCGGGTCGAAACCGGGTTCCGGGACGCGGAAGATCTGCGACCGGCAACTGGCCGGGGCATCCTCCCCGCGCATCAGACGGATGATGTAGCCCGGATAGGTCTGCGATGCGCCCCACACCGAATCATCGACCGGGCTCGGAATGACCGAGTAGAGGCCGTACGAAAGCTGCGTGTCGTACCGGGGATCGGGCGCCGGGGTGGTCTCGGCCTCTCCCGCCGCGGTTCGTTCCTCCTGGGCCCTCACGGCATCGACCCGGTAGGTGAAGCCGCCCGCAGAGGCGACCGCGACGTTCCAGGGCTTCGTGATCGCGCCGTCGCCGTTCGTGTCGACGACCAGGGGACACCAGCCGACGGCCTGCTGCTCGTCGCCGGTCTCGTCGAAGACCTTCGTGTCGACCCAGGAAAGGCCGGCGCCGCCGCCGTTGAAGTAGACGGTCTCGTTGGCATCGTTGTCGAACTGCAGGTGGTGGGTGCTGAAGCAGGTCTCGATCAGCGTGAACTTCTGGGCCACCGGGTCGAAGAACGAAGCGTGACGGCCGCCTGGCCGGGGCGTCCACCAGGCCGCGTGCTTGTTCTCCGGATCGCTGCACCAGGCCGGAGGCCGGCGCGCGCCGTGGAGCTTCGAAGTCAGCCAGACCCGGCCCTTGCTGTCGATCATCGGATTGTGCGGATCGGACGGGTTGTAAGGGGGATTGGCCCAGATGTGCTCGTCGCCCCAGAAGAAGGACGGCCGCATCGGCGGCGGAAAGCGGGACGGGACCTCGTTCCTGGGTTCCCTGGTCGGGATGTTCCGGGCATAGCTCACGTTCAGGACGGGGTCCATGACCACGAGCTGGCCGTGGCCGGAACTCGCCGCGTAGATCGGTCCGCCGGCGTTGATCCGGGGGTTGTTCTTGTCGGTCGACACGAGATCGTGCATGAACGTCTTGTCGCTGCCGACGTCCCACAGGGTGAGGACGAGGTTGCGCTCGATCCCCTGTGGCCGCGGCGGCGCCGGCGGCAGTTCTCCCGCCGCGATCCGCTCGGTCCAGTCCGCGTACACGTCCAGGGACGCTTCCATGCCCTGAAGCCGGAGCACGCTGTACATCTGGTTGCCGCGCACCCCGGTGCCCAGCCGCCACTCCCAGGCTTCCTCGTGGGTGGTGAGCTCCGGCTTCGCCTCGAACACGTGGTCGACGGTGCGAGTCTGGCGGCTCCCGAGTTGGTGGCAGAAGTTGCAGTCCGACTTCAGCGAGTCGAGCCAGTGGGCCTGGGACAGCATGCGTGTTCCCATGCCGTTGCCGTCGTCTCCAGTGCCGGGAAAGAGGCTCTCGTCCGGCGGCGCCATCAGCGACAGCCAGTAGTCGCCGGGATAGACCTTCGCCGCTTCCTCTGGAGTCGTTGCGGCGGTTGCCTGGAGCGTGACCGGGTCGGCCGTCGGCCTCATCTCGAGCGGCGCCGAATCGACCAGGCCGTAGCCCCGCACCCACACGTCGTAGCTCGCGTCGGGCAGTTCCGGCAGCATGAACCGGCCGTCGTCGTCGGTGACGACGATCTTCACGAACTTCGTCGGCAGGTCCTTCGTCTCGGCGATGACCCAGACGCCGGCTTCGGGGCCCTGGGCGCTCTGGACGCCGCCGGCGATGAAGCCGTCCGGACCCGCTGTGACGGCTTCGGGAGAGTTCTCGGGCTGGGTGCAGGCGGCAACCAGGAGAAGGCTGGCGCACAGGGCCGGCCCGGTGAGCCTGAGAAGGGAGGTCGTCATCGGAATTCTCCTCTAGTCTGGTCCGCTGCGGACCGCGCCATCCTCGGCTCGCTGCTTCAACGCCCTACCGACATCCGCGAATCCGCGGTGCATGGCCCGGCCGAACAGCAGAATGGCGAGCGGCGCCAGCGGGCCCTCAAGCGTATCCGTATTGAAGTACGCGCAACTGGTCTCGCTCCGATTCTCGAGTCGCTGTTCCCGCAGCGCCTTCAGCAGAGACTTGCGGGCGATCTTGGTGCTCCAGGACAGGAGGGTCGGCGGCTCGATCGCCACGAACCGTTCGGTCTGCTTCCGGTCGTAGCGGCCCAGCTTGACGTCGAAGTTGATGGTGGCGCCGACGTGTACGTCGGTCTTCGTGTATGTCCGGGCGAAGGGATTCCATTCGCGGTACCGATCGACATCCACCAGGATGTCCCACACGGTGTCGATCGGGGCGTTGATCACTACCGGATCGGAAGTGGTGGCGTGTTTGAACATGCGAGGTCTCCTTCTACTGACCGGGCTAGCAGCCCGGCGGCGCGTGCATGCGGACCAGCGTTTCACTGGCCTCCCACAGCCTGGCGCCGTTCGACGGGCTGGTGGCGAGCTTGGACGGTCGCTTCTCGCGCATCATGTGCAGGTAGATGCCGCTGCGCTTGCCGGCGTCGCCGGCGCAGCAGAGGTAGCTGACGGGCGCCGCGGCCCTGGTCGGTGGCAGGAAGAAGAGTCTCATCAACGGGTACACGAGAGGCTTCAGTAGCAGCGGCGCTTCCCGCGCGATGGCGGTGCGGACGGGGCCGGGGCAGAGTGAGTGCACCACGACGTGCCCCTCGCCGTCCCGGTTCAGACGTCGCGAGAGTTCGGTCGCGTAGGTGCAGAGGACGAGCTTGCTCGCGCCGTAGTGCTTGATTCCGTCCCGGACGCCGTAGTCCGCGAACGCGCCGAAGCGGTCGAAGTCGATCGGCTCGGCGGAGCGGTGGGCGTCGGAGGAGACGAGAACGATACGGGGTGCCTCCTCGATCCTGGTGGCCGGGCGCACCGTCCCGTGCCTCAACCAGCGGTCGACCAGGACGCGGTTGGCGAGGAAGTGGACGGCGAACATCGTCTCGAACCCCTGTGCCGTCCGGCGGGCGCGGCGCGGCATCACGCCGGCGTTGAGGACCGCGATGTCGATCCTCGTTCCCCTCTCGTGCAGTTCGTCGCAGAGCCGGTACACCGAACGCATGTCCGAGAGATCGACCCGGAGCATCTCGACGCGGTCGGCGCCGGAGGCGGCCTTGACGTCTTCGCCCGCGTCGGGGTGTCCGCCTCGGCAGGCCATCAGGACGTGGCCGCCGCGCGTGGCCAGGTCGATCGCGACGGCTTTGCCGAGGCCGCTGTTGGCCCCCGTCACCAGGCAGGTCTTGCCGTCGATCCGAACGGAAGCTGGCAGCGGCTCGATCTCGGCGCGGACGGCGGCGCAGTCCCGGACCGCCTTGCGGAGGGCCTCGAAGATTCTGTTCACGATGGGCTGGCCCGGTAGCCGCGCGTCTGCAGGCGCTCGGCGCTGGCGGTCACGGTGCTGATTGCTCGCCTACTCATAGGGAATGCTGTACCTGCGCCGGTAGAACCCGATGGCGCGCTCGATAGCGTCTCGGGTCAAGCCGAAGCTGCCGGCATCGTAGACGTGGCGGCCGTAGCGGTGCTGCACGTTGCGGCTCGCGGTGCGCTCCGCGGCCCGCAGCGCGTCCGGTCCGAAGGGGATGCCGGCCCGCTGACCACCCGCTGTGCGGCGACATCGTCCTCTGACTGTCCGCGGAGCTTCCGGATCGCCAGCGAGACCCGGCGAAAGAGCGCAAGGAGAGCGATGGCGACCTTTCTCATCGTGCCTTTCCTCCCCGGCGTCAGTCGGTCGGGCCGACCGGTGTGCCGTAGGGGACCGGTGGCTCGCGCTCGCGGGTCGCGCCGACGGCGACGATGCGCCAGCGCCCCCGTGACGAACGGAGATCGAGGCTCTGGGTGTCGTAGCTCGCGGCCCGGACGTACTCGACTTCGAGCCGCACGGTCTCGCCGAGATCCACTTCATCGATCACCGCGACGCCCTTCACATCGGCGAACCGTTGCCGGAGGTACTGCTCGAACGCGGCGTCGCCCATCTCGTCATGCACCGCTTCCAACTGCTCGCGGACCTCACCGGCAAAGAGATCGAGGTAGGCCGCCACCGCGCCTTCGCGGCTCGCCTCGACCATCTGCCAGAAGACCTCCCGAGGGGCGCCGGCGTCGCCGGCGTCGCCCGAGCGCTCGGGCAGGCGGTCCCGAAGCGCCACGGCCAGGCCGGCCAGGAGCACCGCCACGGTCAGGGCCGTTGCCCCCAGGTTGCGCGGGTTCCTCACTGCGGGCCCCTCGACCCGTTGGTCAGCTCGCTGCGCAGGAAGTCGATGTCGATCGTGCTCTGGCCCGGCTCCAGGATCGTCTTTCGCATCCGGGGCAGAACACGTTCCATCGTCTCTAGATACATGCGGGTGCGGATCTCGTCGCGCGCGCTCTGGTCGGCTGTGGCGACGGAGCGGAAGCGGTCGGCTTCACCGGTGGCCCGGTCGACCTCTGCCGTCCGGAAGCCCTCGGCTTGCGCGACCCGGCTGCGCGCCTCGCCGCGGGCCACCGGGACGACCTCGTTGCGGTAGCTCTCGGCCTCACGGATCAGGCGGTCCCGGTCCTCGCGCGCGCTGGCCACGTCGTTGAAGGCCTCGCGCACGGGGCTCGGCGGGCTCACGCCTTCCAGGCTCACTGAGAGCACGGTCGCGCCGGTCCCGAAGCGGTCGAACAGTTCGTGCGAGGCGGCCTGGACGTTCTGCTGCACGGCCACCTTGCCGGTGGTCAGGAGTTCGTCGACGCTCATGCCGGCGATCACCTCGAGCAGGGCGCTCCGCCCGCTCGCCTGCAGCAGGGCCTCAACATCGGCGAAGCGCAGCGAGTAGGCGAGCGGGTCGTGGATCGAGTACAGGATCACCAGCCGGACATGGACCACGTTCCGGTCGCCGGTCAACCAGCGCGCTTCGGCCGGTCCGAAGTCGCCGCCCAGCACCCGGTCCGGCGGGGCAAAGCCCAGGGTCAGGCGCTTGGCTTCCCGTACCTTCAGCTTGTCGACCCGGCCCGCCGGCCGCGGCCAGTTCCAGTGCAGTCCGGGGCCGGCGGGAGTCACCTTGGCCCGGCCGAGAACCCGCACCACGGCCTCCTCGTCCGGCGCGACGAAGTACACACCCCAGCCCGCCCACATCAGGGCCAGCGCCAGCGCCGCGGTCGGGAGGCCGCGAAACCTCATTCGGATCCTCCACCCAGCAGTCGGAAGAGCTCGGAATCAGCGGACAGGATGACCGTCGTCTGGTCGTCCAGGATCGACTCGTAGGACTCGAGAGTGCGCAGGAACCGGTAGAGAGCCGGGTCCTGCCGGTAGGCGTCGCCATAGATGCCGGCCGCCTCGGCGTCGCCCTTGCCGCGGAGGATCTCGGCGTCGCGGTAGGCGGCCGCCAGGATCACCTCACGGTCGCGGTCGGCCTCGGCGCGGATGACCATCGCCTGTTCCTCGCCCTGGGCCCGGTACTCCTTGGCGATCCGCTCGCGTTCAGCCCGCATGCGGGCGAAGACGGACTCCAGGTTCTGCTCCGGGAAGCTCAGGCGGACGAGCTGCACCTCCAGGATCTCGACCCCGAGTTGAGGGCCGGAGACGGCGCCGGCTGACTCGCGGACCTCGGCGGAGATCTGTTCGATCCGCAGTTGCCGGGGCTCGGTCGACACGAGCTGCGAGAGTTCCGTGCGGCCGAGTGCGGCCGCCAGCCCCGCCCACACCACGTCGTGCAGGCGCATCTCGGCGCCCGAGATGTCGCCGATCGTCTCGAGGAACCGCGCCGGGTCGGCGATCCGCCAGACGACCGCGGTATCGACGACCAGGTTCTTCTTGTCCTGGGTCAGGAACTCGGCCGGCGCCGGATCGTAGAGGAGCACGCGGTTGTCGAAGCGGAGCCGGCGGTCGATCGGCAACTTGAACTGGAGCCCGGGCGCATCGATCGTCCGAACCGGCTTGCCGAAGCGGGTGACGATCGCGCTCTCGGTCTCCGGCACGACGAACACGGAGCGGGCCAGTGCAACGACAACCAGCACGGCCAGACCGCCGCGCCGCCAGGACGTGCCACGGCGAGGAGAACGCTCGCCGTGGTCCTCGTGGTCGTGGTCGTGGCTGTGCGCACCGTGGTGGTGGTTTCCGTGGCTTTGATCAATCATTGGTCTACCTCGTTCTGGCGAGTGCCCGGTGGAGGAACGTACACATCAAGGAGGCGGTCGCTCGCTTCGTCCACGAAGACGAAGCGCTTGCGGCCGGCGTCGGCGTCGGTGATCAGTTTCGGTCTGCCGGCGAGCGAGCTCTCCAGCGTCTCCAGTTGGAGGCGGAAGCGGTGCAGGTTGAGATCGCGCCGGTACCCTCCGGCGCGCAGTTCGAAGCGCCGGCTCTCGCCGCGACCGGCCTCGACTCGCTCGTTCCGGTAGCCCTCGGCCTCGAGGAGTTGCCGTTGCGCTTCGCCGCGGGCTACGGGTAAGCGTTCCAGGGCGTAGCCCTCCGCCTGGTCGATCAGGGTCTCCCGCTCCTCGAGCGCGCTCGCCGCGTCGCGGAAGGCATCGACCACGTCGAGCGGCGGATGAGCGTCCTGAACGGTGGCGCTGACCACTTCGACGCCGATGCCGAGGCGGTCGAGCACGGCGGCGAGGTGCTCGCTCCAGGCGAGCTCGATCCCCTCCCGCTTGCCGGTCAGCACGTCGTTCAGCGAGTGGCTGGCGAGCACGGTGCGCAGGGAACGCTCGGCGGACGCTTCGACCACGAGCGCCGGGTCGGCGGCGCCGAAGGCGAAGGCGGCAGAGTCGGCGATGCGATAGTGGATCCTGGCGGCGACCTCGACCAGGTTCTCGTCCCCGGTCAGCATGAGTCGTTCGAGCGGCGGCGTGTCGTCGAAACCGGCGTGGCGCACGTTCCACTCGTAAGTCGCTTCGGCGGCCGCTGCTCCGGAGGCCTCGGTTGGCGCCGGCGACCGGGGCGAGCCGACGGCGGCCACCCGCAGGCGCTGCGGCTCGACGCGGGTGACGCGATCCACCGGCCACGGCCAGCGCCAGTGCAGGCCTGGACCGAGCTCGCCGCCGACGTGGCGGCCGAAGCGCTGGGCGAGGCCGACTTCCTGCGGTGCGATCATCCGTACTCCGCTTGCCGCCCAGACCGCGAAGAGCACGAACGGCGCCGCGCGCAGCAGTTGGGGAGCGAGAGACCGGAGCCGCGCCGGGCTGTCCTCGAGGGCGTGTTCGAGGCGGTGGACCGCTTCGCGCCGGCCGGCGTTCCACGATCTCCAGCCGGCGGCCATCCCCTCCGCCGCTCCGGCGAGTGCGGGGAAGCGGCCGAGGCGGCCGAGGCGGCCCCCCTGGCGTTCGGCCACCGCGCGGCCTTCGTAGAGCAGGCGGACGCAGTTCAGGATGACCAGCAGGGAGGCGGCCTGGTGGACTATCGCTGCGGCGGCCGGAGGCAGCCAGCCGAAGGCGGCGAAGCCGACGGCGACGAAGTTGATGCCGAAGGCGAAGATCAGGATGCTGCTCCGGATCCGTGCGACGACCCGGCGGGAGTACCGGAGCAACGGCGCCAGGTAGTCGAGCCGGTCGGGCAGCAGCACGACCTGCGCCGCCTCGGCCGAGAGATCGGCGGCGCCGTGGCCGATCGCGACGCCGACGGACGCGGCCGCCAGCGACGGAGCGTCGTTGATCCCGTCGCCGACCATCAGGACGTTGCGATTGCCGCGGGAGAGGTCCCTGAGCTGCCGCACCTTCTCCTCGGGCAGAAGCTCCGCGTGGACCTGGTCGATACGGGTCCGGCGGCCGATCGCGCGCGCCGTCGCCTCGGCGTCGCCGGTCAGCATGACGATCGGGTCGACCCCCGTTTGGCGGAGGTCGCCGACCGCTTCCGCGGCCTCGTCGCGCAGCGGATCGGCGAGGGCGATGGCGCCGGCGAAGGCGCCGTCGACCGCGACCGCCAGCCGGGTCTCGCCGGTACCGGGTGTCGGGACGAGGCTCTCCGCCACGGCATCGAGATCGTCTTCGGCGATGACTCCGGCCAGCAGCGCCTGGTTGCCGACCGCGATCTGGTGGCCGTCCACGGATGCCGTGACACCGCGGCCGGGGTGGAGCTTGAAGTTCTCCGGTTCCGAGAGGTCGAGCTGGCGCTCCCTGGCCTCCGTCACGAGCGCCCGACCGAGCAGGTGCTCCGAGGTCAGTTCGGAGCTCGCCGCGAGTTGGAGCATGCGAGCCTCGTCCATGCCCGCGACCGGCGCAATCGCGGCCAGAGTCGGACGCCCGCAGGTTAAAGTACCCGTCTTGTCGAGCACGCAGGCATCGATCCGCGAGAGCGACTCGATCACGTCCCCGCCCTTGACCAGGGCGCCCTCGCGCGCCAGCCGGGCGATCGCCGAAGCCATTGCCGCCGGCGTCGCGAGCACCAGAGCGCACGGGCAGGCGACGATAAGCGCCGCCACCGTGCGCATCATCTCGCCGGTGACGAAGTAGATGCCGATGGCTGCGAGCAGCACGGCGGGCAGGAAGTACCGGGCCAGCTTGTCCGCCGTGCGCACGACGCGCGCCCGCCGGCTCTGCGCGTCCTCGATCAGGTTCGCGATGCGGGCGACGGTGGTGTCGCTGCCCGTCCGCTCGGAGCGGATGTCGAGGACGCCGTACTCGTTCAGGCTGCCGCTCCACACCGCGTCGCCGACCCCGAGTTCGGCGGGAAGCGGTTCGCCGGTCACGCTGCTCTGATCGACCGAGGACTCGCCGCGCTCGATCGTGCCGTCGACGGGCAACCGCTCGCCGGCGAGCACCCGCACCAGGTCGCCGACTTCGACCTGGTCCAGGGCGACGAACTCTTCGCCGCCGTCGCGCAGCACCCGCACCTGGTCCGGCTGGCTGGCGACGAAGCCGGCGATCGCCCCCTTGGCCCGGTCGACCGTCCAGTGCTCGATCCCCTCGCCGATCAGCATGATGAACATGACCTCGGCGGCGGCGAAGTACTCGCCGATCCACACCGCCGCGCCGGCGGCGATCGCGATCGTCAGGTGGGACGAGAAGTGCCCCTGGAGCAGGTCGAGGATCGCGTGGCGGATGAGCGGATAGCCCGCGACCAGGGTCAGGATCAGCGCCAGGTCGATGCCGGCGACGGTGCGCAGTACGCCCGTGAGGTAGAGCAGGAGCAGCACGCCGACCGCGCCGCAGAGCGCGATGTACCCGATCCGCTGCAGCAGGCCGTGGCCGTGGCTATGGCCGTGCCCGTCGTCGTGGCCGTAAACCTGGAAATTGGGAGCGCCCATCAGGAGGGTGCGCCGCTCACACCGCGAACAGCAACATGGCCAGCCCCGAACTCGCGATCGCGAGGCCGCTCAGCGTGTGGACGTGGGCCTGCAGGCGGGGGAATCGCACGAACTCGAGGCCCCGGTAGGCGAGGGCCACGACCGCCGCCATCGTCGCGATCGTCGTCACGCCGAAGGCCACAGTCACCGGCACGACCGCCCACAGGCCGATCTGGAAGGCCGGCACCATGAGGATCGGGATCAGCGGCTCGCAGGGCCCGAGCACGAAGATGACGAACAGGCTCCAGGCGGTCAGGCCGGCAACCCCGACGGCCTTGCCGGACGGGTGCTCGTGGCCGCCGGCGGCCGGATGGTCATGCGAATGGACGAGGCCGCCGGCGTGCTCGTGGACGTGGCGCTGCTGCCTGCGCCGGCGGGCCAGGGACCAGGCGGCGTAGGTCAGGCCGAAAGCCACCAGCGCCCACGCCGCGAGGTCGCCACGCACCGCCTCGATCGACTCGAAAGCGCCGACGCGTCCGCTCATCCAGTGGTAGCCCTCTCGCGTGTCGAGACCGGTAGCGAAGATCGCCAGCCCGATACCGGCGCCGCCGAGCACAACCGACGACGCGACATGGCCGCCGCCGCACAGTCCGGTGATCCACAGCGTGCGGCGCAGCGACCAGCCGCGCGCTTTGCCGAGCACGACGAACGGCAGCGTGTGATCGATGCCGACCACCGTGTGCACGAAGCCGATGCCGACCGCGGCCGAGACCAGGACCCAGACTGTGTCCATGAAGCGTCGAGGGTAGCAGCGCGGAGTGGGTATGATTCGTTCATACTGTGCCGCGGAGGGCCGTGACCATGCCGAACGCCGTCAGAAAGACCATCTCGTTACCGCCCGATCTGGCCCGCGCCGCCGAGCAGATGGCGCAAGCCGAAGGCAAGACGCTGAGCGCCATCGTCCAGGAAGCGCTCCGTAGGGCCCGGGCCGAGTACTTCGAGCAGGAACTGGACGCGCTGCAGGACTACTGGAGTCGACGGGCGAAAGAGCGAGGGATCCTCACTGAAGAGGATCTGCGTCGCTACCTCGAGACTTGAAGGTCGTCTTCGATACCAACGTGTTGGTATCGGCCCTGGCCCTGCCCGGCGGGAGAGGCGATGACGCACTCCGTCGGATCGTGCGCGGAGAGGACTCGCTCGCCATTTCGAGGCCGATCGTCGACGAACTCCTTGCTGTCCTGGCGCGGAAGTTCTCCTTTGACCGGGAAGCGCTGTCCCGTGTCGCCGTATTCCTCGTCGACTTGAGCGAGATGGTCGAACCGAGGCAGTCACTCAGGGTCCTGGCCGACGAGCCTGACAACCGCATCCTGGAGTGCGCCGATGCGGCGGCAGCGGATCTCATCGTCACCGGCGACCGAGCGATGCTGGCCCAAGGGGAGTTCCGGGGTATCCGGATCGTGTCCCTCAGGGAATACCTGGCCTAACTGGAGGCGAGACGCCGAACGGGCCTGGTTGCGGTTTACTCGACCGTCACCCAGATCGGCGACGACCAGGCGATCTCCCGGTTCTTCTGGATCACGCGCACATAGTAGTAGTGCTCGCCGGGCTCGACGTCGCTGTCGACGAAGGTCAGGTTGACCTCCTGGTCGAGGTTCTGCCTGTTGTAGAGGAACGTCTGGTCGCGGATGATGTCGATCTGCTCGATGCGGGCGGTGCCGATCACGTTCACCACCAGCTCGAAGCGGCCCGAGACCTCGGCGATGTCACCCTGCAGGTACTCGCGACCGTTCGCGCGCATCCGGTAGTCGAGGACGATGTTGTCGGTCGCCGCGTAGGAGTGGCGCTTCTTCATCGCGTCCAGGAGGCCCTCGGCGGTGAAGTCCTCGGCGATCGTGGCGGCGTAGGAGATATGCGTCGAGATGTGGTCCGACGCCGCCTGCACGCCGAGCTTGTAGCCCTTGGCCCAGGCGTTCCAGACGAAGCCGGCGGGTTGGAAGCCGCCCTGCTGGCCGATCGGTTTCTCGGCCGTCGGTGCGCGCGGGGCGCCCTCGTATTCGGCCGATGTGCGGTCGCCCTGGTAGATCTCGACCAGCGGTTCGACTTCCGGGTCGTTGTCGCGCCAGTCGGTGCCCATTCCGGTCGCCGAGGTGTGAGGGATCGAGATCGCGTCGTGCTCCCTGAGGTACGCGAACAGCCTCGCCGCGCCTTCCTCGCTCCGCTGCTCCGCCTCCGTGATCGGCAGGGTCGGCATGCCGCGTTTGGCCGAGAGGATGTTGCGGTGGCCGCCCGGGTAGCTGATGCTGCGCTCGTACGTGTAGACGGGAACGAAGCTCCCGGGCAGGCGGAAGATGTCGGCGATCTGCGGGTGCAGCCAGTTCACGTACGGGATGTCCTGGCCGCCCCGGTTGTTGTGCTCGCTGACGCCGAGGAAGTCGAGTTCGGCGGCATCGAGGGCGTAGCGGTAGGCCTCCATCAGCGAGCCGTCGTTCAGGCCGTCGTGCGAGAACTCGGTGTGGCGGTGCGTGTCACCCCGGTAGATGCGGTAGGTGCGTCCCTCCGACTCGATCGTGTAGGCGCGGATGCGGGTCACGTCCTCCGCTTCGTTGGGGTGCACCGGGTAGGTCGTGTAGAAGCGCTGCTCCGGGTCGACGAGCCGCGGCGGCGTGGCCTCGCCGGCGAGCGCCGGCAGCTTCGCCGCGTTGATCGAGGAGTGGTTGAAGAGGTACTCCTCGGAGTCCCGGTTGTCCGTCGGCCAGGCCGCGAACAGGTTGCCCCGGCCGTCCGAGGCCAGTCCCCAACGCACGTCCTGGCGGCCGCGGCTGAACGGCAGGTGGAGCGGACGGGTCCACTCGGCGCCGACGTAGGCGGTGCCGTAGAGCTGCCACGCGGCGCGGTGAGCCGGCGTGAAGTCCGGCGTATCGCGGGCCCGGATCGTGCGGTGGCGGAAGAACAGCCACATCCGGCCGTCGGCGTCGGCCTGGAGCACGGGCAGGTCGTTGAAGCCCGGGATGTACTCGGGGAGTTCCCGTTCGAGCCGTTCGTTCACGTCGTCCGCGGGAACCTGCCACCTGACGCCGTCCCAGGCCGCGACGGCCAGGGCGCGCCACTCGTAGATGCGGGTCGCTTCCTTGTAGATCTCGAAGCCGGAGTCCTTGCCCCACTGGAAGCCGCTTTCGTTCCAGGCCGCCCAGAGGCGGTTCTGGCGATCGCAGGCGATCGACACATGAGCCTCGAACTTCGGTGTTGCGGCGACCGGGACCACGTCGCTCCAGGCGGCGCCGTCGAAGTTCCGTACCAGGATGTCGTAGTTGCCCTGGTCGTACGTGTCCCAGGCAACGTGGATCCGACCGTCGCCGCAGGCTGCAACGGCGGGCGTCCAGTCGTTGGCGTCGGAGGTCGAGACGGTCTGCGGGGCTGACCAGCGCGAACCGCCGTGGCGGCTGGCGAAGATGTCCGAACGGCCGTCGCGGAAGCCCTGCCAGACGAGCCACAGGTTACCTTCCGCGTCGCTGGCCAACTCGTGTTCGATGTCGGCCTGGGGCGCGTAGGTCAGGCGTTCGGTTGCCGACCAGGAGCCGTCGGCGGCGTTCGCCAGGTAGCGGCCGTAGAGGTCGAAGTTGCCGTCCACCTGCTCGGACCAGACCACCCAGGGACGTCCCCGGCCATCGCGGCCCAGCTTCGGCATCAGGCGGTCGCCCGGTTCGCCGGTGACGGGGATGGCCGGTTGCCAGGCCGAGCCGTCGAAGTGGCGCGCCATGATCGAGACGCCGCCGTCCCGGTAGGCGGTCCAGGCGGCCCAGACTTCGCCGTCCTCGCCGCTCGTCATCGTCGCGAAGTCGTTCTCGTAATCCGTCGACGAAAGCGGTTCCGCCGGCGCCACCCGGTCGGCCAGCACGGCGCCGTCGAGAAAGGAGAGCTCCTCGCCAACCTGGAGGTCCGCCGGCCGCAGGTCGAAGCCGCCCCGCGGTGTGGTGAAGGCAAGCCGCGTCCCCGACCGGGCCGCCACGTCGACGACGACGCCGGGGTGGTGGAGGTAGAGCACCGTGCCCTTCGGGTCCTCCCACTGGTAGACCCGGCGCGGGTAGTTCACGCCCCGGCGCGTGGCCATGGTCCAGCTCGTACCGTCGACCGACTCCGACGGGTGCACGCTCCAGTTGCGCACGGCGAGCACGTCGCCGCCCGTGACCTCGACCGAACCGTCCCACGACTGCGGTTCCGTATCGGTGATTCCGAACCGGACCCGGACCGAGACCACGTCGTCGCCGGTGAGCGGCGGGATCGTCTGTGCGGTGAGGGAGCCTGCGGCGAGGAGCAGGCCTGGGAGACAACAGAGAGCGGCGACGCGCGGGGCGAGTTGTCGAGCCATGGCTCCTCCAGACGAGGCGAACAGGAAACGGGTTGGCCGTTCATCCTAGCGCCGCCGCAGGCATGAAGGCCGGCGGCTCTCGCCGCCGACGTACTCTTTCAGAAAGCGGGTCAGAAGACCCGCGCACCCAGAGCACGAGCGGCGGTTCTGCGGGATACCCTGCTGCAGTTGGAACGTGCCCGCAGCGGCGCCATGTCATCCGCATGTAGAGAAGTGGGCCACACCGGGCCGTATCTCTGAGTGCGCGGGCCTTCTGGCCCGCATCCGGGCCGATGCCGCGTAGCGGCGAGGCGATACAGAACACCTCCGCCGCCATCGGTACACTGTATTCATCCGAAGATGTTCATCCAGACCGCGTTTTGTCCACCCATCGAGGGGAGGTTCGCCATGCAGCGATTCGCCGTGCTGATCCCGATCCTGAGCCTGACCGTACTTCTGTTCCTCGGCTGCGCCACCGGCGACTCCGACTCATCCGACCCATCCTCGACCGCTGCCGGCGCCTCCGCCGCCGGAGCCGGACCGCCAGCCGATCGCCAGGCCTTCTTCGGCGACCTGCACGTCCACACGAAGTACTCCTACGACGCCTTCGTGTTCGCGACTCGCGCCGGCCCCGACGAGGCATACGAGTTCGCCAAGGGGAACTCGATCCAGCACCCGGCAGGGTTCGACATCCAGCTCGACCGGCCGCTTGACTTCCAGGGCGTCGCGGACCACGCGAACTATCTCGGGATGCTGCCCGCGATGATGGACCCCGGCTCTCCGGCCTACAACCACCCGGCGGCCGAAACCGTGCGCACCGCGCAGACCGTGACCGAGCGGCGGGGCATCTTCCGGGCCATGCAACCCTACGTGCGCTACATGGAGGACGCCGATCCGAGCATTCGCGAGCACCTCAACAAGGATGTCGTGCGTTCCGCCTGGAGCGAGATCGCGGCCTCGGCGAACCGCCACTACGAGCCGGGGGTGTTCACCACGTTCATCGCTTACGAGTACACCTCGGCCGGCGCTGGCGGGATCTACGAGAACCTTCACCGCAACGTCGTCTTCCGCGGCGCCGAGGCGCCGGACATTCCGTTCTCCCGGCTCGACTCCTACAACCCCGAGGACCTGTGGGCCCGGATGGAGGAGTGGCGGGCCGACGGCTTCGAGGCGATCGCGATCCCCCACAACACGAACGGCTCCGGCGGGCGGATGTTCGAGTACGAGTACTTCGAGGGCGGCGCGATCGACCAGGCGTACTCCGATCTCCGCAGCCGCAACGAGCCGATCGTCGAGATCACCCAGACCAAGGGCACGTCGGAGACCCACCCCGCGCTGTCGCCGAACGACGAATGGGCTGGTTTCGAGATCATGCCCTACCGGGTCTCGACCAGCATCCTGAGCGAGCCGCCTGGCAGTTATGTGCGCAATGCCTTCCGCCGCGGCCTTGAGATCGAAGCGGGCGGCGTGTCGAACCCCTACAAGGTCGGCGTGATCGGCTCGTCCGACACCCACGTCGCCGCCGGCGCCTTTGACGAGGAGACCTACTGGGGCGCCTCGGGACTCATGCAGGCGACCGGCGAGCAGCGCGGCTCCCTGCCCAGCGAGCCCGCCGGGGCGGGGGCGAGCCTGCAGGAGCCCACCGGCGCCGCGGCGCCGATCGACGACGGCACCGGCCGTATCTACCCCTTCACGACGGCGATCACCAACGGCGCCTCGGGCCTCGCCGCCGTCTGGGCCAATGAGAACACTCGCGAGTCGATCTTCGACGCCATGCGCCGCAAGGAGACCTTCGCTACCAGCGGTACCCGGATCCAGGTCCGTTTCTTCGGTGGCGCCGCACTGTCAGACCTGGATCTCGACGACCCGGACCTCGTCGCCACCGCGTACGAGACCGGCGTCGCCATGGGCGGCGACCTCACCGGTGAGAGCGGCGGCGAAGCACCGAGCTTCCTCGTCTGGGCCATGCAGGACACCATGGCCGCCCCGCTCCAGCGCGTCCAGATCGTCAAGGGCTGGGAAGCTGGCGGCGAAACCGCCGAACAGGTCTACGACGTAGCCTGCTCCGACGGTCTCGAAGTCGACCCGGCCACGAACCGTTGCCCCGACAACGGCGCCACCGTCGATCTCACCGACTGCTCGACCAGCACCGGCGTCGGCGCCGCCGAACTCAAGACGGTCTGGACCGACCCGGACTTCGACCCGGGCCAGCGCGCCTTCTACTACGCCCGGGTCCTGGAGAACCCGACCTGCCGCTGGTCGAGCTGGGATGCGCTGCGTGCCGGAACCGCTCCCCGCCAGGACTTCCCGGCAACCATCCAGGAACGCGCCTGGTCGTCGCCGATCTGGTACACGCCGTAGTCAGGGGCCTCGTCGCAACGGCCGCATGCCGAGTTGCGCCGACCTCGGTTTCGGCTACGATGAACCGATGATGGCGAGTCGCTCAATGACGGCAGATTGTGCGTCTTCGCTAGCGGCTGAACAGCACGGGAACGAACCACTACCGGCCCAGATTACGCTGGTCCCTACATCGGCGCCGGAGTCGTCGGCGTCGGCCAGCGGCGGACCGACGGAGGCACGCGACGCGCTTCATGGGCGCTTCGCCAGTCGCCTTCAGGTGGACCACAGCCTCTCGCGACGGCTCGTTTCCTACCAGGGCAACAAGAAGGAGCCGGGCTTTCGGTGGATGAAGTACAAGGAAGGGTTCTCGTCTGCTCTGGTCCACAACCTGCTCGGCACAGCTCCGCCTGGAGCCGTCCTTGATCCCTTCTCCGGCATTGGCACCACGCCGCTGACGGCTACGCGCTTGGGACGGCCTGCGACGGGCGTCGAGATCATGCCGGTCGGCAACCTGGTGGCCCGTACGATCGCGGCCATCGCAGCAGGCACGACAGCGGGGCAGATCAAGGAAGCCGCACGAGCGCTGCTCGACCACCTTGACCAGGGTGCCGCCGGCGAGGACTTCGCGTTTCCTCACGTCCGGATCACACACGGCGCCTTCGCTGAAGCCACCGAGAAGGAGATCGCCAACGCGCGAGAGTTCGTTTCCCACGTCGGCGATGCCGACTTGGCGACGATACTCACGACCGCTTGCCTAGCCTCGGTGGAAGAAGTCAGCTACACCAGAAAGGACGGCCAGTATCTCCGCTGGGATCCGCGTTCGGGACGTACGCGTAGCACGAGATTGGACAAAGGACCGCTTCCGAGTCTGAGGGACGCTGTTTCCCGGCGCCTCGCTCTGATTCAGCGGGACTGCACCCTGATTCAGGGACTCTACGGCCTCCCAAGGCCGCAGTTCATCGACGGTTCTTGCCTGACTGAGCTAAGGCTGCTTCCTGAGAATTCGTTTCATGCCGTCGTCACGTCGCCGCCGTACGCCAACCGATACGACTACACCCGGACCTATGCCCTGGAACTGGCATGGCTCGGATATGGTGAGCAGGACATCAAGGAACTTCGTCAGAACCTCTTGTCGGCGACCGTCGAGAACCGGTCCAAGCGAGCGCGCCTTCGTGATGCCTACGCCAACTCGGCGGGCATCACGGGAGTATTTGGGAGAGTTGACGAGCATTCAGCTCTGCAGGAACCTCTCGCAATTCTGAGAGAGCACGCCGACGAACTCGGCAACCCGTATGTCATCCGATTACTTGAGCACTACTTCTTGGAAATGGCCGTGGTCATCCATGAACTCGCGCGAGTCGTCGCTCCCGGCGGCCAGGTGGTCATGGTCAACGACAACGTTCGCTACCACGGCGAGGAGATCCCCGTCGACCTCATCCTTTCCGACCTGGCTGAGCAATCGGGCTTCCGGTGCCGGGTCATAAGGGTACTCCCGCGGGGCAAGGGCAACTCAAGCCAGCAGATGGGCCGCTTCGGCAGGCGCGAGATCCGTAAGTGCGTGTATGTATGGGAGCGGCTCTGATGGTCTCTTCAGGACTGGACGCGGCTCGATGGCGCGCCAGGATCATCTCCAGCCACATCCGCGTTCGCGCGGACGAGGTCGTGCGCCGGCGTATTCTCGCCTGCGACCAGCCTTCGTGGACAAAGCGGAGTCTGTTCGCCGTCGATGAAGCCGCGTGGCGTTGCGTTGGTGACGCCGATATCGATCCCAGGCTTGTCTTCGCGCATCCAGAGATCCTCGTGGCCTGCCCCGACTCGTCCCTGCACTATCGAGGCATCGCGCTCCTCTCGCTCAAGCGGGTGTCGCAGCTCGTCGGGAGTGTAGACCGCTGGGAAACCGCGCCGGATCGCGTGCGCATGAAACCTGAGCGAGCTCTGGAGATAGCCAGACTCTACAACTCGATCATCTCGACGATCATCCTCGACGCCACGGTCTGGACTCTTCAGGACGCCTATCGGAACATCCTTGCCACCATCGGGATCAGCCAGGACGGTTCGATGCGCAACCGGATTGGTCAGGAAGCTGAGAAGGAAGTGAGAGGGCGAATCGAGTCCTGGCTGGAGACCGCGGCTCGGATACCGGCACGGAAGTTGGAGAAGGGGCGCGTGTGGGAGCTCGGCGAACCGGTGTCCGTGCGAATGGAGTTCGGCTCCGAACCGGATGTCGCGTTTCGCCACGCCGCGTCGGGCGACCTCCTTTCGACGATTGAGGTCAAGGGCGGCAGAGATCCTGCCGGAGCCTTGGAGCGGCTCGGAGCGGTCAAGAAGAGCTTCGACATGACTCCGAAGCAGACCAAGAACTTCTTGGTCGTCGGTGTTGTGACGGAAGCCATGCAGAGAGAACTCGATGGAATGCACGTCGAGCGTGTTTTTCTCTGGATGACACGTTGCAGATCGAAGAGCGCTGGACGGAGTTCGTGAACGAGATCTTCCACTACGCGCTCCGGCTACTTCGATCTCCTTGGCGCCCGGCTTGATGCTGCAACATCAGACGGATGAGGGTGGCGGGATTTGGCATCCCGCGCCGCCCGCGCCTTCCGGCGGGCCCGCACGAGCACGACGACGAGCGCTGCTGCGCCTCCGAACAGCGCGAGCACCGGCGTGTCCGCGCCTTTGTCGCCGAGCGCGGCACTGAGTCCGGCGCCGGCGACTATGCCGATCAGCAGTGCCAGCAGTGCCCTCCCGACGAGGTGGGCCTTGGAACGAGGTCTTCCTTCGGTCACGGGTCAGTTCCCTCAGGTGGTTTGGCCCTGAAGCACTAGGCCTCTCTGTACCGGCGGTCTAGCTTGTCCAGGACTTCAAGCCCGCGGTTCGAGTCGCCTCGCGCTGCCCGCATCCTGAAGCGCATTTCCGTGTCGTGCTCGGCCAAGGCCCTGACGGACAGCTCTTCCATCAACTTGTTCAGGCTCAGGTTGCGCTGCGCTGCGAGTGCAGCGAGCCGGTCCCGGTGAGCATCAGGGATCCTGATCGTCAGGGTCGCCATGTCAATCCTCCTCTCTGAGCCACTGGCCCGGCGTGACTCCCTGACATTGTCACGAGGCTGCTAGCTTGAAGATTCGGCGGTGACCGCCGGGATTTCAAGGGAGATCACGCACACATGAAGATCGACGACCTCAGCATCACCGTCTTCGCCTGGAACGACATCCCGCCGCATTCCTACCTGGGGCGCGGCCCGTTCGATCCGGCCGGTCAACCGAACCGGACCGGCGAACTCGGACTGGTGACGATACGCACCGACGATGGGATCGAGGGCCATTCGTTCCTCGGCATGGGGACGAGCATGGGGGCGCCGGCGCTGCTGAGGATGCTCAAGCCGATCGTCATGGGCCGCGATCCGCTGGCCCGGGAGCAGCTCTACCAGGAGATGCTGGAGCGGCGGCTCGTCGTGCAGCCCTGGGTGGTCGGCGCCGTCGACGTGGCGCTGTGGGACCTCGCCGGCAAGGCGGCGGGGGAGCCTGTTCACCGGCTGCTCGGGACGTACCGGGAGAAGCTGCCGGCCTACGCCAGTTCCGAGCAGCAGCCTGATGTCGAGGCCTACGTTGAGCAGGCCCTTTCGAACCAGGCCGCGGGCTGGCAGGGCTACAAGATCCACCCGTTCCGGATCTGGCGGGACGACATGAGGATCTGCCGGGCCGTGCGCGAGGCGGTCGGCGATGGCTTCCCGCTCATGCTCGATTCGACCTGGGGCTACGACTACCCGCAGGCGCTACGGGTCGGCAAGCTGATCGAGGAGCTCGACTTCGAGTGGTACGAGGATCCCCTGGGCGACCAGGACATCTACAACTACACGAAGCTACGCCAGCAGCTTCGCATCCCGATCCTGGCGACCGAGTTCCCCGGCGCCTGGTACGACTCCTTCGCCCCGTGGATCCACAACCAGGCGACGGACTACCTGCGCGGCGACGTCGCGCTGAAGGGTGGCATCACCGGCTGCCTCAAGGCGGCCCACCTGGCCGAGGGCTTCGGGATGAACTTCGAGATCCACCACGGCGGCAACTCCCTCAACAACTTCGCCCACCTGCACATCAGCGCCGCGATCCGCAACTGCGAGTGGTTCGAGGTGTTACTCCCGGCGGCCGCACAGAAGTACGGCCTCGTCGAGGACATCGAAGTCGACGACGAGGGCTACGTCCACGCCCCGATGGCGCCCGGCCTCGGAGTCGAGATCGACTTCGACCTGATCGAGCGGAACAAGACCGCCGAACTGCGGTAGCCCGGCCTGCCCCTGGGAACCCGGGCATCTTGCCCGCATCCGGCGCATAGCGCCGGCTATCCGGTTTCCGGCTTGGCTACTTCCCCACCAACTCCATCTTCAGCCAGCCGACAAGCGCCGGCTCCAGGTCCGCGTTCTTCGCGAACATCGGCAGGCCGTGCTCGGTGCCGTCGTAGATCTTCGCGGTGGAGTTCGGGTGCTTCGAACCGTCCACCGCGCCCTTCAGCTGCTTGTCGACTCCGGCCGTGATCGTGTCGCCGGTGGCCGCCGCGGCGAAGACCGCGAGGTCCGACTTGGCCGCCATGTTCTCCACGGCTGCCGCGCTCGGCGGCCCCGACAGCAGCATCAGCGCCTTGACTCCGTCCCGGCGCGCGGCCAGATCGGCCGTCAGCATCGCGCCGCAACTGGCGCCGCCGGCCGCCATCCGCGACGAATCCACACCCTCCTGCTTGCTCAGGTAGTCGAACGCCATGTCGACGTCACCGCTGGCCGTCTGCAGGAACGCCGGGAACCCGCCTGCCTCGCGGGGGCCGGCGCCACCGCTCTCGCCGAAGCCGCGCAGGTCCATCGTCAGCACATGCACACCCGCATCAACCAACTGCGACGCGATGCCCGACCAGGACTTCCGGTCCATGTTGCACTGGTGGACGAGCAGCATCGCCGGCCCGGGCATGCCGGGCGACATGTAGGTCGCCTTGAGCATCGTGCCGTCGGCCGCCTTGAGATCGACGTCCATCGACCCGGCCGACACCGGAAGGGCCGCCAGCGCGAGGAGCGCCGTAGCCGCAAGAACGGAAGTGGTGTATCGCATGGGGGTCTCCTCTCGATCGGATGCGGCTGCGCGCATCGTTGTCCCGGCGTGCCGGCTCTGCAGGTTGTGTGGGTGGGCGCGAAAGCGGACTCTACTACCTTGCAGATTGAACGGTAGCCCTTAAATCAGCGAGGCTGATTCGGTGTCGTGGCGCAACGAAGTTCGCGCTGCACCACGCAGAATCACGCTAGCCTGAGTGACGAACCACGAGGTCGCCGTCATGCGTTTCCGGGAGTTCATCGAGGACCAGGTCCTTTCGCCGGTGCTTGTAGCTGCTGCGCTACGTCCTAGCAAGGCCGAGATCGCCGGCACGCTCGGTCTGGGACGGGACGCCTTTTCGCGTGCATCGGGAATCCGGGCTCGGAAGACCCAGGTCCGGCTCCGCCAGATGCTGGAGATTCTGAACCGCGTCGAAGAGCAGACTGGCTCGCCACTCGCGGCCTACGCTTGGTTCCGGGCCGAACCGTTGCCCGGGTTTGGCGGCGCCACCCCGGATTCGCTGCTACGGGAAGGCAAGGCGGATCAGGTCCACGCCTATCTCGACCGTGTCGTGGCGGATGGCTACGCCTGAGGTTCGTGCTCGCGGCTTCGCGGCATCGGCGCACCGACAGTCGGACTGCCGGCTCTATTGCGGCGGAACCAGCGCCACGATCCGCACCGGCGCGCCGGTGCCGCCCTCGATCTTCATCGGCAGGGCGACGAGCAGGAAGCCGGTTTCCGGCAGCTCGGATAGATCGGCGACGTTCTCCAGGTTCGGCACGCCGGCGGCGCCGCCGATCTGGTGGACGATGAAGTCGGTCGACTGGCCGTAGTCGACGCTGGCGGTGTCGATGCCGAGCAGGCCGATGTCCCGCTCTTCGATCAGCAGGCGGGCCGCGTTCTCGCCGACACCGGGGAAGTGGAGGTTGCCGGCGTCGCCAGGCGCGTCGTCGCCGAGGTAGGCGAGGGCGTCGGGCCAGCGTTCGGGCCAGCCGGTGCGGACGAGGACGGCGGCGCCGGCCGGCACCGGGCCGTGCTGTTCTTCCCAGGCGCCGATGTCCCCGGCGGTCACGAGGTAGTCCGGGTCGGCGGCTGCCTGTTCGGTGACGTCGACGACGATGCCGGGCAGGATCAGCCGGTCGAGCGGGATCGAGGCGACGTCGTCGCCGCCCTCGGCGAAGTGGACGGGCGCGTCGAGGTGAGTGCCGCCGTGCTCGGCGGTGGCGAACTCCTTGGCGGCGTAGAAGTAGCCGGCTTCGGTGTGGCCCTCGGCGAGCGTCTCGAGCGCGAAGCCCCGCGTGTCGGTGGGCCAGTAGAGGGTGTCGCCGCCGTAGGCGTGGCTGAGGTCGATCATGCGCCAGTTGGCGATGTCGTCGGGGGTGATGGGCGTGGCGGGTTCCTCGGGCGGCTGGCCGGCGCAGGCGGCGGCTACTAGCACTAGCAGGGCGGTGAACAGGACCAGTGGGCTTGCCAGTGCACCAGATGCGGGCAGGATGCCCGCGTTCCCAGGGTCAGAATCTTGTCGGGCCATGGCTTCCTCCTCCTAGGAGTACCGACAGCGGTGGTCCGCTGCGCTGTCGCGCAGGGAACGACGCGGCGTCCGGGAGTTCTGCCGCGCACGCTGCCAGGTCTCTGTTCATCTACAACGCCAGCGCCGTCGAGAAGTCCGGTACTCCCTCCCAGCGCCCCGGGTCGCTCGCCCGCATCACGGCGATCGTCTTGATCGCCTCGGGGTTCGCGATGCCATGCGGCATCTCGCCGGTCAGCACCCGGATCACGTTCTCGGCCTGGCGGATCGGGCACTCGCCCAGGAACACCGGCGAGAACCCGGCGATGTGCGGGGTCACGATGCAGTTCGGGAGCTTGAGCAGCGGATCGTCCGGGTCGATCGGTTCCTTCTCGGTGACGTCGAGCGCCGCGGCTTCGATCTGGCCTGCGTCGAGCGCGGTAGCGAGCGCCGAACCGTCGATGATCGGCCCCCGGGCCGCGTTGACGAGCAGCGCCGTGGGCTTCATCAGGGCGAGCGTGTCGGCGTTGATCAGGTGGCGCGTTTCGTCGGTCGCCGAACAGTGGATCGTCACGTAGTCGGCCTCGGCCAGCAGCTCCTCGAGCGGCACGAGCTGGACGCCGTAGAGATCGGCCGTGACCTGGTCCACGTACGGGTCGGCGGCGATGATCCGCGCCGGTCCGAAGCCGCGAGCCCGGGTGGCGAAGGCGCGGCCGATGTTGCCGAAGCCGATGATGCCGACGGTGTGGCCGGCGATCCGCCGGACGCGGGTGAGGAGCCCGATCATCGATTCCCGATGGCCCCAGCGGCCCTCGCGGGTAGTGCCGGCGGCGTCGACGACGCGCCGGGTGAGCGCGAGCATCAACGCCATCGCGTGGTCGGCGACCTCGGTCGTGTTGGAACCGGGCACGTTGGTCGCCAGGATGCCGAGTTCGGTCGCCGCGTCCAGGTCGATCGAGTCGACGCCCACCCCCAGCCGGCTGACCACCTTGAGCTTCGGGCACCGCTCGAGCACCGAGCGCGAGGTCAGCGGCATGACGCCGACCAGGGCGCCGTCGGCGTCGGCCATCAGGTTGGCCAGGTCGTCCTCGCTGCGGCAGACGCCCTCCACCGTCTCGAAGCCCTGCGCCTCGATCAGATCCCCGCGATTGAAGGGATTCCGCTGCATGGCTACTTTCACGTTCCGCTCCTCGTTTGGCTCGCCGGCAGTCAGACGACGGGACACAGCCCGCCGTCCAGGTTGATCGACGCGCCGGTGATGTAGGCGCCGCGTTCGGAGACCAGGAACGCGATCAGGTCGGCGTACTCCTCCGCCTCGCCGACGCGGCCCAAGGGGACCCGCTTGCCCATCGCCTCGTAGATCGAGTCGACCTCGACGCCCTGGCCTTCCGCCCGGCGCACCCACTGGTCGCTCTTGATCAGGCCGATGCAGATCGTGTTGACGCGGATGTTGTCCGCGGCCAACTCGTTGGCGAGCGACTTGGTCAGGTTGATGCCGGCGGCCCGGGTGACGCTCGTCGGCAGCGCCCGCGCCGGCGGCGCCTTGCCGCCCCCGATCGTCGCGTTCACGATCGCGCCGCCTCCGCGCTCGCGCATCGACGGCACGACCCCCCGGCAGAAACGCACCGCGCCCATCACCTTGAGCTGGATGTCGGCGAGCCAGGCGTCGTCGTCCAGCGCTTCGAGGCCCTGCGCCGCCGACGCGCCGGCGTTGTTGACGAGGATGTCGACGCCGTCGAACTCGGCCGTCACCGCGGCGACGAACTGCTCGACATCGGCCGCCGACGTGACATCCGCCGGCTTGGCGAACACGTCGCCACCGCCGGCCGCGCGCAGCTCGTCCGCCGCCCGCTCCAGGTTCTCCGCCCGGCGTGCACAGATCGCGACCCGAGCCCCCTCGCTCACGAGTCGGCGCGCTGTGGCCAAACCCATCCCCTCGCTGCCGCCGGTGACGATCGCCACCTTGCCCTCAAGTCCAAGTTCCAGCATCCGCTCCGCCCCTTGAGATGTTCGTGTGAAGCCTGAGTGTGCCTGCTTGGAGCGCGCCCGCGCAAGGCGGGTTCGCGTCACACAAGAGGTGCGCCTGTCAGCCCGGCCTCCGGGTTACGGGTGATAGCCTCGAACCGCCTGCGGATGACGACGACAAGTCCCGGCCCTCCAGCGAGGGGGCACTCGGGGCGCGACTGTCCGTTGCGGCTGTTGTTGGCGGAAGCATGAACGGGCGCGAGTTCATCAGGCGAGTCAGGCGCTATGCACGGAGTACGAAGCAGGATTTCCGTTTGGATACGCGCAGAGGGAAGGGAAGCCATGTCGTGGTCCAACTGGCGAACCGCCGGACGACCGTTCCGCAGAAGGAAATCGGCCGAGGGCTGCTGGCATCCATGTTGAGAGACCTGAACATCAACGCAGGGGACTTCTGATTCATGCGCTATGCCTATCCGTGCGTTCTCAACCCCGAGGAAGAGGGCGGTTTCTACGTGGTCTTTCCCGACGTGCCCGGCGCGTTGACGTGCGGCGATGACCGGGCTGAGGCTCTTGAAATGGCGGAGGACGCCCTTGTCGCCATTCTTGCTGCTCACGTGCATGACCGAGAGGACATCCCGGTGCCGAGCCCCGCCCTCGACGGCCAGGAAGTGGTGGCTGTGCCACCCGTCCCGGCCGCGAAGCTAGCCCTCTATTCGGCGATGAGAGAACAGGGCATTAGCGAGGCGGCCTTGGCCGAGCGGCTGGGGTGGGATGAAGCTGCCGTCTCCAAGCTGCTGGATCCAGACCGCTACAGTCATATCAGCAGAGTCACGAACGCCCTTCGAGCCGTCGGACGGAGTCTTCTGGTCGAAGACAGGGTGGCGTAGGCGTCGATCCGCCGCGAAGCGGCGACCTCAACCCGCCCGCGCCGCCCCCCGCAACGGCGCCACAACCTCCTCAAACCGCGAATCCTCCCGCAACGCCGCCAGATCGGCATCGTTCTCGATCCAGCTCAGGTGCGGGTAACCATGCGTCACTGCCGATTCCAGGTATCGGAGCCCGGCATCCGCATCGCCGCACACGCACGCCACGCAGGCGAGGTTGTAGAGCGCCACGGCATCCTGAGGATCCAGGGACTCCGCCCGCGCGGCCCACTCGAGGGCCTCGTCTGCCCGACCGGCTCGGGCGAGTGCGACCGCGCCGAGGTAGAGCGCGCGCTGGTCGTCGGGGTAGCGCAGCAGGCGCCGCTGCACTCTGGCCATGGCGAGCTCCTGGAGTCGTGCCGCTTCGGTCTTCCGGCCGAGCGTCGAGAGTGCCGAGGCGCAGATGGAGCAGGGGGCGTAGGCGGTCGGATCGGCTTCGATGGCCCGGAAGAAGAGAGTCACGGCCTCCTCCATCTGACCCTGGGCGAAGCGGTGACGGGCGAAGTTGTGGTTCGCCTCGAAGCTCAGCGGGTCGAGTTCCAGCGCGCGCCGGAAGTGGACTTCGGCCTCCTCCAGCCGGCCGTTGGTGCTGAGGGTCATCGCCCTCGCCGAGTGCGCCTCCGCGACTTCCGGCGCCAGCTCCAGGGCGCGCGAACTCGACTCGTCGGCGAGTCTGAGGTTCTCCTCGCTCGGTTCGTGGAACAGGTAGAGGTAGGCGGAGCAGTGCGCGGAAGCCGCGTGGGCCAGGGCGTACTCGGGATCGAGCTGGATCGCCTCCGCGAACAGCCGCCGCGCCTCGTAGTAGGTCCTCTTGCGGGCCTGGTGGTAGAGACTCCGGCCGCGCAGGTAGAGGTCGTAGGCCTGGCTGGACGCCGTGCGCCGGGCCTCGTGCCGCGCCGTGTCCGGCGCCAGACGCAGTTCCAGCGTCTCGGCGATCAGAGTCGCCGTCTGGTCCTGCAGCGCGAAGATCTCCTGCGAGTGCCGCTGCCACTGTTCCGACCAGACCTGGATTCCGGTGCGCGCGTCGGTGACCTCGACGCCGATGCGGAGTTCGTCGCCCTCCTTGCGGACCGTGCCCGCCAGCACCAGGTTGGCGCCGATCTGCCGCCCTACTACCCGGGGATCGGCCAGCGCGTCGTACTGGAAGGACACCCCGCGGGCCGTGACCCGCAGGCCGACGACGTGGGCGAGGCGGTGGAGGATCTCCTCGGCCATCCCCTCGCAGAGGTGCGCCTGATCGCGCTGCGGGCTGCGGTCGGCGAACGGCAGGACGGCGATCGAGAGTCCCCGTTCCTCTTCCGGCGGCGGCGGCACGGCGACCGAGGGGGCGCCTTCCGTAGCGGCCAGATCCTCGATCACCGGACCGGTGAAGCGGAATCCGCGCCCGTACACGGTGGTGATCCAGCCGGCGCTTCCGCCGCCGCCGGCGAGGACCTTGCGCGCCTCGCTGACCGCCCGGCTGATCGCCGCTTCCGTCACGTAGGCGCCGTCCCAGATGTTCCCGAGCAGCTCCTCCTTGGACACCACCCGGTCCCGGTTCGCGACCAGGAAGGTCAGCAGCTCGAACACCTTGGGCTGAAGCTGCCGGGGCTGTCCGGCCACCTCGAGGCCGTACTGCTCGGGCTTCAGCACGAAGGGGCCGAAGTAGAAGATCATCGACGGATTCTAGCGGACCGGCTCACGTTCTGGTTGCTTAACGCTTCAAGTCCGATCAACTTCGGCTCGGGATTGGATCAAGCTATGGGGCGTGCCCTACCCATAGTCTGTCGATTGTCGCTTGAAATGCGCGCAATTTGCCGCAGGCGTCGAACAACGCCGCCGTCGGGTTTGAACGAAGGAGCAACGAAATGCTGAGAGAAACGACGATGCAACGCCTGCAGAGCTTCGGATGGATCCTGATGCTGGCCGTGCTGCTAGGAGCGGCGCCGGCCGCGGGCCAGGGTCCCACCGGCCAGGTGCTCGGCCACGTGACGGACAGCGAGGGGGCTGCCGTCTCCGGAGCGACGGTCATCCTGCAGTCGCAGGAGATCGAGGAGCCGCTCGTCGTCACCACCGACGCCGACGGGTTCTACAACGCGACCAACGTGCGCCCCGCGACCTACCAGATCTCGGTGGAGGCCGCGGGCTATGCCGGCGCTCCCGCATCCCTGGCGGTCCGGGTCGGCAGCATTCAGCGCGTGAACTTCGAACTCGCGGCCGCCGAGGAAGTGAGCGAGGAGATCACCGTCGTCTCCGAGCGGCCGCAGATCGAGTCGGTCGATTCCCGCGTGAACAAGTACATCTCCTTCGAGGAGATCCAGAGCCTGCCGCTCCCGAACCGGAGCTTCCTGGACGTGCTGAGGATCCTTCCAGGGGTCCACGGGGGCCTCGCGACCGGCGGCCTTGACAACAGTGCCCCCAACAACAGCTTCAGCATTCACGGGGCGCGCATGAACCAGAACCAGTTCCTGATCGACGGCGTGGCCAACAACGACCTGAGCGACCTGAACTACGACGACCTGGCCACGTCCGAGACCCGCGCCGGCCCCCGGAGTTCCGCAGGCGCCGGCCAGAGGGGGTCGACCTTCTCGACGGGAACGGCGCTGCAGACCTACAACCTGGACGCCATCCAGGAGGTCCAGGTGTCGACCGCGACGTTCTCGGCCGAGTACGGCAACGCGTCCGGGGGCGTGATCAACATCATCACCCGTTCCGGCGCCGACCAGTACAACGCCTCGGCGACGGTTCAACAACAGCACGACGGGGTGGTGGAAGCGGGGTTCACGGGGCGGACCGCGGACGACGCGGAACAGTTGGAGGGCCAGGACTTCACAATAAGACAGGCATCGCTGACCCTGGGCGGCCCCATCAACCGGGGCACGACCCACTTCTTCACCAGCTACGAGGACGACGACTATGAGATGGGCTACGACTACAACCAGAGCCACGTCTACATACGGGCCGTGCCGGTCGAATTGGGGTTGACCGCCAACGTGACCAACCGCGACCGCCTGACCGGCAAGCTGACCCACCAGTTCTCGGACTCGAACGACCTGAGCGTGTCGGGGAACTGGGTCAGCGAGCAGGCCGCCGTTGGGCACTCGCTCTTCCGCTCCAGCCAGGAACACATAGAGCACCAGGATCATGCCAACGACTCCCTGGGCCTGTCCGTGCGCCATGTTGCCGCCGTGGGTTCGGACATGACGCTCGAATCGGTGCTGGGCCAGGTGGGGGCCGACCGGAGCATGGAGTCCGACGCGGATCCGTTGCGGAAATTGCGTCTCTACTTCCATGAGGAAGGCGGCCTCGTGTTCCATCTTGAGGGCGGCATCGGCCCTGAAGTCGACAACACGCTGGAGAGCTTCCAGTGGAAGGAACGCCTGTCCTGGCTCCGGGGCGATCATTCCCTGCGTACCGGGGTCGGCGTGGAGCGCTTCGGTCAGCGAACCATGCAGCCGGCGTGGCAAAGCTGGGGCTATGGGTTTGTCGACGACTTCTCAACCCCTCCGGCCAGTGGCGTATACCAGTTTCCGACCGACATCGACGTCTCGGTCACGAACTCCCACCTCTTCATCCAGGACGACTGGTTCGTGAGCGACCGTTGGACGTTCAATCTGGGCGGGCGCTACGACCGGAACAACCTGGTCGACGACCAGACCGTCGAGGCGCGGCTGGGTGCTGCCGTCGATGTCGGCGGGAACGGCCGTTCCGTTCTCCGCTTCGGCGCCGGGCTGTATCACGATCGGTCGAACCTGATCGGCCATACGGGGGCTGACCGGCCACCGCTCCTCTTCAGTGTGCCGATCGATCCCGTGACTCTCGAAATGGACCCGACGAGCGCGGGCTCGCAACCTCGCGAGCTAGTCGTTGATCCGAACCTCCACCTGCCCGAGATCGTCAAGTGGAACGTGGGCTACGAGCGCCAGCTCGGTGAGCGCAACACGATGAGCATCCACGTCTTCGGCTCCGACAGCGATGGTCTCTTCTTTACGGACTTCCAGAACAGGCGGTCATTCGCACTCGACGGAGCGCGGCCCGATCCCACCAAGGGAGATGTCCTCCTATACACCAACACTGGCTACAGCGAGGTCCTCGATGTCGAGGTCGAGTTCAAGCGCCGCTTTGCCAACGGCTCCCTGGTGCACGTGAGCTACACCAATCAGGACGCCGTCGGCAGTTCGTTCTTCGAGTTGATCTCGGGTAACTCCGTTCTCAATGGGTCGTCGCTCGGGTCCGATCTGGGGGACCCGCCCGCGCAATTCAATGGGCCGCTCAACACCGAGGTGGAGCACAGCTACAAGCTCTCAGCAGTAGGGAACCTGCCCTGGGGCCTCCAACTGGCGGGATTCCTGGACTACCGGTCCGGCAATCCCTTCACCGCCTGGGACCAGGCGTACATGCAATCACCGGGGGGCTGGGTCACCTATCCGTCGACTTTCTTCGAGGGCTTCAACACGAGGACCGGGCCGGACGTCTTCTCGGCCGATGTGCGTTTGGCCAAGACGTTCACCGTCAGGGAACGGCACGACCTTCACGTCTTCATCGATGTCTTCAACGCCACCGACCGGACGAACGTGACCGAGATGAGGGGTCTGCGCACCTGGAACATCGGTCACCCCAACGGCCCCACTTCGAACGCCGTCTTTCCAGAGATCCGGAGGCGCGGACCGCAGCGTTCGGCCCAGTTCGGGATCAGGTGGTCGATGTAGGAGGGCGTTGACGTGAACTCGGGGGCGTCCGCGGGCCGGCTCGGTCCGCTGCTGGAGTACCTGGGTTCGCTCGACGGCCGCGCCGACCTGGAGGTCCTGAGCGGCCTGCTGGGCGAGCTCGCGGTGACGCGAGCCGACCTCGGTTCCGCGTGCCGCTTCGGCGCGGACGGCTACCGGCGGAACCGGATCGCCGAGTCGGACTGGTACGAACTGGTCTGCCTGTGCTGGTCCAGCGGCCAGCGGACCCCGATCCACGACCACCGGGGCTCGAGCTGCGCCTTCCGCGTCGTCGAAGGCGTGGCGACCGAGACCGAGTTCGAGCCGACGGCATCCGGCCTCATCTGCCCCTGCGGCCGCCGTGAGCACGGAGCCGGCCGCGTCTGCGCCTCGGAGGAGGACGACTGCCACCAGGTCGCGAACACGCAACCGGCGGGTGAGGATCTGATCACGCTCCACATCTACTCGCCGCCGCTCAGACAGTTCAACGTGTACTCGCTGGACACGCCGACGGCTTCGGATCAGAGACGGCCCGGCTGTTGCTAGGCGCGTCGGCCCGGAGTGACGCCATCCCGGTTGCAGTAGAGAGTTGGTCTTCACCGGGGCGTAGCTCTGGGTGCGCGGGTCTTCTGACCCGCATCCGGCGCGTAGCGCCGGTCCGGACCGCGGCACCGTCTAGACTGTTGTTCGTTCAAGAAATGCGATGAGGATGCACCCATGAAACACCGAGGCACTTGGTTCAGCTTGTCGACCGCCGCAGCGCTGCTCACGCTGGCATGCAGCGCCGAACCGGCGCCGCAACTGCGCGTCGTCTACGCCGGCGACGCCGGCACGCCGCACGCGGAGGGCTACCACGCGCTGCTGGCCGAGCACTTCGAGGTGCGGAGCATCGCCCGCAACGACCTGGCGAAGGCCGACCTCAGCGACGCCGACGTCCTGATCGTCGACGGCCAGACGATCGACCGGTCGGAAGAGCGGATCAAGACGATCCCGGGAGCGGAGGGAGTCGATCTGGAGACCCTGTCGATGCCCACCGTCCTGATCGGCGGCCAGGGCGCGCGTATCTCGGACGGCCTGAACCTGTTGCTGGGCTGGCGATACGGGTGACTGTGTTTGTTCTCCAGGGCTGTCGTGCCACAGTCCACGTCCGATCCGACCTCTGGCCATCCGATCTTCCACGGACCTCTAAAGCTTGAGCTGGAGCTCGAGGAGGTGCCGACCCCACCCAAGTACAAGTACTACGAACTGACAGACGACGTCCCGGACACGATGACCACGGTCAAGATTCTCAAGAAGGAGTGGGACACCCTGAACCTCCCCGTCGGCGGGCGGCCGGACAATGGCGAGCCGGGTGTGGTGACGACCGGCGACGGGTTCCTCGATTCGCCCGACACCGAGTGGATCGCCGGCGGCACGCACCTGAAGGGTCCGGACTACTTCGCCATCGGCCGCCAGGGGCGGCTGCTGCAGTGGGGGTTCTACGGCACCCCAGACGAGATGACGGAGACCGGCCAGCGGCTGTTGATCAACGCCGTCCACTACATCCACGGCTTCAAGGACCATCCGATCCTGGCGACTCGCGAAGCGCGTCCGCGCGAGGGGCTCGCCACCTCGCTCGCGCTCGTCGATCTCTACGAGACGGAGGACATGAAGGAGTTCTACGACACGCCGGAGAAGGTGAAGGAGGCCCAGGATCGGGGCCTCGCGTACAGCTTCGGTGAGGCGATTCCGGCGGCGGCGCGCGGCTCCCGCGAAGAGCGGCAGGCCTGGTACGAAGAGAACGAGCCGTATCTCTACTGGGACGGCGGGCGGATCGGCAGCGAGTACGACGGCAAGGCCTACTTCCGGCTCGAAGGACAGTTCCAGGTCGACGAGGACGCCAGAGCGCTCGGGATCGCCAACAACGACCCGGCCCTGCTCGAACGCGCGGTCGCCGACCTGCGTGAAGGGGTCGAGCCCGAGCGGGCCGAGCGGTTGCTGGCCCGCTACGCCGGCGTGAGCCATGACTCCGCGGACGGCTGGCAGGGCTGGCTCGATGAGAACGGGCCCTCGCTCTTCGCCTCCGACTGGGCCGGCTACCGATTCCGGGCCGCCCAGGGCCCCGGAGGGTCGGACTTGCTCAGTTCCTCCCGGTTCGCGGCGGACGGCGACGAACTGGACGATCTCTCCGTCACCGTGAGTCCGGCGGTCGAGGTGACGATGCGGGCGACGACCGACGGCGAGACGACCTTGGCCGTCCTCGACTTCAAGCTCGAACCCGGCTTCTGGATCTACGCCCCCGGTTCCGACGCGGAGTTCAAGTTCGGCGTCCGTGCCCCATCCGGCTTCGCCTACCAGGTCGCCAGCGACCCCGTGCTGCCCGAAGCCGACGGCGAGGGCCGAATCCACGGCGACTTCCGCGTCGAGGTGCCGCTTATGGGCGAGGGCGCCGTGGCGACGGTCCTGATCGACTACCAGGCATGCGACGAAACGCTCTGCCACTACCCGGTGACCGATGCCCGGCTGATGAGCAGGGTCGAGACCTGAGACATTCCTAGGTCTGCTGCGCCACTGGGTGCGCCGGCCTTCTGGCCGGCATCCGCCGCAGCGATGACCCTCCAGTTGCGTAGAGCAACTCGTCTTCGCCGAGCCGTATCTCTGGGTGCGCGGACCTTCTGGTCCGCATCCGGGCGCTGCCGCGAAGCGGCGCGCACGGCTGGCGCTGCTCTCCTGGCCGGCTCGCGGTCCTACGATGGAGTCTGGTCGCGAAGCGGCACAGGTTCCGACCACGGATCGACGACTTCCACGCCCGTGTTACGGAACTCCTTCGTATTCCTCGTGACAACGTGGAGGCCGCGAGTCGTAGCGGCAGCGGCCAGAAACGCGTCCGGGATGTGATCGTCGAGCGGTTCGCCCCGCCGACGCTTCTCTTCCATGATCCGCGCGCACGCCCTGGCGTCTTCCGCAGTCCAACTGAGGATCCTCTGCTCGAAGCACTCGTCCAGGACGTTCTGAAACCGGGCGGCCAGATCTTCCCGGCGCTTTCCTGCGTCGAGGCGACCGATGCCGTCGAGAATCTCCCAGACAGTGATGGGTGAAAGGCCCATTCCCTCCGCGGCGATGTTGTCGAGGAACGCGGACACGCGCGGTTCAGGGTGCGGACGCATCATCTCCGACACGACGTTCGTGTCGAGAAGCCACGCGATCGGAAGGTTCACGCCTCACCGTCGTCGGCGAAGCGGACCGGCTTGTGCCGGTACCGCCTGCGCGGCGGCAGCTCGACCCCGCGCTCCGGACCGAAATGCCTCTTGAACACCTCGGAAGGCTTGAGGCGCCGTTCCGTCTTCTCGCGTTTCTCGTGGATTAGGCGACGGACATACTCTTCCATCGACAGGCCGACATGGCGGGCTTCCTGCCTCAGCCAGGCCTTGTCTCCCGGGTCGATGTCGCGGACGGTGATGACGGAACTCACTGTGAGCAGCCTCTCGGTCGATACGAAGCGTGGGCCGATGCGGACGAGATGCTAGCACGGAGTGCTGTCAAGGGAGACGCGCTGCGAAGCGGCGACCAGCCTGCGCGGCGCACCCAGTCCCGGATGGAACCTTGGCGTCACCGCATCCGGCCAGGCACATAGAGTCAGGCGGCCTGCAATGATCACGAGACGCGGCTTCCTTTCCAGCGCCGGGATCGCGGCGGCCGGCATGACCTCCGGCCTGACCGCGGCTCGCGAGGCAGCGGCCGCGCTGGCTCAACACTCCGAGGCGTCGAACATGAAGATCACCGAGCTCGAGACGATCCTGATCGACAACGTCGACCCGCCGATCGGGCACCGGAAGTGGCTGTTCATCCAGCTCAAGACCGATGAGGGCCTCGTCGGCCTGGGCGAGCGGGTGTCCGGGGGCGCAACGAACCTGAAGCCGCAGGTTGAGTTGCTGAACGATCTCTTCGATCGCTTCGTCGTCGGCCAGAGCCCCTTCGACGTGGAGAAGATCTGGCAGCGGATGAAGACCACTCTCCACGACTACAGCCATCCCGGGCTGTACGGTGTGCCGGCGTTCTCGGCGATCGAGATGGCCTGCTGGGACCTGATCGGCAAGGCGACGAACCAGCCCGTCTACAACCTGCTCGGCGGCAGATATCACGACAAGCTCCGCGCCTACGCGTACCTGAACAGCGGAGGAATCTGGGAGAACCCGGCCCTCGCCGGCGAACGGGCGCAGGAACTGGTCGACCGCGGCATCACCTGCTGCAAGCTCGATCCGTTCTCGCCGATCACCGGCCCGCCGCGGGACTACTCGCTGAAGACGATCCGCCACGTGGCAACGATCTTCCGGGCCATGCGGGACGCGGTCGGCGACGAGCTGGAGATCGGCATCGGCACCCACGGGCAGTTCTCGACCGCGGTGGCGATTCGGGTCGCGGACATCCTCGATGAGTTCGACCCGTTCTTCTTCGAGGAGCCGGTGCCGCCCGAGAACGTCGACGAGATGGCTCGCGTGGCCGCCCACACCAGCATCCCGATCGCGACCGGCGAGCGGCTGGTCAACATGTTCGAGTTCGCGGAGGTGCTGGAGAAACAGGCGGCCCAGATCATCCAGCTCGACGTCGGCCAGTGCGGGGGCCTCCTCGTGGCGAAGAAGATCGCCGGCATGGCCGAGACCCGCTACGCGATGATCGCGCCGCACATGTACTGCGGCCCGGTCGCGGCGTCGGCGGCGGTGCAACTCGATACCTGCTCGCCGAACTTCCTGATCCAGGAGTTCAACACGAACGACCTGCACAGCGACATCTTCGTGGAACCGATCAAGTTCGAGAACGGGTTCATCGAACCGCCGACCGGGCCCGGTTTGGGCGTCGAGCTCGACATGGCGGTCGTCGAGAGGCATCGAGCCGATTGACCCAGGAACTGACGCTGGCCATCCTCGCCGCCGGCCGCTCGGCCAGATTCGGGCGCCCGAAGACGCTGGAACCCGTCGGCCCAAGTGGCGAGGTGCTGTTCGAGTACGCGATCTGCGACGCGATCCGCGCCGGCTGCGGGAAGGTGCTGTTCGTGACCTCGGCGGACCGGACAGAGCAGATCATGAACCGGGCCGCGGAGCATGCTGGCCGGGCTGTTCCCGTCGACTTCGTGGCCCAGGACTTGGACGACCTGCCCGGCGATGCCTCGCCGCCGGCTGGGAGAGCGAAACCGTGGGGCACCGGCCATGCGGTGTTAGCGCTGCGGCAGAAGGTGGAGGAGCCGTTCCTGGTCGTCAACGCGGACGACTTCTACGGACCCCGGGCGACCGAGTCGTTCGGCCGGCGGGTGGCCGACGGGCTAGCCGGGGGCGGTGAGTCCCACTTCCTCGGCGCGTACGAACTCCATGGAACCGGCGTCTCCCGCACCAGGGGCGTCAACAGGGGGATCCTCGCCGCCGGCGCGGACGCGACCCTGGCAGGGATCGACGAGGTCTACGATGTGCTGCTGACCGATTCTGGCCTCGTTGGCCGCGACGGCGCAGGGGAGGTCCGGCGGCTATCCGCGGACACACTCTGCTCGATGAACCTCTGGGCCTTCCAGCCCTCGATCTTCGGCCTCCTCGAAGCCGCGTTCGCGGATTTCCATGCCCGCCTCGATGATCCGATCACGAGCGAGTTCCTGCTCAGCGAGACCATCGGCCAACTGATCGGGCAGGAATCGGCGAGCGTCCGGCTCCTGCCGATGACCCAGAGAACGGCCGGACTGACCTACCCCGGCGACCTGCCGCCCGTCGCTTCGACCTTGGAGCAGGCTGTCGAAGCCGGCGACTACCCGGACCACCTGAGCGAGTGGTTCGGCGAACGATCGTCCCGGAGACCGGCTTGAGGCTGAACACCCTCGACTGGACCGTCCTCGCCGTCTACGGCGCGCTCGCCCTTGCTGTCGGCCTCGTCTTCGCCCGTCGCGCCGGCTCCGGCACCGGCCAGTTCTTCCTCGCCGGGCGGAACCTGCCGTGGTGGCTGCTCGGCACCTCCATGGTTGCCACGACGTTCTCGACCGACACGCCGAACCTGGTCACGGACCTGGTGCGGAACGGCGGCGTCTCCGCCAACTGGATGTGGTGGGCGTTCCTGATCACCGGCATGTGCACGACGTTCTTCTACGCGAAGCTGTGGCGGCGCTCCGGCGTGTTCACCGACATCGGCTTCTACGAGCTCCGCTACTCGGGTCGGGCGGCGGTCTTCCTGCGTGGCTTCCGGGCGGTGTACCTGGGCGTGTTCTTCAACGTGATGATCATGGCGGCGGTGCTGCTCGCCGGGATCAAGATCGGCGGCGTACTGCTCGGGGCCGACAAGTACACGACGGTGCTGGTCGCCGCGGCCGTCACCGCCGCCTACTCGGCGACCTCCGGCCTCTGGGGCGTCGTCGTCACGGACCTCATGCTGTTCGTCATCGCGATGGTGGGTTCCGTAGCGGCCGCCTGGTATGCGCTGGCTCATCCCGCCGTCGGCGGGCTCTCGGGCCTCGTCTCGAACCCCGACATCGCGTCGCGCCTCGCCCTGCTGCCGGACTTCGGGGACTGGGAGACGGCGGCCACCGTCTTCCTGATTCCGGTCGCCGTCCAGTGGTGGTCCACCTGGTATCCGGGCGCCGAACCGGGCGGCGGCGGCTACGCGGCCCAGCGCATGCTCGCCGCGCGCACCGAGCGCGACTCGATGGGCGCGACGCTCTGGTTCAACATCGCCCACTACGCGCTGCGGCCGTGGCCGTGGATCCTGGTCGCTCTCGCTTCACTGGTCGTCTATCCGACCCTGGATTCGATCGCCGCTGCCTTCCCGCACCTCGATCCGTCGATCATCCGGCACGACCTCGCCTACCCGGCGATGCTGGTCTTCCTGCCGCACGGGCTGCTCGGGCTCGTCGTCGCGTCCCTGGCGGCGGCCCTGATGTCGACGATCTCGACCCATCTCAACTGGGGCGCCTCCTACATCGTCGACGACGTGTACCGGCGTTTCGTACGACCGGGCCGCGGTGAAGCGCACTATGTCCTCGTCGCCCGGCTGTCCACGATCGGCCTGGTGGCGCTGGCGGCGGTGGTCGCGCTGTGGCTCGAGAACGCGATGCAGGCGTTCCAGATCCTGCTCCAGATCGGTGCCGGCACGGGCCTGATCTTCCTGCTGCGCTGGTTCTGGTGGCGGATCAACGCCTGGTCCGAGATCTCGGCGATGGTCGTCTCGTTCGGGGTCGCGGTGTGGTTCCAGTTCGGCCACGAAGGGGTCGGGTTGGCGCTGCCTTCGGCCGCGGCGCAGCTCCTGTTCGGCGTTGCTCTGACCACCGCGGTCTGGTCCAGTGTGACGATGGCCACGCGGCCGACGGAGACGGCCGTGCTCCAGGCGTTCTACGACCGGGTGCGCCCGTTCGCGCGCGGCTGGCGGCGGGTCGTGGAGGCGCGGGCGGATGAGCCGGGCAGTGCTACGGCGGCGCTGCTGGCCTGGGGGTTCGGTTGCGTCGCGGTGTACTCTGCCCTGTTGGGGACGGGAATGGCTCTGTACGGTCGCGGGCTGGAGGCGGGCGTCTTCGGCGTGACCGCCCTGCTGGCGGGTTACGGGGTGTTCCGCCTGTTGCCCCGAACGGCCGGCTAACTAGTGTCTGCCAGGAAACCCGGGAATCGTTGATTCTACGGGAGTTTGCGGCCGATTCGGCGGTGGAAGATGTGGTCGATGCCGTAGGATCCGGGCCTGAATCGGGTGTTTTGGGCGGATTCCGGTCGATCTTCGGAGGATATGGCGATGCGGGAGGTGCAAAGTCGGCAGTTCAAGATCGGTCAAGTGCCGATCGGGGATATCCGGCTCGATCCGAAGTCGAGGGACGACACTCCGGCTCTTCTTAGGGGTCTGCAGTACATCTGGTGCGAGCGGGAGTTGCGGGATCGGGTGTTCGATCTTCTGGACGAGCATGTCTCGCCGGAGACCGACCGGACGGTGGGTCGTCCGGGCATGGATCTGTGGCGGATTCTGGTGTTGGGGGTGGTGAAGCAGGGGCTTCGCTGCGACTTCGACCGGCTTCACGACCTGGCCAACCATCACGCGACGTTGCGGGCGTTTCTGGGGCACGGCGAGTTCGGGGACAAGACCTACTACGAATGCCAGACGGTGGTCGACAACGTGAGCTTGTTGACGCCCGAGTTGTTGTCGGCGGTGGGCAGATTGGTGGTGGAAAGCGGCCATGCGGTCGCGCGAAAAAAGCCTGGCGAGCCGTTGCGCGGGCGGTGTGACTCCTTCGTGGTCGAGACCGACGTGCATTACCCCACGGACGTGAACCTGCTGTCGGACGCGATGCGTTGTTTGCTGCGCGAGACGGGCCGAGCGGCAGGTAGGCACGGGGTCTCCGGCTGGCGTCAGTGGCGTCATCAGTCGAGGCTGGTGCGCAGGCTGTTCAACAAGGTGCGCGGTACGAGGCGGGCGAAGCGGACTCCGGCGCGTGTGAAGGCGTACCTCTTGCAGTGCGGCCAGCTGGCGGCGCGTGCCGAGATCACTGTGGAGGCGCTGCGGTCTGCGGGCGACGGCGCGTCCTGCGAAGCGATCGAGGGCTTGATCGCTCATGCCCGGCGTCAGATGGACCAGGTCGAGCGTCGGCTGCTGTTGGGCGAGACGATTCCCCATGAGGAGAAGGTCTTCTCGATCTTCGAGCCGCACACGCGCTGGGTGTCGAAGGGCAAGGCGGGCACGCCGGTGGAACTCGGCGTTCCGGTGGCTCTGATCGAGGACCAGCATCGATTCATCCTCCATCACGAGGTGCTGTGGAGCGGCAGCGACGTGAAGGCGGCGGTGCCGATGGTTGTGGCCGCCCAGGAGCGGTTCTGCGACCTTCGAGTCTGCAGTTTCGACCGCAACTTTCACAGCCGGGACAACCGGGTCCGGCTCGACGATCTGCTCGATCTCAATGTGCTGCCGAAGAAGGGGTACATGTCGGTCGCCGACCGGGAGCGGGAGGCCTGCGAGGACTTCGCCTCGGCCCGGCGCAGGCATCCCGCGATCGAGTCCGCCATCAACGCTCTGGAGCATCGTGGGCTCGATCGCGTCCGAAGCCGCGGCGCTGAAGGCTTCGAGCGCACCGTCGCTCTCTCGGTGCTCGCCGCCAACCTGCACCGTCTCGGTCGGCTGCTGCACACGCTCGAACGAAAACGCAAACGACGACGGGCCGCCTGACCGTCACCGGAACTCCGCGCCCGGTCGAGACGGAGGCGCCGCCGTGCCCGAACGAGCGCCATTCGGCGGAAATCGCCGCCGAGAACCCGCAAGAAGCTCCGGCACCGCCGATCAAAGGCCATTGCGCCGGTCTCTTGCGCCTGCAAACAGCCTCAGACTCGCTCCGGAATCCCCCCGGAACGGGGTTTTCTGGCAGACACTAACTAAACGGGACGCCTCACTGGGTGCGCCAGCGTCCTCGCCCGCATCCGGCGCTACACCTCCTCGAACCGGGCGCTGAAGTGCGGCAGGGCTTCCGGCGCCTCGACGATCCGGAGCCCGCGAATCCGATCGCGCTGCGCGAACAACTCGATCAGCGCCTCCACGACGTAGTCCATGTGGGACTGCGTGTAGACCCGCCTCGGCACTGCCAAACGAACGAGGTCGAGCGGCGGCGCCTTGCGCGCCCCGAACATGACGGTTCCCACCTCGCAGGCGCGGATGCCGGCGTGCCGGTAGAGGGCGACGACCATGGCCTGACCCGGGAGCTGCTCACGAGACAGGTGCGGGCAGAACCGGCAGGCGTCGATGTAGACGGCGTGGCCCCCCGGCGGCTCGACGATCTGGATGCCGGCCTCCAGCAATCGCTCGCCGACGTAAGCGGTGCTGCGGATCCGGTAGCGGAGGTAGTCCTCGTCGAGCACCTCGCGGAAACCGAGAGCCATCGCCTCCAGGTCTCTGCCCGCAAGCCCCCCGTAGGTGACGTAGCCCTCGGTCAGGATGGTCAGGTCGCTGGCGCGGCGGAACAGCTCGGCATCGCGCAGGAGCAGAAGTCCTCCGATGTTCACGATCCCGTCCTTCTTGGCGCTGATCGTGGCGCCATCGGCGAGGTCGAACATGTCGCGCGCGATCTCGCGTGAGGAACGCCCCTGCTGCCCGGCTTCCCGCTCCTTGATGAACCACGCGTTCTCCGCGAACCGGCAGGCATCGAGGAACAGAGGCACGCCGTAGCGGCGGCACAACTGCCGCGTGGCGCGGAGGTTCTCCAGGCTAACGGGCTGGCCTCCGCTCGTGTTGCTGGTGACCGTACACATCACCACCGGTACATGCGCACTCTCGGTCGCAAGCAGTGACTCCAGCCGGTTCAGGTCAAGGTTGCCCTTGAACGGGTGTCGGCTGGTCGGGTCCGTCGCTTCGGGGATGGCGAGGTCCACCGCCCGGGCGCCGCTGTGTTCGATGTTCGCCCGGGTCGTGTCGAAGTGGGCGTTGTTCGGCACGATCTTTCCGGCGCCGCCGATCAGGTCGAAGAGGATCCGCTCGCTGGCCCTCCCTTGATGGGTCGGCAGCATCTGCTCGAACCCCATGATCTCCTCGACGGTCTCCCGCAGGCGGAGGAAGCTGGTCGAGCCGGCGTAGCTCTCGTCGGCGCGCATGATCGCGGCCCACTGTTGTGCACTCATGGCGCCGGTGCCGCTGTCGGTGAGCAGATCGATCAGCACGTGCGCCGCTTCGATCTTGAACAGGTTGAAGCCGGCCGCGCGGAGCAACTCCTCGCGGCGCTCCGTGCTGGGTAGCCGGATCGGCTCGACAGCCTTGATCCGGAAGGGCTCGATGATGGTCTTCATTGGCGGACGGCCGGGCGCTGGCGCGTGCGCCGGGCTCAATGCCCATCCTACCGCTCCTCTACTGATGGCGAGCCCCTGGGATAGGCTGAACCGACTTTGGCATCTCAGCAACAAGAGAGCCTGGGATCGGCAGTCTCGGCTTCTTCATGGCTGAGCACGGCAATGAAGACATCGCTTGTCGCTTCAGTGGTGATTCTGGCGGTCGCCGCGTGCGCCGCACCCGAAAAGGGACTTCAGGGTTCCGGCATCGAGTTCTTCCCTGGAAGCTATTCGCAAGCTCTGCAAAAGGCGGCTGCCGAAGACAAGCTCGTCTTCGTCGATGTCTATACCGACTGGTGCGGCCCCTGCAGGTTGATGGATTTGAACGTGTTTACAGACCCCGTGGTCGGCGACTATTACAACCGGCACTTCGTTGGCATCAAACGGAATCAGGAGGCCGAGGAGTTTGACGGCCCCGAGTTGACGGGCCGGAACGAAGTGTCCGTGTTGCCCACCTACCTCTTTGTCGGGCCTGACGGTGAACACGTCCATCGGGGTACCGGGTATTTCGAGCCCAAGGCGTTCGTGAAGTTCGGCGAAGAGGCGCTCGGTGGTACGGCCGACACCTTCAACGTACTCAAGGCTCGGTACGAGGCCGGCGAACGGGATCGGACCTTCGTCCAAACCTATCTGGCGGAATCGATTCCTCGTCCGTTGACATCAGCCCGAACCAGGGAAGGCTGGCTTTACCGGCATGAGACGCGGCAGGTGTTCGACGAGTACCTTGCCGCCGGGAAGTTGCGCGACCTTGTAAACCGTGACGACTTTTCCCTGCTGGCGCACTTTCTTCAGGACGCCGGATGGGACGACCCCCTGGTCGAGTTCGTGGCCGGTAACTACGAGGCGTTTTCCTCTGTGGCGCCGGAGTCCCAGGTTGCGTTCGTCCTGCTTGAGTCCATCAAGAGATCCGTGGGAGAGGCCGCAAGAAAGGGTGATTCGTCCTATGCGCGGTTCATTGAGGAACTCGACGGTAGTTTGAAGCCTGCCTACAAGGTTCAGGTCGAGGTCATACAGAACGACTATCTGTTCAAGGAGTATCTGGTCAAGCTGGGCGACCGGTCGTACCAACGGACTCAGCAGGATTGGGCGGCCGTTGATGAGCGGTCCCAACAGGAAATCGAGGCGAAGGGCGACGCCGTGGCCGCTGCGGATTACCTGCGCGCCGCACGCAGTTTGGCTCGGTGCCCTGACAAGGAGTGGCTCCGGCGGGCGGTGGAGTACTCCCGACGGGCGTTTGAAATGGAAGTGAGCCCCGAGACGGCCTTGACCTATATGGGCCTGCTGGAGGCTCTTGAGGAGTACGACGAGTTGACTGAGGTTGGCGAACGGGCGCTCAGCCAGATTGATGCCGGGGAAGTCGATCCGGTCTTTCTGTTCTTTATTGAAAGAATGCTCCTGAAGAGAGAGTTCGGCGCTGATAGCTGAGCGCACGACGTACTGACGACATGCCGCTTGCCGGTGATCTATTGCGCCGGGACGGGGAAGAGGCTGTGCGCCTGATCGTGAAGGAGCTCGTGTCCCAGGCGCGCGAGGCCGCGCCGCGCTGCGTCGACCCGGAGGACGCCGAGGGCCTCCACGACTTCAGGGTCTCGATCCGGCGGCTGCGGAGCACCTTGAGCGCCTGGAAGGGGCTGCTCCGAGGCGTGGTCACGAAGCGGGATCGGCGGACGCTCGCCGGGTTCCAGAAACGGACCGGCTCCAGCCGCGATGCCGAAGTCGCGCTCGTGTGGCTGGAGGAACAGCGCTCGGAACTGTGCCCCGAGCACTTGCCCGGTCTCGAGCGGCTGGTAGCAGACCTGGGAAGGCGGGCGTCTCGCCCGCATCCGGGCGGCTCAGCCGCGCCCACAGGCACCCACCTGGAGTTCGAAACCCAGTTCGCCGACTGGGCGGACGGCTTTGAGTCACGCCTGGCCCACCGAGTGCCGGAACGAAGCGCTGGATCGCTGTACGCGGAGGCGCTGGCAGAGCGTGTAGATTGGATCGCTCACAGGCTGAACGCTTGCGTCGACGGCATTGGCGACGACCGGAAGCGGGGCCCGCACAAGGTTCGCATCGCCTGTAAGCGCCTCCGCTACATGGTCGAACCGGTACGCGCGGAAAGCGAAGTTGCGGTCTCCCTGGTTGATCGCTGCAAGCGCCTACAGGACGTGCTCGGCACTCTGAACGACGCGAACGTCCTCGACGATCTGCTGAGGGTCTACCTCGACGGCGACTTGTCTGCGAGCGAGTTCGGAGCGCTGGCGTTGTGCCGGCTCAACGCGGCTCGGGCGGAGGTCAGCTACCAGGTGTTCAGACGTGACTGGCTGGAGCACGGCGGTCTGCGGACGCTGCTGGACGAAGCCGCGGCTCTGGCGCGGCAGCTCCGCGGCTAGCGCGGCAGTCGACGGATCCGGAGTCGGTTCCGATAGGCTGCTGCGCGTGACGACCTTCGACACCGCGGTCGTCCATGACGACGCCGCGACGAAGGCGGACCTCGAACCACTGGCAACGAAGGTCGCCCTGGCCGAGCTTGAAACGCGGATGACCCGGACGCTCTACGGCGTCGCCGCCGCTCTCCTGGCCGGGCAACTGGCCGCCGTCCTGGCGCTGCTCCGGCTACTCGGTTAGCCCTCGCCGTCGTCGCCGGGGACGTACCAGATCGGTGACGACCAGGCTCGCTCCTGGATCGTGGCCGGCAGGCCGGGCTTCGGCGGTACCCCGGACCGGATCGCGTCCCAGGTGGACCAGCGACAGGTCGGGTTCTGCAGGACGCGCACGTAGTAGAAGGCGCGCTGGTTCGGATCGAAGTGGGGATCTTCCCAGAGAGCCTCGAGCTCGGAGGCTCCCTGTCCCTCGTGGGTCGAGCAGGTCGTCAGGTCAACGGTGGCTCCGTTGTCGGCGCAGCGGTGCGAGTCTCCGTCGACGGTCGATTCGGCGGAGCAGGCGACGTCGTAGACCTTCTCCTGGTGAGCGCCCTCCTCGGTCCATCCCTTGATGACCTGCAGGCGGTCCAGCGGATCGGTGGTCGGATCCCTGAGCGCCCAGACCAGGAAGCGGGGCGCCCGCTGGGTTCCGTCCGCCGTCAGATCGCCGCCCATCGCGACACCATCGGCGTAGGCGCTGGCGATGCCGTCGTCGCCGTCCAGAGTGTCCTCGTCCAGGTCGTAGCCGGCAAAGAAGCGGACGCGCATGCGCGGGCCGGTGGTGGCGAAGGTCTCCTTGCGCTGGAACGCGCGGAAGATGTCTTCCCGGGTGTTGGACTCGGCCCACACCGCGGCAAGGCCGGACGCTCCCCAGTACTGCCTGGTTGGGTCGTCGTACTCGCCGGTGTCCTCTCGCGGGACCGACCCGCGTTGCTCGGGCCGGATGTCCAGCAGTCCGGTCTTGCTCCAGTAGTTGTCCTCCTCGAACGACCCGGCAGCGTTGTGCGTGTCCGACGAGCCGATCAGACCGAAGCGATAGGGATTGAAGCCCTGTTCTTCTTCCATGGCAAGGCCGTTCAGGTAGGCCTCGCGCACGTAGCTGCCCTGCGGTTGACTCGGGTTGTCGCTGCCGATCGTCCGCTCCATGATCCCGAAGTCCGCCCACTCGTCGTTGGGAGACAGGAGCGGATGAGTGTCGGAAGTTCCCTTGACCTGCGTGACCTCCACCAGCGGCTCGTTGCGCATGCGCTGCTCGGCGTAGGCCTCGTCGATGGGGTCGCCCGCCCGGTCGGTGAGCGCGAACATCCACCCGTCCGAGCCGTTCGAGTTGTGCGGTATCGCCAGGGAGTCGATGCCCTGGGCGCGCTGCTCGTCCATCCAGTCCCACAGCAGCTCCGGGTTGTTCCTGGCGTCCAGCCGGCTGAACGGAATGCCGGGCACGTTCGAGTCGCGGAAGATGACGTTCCGATGCAGGTTCTCGCCCCTGGGGCCTCCGGCGGTGAACTCGTAGGCGATGAGGGTCGTGAAGTTGCCGGGATCGTTGTGCCTCTCGGCAGCCTCGACGATCTTCTGCCATGCACTCTTGACGATGCCGAGATCGAGCAGGTCGTCAGGGTCGACGTAGCCCCGTTCGCGCGGCAGCACTTCCTGGAACACGGCGCTGCGATCCGCTGGCGTCGCGGCGCTGCGCAGCGCGACCGAGAGGGCGTGCTGTCCCACTGCCGAGTCCGGGTTGTCCATCTCCTCGAACATGCCCAGGTAGGTGGCATGGTCGGCAACCGCCAGGAAGTCGAGCGGCGCCTTGAGGCGCATCTCGATACCGGCCGCGTGGGTCAGAGGTTCTCCCTTGGCGTATCTGTAGGCGTCGTCGGGGTCGTTGCGGGTGCCGAAGATGTAGGAGTCGAACGAGTACTTGGTGTGTACGTGAACGTCGCCGAAGTAGGCGTTGCGTATCGACCGGCTCTCGGCGGCTTCGGATGCCGCCGCCGGGTCGCCGGCTGGGTCGGCCCGGTCTGGAGCGTCATCGGCGCAGGCGAGGGCCAGGACGAGGAGAATCGCCAACGAGGCGATCGTCCACTTGAGCGGGCCGGCAGCCGCCGTGACGGCCGGGCAACAGGTAAGGGTCTTGGGCATGGTGTTCTCCTGACTGTTGGCTTTCCCAGCCGCTCTACGAGCGGAAGGGCTCAGGAATGCTCGCCCCTGATCGGGCGCGGGACAGGCCCCGCTAGCAGTAGAAAGTCAGGCCCTGGCCGATGCCGTACCACTGGGTGCGCCGGCGCCCCCGCCGGCATTCCGGAACTCGTCATCACAGCTAGACCTCCATCAGCGGATCCGGCAGCCCGAGCACATGCACCGCCACCAGCCCCAGAATCCCCAGCACCAGCAGGTAGTAGATCGTCGGCAGAATCGTCTTGCGCAGCGTGGCCCCCTCGCGGTCCAGCAGGCCGACGGTGGCGGACGCGGCGACGACGTTGTGGATCGCCACCATGTTGCCCGCGGCGGCGCCGACCGCCTGCAGGGCGACGATCATCGCGGTGGACATCATCAGCCGCTCCGCGACGCCGTACTGGAAGGCGGTGAACATCAGGTTGCTGACCGTGTTCGAGCCAGCGATGAAGGCGCCCAGCGCCCCGGTCATGCCGGCGAAGAATGGCCATACGTCGCCCACGTTCGCGGCCACCCAGTCCGCCATCACCAGGGGCATCGAGAGCAGGCCGGCCTCGTTCACGTCCGAGTTGATGTAGACCCGCACCATCGGCACGGTGAAGATCAGGACGAAACCGGCGCCGAGGAGGACCTTGCCGGAGGAGGCGGCGGCCGCGCGCACGTCGGCGAACGTCATGCGGTGCAGCAACGCCGTGAGTCCGACCACCACGAGCAGGATGAAGCCGGGCAGGTAGAGCGGCGTCGTCGCGCCCGAGACGCCGCTGCCCAGGATGTCGTCCCAGCGGATCGCCGGGGTGCGCAGCCAACCGCCCAGGGGCAGCGCGGGCAGCCGGGTCAGCACGAGCAGGCCGCCGAGCAGGGCGTAGGGCGCCCAGGCGTTGACGAGGCCGATACCGCGGTCGTTCGCCTCCGTCGCCTCGTCCTCGAAGCCGCTCACCCAGTCGGGCTTCCAGAGGTCGCGGGCCGGGAAGTCCCAGGTGTTCGACGGCAGCAGCCACCCGCGGCGGGCGATCGTGACCATGATGAGAAGGCCGACCGGCGCCCCCAGCAGCGACGGGAACTCCGGCCCGAGGAAGAACCCGAACAGCACGTAGGGAACGGTGAAGGCGAGGCCCCCGGCCAAGGTGAAGGGGAGGATCGACAGCCCCTCCGTCCACGAGCGCCTGGCGCCGAAGAACCGGGTCAGCATGACGACCATCAGGGTCGGCATCAGCACGCCGGCCGTGGCGTGCAGCACGACGGCCCGCTCGGTGACCACCGCGAGGTAGTCGAGCATGCCGATGCCTGCTTGGGCCAGATCAGCCGAGAACGTCTCGCCGCCGAGACCCCCCTGCACCCCTACCAGCACCGGCGTCCCGGCGGCGCCGAAGGTGACCGACGTCGACTGGACCATCATGCCGAGCATCACCGCGGCGGCGGCGGGGAAGCCGAGCGCGACGAGCAGCGGCGCCGCGACGGCGGCTGGAGTGCCGAACCCGGCCGCGCCCTCGATGAAGGACCCGAACAGCCAGCACACGATGACCACCTGCACCCGCCGGTCGTCGCTCAGGCCGTGGAACGAGCGGCGGATCGCGTCCACGCCGCCGGAGCGCTCCAGGGTGTGCAGGAGCAGGATCGCGCCGAAGATGATGAAGAGCAGGTCGAAGGTCAGGAACAGCCCCTGGATCGAAGCCCCGGCGATGCGCGCGATCGGCATCTGCCAGATCACAAGGGCGACCAGAACGGCCGCGGCATAGGCCGCCGGCATGGCCCGCCGGGCCGGCACGCGGAAGCCGATCAGCAGGATCGCGCCCAGGGCGATCGGGAACAGGGCGAGCAGGGCTGTGATCACAGGCCGAACCTCATCCGCATCGACTCTCCTTCCTGGGTTGGGAACGGTTCATGTTAGCCGCCCCCTGGGAACCCGGGCATTCTGCCCGCATCCGGCCTCCGCCCTGGGAACGCGGGCGTCTCGCCCGCATCCGCCCGCAGTGAGGTCATTGAAGCTGCGTAGAGAGTGGTGGCGAGGGCGCACCCAGAGAACCGTCGACGGTGCACCGTGTCGCTCTACGCAGTTGCGGGGTAGCGGCGAGCCCATGGTCAACTCACTCCCGTATGCCGAGGCCGGCACCTTCCTCCACGAGGGCAGGATCGTTATGGTCGGCGGCCACACGACACCGGCGGGCGGCACGAAGTCGATCGACCCGGACATCCTGGTGCTCGAGCCCGGCGGCGAGTGGGAACTCCTGGGCAAGCTGCCGATGCCGCTGTCGTCGCCGGCCGCCGCGATCATCGGCGGCAGGCTCTACGCCGCCGGCGGTTCGGCCACGGGCCGCGGCGCGCAGTCGAAGGTGTGGGTGGCGGATCTGCCGTGATCTGGCCGCCGCGCTAACGCCAGAGTTCCTCGTCGATTTCTCGGAACGGCCGGACGGCGCGTTCGAACTCGCTGAACTCGTCCTCCGTCCACGAACCGGCCAGACGCCGAAGTCCGTTGCCTTGTTCCAGCTCCTCCGAGAGGCCGAGAGCCTCCCGCATCAGAGCAAGTACGGTTCGGTTGAGCGAAACGCCTCGCCGGCTTTTCTCTGCCTCAAGTGCCGCCGCCAGGTCCGCCGACACGTTGCGGATGGTCATCGTCTTCATTGGCCGCCCTCAGAGTGCTGTCATTCGAACGCAGTCTATGCAGTCGTTGTCCTGATAGCGAGATCGCGGGAGCGGCGCTCGGTCCAGGCCGGGCAGACTCCCGGGGAGGTGGGTGAAGGGGCCGGAACACCCGAGTTCGCGAGGCGTTTGACGGCGCTATTCGGCCTCCAGCGCCTGACGAGGATCAGCGCGAGCGGCCCGGCGAGCCGGAAGGAACGAGGCCATCACCGCGATCGCCAGGAGCACCAGCGCCGCGGCGCCGAACGCCAGCGGGTCGCGCGGAGTGCGGCCGTCGAAGAGCAGCGGCTCGATGAAGCGACCCGCCCATAGCGCGGCGAGCGCCCCTGCCGCGACACCGGCCGCCGCGAGCGAGACGCCGCGCGTCAGCACCAGGCGGAGGAGATTGGACGCCCTGGCGCCCAGGGCGCGACGGATGCCGAATTCGTGTTCGCGCTGCCGTACCCCGAAGGCGATGACGGCATAGAGCCCGACGGCTGCGAGCAACACGGCGAGCATCGCGGAGGCGGCGAACAGGCGCGTTCCGGTTCTCCAGGTGCGAATCCGCGATGCGAACACTGTGGAGAGGTTCCGGACGTGGTGGCCCGGCAGTTCCGGAAACAGCTCGGCCAGGGCGCCAAGCACCGGCGCCTCGACGCGCCCGGGGCTTGAGGCGGTGCGGACGATCAGCGCACGCTGGATGCTCGTCCATCCCGACAGAGCCGGGTCGGATGAGGCCTGGGCGATGGGCAGGTAGTAGACGGGGTCAGTCTCAGACAGAGTCCAATTCACTGCGGGTTCCACCACGCCGACCACCGTCGTACAGTCGGCGGCGCTGCCGACGAACAGACAACGGCCGACGGCGCTCTGACCGGGCCAGGCCTGCTGGGCGAACGACGTATTGACGACCGCGACCTTCCGCGTGCCTTCGCGGTCCCACTCCGTGAAGCCACGCCCTTCCCGAATGTCCAGACCGGCGACGTCAAAGAAGTTGGCCGTCGTGAGATTCACATGGGGGCCGTAGCGGAACGGCAGGCGGTCGAGCCCCTCGATTCGCAGGTCTCCGTACGCTGCACCACCACCCCCCATCGGTGAACTCGTTCCCTGTGCAACATCCAGCACCTCCGGCACATCCCGTACGCGAGCCTCCATGGCATGGATTGCGCTCTCGTCGAGCGGTGCGCCGTCCAGGCCATCCAGGCGGGTGTCACCGTGAAAGCTCCCCAGCGTCACGGTGAGCAGGTGCTCCTTCGCGTAGCCGACGTCCACCTGGCGCGCCGCTTCGAATGAACGGAAGAACACGGCCGTCCCGCTGAGCAGGACCACCGACAGCGCGGCCTGGACCACGATCAGGCCGGTGCGGACGGGCGTTCCGAGCGCGCGGGCGCCCCGCGAACTGTCGAGCTTCTCGATTCCCCGGCTGCGCGCAGCGTACACGGCAGGAGCCAGGGCTGCCGCCAGGCCGATCCCAAGCACGGCGATTCCGGTGAAACCGATTGCCGTGACGCCCAGCGGATCTTCGGCCCACTGGTAGCTCGGCAGGAGCGTGCGCCGAAGGGCGTCGCCGGTGACCGCCGCAACTGCCAGCGCAACGACGCCGGAGAGGGCGGCGAGCACCAGGCTCTCGGTCACCAGCAGACGTCCGATTCCCCATCGTCCCAGGCCGAGCGCGTAGCGCACCGCCAACTCGCGTCGCCTGGCAGCGACCCGCAGCATCAGCAGGCTCGACATGTTGACGGCCGCGATGAGGAGCACCACAAGGATGATCCCACCTGCGATCAGCGGCAGGCGCATGTGGCGCCGCAGCGTGGTGGGGCCGCGGGTTCGAAGTATCGGGCCCAGAGCCACGGTCGCCTCCGGGTCCGGGGAGTCCGAGAGCCGCGAGCCGGCACGCGCCGCCCGGACGGCGGCCGTCGCCGCGGCGACGGCCGCCTCCTCCGTCGCCCCAGGCGCCAGCCGTATGAATGGAGTGAGGTAGAAGGTGGTTCCGTACCGTCTCCAACTGTTCCCTCGGCTGGCCGTTGCCGCATGTTCCAGAGGCAGCCACACGTCGACTGCATTGGAGCGGGGCCCGGAGAAGCCGGGCGGCAGCACGCCGACGACGAGGTAGGTCATGTCGTCGAAGCTGAGCGTCGTGCCGAGTGCTTCCTCCGCGCTGCCGAATCGCTGCCGCCGGTAGCCGTCGCTGATCACGGCGACGGGTTGCGCCGCCAGGTCGTCGTCCTCGGCAGCGATCAACCTTCCGACCGTTGGCTCGACGCCAAGGAAGTCGAGGAACTCTCCCGTGACCCAGGAGACCGTGAGGTTCTCGGCGCGTTGACCGCGTCCGTTCGTCCTGAACGAGACTCTGTGGCCCGCGACGCCGTCGATCAGTGCGTTGTCGGCGCTCAGGGTGTTGAAGTCGAGCCACTGCATCGCATCGACTACCCAGGTGCGTCCGGTGGAGGCGCCCCGATCGTCTGGACCGATGCGCTCGCTGACCCAGAGGCGATGAACGCCGTCCGGGTCCTCGATGTGGGGTGGCGCTTGAAGGAAGAGGCGGGACAGCATCTCGTACATCGCGGCGTTCAGTCCGATGCCCAGTGCCAGCGTGAGGACCACGGCGCAGGTGTAGCCGGTATTGCGTCGCATCATCCGGAACGCGGAGCCGATGTCCTTGAGGAGGCGCTCCACGGGCGCCCAGCCCCAGGTCTCCCGCGTCAGTTCGCGAATCAGCGTGACGTTGCCGAAGTTGCGCCGTGCCTCGGCGTGAGCCTGATCGGGAGGCTGCCCGGCATCTATCCGTTCTTCCGTCTCTTCGGCGAGATGGAAGTGGATCTCTTCTTCGAGTTCGGCGTCCCTCCGTGGGCGATCCCAGACCGAACGCAGGCGAAACCGGAACTGCTTCAGCATCGGGTTTGCCGTGCTACTCCGCCTCCAACGCCTGACGGGGATCGGCGCGAGCAGCCCGGCGGGCTGGGAGGTACGAGGCCATCACTGCGATCGCCAGGAGCACCAGCGCCGCTGCGGCGAATGCCAGCGGGTCGCGGGGAGTCCGGTCGTCGAAGAGGAGCGGCTCGACGAACTTGCCGGCCCAGAGGGCGACGAGCGCGCCGGCTACGACACCAGCCGCCGCCAGAGAGAAGCCGCGCGTCAGCACCATCCGCAGGAGGTCCGAGGCCCGGGCGCCCAGGGCGCGCCGGATGCCGAACTCGAGTTCGCGCTGCCGTACGCCGAAGGCGATGACCGCGTAGAGCCCGATGGCGGCGAGCAGCACCGCCAGGAGAGCGGCGGCGCCGAACAGCCCCGTTCCGATGGTCCACGTTCGGATGCGCGGCGCGAACACAGTGGGGAGGCTTCGCACGCTGTGGCGCGGCAGGTCGGGGAACAAGTCCGCCAAGGCGAGGAGCGTTGGCTGCACCACTCGCCCGGGGTTCCCGCGAGTCCGGACGATCAACGTGCGCATGTTGTTCACGAAGCTGGCCTGAATGGTGTTCGACGAGGCCTGGGAGATGGGCAGGTAGTAGACCGCTTCGCGATCGGCGTCCAAGAGACCCTTTTCGAGGGCGGATTCGGCGACGCCAACCACCGTCGTGCAGTCTGTGGACGCGTCGCCGAAGAAGAGGCACCGGCCGACGGCGCTCTTGCCGGGCCAGACGCCGCGAGCGAACGTGCTGTCTACGACCGCGACCCTCTGAGTCTCTGCGCGATCCCACTCGGTAAAGCCACGACCTTCCAGAATCGCCAGGCCTGCGACGCGGAAGAAGTTGGGCGTCGTGAGGCTCACGTAGGGACCGCGGGCGAACGGCAGGCGGTCCAGCCCTTCGACCCGCGGTGGCGGCATCGCTGCCCTGATTCCCATTGGTGAGTTCGTTCCCTGGGCGACATCGAGGACGTCCGGTAGTGACCGGAGGCGAGACTCCAGTGCGTTGATCGTGGTTTCATCGGGCGATCCGCCGGTACGAAAGTCCGCCAGGTTCACCGTGATCAGGTTCTCCTTCGCATAGCCGACGTCCACCTGACGCGCTGCCTCGAACGAGCGGTAGAAGATGGCCGCGCCGCTGAGCAGGATCAGCGACAGGGCGGCTTGAACGACGATCAGACCGGTACGGACCGGCATTCCGAGTGCAGCACGGGCGCCTCGCGAACTGTCGAGCTTCTCGATGCCGCGGCTCCGCGCTGCATACACGGCGGGCGCCAGGGCTGCCCCGAGGCCGATGACGAGTACGGCGGTGGCGGTGAAGCCGATCGCGGTGCCGTCCAATGGCTCTTGAGCCCATTGAAAGCCCGGCAAGAGCGTGACCCGCAGAGAGCGGCCGGCGAGCGCAGCCACGACCAGCGCCGCTACGCCCGAGACAGCGGAGAGCACGACGCACTCGACAACCAGCAGGCGTCCCACGCCCCATCTCCCCGCGCCGAGTGCATTGCGAACGGCAAGCTCCCGTCGACGGGCCGCGACCCGCAGCATCAGCAGGTTCGACATGTTGGCCGTCGCGATCAGGAGCACGACCAGGGCTGCGCCGGCCACGACCAGGGGCAGGCGCATCTGACCCGGCAACGCGGAGGGTCCGCGGTTTCGCAGTAATGGGCCCAGCATCACGGTCGGCTCGGGGTCCCGCGTCTCCGGCATCCGCGAAGTGGCTCGCGCCGCGCGCACGGCGGCGGTTGCCGCGGCGGCCGCCGGTTCAGGCCTCACTCCGGGCGCCAGGCGCGCCAATGCCGTCAGGGAGAATCCGGTGCGGGACTGTCTCCAGGAGTCGCCGCGGATGGCGGTGGCCGCTACCTGGAGAGGCAACCAGATCTCGGCCGCGTTGGGGTCGGGCCCTGCGAAACCGGGCGGCACGACGCCGACGATGACGTATGTGACGTCGTTGAAGCTGAGTTTTGCTCCGAGGGCTTCCGGTGAACGCTCGAACCGTTGCCGCCAGTAGGCATCGCTGATCACCGCGGCCGGTGTCGCCGCCAGATCGTCGTCTTCGGGTTGGAGCAGCCTGCCTAGCGCGGGTTGAACCCCCAGGAGCGCGAAGAACTCTCCGGTCACCGAGGAAACCTGTAGCTCCTCCGCGCTCTGGCCTCGTCCGTTCTGCATCCGCGCCGGAGCCGTGTAGCCGGCGACAGCGCTGAACCGGTCAGGGTCATCGCGGAGCGAGTTGAACTCCGCCCAGTCCATCCGGTCTCTGGCGGCAGAAGGGCCAGTGAAGATCCCCCGGTCAACCGCATCGCTCCTTTCCCGCACCCAGATGCGGTGAATCCCCTCCGGATCCTCGATGTGTGGGGGCGCCTGGAGGAACAGCCGGGAAAGCAGGTCGTACATCGCGGCGTTCAGTCCGATACCCAGCGCCATCGTGAGGACCACCGCGCAGGTGTAGCCGGCGTTGCGTCGCATCATCCGGAACGCGGAGGCGATGTCCTTGAGGAGGCGCTCCGCGGGCGCCCAGCCCCAGGCTTCGCGGGTCAGTTCGCGAGTCAGCGTGATGTTGCCGAAGTCGCGTCGTGCGGCCGTGCGGGCCTGCTCGGGAGACAGGCCCGTCTCGATTCGTTCTTCCGTCTCTTCGGTGAGATGGAAGCGGATCTCCTCGTCCAGCTCCGCGTCCTTGCGTCGCCGGAGCCACAGACACCGAAACCGGTTGTAGACCTGCCGCAGCATCGCCCTGGTCTTCCGGTTCAGTCCGCCGGCTGAAGCACCCTGGTCACGGCGACCGAGAGTTGCTGCCACCGTGACTGCTCGACCACGAGCTGCCGCCGCCCAGTCCTCGTGAGGCGGTAGTACCTGGCGCGCTTGCCCTTGTCGGAGGTCTTCCACTTCGCCGCGATCCATCCGCGAGCCTCCAACCGGTGGAGCGCCGGATACAGCGAGCCCGTTTCGATGCGGAGCGCGTCTTCCGACACGCGCTGGATGTGCCCCGCGATTGCGTGGCCGTGCGCCGGGCCGTAGACCAGGGTGCGCAGGATGAGCAGGTCCAGGGTTCCATAGAGAAGCTGGTTGCGGGGACTCGCTGGCGTCATGGTGTAGACAAGCTACTCCATATGACGTAGATTGTCTACACCATGAATACGCTGATTCATCTGGAGAACGTCTCCAAGGTCTTCTACACGGACGAGGTCGAAACCCACGCGCTCGACGGAGTCACCCTGGACATCTGCTCCGGCGAGTACGTGGCGGTTTCCGGGCCTTCGGGCTGCGGCAAGTCGACCCTGCTGTCGATCCTCGGTCTGCTCGATACGCCGACGGCCGGCGACTACACGCTGAACGGCTATCCGGTGGCGCAGCTCCGGCAGTCGGAGCGAGCGCGAATCCGCAACCGGGAGATCGGCTTCATCTTCCAGAACTTCAACCTGATCGGCGACCTGACCGTCTACGAGAACGTCGAGCTTCCGCTGACCTACCGGGGAATCCGGCCGAGGGAGCGGCGCGACTTGGTCAACCAGGCACTGGAGAAGGTGGAGATGGCGCCGCGCGCGAAGCACCTGCCGAGCCAGCTCTCCGGGGGGCAGCAGCAGCGGGTCGCCGTCGCCCGTGCCGTTGCCGGCCAGCCGTCGATCCTGCTTGCCGACGAGCCGACCGGCAACCTCGACTCGAAGAACGGCGGCGCGGTGATGGACCTGCTGCGGACGCTGCACGCGGAAGGATCGACGATCTGCATGGTGACCCACGATCCCCGCTATGCCGACTATGCCGAGCGGGAGATCCACCTCTTCGACGGGCGGGCGACGACCTGAACGGCTAGGCCATCTTGGCGACCGGAATGGACATCGCGAGACCGGACCTGGCGCGGAAGAAGAAGCTCCGCCGGGTGACGTACTTCTCCTTCGGGGGCGTCCTGCTCGTGCTGGCCACGCTCGCTTTGCAGCAGGTGCAGCCGTCGGCGCCGCGCGTTGACCGCGACGCCTTGTACATCGACACGGTGCGCCGGGGCCCAATGATCCGCGAAGTGCGGGGCAGGGGAACGCTGGTGCCGGAAAAGATCCGGTGGATTCCGGCGACGACGGAGGGGAACGTAGAGAGGATCGTCATCGATCCGGGGGCCAAGGTCAGCCCGGAGTCCGTGATCGTCGAACTGAGCAATCCGGAACTCGAGCACCAGGCGAGGGAAGCGGAGCTCAACCTGCGCGCCGCCGAGGCCCGCTACGAAAACCGGAAGGTGGAACTCGAGAGCGAGCTGCTCATGCAGCGTGCGGGGCTTGCCAGCGTCGAGGCCGCACTGGTCGTGGCCCGGCTCGAGGCGGACGCCGACGCCGAGTTGGCCAAGAACGGTCTGGCCTCCGCAATCGAGGTCCAGCGGGCGCAGGCGTCGAAGCGGGAACACGAAACGCGCTTCGGGTTGGAGCAGGAGCGTCTCGGCATCGCGGAGACGACGATGGCGGCAAAGCTCGCCGTCGAGCGGACGGAGGTGGATCGGCTACGCGGCCTCTGGGAGCTCCGGCTCGATCAGGTCGACGACCTGCAGGTCCGGGCCGGCATGCACGGCGTCCTCCAGCAGGTGCCGCTCGACGAGGGCCAGCGCGTTACCACGGGCACGAATCTGGCCCGGGTCGGCGACCCCACCGCGCTGAAGGCCGAGCTACGGATTGCCGAGACGCAGGCGAAGGACGTTCAGATCGGGCAGGTCGCGTCGGTCGACACGCGCAACGGGATCGTCCCGGGCCGCGTGGTCCGGATCGATCCGGCGGTGGAAGAGGGGACGGTGACCGTCGATGTCGCGCTCGACGGCAAACTGCCGCGCGGAGCGCGGCCCGACCTGACCGTAGCCGGGACGATCGAACTCGAGCGGCTCGAGGATGTGCTGTTCGTAGGTCGGCCCGTCGTCGGTCAGGAGGAGAGCGAAGTCAGCCTCTTCCGGCTCGACGGCGAGGGGAACGGCGCTGCTCGCACGCGCGTGCTCCTGGGCAGAAGCTCGGCCAACACGATCGAGGTGGTCGACGGGCTGCTACCGGGCGACATTGTGGTGCTGTCGGACATGTCGGCATGGGACGAGTTCGATCGCGTGCGTATCGATTGACGCCGGCGGCCGGCGCTCCCAGTGCCAGCGGTGGCGGATTCAATACGCGGGTCACCATGCCCCGACGCCCCCTGCTGGGACTCTCCACCCTTTAGCAAGTGGGTTTTGTGGAGGCTGCTGCGGGTCAGGGAGGTCATGCGACCTGGACATGGCATCGCTTGTTGGGGTCGAAGAGAGTGCGGTCTCGGAGCATGGCGCAGGCGACGCCGAGGAGTCGGTCGACGATCTGTCTGATGGCTCGTCCGTGCGTTTTTCCCTGGGCTTTCATGGCGTCGTACTTGGCGCGGCTGATCGGGTCATGCTGGATGGCGACTCGTCCCCAGTGATAGGCGGCGACGCTGAGGTGTTCGTTGGCGGCGAGTCGTCGCATGACGATGAGCTTCTTGCCGGACTTGACGGTCACCGGCGCCACTCCGCAGAGGCAACGCAATGCCTCGTAGTCTCTGCGGCCCAGGCTTTGATCGGCCTCGGAGAGCAGGGTGGCGAGGCCGACCATGCCGAGTCCGGGCAGCGACCTGAGGATGGCGGCGTCGCTTGGCTTGGGCGTGTCTTCGTCGTCTTCCGGAGAGATCGCGGTTTCGAGTGCGCGGGTCATCCGCTCCAGCCGCCTTTCGGCGTCGGCGAGTTGGCGGCAGACGGTGTCGAGCACCGGCCGGAGGATTCCTATGTGTTCGACGGCGGCCTTTACGGCGTCCGGGGAAACGGCGATCGGCTCGGCCCGCAGTTGATCGCGCAGTTGGGCGGCAGTCAGGCGCCGGATGCGGTGTTCCTTGAGCAGCTTGGCGAGCGTGGTCTCGCGCAGCCGTCGAGCCTTGTCGGGGGTCGGCGCCAGTCGCCACAAGGCCAGCGCGAAGGGCGCCGACACCTCGTTCTTGACCACGGCGAGAAACTGCGGGTAGTAGCGCCAGATCTGGTCGCGGACCTGGTTCTCCAGGCGGTTCTTCTGGTCGACCAACTGCTTGCGGGCGCGGGACACCTCGCGCAGCATGACGGTGGCGGCATCGGATGGTTGCACGCGGTTCAGGCACTCAGGGTCGGTGCGAAGCGCGGCGGCGAGCACCCGTGCATCGCGGCGGTCATCCTTGGCGCCGGCGACGGAGAAGCGGTCCCTGAAGCGGTCGAGCTGCTTGGGGTTGATGGAATACACGGCGAAGCCTTGCTCCAGGAGGCACTCGACGACCGGTCCGTGCGGCACCTCGATGGCGATGCCGATCTCGCCCGGAGGCGTCGGTCGGGTATGTCCAAGGAGCCAGTCCGCCATAGCGGCAAGTCCCTTGCCGCTATGGTCGAACGCCCGCTGCCCCCTCACTTTGCCGTCCCGATCCAGCACGCACACATGGTGGGTCTCGGACCCCCAGTCCACGCCGGCGAACCACTTCCTGGTCATCTCGTCCTCCTTACCCCTTGCGGTAGTGTTGCCTGGTCGGCATGCCGCGTTGCCTGCCCGTACCTGTACTGGTGCTCTAAGGCACTGACTCTCCACTGGGCGTCCAACGCGGCGAAGCAGCCAGGGCACAGGTCCCAGCAAGGTGCTCGAAGCACAGTACGCCGGTGGTCGCTCCTGGCTGCTTGCCGACCTTCCTTCAGTGACTCCGGCAGGCCGGAGACGAAACCGACCGGCGGTCTCGGCTGCGGAAGCTGCCGGCCCCGCGGAAAACGGCAGACCGTTTCCCGCCGGACCTTGGAAAACCGGCAAGCCGGTTTCCCACAGCTACCGCAGCCACGACGGCTACTGGTCCATTCCACCTCTCTCAACGACCCACCAGAATCCACCCCGGAAAGGTACAGGTACGCCGGCCTCCGGCCGGCTTTCCGAGGAACGCTGCGCGAGGCGTCAGCCTCGCACCTTCTCGTCGTCGGCGCCTCCCCGCTTCATAGGGAACTCGGCCTTCGGCCTCGTCCGATACCCCCGCACTACGCCGCTTCGCGTCGTCGCGCGGAAGCCGGCCAGAGGCCGGCGTACCCAGCGGTAGGGCGCGGTTCCAGCACGGTTGCCGTGGACGCCCGGCTAGGAGCGGTAGACGCTCCCGGATGCCGGCGAGGGCGTCGGCGCACCCAGTGTTACCCCATCCAGAAGCCCTTGCGGTGCGAGACGCCGAGGACCTTCTTGCACAGCGCGCAGAAGTAGACGTAGCGCTTGCCGAGGACTCCTGAGATGGACCGGAAGTAGATGCCCACCGGCTGCTCGCAGTGCGGGCAGAGGGGCGTGATGTCGTTGCGTTCTTCAGCTTGCATTATGGGTTTCCTCCAGTTTCAGGCAAGCACTTCCTTGACCACCCGCGCCTTCTCGACGCCGGTCAACCGGGCATCCAGGCCACGATGCCGGTGGGTGAACCGCTCGTGGTCGATGCCGAAGAGGTGGAGGATCGTCGCCTGGAAGTCGCGGACGTGGACCGGATCCTTGACGATGTTGTACGAGAAGTCGTCGGTCTCGCCGTGGACGACGCCGCCCTTCACGCCGCCGCCGGCCATCCACAGGCTGTAGCAGCGGGGATGGTGGTCGCGGCCGTAGTCCTCGGCGGTCAGGGCCCCCTGGGAGTAGATCGTGCGCCCGAACTCGCCGCCCCAGATGACCAGGGTCTCGTCGAACAGGCCGCGCTCCTTCAGGTCCTGGATCAGCGCCCAGGCGGCCCGGTCGACGTCGCGCGCCTGCGCCGGCAGCACCGTCGGCAGGGCGGAATGGACGTCCCAACCGCGGTGGTAGATCTGCACGAAGCGCACGCCGCGCTCGACCAGCCGCCTGGCCATCAGGGCCGCGTTCTGGAACTTGCCGGGCTGCTTCGCCTCCTCGCCCCAGCGTTCGAAGGTGCTGTCGGGTTCGCTCGAGAGGTCGGCCATCTCGGGCACCGAGGACTGCATGCGGAACGCCATCTCGTACTGCTCGATGCGGGCCAGGGTTTCCGGATCGCCGACCTGGGCGTGGCGCAGGCGGTTCAGTTCGCTCATCCCGTCGAGCACGCGGCGGCGCACGGCGGGCGAGACGCCCTGCGGGTCCTTGAGGTAGAGGACCGGCTCGTCCCCGGTCTGCAACCCGACCCCGGCGTACTCGGGCGATAGGAAACCGGAACTCCACAGCTTCGCCGAGATCGCCTGAATGCCCGCTGCGGGATGGCTTCGCTCGGCGTTCATCACCACGAAGGTCGGCAGGTTCTCGTTCATGCTGCCAAGGCCGTAGGCGAACCAGGAGCCGATGCACGGCCGGCCCGGGATCTGCTGGCCGGTCTGGATGAAGGTGATGCCGGGCTCGTGGTTGATCGCGTCGGTGTGCATGGAACGGATGATCGCGATGTCGTCCGCCATGCTGGCGGTGTGGGGCAGCAGCTCGGAGAACCAGGCGCCGCTCTCCCCGTGCTGCGAGAACTCGAAAACCGAAGGAGCGATCGGGAAGCGCGACTGCCCGGAGGTCATCGTGGTCAGGCGCTGTCCCTGCCGGATCGAGTCGGGCAGATCCTGGTCGAAGTACTCCTTCATCTTCGGCTTGTAGTCGAGCAGGTCCATCTGCGGCGGCGCGCCCATCATGTGCAGGTAGATGCACTGCTTCGCCTTCGGCGCGAAGTGCGGCAGATCGGGCAGGCCGCCGACCTGGTCGCGGGCGGTGGTCAGCGCGAAAGCGTCCTCTGCAAACAAGTTGGCCAGCGCGAGACCGCCGATCCCGCGGGCGGCGGTGCCGAAGAACTGGCGCCTCGTTTCGGCTCGAACGGTTTCCTTGAGTGGGTCCATCTTTCGGCGCCTCGCAGCAGCTACTTGTTCAGAGCCTCGTCCAGGTTCATCAACTGGCTTGCCAGCATCGTCCACGCCGCCGACTCCGAGGCTGGCAGGGCGGCATCGTGGGCCGACTCGCCTGTAGCGACCAGCTTCTTCGCACCGGCCTCGTCGGCGCGGTAGAGGTCGATCAGGGCGTCGTACGTCTGTCGAGCGACCGCGCGCTCGGAGTCGTCGAAGGGCCGGGACAGGAGCCGGGTCGTGACGTAGTCGAGCCGGCGGTCGAAGTCGTCGCCGGCTTCCCGCATCGCCCGCTGGGCGAGGAAGCGCGACGCCTCGACGAACTGCGTGTCGTTCATCACCACGAGTGCCTGGAGCGGCGTGTTCGTGCGCTCGCGGCGAACCACGGAGTGCTCGCGGTTGCCGGCGTCGAAGATCGTCATCGAGGGCGGCGGCGCGGCGCGCTTCCAGAAGGTGTAGAGGCTGCGCCGGTAGAGCTTGTCCCCTGAATCTCTTCGGTAACGGGCCGTGTTGCTCGAGTTCATCGCCACCCGTTCCCAGTGGCCTTCCGGCTGGTACGGCTTGACGCTCGGTCCGCCGATCGTGCGCACCAGGAGGCCGCTGGCGGCGAGCGCCGTGTCGCGCACCATCTCGGCGTCCATCCGGAAACGGGGGCCGCGCGAAAGCAGGCGGTTCTGGGGATCGTGCTCCAGCTTGTCCGTTGTGAGAGCGGCCGCCTGCCGGTAGGTCGACGAGGTCACCAACCGCCGGAAGAAGCCCTTGACGTCCCAGCCCGACTCCCGGAACTCCGTCGCGAGGTAGTCGAGGAGTTCGGGATGCGAGGGGACCGCTCCCTGGGCGCCGAAGTCCTCGCTCGTCACAACAAGTCCGGTGCCGAAGACCTGCTGCCAGAAGCGGTTGACGGTGACCCGCGCCGTCAGGGGGTTCGTATCGTCCACCAGCCAGTGCGCCAGCCCGAGCCGGTTGCGGGGGAGGCCTTCCGGCATCGGCGGCAGCGCTGCCGGCGTTCCCGCGAGCACCCGCTCGCGCGGCTGGTCGTACATGCCGCGGTGGAGGACGCGGGCGGCCGCCTCGCTCCCGGGAAGCTCCTGCATGACGTGGGTGACCGTGCCGCGGCGCCGCAGTTCGCGCCACTCCTTGTCGATCTCCAGTCTGCGGGTGACCAGCCGGCGGTATTCCTCGTCCCCTGAGTTCACGTAGCTCAACAGGAGACGATGTCGGTCGTCGTCGGTCAGCTCTCCGGGCGCTTTGGCGGTGGCGGCCCGGAGAGCGCTCCACCCGGAGACGACCCTGGCTTCCTCGACGGACAGGGCGCGGTCGAAGACGCGCACGTCGGCGACGCCGCCGCCGGCGAAGGACTGGGCCTTGCCCTCGCTCCTCAGGTCGTGGCGGCCGAGGTAGAACGGCCGGTCGGTGAGGATGCTGCCTTCGACCTTGGTGAAGAACTCGCTGCCCTGTTCGGCAACCCGGTCGCCGTCGCGGTAGATGTGCAGGCCTCCGCGCTCGCCGGAACCGTCATGGGTGAAGACGATGTGGGTCCACTCGCCCGGCGTGAGCCGCTGCGTGTTGTTGGGATTGATCGAGACACTGGTCGCGCCCCTGCCCGGCCCGGCCCGGTCGCCGTAGAGGCGGAAGTGCAGCTCGCGTGCTCCGAGGGTGATCTGCCAGCCGCGACTGGCGTCGTGGGGGTCGCTCTGGCTGGCCACGGTGTAGCTGCCCTCGGCCTCCGGCATGTAGATCCAGAGCGCCAGGGAGAACGGCGTGTCGGTGTCGAGTTCGAGTGGCGGGAGTTCGGCCGAGGACTCGTCCTCGAAGCGCAGCCCCGGCAGACCGTTCGGTCCAGGTTCGATCCGGACTGCCTCGTGGAGCGTGATCGGCTGGCGTTCTCCGTTGGTGGCTACCGCCGGCGCCTCGCCCTCGAGATCGAGCCTCAGGAGCTCGGAGGCAACTCCGAGAGGTGCTTCGATCTCGCGATGGCCGTCGCTCGCAAGCCACTCGGCAAACGTCGGTTCGACCGAGCTGAGGCGCTTCGCCATCGCGTCCTCGATCTCGCCGACCTCCTCGCGCAGCCGGTACCAGGTGTCGCGGTCCTCCTCCCGCGGCACCACCAGGGTCGGCGGCGGGTCCGAGATGTTGCCGTCCATCACGTACTGCGTCGTGTTCCTGAAGAACGCGGTCAGCGCGTAGAACTCAGCGGTGCTGATGGGATCGAACTTGTGGTCGTGGCAGGTCGCGCAGCCGACGGTCAGTCCCAGGAACACGCTGCCGATCGTCTCGGCGCGGTCCTTGGCGTAGATCGCCTCGTACTCCTCGACCAGCACGCCGCCTTCGTTGGTCGTGATGTTGTTCCGCTGGAGGCCGGTGGCGATCAACTGGTCGAGGGTCGGGTCTTCCAGCAGGTCGCCGGCGATCTGGTCGACCGTGAACTCGTCGAACGGCTGGTTCTCGTTGAACGCCTTGATGACCCAGTCCCGGTAGGCGTACATCTCCCGGTAGTTGTCGTTGTGGATGCCGTGGGTGTCGCCGTAGCGGGCGGCGTCGAGCCAGTAGCGGGCGCGGTGCTCGCCCCAGTGGGGCGACGCGAGCAGGCGGTCAACGAGCCGCTCGTAGGCGCCGGCTTCCGTGTCGTCGAGGAACGTCGCGAGTGTGCCGGGGTCGGGCGGCAGGCCGGTCAGGTCGAGGGCCACGCGCCGGGCGAGTGTGCGCCGGTCGGCCTCCTGGGCCGGGGTGAGTTCCTCCGCTTCGAGGCGCGCCAGCACGAAGCGGTCGAGGGGATCGCGAATCCAGGCTTCGTCTTCGACAGCGGGCGTCGCCGGCCGGTCGGTCGGCTTGAACGACCAGTGCTGGTCCCAGGCGGCGCCCTGCTCGACCCAGCGCTTGAGGAGATCGATCTGGTCATCCGTAAGCGTCTTCTGTGACACCTCCGGCGGCATGCGCCGGAGCGCGTCCGCGTGGGTGATGCGCTCGACCAGGAGGCTTGCAGAGGCGTCGCCGGGAACGACCGCCGGATCGCGCGGCCGGTTGCTGCGCCCGGCGGGAGAACGAAGGCTGAACGCGCCGTCGCGGGTGTCGAGCCGGAGATCCGCCTCGCGGGTCGCCTCGTCGGGCCCGTGGCAGGCGAAGCAGTTGTCGGACAGGATTGGCCGGACGTCGCGCTGGAAGTCGACGGCCGGCGCCGGCTCAGCAGCCGGGGCGGCCTGGGCGGACGGCGGAGCGGAAACCGCCAGGAGCGCGCTCGCCAGCGCAACTAGCGGCAGGCGAACGGACCCAGCGAAAACCACTCGTGGAGTGGCGACTCCGAGTGACGCGAACGGGTTCATGGAGAAGGTGGAGATTATCCGATGGCTGTTGCGGCGTTGCCGCCGCGTAAGCTCCTGCCCATGATCGAAGAAGTCCTTTCCTTCTGGTTTGAACAGAACGGCCCCGAGCAGTGGTGGGCCAGGGATCCGCAGTTCGACGCCGTCATCCGCTCACGGTTCGGGGCGCTGCACCGGCGGGCGGTCCTGGGAGAACTCCACGATTGGCGGGACAGGCCTGAAGGGCGCCTCGCGGAGATCGTTGTGCTCGACCAGTTCTCGCGCAATCTCTACCGCGACGACGCGCGCGCCTTCGCGGCCGACGGGATGGCCTTGGCCTTGGCACAGGAGGCGGTGCGGACCGGCGCCGATCAAGCCGTGCCGCCGGTCAAGCGGCAGTTCTTCTACATGCCCTACCAGCACAGCGAGTCGCCGCGAATTCACGAGGTTGCGGTCGCGTTGTTCGGGAGTTTGGCGGACCCGGAGAGCCTGGACTTCGAACGACGGCACAAGGCGATCATCGATCGCTTCGGGCGCTATCCGCACCGCAACCGCGTCCTGGGTCGGCCGTCGACGCCGGAGGAGATCGCGTTTCTGCGGGAGCCAGATTCTTCGTTCTGAAGAGCGGCTTAGTTTCGAGGCAACACGTCCGCCGACAGCGCCTTCGCCTCGAAGTCGAGTACGGCCTCGACATTCGCTGCATCGACTCCGGGGAACCACTCCAGGAACTCCTCGACCGAGGCTCCGTCTCGCAGGTTCGCGAACAGTGCGGCTACTGGGACGCGACTGCCTCGGAACACCCAAGCGCCGCTCACCTTGTGCGGGTGTTGCTCGACTGCAGTGCATCGCTGCCAGTGCACGATGAGTTTCCCTTCAGCCACGCAGAAACGATAACAGCCGTCTTCCTGCTGGCCGCTCGGAGCGCGCCCTTGAGGGCTTCGTCGTCGTGTAGACGGTCATGTCGGTGGCGTAGTACGTTGAACGCCATGGCGACCTTGACCGTTCGTATCGATGATCGGCTCGACGCTCAGCTTCGCGATCTGGCGGCCCGAACCGGTGTTGGAACGGGCGCGTTCGTGCGTGAGGCGATACGTCGCCGGCTGGTGGTGGTGCGTCTTGAGGAACTTCGGAGCGGCGTGGAGCCCTTCGCCGAAGCTCGTGGCTGGTCGACGGATGAGGATGTGGTCCGCGAGGTCTCGTGAGGGTTCTCTTCACGGCGGTTGGGGCCGCGGTTCTGCTTCTGGTGTCGGCGTTGGCCTGCTCGACGGCGGTTGTCACGGCGCCGCCGTCCGCTCCGGCCGAGGCGTCGCTACCCGTTGCGGCGGAGCCGGCGCCAGCCGCTCCGCCGACCTCCGTCCTCGACGGCATCTTCACCGAGGCACAAGCCGAGCGCGGCCGGGCCGCATACGACGAGCATTGCGCCGAGTGCCACGGCGAGGAGCTGCGCGGTGACGAGATGGCGCCGGGCCTGACCGGCGTGGCGTTCCGATTCCGCTGGCGCGGGCTCAAGGTGGCCGACATCTACGACAGTGTCCAGTCGACCATGCCGCCGGAAGAACCGGGGACGCTCGGCGACCAGTCGTACATCGACATCGTCGCCTTCCTGTTGAGCGCGAACGGGTACCCGGCCGGCGACCGGGAGCTGGCCGCGGACTCCAAGCTGTTGGAGGGAGTTGCGGTCGAGCGGATGCCTCCGTAGGGTAGGCGGCCCTTTGGCGCGCTGGCCCCGACTGGAGCTCGCGGAACGGTGCGGCAGCTCCCAACAATCCAGGGGTTGGAGGTGTGAGCACGATGGGTGGTCCTGAACCAACTGACGTTCTCTTCGCGCCCGGGCGGCACGTGGTCGCCGGGCTGTTCCTTGGTCTTTGCCTCGGTCTGCACGTCCAGGCGAGCGCTTCAGCCCGAAGTTCGGCGCGATCGTGAAGCTGCTGGCGGACGACGCCGGCGCCAGCGTCTATCTCTACGCGCAGCACTCCGAGGCGTTCCTGCCGCCGCGCCGTCCGAGCGGTCTGCGCCCCGGCGACGACGAGATCGAGCTCAACCCGGAGAACATCGACAACTTCGAGATCGGGATCAAGAGCAGCCTGCTCGACGGGCGGCTCTCGCTGGAGGGCGCCTGGTTCGACATGAAGCGGGACGGCATCGTGCATAGCGTCCGGCAGGGTCCGTTCTTCGTGCCGACGAACGCGGGCGAGCACGAGTACAAGGGGTTCGAGCTGGGCCCGACGCGGGGAGTTCTGCATGAATGAAGTCAGATCGATCCAGAACCTGCCGAATCAGACCGGTGCGCTCGACCCGCGCGTCCTCGACGACATCGTCCGGCGTGTAGTGGAGGTTGCGGCGCCCGAGCGAATCATCCTGTTCGGCTCTGCTGCCCGCGGCGAGATGGGGCCGCACAGCGATGTCGATCTGCTGGTCGTGGTTGAGACCGACGACACGCATCGGCTCACGGGAGACATCTATGGAAACCTCTTCGGTGTGGGTGCGCCTGTCGACGTCATTGTCGCCTCGCCGGAGCATGTCGAGCGATATCGCGACACTCATGCGCTCGTGATCAAGCCGGCCCTTCGGGAAGGAAGGGTGATCTACGGTGCCTGCTAAGGTCTTCGGGAGTAGCGTCGGCGCTGCCTAAGGACCGGCGTACTCCAGCGCGAACACGAAGAGGTTGTTCGCGAAGCCCGGCTTCAGCTCCGGCGTGAGCCGCAGGAAGCTCGACGTGGTCGCCGAGATGCCGGTGCTGACGGCCACGTACTGCGTGCCGCCTGTGGCGTAGGTGATCGGGTAGCCGGTCACCGGCGACCCGAGGTTTACCTCCCACAGCACCTCACCGGTCTCCTGGCTGTAGGCCTTGAAGCGGCCGTTCACATCACCGCCGAAGAGCAGGCCGCCGCCGGTGGCGACGAGTGAGGTCGTCGACGCGCGCTGCTCGTGGAGCCACACCGTCTTGCCGGTCTCGGCGGAGATCGCGTAGACGGTGCCGAGATTCTCCGTGCCCGGCGCCAGCTCGTGGCGGACGCTCAGGGCGTAGATCGTGTGGGATGCGCTCGGGTCGGTCGTCGTCAGCGTCGGCATGCACATGTTCCGCAGCGGGTAGTACAGCGTGTTCGTCTCCGGGCTGTAGGCCCCGGCCTCCCAGTCCTTGCCGCCGTGCATGTTCGGGCAGATCAGCCGTTCTTCTTCCAGGGCGTTGAAGATGACTTCCGGGTTCTCGGTCGCCTTGCCGGTCTCGCCGTCGATGCTCTGGATCACGTTCTGGTAGACGGTCGGCCGTGCCCAGAGGAACTCGCCGGTCTCACGGTCGATGGAGTAGACCAGGGCGGTCTTGCCGGGGATGCCGGTGATCACCTTGCGGACCTCGCCCGGTTCGAGGTTCGGGTTGATCCAGGCCACCTCGTCGGGGTCCGGCGCCACCGCGGTGTCGACGATCACCCGCTCGAACGGATGGTCGAGGTCCCAGTGGTCGTTCATGTGCTGGTAGTGCCAGACGATCTCGCCGGTGTCGCCGTCGAGAGCGAGCGTGGAGTTGTGGTAGAGGTGCGTCTTGTCCGTGCCGCCGAGCATGAACTTGGGCGCCGGCGCGGTGACCGAAGTGCCGGCAAAGACCAGGTTGAGCTTCGGGTCGTAGCTCGGCGGCATCCAGGAGCCGACGTGTGCTCGTTCCTCGAACGGCACGTCGCCCCAGGTCTCGTTCCCCGGTTCCCCGGGCGCCGGAATCGTGCGGCGCCGCCAGACCTCTTCGCCGGTCAGCGCGTCGTGGGCGGTGATCACGCAGGCGTCGGGCCCGCCGCGCGGCGAACAACTGCGGCCTGAGAACGCCTTCCCGTTGCCGATGATCGGCCCGGCCCCCTGGAGCGCGGGGTGGGTCCGGTAGTCGAGGACCTGGGTTTCCCAGACCATCTTCCCGGTCTCCGCGTCGAGCGCGAAGATGTGGTCGTCGACGCTGGTGTCGATGATCAGGTTGCCGTAGATCGCGATGTTGCGGTTGTTCTCGGACAGGAAGCTGCCCACGTACTCCGATGCATCGTCGGGGATCTTGCGGCGGTGCTCCCAGATCAGGTCGCCGGTCACCGCGTCGAGCGCCTGAATCACGTCGTTCGGATTCGGCATGTACATCACGCCCCGGTAGGCGAGCGGCGTCCCGGTCTGGCTGCCGTCGTTGAGCGAGCGGGTCCAGACCATGCGGAGATCGCCGACGTTGTCGGGCGTGATCTGGTCCAGGGGGCTGTAGCCCCAGCTCTTGGCGGTGCGGCGCCACATGAGCCAGTCCCCGGGCGCGGGGTTATCGAGCATCTCGTCGGTGACCGGGACGAAGGCGTCATCGGACTGGGCGTGGGCGGCTGCGAGGCTCAGGATCTGAGCGGCGACCGCCGCGGCGACGAGCGTGTGTCGATGCCGGTTCGACATGGGAACCCCTTTCTGTCCGAGCTGGAGCCGTAGAGTATTGCCGAGCGACCGGAAGGCGGTAGGCGGTAGGCGGTGCAGCAAGGAGCCGGCCTTCGGCCGGCGCGTTCTTTCCGGCCGCCTTCGGCGGAAGCGGGCCAGAAGGCCCGCGCACCCAGAGCACCACCTTTCCCGGAGGGAGAGTCTCTACTGCAAGATCCAGCGCTCGAAGTGACGCCGTGACGGTTGCAGAACAGAAGCGCGCCCGCGTTGCAGCGTGTCTCTGGGTGCGCGGGTCTTGTAGCCGCGGGTCTTCTGACCCGCGGAGAAGAATGCGCGATGCCGCGAAGCGGCGAGCCCGAGCCGCGCAAGCTAAGCTAGCCATCAATGCCTCACAACAAGGTCGCCTTCGCTTCGGCTGCCGTAGCGGCAGCCGCTCTGTCGTTCGCCCTTGCGCCAGCCCCCGCCCCGGCCCAGGAGCCGGTCTCGCTCGCCGGCGACGGCGTCACCTCTCTCCTCGTGCGGCTCGGCGTGAACGACGCCGCCGCGCGCGACTGGGACGGTTCCGTCGAAGTGGCGGGCGGCGAGCTGCTAGGCCTGCGCGACTGGCGTCCCCGGCCCGCTAACGAGGTCGAGGGCAACACCTGGACGCTTGCCAGCTACAAGGGCCAGAACTTCACCCCCCGCGCCATCCACGATACCCAGACTGTCGGTCCGGTCGAGTACTACCGGTCGCCCGGACTGGTCGTCGACGTGCGGGGCAACGGCGGCTTGCGCCTGATGTTCGCCACCGCCAACGGCGAGTTCGAGGTCCGGCTCGCCGATGTTGCGTTCGGTCGTCGGCTGCGGTTCCTGGGCGGCGACGTGACGGTCGAGCGCGTGCCGGGGGTCGAGCGGATGACCTCCGACGACTACCAGAACGACTTCGCCACGATCCTCGGCAGTGACGGCGACGAGGTCTGGGCCGCCTGGCTCGGCTACCGCGACAACGCGAACGAGGTGCTGGCGCGCCGCTTCGACGGACAGGGCTGGGGCGAGGTCGAGACCCTGACGGAGCAGCCCGGCGATCACTATCTCGTGAAGATGGGCCGCGACGGGGACGGCCGCCCCTGGGTCGTCTACTCGGCTCAGGTGGACGGCAACTGGGATCTCTACGCCCGCGTCCTCGACGGCGATGCCTGGTCGACGGCGGAACGGCTGACCGAGGCACCGCAGCCGGACGTCTTCCACAACCTGGCGACTGACGCCGAAGGCAATCTCTGGCTCGTCTGGCAGGGTTTCCGCGACGGCGCCGCCGACATCTTCGCCCGCCGTTACGACGGCAAACGCTGGTCCGAGGCGGAGCAGGTCTCGTCTTCGCCGGCGAACGACTGGGCGCCGGTGATCGTCGCCGACTCGAAGGGCGGCGTGTACGTCGGCTGGGACAGCTACGGCGCCGGCAACTACGACGTGCTGGTCCGCCGCCACGCCGGCGGCGAGTGGGGCGAGGAGATGCCGGTCGCCTCGACGGCCAAGTACGAGGCGCACCTGAGCCTCGCCGTCGACGGACAGGACCGGGTCTGGGCGGCGTGGAACGAGAGCGGGGTGAACTGGGGGAAGGACACCGGTTGGGTGCTCAACCGGGAGGGCACGCGGCTCTACGAGTGGCGCACGATGAACGTCGCGGTCCACGACGGCTGGGAGTGGCGGTCGCCGGCGGCTGACATCAACGAGGGGTTGCCCGAAGAACTCCAGGGCTACAACGACTTCCCCGTGCTCTTCCCGGACGCCGACGGACGCATCTGGCTCCACTTCCGGCACCGGACCACCCGCCAGGCCGACATCCTCAGCGAGTCCCCGGCCCACCGGGCCGCCTGGGAGGTCTGGAGCACGACGCTCCAGGGAGACCGCTGGCTCCGCCCGCAGCACATCCCGATGACGCGCTTTCGGCAGGATGCCCGCTGGGGTCTGGCGTCGGACGGCAACGGCGACGTATGGGCTGCCTGGCCGACGGACAACCGGGACTACGCGGAGTTCCTGTTCGAGCACGCCGACGTCTACGCCGCCAGGTTGCCGCGGCTCGAGACGAAGGTCGTGCCGCCGAAGCTGGTGGCCCTTGTCGTCGACGAGGTGCCGGCCTACGTGATCCACGAGAACGAGGCGGAGGACCTGGAGAGGATCCGCAGCTACGAGATCGAGTCCGAAGGGAAGACGTACCGCATCTACCGGGGCGACACCCACCGCCACACCGAGATCTCGATGGACGGCAACAACGACGGCTCGCTGATCCAGACCTACCGCTACGCGATGGACGTCGCCTCGCTCGACTACCTCCTGGCCAGCGAGCACAACTTCCTGGGCGGCCCGGACATCGACTACATCAACTGGCTCCTGCACCAGACGGTCGACGTGTTCTCGGTTTCCGGCCGGTTCCAGCCGTTCTACGGCTACGAGCGGAGCATCTCCTTCCCCGATGGGCACCGGAACATCCTGTTCGCGGAGCGCGGCAAGCCGACGTTGCCGGTCACTGACGGGGAGCGGACCCACGAGGAGGGAGCGGCGCGGCTCTACGAGTACCTGAAGGAGCACGACGGCATCGCAATCTCCCACACCTCGGCCTCGAACATGGGCACCGACTGGCGGGACAACGCCCCGGAGGTCGAGCCCCTGGTCGAGATTTACCAGGGCGACCGGGTGTCCAACGAGTACGAGGGCGCCCCGCGCGCCGCCCGCACCGGCAACCTGCGCTCAGCGCCGGGCGGCTTCCAGCCCGCGGGCTACGTCTGGAACGCCTGGGCCAAGGGCTACAAGCTCGGCGTCCAGGCGGCGTCGGACCACCTGTCGACGCACATCTCCTACGCCGCCACGATCGCCGAGGAGTTCACCCGGGAGGGCATGCTCGACGCGATGAGGAAGCGGCACAGCTACGGCGCGACCGACAACATCGTGCTCGACTACCGTCTGCGGACGGGCGGCAGGGAGTACCTCCAGGGCGACATCCTGACCGCCGACGGCGACTTCCGGCTCAGCGTCCGCGTGATCGGCACGACGCCGATCCGCCAGATCGACATCATCCGCAACCAGACCTTCCTCTACAACCGCCAGAACCTCGACGCCGACGTCAGCCTCGAGTTCGCCGACGCCGACGTCGAACCGGGCGAGCACCTCTACTACGTGCGGGTGATCCAGAACGACGGCAACATGGCCTGGTCGTCCCCGATCTGGGTGACGGTGGAGTAGACGGCGCCGGGGGCGAGACGTCTTCAGTGGTCCCGTTCGTAGTGCTGCCGTAGCAGGTCCTTGCCGTAGTCGTTACCGTTCGGGGTCCGCCGAGCTGCCGTGGATGCCGACGTACGGGTCGTCGGCGAGGCGGGCGTCGATCTGCCGGCTGCGTTCCCGCATCCGGTCGGCGCGGTCGCCGGGTCGTTGGGCGAACGCGGCGGTTGCCGTCAGGAGGGCGAGGGTGGTCGGCAGGAAGTAACGGAGCATGGTGTCGGCATGCTACTGCCAGGAGGAGCCGGCCCTGTGCGAGAGGAGCGAGGCTGACGCCTCGCGCGTTGTTTCCTGAGAGCCGGCCGGAGGCCGGCGTACCTGTACCTTTCCGGGGTGGATTCTGGTGGGTCGTTGAGAGAGGTGGAATGGACCAGTAGCCGTCGTGGCTGCGGTAGCTGTGGGAAACCGGCTTGCCGGTTTTCCAAGGTCCGGCGGGAAACGGTCTGCCGTTTTCCGCGGGGCCGGCAGCTTCCGCAGCCGAGACCGCCGGTCGGTTTCGTCTCCGGCCTGCCGGAGTCACTGAAGGAAGGTCGGCAAGCAGCCAGGAGCGACCACCGGCGTACTGTGTTCGAGCACCTTGCTGGGACCTGTGCCCTGGCTGCTTCGCCGCGTTGGACGCCCAGTGGAGAGTCAGTGCCTTAGAGCACCAGTACAGGTACGGGCAGGCAACGCGGCATGCCGACCAGGCAACACTACCGCAAGGGGTAAGGAGGACGAGATGACCAGGAAGTGGTTCGCCGGCGTGGACTGGGGGTCCGAGACCCACCATGTGTGCGTGCTGGATCGGGACGGCAAAGTGAGGGGGCAGCGGGCGTTCGACCATAGCGGCAAGGGACTTGCCGCTATGGCGGACTGGCTCCTTGGACATACCCGACCGACGCCTCCGGGCGAGATCGGCATCGCCATCGAGGTGCCGCACGGACCGGTCGTCGAGTGCCTCCTGGAGCAAGGCTTCGCCGTGTATTCCATCAACCCCAAGCAGCTCGACCGCTTCAGGGACCGCTTCTCCGTCGCCGGCGCCAAGGATGACCGCCGCGATGCACGGGTGCTCGCCGCCGCGCTTCGCACCGACCCTGAGTGCCTGAACCGCGTGCAACCATCCGATGCCGCCACCGTCATGCTGCGCGAGGTGTCCCGCGCCCGCAAGCAGTTGGTCGACCAGAAGAACCGCCTGGAGAACCAGGTCCGCGACCAGATCTGGCGCTACTACCCGCAGTTTCTCGCCGTGGTCAAGAACGAGGTGTCGGCGCCCTTCGCGCTGGCCTTGTGGCGACTGGCGCCGACCCCCGACAAGGCTCGACGGCTGCGCGAGACCACGCTCGCCAAGCTGCTCAAGGAACACCGCATCCGGCGCCTGACTGCCGCCCAACTGCGCGATCAACTGCGGGCCGAGCCGATCGCCGTTTCCCCGGACGCCGTAAAGGCCGCCGTCGAACACATAGGAATCCTCCGGCCGGTGCTCGACACCGTCTGCCGCCAACTCGCCGACGCCGAAAGGCGGCTGGAGCGGATGACCCGCGCACTCGAAACCGCGATCTCTCCGGAAGACGACGAAGACACGCCCAAGCCAAGCGACGCCGCCATCCTCAGGTCGCTGCCCGGACTCGGCATGGTCGGCCTCGCCACCCTGCTCTCCGAGGCCGATCAAAGCCTGGGCCGCAGAGACTACGAGGCATTGCGTTGCCTCTGCGGAGTGGCGCCGGTGACCGTCAAGTCCGGCAAGAAGCTCATCGTCATGCGACGACTCGCCGCCAACGAACACCTCAGCGTCGCCGCCTATCACTGGGGACGAGTCGCCATCCAGCATGACCCGATCAGCCGCGCCAAGTACGACGCCATGAAAGCCCAGGGAAAAACGCACGGACGAGCCATCAGACAGATCGTCGACCGACTCCTCGGCGTCGCCTGCGCCATGCTCCGAGACCGCACTCTCTTCGACCCCAACAAGCGATGCCATGTCCAGGTCGCATGACCTCCCTGACCCGCAGCAGCCTCCACAAAACCCACTTGCTAAAGGGTGGAGAGTCCCAGCAAGAGGCTTCGGTTTCAGGTAAGGCGTCGCAGTGCAGCAACGCCCTCCCGCTGGGTACGCCGGCCTCCGGCCGGCTTCGGCGCGACGACGCGAAGCGGCGCGCGCCGGGGGTGTCGGGCGAGGCGAGCCTCGCTCCTTGGCCAGGGTCTCCTCAGCCGAACAGGTAGCCGAACAGCCAGTCGAACTGGCCCTTCAGGACCACGTAGCGGATGACCAGCAGCGCCATCGCCGCCTCGAACGCGAACACGACCCAGAGCCCGATGTGGGTCAGCCGCCGGGGCCGGATCCGCGGGTCCATCCGCGTGCGCTGCAGCCACAGCGTGGCGCCGCACTGGATCGGCAGGAAGATCGCCGAGGTCAGGCCGCCGACCATGATCAGGACGACGAAGTCGGTGACGAAGTAGTAGATCGCGAAGGCGGCGAGAGGCAGGAAGACCAGGTAGCCGCGGATGATCTTCTTGCGCAGCGCCAGGTTGGAGCGCTCGATCAGGCCCATCTCCATCAGGTAGTCCGGGATCGTGCGGCCGCCGCCGGCGGCGCCGGAGAGCACGGTCGAGAACAGGATGCAGAAGGCGCCGATGGCGAAGATCCACACCGCCCACAGGCCGAGGGTCTGGGTGAAGATGTTGGACAGCGCCCCGATCGTTTCGTCGTTGCCTTCGGGCGTCAGCCCCATCTTGTTCAGCACCCCGGCGCCGAGGATGTAGTAGGGAATGGTGGCACAGGTGACGATGAGCAAAGCCAGCCAGACGTCCGTGTGGAGCACGCGCATCCAGCCGCGGGCGTGGGGCTCCCAGTTCGGGTCGCTGCGGTCGGCGCCGAGCAGGCTCGGGTAGCCCTTCTCGATGCACCAGTAGGTGTAGGACGAGATGTCGCCCGAGGTGGTGCCGGTGTACCCGTAGGCGGAGAGAGCGAGGGCGGCGAAGGCGACGAACAGCGACATGTCCGGCTTCATGCCGCCGAGGATCTCGCCCGGCGTGGTCCGGAACTCGGTGAACTGCATCGCGATCACGCAGACCAGCGTGCAGAAAGTGAAGGCGATGACCAGGGGCAGCATGACCCGCTCCAGCCACCTGTAGGAGCCGGTGCCGAGGATGATCGAGCCGGCAACGGCGATGATGCCGGTGCAAAGGACTCCGTCGATCTCGATGTTGCCCAGCGAGGCGAGGAAGGACATCGACTGGCCGGCGCCGCCGATGATGCCGCCCAGGCCCATCATCCCCGGGACGTAGGCGATCATGCCCAGCCAGATCGGCCAGGAGATCCTCCAGATGCGTCCCGGCAACCGGTTGATCGCCCGCAGGTAGGTGTCGCCCGACTCGATCGTGTAGCGCGCCATCTCCGCCTGCACCAGGGACTTGCACCAGCAGGAGAGGAGCATCCACCAGAGCAGCGTGAAGCCGGCGACCGCCCCCAGGCTGGTCGTGAGGACCAGTTCCCCCGAGCCGATCACGGCGCCGGTGACGATCAGGCTCGGCCCGAGGTACTGCAGGCGGTCCCGGAACGTCACGGGCGGCGCCACGCTCTCGCCGTGCCGGACGGTGTACGGATCGAGGGCTTTACTGGACAGAGGGAACTACCAGGGCGATTGGCTTACGCGGCAGACACCACCGCTCCTGGGAACCCGGGTGGCGCCAACCGCGCCACCCGCGAACCACTCCGTGCGCCCGTCAGCGGGCGCACGGATGGAACACGGGCATCTTGCCCGCATCCGGTGCGAAGCGCCGGTTTGAAGGCAGGAAAACGGGGAGGGTATCAGTCTGCGGAGCGCCCAGGGCGGCGATCACGGACGCGGGTTCCCGGAGGGATGCAGCCGGTAGTTGCTGAGCCCCGCAGTTCAACCGTTGAGCGCTCGCACCACCGCCTCGGGTTCGCGGTCGATGACAGTCAGCAGAACGCGGGCCGCACGGTCCGGGACTCGCCGACCCTGTTCCCAGTCCTGCACGGCGCGGGCGTCCAGTCCGAACCGGTCCGCGAAGTTCTGGCGGCTGAGCTTCATGCGTTTACGCAGCGTAACGATGTGCTCCGGAGCCGGATCGTCGACGATTCGGCAGGGAAGCTGCGTTTCGCCGCGCACGTGGGCCAGCACCTCTCCGAGGGCAGCTTCCACCTCGCGGCCCACCGCGGTTCTCTGAGTGGTCATGGGACTTCCTCCTCGTTCTTGATCGTGGCCACGAGCCGGGAAAGCGCCTTCTTGTCCGTGGGGCTCAGGTCGGTCCGATCCGCCTTTGCATAGGCGGTCAGCAGATAGACAGCGCCAACGCCGGTATGCCGGAAATAGATCGTACGGACGCCGCCTCGCTTGCCCCGTCCAGATGCCGCCCACCGCAGTTTCCGAATCCCGCCGGTCCCGCGAATGACGGGTGCGGCGCTCGGGTCGGCAGCAATGGCAGCCTCCATGGCTTATCGATCTGCCTTCGACATGAGCTTGCGGACAGCCCGCTCATAGGTCCTGGTGAAGAAGATGCGCACAGATCCAATATGCGGCAGTGCCGCAGACTTGTCAAACGCTGGCAGCTCCGCCAGATCCGCGCCAAGCGTGGCATCTCGCGTGAGGCGGACCGGATGCGGGCGAGACGCCCGCGTGCCATCCGTGTGCCCGCTGACGGGCGCACGGAGTGGTTCACGTGTGGCGCGGATCGCGCCACCTGGGTTCCCAGGGGAGCCGGCGCTGTCAGTCAGTCGATGATCACTCGGGGCTCGCGACGCTCCTCGCGCCACTCTTTCTCCAGCAACCGGGCGCCGCGGAGCATGTTGCCCATCGCGTAGTTCCCTTCGTGGCAGGCGTACTCGTACAGCCGCTTGTCGGTCCGCGGCCAGGGGAGGGATCCGGTGTAGGGCGCGGTGTAGTCGGAGTCCTCGACGGTGAACTCGTAGAACAGGGTGTCCGCATCGAGCCGAGAGAAGCGCTCGACGACGCGCAGGCCGTCGTGCGCCACATTCGCTGCGCGCAGGAAGTTCGTCGTCTCGACGACCAGCGTGTCGCCCTCCCACCAGCCGATCGAGTCGCCGGCGAAGGAGCGGACCTCAGGCGGCGCGTTCTCCGAGTCGAGACGCACGATCCGGGTCCAGTGCATCCATTCGACGTGGATCGCCACATGGGTGTCCGTTTGCCGGATCGTCTTCAGGTTGTTGTAGGCCGAGGGCCGCGCGGGCACCGTGGCGCCGCCGGCGTAGAGGCAGCGGGTACCGAGGGTCTGGCTTTCCGGGTCGTCGTAGAGCTTCTCGCCGCTGTCGAGCCACCAGGCGCCGCCCGGGTTGTGGTTGTAGGCGCCGAGGCTGCGCGGTGTGAGCGCCCGGCCGCGTTCCGTCTTCGGCGGCAGCCGGCCGTCGGGCGGGTCGGTGACGATCGAGTTGCGGTACCTGCCGTCGACCTGGAAGGCCGTGGTGCCGAAGTCGAACCAGAACGGATTGTGACCGCCGATGTTGCTTCGGTGCCCGTCGCCGCCGACCGGCGGCGCCTTGCGGTCCGGTTCGCTGGGGATGTCGGCCTCGACCTTGGCCGCCTCGGTGGAGGCGGCGATCCGGTGCGCGTCGTCGGTGCTCATCCAGGGGTCTTCGCCGTACTTGGGATCGCGCATCAGCGGCGTGCGGGTGGCGATGTCGTAGGTGCCGGAGAGGTCCGGCCTGCCGCTCGCGGTGCGCGGGATGTCGCCTTGGGCTGAGGCCGCAAGGGGAAGGCTGAAGATGGCGGCGAGAAGGAGGAGACGGGTTCGCATGGGATGTTCTCCTGTAGCTCGTAGGGGCAGAAGGCTACGCCACCGAAGGATCCTTGGCTTCGACTTGGGAACCCGGGTGGCGCGATCCGCGCCACCCGTGAACCACTCCGCGCGCCCGTCATCGGGCGCGCGGATGGAACCCGGGCATCCTGCCCCCATCCGGCGTGAAGCGCCGGTCTGGCAAGGCTAAGGCGTCTCGCTCTCCGGCAGGGCGAAGGCGATCAGCTCGGCCGGTTCGGTGATGCCGCCGCCGGTGACCACGACGTACTGCCGGCCCTCGACCATGTAGCTGACCGGCGCGCCGTGCAGGGCGCGCTCCGTGAGCACCTCGGCCAGCAGCTTGCCGGTCGCCTTGTCGTAGGCCTGGAGCGAACTGCCGAGCACCGTCGAGCGGTCGTTGTAGGTCTCGAAGCGGGCGGCATGGGTGACGAGCAGGGTCTTCGTGACGAGCAGGCCGCCTTCGGTCACCGCGCTCGACGACAGTCCGCCCAGCGGCCCCAGGTCGAGGTGCCGGATCGCCGGGTGGTTGCGCGGCCCGTCGCCCAGCGGCGTCTGCCAGGCGATGTCGCCCCGGTTCAGGTCGATCGCGGTGATCCGCCGGTACGGCGGCTTGAGCAGCGGCAGGCCCCGCGGCCCGGCGGTCGAGACGCGATCCAGAACGTAGGGCCAGAAGCTCCGGGCCCCGTCCGGCTTGACCAGGGCCATGCCCGAAGGCCTGGTCATCGATTGAACGAAGAGCATCCCGGTGTCGGGATCGGCCGCGGCGCCGGGATGGTTCGCGCCGCCGCCGGCACCGGGGACGGCCAGGATCGCCTCCTTGCCGCCGGCGCCGCGCTCGATCAAGGGCATGAACATCGGTCCGAGGATGAATTTCTCGGCGATCTCGAGGGCCTCGGCCCGGAGCTCCGGCGTGAAGTCGATCAGGTCGTCCTCGCTGACGCCCTGGCGGTCGAACGCCGGCGGTTTGGTCGGGAAGGGCTGCGTCTTCGAGAGCTTCTCGCCCGGGACCGAACTCTCCCAGGGGACGGGCCGTTCCTCGATCGGCCACACTTGCTCGCCGGTCGCGCGGTCGAAGACGTAGGTGAAGGCGGTCTTCGAGACCTGTGCCACCGCCTTGATCAGCCGGCCCCCGACCACGATGTCGATCAGGTTCGGCGCCGAAGCGATGTCGTAGTCCCAGGCGCCGTGATGGACGGTCTGGAAGTGCCAGACCCGCTCGCCGGTCTCGGCGTCGACGCAGATCAGACTCTCGGAGTAGACGTTGTCGCCGTGCCGGAGGCCGCCGTAGTAGTCGCTGGTGGGCGTGCTGGTGGCCAGGTAGACATAGCCCAGCTCCTGGTCGGCGGTCATCGGCGCCCAGACGTTCGCGTTGCCGGTCGTCTTCCAGGAGTCGTTCTCCCAGGTGTCGACGAATTCCTCACCCTCCTGGGCGATCGTGTGGAAGCGCCACTTGAACTCGCCGGTGCGGACGTCGTAGCCGCGCACATGCTCCGGGGGGTTGTTGTTCTGGAGCGGGAAGTCGTAGATGCGGGAGCCGACGACGATGGTGTCGCCGACCACGATCACGGGCTGGCCGTGGCTGATGTTCCGCAGCGCGATGTTCTCGCGCCCCAGGTTCCGGGAGAGTTCGACCACGCCGTCCTCGCCGAAGGCGCGGTCGGGAAGGCCCGTGGCCGGGTCGAGCGACACGAGCTGCTTGCCGATCGTGGCGAGGAACAGGCGTTCCTGCTCGCCGTCGGTCCAGTACTCGAGGCCGCGGGTGTAGTAGTTGTTCTGGGCCGGCTTGCCGCGCTCGTAGCTCTTCGGATCGTAGACCCAGAGTTCCTCCCCGGTGCCGGCGTCGAGCGCCGCGACTTGGCTCAACTCGGTCGGGATGTAGAGCCGGTCGCCGACGATGAGCGGGGAAGACCGGAACACCTGCCGCTCGTAGGGCGAGTTCTGCTCGATGCGGTCGGCGGACGACCACCGCCACGCCGGTTCGAGCCGTTCGAAGTTCGAGGCGTCGATCTGGTCGAGCGGCGTGTAGCGGGTGAAGCCGTAGCCGCCGCCGTGATGCCGCCACTCGCCGCCGGTGGCGCCGTGCTGGGCGTGCGCGCCGGCGCAGAGGAGCAGGGCCTGAAGCGACGCGAGGCCCCAACGAAGTTGGCGGGACACGGCAGCTAGCATAGAGCCTGATGACACACACAAGCTTTCGGACGGGACGATGAGAGCGAGATCACTCCTGATGGCCTTGTCCCTCACCGCATCTCTCAGCGCTTTGTCGTGCGCGACTCCTGACCCTGAACCGCTGTCAGACGGCGAGTCCGCGGACGTAGAAGCTCCCTCCGTCCGCGTCGAACGCCTCCTCGACGCCCCGATTATCGGCCCGGGTCTCGATCCCAGCATCGGCGAGAACATCCAGGGACCGTCGCTGATCCGCGTGCCCGACTGGGTCCCCGAGCCGCTCGGCCACTACTACCTCTACTTCGCCGACCACAAGGGCCACTACATCCGCCTCGCGTACGCCGACGACCTGCTCGGGCCGTGGTCGATCCATGTGCCCGGCAGCCTGCAGATCGAGCACTCGCACTTCCTCGTCGAGCCGCCGGAGGTGACGCCCGAGATCGTCGCCGAGTGGGAGGCGCGCCGGGGCGTGAAGATCTCCCACGACATCCAGAAGGAGATCACGACGCCCCACATCGCGTCGCCGGACGTCCACGTCGACGACGAGGGCCAGCGGATCGTCATGTACTTCCACGGCCTGGAAGGCGTCGGCACCCAGGTCTCCCGGGTCGCGACGTCGACGGACGGCATCCACTTCGACGCCCAGCCCCAGCCCCTGGGCCGCACCTACATGCGCATCTTCCGCCACGGCGGGTTGACCTACTCCCTGGCCATGCCCGGCCAGTTCTACCGGTCCGCGGACGGCTTCACGAACTTCGAACAGGGGCCGTTGCTGTTCAACCCGGACATGCGCCACTCGGCGCTGCTGCTGCGCGGCGAAACGCTGTGGGTGTTCTGGACCCAGGTCGGCGAAGTGCCCGAGCGGATCCTGCTGAGCAGCATCGACCTCAGCGGCGACTGGATGAGCTGGAGCGAGACCGACCCCGTCGAGGTGCTGCGCCCGGAGCGCGACTGGGAAGGCGCGAACGCCCCGCTCGAATCGTCGGTGCGCAGCACCGCCTATGGTCAGGTCAACCAGTTGCGCGACCCGGCGATCTTCGAGGAGGACGGCCGCGTCTACCTGCTCTACGCCGTCGCCGGCGAGAGCGGCATCGCGATCGCCGAGGTGTTCTTCGAATGACCCTGGGAACGCACCACTGGGTGCGCCGGCGCCCTCGCCGGCATCCGGCTCCGCTCCGGCTCCTCGCAAGTGCCTTCGCACTCGCCGCCGCTTTGACCGCCTGCACCGCCGATCAACCCACCATCGACGGCGCCGGCACGATCACCATCGCCGGCGCCACCCTGCTCGACGGCGCCGGCGCCGAGCCCATCCATGACGCGGTCGTCATCATCCGCGGCGACCGGATCGAACGCGCCGGCGCCCGGGCCGACATCCCTGTGCCCGAAGGCGGCGAGGTCATCGACGCAACGGGCAAGTTCCTGATCCCCGGTCTGGTCGACCTCCACAACCACTACCGCGACGGCCTGGAGGAGTGGGCGTGGGCGCTACAACTCCACTCCGGCGTCCTGACTGCCCGCAGCCTCGGCTCCGACCACGGCGGCACGCCCGCGATGATCGCCGAGGTGCGGGCCGGCAACGTCCCGGCGCCGCGCATCTTCACCGCCGGAGTCGGTTTCTCCCACCCCGAAGGCTTCCCGCCGGGCAAGCGCGGTCCGGCCACCGAAGAAGAGGCGCGCGAGATGGTGCGCGAGCTCGCCGCCCAGAAGGTCGACCTGATCAAGATGTGGGTCGACACCTTCCTCGACACGCGGCCGAAGATCGAACCCGGGATCCGCACGGCAATCGCCGACGAGGCGGCGAAGCACGGCATCCCGGTCTCCGCGCACGTGTTCTTCGAAGACGATGTCTGGCAACTGGTCGACGCCGGCGTCCGGTCCTTCGTCCACGGCGTGCGCGACCAGGAGGTCGACGACGAGTTCGTCGCCATGGCGCGGGAGAACGAACTCTCCTTCGCCCCGGCGCTCGGTCAGGCCAAGACCACCTGGTACGTCGCCGAGCACCCGGAGCTTCTGGACGACGACGAGTTCCGGGCCGGCGTCCAGCCGCCGCTACTGAAGAGGCTGCTCGACCCAGCCAACCGCGCCGGCATGCTTGCCAGCGACAACACCGCCAAGCGGCGGGTCGCCTTCGACTACGTGACGAAGTTCGTGCGCCGGATGAACGACGCCGGCGTGACGATCACGGTCGGTTCCGACAGCGGCGCCGGCAACATCGCCTACGGCTGGGGCACCCACCACGAGCTGGAAGCCCTGGTCGAAGACGGCGGTTTGTCGCCGCTCGAGGCCCTCGCCGCCGCCGGCGCCGCCGCCGCTGGCGTCCTCACCGACGACCCCGACTTCGGGTCGATTGCCGAGGGCAAGGCCGCCGACCTGATTCTGCTTTCAGCCGATCCTCTGGCCGACATCCGCAACACGAGGCAGATCGAGCGCGTGATGCAGGCGGGCGTGTGGCTTGAACGCGGGTTGCCCGCGTTCTCGGAACCGGCGGAGTAGGGCTACTCGGGCGAGATTGGTTTGGCATCCCCCAGCCGCACCTCGAACACCCGCAACGTCGGAACCCGCCAGTCCGGTGTACGGCTGACGACGTAGACCTGCCGCCCGTCGTCCATCGCCAGGACCGCGTGGTCGAGGCCGTCTTCGAGCATCTCCTTCGTCAGTAGCTCGCTCTGCTGGCAGTGGAGCAGTTCGCCGTCGGGCGAGAACGTCTGCATGAGGATCGCGTCGTGCCCTTGATCGAGCCGAACCCGCAGGAACTGGACGAGGGAACCGCCGCGTGTCGAGAACAGGCCGAGACTCGTGTGGACGGCCTCGTAGCGGGTGAAGCCGGATCTCGAATAGACGGTGACCGCGACTTTCGATGGAAGACGGCCCGGCGGTGTCGTGGCGCCTCCTTCCATTGCCGGCTGCGGTACGGACAGCGTCTTCGGCGCACTCTTCGTAGTCCCCAGGTGCCGAAGAGCGGGTCCGGGGGGTTGGTACCCGGTAAGGACGCCGCGGAAACGCCACAGGCTGTTCCTGCTCTCCTGTCCGAACAGATAGATGCTGCCTTCGTAGTAGGCGGGCGAGTACGCGATCTGGACACTGCCGACTGGAGTGAACGATCCCGTGTTCGGCGAGGAACGGAAGTGAAGCCCCGGCGCGGGCTCCTGGTTCAGGGAGAGTTCGGCCGATCCGAATTCAGCTTCGAGTTCCAGCGACGCCCGGCTCGCCTGGTGGAACAGGCGCCCACGGGCGTTCAGGTCCGGTTGGGGCGCATTGGTCGCTGTGGCGCTGTTGTAGAGCAGGAGCAGGGAGTCGGGGCCCCATGGCTTGAGTTGACTGACGTGCTGGGCGTCCTCCGGAAGAGTCAGCTCACCGAGGAAGTCTCCACCGGTCGACCAAGAGGACAGTGCTCCCCTCGTGTCGTCGACGATCGCCAGTTCGTCAGGGCCGACCAGCGACATCGGGCCGATGGCGAGGAACTGGCCCGGATTCCTGCCGCGGGCGCCGAACCGCCGTAGCGGCCGGCCGGCCCCGTCGAACACCTTGACCGTCATGCTCGCCATGTCGGCCACGTAGACCTTGCCGCGTCGGTCCACTGTGATCGCGGAGGGGTTGCCGAGAACGAAGCCGGGCTCGGAGTCGCTTCCGATCCGTGCCTTCTCCTGGAGGAAGTCGCCGCGGCCGTCCGGTTCGGTCATTGCTTGAGGATCTTCTCGACCAGAGCTCTCTTCGACGCAACGGGAACAGGGCCCAGCCCCTGGTTTGCCACCAGCACTCGCGCGACTGCGCGACCACTGGCGGTGTTCACCATGACCATCAGCCCGAAGTGGCGGTTGCCCTGGAAGTCGGTGAGCAGGCTCTCGAGCCCGGAAGACGCACCGATCAGGGCGGGCAGATCGAGCTCATGGGCCAGAAGAAACCGTTCTACCTGCCCTTTGTCATGCTCGAACATCAGGAGCACGGAGGCGATCCGGCCGTCCGAGATGTCGCGAAACATCTGGTCGAACTCGACCGTGTCGTTGAAGTCCGCCGAATGCGACTGCCGGTTTGCGGTGAAGACCGCGAGGAATGGCGGGACCTCCGCGAGAGGCGGGTGCCTTCCTACCGTTTTCAGCCCGAGGACTTCACTGGCACGGAGCGGCTCGTCGATCCACTCGTAGTCGACTGCGATGAGGTCGCCGCCGCCGTCGTCGACTCCGAAGTGCGCGGCGGAAGCATCCGGTGATCGTCTGGAGCGGAGCCGAAGGATGATGACCCTGACCAGCAGGCCGAAGGAAAGAAGGCCGAGAACGACTGGCAGCAGTTGGTCCAGGCTCCCGCTCATGCTCGGCTTGCCAAGAGGCAAACTGGCGTGCAGACGAGAGTCACGTCCGGTTACCCAAGGCTGCTTCCACGTGCCTTCGTTGCGGATGGTCTAGTGCCGTGTCACTCGTCAAAAGTCGGATAGAGGCGCTTGAGTTTGACGCGAGCGTCGTCGGTGGTGAAGTGCCAGTTGACCTTGGCTTGGATCCGGTCTCTGGCGTCCTGCCAGGCGCCGACTTCGGCGCGTAGGGTGTCGATGGAGTCGATGCGGCGGTTGAGGCACTGTCGGATCATCACGCTGAGTTCGACCTCGGCGACGTTCAGCCAACTGCCGTGCTTGGGGGTATAGACGAACTCGAAGCGGTCCCACAGCGCCTTGGCCCGGGCCGGGTCGAAGGTCTCGTAGAGCGCGCCGGGGCGGTGGGTGTTGAGGTTGTCCATCACCAGCGTGATTCGGGTGGCGTCGGGATACTGCCCGGCGATGTCTTCCAGGAAACGCGCCCAGTCGGTCTTGGTCCTGCGCTCGGTGACCTTGGTCAGACGCCGCCCGGCCAGCGGTTCGGTCGCCATGAACACGTTGCAGGTGCCGCAGCGTCGGTACTCGTAGTCTTCGCGGACCTCCCGTCCAGGGGCCTGCGGGATGGGCGCCCGTGTCTCGGCGATCAACTGCCGCGGCGTCTCGTCCATGCACACCACCGGGAAGTTCGCGTCGTGCGGACGCCGATAGACGTCGAGCACCCGCTCCATGTTCGCCGCGAAGTCGGCGTTGCATTGCGGCGGAATCACCCAGCCGACGCGGCGCCACGGTTTGAGAGCGTTTTTTTTAGCACCCGCCGCACCGTCTCGTGCGAGACGCTGTCGATATAGCCGAGCTCCACCGCACGGTCCGCCAACAGACGCAGAGACCACTGCGAACGCCCTTCGGGCGGCTCGCCGCAACTCAGCGCGACCAGCCGCGCCTCGAACTCGCCATCCGCCTTGCGCAGGTACTTCGGACGACGCCCCTGCCGACTGCCGAGCGCCGCCTCCAGACCGTCCTCCACAAACCGCTTCTTCACACGATCCACCCTGCGCGCACTGATCCGCAAGACCCCGGCGATCGTCTCGCCGGTCGGCCGACGCCCGTTGAACTCGCCCTCGTCGCAGTTGAGCAGAATCAAGGCGTTGATCACCTTCTGCGACCGATGCGAACCCTTGCGCGTCATCGTCGCCAACGCCTCGCGCTCCTGCGCCTCCAACTCCACCACATACCGCTTCATGCCAGACTCCTTGCCGTCGTCGAACGGCAAGGAGTCTACTACGGTTCATACGGCAGAGGACGTGTGACATGACACTAGGTTCATCTCCCACACACTACGAGTGGCGAGCCAGTTACGGAACGCTGGGAGGCCGATCAGATCCGCAACGACTCTCGCGCGGCACTCGGGCGGGAGAAGGCGTTGGTAGGGTCCGACCGCCAGCACAGGTTCGAGATCTGCGTAGAGGCTATCGACGGCATCGCTCAGCCGAGCTGTCGCCGCGAGATCCTTGAGCGCTGCCTCGTCGGGACGGCCCCGGACGGCGAGCCCGGCAAGCCCACCGATGGAGTGAAGCTCCGGTTCGAGATCGCAGAGCAAGGCTTGGTAGGCGCTGCCGCCGAAGTGAAGCCAGATCACTCCGTCTGGGCCATCGAGGATCGGAGCGTCGTTGTCCCCGAGACCCAAGCCTCGGCGCACGTGGACGGCGTGTTCGAGGCCGGTCGGCGCCTTGCGGGCCGAGTACTTGAACCCCTCGCGAACACCGGCCGTGCGCTCCGGTTTCAGCAGAATTTCGCCGTCGACGACGTCTTGGACGTTCCACCTCTGACCGCCAAGAGCCAAGCCCCGGTTGCCGGCGGGCGCCTGCGCGACGCTGGCGATGGTCTCGCCGGTGCTGGCATCGACGACGGGAAGCCCCGGTCCGCTTGAGTCGAAGTTCGCGTGCTTTCCGCGACCGCCGTCGAAAGAGTCGGCCCAGGCCCCGCGCAGAACGAATCTTCCTCGGTGTTCCGCCAGGTGGGACGCATCCAGCAGCGCGTCGACGATGGACTCGGCCGTTCTCGGCGGCGTCTCAGGCCACACTTCCTGGGCCAGTTCAAGCGTGTCCCGACGCCGGCGGCCCTGGCCTTGCGCCTGGGCAACGAAACTGGCCACCTGCTGTACAAAGACGGACCACCTTCTTCCGTATTGCTCCGGTTCCAGGGTGCCGTCACGTGCAGCGATCAGCATGCTGGCGAGCGCGGCCCGCTCAACCTCGCTTCGCGGTAGGGCGAGCACTCTCGTCCGACCGATCCTCCGGCCCGCCCGGCCGATCCTCTGCAGCAGAGAGCGTGTCCCCGGCGGGGCCCCGACAAGGGTTACGAGGTCCACATCGCCGATGTCGACGCCCACTTCCATTGTCGTCGTCGCCACGAGGACGGCGTCGCGAGCCTTTGCAAAGGACTGTTCCGCGCGTTCTCGTCGTTCCCGGGACAGGCTGCCGTGATGGCCGAAAACGGCGATGTCGCGCCTCATCCTCAAGCTGCTTGCGAGTTGTGCAGAGAGGGTGTCCGACAGGGCGCGGGTCGGCACGAACACGAGAATCTTCCGCATAGCAGCATCGGTTGTTCCTGAGAGTGCCTCCCAGATTCTCCTCTCTGCCCTCTGCTCGAAGCCAGCGGAAGGCGTCGTTTCGAGTCGAGCAAGAAGCGTTGCGAGCTTCATGGACGGTTCGAGAGGAAACCACTTCGGGTCGTCCGACGGGCCGAATACCTCGATGTTTCTGATGCCAGGGGCTCGAACAACGAGAGCGCTTGAGCCGAGGAGCCGCCGCGCCATACTCTCAGGGTCGCTGATCGTCGCGCTTCCGGCGCAGATCTGGAGATGGGCCTTGTCGGCCTCTCCGCACTCGGGATCGATCCGTCGTAGGCGCCGCAAACGACCAAGGAGCCAGCGAAGCTGATCGCCGCGAGCCGTTCCATCGTAGAGATGCGCTTCGTCGAGGAAGACCGCCGCAACGCTGGCGAGCAGGTGATCAACGATCGTTCCACCTTCCCATCGACCGTCACGCACGAGCATCGAGTCAAGAGACTCCGGAGTCGTGACGAGTAGGAAAGGCCGTTTGGCCTTGTCTCTGCGGTCACTTGTCTGGCGCCCGCAGTCGAGGCCCAATCGGGCGAGCGGCGGTTCCAGCCGGGCGGCGAGATCGTTGACGAGCGCCCGCGTCGGCGCAATGACGAGAACCCGGATACGTGGGTGGCTGGCCGGCGACGAAGCTCGCGTGCGGGCGACGATCGGTGCTATCACCGCTTCGGTCTTCCCGGACGCTGTCGCTGAGGCTACGAGCACGTCTCCGCCCGAGAGAATCGAAGGTATGGCTCGGCGCTGAACTTCGCGTAGCTTCCGGAAGCCGCCGAAGAATGCCGTGCCGACGTTCCCGAGTTCATCGACGATGTCTCGATCTCTCTCCAAGGCGTGGCTCGTGCTTAGTCCTGTTGGAAGGCTGACTGGTGCGTCGCGGCCGCTTCGCATGCAGCTACGTCGAGTCGCTCGAGGACGCCGCGCACGAAGTCTCGAGGGATTGGGTTCAGCTCCAGTAGGTGGCGGGAAGCGAAGTCTTCGATCCCGTTCCCTGCACTCGGCGTCGCCTGCCCATAGGCGCGTTCGTACAACGTACGGAGTTTGCGCCCCAGTTCCCGGGTTTGCTCGAGAGTTGGCTGCGGAGCTTCGATGCTCACCAGGCCAGGCATGCGTCCTCTGAGATCCGCGGCAGCGTCACGTCCGCTGCCTTCAGCACTCGCAACTGGGGCGCTTCCGAATGCGAGGATGAGGGGACAGCGCCAGGTTCGCAGTGCCGAGAGTGCTTCGAGAAGGTCGTCCCGCCGCATCCTGTGCAGTTCGTTCAACATTGTCGGTCTGTCGGTTGCGGAGTACTCCACGTCCACTTCATCTAGAAGGACGGCCAGCCCCTTGGCGCCGGTCAGCACGCAGAACTCGGCCCAGGCCACGAGCAGCTCGGAGAACCTGCGCGCCCGGTCTGCGGTGTGCCACGCCCTCAGTTCCGGGAGGTCTGCTCCGTAGTGGCGTAGCTTGCGGAGTTTGTACCGTGCCTGTGTCCTGGATAGGTTCAACCTGAAATAGTCCTCCATCACATCCAGCACTTCGGGTTCCTCGAACGCCGCCGTGGGCGTGGCGAAGATCGCGCCGGCGAGACGAGGTCCGAGGCGGTCCCTCGCGGCCGAGTAGGTTGTGCGCCGTCGCACCTGGTGTAGTCGATGGCCGATGCCTAACGGGACTGCTTCACCGGGATACTTGAGTGAACCGAGGAGGCCCTCCATCAACCCCATCGGCTCCCACAGGGTGACGCCTTCACCGTCGAGGATCACGCGAGAGGTGGCGAACTTTCGTGCCCGAGCCAATGACGTCAGGAGGGTCAGGAGATGGGTCTTGCCGGTCCCCCAAGGCCCTTCGATCAGGATGGACTGAGGCCGCCGTGCTGCGGCCTCGGCGACCGTGTGCTCCAACCTGGTTTGAACCTGGTCGACACCGACGCTCAGGGTTTGTACATCCTGTTCGAGAACCTGCCCGAGCTTGAGCGCGAGGATGGCGCGGCGGGCCTGAACCACACTGTCCGTCAACTTCACTGGCCGCTTCCCACTATGCCTTGGACCTGATTCGTCGACGACGGGAACCGTTGCCGTTATCGAGATGGGCTCGCCCAGCCAGCGGAGCTGATTCCGCGGCACCTGGGTTGTCATGTAGCCGAAGTCGACCGGCGGCCGGTCGGCGCCAGGATTTCCGATCACTACTCCTTCACCGAAGTTCGAGTGCCAGACTCTAGGCCGAGGGCTCAAGGCTCGAACCCCTCTGACTGCTGCACCTGATCGAAGGAGCCGTTGTAGCGCTGATGGAGTTCATCGTTGTCGAACGCGCGCTCACCGTCGCGGGTCTGGAAGTCGAGCAGACTCACCCAGGTCTTGACAAACAGCCGGCGGGCATTGACATCGAGGTTGCGCTCCGAGGCGACCTGAGCCAGCCGCCGGGCGTTGCGGCGCTGTAGTTCAAAGTCAAACGGGAATCCTTTGGCGATGGAGCCCATCTTGATGAGCTTGGCGCCGATCTCCTCAAGCAGCGTTTCTTGGCTCTCGACTCGGTCCAGAGGTAGCTGGGGAGACAGGTCGTTGCCCTCTTGGAACTCCGCGCCGTGGACCGCAAGTCGTTGCTCGAGGGCGGGGTAGCGACTTAGGCCGTCGAGTACGTCGGGTGTTGCGGAGAAGACACCGAGGAGCGGGAGGCCGCCACGCACTCCGGACGGGGCGTCGAGCAAGACCCGCATCGCGGCCAGCACACGGTTCGCCTTTTGCCCTCGACTCACCTCGAACAGGGTCTCCACTTCGTCGAACAGCAGTACCAGACCGAAAACGCCTGCCTCAGGGAGGAATCTGACTAGGGAAAGCAGGAGATCCCTGCCGAAGCGCTTCTCGCCAGCTTTCGGGACCCGGTTGAGTCGCAGCTCCTGCATCTCGGCTCGGGTCAGGGTGCCGACGTCGCCCTGCAACCAGCGCACGGCGGCCTCGCCGAGAGCCGAGTCCCTTCCGCCGCGCTCAGCCTCAAGGGCGACGGCCATCACGCGGCCGAACGCGTTTTCCGGGTAGTCGCTCTTCCGGACCGTGGCCGTCCACTGCTGAAAGGCGGCAGATGGATCGGGGGCGCCGTGGCCCTCGATGGCGGCAATCTTCCGCTCTACTGTTGCCTGGAGAAAGGTGGGCAGGCCGGCTCGCTCGCGGCCCGGAAGCTGCAGTTGCTCGGCAAACTCTTTGTAGACCCTGAGCCCGCTGTCGAGGCTGACATCGCTACTGCAGGGCACGTAGGCTACCGCGAAGTTCTCCTCCAGCGCCCGCACTCCCAGTGCGAGAAGGAAGTGCGTCTTGCCGCCGCCGTACGGCGCCAGCGCCAGCTTGAAGTGCGCGCCCCGTCGGCACAGGTCCCCGAGGTAGGTAGCGGCCAGTCGGTCGATCCAATCGCCAAAACCGACCGTGTAGCTCGGCAGGCTCTGCGATGCTTGTGTCAGGTCCGTGGGCGCTTTGCCTTCGGTGGCGAGCCTAGCCCATACATCGGACGCGTCGTTCTGCTCCATGCTTTCCCCTTTCCGCACCTACCGCACCTTAAGTGCGACATTCGCGGCGATCTCCTTGACGAACCTCCGCACTTGTCCCTCGTCGATGTCCTCAGCGTACTTCCAGGCGCGATCTCTCACGAGATCGCGGATCTCCGGCGCATGGGACGGGTCCATTCCGGCGTCGCTTCCAAGCCTGTGGATGCTCTGTCCCAGCTCTTCGAAGAACCGGCTGTCGTGCGGTCCGGGCACCGTGAGTTCGTCCAGGTCGACCCAGACTGCGCGGGGATTGCGGCTACGCCCCGTGTGAGGGAGGCGCATCCGGTCGATCCGCTGGGCGAGCGCGCCGAGGTCGGCTCTGGCGCTGTCGAGCAGATCCTCTGCGGCGGCGTAGTACACCGCGCAGCCCTCATAGGCACCCGTCGCCAGGTGGTCGACGAACGTGCGGATGTGTGCGAGCCGAGCCTGCTTCTGGCGCGGGCCTTGCCCCTTCAGGATCGTCTCTGTCTCGTCGAAACAGACCAACAGACCGCTGTAGCCGAGTAGGCTGGGGAGGGAGAGCAGCGAACGCAGCCACGCTCCCGCGTTTCTCCGAGTCAGCTTGCCAAGGGGCCTGGGCAGGCCGGCGTGGGCACGGTACAGCTCCCCAACGACTACCCGACGTGTCGGTGTCGCCGTCAGCAGGGCCTGCAGGTCGTCCGAGAGTTCCTCGTCCCCGAGGGCGAGCAGACCCCATGTGCAGTAGGCCACCACGAGATTCCTGAAGTCAGCCGAGAGCGACCGGTCTGTCCGCAAGCGGTCGATCAGCGCTCGCTGGCTAGCCGGACTCCTGTGTCCAAACTGCGCTTCCACCGCTCCCGTGAGGCCCGGCGAGCCGAAGGAGTTGATCGATTCGAGCGAGAACGGCGGCTCCAGGTTGGCCGCGATTGCCCTGTAGGTGGACCTTAGAGACCTGAACGGACTCTCGTCATCGGCGCAGTCCACGTAGGCGGTGACGAAGCCTTGCTCGCGTGCCACGTAGGTGAGGGCCTTGAGTAAATGCGTCTTGCCGCGCCCATAGGGTCCGTGGACGAATTGAAGCTCGCTGCCTCCGGCCGCGAGGAACGGAAGCGTCTCCGTCCTGATTCGGTCGAACCACTCCTGCAGGCCAGCCGAGACGCGGAATACAATCGCCGCGTCGTCAGGCGGCGTGCCCGTCTCCGCGAGATGGGCCAGCGCGTCGACCGCTGTGATCTCCACTAAGACTAAGTCCGGCCTGTCCAGATCGCGCAGAGTTGGGGTGCGCGGCTGCCGTCAAGCGACGGCAGAGTGATCGCGGCGCCCCTGCCGACGGACGCCATGTTCGGCGGTTCATTGCAGAGGCGCTCGCCGTTGTCCATCTTCCATCCTCTTCGGCCGAACCGCGCGAAGTCGTAGACGAACTGCTCCATCGGGTACTCGACGAACGAGGTCGGGCGTTTGAGGAAGCGCTCGTCCTCGGTGTGACGGGCCAGCACGAACAGAGGGTACAGTGGCCGGATCGGTGCCTTGCCGTTTCGGTCCAGCCCTCGTGATCGAGCAAGCGCGATGGCGTCCTTCATCGACCGAAAGAAGCCTGCGCGATCAAATGGGAAGTCCTCAAGTCGCTTCTTCTCGTCCTGAAGGCGTGCGAAGAGTTGTCGCCCGTCCAGTTCAGTCAAGATGGTGAACTGCTCGCTTCCGAGTTTCAGGGCGACACGCTCCTTGCGATAGTTCACTTGGAAGCAGCCGACGTAGTCGTAGTTCTTCAGTCGCCTGAAGGACCACCCGGCCGCGTTGGCGGCTTGGGCCAGATCCTCGCGCCGCCGACCGAAAGCCGCCTGCCGCTGGCGGTGTAGGTCCTCGCGCTGCTGTTCTACTTCGGAGAGACCCGGAGGGATGACGCGGAGAGCTGCGATCAACCGGTCCAGATCCTTGATTGTTACCTGTGCGGTGTCTTTCTGCTTGGAGATGGGGAGCGCCACTTTGTGGGCCCTGACGAGTTTCTTGACCGTGTCGGCGAGGAGCGGCTGAAGAGCCGCGGCGGGCTCGGGGATGGCCTTGGCTCGTTTTCGGGCGTTAGCCGCGTGTCCTGCGTCGCCACCCGTCTTGTCTGCGTTTCGGCCCAACGGCAACGGCTCCTGGTTTGCGATCATCGTTAACTCACTCTGTTCCGGATTCGCGATGCTTCCGTCAACTCCGACCATACAGGCATCCGACCGCTCGGCTCTACCGGCACTCCGTCGACATGACCTCCGACTCGATGATCACGCCGCAGATGTGGCTCGTGTACTCGAAGGGGTCGCCGTCGAAGAGGGCGAGGTCGGCGTCCTTGCCGACCTCGATCGAGCCGACCCGATCGTCGATGCCGAGGATGCGGGCCGGGCTCAGGGTGATCGCCTCGAGCGCGCGCCCCTGGCCGAGGCCGTTGGCGGCGGCGATGGCGGCTTCCCAGAGCAGGACGCGGGTCTTCGGGACGTAGCCCTCGAAACCGGTCTGGAGCGCGAACGGGATACCGGCGTCGGCGAGCCTGGAGGCGGTCTCGTAGGAGCCGTTGCGGACGCGGCTCATCGTCGGGTGGAGGACGACGGGCACGCCGGCCTCGCGGATCTCGTCGAGCAGCAGGTAGGACTCGGCGGCGCCGTCGAGCACGAGGTCGAAGCCGAACTCGTGCTGCAGGCGCAGGGCGGCCGCGATCTCGGGCACGGTGTTCGCGGTGATCAGCAGCGACAGCTCGCCGTCGAGCACCTGGCCCAGAGCCTCCTTGGCGAGGTCGCGGGGCGGCGGCTGCGGGGCGGGCTTCGCCTCGTCTTTGTCGTGGCCGTCGGAGTCCTCGTCGCCGTCATCGCCTGAGGACTCGTCCTCGTCACCGGCCTCTTCCGCGCGGCGCACCTGCTCCATGTACGCCTGGGCGCCGATCAGGGCGCCCCGCAGCATCGCCACGCCCTTCGATGACGTCCCCGGCGACTGGAAGTTGGAGGACACCGCGTTGCCGAGCGTGGAAGCGAGCATGCGCGCGGGCACGACGACCGCCTGATCCACGTTCCGGCCGCGGGTCTTGGCAATCATCGTCTGGCCGCTGACGAGAGCCCCAGGACCGTGACCGGTGTGGAGCGTCGTGACACCGTAGGAGCGCACCCACTCGACCAGAGTCTCGTTCGCGTCGTAGGCGTCGATCGCCCGCAGGTCGGGCTGGATCGGCGACGAGCGCTCGAGCTGGTCCTGGTCGCGGACCGGGCCGACGTTGCTGTTCAGCGCCCCGGAGAGGCCGACCACCGAGTGCGGGTCAACCAGGCCGGGGGTGACGACGGCGGCTTCCAGAACGTCGACGCCGTCGGGGATGTTGGCGTCGGCGGCCGGGCCGACCCATTCGATCTTGCCGTCGGCGCCGGCGATGACGACGGCGTCCTGGATCGGCGGTCCCGAGACGGTGTGCAGGGTCTCCGCCCGCACCGCAACCTGGGCCGCTGCCGGTCCGCCGGCCAGAGCCGCCACGGCGACGAGTAGCAGAGTCGTTCCGAGCCGCTTCATCGTGTCTCTCCCGCCTCTCCGGCCAGCAACTGCCGGGTCATCTCTTCTTCCTCTGCCGTGGTCCGGTAGACCTTGTAGCCGCCGACCGCGTACTTGCGGTGGTCCGGATTCGAGCGGTCGTAGATCATCGTTCCCTCGACCCAGGTCTGCTCGACCTTCGAGTAGACGCTGAGCGGGTCACCGGAGAGGACGATGAAGTCCGCGTCCTTGCCGGTTTCGAGCGAGCCGATCCGGTCCTCCAGGCCGAGCATCCGCGCCGGGGCCAGGGTCAGCGCTTCCAGCGCCTTCTCGCGCGACATGCCGTAGCGGACGGCGATCGCGGCGGCCCGGAACAGGAGCCGCGAGTCGGTCACGGAGTCGTCCGTGTTGAAGGCGACGTCGACTCCGGCCTGTTCGAGCAGGGCGCCCATCTCCATGTTCCAGTCGATCACCTCCTCCTTGCCGCCCGGAGAGTCGATCCACGTGATCGAAACCGGCACGTCGGCGGCTGCGAGTTCCTCGGCGACCTTCCAGGACTCGGTGCCGTGCTGGACGACGACCCGGAAGCCGAACTCCTCCTTGAGCCGCAGCACGGTGGCGATGTCGTTGTGGCGGTGAGTGTGGTGCTGGACGATCCGGTCGCCCGCCAGCACCTGGGCCAGCGCCTCCATGCGCAGGTCGCGCTCGGCTGCGGCGCCGTTTCCGTCGTCGTTCTCGTCGTCGCCGTCCTCAGCGTCGCCGTCGTCCGCCATCTTCTCCACGTAGGCGCCGGCCTCGTGGTAGAGGTTGCGGACCAGGGCGGCCGACTTGGACCGGGTGCCGGGGAAGGGCGGCGAGCCGATCGAGTTCGTGCCGTTGGCCATCTTCATGCCGCCGCAGATGCCGGTCAGCGGATCGTCGCAGTACAGCCAGTCCTCGATCGTGCGGGCGCCGTCGCGGAGCTTCACGTAGGCGGTCTGGCCGGACATGAGGTGCCCGGAGCCGGACATCAGGTTGAGGGTCGTGATGCCGCCGGCGCGTGCTCGCCAGACGCTGTCGGCGGCGACGTCGATCGAGTCGAGGTTCCGCACTTCGGGGTGAAGCGGCGACGAGCGGTCGCCGCCCGAAACCGAGCCGACGTGGGAGTGGGTGTCGACGAGGCCCGGCATCAGCACCTTGCCGGAGAGGTCGTGCTCGACCGCCCCCCTGGGCGCGCGTGTGTCGGGGCCGCCGACATCGACGATCTTGCCGTTCTCGACGACCAGGACCCCGGATTCGATCGGTGGTCCGGCGATCGGCAGGACCTGCGCGCCGCGGAAGACGTGGGGCTCCTCCTGTGCCGCCATCGGCGCCGCGACGCAGAGCGCGGCCAGGGCCGGGATGAGCGTGAACGGACGGGTACGTTTACTCATGCAGGATTCCTCGGAAGAGTGGCGGCCCTAGCGCCTGAACGACGGGTCGAGATCGATACGGTACAGCGCCTCGCGCGGGCGGCCGCCGTCCTGGCTGCCCCACAGCACGTGCACGGCGATCTGGTCGCCGCGCGGGCGCCAGGTCAGGTCGCCGACGTAGGTGTGCCCCAGGCTGTGGTCGGAGTTCGGGTCGTTGAAGAACGTCAGCCGGCGCTTGTTCGAGCCGTCCGCATCCATCAGCCACAGTTCGCGGCGGGCCGTCGGCGGTAACGACTGGCCGGGCTCGATGCCCTGGATCTCGGCGTTCGAGGTGAAGGCGAGGTGCCGGCCCGTCGGCGACAGGCGGGCGTATTCCTCGACGCCGCCTCGCGAGTGCGTGAGCCGCTCGGGCTCGCCGCCGTCAAGGCTGAGCCGGTAGAGGTCGAGGGTGTCGGGCGACTGGCCGGGTTCGAGGTTCGCGGCCACCAGGGCGCCCCGGTCGTTGGGCGTGTAGCCCTGTGGAACGATCAGTGCGTCGGCCGGCGCGGGGTGGGACCTGATCTTCTTCAACTTCGCGATGCCGACGCGGTTGACCCGAAAGCGGCCGCTGCGCAGTTGCCAGGCGCCGTAGCGCCCCTTGCGCGCCTTGATCCGCTCGCTCCAGAGCAGACGCTCGCCGTCGAAGGAGAAGTGCGGATCGAGCACCGCCGTGCCGCTGTCGCCGAACCGGGTCAGCAGGGTGAAGTGTTTGCCCTTGCGGTCGATGTCGTAGAGCTCGCTGTGCAGCGCCCGGTCGGGGGTCAGAAGCTGCAGCGGATCGGCGACGAACTTGAGCCGCTTGGGGTGGCTCTGGACCTGGACGATCAGCCTCTCGCCCGAGGGGTGCCACACGGGGTTGAGCACGTTGTCCTTGCGGAACTCGTACATCTCGCAGGTAAGGCAGCGCTCCGCGAGACGGTCGGTGGAGGTCAGGTAGACGTCGTAGCGGCCGTCGGTTCCGACCTTGTCGTAGGCCAGCCACTCGCCCTGGCGCGACCAGGCGACGCGGGCGCCGCCTTCGATCCAGCGCTCGATGCGGAGCACCGGGTGGGTCTCCGGCTCGGCAGCCCGCGCCGGCGCAGGTAGACCGGCGAAGCCGGCCAGCAGAGTGCCTGCCGCCGCTTGGACCAAACGCCCGCGAAGGGAGAAACCAACCATGGTCTCAGACTAGGAGACTGCGCCACAGAACGCAACGAAGCGAGTTTCATCCGTGCGCCCGATGACGGGCTGCTAGCGTCTTCTCCTGATGCGCCGGTTCGCGGCACCTGCCCTCATCGCTCTTTGGATCGTCGGCTCGGCGCCCTTTCTGGGTCGGCTCACGCGGTGGGTTCGAGAGGAGTTCGACCGGTCCCTGCTGGTGATCGTGCCGACGATCCTGTTCTGGATCGCGGCGGCGGCGTTCGTGGTGTGGGTCGTCCGTTCCGCCCGCCAACTGCGCTGGAGCAACTACGCCGCCCTCGCAGTAGGGGCGCTCTGGGCCGTGGCGCAGGCGACGGCGCTCGCGCGCGGGCGTCCCGAGGAATCCGCCCTCGAACGGATGCATCTGGTCCTCTACGGGCTCGTCGCCCTCTTGCTCTACCGCGCCTTCCTCCGCGGCGGCCGGTCCGCCATCGTAGCCGCGTTCGCCGCCGCCGTTCTGGCCTCGCTGGTCGGGGTCGCGGACGAGTTCGTGCAGTGGCTGGTCTGGCCCCGAGTCGGCGACTTCTACGACTGCGTGCTGAACGCGTCTGCCGGCGGCTGCGGCGTCGTGTTCGGCGCCGGCCTGTTCGGGTTCGACACCGCGGCCCCCAGCCGCGTCGAGCTACGAGGTGTCGTTGTGTTGTGGGCGTCCCTCGTCCTGGCGTCAGCCGGCTTGCTGGAACTGACCAACCTTGGTCACCTGATCGAAGACCCCGAACTCGGCCAGTTCCGCAGCCACTACAGCGCCGAGCGCCTGGAGCGTCTGAACGAGAACCGCCCTGACCGCTGGGCCACGAAACTGCCGCCGACGGACTTCCAGCCCTGGCACATCGAGGATCACTTCCTCTCCGAGGCCGCGTGGCACGTCCAGACACGGGAGGAGGCCTACGTGGCGGAAGACTGGTCCACCGCGGCCGCCGAACAGGCGATCCTGAGCCGCTACTACCCGGCCGTGCTGGAACTGGTGACGCCCGACGGCCTGCTCCGCTACCCGTTCCAGCCTGAGAAGATCCTGCGTTTGGAAGAAGAGGGAGCGGTCCCCATGCCGAGCTACTTGAGCGCTGCCGGCGCCAACAGGATCTGGATCTGGCCCAAACGCTACCTATGGTTGGCGTGTGCTGGCTTGCTTCTCCCCCTGAGCCTGATCTTGCCCTTCGATCCGAAGACCCGGGAGGCGCGTCGAGAAGAACGGGGCCAGCGCTAGCACCGCCAGACGGCTGGCTAGCCCCGCGGCGCCCGCGGCGCGCCGCCTCAGTCGCAGCCCTGGCGCGTCTCCTCGATCAGGCCGTCGACGACGGCGTTCAGGTCGCCCTCTTCGGCACGGACCAACTGGCGGTCGGCGCTCGTGCCCTCGGCGAGGATCGTGTGGACGTACTCGGCTTCCTTGCGGATGCCGAGTTCGTCCAGCACGTCGTCCACGAACTCGAGCAACTCCAGGGTCAGGGACCTGAGCGGCACCTCCTCGGCTTTGCCGAAGTCGATCATCTTGCCGTCGATGCCGTAGCGCATGGCCCGCCACTTGTTCTCGTAGAGCAGGTGCCGGGGGTAGCGGCGCCAGGCCTGGTTGTCCCGGCGCAGGCGGATCAGCTTGCCGACGATCGCCATGAACAGCGCGGTCAGGCACAGCGCCTCCTCGATCTTCGTGCAGACATCGCAGACGCGGAACTCGATGGTCGGGAACTTGGGGTGCGGCCGGACGTCCCACCAGATCTGGGTCGGCTCCTCAATGCACTTCGTCTTCACGAGGACACTCACGAGGCGCTCGTACTCGGCGTAGGAACGGAACGAGGGCGGCAGGCCGGAGCGGGGCAGGCTCTCGAAGACCACCGAGCGGTACGACTTGAGCCCGGTCTTCCGCCCCTGCCAGAACGGCGAGCTAGTCGACAGCGCCAGCAGGTGGGGCAGGAAGTAGAGGGACTGATCCATCACGTCGATCCGCAAATCCCGCTCCGGCACGCCGACATGGACGTGCATGCCGAAGATCAGCATGCGCCGCGCGACATCGCCGAAGCTCTCCTGCATCTTGATGTAGCGCTGGGCCTCGGTGACGTCCTGCTCCTGCCATGCGGAGAACGGATGGCTGCTGGCGGCGGCGATGCACAGGCCGTTGTTGGCCGCCAGCTCGGCGACCTTTTGCCGCAGCCGGATCAGCTCCTGCCGCGCTTCGCCGATGGTCCGGCAGACCTCGCTGCCGACCTCGACCTGGCACTGCAACTGCTCGGCCTTGATCTGCTCCTGCAGAACGATCTGACCCTGCTCGAGGAACTTCTGGATGAAGGGCTTCAGCTCCCGGCTCTCCGGGTCGATGATCTGGTACTCCTCCTCGATGCCGATCGTCAGCTCGGGGAGCTTCGTCTGCATGGTTCTTCTCCTCTGCAGGGGAAGTTGTGCCTGGACTGGGGACGCTCGCAAGACTATCCGGCTGTGCTGGATGGGGGGCCGGCGTTGCGGCCGCCCGAGCCGGTCTTTGCGGGAGCCCGCCTCCTCGCTCTGATACCGTCCCCGACTCAATGAGCCGGTTCGCGACCATTGCCTCGCGTCCGCTTGTTCGTCGCCTGATCGCCGGCTGCCTCGCCCCCGCCGTCCTGCTCGGAGTCGCCTGCACCGGGGCTGAATCGGCGCGCGATACCGAGGGCACTTCGGCCTGGAGCCTTGAGGGCAAGGCGCCGACGGCGGAAGGGGAGCACGGGATGGTCGTCAGTGGTCATGGTCTCGCCTCCGAAGCCGGCGCCCGCGTCCTGGAACGGGGCGGCAACGCGGTCGACGCCGCCGTAGCGGTCGGCTTCGCCCTGGCGGCGGTGCTGCCGGCCGCGGGGAACATCGGCGGCGGCGGCTTCCTGGTCTACCGGTTGAACGACGGCGAGGTCCGGGCGCTCGACTACCGCGAGAAGGCGCCGGGGGCGGCGACCCGCGACATGTTCCTCGACGACGACGGCCAGGTCACGGAGAGTGCGGTGATCGGCCATCTTGCGGCCGGCGTTCCCGGATCCGTGGCCGGGCTGTGGGAGATGCACCAGCAGTACGGCTCGCTGCCCTGGGCCGACCTGGTGGCCCCCGCGATCGAGTTGGCCCGCGGCCACGAGGTCGACGATGTCCGGTCGCGGAGCCTCGCGTCGGCGGCCGAACGGCTCAACCGGTTCCCGGCCAGCGCCGAGCAGTTCCTGGAAGGTGGCGAGGCGCCGGCGCCGGGGACGCTCCTGGAGCAGCTCGACCTGGCAGCCACCCTGACGGCGATCGCCGAGCAGGGACCGGAAGGTTTCTACCGCGGCCCGGTCGCCGACCTGATTGTGGCCGAGATGGAGCGGGGCGGAGGCCTCATTTCGCACCAGGATCTCGCCGACTACGCACCGGCCTGGCGGGCGCCGGTCGAGGTCGCCTACCGCGGCCACACGATCTACTCGATGCCGCCCGTGTCGTCGGGCGGCCTGACCCTGGGCCTGATCCTGAACGTGCTGGAAGGCTGGGATTCCCTGCCTCCGTTCGGCAGCGCCGAGCTGATCCACCTGGAGGCCGAGACGATGCGGCTCGCGTTCCGTGACCGCAACACGTTGCTCGGCGACCCGGACTTCGTCGACGTGCCGCGGGCGCAGTTCGAGTCCCAGGACTATGCCGACGGGCTGCGGACACAGATCGATCCCGAGCGGGCGCAGCCGCTGCCGCCGGTCGCGGTCGCGCCGCCGCAGGAGAGCACAGAGACGACTCACTACTCCGTGGTGGACCGCTGGGGCAGTGCGGCCTCGATCACCACCACGATCAACAGCGGCTACGGCAACGCGGTCGTCGTCACCGGCGCCGGGTTTCTGCTCAACAACGAGATGGACGACTTCGCCGCCTCGCCGGGCCAGCCGAACCAGTTCGGGCTGGTCGAGGGCGAGAACAACGCGATCGTCCCCGGCAAACGGATGCTGTCGTCGATGACCCCGAGCATCGTCCTCGACCCGGAAGGCGACCTGATGATGGTCGTCGGTACGCCGGGAGGCCCGATGATCATCACCACCGTCTACCACGTGATCTCGAACGTGATCGACCACGGCATGACCCTGCAGCAGGCGGTCGAGAGTCCGCGGGTGCATCATCAGGCGTGGCCCGACCGGATCTTCTACGAGCAGGGCGGCGTTTCCGCCGAGACGCTCGACGGTCTGGCCGCGCGCGGCCACGAGCTGTTCGCGCGCGGCCTGAGCGGCGACATGTCGGCGATCCGCATCAGGGAGAAGGCGCTCGTCGGTGTCGCCGATCCGCGGCGGGGAGGCGGCGTCAGCGCGCCGCGGGGAGACGCGCCCGCGGAAGTCGAGTGACGGGCCGCACATGAGTGCTCGGCGCTTCCCGGCCGCGGCGACGTCACGCCGCGTCGTTGGCGAGATCCCATGAGTGGCCGGCGCATCTTCGCTGCGGTCACGGTGGGTCACCTCGGCATCGACATCTTCAACAGCATGGGGCCGGTGCTGCTGGCCTTCCTGAAGGCGCCGCTAGGGCTCAGCGCCGCTCAGATCGGGCTCGCCGTCGGGCTCTACCAAGTCCTGGCCGGCACTACCCAACCTATGTTCGGGTGGGTGGTCGACCGCGTCGGCAGCCGGTTCTTGGGACCGGTCAGTGTGGCCGTCAACTTGGCCTGCATCGGCCTCGCCGTTACCGCTGCCGGCTCGACCGGCGGGTTTGGCCTCTTTCTCATTCCCTTCGCACTGGCGGCCGTCGCTTCAGGCGCGTTCCATCCACTTGGCGTAATGCATGCCAGCACGGCCGATCTCTCGCGCTCGGTTACTTTCACGGCCGTCTTCTTCCTCTTTGGTCAGGTGGGGCTGGCGACAGGTCCGTTCCTGGCCGGCGTGGCTCTCGATTGGGCGGGGCTTGAGGGAATCTACTGGCTCCTGCTCGTGGTGGCGCCGGTGCCGCTGTTCATGGCCTTCGCGATGGGACCGCGCAGAGTCCATTCGACACCCTCGGCGGAACTCTCGACGGGACCGTCAGAAAGGGGCGCCGATGCGGTTGCCGACGCTGGAGCGGGACCTCGCCAACCTGCGCGCGCTGGTGTCATTGCTCTACTCGCCCTGGTGTTCGCGAGCAGGTCATGGGCTGTCTTCGGAACCGTTGCGTTCCTGCCGCTCCTGCTGAGCCTGCAGGGATGGAGCGCCAAGGCCCAGGGGCTTGCCGCCGGCCTGTTCCTGGTCGGCGGCGCGGCGACGAGCGTCCTTGCAGGGGCGTGGGCAGACCGCTGGGGTCGGCGGCCCGTGGTCTTCCTGACCACATTGCTCGGCTCCTTGCTGTTGGCTGTGTTGCCGGGGTCGGGAAACTGGGCATTCGTCGTCGGCTTCTTCTGTGGCGCGCTGCTGGGCGCGCCGCACTCGGTGTTGATCGTCATGGCGCAGTCCCTGTTGCCATGGCGCCGCGGTCTGGCTTCGGGGACAGCGCTCGGTTTCCTGTTCACGATGGGCGGGATCGCCTCCTGGGCGATCGGCGAGCTCGCCGACCGCTTCGAACTCGCCGCGGTGCTGCAAGCCGGGGCGATTGTCGGCCTGGTGTCCGCGTGCGCCTCCCTGCTCCTGCCGAAGCGGGCGCCTAACCGGTTGGCCGCGGCGCCGGCTGTCTCGGCGGTTCTCGTCGTCACGACCCTGGGGCTGACCCTGTTTGCGGCGCGCCCGGCCGCGGCGAGCCTGAACGGGGAGATCAACGGGCAGGTGCGTGACATCGCGGGCGGTCCGCTGGCCGGGGCCGAGATCAGGATCACCGGCGACCAGTTGTACAGCCCCCGGATCGTTCACGCCGGGGGCGGCGGCAGCTACCGTGCGCCCGGTTTGCCCCCCGGCGGCTACCACGTGGAGGCGACGGTGGACGGTTACGTCACCACCGTGGTGGAAAACCTGGTGCTGGTCGTAGGCGGCGTTCTGCGGGTCGACTTCCAGATGCGGAGCGGCAGCGCCTCGATGCTCGAACTCGTCTCCTCGCCCCTGCTCGATGTGGTGACCGGCAGTGACGGGAACGTGCTCGCGGGCGACGATCTGCGGGAACTGCCGGGCAGTACCGCCGCTGTCAATCTCGACCTTGCCGCGGGTCTGGACGCGGCAGGCGGCGATCTTTCCGTCAACGGCTGGTCGCCGGGGTTCGCCAACTACCGGGTCGACGGCCAGGATCGCGTACTGCCGGGCCTTTCGGCGGCCGCCGTCGATCCGCGCTGGGTGGATCAGGTGCGGGTGCGTTCGATGGACTTCGCGGCGGCGATGGCCGGGCCGCACGTCGACGTGATCACGCGCTCGGGAGGGACCGAATGGAGTGTCAACGGCGGCTGGTCGGTGGTCGAGCCCTCCGACACCGGGGAGCGGCCCGCGCTGCGTCTGCTGGGCGTGGAGCGGTTGCCCGTCGGCGGCGTCGATCGGAGGCGGGTGGATGGCGAGGAGGCGACCGTGTTCCTCGGCGGGCCACTGCGGGACAAGCGCGCCCGGGCTTTCGGCGGCTACTCCACGAGTCGCACTAGCGGTGAGGTGGAGCTCTTCGGCGCCGGTGCGCCGGTGACCTGGAAAGAGATTATCGAGCAGTCGGTGGGCAAGTTCGACTGGTGGGCCGGATCGGCCAGCAACCTGACTCTGAAGCACCATTCGGGATCGAGCGAGCTGGACGGCCGGATGCCGGCGCTCCTGGTGCTTCCTTCGGCCGACGGGCGGGAGAAGCGCCGGTCCACCGAGGAGACGACGAGCCTCAACGTCGAATGGGGAATCACGGACCGGCTCTGGCTGCGAGTGTTCGCCGGACGCTCCGACCAGCGGGGCCGCGAGGCGCCGTGGCAGGACGCCGGCGTCTACTTTGCGGCGCCTGCCGGAGGCCGCGCCGCGGGGTGGTACGAAGCTCGTCCCGCCGGCCTTGTCCGCCGAGCGGCGGAGCGCCGGAACTGGGCGGTCGAGCCGTCGTTCTTCCTGTTCGACCACACCCTGGAAGTGGGTGTGCAGAACTCCCGGGGAGACCTGGAGTTGGTCCGGTCCGACCATCCCGGAAGGCTGTTGGCGTTGCCCGGCGGGGCGCTACCGGAGTGGAGCGGCCAGCCCCTCGCGGCCACCGGTCTGCGGCAGGAGAAGCGTGCCCTCTACGTCCAGGACGCCTGGCGTCTGGCGGGTCCTTTCGACCGCCGCGTCACCCTCCACCTGGGTCTGCGTGCGGAGGAGGAGAGGACCGGCCCGCTTGAGTTGGCTTTCGACGACCGCACGGAGCCGCGGCTCGGCTTTGTCTGGGATGTCGGCGGCCGCGGCAAGTGGAAGGTTTACGGCGGTGGGGCCTGGTCGCATGTCGACGCGTTCCGGTCGTTTGGCGGTCTGGCGGGGATCGACGCCGTGGGCGGTCTTGAGGCGGGCGATTCCTTCGGTTCGGGCCTCGACTTCGGCCGCGCTGCGGTGGATCCCGATCTGCGTCCGGGGCTCGTGCGGGAGGTGCAGTTCGGTACCCGCTACCAGTTCCTGCCTGAGGTGGTCATCTCGGCGCGCCTCGCGCGGCGCCGGCTGCGCGACGGCATTCGCCTGGCGCCCACCCTCGTCGACGGAGAGGTCGTATCGACCCTGCTGACCCCCGGCCGCGGCGCCGGCCGCGCACCCTGGGGCGAGGCCGGCGGCGAGCTGCCGCGACTCGAGCAGGAGTGGTGGGGCGCCGAACTGAACGCGAACGTCGGTCTCAACCCGGCCTGGCGCGTTCACTTCACCTACCTTTGGAGCCGTCTGACGGGCAACCACGAGGCCGGCGGCCTCGGACTTCAGGCCCTCAGTGGGATGGACGTTCATCCGGGAGTGGCCGCGTTCGACATCTGCTCGTCGCCGGTACCCTGCGACGTCTTCGATGTGACCGATGAGAGCCGGCGTCTCGACGCCGACCGCGAGCACCAGCTCTCCGGCTGGCTCGTCCTGTCTCCCGGCGATCGGTGGATGATGGCCCTCGTCTACCGCTTCCGCACCGGCGGGGTCTACGTGCCGCGGACGATGGCAGTACGCCTCGACGAGCCGAACCGGATCCTCAGCACCGGACTCGCGCCGTTGGCTCGGGGTCCGGACACGCCGATCAAGAGCTCCGACCTCAAGCGCGCGGACCTCTCCCTGACCTACCGCGTGCCGCTGCGCTCCGACGACCGTCGCCTGTCCCTGTTCGCCGAGGCCCTGAACGTCTTCGACCAGGACGCCGCCTCGGTGCTGTGGCCGCTCGCCTACTTCGATCCGGTGCTGATCGGCGTGGGCCGGCACGACCTGCTTGCCGCTGCCGCCGCGCAACGGGCGAGACCGGACCTCCGCGAGCCCCTGCCGGCGGCGTTCCAGGACAGCCGCCGGGTAAGGGCCGGGCTGAGGCTGCAGTTCTGATCCGGGACTAGGGTGCGCCGGCCTGCCATCCGTGCGCCCGCTGACGGGCGCACGGAGTGGTTCACGGGTGGCGCGGAACGCGCCACCCGGGTCCTGGCCGGCTTTCCGAGGTGAAACGCGCCGCGAAGCGGCGACCGAGGGAATGCGACAACCGATGAATGCGAAGGACCCCTTGGCCGCTACCACGAGATCCGCACCGGATACTGAGAAACCAGACGATCCGGCGTCAGGAGCGTCATCGCGTGCTCGATCGCCTGGCAGATCAGAAGGCGGTCGAACGGATCACGGTGCACGGGCGGGAGCCGCGGTAGCTGCAGTGCGCTGGCCTCGTCGATCGGCAGGGACTTGAAGTCGTACCACTCTCGCCGTGTGGGAACGAAGACGTCGGGCGGCGCAGGCAACTCCAGTTTGCCGAGCCCGTGTTTGACGGCTATCTCCCAAGCCGTGACCGCGCTCACGTAGACATCGTTCTCGGGGTCCGCGACGAGCTTTCGGACTTCCCTGGGGATTCTGGCGGAGCCTTGGCTCCACCAAAGGAACGCGCAGGTGTCGAGCAGCAGCTTCACTCTTCGGGAAACACCGGCCCGTTCTCGAACGCGTCGATGAACTCGTCGGGCAGGGGGTCGAAGAACGAGTCGGGGACCTCGAACTTCCCTCGATCCAGTCCGAACGGGCGAGGTTTCTTCCGGGTCGGTGGCACAGGATGGATCTCGGCGACCGGTTCGTTCCGGCGGCAGAGGAGGATCGTCTCTCCTGCTTCGACTTGCGCGATGTAGCGGGACAGGTGGGTCTTGGCCTCGTGCATGTTGAGTCGAATCATGACTCGAAACTTAGTTCAAATGTGAACTCGAAGTCAACATCGGGCGCCTGCGCTCGTAGCTCCTGGAGCGGCCGCCGGCCTTGCGGCCGGCGCACCCGGTCCAGAGCCGCTCGGCCCTAAACCAACTCGCTCAACCGCCGGAGGGCCGCCAGCAGGTCGGGCTGCCCGGTCAGGACGCCGCGCAGAGGGTCGGTCTTGAGCTTCTTGAGCCGCTCCGGCACCGACCGGATGTTGTGGTCGCGCAGGTCGAGGCCGGGCTTGACTTCGGACCAGCGGAGCGGCGTCGACACGGGAGCGGCCGGGAGCGGGCGGACGCTGAAGGGGGCGACCAGGAGCCTGCCGCGGCCGTTCTGGACGAAGTCGATGTAGACCTTGCCGCCGCGGCGTTCGGGGTTGCGGGTGATGGTAGCGATGTCGGGCAACCGGCGGCAGATGATCTGGGCGATGAGTTGGCCGAGGCTGCGGGACTGTTCGAAGGTGCAGGCGCCGCCGAGCGGCAGGAGGACGTGCAGGCCGCTCGAACCGCTGGTCTTGACGAAGCTGGGCAGCTTGATCTGCCTGCACAGGCGGCGGATGGCCAGGGCGATCTCGATCACGTCCTCGAATGGCGCGTCCTTGGGGTCGAGGTCGAGGATGCACCAGTCGGGCTGGCCGAGCTGGTGCAACCGGCTGGACCACACGTGGAGGACGATGGCGCCCAGGTTGGCGACGTAGATCAGGCTCTCGCGGTCCTGGCAGACGAAGTACTCGACCTCCTTGTCCGTTCGCGGGCTGACGAGCTTGACCCGCTGCAGCCAGTCCGGCGCGAAGTCGGGCGCGTTCTTCTGGAAGAACGACTTTCCGTCGATCCCGTCGGGGTAGCGGGTCATCACCAGGGGACGGTCGGTGAGGTAGGGCTGCATCGCATCGGCGATCGCGGCGTAGAAGTCGATCAGGTCGCCCTTCGTGTAGCCCTCGACCGGCCAGAACACCTTGGACGTGTTCGTCACTTCGACGCGACGCTCGGGGGGCGCGGGCGGGGTTGCCCCCGGGGCTCGCGGCCCGGCGCGGCGCGCGCAGTCCTCGATCGGCTTGTCGTCGCGTAACCGAAGGAAGACCGGATGCCGGAGCATGCCGTGGGGCGTCCACTCCTTGTAGCGGACCTCGCAGATCAGCTCCGGGTCCGGCTCGACCCAGGTCTGGTCTTCGATCCGGCCGTCGAGGAGGTCGCTGTCGGTGAGGACCGTTCGGGTGGGCTCGTCCGCCGCCGCGGCGTCTTCTGCGCCGTCGCTGTCCGGTGTTCCCACGGGTGCCCGGCACGCCGGGGTCTTGCGCGGGTTTGCCGACAGGCGCTCCGCCAAATCCGCGAGATCCGCGTCGCTGAAGCCGGTGCCGACTCGCCCGGCGTAGACGAGCCCGCCGCGGGCGTCGTTGCGGGCGGCATCGCCCAGGCCGGCGGCGGCCTCGGGATCCCACACCGCGAGGTGGAGCGAGCCGAAACCGACCCGGCTGCCCTTGGGCGGCGACATGCCGACGATCGCGAAGTCGGCGGTCCGTTCGGTTCGCAGCTTGACCCAGGAAGACGAACGGCGGCCGACGTAGCGCGAATCGCCGTCCTTGGCCATCGCGCCCTCGAGACCCATCGCCGCCACCTGCTCGAAGAACGCTTCGCCCTGTTCCTCGATGTGGTCCGAGTAGCGGAGCGGTCCGGCCGGGGGCAGGACCTTCGCCAGCAGGGCCTTTCGCTCCAGGAGGGGCAGCGACCGCAGGTCCGATCCCTCGAAGGCGACGAGATCGAAGGCGAACAGGGTCGCGGGCCGGCGCACGGCGGCCTGCTCGATGTCGACCGGGCGGCTGAGCAGGGCCCGCGTCTGCAGCCTGGCGAAGCTCGGCCTGCCGGCGCCGTCGAGCACGACGACCTCGCCGTCCAGGACCAGGGACTGCACCGGCAGGGCCCGCAGGGCGCGGGTCAGTTCGGGGTAGAGCGCGGTCACGTCGCCGCCGTTGCGGTAGCGCAGGAAGACGCTGCCGCCTTCCTTGGCCGCAACCAGCCGGTAGCCGTCGTACTTCAGCTCGTAGATCCAGCCCTGGCGCGAGAACGGCCGGTCGCCGGTGACCGCCAGCATCAGCGGCAGAGACCGCGGATCGACCCGGCGGCGGCGCGCGGCCGAGTCGGCAACTTCGGCGCGGACCTCCTCGATCCGCTCGCAACCATCGCGCAGTTCCTCGACCGTCAGGCCCGAGAGCACGGACTGGGGCGGCAGATCGTCGTCGCCGTCGCCGCTCTCCGGCCGCGCGGCGGCGTCGGGCTTCTTCATCAGCAGCCACTGGTTGCCGTCGTCCTGCTGGCGCGGGTCTCCGATGCGGAACAGGGTCCAGACACCGCGCAGCTTGTAGCCGTGCAACTCGAACAGGAGCTTGCCGTTCTCCATGCCGGCGACCGGATCCTCGAGCGGCCTCCAGCGGCCGCTGTCCCAGACGATCATCGCGCCGGCGCCGTAGTTGCCGGCGGGGATCGATCCTTCGAAGTCGGCGTACACCAGCGGGTGGTCCTCGGTGGCCACCGCCAGACGCTTGACCTCCGGGTCGAGGCTGGGGCCGCGCGGCACGGCCCAGGACTTGAGGGTGCCTTCGAGTTCCAGGCGCAGGTCGAAGTGGACCCGGCGGGCCGCGTGCTTCTGGACCACGAAGCGGCCGCCGCCCGTTCCCGTCGCGGGACCGAAGGGTTCGGGCGTCGCCTCGCTCGATCGCTTGCGGCGGTAGGCCTCGAGATTGCCGCTCGGCATCCGCAGCATTCTCCCAGAAGCGGGCCGACGGCCCCCGGGGAGCCCCGGCCGGCCGTGTCGACGGAGCTAGCGCGGCAGAACTCCCGGAGGCCGGCGCTCCGCGCCGGATGCGGGCAGGATGCCCGCGTGCCATCCGTGCGCTCGAGGACGGGCGCACGGAGTGGTTCGCGTGTGGCGCGAGTCGCGCCACACGGGTTCCCAGGTCAGATCGTTCTGCCGCGCACGCTCATTGCGGAAGAACGGCCGAACCGGTTTCGGTGCTAAGGTTTGCGGTCTATGCCTGCTCGTTCCGTTGGCGCCGGCACCGTCTCGTTCGGCCTGGTTTCGATTCCCGTCCGCCTGTACTCGACGTCGGAGACCTCAGGCGGGGTCCGCTTCAACATGCTCGACCCGAGCGACAACACGCGGGTCAAGCAGCAGTTGGTCAACCCCCGGTCCGGCGAGCTCGTGGAGCGGAAGGAGACGATCAAGGGCTACGAGTTCGGCAAGGGGCAGTACGTCACCTTCAGCGCCGAGGAGATCAAGGAACTGCAGGAGAAGGCCTCGCCGGCGATCGAGATCACCGAGTTCGTGCCGCTCAAGGAGGTTGAGCCGATCTACTTCGAGAAGTCGTACTACCTGGGGCCGGAGAAGGGCGGCGAGCGCGCCTACCGGCTGCTCAGCGAGGCGATGCGGTCCACGGGGCGCTCGGCGCTGGCCAAGCACGCCGCGCGCGGCAAGCAGTACCTGGTCATGCTGCGGCCCTACGGTTCGGGTCTGCTGATGCAGCAACTGAAGTACGAGGACGAACTGAAGTCCTTCGACGAAGTGCCTCTGGGCGAAGAAGCCGAACTCAAGCCGGGCGAACTCGAACTCGCGGTGCAGTTGATCGAGCAGATCGCTTCCGACGACTTCCGGCCGGACCAGTACACGGACGAGGTGCGCAAGCGGCTGTGGGAGGCGATCCAGAGCAAGATCGATGGCCGCGAAGTCGCCGAGGACGAGACCGAGGCGCCGCAGGCGCAGATCATCGACCTGATGGAGGCGCTCAAGGCGAGCCTGTCGAAGAACGGCGAGACCGAGGCAGGGGCCGGCGCGGGTAGTTCCCGCACGGCCGGCGGCGCCGCCAAGACCGCGAAGAAGGCGGTCGCTGATAGCAAGACCACAAAGAAGAAGCGCGCGCGCCGGGCGAAGGCGGAACCGGCGCGCAGGGCCGCGGTTGGTTGACGTGAGCCGCCGTCAGTGAAGCCCTCACTGCGAGGGCGTCAGTACGGCTACGGCTGCGTCTATTCAACTGACTGGATCCGCGCACGCACACAGGCAGGGAGCGGCTAAGGTATTGCTTCGTCTCCGTCGTCCGTAGGCGGCCCATCGGCCGTCCAAGAGCAGAACCGACCAGTCGTCAATACAGGAGTTCCCGAGATCGCACCCCCATCTAGAGAGCCGCGCATCAACCACCGGATCCGGAAAAGCCCGGTACGGCTCATCGATCAAGACGGTACCCAGGTAGGTGTCGTCGCCTTGGATCAGGCCAGGACGCGCGCTCAGGCAGCGCAGCTCGATCTCGTGGAAGTGGGTCCCAACGCGGACCCGCCCGTTGTCCGTATCCTGGACTGGGGCAAGGTCAAGTTCGAACGCGACAAGAAGAAGAAGGAGTCGCGGCGCAAGGCGGCGACGATCGATCTGAAGGAGGTCAAGTACCGGCCGACGATCGACCCGCACGACTACCAGATCAAGACCGACCGGGCGCTGCGCTTTCTGCGCGAGGGCAAGAAGGTCAAGGTGACCATCTTCTTCCGCTACCGGCAACTGCGCCGGCCCGAACTCGGTGTCGCCATCCTGGACAAGGTGAGCGCGGCGATCGACGGAGTCGGCGAGGTCGAGACGCGCTCCGGACTCGAGGGCCGTCAGATGACGATGATCCTCAACCCGACCCCGCAGGAGGACTGAGGCCGAGGCACCCAGTTTTCTCCCACCGGACCCCCGGGCAGGCGGGTGTTGTAACAACGACCCCTAGTCCGAAGTTCTGCGCGCCAAGATGCGAAATCCCCTGCAATGACGGGGCCTAGCGGCGTTTCCGGGGTGTACGCTACTGGGTACGCAGCTTTCAGGGTCGGACGCGGAGGAGGCTGAAGGCTTGTTGCTGGAGTGGCGTGGGCCGAGCCAGGATGTCCGCGGTGGAGGCGCCGGTGTTGTGCATCCGCACGCGGTTTCGGGTCAGCGTGGCCAGGTCGGCGAGCAGGGTCTGGAAGCTGTGGACGGGGAGTCCGTCCGGTGTGCGCCTGGAGTTGGCCTTGGCGCGGGCGGCGGGTGACCGGCGCGCGGGTTCGACGGGTGACTTGCGGTGTTCGGCGGGCTGGTGGTCGTCGAAGAGCAGGGGTGCGAGAGAGCGGCGCATGTGCCACTCGACGTAGTAGGCGAGCATGCACAGGAAGACGTGGGCCCGCACCCTTGAGGCGAGGCGATGGTGTACGGGGCGCACCTTGAGGTCGACGCTCTTGAAGCTGCGGAAGGCGCGTTCCACGCGGCTGAGGCTCTTGTAGGAGCGCACCGCTTCGTTTGCCGGCAGGCGGTCTTCCGGGACGTTTGTGCGGATGACGTAGAAGCCGTCGAGCGCGGCTTCCTCGGCGATGCGCTCTTGGTTGCGGTGGTACTCGAAGCTGTCCTCGGTGATCTCGACATCGAAGTGCTTGCCGACCTTGTAGGCGCCGAGGGCGCGGTCGACGCGCACGGCGATCTTGTCGCTGCCGCGCAGGGGACTCTTGTGTCGCCGTGTCGCCTTGACGACGGCATCGAGCTTGCGCTCGGTGGAGTCGAGCAGCTCCAGGCGCTTGCGGGTCCGCTCGGCAGCCAACAGCGGGTTCCGGCACACGATCAGGCGCTCGCCAGGGTACAGATCGGGGACGCTGATCTCGGCCATGTCCCGCTGGTCGAAGAGCGACAGTTGCAGGTGGCCCTGCTGCGCCAGAGTGCGGATCTGAGGCGCGCGCAGGGCGCTGATCCACGACAGACCGGAGGGCTCGAGGTCCTCGCGGATGCGGGCGTTGGTGAGCAGGCCGCGGTCCCCGACCATCACCATCCTCTCCAGCGAGAAACGCTCGCACAGCTTGTGCACCTGGGCGCCAAGGGTCGCGGGATCGGCGGTGTTGCCCTCGAAGACTTCGACCGCGACCGGGCATCCGTCCCGGTTGCAGAGCAGGCCGAAGACGATCTGGGGCTTGCCCCGCTTGCGGTCCCTGGAGTAGCCGTGCCTGGCCAGCGGGCACTTCTTGCCCTCGAAGTAGACCGAGGTCACGTCGCAGAGGACGAGCGAGCCGTCTTCGAGATGCCGCTTGGCGAGGCGCCGCTCGATCCGTCGCTGCCGCTTGAGCAGCCAGTCCATGGCGCCGTAGAGCTCGTCGGCCGAGGCCTCCTCGACGCCGAGTTCCTCCGACAGGGTGTGGGTCACGGTTTCGCTTGCGAGTCCGCGCGCGGTGGCGAGCTTGGAGCGGGGGTCGAAGATGCGGGCCGCGATCATGGCTGTGGCGAGCGTCCGCTCGCGTGAGGGCCGGCGGTCGAGGAGCGGCTCGATTGAGAGCCGTCGAGCAGCGCCGAGCACAGCGGCGACGTGGCCGTGCGGTCTGGCGCGGACGATCTCGAAGGCGGCGTCGAGCGAAGCCAGCGCGACGCCTCCCCTGAGCAGGGTGCGGAAGCCCTCGACGAGCTCGTCGGGCCACTTGGAGAGGTTGGCGAGTGTGCGCTTCTTGACCTTTCCGTGCTGTCGGTAGGACTCGCGCAATAGGACGGCAGGGGGAGAGTTCCGGTTGGGCACGCTTTCGATGTACATGGCTTCGCATACTACACCACACTATTCATATTGTCTACTTTTGCAGCTACCTCTACATGGCTACACAATGCAGCACGGAAAGAGCCGCGGACACCCAAGAACCCTAGGCGTGGCAAGGGCTTTCGCACCCTCAGAAGCCCCAGAACGCCCAGAACTTCGGCCTAGTACAGCACCACCGAGCGGATGCTCTTGCCTTCGTGCATCAGGTCGAAGGCTTCGTTGATGTCGTCGAGGCCCATGGTGTGGGTGATCATGCTGTCGATCTCGATCTCGCCGGCCATGTACTGGTCGACCATGCCGGGGAGGTCGGTGCGGCCGCGGACGCCGCCGAAGGCGGTGCCGCGCCAGACGCGGCCGGTGACGAGCTGGAAGGGACGCGTCGCGATTTCCTGGCCGGCGCCGGCGACGCCGATGATCACCGACTCGCCCCAGCCCTTGTGGCAGCACTCGAGGGCGGCGCGCATGACCTCGACGTTGCCGATGCACTCGAACGAGTAGTCGACGCCGCCGTCCGTCAGGTCGACGAGGACCTCCTGGATCGGGTCGTCGTAGTCGGCCGGGTTGACGAAGTCCGTGGCGCCGAGGGAGCGCGCGAAGTCGAACTTGGCCGGGTTGATGTCGACGGCGATGATCCGGCCGGCCTTGGCCATCACGGCGCCCTGGATCACCGACAGGCCGATGCCGCCGAGACCGAACACGGCGACCGTCGCGCCGGGTTCGACCTTGGCCGTGTTGATCACCGCGCCGATGCCGGTCGTGATGCCGCAGCCCAGCAGGCAGACCTTGTCGAGGGGCGCCGCCGGGTTCACCTTGGCGGCTGAGATCTCGGCGATCACCGAGTACTCCGAGAAGGTAGACGTGCCCATGTAGTGGTAGAGCGACCGGCCGCCGCTGGCGAACCGGGAACTGCCGTCCGGCATCACGCCCCGGCCCTGGGTGGCGCGGATCGCCTGGCACAGGTTCGTCTTGCCTGAGGTGCAGAACTTGCACTCGCGGCATTCCGCCGTGTAGAGCGGGATCACGTGGTCGCCGGGCGCAACGGAGGTCACGCCGGGACCGACCTCCTCGACGATCGCGCCGCCCTCGTGGCCGAGAATGGCGGGGAACAGCCCCTCCGGGTCGGCCCCGGACAGGGTGTAGGCGTCGGTGTGGCAGACGCCGGTGGCGACGACGCGGACGAGGATTTCTCCCTGCTTCGGCCCTTCGACATCGACCTCTCCGATATCGAGTGGCTTGCCCGCTTCGCGGGCCACGGCGGCTCTCGACTTCATCGCTGGAGAGGCTCCTTCAAAGAAAATTCCGAACTCGATGTGAATTTGTGCTGTTCACACGCTACCATCAGTAGTGACGCCCGGTCGTGTGGTCGACGTGAAGGCGTAAATGAGGAGGAAGAGATCTGAAGTAGAACCCCAAGGGAGGGAAAACATGCGCAAACTGCTCATGGAGTTGATCGGCACGATGTTCCTGATGATGGCTGTGGCCTTCTCGGGGAACAGCCCCATCGCCGTCGGACTGATGCTGGCGGTCATGGTCTACAGCGGCAGACACCTGTCTGGCGCCCACTACAACCCGGCAGTGAGCGTTGCCGCCTGGATGCAAGGCAAGATCGAGGCGGCGGATGCCATCAAGCACATGGTGGCGCAACTCGTTGGCGCCGGCTTGGGCTGGTGTGTCTTCCGGCTCGTCACGGGCGGCGGTTTCGCCCTGATGCCGGTCGGGGAGCATGAACTCTGGCACGGTATGCTGGTCGAGGCGCTCTTCACGTTCGCGCTCGCCACCGTGGTCCTGAATGTTCGCTCGAGCAACTCCGCTCACGGTCTGGCGATCGGCTTCGCGCTCGCGGCAATGGTGTACGCCGGCGCGGGCGTTTCGGGCGGCGCCTTCAACCCGGCTGTCGGGATCGGGCCGCAGATCATGGAGGCGATATCAGGCGGCGGCTTCGATGCCTCCACGCTGGCGCTCTATGGTGTCGGCCCGTTGGTGGGCGGTGGTCTGGCGGCCGTCGTCTACAAGTTCCTTAACGCCGACTGAGACTGACGGCGCCGGAAACCGCGCGTGCCCCCGGCTTCGGCCCGCCGACCGGGGCACGTAGCGGTGCGTCTGCTGCTGCTCGGCGCGGCTGTGTGCGCGCAGGGCGCCTTTCCCGGTCTTGCTGCACCGGTTCGGGCGCAAGCCATCGATGCGTCGGTCGATGTACTGGACTACCGCTTCGAGCTGGTGCTCTCCGATACCAGCGACGAGATCGAGGGCCGGGCGGCGATCGGTTTCCGCGTCCTGCGGGCGGTCTCCGAGGTCGAGTTCGATCTCGATGATCCGGACGGCGAGGCCGGTGGCGTCGACGCGCCCGGCGACGGAGTGCGGCCGGCGGGCGGCATGGTCGTGTCCGCGGTGGCGCTGGCCGAACCGATTGGCACGACCTCCGAGGCTGGGCGTTCTCTGTCGTTCCGTCAGGAGGATGATCGTCTCCATGTCCACCTGGGCCGCGAAGCCGGGGCCGGCCAGGTGCGCCGGATCGAGGTGCGCTACCACGGCGTGCCCGCCGACGGCCTGACCATCGGCGTGAACAGGCACGGCGACCGGACCTTCTTCGCCGACAACTGGCCGAACCGGGCCCACCACTGGCTGCCGGTGGTCGATCACCCGTCGGACAAGGCGCTGGTTTCCTTCGCGGTCACCGCTCCGGCGCACTACCAGGTCGTCGCCACCGGCGCCTTTGTCGAGGCTGTCGACTTGGCAGACGGCCGGCGGCGGACCGAGTGGCGCGGCCGGGCGCCGGTCGCCACCAAGGTCATCGCGATCGGCGCCGCGCGCTTCGTCCGCCGCCGGCAGGCGGTGGTGGACGGCGTGCCGGTCGAGACCTGGGTCTACCCGCAGGACCGGGAAGTCGGCCTGCGGGCGTTCGCGCCCGCCGCCCGCGTGGTGGGCACGTTCGAGCGGCGGCTGGGCGAGTACCCCTACGCCAAGCTCGCCAACGTGCAGACGACGACCCGCTGGGGCGGCCTGGAGAACGCGGGCAACGTGTTTTACGACGAGGACGCGATCGACAACGAGAACGGGATCGAGGGCCTGATCGCGCACGAAGTCGCTCACCAGTGGTTCGGCGACTCGGTAACCGAGAGCGACTGGAAGCACGTGTGGCTCAGCGAGGGCTTCGCGACCTACCTGACCGCTTGCTACCTGGAGTGGACCTACGGCCGCGACCGCTTTCGCGAGCGGATGGAGGCGGCGCGCGAGCGGGTTCTCAAGTACCTGGAACAGTCGCCGGACTCGGTCATCGTGCCCGAGGCCGTGCCCGATCCGCGGCGTCTCCTCAGCCCGAACGTCTACCAGAAGGCCGCGTGGGTGCTGCACATGCTCCGCGGCGAAGTCGGCGGAGGCACCTTCTGGAAGGGCATGAGGACGTACTACCAGCGCTTCCGCGATCGGAACGCCTCGACCGCCGACTTCGCTGCAGTCATGGAGGAGGTGTCCGGCCAACGGCTCGACTGGTTCTTCGATCAGTGGCTCTACCGGCCCGGCGTGCCCGAACTCGAGATCGAGTGGAAGTTCGATGCCGCGGCGTCGACGGTCGAGTTCGATGTGAGGCAGCTCGGACCGACGATCTACCGGCTGCCGCTGGACGTGGAGGCCGTGCTCGCCGATGCCGGTACCGTGCGCGGACGAGTCGATGTCGAGGGGGAACGAACCACGGCGACCGTACCGGTACCCGAAAGGCCGGCGCGGCTTCGGATCGACCCGGACGGCTGGCTGCTGATGCGGAACGCGACTGTTCAGAAGTGACCGCGCAGTACCATCAGGTCAACCATGCGGCACACGGAACCCTCGGCGGCACAGGACTTTGAGCGCGCACACGCGGATAGCGCCTTCGGCGCCGTCCTGGCCGATCCGCCCTGGCAGTTCCTGAACCGGACCGGCAAGGTGGCGCCGGAGCACCGGCGGCTGAGCCGGTATCCGACCCTGACGCAGCCGGAGATCGAGGCGATCCCGGTGGCTTCGGCCTGCGCCGGGGACGCCCACCTCTATCTCTGGGTGCCCAACGCTCTGCTGCAGGCCGGCCTGGACGTGATGGAGCACTGGGGCTTCACCTACAAGACGAACCTGGTCTGGCACAAGGTGCGCAAGGACGGCGGTCCCGACGGCCGGGGCGTCGGCTTCTACTTCCGGAACACGACGGAACTCGTCCTGTTCGGGGTCCGGGGCAAGCTGCGGACGCTTCCGCCTGGCAGGCGGCAGGTGAACATCATCCGCTCGCGCAAGCGGGAGCATTCCCGCAAACCGGACGAGCTCTACGACATCATCGAAGCGTGCAGCCCCGGTCCGTACCTGGAGTTGTTTGCCCGGGGACGCCGGTCGGAGTTCTGGACCGCCTGGGGCGACCAGAGTGCGTCGTACGAGCCGGACTGGCCTACCTACGCAAACGCCAGCGGCGGCGGCCGCTGAAGGAGCTTCCCATGTGCAGGAACATTCACGTCCTCTACAACTTTGAGCCGCCGGCCAGCCACGAGGAGGTGCGCGCGGCGGCGCTCCAGTACGTGCGCAAGGTCAGCGGTTCTACCCGGCCGTCGCGCGCCAACGCGGCCGCCTTCGAGCAGGCCGTGCACGCCGTCGCGGAGGCGACCGCCCTGCTGCTTAGTGAGCTGACCACCGCCGCGCCGCCCCGCAACCGCGAGGTCGAGGCGGAGAAGGCCCGCGAGCGCTGGCGGCAGCGCCAGCAGCGAATGGCCGCGGCTTCGGGCTAGGCGCCGGCGGCCGCCGACTCCGCCCGCATCACGTCGTCGTAGTAGTCGATGACGCGGCGCACGTAGGCGCGCTTCTCGAGGTAGCTGCCGGGGTAGAAGCTGCGCTTGAAGCCGTAGATGATCACGTTGCGGAGGTCGTCCTGAGACAGGTTGAAGGCCTTGCAGGCGGAGGCGATCTCCTTGGTTACCGTGGTGCGTGACATGAGCCGGTTGTCGGTGCATAGGGTGACCGAGAGGCGGTCCGCGACCATGCGGCCGAAGGGGTGATCGGCGAACTTGCGGAGGTTCTGGATGCTCTGCAGGTTGGAGGTGATGCAGACCTCGAGGGTGATGCGCCGGTCGCTGATGTACTGCGTCAGGCTGCGGATGTAGCGCTCGGGGTCCTTCGCCGCTGTCGAGTTCGGGTTGTCGCGGCGTAGCCGGTCCACGTCGTAGAGATGCGTACCGTGACCGATTCGGTCGGCGCCGAGCAGGGTGATGGCCTGGTAGATGCTCTCCGGCCCGTAGGCCTCGCCGGCGTGGACTGTCTTCATCAGGAAGTTCTGCTGCGCGAACAGGTAGGCGTCGCGATGCAACGAAGCCGGGTTGCCGGCTTCGGCGCCGGCCAGGTCGAAAGCCACGAGCGGCAGACCGAGACGGTCCCGCGCCTCGACCACGGCTCGGGCAAGGGACAGCGACGCCGCAGCGTGGACCTCCGGCTGCGTGAACCCCTGAAGGGCCGAGTAGAGACCGCGGTAGTAGGGGCTGTGGCCGGGCCCGAACATCCGCAGTGCGCAGGCGATGATCCCGTAGCGAAAGGGCGGTTGTGCGCCGCTCTTGACGCCGTCGGCGGCCTCATGCTCCTGTCGCACGCGGTTCAGGCCGCGGTCCACGGCCGCCAGGACGCCTGCCGTGTCGAGGTCGGGGCCGGTGTGGAGTTGGGGCGCCAGCCGGACCTCGACGTAGCACACGCCCTCGGCCAGGTTGTCGGCACCGAGTTCGTACGCGGCGCGTTCCAACGCCTCGGCCGTGCACAGCGCCGGAGACGTGTACGAGAACGCGCGCAGGTAGTCCTCCAGGTCGTCGTAGGTCTCCTTGAAGACGAGTTCCAGGAGACCTTCCGGGGTCTGGGAAGGCAGCTCGAGCCGGGCGTCCCGGGCCAGCTCGATCAGGGTGTCGAGCCGGAGCGACCCGTCGAGGTGAACGTGGACGTCGGTCTTCGGGAGCTTGCCGATCAGGTCGGCAGAGGGGACGGGTCCCTTCGGGTCGGTATGATTCGCAGTCTGCATAGCGCAGTGTACAGGCACCTGTGGATTGGCGACTTCTGTCAGGGAGCTAGGACGATGAGGACGACCAGACGTTGGACGTCTACGTCGAGAAGCCGATGGCGAACTCGATCGAAGCGGTGCGGGTAGCGGTAGTGACGGGCGCCGAGGCGTCGGCCGGCTGAGGTGACCTCGCTCGAAGACCGCCGACTCGGCGCCGCGACCATCCTGTTCGGCGCCGGCGGCGGCAAGTACCCCGACAACAACGCCCTGCTGGTGGAAGGCGGCGGGTCGACGATGCTGATCGACCCCTCGCTCGGGGTTCGCGCCCGCGGCCGGAGCGCCCTGCCCGCCGTCGACCTCGTCCTGCTCAGTCACTGCCACGAGGACCACACCGCGGCGCTGCCGCTGTTTCCGGACGCGCCGGTCCACGTTCACGAGGAGGACCTGTGCGGCCTCCTCGACCTCGACGGTTTTCTGGACATCTTCGGCGTCGAACCCGGGTGTCGCGAGGAGTACGGCCGGCACCTGCAGGCCACGTTCTTCTACGAGCCGAGGCCGGATGCCGTGCCGTTCCGCGACGGCGACCTGTTCGACCTCGGCGGCGGCGTGTCGGTGCGGGTGATCCACACCCCGGGCCATACCCGGGGCCACTGCTGCTTCCTGATCGAGCCCGACGACGTTCTGTTCCTGGGGGATATCGACCTCACCGGCTTCGGCCCGTACTACGGCGACGCCTGGTCCGACCTCGAAGCCTTCGAACGGTCGCTCGAACAGGTGCGCGGCATCGAAGCGGCGCACTATGTCACCGGCCACCACATCGGTTTGCTCGAAGACCGGGCAGCGTTCCATGGCCGCCTCGACCGCTACATCGGGCGGATTGCCGATCGCGAGGGGCGCCTGGTCGAGTACCTGCGGGCGCCGCGGACGATGGACGACATCGTCGCTCACCGCTTCGTCTACCGGCCGCACGATCAGGGCGCGGGCATCCCGAAGGCCGAACGGCGCAGTGCGCAGCTCCACCTCGACCGTCTCGAGCGCGCCGGCCGGGTCGAGCGCAGTGGCGAGGCGTACCGGGCGCTCCGCTAGCGTTCCGGCGAGGGAACCGCGGGGGCAGCGGGTCTATACTGCGAATCGGGTGGCAACTGGCTCTTTCGAAGTCGATCGCCGCCGGAACAGGAGGTTTGATTGTCCGTCAAGATGCTGGCCCCGAATGTCGTCTGGGCTTCGGTAGTGATCGCGGCGCTGTTCGCCGTGACTCCGCCCGCGATCGCTCAGGACGCGGAGTCGGTCGACCATTTACTCGAGCCGGACACGATCCACCCGGCGACTGCCGACCAGTTCCGCGCCGTGCTGGAGCACCACCGCGGCAAGGTGGTGATCGTCAACTACTGGGCGACCTGGTGCATCCCCTGCCTGCAGGAGTTGCCCGAGCTCGACCTGCTGCAGGAGCGCTACGGTGAGCGCGGTCTGGTGGTGATTGCCATCTCGATGGACGATCCGGACAAGCTCGAGGACCGCGTGCGGCCGTTCTTCGCCAAGCGGGCGCCCGGCCTGGTTTCGTACCTGGCAACCGCCGGCGACAACTCGGTCGACTTTGTGACCTCGTTCGACCCCGAGTGGCCGGGGGCGCTGCCGACCACGATGTTCTTCGACCGGAGCGGAGAACTGAACAACGTTCATCTCGGACGGATGCTGTACGCGGAGTTCGAGGAGGCCGTACTCGAGTTGCTCGAAGCCGACGGGGGATCCTGACCGGCAGGGACCGCTCGCGCCCCGGTTCTCGTCCGGGGGAGTCATGTGCCTGTGGCATCGGAAGCAGCCACCGGTTTCTCTTGTTCGCCACCTTGGTGGCTGTCGCCAGGTGGTTGTCTCATAGGGGGCCTTGATGTCAGACCCGGTCTTCGAACACTTCGGCTTTGCCGACGAGTACGGTCCAGAAAAGGTCGTCACCGTGTACGAGCCGCGGTGCGGCCTGCAGGGGATCGTAGTGATCGACAACAGCGCCGCCGGACCCACGATGGGCGGTATCCGCATGGCGGCCGATGTCTCGGTAGAGGAGGTCTGCCGACTGGCGCGGGCCATGACCTGGAAGAATGCGATGGCCCGCCTGCGTCACGGCGGCGGCAAGGCGGGCATCCGCGCCGATCCGCGGTCGCCGAACCGGGAGGCCCTGGTGCGGCAGTTCGGCCGCGCGATCCGGCAGTTGGTGGACTACATCCCGGCCCCGGACATGGGCACGGACGAGACCGCGATGGCCTGGATTCGCGACGAGGGCGGCCGCTCCGTCGGCCTGTCCAAGGCGCTGGGCGGGATCCCTCTCGACGAGGTTGGTTCCACCGGTTTCGGCCTCGCCATCGCGGCCGAGGTGGCCGAGGAGGCGGGCGTTGTGAGACTCGAAGGCGCCACGGTCTCGATCCAGGGTTTCGGCAACGTCGGTCGACCGGCGGCCCGGTTTCTGGCCGAGCGGGGCGCGCGGCTCGTCGCGGTCACCGATCTCGACGGCACGGTCCATGACCCGAACGGCATCGACATCGACGAACTCGTGGCAACGATGGATGCGACCGGCGGCGTGACCGCCTACCCGCGCGGTCGCCGGGTGGAGGGCGACGCCTTCCTGGACCTGGAGGTCGATTTCTTCGTGCCGGCGGCGCGTCCGGACGTGATCGACAGCGGCAATGCCGGCCGCGTAGGCTGCAAGGTCGTGCTCCAGGGAGCGAACATCCCGGTCACACCGGCCGGCGAGCGGATTCTTCACGCCCGTGGCATCCTCTCGATTCCCGACTTCGTCGCCAATGCCGGCGGCATCATCTGCGGCGCCGTCGAGTACGCGGGCGGTTCGGAGAGACAGGCGTTCGAGAGAATCGAGGACACGGTGCGCGAGAACACCCGTGAGGTGCTCGAACTGGCCCGGGCTGAGCGATGCCTGCCGCGCGAGGCGGCGATGGGCCTGGCCCAGCGACGCGTCTCGGAAGTGATGGCCTACCGGCGCGCCGACTGAAGCGCGGAACTCGAGAACGAATGAGGCCCCACAACGCGCTCGCCGAAGCCGCCGTCGACCGGCGGTCCGAGCGGCGTGGCGACGCCGATTGGCTTGCGGAGCGCCTCGCCGACCCCGAGAGCCTGCTGACTGTCGTGTGGCGGGAGCGCAGCCTGGTCATCGACGCCCATGGCGATCGCGCGCCGGCGCCGGGGACGGTGCCCGTGACCGCGGCGTCGGCGCTGGTCGAGCGCACGGTGGAACTCGTCTACCTGGGCGACGCGGGCGGCCGGAGTTACTTTTCGATCGACCTTTCCGATCGGGACGATCCTCTCTCGGGAGCGTTGCGGGGCGCTGGTCGGCTGGTCGAGCTGCGCCAGGTCGGCGCCGCGATGAGCGGTCCGGACGGCAACCTGCTCGCCTATGCGCGCGCGATGGCGACCTGGCACCGGCGCCACCGCTTCTGCGGCCGTTGCGGCGCCTCGACCTCAAGCCGGAACGCCGGCCATTTGCGGGTATGCACCGGCTGCGGCGCCGAGCACTTCCCGCGCACGGACCCCGCGGTGATCATGCTGGTGCACACGTCTGGCGCCGGCGACGACTCGTGCCTGCTCGGACGCCAGGCCACCTGGCCGCCCGGGATGTTCTCGGCCCTGGCCGGCTTCGTCGAACCGGGTGAGAGCCTGGAGAGCGCCGTGGCGCGCGAGGTCCAGGAGGAAACCGGCATCGCCGTCGATACCGTGGAGTACCACTCCTCCCAGCCGTGGCCCTTCCCGACCTCGATCATGCTGGGCTTCTACGCCACGTCCCCCGGCGGCGACGTGCAGGTGGACACCGAGGAGCTCGAACAGGCGGTCTGGGTGCGCCGCTCCGACCTCGAGTACGCGATCAGAGCCCGCGAGGTCCGGCTGCCGCCGCCCTTCTCCATCGCCCGCCGCCTGATCGACGACTGGCTGCGCGGAGAGCGCTGAGACCTACCGCTCTCGCGTAGCATTGGTGGGCAATGACCCTCGACCCGACGAACGGCGCCGCCGCCAGCCAGCCGATCGACCGCCTGGGACGGCCGATCCGCGATCTCCGCATCTCGGTCATCGACCGCTGCAACTTCCGCTGCACGTTCTGCATGCCGGCGGACCGGGAGTACAAGTTCCTGCCCAGGGAGCAGTTGATGACGTTCGAGGAGATCGAGCGGCTCGTGCGGCTGTTCGTTGAGCTCGGCGTCCGCAAGCTGCGGCTGACCGGAGGCGAGCCCCTGCTGCGGCGGGATATCGAGGACCTGGTCCGGATCCTGGCCGCGGTGCCGGGAATCGAGGACCTCGCCCTGACCACCAACGGCGCCCTGCTCGGCGCCAAGGCGCAGGCGCTCGCCGATGCCGGCCTCAACCGGGTCACGGTCAGCGTCGAGTCGCTGCAGGACGATGTCTTCGGCCGCGTCAACGGTCTCGGACACGGCGTGCAGCAAGTGCTCGACGGCATCGACGCCGCGGCGGCCGCCGGTCTCGGACCGATCAAGATCAACACCGTCGTCATGCAGGGCACCAACGAGGACGAGGTCGCCGACATCGCGGGTTACTTCAAGGAACGCGGCCACACCGTGCGCTTCATCGAGTTCATGGACGTGGGCACGGTGAACGACTGGAGCCTCGACCGCGTAGTCACGGCCGCCGAAATCACCGACCGGATCGCCGAGCGCTGGGCCTTCGAACCGCTCGACCGCGCCCAACCGAGCGACGTCGCCGAGCGCTTCCGCTACCTCGACGACGATGTCGAGTTCGGCGTCATCTCCTCGATCTCCCGCCCCTTCTGCGGCGACTGCGCCAGAGCCCGCCTGTCATCCGACGGCCGCCTCTACACATGCCTCTTCGCCGACACCGGCCCCTCGATCCGGGATCGCCTACGCGCCGGCGCGACGGACGAGGAACTCCTCGCCTTCCTGGCCGGTCACTGGGGCCAACGGGAAGATCGGTACTCCGAGATCCGCGCCGAGCGGCTTCGGGCTGGCCTGCAGCCGGCGCCCGAGCGGGTCGAGATGTTCCGCATCGGCGGCTGAGTCGGCTGCGGCACGGCGCCGCGTGGCTGCTGCGCGGCGTGGCGGTTGGTCGTCGGTTGCACCCGCCTGCCTGTCGGGGTCGGAGGGGAGGGTCCCAGCGGCCGCGAGCGCTCTCTGAGTGAATGAAAGGTCGGCGCTCACTGCGGTCGGCTACGCTCCGGTTGGTCGTCGGTTCATGAGAAGTCGTTGGCCGTCGCTTGCCGACAGCCTCGCTGGGACCCTCCCCTCCGACCCCTGGGGCAGGCTGGACGGCGTCGGGCTTCGCTGGGTGCTGCACCTGCCGGTGGGCGTTCTCCCCTCGAAAGGTCGGCGTTTCGCCCACAATGGCTCGCAGTGAGGTCGTCACGGTTGCAGTAGAGCATCAGGCCAAGTCGACGCCGTATCTCTGGGTGCGCGGGCCTTCTGGCCCGCATCCGCCCGCAGTGAGATCGCTTCGATCTTGCTGGCGACATCTCGCCAAGTCGGCGGCCGTCGCCGGCCCCTGCGGGTAGGCTCCGCCGCCTGCCAGACGGCAGGCGAAGTTACGGGGCAGCGGTTCGGTCCCTTCAACAGACAAACGGTTCTAACGGTTTCGAGACGGGAGTGGAGATGGCTGACGGCGCGGCGAGACCGGACGGGTGTGCCCGGGTGGGCACCTGGAACGTGTGGTTGGCGAAGCCCGGCTCGAAGAGGGCGGAACCCATCAAGGACATCCTCACCGCTCCGAACTGCGATGTCCTCTGCGTTACCGAGGGAGATGCCGGCATCCTCCCGAAGGGCGGCCATGTCATCGATGCCGGTACGGATTGGGGGTATCCGCTACCGAAGGCCAGTCCGGGCCGGAGGAAGGTGCTGCTCTGGAGCAAGCGACCTTGGTCCCCGGTGTTCGACAGGCGGCAGGTTGAACTGCCTGGGGGCAGGTTGGTGGCGGGTGTGACGGAGACGCCGATCGGCGCAATCACCGTGGTGGGGGTCTGCATTCCGTGGAGCGGCGCGCATGTTGCCGGTGGTCGGAGAGACCGAGTCCGGTGGCAGGATCACTTGGCTTGGCTCAGTGGATTCGAACGGCTTTCCTTTGCGAGGTCACGACGGAGGACTGTCGTCCTCGGTGACTTCAACCAGCGGTCTCCGAAAGGAGGCAAACTCCACAGTGCGCTGCAGGAGGCCTTCGAGCGTTTCCGAATCTCGACTGCTGGGTTCTTGACCGAGGCGCCATCGACTCTGGTGGCAACGAACGGTGTTGAACTGTGGAAGGTCGGACTGTCGGACGCCAAGTCGGCCGAGGGCGTGGCTCAGTTGATCGACCACATCGCCCACTCTGAAGATCTGGCTCTACACCAGCCGACGCCGAAGCTCAAGGGGATCAGCAGTGTCGGGATCTTCCCGAACGAGCAAGACGGATCGGGGCTCTCCGATCACATCGGCGTCTGGGTCGACCTCAAGAAAGCCTGACTACCGGCCTATGGCGGCTTGAGGCCGCTCTCCTTGAGTACGCGGTCCAGAATCCCCTCCTCGCAGCAGCCCTCGATGAACAGGGCCATCGCTTCTTGGAGCATCGCCACGGCTTCCTCCGGGGTGGAGCCTTGGCTGGCCATGTGAAGCGGTGGACACGACGCGACCCATGCGTCTCGGAGCGAGCGACGGCCGACGACCGCAAGAGAAACGACGCCTGACCGAAGCGAGCGGAGTGCAGTGAGCGCACCCCCTTCCATTCTCCGACTAAGCGCGAACCCAGGTGGCGCGTTCCGCGCCACCTGTGAACCAGTCCGTGCGCCCGTCAGCGGGCGCACGGATGGCGCGGCACCTGGGCCCCCTCCCCCCGGAGCCCCGACTAGGCAGGCGGGTGCAACCGACGACCTTCCGCCGCACCGCACCGCACCGCGCCGCGCCGCCGCCGCTGCCCCAGCCGACGCCCTATCTGCGGCAGCGGCTCCGCTTACGTGGCCGAATTCCGGTACAGTGCCGCGCATGTGTGGACGCGTCATGGGGGCGGTCGCGTGAGTACCCGGCCCCTGTTGGCGGCCGCCGAGGGCGAGCGGGACCGCAAGGCTGAGCACATCCGTCTGGCGCTCGATCGGCGCATGCAGGTGGAGCGGAGCTACTTCGACGACTACCGGTTCGAGCATCGGGCGCTGCCCGAGATCGACTTCGACGATGTGCGGGTCGGGACGGTGTTTCTTGGACGCGAACTGAAGGCGCCGCTGCTCATTTCGTGCATGACCGGGGGCACGGGGGTCGCGGAGCAGATCAACCGGCGTCTGGCGGAGGCGGCCGAAGCCGGGCGTGTCGCTCTGGGAGTCGGTTCGCAGCGCAAGGCGATCGACGATCCGGAGACGGCGGCGACGTTTCGGGTCCGGGAGTTCGCGCCGAACGTGCCGATCCTGGCGAACCTGGGCGCGGTGCAACTGAACTACGGCTACGGCATCGACGAGTGCCGGGCGGCGGTCGACATGGTCGAAGCGGACGCTCTGGTGCTGCACCTGAACGCGCTGCAGGAGGCGCTCCAGCCGGAGGGGCAGTTGAACTTCCGTGGCCTGCTGCCGAAGATCGCGCGGGTAGTCGAGGCGATGGAGGTGCCGGTCATCGTCAAGGAGATCGGTAGCGGCATTTCGGCGACGGTCGGCCGGGAGCTCGCCAACATCGGCGTGCGGATTCTGGACACGGCGGGCGTCGGCGGCACGAGTTGGGCGCGGATCGAGGCCGCGCGGGCCGACGAGATCGCGCTCGGCGAGCACTTCGCCGACTGGGGGGTGCCGACGCCGGACTCGATCCGCCAGTTGGCGCAGGTGCCCGGTGTGCAGGTGATCGGCAGCGGCGGCATCCGTTCGGGCATCGACGCGGCGAAGGCGCTGGCGCTCGGCGCCGACATCGCCGGCATGGCCTTCCCGTTCCTGGAGGCTGCGAACGCGTCGACCGCCGCGGTGGTCGATCGGATCGATCGTACGGCTTTTGAGCTGCGCACCTGCATGTTCTGCACCGGCGCTGTGGACGTGGAAGCTCTGCGCCGGGCGCCCCTTCTGCGAGGACACAGCGATGGCTGATCGACTGAGTTCTGAGCTCGAGGAGGCGGCGGCCGAGATCGCCGGCGCCGAGCGCGGCTTCCATCGGTTGCCGGCGGACCTCGACGCGGCCGGCAAGGCCGCGGTCCGACGGCGGGCCCTGGAGCTTGCGAGCGGTAGCGAAGAGCTCGCTGCGATCGGCGGCTACACGCTCGACGACCAGCGCGCATCCACACAACACTGCGAGAACTTCATCGGCGCCGCGCAGGTGCCGATGGGTGTCGCGGGCCCGGTCCTGGTGCGGGGCAGCGAGATCGACGGCACGGTCTTTGTACCGATGGCGACCACCGAGGGCGCCCTGCTCGCGAGCGTGAACCGCGGCTGCCGCGCGATCACCGCGGCCGGCGGCGCCACCGTGTTCGTCGAGGACATCGGCATGACCCGGGCGCCGGTCTTCCGTACCGCGGGGATCGAGGAGACCCGCCGCCTGCTGGCCTGGCTGGATGCGAACGAGGACAGGGTGCGTGCCAAGGCCCAGGAGACGAGCCGCTACCTGAAGTTGCTGGAGATCCGGCCCTCGGTGGTCGGCAGCACGGTCTTCCTGCGGTTCCGCTTCGCCACCGGCGACGCGATGGGCATGAACATGGTGACGATCGCCGTCGACCGCGTCGTGTCGGAACTGATCGAACCGGAGACCGGCGTCGAGTGCGTCGCGCTGTCCGGCAACTACTGCGTCGACAAGAAGCCGTCGGCGGTCAACTACCAACTCGGCCGCGGCAAGCGGATTCACGCCGAAGTCGTGCTCGACGAGCTGACCGTGCGCAAGGTGCTCAAGTCGGAGGCGAAGGCGCTCCAGGATGTCGCCTACCGCAAGAACCTTCTCGGTTCGGTGGCGGCCGGCGCGCTCGCCTTCAACGCCCAGTCGCCAACGTGCTCGCGGCGGTGTTCGTGGCCTGCGGCCAGGACGTCGCCCACGTGGTCGAGGGTGCGATGGGGGTCGCGTCGTTCGAGGCTCGGGACAACGGATCGGTCTACGCCTCGGTCTACATGCCGGACGTGCCGTTGGCCGCGATCGGCGGCGGCACGGGTCTGGACACGCAGCGCGAGGCGCTCGAGGTGATGGGCGTGAGGCCCGACCGGGATCGGCCCGGTGCGGCCGTGCGGCGCCTGGCCGAGATTGTCGGCGCGGTCGTGCTGGCCGGCGAACTCTCACTGACCGCGGCGTTCACCTCGCGTGACCTGGCGCGGGCGCACGAGCGGCTGGGCCGCTCTGGTCCGGCGAACGCGGACGACTGATCGATCACCGGAACCGGCGAGCTCTGATGGCAGGCGAGCGGGCTGCTGCAGTTCGGTTGAGCGTGCCTGGCAAGGTGATCCTGATGGGCGAGCACGCCGCCGTGTACGGAAGGCCGGCGGTGGTGGCGGCGGTCGACCGTCGGCTTGAAGTGGAAGCGTGCCAGGGACCGAGAACCGGTGGCTCGGAGTGCAGCCGGGTCCGTCTCGACCTGCCAGACATCGGCCTCGAGGAAGAGTACTCCTGGCTGGAGATGGAGGAGTTCGCGAACCGGGCACGCCGGCGCTGGCGCGCGTTCCAGGCCGGGGAAGAGTCCTTTCGGGCGGATCGTGATCGCAGCGCCCTGGTCCGCATCGCGGTCGGCGAGGCGCTGGCGTCGCTGACGCAATCGGCTTCGGCTGGGCTGCGCGAGCGGGCCCTTCACCTGCGGCTGCGGTCGGCGATTCCGGTGGGCGCCGGGCTGGGTAGCTCTGCGGCGGCCGCGGTGGGGGTGGTCGCTGCCGTGCGGGCCGCCGCGTCGGCGGCGCGCGGTGAACACGCTTGGTCGCCTGCGGGAATCGACGGCGAGGAATTCGTGGCGATCGAGGCGGCGGCGCTCGAAGTCGAGCGGCGACAGCACGGTTTCCCGTCGGGGATCGACAGTGGCACGGTTCTGCGTGGCGGCGTCCTCCTCGTGCAGCGGAAGGAGGAGAAGCTGCGGTTCGACGATCTGCCGCAGCGGGGCTGGCTGCGACGCGGCACTCTGATCGTGGACAGCGGAACGCCGGGTCAGACGACGGGCACGGTGGTCACGACCGTTCGCCGGCGCTACGAACAGGATCCCGATGGAGTTGCCGAGGTGCTCGACTCCATCGGTGCCGCGGCCGGGGCTCTTCGGGAGGCCCTCGTCACGGACCGCGAGCCTCATGCGGCGGCCGCGATCCGGGCAGGACACCGCGCCCTGGTCGATCTCGGCGTTGTACCGCCGGCGATCGCGCGGCGGATTCGCCGGATCGAGGCCGCCGGCGGCGTGGCCAAGATCTCGGGTGCCGGGGCCCTCGAGGGTGAGTCCGCAGGAGCGCTGATCTGCATGCTCGGCGGCCATGATTCCGGGACGATCGAAGGCTTGTCGGATCTCGCACCGGTCGATGCGTCCATCGGCGCGGATGGCCTGCGGTTCGAGGACTGATCTAGCGCGGCAGAACTCTGAGAGACCGGCGCTTCGCGCCGGATGCGGGCAGGATGCCCGCGTGCCATCCGTGCGCCCGATGACGGGTGCACGGAGTGGTTCGCGTGTGGCGCGGGTCGCGCCACACGGGTTCCCAGGTCAGATCGTTCTGCCGCGCAATCTCCTGGGGCGGCTATAGGCTCGGCAGCGAATCATGAAATCCACCTTCGAACCGGCGCGCGAGCCGGGCCCGGTGACCGCGGAGGCGCCGTCGAACATCGCCTTCATCAAGTACTGGGGCGCCCGCGATCTCGAAGGCGATTCTGAAGGTCCCGTGCCGTTCAACCGATCCCTGTCGATGACCCTCCACGCGTGCCGTTCCATCTGTTCGGCCTCGCCGCTCGCGGACGGCAGGGAGGACGAAATCTGGTGGCTGGACAAGCCGGCCGGCGACCGGCCGGGCGCGCCGGCCCCGCCGCCCCCGGCCTTCGTCGAGCGCACCAAGCGGCACCTCGACCGGCTGCGCGAGTGGTCTCGTCAGACGGCCTCGCCGTACGCAGGCGGGTTCCGGATCGCGACCTGCAACACCTTCCCGACGGCTGCCGGCATCGCCTCGTCGGCCTCCGGCTTCACGGCCCTGACGCTAGCCGTAGCGACCTGCATGGGCTTCGATCCGGCGCCGCGAACGCTCTCGGAGTTGTCGCGGAGCAGCGGTTCGGGTTCGGCCGCGCGTTCCGCCTGGGGCGGCTACGTGGAGTGGCCTGATGGGGACAGCAACTCGGCTGTCCAGATTCTTGACGAGCGGGCCTGGGAGCTGTGCGATCTGGTCGCTGTCGTCGAGACGGGGGCGAAGAAGGTGTCGTCGCGGGACGGCCACCGGCGGGCCGAGAGCAGTCCGTACTTCGCGCCGCGCCTGGCCGCGCTCGACGGCAGGCTGGAGCGGGTGCGCGCCGCGTTGTATGGCCGCGACTTCGAGGCGCTCGGCGACGCGGTCGAGGAGGAGGGGATCGATCTGCACCTGATCGCGATGTCCTCGCGGCCCCCTGTCTACTACTGGTCGCCGGGGACGATCGAGGTGCTGGCGGCGGTTCGTGGCTTGCGGGCCGATGGCGTTGCCGCCTATGCCACGATGGACGCCGGCGCGAACGTCCACGTGATCTGCCGGCCGGCCGATGCGCCGCAGGTGGCGAACCGGCTGGAGGCGCTCGACAGCGTCGAGTACGTCCTGCACGATCGCACCGGGGGCCCGCCGGTGTGGCGGAGCGGCGCCGAGCTCTGATCATGGCCGCCGGCTCGAGGCAGGAAGAGAGCGATGGGCGCGCCCGGTTGAGCGTGACCCTGGTCAAGCTCGGCGGCAGCCTGATCACCGACAAGAGCAAGGCGCGCACCGTCGAGCGGGAACGTTTGGGTCGCCTGGCGGCCGAGATCGCGGCCGGGTGGTCGGGCGGCGGCCTGATCGTCGGCCACGGAAGCGGCTCCTTCGGTCACCCGGAAGCGCGGGCGGCCGGCCTGGTGGGAGGCGCGGGCGGCCGGCGGCTCGACTCGCCGGCGGACCGGATGGGCATCGCCCGCACGCAGTCCGCGGCGCAGGCCCTGCACCGGATGATCGTCTCCAGTTTGATCGATGCAGGGGTGCCGGCGTACTCCCAACCGCCGTCCGGCTTCCTGGTAGCGGAGGACGGAAAGCCGCACGGTGATCCCCCCGCGCCCCTGGCCGAGGCTCTGCGGCTGGGCCTGGCGCCGGTGACGATGGGCGACGTGGCGATCGACCGCAAGCGCGGGGCGGCGATCGTCTCGACCGAGACGGTGTTCGAGTTTCTGGCCGGCGCGCTGCCTCCGCTCGGGATCGAGGTGCGGCGCGCCTTGTGGCTGGGCGCTACGGCGGGCGTCCTGGATGACGCGGGACGGCTGATTGCGCGCATCGACGCGACGAACATCGAGGCGGCTTCGGCGGCCGCCGGCGGTTCGGCGGCGATCGACGTGACGGGCGGCATGAAGCACCGCCTGGTCACCGCGTGGCGTCTGGCCCGGGGCGGTGTGGAGTCGCTGATTCTCGACGGCCGCGAGCCGGGCCTGCTGGAGTCCGTGCTCCGGCATCCGGGACGGGCGGCGGAAGGCGCCGGTACACTCGTCCGTTCCAGGGAACCCGGGTGGCGCAAGCTTGCGCCACCCGCGAACCAGTCCGAGCGCCCGTCATCGGGCGCTCGGAGGGAACGATGACCATGCGCGCGAGCAGCACCGTCGAGGACTACCTGAAGTGCATCTTCCGGGCCGAGCAGGAGGCGCGGCAGAGCGGGCGGGACCTCGTGCCCATGGGCCGTATTGCGGCCCTCCTGGAGGTGGCGCCGGCCTCAGTCACCGCGATGATGAAGACCCTGGCCGAGTCCGGTCTGGTCGCCTACGAGCCCTACAGCGGTGTGCGGCTGGCGCCCGCGGGCCGCAAGCTGGCAACGCACGTCCTCAGGCGGCACAGGCTGGTCGAGCTGTTTCTGGTCAACAAGATGGGGTTCGACTGGAGCGAGGTTCACTCCGAAGCCGAACTGCTCGAGCACGCCGTTTCCGAACGGATGATCGAGCGGATGGACGAGATGCTGGGCCATCCGTCAGTCGACCCGCACGGCGATCCGATCCCCAGGGCAGACGGCCACATCGAGATCGTGGACCATCCCAGCCTGCTGAAGTGCGCGCTGAACTGCACGGTCGAAGTGGTGCGGGTCACGGATCAGGACGCCGAGTTCCTGCGCTTCGCCGAGCGCGAGGGCCTGACGCCCGGGAAGTGGGTCGAGGTGGCGGCGCGGGACGAAACCGCGGGCAGCGTCGCGGTGGTATCCGGGACGCGGCAGCTCAGCCTGGGCTTCCCGGCCGCCTCCAAGGTGCTGGTGCGAGAGGCGCCTCGCTAGCGCGGCAGAACTCCCAGAGACCGGCGCTTCGCGCCGGATGCGGGCCAGAACCCGGGTGGCGCGATTCGCGCCACCCGTGAACCAGTCCGTGCGCCCGTCATCGGGCGCACGGATGGCAGGCCCGCGCACCCAGTTTCTGCCGCGCACGCTCCTAGGCCGCCGTCTCGCCGCCGGTCGGGGTGATCACGAACAGCGGATCGCCCCCGTCGACGGTCTGACCGACCTCGACCAGGAGCTTGTCCAGGCGGCCGTCGATCTCCGACTGGATCTCGTTCTCCATCTTCATCGCCTCGAGCACGAGGACGCCCTGGCCGGAAGCCACGTCCTCGCCTTCGGCGGCGAGCACCGCGGTGACCCGGCCGGGCATGTAGGCGGTGGCCTCGAACACGTCGTCCTCGGGCTGCTCTGCGGCGGCGAAGTCCCGCGACCGGGGGTCGATCACCCGCAGTTCGGATCCGTCGACCACGTAGACGCCCTTGCCGAGGGCGCGGACGCTCGCGGTGGCTTGGCGTCCGTCGACGATCACGCTCAGCAGGTCCGGCCGGCCCATGGTCGCCGCGTCGACCCGGTACTTGCGGCCGTCGATGGCGATGGTCCAGTTGCCGTCCGCTTCGGCCTGGGCCTCGACCTGGACTTCGCGGTCCTCGCTGGCGACGATCAGTTCCAGGTCGTTCCCCTCCGGCTGTCGCGGCGCGCGGCGAGCTGCCAGTTGGATCGTGCGGCGTCGCTGAACGGCGTCGCCGCGGCGCCGTTCGCGTGGTTGCGCCCGAGGTGGGCGAGGACCGCCGCCAGCACCGGCAGATCGCCTTCCAGCGCGTCGCCGCTTGCGGTGGGCGCCCGAAGGTCGCCGTTCTCCAGCTTGCGGTCGAGCATCGAGATGTCCATGTTGCCGGCGAGGAAGTCCTCGTCTTCGAGCAGCAGTTCGAACAGGCCCAGGTTGGTGCGAATGCCCTCGACCCGGGTCTCGGCCAGGGCCCGCCGCAACCGCGCCAGGGCGTGGGTGCGGTCGCGGCCCCAGACGATCAGCTTGGCGAGCAGGGGGTCGTAGTGGATCGTGACCTCGGCGCCCTCGTAGACGCCGCAGTCGTTGCGGACCCCCGGACCTTCGGGCAGGCGGAGCAACTCGATCCTTCCGGGCGACGGAGCGAAGCCGCGGAATGGATCCTCAGCGTAGAGGCGGACTTCGACCGCGTGGCCGCGGGGTTCGATGCCGCTGCGAAGCGCCTCCGGCAGCGCCTCACCGGCGGCAATGTCGAGTTGCGCGGCCACGATGTCGATGCCCGTGACCGCCTCGGTCACCGGGTGCTCGACCTGGATTCTGGTGTTCATCTCCAGGAAGTAGAACTCGCCTTCGGGGTCGAGAAGGAACTCGACCGTGCCGGCGCCGACGTAGTTCACGGTTTCGGCGGCGCGCACCGCGGCCTCGCCCATGCGCCGGCGGAGGTCCGCGTCGACGACCGGCGAGGGCGCTTCCTCGACGACTTTCTGGTGGCGTCGTTGAAGCGAGCACTCCCGTTCGCCGAGAGAGACGACCCGCCCGTGCCGGTCGCCCAGGATCTGGATCTCGACGTGGCGCGGTCGCTCGACGAAGCGCTCGATGTAGACGGACGCGTCGTTGAAGCTGGCGCCGGCTTCGGAGGAGGCGCCACGGAACGCGGCCTCGAGTTCCTCCTCTTCGCGCACTAGGCGCATGCCCTTGCCGCCGCCGCCGGCCGAGGCCTTGAGCATCACCGGATAGCCGATCTCCCGGGCAGCGGCGCGGGCCTCCCCGGCGTCGGCCAGGGGCTCGGTACCGCCCGGCACGATCGGTACTCCGGCCGCCGTCATCAGGCGCCGGCTCTCGATCTTCGACCCCATGGCCGCGATCGCCTGCGAGGACGGGCCGATGAAGATCACTCCGCGCTCCTCGCAGCGGCGAGCGAAGCCGGCGTTCTCGGACAGGAAACCGTAGCCGGGATGGATCGCGTCGGCGCCGATGTCTGTGGCCAGGTCGACGATCTTCCCGGCCAGCAGATAGCTCTCCATGGACGGCGCCGGACCGATGCAGTGGGCCTCGTCGGCCATCTGGGTCGCCAAGCCGTCCCGATCCGCCTCGGAGTAGACGGCGACGGAGACGATGCCGCGCTCGCGCAGCGCCCTGATGATGCGCACGGCGATCTCGCCGCGGTTCGCGACCAGCACCTTCTGCAACCCGTTCGTCATGCCAGGAGGCGAATCCTAGCGCCGCGAAGGCTCCCCGGGCCTGAAAACCCCACGGTGCGCGGCAGTTATAGTGTTTGTTCCAATCCGGAGGAGAGACGATGAACATGGAAGGAAGTCTCGGACATGACGGCGGCGGCGGCGAGAAGTGGGGTCCTCCGGTGACCAGGAAATCCCTGATGCGAGGCGGTCTGGCGGCGCTGTTGGTGGCGCCGTGGACGGCATCGTCTCTCGGCGCTGGAGGCGGTCAGGAATCGGACGATTCCGATGCCGAGGCGTCGGGCCGGACCCAGGGTTCCGGCGCCACCGACGACGAGATCGTCCTCGGCGTGTCCGCCGCCTTCTCGGGCCCGTCGAGGGGTTTGGGCGCCGAGCTCTACCGGGGCGCCACGGCGTACTTCAACCAGGTGAACGACAACGGCGGCATCGAAGGCCGCAGGATCAGCATGAAGCTGTACGACGACGGGTATCAGCCCGACCCGTGCGTCCAGAACACGATGAGGCTCATGCTGGAGGACAAGGTGTTCCTTCTGTTCGGTTACGTGGGAACGCCGACCGTCACTCGCGTGTTGCCGATTCTCAAGAAGTTCCAGAACGAGAGCATCTTCCTGTTCTTCCCCTTCACCGGCGCCCAGCCGCAGCGTGAGCCGCCCTACGGCGATTTCGCCTTCAACCTGCGGGCTTCCTACAACCAGGAGACGGCCGGTCTCGTCGACAACCTGGTAGGCATCGGCAAGCGGCGGATCGCGGTCTTCTACCAGATCGACGCCTACGGGCGGAGCGGCTGGGCGGGCGTCCGGGCGGCGCTGGCGAAGCACGGAGAGAAGCTCGCCGGCGAAGCCACCTACAGCCGGGGCGAGAAGTTCACGGGCAGCATGAGGAAGCAGGTGGAGATCCTGCAGGGCGTTTCGCCGGACGCGGTGATCTGTGTCGGGGCCTACGCGGCCTGCGCCGCCTTCGCGCGCGACGCGGTGGATTTGGGACTCGACGTTCCGATCGCCAACCTGTCCTTCGTGGGCAGCGAGAATCTGCTCAAGCTTCTGACTGAGGGCCGCGACGACAGCGAGGAGTACACGCGGCTGCTGATCAACTCCCAGGTGGTCCCGAGCTACGAAGACACGTCGATTCCGGCGGTCACGGAGTACCGCGCACTGATGGCCCACTACGACCCCCAGGTTCCGCAGGAACTGGTCCAGGAGGAGTACACGCCCTTCGCGCACAGCTTCGGCAGTCTCGAGGGCTTCCTCAACGCCAAGCTCCTGGCGGAGATCCTCCGGCGGCTCGGTCCGAGCCCCGACCGCGCGGGACTGGAGGAAGCCGTGTTCTCCGTCCGCGACTTCGATCTCGGGATCAGCGAGAAGGCGTCGTTCGGCCCCGACCGTCGCCAGGGGCTTCAGAGCGTGTACCACACCGTGGTGGAAGACGGTCGGTTCGTGCCCCTGGAAGACTGGGGCGCCAGGTTCGCCTGACGTCCGTTCTCCTGAGATGAGAATCCACAGGCTGTTCCAGAAGACGAGGTTCGGCATCTTCGCCGTCTTCGGCCTGATCGTCCTGTCCACCTCCATTCTCTGCATCTACACCGTCGACACGGAACTGTCGGCGGAGTACGAAATCAACACGCGAAACATTGCCAAGACAGTCGCGGATTCGAGCGTCGGCATTCTTCTGAACCGGGACCTGGCGACCCTGCAGTCGCTGGTCGATCAGTTCCTCGATGTGCAGGGCATCGAGTACATCTACATCACCAGCGAGTCGGGCGAGTTCCTGGCCCACACGTTCGTGCCGGGGATCCCCGAGGAGATCCTCAAGAGCGACCACAGCAGCACCGAGCCGGTCGAACGGAGTCTGCCCGGGATGGGTGACTTCATCGAGGTCGGCAGCCCGATTCTGGCCGGAGTCGCCGGCACGGTTCATGTCGGCATGGACCTCGATGTCGTGGCGCTCAAGATCCAGCGGGCGATCGGGCAGCAGGTCTACCTGATCTGCGTCATCCTGGTCCTCGGCGTGCTGGCCTCGATCTGGCTGATCAACCTGGCAGCGAAGCCGCTTGGAGAACTCCTCGCCTACGCGGTGGAACTGGCCAAGGACGGCGAGAAGAAGGAACTTGCCGAGCGGGACATTCTCGGGCGCGACGACGAAGTGGGGCATCTGGCCCGCCTGTTTCTTCACGTAACGCGGCAGGGGACAGGCCGGGCCTCGGCGGCGGGCGTTCCCGCTCAGGAGTAGCGCCGCCAAACCTGTCGCAGGCTCCATGTTTGGCCCCAGCCCCCACCTCCCCATGACCTCGCGCCGCGGAACCCGCTTCGCTGCGTTCTTCGGCGCAAGCTCCTAGGCGGCCGTGCGGGTACCGAGGACCGTCATCGCCCTGCTGTGCACGACGCTGCAGTTGTGCTTCGGGACGGTCTACGCCTGGAGCTTCTTCCAGACGATGCTCGTCCGGCAGGTTGGGTGGACGTTCTCGCAGACGGCATGGGCCTTCAGCATCACGATCTTCTCGCTCGGCGTATCGGCGGCGTGGGCCGGACAGATGCTGCCGCGGCTCGGGCCGAGGAAGCTGGCGGTGATCGGCAGCGTGATGTTCTCGGGCGGTTACGTCATCGCGGCCGGCGCCCTGACACTGGACATGCTGCCCCTCTTCTACCTCGGCTACGGGGTGATCGGCGGCGCCGGCATCGGCCTGGGTTACGTGACTCCGGTGGCGACGGTCGCGAAGTGGTTCCCGGACCACAAGGGGCTCGTTACCGGAATCGTCGTCATGGGTTTCGGCGTCGGCGCGTTCCTGCTCAGCAAGGGCCTGGCGCCCTTGCTGGTGGTGGGTGCCGGCGACGACCTGGCTCAGGTCTTTCTCTGGCTCGGCATCATCTTCGCCTGCGTTCTGATCCCCTGCAGTCTGTTGTTGAGCGATCCGCCGGCGCCGTCGACGCTCCCGACCCAGGTTGCCGGCCCGTCGGGGGCGGCCGGGCTTCCAGGAGCGGAGGGGCCGCCGGAGGAGGCGCTGGCGGTCAAGACCTATCTCGGGTCTCAGCAGTTCGTGTTCATGTGGATCGTGTTCTTCTTCAACATCGCCGCCGGCATCACGGTGATCAGCTTCCAGTCGGAGCTGCTGCAGGAAGTCTGGGGACTCTCCGATCCTTCCCTCGAGCCGGCGACGCTTGCCGAGTACGGAGCGACCCTCATCGCGATCAGCTCCCTTTGCAATGGAGTCGGGCGGCTGTTCTGGGGTCTTCTATCCGATCGCCTCGGTCGGGTCAGAGTCTTCCGCATCCTGCTCGCGAGTCAGATGGTGGTCTTCGGCTTTCTGATGACGGAGACGAACCCCTGGGTCTTCTCGGCCCTCGTGTGCTATATCCTGCTCTGTTTCGGAGGCGGATTCGCCACGATGCCTACCTTCGTGCTCGACGTGTTCGGCGCGAAGAGGATGTCCTCGATCTACGGCGCCGTCTTGACTGCCTGGGCGGCGGCTGGGATCGTCGGGCCGGTGTACCTGGGCTACCTGAAGGACGTGTACCCGGATCGGGCCGTCATGTACTGCTTCCTGGTCGGAATCCTGATGCTTGGCGGCGGCTACCTGTTCTCCTACCTGCTGACCGACAACCGGATTCGGCTGGGACGCCCGACTCTCGAAGGGACGCTTCGCGAGTACGGGATTCCGGTTCCCGGCAAGGGGTAGCCCCGGGAGCCGTTCGGCTCGGCGCTTCTTATGTTCGCGACTCTCTTCCGATCGCTCCGGCCCGCCCAGTGGAGCAAGAACGTGTTCGTTCTGGCGCCGGCGGCGTTCGCCGGCGGCCTGACGGATCCGGGCACGATCGCGGCGGCGGTGGTCGCGCTGGCCGCGTTTTGTGCCGCGGCGAGCGCCGTGTACCTGTTCAACGACGTGCGTGACCGCGAGCTGGACCGGCGCCATCCAAGGAAGAGGCTGCGGCCGGTGGCGTCGGGCGCCTTGGGTGCGGCGCCGGCTCTGGCGGCGAGTGCGGTGCTCGCCGCCCTTGCCCTGGGCGCGGCGTGGAGCCTGAACGGCCAGACGGCGCAGCTCGTGGCCGCCTACCTTGCGGTCAACCTCTGCTACAGCCTGTGGTTGAAGCGGATCGTGATCGTCGACGTGATGGTGCTGTCGAGCGGCTTCGTGATCCGGGTGCTGGCCGGCGCCGCCGCGGTCGGGGCCGCGGTCTCCGCCTGGCTGGTGCTCTGCACCGTCTTCTTGGCGCTGTTCCTGGGTTTCTCCAAGCGCCGGCACGAACTGGTGCTCCTCGTCGGCGAGGCGGGTGAGCAGCGGTCGGTGCTCAATCACTACAGCCAGACGTTCCTCGATCAGATGATGAACGTGGTGACCGCGTCGACGCTTCTGTCCTACGCCCTGTACACCACGGCCGACGAGACGGTGGCCCGCTTCGGCGACTACAGCCTGGTCTGGACGGTTCCCTTCGTGCTGTTCGGCATCTTCCGCTACCTGTACCTGATCCACCAGGCCGAGAACCCGAAGCAGCGCAATCCGACCGAGCTACTGCTGTTCGATCCCCCGTTCCTGGTCAACATGGGGCTCTACGGCCTGACTGTTCTCCTGATTGTTCACTACAGCAGCCAAGGACCGGCGTAGTAGCGCCAGCACCCAGGGCAGCGCCAGCAGGCCCACGATGACCGCGAACCAGAGCGTCGCCGCGCGGACGATGACGGTCGATGCCATGGCGGCGTCGAGAGCGACTCCCTGACGTTCCAGCAGCAGGACCAGCGAACCCTCGGCCGCCAGCAGACCTCCGGGGAGCATGGAGACTGCGCCCGCCATGCTGGAAGCCGCGTAGTCGAACACCGAGGCGAGCACCGGGACGGCCGGTTCGTAGTGGCGGACGACCAGCGCGCAACCGACTCCCTCGGCTGCCCAGGCGGTGGTTGAGAGCACCAGGCCGGCGAGCAGCGTCCGCGGCTCGACGAGCCGGTTGAACGCCTGGTGGATGTCGATCAACACTGCGGCGCGTCCGGCGCCGAGCCGTGTCTTCGCCAGCATCGGCATGAGGCGGCCTGTGAGGGGCCGGTAGATCACCGCGACCACGGCGGCGGCCGCGACGAGAACGATCGCTGCCACAAACGAACGTTGACCGGTGAAGACCAGCACCGACGACGCCAGGAGCAGCAGGACGGCGAGCACGTCCAGCAGCCGTTCGGTGACCACCACGGCGACGACGGGGCGGGCCCGCGGAGCGCCGAACTCGCGGGCCATCCAGGCCTTCGCCAGTTCGCCCGCCTTGCCCGGCGTGACCGCCAGCAGGAAGCCGGTCAGGAAGATCGCCAGACTGCGACCCAGCGGGAGACGGACATCGAGGCGGTGGAGGTAGTACTGCCAGCGCAGGAAGCGCAGACCGTAGTTGACGGCGGACAGGAGCAGCACGAGCGCCAGTACGCCGCCGTCGAAGCCTCCGATGAGGTCGCGGATCTGCTCGAAATCGCCCACGAAGCCGAGCGCCGCGAAGGTCACGGCGCCGAGCAGGAGGAGGACGAGGAGACCCCTCCCGATGCCGCGGAACGGCTGGGTCGGTTCGTCGGCGCTCGAACGCTGGCGGGAGAGCGGCACGGGAGGCGGCATGGACGGTAACAGCTTCGCAGCCGTACAAAGGTACGGGCTGCCGGAGAGCCGTGTCATCCGTGTGCCCGATGACGGGCCCACGGACTGGGTCGCTTGTGGCGCGAAACGCGCCACAAGGGTGTCATCCGTGTGCCCGATGACGGGCCCACGGACTGGGTCGCTTGTGGCGCGAAACGCGCCACAAGGGTTGCTAAGCTGATTCTGTTGATGTCGAGCAGCGCGAAACTGCACGTGCGGCGCCCCGTGGCGTCCCGGATCGCGCTCTACGGAGCACTGCTCGTCGTGGCGGTCGCCTCTGCCGTGTTCATGCCGCGTGCGCCGGCGCCGGTCTTCGACACGGCCTGGTCCGGGATCGACTACGAGGCGAACGAGGATGTCCGGCGGCTGCAGGCCCTGGTCCGGATCGACACGACGCCCGACGGGGGCCGGGAGATCGACGCCGCCCGCTACCTGGCCGGGATCCTGGAGGACGCAGGCCTGCCGGTCGAGATCGAAGAGCATCCGGGCGCGAAGGCGAACCTGTGGGCGATCCTCGAGGGGGCAAGCGAGGAGGCGCTGGTCCTCCACAACCACCTCGATGTCGATCCGATACGCCGTCCCGAGGACTGGGTCGTGCCCCCGTTCGAGGGCCGGATCGAGCCGCCGTGGATCATCGGGCGTGGCGTCTTCGACATGAAGAGCGTCACCGTCGCCCAGCTCGGCGCTGTGCTGGCGGCCAAGGAGCGGATGGACAGGACCGGCCGGCGTCCAAAGTACTCGCTGATCTTTCTCGCGACCAGCAGCGAGGAAACCGGCAGCGATCCGGGCACACGCCACATCCTCGCCACCCGGCCGGAGCTGACCCGCCGGTTCTGGGCCGTGCTCACGGAGGGCGGGGTGCTGGAGGCGCCCTGGCCCGGTGAGGTCAAGTACTGGGGAACGTCATTCGCCCAGAAGCAGTTCCTGGAGGTGACCGCGACCAGTGCGTCGGCGGAGCGGCTGGAGCGGCTCCGCGCGACTCTGCTCGAGGCGCTGCGCACGGCGCCGCCGACCGCCCTGGTGCCGGAGGCGAAGGCGTTCGCCGCCGCCTACGGACCGTCGCGCAACCATCCGGACTACCGGGCCGCCCTGGCCGAGCCGGAGCGCGTGCTGAGCGAGCCGGAGCTGTTCGAGCGCCTGCCCGATCTGCTCAAGGCGTTGTTCCGCAACGAGGCGCACCCGTTCGCGGTCGAAGCGTCTCCAGCGGGCGGCTACCGGTTGCGGATCGTGCTCCATGTGCTGCCCGGTCTCGACGCCGACGTAGCGGCGGCCGAGCTGCTGCCCGGCCGGCGCCTGGACGGCATCGACATCCGGATTCACGAGCGCCGCGGGGCGGTGCGGGGAAGTCCCCTCGACCACCCCGCATACGTGCGGTTGATCGATTCGCTGCTTCAGCGGACCGGCGTCGAGCCGGGCCGGGTCGGTCCCTACCTGCTGACCCGGTATGCCAACGACGCCCGGTTCTTCCGGCGCTACGGCATTGCCGCCTACGGGTTCACCCCGTTCCTGCTCCTCTCCGTCGACACGATGACCGTGGCGGGTCCGAACGAGAAGATCGCCCTGCCTGCCTTCGTCGAGGGCGCGGAGTTGTACCGGCAGGTCGTGCTCGACCTGCTCGATGCGGCGCCGCGACAGGCTGCCCGGTGATGGCGGTGAGCGTTCGGCGAGGGTTGCGGTTCGGTCTGGCGGCCGCCGCGCTGTTGGTGGCGACGCCGGTGCTGGCCGCCGGCCCCGCCGCCTGGCTTCAGAAGTACCTCTCCTTCGATACGAGCAACCCGCCGGGCGGCGAGCGGCCGGCCGCCCGGTACCTGGCTTCGCTGATCGAACAGGGCGATCCCGGCGGAGAGATCGAGGTCCGGGTTCTCTTGAGTCCCAACGGACGCGCGAACCTCTACGCGCGACTGCCGGCGAACGCGGTGGAAGCGACAGGCCGCAGCCTGGTTCTGCTGCACCACCTCGATGTCGTGCCCGCGGGCGAGGGTTGGAACCGGCCGCCGTTCGGCGGCGAGCTGCACCGCGGGCGGATCTGGGGCCGCGGCGCGCTGGATGCGAAGAGCCTCGGCGTCGCTCACCTGAACGCCATGCTCCATCTCCTCGAGAGCGATCGCCCCCGGCGCCGCGACCTGGTCCTCGTCGCCAGTGCGGACGAGGAAGCGGGTGGCGAAGACGGAGTCGGCTGGCTGCTGGAAGAACACCCGGAACTGTTCGCCGACGCCGAGGCGGTGCTGAACGAGGCGGGCGTCAACCGGATGGCCGGCGACCGGCTGCTGTGGTGGGGAATCGAGACGGCCCAGAAACAGGTGCTCTGGTTGCGGGTCACTGCCGCCGGCCGGGGCGGCCACGGCTCGGGATTCAACCCCGCGAGCCCCACTCATCGACTGCTGCGGGCTCTGAGCCGGGTCCTTGACCTGGAGCATCCCTGGCGGGTTACCGCCGCGTCCCACCAGGCGTACCGCGCGCTGGCCGGGTTCCGTCCGGGCGAGTTCGCCGAGGTCTTCGATCAGCCGATGGAGGTCGTTCAGGCCGAACTCGACCGCCGGGTCCGGGACGGCGGGTTGGACCGGATTCTCCTGCCGGGTATGTCGGCGAGTTTCCGCGACACGGTTCAGATCACCCGGATCGACAACGGCGCCGGGCCGGTGAACGTGGCGCCCGGTGAGGCGGTCGCGCTGATCGACGCGCGCCTGCTGCCGGACACCGATGTCGAGGGGTTCCGCCGGCGGGTGGAGACGGTGCTTGGCAGCGGCATTCATGTCGAGGAGCTGCTGCGCTCCGGCGGCAGTGGGGTATCGAGCACGAGCAGCGACGTCTACCGGACGTTGGAGCGCGTTCTGGGTGTGCGCGCCCCGGTGGCGCCGACCATGATTGCCGGCGCCACGGACTCCCGCTTCTTCCGCCGCCGCGGCGTGGACGCCTACGGCTTCTCGCCCTTCACGCTCTCCGCCGACGACGCGGGCGGCATACACGGCGCCGACGAGCGGATTCCGGTCGAGGGCTTCCTCCGCGGCTGCGAGATGATGAAGCGGGTCGTCGCCGCCCTCGTTCTCGCGGACGACGACTCCGTGCCGCCTGCCGCCCGCGGCGCCGGCCGCAGGGCGCCATGATGCTCGAAGAGGCTCCGGCAATGGCCGTCTTCGGCGCGACATACGCGGCGGTGATCGGCTTGTGTGTCGGCAGTTTCCTGAACGTCGTGGCCTACCGCCTGCCGCACGGCGAGTCGGTGGTCCGGCCGCGTTCCCGCTGCCTGACCTGCAGCGGCAGGATTGCCGGCCGGGACAACCTGCCGGTCCTGAGTTTCGTGCTGCTCGGTGGCCGCTGCCGGATATGCGGCGCCCGGATCCCGTGGCGCTACCCGGCGGTCGAGGCCACCTCAGGGCTCCTCTGGCTTGTCTCCTGGCTCGTGTTCGGACCGACGGTGGACGGTCTGGCGGCGGCCGTCTTCTCGAGCCTCCTGCTGGTCCTCGCGGTGATCGATGCGGCCCACTTCCTGCTCCCGGATCAACTGACGTACCTGACTCTCGGCCTCGGTCTGGCGGCGTCCTTCGGAATCAGTTGGACGACGCCGCTCGGGTCGGTGCTCGGCGCCGCCGCCGGCGCCGCGACGCTGCTCCTTTTGATCGGCGCCTGGTACCTGCTCCGCCGCGTCCGCGGCATGGGCCTGGGTGACGTGAAGATGCTCGCCGGGGTGGGCGCCTTCCTCGGCCCTTACGGGATGTTGCTCACGCTCTTCCTGGCTTGCCTGTTCGGCGCGCTCTTCGGGCTTCTGCTCATGGTCCGCGGGCGTCTGGGCTGGGGTTCACGCCTGCCGTTCGGGGTCTTCCTGTCGATCGGCGCGGCCGTGTCGCTGTTCTTCGGGCCGCGCCTGATCGCTGTCTACGCGTCCCTGCTGTAGCCGCGGCCCCCGGCGACGCGGGCGTCCCGCCCGCGCTTCCGCGCGCGAGGTCACGGGCCCCGATTCCGTCTTGATCGGTATGGAGAGTTTCCGCCGTCCCGTTCCCAACCGGCAGAGGTGGGCCGGCTTCACCCTGGTCGAGGTGTTGGTGTCCTGCGCCTTGCTCGGGCTCGCCGCCGCGACGCTGATGTCGCTTCTGGTTCGATCGGGCCTGAACAACCTCGAAGCGCGTCGAGCCGATGCCCTGGCCGCCATGGCGCGCTCCTCCCTGGACGACCTCGGGAACGCGGACAACGTCGAGCAGGTCTGGTGCCCCTCGATCGCGGCCTGGCGAGATGACTGCGGCGCGGAGGCGCCGCAATTCCGGCGCTCGGTGCGTGTGGCGCCGGTCGACGTTCCGGCCCTTGCTGGAGAGTCCGTGGAAGTGGAGGAGGTGACGGTCGAAGTGACCGCCCTGCAGGCGGGCCGCGCCGCCGGGGAGAGGACGATCCGCCTCGTCACCTTCCGTTCGGCGGGAGTGCGGTGAAGGTCGCCCGGCGCCGCTGTGCGCCCATCGGGCGACCGGACTCCGGGGCCAGCCTGATCGAGACGCTGGTCGCGTTCGGCCTGACCGTGGCGGTTTCGGCGGCCGCCCTCTTCCTGTTCGTTCTTCATCAGCGACTGGCCCGGGCTCAACTCGAGGCAGTGTCGCTCCAGCAGGCGCAGCAGGCAGCGCACCTCGAACTGCGGCGGACGCTGCGCGCCGCCGGCCGCGGCGGCCTGGTCCACCAGTTGCCCGGGCAGGCGCCGCGTCCCGAACTCGCGGTCGAAGTCGAGAAGCATGTGAGCGCGGGTCACGCCGTCGGCGCCAGGTCGGCGGCTGAGGGAACCGACGTGCTGGTGGTTCGCGGCGTGATCAACGGTCCGCTCTACTGGGTCGACGAGTACCGGTTCGATCCGGCCGCGAGGCGCGGCTGGGTTCAAGTGCGCGCGCAGACCGCATACGGCTCTGACCAACCCCTCGAGATGCTCCGAGAGGCAGGCGACGCCGGTGACGACGCCTTGCTCCTGGTCTCCGCTGACGCCCTTGGAGTCCACGCCGTGGTCCCGATCGTCGACGTGGCGTTGAGCGGCCGGGGCCGGGGCCGCACGTTGCGGGTCGAGTTCCATGCCGATGCCTCGCGGGGTCCGTTCGCGGCCGGCTTTCTTTCGATGTCGAGCGGAGGGAGCTGGCCGGCCGGCTATATGAGCAGGGTCGACCGGGTCGGCGTGCTCGAAGAGTGGCGGTTCTACATCCGACCGCCTGCCCTGGACTCCCTGCAGGGATCGCAACTGGCGATGGCCCGCCTCTATCCCGGTACGGGGATCGCCTGGCGCCGCCGTAGCGCGAATCTGACCCAGGTGATCGCGGACGACATCACCGACCTGGAGGTCGCGGTCGAGGAGTTGGGACAAGACCGTGGATGGAGCATCACCGTAGTCAGTACCGCTCAGGGCGGAGAACCGGCCGCGGCGGCTCTGCGGGTGCAACGGACGGCTGCAACTGCGGTTCGGATGAGGAACCTGCGGTGAGCTCCACTCCTGGCAAGCCGCCCGCTGGTGTGCGCGGCAGCTCAACACTGCTTGTCACCTTGATCCTCCTGCTCCTGAGCGGCGCCTGCCTGGCTCTGCTGATGGCAACCCAGACGCAGATGCTGATCGCTTCCGGGCAGAAGTTGCAGGCGCGTCTGCTCGCTGCCGCGGAAGGCGGCCTGCAGCTCGCCGTGGCGCGCGGGGTCGCCGGCGCCGCCGACTCCTACACGCGAACCCTGGGCGCCGGAGCGCCGGGCGCCGAGATCACGGTCGAAGTCAGAGGTTTCATTCCGGTGGCGGACGGCACATGCCACCTTTGTATGGCCAACCTGGACGGCTCGTTGGGCTCGCTTGGCGGTCTGCGCCGGGTCAGCCACGTCGCCGGAGCGGCCGCCACGGCGCCGAGCCGCCTGGACGGTCTGCCGCCTCCCAGGCGGAAGCTGACCGCGGTGGTCGACCTGATGCCGTGGCCGGTCGGTGCGAGCGATGAATGGGACCTCGCGGGAACGGCAAGGGCGGCGCGAGGCCTGATCCGGGATGCCGCCCTGAGCGAGATCGGCGCCTACGACGAAGATGCCCCGTTGACCGTGGGCAGGGTCGCCGATCCGGACGCCGACTCGCCGCGGACGGTGGCGGTCGGAGGACTCGGCCGGGCCGGCCGGCTTCTCTACGCCTTCGAACTGTCGCCGGAGGCCGGCCCGCTGTGGCGCTTCGCCGAAAGCACGGACGCGGACGGCAACGGCGCCGCCGACCTCGGCTACACGGTGTCGAAGCCGGCGATCGTGCCGCTGCGGATCGGCGCCGGCGTCCGTGCAGTCGCGGTGTTCGGGGGCGGCTTCGACCCCGAGCGGTCGAGCGAGGTGGGCGCCTGGCTGTACTTCGTGGGGATCGACAGCGGGCAGGTGCTGTACAAGCGGTCGCTCGATGCGCCGGTCACCGCCGCGCCGGCGGCGGTCGACACCAGGGGCGATGGACTGGCCGATCGGCTCTTCGTGGGGACGACCGCAGGCAGTCTGTACCGCGTCGACGTGTCGCCCCCGGTCGAACTCGAGGGCGGCCGCGTTCCGGCCGGCGCCTGGAGTCCCCGGCGCGTGTTCGACACCGGCGGCCTGCCGATCCACCATCCGCCCGCGGCGATCCCGGTGCCGGCGCTTGGCGCTTACGCCCTTGCCCTGGGGGCCGGCGGCGCCGCCGACCCGGAGGCCGTTTCCGAGGAAGACGTGGCCGGCCGGTTCTACCTGTTCGTGGAGCGCGGTTCCGGCGGTCCCGGTTCGGCGGACCGACTTCCCCACCTCGATCCGGAGAGTCCGCCCCGGGGCGTCGATCGGTTGGCCCCGGCGCTGGCGCCGCGGGAGCAGGGCTGGTCGCTGGCCCTCGGCGTGGGCGAGCGTCCGGTCTCGGCGCCGCTGGCCGCCGGCGGGCTCCTCACCTTCTTCACCCTGCTCCCGACCGGGCCTGACGGCGGAGAGATCCGCAGGTACGCGCTGCGGCTTGGCTCGGGCGACGCCGCGGGCGCCGGACCCCGTTCGCAGCTTGCAGGTCGCAACGCCTCGTGGCCGTCATCCGCCCTCGGGGCGCCGACCCGGATCGAGATCGACCATCCGGGGAGTCTGGCCGCTCCGCTGCTTCAGTCTGACGAGATCGCGATTCTCGAAGGGCTCCGGGACCTCTTGCCGGAGCGTTGCCGGTTCGACGGCAGCCGTATCCGGCTGACCGGGTCCGGCCCGGACGGCTCAGAGATCCGGCTGGCGGTTCTCCCGGTATGCCGGATCGAGGTGGACTGGGCCGAAGGCCGGCTCTGACTATCGCCCCAGAGCCCGTTCGACCGCGGTAGCGAGCGCGTCGTCGTCGCCAGGATCCACGGTCCGCAGATCGAGGATGAGGCGTCCTCCGCGCTGGTATCCGACCACGGGCGGCTCGCCGGTCCGAAGCCGGCCTGCGGTCTCGGCGGGGGCGTTCAGCGCCAGCACCCAACCTTCGATCGCCTCATCCGGCGCGGCGCCGCCGCCCAGGTAGGCGTCACCCCGGACGGCCTGGCCGCCCAGTCTGGCCGCCATCCGTTCGACCCGCCGGCGCGATTCCCCGGTCTCGTCCCAGAGCGCCTCGATCGGCATCCGCTGCGCCGCCAGGCGGCGCCGGAGCACTGCGTCCAGGGCGGTCAGGACCAGCCGTCCCGGTCGGAGCGCGCGGTAGAGCGGCGACTTCCGGAGTTGGTCGACGAACGATCTCCGCCCCACGATCAGTCCGGCCTGCGGTCCCCCGAGGACCTTGTCGCCGCTGCCGCAGACCAGATCGCAGCCGGCTTCGATCAGATCCCGAAAGCTCTCGTGCCGTCGCAGCGCCGGCGCCGTGTGCGGCCCGATGACGCCGCTGCCCTCGTCGACCAGGAGGGGAAGATGGTAACGGTGCGCGAAGGCGGCGAGGTCGGCTGCCGGAACCTCCTCCGCAAAGCCCCGGATACGGAAGTTGCTTGAGAACACCTTCAGGACCAGGGACGTGGCCGGGCGCACGGCCCGCTCGTAGTCGGCGAGCCGGGTGCGGTTCGTGGTACCGACCTCGACGAGCCGGGCGCCGCTCGTCTCGAGGATGTCGGGAATCCGGAACGAACCTCCGATCTCGACGAGTTCGCTCCGGGACAGAAGGACTTCGCGGCCGGAAGCCAGGGTGGTGAGCGCCAGCACCAGCGCCGCCGCGTTGTTGTTGACGACCAGGGCCGCCTCGGCGCCGGTCAGAGTCTTGAGGAGGCTGTCTGTGCGGAGACTGCGGTCCGTGCGATGTCCGGTCGCGAGGTCCATCTCCAGGTCGCAGTAGGCGTCGAGCCGGGTTCCAAGGCCGTCCACGACAGCTCGAGGAAGGGGCGCCCGGCCCAGATTGGTATGAAGGAAGATGCCCGTTGCGTTCAGCACTCGGCGGAGCGGAGGCGCTTCCGCTTCAAGGGCTGCGCGGACGAGTTCGGGGATCCGGCGGATCCGATCGTTCAGGTCGTCATCGCCGATGCCCGTCCGGATTTTGCTGCGAAGCGCGTCGAGAACCCTGGCTGCTTGGACCCTCGTCGCTTGCCTTCCGTATAATCCTGTGAGTTCGGCAAGCGGGCTCTCCTGCAGCACACGTCCCACTGCAGGTAGTCGTCGCAGTTGACTCACGTCCCGCTGATCCTATTCCTCGCAGCGACCGCGCGGAGAGCCATGAACGCCAAGCAATCACTCTTCAGAACACTCTCGAGAGCGATAGTGCTCGCCCCCTGCCTGCTTCTGCTTGGCGCGGCGGCGCCGTTCGGCGTCGATGCCGCAATCGGGGCTCAGGTCGCCGGCGCCGCGGCGCACGCGGATCCGAACCTGGAGCGGGCGATTGCCCAGCAGCGCAAGCTGGTGGAGAGTCAGAGCCGCCCGGGCGACCGCGCGACGGCCCTGAACGATCTCGCCAATCTGCTGGAGCTCAGGGGCGATGTCGCGGCGGCTTTCGAGCACTACCGCAAAGCACTCGCCGCGGACGGAACCTGGGCGCCCGCGCACTACAACCTGGCCCTGCTGGCCTACACGACCGGCGACGCGGAGTTGGCGTCGAGCCATCTTCAAACGGCGATCGAGCTGGCGCCGGGGAACGCCTGGGCGCACTACCAGCTCGGCCGGATCGCGGACGATTCGGGTGAAGCCGAGAAGGCGGTGCAGCACTACGTACGCGCCGTGAGCCTGGACTCGCACCTGGCCTTCGCCGACGTGAATCCCCACTTTGCGCTGAACCGGTACGCCACCGAGATTCTGCTCCGGGCGGACCGCACGCGCGCCGAGGCTCTGCCGCCGAGGACCTACTCGGCGCCGGGCCGGATCAGCGGCCTGCTCGTGCCGGCGCCGGCGGCGCGGGATGCGGAGTCGGCGGCCGATCAGGCAACCGAGGCAACCGAGGTAACGGATACGACGGAGACAGCTGAGTCGGACCGGCGCCGACCCGACAGGGCGAGCCGATCCCGCGTTCCGGCGGGATCCGAAACCGCGGGGTTCGAGGCTTCGGCTTCGGCGCCCGCCTCTCTCCCGGTGTCTTCGCTGGAGGATGAGAGGGCGAGTGTCCCGGCCGACCTGCCCCGAGCAGCCGACAACGCCGCCGAGAGAGAGCCCCGGGTCTTCACTCGGGACGACCTTCGCCGCCGCACGCTCTCAGCCGGCAGTGTGGCCGGAGTTCCCGCGGGCACTGCGCGGCCGTCGTCGAGCCCTGGCTCGGGGAGGCGCGGTGCAATTCAAGTGGGAACGCCGGTTGGACCGGGGGGCAGGCAGCCGGCGCCCGGTCCTTCGTTCGGCGGCGCCAGTGGAGGGCGCTTCGAGCCGACTTTTCGCAGCAGTGCTCAGCTTGAGGTGACGATTCGCCGCATCCCGGTCCCGGCGCCCTAGCGGCGCAAGGTCCTGGGCGCTAAAACCCCCTTAGACGACCGGCTCGAGTTGCAGCCCGGTCAGCAGCAGTGTCGGCGCGCCCACCGCTCCGGGCACCGGCAGGAACCGGAGGTCGTCCCCGACGGCCCGGATTCCCCGGAACAACTGCCGGATCGAACCTCTGAGCCGCGCCCTCGGGATGGCGCCGAGAATGCGGCCATGTTCCACCACGAAGCCGGTCGCATCGATCTCGAAGCTTGCTTCCCGGTCGCTGTCGGAGAGTCCGAAGGTGGAGTGGCGACGGCCGCCGGGAGCGCGGTCCAGCAGATAGCACCCGCGTCGGATTCCACTCCGGATCGCATCCGCGGGCACCGGGCCGCGCGCGATATAGAGATGGGAGTGGCTCACTTCGGGCGGCGCCCGCCAGCCCGACCGGCGCCGGCAGCCGGCTGCGGCGAAACCCGACCAGCCGTCATCTTCCCAGGCCAGCAGGGGCTCGCCGGGTTCCCCGTCCCTGACCAGCGCCACCGCCCGCGTGGGTACGCCCTCGTCATCGATCGCTGCCCTGATCCAGCCGGTTTCGAGGGCGGCGTCGTCCAGGATCTGCAGACCGGGCGGTCCCAGCGAGTGCCCTGAACTCAGGCGCTGAAGCGTTTCCCAGCCGCCGCGGCCCCTGAACAGGGGGCCGAGCAGAGCCAACAGGCTGGAGGCCAGGGCGGGCGCCACCGCGATCTCACTGGAAGGCAGGGCGGGTGCGGGCGCGGCGGTCGCGAGTGTCAGTCGGTCGCCGACCTCCGCGGCGATGGCGCGGGCATCGAAGCCCGTCAGGTCGCCGGCCGCACGGTAGAGGCTGCAGGATCCGCGAACACCGTTTCGTTCCACGGCGAACTCCATCTCGACCGTCGCGAGGCGCAGCGAGGTTCGTCCGGTCACTCCCGCGCTGTTTAGGAGCACGGACGCGCTGGCGCCGTCGTCCAGTCTTCCCCGGATCAGGCCGCTGCCTGGAAGTTCGGCGCGGGTTCGCTCCAGGATGCCGCGGATGAGGTCTCGGCCGAGTGCTTCCGAGTCGCTGTCCACCACATCCTTCCTGCCGGGGTTGGGCAGGGGCGCCTTGCGCCCGCCAGGTGGCGGCAGCCTGAGCGAACCGGGGCGGAGGGAATGACGATTCAGGTGGCGCCAGCCGCCGGGAGCGGGTAACGAACCGGACTCGGCAATGAAGAGCGCCCCGCTCGCGCCCCCGGCGCGCAGGGCCCACCCTCTCTCTTCCACGTTGCCCACGTGAGAGCGCCAGTCATCGGGAGCGGACGGCGATGCGATACCGGGCCGCCAGGGGTCGACTTCGATCCGGAGGCTGCCGCCGGCCTTGACGTAGAACTCGGCGCTCGATGCGCCGGTGCGATCGGTCACTGCGGTCAGCGCCGTCCGGAGGGCGTGAACGGTCGGCAGCCGGAGTGGCTTCAAGCCAGACCCTCCAGGCGCACGGACGGGCAGCGAGCCCAAACCGGCAGGAGAGCCCTGTCCTTCACACACCATCCGGCGCCGGCGGCCATCGGGCGGTCTCCGACGGCTGTCACAGCCGCGAGGAGGTCGACCGTGCGGGACCGGATCTCCACCGGCCCCACGTAGTCGACCGGACCGCTGGCGCCGATCCGCCGGGCGCAGGGCGCCCGTAGTACACAGGCGCCGTCGAACGGGTTCAGCGTGCCGCTCTCGAACTCGCCGATGTAGAGGCCTCCGGCGGCTTCGCGGAACAGTTCCGCTTCGGGCAGATCGCTTGGAAGCAACTCCAGGTGCGTCGTGCGCGGGCCCGGCAACAGGTGGCGGCTGGCGCGTCGTGCGGCGCCCGGAATCAGGCGCTGGTAGCGGCCGGCCCAGGAGAGGTCGGCCAGCGGCTGCCGGACGCGGCCGCGGCGGAGCAGCCACCGGGCGATGACTGTCGTGCCTTCGTCGTCGCTGAAACGTCCGCAACCATCCGGCGCCAGGCGGGGATCGTCGACCACGTCGAGATGGACTTCGCCGAGCTTCAGGCCGACGACGCTTTCCGGGGCCCCGGTCAGGGCCAGGGTGTCCGCCTCCAGCGTGTGGGCGACGACCTCGTGCAGCATCACCGCGGCGGCGCAGGGTCCGAGGACGATGACGCGGGGCGTATCCGGATGCTCCGGCAGCTTGCGGGACCTGAGGCGATCGACCAGGCACGTGGCGACCGGATCGAGATCCTCGTCGGCCAGCGATGGCATCAGACCGCCCCAGACGCCCCACGGCGTTTCCACGCGCAGGCTGAAGTACTCCTCGAACTGGCTGGGAGCTGACATGTGGCCGTGAATCACCTGAATCTGCCGGCGCTGCCGCCGAACGGTGACCCCCATGGGAAAGCCCGCCCGGCGCCGATTGACCGCCCGGCCGAGTTGGCGCTCGGCCCGCTCGATCTCGGCAAGACGAAGCGGCGGCCAGCGACTGACCTTGATTCTCGGGGGCGGCCCGATCGAACCGGCCGTGCCGGTTACCCGGTCGCAGCAGGAGGCGAAAGTGTGCCCCGAGATCGCGTCGGCAGAGGCCAGACGACTGCTGCCCGCCTCGATTTTGCGCACGGAGAGGCCCTGCTCCCGTCGCAGGCGGAGGCGGTCGTGTGTGCCTCCGGGAAGCAACTCGACCGTCTCCAGACGTTCGAAGAACGCCTCCGTGCGTTCACCCTGTTTCTCGATCAGCCGGGCCAGGGCATCGGTCAGCATGGTGACGTCCGAAGCCAGCAGATCGTTCGGCCGTTGGGCGGTGGCCGTCGTGTCCATGGATGGGATTCTAGAGGGCGAAGACACTGGGTGCGCCGGCGTCCCCGCCGGCTGCCGCCATAGGCGGCCGTAAGACGCCGGCCGCAAGCCGGCGCCTTCTCCTCGGCCTGTGGTAAGAAAGCTGCTCGGATGACCAGGGTGCAGGAGCCAGTCGGAGCGGACGGCTCGGTCCGCGGCCAGCAAGCGAGCGAACTGGAGCGGCGGCTTGAACAGTCGCGGTTGGGCGGCGGCGCCGAGCGCATCGATCGTCAGCACGCGAGCGGCAAGTTGACCGCGCGGGAGCGGGTCGATCTGCTGCTCGATCCGGGGTCGTTTGTCGAGATCGATGCGCTGGTGACGCACCGCTGCACCGACTTCGGCATGGCCGAGCAGCGCATCCCGGGTGACGGCGTGGTGTGCGGGCATGGTCGGGTCGACCAGCGTCCGGTGTACCTCTTCGCCCAGGACTTCACCGTCTTCGGCGGTTCGCTGTCCGAGACGAACGCCCGCAAGATCTGCAAGGTGATGGACTTGGCGGTCGAGAACGGCGCCCCGGTCGTGGGTTTGAACGACTCGGGCGGCGCCCGCATCCAGGAGGGTGTCGCCTCGCTGGGCGGCTACGCCGACATCTTCCTCCGCAACACGCTGGCATCGGGGGTGGTGCCCCAGATCAGCGCGATCATGGGGCCCTGCGCGGGCGGTGCGGTCTACTCGCCGGCGATCACGGACTTCGTGCTGATGGTCGAGGGTACGAGCTACATGTTCGTGACCGGGCCGGACGTGATCAGGACGGTGACCCACGAAGACGTCTCGATGGAGGAGTTGGGCGGAGCGAAGACGCACGCGAGGCGGAGCGGCGTGGCGCACTTCACCGCCCCCGACGACACGGCTTGCCTGCTGGCCGTCCGCGAGCTCCTCGGCTACCTGCCCGGCAACAATCTGGACGATCCGCCGCGGCGGCCGACCGACGATCCGGACGACCGCGAGGCGCCTGAACTCGACGAGTTGGTGCCGGTCGACCCGAACAAGCCCTACGACATCGGCGCGCTGATCCGGGCCGTCGTCGACGACGGCCGCTTTCTCGAAGTCCACCGCAACTTCGCCCAGAACATCGTGGTCGGCTTCGCGCACTTCGGCGGCCGCAGCGTCGGTATCGTCGCCAACCAGCCGAACTACCTCGCCGGCGTCCTCGACATCGACGCGGCGGTCAAGGGCGGTCGGTTCGTGCGCTTCTGCGACGCCTTCAACATCCCGCTGGTCACATTCGAGGACGTACCGGGTTTCCTGCCGGGCGTTCAGCAGGAGCACGGCGGGATCATCCGCAACGGCGCCAAGCTGCTGTACGCGTTCGCCGAAGCGACGGTGCCGAAGATCACCGTGATCACCCGCAAGGCCTACGGCGGCGCCTACTGCGTGATGGCCAGCAAGCACCTGCGCACGGACGTCAACCTGGCCTATCCGACCGCGGAGATCGCGGTCATGGGGCCGAGCGGCGCGGTCAACATCCTGTACCGCCAGCAGATCCGGAACGCGGAAGACCCCGAGGCGCTGCGCGAGAAGCTGGCCGCCGAGTACCGGGAGAAGTTCTCCAACCCCTACGTGGCGGCGGAGCGCGGCTTCGTCGACGCCGTGATCGCGCCGCGCACGACACGCCACAGGATCGTCCGCGCACTGCGGCAGCTCGAGGGCAAGCGGTGCGGCGTGCCGGCCAAGAAGCACGGCAGCGTGCCGCTTTAGCGGCAGCGGCCGGCGCAACGGCTCACCTGAGACACGAAGAACAACACGAGCACGGATACGCGGAGCGACCGAACGAATGAGCGACATCAGGGTGGGGATCGTCATGGGCAGCGATTCGGACTGGCCGACGATGAAGGCCGCGGCGAAAGTCTGCGCCGACTTCGGCGTCGGCTGCGAGTCGCGGGTTCTCTCGGCCCACCGGACGCCGCGGGAGACCGCCGGGTGGGCCGAAGGCGCGGCTGAGCGAGGCATCGGCGTGCTGATCGCGGGCGCCGGCGGCGCCGCCGCCCTCCCGGGCGTGGTGGCGGCGGCGACCACCCTGCCGGTGGTCGGCGTCCCGGTCGCGAACGGTCCGCTCAACGGCGTCGATGCCCTGCTGGCGATCGTGCAGATGCCGCCTGGCATCCCGGTCGCCACGGTGGGCGTGAACCGGGCCGACAACGCGGCGTTGCTGGCGCTTCAGATCCTGGGGCTCCAAGACGCCGATCTGGCCGCCGCGCTGACCGACTACCGGCGCCGGATGGGCGAGCGCGTGGCGGCCGCCGACGAGCGCGTCCGGCGGGATTCGGAAGCCCTGGAGGGTGCATGAAGTTCGCGCTCGGCGCCGACCACGCCGGTGTCGAGTTGAAGGACGAGTTGGGCGAGGTTTTGCGCGCCCGCGGAATCGAGGTCGTCGACTTCGGCGCCGACGGTTCCTCTCCCGTCGACTACCCCGACAAAGCGGGGGCGGTGGCGCGGGCCGTGGCGTCGGGCGAGGCCGACCGCGGCCTGCTGGTGTGCGGCACCGGAGTCGGCATGGCGATGTCGGCGAACCGCTTCGCCGGGGTCCGGGCAGTCAATCCGAGCGACAGCTTCACGACCCGGATGTCCCGCGCCCACAACAACGCGAACGTGCTGGCCCTCGGCGCCCGCGCCCTCGGCGCCGGCCAGGCCTCCGAACTGCTCGAGGTGTTCCTCGACACCCCCTTCGACGGCGACCGCCACGTCGGCCGCGTGGCGAAGATCGACAGCGCTGCCGGGTAGCACCCGCCTGCGGCGGGGCACGGGGATCAACCTCCTGGTGCCGCTCGCGCTCAGTCGGAGGGCGGGGGGTTTGCGCTCGCTGCTTTCCGCTCGGAATCTGGCGAAGTAGCAGAGACCACAGATACTTGTGGGGAAGCACGGTCAGCCACTGTCCCCCAACATGGTCCCGTTCGTCGCGTAGCACCCTCCGCGAACCGCCGAGGGCCTGGGACCTCTGCGAGCTTCTAAGAGCTGGAGAGGGCCGTTGGATTCAGCGGTCCGGTTCAGTCGGCCCTAGGGCGGCCACGTCCTACAAGAGGTCGTGCTCTCTTCCCCAACCGTCGTCCTAGCGGGCCAGACTCGGCCGGCAAACACCAGCTTCAGGCTTCTGCCGGTTCAGCGATGAACTTCTGGTCGGCAGGAAGATAGCGGTTCGCCGCTGCACGGATCTCATCCGCGTACTGGAAGATGTCGTCGATCGACTTGATCGAGACAAGGCGGTGCTTCTTGTCCTCGTCGATGAGGGCCAAGTACTTGTTGTCTGGATTGTTGAAGTGCAGGCGGCAAATGGGTTGCCGGTTGGTGTTGTCGAGCAGGATGCCGCAGTACGACTTCACGTCGCGCATGTGGATGCGCTCTGGCGAGAGATCTCGACTCAAGATGGCCTTGACGGCGAAGAAGCCCTGCCACTCGTCCTCGGTCGTCGTCCGAATGGGGTCAGCCACTGCCGGAGCGGTGTCAGTTTCCTGGTCGGAACCAGCATCGGAGGATGCCTCGTCGGCTTGGTCACCCTCGAGCACTCGTGTGATCTGAGCCTCTAAGCGGTTTCTCAGGAACTGTCGCAGGGCTCGTTTCGTGATTCCAGTGAACTGACTGACCACCTTCTTCGTGTGGGTCCGCGGATAGACCCTCTTGGAGAAAAGCCTGACGAAGGCGGGCGATGGGTCGGTCCACTCATGCTCGATCAGCCTGAGGACCTCGCGGGTGTACTTCAGATCCTGGGCCTGGCCTTGGAGCGCCTCGGCGTCGAACGAGGACCTCGTGAAGCGACTGATCTCCTTCGCGTCGGCCTCATCGGCGCTCCGCAGGTCGAACTCAAAGAAGGGGCGGTCATCCATCTTGTTCGGCGCGTCGACATCGGAGAAGAACCTGTACGTGACTCCATCTGTTAGGACGGCGACACGTGACTCCGTCACGCCGAAGTAGCGATGGAGTTGGGACTTCGCGGAGTCGCCGAGGTCAGCGCCGTAGCGCTTGCACTCGAACAGCAGGATCGGCTTGCCGTCACGCAGGATCGCGTAGTCGACCTTCTCACCTTTCTTCGTGCCCACGTCAGCTGTGAACTCGGGCACGACCTCAGTTGGGTCGAAGACGTTGTAGCCCAGGACGTCTGCGATGAACGGCAGTACAAGAGCCGTCTTGGTTGCCTCTTCGGTCTGGACGCTCTCAAGATGCCTCTGAACTCGCCGCGCCAGTTGCTGGACGCGGTCGACCAAGTCGAGTCCATCGGATGTCGACGCCATGGTTGTCCTCCTAGAATCGATGAGCAACGAAGTGTAGCTAAACCGGCTAAGCGTGTGGGTCGTCGCCCCTCCGGACAGTCTGGGCGAGAGCGGCAGACACGATGCCTGCTGGCACCCCTACGATTCCGAGTCCTATCAGCAGAACGACGGCAGTGAAGAACCGTCCCCATGGAGTGATCGGGTAGGTGTCGCCGTACCCGACTGTCGTCAGAGTCGTGACTGCCCACCAGGCACTGGCGGGCACAGAGCCGAAGGCCTCTGGCTGTACTTCGTGCTCGAAGATGTAGATGCCGGTGGCGGCGACGTAGAGGAGAAGAACTGTCGTAGCCATGAAGATCACCCACTCGTCCCTCCTAGACCGCAGCGCGCCGAAGAACCGAGTTACCGCTCCTGCACGCATCATCTTCATAGTCGAGAGAACCCGCAGCAGTCGGAGCACCCGGAAGTCTCGCGCGACACTCCCCAGCAGACAGCCGACGACGGCAACCAAGTCGATGAGGCCGAGCCCGCTAAAGACGTACCCTCTCCGACTTGGCGCGAACACGATGCGCGAGATGTAGTCAGCTACGAAGAGAGCATCGACCGTCCGGCCAGCAACGGCTAGCGCAAGTACCCAGACTGGACTCAGTTCGGCTGCTGTCTGGACGGCGGTGATCGCGAGTCCAGCGATAATCACGACCGGCGAGGTGCGGTCCAAGGTGCGAAGCACCTTGTCGCGATGGTCGTCTACCCAAGAAGCCAGAGTGTCGCGAGTGTAGCTATAGCCAACTTCCCTCTCAAGTTCCCCATGGCCGCCGACGCCGACGCGGCCACCTTTCCTCTACGCCGCCGCGATCCGGCGCTCGACCAGGCGCCCGCTACGGCCTGCCAGTCCAGGCCCGAGCGAGGTCCTGCGGTGCCTTCGCCATTGCGGAGTGCGATGCGGAATCGACCGAAGCGGCGGACGCGGCTGGCCAGCCGTACCGGGAGCCTGCACTGGCGCGACGAGAACCCGAAACGGCCCGTCTGTCGATGACATGAACAGTGGACCGACCGCTACAGGGACACAAGCGGCCATCGTGGAAGATCTCGTGCGCGTAGTATCGCTGCGCTTCACTCGCTCCGGATGGGTCTCGGTTTCTGTGACGACATGGGCAGTCGCTCGTTCAGAGCCACCTTGAGGTTGATCCCCGTGCCCCGCCGCAAGCTGGGCAGCGTCGGCGGAGTGCCTCCACGCGTTGGTGGGTGTGAGGATCCAGGGCGCGGCGGCTCGTATTGAGGTGTCCTCTGCCCGGTCCGCTGGTTGCTTGACATCTCAAGCGGGGAGTAGACTGCGCCCAGATACCCGCCGGCAGCGTGCTGTCGGCTCAAGGGCTGCTCTCTGGGGCAGCCCTTGCTTTTTGTGGGGGACGGCATGAGGACGAGGGTCTATGTCGACGGCTTCAATCTGTACTACGGAGCGCTCAGGGACACGTCGTTCAAGTGGCTTGATCCCATCAAGCTGAGCACCGCCGTTCTTCCCGCGACATGTGTGCTGGAAAAGGTGCTCTACTTCACCGCTCGTGTTTCAGGGATTCCAGACCCGGGCGCCCCGGCTCGTCAGCAGGTCTATCTGAAAGCGCTCCGCACGCTGCCGCAAGTCGAGGTTCATTTCGGCAGCTTTCTCGCCAAGACGGTTTGGCGACCGCTCGTGAACCTGCCGGTGGCCGGCAGGCGGATCGCTACACCGAAACGGGTCGTGTTGCCGGCGGGCCGTCACACCGTCTCCGGTCCGACGCAGACACTGCCCGTGGGCAGCTACGCGGCTCGCAAGGGTCGAAAGAAGAAGCGCCGAAAGGCGTCGGCGCCGCTCGCGAAGGCGGTGGTTGCCGAGTTCCATTCCATGGAAGAGAAGGGATCAGACGTCAACCTCGCCTCCCACCTTCTGAACGACGCTTGGAAGGGGCGGTTCGACGCTGCAGCCGTGATCTCCAACGACACCGACCTCGTGACACCGATCCGGATCGTCACCGCCGAACTAGGAAGAACGGTCTTCATCGTGTGTCCAGGCCGCTGGCAGGCGGCACCGAAGCTCCGTCAGGCGGCAGCCCATGTACGTCACATTCACACTGCCATGCTCAAGGCGGCGCAGTTCCCCGGCACCCTTCAGGGCACCGCAATCAGCAAGCCGACAGATTGGCGAGCAGCGAGCGCGCACACGACAGATGAGCGGCGCCGTCGCGGGCTAGCGGTGTCCGGTAACCAGGTCGCGCGCGGCGGGCGGTAGGCCGCAACGGGCCCTGAGAGCTGTTCGGACTTCGCCGACCAGGTAGAGCGAGCCGGTGACGACCAGGGTGCGGGGCGGATCGGCGGATGCCGCAAGGCACAGATCCAGTGCGCTCGCCGCGTCGGCTTCCACCACGGCGCCGCGGTGAGGAAGAAGGGGCAGCAGCGCTTCGGGGGCCATCGCTCGCCGGTGATCGGGCGCCGTCAGCACGATTCGGTTCGCTTGCTCGGCCAGCAAGGGAAGGCACTGCTCCGGTTGCTTGTCTCTCAGGGCGCCGTACAGGAGGTCGAACTCCAGGCCGGCCTCGTCGAGGTAGGAGCGAAACGCGGCGGCGCCGGCGGGGTTGTGCGCGGCGTCGAAGAGCACGCGGCGGGGAGTGGCGTCGGCTTCGATCTCGACCCACTCGAGCCGGCCTGGCCAGCGGACCGCCTCCAGGCCTTGACTGGCGGCTTCAGGGGCGAGGTTCCGTCCGGCGAGGGTGCAGAACTCCTCTGCCGCGCGCACCGCCAGGGTGAGATTGGTGAGCTGGTGGCCGCCGGCCAGAGGCGCGCGGAACGGGTACTGCGCATTCGGTGTGGTCAACGAGAGATCCTGCGGGGCCTGGACGTGGCGGTGGAAGTCGACTTCAGCGCTCGCATTGACGAGGTGGGCTCCGCAGACCGTGGCGCAGCGGTGGAGCTCGCGTTCGACTTCCGGCGGCGAGCTCCAGGTCAGACACTTGCGTCCGGGCCGCATGACGCCGGCCTTCTCACCCGCGATGGAGGTCAGGGTCCAGCCGAGTTGCTGGCAGTGGTCCCGCGCGACCTGGGTGATCACGGAGAGCACGGGTTCCGACACGTTGGTCGCGTCGAGACGGCCGCCAAGGCCGACCTCGAACACGGCGGCGTCGACGCGATGCGCCGCGAAGTGCAGCCAGGCCGCCGCGGTCAGGCTCTCGAAGTACGTCGGCGGCGCGGAACCGGCGGCATCGAGCACGTGGCGAAGGTGGGCGCCGAGTTCGGCCTCCGTGATCGCCCGGCCGTCGATGCGGAGGCGCTCCTCGACGTGCTCGAGGTGGGGCGAGGTGTAGAGGCCGCAACGGAAACCGGCGGCAGTCAGGAGCGACGCGAGCGCCGCGCTGGTCGAGCCCTTGCCGTTGGTGCCCGCGACCAGGATCGTGGGTATCTCCCGCTGGGGATCGCCGAGGGCGCCGAGCAGGCGGCGGATCGCATCGAGGCCGAACTTCCGGCCCCAGACCTCGAGCCGGTCGAGGATTTCCTGGACCGAGGGTTTCGTTTGGCCGGTCACGTGGCGGCGCAGCATAGCGCCGCCGAACCCGGTTGGCGCGTCCCCGCGCCAACCGCGAACCAGTCCCTGCACCCGTCGTCGGGTGCAGGGATGGAACTCCCGCTAGACTAGTCGCGTCATGTCCGGTCACAGCAAGTGGAGCACGATCAAGCACAAGAAGGCGGCACAGGACGCCAAACGCAGCAAGGTGTTCACCCGCATCCTGAAGGAGGTTTCGGTCGCGGCCCGGCTCGGTGGCGGCGACCCCGCCGGCAATCCCAGGCTGCGCCACGCGCTCCTGGAGGCGAAGGCGCACAACGTGCCCGGAGACAACATCGACCGGGCGATCAAGAAGGGCGCGGGGGAACTCGAGGGCGTGTCCTATGAGGAGGTCGCCTACGAGGGCTACGGTCCCGGCGGTGTCGCGGTCCTGGTCGAGACGCTGACCGACAACCGGAACCGGACCGTGTCCGAGGTGCGGCACCTGTTCACCAAGCACGGCGGAAACCTCGGCGAGAACGGCTGTGTCGCCTGGATGTTCCACCGGCGAGGTTTCTTCGCGTTCGACCGCGCCGTCATGGAGGAGTCCGGGGTCGACGAGGAGGCGCTGGTCGAGCTCGCGCTGGAACTCGAGGCCGAGGACTTCTCGATCGAGGAGGACAGCTACAACGTCTACACCTCGGCGGAGGCCTTCCATGCCGCCAAGGACGAGGTCGAGGAGCGCGGACTGAAGATCGCGATAGCAGGACTGACGATGGAACCGCAGAACCTGGTCCGGGTCGACGACGCGGTCGCGGGTCAGCTCGTGCGGCTGATCGATGCGCTGGAGGACCAGGACGACGTGCAGCACGTCTGGGCCAACTTCGACCTCGACGACGAATTGCTGGAGCGGCTGGCGTCCTGATCGTCGCAGTGACGGGACCGCGGCCTTGATCGTCCTCGGTCTGGATCCGGGCAGCCGGTACACCGGCTACGGCGTGGTGGAGCAGGAAGGGTCGCGGCTGAGGGAGTTGGACTCGGGTCGGATCGCGCTGGTGTCCGAGCCGAGTCCGGCGGCGCGCATGGCTCTCCTCGCCGAGGGCGTGGAGCAGGCCCTCGACCGTTGGCAGCCGGCCGCCGCTGCCCTGGAGACCCTGTTTCATGGGCGCAACAGCCGCTCTCTGATCGCGCTCGCCCAGGCCCGGGGCGTCATTCTCTCGGTGCTGGGCCGGCGCGGCCTGGACGTGGAGGAGGTGTCTCCCGCCGAGGTCAAGAAGGCGGTGTGCGGCAACGGCCGCGCCGACAAGACCCAGGTGGCGCGCATGGTCGAGGTCCTGCTGGGAGCTTCGGCGGGCCGGCGAAGCGCGGACGCGTCCGATGCGCTGGCCGTCGCCATCTACTACGTGCAGCAGCGTCCGCTGCAGCGGGTCGTGGAGGCTGCGCGGCGCGCCCGTTGAACGGGGTCGAATTGGCGGTTCCAATGCAGGGTCCGTGTGCTATATTGCTTCACCGTTCCAAGGTGAGCCAGCCACCCCTTTCGGTGTAGGGGTCACCGTCCGTCCAGAATCGCGCCACTGTCGGTGGGCGGTTCAACTAGGCCCGTCGCTGGCGGGTACACAGGTTCTTGAGGAGGTAGCTAGGTGAACATTGGTGGCACGTTCTGGAAGTTGATGAACGAGGGCGGACCCGTCATGTGGCCACTGCTCGCATTCTCCGTCATCGCTCTTGCGGTGGTGGCCGAGCGGTTGTACGCGCTGTGGCGCGCCCGGATCAACGTTCACGAGTTCCTTCCCAAGGTGCGGAAGGCGCTGGTGGTCAACAGGTCGATCCGCGACGCGGTGAAGGTCTGCGAGGAATACCGGGGTCCGGTCGCCTCGATCCTCAAGGCTGGTCTGATGAAGTACGGCCAGCCCAAGGAAGACATCGAGAAGACGATCGAGAACGCGGCGCTGTTCGAGATGGGGCGCCTGGAGCGTGGTCTTGCGGTGCTGGCGACGACCGCCAACGTCGCGCCGCTGCTCGGCTTCTTCGGCACCGTGACCGGCATGATGGCTGGTTTCGACGCCCTCGCGGCGCAGGGCCTCTCCAACCCGGGCGCGGTCGCCACGGGTATCAAGGAGGCCCTGACGACGACGGCCGGCGGTCTCGCGGTCGCCATTCCGACGCAGCTCGCCTACAACTACTTCATGAGCCGGATCAACAAGTTCGTGCGCGACATCGAGACCGCGGCGAACATGCTGCTCGAGACGTTCAGCGAGATGGAGCGCAGCGGCGTTTCGCCCGAGAGCGGCGAAGGCAGCTAGAGTTCCTACGGGTCCCAAGGCGAGGACAGCGACATGAAACTCAAGGCATCCATCGAGCACAAGCCGAACATCCCCACGGCCTCGATGGCGGATATCGCCTTCCTGCTGATCATCTTCTTCATGCTGACGATCACCTTCGAGGTCGACAAGACCCAGGTGCAGTTGCCGAAGACGATGCTCAGGTACGAGATCCCGAAGAAGGCCGCCTACGTGTCGATCGATCCGAACGGTCGCATCCGGGTGTCCGACGGCCAGTCCCAGAGTTCGCTGGTCAGTGCGGCGGACGAGGTGCTTTCGATGGCCGCAACCGTGATCTCGACCGATCCGACCAAGACGTTCGTGGTCAAGGCCGACGGCGACGTGCCGTGGGAGAAGGTCGACGAAGTGCTGGATGCTCTCAAGCGGGCCAAGGTGCGCGATCTGCGCCTGCTGTCCGACCAGCGAACGGTCGACGACCTGTAGAGGACGTTGCGGTATTCTGGAACTTGACGATACGGATGGAGGCTCAAGATGAAGATCGATCGTGATCGCCCGGACGACGAGATTCCGACTTCGTCGATGGCGGATATCGCCTTCCTGCTGATCGTCTTCTTCATGGTGACGACCACCTTCACGGCCACCCGCGGACTCGACTTCGCGCTTCCGGAGGACGACGACAACCCGCCCGTCATCGAGAAGGAAGAGTCGGTGCTGATCGAGATCTTCCCGGGAGGGAATCTGGTAGTGGACCAGAATCCGATGGAGCTCGGGGAGATCATCGAGTACCTGAAGCCGAAGCTGGAGCGGAATCCGAAGAAGCCGGTGATCATCAGGCCGGATGTTGCGACGCAGTACAGGCACATGGTCGAGGTGTACGACGAGTTGCGCCAGGGCGAAGATCACGGACTGACGGAGCCGATCAACATCTCGGTGCCGACTCAGCGGGAAATTCAGAGCTTCTGGTACTAGCCTTGCCGCTCCCGGAATAGGACCGAACCCGAACGAAGTTGGAACTACACGTCGACCTGACAGACAAGAGGTAACCCCGATGAGTGACGAAAACCTCGAAGCGGCTGCATCCCCGGACGCTGAATCCCCGGCCGAGGGGCCACAGGCGGAAGAAGCGGCATCTGCGCTGACGTCAGCGGAGCAGGGCCTGCTGACCTACGTTGAGGAAACCCGGGAGGACAACAAGACCTTCCGCTACTCGTTCGGGCTCGCGGTGCTGCTTCACGCGATCCTGCTGATTGTCAAGCTGCCCGATCTGTACGGCGACGTGGTGGCGCCGCCGCAGAAGCCCAAGGTCTTCGTGGTGCAGCAGGTGCGCTTCAAGCCGCCACCGCCGGAAGTGGAGCAGCAGATTCCGAAGCCCAAGTCGAAGAAGGTGCCGATCCCCGATCCGACGCCCGATGAGCCGGAACCGATCCGCATCGACGAGCCTGACGACATCGACATTCCGGAGGTCGACGATCTGGATCTCTTCAACCTGCCCGACGCGCCGCCTCCTCCGGAACCTACCGGACCGATCTACGTCACCGGCGATGTGTCGAAGCCGCTGAAGATCAACGAGGTCAAGCCCCAGTACACGGAGATTGCGCGCAAGGCGCGGATCCAGGGTGTCGTCATTCTTCAGGCAACGATCGACAAGAACGGCGACATCACGGACGTCAAGGTGCTGAAGGGCCTGCACATGGGTCTCAGCGAGGCCGCCGTGACGGCGGTCAAGCAGTGGAAGTTCAAGCCGGCGACTCTCAACGGCAAGCCGGTCGCCGTCTACTACAACCTGACAGTCAATTTCCAGCTCCAGTAGGGGCGTGGGAGTTCAAGCCGGAGAGGCGCTTGCGCCCAGCCGGCCGTCGTCATCAAACGAACCTGACGTGACCGTCCACTTCCGAGTCCCAGTAGTCGGGAGTACTTGGCGCCCCATGAAGGAGGCCCCATAGATGACCAACCGCCGATCTGTTCTCGCCCTCGCGACCGCCTGTGCGCTGCTCGGAGCTTCCGCCTCTTCCGCCGGATGGGAAGAGGGAGTCGCTGCATTCACGGCCGGCAACTACGCCCAGGCGATCGCCGAGTTCCAGCAGTACGTCGAGGAGCGGACCGACGAGGAGGCTCTGCGGGCGGGGTATCAGATGCTGGCCATGTCCCTGCTCCGGGGCGGCAAGGCCAGGGAGTCGGTGGCGGCGTTCCAGAAGCACCTCGAGTTGAAGCCCGGCGATGTCGGAAGCCAGGTTGCGCTGGGGCAGGCGTACCACAAGAGCGGCATGCCCCGGGAATGCGTGGCGACGCTGAACAGGCTGAACATCGGCAGCCTGCCGAAGGGCCACCAGATCCAGGTGTACCAGATGCGCAGCGCGAGCCAGGCGCGGCTCGGAAACACCCGCGGCGCGGCCGCCGACCTTGGGAAGGTCGCGGACTTGAAGTCGGACGACGCGAAGACGCGCTTCGAGTACGGCAGGCTGCTGCAGAGTGACGCACAACTCGACGCCGCGATCAGGGCCTACGAGCGGGCGGTGTCGATGGACGGCGGCAAGGCGGAGTGGAAGGAGACGCTGGTCAACGCCCTGAAGATCAAGGGTCGGAGGACACAGGGCTCGGCCAAGACCGGAATCTACGCCAGGGCCGAGGAGGTCGCCCGGAGCCTGGTCGCGAGCAGTCCCTCATACGACAACCTGCTCCTGCTGGGCGAGGTTCAGTTGGGCGGCAAGAACTACGATTCGGCGGCTTCGACGTTCCAGCAGGCGGTCTCGAAGAAGGGGAACGACTGGCACGCGCACTTCTACCTGGGGCAGGCCTACAGCTCGCTTGGCCGCTACAGCGACGCCGAAGCGCCGTTGAATACAGCCCTGCCGCTTGCCTCGGGCGACGACGAGAAACTGGTCTGGAAGCAACTCGGCTTCGTCTTCGAGAAGCAGAAGAAGTACGGCCTTTCGATCGAGGCTTACGAGAAGGCGGGCGACCCGGCCGGCGTCTCCCGCGTCCGCGAGAACGAGCGGATCGCCAAGGAGAACATAGAAGCCGAGCAGCACAACAGGACCGTCGAAGAGTTGCGACGTCAGCAGGAGGAACTCCGCAGGCAACTGGAGGAACTCCCGGGGGCGACGAACGATCCGCCCCGCCGCTAGCGATTCCGCGTAGCGGAAGCTCCAACGAACTCGTGCCGGTGCGCCGGCCGTAGCGCCGGCCTTCTGGCCGGCGTGGGCCGGTGGGGTTCGGGCACCGCACGGAATAGGTGCGGCCGGCAACAGGTTGGAACGGGCGGATCACCCTTACACACCCACCCGACAGAAGGGGGCCCCGGATGAGCGACACGAGCCTCGATGCGGCTGGATCCCCGGCCGAAGAGTCGGCGGCCGACGCTGTGCCCGCCGCGTCAGCGGAGCATGGCCTGCTGACCTATGTGCAGGAGACGCGAGAGGACACCAGGACGTTCCGCTACTCACTGGCACTGGCTTTGTTCTTCCACGCGATTCTCCTGGTCGTCAAGCTGCCCGATCTGTACGGCAAGGAGCAGGCGGCGCCACCGGCGCCGCCGAGAGTCTTCGTGGTGCAGCAGGTGCGTTTCAAGCCGCCGCCGCCGACGGAGGAGATTCGGATCCCGAAGCCGAAGTCGAAGAAGGTGCCGATCCCTGATCCGACGCCGGATGAGCTGGAGCCGCTCCGGATTGAGGAACCGGAGATCTACGTTCCCGAGGTCGACGGGCTGAATTGGAAGATCGAGGTGCCCGCGCCTCCGCCTCCGGAGGCGCTCGGGCCGATCGAAGTGACCCGTGACGTCATCAAGCCGAAGAAGATCGTCCACGTCGACCCGCAGTACACCGAGATCGCGCGCAAGGCGCGGATTCAGGGCGCAGTCATCCTGCGGGCGACGATCGACCAGCAGGGCGGCATCACCGATGTCGAAGTACTGAGAGGTTTGCAGATGGGCCTCACCGAGGCCGCCGTGGCCGCGGTCAGGCAGTGGAAGTTCAAGCCGGCGACACTGAACGGAAGGCCGGTCGCTGTCTACTTCAACCTGACCGTCACCTTCCAACTCCAGTAGGGGCGAAGGAGCAGGCCGATACTTGAGCCGCCCAATCCCGAAGGCAGCGGCTCTGGCCGGCATCCGGTGCGAAGTCGCAAGCGCGAGTCGTATCGCTTAGTCCTGCCCCAGTTTCCGGCGCAGAATCTCCTGCGCCGCCCGGGGCTCGGCGCTGCCTCGAGATGCCTTCATGACCTGGCCGACCAGGTAGCCCAGGGCCTGCTTGCGGCCGCCGCGGTACTCAAGGGCGGCCTTGCTGTTGGCCGCAATCGCGGCGACGGCCCAAGCCTCGAGTTGATCGTCGTCTCGCACCTGGCGTAGCCCGAGACGATCGACGATCTGGTCGGGCATCTCTTCCGAGTCCCATGCCTCGGCGAGCACGTCCTTGGCGGCGGTAGCCGACAGCTCGCCGGAATCGACCAGGGCCACGATGGCCGCCAGCCGCTCGGGCGCGATGAGTTGGACGTCCCGCTGCTTCAACACGCGCAGGATCTCGGTCATCACCCAGTTGGCGATCGACTTGGCGCCGGCCGGATGGGCGGCCACGGCGCGCTCGTAGTACGCCGCCAGGGCGACGCTGCCGGAGAGAAGCGCGGCTTCCTCGGCGCGCAGCCCGTAGGCGTCGCGGAACCGTGCACTCTTGACCCACGGCAACTCCGGGAGCACCTCCGCTTGACGCTCGATGCGGCGCTGGGTCACCACCAGGGTGGAGAGGTCGGGCTCGGGAAAGTACCGGTAGTCGTGCGCTTCCTCCTTGGACCGCAGGGAGCGGGTGGCGCCGCTTGCCGGCTCGAAGCTGCGCGTCTCCTGTTCGACCTGGCCTCCGGCGGTCAGGATGTGCAACTGCCGCTCCCGTTCGTACTCGAGCGCCTTGGCGACGTGGCGAAAGGAGTTCAGGTTCTTGACCTCCGTCTTCGTGCCGAGCTTGCCTGTGCCAGCCGGACGCAGGGAGAGGTTGGCGTCGCAGCGCAGACTGCCCTCCTCCATGTTGCCGTCGCTGGCGCCGGTGTAGAGAAGGACCTGGTGGAGCGTCTGCAGATAGGCCTGCGCGTCCTCGGGTGAGCGAATCTCGGGTTCGGTCACGATCTCCACCAGGGGTACGCCGCAGCGGTTGAAATCGACCAGGCTTCGCCCCGGCAGCGGACCGCCTCCCGGCACCTCGTGCAGGAGCTTGCCGGCGTCCTCTTCCAGGTGGATCCGATGGAGGCGGACCTCGCGGCCGGACGGCAGCGGCACCGATCCGCCTTCGGCCAGCGGCTGGTCGTACTGACTGATCTGGTAGCCCTTCGGCAGGTCGGGGTAGAAGTAGTTCTTGCGCGCGAAGACGGAGCGCCGCCTGACCTCGCACCCCAGCGCCAGCGCCAGCCGGATGGCGAGGTCGACGGCGTGCTGGTTGGTCACCGGCAGGGTGCCGGGGTAACCGAGACAGACCGGGCACACGAGCTCGTTCGGCTCGGCGCCGAAACGGTTCTCGCAGCGGCAGAACATCTTCGTTCTGGTGCGCAACTGGACATGGACTTCCAGCCCGATGACCGTTTCCCAGGCGGCATCGAGAGCTGCGGGAGAGACTCCCGGATTGGCCGTGCTCTGCGCTACGCTCATGACCGTCACGATGGCCGCGGCATCCTACAGCAGCTACCGGCGGTGAAGCGTCGGGTCGCGGCTACTACGGTCCACTGCCGCGGGTCGGTCCGGGCCGCTTTCCTGGGCGCGGCGCCGGGAGCGCAGGCGTTTGGGCCGGAGGAGGCCTTTCGACTCCTGGCGCGCGATGTCTCTGCTGCGCAAATGGCCTCGCCCGCCTGGTTGAGGCAGCGGCACAGCGCCGAGGCGCTGCGGGTAGACGAGCCTGGTTTGAGGGGGGAGGGAGACGCCCTGATCGTCTCTCGCTCCGGCGTCGCGGCGACCGTCTTCGTTGCCGACTGCGTACCGGTGCTGATCGCCGCGGGCGAGAGCGTGGCAGCAGTTCACGCCGGTTGGCGGGGGCTGGCGTGCGGCGTCCTCGCCTCGGCGATGCGGGAGTTGAAGTGCGCCGGCGCCAACGATCCGGCGACGGCCGAGGCCTGGATCGGTCCGGCGATCGGCCCCTGTTGCTACGAAGTAGGCGAAGACGTGGCCAGCCAGGTGGAATCCGCCAGCGGCGCCGAAGTCGTCATTCGCCGGCCAGACCGCAAGCCGCATCTCGACCTGGTCCTGGCGGCTTCGAGGCAGCTTGCCGACCTGGGTGTGCGCCGTATCTCAAGTAGCGGTTGCTGCGTTCGTTGCGATTCGGACTGGTGGAGCTACCGCCGTGACGGCGCCGGCGCCGGCCGGAACTACGCCTTCATCTGGCGTGCCAGGAGCTTGCGCCCGCGTCAGTCCCCGTCGGATGCCGTCCGGCGCGAACTGCGGCTGCGGGTCCTGCGGGTGGGATCGATTCCCACGGAACGCAGGAAGGCCAGGTCGCGTCCATTGATCCGAAACACCGGTGGCGGTAGCGGCCGTCTGGTCGAAGAACTCTTGTCGGCGTCGCTATCGTCATCGCTGCTTCTCTTGCAATCGAGAAAGAGGTTGAGCGTGTAGCCTTCGCGCCGGATCGACTCGAGCCGATCGTGGACCTCGGGCGACTCGGCCATTGCCTCGCAGAGAGACCGGGTGAGTTCTTCGAGTAGTTGCTTGAGCCGGGGTTCCATGGGCCGACGACCATTATCCCAGACCGCTGCCGGGAATCACACTCCGGGTTTGGTACGGGGCGATAGGGACACCTGGCGGCCGGTGCTCGACGCGCTGGCCGGGGCGGGTTGGGCGCCGGTCTCGTTCCAGCCCCTGGCCGGTGACGTCTCGGCACGGCGGTACGGCCGGCTGCGTCTTGCCTCGGGCGAGCAGCGGGTCGTCTGCAGCTATCCCGACGACATGAAGGATGTGGCGGCGCGCTTTGTGGGCGCTACCGAGCTGCTGGCTTCGGTTGCTGTGCCGACACCGAGGGTGGACCAGCACTCACTCGAGCATCCGGTCTGGGTTCTCCTGGAGGATCTGGGCCCGCGAACTCTGTTCGAGCGCTGGGAGGAGGCCGGCGGCGCCGCCGAGGTGAACCTGGGTCGGCGACTGGCGGAAGCCAGGGAACTCATCGGGCGGATACAGCTCCTGCCGCCCGACAAGGCTCATGCACTGGGCTCTCCGCCGCTGGACCGGGCCCTGTTGATGACTGAACTCGACCAGACCTGGGAAGGTTTCCTCGAGCCGCAAGGTCTGGTTGCGGACCCGGAGCTGGCCGAGCAGCTCTGCGCCGTATGCGCTGCCATCTGCGAGCGGCTCGACTCGGCAACGAGCGTGCCGTGTCACCGCGATTTCATGGCCCGGAACCTGATGCTGCGCGCGCCGGCCGCGGTTCCGCCGGGCGGCGCCGAAGAACTGGTCGTGATCGACCACCAGGATCTGCGCCTGGGGCCGCCGTGCTATGACCTGGCCTCGCTTCTGAATGACACGTTGACGCTCTCGGTCCGAGAGCGGCAGGAGCACCTGTCGGCCCTCCAGGAAGACGCTGACCGGATCGCTCAGTACCACGCGGCGGCGGCCCAGCGCACACTCAAGATCGCGGGTACCTTCGCGTACTTCGCGACGGTTGGCAGCGACCGCTATCTGCAGTTGATTCCACCGGCCCTGCGGAGGTTCCTGGATGCCCTGGACGCTCTTCCCGAAGGCCGCGAACTGGCGCCCTGGTTGCGCAGGGCCTGGGCGTCGGTCACCTAGCGCGGCAGAAACTTGGTGCGCCGGCGTCCCCGCCGGCCTCGGGGAGTGCTGCCGCGCTAGCTGCTAGTATGCGTATCCGACTTCGAGAGGAGACCGCCATGCCGTCCTTTGGCATCCAAGAGCTACTCATCATCTTCGTCATCCTGATGGTCATCTTCGGCGGCAGCAAGCTGCCTCTCCTTGGCCGCGGCATGGGTGAGGGCATCCGGAACTTCAAGAAGGGCCTGCGCGGCGACGACTCCTCCGAGCTGGAGGAAAAGCAGCCCTAGCCCGAAGTTCTGGTCGTTCTGGGGCTTCTGAGGGTGCGAAAGCCCTTGCCACGCCTAAGGTTCTTGGGTGTCTGCGGCTCTTTCCGGGCTGCATCGTGTAGCCATGTATATGTAGCTGCACAAGTAGACAATATGAATAGTCTGGTGTAGTATGAGAAGCCATGTACATCGAAAGCGTGCCCAACCGGAACTCACCCCCTGCCGTCCTACTGCGCGAGTCCTACCGACAGCACGGAAAGGTCAAGAAGCGCACACTCGCCAACCTCTCCAAGTGGCCCGACGAGCTCGTCGAGGGCTTCCGCACCCTGCTCAGGGGAGGCGTCGCGCTGGCTTCGCTCGACGCCGCCTTCGAGATCGTCCGCGCCAGACCGCACGGCCACGTCGCCGCTGTGCTCGGCGCTGCTCGAAGGCTCTCAATCGAGCCGCTCCTCGACCGCCGGCCCTCACGCGAGCGGACGCTCGCCACAGCCATGATCGCGGCCCGCATCTTCGACCCCCGCTCCAAGCTCGCCACCGCGCGCGGACTCGCAAGCGAAACCGTGACCCACACCCTGTCGGAGGAACTCGGCGTCGAGGAGGCCTCGGCCGACGAGCTCTACGGCGCCATGGACTGGCTGCTCAAGCGGCAGCGACGGATCGAGCGGCGCCTCGCCAAGCGACATCTCGAAGACGGCTCGCTGGTCCTCTGCGACGTGACCTCGGTCTACTTCGAGGGCAAGAAGTGCCCGCTGGCCAGGCACGGCTACTCCAGGGACCGCAAGCGAGGCAAGCCCCAGATCGTCTTCGGCCTGCTCTGCAACCGGGACGGATGCCCGGTCGCGGTCGAAGTCTTCGAGGGCAACACCGCCGATCCCGCGACCCTTGGCGCCCAGGTGCACAAGCTGTGCGAGCGTTTCTCGCTGGAGAGGATGGTGATGGTCGGGGACCGCGGCCTGCTCACCAACGCCCGCATCCGCGAGGACCTCGAGCCCTCCGGTCTGTCGTGGATCAGCGCCCTGCGCGCGCCTCAGATCCGCACTCTGGCGCAGCAGGGCCACCTGCAACTGTCGCTCTTCGACCAGCGGGACATGGCCGAGATCAGCGTCCCCGATCTGTACCCTGGCGAGCGCCTGATCGTGTGCCGGAACCCGCTGTTGGCTGCCGAGCGGACCCGCAAGCGCCTGGAGCTGCTCGACTCCACCGAGCGCAAGCTCGATGCCGTCGTCAAGGCGACACGGCGACACAAGAGTCCCCTGCGCGGCAGCGACAAGATCGCCGTGCGCGTCGACCGCGCCCTCGGCGCCTACAAGGTCGGCAAGCACTTCGATGTCGAGATCACCGAGGACAGCTTCGAGTACCACCGCAACCAAGAGCGCATCGCCGAGGAAGCCGCGCTCGACGGCTTCTACGTCATCCGCACAAACGTCCCGGAAGACCGCCTGCCGGCAAACGAAGCGGTGCGCTCCTACAAGAGCCTCAGCCGCGTAGAACGCGCCTTCCGCAGCTTCAAGAGCGTCGACCTCAAGGTGCGCCCCGTACACCATCGCCTCGCCTCAAGGGTGCGGGCCCACGTCTTCCTGTGCATGCTCGCCTACTACGTCGAGTGGCACATGCGCCGCTCTCTCGCACCCCTGCTCTTCGACGACCACCAGCCCGCCGAACACCGCAAGTCACCCGTCGAACCCGCGCGCCGGTCACCCGCCGCCCGCGCCAAGGCCAACTCCAGGCGCACACCGGACGGACTCCCCGTCCACAGCTTCCAGACCCTGCTCGCCGACTTGGCCACGCTGACCCGAAACCGCGTGCGGATGCACAACACCGGCGCCTCCACCGCGGACATCCTGGCTCGGCCCACGCCACTCCAGCAACAAGCCTTCAGCCTCCTCCGCGTCCGACCCTGAAAGCTGCGTACCCAGTAGCGTACACCCCGGAAACGCCGCTAGGCCCCGTCATTGCAGGGGATTTCCCATCTTGGCGCGCAGAACTTCGGCCTAGCGCAGCAGAACTACCGGAGGCCGGCGCTTCGCGCCGGATGCGGGCCAGAAGGCCCGCGCATGTATGGTCCGCCCCGCTTGGTGCAAGGTCTCTTCTGGAGATTCTGGCGAGGTAGGTGCAGTTGCTTGCATGTATTCGGCCGTTGATGGGAGTCTCTGTGTGCGAGCTCCCTGGCCTCGATGGAATACGCGCGCGCCGGGCCTCTTCACACCCAGACGGCCTCTTGATGGCCGTGCGCGGGCTCAGGCTTCTCGACGCGCCGGTCCGACCTGTTTCGCCATTGCTCGTTTGAGTCCTCGCAAACTGCTTGGTGGGGCAATCCTCCTGTGGTTGATTCGGTGCTGACTGGGCCGACTACGGCCGCGGCTCGAGAGACCCTCGTTCGGCCGCCGGCGAGGCGTTCGTCGCAGTAGTGCTCGTCGTGCCTGAGCACCGCCCAGGCGATCCGCGCCAGCTTGTTGGCCAAGGCCACCGTGGCGATGTTCGGCCCCGTCGGCGCCGCTTGACGTCGAGCGCCCACTCCTTGAGACGCGTCCGCTCGCCCTTGTGCGCCGTGCGCAGGACCGCCCGGGTCGCACCAGTGGATCAACAGCGCACGCAGGTAACGGTCGCCGCGCTTGCTGATCCCCAGCAGCACCGTGCGACCGCCGGTCGAGGCCTGACGAGGCACCACCCCGATCCAGGCCGACATCTGACGAGCGTTGCTGAATGCCCAGTTGCCGACCGCCGCCACCAGGGCCGTCGCCACGATCGGACCTGCCCGGAATCGACCGGCTCGCACAGAGGGTTCTCCTTCGACTGCCGCACCAGCATCGCGGTCAGATCGGCCACGCTCGCGCCTGCATCAGAGCCTGGTGCCATGCACAGAAGCGCCCGAAACGCGCCCGGCAGCTCCCGCTCCGGGTCCGAGGCGATCTGAGGCACCTCCCGCTTGATCACCGCCAGACCCTGGGGCAGGATCCCGTACTCGCGCAGGAATCCCCGCAACTGATTCGACAACTGCGTGCGCAGACGCACCATCGACTGACGGCTCCGAAGGACCTGCTGCAGCTCGGCGCTCCTTCGTCTTGTACGGCACGAAACGCATCGTCGGACGAGACACCGACTCGCAGATCGCCTCCGCGTCGTTGTAGTCGCTCTTGTTCGACTTCACGTATGGACGCACAAACTGCGGACTGATCATCCGCACGTCGTGACCCAGAGCACTCAGCTTCTCCACCCAGTGGTGTGCCCCGCAGCTCGCTTCCATGCCCACCAGGCACGGCTCCATCCGCGACATCAACTCCATCAGCCGAATGCGCCTTCACCTGACGCTGCAACACCACTGCCCCCGACGCGTCCATCCCGCACACCTGGTACACATGCTTGCCCAGATCGATCCCGCATCGAGTAATCTCTTCCACGGTCCGCCTCCTCCTTGTTGTGTGAAACAAAACACCATTCTGGCCCCAAGAGAGGCCGTAAAGGTGCGGGGCGGACCATCCCATTACCCAGTTTCTGCCGCGCAGTCCCTAGCGGCGCCGTCGAGGACGGCGAAGTCGAGGCCGTCGCGGATTGACGGCCGACCACGCCGCACGGTGGTGCTCCACGTCGGCGGAGCACGCTGTCCGTGAACTTCCGGGTTTCGCGAAACGGCGGCACGCCGTTGAAGCGGTCGACCTTGCCGGGCCCTGCGTTGTACGCCGCGAGCGCCAGCACCAGATCGCCGTCGAAACGGCGCAACAGGGAGGCCAGATAGCTCGCCCCGGCATCCAGGTTCTGGCTGCTCGTAGACGTTGGCACGCCGAACTGCTCGGCGGTTGCCGGCATCATCTGCATCAGGCCGAGAGCACCCTCGGGTGAAACGGCCAGCGTGTCGAAGGCGGACTCGGTCTGCGCTACGGCCGCCACCAGCAGCGGGTCGATCTTGTGCCGCTCGGCGACGGCGACAATCTGGGCGCCAAAGGGCACGCGCTGCAAGAGGTCCCGAACCGCGTTCCCGTCGGCGGCGCCGATGAAGAGCGCGAAGCTCTCTCCGTGCGACCGAATCGTCTCGTACAGCGGGCGGCTATCCAGGAATGTGCGGGCCGTGGTCGTACCCGATGCCGGGTCGAGCCAGGCCTGAATCTCCTCGAACAGAGCGACATCCTCGATGTGCGGTGGCGCCGGTAGCGAGTCGGGCTGCCGTCCGGGCGCCGTGTCCCGCACCGAGACGGCCAAAATGGCGGTGGCGGCCACAACGACCGCCGGGGCCTTCTTGCCGGTGATGGTGTTCGAGATGTACATGAGAAAAGTGGATCGGAGTGTGCTGGCCGCCGAGGCCCAGGTGGCCGCTGCAAGGACGGTCGCTTTCGGCGTTGCACGATCCGGCCGGTAACGACGGCGCGGCTTTGTGCCTGGAGGCGTTCGCCGACCGTGGGAGGGAACGCCCGACTGCGCTTGGCAGCAAGCTGTGTGCCAACCCAAGGGGCTGCGCGGCAGAAACTGGGTGCGCGGGCCTTCTGGCCCGCATTCCGGCGCCGAGCGCCGGTCTCTGGGAGTTCTGCCGCGCTAGGTTCCTCGTTTCCCAGCCGACCATCTGGGGCGGAGTTCTATTTCGATTGGATCCTCTTGCTGGATGTACGGTATTCGGCCGACTGGATGCCAAGGGCGTCGACCTTGGTGCGCAGTGTGTTGCGGTGGATGCCGAGGTTGTTTGCGGAGCGGTTGAGGTTGCCTTGGTTGAGTCGTAGCGAAGCGAGGATGAACTGCCGTTCGAAGATTCGACGAGCTTGAGGCAGGGTGACGCCCCGGCTGACCAAATGCCTGACGAGGAAGTCAAGCCGGTCGCCTAGATCCTCCGTCGCGTCCTCGGGAACGCGGTCGTCTGCACTGAGCTGCTTCAAGGCGAGTCGCGTGCCGAAACGGCGATTCTAGCACACATCGGAGGCTCGGGGCGGTCCAGGAGGCAGCGTTACTGAACGCGTCAGCCCTCGGTGCTCTCTTCGACAGGTGGACCATCGTCACTCTGGCGGGGCGGCAACTTCGGGGCCTCTGGAACCTTGCTTCGAAGCGTGCGGAGCTTCTCCTCCGAAGGCGCCTTCTTGAGCCACTTGCTTCCCGGATGCTCGCGGCGCAACCGGTCGCAGGCATCACGCAGGTAGTCGTAGTTGTCGAGCCCCCGTCGGCTCGGGATCTGCTCGAGCACTTGGGCGTAGGTAAGGCACATGTAGGCGAAGATCTTGTCCGGTTCCGGGTATTCCGGATAGGCCTCGAGCATGTCCTTGAAGCGGTTGCCGGCGGCGCTGGGAGTGCGGAAGCGGTAGTAGAAGGCGCCGACGACGAACTCGTGCTCCGCCAGTTGGTTCCGCACCTCGACGATCTTCTGGGCGGCCTGACCCGCGTACTGGCTGGTCGGGTAGAGCCGGCGGACGTTCTCGAACTCGGTCAGCGCCTGACGGGCGGTCTGCTGGTCGCGGTCCGCTTTCTCGATCCGCTCGGCAAGCGCGCCGGCGAGACGGAACTGGGCGTAGGCGGCGCGCTCGGAGGTGGGGAACCGGTTCAGGAAGTCGCGATAGCGCTGCTCCGCTTCCACGTAGGACTGGTAGCCGCGGCGCAGAAACAGCGCATCCGCGGCCAGCAGCAGACCCTCCCGACCGGTCTCCGAGTTCGGTTCGACCTCGAAGGCGTGGACGAGGTGTTGGAGCGCCTGGGTGAACTTCTCGTCCTCCAGGAGCTGCTTTCCGATTCCGAGCGCCTCGGAGGACGACAGCCGGAGGATCGGATCGTCCTTGACGCCTCCGCACGCGACCACCAGAGTGAGCGCCGTCACAGCCAGCAGCGTTGTCCCGGCCAGCAGCGTTCTTCCGGCAAGAGGCTTCATTCGTTCGCCTGCCGGCGCAGAGCCGAAAGCGCCTCGACCGGGCGCTCCGCGGCGAAGACGCCGGAGCCTACGACCGCCACGTCGACGCCGGCCGCCGCGACCTCGTCGAGGTTCCCCGGCTTGATTCCACCGTCCATCTCGATACTGGTCGAGAGCCCACGGGCTTTGATCGCGGCGCCTAGTTGGTGCGCCTTGTCCAGTACGTCCGGCTGGAACGCCTGACCGGCGAATCCTGGCTGGACGGACATCAGAACCACGTAGTCCAGGTGCTCCACGTACGGCAGGAGCTCGTCCAGCGCCGTCCCCGGGTTGATCGCCACGCCGGCGCCGACGCCCCGACCGCGAATGTGCGCCGCCAGGCGGGCCGGTTCCGGCGTCGCCTCATGGTGGAACGACACCCAGACCGGCTCACTATCGAGGTAGCGGTCCATGAGCGCCTCCGGATTCGAGACCATCAGATGGATGTCGAAGCCCACCCGGCTGCGTTTCGCCAGGTCGGCGATCACCGGCGGACCGAAGGTGAGGTTGGGCACGAAGTGACCGTCCATCACGTCGACATGGATCAACTGCGCGCCGCCGTCCTCGCAGTGCTTCACGGCGGAGGCGAGATCGGCGAGGTCCGCCGCCAGGATCGAAGGCGCGATCTTCATCGTTCGGGTTCTCTGGGCGAACGGGGCGGGTTCAATGACTTTCCTGCGCGGCGACGACCAGGGCGATCGAATCGCTTTGTCGCAGGGGATGGCCCGGAAGTGGATACTGTCGCAGGATGATCCCGGCTTCGACGCCTTCGTAGGGCTCGTACTTTACCCTTCCGAGCCGGAATCCGCGCGCCTCGAAGTAGGTGCGGACGGGCGCTTCGGGCAGATCGATCAGATCCGGCATGACGAACGCCGCCCTCGGGTTGGCCAGGCTGACCATGACGTCCACTTGGGAAGACGGCGCCACCCGGGCGCCGGGCGGTGGACTCTGACGGATGACCGTTCCTGGTGCGCCGAACTCGGCGTACACGCTCCGGCTCCTGCCCAACTGCAGGCCGGAGGCCGCGAGACTGACCTGAACCGTCTGCAGAACCTGACCGGTCAGATCCGGAGTCTCAACGAGTTGACGTCCCCGTGACAGGTGGATGGCGACGCCGCTGTCCTGCTTGACGGCGCTGCCGGCCGGCGGATCGTGCCGGAGCACATGGCCCGCGGGGACGGCCTCGTCGTGGCGGTCCTCTTCGACCCGCCGCACCGTCAAACCGGCGGCGGCGAGAGTGGCCTCGGCATGATCCACATCCAGGCCGACCAGGTCGGGCACCGCGATCACTCCGCTGCGGACGAAGTTGGAGAGGGCCAGATAGGACGAGGCGCCGAGCAGCGCGGTGAGCAGGCCGGCGTACAACCCGCCCACGACGAGGCGCTTCAGCCAGCGCCGGCGCAGCGTGCCTGCGAGCCAGCGAGCGAGAACCGTAGGCGAGAGCTTCTCCATCGGCACCCTCAGCCCTCAGCGCCCCAGGGCGGGCAGATTCTTCACCAGGTCGAAGTAGAGCGCGAACATCATGATTCCGACGATCACGACGAGGCCGAACTGGGTCACCAGGTTCTTGACCTTGATGGACAGATCGCGCCGCAGAACGCTCTCGAACAGCAGGATGACGAGCTGGCCGCCATCCAGCACCGGGATCGGCAGCAGGTTGAGAATGCAGATGTTGAGGCTGATCAGGGCGGTCAGGAAGACGAGATCGCTGAAGCTCCGCCGGGCCGCCTGACCGCTGATCCTGGCGATCTCGATGGGTCCGGCGAGGGCGCTCTGGGGCGAGACGCGACGTTCGGCCAGCCTGCCCAGGAAGCCGAAGATCTCGGTTGTGGTGTCCCAGTTGATCCGTACACTCTCAACGAGGGCATCCATCGGGGCGGCCCGCCGGTACGAGAAGTGGCTGATCGCGATGCCGGCACGGCCGACACCGCCCTCGTCTGCCGGCACCAATCGGACGACGAGGCGCTCATCGCCGCGGCCGATCTCGACGCTCACCTCCTCGCCTGCGCGCGGCTCCACCAGTTGGCGGAAGTCGTCCGCGTCGGCGATGGGGTGGCCGTCCACTGCGTAGAGCGTGTCGCCGTACCGGATTCCCGCCTGCTCGGCAGGTGTGCCTTCAAACACCTCGCGCACGCGCGGCAGCAGGCTGGCGTACATGCCGGCGTCGCCCAGCTCGTGGCGGGGAATGCGGCGCGGTACGAGCACCGTGCTCAGCGTCCTGCCGTCGCGTTCGAAGTCGACCGCGAGACGCCGTTCCGGTGAAGTGAGAACGATGTTCGCGACCTCGCGCCAGTCGGACACGTCCTCGTCGTCCAGGCGCAGGATGGTGTCGCCGGCTTGCAGGCCGGCCTCGGAGGCGGCGGAGTCGGGCGCCACGGCGCCGATCTCGGCGCTCAGGTCGCGCGGCCCCGCCAGCTCGGTGCCGGCCACCAGCACGGCGGCGATCAGGACGATCGAGAGCACGACGTTGGCGGCGGGGCCGGCCAGGAGGACGACCATTCGCTGCCACCGGGGCTTGGTGATGAAGTCGCCGGCGTCGCCTGTCGGATTCGAGGGGTCGATCCCGGAGAAGGCGACGTAGCCGCCCAGCGGCACCATCGCCAGCCGGTACTCCGTGCCGCCGCGCTCGAATCCCCACAGCCGCGCGCCGAAGCCGATCGAGAACACCCGGACCCGGATCCGAAACAGCCGCGCCGCCAGGAAGTGACCCAGTTCGTGAACGAAGATGATCACGCCGATCACGACCAGCAGGGCCAGAATGTTGCTCAGGATGTTCATCGGGAAAGGGGGCGTCGACGCAGGCGCCCGCCGATGCTAACCGCCGAAACGCGCCAGGACTTCCCGAGCATGGCGACGACCCCACGAATCCCAGGCCAGGGCCTCCTCGATGCTGCCCGGCTCGCCGCCGCCTGCCTGCCTGCCGTGGCGTTCGAGCACTCCGGCCACCACCGGCACGATCGCGGTGAAGGGGGCCCTGCCGCCGAGAAACGCCTCGACTGCGATCTCGTTCGCCGCGTTCAGCACCGCCGGCGCGCCGCCGCTTTGGGCCAGGGCATCGCGGGCCAGCGACGGCGAGGGGAAGAGCGCCGGATCGACTCGCCGGAACTCCAGGCTCGAGGTCGCCTGCAGCAGTTCGCTCAGATCGCCCGACGGCTCGCCGCCGGGCCGCGGCCAGCGTTCGGGATACGAGAGTGCGTACTGGATCGGGTACTGCATGTCGTTGGCTGAGATTTGGGCGATCCCGTTGCCGTCGCAAAACTCGACGATCGAGTGAACGAGGGACTGCGGGTGGATCACGATGTCGATCCTCGGTCCGGCCACGTCGAACAGGTAGCTCGCTTCGATCAACTCCAGGCCCTTGTTCATCAGGGTCGCGGAATCGACGCTGATCTTGGCGCCCATGTCCCAGGTCGGATGTGCGGTCGCCTCGGCGGGCGTCACCGTCTCCAGCGTGGCGGGATCGCGGTCGAGGAACGGACCGCCCGAAGCGGTCAGCACCAGGCGGCGAACTTCGTGGGGGTGGCCCGCCCGCAGCGCCTGGTGGATCGCGGCGTGTTCGCTGTCGATCGGCAGAATGGACGCGCCCGAGGCGGCCGCCAGCCGGCGCAGCACGGGGCCGGCCGCAACCATCGCCTCCTTGTTGGCGAGCGCCAGATCGGCGCCGGCTGCAAGCGCCGCTGCCGCGGGCTTGAGGCCGGCCGCGCCGACGATCGCCGTCACCACGAGGTCGATCTCGCCGGCGCCGACCGCGTCCAGCAGCGCTTCTTCGCCGCTTGTCAGGCTGGTTCCTTCCGGCAGTTCGCCGCGGAGCGCGGCTGCCGTGTCGGCGGCTGCCACGACGACGCAGTCGGGCTCGAACTCATGCGCCAACTCCACTAGACGCGCCGGTCGCGTTCCGTGGGCCGCGAGCACCGAGACCCGTAGCCGGTCCGGATGGCTGCGGGCCACGGCCAGGGTGGCTTCGCCGATGGAGCCGGTGGCCCCCAGTACGGCGACGCTGCGCCGGTTCAAGGCAGGGCTCCGGCCGCGCCGATCAGTGAGTCGACCGGGACCGCCCGCCCGAAGGCTCCAATGGCGACAGCGAGGTACATCAGCGGCGTTGCCAGCATCACGCTGTCCAGCCGGTCGAGAAGGCCGCCGTGCCCGGGCAGCAGTTGGCTGGTGTCCTTGACCTGGGCCGCACGCTTCAGCAGGGACGCGACCAGGTCTCCGACCTGACCCGCGCCGCCGCAGGCAAGCGCGACAAACGGAACGCCGGGCCCGAAGTCGTCCGGGCCGAGCCAGATCAGGAACACCGCGACGCCGACGCCTACGCTTGCGGCCAGGCCGCTCACGGCGCCCTCGATCGTCTTCTTCGGACTGATGGTGGGGGCCAGGGGCCGGCGACCGAACATCCGCCCACCGTAGTAGGCGCCGATATCGCCCAGCGCGGCTACGGCCAGAACCCAGAGCAGAAACACGAAATCGAGGCGGTGAAGCTGGATCGCGGCGACCAGGAACAGCCCCAGCCAGAGCGCCCCGAAGGAGAAGAGCGCCGAGGCCGCCAGCCGGTCGCGCACTTCGGCGCGGCCGCCCAGCCCGATCGCCACCGCCATGGCGAGAACGACCGTTGCCGCCAGGAACCAGAGGTCGAGGCCAGTGAACCGGGGCCGCAGGGGGGCGATCTGGTCCCGGACGGCGGTAAGCGCCAAAGAGCCAACGGCCAACCAAAGCGCCAAGCGGAACTTCGGCGAGACGACGATCCGCTGCACCAGGGCGGCGTACTCCGCGGCCGCTATCAGGACCACCACGGTAAGGACCGCCACGAAGAACAGGGGCTTCAGGTACACGACGATGGCTGTCGCCAGCGCCGCGGTCACGAGCCCCGTGACAACGCGTTTCATTGCGGCCGACTGTATTCCACCCGCTCCAGGCAGAGCCCCCGGGCCGGCGCGTTGGGACCGGCGGCCGAGCGTGGGCCGCCCTTGAGGAGCTTGGCGAAGTCATTCAGCGAGCGTCGCCCGCGGCCGACTTCGAGGGTGGTGCCGACGAGGGCGCGGACCATGCCGCGCAGAAACCCGTCGCCGGCGACGCAGAATCTCACCTCGTCGCCGGCTTCGGTCCACTCGGCTTGATGGATCGTCCGCTCGGGCCGGCCGTGGCTGCCCCCCGACTTGGCGAAGGCCGAAAAGTCGTGGCGTCCCGGGAGCAGCGAGGCGGCGGTCTTCATTGCCTCCAGGTCGAGTCCGGCGGGCGCCGGGACGACGAAGGGCGCCCGGAACGGGTCGACCACCCGGGCGCCGCAGAGCCGGTAGCGGTAGACCTTGAAGGCAGCGCTCTTGCGGGCGTCAAACGTGTCGTCCACTGCGTCGGCGTCCAACACGCGGATCGCCGCCGGCAGATGACGGTTGGCGCCGTGGACCAGGGCACGGCGCGTCTCCTCGGGCGTCGACCCTGCCGCCACCGTCAGGTGAGCCGCCTGGCCGCGGGCATGGACGCCGGCATCCGTGCGGCCGGCGCCGTACACGGTCACGCTTCGGCCGAGGATCCGGGCCAGGGCTTCCTCGACGACCTGCTGGATGCCGAGCGCATTGGCCTGACGCTGCCAGCCGGCGTAGTCCGTGCCGACATAGGCGATCCGCAGGCGGTACCTCACGGCCCCTGCTCCTGGGCCGCGGAAGCCTGGCGGCTTCCGCCCTGGGAACGCGGGCGTCCCGCCCGCATCCGGCCATCAACCAGGAACAGCACCAGCGGGGGCAGCCAGACCGCCCCGTAGACCCAGGGGAAGTAGTCGACTCCCGCGAGCGCCGGCAGGTAGGCCAGGGGCAGTGTCGCCGACAGCAGCAGGACACTGCGCACACCGAGCAACGCCGCCCAGGGCAGCACCCAGATCAGGTACCAGGGATAGAGCGTCGGACTCGCCAGCAGGACGATGCCGAAGGCGCCGAACGCCGCGCCGACCGCATCGGGGCGCCGCCGCCAGAGGCGAAGCCACGCGGCGACGCCCGCGGCCAGGAGCAGGACGCGGGCGAGAAACTGGGGATAGGTGTAGGAGTAGAGCGTGTCCCATGGCGTTGCTGTGACCTCGCCGCCGAAGACCACCCGGACCACGTGGACGAGTCCCGCAGCCGCCCGGTCGAGTTGCAGCGCGTCGACCAGCCGCCAGAGCGGTTCGTAGAGCGGGCCGTTGTACTCCCATTGCAGCGCGTAGACGGCGAGGCCCGGCGGAACGCCTCCCGTCCAGACCAGAACGGCCGCCACGGCAGGGACGAGCAGGCAGGCCGCGCCGAGAGCGAACAACCGGCCGTGCTGCCCGTGGCGCTGCATCGTTCGCCACCAGAGGGGAATTGCCGCGAGGGGAACCAGCTTGGCCAGCACGCCGAGCGCGGCGACGGCCCCGGCAGAGAGCGAACGCGGGGGGCCGGACGGGGAACCGCGCCGGACCGGGATCAGATAGACGCAGGCGATGACCAGCGAGGCGCCCAGCACGTCGATGTGGCCCATGCCGGCGCCCTCGATCACGACCAGTGGATTCCAGACGTAGGCCAGAGCGGCCACGACGGACCCGCGCCGCCGGGCAAGCGCGAGCAGCAGGGCGCAGCCGATCAGGTCGACCGCGGCCAGCGTCAGCTTGTAGCCCGGGAGCGGCCGCGGCAGGGCGCTGGCGGCGGCGAAGAGGCTCAGGGCCAGGGGCGGGTAGACCGTGGCGACGTCCCGGTGGGCGGTCCGCTGCCACAGGTCGTCGCGCAACCCGGTCAGGTCGGGGTCGTTGGGAGTGAGGCGGTACGGATTGGCGCCGGACGCGGCGACCCGGCCGTCCCAGAGGTAGCGATGGACATCGTCGGACAAGCTCGGCGCCAGCGGCAGGGCCAGCAGGCGCAGCAGCACGGCGACGACCAGGACGCCGGCGACCGGCAGTTCGCCCGCCTCTCCCCGCCGGGCCGGTTGCAGCCGCCGCAGCGCCCGGAAGAGGGCGCCGAAGGCCAGCAGGAGCACTGCCACGAAGAGCACGCTCGCCCACGGCGCGTCCGCCGACGGCCGCAAGCCGGTCCGGTCCAGGAGCAGGAGCCCGCCGAGGCACGCGAGCAGGGGCCAGGCGGACGCTGCTAGAGGTAGTGCCCTTGCCATATCGTCGGCGTTCGTGCTTCTTCCCGTGTACTACGCCGTTCTCGGCACGCTCGCACTCTTCGGACTTCATCGGCTGGTTCTGCTGCTGGTGCTGCGCCTGGTCCGGTCACCCGCCGGGGCGGGTGGCTCGGTCGCAGCCGGCCCTCAGGATGAAGCCGATGTGCTCCGGGTCACTGTGCCCCGGGTCACTGTCCAACTGCCAATCTACAACGAGCGCTACGTGGCCCCGCGCCTGGTCTCGGCCGTGCTCGACTTCGACTACCCCGCAGAGCGGCTGGAGATTCAGATCCTCGACGATTCGACCGACGACACAGGCGAGCGGATCGAGGCCGTGCTCGAGGAGGCGTCGAAGCGGGGTCGACCGCTGCCGGCCGTTCGCCACCTCCGCCGGCGCGGACGGGAGGGTTTCAAGGCGGGGGCTCTGGCGGCCGGTCTGAGTGAGGCGCGAGGCGAGCTGATCGCGATCTTCGACGCCGACTTCGTCCCCGGTCCGGACTTCCTGCGCCGCACGGTGCCTGCCTTCGCCGATCCCGGGCTCGGCATGGTCCAGGCGCGCTGGGACCACATGAACCGGAGCGACTCCCTGCTCACCCGCGCCCAGGCGGTGCTGCTCGACGGTCACTTCCTGGTCGAGCAGGAGGCGCGCTTCCGGTCGGGCTGCTTCTTCAACTTCAACGGCACCGCGGGCGTCTGGCGGCGCCGGGCGATCGAAGAGGCCGGGGGCTGGCGGTTCGACACGCTGACCGAGGATCTCGACCTCTCGTACCGCGCGCAGCTCGCCGGCTGGCGCTTCGCGTTGATGACCGACCTCGCGGTGCCTGCGGATCTGCCTGGCCGCGTCAACGACTTCAAGAGCCAGCAGTACCGCTGGGCGCGCGGTACGGCCCAGGCCATGCGCAAGCTGCTGGGACGGATCCTGCGCAGCGCGGTCAGGCCGCGGGTCAAGCTCGCGGCGACGGCGCACCTGACATCGGGCTTCTGCTATCCGTTGCTCGTCGCGCTGGGACTGCTGCTTCTGCCGGCCATCCTGCTCCGCCAGGAATCTCCGTACCTGCTGCTGTGGATCGACGCGCCTCTGTTCCTGCTCGGCACCGTCGCTGTGGCCGGTTGCTACGCCGCCGGCCAGCGCCGGGCCGGGCGACCGGGTTCCCGGGCATGGTTGGAGGTGCCGCTTGCGATGTCCGTTGGCATCGGCCTGTCGCTTCACAACTCGGCTGCGGTGTTTACCGGTCTGTTCCGCCGCGGCGGCGTGTTCGCCCGCACGCCCAAGATCCCGGCCGGCGCGCGCAACCCTCCGGCGCTGTACCAGTCGAACGTGGTCTGGAGCCTCTGGGGCGAAGCCACGCTCGCGCTCTACTTCTGGGTCTGCATTGCCGCCGCCGGCTTGAGCGGCCGTTGGTGGTCCCTGCCCTTCCTGTACCTGTTCGCGCAGGGATATAGCCTGATGGCGCTCGGCGGGGCCCTGCCGCGGTGGGGACGCCGAGCGCGGTTGCCCTCGCGATGATCCACCCCCTCAAGAGACAGTCGCCTCCCGCCGCTTCGGGGCAGGCGGACGTGGTCGTGCGGCCGGCGTCGCCGGCCGACGCTCCCTTTCTCCGGCGCTGGCGCTCCGAGCCGGCCGTGCGCCGCTTCCAGCCGCTGCACAACGTGTCCCTGTCCCGACTGCGAGCGGATCTGGCGTCGCAGCGTCCCCGGGACATCTACCGTGGCCGGGGCGACCGCTACACCTGGCTGGTCGAGTCCGATGGCGACCGCGCGGGCTGGATCACGCTGGCGATCGTGAACTGGGAACACGGGCTGAGCGAACTGGGGTACGCCCTGGCGACGCGCCACCATGGCCGCGGCACGATGACCGCGGCACTGGGACAGTTGCTGCCCGAGCTTCTGCTCCGCACGCCCTTGGAACGCCTCGAGGCGAGGTGTGCGGTCGACAACGAAGCTTCACGGAAGGTGCTGGAGAAACTGGGGTTCGTTCGCGAGGGCCTGCTCCGCTCGTACTTCGTCCTGCAGGGCCGCCGCACGGACCACCACCTGTACGCCCTTCTGCGCGAGGACTACATCCCCTCCTAGCCCCTCGCGCGGCAGAACGATCTGCCCTGGGCACGCGGGTATCCTGCCCGCATCCGGCGCGAAGCGCCGGCTTCCGGGAGTTCTGCCGCGCTAGCCCCTCGCGGGCTGCACGCGCTACAGTTGCCAACCTTGGATCGTCAGTTGGGGAGGTACGAACTGTGAGCACTGGAACGGGGCAGGACGCGCGGTCAAAGGCAGCCGACTCCGCGCTTAGGAACCTCGAGGCCGGAATCGCGTTGTTCTACGAGGACCGGATCGCCGAGGCCAGGGCCAGGTTCGAAGACGTGGTCGCAGCCGGCGGCGAGAGCCGGTTCGTCATTCGCGCAAAGGACTATCTTGCGGCTTGCGAGCGCGTCGAAGCGCCGGCTGGAGGCAGTCCGGTCGACGCCTTCCTCGAGGCCGTGATGGCCAGGAACGACGGCGACCTGGAGCGAACTCTCGAGTTGTGCGAGGGCGGCGGACGAGACCAGGATGACCGTTTCGTCTATCTGGCCGCCTGCGTGCGTGCCCTGATGGGAGACCAGGACGCCGCCATCGACCTGTTGACGAAGGCGGCGGAACTCGATCCGAAGAACCGGGTTCGGGCCTACCACGACAGCGACTTCTCCTCACTGGACGAAGACGAGCGCTTCCTGAAGCTCGTCCATGACCGCAGCGACTGACGTGGCAGGCGAGGCCGGCGCGGCCGTCATTCTCGCTGCCGGCGGCGGCGAGCGGCTGCGCTCCGAGCGGCCGAAGGTCTTGCATCGCGTCGGCGGCCGAGCCCTCGTGGCGTGGGTTGTTGCGGCTGCGCGCGAGGCCGGCTGCGCGCCCATCCATCTGGTCGTCGGAAGCGGAGCGGAGGAGATCCGTTCGGTCCTCGAGGAAGAGGATTTGGGCGGCCGGGACATCGTCTGGGTGGAGCAGCGGCAGCAGAAGGGCACGGGGCATGCGCTGCTGATGGTGCGCGAAGCTCTGCGTGCCGACACGTTGACCCTGGTCCTCTCCGGCGACGCGCCCCTGGTGCGACCGTCGACTCTCCGGGAACTTCAAGACCGCGCCCGCGACGGCTGGGGCAGCGTCGCAGTGGCCGATCTTGACGACCCGGGCAGTCTCGGTCGGGTGGTCCAGAGGAACGGGCGGTTGGAACGGATCGTGGAGGCGGCGGACGCCGGCGAGCGGGAGCTCGCGATTCGAACGGTCAACGCCGGGCACTACGCGCTGCCCACTCCGGCGATCTTCGAGTGGCTGGAGAAGCTCGATACCGACAACGCCCAGGGCGAGTTCTACCTGACCGACGCCGTCTCCGCGGCCGCGCGTGAGAATCCGGTTGCCTGCGTGAGGGTGAAGGACGCCTCGGAAGTGCTGGGGGTTAACTCGCGGGCCGAACTTGCCGCCGTCCAGCGCGTCCTCTACCGGCGCAGCGTCGATGCGCTGCTCGAAGCCGGGGTCACGATCCTCGATCCGGAGAGCGTGTGGGTGGATGCCGGCGTGACCGTCGGTCCGGACTCGGTGCTGCACCCGGGCGTCACCCTGCTGGGCGCCAGCAGTGTGGGGCGCGATTGTACCGTTCACACGGGCGTCTGGATGCGCGACAGCCTCCTCGCCGACGAGGTCGATGTCCTGCCCTACTCGGTTCTGGACGGGGCCCGCGTCGCCTCGCGCTGCAGCGTCGGCCCCTTCGCCCGCCTGCGGCCGGAGGCGGTCCTGGACGAAGGCGCGCGGGTCGGCAACTTCGTCGAGGTGAAGAAGTCGACGCTCGGACCGGGCGTCAAGGCTTCCCATCTCGCCTACTTGGGCGATACGTCGGTCGGCGCGGGCGCCAATATCGGCGCCGGGGTCATCACCTGCAACTACGACGGCAAGACGAAGCACCGCACGGTGATCGGCGAGGGAGCGTTCGTCGGCAGCGACACGATCCTGATCGCGCCGGTCGAGGTCGGCGCCGGGGGTTACATCGGCGCCGGTTCGGTGATCACCCGGGATGTGCCGGAGGAGACCCTCGCCGTCGGTCGCGCGCGCCAGAAGAACATCAAGCGCCGGCCGCGGTGACCCACCGCGGCGGCAAGGGCTGAACCGGTATGGCGACCCGTGAGGGCGCCTGCGCCCCGCATGTGGACTTCCGTTCCCGCCTGAACCCGGAGCAGTTGGCGGCGGTCACCCACGACGGTGGGCCGCAGCTCGTGATCGCCGGCGCCGGGTCGGGCAAGACCCGAGTCATCACCTACCGGATCGCCTGGCTGATCGCCGAGAAGGAGGTCGAGCCGTGGCGGATCGCGGCGGTGACCTTCACCAACAAGGCGGCGGACGAGATGCGCGGACGCTTCCTGGACCTCGTCGGCGCCGACGCGAACCCGGTTGGCGCGCCCCCGCGCCAACCGCGAACCGGTCCGCGCGCTCGTCAGCGGGCGCGGGGACGGAACGTCTTCGTCGGCACCTTCCACCGGTTCTGCGTGCGGCTGCTGCGCCGCTACGGGGACCGCGTCGGGCTCCAGTCCGACTTCGCGATAGTGGACGCGCCGGACCAGTTGAAGCTGATCAGAGCGGCTCTTAGGGCGCAGGACCTGGACGAGCAGACGTTTCGGCCTCGCGCCGTTCAGGGCCGGATCAGCGCGGCCAAGAACCGGCTGCTGACGCCCGCCGCGTTCGAGCGCGAGGCCGAGGACTTCTTCGACCGTCATGTCGCCGCCGTCTACCGCCGCTACCAGGCTGAACTGCGCCGCGCGGGCGGCGTCGACTTCGACGATCTGATCGCGCTCGCGGTGCGGCTGCTGCGGGACGAAGCGGAGATCGGCGCGCGCGTTCGGGGACGCTTCCGTCACCTGCTCGTCGACGAGTTCCAGGACACGAATGCAGCCCAGCTCGAACTGATCAAGAACCTCGTTCTGGATCCCGACGGCTCGGTCTCCGGGTTGACCGCGGTCGGCGACGAGGACCAGAGCATCTACGGCTGGCGAGGGGCCGAGATCGACAACCTGCTGCGATTCGAGCGCCACTTCCCGGGTTCCCAAGTCCGCAAGCTGGAGCGCAACTACCGCTCGACCCAGAACATCCTCGACGCCTCGGGCGCCGTGATCGCCCGCAACGAAGAGCGGCGCGGCAAGACGCTGTGGACCGATACGGGCGCGGGCGATCCGCTGCAGCTCTTCTTTGCCGCCGATCACGAGGACGAGGCGCGTTGGGTGGTGAGGCAGGTCGCGGCGCTTCGCGCCGACGGCTTCGAGTTCGGCGATATGGCGGTGCTCGTGCGAACCAACGCCCAGACGCGGGCGATCGAAGACCAGATGCTGCGGAGCGAGGTTCCGTACTGCCTGGTCGCGGGCGTCCGCTTCTACGAGCGTGCCGAGGTCAAGGATCTGGCCGCGTACCTTCGGGCGATCAACAACCCGCGGGACAACCTGTCTCTGCGGCGAATCCTGAACCAGCCGCGGCGGGGCATCGGCCGCAGGACCGAGGAGTTCCTGCTGGCCCGGGCGGCGAAGATGGGCCATTCCCTGTGGGACGCGATCCGACTCGACCCGCTGCAGGAGTTGCCGTCGCGGAACCGGCGCGCGGTCGATGGCTTTCGGGGCCTGATCGAGGCGCTCCGGAAGGAAGCCCAGCGCCAGCCGCTGGCCGAACTCGTGCGGGGGACGATCGTCGCGGCCGGGTTCGAGGTCCTCTACGGCAAGGGCGACGAGGAGGGACAGGAGCGGCTCGACAACCTCGGCGAGCTGGTCTCGTCGGCGCAGGACTTTCAGACCCGGTACGGCTGCGAAGGCCTGCCCGCCAGGGTCCCGACCGCCACGGTCCCGAGCCTCGGCGATCCCTTGGCTCCGGGTGTCGACGAAACGGAGGTGGCGCCGCCGACCAGTCCGCTGACGAACTTCCTGGACTACGTCTCGCTCGTCAGCGACACGGACGGCCTGAACGCCGAACTCGGCGTCGCGGTCATGACTCTGCACAGCGCCAAGGGTCTCGAGTACCCGGCCGTTTGGGTCACCGGCCTCGAGGACGGTCTGCTGCCCCACTTCCACGCCGGGGGCGGCGCGCGGGACATCGAGGAGGAGAGAAGGCTGTTCTACGTCGGCATGACCCGCGCCGAGCGGCGGCTGTTCCTGAGCGGCTGCCGCCGCCGGATGGTCGCGGGCGTGTTCAAGGATCGGCAGCCGTCGCCCTTCCTCATCGACGTGCCGGAGGAACTTGTGGAGACCGCCCAGAGCCCGGATATCTACGCCGGGCCCCGGACCGCGGGCGTCCGCAGCTTCTTCGGCGCCGATCGGTCCGTTGGGGTCCCGTACCGGCCGGCGCCGCCCCGGGGTGCAAAGCGTCGACCGCCGAGCGGGCCGTTCAAGCAGGCGGCCGGCGACTTGCGGCCGGGCGCCCATGTCCGTCACGCCACCCTGGGCAAGGGCGTCGTCCTGCACCTCGACGGCCAGGGCGAGAACGCCAAGCTGACGGTCTTCTTCGACAAGGCCGGTAAACGGAAGCTGGTCCGCCGCTACGCCCCCCTGGAGGTTCTCTGAGGCTCCGCGTGCTGCTACACTCCGGCGCCTGCCTGTCGGGGCGTGGCGCAGTCTGGTAGCGCACCTGCCTTGGGCGCAGGGGGTCCTCAGTTCAAATCTGGGCGCCCCGATATCGCTCGTATGCCCGGGCCTCGGCTACCCTGTCGCTTTCACCTGCCTGTAGCTCAGCTGGATAGAGCGGCGGCCTTCTAAGCCGCGGGTCGGGGGTTCGAGTCCCTCCAGGCAGGCCAGTCGCTTTAGAGTTTCAGTCGGATAAGTCTGGTGGGTGTAGCTCAACCGGTAGAGCACTTGATTGTGGTTCAAGTGGTTGGGGGTTCAAGTCCCCTCACCCACCCCATGTTCCTTCCCGAATCGTCCCGTTCGCGCGCCCGTAGCTCAGTCTGGATAGAGCGACGGCCTCCGGAGCCGTAGGTCAGGGGTTCGAATCCCTTCGGGCGCACCACATTCCCGCAGTCGGAGGGCCCGACGCGGCGGCAATGACAACCACGGAGAAACCTGCCCGACCGCTCCGCGTCCTCCTGGTGCGGCTGTCGGCAATCGGCGACTGCCTGCACGCGGCCCCGGTGGCGGCGGCGCTTCGCCGTGCGCACCCGGACGCGTTCATCGGCTGGGCGATCCAGGCGCCTGCCGCGACCCTCTTGCGGGACTGCCCCGACGTCGACCGCTTCCATGTCTACCCTCGCCGGGCTCGCGGCATTGCGGCGCGGCTTGAAGCGTTCGGCCGTTTTCGCCGCGAACTCAGGAGCTGCCGCTACGACGCGGCGATCGATGTCCAGGGTCTCACGAAGAGTGGGCTGGTGGCCTGGTGGAGCGGCGCCCGGCAGCGAGTGGGTTTCCGCGGCGGACCGGCGATGGGCAGCCGGGAGCTGAACGCCCTGTTCCTGAACCGTCGCTTCGCAGTCGACCCGGTGGTGCCCCACGTCGTCGACCGCAACCTGGCGCTGGTCAGCGCCTCGGGACTGGCCGGCGAGGAAGACCCGATCGCGGAGTGGCGGCTGCCCGACTACGCCGAGCCCGAGGCCCTCGCCTTCCTCGAGCGCCACGGCCTGGGCGGTCGCGGGTATGCGGTTGTATCGCCCGGGACGATCTGGCGCACGAAGCACTGGCCGCCGGGCCATTTCGCCGCCGCGGTGCGGCGCCTGACACGGGAGCGCGGCTTGCCGGTGGTCGTCGTCTGGGCGGGCGAGGAAGAACGACGGGCAGCGGAGCAGATCGTGGCCGGCGCCGGGGACGGCTGGCCTATCCTGCTCGCACCGCCGACCGATCTGCGCGATCTGGCGACCCTGTTGCGGCACGCGGCCCTGTTCCTGGGCTGCGATTCGGGTCCGGCCCACCTGGCGGCGGCGCTGGACGTGCCCTGCGTGTCCATGTTTGGGCCGACCGATCCTGCCCGCAACGGCCCCTACGGGCCGCGGTCCACCGCCGTGCAGCTCGACCAGCGGCTGGAATGCCAACCATGCTGGCGGCGCACCTGCAGCCGCGGCGACTTCGCATGCATGGAGCGGTTGGACGCCGACCAGGTCGTGGATGCGTGCCTGGCAAGGCTCGACACGCCGTAGGCGCCGCCACTGCTTGGCATACTTCGATCGATGAACGACGAACTCGACGCCGATCCGCCGGTGATTCGCCCGCCGGGGTTCGACCGGATCACCCTCCGGCTGCTTGTGGCGGCGCTCGTCGCCGGTGCGCTGACGGCGCCGACCGTCATGCTCTGGCGCGACTTCAGTTTGCTGATGGCGCTGTCGAGCGCAGCCGGCATCGCTTTCCTGATCTTCTTCAGCGGCCGTGCCGTGCGGGTCCTGAACTTCGAGTGGCGCCGGCCGCCCTTCGAGCGCGAAGAATGAAGAAGGTCCGTCCCTGGCGCGTCGAAGCCGACCGCTCGGTTTTCGACCACCCGCTGCTCAAGGTCGAGACCCAGGAGCTCCGGGCCGGCGCCGACCGGCGTCAGGCGCTGGTGCTGCGGTCGGCGGACTGGGTCAACGTGATTCCCCTGATCGAACCGGAGTCGGCGGCCGAGGGCCCAACCGTCGTGTTCATCCGCCAGTGGCGATTCGGGCGCGCCGCGGTGTCGCTGGAGATTCCGGGCGGCATCGTCGAAGCGGATGAGGAGGCTCGCGAGGCCGCGGGACGGGAACTGCACGAAGAGACCGGCTACCGGGCCGGCAGGATCGAGCGCCTCGGCGTGGTCGAGCCCAACCCCGCCATCCTCGACAACGTGTGTTCCCTGTGGCTGGCCCGCGACCTGACCCTTACGGGCGATCCGATCGGCGACGGCAGCGAGGAGCTCGAGGTCGTCCACGTGCCCTTGCGCGATGTCCCCGAGCGGATCGCGACCGGTGAGATCCGCCACTCGCTCGTCGTCACCGCCTTCTACTTCTTCGCCCGGCGCTACGGTTTCTCTTGAGCGAAGGTCGGCAACGGCCCGTCCGGGCCGCCGCGCGCCGCGCCGCCGCGCTGCTTCGGGGCGTCTCCTTCGACGCGACGGGCACGCTCTTCGTCTGCCCGCGCCGCGGTGAGATCTACGCCGAAGTCCTTGCCCGTCACGGTCTGCGCATGAGCCCAGACGAGATGGAGACCGGCTTCCGGACCGCCTGGAGCGAACTCGACTGCCGGCTCGGACGGGGCGAGGACCGCTACAGCAGCCATCCGGACGGCGCCCGCGGCTTCTGGTGCGAGCTGCTGGAGAGATCGTGCGCGCTGCTCGGGAAGGAAGCGCCCGGGCCCTTTGCGGCCGCCGAGTTGTTTGCCCGCTTCGAACGCGCAGATGCCTGGGAGCTTCGCGCCGGCGCCCGCGAGGTGCTTACCGAACTTCGGCGCCGGGGTCTGCGGGTCGCGGTGACCAGCAACTGGGATCGCCGGCTGCCCCGTGTGCTGGCCAACCTCGGCTTGGGCGCCGACATCGATGCCGTCGTCTGCTCCGAGGACGTGGGATCGGCGAAGCCGGCCGAGACGATCTTCCTTGCCGCCTGCCGGGAACTCGATTTGGAACCGGCGTCGGTCCTCCACGTCGGCGACGCCAAGATCGAGGACCGCGAGGGGGCCGAGGCGGCAGGCCTGCGGGCGCTGTGGCTGAATGCCGCCGAAGGCGACATCGGGACGCTCGAAGAGGTGCTCGACTACGTCGGAGATTGATGCCGACTGCTACACTGCCCCATGGCGGGGAGTGTTCCATGAAGATATCGACCAAGGGCGAGTACGGTATCCGCGCCATGCTGTACCTGGCGATGCACTCGGAGAACGGTCCGGTGCCGAGCCACGAGATCGCGATCAACCAGGGCGTCCCGGAGCCGTACCTGCGCCAGATCCTGGCGGCCCTTGCCCGCTTCCACTTGATCCGCTCGAACCGCGGGCCCCAGGGCGGCCACCTGTTGGGGCGGCCGGCCGAGCAAATCTCCATGCACGACATCCTGGTCGCGCTGGAGGGGCACACGACGTCGATCGACCACATCCTGGCTCAGCCCTGCACGATCGGTGTGGGGCCCAAGCACTGCGCGATCCGCGAGGTCTTCTTGAGCGTGAAGGAGGCGGTCGAAAACATCCTCTGCAACTTGAGCCTCGCCGATCTAGCCGAACGCCAGCAGGAAGTCTGCGAGTGCGAGATCGAGATCCCGTACGACCTTCCGCCGGAGCGCCTCCACGGTCTGCCGGGGCGGCCGCTGCACGTGCTGGGCGACTGACGGTCGGGGCCGGGACACGGAGGCGGTTCATCCGTCGCCGCGGCGGGCGTGCTCTCGCGTTGTTCCTGTTGCTGGCGGCGGTGCTCCCCTGGTCGTGCATCGTCCCCGCGGATCCGCCGCCGCCGGACGATGGCGACCTGGAGAGCCTGGCCGTGGCGCCGCCGCGAGACTCCGTGTTCCGGCCGGACGAAGATCAGCAGGAGCGTCGGGCGCCGGAGGCCGCGCTCGGCGGGCGCCTTCCGGGCGCCTTCCCGGACGGCTTCCCGCTTCCGGACGGGTCCACGGTGTTCGACTTCGGCGACGCCCAGCAGGAAGGCGAAGAACCGCCTGCGGTGGAGTTCGTGAGCCTGCGGCTGCCACTGGGCGCTCCGGCCGCCCGGGAATGGCTGTTGCGCGAGGCGCAGGCAGCGGGTTGGCGTGCGGCGCTGGGAGACACCATGATCTTCCGGCGAGGTGACGAGTGGGTCCGGGTTGCGATCCAACCGGGCCGGACCGCCGGCAGATCGGCTGCCCGCTTCGAGTACTCGAAGTTCTGACAGGGGACCGCTGCTTGGAGCGTGCGCCCCAGAACATGGGGTACGCCGGTTCTTCCTGCCGCGCACGCTGCTAGCATCGACTGCCGCCGACCGGACGGTCGGATGGTGGGGGATACGAATCAGGTGACCGAAATGGTGGGTCCGTTGACGCTCAAGCGGGCGGAGAAGTACGGCTTCTGCGCCGGCGTGCGCATCGCCGACAGGATGGTGCGAAAACTGGCCGCGGCAGGCCGGAGCGGAAAGATCCTGGGTCAGTTGGTGCACAACGAGCACGTCGTCTCGGATCTCGTGCAACTGGGCTTCGCCACCGCCTCGTCGCTCGACGAGGTTCGGGCCGGCACCATCGTGTTCTCGGCGCATGGCGTGCCGCCGTCCTTTCATCGCCGGGCGCTGGAGCGCGGCCTCCTGGTGGTCGACACGACCTGTCCCTTCGTCTACGACGTCCACGAGGAGGCCCGGCAGGCTCTCGAGACGGGCTACCACGCGGTGTTCATCGGCGACTTCTCCCACCGGGAGGTGATCGGCTACACGCGGGATCTCGATCCCGGCGACTACGACGTCGTGCTCACGACCAGGGATGTCGAGCGGATCGACTTCGACCGCCATCCCAGGGTGAAGATCTTCTACCAGACCACCCTGAACAGCGAGGAGTACGAGGACGTGGCGGGGGCGATCGAGCGCGCGGCCGACCACGCCGAGCGGGCGGACACGATCTGCTACGCGACCAAGGAGAACCAGGATGCCGCCCGCGCCCTCGCGGCCGACCCCGGGATCGACTGCATCGTCGTCGTCGGCGGGCGGCACAGCGCCAACACCAGGCATCTGTGGGAGATCTGCCGGGCTACCCAACCGCGCAGCTATCTCGTTCACGGTTCGGATGACCTGAGCTCAGACTGGTTCGCGGATTGCCGGGCGGTGGGAATCACCGCGGGCGCCTCGACGCCGGACACGATGATCGAGGAAGTCGAGGGCGCGATCCAGTTGCTGGCGGCGTCTCCGGCGCCTGGCGGGCCGCTCGGCGCCGCGGAGGCCGCGCTTTGAGGGTCCTGGTCATCGGCAACGGTGGCCGGGAGCACGCGCTCTGCTGGCTCATCCGGGAGCGGGCGCCGGCGACTGAGCTCTACTGCGCACCGGGCAGTCCGGGTACCGAGGAGTGCGGCGAGAGCGTTGCGATCGACGTTTCGGACATCGAGGGGCTCAGGCGATTTGCGGCCGAGCGCGGGATCGACCTCACCGTGGTCGGCCCCGAGTTGCCGCTGTCTCTCGGCGTGGTGGACGCGTTTCGCGAGCGCGGTCTGCGCATCTTCGGCCCCTCCCGCGCCGCCGCGCGCCTGGAGAGCTCGAAGGTGTTCGCCAAGGAGTTCATGCACCGGCACGGCGTGCCGACGTCCGACTTCGTGGTCACCGACGACCGGGACACCGCGCGCCGGGCCGCGGAGCGCTTCGGATTGCCGGCGGTGCTCAAGGCCGACGGGCTTGCGGCCGGCAAGGGCGTGCTGATCGTGTCGTCGCCGGAGGAACTGGAGTCCGCCCTGGACGTCTTCTTCGTCGACCGCCGCTTCGGTTCGGCCGGCGCCCGCGTTCTGATCGAACCCTTCGTGCTCGGCGAGGAGGTCTCCTTCATCGGGTTCTGCGACGGCCGGCGGGTGCTGCCGCTGGCGACCTCCAAGGACTACAAGCGGATCGGCGACGACGACGCCGGCCCGAACACCGGCGGCATGGGCGCCCACAGCCCGGCGGGAATCGTCTCCAGGGAGCAGGTCTCCGAGATCATGAGCGAGGTCATGGAGCGCACGGTGGCCGGCATGGCCGCCGACGGCACGCCCTTCACCGGCGTGCTCTACGCGGGTCTGATGATGAGCCCGGACGGTCCCCAGGTGCTCGAGTTCAACGTCCGGCTCGGCGATCCAGAGGCGCAGGCGCTGCTGCTGCGGCTGGAGGAGGACCCGGTCGACCTGTTCGCCGCCGGCGCCGACGGCGACTTCGGCCGGTCCGAGCTCGCCTTCAGTTCCGGCGCTTCGGCCAGCCTGGTGCTGGCCAACGAGGGCTACCCGGGAAAGGCGGCGTCGGGAGACGCGATCGAAGGACTCGCCGCCGCGCGAGCGCGCGAGGGCGTGGTCGTGTTCCATGCCGGCACCGGCCGCCGGAACGGCCGGGTCATCGCCACCGGCGGGCGGGTGCTGAACGTCTGCGCGGTCGGCGACGACCTTGATCAGGCGCTAGCACGGGCCTACGAGGGGGCGGCCCGGATCGACTGGCCGGCCAAGGCGATGCGCTCGGATATCGGCCGGCGGGTGCTCGGGATGGAAGCGGGCCTGTCGTGAGTTGCGGCGGCTGCAGCTTCGCCGGTCAATCGACCGCCGTGGAGGACACGTTCGTCGGCGTGCGTTTCGGTGAGGAGACGAACCTGACCCTATGCCGCACGGGCGGCGAGCTGCTGGCCCGCGGTGACGACGTGATCGTGTCGATGAAGCCGGGTCCGGCCTACGGCCGGGTGGAGAAGTCGCCCATGCCGGTGTTCAAGCCGTGCCAGAAGTCGAGCGCCCGGACGCTGATCCGCCGGGCGGACGACGCCGACCGCGCGGCAAGAGAGCGGCAATTGACGAACCAGGTGCGTGGCAAGGCCTTCTGCCGCGCGCGTGCGCAGGCGCTGGGCTTGCAGATGAAGGTGTCGCTCGCCGACTTCAGCCTGGATGGGCGCCAGGCGACGTTCTACTTCACTGCCGATCGGCGGGTCGACTTCCGGCAGTTGCTGCGCGACCTGAAGGCCCGCTTCAAGACCCGGGTGCGACTGGTTCACGTCGGGCCGCGGGACGAGGCGCGGCTGCTCGGCGGCGTCGGCATCTGCGGCCGGACGCTGTGCTGTTCCACCTGGATCGACGACTTCCGGCCCATTTCGATCCAGATGGCCAAACGCCAGGGTCTGAGTCTGAACCCGTCCAAGATCTCCGGCTCGTGCGGCAGGCTCCTGTGCTGCCTCGCGTACGAGGATGACGACTATCGCCGCCGTCGTCCCAAAGAGAGGTCCTGGTCGGGCGGCCGCGACGGCGGCGCTCTGCCGGTCCTGAGCTGAGCTCAGTCGGCGGTGCCGGCCTTCGGCCGGCGCGTTCTTCCGGCCGCCTGCGGCGGCAGCCGGCGGGGGCGCCGGCGCACCCAGTCGAGCTACGAGGCGCCTCGTCTACTCAGCACCGCCGGGATCGTCTTGAGGAGGATCTTGAAGTCGAGGGTCGGCGACCAGGAGTCGATGTACTCCAGGTCGAGTTCCATCCAGCGGTCGAAGTCCAGATCGCTGCGGCCGCTGACCTGCCACAGACAGGTGATGCCCGGCTTCATCGACAGGCGCCGCCGCTGCCGCCTTGTGTACGGCTCCTTCTCCTCGAGAGGCCTTGGGCCGACCAGGCTCATGTCGCCGCGCACGACGTTACAGAGCTGCGGGAGTTCGTCGAGGCTGAACTTGCGCAGGTAGTGCCCGAGAGGCGTGATCCGTGGATCGCGGTCCATCTTGAACGCGGGACCGCTCATCGTGTTCAGGTGCTTCAACTCGCCTCGCTTCGCGTCGGCGTCCGCGACCATGGTGCGGAGCTTGTACATGGTGAAGCGGCGACCGTTCAGACCGCAGCGCGTCTGCCGGTAGAGCACGGAGCCGGACGAGGTGATCTTGATCAGGAGCGCCAGCACCAGCATGACGGGCAGGCTGATCGCCAGCAGGACGACGCCGATACAGATGTCGTAGAAGCGCTTGAACAGCAGCAGGGGAAGGCTGGACGGCGCCGGCGACAGGGTGACGACGGGCCGGCCGGCCACGGAATCGAGTTGGACCTGGCTGTGGGCCGGCGGCAGCAGGTCGAGCGCGATGCGGGTCTGGATGCCCTGTTCCTGCAGCGCCTCGAAGATCTTCTGCAGGGCGGGCAACTCATTGGGCGTGACGGCAAAGAACACGTCGTCGACCACGTGCTCGGAGACGATGCGCAGGATGTCGTCGACGCCGCCCCAGACCGGTTGCGCAGCCCCGGCGGGCCTGCTCCCGTCCGTGTGGATCAGGCCGACGATCCTGAGGCCCCAGTAGGAGTGGTCCTCGATCGACTGGGCGAGTTGCCGGGCCGCTTCCGGGGTACCGGCGATGAGCACGGCTCGCTGGTTGAGACCGTGGCGCCGTAGGTCGCGCGAGAGGATGCGCAGCGCGATCTTCTCGGCCAGCAGCAGCAGGCAGGAGAAGCCGGAGAAGAGAAGCAACCAGGTCCGGCTGAGGCGGTCCTGCAGCAGGATCTGGTCCAGTTGGAGGACGAAGACGGCGAACAGGATCAGGACCGTGGCAACTGCCGACACCTTGAGGATCGCGGCTGCCTCGGTCCTCAGGTCGGCGGTGCGGTGCGAGCGGTAGCGCCGGGTGGCGATGAGCGGCGCCATCCAGGTCAGAAGCGCCAGCGGCAGCAGGGGCAGATGATCGCTCAGTGGATAGAGCGGACGAGGAAAGAGGCCAGGCAACACCTGGGGGAACAGTCCGCTGCGGATCGCGTAGGCGAGAAAGAACGCCGCCGCGACCAGCGAGAGGTCGAGGGCGAAGACCAGGGCGGCTTGCAGTCGAATGCGCTGTTTCAGCATGGGTCTACCGTTCGAGGCACTCCCGGCCAAGGAGTCTATCCGCCGTCATCCCGCGGTTGGGAGCGCCTTTCGCAGAGCCGCCTGAACAACTCCTCGTACTGGTCCGTGACCCGGTCCCAGTTGAACTCGGACGACGCCCGGCGAGCCGCTTGTTCGCCCAGGAGACGCGCCCGCACCGGATCGCCGGCGGCCTGCTCGAAGGCCGCGGTGAGCGAGGCCTGTTCCTGAACGTCGAAGTAGATGGCGGCCTCGGCGGCCGTTTCGCGGTTGGCTGGTTCGTCGTTGACCAGCACGCAGTTGCCGTAGCCCATCGCCTCGACCAGGGCCGGATGGGTGCCGCCGACCTCGGTGGCGTGCACGGTCGCGAGCGCGGACGAGAGCAGGCCCCGGTAGCGGTCGCCGTACACGGCGCCCGGGAAGCGCACCCGCGGGTCGGCGGTCCTCTTCATCTCGGCGATGAAGTCCGAGGCGTAGGGCGCGTCGCCGACCATGACCAGGGGCAGGTCGCCGCCTGCCTGGGCGTAGGCCGAGACCACGCGGTGCGGGTTGTTCTCCGGCTCGAAGCGGCTGACGTAGAGAAAGTAGCGCCGGGGTTCGAGTCCCAGCTCGTTCAGGACGGGGTGAGAGACGATGGGTCGGGGCTCGACGCCGTAGCGGATCATCGTCGTGCTGCGGCCGTACCGGCCGCGGTAGTGGTCGGCGATGACTTCCGCGTCGCTGACTGTTGTGCCCGGCAGCAGGCAGGCCAGGCGTTCGGAGAGGGCGTACACGAGGCGGCCCGGCCATCCCCATTTCGCTCTTCGCTTCTCGATCCCGTCCACGTGCAGGGCGGTACGGATGCGCCGGGGCCAGAGCAGCGGCAGGAAGACCGCGTTCGCGCCGTTGACGACCAGCGCGGCGCGGGCGCCGCTGGCGAAGAGCGTAGCGTGGAGGCAGGAGAGCAGCGTGTGAACGGGGGTGTCCCCGTACTTCGTGCGCAGCGTCGGCAGCACGACCAGATTGACGCCGCGGTGAGAGCGGCGCCGCCGGTCGACGTAGTGGGACCGGCAGTAGACGGTAACCGGCCAACCGCGTTCCGCCAGGCGGGGCGCCAGCGCCTCGATCATCGTCTCGTAGCCGCTGTATGCCGCGGGTATGCCGCGGCTGCCGATGATCAGAATCCTTGGCCGCTCAGGGTAGAGCGGCAGGGAAGCTCGCCCGAACCACCGTGCCGTCGTGCGCGGCGGCGCGCGGCGGCGACCGCGGACCAGGCGCCGCCGCTCGAGGATCCGACGGCGGTTGCGCCACAGCCAGGCGTAGGCGGCGAGCGACGAGGGCTCGCGCAGCAGCACGTAGGCGAGGATGCCGAGTTCCCGGAGCGAGGTCGCGAGCAGGGTACGTGGGGCGTCGGCCAGGCTGCGATGGTAGAGCTGCAGCAGGTAGCGGTTCTTGAGCGAGTGGAAGTTGATCTCCCTCGACATCTGACGCCGCCGCCGGGGCAGGTTGACGCGGCCGTGTACCGCGCGGGCCCGGGGTTCATAGAGCACCTCCCAGCCCCGTTCCCGCAGCCGGAAGCAGAGTTCCGCGTCCTCGCGGTAGGAGTGGAAGTCGCCGTCGAGGACCTGGCCCTCGACCGCTGCGTCGCGCAGCGCGGCGCTCAGGAACAGAGTGGCGGCGCCGCTGCCCCCGAACACCCGCTCTGTTACCGGATACTGGCCGCGATCGACCTGGTCGGCGCCGCGGTCCTCGTGGCGCCAACTCCGGGTCAGGCGCATGCCGCACGCGTCGATCCGGGGCGGTGCCTCCCCGTCCGGGGCATCGTCGCGAAGCAGGCGACCGGTGACCGCGCCCACAGGTCGTTCGCTGCTCGTGAACCGGCGGAGGCTCTCGATCAGGCGCAGCGCGTAGTCGGGGGCCACCCAGGCGTCGGCGTTCAGGCTCAGCACATAGGTCGGTGGCCCGTTAGTCTCCGCGCCGTTGCCGAAGGCGGTCTCAAGCGCCCGGTTCAGGCCGCCTGCGAAGCCGGTGTTCTCGTCCAGCGCGATCGACTCGACCGAGAAGGCCGCCGAGTCCGCACCCTCTCGAAGGCGTTCGAGGGTGGGGTCGGTACTGGCGTTGTCGACCACGATGAGGCGGAATGGCGGGCCCTCGAGCGACGCCAGCGCTTCGAAGAAGCGGGGCAGGTTGGCCGCGTCGTTCCAGGTGACGGTGCAGATCGCAAGGTCGCGGGCGTTCACGGACTCCCCCAACCGGAAGCGGCCGCCGCAACGAGGCGACTCAGGCCGATCAGCGCCTCGCGGCGGCTCCGTGCGCGGCGCGGCCGGCGAAGCGGCAGCAGGGCGATGCGGAGCAGAGCGGCGACGACCAGCATGAGATTCAGCACGAGGGCGGCGCCGCGGCTGTGGTGCTTGCGAGCGTATCGGTCCAGGTTGCGGTAGTAGACGAGCAGGAAGGGGCCGTACCCGAGGCGCGGTACGGAGGCGCCGAGGCCATGCCGGAAGGTGGCGTCCGGCCAGTAGTGGATCGTCTCGCCCAGGTCGCGGAGCCGGCGGGCGAGGTCGACGTCCTCGAACCACGCGGGCCAGAACTCTTCGTCCATGCGCCCGGCGGCATCGAAGGCGTCGCGTCGAAGCAGCAGGGCGCAGGCCGCCGGCTGCTCGACGGGCGATCCGGCCGGCGGCTCGGGCATCGGCCCGGGCTCCGCGAAGCAGCAGTAGCCGAGCAGCGTTCGCAGGCCGGGCAGCCCGCGCAATTGCCAACCGGCCTGGCAAACGCCGTTTCCGTCCACTAACCGGGGCGCCAGGCCAGCCGCTTCCGGGTGCTGTTCCATGCCCTGAACCAGGGACTCGAGCGCTCCGGATTCGGGTCTGGCGTCGGTGTTCAGGATCAGCAACAGGCGCCCCCCGGCATCGGCCGCACCGCGGTTGACCGCGGCTGCGAAGCCGAGGTTGCGGCCCGGGTCGAGGACGTTGATGTTCGGCCGGCCGGTCCCCAGGTCGCTCAGGTTCCCACGGGATCCGTTGTCGACCACGATCAGTTCGAACCGTTCGTCGCGGGGCCAGCTCTCGGCGAGGAGCGCGAGGTTGTCTTCGTCGTGCCAGTGCGGCGCCAGCGCGGTCAGGATCGGAGTGCCCGTCATCGCCCGATTCCGTCGTCGCTTCCCGGTGCCCAGGTCGACTGGGCGCGGCCGAAGCCGGCGAAGCGGGGCAGGAGCCGGCCCGCGCGGCACCAGGCGAACAGGAGATCGAGGAGACCCGGCCGTCGGGGATCGCCCGGCAGCCCTTCGCCATTCCCGCTCCGGAGCAGATCGACCGCATCCCGGAACAGGAGTCCGGGCAGCCGGCGCCAGAAGCTCCGGCCGAGCCGGGCCGCCAGAACCAGTAGACGATTGCAGTAGATCCGGCGGACGCGCCGCCGGGCGGCGCGGCGCCCCCGGCTCGACAACGCGCCGGCATGTTCGATGCGGGCCGCCGGCGCCAGCACCGCCTTGTACGATGCCCGGCGCAGCCGGTCGGCGAGTTCGACGTCCTCGTAGTAGCTGTGGAGCCGCTCGTTGAAGGGCCGGAACGCTCTGCCGGCAGGGCTCACGGCGAGAAGCGCGTCACGGCGGTAGATCGCGGCGGTCGCAGACACGCCGTACACGGGTCGCGGCGCGCCGCCGGGCGGCGGTGCGGACTCGCCGCGGTCGACCTGGACCGCCTGCCAGCGGCGGTTCCAGGCCAGGCCGGCGCCATCGATCCGTACTTCGTCGGCGTCGCCGGCTGGGAGCAGGTTGATCCCCTGCGCCGCCGCGACCTGGAAGTCGGCGGAGGGCTTCGGGTCGGCTTCGGTGCGTGCGCCGAGCGCCTCCAGCAACGTGCGGGTCCAGCCGGTCGCAAGCACGGCGTCGTCGTTCACCAGAGCGATCCACCGGCCAGCGCTGGCGGCGATGCCGGCGTTGGCGGCGCGGGCGAATCCCGCCGGTCGGGGCAGTTGCACGATCCGTGGCGCCCGCTGGAACGCGGTGGGATGATCCGACGCGAGTTGTCGCGCGAGCGCCTTGAGCGCCGCCGGACCGCCGCCCAGGGTCTCGGTTCCCCGCGCCACGTCTTGGGAGGTCGCGGCCGGGTGCTGCCAGACGACGATCAGTTCGGCCGGCGCGGCCGTTTCCGACGCGTCCCGGTAGATGGACTCGAGGCATCCTGCGACGTGCTTGGGCACGCCGACCGTTGGAACGACGTAGGAGAGTGCCGGTGCCTGTGCGGCGATCAAGGTCCGGCAGTCCGGCCGACGTGGAGAGCGTGGAAGAGGATCACCTCGACCTCCGCAGGGAGGTCGGGATCGCGGACGATGACCAGGTTGCCGAGTCCACACAGCGGAGCGAGATCGAACTCGGCACGGTAGCGGGTGCCTAAGAAGGGACCGCCGGCGCCGGTCGCGACCCAATGGAGCCAGGGTGCGCGGCCCGCGGCGGCGCCGCTTTCGCGGGCGGACCACTCGCCAGTGTGATCGCCGTGTCGCAGGTCCAAGAAGTCCTCGGTCGGTTCGGCGCCGATCCGGGCCACCGTTTGGCCCGCGGCTAGGCCGCCGCCGTGGGCAACCGCCGTATCGAGCACCAGGGTTCCGCAGCCGGCCGCCTCGGCTGCCCATCGTGGCTGGTCCTGAGTCAGCACCTGCCTTGGCGAGCTGAGCAGCGTCTGCCGCGGCAGGAACGCTCCCCAGGAGCCGAGCGCCGCCGCCGTCAGCACCACGGCGCCGACTGCCAGCACGATGGCCCGGGGCGCGGGCGCTCTCCGCACGAGCGCGCCGACGCCGCGCCCGATCAGGATCAGGACGATCAGTCCGAGCCAGCGATCGGATGCGGTATCGAGTCCGAGCGCGCTCAGTCGATCGTCGAGATGCGCGGCCCGGAGCCACGGATAGGTGGCCGAGAGCGTGGCGAACAGGAGCAGGCTGCCCTGCCAGCAGAACCCGAATACGGCTGCATCGCCGCGCAGGCCGATACCCTGCCAGGGCCCGGTCGGAGGCGGATCGTCGGTGGACGCGGCGCTCGGCCGCTCCGCGCTCAGCACGGTCCACAGCGCGATACCCGCCAGCAGGGCTTGCGAGGGCGGCAGGAAGCGCAGCCCGGCGAGCGAAAGCAGAACGGCCGCCGCCACCGTGTGCAGGTTGCCCCGACCGACCAGGTTGGGCGCGGCAAGGAGAACCAGGGGCAATCCGGCGAGCGCCAGGGGCCAGGGCGCCGCCGCCGCGGGCGGTAGCCCGAGGGCCAGGGCGCCGGTCAGAACGAGGACGATGGCGAAGGCGAACCGGCGCCAGACGACGGCGGCCGACATGGCGGTGAGAAGAACCCCGAACGCGGGCTCGCGGACGAGGACGAGCCCCAGGATCAGGGTCAAGGCGAGCCCCAGCGCTGCCGCCGCCACGGACCAACGCTCCTTGAGGGCCCGAGCGGCCGCGTCGGCAAGCGCCGCGGCGGCGAGCACCAGGACGACATTCGAGCGGACGCCGCCCGCGGCCAGGATCAGGGCGGCTGTTCCCGCCAGGGCCGGAGCACCCATGCGGGCGAACAGGGCGGTCAGAAGAATCGCTGCCGCGGCGGGAATGGCGACGAGTACGACCAGCAGCCGGAGCGCGGAGCCGTCGAGCAGGTCGCCCTGCCGCAGGAGCAGGTTGAGTCCGATCAGCGCCGACACCAGGGCGCCGCCGAGCCGTATCAGGCGTGCCGGTGCCAGGGCGCCGGGCGGCGCCAGCAGATCGGCCCGGCGGGCGAGCAGAGTGTCCACGAGAAGCGCGGCGGGACCCAGACAGAGCAGGGCGCCCACCGCCGTCGCACGGCCCGGACCGTGAGGGGGTACGGCCGCGAACGCGACCACGGTCAGTACCGGCAGCGCCAGCGCTGCCGGGCTCAGTGGGCGACGCGCGGCGCCCGCGGCGGCGATCAGGACGGCCGTTGCGGCGAACGCGAGGTAGCGTCCTTCAGCCGCCGCCTCCGCATCGCGCTCGACCGCCGCCAGGGAGGCCATCGCCAGCCCGGCCAGCAGGGGCGGCAGGGCGGCGATCCATGGCGGAGACGGGGACCCGGGAGGGGCCGGCGCGGAAGCGGATTCGGTGGTCAAAAGGGGCCATCCTTGCCGTACGCCCGAACGTTGAAAGATTGCCGCAGCCGCTCGGCCGCGTTCATCGTAAGCAGCGCGCCATCCTTGCCGTAGCGGGCAAACGTTGGAAGACTGCCACCGCCATGTTGCCCCGAGAACTCCTCAGAAGCGAACCGCAGCGGGTTGCGGACGCCCTCGAAGCGCGCGGCGCCGATGCCGCGCTGGTGGACCAGTGGCTGACCTGCGACCTGCGCCGCCGTGAAGCGCTGACCGAACTCGAGGAACTCCGTCACCGTCGTCGGTTGGCTGGTCGCGAGATTGGCAAGCTCAAGGCTCAGGGCAAGGCGAAGGAAGAGGACGCCGCCAGACGCATTCTAGAGATGACCGAGCTCAAGACCCGCATCGAGGGTCTCGAAGACATCGTGGCGCAGGCAGAAGGGGAACTCGTCGAAACCGAGCTGAAGGTTCCGAACATCGCTCACGAGACGGTACCGGTCGGCAGCGACGAGTCGGCGAACCGCGTCGAGCGGGTCGTCGGCGAGCTGCCCGAGTTCGCCTTCGAGCCGAAGGCGCACTGGGACATCGGCCCGGAGCTGGGGATCCTCGACTTCGAGCGCGGCGCCAAGCTGGCTGGGGCCCGGTTCACCACCTACTTCGGCTGGGGGGCACGCCTGGAGCGGGCGCTCGGCGCCTTCATGCTCGACCTGCACACCGAGGAGCACGGCTACACCGAGGTTCTACCTCCCTACCTGGTCAAGCGCGAGTGCCTGTTCGGCAGCGGCCAACTGCCGAAGTTCGAGGAGGAAGTGTTCCACGTCCAGCCCGATTCGCGTTACCTGATCCCGACCGGCGAGGTGCCCCTGGTCAACCTGCACGCCGACGAAGTGCTCGACGAGGACCAGTTGCCCTTGCGCTACGCCGCGCTCACGCCCTGCTTCCGCGCCGAGGCCGGGTCGTACGGTCGCGACGTGCGCGGACTCATCCGCCAGCACCAGTTCCACAAGGTCGAGTTGGTGCAACTGACGATGCCCGAGACCAGCCACGACACGTTGGAGCAACTCACGGCTCACGCCGAACGCGTGCTGCAACGACTGGAGCTGCCCTACCGGGTGGTGTCTCTCTGCACCGGCGACCTGGGCTTCGCCATGGCCAAGACGTACGACCTCGAGGTGTGGCTTCCAGGCCAGCAGGCGTACCGGGAGATCTCCTCCTGCAGCAACGCCGAGGCGTTCCAGGCGCGTCGCGTCCATACTCGCTTCCGTCCGAGCGGCGGCGGCTCGCTACGCTATGTCCACACCTTGAACGGTTCGGGTCTGGCAGTCGGCCGGACCCTGATTGCAGTGCTGGAGAACTACCAGACGGCGTCGGGTTCGATTCGCATTCCGGCGGCGCTCCAGCCGTATGTCGGCGGGGTCGAGGAGATCCCGGCAGCCTAGTTTGGAGAATTCTGCCGCCTCGGAGGGGTGGCTGAGTGGTCGAAAGCACCGGTCTTGAAAACCGGCGTGGGTCAACAGCCCACCGTGGGTTCGAATCCCACCCCCTCCGCCACTGTTCCTCACGGGACGCTACGCTTGCGGAAAAGGAGTTGTCGTGAGCAGAAGACCTTCCGATGTATGGCCGGCCGAGATCCGGGCGGAGCTGGCCAACCTGGAGGAGATCGCGCTGGCGACGAAGCCGTCGTCCGGCGATCTTCCAATTCTGCACGGCGTGGACATCGACGGCGCCTCCATACCGCTGCGGCAGGCGATCGGCGGCGACCACCTGATCTACCTCGACTTCAAGCAGCGCTACGACCTGGACCGGCGCATCCGTGAGGCGGAGGCGACCGGCAACGCGCGGGTCGTGGCGGGCCTTCGCCAGTCGCAGCAGCGCGCCGGCGTCCTGGTGGCCGACGTGTCGGGGCACAAGGCGACGGACGCCCTGGTGGCGGCGATGCTGCACCAGGCGTTCCTGCTCGGGGCGTACTACGAACTCGACCTGTTCGGCGAGATCACGACCCGGCTCTTCGAGCACATCAATCAGCGCTTCTACAAGTCGACCACGTTGAACAAGTACCTCACCATGCTGTACGGCGAAGTCTCGGAGCAGGGCAAATTCCGCTTCTTCTCGGCCGGCCACCCCACGCCCCTGCTCTTCGCCGGCCGCCCGGGCCGCATCAAGCACCTCCGCGAGGACCAGCTCGTCCGGTTCCCGCCAGTGGGGATGTTCGCGTCGAACGCCTACATGGACGAGCTGGTCGACCCGGGACCCCTTGGCTACAAGCGCCCCTACGAGGTCAGCGAGCTCGATCTGCTCGAGGCCGGCGATCTCCTCCTGCTCTACACGGACGGCTTCGCCGAGCACGGCGGCGATCGGTATCTCGCTGAGCGGGCGGAGGGTGTTCTGGAGACGGTCCGGAATCAGAGCGCGATGGAGATCTGCGACCACGTCCGGGAAGACTTGCTCGCCTTCGCGCTGCCTGAGGACGACATCAGCTTCGTGGTGATCAAGAAGACGGAGTAGCTCCGGGGAAAGGCGCGTCCCGCCGGCATGCGTCCCATATCATGGACGATCCAGCTACCGACAAGAGGAGTCCGGTATGTCGATGACGAAACGCCGGCGGCAGGCGCTACTAGCTCTCGCCGCAACCGCCCTCGCCTGCGTCGCGCCCTCGGCCGAGGACGCGCCCGCTGCTCGAGGCTCCGGAAACGTGGGCACCCCGCCAGCCGCCCACCGCGTCGCTCTCTTCGGCGACCTGCATATCCACACGATGTACTCGCACGACGCCTTCATGGGCACGGTGCGCACCACCCCCGACGACGCCTACCGCTTTGCCAAAGGGGAGGCGATCCCGCACCCTTCGGGTGAATCGATCCGGCTTTCGGGCGCGCCGCTCGACTTCCTCGCGGTGACCGACCACGCGGAGTTCCTGGGCGCGCTGGCGGCGCTGATCGACCCCTCGAGCCCGACCTATGGGCATCCGTTGACGGAGGATCTGTTCGGCGGCCAGGGCCGCGGCAATCGGGCGCGGTTGGGCGCGCTGAGCCGGGTGCGCGAACTGGCCCGCGCGGGCGATCCGATCAACGGCCCGGAAGTACGGGGAAGCGCCTGGCAGCGGATCATCGAGGCCGCCGAACGGCACAACGACCCGGGCCGGTTCACCGCCCTGATCGGCTACGAGTACACGATGGGGGTGAGTAGCCGTCACTTGCACCGCAACGTGATCTTCCGCGGCAGCGAGGCCCCGGATCTGCCCTTCAGTTCCCTCGACGGCGACCCCGAGGACCTCTGGACCTGGCTCGACGGTCTGCGCGAGGAGGGGATCGAGGCGCTCGCGATGCCGCACAACATGAACCAGAGCGACGGTCTGGCCTTTCCCGACCGGGAGACCTGGAAGGGCGCGGAGATCGACGCCGCGTTCGCTGCCAAGCGGATGCGGAACGAACCGGTGGCCGAGATCAGCCAGCAGAAGGGCACGTCGGAGGTCCATCCGTTGCTGTCGCCGAACGACGAGTGGGCCGACTTCCAGATCGTCCAGTACTACCTGGACAAGGTGAACAACACGGACCCGATTTCGGTCTTCAAGGGCGGCTACTACCGGGACGCGTTGCTGACCGGGCTGGAGATGGGCGAGAGCCTCGGCGTGAACCCCTACGCCCTCGGTGCGATCGGTTCGAGCGACAGCCACGTCAGCGCCGGCTCCTTCGAGGAGGACAATCGCTTCTCGGGGAGGGCGAACACGCCCCAGTCCCGCGGTTCCGCCTACAGCGAGGAGGACGGCGGCTGGGAGAACTTCTGGACTCCGCGCCAGGCGACCCACGGCAGCGGCGGCCTGGCCGCGGTGTGGGCCGGCGGGAACACGCGCGCGGCGATCTTCGACGCGCTGAAGCGGCGCGAGTCGTTCGCCACTTCGGGCACGCGCATCCGGGTGCGCTTCTTCGGCGGCTTCGGGCTCCATGAGGCCGTCGCGGGGGCCGCGGACCCGATCGCTGCGGCCTACGAGGCCGGCGTGCCGATGGGCGGCGACCTCGGAGCCGGCGGCGCCGACGAATCCCCTGGGAACGCGGGCATCCTGCCCGCATCCGGCGGCAACGCCGGCGCCCCGAGCTTCCTCGTGTGGGCGCTGCGCGACCCGGAGAACGCCTGGCTGCAGCGGGCCCAGGTCATCAAGGGCTGGCTGGAGGACGGCGAAGCGAAGGAGCAGGTCTACGACGTCGTCTGCTCCGACGGCCTCGAACCCGATCCCGAAACCCATCGCTGCGGCGACAACGGCGCCCAGGTGAACCTGGACGACTGTTCGATCAGCCGGGACAAGGGCGCCGTCGAACTCCGGACCACCTGGACCGACCCGGACTTCGACCCCGGCGCACGCTCCTTCTACTACGTCCGCGTGCTCGAGAACCCCAGTTGCCGCTGGTCGACTTGGGACGCGCTGGGACTCGGCATCGATCCGAACCCCGACCTGCCGGCGACCCACCAGGAACGGGCCTGGAGCTCGCCGATCTGGTACACGCCGTGACCTCGTCTCGCTCGTGGGCACGAACGGAGCCCTGCTGGAGCGGTATCGGTAGGGCCGGCGTTGCGGAGTAAAGGAGCTCGGCCTTCGGCCTCTGGCCGGCTCTCCGGAAGACACGTGCGAGGCGCCAGCCTCGCTCCTTTCTCCCCAAACCCTTCTCCCGGCCTGCCTCAGCCGCCTGCGGTCGCCTCGTCCTCCGCCTTCTCGACGGGCTCCAGCTTCAGCATCGCGCCGTCTCTCTCGTCGGTGATGACGTAGATCAGGTCGTCGGGCCCCTGCCGGACGTCGCGGATGCGCTTGCCGATGTCCCTGAGCAGCCACTCCCGGCCGAGTTCCTCGCCCTTGGGGCTGAAGATGAGCCGCTCGACGTGCCCGGTGCCGGGCATGCGACCGGTCATCAGAGCTCCGGCGAACAGGTTGCCCTTCCACTGGGGGAAGGCGTCGCCGGTGTAGAAGGCGAGTCCGGAGGGCGCGATGGACGGTAGCCAGAAGATCGCCGGCTCCTCCATGCCTTCGGCCCAGAAGCGCTCGGAGATGCGGACCCCGTTGTAGTGGCGGCCGTAGGAGACCACGGGCCAGCCGTAGTTCTTGCCGGGTTCGATGGCGTTCAGTTCGTCGCCGCCCTGGGGGGCGTGCTCGGTGGTCCAGGGGACGCCGGTTTCGGGGTGGAGCGCCAGCCCCATCTGGTTCCGGTGGCCCATCGAGTAGATCTCCGGCTTGTGCCCTTCCTTGCCGACGAAGGGGTTGTCGTCGGGCACGCTGCCGTCGAGGCGTATGCGCAGCAGCTTGCCGGCGTGGCTGTTCGGGTCCTGGGCCAACTTGGCCTGACCGAAGAAGCTCTGCGTGCCGTCGACGAGGTCGGCGCCGAAGGCGCCGCCCATGGTCATGAACATGATGTCCTCGCCGGGCACGAAGGCGAGCCGGGCGGCGGCGACCGAGCCGCCCCAGGGCTCGGCGACGAACACGTCCTCGACATCGACCAGGGACGTGCCGTCGAGCCGGCCGCGCACCAGGGCCACGGTACCCTCGCGGCCGGAAATCTGCCGTGTGTAGGTGAGATACACGTACCCGTTGTCGGCGAAGTGCGGATGAACCGCGACCTCCATCAGGCCGGCGAGGCTGCGGGCCAGGACGTCGTCGGGTACGCCGGCGATCGGTTCGTCCACGAGCACGCCGTCGCGGATCAGGCGCACAGTGCCCTTGCGCTCGGTCACCAACATGTCGCCCTTCGGTAGGAAGGCGAGGGACCACGGGCGGTTGAGACCCCGGGCGACGACCGAGACGCGCACCTCGGGGATCACGTGGGTGTTCATGATCCACGGCTCGTCGGGCAACTCGACCCGCGGGATACCGCTTCCGCTGCCGCCATACCCGGTCTGGGCCGCGGCCTGGCCGGCGATGCCGGCGGCGACGAGTAGCGCGGCGATCCGGGTCAGTCGCGCTTCGGTCGTTCGGTTCATCGTGTGTCTCCGCCTGGTTTCCGTCGGTCCTGGGAACGCGGGCGTCTCGCCCGCATCCGCCTAGCCACCCTCCTCATCCGATTCCGATTCCGCTTCCGTTTCCGGATCCGGCCACTCCGCCCCCTGTTCGATCCACAGACGGAGCGTCTCGACCTGCTCCTCGGTCAACTGCGTACCGGCTTCGTACGGCGGCATCCGCATCTCCGCGAGCTCGGAACTCACCCGCAGGTAGAGCTCGCTGTCGTCGGGGTCGCCGGGCGCGATATTGGGATAACCGCCGAGGTCGGCGAAAGCGCGCTCCTTGATGTCGAGCCTGAGATCCGCCTCCCGGCGCGCACGCTCCGGCCCGTGGCACTCGTAGCAGAAGCCCTCGAGGATGGGCTTCACCTGAGTGAGGTAGTCGACCTTGTCCTCGGTGTGGCCGTTCGCCCGTGGGGCACCGATCCAGCCCGCGACGAGCAGAGCCAGCGGAACGGTGAACAGACGGCGCGCTCTCATCCCTTTCTCTCCCTCCAAGCTGAGAGACCCGCGGCGAGTCAGCGGTTCGAGCTGCTCGCAGCGGGTCTCGGCTACAGTGTAGCCCCTTGGTGCAGCGGGGCGGCGGTGGCCGCAGCGGCCCTGCTCGGCTGCGGAGCGGCCTCCGACGGCGCGATCCCTTTCTCCCAGTGGCCCTGAGGCCGGCGCCGCGGGCGGGGTTGTTACAGTTGCCGGTTTACGGCCGCGAGAGGGATGTCTTCACACGACGAAAGCACGGGCCCCGAGGGCTACGACCAACCCGCGGTTGAGGCCTGGATCGTCGAGCACGTCGACGCCCTGACCCCGCCGCTCCTATGGACGCGGCTGGAAGGCGGCCACTCGAACCTGACCTACCGGCTCGACGACGCCGACGGCAGGACGGCGGTCATCCGGCGGCCGCCGCAGGGCGTGCTGTTGCCGAAGGCCCACGACATGAGCCGCGAGTGGGCCCTGATCTCGGCACTCGGGCCGACGGCGGTGCCTGTGCCGGCTGCGCTCGCGTTCTGCGAGAGCCCCGACGTAACCGGCGCCTGGTTCTACGTCATGGGCCTCGTGAACGGCCGGCCCCTCTACAACTCCTCTCACACCGAGGAGTGGGTGCCCGAGGAGCGGCGGACGAAGCTGGCGCACTCCTTCATCGACGTGCTGGCCGAGCTTCACGCCGTCGATCCCGACGAGGTGGGGCTGGGCACGCTCGGCAAGCGGGACAGCTACGTCGGGCGGCAACTGCGGACCTGGTACCGATCCTGGACCGCCTCCGTTGAGCCGGCCCAGTTGGACGACCCGCGGGCCCACGAACTGCAGCGGTTCTTCCTCGACCATCTGCCGGACCAGGGGCCGGCGCGCGTCGTTCACGGCGACTACGGGCTGCACAACTGCCTGGTGGGACCGGAGTCTGTGATCGCGGCCGTCGTCGACTGGGAGATCTCGACCCTTGGCGATCCGCTGGCCGACCTCGCCTACGCGATGAACCAGTGGACGCCGGCGGTGAACACCATGCCGAGCGGCCGGGGCGTCGCCACCGCGGCGCCCGGTTTCCCGCCGCGCGAGGCTCTTCTGGAGCGGTACGCCGAGCGCACCGGGCGGGATCTCTCGCACCTCGACTACTACGTGGGCTTCAACCGTTGGAAGTCCGCCGCCATCGCCCACGGCGTCTACGCGCGATACATGGAAGGGAAGAAGAGCACCGAGGGCGTCGACCTGGACGAGATGCGCCAGCGCGTGGTGCGGACGCTGGACCTGGCCGAAGAGGCGGTGAGCCGGCTGTAGCCGGGTCCGCCGGCGTCCCCCTCACTGGGTACGCCGACGCCCCCGTCGGCCTTCTGAAGCAACAACGCGCGAGGCCAAAGGCCTCGCACCATTTTTCCCCGCTCCGCCGCTCCGCGGCTCCGCGGGAAAGCCGACGAGGGCGTCGGCGCACCCAGTGTGCCTCGGGCGGTAGGCTTCGGACACACAACTCGACCTGCAGGAGAGTGGCATGAGTAAGCAACGACCCGACCGCCGCGCCTTCCTCGGACTCGCTGGCATGGCCGCGGCGGGCTCATTGGGCCCCGCCCGAGCGCAGACATCAGGCGAGATCCGGGATCTCGGCGAGACTCCCAGCGAGTACGGGCGGCCCTCGCCCTTTGCCGGCGCCAAGCGGTGGAGCCGCGCCCCCGACGCGACGGCGTCGTCCTCGAACACGCCGCTGGCGGACTCGGAGGGCATCGTCACGCCGTCGGGGTTGCACTTCGAGCGCCATCACACCGGCGTACCGGGGATCGCCCCGGACACCCACCGGCTGACCATCCACGGCCTGGTCGACCGGCCGCTGGTGTTCTCGATGGACGACCTGGTCCGCATGCCCTCGGTGTCCCGCTTCCACTTCATCGAGTGCTCGGGGAACAGCGGCCGCGAGTGGTCTCCGGCCGGCGCCCCGAACGTGCAGCTCAGCCACGGGCTCGCGAGCTGCAGCGAGTGGACGGGCGTCCTGCTTGCCGATCTGCTTGCCGAGGTCGGCGTCAGGCCGGAGGCGAGCTGGGTCATCGCGGAGGGCGCCGACGCGGGCCTGATGAGCCGCAGTGTGCCGATCGGGAGGGCGCTCGACGACGTGATCATCGCCTACGGCCAGAACGGTGAGCCCGTGCGGCCCGAGCAGGGGTACCCGCTGCGGTTGCTGGCGCCGGGCTGCGAGGGCAGCGTCAACGTCAAGTGGCTGCGCCGGCTCGAGGTCGCGCACATGCCCTCGATGGCCCGGGACGAGACCTCGAAGTACACGGATCTGCTGCCGAACGGCAAGGCGCGACAGTTCACCCTGGTCATGGACGCGAAGTCGGTCATCACGGGGCCCTCGGGCGAGCAGAAGCTGAACGGGCCCGGCTTCCACGAGATCCGCGGTCTGGCCTGGTCGGGCCGCGGCGCGATCAGCCGCGTCGAAGTGTCGACCGACGGCGGTCGCTCGTGGACCGACGCCGAGATCAACGGCCCGCGCTACGCCAAGGCCTTCACCCGTTTCCGGTCGCCCTGGCGCTGGGACGGCGGCCGCCACGTGCTCATGTCCCGGGCGACCGACGACACCGGCTACGTCCAGCCGACGCTGGCCGCCCTGCTCGAGGCGCGGGGCCGGTCGACGATCTACCACAACAACCGGATCAAGGCCTGGGAGGTTCATGAGTCGGGAGAGGTGACGAATGTCGAGGCGTAGGAGCTTGCTCCTCACCGGGACTCTCCACCCTTTAGCAAGTGGGTTTTGTGGAGGCTGCTGCGGGTCAGGGAGGTCATGCGACCTGGGCATGGCATCGCTTGTTGGGGTCGAAGAGAGTGCGGTCTCGGAGCATGGCGCAGGCGACGCCGAGGAGTCGGTCGACGAGCTGTCTGATGGCTCGTCCGTGCGTTTTTCCCTGGGCTTTCATGGCGTCGTACTTGGCGCGGCTGATCGGGTCATGCTGGATGGCGACTCGTCCCCAGTGATAGGCGGCGTCGCTGAGGTGTTCGTTGGCGGCGAGTCGTCGCATGACGATGAGCTTCTTGCCGGACTTGACGGTCACCGGCGCCACTCCGCAGAGGCAACGCAGTGCCTCGTAGTCTCTGCGGCCCAGGCTTTGATCGGCCTCGGAGAGCAGGGTGGCGAGGCCGACCATGCCGAGTCCGGGCAGCGACCTGAGGATGGCGGCGTCGCTTGGCTTGGGCGTGTCTTCGTCGTCTTCCGGAGAGACCGCGGTTTCGAGTGCGCGGGTCATCCGCTCCAGCCGCCTTTCGGCGTCGGCGAGCTGGCGGCAGACGGTGTCGAGCACCGGCCGGAGGAGTCCTATGTGTTCGACGGCGGCCTTTACGGCGTCCGGGGAAACGGCGATCGGCTCGGCCCGCAGTTGATCGCGCAGTTGGGCGGCAGTCAGGCGCCGGATGCGGTGCTCCTTGAGCAGCTTGGCGAGCGTGGCTTCGCGCACCCGTCGAGCCTTGTCGGGGGTCGGCGCCAGTCGCCACAAGGCCAGTGCGAAGGGCGCCGACACCTCGTTCTTGACCACGGCGAGAAACTGCGGGTAGTAGCGCCAGATCTGGTCGCGGACCTGGTTCTCCAGGCGGTTCTTCTGGTCGACCAACTGCTTGCGGGCGCGGGACACCTCGCGCAGCATGACGGTGGCGGCATCGGATGGTTGCACGCGGTTCAGGCACTCAGGGTCGGTGCGAAGCGCGGCGGCGAGCACCCGTGCATCGCGGCGGTCATCCTTGGCGCCGGCGACGGAGAAGCGGTCCCGGAAGCGATCGAGCTGCTTGGGGTTGATGGAATACACGGCGAAGCCTTGCTCCAGGAGGCACTCGACGACCGGTCCGTGCGGCACCTCGATGGCGATGCCGATCTCGCCCGGAGGCGTCGGTCGTGTATGTCCAAGGAGCCAGTCCGCCATGGCGGCAAGTCCCTTGCCGCTGTGGTCGAACGCCCGCTGCCCCCTCACCTTGCCGTCCCGATCCAGCACGCACACATGGTGGGTCTCGGACCCCCAGTCCACGCCGGCGAACCACTTCCTGGTCATCTCGTCCTCCTTACCCCTTGCGGTAGTGTTGCCTGGTCGGCATGCCGCGTTGCCTGCCCGTACCTGTACTGGTGCTCTAAGGCACTGACTCTCCACTGGGCGTCCAACGCGGCGAAGCAGCCAGGGCACAGGTCCCAGCAAGGTGCTCGAAGCACAGTACGCCGGTGGTCGCTCCTGGCTGCTTGCCGACCTTCCTTCAGTGACTCCGGCAGGCCGGAGACGAAACCGACCGGCGGTCTCGGCTGCGGAAGCTGCCGGCCCCGCGGAAAACGGCAGACCGTTTCCCGCCGGACCTTGGAAAACCGGCAAGCCGGTTTCCCACAGCTACCGCAGCCACGACGGCTACTGGTCCATTCCACCTCTCTCAACGACCCACCAGAATCCACCCCGGAAAGGTACAGGTGCGCCGGCCTTCTGGCCGGCATCGCGCTCGCCGCCGAGTCGGAGCGCACCGGCCTCGGGCACGAAGCGACCGCCGGGGAACTCCAGGCGGCCGGCTTCACCGTCTTTCCCGACGGCAAGGGCCTGCCGGAGGGTCGCGGAACCGCACGCGAGGGCAGGGCCGTCTACCAGCAGTTCTGCGCGGCATGCCACGGGCGGAACGCCGGCGGAGAAGACGCGGCCGCGCTGGTCGGCGGCCGCGGCAGCCTGACCTCGGAGCGGCCGCGGCGGACGGTTGAGAGCTACTGGCCCTACGCCACGACCGTCTGGGACTACGTGCGCCGCTCCATGCCCTACGAGGCGCCCGGCTCACTCACCAACGACGAGATCTACGCCGTCGTCGCCCACCTTCTGCACCTCGGTGGGATCGTCGGCGAGGACGACGTGCTCGACCGCGAGAGCTTGCCCGAAGTCGAGATGCCGAACCGCGACGGGTTCGTCCCTGACGATCGACCCGACACGGGCCCTTAGCCCGACTATCGGTGTGCCGGCGTCTCCGCCGGCGCACCCAGAGGACGACCGTTGCCGATCTTGACGCTCTACTGCAGTTGCAGCAAATCCTGCTGTCGCACCGGCGACGCCTCGATCCGGGGATAGTCCTCGCCGACCGGACACACGAGCTGGCAGCTCTGGCAGCCGGTGTAGGCGCCCTGCCGCTGCACCGTGAGGTTGTAGAAGATCTGCTGCGTGACCGGGCTCCGGGCGATCTCCACCGCTTCAGAGGCGGACTTCGAGTCGAACAGGTCGGCGAGATGCTCCACCATGCGGTCGGGACCGAAGGGCTGACAGGCCCGGGCGCAGGCCTCGGCGTCGAGTCCCCGGACCTCGGCCAGTGGAGCGCCCGGACGTGCGGACTTCGGGATCGCTTCCGCCGGGCAGACCGCTGCGCACCGCCCGCACTGTTCGAGCCCGGGGCAGAGCTCCTCCGCGAGCGGCCGGCCGCACTCGACAGCGGCATCGGTCAGGACCCCGGCCAGGAACACCCGCGGGCCGTACTCCGGGGTCAGGATCATCTCGTTGAGGCCGAGCGTGCCCAGGCCGCAGGCGGCCGCGGCGCGACGTAGGAGCAGGGAACCCTGGCCGCCCGGACCGGCATAGGCCATGGGCTGCCGTCGCAGGTCCGGGATCGTCGCCGAGAGCACGCAGGCGATCGCGTCCCGGTGCTCCAGCCAATAGGCGAGTTCGCCCGCGGCCTCCTCGAGATGTCGCGCCACTCGGCCGTTGGCGTACTGGCGGAACGCCGGGTCGGGCGAGCAGGCGACGCCGATCGGGTAGCGCTTGGCGAGTACGATCAGGCGCGAGAGATAGGTGGAGAGGTCGGACGGCTTGTCGTAGTCCGGCGCCACCGCCTTGAGCTCCTGCCAGGAGCAGAAGCCGACCAGGTCGATGCCGAGGGTCTTCGCCTTCGCTTCGATTGCCTCGGTGTTCAGCCTCGGGCCTGCGCCGTTGCCGTTCCTGCTCACCGGGTCGGTCATCTGGCCCCTATGCGCACAAGATGATCGAAGTCGCGGTCCCGGATGTACTCCCGGTCCCGCTCGCTGGGCGGGCCGCGAAAGACGAGTTCGTGCTCCTCCTCGCCGCGGATGTGCACCACGCTGCCGGGCGGCAGGTCCTGCCGCCGGTAGGGGATGCGCATGACCTTGCGGATGTCCTTCGACCCCACCGGGCAGATGTACATGCACTCGAAGCAGGCGGCGAAGGCGCCGCGCTTGCTGTTCGTGGCGAGGAAGAAGTCCCGCCAGTAGCGGTTGTCGAGCACCTGGGAGACGTCGAGATCGACTTCGGCGCCCAGCAGCTTGCGCAGCACGACGTACAGCGAGCGGATGCTGATCCGCATCGCCGCCTGCGAGCAGCCCCGCTGGTCGAGATCGCGGATGTCGTTGACGCTGCTCTCGTTCGACGCCTTGAGCGGAATCGCTTGCGGCGGACAGATCACGGCGCAGCGACCGCAGCGGAGTCCTGGACAGAGGTCCCGTTCGAGAGGCCGGTCAGGTTCGAGTTCGGCGTCGGTGATCAGCGCCCCAAGGTAGACGCGGGATCCGTACTCCGGGGTCAGGAAGTTGAGGTTGAGCCCGACGTGGCCGAGTCCGGCGAATTCGGCCGTCCATTTGAGATCGAGCAGGCCGGCGCCGGTCCACTTCAAGTCGAGGTCGGCGTACTCGCCCGAGACCGGCAGGGCGCAGTGGCCGCGCTCCTCGAGCCACTCCGCGATCTCATAGGTGGTCTCCTCGGCGGAGTCGAGTGCAAGGTGCGAGTTCGTCGACTGGGTCGCCACGTCCTGAAGCGCCATCGCGCCGGTCAGGAGGTGCTTGGTGACCACGACGATGCTCTTCATCCCCTCGCACAGGTAGTTCGGCACTTGCCCGCTCTCAGTGATGGCGGTGTAGGCCGCGACATCGGCGACGCCGACCGAATCGGCGCCCTGCTCGAGCGCGAAACGGGCGAGTTGCTCCTTCAGGTTCACCGGCGCTCCTGATCCCAGGTCGTGCGGCGGCGAATCTGCGGTCCCAGGTTCTCGATCTCGACGAACCCGTCCGCGTGCCGCCGCGGCAGCCGGTCGGGAAGATCGTGTCGGCGGTGCGTGGACGCACCCAGGCGCTCGTAGTCGCGGCCGACGGGGCAGACCTGGACGCACTCGCTGCATCCGGTGAGTGCGGCCTCCTTCATCATCGCCATCTCGGACCAGATCTCGCCGGACTTGCGGCCGCGCATCCGCTGCCACATCTCGTCGCCGGCGCGCGCCTCGAAGATCGAAGCGAGATGCTCGCTGAAGGCCTCGAAACCGAAGGGCTGGCAGCTCTGCGCGCAGGCTCGCTCGTCAAGGCCGCGGATCGTGGTGAGGCGGGCGCCGCGGGGGGCTCGCCTCGGGATCGCGTCTGCCGGGCAGATCGCGGCGCAGCGGCCGCATTCCTCGAGTCCGAGGCAGAGTTCCTCGGGGAGTTCGCCGCCCGGCTCGATCTCGGCGGAGGTCAGAACGGCGGCGAAGAAGACCCGCGGGCCGTACTCCGGAGTCAGCACCATCCGGTTGAGGCCGAGCGTGCCGAGCCCGGCGAGCACGGCGCCCTGGCGCAGAAGGGGCGAGCCCTGACCGGCGGGAAGGAGGTCTTCGGGTCTCCTGCGGTCGAAGTCGAGCGACGCCGGCGACACGGGCAGCGCCAGGGAACCGCGTTCCTCAATGCGGAACGCGATCCGCTCGGCGGCGAACTCCAGGGCGCGCAGGGTGCGGCCGCCGGCGAGCTGCTTGCTCGGAAGGTGCTTCGCCCACAGCACGCCGCGCAGGGTGCGCTTGCCGAGCACGATGAGGGTTCGGGACTCGGCGCTCAGCGTAGAAGGCCGGTGGCGTGCGTCGAGCCGCTGCTCGAGATCGACTGTCGACGCGAATCCGACCAGGTCGATTGCGAGGTCGGCGGCCAGCTCCCGGACGGCGCCTTCCAGCGTCTCGGCCATCAGGGAAGGGGCATCTGCTCGCTCTCGACCTCGCGGGCCTGGTCGAACGAGGCGACCGGCTCGGCGGTCCGCACCTGCTCGAGCCAGAAGACGCCGTCGAACTGGGCGCTGTTGCCGCGGGTGCCGACGAAGTCGACGTCGCCGTCGCCGTCCATGTCGCGGGCGACGAAGCTGTCGAACATGCCGCGCTTTCGCCGCGAGATGTCGTGCCGGGTCCAGTCGCCGTCGAGATCGCCCGGGTTCTCGAACCACGCCAGCCGTCCGAGCGGCGTGTGGGGCTGGACCTCGCGGTCTTCCGCCCGCCCGCTGCGGCTGTAGGCGCCCGACATGGCGTCGAGGTCGCCGTCGCCGTCGATGTCGGCGAACGCGAAGCCGACGAGGTTGTCCGGCGTGAGCTGGCCGATCGGCCGGAGCTGCCAGGTGTCTCCCGGGTCGGCCGGCTGCTCCAGCCACGCCAGGAAGCCGCCGAACTCGACGGTGGCGAGGTCCAGGCGACCGTCGCCGGAGAGATCGACGAAGGCCATGTTGAAACCGTTGAACAGGGCGCCGGCGGGCGGGGCGTTCGGCGGCCGGACGGTGTCGGCGGTGGTCGTCGTGCCTTCGATCCGGATCGGGTGCTCCACGAGTGCGACGTCGCCGGCGCCTGCGCTGCGGTTCTCGAACCAGAAGATCCGGCCCTCGCCGGTCGAGCCGCCGACGATGTCAGTGTCGCCGTCGCCGTCGAGATCGACGGTCTGGGAGTTGATCGGCCAGATGACCTGGACGATCTCGTGCTCGATCCACTCGCCGGAGAGCGGGTCGGCCGTGGTGTCGAACCAGGAGATCGGGTTCGTTTGGGTGGTGCTCCGATCCGGGTTCTGCGCGCCCTTGTTCGGGGCGACGACTTCCGGCCTACCGTCGCCGTCGAGGTCGCCCGTGAACACCCGGATGTAGGAGCCCCGGTCCTTCGTCACCGGCGGAATCACGCGCGGCCAGTCGCCGCTGCGCAGGGCGGCGGCCGCCTCTTCGGTTGCGGCGCCGGGGTTCTCGAAGTAGATGAGGTGGGCCAGCTCGCATGCGGCCACGACATCGAGATCGCCGTCGCCGTCGAAGTCGGAGATGGCGACGTCCTCGGCGGCCGCGGCCTCAGGCCCTTCGGCGAGGGTCGCGAGATGCCACGCGTCGGGATCGGGGCCGCCGAAGGCGAGCCGGACGTGGCCCTGGCCCACGTTGCCGTACTCGGTGTCCGATTCGTGGACCGACACGATGTCGAGGTGGCCGTCGCCGTCGAGATCGGCCATCTCGAGTCCGTCGCCGCCGCGGATCGGCACGCCGCCGACCGCCACGTCGTCGATGACGTGCTCGCGCCAGGAGATCCACTGGCCGTCCGTGGACTGGGCGCGGGTAGGGGTGTCGGCGACGAGGTTCGAGGAGGAGTTCGCTCCTGTCTCGCCGCTTTGGCAAGCCGGCAGCGTCATGGCCAGCGTGAGGCCTGCCAAGATGAGCGAGGCCTTCGGCCTCGCGCGTTGACCCTCGTGCTCCGCCGCTCCGCGCCGTCGCAAGAAAGCCGGCGGGGGCGCCGGCGCACCCAGTGGCGGAACAGGGAACAAACCTTTCATGGCCGGTACCAGATAGGCGACGACCAGGCCCGTTCCTGGATCGTCGGCGGCAGGTCGGGCCGCGGCTCGACACCGGCGCGGATCGCGTCCCAGGTCGACCAGCGGCAGGTCGGGTTCTCAAGCACTCGCAGATAGTAGATCGCCCTCTGGCCAGGGGCGAACCCCGCATCCTCGAACACGGCCCGGAGCTCCGCCGCGCCCAGGTCGGCCGAGATGCTGCAGTCGGAGAGGTCCACGGTGGCGCCGTTGTCGGGGCAACGCGGAGGATCGCCGGAGGGAGTGCCGCCGTCGGAGCAGGCGACGTCGATGACGGTCTCGTGCGCCGAGCCGCCGTCGACCCAGCCCTTGACGACCTGGAGTCGCTGCAAACCCGCGCTCTCGGGGTCGCCCGCCGCCCAGAGCAGCAGCTTGGGCGCGCGGTCGCCGTCCGCCAGGAGATCGCCGCCCATCGCCACGCCCTGCTCGTAGGCCTTGGCGATCATCTCGGGATCGTCGGCGAGATCCGCGTCGAAGTTGTAGCCGCCGAAGAACCGGACCTGAATCCGCGGCCCCGTGGTCGCGAAGGTCTCCTTGCGGCGGAAGGCGTCGTAGATCGAGTCGCGGGTGTTCTCCTCGGCCCAAGCGCCGGTAAGGCCGGAAGCCCCCCAGTTGTGGAAGTAGGTCTGGGCGTAGGCGGGGGAGCCGTCCTCGTTGGGCTCGTCGAGCGGCACCGAGCCACGCAGCTGCGGTGTGCCGTCCCGGTTGCCGACCTTGCTGTGGAAATTGTCCTCGTCCGGCGTGCCGCCGGCGTTGTGTGTGTCGGTGGCGCCGGCGAGGCCGAAACGGAAGGGATTGAATCCCTGGGTCTCCTCGAGCAGCAACCCGTCGAGGTAGGCGGTGCGCACGTAGCTCCCCTTGGGCTCGCTGTAGAGCGTGGTGGCGATGCGGTGGGGCATGATCTCGAAGTCGGCCCACTCGTCGTTCGGCGACAGCAGCGGATGGACCTCGGACGTGCCCTTGACCTGGGTCACCTCGACCAGCGGCTCGTTGCGCATCCGGGTCTCGACGTACTCGGCGTCGAGCGGATCGCCGCCGAACGTCATGAGGCTGAACATGTTGCCGTTGCTGCCGTTCGAGTTGTGGGGGATGGCGAGCGCTTCCGTGCCGCCGGCGCGGAGCGTGTCGAGCCAGGCCCACAGGTCCTCCGGATTGTCCGAGTCCATTGCGGTGAACGGAACTTCCGGCGCCTCGCTGCCGCGGAAGATCACGTTGCGGTGGAGGTTGCCCTGGTCGGCGGCGGTGGTCGTGTACTCATAGCCGATGAAGGTGGTGAAGGCGCCGGGGTCGTTGTTCTGTTCCGCGGACTCGACGATGCGCTGCCAGGCGGAACGGTTCGCCGCGCTGCCGTCGATCTCGTGGAACTCGCCGCTGCGGTAGGCCCGCAACCCGCGCTGGAAGCCCTCGGCGGGCCCCAGTTCGCGCAGTTCCTTGGCGAGCGGCACGTCGAATAGCGGGTCCTCCGGGTCGTCCATTGCCGGCAGGACGCCGAGCAGGATGCCGTGGTCGGTGACCGCCTGGAAGTCCAGGGGACGCCGGAGCTGCATCGTGTGGCCGGCGGGGTGAACGAGCGGCTCGCCGCGGGCGAAGCGGTAGGCGTCGTCCGGCGTGGCCCTCACGTCGAAGATGTAGGCGTCCATCGAGAAGCGGGTGTGGACGTGGAGGTCGCCGAAGTAGGCGTTGCGCAGGGGATTGGGCTGCGGCGCGCTCGCCGCGTCCGGCGCGTCCGGCCCGGCGCCGGCGCCGTCGGGGCCCTGGCAGCCGGCGAGCAGGGCCGGGATGACAACGGCGAGAGCCGAAAGTCCTGTCCATCTCATGGAGCGATCCCTCGAACGTGGTTGGGAGTAGAATCCGCAGTGTACGCCAAGCGAGTAGGCGTTTCACGCCGGGTGCGGGCAGGATGCCCGCGTTCCCAGGATGGGAGTACGCTGACGCGCTACGGAGTCGAGACCCCCGAACGGAAGTGAGCGGAAACCGGAACAACAAGGTGATCTGTCTCGTGCCCCCGGGTCCGCGCGATCAGATCGCCCGGTTTCCGGAGCACTGGGCGCCTCGCTTCGTCCACCGCAACGACGACCTCACCGCCGAACTGACGGAGGGCGCCCGCGCTCTGCTGACCACCCACCCGTACCTGGTGGGGCGAACCGAGCTGGAGCTGTTGAACGGCGTGGAGCTCGTGCAGCAGGTCGGGGTCGGCGTCGACAACATCGACGTGGAAGCGGCCCGCGAACTCGGGGTCCCGGTCTGCAACGTGCCCCAGGCCAACGCCGTGTCGGTGGCCGAGTACGTGATCATGGCGTGCATCTTCCTGTTGCGCCGGATGGAGGAGGCGACGGCGGCCCTGCGAAGGCTGGAGAACCCGTACCCGGCTCTGTTCGTCAAGGGCAGCCGCGAGGTCCGAGGCAAGAGGATCGGGCTGATCGGCTACGGGGCGATCGCGCACGAAGTCGCGAAGCGGGCCCGGGCGCTCGAGATGGAGCTTCTTTCCGCCTCCACCCCGGAACGTGAGCGCAAGCGAGGGTTGGCGCCAAGCGCGGACGAGCGGCAGCTCGGTGTGGAACGGGTGTCCTTCGAGCGCCTGCTCCGGGAGGCGGACGTGGTCAGCCTCCACGTGCCGCTGACCGATTCAACGCGGGACCTGATCGGTGACCGGGAACTCGGGCTGATGAAGCCGTCGGCGTTCCTCATCAACACGTCGCGCGGCGGCATCGTCAACGAGGAGGATCTCGCCGGGGCGCTCTCCTGTGGGCGGATCGCCGGCGCCGCCATCGACGTTTTCAGCGTGGAGCCGATCCGGGCCGACAACCCGCTGCTTTCGGCCCCCAATGCCTTTCTTTCTCCCCACAGCGGCGGCAGCACGAACGAGTGCGTGATAGACGCGATCCGGGAGAGCATTGCCAACGTCGACCGCGTCCTGCGCGGGGAGGAGCCGCATCATCGTGTCTGCTGACGTCTCACCGGCGACCCCGGTTGCAAGCAACGACGGCGCCTCGGGCCACGTCATCGAGGTCAAGGAGGTGCCGCGGCCGAACGTCCAGCGCGGCTACATCGAGATCTTCGAGCAGCTCTGCAAGGGCTGCGATCTGTGCATCCCGGCCTGCCCGGTGCGCATCATCGAGCCCGGACGGGGCGCCAACATGATGGGCTGGAGGCCGGTGGTGGTGGAGGCGGACGCGATGAAGTACTGCATCGGCTGCAATCTGTGCGCGATGGTCTGTCCCGATCAGGCGATCGAGGTCTACCGCTTCGAACAGCCGGTTTCCCACGAGGAGTTGCCATGAGCGAGACCTTCGCCCTGGGAACGCGGGCATCCTGCCCGCTCTGGGAAGCCGATGCCGCACAGGAGGAACCATGAGCGAGAAGCCCTTCGAGCCGCCGATCGGCAAGCCGACGATGGGCGCTCACGCGATGGGGATCGGCGCCATGGTCGCCGATCTCGACTACTTCGCCGGCTATCCGATCACCCCGCAGACCGAATTGCTCGAGTACGTCGCGGAGGCCCTGCCCGAACACGGCGGCGTCTTCCAGCAACTCGGCGACGAGATCTCGAGTGTCATGGCGGTGTTTGGCGCCGCCGCCTGCGGCAAGCGGGCGATGACCGCCTCGGTCGGCCCCGGGCTGACGCTGATGATCGACGGCCTGACCAACGCCGCCGGCGCCGAGACGCCGATGGTGCTGGGGGCGCTCACCCGCGCCCATGTCGGCGTCTCGGGCGGTCTCTATCCGGCGCAGTCGGACATTCGCATGCTGCGGGGTCTTGGCAACGGCGACTACCAGTTGCCGCTCTACGCGCCGTCGACGATCACCGAGACGGTCCAGCTCACCGCCGAGGCCTTCGACGTGGCCGACCTCTACAGCATCCCGGCGGTGGTCTGCATCGACGGCAAGATGGCGAACATGATCGAGACGCTGCAGCCGTTCGAGATGCCGGAGCGCGAGCTGCCGGACAAGAGCTGGGCGGTCGACCGTTCGCTGCGGGAGAAGCGCCGGGTGGTCGGCGCCGCCCGTACGCCCGAGCTCGACACGATGGTCTGCTACGAGATCCAGAACAAGCTCGAGCGGATGCGGGCGGAAGAGACGCGCTGGGACGCCTTCCAGTGCGACGACGCCGAGTTCGTCGTGGTCGCCTACGGCATCATGGCGCGGATCGCGAAGGAAGCGGTCAGGCGGGCGCGCGAGGAAGGGATCAAGGTCGGGCTCTTCCGGCCGATCACCCTCTTCCCGTTCCCGGAGGCGCCGCTCGGCGACCTCGCCGCCAGCGCCCGGGAGATGCTGATGGTCGAGATCAACTTCGGCCAGGTCCTCACCGACGTGCGCCTGGCGGTCGCCGGCCGGTGCCCTGTCCAGTTCCTTGGACAGCCGGCCCTGGCGATCCCGGCCGGGGCCGTGCTCGAAGCCATCCGGCAGATGGCAGCCGGGCAGCCGGTCGAGCCGCGGGACTTCTTCGACATCCATCCCACCGCCTTCCACCTCGCCGACACCCATCCCCCGGCGAGAAGGCAGATGCTCGACCAACTCGCCGCCAAACGGGGGCGCGACAGCGCCCAGGGGATGCTCGACAACCTGCTGGGCATCCGCAAGAACTCGGTGATCCCGGAGATTGGAAAGTGACTGAACCAGCCGCACGGTCGACGAAGCGCTACACGCCGCCCGAGGGCGCTGCCGCGCGCAAGATCTCGCCCCAGCTCGATGTCCATACCGGGCTGCCGTCGTCCTGGTGTCCGGGGTGCGGGCACGGGTCGGTCAGCCAGATCCTGTGCGATCTGGTGACCGAGCTCGATCTGGCCGAGAGGACGATCCTGGCCCTGGGCGTCGGCTGCGGCTCGGCGATCGCGGCGCAGATGGAGGTGAACACGGTGCTCTCGCCGCACGGCCGCGCCAGCGACACCGCCACCGGCGTCTCGCGCATGGTCCCCGACCGCGTCGTCGTCCAGTACTCGGGCGACGGCGACTCCTGCGGCATCGGGCTGGCGGGCCTGATGCACGCCTGTAACCGGCGCGAGAACTTCATCGTCGTCATCTACAACAACAACGCCTACGGCATGACCGGCGGCCAGATGGGCCCGACCACCACCAAGGAGGTGCCTACGACGACCTTCCACGGCGGCCGCGACGAGGAGGTCATGGGCTATCCGATGGACATCATCAAGACCCTGGCGCACTTTCCCGGCGTGGTCTACGCGGCGCGCTGCGCGCTGACCTCGGGCGTCCGCTACCGGGAGGCGAGCCGGATGATCCGGCGTGCGTTCGAGATCCACCTCGCCGGCATCAAGGGGATGAAGGTCATCGACTGCCTCGGCAACTGCAACGTGAACTGGAAGGGCGGCGGCGTGACCTTCACGCCGGAGAGCTCGAACCAGTTCATCGAAGACAAGATCATGAAGTACTTCGAGATGGGCGAGGCGGCGGCGCCTGAGGGCTACCCGCCGATCCGCGTGCGATGACGGCGGGCGCGAACCCGGGTGGCGCGATCTCGGGCCACCCGCGAACCACTCCGTGCGCCAGTCATCGGGCGCACGGATGGAACGGGGGCGTGGTCGAGCGCGTCGGCGGCGCCGGCACCGGCGGCGCGGGCCTGCTCACCTGTCTCAAGACGCTCGGCTACGCCGCCGCCGCCAAGGGATGGCACATGGCCTACACCTCCGACTACAACCCGGAGACCCGCGGCGGCCTTGTGGAAGGCACGGTCGTCCTCTCGAGCGACGAACCGATCGACAACCCGGTGATCGAGTCGTACACCGCGGTGCTGGCCTTCGACCACGCCGGCTACCTGTCCTACGGCCCGGGCGTCGAGCGCGGCGGCCTCATCCTGTGGGACAGCTCGAGGGTCAGGAACCCGCCGGCACTGGAAGGCGTCCGCTCGTACGGCGTGCCGGTGTTCCAGTTGGCGCGCGACGGCGGCGCCCCGGGCCTGGCGAACATGGGCATGCTGGGCCTCTACAACCGGATCGCCGGACACTTCACGATCGACGAACTGCTCGTCGGCATGGAGGACTACCTGCCGGTCTGGCGCCACAAGCTCCTGCCCGGCAACCGGGCGGTGCTCGAAGCGGTATCGCGGATCGATCCCGAGGAGTACCGTGTTGCCTGAGGCTGCTCCTGTGCGCGGACGAGTTCTGGTGGTGGTGGCGGCGGTCGGCGCCGTGCTCGGCTGCGGCCAGGACCCGGCCGGTGAAGCGGCCGGCGGCGAGGCCCGGCGCCCGCCCAACGTCGTGTTCATCCTGGCCGACGATCTCGGCTACGGCGACCTCGGCGTCTACGGCAGCGACATCATCAAGACGCCGCACATCGACGCCCTCGGCGCCGCCGGCGTGCGCTTTACGGCCGGCTACGTGACCGCCGCGGTCTGCAGCCCGTCCCGTGCCGGCCTGATGACCGGCCGTTACCCGCAGCGCCACGGCTACGAGTTCAACCCGTCGGGCCAGGACTACGGACTGAGCCTCGACGAGACGACGCTGGCCGAGGTGATGCGGGCCGCCGGCTACGCGACCGGCGCCGTGGGCAAGTGGCAGCTCGGCTGGGGCGACGGCAAACACCCGCTCGACCGCGGCTTCGACGAGTTCTTCGGCATGCAGAGCGGCTCGATCTACATCGAGCCTTCCGCGGAGGGAGTGGAGAACTGGAATCCGCAGCCGATGCCCGAAGTGCGCCGGCGGCCGATCTTCCGCGGCCGGGAGGTCGTCGAAGAGACCGAGTACCTGACCGAGGCCTTGACCCGCGAGGCCCTCGACTTCATCGACCGGCGTCACGGGGAGCCCTTCTTTCTCTACCTGGCGCATTACACGCCGCACGTCCCGCTGCAGGCGACCGCAAAGTACCTCGACCGCTATCGCCACATCGAGGACCGGAAGACCCGCATCTTCGCGGCGATGGTCTCCTCGCTCGACGACAGCGTCGGCGAGGTCACAGCCAAGCTGCGCGAGCACGGCCTGGAGGAGGACACCCTGGTCGTCTTCCTGAGCGACAACGGCTGCGCCCTGTACGTCGACGGCGCCTGCACCAACGGTCCGCTCCGCGGCGGCAAGCGCTGGTTCTTCGAGGGCGGCATCCGGGTGCCGTTCTTCGTGAGCTGGCCGGGCGGGCTGGAGCCGGGCCAAGTCTACCGGCCGGCGGTGTCGTCGCTCGACCTGTTGCCCACGCTCGCGGCCGCCGCCGGCGCGCCGCTGCCCGAGAAACCGCTCGACGGGGTCGATCTTCTGCCCTACCTGCGCGGCGAGCGGACCGGGCCGCCGCACGAGGCGCTGTTCTGGCGCGCGGGCCCGAACCGCGCCGTCCGCCAGGGCGACTGGAAGCTGTGGCAGGTCAACCGGGCAACCGAAGAGCGGCTCGCCCAGATCACGCGCACAGGCGACCTGCTTCGGGACTTCGAGGCCCCGAGGGATTCACCGCTCGGCCAGGTGTTGCGGCTCCACGACCTGGCAACCGATCTCGGCGAGCTGCACACCGTCGCCGGCGAGGAGAGCGACATCCTCGAAGAACTCCAGCGCGCCCTCGACGCCTGGGAGAGCGAACTCGCCGAGCCGAGGTGGTGGAGCAACCGGGGCACCGCCGCCGTCGTCGACGGCGAGGGGATTCAGCTCATCTTCTGATTCGGGACGCCGGCGTCCCGAAACCGCCGGAACATCAGCCAGCCCGAGTTTGTTTGCTTACATGCGACCGCCGCCCCGCCGGCCCCTGGCGTCGCGCCCGGCCGGGTGCCGCTGACCTTCGGGCCGCCTCTGGGGTTTGAGCTTCGCCCGATGTCCCCTGCCGGGGTCCACCGGGGCGTCCGCGAGCGTATCCGGCACAACGTCACGCCTTACGCACCGAGTGCGTTGCCTTCCGGCTGCGAGGTCGTCTTCACGCGCAATCCCCCGAAGGAGCCAGAACCGCCCCTCGAGTTCGGCAAGGAGGCGATGGAGGCGGCCCTCGATACGGTGTTCTGGCGCCGGTGGCTCTACTTTGCGCTGCTGTGGGCGGCAGTCCTGGTCCCGGCCTTGTTTCTCTGCATGTCGTGGTGGCGCCCGGAAGTCTTCTGCCGGGACTGGCGAGCGTGGCTTGTGACTCTGGCGCTCATCCCGCTTGTCTGGCTCAAGCACTCGGCGCCGGGTGCTACCTATGCGCGCGCAGCGACGGCTTGGGCCGAACTCAAGGGGTGCGGAGGGCCTGACGTTCGGCCGTACTTCAGCCTAACGAGGAGATTCCGTGAGTTCTGGAAGAAGCACGCCTGGTTGGACATGGTCAGGGCCGGCTTCGTGACGGCGGTCCTGGTTGCGGGTGTCGTGCTCGCGGGCCTGGCCGGGCTGAGTCGCGCGTCGTTCTTCGTCCAATCGTGCTGCGAGGCGTTGTGTCAACCCACCGAAGCACCGGCGGTGCTGACCGGAGAGGAGTCGTTCCCCTTCTCGATCGACAATCCGTGCCATGCCACCGGATTCGAGTTGAAGAGCGGAACGCACTATCGCTTCGAGGTGGATTCGACGAAGTGGCATGACGGCAGGCACCCTGCGAACGCAGACGGCTTCTTCGCCTGGACGCTCGTGCCGGCCGTGCCCTTCCGCCGCCACGTCACCGAGCCGTGGTTGAAGTTGATGGGCCGGGTGGGCCCCAGGGGAGAAGCCTTCGCGATCGGTTCGGGACCGCTCAGGTACAGGGCGGAATCGGACGGGGAACTCTTTCTCTATGCGAACGACGCGGTCCTCGGCGTGCCGGGAGACGGCCGGACACTGCCTTACCGCTGGTCGAGGGGCCGGAACGTGGGGACGGCGATCGTCAAGATCAGGCCCTTGGAGTGAGGCGGGACGACGTGAGGCGTGGAGGAACGAGGTGACGTGATCAGTCGCGTGGTGCTTCCGCTCAGCGCAGAGCAAGAGCGATGAAGCCGGTCGCCATCAGTGCCATCATGGCGAACGCTGCCGCCAGCATCCACTTGATGGTTCTCATCTCTCGTCGGAGGCTCTTCATCTCGGCTACCAGGGCCTTCATCTCCCTGGTGATGTCTTGCCAGCAGCTCTCGAACTGGTCCCGTACCTCCTGCCGTACGGCGTGGGTCCGGAGTTCCGCGATGTCCTGCCGGAGTTCGTTGCGGAGGTTCGCGATGTCGCGCGTTAGTGAAGTCTCAACCGAAGCGAGGTCCCGCCTCGTTGCCGGCGCTTCCTGATTGCCGCCCCTCATCTCGACCGCTGCCTCCGCCTGAGCGCCATCGGGCTGCTCCTCCAAGCCTTCGCGTTGCTGCACCGGGTGACCGTGTAGCGCGACGACCGTGTGGGTCGGGGCCGGACGCACACGATGATCAGCAGACCATCAGCGATGACCTCCCGCGCGCCGCCCCGCCGGGGTCAAGCGATAGCGTTGGTTGCTCGCGCTCGGAGCATCGGGCCGCGTCATCTCGATCAGGCCTGCCTGCAGTGCGGGCCTGAGGTATCCCTGGCGCAGCCACTTCCGGTCGCGCAGGCCTAATGCACCGAGCACTTCGCGCCTGGACATCTCTCCCGTCATTGTCTTCAGGAGCCGCTTGACTTGGGGGGTTGCCTGGGGGGTTTGTTGGGGGGTGGCCTCCCGTACGGCGCCAAGGATCGCTTCCAGCATGAAGCGTATGAACGGCGTGCTCTCGCCTTTCCCGGAGCTTCGCTCGATCGCCTCGTAGTAATCGCTTTGGCGGGCGCGGACAACGCTCTCAACCGGAACATGGGCAAACAGCGGCTTCCAGCGGGTGAGGATCAGCGTCTGCCAGAGACGCCCAAGCCGGCCATTGCCGTCCTGGAACGGATGGATGAACTCGAACTCGTAGTGGAAGACTGAACTTGCGATCAGCGGATGCTCCCGCGTCCCACCCAACCAGGCGAGGAGCTCCGCAGTCAGGCGTGGCACCCGTTTGGCGGGTGGGCCGATGTGATGGACCTCGTCGGGACCGAGCACGCCGACCTGGCCGGTGCGGTAGCGGCCCGGCGCCTCCAGGAGGCCGGCCATCAGCACCTGGTGGGCAGCCAGCAGATCGTCCTCGCTGGACGGTTCCCAGCCGTCGCTGAGATCGTAGGCCGCGATCGCGTTGCGCACTTCCTGGACGTCCCTTAGGGGTCCCACGACGCGCCTGCCCTCGAGGATTGCCGAGACCTGCTGTTCGGACAGGGCGTTGCCTTCGATGGCGACGGAACCGTGAACCGTGCGAACGCGGGCCTGGCGCCGCAGTCTGAAGTCCATACCGGGACTGGCGGCTTCGGCCTGGCCGATCGCCTCGCCGATCCGTTCCACCAGAGAAAGGATCTCGGGCGTCATGGAGTAGGGCGGCGTCGCGGCTGCGGTCATGTCCGGGACTCTTGCACAGGCCGGGCTAAGGCTCGCCGAGTGGCGGGAACATAGACGGCGGCAGGTCGAGGTCGACCCGTTCGACCTCGATCCAAGGAACGTAGTCGGCGCGCTCGCTGCTGTCTCTGAAGATCAGCATGCCGGCGTTCCCTTCAGCGAGGTCCCCGGCGCAGTCGAGCTCCAGGGTCTCGCCGTTGTGGAGCGTTGCGGTGGCGTGCCGGTCCGCGCCGCATCTCTCCCGGTCCGGGAGCGCGATGGATGCGACCAGGCCGAAGGGGATCGTGTAGTCGACGCCGCCAGCCGGGGCGTCGAGCGTCTCGGTCGTTTCACTCTCGTCGAGGTCGAAGACCAGCCGACCTGCGAGGCGGCTGCCCGTACGGGTGGTGACGGTGCCTGAGAGCGGCTGGCCCGGCGGGAAGTCGTCGTAACCCGGGCCGCTGCCGCCGCCGGTGAAGTCGACGCGTTCGAAGGCTTCCCACGAGACGAGTACCCGGCCGTAGCGGCGGTCGTCGACGTAGACGCCGCGATTGCCGGCGCCGACCTGGCGGCGAGCGGTGAGCACAAACTCGCGTCCGTCGGTGAGCGTCACCAGGGAGCTGTCGTCCGAGTCGCGCGCGATGGAGCGGATGGTGCCGAACCGCACGCTGAGCTCACCGTCGGTGCTGTAGCCCTCGAGCTCGTCGGCGCCCAGGCTCGCCTCCCTGTCCCACTGGAGGAAGCCGGTGAAGTCGCCCTGCCGGGTGCGCACCGTTCCGTGCAACCGCGCGGGGGCAGCGTCTGATCCGGGAGTGGGGAGGAACTCGAGCGAACGGATCCGCCGTTCGTGGAGGTCCACGATGCCGTGGCTGTCGTCCCAGACGCGAACCCCATCGGCCAGGTCGTCGGCAGCGAACCGGTCGAGGACGAACTCGGTTCCGCTCTTGAGCGTCAAGAGGATGTCGCGGCCGCGCGGCTCGATGCGCGAGATGTCGCCGAAGCGCGCCATGAAGGGTCGTCCGAGAGGGATCGGACGCTCCCGCTGGGCAACCTCGACCCCGAGAATCCTGACCGGGCGACGCACCTTCAGCCGCTCGCGCGGCGCGTACCCGGCCCATGGATTCTCGTCCCTGAAGCCGTTGAAGGTGTGGCCCCAGAACGCTTCCTCGTCGCCCCCGAAACGCAACCGACCTTCGTAGGCCGTGCCGTCATGGGCCGTGACGCGGCCGTAAAGGGTGCCGGGGCGGGTCTCCGTAGCCGACGCCGCGACCGAGCGGACCGCGTCTGGCGGGTTGGCTGCGGCAGAGTCGAGGCCCTGGTGGAACAGGAGCCGGCCGGAGGCGAGTGCCAGCACGAGAGCGAGCGTTACGAGCGTTGCGGCACCCACGGCGATCCTGGCTCTCGTCATTGCCTGTACATTCTTTCCGAGCTGACGGGACGGTATCTGCTCCAGACGCCAGACTCCCTCCGAACCGCGCATGAACCTCGATCAGGCCAACGCCCTCCGCTGGACCGTGGCTGACCGCGGCTATTACGAGGTCTACTACCTGACCCTCAACGACCTGGCGAGCGAAACAGGCTACTGGATCCGCTACGTCGTCCAGGCGCCCGAACAGGCGGAGACGAGCGCCGAGTTGGAACTCTGGTTCACCTTCTTCGATCGCGGGAAGCCCGAGCGCAGTTTCGGCGTGTTCGAGCGCCGACCCGTGGCGGCGCTCGAGTCCCGGCCCGCCCCCTTCCGCGTGGGTTTCGACGACGGTCCGGTCGAGGGACGCTGCTTCGAGCCCGCGGAGCTGCGCAACGGGCTGGCCCGGGGAGCAATCGGTCAAGACGATCGGCGAGTTCGATGGCATCTGGAGTGGCCCGCGGAGTCCGAACTCATCCTGCCCTTTCCCGAAGCGCTCTACAGCTCGGGTGACGTGCCCGGAGCGATGCTCTATCCGTATCCGGCGACGCACTTCGCCGGGACGATCGAGATCGGGGACCGCCGGCTGGTGATCGCGGACGCGCCGGGTGAGCAGAGCCACATTTGGGGCCGGAAACACCCTCCGCACTGGCTCTGGGCCCACTGCAACCGGTTCGACGACGATCCGGCCGGATACCTGGAGGTTTCGTGTATCCCGGAGTCCTCCGACGGACCGCCTCCCGTCCACATGCTCATCGCCCGCGTCCATGGCCGAGAAGTGCGGCTGATCTCGCCGCTCGACGGGTCTGTGGCGCGGAGCGATTCGACCTCAGGGCGGTGGCGTTTCGCGGCCGAGTCCGAGCGCGAACGGGTCGAGCTGGAGGTGACCTGTCCTCTGGAGTTGATCCTCGAGGCGCCGTATACCGACCCGGACGGGTCGAGCTGCTTCTGCCTCCACAGCGATCTGGCGAGCTGCCGGTTGCGGCTGTTCGAGCGGGTCGGCGGGGAGAGTTCCGGCTCGGCGCCGGAGTGGGAGAATGTCGGAGAGGTCACCAGTGACGGCTGTTGCCACGTGGAGTGGGGAGACTGGCATGAGCATCCCGAGATCGACGGGCGGATCGAGCGAGTGGAACCCGCCTGAGGCTGGAGCGGCCGGTCGAGTGCTCGGCGCCCTGCTGGGGTCGCTCGCGCTCCTGGCCGGCTGCGCTCCCGCCGGTACGGACGGGGGCGACCCGGCGGCTTCCGGCAAGCCGCTCACGGTAGCCGACACGCCCTCTGCGGCGCAGAGCGCGGGCGGCGAGTTCATCTCCTGGCGTGAGCACCGCATCGACGACGAGGAACTCTCCGGCGGCGTCCCGCTGCGCGGCGCCGACGGCCTGAAGATGGCCGACCTCGACGGCGATGGACACCTGGACATCGTCTCCGTTCACGAGGACAGCGACCACGTCCGGCTCCACTTCGGGAGCGACGATCCCGACCGCTGGGCCAGCGTCACCCTGGCCGAGGGCAAGGAGGCGGCCGCGGCCGAGGACATCGCGATCGGCGACGTGAACAACGACGGTCTGCTCGACGTGCTGGTGGCGTGCGAGCTCGACCACCTGACCTACTTCCAGAACCCGGGAACGGGAGTTCGGGACGGCCGCTGGCCGCGGCTGATCCCGCCGGTGACGGCGGGGCGGGGCTCCTGGATCCGGGTCTTTCTGGCGGATCTCGACCAGGACGGTCGGCTCGAGGCCATCGCGCCGAACAAGGGAGCGCAACAGCCGGAGGGCGAGCCGGTGCCCGACACCTTCCCCCTCGAGGAAGTGTCCCTGTTCAGGATCGACGGCGATCCGCTGGTCGACTCGAGCTGGACGGAGACCGTGCTGGCGACCGTCACCGTGCCGATGAACTCGAGGCCGGTCGACCTGGACGGGGACGGCGATCTGGACATTCTCGCGGGCAGCCGCTCGGAAGCGAGGATCTTCTGGCTGGAGAACCTGCTCGAAGCCGGATCGGGAGAGCTGGCGTTCGAGGAGCATCCGATCGAGATCGCCGGCAGAACCGTGCCGTGGCAGCCGGGGCCGCGGCGGCTCACCGGCATGAACGTCGAGTTCGCCGACCTGAACCACGACGGCCGGCTCGACATGGTCCTTCAGGAAACGCCGGTGCTCAACGTCTGGCTCGAACAGCCGGCCGACCCGGTGGCGGAACCGTGGACGATCCATCCGATCGGGGACACGGCGCCCGACAATCCGACCGGTCTCGCGCTGTTCGACATCGACGACGACGGCGACCTCGACCTCTGGAGCGGCGCCTACAGCTCGAGGCCGCGCGACCGCGACGGCGAGGACAAGACCGTCGCCAGCGTCTCCGGCCGCCTGGGATGGTTCGCGAATCCCGGCGATCCCACCGGCGAATGGACCCGGCGCGACGTCTCCCGCCGCGTGCGCGGCATGTTCGACGAGTTCATCGTCCTCGACATGGACCAGGACGGAGACAGCGACCTGGTGGCCACCCGCGGCAATAGCGGCCACTACGACGGCGTCTTCTGGCTCGAACAGGTCCGCACGGCAGAGCCCCAGCGGGCCTTTTCCCCGGCCCGCGAGTCCGAGAGCCGGCACCTGCCGATGCCGCCGGGCGACTGACGCCGGCCGCCTCGCGGCGGTTTAGAGGCGCCCGTCGTAGAAGCGCTCGCCGAAATTCTCCAGCTTGTCTTCGTCGATCACGATGCCGAGACCGGGCCGCTGCGGCAGGTGGACGAAACCGTCGCCGTCGATCTCAGTGGTTTCGGCGAGGAGGGCGTCCCGGCCCTCGGTGGTCCAGCCGGGCGGCTCGTAGGGGAACTCGCACCAATCGCAGTTGGGGCAGGCGGCCATCAGATGGAGGTTCGCGAGCAGGGCGAAGCCGTTGTTCCAGGTGTGGGCGGCGAAGGCGAGGCCGTTCGCTTCGGCAAGCGCGGCGACCCGGCGGCCTTGCGCGATGCCGCCGAAGAACATGGCGTCGGCTTGGAGGATGTCGAGACACTGCTTCTCGACCAGCAGCCCGTACTCGTTGAACCGCCAGTTCAACTCGCCGCCGGCGAGCGGGATCGAGGTCCGCCGGCGGAGTTCGGCCAGCCCGGCGTAGTCGTTGCGGTCGAGCGGTTCCTCGATCCAGGTCATGTCGCAAGGCTCGATGGCGTGGGCGAACGAGGCGGCGGTGTCGACGTCCCATTTCGGCGGCGCACCGGGCCGGAGGGAGAAGTGGAAGCCCTGGTTCGCGTCGACCATGAGGCGCAAATCCGGGCCGACCGTCTCGCGGGCGCGTTCGATGACCGGCACGTCGTCGCGCCAGTCCTGGTAGTGGGCGCGGAGCTTGACGGCGGCAAAGCCCATCTCCTTCAGTTCGAGCAGGTTCTCGGCGCGTTCGTCCGGCGATCGAAGCTCGGAGGTCGACGCGTAGGCTCTGATCTTGTCCGGGCCGCCGCCCAGCAGCTTGTACACGGGCTGGCCCTTGACCTTGCCGGCGATGTCCCACAGTGGCGGTTCGAGCCAGGCCAGGCGGATGCCGAGCGCCTCGCCGGCATCGAGCACGCTGCCGAAGCCCTCGATGTCGAGCGGATCGCGGCCGAGGATGAAGTGGCCGAGGGCATCGCCGAGGCCGGCGTGAAACCGGCCCAGCGTCATGCCCGCCGATTCGCCGACGACTCCCTCGTCGGTCGTCATGCGAACGAAGGTCAACTCGTTGTGGGTCTGCCCGAGGCCGGGTTGCGCGGCGACGTGGAGAGGCGCCGGCAAGGGCGAAGCGACGTGGTACAGCTCAAGGCGATCGATCTTCAAGGAGGTGTGTTGCCCCCGTTGCCTTCGGAGGCGTCTTCCCGGAAGTCGACGGTCTTGAAGTCGAGCTGGTTGGGTACCCGCGGCGCGTAGCGTCCGCTGCGCTTGGCGTTGGCCAGGTGCCGCTCGGCCTCGGGGTCCGGTCCCTCCGGCCGGAGCGCCCGCTGGAAGAAGGCGAGCGCGTTCCCCAGGCGCCGCGGGACCGAGCGCCCGGTGTGGGCGGCGCCCCGGACCAGGTGGTACTCGTGCGGGATCGCGGCGTCGAACAGCAGGCGGTGGACCAGCTCGGCGCTCAGGAACGTGAGATTGGCGTCCTCGTCGCCGGCCTCGACCAGGAGCTGCAGTCCCGAGTCGCGGATGCGGTCGGCGTTGTCGATCACGATCGTCGGCGGGTGACGCGCCCGCCAGTACTCGATGTCGACGGGGTTGCCGAAGCGCTCGTGGAGGAACCGCATCGCGCCGGGACCGTAGGGCGTGATGTCGAGCTCGGCGAAGGAGGCCACCGGTGGGAACCCCGGTTCGAGGGCCGCCGCGGCCGCGAACGTCTCGGGGTTCCGGAGGCCGATCCGGAGCGTGCCCTGGCCCCCCGCGGAGCCGCCGCCGAGCACGGTGCCGGCCCGGTCCTGTGCCACGTTGTAGTGACCCCGGACGTGGGGCAGCAGCTCCTGGAGTATGAAGGTCTCCCAGCTCTTCCCTCCGCCCTTCCAGTCGATGTAGTAGGAGCCGCCTGTGATCGGAGTGACGACCACGATGTGCTCGATCGTTCCCTCATCCCAGGCGCGTTCGAGATGGGCGCGAAGACGGCGCTCCAGGTTGCCCTCGCCGCTGGAGCCGCCGTGAAGCCAGAGCAGGAGCGGGTAGGGTTCCGCACGTTCCGGGTCGTAGGCGGGCGGCAGCAGGAGATCGAACCGCGGCTCGCCGGGCACGAGCTCGGTGGCGAGGCTGTGGTTGGAGAGAACGGAGTCCTGGCCGTGGCTCGCCGCGGCGACCAGGATGATGGCGAACAGAGGGAGTGCGGTAGTCCCTGGAACTCGAAGCATGATCGGGCCTCCTCGCTCGTAACCGGAGTGTTCGGAACGTAGTCTCTCCAGTTTATGCACCGATTGCACATGAGGGTCCGCTCCGAATGAACGCGGCACAACTCGCCATCGAGAGCCTCGCCCGCTTTGGCGTCCATGACGCGGTGCGCTGCGGGGGCGCGACCAGAACCAACGAGGAGCAGGAGCTGTTGGCGCGCAGGCTGGCCGCTGTGTTGCGCTCGCGCGGCGTCGGAACCGGCGACCGGGTGGTCGTCATGATGCCGAACTGTCCCGAGATCTTCTGCGCCTTCCAGGCGGTGTGGAAGCTGGGCGCAGTCATCCTGCCGGTCATGCCCCAGCTCGGGGAGCGTGAGGTCGGCTATCTGCTGGAAGACTCGGGGGCGAAGGTGGCGCTGGTGGCGCCGGCTCTCGCTCCGGTGGTCGACCCGGCCAGGCGCGACGGCTCGAATTGCGAGGCGCTCCTCAGCCTGGGACCGGTCGAGAGGGGTGAGGCGTGCGACATTGCGGCCGAACTCGAAGCGGCGGCGCCCCTCGACATCCTGGTCGACCGGGCGGGCGACGATCTGGCCCTCCTGCTCTACACGTCGGGCACGACCGGGCGGCCCAAGGGGGTCATGCTCACCCACGACAACATTCTGTGGTCGTCGCAGCAGATCGCCGGCATGGCCGAGATGCCGAAGGGGATGCCCATCCTGCACGTGATGCCGATGGCCCACTCGTTCGGCGTGCTGATGATGTGCGTCGGCTTCGTCAAGGGCTTCGAGGCGACGCTGATGGTGCGCTGGAACACCCGCCAGGTGTTCGAGAACATCGAGCGCTACCGGATCGAACGCATGGGGTTGGTGCCGACGATGCTCACCTACCTGCTCGACTTCCCCGAGCGGGACCGCTACGACATGAGTTCCGTCAACTGGATCTGGTCGGGCGGGGCGGCGCTCGCCGACGAGGTCCGGGTGGACTTCGAGTGCGAGTTCGACTGCACCGTCCGCGACGGCTACGGCCTGACCGAGTCCACCGCGGTCGCAACCGCCTACTCGGACACGGACGAGTACCGGACGGGTTCCTGCGGACGGGCGGTCGACGGCGTGGAGGTCGCGGTCATGGGCGACCAGCACAACCGGCTGCCGGCCGGGACGGCGGGCGAGGTGTGCATCCGCGGCCGCAACGTGATGAAGGGCTACTGGGGCAAGCCGGAGGCCACCGCCGAAGCGGTCCGCGACGGCTGGTTGCACTCGGGCGACATCGGAATCATGGACGCGGACGGCTTCCTGCGCATCACCGACCGGAAGAAGGACCTGATCATCAAGGGCGGCGAAAACATCTCACCACGCGAGATCGAGGAGGCGATCTACGAACACCCGGCGGTTTCGGAGGTCGCCGTGGTCGCGGTACCGCACAGGAAGTACGGCGACGACATCTGGGCGGCGGTGGCGTTCAAACCCGGCGCCGCCGCCAGCGACGAGGAGCTTCGTGCCCACACGGCGGGCTTCGTGACCCGGTTCAAGATCCCAAGCCGCTTCGTGGTCCAGCCCGATCTGCCGAAGAACGCGGTCGGCAAGATTCTGAAGCGCGAGGTGCGGGAGAGGTTGCTCCGGCAGCAGCCCTAACAACTTGCGGGGCTCCGCCCGCATCCGCTCAGATTCCCGGATCTACCCCGGTCATCTCCACCGACAGCTCCCAGAGCCGCTTGCCGAGTCTCGGGTCGCGGCTCGTCGGCGTCGACCAGGCCTTGGCGGCCGGACCGCTCAGCTCTCCCCAGTTCCTCGGCCCGTAGTAGTCGCCGCCAGCAACGCCGGGCGCGGTGGCCGCCATGAGCGTCGGCCATGCCCCCATCGCCTGGGTGTTGAAGAAGGCGCGGACCAGGGGCTTCGCGAACTGGATCAAGGGGAAGTTGCGGCCGATCTCGGTCTGGGCCAGGCCTGGATGACAGGCGACGGCGATCGTCCGGGAACCGCGGGCCTTGAGCCGCCGGTCGAGCTCGAACGTGTGCAACAGGTTGGCCAGCTTGCTCTGCTGGTAGCGAGCCTGGCGGCCGTAGAGCTTCGCACCGTCGATGTCGTTCCAGTGGATGCGGCCGCCGCGGTGCGCGAGGCTGGCGGTGATGACGACCCGGCTGCCCTCCGTTTCTTCGAGCTTGGGCAGGAGGTACCCGGTGAGCGCGAACGTCCCGAGGTGATTGACCGCGAACTGTGACTCGAACCCGTCGACGGTCAGCGTGCGGGGCGGCATCATGATGCCGGCGTTGTTTATCAGCACGTCGAGGCGCGGCTCGGCGGCCGCCTGCTCGGCCGCGGCGCGGACGCTCGCAAGGTCCGCCTGGTCGAGCGGCAGGAACTGGAGGTCCGCTTCGGCGGTTTCCGCGCGGATCTTCGCCATCGCGTCCTCGGCGCGCTGCTCGGAGCGGCAGCCGAGCAGCACCCGTGCGCCTCGCCTCGCCAGCACCCTCGCCGTCTCGAAGCCGATGCCGGTGTTCGCTCCGGTGACGAGGAACGTGCGGCCCGACTGGTCTGCTACGTCGCGGTCGGTGAATCCCTGGGGCATGAGCGTGGTCTCCTTGTTCGTTCGTGCGGATTCAGCCTGCGCCGGATGCCGGCGCGGACGGCGGCGCACCCGGTAGTCAAGGAAGGGGGGCGGACGATACACCGAGCGAGGGAGCGCCCCGCGTCCGCGTTGAAGGCGCTACGAATACGCAGAGCCTCGGTGAGCGGCAGTGAGAAGGTAGACGACCTGCTCTTCTTCATCGATCTCGTAGAAGAACCGCCAGGCGCCGATGCGATGGCGCCAGGTCGGCGGCTCATGGCCTTTGAGGCGCCGAATGTGTGGGCCCATGTGAGGATGCTGACGCAATTGGGGGTACACGACCCTCGTCAGCTTGTCGACGACGGCTCGATGGCCGGAGCGGGAGAGCCGGCGTAAGTCCCGATCGAACTGCTCGGTCTCGAACAGCCGATAGTCAGTCAACAAACGAGAGACATAGACACTCGTGACCGGCGACGCCTCGCCGCTACCAACTTGCGGTCGGCAGCGCGATAGGGAAGGCTCAGCGCCCACACGCCACATTCAGTCCATGCCCGCGGGAGCCTTGTCATGTCTAAGATCCGCATGCGCCAGATCTGCCTGGTCGCCCACGATCTCGATCGCATTCAACAGCAGGTCGAGTCGGTGTTCGGCGTCGAGGTCTGTTACCGCGACCCCGGTGTGGGGAAGTACGGGTTGCACAACTTCCTCATCCCGTTCGGCGACCAGTTTCTCGAGACGGTCTCACCTCAGCCCGGCGAGCACGACACGCCCGGCGGCCGCTACCTCAATCGACGCGGTGGCGACGGCGGTTACATGGTGATCATGCAGGTCCCGCGCGACAGCTATGCCGGGTATCAGCGGCGCGTCGCGGACCTCGGCATCCGCCTGGTCTCGGAGCCGGGCCGGAACGAACGCGGGATGGGCATGCAGCTTCACCCCAAGGACGTGCCCGGCGCCATACCCGAACTGCGCTGGAACGTCGACGAGGAGCGTCCCGACGGCGCCTGGTGGCCCGCGGGACCGGACTGGCAACGCGCCAAGCACACGGAGATCGTCGACGGCATCCGTGCCGCCGAGATCCAGACCGCGGATCCGGCGGTGCTGGCCGCCCGCTGGAGCGAGGTGCTCGGCGAGCCGGTGGGCGGCGGCGACGACCCCACGATCGCGCTACGAGACGCCGAGATTCGCTTCGTGCCCCTGCGCGATGGCCGTCCCGAGGGTCTCGGCGGTCTGGACATTCATGTGACAGACCGAGCGCGGGCGCTTGCCAACGCGGAGGCGGCCGGCTGCCGCACGGGCGACGACCTCGTGACGATCTGCGGCATGCGTCTCCGACTCGTCTGAGCCCCGCAAGGGAAGTTCCACCGCCGATCGTCGTGAGCGAAACCCGAGCCCACCATCCCACCCTTCACACCGTTCCGGCGGACGGCCAGCCCCCGGAGCTGCTGGCGTCCAGGTGCGGCGAGTGCGACTACCTGGCCTTTCCGGCCAGTCGATTCGGCTGCCCTTCCTGCGGCGCCGCGAGTGAAGCCTGTGGGCCGGTTTCGATTGCGGGCCAAGGCACGCTCGAGGTCTTCACGATGGGGGTTATATCCCAAAGTTACATCGGTCGAGCGGCTAGTGAGGCGTAGTACTCTGTGAGGCATGGACATGGTTCGACAGTTCGAGAAGTTGCTTGACCACATTCGCGACGGTTTTTTCGATGCCGTCTTGGAAGAACGGGCGGGCATCAAGCCCAGGGCGTTCTCTGATTCGCGCCGGGAGATCCTCGACGATGGTCACGATGGCTTTACCGCGACCGCCAGTAACGTAGACAAGAGCAGCACCGACAATCAGCTCAAGCGCAAACACGTGGCCCTGTAGGGCCTCTATCGCCGCTTGCAGGTCGGCGAGTTGCGAATTCGGTTCGGTCGGCGTAGACTCTCTCTGTTGGGCGCTCATGGCGTCCCTCCTTTCAGTGTGAAGCTGGTTTGGACTTGGCCCGCGTCGGTAGCGCGGGCTTTGTCGCGTCTGGCGTTGTCGAGCCTACAGGCCGCAGGCTTCTAGCTGCTACTGCCGAAGATTAGGCACAAGTGCGCGTCCACTGTCGCGTTTCTGCCGAATCTCCGCAGCGGTCGCAGCTACCCCGACCGATGACCGGCTGTTGTATTCGGCGGCGACCCGACTGAGCCACCGCGCGCTGTGTGTGTTGACCCGTACAGCGTAGCAGGGCGCTTTGCACTCACCGTTGATTTCCCCTTCCAGGAGCTTGACACCAACCCCATCAGACTGATACCTTATAGTTACACCAGGAGGGGAGAAGGCGATGGAGAGAGACGCACGCAAGGCACCGGGCAAGCACTACCGCGAAGGGCTGACGCTGTTCGAGGTCGCGCAGAAGTTCGCGGACGAGAACGCCGCCAGGGAGTGGCTCGAAACGCTGCGGTGGCCGGACGGCCCGCACTGCCCCGACTGCGGCACCTTCAACGTGCAGTCGAACATCCGGCACAAGACGATGACGCACCGCTGCCGCGATTGCCCCGGCAAGCCGTTCTTCTCGCTCCGCAAGGGCACGATCATGGAGAGCAGCAAGCTCGCGTACCGCGTTTGGGCGGTCGGCATCTACCTGTTCTCGACGAACCTCAAGGGCGTTTCGTCGATGAAGCTCCACCGCGAGTTGGGCATCGGCCAGAAGGCCGCGTGGTTCATGCTCCAGCGTCTCCGCAAGGCCGCAGACGAAGGCGCGCCGCTGTTCAGCGGTCCCGCCGAAGTGGACGAGATGTTCATCGGCGGCAAGCGGAAGAACATGCCGAAGTGGAAGCGGGCGGAGCTTGAAGGTCGCGGCACGGTCGGCAAGACCGCAGTGGTTGGCGTCAAGGACCGCGAGACGAAGCACGTTGCGGCGCGGGTCGTCCGCTCGACTGACGGCGGGACGCTTCAAGGTTTCGTGCGCGAGCACGTCGAAGCCGGCGCAACGGTCTACAGCGACGATGCGGGCGCGTACGGCGGCCTGACGGAGTACAAGCGCGACACCGTGAAGCACTCCGTTGGCGAGTACGTGAAGGACATCGACGTTCACACGAACGGCATCGAGTCGCTGTGGAGCATGTTCAAGCGCGGGTACATCGGGACGTACCACAAGATGTCTCCGAAGCATCTAGACCGCTACGTCGCGGAGTTCACGCACCGGCAGAACGTCCGCGAGGACGACACGCTGGAGCAAATGGCGCGGCTGGTCCGCCACATGGGGCCGAAGCGTCTTCGCTACCGTGACCTGATCGCCGACAACGGCCTGCCGTCCGGCGCACGGGAAGCGACGGTTTGACCGACCGCCAGCGCGCCAGCGCCGCAATTGTCCCTGCAACTTCAGCGCCGAACTGGAAGAACCGGACGCTGTGGACTGGCCGCGACAATCTGGAAGTCATGCGCGGCATGAACTCCGCCAGCGTCGATCTGATCTACCTCGACCCGCCGTTCAACTCCAAGCGGACGTACAGTGCGCCGATCGGCAGCAAGGCGGCGGGCGCGTCGTTCCGGGACTTCTGGACGTTCGACGATGTTGACCGCGTGTGGCTCGCTCTACAGTAGCGCGCCAACCCGATGCTCTACCACGTCGTCGAAGCCGCGAGGCTCGCGCACAGCGCCGACATGGCAGCGTATATCGGCATGATGGCGCAGCGGCTCCACGAGATGAAGCGTTTGCTCAAGCCCGCCGGCTCCGTCTACCTGCACTGCGACGACACCGCCGCTCACTGGCTACGTGCCTTGATGGACGCGATCTTTGGCCGGAACACGTTCCGCAACGAAGTCGTGTGGAAGCGTGTCTCCAACCACAACGACGCGGGCCGCTTCGGACGAACGAACGACCGGCTCTTGTTCTACGGCTCCAAGATCCGCCGTGATGGAGTGCGGGTTCCCTTGGATAGCGAGCATGTCGCATCCAAGTACCGACACAAAGACCATCGTGGCTTGTATGGCGACTACGATTTGTCAGGCGCAGGAGTGACCCAGGGCGAAGCTGGCGAGGCGTGGCACGGCTGGAACCCAACCGACATCGGTAGGCACTGGAGCGTTCCCCTGACTGGCGATTATGCCAAGTGGATAGAGATGACGCTGATACCCGCTTACCGATCAGAAACCAGCCTCTTGAAGAGACTCGATCTACTCAAGCAAGCGGACCTGATTCACTTCACGTCCACGGGAACGCCACGGCTGAAACGGTACTTACAGGCATCGAAGGGCCAGATACCGCCCGACGTGTGGACCGACATACCTCCCGTGAACTCGCAGGCGAGGGAGCGGACGAACTTCCCGACTCAGAAACCGCTCGCTTTGCTCCGGCGCATCATCGCGGCCAGCAGCAATGAGGGCGACACGGTGCTAGACCCGTTCTGTGGATGCGCGACGACGTGCGTAGCGGCCGAGGAACTGGACCGGAAGTGGGTCGGCATCGACATCTCGCACAAGGCCGCGGAACTGGTCCGTATGCGGCTGCAACAGACCGTGGACGACAGCGCTGGCATCGTGCCGACGTTGCCGGACGTGATTCACCGCACCGACCTTTCGCGCCGCACTGACATGGGCAAACTACCTCGCTACACCACGCACAAGGACGTGCTGTACGGATCGTCTGGCGGCTACTGCGGCGGTTGTGGTGAGCACTTCCTGAAACGCAACCTCACGGTCGATCACATCGTGCCGCGCTCGCGTGGTGGCACCGATCATCCCGAGAACCTCTGGCTACTGTGCGCTGCCTGCAACAGCAGCAAGGGAACAAAGTCGCAGGCGGAGTTCATCCGCGACCGGATGAGCCTTCAAGGTGCAGGAGTGCAATGGCTCGATCAGTAAACAACAGGGAGGCTAGAAGTTGAGTCGTGAAACGAAGGCGAAGCGGGCGGCAATCCCATCCGCTACCGAGATCGACGTAGCGCCGACCGGCTATCAGCCGTCGAAGGCTCAGCTCGAAGAAGAGGTCACGATGCCGAATCTGTCGCTAGAGCAGGTCCGCGCTGCGTTCATGCGTCCGTTCCGCCTAGTCCGCGCTGCCCCAAAGGCCAAGCGGCGGTGAGAGGCGATGTAACTTTGGGATATAATCCCCTTCACGATCGTGCATCGCACCTTCTCGAAGGCGTTTGCGGCGCCCTATGCCGTGGGCACGATTCTCCTCGACGCGGGTGTCGAGATCCGGGCCGTTCTGGCGCCCGAGGATCTCACCGAACTGAAGGCCGGCGCGCGGGTCGAGTCGTGCCTCGTGCCGATCGGCGACGACGAGGAAGGAAACGCCCTGGTCGACTGCCGCTTCCGACCCGTCCCGGCCGAGGCCTCAGACAGCGAGGCAGGGACGTGACCGCTCGTCTTCTCGATCTGCGGCCGGTCTACGTCGCCGGCGTCGGCCTGCACCGGTACCAGAAGCCGACGAACACGCCGTACACCGATCTGGCTCTCGCGGCAGTGCGGGCGGCACTGGCCGACGCCGGGATCGCCTGGCCCTCGGTCGAGACCGCGGTCTGCGGCACCGCCAACCTCGGCATGGCGGCAGGTTGGACGGCGCTCCGGCATCTGGGAGCGACGGGCATTCCGGTGATGCAGGTCGAGAATGCGTCGGCAACCGGCAGCACCGCCTTTCGGGACATCGTCCTGCAGGTCGCAGGCGGAATCGCCGACTGCGGTCTCGCCCTGGGCGTCGACAAGGTAGCGCGGCCACGCCTCGCCGCGCTGATGGCGGGCACCCCCGACCTGGTTCGCGGTGCGGCGCCGCCGGTGGTCGGCTTCGCGCTGCAGGCGAAGCGGCACATGCAGAGACACGGAACGACCCTCGACCAGCTTGCCCTCGTTTCGGTGAAGAACCACTGGAACGGCGCCCGCAACCCGAACGCGCAGTTCCAGAGGGAGTGCACGCTCGAGGAGGTGCATGCCGCGCCGCCGATCGCCGACCCCTTCACGACGCTGCACTGCTGTCCGCTCGGCGAGGGCGCCGCGGCGGCGGTCGTCGTGTCGGAGGACGGTCTTGACCGGCTCGGCATCGAGAAGGACCGTGCGGTCCGCGTCCTGTGCTCGATCGCCAACAGCGAGACCCTCACGCCGCCCGGCGAGTCCCACGATGTCCGGATCACGCGCGACGCGGTGTCTGTGGCCTACGACGAGACGGCGCTGGGCCCCGCAGATCTCGATGTGATCGAACTCCACGAGGCCTTCACCATCGAAGAGGTCCTCTACGTCGAGGCGATGGGGCTGTGCGCCGAGGGCGAAGGGGGCCCGTTCACCGAGTCGCGGGCCACCTGGATCGGCGGCGACTGCGCGGTCAACCCGTCGGGAGGCCTGCTCGCCATGGGACATCCGTTCGGGCCGACCGGGCTCGGCCAGATCGCCGAGATCACCTGCCAGTTGCGGGGCGAAGCCGGGGACCGTCAGCAGGAAGGCGCCCGTCTCGGGCTGGCCCACATGGTCGGCGTCGGCGAAGTCTGCTTCGTCCACATCTTGAGCAGGGAAGACTGAGACAACTACGCCGAGAACCGGAGCTTCAAGCCGCAGGCCGCGGTAACTTTGGTGAGCGTGTCGAGTCTTGGGTTCCTACGGCCCGACAAGGCGCGGGAAAGCGCCACCCGGTCCAACTCGGCTTGGCGGGCCACGGCGGATACTCCACCCTGCGCCTCGGCCACATTGCGAAACGCCTTCATGAGCAGGCGCGGATCATCGCCCATCTCCTCCAGCGCCGCATTCAGGTAGGCAGCCGCGTCCTCCGGGGCCTTGAGATAGTCACTGGCCTTATGGGCTTTTGTGGGCATTCCGCTTCTCCCGCTTGTACGCCTGCCAACGCCGAGACGCCCCCTCCCACGGTCTTGTGATCTCCGAAGTTGCCGAGTTCCATGCGGTCGATCCGTGTCTGGACACGGGCCCGAGCCTCGCGTGATTGTCGTCGAAACCAAGAGTCGAAGTAGTCTCTGCCGTCCTCGGAGACGTAGTGGACGACCCGGATCAAGCACAAGATCGTAGCCAACTGGCTACAGTTTTGTCAACGACTCATCGCTAGACACCGAGGAAGCAAATGACTCTGCTGATGCTGGGGCTCTTCTTCCTCGGGGACCAGCGGGGCGCTTGACTTCAAACGAAGTCAACGACACCGTGTGGGGTCGGAGGTGGTGGAGATGGTACAGGTAACCGCGAGACTCCCGGACGACCTGGTCGAGAAGGCCGATCGCGCCGCGACGCGACTGAATCGGTCTCGAGCTCAGTTGCTCCGGCAGGCTCTCGAGGACTTCGAGGATCTGCGTCTGGCCCTGGACCGTCTCAACGATCCCGCGGATCCGGTGCTGGATTGGGAAGATGTCAGGCGCGATCTACTCGATCAAGATCAAGGCGAGCGCGGCTAGGGCGCTCAGGAAGGTCGACGCCCGCGATCGCCGGCGCACGATCGTGGCGATCGACCGGTTGGCCCACGAGAGGTCGGCCGGTTCTGCTCTCAAGGGAGAGTTCGGTGGACGGCGACGACTGCGAGTGGGCCGCTACCGAATCATCTACGAGACGATTCACGACGAACTGACGGTTCTGGTCGTCCGCGTCGGCTACCGTAGGGCGGTCTACCGGTAGTCCGCAGCGACTTTCCGGCCCTACGCCGTCGTCGTTTGGCTCGCGGCCTTGTGCCGTGCCCCCGGGGCCGGTGGTGTCTCGGGCCGACCGGCGAAACACTGCGCCATGCCCATCCACTCGGTGGCGATGGGCCCTGTGACCTCCAGTGACGTGTCGGCGACGTTGCGTACCTGGGTGACCACCTGGGCGAAGTCGACGGCGTTGCCGGTGATCCGGTTGGCGGCTTCGTCCGCGTTCCAGGTCCAGATCTCACCGGACGGGGCGACAAGACGCAGGCACGGAGCGACATCGGGCGGCCTAAGTCCGCGCACGGCGTAGGTCCAGCCGAAGGTGTTGAGCCCCAGGAAGACGATGTTCTTGATCCTGTCTGCGTCTTCCCGGTCGAGTCCGAGCACGTCGAAGACCTCCTGGCCGTGCGCCCAGGTCTCCATCTGCCTTGCGGTGATCGAGCTGTGCACACTCATCGACGGCCCGAACCACTCCGCACGCTGCTTCGGATCGACCCCCTCGAGCCGTTCGCACATCCGCGGGTAGTACTCGCGCCAGGCGTCGTAGACGGCGCGGTTGCGCTTGCCCTCGAACCACTCGTCGGTCAGCTCGCGTAGGCTGAGCCGGCCGCGCCGCGCGGCCATGAACTGCTTGAAGTGCTCGAAGGCGGAAAGATCGTGGATCGAGGCGTCGGCGGCGTAGTTGAAGATGTGGAGATGGGCGACGACGTCGTGAAGGGTCCACTCCTTGAACAGGGTGGCTCGCTCGAAGTCGGCGTCCGCCAGTGGCTCCAGGACCTCGGCAAGAGAGTCGCACTCGGCCCGGAAGTCAGCGACCTGCTGAAAGCTGCTCAATTCGTCTCCTGGGAGTCTGCAAGGCAGAAACTGGGTGCGCGGGCCTTCTGGCCCGCATCCGGCGCGAAGCGCCGGTCTCTGGGAGTTCTGCCGCGCCTGGCGGTTCTCGGCGCCGGCCTTTCGGCCGTGACGGATGGCTTCCCGAAGGCTACCAAGTGGGGTACTGTGAGCTTACTGGGCAGCCGCTCACCAAATGCCCGCTGAGTCGCTCGCGGTAACGTCCGTAGAACCAGGACGAAAGCTGTCCGTCCGAGTGCTCGGGACCAAAGAGGAGAACGAAGTCATGGCGATCGCCTTCACACTCAACGGCAAGCCGGCGACGGTCGAGGCGCCGCCGGAGATGCCACTGCTCTGGGTTCTCCGTGACGAACTCGACCTGAAGGGAACCAAGTTCGGCTGCGGCCGATCATTCTGCGGGGCCTGCACCGTGCACGTCGACGGCACAGCAGAGCGCAGTTGCCGCATGCCGGTCTCGCGCGCGGAAGGGAAGGAGATCACGACGATCGAAGGCCTGTCTCCGGACGGCGGCCATCCCGTGCAGCTCGCCTGGCAGGAGATCGACGTGCCGCAGTGCGGCTACTGCCAGGCCGGCCAGATCATGTCGGCCTCGGCTCTCCTCGCGAGCACTCCGGCGCCCACGGACGGGGACATCGATGAGGCCATGAGCGGCAACCTCTGCCGGTGTGCGACCTACACACGGATCCGGGCCGCGATTCATCGCGCCGCCGAGATCGTGCAGACGCCGCCGAGCGTTAGCGAGACCACTGGAGGGAGTGAGGCATGAGCGCCGCTGATAGAACCACTTCGCGACGCAGCTTCCTTCAGGTCACCGCTCTGGTGGGAGGAGGAATGTTCCTCGGCGTGCGCTTCGGACTGGACGCTCCGCGCGCCGCGGGTGCTGCCGTTGCCGATGCCAATGTCGAGGCGGTGCTCAGTGCCTTCGTGCGCCTCACGCCGGACGGCGCGGTGACGATCATGGCCCAGAACCCCGAGATCGGGCAGGGCGTCAAGACGATGCTGCCGATGCTCATCGCCGAGGAACTCGACATCCCCTGGAGTCAGGTGCGTGTGGAGCAGGCGGACTTCGATCCGACCAAGTACCGGGGCCAGATGGCCGGCGGCAGCATGGCGACGCCGATGCACTACGAGTCGATGCGCCGCGCCGGGGCCGCCGCTCGCTCCATGCTCGTGGAAGCCGCGGCGAAGGAGTGGAAGACCAAGCCGGAGAAGTGCACCACCGAATCCGGAGTCGTTCGCTTCAAGAACAAGTCGCTGTCCTACGGCGAGCTGGCGAGTGCCACGGCACTGCTCGAGCCGCCCGACCCCAGGACCGTTCCCCTCAAGGACCCGAAGGACTTCACGATCATCGGCCAGGAGATTCCGGGAGTAGACAACCCGAAGATCGTCGTTGGCGAGCCGCTGTTCGGCATCGACGTTTCGGTGCCCGGGATGAAGCACGCCGTGTTCGAGAAATGCCCGGTCCACGGCGGCCGGGTGAAGAGCGTCGACCTCGACGCCGTCAAGGCGTCGCCCGGCGTCACCGATGCCTTCGTCGTCGACTCGAACGCCGCTCAACTGCCGACCAACGGCGTCGCCATCGTCGGCGATTCCTGGTGGCTGGTCAACGAAGTCCGCGGCAAGCTCGAAGTCACTTGGGAGGAAGGATCCACCGCGACCCAGAGCACCGAGGACTTCGATCGTCAGGCGCAGGAGCTGTCGAAGGAGGCGCCGCAGCAGAGTCTCAAGGCCGACGGCGACGCGGCCGGGGCAATGGCCTCGGCGGCCAAGACGCTCAAGGCCGCCTACCAGTATCCCTTCCTCGCCCACGCGCCGCTCGAGCCCCAGAACACGACGGCCCACTTCCGCGACGGCGAGCTGGAGATGTGGGCGCCGACCCAGACGCCCCAGTTTGCGCGCGGCGACCTCAGCAAGGCCGTGGGCATTCCCCAGGACAAGATCACGATCCACTTGACCCGCATGGGTGGGGGCTTCGGCAGGCGGCTGTACTTCGACTACATGCTCGAGGCCGCGCTCATCGCGCAGCAGGCGGGAGTCCCGGTCAAGCTGCTGTGGACGCGCGAAGACGACACCCGCTTCGACTTCTTCCGCCCCGGCGGCTACCACTTCCTGGAAGGTGGTCTCGACGAAGGCGGGAACCTCGTGGCGTGGCGCGACCACTTCGTCACCTTCGGTGAGGGCCGGCGCTTCGCCCCGAGCGCCGAGATGTCCCGGAACGAGTTCCCGCAGGCGTTCGTGCCGAACTTCGCGCTGGAGGTTTCGAAGATGCCGCTCGGCATCCCGACCGGAGCGCTGCGTGCACCGACCAGCAATGCGATCTCGTTCGTGGTGCAGTCGTTCATCGACGAGCTCGCGGCCGAGGCCGGGAAGGACCCGCTCCAGTTCCGCCTCGACCTCCTCGACTCGGCGGAGGCCGGGACCAGGACCGCGTTCGACCCCCAGAGAATGAAGGCCGTACTCGAACTGGTGCGCGACAAGTCGGGCTGGGGCAAGACCGAACTGCCGAAGGGGACCGGCCAGGGCGTCGCGTTCCACTTCAGCCATCGCGGCTACTTCGCCGAAGTGGTTCAGGCCACGGTCAGTCCGGAAGGAGAACTCGGCGTCGACAAGATCTGGGTCGCCGGCGACGTCGGCAGGCAGCTCGTCAACCCGAGCAACGCGGTCAACCAGGTCCAGGGCGCGGCGCTCGACGGCCTCGGCCAGGTGCTCGACCAGGAGATCACCTTCGAGGGCGGACGCACGAGGCAGAGCAACTTCCACAACTTCAAGCTGCTGCGCATGGACCAGGCGCCGCCGGTGGAAGTGCACTTCGTCAAGAGCGACAATCAGCCCACCGGCCTCGGCGAGCCGGCGCTGCCGCCGGTCCCGCCGGCACTGTGCAACGCGATCTTCTCCGTGACGGGGAAGCGGGTGCGATCGCTGCCACTTTCCAAGCACGATCTGAGCTACGGCCTGACCGCCTGATCGCGGCTCCTCGGGGCCAAGGTGCCGAAGAGAACGACCCATGTCGAGTGCGTGGGGAGATCTGGCGCGGTAGAGGGGAATCTCGCGAGCCCAGGTCTGCGTTGGCCTGAGTGCTGGCCGCCACCACCGCGGCCACTTCACAACGGCGCCCAATCCTTGTATATAGCTACGGGTCACCGAGAGAAGCCGAACACGTTAGGGGGAGCGAACATGACGAACGCAGACAAGTGCCCGGTTCTGGGCGGGTCGGACAGACATCTGGCGGTTGGGAGCACGGCGAACCAGCACTGGTGGCCCAACCAGTTGAACCTGAAGGTCCTCCAGCAGAACTCCCCGCTCTCGGATCCGATGGGCGAGGACTTCAACTACGCCGAGGAGTTCGCGAAGGTCGACCTGGACGAGCTGAAGCAGGACATCGAAGAGGTGATGACGACCTCGCAGGACTGGTGGCCGGCCGACTACGGGCACTACGGTCCGCTCTTCATCCGCATGGCGTGGCACTCGGCCGGCACCTACCGGATCGGCGACGGCCGCGGCGGCGGCGCCTCCGGCACGCTCCGCTTCGCGCCGCTCAACAGTTGGCCCGACAACGTGAGCCTCGACAAGGCGCGCAGGCTCCTGTGGCCGGTCAAGCAGAAGTACGGCCGGTCGCTCTCCTGGGCCGACCTGATGATCTTCACCGGCAACTGCGCCCTGGAGTCGATGGGCTTCAGGACGCTCGGGTTCGCCGGCGGACGCGAGGACGTCTGGGCGCCCGAAGAGGACATCTACTGGGGGTCCGAGACGACGTGGCTCGGTGACGAGCGCTACAGCGGTGACCGCGACCTCGAGAATCCTCTCGGCGCCGTGCAGATGGGCCTGATCTACGTCAATCCGGAGGGGCCGAACGGCACGCCCGATCCGGTCGCCGCGGCTCGGGATATTCGCGAGACCTTCCGCCGCATGGCGATGAACGACGAGGAGACGGTGGCCCTCATCGCCGGCGGTCACACCTTCGGCAAGGCCCACGGCGCCGCCGACGCGGGCGAGCACGTCGGCGCCGAACCCGAGGGCGCCGGCCTCGAGGAGCAGGGCCTCGGCTGGAGCAACACCTTTGGCACCGGCAAGGGCGGCGACGCGATCACGAGCGGCCTGGAAGGCGCCTGGACCACCGCGCCGGCGCAATGGGACAACAACTTCTTCGAGAACCTGTTCGGCTACGAATGGGAGCTGGAGAAGGGCGCGGGCGGCGCGTATCAGTGGACCCCGAAGGATGCCTCGGCGGCCGGTACGGTGCCGGATGCTCACGATCCGTCGGAGCGGCACGCCCCGATGATGCTCACGACGGATCTCTCCCTGAAGGTGGACCCGATCTACGAGCCGATCGCGAGGCGCTTCTACGAGCACCCCGACGAGTTCGCGGACGCGTTCGCCAAGGCCTGGTACAAGCTGACCCATCGCGACATGGGTCCCCGCGCCCGGTGTCTGGGCCCGTGGGTTCCCGCGGCGCCGCAGCTCTGGCAGGACCCGGTCCCCTATCTCGATCATGAGTTGATCGACGAGCAGGATGTCGCGGCCTTGGCGAGCCGGATCCTCGGTTCAGGGTTGTCCATCGCCCAGTTGGTCTCGACCGCCTGGGCGTCGGCGGCGACGTTCCGCGGCACCGACAAGCGCGGCGGCGCCAACGGGGCGCGCATTCGCCTCGCGCCGCAGAAGGAATGGGCGGTCAACGACCCGGCACAACTGGGGGACATCCTGCGGACCCTGGAAGAGATCCAGGCGGAGTTCAACAACTCGCAGTTCGGCGGCAAGAAGGTCTCGTTCGCCGACCTGATCGTCCTGGGCGGGTGCGCGGCCGTCGAGCAGGCGGCGAAGAACGCTGGACAGGAGATCGAAGCGCCCTTCTCGCCGGGTCGCACCGACGCGGTGCAGGAACAGACGGACGTCGAGTCCTTTGCCGTGCTCGAACCCACTGCGGACGGGTTCCGCAACTATGTCGCCAACGGACACCGGAGGCCGGCGGAGGAGCTGCTCGTGGATCGGGCGCAGATGCTGACCTTGACCGCCCCCGAGATGACAGTGCTCGTCGGCGGCCTGAGGGTTCTGGGCGCGAACGCCGGGCAGTCCGAGCTCGGCGTCTTCACCGACCGCCCCGAGACGTTGACGAACGACTTCTTCGTCAACCTGCTCGACATGGGAACCGAGTGGCAGCCGAGCGCCTTCCGCGAGAACGTCTTCGAGGGACGAGATCGCGCTTCGGGCGAAGTGAAGTGGACCGGCTCCGCCGTCGACCTCGTCTTCGGCTCGAACTCCCAGCTCCGAGCCGTGGCCGAGGCCTACGCCTGCGACGACTCGCAGGAGGCGTTCGTGCGCGACTTCGTGGCGGCTTGGAACAAGGTCATGAACCTGGATCGCTTCGACCTGGGCTGATTCCCAGGCAGCGTGTGAGCCGGGTCCGGCCAGCGCGCCGGGCGATCTCTGCGATCGAGGCGAGCCCGGCATCGATCTGGAGGCTTGGCGCGCTTGCGCAGCGGTTCGGGATGTAGAATCTCGCCACTGGGTGAGTGGCCCTGTGACGAGACCGAAGGGAATGCCGCCGCTTAGCGGACGGAGGAGTCAGGTCCCAATGACTGCCGAGGTGAACCGCCAACTGGTGAACTCGATCAAGGAGTTCATAGTCGAGGATCTCTCGGGGCATTTCGGGGACGCCTTTGAGTTTGGCCCGGTCGTGGTCAGGGAACTCATCGATCACGACGGCGACCCGTATCTGCGAGTGGACATCGTGTTCCGGGGAGACCAAGACGAACTCGACCCGGACTGGACCCTTGGCTTGACGAGACGAGTCCTGCACAGGCTTCGCGAAGAAGGCATGGATGCCGATCGGGCGCCGCACTTCAGTGAGAAGGCGGACTGGGATTGGTATCGCGAGCAGGTGCCGATCGTTGAAGCCGGATGACTTCATCAAGACCGCCCGCTCGCTAATCAGCCAGCAGGGGGCCGGTCGTCCCAGAGAGACAGACCTCCGACGTGCTGTCAGCACCGCCTACTACGCCTTGTTCCTATGGCCAAGTTCACCAATGCCGAACGAAGGGACCGCAGGGCGTTCGTGGTCTACATGCTCCTGGACAAGAGAAGTGATGACTGAAGTCCATGGAACCTCTGGGGTTCCTGAGGCGACCAGTTCCTCGGTGGCGCAGCGGTAGATCAGGTCGGCCTTCTTGCCGCCGGCGTCCGAGGATCGCCTCGGTGCCGGCAAGGCTCAGGAACCGGCCCGCCGAATCGGCTTGCCGGGCCGCTTGCCGGTGGTCTGGCCGCCGTCGAACACCAGTTGCCCGTTGACCCAGACTTTCTCGATCCCCAGGGAAGGCACATGCGGGTCCTCGTACGTCGCTTGGTCCATGACCGTCTCGGGGTCGAACAGAACCAGATCGGCGTAGTAGCCCTCCTGGATCGAGCCGCGTTCGGTGATCCCAAGGTGCTCGGCGGAGAGTGAGGACATCTTCCGGACAGCCTCTTCGAGACTGACGACGTTGCGGTCACGAATGTAGTGCCCGAGAAACCGGGTGAAGGCGCCGAATCCGCGTGGATGAGAACCTGCAAGCCCGCCGTCGCTGCCGACGACGGTGTGTGGCCAGGCCATGATGGACTCGATGTCGGGCTCGTCCATGGCGAAACCCAACATGGGGGATTCTCCGCCCATGTCGGTGTCGGCCTTCAGCAGCTCCATCAGGGTCGTCTCCGGGTCGGAACCACGGAGTTCGGCGATCTCGGCGAGCGTCAGGCCGTTGTAGGCCGGCTCGGGCAGATAGTCGGGAAGGAGGACGTCCTCGGGCGAAAGCAGGTCGCGGAGGATGTACTCCGCTCCGTCCCGCCGATCGAGATCACGGTCCGGGAAGACGGTCGTGAGCCACGTGAAGGACGTGGCCCAGGCCCGGTAGGGGTAGATATCCGCCGTGATCTCGACGCCTGACGCCCGGGCTTCATCCAGTTGGGTCGTGAGACGCTCGGCCTGCCCCCACCAACTGTTCATGGCGAGCTTGGTGTGGGTCACCTGCACCGGTAGCCGGGCTTCCCGGCCGATCTCGATGATCTCCTCGATGGCTCCCCAGAAGTACCGATCCTCGCTGCGGATGTGGCTGATGTAGCGGCCCCCGTGAGCGGCCGCCACTCGGGCGAGCTCGACCACCTCTTCGGTCGCCGAGAAGGACCCGGGGTCGTACTCGAGCCCCGACGAGAGCCCCAGCGCACCGGCCTCCATCTCGGTGCGCAGCAGATCCGCCATCTCGGCGACCTCTTCCGGTGTCGCGTGGCGCTCGTAGTCCTCGCCCATGACCTGGGCACGCAGCGTTCCGTGACCGGCGTAGGACGCGACATTGACGGCGACGGGCGATGTTTCGAGGCGGTCGAAGAACTCCGCCAAAAGGTACTGGTGGCCTCCATCCTGCCCGGCCACGATGGTCGTGATGCCTTGGCTGACCGCCGCCAGCGCCTCCGGCAGCTCGAACAACAGGTAGTCGTGGTGACTGTGGACGTCGATGAACCCGGGCGCCAGCACCAGGCCGTCGGCATCGACGACGGTCTCGTCCGCAGAGGGTTCGAAGTCGCCGACGGTGGCGATGCGGTCCCCCACGATGCGCACGTTGACGTTGCGGGAGGGTAGGCCGCTGCCGTCGATGACGCGCGCATTGACGATGACTGTGGAGGTGGGCTCGGCGGGTGTGCACGCCGTCGAGGCGAGGCCGACGCTGGCCAAGAGCGCCGCAGCGCAAAGGAGGGAGGCTGCCGCCTCGCGCGTCTTCCTCCCGTTCGCCGCCGCTCCGCGGCGTCGCCCGGGAAAGTCGGCGGGGGCGCCGGCGCACCCAGTAGAGCGGTGCTGGTGTTCCCTCATGGCACGTCCAGCGCGGGGAGCTTCTCGAACACCAGACCCCGCTCCGAGCCTGAGCTCAGGCTGAACCCTATGACTGCGCCGGAGCCATCACGCTTGAACTCCAGCCGCGCTGGAGACGCCGCCCACCCCCGGCTCTCGAACCTGACCTCGAACTCGTCCTCGGCGACCGGCGTGACGTCAAGCGCCGGTTCCTGCTCGATGCGCACCGAGAGACTGCGGCCTGCGACCGCAAACCGGTAGGTGGCGTCCAACTCGGCGGAGAAGAAGCTGCCGGCGAACTCGGCCAGCTCGACGGACGACAGGGATGGCGACAGGGATGACGTTACGGATGGCGTCTCGGCGTCCTCCTGGTCGTCATCCGATGCCTCTCCCTCATCGCTGCTCTCGGGTCCAAGCTGGTCTGCCAGGAAATGGTCGGCAACCCGCTGCCCCACGTCTCCGGGCTCGGCGTACTCGGCGTTGCAGGCGATGGCGATCGAGAGGCCGGGTTCCACGAACCGCCTGAGTTCCGTGCGGAACCCCCAGGAATGGCCGCTGTGCCCGACCGTTCGCAGGCCGCGATACTCAGCGGGAACGACGCCCTGGGCATAGTCGATCGGGTCGCCGTTGTTGAGCGTTCCCTCGGTCAGCATCGCGCCGTGGATTGCCGGCTTCCCGGCGCCGTGCAGGTACTGATCCCAGCGCAGGAGGTCCTCCACCGTCGTGTAGAGCTGCCCGTCGCCGGCGATCTCGAAGTCGTAGTTGTGCACGATCCGCAGCCGGCCGTCGTCGTCGCGGTGGTAGCCGGTGGCGCGCCGCGGGATGATCTCCTCGCGGTTCTCGTACATCAGGCTGCTTTCCATTCCCAGCGGCTCGAAGATTCGCTCCCGGGCCATTGCGCCCAGGGACTTGCCGCCGGCGCGCTCGAGAGCATGGGCCAGCAGCATGTAGCCGGTGTTGCTGTACTCGTACCGCCCACCGGGCGGAAAGACCGGCGCGCGCTGCCGCGACATCATCGCCAGGAGCTGCTCGCGCGAGACCGCGTAGTAGTCGCCGGCGCCGGCGAGTGGAAACAGGTTCAGATAGTCGCGCAGGCCGCCGGTGTGGTGGATCAAGTGCCGCAGGGTGATCGGCGCCTCGTACTCGGGCAGTTCCGGAATCCACTTGCGGACATCGTCGTCGAGCGACAGCTTCCCTTCCAGAGCCAGCATGTTGGCGACCGCGGCGACGAACTGCTTGGTCACCGAGGCGACGTCGAAGACCGTCTGCGGGGTGATCGGAATGTCGTAGTCGAGGTTGGCGTAGCCGTAGCCACGCGAGTACACCAGCGCGCCGTCCCGCGCCACGGCGAGCGCGCATCCCGGCGATCCCGGCAGGTCCCAGGATGCGAACAACGCATCGACGGCGGAATTGTCCGCCCCGGTTTCGTGGCCGGCATGGGGGTCGCCGGGGCTGGCGCAACCGATGGCGAGCGCCAGGACGGCTACGGCAGCTGCGTTCGCGTATCGCATGGTGTTGCACGCTCCCCTACGTCGTGGAACGGACGGGAGTCCGTTGGAAGACTAGCGAGGTCGCCTGATGAGTCTAGGTGGCGGTCACCGGCAGCTTCGCTCCTCCTCCTCCTCCTCCTCCTCCTCCTCGCCGCTGCTACATGAACAGTCGGTAGTCCCGGTCCTCCAGGGGAAGGCTGCCGAGCAGATTCGCTACCCTGACGATGAGTGCTAGCGACGAAAGCTGGACGGGGATCCCGGAGTCGCGGTCGAAGCGGCCTCGTCGAGTGCGTCGGTGACGGTGGAGACAGGATCGTCACGGCCGCCAGGGACAGGCCGGTGATCTTGGTCCGCCGCGATGGCGACCACTTGCGCGTCGATGTCCCCGTTCCTCATCGCGGCGCGGTAGTTCCGCAGAGCGGTGAGTACGTCGGCCCCGGTACCTGCACCCGAAGGTGTACTCGCCGATCCACACATCAATCCGATTCCCTGCAGGCCGAGATTGTCGCGTCCCCATCCCGCGAACGCCAGTGATCTCACGGTGTTGGATGTTCAAACGGTGTCCGGTAAGCTCCCGCGAGCTACCAGGTTCAGTAGCCCATCACCGGTCTCACCCGCGAAGGAGGTTCGAGAAATGCGACGAGTCCAAGGTCCCATCGTCATCTGCATGGTCATGGGGGCGCTGTTCGCCGTGGGCGCTCATGCCGACGCGCCTCAGACCGGCACGGTCGAAGGCGTCGTCACCGATGCGTCGGGCTCGCCGATCCCCGGAGTCGCCGTCGCGCTCGAGAGCGAACGCGGTACCCGGACAGCGGTGACAAACGCCGAGGGCGCCTATCGCTTCGGCCTGCTGGTGCCGGGCGACTACACCGTGCGGGCGGCCATGGAGGGCATGCAGTCGCAGCCGGCGGCAGCGCCCCTCGAAGCCGGTACCCGCCTGGTGAGGAACCTCCAGCTCGCTGCCATCACGGAGGAGACGATCACCGTGATCTCCGAGGCGCCGCTGGTCGACAAGTACGAGGTGGGGGCGGCCTCGACCCTCGAAGCCGAGCTGGCGGAGAACGTGAGCTTCGGGAAGCGGAACTACCAGTCCGCGGTCATGCTGCTGCCGGGGGTGACCAGTGACGCGCGCTCACAGGCTCTCGGCGATCACACACCGACCGTCAACGGTGGCCTGTGGAGCGAGACCGCGGGCTTCGTCGACGGCGTGGACACCTCCTTCAACCGCCGCGGCGGCAGCTCCCGCCTGTTCCTGCCGACCACGGCGCTGTCCTCGGTTCGTCTGGAGTCGGCTGGGGCGCCGGCCGAGTACGGGCGGGTGATCGGCGGCGTGACGAACGCCGTGGTCAAGACCGGCACGAACAGGTTCCACGGCGACCTGCTCTACATTCTGCAGCGCCAGAGCTGGCGAGCGCAGTTGGACGCCGTTCCGCTGCCGCGCTCCAGCGACAACACGAACAGCTTCGAGCTTGCCATTGGCGGCCCGTTCGCCCGCGACAAGGCGTGGTTCTTCGTCGCCGGCGGCGAGACGAACTCGAACGAGATCGATGCCTTCCGGGGCGGTGGCGTACTCGACAACAGCCTGCAGGGCGAGCCGCTGGTCGGCAAGTTCAACTTCCAGCCGAGCCAGGACCACCAATTCTCGCTCCTCTATGCCGACGGCAGCGTGTCCAAGGTGTTCTGGGAAGCCAGAGCCGCCGACCTCTGGACTCCAGGCGTCTTCGATCTCACCGAGATCCTCACCCAGGGGGCCTGGAACTTCGCTGTCTCCTCCAACGCCTTCCTCGAGGTCAAGGTGGCTGACTACACGTCGGAGATCCTCCGCGGCCAGCTCCATGAGCGGCCCGTCGACTCCGGCGCGAACCCCGACAGTCCGGCGGGAAGCGGCGGCGCCTACTGGGACCTGACGAACGGCCTCAGGTACAACGCGGTGTACCTCGGCGGCGGCACCGGTTACAACGCGTTCCCGCGGAAGCAGGGCAACGTCGCACTGAGCCTGTTCCGCGGCGACCACGAACTCAAGTTCGGCGTCGATTACCAGGATGTCGAGTTCGAGAGCTTCAACACCCCACCAACCCGGTATCAGGGCCGGGGCTACAACGAGAACCTCCCGGGCGGCTTCACGGTGCCGGTGCGCAAGCGGGTCTTCATTACTCCCGACGAGCCGGTGGTCACGACCAGCGACAACCTGGCGGTTTTCGCTCAGGATCGGATCACGGCCGGTGACAACTGGACGTTCAACGTCGGGCTTCGCATGGACGCACAGAATCACGCGAACGACGTCGGCGAGGAAGCCACTTCACCGACTGACATCGCGCCGCGTCTGGCCGGGATCTACGACCTCCGGGGCGATGGCAGGACCCTGCTCAAGGGCACCCTCGGACGTACCTATCAGCTCATCGGGACGCACATCGTCAACGGCTACATGTCGCGGCTGCCGAACGGCGCCAATGCCTTTCACCAGTACGGCTACAACCCGGCGACTCAGCTCTACGACCGTTTCCAGTTCACCGCGATTCCGGACAACCGGACGCCGATTCAGCCATTCGACCCCTACTACAAGGACGAGGTCACGTTCGCCGTCGAGCGACAGATCGGCGATCTCTGGGCCTTCAAGGCGCGCGCCATTTTCTGGGTCCTCGGAGACATGTACTGGGGCAACGAGCAGTTCGACGAGAACGGCATCCCCTTCAACGCGATCCGCAACTACGACGAGGGCAAGCGCGAATACCGAGGGCTACAGATCGAGTTCAACCGGCGCTACCGGGGAAACTGGACCCTGAGGTCCAACTACACCCTCTCGAAGGCCGAGGGCAACGCCGCCGGAAACATCACGAACAACGACACGACGGACGCCGACACCTTCCTCGAGGGAAGGGGAGGGGTCGACGTGGTGACCGGCGCGACGGACTCCACCGCGGTCAACCGTTTCGGTCCCATTTCGTCCGATCGGACCCACAATCTGAACGTGATGGCGCTCAAGTACTGGGAGCTGGGTAGCCACAGGCTGGGCCTCGGTGCGACCGGTTGGTTCCGCTCCGGGCGCCCCTGGACCCGGATCGGCCGGGCCACGGTCGCTCATCCGGTGAGCGGGCAGAGGATCATCACCGAGAGGTACCTCGCCCCGCGCGGCTCCAACGAACTGGAGAACACGATGAACATCCACCTGACCGCGACCTGGGACTTCCCGCTGGGCGGCCGAGTCGAAGGGCAGTTGCGAGCCGAGTTGGCGAACGCCACTGACGAGCAGGAACAGAGCATCGTCAATCCGTTCAACGGCAGGCCGTTCCCGGGACGCGTCTCCTACCAGGTGCCGAGGGAGCTCCGGGTGGTGGTTGGAGTCCGCTTCTAGTGCCGTGTCACTCGTCAAAAGTCGGATAGAGGCGCTTGAGTTTGACGCGAGCGTCGTCGGTGGTGAAGTGCCAGTTGACCTTGGCTTGGATTCGGTCTCTGGCGTCCTGCCAGGCGCCGACTTCGGTGCGCAGGATGTCGATGGAGTCGATGCGGCGGTTGAGGCACTGGCGGATCATCACGCTGAGTTCGACCTCGGCGACGTTCAGCCAACTGCCGTGCTTGGGGGTATAGACGAACTCGAAGCGGTCCCACAGCGCCTTGGCCCGGGCCGGGTCGAAGGTCTCGTAGAGCGCGCCGGGGCGGTGGGTGTTGAGGTTGTCCATCACCAGCGTGATTCGGGTGGCGTCGGGATACTGCCCGGCGATGTCTTCCAGGAAACGCGCCCAGTCGGTCTTGGTCCTGCGCTCGGTGACCTTGGTCAGACGCCGCCCGGCCAGCGGTTCGGTCGCCATGAACACGTTGCAGGTGCCGCAGCGTCGGTACTCGTAGTCTTCGCGGACCTCCCGTCCAGGGGCCGGCGGGATGGGCGCCCGTGTCTCGGCGATCAACTGCCGCGGCGTCTCGTCCATGCACACCACCGGGAAGTTCGCGTCGTACGGACGCCGATAGACGTCGAGCACCCGCTCCATGTTCGCCGCGAAGTCGGCGTTGCATTGCGGCGGAATCACCCAGCCGACGCGGCGCCACGGTTTGAGAGCGTTTTTTTTAGCACCCGCCGCACCGTCTCGTGCGAGACGCTGTCGATATAGCCGAGCTCCACCGCACGGTCCGCCAACAGACGCAGAGACCACTGCGAACGCCCTTCGGGCGGCTCGCCGCAACTCAGCGCGACCAGCCGCGCCTCGAACTCGCCATCCGCCTTGCGCAGGTACTTCGGACGACGCCCCTGCCGACTGCCGAGCGCCGCCTCCAGACCGTCCTCCACAAACCGCTTCTTCACACGATCCACCCTGCGCGCACTGATCCGCAAGACCCCGGCGATCGTCTCGCCGGTCGGCCGACGCCCGTTGAACTCGCCCTCGTCGCAGTTGAGCAGAATCAAGGCGTTGATCACCTTCTGCGACCGATGCGAACCCTTGCGCGTCATCGTCGCCAACGCCTCGCGCTCCTGCGCCTCCAACTCCACCACATACCGCTTCATGCCAGACTCCTTGCCGTTGTCGAACGGCAAGGAGCCTACTACGATTCATACGGCAGAGGACGTGTGACATGACACTAGGAGTACTCGCAGCGGATTCGCTGCGCTGCCGCGCAGGGAACTGGCCGCCGACCGCAGTGGCGCCGTGACGGTTGTAGAAGAGAAGCGCGCCCGCGTCGCGACCGCTCTCTGGGTGCACGGACCTTTTGGTCCGCTGCCGCCGTAGGCGGCCAGGGAGACGCGCGGGCCGCCAGGTTCTCCCACTCGAACGGGTCTTCCTCGAGGTCGTAGAGTTCCCGCTGCGTTTCGCCGCCGCCCGCTCTGAGCGGGGTCCATTCCGTGTACCGGTAGCGCTGCGTTCGCAGAGTGCGTCCGTGGAAGCCCTCGCGCTTCGACAGCCGTGCTCGTTCAACTGGAAACCGTGGTCGCTGGTAAACACGACGATCGTGGAGTCGGCGAGGTCGAGCATCTCCAGCGCGTCCAGCAACTGGCCGACATAGAAGTCGGTCATCGTGACCATCGCGTGGTACGCGGCGATCGCCTGCTTGAGCTGGCTCTCGGAGTGCTCGATGTCGTCGGGGGCCAGTTGGAACGCGGCTGCCGGCAGGTCGTCGGTGTCGTCCGGCGGCGTCGGCGGCAGTTCGATCTTGGAGGCGGGATGCTGCTCGAAGAACTCCACGTAGCCGAAGATGTCCGCGCGGATCTGCGCGCAGCTCATTCGCTAGGGGCTCGCGGCAGAGCCAAGTTCCTCAAGATGCCGCGCGATGAGCATCTTGATCAAGGACTGCCGCGGGACGCCCAGACGCGACGCTTCGCGATCCAGTGACTCGATCATCCAGATGGGGAAGTCGACGTTGACGCGGCGTTGATCGTGGCCCGGTCGCCGGGCCCTCGTCAGGTCGAGGTACTTCATGATGTCCTCGCCGGCATCGAACTTCCGGTCGAACTCCTCAGCCTTCATAGACTGCGACCTCCTCTCTGCGGGACCTGAGTACCGAGATGATCCGTATCCGGTCGCTTCGGTAGGTGATGACGGCGGACCAGTAGACATCGCTGATCCTGCCGACGGTAAGGAAGCGGGACTCGTTGGTGGTTCGGGCAGGCAACTCGATCATGTCCGGATCACTCCATAGCTCCTGCGCGTCGTGAAAGTCGATGCCGTGCTTCGCCAGGTTCGACTTGCTCTTGCGTGCGTCGAACTCGAACTCCACGGTATAGAAACCATACCTTCGTTGGAGTGGGTCCGGTTGCGAGGGTACGAGCTGCGGGAACTGGCGAGCGGGCGAGCTGGCGGTGGTTCAGAACGCTCACGTCGCGACCGGGTAGAGTCCCCGCCTGCCGACGCGAAGGAGAACCCTCTGATCCTCTGGGCACAGCACCAGGAGCCGCGGGGATGGCTCGGGAGGCCCCATGCACGTTGGGTCTGGGCAGTATGTCGCTTCGGGCCGCAAGGGTCCTTACTACTCGCGGGGATGCTCGCCCTGGTTCCGGCCTGCGCGCCGGAGAGCCGTGCCGATCGGCTGGATTCCGGCGTCGCGGCACTTCGGCCCGCCGCCCTCGGCGGTCCACGCTACGGCGGCCACCTGCGTGTAGGCCATTCTCTCGAGCCGACGTCGCTCGACGCGATCCTCGGGCGGTCGGGCGCCGACGCGTACTTCTGGCGGCAGATGTTCGATCAATTGGTCGACGCCGACCCGCAGCTCAATCCGCGGCCGAAGACCTCGCTCGCGAAGTCCTGGGAGATCGGGACGGATCCCGACTCGATCACCTTCCAGCTTCGCGAGGGCGTCGCGTTCCACGACGGCACTCCCTTCAACGCCGAGGCGGTCAAGTACAACATCGAGCGGATTCTCGACCCGGAGACGGTCGCCACGCCGCGCGCTTCGCTGGCGGTGATCCAGGCGGTCGAGGTGATCGACGAGTACACGGTGCGGTTCGACCTGGCGCGGCCGTGGGGCGCCGGCTTCGGCATGCTGGCCGATCGAGGCGGCGTGATGAGTTCGCCGACCGCGGTCGAGGCGCTCGGCCCCGACTACGGCTGGAACCCGTCCGGCACCGGGCCCTTCAAGCTGAAGGAGGTGATCACCGGCACCCTGGTGCACCTGGTCCGCAACGAGGACTACTGGGGCCGCGACGAGCACGGTAATCAGCTTCCGTATCTCGACGAGGTGACGATCCGGGTGATCCGCGACGAGACGGTCCGGGCCGCGGCCCTACGTACGGGGGAGATCGACGTCACCTACCTCCCGTACAAGGACGTGTCGACCTTCGAGCGGGACGAGCGCTTCCAACTGGAGACGATGCCGGGCGGCGGCATCGCGCTGACGCTGGTGTTCAACGTGAACAAGCCGCCGCTCGACGACGTGAACGTCCGGCTGGCGATCGCCCACGCCGTGGACCCGAAAGTGATCAACAAGGCGATCTTCTTCGACCGGGCGATCAAGGCCGACGCGGGCATGTGGCCGGTGGGTTCCTGGGTCCACGAGCCCGATGACGAACGCCCTTACTACGACCTCGACAAGGCGCGCCGGTACCTCTCGAAAGCCGGCCGCCAGGATGGCGTGGAGTTCACGGCGGTTACCCACCACAACCCCCTGCTCGTCTCCAGCGCCGAGGTCGTGCGGGCGATGCTGAAGAAGATCGGCATAGGGATGGACATCGACGTGCTCTCCAGCGGACCCGCGACCGAGAGGTTCAACCACGGCCAGGAGTACCCGATGTTCGTCACGTCGTGGAGCCGCTATCCCGAGCCGGACTGGATGGCGTCGCTGGCCTACAAGAGTGATGGCTACTACAACCCGGGCAACGTGCTGCGGCCGGACGTCGATGAGCTGGTCGAGCTGGGCGCCTCGTTCTACGACAACGAGGCCCGCAAGCAGGTCTACATCGAGATGAACCGGACGGTGCTCGGCGAGGCCTGGTTCACGCCGCTGCTCTACGGCGTGACCTTCGCGGCTGCGCCCGAGCGGGTGCGCAACCTCGATCAGTTGATGGGCTGGGACGGCAAGATGAACTTCGCGACGATCTGGCTGGAGGATTAGCCGCTGCGCAGCTACCTCGCGCGCCGCCTGCTGCAGGCGGTGCCCGTTCTCCTCCTGGTCACGTTCCTGGTGTTCGCGCTGATGCTCGCGATCCCGGGTGACCCGGCGCGGGCCTTCATCGGTCCCGGCGAGTCGCTCGACGAAGAGCAGTTGCAGATCATCCGCGAACGTCACCACCTCGACGAGCCGGTGATCGTCCAGTATCTGATGGGGATTATACGCTTGGCTTGACAGGCCGGTAGCCCCGTGTGACTCCGGCGCACGGGGCTACCGGCCTGTCAAGCCAAGCGTATAATCCCCTTATCTGATCTGGCTCGGCAACGTGCTGCAGGGCGACTTCGGCCGCTCGACCCAGAACATGCGGCCGGTAGCGGAGGAGCTCGGCAGCCGGGCTCTCGTGACCCTGCAGTTCGGCGTCGCCGCCTGGATTCTCGCGGTGCTCGTCGGCGTGCCGGCGGGGATCGCCTCCGCGGTCTACCGCGGCAAGCCGATCGACTACGCGGCGACGGTGGTCTCCATCGGCGGAGTCGCGATCCCCAACTTCTGGCTCGGCATCATGGCGATCCTGCTCTTCGGGGTGGGCTTCGGCTGGCTGCCGAGCCAAGGCTACGTGAGTCTCTTCGACGACCCACTGCAGAGCCTGCGCCACATGATCCTGCCGGCTTTCGCCCTCGGCGTCACCAGTTGCGCGCTGATCATGCGGCAGAGCCGCTCGGCGATGCTCGAAGTGCTCGCCCAGGACTACCTGCGCACCTCGCGTGCCAGGGGTGCCAGGGAGCGCACGGTGATCTGGTCGCATGCCCTGCGGAACGCCTTGCTGCCGGTGGTGACGATCCTCGGCCTGCAGACCGGCCGCATCTTCGCCGGCGCGATCGTGATCGAGACACTGTTCGGCATCCCCGGCACCGGCCAGTACATCGTGCAGGCGATCTTCGCCCGCGACTTCCTGGTGGTGCAGGCGGCGGTGCTGCTGATGGCAGTCGCCGTGCTGGCGGCCAACCTGATCACCGACGTCGCGTGCGCCTGGCTCGACCCGAGGATCAAGTTCGGTGGCTAGGGGAGTGGCTGGGAACGTGCGCCGCAAGACTGGGTGCGCCGGCCTTCTGGCCGGCATTCGGCGCGAAGCGCCGGCCTCCGGAAGTGCTGCCCCGCCCAGCCACCCGACCGTCCAGCTGCTGCGCAAGCTCGCGTCCGTACCGCAGGCGCTCGCCGGCCTCGTCGTGCTGGCCCTGATCGCCGCCGCGGCGGTGCTGTCGCCCTGGATCGTCCCCGTCGATGCCGAGGAGATGGACTTCGACAATCTGCTCTCGGGTCCCAGCGCCGCGCACTGGCTCGGGTCCGACCAGATGGGCCGCGACACGCTGGCAAGGTTGATCGTCGGCGCCAGGATCGCGCTCTCGGTCAGCCTCGGCGCGGTCGGCCTGGGAGTGCTGCTGGGCGTGCCGCTGGGCCTGCTCTCCGTCTACTTCCGCGGCCGGGTCGACGACGTGCTCATGCGCCTCATGGACGCGCTGGTCGTGTTCCCCAGCCTGCTGATCGCCGTCGGCCTCGCGGCCGCGCTGGGCGGGTCGCTGCGTACCGTGATCATCGCCATCGGCATCGCCAACGCGCCCTGGATGGCGAGGATCATCCGCAGCCAGGGTCTCTCCATCCGCGAGCGGGACTTCGTCAAGGCCGCCGAGAGCCTCGGCCTCAGCCACGGCCGCATCATCATGCGCCACATCCTGCCCAACTGCATCGCCCCGGTGATCGTCCAGGCCACCCTCAGCATGGGCTACGCCGTGCTAACCGAAGCGGCCCTCGGCTTCGTCGGCGTCGGCATCCAGCCGCCGACCCCAACCTGGGGCAACATGCTCCAGCAGGCCTTCCCGATGCTCGAGCAGCAGCCGCTGCTGTCGGTTGTCCCGGGCGTGGCGATCTTCCTTCTCGTGCTGTCGTTCAACTGTGTCGGCGATGCGCTGCGGGATTTGTTGGATCCGCGGTTGCGGGGGGTGATTCACTGAGGGGCCCAGCCCCTTCGAACTGGCGGGGCGGCGCGTACACCGCGGTGGTCCTGGACTTCCGAACGCCCACCGATGGAGACCTGCGATGTCGGGTCTGTGGAGGATGCCCTACCTGCTGGGACATCATGGCGGCCGGTCCCCTTTCGGCAAGCTAGAAGGGCACGTCGTGGTCTTTTGGTGTGTCTTTACCCTCGAGAAAGCCGCACAGATCCTCTACCTTGCGGAGCAGTTCATCGAAGGTCACGACCACAACGTCCTTCAGGCCGTTGCGGAACAACTCAAAGGACCTGAGGCGATCTTCGCAGGATGGCATCGTGCCGGCGAGAACACATGCCTGTACGTGATGGGCCTAGGCTTCAAGCGTCCGATCGCGCTGGCGGATGCTGGCGATCTCCTGCTCGAACTTGCTTCGCTGGTCGAGCACTTGGCTTATCGCTCCGGTGAGCTCGCGAGACGGAGTATAGACGCCCGCCCGATACGGTTTCTCGTTGAGGAGCTTCGCCCTAGGTGTCTTGATCTCTACTAGTGCGGCATTGCCGGTCAGCGCGTTCCTTACCAAGAAGTCGGCGATCTTCCCTCCACTCCCGGAGATCTTCTGTCCTCCGACCGATGCTTGATCGGCGATCTTCACGATTGGGCGTCCGAACACCATCGACAATACGAAAGGATTCTCTTGGAGAAAGCGCTGCCAAGTCGGCTCGCTGCAGCGCGCTTCGATCATCTGTGACAAGCTTTCAAACAACGAGCGCGTCTTGGCTATCGCGATGCCAGACTCTAGATTCTCCATTCGGACGGGATCAGCCTTGAGTATCGAGTCGACATTCCGCGTCATGACCTCCACGAGCTCGACTTGTTCTTCGTCGGATAGGGGTCTTTCGTCGTTCCCGATCGCAGTGAGTGCCTTTCGCTCTTTCGTCTTTCCGTAGGTCAGGATCTTCCTCGGGACGCCGAGTACGTCGGCGACCTTGTTGTACGTCGACGTGTCGTTGATTGTGTTTGCGGCCTTGCGCGTGGTCCTGTTGACCCGGTCGACCGCGCGCTTGAACTCCAACATGTCCTCTTCGGAGATGACGAAGAGCCGTCGAGCGGCATCGTATGCCGTGGGAGTGTGCCGGGAGATCTCGATTTCCTCGGCGACAGATAGTTCTTCAATCGTGTGTACAACGGCCCGGTAGGCTCGTTTGAAGCCCAGACCATAGAATGGGTCCTTGACGCAGTAGGGGGGCAGACCGTTCAGGAGGTTCCTTACATCGTCTGGGGATCTGGGGATGGTCTCCTCGATGTCGGGGACGGGGATCGGAACACTTCCCTCAATGGTCTTACCGAAGGAGGAACCCAGGAATCGACCTTTCCCCGGGCGTTCGCTAGTGGTGGCGGTGTTAGCCGGCCCGCCTGTGGCCAGTTCCTCCGAGGGCGCATAGTAAAGGACGTCTCCGTCGGAGAACGAGATTCTCTTGACGCTGTCGTACTTCGGCCGGATCTGGCGATCGGTGTAGTGGAGGTTCTTTCGCGGGAACATTGTAAGGCGACCCTGAGCCACGTCGATGCGAAGCAGGCGGACCCGCTCTGATCTGTCGCCCTCTGTTTCACCGTCTTCTTCGAACAGTGGTGCCGGACGAAGATACACGTCGACCCTTGCGGGGCCAGCCGGTTCAAGGCTGAGTGGGTCGTCGAAAGGCTCGTGGTCGAACTCTTCGTCAGGATCGACGATTTGGGTTCCTTCCGGAGAGTCTTGCTTTGTCACTGTGGTGCTGGCTGGACGTCGGGACCTACACAGCTTTCCCGGTCAGCTCGGGGGAGCGGCTTCCGGTCCGTTCGGAGCGTCGGCTGCTGGGAGCTCGCTCTTCCATTCATATTCTGCCTCGCCTTCGAGTACGCGCAGCAGCAGGGTGGCGTGGTCACGGACCCAACCGGCGCTGACCTGCTTGCGGAAGCGCTGCCGGCCTGCTTCTGAGTACGGGTTCTCGGCTTCCCACGCGGCGAAGTGGCCGTGCAGTAGCGCACCGTCGGAGTACCAGACCTCGACGGTGCGCAGGTCGTCGCCATACCAAACGAAGGCGTGCCCGGAGCGGCGGTCGGCCTCCAGTTTCTCCTGCCACGAGTTGCGGTGATACTGGTACTCGAAGGAGTTGCCGGCGACCGCCGACTTGACCTCTGTGTCGCCGAGGTCCGGACCCTTTCGACTGGCCACGCCTGCTGTCTCAGCAGGATGGACGTGAAGACCTCCCAGTCTTCGGACATGACCATCCGCGGCTTCAGGCCTCGATCCCTGAACAAGCGAAGCCGTCCCCGATAGGGGCCGTACATGTACGCGTGGAAGTAGATCAGCGCCGCGCGAGCGTCGAGCGTGTCAGGCAGCATGAAGCGGGCGAGTTACTTGAAGAGCGGACGTTGCGGCTCATCGCGGCCGCTTGTCGGAGGCGCGTAGGGGAACTGAATCGGTGCAGTTTCGCGGGAGGACTCCGGCGCGTCCACCGCCCCGCTGTTCTCGGGGTCGAAGGCGTACTGTACCAACCACCGGACTGCCTGGACGCACACAGCGTCGCCGAAGCCTAGCCTCGCTTGGCGGTCGTTGACCTCGATGGGGAAGGAGTCCGCCCCCCTGCAGGCGTGCGTACTTTCGGCCGGTCAGGGGTCGGATCCGAGGCGCTCCGCTACGGCAATCGACGAGAAACTGGACGCTGCTGCCGCCCTGGGGGGTTCTGAGGCAACCCGCAAGGCGGTCAGGCCTGAGTTCACCCACCGTGCGGCCGTTCCGGCGGCGACGGTACATCGTCGCAACCCCGTCACGCTCCCCGGCCTGCAGTTCATCCACCCGGCGGCGATTCAGCGGCGCCATCTCGGCGACCAGGGCGGCAGTACGGTCCTCGGGCCACCAGCGGGCATCATCCGGCGGAAGATCCTCAAGCACGGAAATGAGAGTGTCGGGCGCGTCCGCCGGCGGTGCCGGCAAAGGCAGGTCGACGAAGGGCAGCTCGGGATGAGCTGCCTCGAATCGGCGCACCGCGGCAGGACGCACACGAGAATGCTCAGAATCCGACCGGCGCCACGGACCCTCCAACTTGCGTTGCCGGGCCGCCACGAACAGTCGAGGGCGGCTCTGGGGCCGGAACCAACGGGCGTCGACAAACAGCACGTCGATGACGTAGTCGACGGCTGCCAGACGACGGCAGACATCGGCGAGATCCGCTCCGCCCCTCGACGTGAGGAAGCCTGTCACGTTCTCCAGCAGGACGGCGGAAGGCGGTGTGCGCTGGATGCACAGGGCCGTCACGATCTCCAGAAACGGCCAGATCGTCCCCGAATGCTGGCCAGCCAGACCCGCGCGGTTTCCGGCAAGCGATAGATCGATGCACGGAAAGGACGCGGTCACGAGGTCCAGACCGGGCGGTAGGTCGCCGATGCCGAGGTCGTGGATGTCGCCCAGGTGAAAGTGCTCGCCGCCGAATCGCCGCCGGTACATCTCCTCCTTGCGCGGCGCGATGTCGTTAGCGAAGACGCATTGCCAGCCAAGCGGCTCTATCGCTTCGCGGACTAGGCCGATGCCGGCGAAGAACTCGGCGAAGCGGCCCGCTTCCGGACGATCGTTCTGCTGCTCTCGTCCACCGGGCTGGGCGGCAGAGTCGGGAACGGCGCACACGGTACCGCTAGCAGTCGTCTCAGACCTTTCTCGCGAGGTCTCGAACAAGGCCGTAGGTGCTCCTGGCGGGCGTCGGACCCTCAGTAGGCCCGACCTGGTTGATGCACCAGCGACTATACAGCAGCGTAAACGGACCTCGGGTCGACCGGTGCCGATGCGGTAGCCTCCGGGCTTCCCCTAGAACACCTGCAGCTCGGCCTAGGCCGAGGAGAGTGTGCCGGACACCTTCGACAGCGCGACTCGGTCGCGCATCATGGCAAGAGTGAAGAGTCGGAACACCGGACCGGAGTTGGTCCTGCGTCGCGCGCTCCACGCCCGCGGCCTGCGATACAAGCTCCACGACTCCGCCCTTCCGGGCCGACCGAATCTCGTCTTCCCTCGGTTCGGGGCGGTTTGCTTCGTTCACGGCTGTTTTTGGCATCGTCACGACGGCTGTCGGCGCGCAACGATGCCGGCAACCAACGGGGCCTACTGGCAACGGAAGTTCGCGGCCAATGTTCGCCGCGACCGGGATCATCGGGCGGCGCTGCTGGAGGCCGGCTGGCGCGTTGGGGTCATATGGGAGTGCGCGCTGCGGCCAAAGAACCGTGTGGAGGTGGTTGTGGAAAACGTTGAGCGATGGCTGAAGGGCCACGGCGAGGAGTTCGTCGCTGGTCTTGAGTGACGACAGCGGAGTCGTTCCTGCGGCCGCGGTCGTGCCCAAACCTCACATCGGCAACTGCCTTCCCGATGCTCAAGCAGCAGCCGCTGCTGCTGATCGTTCCGGGCGTGGCGATCGTCCTGCTGGTGCTGTCGTTCACCCCCTACTAAGGTCATTGCGAACGCGAAATGAGGGCCTCGTGCCAACGCCTCTCAGCCTCGGATAGTCTCAGGCCCACGCGGACACGGAAATGACTCTTCCACGATTGGGAGTGCTGGAATGCAGCGCTTCCCTCCCTGTCACTTCCGATCCGAGTGTTGGATCCAACATCCTCGAAGCAGTGGCTGCGGAATCTCCCGAATCTGTGCAACTCGCCTCCGCGTTGATACTTCCCTGAGACAATCCATGAAAGAGGTTGGTGCATCACTATGGCAATGAGCACGGACGAGAAACGCCAGATCCTATACGCTGCCCTGCTGAGACACTCGCCTGAAGCCGACTCGCTCCGGGACCGAGTCGTAGACCGTCTCGTCCTCCTAGCCCTCCTAGACAGTTCTGCCTCCCAACCTATGAGGGTGGGGAGGATCCAGGCCCTGACCAGAGTCGATCCTCTGTCGCCCGGGCTGCGTACGGAGGTGATTCAAGCCGCCCTCGGCCGTCTTATCGAGCGAAACAAAGCCGACCACACGCTGACCAGGACGAGACACGCCTACTATCTCACCGATGCAGGCCGAAGTGACACGGACGAAGCCGCTGCATCGGCCGCCGAGCTGTTCGAGCCCGTTCTCGCCCGCATGCTGAAGGACACATCTTCGCTGTTCGACGAAGGTGATGGTTCAATAGTCTGCCGCACGTTCGTCTCTGAGTGCTTTGGGCGGTTCGGTCAGCAGATCGCGAAGGCGGTGACCGGCGAGTTCACAGAGGATCAGTTGGTTGACACTGCCGATGTTCAGGGTGCGTTTCAGGCTGCCGTGAGGAGTGTTCCGCTCTCGTTGGAAGCGGTTCATTCACTAGAGGCGAGGTGTATTCGCTTTCTCAAGAGCACCGAGCCGGAGGATCAGGAACTCAAGTTCAGGCTGACGCAGGGTTACTACGTAGCACAACTCCTTGAGTTGAACGCGTACGAGTTCAACCCCATAGCGGATGACGCGTTCCGAGGCTCTTTATTCTACGTTGACACGAACGTTCTGGTTGATGGGTTGCTGTCCGGCCGGTTTGGTAGCGTGTTGAACGAGTTGGCGCGTATCTGCAGCGAGTTGGGTGTCGACCTGCGGGTGAGTCGCGCAACGATCGACGAGACTCGTTGGGTCGCGGCGGGTCGCCTCGAAGACCTAGAGAGGGTTCTCGCCTCGGTGCCAGAGGAGCTCGTGAGGTGGACGAAGGACCAGTTCCTGGACGCGTTCTTGGAGGAAAGATCAAGCAACACGGAACTGACGGCGGAAGAGTTCCTAGCTCGCTTCGATGAAGTCCCGAGGGTTCTGGCGGAGCTGGGGATTGAAGTCTATGACCGTACTGCTGAGGAGATCATCGGTGACCGAGACGTGGCGAGAGAACTCGAGGCCGTCCACCAGGCTGCACTGAACACTCGGGGACGGGGTAAGAGCGACCACGTTCGTTCGCACGATGTTTGCCACTATTTGTTGGTCGAGGAGGAGCGCAGTGCCGGTCGAAAGGCCTGGTTCCTTACAAAGGACAAGACGCTCATCCAGGCGGCGAGCGACCTAGGGGGAGGGCGACTGCCATTCTGTTGGGTCTTCAGGCTGTTGTGTGGGCATGGAGCTGGGAGAGAGGCTGCCGATCGGCCATAGACTGGCGGGATGAAGAGTGCCAAGACGTTCGAGAGGCTGTTGGGGGTCAAGCCGCCGTGGCGTGTGCGGGAGGTGGTGCTTCGCATGGAGGAGCGCCATCCGCGTCGCCGGGGTCCGGTGGTTGGCGGCACGGTGGAGATCCACGTCGAGCATCGTGGAGAGACGCGCTGTCCGGAGTGCGGTTTGCCGTGTCCGGGGTACGACAGGCGGCATCGCCGTTGGCGTCACTTGGACACGATGCAGCACCAGACTCGGGTTCACGCGGAGGTGCCTCGGGTGCGTTGCGTCGAGCACGGCATTCGCCAGTTGAAGGTGCCTTGGGCGGACTCGGGTTCGCGGTTCACGGCGCTGTTCGAGGCGGAGGCCATCGAGTGGCTGCGTGAGGCGAGCGTGCATGCGGTGGCGCGCCGTCTGGGCCTGAGTTGGGATCAGGCGGCGGGGATTCAGCGCCGGGCCGTGGAACGGGGTCTGTCACGGCGGGAGCTGAAGCCGCCTCGGGTGATCGGGGTGGACGAGACGTCGTTTCGGAAGCGCCACGAGTACGTGACGGTAGTCAACGATCTGGAACGCGGGGTGGTGACCCATGTGGCCGACGGTCGTGGTCGGTCGGCCATCGACGGCTACTTCGAGGAGTTGGGAGAGCAAAGCTGCGCGGGTATCGAGCAGGTGGCGATGGACATGTGGCCGGCCTACATCTCCTCGGTGGCGGAGTACACGGATGCGGACATCGTGCACGACAGGTTCCACATCGTCGCGCACCTGAACCACGCCGTGGACCTGGTTCGCCGTGCTGAGCAGCGGGAGCTGCTCGAAGCAGGGGATTCGCGTCTGAAGCGGAGCCGCTACCTGTGGTTGATGAAGCGTGGGGGAATGACGGGTTCGCAGCAGCGGCGTTTCGCCGCTCTTCGCGCGAGTCATCTTCGCGTGGCCCGCGCCTGGGCGATCAAGGAGATGGCGCGCTCCTCGTGGGGCTACGTGCGCCGCGGCTGGGCCGAGCGGCGGTGGAAGCGCTGGTACAACTGGGCCGTCCGCAGCCGCCTGGAACCGATCAAGCAGGTGGCGAAGATGATCAAGAACCACTGGGATAGCGTCATCAACGCTGCTGTGTCCAGCATCTCCAACGCCCGCGCCGAAGGCATCAACGCGAAGATCCAGGAGATCAAGCGAAAAGCGCACGGCTATCGAAACCGAGCACACTTCCGGCTCGCCATCTACTTCCATCTCGGCGGACTCGACCTCGCGCCGGAGTCACTTCATGCCCACACACAACCCTGAAGCGCCATTCTGTTTTCCTCTGGCCGGGTTCTTACAGAGCGTCTCACCATTCTTGGAGGCGCCGGACGCGCGCCGATCGCTTGTGGACCTTTTCTCTGCCGTACTTGACGGGGAGATTGGGGATCTTTCAGGGAAGGCGCGGCTCGAGCTGTCGGAGTTAAGGATAATTTCGGAGTTTCACACGGATGTGCTGGCGACGCCGGTGCAAGAACTCGTGCCGGCGTTTGATTACGTTAAGAGCACCGTCTTGGGTGGGCGTGTGTACCAACGGCAGGATCATACGACAGTCGCGCTGGAGTTGAAGAAATTCTTGACATCCAGTTCGGAGGAGAAGCAGAGGGTTCTCCAAGCGGAGGCAGCACGGCAGAGCAAAGTGGCCGCCGTCGAACGTGCGAAGCGGGAGCAGGCGGAACAGGATGCAAAGGACTGGAGGGCGAGGGTGTCGCGCCTCGAGGCTGAGGTTGCGGAGGCGGCACAGGAGAAAGGTGCCGTCGCGGCGGAGCGCTCGAGACGGGAACATGCGGAGCGGGAGGCAGTGGGTCGGCAGGCGAAAGTGTCTTCTTTGGAGGCGGAGGTTCAAGAGGCACGAAGGCGTCGGCTGGCTGATGCGCGAAGGGAACGGCGACTAATGGCTGGTTTGGCAGTGCTTGGCGCACTGCTGGCTGCGGGCGTTTGGGGCTTCGACTCCGAGCTAGCCTCCTCTATCGGGCAGTTCCTCGGGCGCGGAAGCGGATGGGAGGTCCCGTTGCGCTGGGGCGTGCGCGGTCTTGGTGCGGCGATTCTTGTTGGGTCATTTTTGCCAGCCGTCCTTCTGATGAGACGCTCCTACCGTTTGGGCGGCCTTACAGTAGTCGCGGCGATCGGCGTTGGGGGGCTGGATCTGATGGGGCCAGAGCTGGTCGCTAGTGTGTCCGGATACTTGGGAATCGGAGCGGCAGTCGCGACGGCGACCGTGGCGGTGCTGGATTGGGCAGGCACGGTTCGACAGGAAGAGAGGTGAGGTTCCGGGATTTCGGCCGCTAATCTGCGGCGGCATTGGGTCGATAGGCGCTTTGAGGGCGGAGAGGAGGCCTTGGGGCATTGGAGCGTTTACCGACGGCTTTGGTCTCTAGAACGTTGGCGATCTCCTCTTGCTGCTGTCGTTCTTGTGACTACAGTGGCGCGTAACACTCGACCGCGACCGTACGAGGTCCTTCACGTCGCCAGCCGCGGCAGTGTCTACAAGGAGTGACGCATGACCGAGACCGTGACGATCCCGAAGGCCGAGTACCAGCGCCTGTGCACCGTCGAGGAGGATCTGGCCGACATCCAGGCCGCCCTTGTTGTTCAGGCAAGAATCGACGCTGGGAGCGAGGAGTTCGTTTCGGAGGCGGTCGCCGAGCGGCTGCTCGACGGCGAGCCGCCTCTGCGGGTGTGGCGCGAACACCGCGGCTTCTCGCAGGCCGCCCTGGCCCGCGCGGCCGACACAAGCCGCGTCCAGATCGTAGACATCGAAGCGGGTCGCGGGACCGGCTCCGTTCGCACGCTTCGGCGACTTGCCGACGCTCTTCGCATTTCCCTGGACGACGTCGTTCCGGGCTGAAGCCGCGGCTCGAAGTGGAGGAGTAGATAGAACGTCGCTCAGCGCGGGCCGGCTTCGCGGACCTGGCCGCGGAGCCGGTCGAAGTAGGCGGCGTCGGCTTTGGCGGTCCGTGGCGACGCCGCGCCCGTGAGAAGCCGGTCGCGTAGGCGCTGGCGGTCAAGGTCCTTGCGGGTCAGTTCGGGGGCGCGGACCGTGGCTTCCATCGGAGTGCCGCACTTGGGGGACGGCGCCTTCATGGAGCCGCGATCACATGGCCGATCATCGTGGAGCCTTCGAACACCGCCTTGTCGGCGACGTTCCTCTCGTCGACAAAGAAGAAGTCGAAGGTCTCGTCGCGGTCGACATCACCGTGCAGCATCACGATGAACTGCGTGCCGGGCTCAGGCTCAGGAGCCGTCTGGACGTCGATCGTCACACTCTCGTGGGTGCCGGCGGGCAGGTACTTCGCACCGACATAGATCTCGCCCTGCGGCTCACCGCCCTCGAAGGGGTGGAGCACCAGCCATCCTGGCTCTGCGAGTGTCACCTCCTGGAACGTGAAGGTTCGGGCCTCGCGGGTCATGCCTTCCACGACGATCGAGTTCTTCTCTCCGTTGCCGATCGTCATCTCTTGGCTCGACGCCGAAGGCGTTACTGCAAATGCGAGAAGCACAAAGCAGGCCAGGCTGCGGCCAGCCGCAGGGAGACGGTTCATGGCTGAGTACTCCTCTGGGGTTGGGAAGGCGGGACGGTTGCGAGCGCGAGGCAAGCTACCACGCGGTCGGGGGTGGGTGGGCCGCCTCTGGCCGACTGTGGCTGCAACTGATCCTGGGTAGCGAGAGCGTCACCGATTTCTCGGCGTTCGCGCGCTTCGATCTGGAGTAGCAAGGCTCGGTCGACTGGCGGACTGGTATCAATAGAGATACTGTTGTCCTGTGGCGAAGACTGCGGCGATCGTGGCGAAACTCCGCCGCAACCCGAAGGCGGCTCGCTTCGCGGATCTGGCCAGAGTCTGCGACGCGTACTTCGGGGAGCCGCGCCAGAGGGGTACGAGTCATCGTGTCTACCGGACTCCGTGGCCGGGCGATCCGAGGGTGAACATCCAGGATGCCAAGGGCATGGCAAAGGCATATCAGGTCCGGCAGGTACTCAAGGCAATCGACAAGCTGGAGGGGAGCGAATGAGCGACCACTACACGTACCGGGTCACCTGGTCAGCCGAAGACGAGGAGCACTTGGGCCTTTGCGCCGAGCTCCCGTCACTCAGTTGGCTGGCCCCGACGCCCGATGAATCGCTGGCCGGCATCCGGGAACTGGTTTCCGACTGCGTCGAGGACATGCGAGCGAACGGCGAGGAACCGCCGCAGCCGTTCGCAGATCGGGACTACAGCGGCAAGTTCATGGTCCGCGTACCGCCGGAGACTCACCGTGCCCTTGCAGTTCGGGCCGCTGAGGAGGGGGTCAGCATGAACCGGCTGGTCGGCGCGCGGCTGGCCGGACAGCGCAAGTGACCTATGACCGTCTGTTCGCCCATGCGGCGGTGGCCATCCTCCAGCGCGCCGATGAAGGCGAGCACAAGCCCTGACGTTGCGCCCGTGATATGCACCGGCCCACGGATATCACCGGGAGTCCGATCATGCGCGTCTCCAAGTGGGGCAACAGTCTGGCCGTCAGTCTTCCCAAGGCATTGGTGGAAGACCTCGAACTGAGAGCCGGGGACCGAATCGAGGTCGTCTCCAAGGCGCCGGAGAGGCTGGTCGTCAGACGCGACGAGCGCCGGGAGCGAGCGGTTGAACGGATGCGAAGACGGGCCTGGGCGCCGCCGGACGGCTACGCCTTCGACCGCAACGAAGCGAACGACCGGTGAAGCCGTTCATCGACACCAATCTGCTCATCTACGCTCAGACCTCGGACGACAAGGGCGCGACGGCACGGCAGGCCATCCTCTGACTGACGGGGTGTCGGTCTTCAGACCGTCGCATTCCGGACATCCAGTTCGTTCGCATCCCGACCCTACTCCTCGCAGGAGAAGCTCCAATCGATGGCCGCAGTCAAACGCAGACCGCTCCAGGTCGCCTCGCGCCGGGTCGTGCAGGACGCGAAGCTCGCGATCCGGGATGTCTACGACGCCATCGTCGAACTGGTCACCAACGCCGACGACCGCTACCAGATCCTCAGAACCGAGGGCCGCGTGGAGATCGAGCTGGGCCGGCAGGGCAAGGGCAAGCCGTCCATCCTGCGCGTGCGCGACTTCGCCGACGGAATGACCACGGAGCAGATGAACCGCAAGCTCGGGCGCATCGGCGGGCGGGTCAGCGGAATGGAGGAAGGGAAGGCCGTGCGGGGCACCAATTCGCGCGGCGCGAAGGACATCGCGGCGCTCGGCAAGGTCACGTTCGAATCGATAGCGGGCGACGGATGCGCGCACACCTGCCGCATCTTCCCTAACCTGGAGTACGAAGCCGACGATTCGCGCAGGGTCACGCCCAGGCTCCGCAAGCGCCTTGGAATCGGCGAGGGAACGGGAACCGTGGCGACCATCGAGGTCGACCCGATCCACCGGATTCCGAAGATCGACACGCTCGTCCCGAAGGTCGCCACGCTGGTGCGGTTGCGGGACATCGTGTGGCAGCAGAAGACCAAGCTGGTGGTCATGGGACTGAAGAACGACTCCCAACGCACGGTGAGTCTCCATCGGCCGGCCGGCCGCAAACGCATATCGACCACGTTCGACGTGCCTGGGTATCCGGGGGCGAAGGCCAAGCTCCTCGTCTTCCGCGCGAGGAAGCAGTTCAAGTCCGGGAGGGGCCGCTTCCGCCTCGGCGGAATCCTGGTCAAGTCGCGTCACGCGATCCACGAAGCCACGCTCTTCGACCGCGGGCTCGAATGGGACTCGAACGCGCTGTGGTTCCACGGACGCCTCACCTGCGAGGCCATAGACGATCTGTGGAACGAGTACGACGAGCGGCAGGCGCGCGGGGCGCCGCACCCGCCGGAGAACCCCGTCCCGATTCTGGATCCGTCGCGCAAGTCCGGGCTGACGCCGGGCCACCCGTTCGTGGACACGCTATACGGGCGGGCGCTTGGACGGCTGCGGCCCCTGGTCGAGGAGGAGCGCACGAGGGCGGAGCGGGAACGGGCCCGCAGCGTCGAGAGCCGGAAGACGCGGAAGCGGCTGGATGCGCTCGAGAAGGCCGCGAACCGGTTCATGGAGGACTTCTCGGACGAGGACACGTCCCGCGACCCCAAGGGCAGGCAGACGGGGAGCCGGTTTCGGATCCGGGGCTATGTGCTGAGCCCGCAGTACGCGCAGTATGTGCGGGGCCAGTCGTTCCGGTGCTGGCTGACGGTGCTGGCCGAGGCGTTTCCGGAGATCGGAGAGGGTGAGACGGTGGAGGTGGAGTGCTTGACGGACGACCTGCGCGCCGACCGCGGCGAAGTTCCGCTCGAACCGCTCGACGGGCAGGAGGGGGTGCTCAGGGCCACTTGGTCGGTCAAGGCGCTCGAAGCCACTCCGGCGACGGGGTTGGCCGTTCGGGTGGGTCCGATCGAGGCCGAATCGACCATCGCCGTGCTGGCTTCGGAGGCCGAGCGGTACCGCGACCTCGCCGGGCTGAGGTTCGAGCGCCCGCGGTACAGGATACGTGGCGGTTCCAGGCGGCATATCCGGCTGCTGGCGCCGAAGGAACTCGTCCGATCCGCTGGCACGGACTTCGCGCTAACGCTGTCCTCGGACGACTTCCATGTCTCGGGGGCGAGGCGGTTGACCCCAAAGGCGAGTCTCGGAATTGCCGTGGCCAGACTCACGGTCCGGGTCCTGGACGACGACGCGTCTCCGGCAAAGCTCGTCGCGCGCCTGGGAGACGAAGAGGCCGAAACCGAGGTGCGCGCGGTGCCGGCGGCGGGCGCGGGAATCGTCATCAGGCTGGAGGACGTGGACCACGGCGCGCTCCGCTATCGCTGGAACAGGAACGTACTGGAGATCGGGGCGCGGCATCCTTCGCTCCAGCGGTATCTGGGGCGCAAAGCGGAGAGTTACCCCGGGCAGGACCATCTCCACTTCCGAGTGCTTCTGGCGGAGGTGGTGGCCGAGGCGCTGTGCGCACGGCGGTTGGAAGGGAACATCCAGGCGAACCCGGGCGATTTCGAGGGCATGTCGTGGGACGACTACTACCGGCACTTCGCCGAACTGATGTCGCGGTTTCTGCCCAATGCGCACGAATTGATGGCGCCGGAGGCCGAAGGTGGGTGGAGAACGTGATGAGGTGGCCGGTCAGGTCTCTCTGGCGCGCAAGCTCCTACCCCGTTGTCTCCTTCGGCTTGCGACCGGAAGGCAGGACTCGTCCTTCCGCGTAGTCGGCGCCGGTGATGCTCGCGTCGACGGAACGGCTCCAGGCATCCAGTTCCGCGCGCATGCGGGCCGCAATCTGGGTTTGCTGTTCGATCAGGTTCTGCTGTTCCTGGGGATCGCCGATCAGATTGTAGAGTTCGTAGGCATCGGCCATGACCAGCACGACGTTGGGCGGATCGTCGTCGGCTTCGGCGTAACAGCCGAAGGCCGCGATCAGCAGGACGGCGAGGAATCGGCCGAGGGGTTTCACGTTGCGATGGCTCCAAGACGCTCTAGAGTTGTTCCGCTGTCGGGATAGTTCTCCGCGAGGAGTCCGTCTATCCTAAGGTCGCACCGGCGCCCAGAAGCCGAGCTTGGCTCCCAGGCGAATCTTCGGGCCCTGGGGTTAACCTAGAAGCCAACACAATCTCTCTCCAACTGGAGGACGACATGCACAAGTACCGAGCAATGATCCCGCTGATCTTCACGGCCCTCCTGGTCACGGCGATTCCCGCCGTGGCGCAGCGCGCTGACGACGCCGACAGGGCGAGCAAGAACGGCAAAGTGGAGGGGACGATCGACGGCGTCACGGTCACCCTGGAGTACGGACGCCCCAACGTGAAGGGCCGGACGATCTGGGGCGGCCTGGTCCCCTATGGCAAGGTCTGGCGTACCGGCGCCGACGAGGCCACCACGATCACCTTCAGCGCCGACGTCGAGATCGGCAGCGAGAAGCTGGCCGCCGGCACTTACAGCCTTTACACCCAGCCGGGCGAGAACGAGTGGATCGTCATCTTCAACAAGGTCGCAAAGCAGTGGGGCACCAGGTATGACGCCGGTCAGGACGCGCTGCGCGTGAGCGCTACCCCGAAAGCCGTCGACCACGTGGAGGCAATGGACTTCACGATCGAGGAGTCGTGGGTCGTGCTGCGATGGGAGAAGCTCGCCGTGCCCTTCGAGGTGAAGAAGGCGGGCTAAGGCGACCGCTTGCCGAGCGACGCGAAGCCGGGGTGGCACTTCCTTCAGATTCCCGGCCCCACGAACGTGCCGGATCGCGTGCTCCGCGCGATCGGGCGGCCGACCATCGACCATCGCGGGCCTGAGTTCGCTGCCCTTGGGGGGTGGGCATCCTCTGACCGGCGTCGCGGCATCCGAGGCCTGCCTCACGGGTCAGAGTTCGACTGCGGGCATCGCCTCTCTGGGAATGATGGCACCCGGATGCATGACGACCTCCCCTGCGACCGTGTGGGCCAATGCGGCGGCCTCCGCCGGGTCGCGGCCGGCCAGGCGCGCTGCCAAGTACGTGCCGTTGAACGAATCGCCGGCACCCGTCATGTCCTTCGCTTCGCGTCGCGCGGGTACGGGAACGTGGGTCGCCTCTCTCGTCTCGGCCTCGGCGAGACATCCTCCGGCGTTCCGCGAGACATAGCAGCCGCCCGCGCCTATCTTGACGGCGATCTCGGAAACGCCGGCCTCGTGGTGCCGCGCCGCACACTCCTGAGCGTCCTCGTCGCCGAAGAGCAGCATCTCATCGTCCAGGGTCGGCAGGGCCAGGTCGACCCTCCTGAGCATCTCCTGGTAGACGTCCCGAGCCGCGTCGTTGGAGTGCCAGCGGGTGGGGCGGTGGTTCGTGTCGAACACGACCTTCCCGCCTCGCTCCCGTTGGGCATCCAGCAGGTCGAAGAGTTGGGCGCGATCGTCCTGCGAGAAGAGGGATAGCGTCGTGCCGCTCAGGAACAGGAAGTCGATGTTGCACAGGGCTTCGCGTGCCTCGGCCGCGGCCGAAAACTCCGGGAACCTGAAGAGATCACGGACAGGTGCATGGTCACGCCAATACTCAAAACTGCGTTCGCCCCGCTCGTCCGTCCGGATGGCGTACAGCCCGGCCATCCTGCCTCTTGCTCGAATCGTGAATCGTGTGTCGACGCCTTCCTCCTTCCACTTGGAGACCATGTCGTCACTGTAGGGGTCGTCGCCCAAGGCCGTCACGTAGCCGACGTCGACACCCATGCGTGACAGGTAGACGGCGGTGTTCAGCGTGTCTCCGCCGCATGACACCCGCAGTGAACCGTCTCCCAGGCGAAGCAGTTCGACCATGCACTCTCCGATGGACGCAACCCGCATCTGGCTGAGTCTAGGAGCTTGCCACTGGGAAGGACACGGGTAGCTTTCATCCGAGCGCCCGAAGACCGGCGCTTGCGGCGCTCGCGGCTGAGCCTTCAGAAAGCGATTCGCCGCACTCCTTCCACGGCATCGAAATGCGCATCGTTGCTCAGCACAGGTAGGGCGTGTTGGCGGCAGAGCGCGGCGAGCCATGCGTCGTTCGAGGGGATGGGCGTGCCGGCACGCTTGAGCTTCAGCCTGATCCCGGCGTAGAGGTCGGCCGTCGCGGAAGTGACGGTGGCCACTTCGGCGAGCGGCAGGTGACGCCGGAGCCATGATTCGTAGCGTGCTTGGTGGCGCGACTGGCGGATGCCGAAGTAGTACTCGCCAAGGACGATACTCGGCACGACCAGACGTTGCGCCGAACGGAGGGGCGCTTCGACCGGCGCGAGCCCCTCGGCCCAGGCCGACAGGGCGTTCGTGTCGAGAATCACGGAAGGTCTCCAGGGTCGAGCTTCTCGAACTCTTCCTCGATCGCCTGGAGGACGGTTTGATGCTCATCGCCGAGGTCGGAAAGTTCTCCGAACCCCTCCATCCAGGGTGGCTCCGGCGGGCCGGGCGCGATCTGGTGGGAACCGGCGTTGGCTCGGGCGCCGGCAGCATGTCGCCCGAGGTGCAGTTCGACGGCGTCGGTGAAGAACCGCTTCAGGGTCAGGCCGCGGCCTGCGGCAAAGGCCTTCGCGCGTCGAAAAGTCGTGTCCGGCAGTTCGATGGTGGTCTTCATGGCCCCATATTGCCATATTTACGGTTAGAGCGGCTCGCTTGTCGGGTGACGTGTTTCGGCGCGTCGCAGCGCACGGCAACGATGTGGTAGATTCCTAAACCTCTACCAAGCGAGGAAGGCTGTCTGCGCGGACAGCGAGTACCGCCTGGTGATTTCCCGGTGGCAAAGCGAGGTTCCCCGGCGGTTCCGGCGGTTGGGAGGGATCCTTGGCGAGGAGGCCATGGTACAAGCGAGTTCCGCCGTCTCTCTGCAGTGGCCAGGATCGGTCCGTTTCGGACCGTTTCGCTTTGACCGCGCCTCCGGCATCCTCTCTCGCGGCAGCGAGGAACTCTTTCTGCCGCCGCGCGCACTCAACGTGCTTCAGGTTCTCGTGGACCGGTGCGGCGAGGTGGTGTCCAAGGACGAGCTGGTCGAGGTCGTCTGGCACGACGCCGCGGTCACCGACCAGTCTCCCGCCGAAGCGATCGGAGTGGTGCGGGAGGTCCTGGGTGACGACTCCCACCATCCGACGTACATCCAGACGGTACATCGACGCGGCTACCGCTTTATCGCCGACGTGGAGCCCGATGTAGCGGAGGCCGCACCCGCCAGGCCGGAGCTACTCGGTCCTGTCGACTCGGGCGGGGTGCTCGCCGTCGCCTCGGCCGAGCCGGTCCGTCCGAAGCTCCTGAGGCCAAGGGTCCTCGCGGTCGCCGTTACGGCGCTGCTAGCCGCTGGCGTCGGGTTCTCCGTCTGGATTTCCCGGGGTGTCGACGAGTTGCGGGCGCCGGTGCTCCACCTGCCGGTCGCGCTTCCCCATCCGGTCCTGCCCGGCACCCCGACCAGCGTGGCGCTCTCTCCCGATGGCACCCGTCTGGTCTATCGGGCCGCTCTCGACCGCGGCGACGGCCTCTTCGTCCTCCACCTCGACCGCTTGGACCAGCGTCCGCTCGAGGGCACCGAGGGCGGCTTTGGCCCGTTCTTCTCCCCCGACGGTCAGGCGGTCGGCTACTTCAACGAAGAGGGCCACTTGCTGAAGATCTTCCTGAGCGGCGGGCCGCCCGTGGAGGTGGCCAGAGCCACCGAGGGTCCGGTGAGCGGCGCCAGTTGGGCGGACGACGGTACGATCGTGTTCGCCAAGGGCCCACGTTCGAAGCTCTGGCGCGTCTCGGCAGAGGGCGGCCGACCGACCCTGTTGGCGGCTCCCGACTCCAGCACCGGCGAGAACGGTTACCTCTGGCCGGAGGTCCTTCCCGGCAGCGAATGGGTCCTGTTCACGGTCGAGCCGGTGGGCATCGCCGGAGTCGAAGACTTCAGACTGGCGAGCCTGTCACTGCAGACCGGAGAGGTGCGCCGCCTGGAGGTGGGAGGCGGCATGCAGCCTCGTCGGTTGGGAAGACGGCAACTTGTCTTCGCCCGCCGCGCCTCCCTCTTCGCCGCGCCGTTCGCCCCGGACGGACCCGTGGTGACCGGCCCGGCCGTGCCCATCGTGCAGAACGTGATGACGCTCAATCGGGGCGCTGGCCAGTTCGCGGTGAGCGTGGCCGGAGTCCTGGCCTACGTGCCGGGGGACGCCCTCGCCAGCACCCTGCATTGGGTCGGCGGAGAGGGCGAGGAGGAGGTGCCGGTGCTGCAGGGCAGCCTCGGGCGCCACCGCCTCTCGCCGGACCACCGCTTCCTGGCGCTGGAGATCGACGGGGACATCTGGATTTCCGACCTCCAGCGGGATGCCCTGACCCGCTTCACCACCCACGAGGCGGGTGAGTTGCTGCCGCTGTGGGCAAGCGACGGCGCCAGCCTGGTTTTCTCGTCCAACCGCGAGGGGCCCCTCAACCTCTTCATCAAGCCCGTCGACGGAACGGGCACGGAGGCCGTACTGCTCCGCAGCGCCTACCCCAAGCTGGCCGATTCATGGTCCTCGGACGGCCGCTGGCTCGCCTACACCGAGATTCACCCGGATACCGGGCGCGACCTGTGGCTGCTGCCGATGCCGGAGGCCGGAGAGGCGCGGCCGCTGCTGCGGACCGGCTTCGACGAGTCGCAGGCGAGCTTCTCTCCGGACGGGACCTGGGTCGCCTTCGTCTCCAACGAGCCCGGCACCTTCGAGGTGTTCGTGCAGCCGTTCCCCCAGCCGGGTCCGCGCTATCAGGTCTCCACCCGGGGTGGCAGCTCCCCACAGTGGTCGCCGTCGGGAGACGAGCTGTTCTTCGCGGTCGGCGAGACCCTGATGGCGGTCACGATCGAGTCGGCGTCCCCGTTTCGAGTGGGGGCGCCGCGCCGCGTCTTCGAAGTCCCCAACAGCAACTCCTTCTTCGCCGTGGGCCCGGAAGGCCGGCGCCTGCTGGTGGGCAAGCGGCAGCAAACGGTTCGGCCGGACAGGCTGCACGTGGTCACCAACGGCGCCTCCCTGATCCCGGGCCCGACCCGGGAGTGACCTGCCTTTCCGGCGCTTCGAAACTCCTTAGAACAAGTTTCCAGTCTTCTTCGAGCCGACTTTGAGACTGGTGCCAGGGTGCTGCATAGCGTACTGGCGGGAAAACAGAAGATCCCGACAACACCAGGGTCATCGTGCCCGCCAGGTCAGCCGCGGTGGCTCCGGTCAAGGAGGAGGCACCATGAAGGTCTCACCGCTTCGCTGCTCTTCGGCCCTCGACCCGCGCCTGCGCCCGCTGCCGCTCTGCGTGCTGGCGGCTGGCCTGCTCTTGCTGGCGCCTGTCCTGCCCGCGGCCGCCCAGACCACGGCGACAACGGCGAGCATCTCGGGCTTCGTCACCAACGCCAGCGGGGCGCCGCTGCCCGGGGTCACCGTCCTGATCGAGGATGTCGAGCGCGGCATGGGCATCACGCGCGCGACCGACCAGAACGGTTACTTCGTGCTCCCGAACGCCAGCCCGGGGCTGTACTCCCTCAGGCTCACCCTCGACGGTTATCAGGAGATGGTCTACGAGGATATCGACGCCGGTCCCAACGCCCGGCTCCGCTTCGAGTTCGAGCTGGCGCCGCAGGTGGAGGTGCAGGAGACGGTAACGGTGAGCGCCAGGGCGCCGGCGATCGAGACGAGCGAGGCGGCGATCAAGAGCACGATCTCCTACGATGAGTTCGACAAGCTACCGGTGCTCAGCCGCAACTTCCAGGAGGTGGTGGACATCCTGCCCGGCGTCACCAAGACCGGGGCGAACTTCAACATCGCCGGCTCCCGCAGCAACCAGAACATCTTTCTGATCGACGGCGCCCGCAACAACGATCTGAGCGGCACCTCGGAGCGCTTCAGTCGGAGCGTCTACTTCATCGTCGCCTCGCAGAACCCCGACGACCCGACGGTGGGCCTGCAGACCGGCTTCAATCTGCAGTCGTACAACCTGGACGCCATCGCCGACATCCAGGTCGTCACCTCCGCGTACTCGGCCGAGTTCGGGCAGGGATCCGGAGGCGTGATCAACCTCATCACCCGGGCCGGCACCGACCAGTTGAAGGGCGGCGTCACCCTCAACTACCAGGACGAGTCGCTGAACGACGACGAGTCGTTCGACACGCTGGGGCGCAGCCAGGTTTCTTTCTCGCTGGGGGGTCCGATGGTCCGGGGCAAGAACTGGTACTTCGCCAGCTATGAGCGGGACGACTACGAAGTGGGGTTCGACCACCGGCGCATCGCCTATCCGGGCGAACCGCATGGCGCAAAGATCCGCTCGTTCGTGCTCGACACCGACCTCCTGCAGAGCGATACCAGCCAGGATCGCTTCGCCTCCAAGTTCTCGTTCCAGATCAACGACGACAACCTCCTCAACCTCACCGTCAACGTCAACGAGGAGACATCGCTCTTCAACCAGGCAATCAACCGTCCCTCGGTCGACCAGATCGAGCCCCGCCACGGAGCCAACGACAGCATCAGCCTGCTGCTCAACGACTACCACACGCTGTCCGACCGGAAGTTCGTCCATAGCCTGCTGCGCTACGGCAAGACGGACCGCAGGAGCCGCTCCGATCTCGGCGTCAACGGCTACCAGCCGATCATCGTCAACGATGCAGGGAGGTTCATCGACTACTACGTCACCGGCGCGTTCGGCGAGGTGCTCGAGGCCCAGTTGGACGTGCTCGAGTGGAAGGAGACCCTGACCTGGCTGACTGAAAGCCATGCCGTCAAGTTCGGCTTCGACTGGGAGCGTTTCGAAGAGGATCTGCTCGTGCCGGCGCGCGAACTGTTCGTGTCGCACAACGTCGACGCCGACGGCAACGTGATCCCGGTAAGCGGACCGGTGGCGCCGCCAGATGCGCTGTTCGTCTTCTTCTCGACCGGTACGCCTATCGATCAGCAGGCCAGCGTGGCGCTCAACACATACTCCGCCTTCGGCCTCGACGACTGGAGCATCAACCCTCGCTGGACCCTGAGCTACGGCCTGCGCTACGACTACGACGACTTCCTCGAGAACCACGAGTTCTCACCACGGATCCATACCGCCTACGCCGCCAGTCCGCGGCTGGTCGTCCGGGGTGGCGCCGGGATCTTCCGCGATCGCTCCACTCTGCTCTCCACCGAGGAGGACACCGTGGTCCGGTCGCGCGGCATCAGTTGGAACAAGGCCACCGGCATGCCGCGCTCCGACCCGAACGTGCTGCCGGACGACAACGTGTTCCTGACCGACAACTTCAACTCGCCGATCACCAACCAGGCCAACATCGGTTTCGAGTACGACCTGGGCAACAGCTACGTCCTCGGAGCCAACTACATCTACAAGGACTTTGAGGATCTGGTGTGGACCGAGATCATCAACAAGCGGTCGATCGAGGGCCTGCCCACCGATCCTTCGATTCCCGTCAACTCCAAGCTGATCGGCAACTTCGGCTACCTGGAGGACCAGCTTCTCGAGGTGGTGTTCCGCAAGCGTTTCTCCGGCGGCGCCTACTTCAACTTCAACTACACCCTGGAGGACACCGCGGGCAACACCTCCCAGGAGGTGGCCGCGCGCAAAGAGACGGTGGTCAACGTCATCGTCGAGGCGGAGAGTCAGAGCGAGCGACGACATCCGGCGGACTACGAGGTCGAGCACGCCCTGAAGGCCTCGGGCGTCTTCCTGCTGCCGTGGGGCATCAACGTCTCCACGGTGGCGAAGTACCGGACCGGAAGACCGTGGACGCCCGAGGAGCGGATCGGCACTCCGTTCGCGTACTTCATCGCGCCCGAGGGAATCAACGCCCGCAACCTGCCCGACGAGTTCCAGTGGGACGTGCGGCTGGCGAAGTCGTTCCAGCTTGGCAACGACAATGTGCTCGAGATCTACGGCGACGTGTTCAACGTCACCGACCGTGACAACGTGCGCTCGGTGAACCAGATCATCACGTTCGCCGGCTACGCCGAGCCGACCTCGTTCAAGCTGCCGCGCACGGTCCAGCTCGGCATCAAGTACCGCCACTGAGGAAGCTGGCGAGCCAGCCAGGGATCAGGCGCCGCCACCGAGCAGGCGGGAGATCAGCACATCGAGGTCGGCGCTGCTGCCCACCCCGCCGACCTCGACGGTGATCAGCACGCTGTGCTCGGTGCCGACAGCGACGCCGCTGCCCTCCGGCTCCCCGACCGGCAGCAGGAGTTCACCGGCGCCCGTGGCTGTGACGGCATCGGGTAGCGTGGCGCCGGTCGAGAAGTCGACATCGAGGCCGTCGAGCAGCGAGCCGGGGGCACCGACGAGTCGGCCCGGTCGCACGCCGTCCTGAACGAAGCGCGCGCCCAGCCGGCGGAGAAAGTCACGCCCGTCGAGATCTCGGGCCACGTTCTGCCCGGCCAGGATCAGACGCCCCGTCTCGAGGAACCGGCTCAGCAGGCCCTCCTCGGTCTCCGACAGCGTCTGGTACGCCTCTTCCCCCTTGATCCACACCACGGTGTCGTAGCGCAACAGGTCCGGGAGGGGGACGCGCGGCTCCGGCCAGTGGGACAGCAGATCGAACGGCACGCCGAGACGCTCGAGGCCCTTCCTCCATTCCGTCTCGTAGAACCCTCCGCCGTCGTCATCCACCAGGAGGATCCGGCTGCCCCACACGGGAAGCTCGAGCTCCAGCTCCCGGCGCCCCGCCGTGCCGAGGTTCACGACCAGGGTCAGCGGGACTCGTGAGCCGGGCTCTGCTTCGGCAGCGACGTCCAGCGTGAAGGAGACGGTCTGGCGCTGATCGAGCAACTCAAGCCGCTGGCGCGGCCGCGGGATCGAGACCACGTCGTCAGCGGCGAGAAGCTCCAACTCCGTGCCGCGGTCGGGGGCGCCGGGATTCTCGACATCGAGCTCCACGACCACCCGACTGCCCGGATGGAGCAGCCGGGCGCTCCCAACTTCACCAGGCTCGTTCGCGTTCGCCGCCCCCGTCTCGGGCGGCCGGAAGCGGATCGCCGTCAGACGTGGCAGCGGCAGGCTCCCAAGCATGATGGCGTCGTACGCCTGCACCAGACCGGCGCCGGTGTAGGGGTCGGTGCCGATCTCGCCGATGTCCCGACTGCTGCGGATCAGGCGCTCGCGAATCTGATCGGGCATCAGCTCCGGCTCGTGCTCCAGCATCAGGGCGACGACCCCGGCCATGTGGGGCGAGGTGAGCGAACTGCCCGCCTGGTTACCGAGCACTTCGTACCCGCGCAGCCGGAAGTGGACGGTGGGGAAGTTGCCCCACGGCGCGCTCAGCGCCACCACTTCCGGCACGCCCTCGGGGAGCGGATAGTCGTCGAACGGCGGCACGTCGACCCAGGTCACCGGTCCGCGGCTGCTCAGCGGCGGCAGGGAACCGTCCTTCATGAGGCCGCCCGTGGCGATCACGGCCGGCACGTTCGCCGGCGGCAGGATCTGCCGCGGCACCGGGTAGGCGCCGCGCCAGTTGCCGGTTCCCGCGACCATCACGACTCCGGCCGCCACCGCGTTCGTCGCGGCGTGGCGCCAGGCGGCGTCGAGCGGTTTCTCCGCCGGCTCCCAACTGAAGCTCATGTTGATGACGTGCGCTCCTTCGAGCACTGCGTACTGGAGCGCCTCGAAGGCGTCGTACTGAAACGCCTGCCAGAGGGTGCGGTTGTCGTGGCGGGTGCGCTGGTCGTACATGCGCAGCGTCATCAACTGGGCGGCCGGAGCGATGCCGGTGAGCATGCCGGAGCGGCCGTCGCCCACCATCACACTGGCCGACGAGTTGCCGTGGAAGAAGTCGTCCTCAATGTTGCCGTTGCCGTTGGCGAAGTTGAAGCCGTAGATGTCGTCGACGTAGCCGTTGCCGTCGTCGTCCTCGAGGTTGCGCTCCACCTCTCCCTCGTTGCGCCACAGGTGATAGCGGAAATCGGCGTGGCGATAGTTGACGCCGCTGTCCATGATCGCGACCACCACTCCGCGCCCGAGGAGCCCGAGCCGCGACCACACCTGGTCCGCCTGAATGCTGGTGAGGTTCCACGACAGCTCGTCGTGGCCCAACACGTCATCGATCGTGACGGCCTTGCCCGCCGGTTGCTCGAAGGACCGCGTGTACTTGCCCTCGGTGGCGATGAGGTCCTCGGGCTTCTCGGTGCGCAGATAGACCCTCGCCACGCGTGGCGATCGCCCGAGCCACTCGATCCCGGGCCGGTCGAGCTTCAGGCCGAGTCCGTTGACGATCCAGAAACAGTGCGTTGCCGCGGAGCGGTGCCCCGCGGCTTCGAGCTCGTCCAGGAGTGCGTCTTGCGACCGGCCGGCAAGGGCCTGGAGCTCGTCGATCACCGACCGGCGCCAGGTTTCCTTCCGGAAGTCGGTCTCCCGCCTCCAGCTCCGTTCGTCCAGCCCGGACTGCTCGTGCAGGAGCACGAACAACGGGATGTCGTCCTCCGTCTCCTCGAGAGCTTGCTTGAGATCGGCATCGAGCCGCTCGTGGCCTGGCTCCTGCGCGGCAGGCCGACCGACGATTGCACCGCTCAGAGCCCAGGCGAGGGCAATGGCCAGGGCGCCCCGCTTCGAGCTCACGACGCCCCGATGCGCTGCATGAGGTGGCTGCGAAGACGGTCGAGGAGTGCCTCGACGCGCTCCCGCTCGAGCCCGGCCTCGACCAGCCGGCGGATGAACTCGCGCGGTTGCGACTCGCCGGCGTCGAACACGAGGGCGACGTCGGCGTCGGTGTCGAGGAGAGGCTCGGAGAGCTCGCTCGCTGCCGTCACGAGCACCAGCTCGGGGCCCTTCTCCAGGTCGTCGGGGCCGAGGAACAGTACACGCAGGGGCGCCCCCTCCTCGCGGTCGGACAGCTCTCCCGGCTCGCTCACCACCCTGACGGACGCCGGCACGCTCGCTCGCAGAGCCTCCGTCTGCCGCTGCCCGGCCGGCTCGACGAGCACGAGATCGAAGCCTCGGGTCCGCAGCGTCTCCCAGGCGACCGGCTCGTCGCCGGGAACGATGCCGGTGACGAAGCCGTACCGCCACAGATAGCGCGCCAGGCGGTCGGAGGTGTCGTAGGAACCGGCCGCGACGTCGGCCGCTGCACGCAGCGCCTGCGCAGAGAAGCGTCCAACGACCCGCAGCATCTCGGGCGAGATCGTGCCGGCATCGTCCTCCGGCGTGTGCACGTACGGCTGCGGGGCGTCGGCATGGGCGAAGAGCGCCGGAATGCCTTGCACCTGAAAGCTCCAGCCGTCACTGCCCCCAGCGCCGCGCGACGTGAAGTGGGCGAAGAGCTCTTCGGCAACGCCTGCGCGCACCACCGCGACCTCCTCCGGGAAGTTGTGTGCGCCGTAGAGACGGAAGCGGTCCTCGCCCACACCGACGTTGTCCAGGGTCAAGGTGAGGACGATCTTGTCCAGTGGCCATCGAGCCTGTTCGAGAAAACGCTTCGACCCCCAGGCACCCTGCTCCTCGGCGCCCCACAGGGCAAACATCACCGAGCGAGCGGAAGGTCCCTCCGCCGCCATCACCCTGGCCAACTCGAGTACGGCCGCGGCACCCGACGCGTTGTCCTCCGCGCCGTTGTAGACGGTACCGTCCGGATCCTTGCCGCCGCCGTCGTAGTGAGCCCCTACCAGCACCAGCTCGTCGGCGAGCTCGGAATCGGCGCCCTCGAGCAGGCCGAGGACGTTCGCCCCGACCTTCTCGGTGACGTACTCCACGCCCACCTGCCAAGCCACCGTCTTGCCGGTGTGGTGCGACGCGTGCTCCCCCCGGTCGATGCGCTGCTTGAGCGCAACGCCTTGGCCGCCGAGGAGCGCCTGGGCGACGGCGACGTCCACCTTCGCGAGGAAGAAGCCGGGAAGATAGTCGTGGGGACGGAAGACCCAGATCCGCATCCGGTCCAGCTCCGCGTGCCCACCCGGATCGGAGACGAGGAGCAGGCCCGCGGCGCCGAGCTCCCGAGCCCGTTTCGCCTTGTTGATGTTGGCGGCTAGCCGACGCTCGAGCCTGCTGTGCGGCGGCATGCCCTCGATCGCCAGCAGCACCTTGCCTCGGACGTCGACGCCCTCGAGTTCGTCGAGCTTCGAGGTCGCCAGACCGTAGCCCACGAACACCACCTCTGCCTCGCCGCTCGTCGCCGAGGAACCGTTGAGGAAGAAGTAGTCCTCGCCGTAGACGAGCTCCTTCCAGCTCCGGCTCGACTCTCGTGGCGCTCCGGGTGCGTCTGCTGCCGCACCGGGAGCGGCCGAGTCGAGGGCGAGCCGGACCGGCTGCACGAAGCGGTAGAAGGGAAAGGTGAAGCGGTGCAGATACGAGCCGCCGTCTCCAGCCGGCTCGAGCCCCGACTGTTCGAAGGCCTCGGCGATCAGCCGCGCCGCTTCATTGCCGCCGGCAGTGCCGGTCCGCCGGCCGTCGAGTCGATCCGCCGCCAGCGTCTCGACCCAGGCGTGGGCGCGCCCGGCCTCGAACTCCCCGGTCTGGCGCTGGCAGGCGGGTAGCCAGGTCGCGAGCAACGCGACAAGCAGCAGCTCGTGACGCCGTGGCTTCATGTCAGTCCCTCCACTGCATGAGATCGACGGACACCAGGTCTTCCAGAAAACGCAGAACACCGGCCAGTTCGACGGCGCCGAGGTCGGCGGCCACCGCGTCCCGGATCTCCGTAGCGGTGCGGCGGCCGTCGGCGTAGTTGAGGATCGCGTCTCGGCGCATGGCGTCGAGGCCTCCCTGCTCGTACCACGCCCGGCGCGATTCGGGGAGTCGTTCCAGAACGAAGCCGAAGCGCAACGTGCCGAAGAACGTACGCACCGGCACCGGGCTGCCCGCCGCGGTGGCCGCCGAAACCGCCTCCGACTCGGCCGGCAACCCACGCAGCGTCGCCTCGTCGACGTAGACGCGACGCAGCAGGCGGCGACCGCTGACCGTCTGCTGCTGCAGCGCCTCCTCGAGCCCGGAGATCCGCCGCTCGCTGGCGGGGCTCGTCCCCAGGCGCCGCACCGAGGCCACCGACTCCACCGCGTGCCGGGCCATGTGGCGCAGACGGTTGTCCTCGACACGCCAGACCGCGTCCAGCTCGGTCGCTGTCGCGAGCCGATTGAGCGCGGTGGCCAGCGCGCTGCTGAATCGCGCCGCCGACGCTCCCCAAACGAACTGCGCGAGGGGAACTGTGTCTCTGGCCCCGGCGTCGGCAAGGAAGGCGACCGTGGCAGCGGTGACGTAGCCGGCCCGCATCAGCGTGGTGGCATCGATGTGGTCGGCGGTGTCCTCGTTGGAGTGGTAGAAGTTGTCGGGGAAGGTGCCCAACATGACCGCCGGCACTGCGACCGTGCTGTCGACGAAGTGCGCGTGGTCACTGATCACGCCGCTGTACGCCACCTCTTCGAAGTGGAACGGGTTGCGTGAGCCCCAGCGCGACCGGTACTGCTCACGGGCCACCTCTTCAAGCAAGCTCTTCACCAGGTCCGGGAGGTAGGAGGGGCGAAAGCCTGGTGTTCGCGTGAGTTGGAAGATCGATCCTGATTCCGCCTGGTCCGCTCCCACCATGTCGTTGTTGATGACGGCGATGCCGCGACGGCTCCACTCCCGGTCGAGGTGGAGGAAGATCTGCGTGCCGCGGTGCTCGGGGACCCACAGAAAACGGACTGTGCGACGGGGCGCCAGCAGATCCCGCTCGATGAGGCGGCGCAGCACCTTGGCAACCTCCAGGCTGAGGCCGGAACCGCTCGCGTTGTCGTTGGCGCCCGGGCGATGATGGTTGAGGTGCGCGATGACCAATACCTCCTCCTCGCCGACGTCGGTGCCGCGAATGGCCGCGCTGAGGACCTCGTACTCTCCATCTTCCAGGGCGGCATCGATCCTGGCGTGCAGCCGCACCGGTCCGCGCTCCAGCCGGCGCAGGAGCTCCGCGGCCATCCGCTTCGAGATCGAGAATGCGCTTCGCCTCGGCTCCAGGCTCTGCGGCGCCGCCTGCCATGCCACCTGGTCGGGGAACGGGCTACGGTCGGGAAGGTAGTTCCCCCAGTGGGACACGACTCCCAGGATGTCGAAGCGCCCCTCGGCGAAGGCGAACACGGACGAAGCGGTGGAGGAGGCGAGAACGAGCTTCCCGTCCACGTCCTTGCCGGCCCACTCGGCCTCGTCGAGCCCACTCCCGACATCCACCAGCTCGGCCGCCGCGTCGACGCCGGACGAGTACTTGACGATGCAGGTCGGGACATCGAGGTAGCGGCAAACCGGCTTCCCGCTGTCCGCGTACGTGAGCGAGCCCCCGCCGAGGCGCCAGGCCCAGGAGGCGGTGTAGGTGTCGAGGATCCGGCTCCTTCCGTCGGCCGGATAGCGGATGACCTGGATGTCCTCCAGGCCCACCTTCGCCGCCTCGGCACGCACGTACTCCACGGCCCGGTGGAAGCCCTCGGTCGTGGACGTGCGGTCGTAGGTGGACAGTTGCCACACGTGATCGAGCGCCACCTGCCCCAGGAGCTCGTCGCGAATCAGACCACGAACCTCCGCCGACACCGGCGAGCCGTCCGCCCCCTCTGCCAGGGCGAAGGGCAGCGGTGCGAACAGCAGCGCCGAGAGCACGGCGAGCGCGCGGGCCAGGTACGCGCCGCGCGTGCCCGCCTCCGGGAACGCACCCCTTGCACCAACGCCCGCCCGTCGTTGCGCCGAGGCCATGCACAACATCGTGACGGCGCCCCGTCCTCAAGTCTCTAAGTCGCCTCGAAGGAAACACAAAGGATCGTCGAAAGAGACCGACCTCCGCGGCGCCCCGGCGACGCCGGGGCGGGTTCCTGGCTAGTGCTCGAGATGGGTTTCGAACAGTTCGAGAATGCGTCGGAAACGATCGAGCCAACTGCTTGCATGCACGAAGCCGTGTGACTCCAACGGGTAGACAGCCAGCTCCCAGTCCTGCTTCTCGAGCTCGATCAGACGCTGCACCAGTTGGATGGTGTCCTGAATGTGAACGGTGCGGTCCACCATCCCGTGACTGATCAAGAGCGGGCGCTCCAGCCCCGCGGCGTACTCGATCGGGGAGCTGCGACGGTAGGCCTCTGGGTCGAGATCCGGTGGGTTGAGGATGTCGGAGGTCCACGGGTAGTTGTAGTGGCCCCAGTCGGTCACGGGGTTGATCGCAACTCCTGCGGCAAAGAGCTGGGGCCTCTTGAACATGGCCATGAGAGTCAGGAAGCCGCCGTACGAGTCCCCGTAGAGGCCGACACGCTGGCGGTCGACCGCATGGTTGCGGACGAGCCAATCGACACCGACCTCGAGGTCCTGGACCTCCGGCTCCCCCATGTGCCGGTAGATCGCCGTACGCCAGTCGCGTCCGTATCCCCGGGACGCCCGATAGTCCATCTCGAGCACCACGTAGCCTCGCCGGACCAACAGAGTGTGGAACATGAACTCCCTCGCGTACCACGGTTCCCAGCCTGCATGGGCGTTCTGGAAGTAGCCGGCCGCGTGCACAAGGAGCACGGCCGGCCGCGGAGAGGCACTCGCGGGCCGTTCGGAGCGGTAGAGCCGAGCGTAGATGGGGCGCTCGGTGTGCGGCGAGGGAATCGCCACCAGCTCCGGCACGACCCACGGCATCTCGAGGAACGCCTGGCTGGTCGTGTGGGTCAACTGCCGCGCGGTGGCGCCGGCCTCGGCTCGCTGCACGTACAGCTCCGCCGGGCGGTTGGAGCGAGTCACCGTCAGCAGGAGCCTCTGACCGTCTGGCGAGACGGCGAAGGTGGTCACGCCACCGAAACCGGTCACGCGTTCGACCTGCCCGCTGGACACGGTGGCCCGGTAGACCTCCCAGACGCCGGGGTGCTCGCGATTGGCGGTGAAGTAGAGGTGGCGGCCGTCACGGCTGAGGGTGGGCCTCGAGACCGTGTACTTCCCCTCCGTGAGCCTCTGCCGCTCCCCCCCGTCGAGTGGGTGCAGAACCAGATGGGAGTAGCCGCTCTCCTCGGAGAGATAGAACAGGGTGCGACCGTCCCTCAACCAGCCGACGTCCCGAAACACACGGGTGACCCACGCCGGATCGTGCATTCTCACGATCGGGACGACTCGACGCGACTCGAGGTCGATCTCGGCGATCCACCGATCCTTGCAGTCGAGGGAGAACAGCTGCACCGCCACCCGCGCACCGTCGTCGGACCAGAGGATGTTCCAGAAGTGGACCGGTCGCTGCCGAGCGGTCGCCGTCGTCTCCCCGCCGGCGGCGACGGCCTGAGCCCCCTCGCCCGTCTCGCTGCGCTCGGCGGCCGCTCGCCGCAGGTCTGCCAGCGGGTCTTCGTCCATGCCGGGGAGCGAGCTCAGGTCGAGGGCGACCCGCTCGTGCGAGGAGCGGTCGAAGAGCCACAGCGTCTCTTCCCGTTCCTCGAAGTCCTCCGCCTTCGGGCGCCCCGGATCGGTGGCGACGCGGCCGCTGTCGGTCACGTAGCGCGGGACCCTCTCCGGTAGACGTGGCCTGGCGGCCTTGCTGGCGGTGGTGAGGAGGAGCCACCGCTCGTCCGGTGAGATCGAGAGGCGGCGCACCTCGACGTCGTCTCCCAGATACCAGGCGGGGTCGGCCAGCGTGGGGTCCTTGCGTCGTGCATCCTGCTCGCGGTCGCGCGCCAGCCTCGTCTCGTCCCGTTCGACTCGGAGCACGTCGAACAGCCGCCGCTGCTGGCGCTCCACGTGCCCGGCCTGCTGCTGCTGTTCTCGCTCGACCTCCGCCGGATCTTGTTCGAGCAGCAGGACGAACGGCTCCTCTTCCAGGCCGCTCGAGAGATCCCGCACCAACAGACGAGCGCCTCGGCGGTAGGCGACCCGTCGCTGGGCGAGCGGCCACGGGTCGCTCTCGTCTTCGTGGGTGCGGGTGAGCTGCCGTCTCCGTCCGCTGACGAGGTCGTGGGCCCAGATGTCTCCCTCTCTGGCGTAGACCTTGAGGCGTCGATCGCGACTGAGCCTGCCGCCCCCGACGTCGACGCTGCCCCGCTTCCCGACCGGGACCACGCGCGTCTCTTCCGTCCCGAGCTCGAGCTCGACGAGATCGCGGTCCCGCTCGCCCGTGCGCTTCTGGAAGTAGAAGACGGAGGCACCGTCCTCCGCCCAGTAGGCCCTTTCGGGCGCATTTCCCAGCCAGTCGAGATCGGACGCGGTCCGCTCGAGCGTGATCGGCTCGGCAGCAGTCTCTCTACTCGGCTGGGAGCGAGCCTCCGGCGCGAACAGGCAGAGGTACAGGGCAGCGCCGAGCGCCGCCGCCGTCGCACGCGCTCCCGATCGCCTCACAACCGTCTCTCCAGCGCAACCAGGCCGTACCGCTCCAGAATCTGCACCAGACGCAGGAGGTCGCTCATCGGGATCCGGCGAGAATCCAGGGAGAAGTCCTCCACCCTCCCGACGCCCTGGGCGTCGAGCCCGAAGTCGAACGCTTCGGCACTCAGCGCGTCCCGGATGTCGAGCAGGGAGCGTTTGCCGTCCATGAAGTTGAGCAGCTCCGGAATGCGAATGTAGGAGTAGGGCAGGCGGCGCCCCAGGTCCTCGAGCCACTCCCGGTCGGTCTCCTCTACACGTCCCTGCAGGAGCTCGTCGCGCCATCGCTCGTTGAGGAGCCGCCTCGCTCGTCGCGGCACCAGGCCCGCGGCCGCCCGCTCGTCCGCGTCGAGGGGACGCTCACCGGGAGGCTTGCCGGCGAGCGTCTCGTAGGCCTGGGCGAGGGCGCCACCCAGGGCCTCGAGCTGCCGGTCGACGGCGGCGCTCAGGTCCTCGAGGTGCGCGTCGAGCCCGTTTGCCAGCTCCCCGACGGCACGCAGTGTGCTCCGCTCCCGGGCGCCGTAGTGAACCAGCTTCCGCTCGGCTAGCCAGTACGCCTCCGTGAGCTGATCCCCTCGCACCGAGCCGAGGAGGGCCAACCCCTCTCGGGCGGCCTCGGCCAGTCGGCCCCCTCCCTCGGCGAGCACCTCCCACGCGATCCGGCGCGCCTCCGCCTCGCTCGCCGTCGCCAGCAGATAGGCGGCCCCCGCCGCGACGATCCCGGCGCGCTCGAGGTTGGTTGGGTCGACCTTGTCCGGCGCGTCCAGATTGGTGTGGTGGAAGGGATCCGGACCCGAATGGAGGAACACGGTCGGAATGGCCAGGGCGCCGTCGTTGAGGATGTAGTGGTCGCTGTCCGGACTCCACGGTTTCACGCGAACGTTCATCACCGAGTCCGAGCCGGTCGGGACCCGGAGCGGCACGCCGTCCAGCCAGCGGGTCAGGTTCGTCACGACATCGAGAAAGTAGGAGGGCATGGAGTCCGGCGGACGGCGGATGTTGAACGGTCCGTTGCCGGGATGGGGACCCTCTCCCACCATGTCGAGGTTGATCGCTGCGATCACCCGGTCAGCCAGATCGGGGTGAGCGTCGAAGAAGGCGTAGGTTCCGGCCCCCTCGGTCATCCACAGGAAACGGATCGTGCGCGCCGGAGGCTCGATCAGCCCGGCGTCGATCAGGCGGTGGAGGGTGCGGGCGATCTCGAGCAGCAGGCCGCTGCCGCTGGCGTTGTCGTTGGCACTGGGCCGCACGTGGTCGATGTGACTGAGGAGCAGGATCTCCTCCTCGCCCCGGCTGGTGCCTGGGATCACCGCTGTCACCACCTCCTGGGCGCCGGCAGCCAGCTCGGCGTCGATCAGGACGCTGGCCAGCAGGCGTTGCCCGGCCCGCAGCTCCCGCCTCAGCCGCTCCCCCTCCGCCGCCGAGATCGAGAACGCGAAAGTCGGCTCGCGACCGTCCACCGGGCGCGGCGCGAGCACCTGCCAGGTGACCATGTGGGGGTAGCCCCAGCCCTTGTGGACGTTGTAGGACTCGCCGCCGCTCACCACCACGCCGACGGCGCCGTAGCGCCCGACCGCCAGGTTCTCCACCGTGCTCGAGAAGCCGGTCGCAAGCACCAGCTTGTCGCGGACATCCAGGCCGTCGTAGTGGTCCGGACTCGTGCCTCTGCCGACGTCGACAAGCTCGGCCGTGACGGAGGCCGGCCGGGAGTAACGGGCGAGAGTGATCGGCAGTTGTTCGTACGAGGCAACGAGATGCTCGAACGGCTCCACCACGCGTAGCTCGGCCGTGCGCACCAGCCAGCGCGGCAGAGGAGAGGGGGCACCCTTGCGGTAGCGCGCGGGCTGCTCCGCCGCGTAGCGCTCCAGCTCGGCATCCGTGATTCCAAGGCCTTTTAGCTGGCCGAGCAGCCAGACCGCGGCGTCGTGAAACCCGGGCGACGCCGAGATCCGGTCCCAGGCGGTCAGACGCACGACGTACCGCTTCGCCTCCACCCCCGAGAGCTCGCGGCGGATGAGGCCGGCGGCACGCTCGTCCAGGAGGCTGGACGACTGTGCCGCGACGATGGCCGGGAGAGCCGAGGCAGCGAGCGCGAGGATCACGGAGTGGGACTTACTCATCGCTCGGCATCCGTTTGCCGTTGATGAACACGTGGAGCACTTGGGAACGAAGATCGAACGGGGGACCCGACAGGACGACGACGTCGCCGTCCATCCCGGGTCGCAGGCGTCCCAGTCGGTCGGCGACGCCGAGAAGCTCCGCCGGCCAGGACGTGACCGCCCGCAACGCGTCCTCCCGGGAGAGTCCGTGCTTGAGTAGATAGCCGGCGTTGAAGAGGAGATCACCGCTGCCGTAGGGGTTGCCTTCGCCGAGCTGCAGCGCGATGCGCACCCCCGCGTCGAGCAGCCGCGCTGCGTTCCGTTCGCTGAAGCTCTCCTTTTCGTACCGGTACCACAGCCCCTTGATCGAGGCCAGGACGACCGGTACGTCACGACGCGCGAGCTCCTCGGCGATCAGGTGCGCCTCGGTGGCGTAGGCGAGGGTCACGTCGAAGCCGAACTCATCGCTCAGCCGCAGCGCGTTGGCGATGTCCTTGGTCGTGTAGGCCTGCACCAACGCGGGCAGCTCGCCGCGCAGCAGCGCAGCGGTTGTCTCGAGCTCGGCATCGACGGCCCAGCGCTCACCGTTCTGTTCGGCCTGCCTGCGGTCCTCCTCGTACGCGCGCGCGCGGCTCAGGTGCTCGCGCAGCAGTGCGAGCTCGCCCATGCGGGTCTTGGGCATCGCGTCCGTGCGCTTCGGCTCGTCTCCGAGGCTCATCTTCAGGACCGCTGGCTGCCGCACGACGTTCTCGTCGCCCACGGCCGGCGCCGTCTTGACGACGCCGCCGCTGCCGCCGATGAGGTTCTTGCCGCCGGGCGCCACCAGCAGCGTGGTGATGCCGGAGCGTCGTGCGGACTCCACGTCGGCGGCAAAAGCGTAGAAGGCGTCGAGGGCGTGGAGGCCGGCCGTGATCGGCCTGGTGTCCTCGTCGGTGTCCCAGCCGACGCCGTCGCCGTGAAGGCCGGTCTGGGAGTGCGCCTCGATCATCCCGGGCAGGATGAATCCGTCGGGTACGTCGATCACCTCGACATCGCCCGTGGCCTTCAGGTCACGCCCCACTGCTGCGATCTTGCCGTCCCGCAGCAGTACCTCACCGCCGGCGACGAAGCCACTCCCCTCGCTCCACAACGTTCCTGCACGCACGAGCCAGCCAGCCGGCTGGTCGGAGACGAGCTCCTGACCGACCGAGGATCCCGACCACAGCATCCCGGCCAAGACGGGGATGCACCAGCTACTCAGTCGCTGCACGCTCATAGACGGTCTCCCCCTCGATCAGGACGCGCACGACGTTCGTCGACAGCGCCAGCGGCTCGCCGTCCAGCACGATGAGGTCGGCGTCCTTGCCAGGCTCCAGACTGCCGACCCGCTCTGCGAGGCCGATGGCGCGAGCGGGATTCAGGGTGATGGCACGCAGAGCCTCCTCCTCTTCCAATCCCAGATGCACCGCGAAGGAGGCCTGTAGAAAGAGATCCGGCACGTAACTGTCGGTCATGATCGACACCTCGACTCCCGCCTGACCCAGTTGGCCGGCGACGTCGACTGGCCGCGGTGCATCCTTGCCCCGGTACCATCCGTCGAGCTTCGGCCCCACGACGACCGGAATGTCGCTGCGGGCGATCTCGTCGGCCACCAGGTAACCCTCGTAGGCATGACCGAGAGAGCCCTCGAGCCCGTATCTGCGCATGAGGCGGACGGCGGTCAGGATGTCGTCGGCGCGGACCGCATGAATGTGAACCAGGGCCTCGCCGGCCACGGCCGCCGCCAGCACTTCGAGCTCCGGGCCCATCTCCTCGGCCTCCCTCCCCTCCCCCTGGCGCACCAACCTCGTGGCCTCCTCGAAGCGCGCCCTCAGCATCGCGGCGGAGCCCATGCGGGTTTTCGGCGAGCGCTCCTTGCGACCGTGCGCCGACTTGGGGTTCATACCGAGCGCCATCTTCAGCACCGGCCGCGACCCGATCAGCATCCGATCGAGGTCGCCGCTGCGGTTCTTGAGCGCCCAGCCCAGCCCGCTCACCAGATTGCTGCTTCCGGGAAGCACGAGCAGCGTCGTCACGCCGAGCCGACGGACCTGGTCGAACGCCGGATCCGCCGGGTCCAGGGCGTCCCGGACATCGGCCTGAGGCGTGAACGGCCGGCTGCTCTCGGCGACATCGAAACGTCCCGGAGTCAGATGGACGTTGCGCAGTCCGTAGTGGGTGTGAGCATCGACGAGACCGGGCATCACGACCCGGTCGGAGACGTCGATCACCAAGTAGCCCGGCGGCGTCTCGGTACCGCTGCGCACACCTTCGATCTTGCCATCGGCAACGAGGACCACCCCTGGAGACAGGGAGCCGTGCGAGATCGTGATCACGGTCTTCGCTACGACTGCCAGCCGCTGCGGCGACACGTCCTCGCTCGGCATCAAGGCGATCGTCACCGCTGCCAAGACGAAGGCCCGCCACGGACCCGAGACGCGCATGGCGGGCCAGTCTCGGCAAGCCCAACGCCGTTTCCTGACCGGGCCCATGGCAGCGATGCTGCCGAGGGGGTCTCGCCAAGTCCCTAAGTCTCCTCGAAGGATCCCCCAAGAATCGGCGAAGGGTGACGGACGACCGGTCGAGACGTGGTTTCTGCGATGAGACAGGACAGCAGCGTGAGTTCACTCAGGAGCCAGAGCCGTGTGGCGACCGCTACGAGGGATCGGCCCTACCGAACCAGCCCGTACAGCAGCACGAGAACACCGAAGAGCCCCGCCGCGAGCAGCCGCGGATCCCGGATCCCCCTGATCTCCGACCGGGTCATGAACGCGAACGGCGAATCCCAGGTGAGGCCGTCGATCTGCTCGGCCTTCGGGGGCGGCGTCATCAAGCTGGCGGCCACGTAGACGACGCTCAGGATGCAGAAGTACCACCAGGCCTGCAGCAGGAACGGAATCCCGAGGCCGTTCACGGGATCGGAGACGTACTGCACGCCGCCGAGGAAGGCGAAGCCCATGTCGAACAGGAAGATGATGAAGCCGGCCAGGAAGCCGAAGAGAAGCGTGAAGGTGCCGGCCTGGGCGGTGCCGCGCCGCCAGAACACGCCCCAGACGAGGACGGTCGCGATGGGGGGCGCGATGAACTGCGCCGGCATCTTGTTGATGGCCTCGAAGATGGAGCCGAACTTGTCGCCCTGGGTGGACCAGGCGATCGCGACGGCCATGACGACCACCGAGCTGATTCGCCCGATGCGCACCTGCGACGCTTCCGACAGGCTGGGGCGGAAGTGCTTGGCGATGTCGACGGCGACCAGCGTGCCCGTGCTGTTCACCGCGGCGGCTATGGTGCTCATGAGCGCCGCCAGCAGCGCCGCCGCCATGATGCCGATGAGCCCTGTGGGCAGCAGTTCGGTGATCAGCGTCGGCAGGGCGTCCTTCGGCTCGGCGATGATGTCCCGGAAGAGCACGTAGGCCAGTACGCCCGGCAGGACCATGAAGAACGGGGGCAGGATCTTGAGCAAGGAGGCGAAGAGCGCGCCTTGCTGCGCGTCCCGCAGGGTCCCTGCTCCGAGCACCCGTTGAACGATGGTCTGGTCCGTGCACCAGTACCACAGGCCGAGGATGGGGAAGCCCAGCAGGAAGCCGTACCAGATCGACCCGGGATCGAATCCCGCTTCGCCCGGAACGTGAATCATGCTCAGTTGATTGGGCTTGGTCGCCTCGACGAGATCGCCGTATGAGTTGATCCCCATCCCGGGCAGCCTGCTCATGGCGATCGCGGTGATGATGGCGGCGCCGGTCAGCAGAATGACGGTCTGGAGGGTTTCCGTGACCACGACCGCCCGCAAGCCGCCGACGGCCGTGTAGATCACCGTGACGATCGAGATCGCGGCGATGGACGCCAGGGGCGGGATGCCGAAGAACTGCTCGAACACGGCGGCGCCGGCGTACAGGCTGATGCCGATGTGGATGAGCATCGCCGACATGATGAACATGAAGGAGAGCGTGGTCCGAGCAGCGGGGCTGTAGCGCCGCTCCATGAACTCGGGCAGCGTCTTGATCCGGCTGCGGAAGTAGATGGGCACGAAGACGAGGCTGAGCAGGATGATCGTGAATCACGCCATCCACTCGAAGTTCCCCACGGCCATGCCGATGCCGAAACCGCTCTCCGCGAGCCCGACCAGGTGAATGGTCGAGATGTTCGAGGCGAAGAGAGCGGCGCCCACGACCGGCCACTTCAGGTTGCGGCCAGCGAGGAAGTACGACTCGCTGGTATGCCGCTTGATCTTGCGTACCGACCACAGGCCGACGAACAGGATGGCCAGCAGGTAGACGACGATGATGAGGAGATCGACGGGCGCGATGGTCATCGTTGCGTTCGGATCGTCTGGGCCCGCGGGCTCAGGCGATGATGTCGTCGACGACCAGACCCTCGACGTCGGTCAGGCGAAAGTCGCGACCCTGGGCGCGGTAGGTGAGCCGCTCGTGATCGAGACCCAGGAGATGCAGGATCGTGGCGTGGAGATCGTGGATGTGGACCTTGTCCTCGATGGCGTAGTAGCCGTAGTCGTCGGTGCGGCCGTGGCTGTGCCCGGGCTTTGTGCCGCCGCCGGCCATGAACATGGTGTAGCCGTGGGGGTTGTGGTCGCGGCCGTTGCGGGCACCGGCCTCGGCGCCGGGAGTTCGCCCGAACTCGCCGCCCCAGAGAACCAGTGTCTCCTCCAGCAGTCCGCGTGACTTATCTTGAGCATCTGGCGACGGGTGAGAGGCGGCGGCTGGTGGTGGGGGAAACGCATCGTTTGGGCTGTCCTGGTTTGCCTGCTCTAGTTGATGTAAATGAACTCGCTCGCCGACAGGATGACGTGGCAAAGCCGCGTCCAGGCGTAGGCCTCCGCCTCGTCGGCCGGCGCCTCGTTGCGCATCTCTTCGAGGAAGGCGAGGCTGTCGGCGATCTCGGTGGTGTTGGCGGGCCGCCCATAGGCGCGGAGGAAGGCGGTGTCGATGCGTTCGCTGGCACCCGCGTCTTCGATCTCCAGGAGTTGCTGGGCGAAACCGAGCGCCGCCTCCTCGACCAACGGGCTGTTCATCATCAGGAGCGCCTGCCGCGGAACCACCGTCGCGGGTCGATCGCCGACCGTAGCTCCTCGGTCACCTGCTCGTAGCGATCAGGAGTTGCGGCGGCGTAGGCGTTCCAGATCAGGAAGACGACACTCGCGTTCGCGCCGTCCCCCTGAACCGGAGCGCCCTCCCGATACTGGTAGAAGGCCCTGACCCAGCGCTCCAGGATCGCCGGATCCAGGTCTCGGCTCCGGGCGACGCGAGCGATGGTCTCGAGGGCCTTCTGCTGCTTCGCTTCGTAGTCGCTCCAGTTCGGGTAGGCCTCCTCAGCGGCCAGAAGGTACTAGGCGATGGCGGCGCGGCGCGGCCGGCGCAGGATGTCGTTCTGTTCCCGGACAACCTCGGCGACCTTCTCTTGCGCCTCGGCAACGAGCTCCTGCGCCGCCGCGTACCGGGCGATCGCCTCTTCCGGCGCCAGGGGCCGCTCCACCCAGCGCATGCTGCCGGCGTCGAGCATGGTCTCGGTCGAGCGCAGGATGCCGGCCAGGGCGTAGTAGTCGGCCGTGGGGATGGGGTCGAACTTGTGGTCGTGGCAGCGGCCGCACCCGACCGGCTGGGCGAGAAAGGCGCGGCCCAGGGTATGGACCTGCTCGTCGACGATGTCGATGAGCATCTTGTCGATGTCCTGCTCGGCGAGCACCTTGGGTCCGAGCATCAGAAAGCCGGTGGCGGTGATCCGCTCGAAACGCTCCGCCTCGGTCTTCGCCGGCATCAGGTCGCCGGCGATTTGTTCGTGGACGAAACGGTCGAAGGGCTTGTCGCGGTTGAGGGAGTCGATGACGTAGTCGCGGTAGCGGAACGCGTTGCGGAAGGCGATGTTCTCGTCGGCTTCCGACGGGGCCAGGCCGATGAGATCGAAGGTGGCGCGGCGGAGCAGAGTGCGCTTGTCCGCCGCGGCCACGGGCGCAAGGCCGCGTTCCTCGAGCCGCGCCAGGATGAAGCGGTCGAGGGCATGGCTGATCCACGCCTCGTTCTCGACCTCGGGCGGTGCGGGGTCTTCGATCCGACGGTAGGCCCAGTGCTCGCGGCCGGCGGTGTAGTCGAACGACTCGGCCGTTCTTGTTGCGGTCACCGTCCGCTCGGCGCCGGTGCGCGGGTCGGGAGCTCCCCGGCGGATCCACTGCTCGAAGTCGGCGATGACCTGCGGCGGCAGCTTGCCGTCGGGCGGCATCTGGGTGAGACCCTCGTAGTGGAGCGCCTCGATGAGCAGGCTGTCCTCGGGCGATCCGGGCACGATCGCGGCGCCGCTGTCGCCGCCGGCGCGCAGCCCCTCGGCATCGAGTAGAACCAGCCCGCCGCGGATCTTGTTCGGATCGCCGCCGTGACACTCGTAGCAGCTCTCAACCAGGACCGGCCTGATCTTCGACTCGAAGAACTCGAGATCGGCGGGGTCGAGCTCAGCGGCGCCGGCGACCGTGCCGACTGCCGCCAGCCAGGCGAAAGCGAAGGGCGCAGGGCGGATCATGGCATCCGGGAAGCTGCTGAGTGAGCTGGACAGGGCAGTTTAGCCGATGGCCTTCCAGTGACAGGCGAGAGGATTGGGCCGCAGGCCCGGGAGATGCTCAACCGGGGAATCCTGCTGGGCGCCCGCGGTCTCTTCGGCGCGCTGTCGACACCGAAGGGGAGATGCGGAGATCGATCGTTTTCTCAAGGCTGCGGACGGCGCCGCGGCGCACGTCCTCGCCTCCTAGCCTAGAACCGCAAACTGATTCGCAGCGCCATCCGCCGGGGTAGGAAGTAAAGGCTGGGTACGGGCTCCCTGGGATAGCGCCCCAGGCTTGCGTTTGACCAGTAGTAGAAGCCCTCTTCGTCCAAGAGGTTCATAACCTGCAGGTCGACGCCGAGCTTGACGCGATCGCCGAGCGGGAACTGCCGCGACAGAGCGAGGTCGATGAACGTCTTGTCCGGCATGCGACGGTCGCCGGTGTACGGCTCGAGGGGCACCTGCACCACGCCCTGGTCCAGGCGTACGCGCGCCGAGTGTCGCCACGGGCGGCCTTGCTCATAGTTGAGGGCGCCGACTGCCTTGAGCTGCCAGGGCAGGTCGACCATTCCCTGAGCCCGAAACACCCACGGCCGGTCGCCCTGTGAGAAGCCTCCCTGGTAGAGATGGTGGTTGGGATCCCTGCCTTCCGAGCTGGTGTAGAAGGCAACGTTCCCATTCTGCTGGAGCGGACGAGGCTGCACTCCCTTCGACTCCGACCAGCCCAGCGACGAGTCGAGAGACCAGCGGCCGGTGTGGCGCTTGCGGAAGGTGAGAAAAACGCCAGTGTATTCCTGCTCGAACTTCGTTCCCGGTGGGACGTTGGCCGCCGCGCCGGGGTCGTTGGCCTTGCGCAGGGTCGGCTGTGTGACGAGGTTCTTGAGCGTGATCGTCTCGCCCGTCAAGGGGTTGACGTAGGGAACATCCTCGTATTCGCCGTCGCCCTGGATCTGCCAGCCGATCAGGTCGGTCGTGTCGGTGACGACGAGCTGAGCGCCGAGGGCGTACTCACCGAGCTGCTGTTCGTAGCCGAGGGCGAACTGGTCGGTTTGCGGCCGCTTCATCCCCTTGACCGGTAGATCGAAGTCCTCGTTGCCGACCGTGTTGAAGTAAGTGAAGGGGCCGTAGCGGTTGGGGCTGTAGCCGAAGTGCGCGGGCGGCCGGTTGGGGTGAGGCTGGTTCCACATGGAAACGACGTTCATCTCGTGGTATCTGCCGATGGAAGCCCGCAGCACACCTTGCCGGTCCCCCTCGCCGACCTGATAGGCGAGGCCGAGACGCGGGTCGACGCTCGAATAGTCGATGACGTCGGGATAGTGGGGCGTGAACTCTCCGGTGGTTACGCCGCAGTTGAGCTCACTGCAGAGGTAGGACTCCAGGATCGGTTCGGACGGAATCTCGCCCTTGTCCTGGTCGGCGCGCACGCCGAGATGCAGCGTCAGCCTGTCGCTGATGCGCCACGAGTCGTCCGCGTAGAACCCGATGGCCTCCGTGTCGCCGCCGTAGTAGTGCGCGGCGCGGGAGTAGATGTAGTAGTTGGCCCCGAACTTGTAGTAGTACTTGCCGCCGAAACCGGGATAGACGGCGCCGGCCTGCTCGCCGGTATTGCTGTACTGGAAGCCGAATTTGAACTCGTGGCTGCCGTTCAGATCGTCGGCGAAGTGGGTCACCTTGGCGTGGCCGCGCTGCCACCACACGGGGTAGAGGTAAGGGTAGGTGGGGCCGCCGCTATGGGTTGGAACAGGCGTGTTGTAGTCGATGAGGGGCGGCTCCAGGCTGCCGGTCGCCGAGACGTTGCGGTCCTTGTTGATGATGTCGTAGAAGTTGGCCTCGATCACCGTGTTGTTGCCCACCACCGACTGGAAGCCGATGCGCCAGTAGGGAACCTCCTCGAACTCGCGGCTGAAGGCCCCCGGGTTCGTCTTGAAGCTTCCAGAGCCGCCCGACTGGATCTCCAGATCCTCGAGGCGGCCGTGAGCCGTCAGCGTATTCGAGTCATTGATCGACCAGTCGAGCTTCAGGCTGGTGTGCGTGGCCTTGTCGCTGCGGATGAACTCCGCAATCTCGCCCGGCTCCACCAGCAGGTCTTCCTTGGTCGTGGCCGCGGCGAAGAAGAACAGCTTGTTCCGCTTCAAAGGCCCGCCCACCCATAGGCTGTTGTTCTCGAAGGTGTCTCTCAGGAAGCCCTGCTCTTCCCCGGCCGCGTTCTCGGCCCTGGTTCCCGCGGATGTCGTGTTCTCGAACTCACCGGTGTGCGAAAAACGCCCGTGGAAGGTGTTGGTTCCCGACTTGGTGACGACGTTGACCGCGGCTGCCGTCATGTTGCCGTACTCCGCCGGGGCGCCGACGCCGAGCACCTGGACTTCCGCGATGGTGTCGGGATCGGTCCAGCCACCGAAGATGTTGCCGTTGTCCGGGAAGCTGCTGTCGAGTCCATCGACGTTCCAGGCCACCGAGGCTTGATCGCGACCGTAGGCCGTGGGGTGTCCCGCATAGGCGCCGACGTTTCCGAGGCGACCGGGCATGCTCATGCCGGGGGCCATCAGGGCGAGCTCCTGGAAGTTGCGCTGGGTCGTCGGCTTCGCGTCGATGAGATCTTCGGAGTAGCTGACGCTGGCCGAGGAGCTCGTCACATCGAGGACCGGCGCCTCCGAGGTCACCGTGATCGCCTCTTCGAGTTGCTCGGGACGCATCGTCAAGTTGACGCTGGCCACGCCGGAGATGGAGACGCGCACCCCTTCGACTGTCTCGGTGTCCAGCCCTTCGAGGGTCGCGGTCACGGTCACCGTCCCCGGCGGGAGCCCGGGGATCAACCACTCGCCGGTGGCGCCGGTCATCGAAGTGCGCTCACCACGCACAACGTCGCCTGTCACCTGCACCAGCACTCCTGGCAGCGCGTCGCCATCCGGCGAGCGCACCGTTCCGCGTACCGTTCCGACGTTCTGGGCGTAGGCCGCCGTCGCTGCCACAAGGACCAGGAAGCCCAGGGCGAGAAGACTCGTCGCGGTGGAACTAGGAGATGACTTCATGCTTCCCTCTTTCTGCCGATGTTGGCGATCGCCGCTACGTTAGGGGGGTACTCCTTGGCAGTCAAGGGACAATTCTTGGCGCATATAAGCAAATGTTAGCGTCGTCGGCCTCTCGCTGCCTGACAGCCGACGGAATCAGCGACCGCCGCTGGTCTCGGCCGCCGCTGCTTTCGCTTCGCTCTGCTTCCGCCGGAACTCGCGCAGTTGCTGCATCTGCACCTTCAGCGCATCGGGCACGATGAAGGTGGGCATGTCGGTCTGCCGGCTCGTGTCGGTGAACGTGTAGTGGATGAAGCCGACCATCATCTCGTCGGTCGTCGCCTCGCCCCACATCACGTCCGCCGTCGGATCGGGGTTCGCCAGGTTGTCGGCCGAGTTGTCGAACGTTGCGTCGACGCGAATGGTCGTGCCGGCCGGAATCACCCTGGGCTCTGTCGGCGTGTAGGTGAGCTGCCAGTTGAAGTCGTACTTCGGTACATCGAGCAGAATGTCCTTCCGGCCGTCGGGGTACTCGGCCGTGAACCTCATCTCCTTGCCCCGCAGGTGCATGTGAGGCGTGAAGTCGAAGAGCACCGCCTCGTGCTCGGTGGTGTATGACGACCACGACTGGTAGTTGCTGTCGCCCGCCGGAATGTTCAGCGCCGGATCCACCAGCCACAACGTCTCCACCACGTTCTCGGGCTTCTCGTCGTGGAAGTAGAGGCCCATGGTGGTCTGGTCGGTGCCGCCAGTGCCCGCGCCCGGAGTCTTGTGGTAGTGCATCTGGAAGAACAGCGTGCTGTTCGGCGGCATGCGCATCCCGTGCCCTTCGGCAAACTGAAGCGGCGCAACACCGGGTCCCCAGCCGCTCACGAAGGTGAGGTCCAGAGTTCCCGTCCGGCTCTGCACGCCGGCGAGTGTGGCGTCGGGCGGCGCGAGGTAGGTCAACTGGTGATGCACCGCTTCGACGAATCCCGGGTGGATCTCGATCGCCCTGATCCAGCGCTCTTCGTTGACCGCGTTGTCCACCTGGAGCCACTCGTAGTGATCCTCGATGTCATCGGAGACCTGGAACTCCGGTCCCGTGTAGACGGCGTCCGGCGGTCCGAGCTTCCAGTCGGAAGAGAAGCTGGGAGGCTCTGGCGCCCGCGCAAGGTCACCGGCCGGCGCGCCCGCGGCCACCCAACGGTTCAGCGTCTCGATCTCGGCGTCGGTGAGGCTCGGGTCCTCCACGAACTCACCGTGCTCCGGGTTGGCGAACCACGGCGGCATCGTCCGGTCGCTCGTGACCTTGCGGATCGACTTCGCCCAGGGGCGCGTCTCGTCGTAGGTCAGGAGAGACATGGGTGCCGTCTGTCCGGGTCGATGGCAGCTCGCGCAGTTCTCGTGCAGGATCGGAGCGACGTGGTCCGACCAGGTCACCTTGGAAGTGTCTGGCGCGTCGTCGGCTGCCGGCGCCGCGACGACCGCGCTCGGGAGAAGCGCGAGGCCGAGAACGAAGAAGAGTAGACGGGACTTCATGGGATTCTCCTTGCCCGGTCGGAGTCCGGGTGGGTGGCGAGTGTAGCCCGGGCGCTCTCAATCGAACGTCGCCAGGATCTCTCGTCGACCTGCTGCCACGCCTCCGGTTGGTTGGGGACGCTGCAGAGGATGATCTCCTCGGCGCCTGCCTCGATGTACTGCTGCAGCAGGTCCTGAATGTAGGAGGCGGTGCCCCAGCAGTACCAGGGCCGGCCGGGCGACTTTGCGGCTTCCTGGTCGTTGGCGAAGAGGCGGGTAGGCAGGGCGACCGTTCGCTTGACCTCGGCCGGGAGCCATTCAGGGAGCGGTCACGGCGGTGGCCCGGCGCGGCTGCCGATATTGACATGGCTGTCCACGTTCCAATACTGTTTCTAATATGAAGACCATAGCCGTGACCATCGACGAAGAGACGCTGGTCCGCATTGATGAGTTGGCCTCGATCCCAGGTCGTTACTCCAGTCGTTCCGCTCTGGTGAGGGACGCTCTTTCCAGATACGTGGCTCGTGAACAGCGGCTGCTCGAGGAAGACCGAGAGCGGCGGATCATCCGGCGGCACAAGGAGACCCTGGGCGAGGAACTGGCAGCGCTCGTCGCCGAACAGGCACAGGCTTGAAGCGAGGAGCGATCTACCGAACCCGGGAACGGATGCCGGAAAGGGGTGGCAAGCCGGGTTTCTACGTCGTCGTGTCCCGCCCTTTCATTGCCGAGAACGAAGACATCTCGACTGTTGTTTGCGCTCCGCTCTATCGGGAGCACCTGGGCCTTTCGACAGAGGTTGCCGTGGGCGCGGCCGATGGCCTGCCAACGGACTGTTCGATCCGCTGCGACTTCCTTGCTCTGATGTTCAAGTCGAAGCTCACTGACTTCATTGCGGAACTGCCGCCCGCCAGGCTGGTCGACTTGGACGAGGCTCTGGCGAGAGCCCTCGGCATGGAACGGCGCTGGGAGTAGCTGTCGGGCCGACGCCTCGAGCCCGGTCTGCCAACGTACGTGACACAGCGGCCATCCCGGCCCCCGCGGCCGGCGCGGCGTCCGCTTGGGCCGCTTCGTCTTTTACTCGCGCATGGTCCGCGGCCTGCCGTTCCGGGACTCCGCCTTTTCAGGTCAGCACCCGCAGCGCGGTCTCGGGAGCCTTGTCGAGCACTCGCAACAGGGCGCGCGCCGCGCCGGTCGGGCAGCGCTTCCCCTGTTCCCAGTTGCGGATCGTCTCGTGCGGCACGTCGATGCGCCGCGCAAACTCCGTCTGACTGAGCCCCAGCCGCCGGCGAACCCGGCGCGCGTACCGCGCCACGTCCTGCACCGCCTCGGCGTCGTCCTCGCGCTGCTGCAAGCCGATCTCCGCCTCGGTGGTGCTGTCCACCTTCGCAGCGTCGATCCTCCCTTCGGGAAAGGTCGCCGGATCGCCGGGATCAATCCTGACGCGCGTTGTGCTCATAGTTCGCGACCTCCTTCCTGTCGGCCTTGCGGGCCGAAATGATGCGGGTTGCCGAACCCCGCATCGTGTAGACGACGACGTAGGTCCGCCCGTCGATCATGCCGAGCAGCCTGTAGCGATCCTCGCCATAGTCCCGTCGCCGATCCTGGGCGACGATTCGGTGCGGATCAAACAAAGGCGTGGACGGCATAGGCGAAGTCGAAGCCGCGACGCTCGAAGCAGGCATCGTTCTTCGCATCGTCCCACTCAAACTCCATCCCGATCGTATAGGCCATTGGCCTACCCCTGTCAAGCGCGTCTCAGTAGATCGGGCGTCCGGCTCCGAAGTGCGACGCCCAGGCAAGGGCGCTCGGTATCGAACTGCGGCGACTGGATAGCAGGGCCAGCGACCGTCCGCGTCGGTCAGAGCACCTCCCAGCGGGCGGTTCTTCGGCTAGTCGGAGCCGAATTATGGGTAGCCTTCTGGGTAGTTGACCTCGTCTCTTGCGTAGTCTCCTTCTCCGGCGGCCAGATCCTCAGGGCAAAGCCCGAGCCGACGTCGAACTCGGGCTCCGGCAGGCCAGCCTCGGCGCAGCGCCGGATCATGTCCACCGTTCCGGTCCCCATGGAAGTGCGCGCACTTGACCTCGGACGAGATCAGGAAGCGTTGCGGCGCCTTCCCGAACAGCAGCACGGCGGCGTTGGTGAGGCGCCCCCGGAGACATCGTCGGGCCGGCGGTCGGATGCCGGAACGTCTTCGAAGAGGAACACCTCGAAGAAGCGCCGCATTGGCGGGTCGCCGCGCAGGTAGTCGCGCAAATGCTCCCGCTCCCGCGCGAACTCGCGCTGAACACTGCTGATGAAGATGCGGATTCGCTACCGAACAGAGCAAGGAGAACTCATGGCTGAATTCGAGGCACCCGCCCCTTCACCGGTCCGGGGCATTCACCACGTCACCGGGCTCATCGCTCTTGGCTCTCTGGAGTAAACCGCCTCCGTCGGGCGGTGTGCCGATGTTAGGCTGCCTCTGTGAGCGGCGTCGAAGTGCGGTATCGCGAGGCGATTGCTAACTGGTCGGGACTGCGGCGGGTCGAGAGGTCGGCAGACCTGTTTTCCGAGGTGCGGGAGATGCTCGCGCGCAAGATCGTGGCCAGCGATCCTCAGTTGGCGCCGTCAGAAGTGACCCGGAAAGTGGCCGAGCACCTCTACCGGTCGGACCGCGAGACACTGCGCCTGCTGTCGCTTCTCGATTCATGAAGGTCGGCGGGCTGCGCCTCGTTTTGGAGGCGGTGGTCACGGTGCTTCAGGGCCGGAACATCCCGTACCACGTCACTGGCGGACTGGTTTCGTCGTTCTACGGCGAACCGCGTTTGACCCAGGACGTCGACTTCGTCGTCCGGCTCAGGCCGTCGGATGCCGGAGCTCTTGCGGGAGAGCTGAGTCGCGAGTTCTTGCTCGATCGTGAACGGGTGGTCCGAGCTGTAGAGGCGGGTGGCATGTTCCAGGCCCTTCATCGAGAGCTGATGATCAAGGCCGACTTTCACGTCGGTGAGGACGTTCCGGGAGAACTCGACCGTAGCCAGAGGGTCGAGCTCTTCGAAGGTCTCGATGTGAGGATCGTCTCGAAGGAAGATGCCATCCTGTCGAAACTCCTCTGGGTGAAGAGGGGAAGCGCCAAGAGCCGAGGCGATGTGCTTGGAATGCTCCTCGATCCGACGCCGACGGATGAGCGGCTGCTCGAGGAGCTTGCGGACGAGCTCGGCTGCGCGGATCTGCTTCGGGAGATTCGGTCCGAGGTCGACCGTTAGGAGGGGAGCCAAGGCCGGCGCCGTTTCACCGCCGGATGGAGATTGCGAGAACACCCTGGCGCGACGCAGGGCTGTTCGCCGACGCCCTGCTCGCTCTCTTCGGGGGCTGGCGTGCCAGCCCGAGGAGCGCACCCTCGGGGTGGTCTTGGAGACCGATCTCGGCGAGATCGAGGTGCGACAACCCGGCACTCGATACCGGCAACACAGCCCGACGGCCAGGGCTACGCGACCTTCGGGCGCGTGGTGCGGCAAAGGGCGTGACGGGAGCTTGACATGACGTGTCATGACACGTCATGCTCCGGCGGATAGAGGAGACAGGAGGCGAACCGATGTCGGCGATCAAAATCAGCTCGAAGGTGGACGAGGCGGCCTGGAGCGAACTCCACGACCTGGCGAAGGAAAGCAGGCGGACCGTTTCAGGACTGCTATCCGAGGCGGTGGAGGAGTACCTGGCCCGGCGCCGCGTACGGCCGGATGTGCTGCGGCATCTGGAGGACTCGATGCGCGAGAACGACGAACTGGGAAAGCTCCTCGCGCGGTAGCGCGTTCTCCGTCAGCGATCGATGGACAGGGTCCAGTTCCTTACGCTCGACGAACTGCTGGCGATCCACGAACGCCTCATCGTGCGCTTCGGCGGTTCAACCGGCGCGCGCGACCTTGGTCTGGCTGAGAGTGCGCTCTTCCGGCCGCAGTCGGGCTACTACGAAGACGTGGTGGCCATGGCTGCGGCGCTGTTCGAGTCGTTGCTCATCAACCACGCCTTCGTTGACGGCAACAAGCGCGTGGCCTTCTTCGCGACGGATGTCTTCCTGCGCATGAACGGTTGGAGGCTCGTGGTCGACGATCGTGAGGCGTACATGTTCCTGATCGGTGGGCTCGAGGCGGGGACTCTGGATCGGGACGTGCTGGACGAATGGCTGCGAGCCTGTGTAGAGCGTCTGGAGTGAGTATTCGGGCAAACCGTCGGAGAGTCGCACGCACCCCCTGTCAGTCGTCGCCGAGGCGGTAGCGCTCGGCCTCGGCGTCGTAGGCGTCGAACCCCACGATGTCGCGACGACGATCGAAGTCCACGAGGCGGGAGGGCCGGTCCCCGCTTCTCAAGGCGTGCAGAGCGCGATCATCTTGCTCTCCGACCCGGCGTGCCTCCGAAGAAGACTCTGGACACGAACACATTCGTGTCGAGTACGACCTTCACCGAGGCTCGAGCCCCAACCTCGTCCGGATGGCATCGGGTATGACAACCTGCCCCTTCGAGGACATCTTGGTGGTCCGTATCTCGGCCATGGGGAGAATCTTACCGGTAAGACAGCCAGTTGCGGTTCTCGACGTCTCCGTGGAACGTCAGGGCCAGAGCGCGCCCGCAGCAAGCGCCTCGGAGAAGCGTGAAACCGGCCAGACCTCGATGCCGTCGCTCGTGGCGAACGACCTCTCCCCGCCGTACAGCAAGAGGCTCCTCGCCAGCCCCGGCAGCTCCTGGATGGCTCGGAGTCCCTTCAACAGGCTGGTGTCGTAGCGCGCCGCGGACTTGACTTCAATCGCGACGTACTCGCTCTGACGTTCCAGCAGGAAGTCCACCTCGATGGTCTGCGCCTGCGACGGCGCCCAGTAGCAGATGCGGTCGTAGAGATCGGAGGTCTCGTTGTAGGCGCGAAGAAGGCCGAGGACGAAGCCCTCGAGCAGCGCTCCTCGTTCTTCGGCGTGGAGCGCTCCGCGTCTTCTCTGTACCTGCCGTGCGAGTCCAGGATCCACCCAGTAGAGCTTCGGGAGTTTGCGCTCGCGGGTTCGCAGCTTTGCTTCGAACCCGTCGAGCCTGGTGGCGAGGAGGGTGTCTTCGAGAATGTCCAGGTAGCCGTCGACGGTGCTTCGGGCGGTGCCGGAGTCCCGCGCCAGCGAGGACACGTTGACGCCCTGACCGTGGAACAGGCCAGCCAGGGGAAGGAAGCGAGCGAAACCGGCGAGGTTCCTCACCAGGGCTTCGGCGCGGATCTCTTCCCGCAGGTACATTTCGACGTAGGCCGCCAGGGTGGCCCCGGGATCCTTCGCGGTGGCGATGACCGGTATCGAGCCGAAACGTAAGACATCGTCGAGGACGAAGTCCTCGCCGAGTTCCTCGGGAACGAAGGGGAACATCAGTTTGCGCACGCCTCGGCCCGCGAGGAGGTTGGTGCCGGCCGTCTTCAGCTTGCGGGCGCTCGAACCCAGGAGGGCGAATCGGAGTCCGCTCTCCTCGATCCTCCGATGGACCTCGTTGAGAAGGGCGGGGATCCGCTGGACCTCGTCGACCACCACCCAGGACTCGGGCTCGATCGCCTCAAGCTCGGCGCCGAAGAGACCTGGATTGGCCAGCAGATCCTGATAGAGAGCCTCGTTCAGGAGGTCGAAGCGATGCGCGTCGGGAAACCGGGAGCGCACCCACGTGCTCTTTCCGACCCCACGAGGGCCCAGGAGGAAGAAGCTCTCCTCGGGAGCGTGTAGGATGCGACGGTAGCTCGACGAGTTGCTCATGAAGCCGTCACTTTACCATGAAAAATAACGGTGTACTCTCCAAATTGAGAGGCAATCCCTACGATTGCCGGCCTTCTTTCTGCCCCTTCTGGTCCTGCCGCTGGCTCTGCCGCCAGTGGCGTGCCAGCCCGAGGAGCGCACCGTCGGCGTGGTGCTCGAAACCGATCTCGGTGAGATCGAGGTGCGGGTCTACCGCGACCACGTGGCGAAGAAGGAGTAGCTCGCCGCGGACTTGCATGGAACTGGCCGTCCAAGTGGACGCCGTCCTTACGGCCGGCGCGTCGATCTGGCCGCCTGCGGCGGCAGCCGGCGGGGGACGCCGGCGCACCTAGTCCGCGTCCCCAACGGGATACGACCCAGCGCACCGAGCCGCAGGCGAGGGGCGCCGACCGAATCCCGCTGGGGCCGCCCTCGCGCCTTTGGCGCGATGGTGTCCCCAACGGGATTCGAACCCGTGTTGCCAGCTTGAAAGGCTGGAGTCCTGACCTGGCTAGACGATGGGGACGCGGATCCGGGCCGTAACTTCGGTGCCGACCGCTGTCGGGGCGCGGAGTATACCGGCAGCGGCCGAAGCCGTGTTGCAGGATTGTGACCTGGACATCGGTCTGAGCCGTTTCCTGTTTGGTTGCGGCCCTTGTTGACGATCGGCACACAATCGGCGACAATGAGCGCCATTGGTATGGGCCGTTGTCTCTGGGATCCTGCGAAGAACAGACGCTTGATCGCGGAGCGTGGCGTCAGCTTCGAGGAGGTGGCGACCCTGATTGAATCGGGTGCGTTGGTCGACGTCTTCGACCATCCGGATCCGAAACGGCCGCACCAGCGGATTGCCGTGATCGAGATCGGGGAGTACGCGTACCTGGTTCCTTTCGTGGAGACGGAAGCAGGCGACTTCTTCCTCAAGACGATCATCCCGAGCCGGAAGGCGACGAAGAAGTACCTGAAGGAGAGGTGACGAGCCATGACCGAACGCGCGACGAAGCTCGATTCAGCAGCGCTCGACCCTGAGGAGCGCGAGATCCTGAGTGCCTACGAGGAAGGACGTCTCCGAAGAGCCTCGGGCTCTTCTCGGGACGCCGCCAGGCTGGAGTCCGCGGCCCGTGAGACGCTTCGCAAGGACAAGCGAATCAACATCCGCCTGCCGAGCCACGATTTGGTGGAGATCAAGCGGTTGGCGGCCCGCGAAGGAGTGCCTTACCAGACTCTCATTTCCAGCATCCTTCACAAGTACGCCACTGGCGAGCTCGGTTGACCCAGACAGGGCCCTAGGCCCTGCGTCGTAGCAACTGTGCCGCCTCAGGCGCGTCGCAGTACTCCGCCCACACCAGGGGTGTGGCGTTGCGGGCGGCGCGGATCGCGCCACCCGGGTTCCCAGGGTTTAGAACCAGAACCGAGCCGACAACGTGATGTCACGTCCGGGCAGAGGCGCGAAGGTCTTGAGGAAGGACGTATGCACGCGCGCCTCTTCGTCGGTCAGGTTGCGGCCGCGGAGCAGCAGGTCGAGGATCTGGTTCTTGAGGACGAGCCGCCGCCCGACGTGGGCGTTGAGCATGGTGTAGCCGTCGGTCGGCGTCTCCCGCTCGGCAACGTCGTGCTGGTCGTCGACGAATCGCCACTCCACCGCCGCCCGCCAGTCGTGGCCGTGGTAGTGCACGCCGGCGCCCAGGCTCATGGGAGGAATCCGCGGCAGGTTGCCGCCCTGGTCCAGCTCGGCGTCGACCGTGTCGCCGAGCAGCTCCAGGTGGAGGTGATTGTCTTCCCATTCCGCGACCTCGATCCGGGCGCGGAACTCGGCGCCGGTCATCATCGCGTCGCCCTGGCTGTAGACGATGACGGCGATGTCGTCGATCTGGGCGCCGGTGAACCTCTGGTAGATGAAGTCCTGGAAGTCCTGCCGGAACAGCGTCAGTTCGCCCTGGAGGCGGCCCTCGTTCTTGCGCAGGGAGAGGTCCAGGCCGTTGCCGACTTCGGCGTCCAGGTTCTGATTGCCGATCTCGTAGGTCAGCGTGGCGACATGGACGCCGTCGGCGAACAGTTCCTCGGCGCTCGGCAGGCGCACGGAGCGGGAGGTGGACAGGCCGAGGGACCAGGTGTCGTTCGCCTTCCAGACCAGGCCCGCTGAAGCGGACACCCCGTCGCCCGACCAGGTCGAGCCTCCGGTTGGATCGTGGTCGGACTGTTCGAAGCGGGCGCCGAACTGCCAGCGGATGGGGCCCTTTTCGATCTCCTGGGAGGTGAACACGGCCCAACTGTTCGATGCGGTTGGCGGCACGTAGGCCTCGGCGCCCACCGCGGCGATGTCGCGGTCCGAGTACTGGAGACCGACGGAACCCCGGCTGTCGCCGCGGCCACGCTGGAACATCTCGACCCGGGTCTCGAAGTAGTCGTTCGTGAACAGGGTGCCGGCCTCGTCACCCTCGAACTCGATGTGTTCGTAGTCCGTTCCGCCCATCCGCACCTCGAGCTTCTCGAAGCCGCCAGCGGGCAGGTAGATGTCGCTGCGCAGGTCGACCCGCTGCTGCTTCATGTCGACGCGAACGGGCAGCTCCTCGTCGCCGTGTTCGTCCTCGCCCGCGTGGTCGTCGTCCTCGTCGTGGTGATCCTCGTCGTCGTGGTCGTCGCCATCGTCATGGTCGTCTTCGTCGTGGTGATCGTCCTCGTGTTCGTGCCCTTCGTGTTGGTGGGCGCCCGGCGGAATGCCGTAGTCCGTGTTGAAGCCGCTGACTGAGACGCCCAGGAAGCCGCGGTCGCCGAAGAACCGGGTCACACCGAAGCGGCCGCTCTCCGTGCGCAGGTCCGTGTTCGGAACGACACCGAACGGGTTCTCGAGGTGCTCCTCGCTGTCTTCGTGGTCGTCGTCTTCGTCGTGATGATCCTCGTCGTCGTGGTCGTCCTCGTCGTCATGGTCGTCGTCGTCGTCTTCGTCGTCGTGGTGATCGTCGTCGTCCACGTCGTGGTCGCCCTCGAGGCGGGAGTGGCCGGGGATCTCGTAGGGGTCCGTTTCCCGGTTCACGGCGCCGATGCTCCAGGCCCAGTCGCCGCCGCCGCCGCCCAACTGGAAGGAGCCCATCCGTTCGTCCGCTACCGATCCGCCGACGAGGTCGATCGTGCCGCTCAGCGACGTGGCCGCGCGCGTGGTTGGAATGCGCCCGTCGATGACGTTGACGGCGCCGCCGATGGCGCCGGAGCCGTAGCGGAGCGTTGCAGGGCCGCGCAGTACCTCGATCTGCTCCGCCTGCGCCGGGTCGGATGTCACCGCGTGGTCGGCGCTGACCGCAGAGGCGTCGCCGGTGCCGATGCCGCCGGCCATCACGCGAACCCGCGCCCCGGACAGGCCGCGGATGATCGGCCGGCCGGCGCCGGGGACGAAGGATGTCGACGACACGCCCGGCTCTCCTTCGAGGGTTTCGCCGAGTGTCGCGCCCATCCGCAGTTGCAGGTCGGCCCCGCTGAGGACGGAGACCGCGTTCGACAGCTCCGACTCGCTGCGGAGATCGCCGGTGGCCGTGACCACGATCTCGTCGAAGTGGGCGATGTGATCGATCTCCAGTTCAACGGCCGTCTCCTCGCCGGCCGAGACGGTGACCGACTGGCTGCTCTGGCCGACGGAGGGAATCTCGACGATCAGGAGGTAGGTGCCGGGCGGTACGGCATCGAAGCGGAACGCGCCGTCCGTTGCCACCGAGGCGCTCAGGGCGAGTTCAGGGAGCGTGGCGGTGGCGAGTGTGACTCCTTCGTCGCCGTGCGCGTGCAATTCGCCGGCGATCGAGCCGGTGTCCTGCGCGGCGGCCGCTCCGGGAAGGAGAAGCAGGGCCAGGGCGCAGAACAGGGTGCCGATCGGCGGTCGTCGGCCCGGCCGGTCAGGTCTTTCGGTCCAGGGAGAGTCGGTGCGTGTTGCGAGCATGGTGGAAAGCTCCGGGTCCTTGAGTGCCAGTCGATTCGATGCGATGGTGGTTGCAGCGAAGGCTGCCGGGGGTCTGGTCGTGCCGTTCCGTGCGGTTGAGGAACGACGGGAAAAGGGGCTGACCGGTCCGGCTGGGGACCGATTGCCCGGGACTCGGCTCGTCGAAACGGAAATGATCCGTTCGCCCCGGCGCTGTCTGACGGCGCGGAGTAAAGGGGCCGAGTTCGACCTAGCCTGTTGGGGGGCCGCGGGCGGTGCGCTGCGAGAAGTCGCCGCTCGTTGGGCGGTTTGCGTCCCAGGGACCGACAGCGGCGGCAAGCCGATAGGGACTCCCGACCGTCGACTTTCTGCGTTCGGCTGCGGTTTGCCACCGGCCCAGTTTGCAGGCGACACAGGAGTGCCCGTGAGCCGATGTGGCTTCGCCGACCGTGGCACGGACGCCGGCCGGAGCGGCCTCGTTGTCGTGGTCGGCGGCGCAGTACGCCGCGTTGGCTGCAGCCGGGTCGTGGCCGTGGCCGCTCGACTCCCAGGCTCCGGTGAGCACCGTGGCGATCGTCAGCGCGATGGCGTTGACGACGGCAACTGGCGAACCGGGGGTGCGGCGCATCGGCGGGAATCGTAGCAGGGGACCTCGCAGCGGACCTGTGGAGCCGGCGACCAGGCGAACCTCGACGTCGAGGTCGCGTCCTCCCCGGCGTTCAGCAGCCAGCGCCTCCGGGAGGTTGGTCGCCAGTTGCGTAGCCGGTGCCGCAGGCGAGCCCGAGGGTACCAAGCAGAACCACGCTGATCGGTGCGCTACGCTTCATCGGCTTCCCTCCACAACACGGCCGAGGACAGGATATGGCAGCAGAAGAGGTTCGCTACGAGCGGCGCGGCCCGGTCGCGGTGCTGACGTTGGACCGGGCGCGCTACCACAACGCCCAGAGCTGGAAGCTGCTTGACGATCTGGACCGGCAGCTCGACCGGGCGATGGCCGACGACGATGTTCGGGTTGTGGTGCTGAAGGGCGCCGGCAGGCACTTCTCGTCCGGGCACGACCTCGGCACGCCGGAGCAGCAGGCGGACATCGAACGCCGGGGACTGACCCAGTGGGTCGGCATGGAATGGTACGAGGCGTTCCGCTGGTACAACCTGGACAACACGGTCAAGTGGCGCAACCTGCCCAAGCCGACCATCGCCATGGTGCACGGCTACTGCATCTTCGGCGGCTGGATGATCGCGGCGTCGATGGACCTGATCTTCGCCGCGCCCAGCGCCCGCTTCCTCGCCAGCCTGTTCGAGACCTTCACCGTGCCCTGGGACGTCCACCCCCGCAAGGCGAAGGAGCTTCTGTTCGAGAGCCGCTTCATCGACGCCGAGGAAGCGCGCGAGCTCGGCCTGGTCAACCGCGTCTACGCGGAGGACGTACTCGAGCGGGAAACCATGGCCTACGCGGAACGAATCGCCGAGAACGACCCGGCGGTGCTGCGGCTGGGCAAGCTCGCGGTGAACAAGGCCCAGGACGCGATGGGTTACAGCGCCAACGTCGAGGCGGCTTTTACCGACTACTTGGTGGTACGCGAAATCCGTGGCAGCTCCAGCCGGGTCGACGGCAACCGGCGCCTGGTGGGCGTCGACCTCGCGCTACGCGGTCAGCGCGGGGGGCGTGCCGGGCAGACGCCGGCGGGCGGAACGGACGCTCCGGGAGCAGGGGAGGACGCATGAGAACGGTTCGACTTGTCGTTGCGATCGCCGTAAGCCTGAGTGTCGCGGCCGTTGCCGCCGGCCAAGAGGACGGCGCGCGGATGTACAACACGGCCAAGCAGAAGCTGATGAGCGGCGAGGGCATCGTCGGCGTCAGCGTCTCCTCGCCGGACCCCGACAGCTACTGCGCCGCCGCCAACGCCGGCTTCGACTTCACCTGGATCGAGATGCAGCACAGCCCGCTCTCCTACCAGGACGTCGCCCGGATGATCTGGGCCTGTCGGGGCGCCGCCGCGATCCCCTTCATCCGCGTACCCGACGCCACGGAAGGTGCCATCCAGAAGGCGGTCGACCTCGGCGCCCTCGGCATCGTCGTGCCCATGGTGCGCACGGCGGAGAAGATGGAGCGAGCGGTCCGCTTCGCCAAGTTCCCGCCCGAGGGCCGTCGCAGCCTGGGCGGCGGCCAGTACGGCGCGCTGTGGGGCCGCGACTACCGGGCCACGGCGAACGAAAACATCCTCGTGGTGGCGATGATCGAGTCGCCGGCGGGGGTCGACGCGGTGGAGCAGATCGCCGCGGTCCCCGGCGTCGACGTCGTGTTCGCGGCCTCGACCGACCTCTACAGCTTCTCGGGCAAGCGCCAGGGCGAGCCGGAGTACGAGGCGATGGTCGACCGCATCCGCGAGGCCGTGCTCGGCGCCGGCCTCAAGCTGGGCGGCCCGCTGGCCTGGCGCGACCGCGAGGGCTTCAGCTTCTTCCAGGCCCCCGGCGTCGGCAGCCTGATCCGCCGCGGCGCCCAGGCGCTGCTCGAGGAGACGGCGTCCGGCGTCGCCGAGATCGAGGGCTCGGAGAACCAGTAGCGGACGGTGCCCTCGGGCGCTCCACGGGCCTTGCTGGTGTGAGGCGCTGCCCGTCTGCCAGCTATTTGACCATGGTCATAGACCATGGTCAAATGTGCGTGCCCCGAGTCGCGGAGGAAGAGCCTATGGAAGAGATCGCTGTTTCGAAGTTCAAGGCGACGTGCTTGGCCGTGCTGCAGCGGGTCAACCGAACTGGGGAGTCGGTGCTAGTCACGCGTTTCGGCAAGCCTGTCGCCGAGATCGTTCCGCCCGCGCCGGCCGTTCAGCCACGCCGGGTTCTCGGCCAGATGCGGGGTACGGCGAGTATCGTGGGTGACATCGTCTCCCCGGTGGTGGACGAAGACGAATGGGAAGTTCTGCGGTCTTGAGGCTCCTGCTTGACACGCACGTCTGGGTTTGGAGTCAAGTCGAGCCGGAGCGCGTGTCCGAGGAGGTCGCCGCAGCCATCGAGTCGCCGGAAAACGAGCTCTGGCTCTCTCCGATCAGTGTGCGGGAGGTGCTTCTGCTGTTCGAAAAGGGGCGTCTCGCCCTGAACGGCTCGGCAGAGGACTGGATCGAAGAGGCGATGGACAAGATGCCCATCCGGGAAGCCCCTGTCACTCACGAGATGGCACTGACAAGCCGCGCGGTCGATCTCCCGCACAAGGATCCCGCGGACCGCTTCCTCGCTGCCACAGCCAAGGTGATGGGCCTGACGTTGGTCACGGCCGATGGCCACCTCGCGGAGGCGTCCGACATCTCCGTGCTGCGCAACTAGCGGGTCAGATGTGCGGGCCCTGGCCGCCGTCGACATCGATCACGGCGCCGTTCACGTAGGAGGCGGCTTCCGAGCACAGGAAGACGATCGTGTTGGCGACCTCCTCGGAAGTGCCGTAGCGGCCGACGGGGACGCTCTTGCCGTTGTTCTTGATGATGTCCTCCCAGTCGCCGCCGCGGGCGTTGGCGATCTCCTTCGCCGCGCGCTCCCACATCGCGGTGTGAATCAATCCCGGCAGGACCGAGTTGAACAGCACGTTGTCGCGGCCGTACTTGCCGGACAGGGCCTTGCCGGTGGCGACCATGGCCGCCTTCGAGGCGCCGTAGTCGATCAGGGCGGCGCCCGGGTACTTCGCCGCGCCGCTCGCGACCATCACGACACGGCCCCACTTCTGCTTGCGCATACCCGGCAGGCAGAGCCGCGTGCTGCGGACGGCCGAGAGCAGATTGAGCCGGAACAGCTCTTCCCAGTCGTCGTCGGTCATGTACAGGAAGTTGCGCGACGGCGAGGCGCCGACGTTGTTGACCAGGATGTCCACCGCGCCGCCGGCGAGGGCGGCTTCGAAGAAGGCGTCGATCGAGGCGCGGTCCGCCATGTCGGCGACGTGTCCCGCGACGCTGCCGCTGCCGGAGGGCGGCTCGTAGCCGTCGAGCGCGGCGACGGCGTCCTCGCTCCGGGCGCAGAAGGAGACCGCGGCGCCATGGTCGGCGAGCAGGCGGACGGTGGCGGCGCCGATGCCGAGGCTGGCGCCGGTAACGACGGCGCGGCGGTCGGTCAGGCTCAGGTCGATCATCGCTGGATCATCCTTCCTTGGGGAGGTTGGGGCGCCGAGTGTAGCGAGGAGGTGCGACAGCGCCCTGCTCGATCGTCAGTTGCAGGGCTCGTTCAACAGCGTTCCGAAGCGGACCGACTCCGCCTCACCGGTGGGCTATGCTCTCGCCTTACTCAAGGACGAGACTTCCCTCCATGGTGATGAGGAATCGAGTGCAAGACGGACGAGCTTGGATGCGGCGTCGGGGTCTGTTCAAGGCCCTGTTGGTGGCCTCGGTGCTGACAACGCCCGCGATGGCGCAGGACGCCGGCGACGCGATCCCGCGCCACTACGACGGCAACCCGGATATCAACGGCGTCTGGCAGGCGATCAACACCGCCCACTGGAACCTGGAGGACCACTCCGCGGCCGCCGGGCCGGCGGAACTCGGCGCTCTGACCGCGATGCCGCCCGGTGTGGGCGTCGTCGTCGAGGGGGAGATTCCCTACCAGGACTGGGCCCGCGAACAGCGGCAGAAGAACTTCGACAACCGCTGGCGCGAGGACCCCGAGGCCAAGTGCTACCTGCCCGGGGTACCGCGCGCGACCTACATGCCGTTCCCGTTCCAGATTCTCCAGGGCACCGTCCAGATCATGATCGTCTACGGCTTCGCCGAAGCGAACCGGACGATCCACATGGACAAGGACGATCCGGTGCCGGCGCCGATCGACAGTTGGATGGGCCGCTCGCACGGCCGCTGGGAGGGTGACACGCTGGTCGTCGAGGCCGCCGGCTTCACTGGCCAGGCGTGGTTCGACCGTGCCGGCAACTTCGCCAGCGACACGTTGCGCGTCACCGAGCGCTACACGCCGACCGGCCCGAACACGATGACCTACGAGGCGACGCTTGAGGACCCCAACGTCTTCACCGAACCGTGGACGATCCGCATGCCGCTCTACCGGCGCCTGGAGGAGAACGTCCGGGTGCTGGAGTACAAGTGTGTCGAGTTTTCCGAGGAGCTGCTCTATGGCCACCTACGCCGACGCGAAGAGACCCCGACCAGCGACGATCCTTAGCGGATCGGCGATTGCCGCCGCGCTTCTGCTGGGACTGACCGCCGTCCCGGCGACGGCGGGCGACGTGACGGTGCAACTGACCACGTCCGCCCGCAGCGAAGCGGTCAAGTGGTACCAGCGGCACCTGGACTGCGAGCCGATCGAGGGTCGCAGCGAAGCGATCGACTGCGGCAACGCGACGATCGAGTTCACCCAGGGGCCGATCATGGGCGCCAGCCAGGGTACGGGCATCGACCACATCTCCTTCTCCTTCCCCGACTTGACCGAGAAGATGGCCGCGCTTGAGAAGGTCGGCGTCCGTGGTTCAGGCGTCCGCCTGCAGCGTAGCGACGACGGCTCGACTTTGCGCGACATCCCGGGGCTGTTCAAGATCGGCTTCATCTTCGACCCCTGGGGGACTCGGATCGAAGTCGTTGAGGACCCGGACACCGTGGGCTTCCACCACGTCCACCTGAGTGCGGTCGATCCGGCGTCGACGCTTGGTTGGTACCGCGAGACGTTCGGCGGCGTGCCGGAGAGCCTGCGCGGCATGCTCGACGGTCTCCGTTTCGGCGAGGTCTGGTTGCTCGCCTCGCAGCATGCCGAGGGTCAACCGGCGCCGAGCGCGGGACGGGCGATCGACCACCTCGCCTTCGAGATCGCCGATCTCGATACGGCGGCCGTCGGTCTCCGCGACCGCGGCGTTCGCTTCACGAGGGATCCGGAGCGGCCCGAGGGTGGCCGTACCGAGGCGAAGCGCGGTTTCGTCTCCGCCCCCGACAATGTGCGGGTAGCGGTCCTCGAACCGGACTGGCGGGGTATCGACGCGATGATCGACTTCGAGGATGAAGCCGTCGCCTCGGCCGAGCCCTACGTGGTCCCGCGGACGCCCTGGGGCACGCCGGACCTGCAGGGAATGTGGTCCGGCAACAAGGCTCACGGCATTCCCCTGGAACGTCCCGAGGACCTCGCCGACCGCGCGCAACTGACTCCCGAAGAAGCGGCGGCGCGCCGCGAGCGAGGCACCCTGGGCAGCATCTGGGGCTACGAGCGCGAATGGCGCGACACGACCTTGGGCTACGTCAAGTCGGCGCCGTCGCGGCAGGTGGCGATGGTCATCGACCCGCCGGACGGCCGTCTGCCGCCCCTGACCGAGGAGGCACAGGAGCGGCGACGCAACGCGGCCCGGTCGTTCGGCGACTACGTACGCAGGCGGCCGGCGGGACCCGAGGACCTGAGCGTGTACGTGCGCTGCATCACCCGCGGCCTCCCCGGCATGATGATGCCTTCGATCTACAACAACGGCCTGCAGATCAGCCAGAGTCCGGGCTTCGTGGCGATCCAGAAGGAGATGATCCACGAAACCCGGGTCATCCCGACGGAAGAACGGCCGTCGCTGGGCCCCGGAGTCAAGCAGTGGCTCGGCGAATCCCAGGGCCGCTGGGAGGGCGACACCCTGGTCGTCGAGGTGACGAATCTCAACGGCCGCACGAACTACCGCGGCTCGAGCGAGAACATGAAGCTCACCGAGCGCTTTACTCGCCTGGGACCGAACCGGCTCGAGTACCAGTTCACGGTCGAGGACCCGAGCATCTGGACCCGCCCGTGGACCGGCCGTTTCGAGTTCGAACTCGACAACGAGCAGTACGAACTCGTCGAGTACGCGTGCCACGAAGGCAACTACGGCATGACGAACATTCTCTCCGGCGCTCGCGCGCGTGACCGCGAAGAAGCGGCGGCCGCGGAGACGGGTTCGGGAGCGCAGTAGCCCCTGGGAACCCGCGTGGCGCGATCCGCGCCACCCGTGAACCATCCGAGCGGTAGAACGATCTGACCTGGGAACGCGGGCATCCTGCCCGCATCCGGCGCGAAGCGCCGGCCTCCGGTCGTTCTGCCGCGCTAGCTCTCTGCTCTCTCGCTGAGTGCGCCGGCCTCTGGCCGGCATCCGCCGCCAGGCGGAATCCGGTTGCTGCGAGCCCAGCCAGTGCAGTGTTCAGGCTGTAACCGCCGCATCCAGTGGTCGATTCGGCCCGCCGGTCAACGGTTGGCGAGCTTCCCAGCCATTCGCCGGCTGCTCGGGGCAGTGCATCGCGCCAATGCACCTGTGGACACTGGCCTCGGGCTGCGATACGTCGAACGGCAGGCAAAGGAGCGTGAGATCGTCGTCGAAGACGAACCGCAGCGGCTCCTCGAAGTCGCCCGTTCGGGGATAGACCAAGGCCACGGTCTTGCATTCGTAGCGCTTGCCGTAGGCATAGAGCTGGTACATGTCGGCTTGGCTGATGCCGCGCTTCTTCGGCTCGTCTGACGCTGACTTGAGCCGCTTCCACTTCGCATCGAGGACGAAGCGATTGGCGCGGCCCTTCTGGAGAGTGATGTCCGGCTTCATCGTGAACGCTTCGGGCTGGCAGGTCAGCCATTCCTGCGGCCCTTGCGTCCGGACGCGGTACTCGCTCTGGTGTCTCCGGAAGCTCCGGGTCACGAAGTCCTCGAAGATCTCCCCCATCGGAAACAGCAGCGACTGGTTCTCGTGCTTGCCGCGGTACGTCGCAAGACCTTGGCCGAACAGGAACAGCCGCACCCAGGCCATGACCGGGCGGTAGTGCTGCATGGTGCGGTCGACGGAGTGGCGCCGCCAGTCGCTCGTCGGATCGGAAGTCGGCGGCACGCTGGCGAAGGCGTCGGTCAGTTCGCGCAGCAGGCGGCGGTTCTCCTCGTTGCGGACGATGGGCCGAAGCCGGTCCAGAGCCGTGCGGATCAGCCGATTCGCCGGCCGGTTCGGATTGAACTCGTCGTGTGCAACGTAGAAGCGCGCCTTGTTGGCCAGGTTCTCCCGGATCTGCTGCCGGAACAGGAGGCGTCCTCGAAGGTAGGGCAGGTTCTCCTCGACGGGTACGTAGCGTCGCGCGAGGCCGTGGCGCGTCAGGTGGCCCAGGTTCTGGAGAAACAGGTGTGTGAAGGCCTCAAGCATCGGGAAACGCCTGAGCGACCGGATGGCGCTGGGCGGCAACTCAGCGTTGCGGAGCCCGCGCCAGGTGCGGAGCATGTGGAGGAAGATCTCGCGCGTCCCTTCGTGTCCGTCCTGTTGCTGGCGGGACGTGCCGTGGGCGTCGGGCGCTCTGCCGGCGTCGGGTCCTTTCGGGCCGGGAGCGAGGTCGATCTTCGGCAGGATCTCGATAGGCCTGCCGCGTCGGGTCGAGAGGACGCCGACGTAGTGGGTTGCCTTGAGTTCGCGGGCGCGGGTTCCGAAGGCGAGGACCGGGCGGTAGTCGCCGTGCTTGTCCTGCTGATTCTTCCGCGCGAAGGCCTCGAGACTCCGCCACTCGTTCTCGTCGAGATCGAGCTCTTCGCGGGTGAAGGGCTCGTACTCGCGGACCGTGACGACTCGGGTCTTCCCGTGGCTTGTGTGGTCGCTTCTTGCCGGCAGGCGTGAGACCGAGCGGTCGCCGCCGAAGGCCGTGGTGTGCTCGCGCTCGGCGGCCTCGGCAAGCGACATTCGTCAGTCGCTCTTCGGTTCGTAGATCCTCTGGTACTCCTCGGCTGCCTTCCACGCCGGATCGTTGTCCGCGAGGCGCTCATGGATCACTCGGTCTTCGTCGAGGAGGTCGAACTTCTCGATCAACTGCTTCGAGTGGCCGTCGCGTGCCTTGTCCTTCTGGACGAAGGCGTTGCCGCCAAGCACGGCGTCGATCCTCCTCCAGTCGTCGTAGAAGTACTCCTGCAGGAGCGGGAAGATCCGGTTCCGGAACCGGTCGGCGAGGTCCTCGATCGACTCCACTTCGAGCAGGTACGTGTGTCCGATCTGGTGCTCGCGGTCCATGAGCAGCGCGATGCGCTCGTTCATCGCGCGCAGCATATTCCGGCAGTTCACGCCGGCCACGTTGTCGCGAATGAGATGGTGATCCGGATCGGGCATCATCCCGACGAACGTGAACCTCCGTCTCAGGGCAGTGTCGAGTTGCTGAATGGAGCGGTCGGCCGTGTTCATCGTGCCGATGATGTAGAGGTTGTCCGGCACGCCGAAGTCGTCGCCGGAGTAGGGGAGCGTGACCGTCGTCTCGTCGTCGCGGCCCAGCCGTCGCGAGGGCTCGATCAGCGTGATCAGCTCGCCGAAGATCTTCGGGATGTTGCCGCGGTTGATTTCGTCGATGATGAGGACGAATCGTTCCGGCTCTCGCGAGTCGCTTGCTGCTTCGCGCTGTTCCGCCTCGGCCGCCTTGCAGATCCGCCGGAAGATGCCGGGTCGGAGCTCGTAGTCGAGCTCGGAGGAAGGCGATGCGCCTGCCGCCTCTGACTCTTCGTCGCCGTCGCCGGAATCGGTAAGCCTCGGTCGGATGCCCTCCACGAAGTCTTCGTAGGCGTAGTTCTGGTGGAAGGTGACCATGGCAATTTGGCGTCTCGCTTCTCCCGGCTCTCCGGCCACGAACCGGAAATTTCGGAACCGCTGCTTGTCGTCGTCCGTGACCTCGCGTGCCTCGACGCCATCCAGAATCGCGAGGGCGTGACCGACCGTGTTGTAGGTCTTGCCGGTTCCGGGCGGGCCGTAGAGGATCTGGTTGCGTGGGTGCTCGACCGCATCGGAAGGGTCTGGAGGGTCTGGACACTCCTCGGTCTCGGTGAAACCTACGGCCTCCTTCAGGGCGGCTACGAGGTCCGGATCCTCTGTGATGTCCACGATGCTGCTGGAGAGGTTCTTCTCCCTGACTTCTCTACCGTCAGGGAAGTTCGACTTCCAGTCGACGTTCCGCACGTGTCGGTGTTGTTCCCGGTCGGTGTCGTAGCGATAGTGGGAGCGGACGGCCCCATGGCCGAACACCAGCCTTCGGAGATGCGCCACGAAGAAGATGACGTCTCTCGGCTCCATCACGTGGTAGAAGTTCCAGAGCGTCTGGCCGCGTCTCGTGGTGTGGGCCTTGTTGGCTCCCTCTTCTGAAGGCATGGACTTCAACCGTTCCTTCAGGACTTCCAGCGAGTCGTACTGGCGAAGGTCCCCAACCGGATACTCGGCGTAGCCAATAGATGCAGTGTCTCTTGTCCGGCACCCCGCCCAGGTGTCGGCGTTGCGACCGAGAGGCATAAGCCAGTATCTGCGGTCAGTTGGCTGGGTGGGAGCGGGCTGTACCTCCGGGTCCAGCCAGATCCAGGGACTAATGTCGAGGGCGTCTCCCAGCCACGAGTAGTGCTTGATCAGAGCCGCGTGCTGTTGGCTTGGCGGAGGCACTTCGACCGGGTCCAGAAACGCCTCCTTGTAGCGGGCCGCCAGCCTATCCTCCTTGTAGATCGCCAGGAGTCCGGGATCGTCGCGATCCTGATAGAGGAAGGCGACCTTCCACTTGACGATGGGCCAGAGATCGACCGGGTGGTCGACCGCTGCAAAATCCCCCTTCCTTGCCGCTTCGATCACCTGGATCAACTGGGACCGTATGGTGGCGAAGGCCTCGTCCGCCGTCTTGCCGCACTTGCTCATCCAAGCGTACTTGTCGTCGTAGATCAGCCCTCCCCCCTGCGGGTCCTTCTCGCCGCGGTGGTAAATCCCGAACTTGGAGGCCTGACCGCCCCGGATGCTGCCGAGGCTCTCGGTCCTGAACTCAAGCCAGTAGATGAAGGCGTCATCTCGATTGGGATTCGTGTATTCCTCCAGAGACATGCCACGGACCCGGTCCGGTGGCCAGACGTCAAGGAACTCGGACCACCGCTGCATTTCTTTGCGCATCCTCTAACGGCTCCTTGGTGGACGGCGGTGTGAGGCGAGCGGTGAGGCAGCCCGCACGGAAAGGCGCGACGAGGCAGTGTAGCGGGCCTTGGTTGCGATAGCTGGGCGCCGGTTCTCGCTTCCCGGACGGCTTTCAGCCGCCGCTGGCGATCGCGGCCGCCGGCTGGGATCGGATCAACGACACGTCCAGACTCACCTGCTCGTACGGTACCTGCGGGATCAGCTTGCCGCGGTGCCCCTTCTCCAGTTCCACGAGGCCGTGGCGGGCCATGGTCTTCAGCGTGCGGGAGAGGTTCGACTTGTTCCTGCCCGAAAGTACCGCCAACTCGGTAAGCGAGTCGGGCTTCTCCTGCGCAATCAGCGTGAGCAGTTCACGGTTCCGCTCAGAGAGCACCCTGGCGAAACTCTCGATGGACGTGAACCAGACCGTCGGCTCTCCCTTGGCCGGGCGGTGGTCGCCGCGGGCGATCGCCAGCGTACGCTCCTTCATCTGGCCGTAGTCAGCAATGCCGATCCTCAGTGTCTTCATGGGACTGATCCTCTCTCACGCAGAACCTCGTCTACGGTCTTCCAGAAGTCCTCGAGCAGCGCGGCCGCGTCCTTGTAGTCGTAGGTTCGGATTGTCCTGAGGCGATGGTCGCTGGCTCGGCTCTTCCGCGCTCCCGGTGCTCGGCTCGGCTTCGGCGGATGCGCGTTGTCGAATCCGACCAACCTCGCACCGTCCGGAGCGTGGAGAGTTAGCGAGTAGCGGAGTCCATGTTGTGGTCGTTCAGGAGTTACTTCGGTGCGCTTGACGATGAACTTCACCCGATGGCCAACCTCGTCAACGAAGAGCGTCTGACCGTGAAGGTCCAGCAGCGTGTCGAGTCCAGGGTCGCGCCCCTTTGTCTTCACTGGCGAAGGTTATCAGGAACTGACAACCTAGCCAGAAGGGCTTGAAGGCGTCGTTCGGCAGAGCAGCGGGTCAGGCAGTCTGTAGCGCCGTCACGGTCGGCGCTAGAGTTCACCCAACCATGGCCGACCCCATCCTCAGAACTCCCCAGCGGCCGCGCGAGCCGCGGCGGCCGCTCGATCTGGCGGACTTCCCGGGATGCCGCGCCGTTCACCTGCCGGTCGAGAAGCTGGACGACTACGAGGGCCGCATCGAGTACTGGGAGGCCCACACCGAGACGGCGATGATCCTCGCCGAGCCGGCGACGGTTTATCACGAGATTCCGTCGGCTGGAGTAGCGGGTCTGGTGGAGATGATCTCCCAAGCGCGCGGCGCGAAGATTCTGGCGCTCGGTTCGGCGGACTTGTCGCAGCGCGGGGAGAAGGGGAGCGTCGAGGTCCTCATGCAGGCGGACGCGGTCTTCTTTCTGGACCGGCCCTGGCCGACGGGCAAGGCGATCGATGTGGGCTGCGGTCCGCTGCCCGATGTCGTGCTGGAAGTGGATCACACGACCGACGTGCGGCGGCGAAAGCTGGGGGTCTACGCGTCGTTGGGGTTCCCCGAGGTGTGGGTGGAAGTGCCGGAGCCAGTGTGGCTTGCGCCGCGGACTTCGGGCCGGCCGCGACTGACGATCTACCTGCTGGAGGGCGGCGGCTACGTCGAGTCGGCCGTCAGCCGGGCGTTTGGGGACTGGCGGGCGGCGGAGATCCACCGGGCGCTGAACGAGGAGAGGAAGTCGGCGGAGACCGTGGCGGCGGTGCGGCGTGTGGGCCGCAGGCTGGGCAGGGCGGCCGGCACGGGCCCCGACGACGACCGGTTCCTCGGCGCCGAACGCGAAGAGAGCCGCGCGGAGGGCCGTGCGGAAGGCCGTGCGGAAGGCGGGCTGGAGATGGCGCGTTCCCTCGTGCGGCAGGCGCTCCAGGCCCGCGACCTCGCGATCACGCCTGTCGTGGAAGCCTGGCTGGAGTGGCTCTCGGCGACCACGGATACAACCGCCGCCATCAGGGCAGCGGTCGAGTGCCGCGATGCCGAGGACTTCCTGCGCCGGGTCGAGACGCCGCCGGCCAGACCGGACGCGCGAACGTAGCCGACGCCGTCAGCTTCATGAAGGCGCTCGTCGGCCGGTGGTAGCCTTGACCTACCGCAAATCGTCCACAGGAAGACGCCGATGATGACGACGCGATTCTGTTCTCGCCTTGCCCTGCCGGTTCTTGGTCTAGCTGCTGCCTTGGCAGTTGCTCCCCTTGCCTCGCCGGAGCCGGCAGCCGCCCACCACGCCTTCTCGGCCGAGTTCGACGCCACGAAGCCGGTGCGCCTGCGCGGCCAGGTGACGAAGGTCGAGTGGGTGAATCCGCACGCCTGGATTCACATCGACGTCACCGACGAGGATGGCACGGTGACGGCATGGATGGTCGAGTGCGGCCCGCCGGGCGCCCTGGTGCGGCGCGGCTGGAAGAAGAACTCGGTGGCGCCGGGGACCGAGGTCCTCGTCGAGGGTTACCAGGCGATCGATGGGGCGCCAAGGGCGAACGGCCGTGACGTTACGCTGCCCGACGGGCGGCGGCTGTTCGCCGGCTCTTCGGGAACCGGCGCGCCGTACGACGATCGGGAATCGGGCTGAGCCGGATCTCCGCCAGTCAGAGCGCCGGAAGGGGCGGCCCGGCATGACGCATCGGGACCTTCCGTCCGCCGGCGAATCGATCGACGAAGACGGGCAACTCGAGAATCTTCAGGTCGACCCGGAGATCGACTTCTACCCGGAGGTGGCGGACCGCGAACCGGGCGACACGAACCTCGCCGGGCGGTGGTTCGACATCCATCCCCAAGTCACCTTCTGGGCGGTCGGGTTCGTGGTTGCGTTCATCGCATGGACGCTGCTGTTTCCTGACCGGGCGGCCGCCGGGTTCGGCGCCAGCCTGTCGTTCGTGAACGACAAGTTCGGCTGGTTCTACATCGCCGCGGCGAATCTTTTCGTGCTGGCGACGGCCTACTTCGCCTTCAGCCGCTTCGGCAAGATCCGCATCGGCGGACCGAACGCGCGTCCCGAGTTCTCCACCGGCGCCTGGTGCGCGATGTTGGTCTCGGCCGGCATGGGCATCGGCCTGATGTTCTGGTCCGTCGCCGAACCGATCTCGCACCTGGTCGAGCCGCCGCCGGTGTTCAACGTGGCGCCGGAGACGCCCCTCGCCGGCAAAGCCGCGTTGGCGACGACCTTTTTCCACTGGGGCCTTCACCCCTGGGCGATCTACGGTCTGGTGAGTGTGGCGCTGGCCTTCTTCGCCTACAACCGCGGTCTGCCGCTGACCTTCCGTTCCGTCTTCTATCCGCTGTTGGGCCGGCGGATCTACGGCGCATGGGGCAACGTGATCGACGTGCTCAGCGTGCTGGCGACCCTGTTCGGGCTCGCCACGTCATTGGGATTGGGCGTCGGTCAGGCCGCGGCGGGGCTGAACTACCTGTTCGGCTGGCCTGCGACGACCGGTTTTCAGGTGGCCCTGATCGCCGGCATCACGGGTCTGGCGACCCTGTCCGTGGTGGCGGGGCTTCACGCTGGCGTCAAGCGCTTGAGCCAGTTGAACGTCTACCTGGCGGCGGCATTGCTGCTGTTCGTCCTGGTCGCCGGTCCCACGCTGTTCATCCTGTCCACGTTCAGCCAGAGCCTTGGCTACTACGTGCAGGTCCTGCCGGAGCTGGCCTGGTGGACGGAGGCGTTCACCGACACCGACTGGCAGGGCGGCTGGACGATCTTCTACTGGGGCTGGTGGATCTCGTGGTCGCCGTTCGTGGGCATGTTCATCGCCCGCATCTCCAAGGGCCGGTCCGTCCGCGAGATGATCGTCGGCGTTGTTGCGGTGCCGTCGTTGCTCTCCTTCCTGTGGATGTCGGTGTTCGGCGGCACGGCCCTGAACCTGCAACTCGACGGCGTGAAGGATCTGGCCGGGGCGGTCGAGAACGACATGGCCACCGGGATGTTCGCCATGCTGGAGGCCTTTCCGCTGTCCGGCGCCGCGTCGTTGCTGGGGGTGCTTCTGGTCGTCTCGTTCTTCGTCACGTCCTCGGACTCCGGCTCCCTGGTCGTCGACCACCTCACGGCCGGCGGCAAGCTCGACTCGCCCAAGGCCCAGAGGGTGTTCTGGGCGGTCATGGAAGGCGCCGTCGCCGCGGTGCTGCTCCTGGGCGGCGGGCTGTCGGCGCTTCAGACTGCGTCGGTCGCCACCGGCCTTCCGTTCGCGTTGGTGCTGCTCGTCATGTGCTTCAGCGTGCGTCGTGCCTTCCACCAGGAACTCGACCTGCTCGAAGACCGCTACGACCTGGAGCAGTTCCACGACCGCCACCCCGAACTCATGAAGCGCCGCGAGCGTACGGAGCGGCCGCCGCCGGCGGCGCCGGGTGGCGGTGGCGTTGCGGTCGGTGAGCGTCAACTGCTGCCCGAGTTCGAGGCCTTGCCTGAGATCGCCGGCGACTCGACCGTGGCGATCTCGGAGGATCGCGACCGCTAGTGTCGTGTCTCTGACTTGACTTGCCACATGAAGTTGCGCCGAGCGGGTGCCTCGCGGCTCGGCTAGCTGCAGACCCGTAGAGGAGACACGACACCTAGTGGCGTACTTCGACACGGCGTACCTGTTGAAGTGCTACTTCAAGGAGCAGGGCTGGCACAGTGTGAGGGCGCTTGCTGCGGAGCGCGGGCGCATCGCATGTTCTGTATACGGGCGGCTCGAACTGCACGCGGCGCTGCACCGGAAACTCCGGGAAGGCGAGTTGACGGCTGAGCAGCACCGGGCCGTGCTGGGACAACTCAGCGTCGACGAGGCGAGCGGCGTTTGGCACTGGATTCCGCTCTCAGCCGCTGTCATGACGGCGGTGGTCGATCTGTTCAGGCACCTTCCTTCGGAGGTGTTCCTGCGCACCGGAGACGCGGTGCACCTGATCTCCGCGCTGGAGCATGGATTCCAGGAGATCTTCAGCAGTGACCGGCGCCTTCTGGCGGCGGCGCAGCATGTCGGCATCGCCGGCCAGGACGTGGTTCGAGACTTGAACTCCGACCTCTAATGAGGCCGTTGCTCTGGGACGCAGTGGTAGCGTTGGCCCTGTACCCAGAGATCGATGATCGAGGAGGTGGCGGAGTGAAGTTCGAACGGTTCATTCTCCTGGGTCTGGCGGCCCTCTTGATGGCTCCGGCCGTTGTCGCGGCACAGGACGAGGTGCCGCGGCGGGCCGATGGCCGGCCGGATCTTTCCGGCGCGTACAACGTGGCCACGCTGACTCCGCTCACGAGGCCGCGGCAGTTCGGTGACAGGCTGACGCTGACGGACGAGGAGGCCGAAGCGATCGCCCGCCGCAAGGCCGAGATCTACGAGGCGGACTTCAAGCCCAGCGATCCGAACCGTGAAGCGCCACCGGTCGGCGGTGCGCCGATCTTCGACCCGGGCCTCGAGGGCGCCTCCGGCGGCAGCGGCGGCTACAACGCCTTCTACATGGACCCGGGCGACAACGCGATCCGAATCGACGGCAAGTGGCGTACCTCGATCATGACCGATCCGCCGAACGGCCGGTATCCGGAGATGACGGATGCGGGCATGAAGCGGCGCGCCGCGCAGTTTGCGGCGTTCGGTCACAAGAACACCGGCACCGCCTGGTGGCTCGACGAGCGGGAGGACGGCGCCGGCCCCTACGACAACATGGAACAGCGGCCCCTGGCCGAGCGCTGCCTGATGGGGTTCAGCTCCACGGGCGGCCCGCCGATGCTGCCGGCGCTCTACAACAACCACAAGCGGATCGTGCAGACCGGGAATCACTTGATGATTCTGATCGAAATTGTCCACGATGCCCGCGTCGTACGCATCGGCGGCGAGCACGCGCCAGCCGCGGAGCGCCGGTGGCTGGGCGATTCGATCGGCTGGTGGGAGGGCGACACCCTGGTCGTCGACACGACGAACTTCGGCGACGACCCCGCCCTGGGCGCGGCGACGAAGGACCTGCACGTCATCGAGCGCTTCCAGCGCCTGCCGGACGGCGACCTGCTCTACGGCTTCACGGTCGAGGATCCGAACGTCTGGGAGACGCCCTGGAGCGGCGAATACGTGTGGCGGTCGACGCCCAACAAGGTCTTCGAGTACGCCTGCCACGAGGGCAACTACGCGCTGGGCAACGTGATGCGCGGCGCCCGACTGCTGGAGGCCGACGCGATGGCTGCTTCAACCGGCGGAGAGTGATCCGCTCGGTCGGGCCGGCGCGGTCGATCCGCCGCACGATCCGGCCGACTTACTTTTCCAGCACCGGCAGGACGATTCTTGACGGGTGTTCCGCCGAGTGGTGGACCGCGTTCTTCGCCACCCGCCACTCGGTCTCGTCGTAGTTGTTGCCGCCGGTGTTCAGGTTGCGGTCGTAGCGGGGGAAGTTGCTGCTCGAGACCTCGATTCGCAACCGGTGACCGGCGCCGAACACGTTCGCCGTCGCGAGCGGTCCGAGCGCGACCTCGTAGACCGTGCCCGATTCCATGTGGACATGGCGGTCGAAGCCCTCGCGGTAGCGCATGCGCAGGATCGTGTCGTCCAGGTTGAAGGCGCGGCCATCGGGGTGGACATGGGCGAGCTTGACGGTGAAGTCGGTGTCGGGCGCGTCGGAGGATACGTGCAGGATCACCTCGACCGGCCCGACCACGGCCAGCGGCTCGTCGAACGGCTCCGTGGTGTAGACAAGCACGTCGGAGCGGGCCTCGACGCCGCGCTGGTCGAAGGCGCCGGGTTCGTAGTCGCCCATGCAGCAGAAGGCGCCGCCGTGGGTCGGTGCCGGCGAGCCCGGGTCGTAGACGAAACGGTCGGCGCCGGCGCCGCTCGCTCCGGCGTCGGCGGTCAACGTGCCGTCGCCGGCGGCGCTGTTCGCGGCGCCGTCGCTTGTGAGATACAGGGTCATCGGCTCGATCCCGGCCGGCGGCCAGTCGGCGGCGTTCTGCCAGCGGTCCTCGCCCATCAGGAAGTAGCGGACCTGGGCGTACCGGTTCTCGAAGCCGTTCGCCTCAGGCTTGGTGAAGCGGTCGAGGAACGCCCACAGCATCTCGTCGAAGCCGAAGTCGGTGTCGCCGAAGTTCCGCTGGCCGACGATCAGGGGATCGGTGAGGCGGTACATGTTGCAGTGCAGGCTGGGTGCTACGACCATGTACTGATGATCGCGGATGTCTTCGTCGGCGTTCCGGCGCACGTGGCCGTAGAGGGCCAGGTTCGGCGACACGGAAAGGTCGTACCAGGAGTTGGCCCACAGCGCCGGCACGCCGAACGGCTCGTCGTCGTGGTAGAGACCGCCCTCGTACCAGGCTGGGTCATCCGGCATGCGGGCGGCGAACTCGCCGAAGATCCCCTTCGGGCCGCCGACGGACTCGATCAGGGTCTGGACGGGTAGGTGCCGGAGCGCCTGCTGCCAGTCGACGGCCGGCATCTTGGCGGCCAGGTCGAAGTAGGTCGCGAGCCGTTCCAGGTCCTCCCGACTGGTGCCCGGAGGGAAGGTCGGGCGCTGGGTGTTCTGCTCGCCATAGAGCCACGCCGCCATCGGAAGCTGCAGGGCGCCGCCGCGGTAGAAGTTTCCCTGTTCGTAGAACGGCCCCATGCGGCCGATACCCGCGCCCTGACCCATCGGCACGGCGGCGGCGTGGCCGGGATGCCGCATCGCCGCCAGCCCCATCTGCCACTCCGCGGTCGAAGAGCAGCCGAGCGTCGCGACCTTGCCGTTGGACCACGACTGACCGGTGATCCAGGTGAGCGCGTCGTAGCCGTCGGTCCGCGGCCGGCCGAGGATCTCCCAGTCGCCCTCGGAGAAGAACTTGCCGCGCTCGTTCTGGACCACGAAGGCGTAGCCGCGCTCGATCGCGTCGAGGCCGAACTTGAGCAGTGCGCTCGGACGTTCCAGGTTCGGGCCCGGCAGGGGGCTGAAGTTGTAGGGCGTACGCCAGAAGATCGCCGGCACCGGGCCCTGGGCGTCTCGGGGCCGGTAGATTTCGGTGGCGAGGCGCACGCCGTCGCGCATCGGTACCATGACCATCCGGTCGATCTCCGCCCTACGGTCGAGGTCGGTCCGGCGCACCGGGTCCGGTGTGCGGTGGATCTGGGCGGTGAGAGACGACCCGATCAGGCCGAGGGAGACTGAAACTGCGAGTAGACGGATGACTGATCGAACCTGGCTCATGGGGATCTCCTCCTTCGTGCTCGGCGCCCTTCCGGCGGCGGCGGCGGGATGTGCCGCGGTCCTCGTCATGGCGCCGGCCATTGTGCCAGTTGCCGCCGCTTCGGACTCGGCTGCCGTCAAACCCGGTCGCATCGCCGTTCTGGTCGCCGACCGGGAAGACGATCGCATCTCCATGGTGGTCGACGCGGCGGCGTTCTGGAACCGGGCCGCCTCCGCCGTGGAATTCGCTTCCGCGTTCGCCGATCCGCTGCTGGTGTCGCCCCCGGAGGGTCTGCGGCCCTTCGAGAACTACGCGCACCAACTCTCGCAACTCGCCGGCCGCCTGCACTCGTCGGATCCCGGCCCGGCGCCGCCGCCGGCGCTCGTCGGCCTCGATGCGGAGGTCGTCGTGCTGCTGTCGGCGCAGAATCTCATGCCCTTCGCCTGGCCGTATGGGGACGACCGGCGTTACTTCGTCGCTGTACCGTCGGGTGACGAAAGCGAAGACGTGACCCGCAACGTGATCGCGCACGAGCTTGGGCATGTTCTTGGCTTGAAGCACATTCGCGAGCCGGGAGTTCTGATGTGTCAGCCGTGCGACACCTCGTCTGCGCGCAGCGGTGGCCAGCCGCGATTCCTGCCGCTCACCGACCTCGACCGCGAGCGGCTTCGCACCTTCCTGGAGGGAACTCGACCATGACGTCTACTGCTGGAAACGTTTGGACCCGCAGGCGCTTCATCGCCACGACCGCCGCGGCCGCGGCAGGCGCCGGACTCGCCCGCTCGCCCGCTGACGCTCAGGACGGCTGGCGCGCCGGATCGCTCCAGCACCTGATCCCCGCGGCGAGCCACGATCGCGTGGCGCTCAAGTGCTCGTTCGCGGCGCCGCTCGACTACGTGCCGGAGTTGCGGATCGGCAGCCGCCTGGTTGCGGGCCGGAGCACGGACTCCGAGCGGCGCTTCTTCTCGTTCGACGCGGCCGGCCTGGCGCCGGATGTCGAGTACAGCCTGCAGCTTCTCGGCGGCCGCGAGACGCTGTGCGATGCCTGGCCGCTGCGCACCTTCCCGCTGCCCTCGGCGAACCCTGGGTCGGTCCGGTTCCTGGCCTACACCTGCGCCGGCGGCCACCCGGAAGCGGGCGGCGACCAACCGCACTTCCTGCCCCTGGCGGTCCGCCGCCGGCTGCTGCGCCGGGCACTCTCGTTCCGTCCTCGGGCGCTGATCGCGATCGGCGACCACATCTACTGGGACCAGCGCACGCTGCTCCACAACCGCGGCGAGGAGCGGGGCCGCGACGCCCGCGCCTTCTACGAGCGGATCGGCTGGCTCGACCTGAGCCAGCCGGCTCTCGGCGCCCCGAACGAGACGTCGCTCAAGGCGGCTGCCGGGCCGCAGATCGCGGATCTCTACGGCGTCATGCTGCGCTCGACCCCGTCCTACTTCGTCAGTGACGACCACGACTACTACGAGAACGACGACGCCGACCCGCAGATGATCACCCTGCCGCCGGACCGCTACCAGCTTGAGTTCGCGCGCTTTACGCGCAACGTATATCTGCCGGAGTTCCTGCCCGATGTAGAACGGCCGCTGGCCATGTCCGGCGCCGGCGCCGGCGACCGGGCGCCCGGCATCTCAGAGGCCTTCGGCACGTTCCGGTACGGGCAACTCGCCGAAGTCCTGATCTACGACTGCGCACGCTACCTTTCGCTCAAGGGCGTCCACGCGGGCCTGGTGCCGCCGGAGGCCGAGCACTGGCTGCACCAGCGCACCCGGGACCAGGGCGTCGCGCAGTTGTTCCACGTCCCGTCCCATCCGTTCGGGTGGTCGGCGGGGAAGTGGCGCGAGTGGTACCCGGACGTGGCCGACCTCGACGACGGCGGCGCCACCGTGTCGCGGATCGGCGACTTCGCCGGCAGCAACTTCCGGCTGACCACGGAGCGCGAGAAGTACTTCTGGCAGAACGGCTGGTGGCGCCAGCATCAGCGCCTGCTCGAATCGTTGGCGTCGCAGTCGAGGCGTCCGGGCGTCGTGCTCTCGGGCGACCTCCACGCGATCGGCCATTCGGCCCTCATGCGGAGCGGCGACCTCGACCTGTCCGGGAATCCGGTCCACGCCGTGCTCACCGGGCCGGTGGGCACCCTGCGCGGCTGGCCTTCGGCGGCGCGCGGCACGCCGCCCCTGGCCGCCACCGGCCTGGTTCACGATGTGCGTGGCGAGACGTTCGAGAAGAACGGCTTCGCGCTCTTCGACGTGTCGCCGTCCGAGATCACGGTGCGACTCTTCGCCTGGAAGACGGGCGAGCCCGAGTCGGCGATCGACGAGCTTGAGCCGTACCACACGTCGGTGATCCGCCGGGGCTGATTCAATCGAGGGGCGGATGCGGGCGAGACGCCCGCGTTCCCAGGGAAGACTCACCGTTCCGGCCTGTCGGGAGGACGTCATTCGGTACTGTTCGCCGATGCCCGAGTCGAGGAGGGATCGGAAACCGCGCGCGAAACAGAGAAAGGGCCTGTTCACCCGCTTCCTGAATGCGGTCGAGTTCCTCGGCAACCTGCTGCCGCACCCGGTGACGCTGTTCGCTGTGCTGTCCGTGGTCGTACTCCTGGTCTCGGGGGGCGCCGCGTTGTTCGACGTGCAGGTCGCCGACCCGCGGCCCGCCGGCGCGTCCGGCCGCGCAGAGGACGGGATGATCCGCGCCATCAGCCTGCTCAACCCGGAGGGAATGCGGCGCATCGCGATGAACCTGGTGACGAACTTCACCGGCTTCGCGCCCCTGGGGACGGTCCTGGTCGCTCTCCTGGGTGTCGGCGTGGCGGAACGGTCCGGGTTGCTGGGCGCACTGCTCAGGGCGCTCGTGCTCGGGGCGCCCCGCAACCTGCTGACCGCGGTCGTCGTGTTCGCCTCCGTGGTTTCGAACACTGCCTCGGAGATGGGGTACGTGGTCCTGATTCCCCTGGCGGCGGTGGTGTTCCGCGCCGTCGGCCGGAATCCGCTGGTCGGACTGGCGGCCGCGTTTGCCGGCGTTTCGGGGGGCTACTCCGCGAACATCCTGATCGGCACGGTGGACCCCCTGCTTGCCGGGATCACGACGGAAGCCGCGCGTCTGATCGATCCCTCGTACGCGCCGGGCGGCGCGAACGAGGTCCAGGCGACCGCGAACTACCTGTTCATGGTCGTGAGCACCTTCATGATCACGACGATCGGGACCCTGGTGACGACCCGGATCGTGGAGCCGAAGCTCGGCGCCTTCGATCCGAGCCGGGCGGCGGACGACCTGGAGGACCCGGAAGAGGGTCTGAAGACGCTGTCGAAGGAAGAGAAGCGCGGGCTGAAGCTGGCCGGCGTCACTCTGGTAGCGATGCTCGGCGGGCTGGCGCTGCTCGCTCTGCCGGAGAACGGGTGGTTCCGCGACCCGGCGGTGAACGCGCTCCTGATCGACGATCTGCGGCCCATGCTGCGCAGCGTCGTGTCGCTGATCTTCGTCTTCTTCATCGTGCCGTCGATCGTCTACGGCCGGGCCACGGGGTCGCTGCGCAACGACCGAGACGTGATCGACGGCATGGGCCGCTCCATGAGTTCGCTGGGTCCCTACCTGGTGCTCGTCTTCTTCGCCGCTCAGTTCGTCTCGTTCTTCAACTGGACCAACCTGGGCACGATCACGGCGGTCGTCGGCGCCGACCTGCTGACCCGCTTCGACCTCACCGGGCCGATCGTGTTCGTGCCGTTCATCCTGATGTGCTGTTTCGTGAACCTGATGCTCGGCAGCGCCTCGGCGCAGTGGGCGGTGACGGCGCCGATCTTCGTGCCGATGCTGATGACCGTCGGCTACAGCCCGGAAGTGATCCAGGCCGCGTACCGGATCGGCGACTCGACGACGAACATCATCACGCCGATGATGAGCTACTTCGGCCTCATCCTGGCTGTGGCGATGCGCTACGACCGGAAGTTGGGGATCGGCACCCTGATCGCGACGATGATCCCGTACTCGATCACCTACCTGATCGGTTGGGTGTCGCTCTTCTACATCTGGGTGTTCGCGCTGGGCCTGCCGGTCGGTCCCGGGTCGCCGACCTACTACTCGCCGTGACGGCGGACGGCGTGTCAAAAGTCCCTGCTAGACTCGTCCGGCAGCCCTGAGAAAGAGCCAGCGCGGAGGAGGGGAGATCGCCATGGCTAGGCCCGGACCAACTACATTTGCCAAGCGTCAGCGGGAAATCCGCAAGCGCCAGAAGCGCCAGGAGAAGCTGGAGCGCCGCGCTCAGCGCAAGGTGGAGAAGGAAGAGGCCGCCGAGGAGGCGCCCGTCGACCTGTCGGGCGAGGATCCAGATATCGCTGGGATCGTGCCTGGCCCACAGCCGCTGCCGGATTGGGACTAGCAAGCTGGCGTCGCCGGACCGGCGCCTTGCGCCGGACCGCTTGGGTCTTAGCCCCCCGCCGTTTCGGCGGTTTCCGACGGCGTCGCGAACAGTTGTTCGACGTGGTCCTCCGGCAGCGGCTGGGTCAGCTTGGACACCGCCCAGGTGCCGGCGATCGAGACCGCCTCGCCGACCACGGCGCAGGAGAACGGGTTGGCCCGGTAGTGGTGCAGCCACTCCGCAATCCCGGACAGCGGCCCGAGCGAACTCGGATCGACGAACATCCAGGGCACACCGCTGCGCAGCAGGATGAAGGTCGCCATGCCGGTCACCAGACCGGTGTAGGCGCCTGCCAGCGTGACGCCGCGCCAGAGCCCGCCGACCACGAGCGGACCCGCGAAGGCGGCCATCATGCCGCCGGTGCCGATCCAGACCAGGAGCGCGATGTTCATGTCCTGCATCGCCCAGGCCATCCAGGTGCAGAGGACCAGAACGATCACCGTGCTCCAGCGGCTGATCCCCAGCACCTTGCGATCGACCTCTTTGGCGCTCAGATGGGCGCTGTACTTGGGAACGATCGACCGGCGGTAGATGTCGTTGGCGACGATCTGGGACGACGACACGACGAGTCCGTCCGCCGTCGACATGATCGCGGCCAGGATCCCGACTCCGATGAGGGCCGCCAACCAGGTCGGGAACAGTTCGATGAACAGCGCGGGCAGCGCCTCGTTCGGGTTGCGCCCGGCAGCGAGAAGCTCGCCCCCGAGGATGCCGCGGGCGAGGATGCCGCCAAGTCCGAGCATGCCCATCGTCAGGCCGACGGCGAAGGCGAGCTTGACGAAGCGCATCCGGTCGCCGTCGTTCTTGAGCGCCCACACCTTGTTGCCGATGTGGGGCAGCATGCCGAGCGGGATGTGGGCGAAGAGGACGACCGCGATCGCCCACCACGAGTCGTAGAGCGAGTTCGAGCGGTTGAGTGGCCCGACCATGTGCTCGTCCTGGGCGCGGAGGTTGTCGACCAGACCGCCGAGGCCGCCGTCCATCCCCGATGCGAAGAGGAACATCACGATGACGACGATCGCGACCGCGAGCATCATCATGCCCTGGATGCCGTCCGTGAGGATGTCCGCGTGGGCGCCGCCGAGGACGACGTAGACGAGCAGCACGCTCGACGTGATGATCAGCGCCGTCATCGGCTTGAGACCGAGCATGGTCTCGAACATGACCAGCCCCGACACGAGCTGTCCGGCGATGTAGAAGAACAGCACGAGGGAGAAGACGGCGACCAGCAGCCGCACGCCGTCGCTCCGGTAGCGGTCGCCGAGGTACTCGGGGATCGAGCGGTTGCCGAACTTGTGCCCCGAATTGGCGACCAGCCTGATCGTGATCAGAACCCCGAAGTAGACCCCCATCGGGTAGAGGAACTTGCCCCAGACGCTGGCCATGCCGAACTGGTAGCCGAGACCGGGACTGCCGAGGAAGGTGGCGCCGCTGGCAGTCGTAGCGGCGAACGCCAGCGCCAGGAAGTAGGGGCCGTAGCTGCTGCGCGCGGTGGCGAAATCGTCCGCGTTCTTGATCCGCCGGCTGGCGATCCAGCCGAACGTCAGCATGCCGACGATGTAAAGGATGAGGAACATCCACGACCAGGCAAACAGACTCATACAACTCTCCTCTTCAACTCTTCAGGTCCTTGGGCACCCGGGTGGCGCGCCCGCTTCCGCCCGCAGCGATGGTCTGGTTGCAGAACAGAATCCGGCTGCACCGACAACGTGTCTCTGGGTGCGCGGGCCTTCTGGCCCGCATCCGGCTGCCGGCCGGGTCGGTCCGTCACGCTCAGGATGCAGCTCAGTCCACAATCGCTTCGTACGCGAGCCGCTTGCTCGTGAAGCGCGCCGCCGCCGAAGCGGGGAAATCGCGGCTCTGGATCATGCCGACGATGACCAGGTCCTGGACCGGGTTGATGCCGAACCAGGTGCCGCCGATGCCGTACCACCAGTACTCGCCCTTGGCGCGTTCGTGGTCGCTGGCAGGGTGGGGATCGGTGACGATCGAGAAGTCCAGGCCGAAGCGGTTGCCCCGGTAGAGCGGCCCCATGTCGGTGACGTTCTCGGGCAGATGGTCGGTATGCATCAGCTCGACCGTTTCCGGCTTCAGGATGCGGACGCCGCCGAGCTCCCCGCCGTTGGCCATCATCTGGGCGAAACGCATGTAGTCCATCGCTGTCGACACGAGCCCGCCGCCTCCGGAGAGGAAGTTCGGTTTCTCGAGGTACTGCCCGAGCTCGGCTCTGCTCAGCTTGCCCTGGCTCGACACGTACATGTGCGAGAACCGGTCCGCCTTGTCCGGCTCGACCCAGAAAGCGGTGTCGTCCATGCCCAGTGGCCCGAAGACGCGCTCGTTCAGCACCTCGTCGAGCGGCTTGCCGGCCAGCACTTCCAGCACGTAGCCCTGCACGTCGACCGCGACGCTGTAGTGCCACATCGACCCCGGTTGCTGGCGCAGCGGGATCTCGGCCAGCCTGCCGACCATCTCCTTCACGGTCATCGTGGGGTTCGTGATGATGCCCGCCTTCTGGTAGAGCGTGTCGACTTGGGACTGCGAGAACAGCCCGTAGGTCAGTCCGGCCGTGTGGCTCATCAGCTCGCGCATCGTCATCGGGTGGTCGGCGTCCTCCACCACGGGCATGCCGTCCGGCCCGTCCTCCTTCGCGACCTTGAGATCCGCGAACTCGGGAATGAACTTCGACACCGGGTCGTCGAGCGTGAAGCGGCCCTCGTCGTAGTACGTCATCAATGCTGTGCCGATGATCGGCTTCGTCATCGAGTAGATGCGGAAGATCGTGTCTTTCGCGACGGGGACCTCGTCTTCGATGTCCTGCATGCCGTAGGAGTCGAAGTGCACGACCTTGCCCTTGCGCGAGACCATCGTGACGACGCCGGCGAGCTTGCCGTCGTCGACCATGCCGTGCATCGCCGCGCCCAGTTTCTCGAGGCCGGCCGGGTCCATGCCGACATCGGCCGGCTTGGCGTGCTGGAGGTCGCGTTCGCCGGCAAACGCCGGTGTGAGGACAAAGGCCGCAAGCAGCAGACAGGCGGCGAAGGCAAGCGGGGCGAACTGCCCCCGAGGACGCAATCGGATCACGGGTGGTTCCTCCTTCGGAACTTGAACTTGGGCGCCGGCGAGCGTACCACCGACGTGAAGGGTGCGGAGACGTTGAGTCGCCTGAACCAAGCCGCGACGCGGCGAGGCTACGGTTTGCCCGCGCCCCTCAGTCGGCGGTCCGCGCGCGGCGCAGGCGCAGCCACGGGATCCAGTGCCCCTCAGTCGCCCGAACCCGATCCCGTCGACGTGCCCGTCTGCCCCTGCTCGATCGCCTCCTGCTCCAGCAGCCGCGCGCCGCGCAGGATGCCGCCGAGCGCGTAGTTCCCCTCGTGGCAGCCGTACTCGTAGAGTCTGTTGCCGGTCGCCGGCCACGGGTACTCGCCGCTCCAGGCCGTTTCGTAGACCGGATCCTCGACCGTGAACTGGTAGAGCAGGGTGTTCGCGTCGACCCGGCTGATTCGCTCCACTACGTGCAGATCGCGCGACGCCCGGGCCACCGAGCCCGAGATCTCACGGAAGTTCGTCGTGTCGACGACCAGGGTGTCGCCCTCCCACCAGCCGATCGAGTCGCCGCTCCACTTGCGCACGCTGTCCGGCAGGTGCTCCGAGTCGAGCCGGATGATCCGGGCGTCGTGCATCCACTCGATCAGGATCATCACGTGGTCGTCCGTCTGCACGATCGTCTTCAGGTTGTTGTACATCCCCGGCATCGACGGCGGCCCGGAGGCGCCCCGGGTCAGGATGCAACGCTCGGCCAGGGGCCGCAGCTCCGGATCGTCGTAGGGGCCGACCGGCAGGTGCATCCACCAGGCGGTGCCGGTGTTCTCATGCCGGAACGGCGCCAGGCGCTCGCTCCGCTGCTGGCCCGTGGCACTGAGCGGCGGGTAGCGGCCGTCCGGTGGATCCGTGACGATCGACGTGCGGTACTTGCCGTCGAGCTGGAAAGCGCCCGTGCCGATGTCGACGAAGAAGGCGTTGTAGCCGCCGACCTTGCCTGCCGCGCCGGTGAACTCCGGCGCGTAGATGCCGGTGCCTCCCACAGGCGGCGCCTCGCGGTTCGGATCGCTCGGCGCGTGGTCCTTGTTGAAGTTCGTCGCCCAGTGATCCGCGATCGCTGCCGCCTCGTCCGGCGTGAGCGCCAGCCGCTCCCCGTACCGCTCCGGCCGCTGTGCCGGCGTCAGCGTGGCGATGTCGTAGGTGCCCGAGAGGTCGGGCCGCCCGTCATGCCGCCGCGGGATCTCCTCGGCCGCCGCCGGCGAGGCCGCAAACAGCATGAGAGCGGCGGCGGCGGCGATCACGACCAGAGCCCCCACCGAGATCACCGCGGTACCCCAGACCCTCCAGAACGAAGACCTCCGCTGTCGCCTGATCCGCATCTCGACCTCCCGGCTGTCTGCTTGTGTTGTGTTCCAGTGAGCCTATCGCCTCGAAGCGCTTCAGCCCCTGGGAACGCGGGCGTCCCGCCCGCATCCGCCCGCACGGCGCACCGCGCGTCAGCACAACGATATATCCCATGATATATCTCCGGGCTGGAGCCCATGCCCGGAGACCGACCAGGCGAGAGGAGTTGGCCATGAACAAGGAGCCGGACTACAGGGGCATCGCCAAGGTGTTCTGGAGCGGCCGCAGTCAGGCGGTGCGGCTTCCGGCCGCGTGCCGGTTCGAGACCTCGGAGGTGGAAGTCATCAAGGAAGGGGATCGGCTCACACTGCTCCCGCGCGGGAAGAACTGGGGCGCGTACTTCGATTCGATGTCTCGCGGAAGTCTTCCGGCGCGCAGCCAGCCGCCACTCGATGAGCGCGACGATCTCCGCTGATGTTCATGCTGGACACGGACATGTGCATTTACCTGATCAACGAACGCGATCAGGCTCTGCGGCAGAAGTTCGAGGAGAACGCTTCCAGCGTGTGCATCTCCTCGATCACTTACGCGGAACTCTGCTTCGGCGTCGCTCACTCGGCGCGGGTTGAAGAGAACGAGAGGGAACTCCGAGCTTTCTGCCTCGATCTGGACATCCTGCCGTTCGACGCCGAGGCTGGCGTCGCTACGGGGAGATACGGCAGGCCCCTCGTGCGGCGCGGCCAGCCGATCGGAGCGAACGACCTCCTGATTGCGGCCCACGCAAGCGGCGTCGGCGCCACTCTGGTTACGAACAACGAGAGAGAGTTCGCCCGCGTGCCCGGTCTGCGTGTCGAGAACTGGTTGGCGGACACGTCCGGCTGAGGGCTGCGAGGCCCTTTGATCTGTGACATCCTCCACCACCCCGGCAAGAATCCACACAGCCTGACCACACGACAACCGGACCAGGAAGATGACGGAAAAGAGCTCGCGACTCAGTTGGACCCAGTGGATCGTCTTCGCTCTGATCGGCGGTGGCTTGCCGCTCGCCACCTGCCGGAGATCCCTGGCTGGCCCGGTCGACTTCCCGGTGCTCGCCGATGTGGTAACGACCGTCTTCTACGTTGTCGTTCTGGTCTGCCTCGGCGTCGTGTTGGCGGTGTCGCTGCCGCGGTCGGGGTAGCGGTTTCGGGAGGGCTGGCGCGCGAGTCGGCGCGGAAGCGCCTGAACGGCCGACAGGCCTTTCGGAGGCTTGCGGTGCCTTCGTCGCCCGCGTTGACACGAGTTTCGTGTTCCACTAGGTTCGTGTGATGAAGAACGTCACAATCTCCTTGCCGGAGAACGTTGCCCGGTGGGTTCGCGTTCGGGCGGCGCAGAACGACCGCAGCGTTTCCAAGTGGCTGGCGGAACTCATCGAGGGCATGAGGCGCCAGGAGGACGAATACGACATCGCGATGGAGCGCTTCCTGGCACGGGCACGCAAGACCCGGAAGTTCGAATGGGTCGACGGGCGTAGGCCGACGCGAGAGGAGTTGCATGACCGGGCCGGTCTTCGTTGATACGAACGTCTTCGTCTACCTGCACGACGACTCGGAACCGGCCAAGAAGGAGCGCGCACACGACTGGATCGAGTTCCTCATCCGCCGTCGCGCGGGCAGGCTGAGCGTCCAGGTGCTGCAGGAGCTCTATTCGGTACTCACGCGCAAGGCGCGGCCGCCAATGGAAGCGGCTTTGGCCAGGTCCATGATCCGCGACCTGGTGTCATGGCGGCCAGTGGTTGTCGACGCAGCGCTCCTGGAGAGAGCCTGGAACGTAGAACGCCGCTACTCCTTGTCGTGGTGGGACTCGCTCATCGTGGCGGCCGCGCAGACGAGCGGTTGCGGCGTGCTTCTGACGGAGGACTTGCAACACTGCCAGAACTTTGGGCCGGTGCGGGTCATCGATCCGTTTGCGTCGGTTGAGCAGACACCGGAAGCCGTCTTGGAGTCGCTGACCTCGTAGTGGTGGGCAATCGCGGGGCGCGACGGGGCTCATGACGGAACCCAGGTAGAAAGCCTGCGTCACTTGGTCCTCGGCGCGACGCTTGCCACAACGAACCGCGCCGCCTCCCGCGCGTCCGACGCGTCCCCCTCCTTGTAGAAGTCGTACGGCACGATGTCCGGCGCGCCGTAGAACGCCAGCTCGCGGTCACGGCGAAGACTTCTGGAGGCGGCTGCGAGGCGCTCCACATCGTCGGCCAACGCCGGCGGCAACCGGTCCCGTTCGGCTTCCAGGACATCCGCCACGTCGTGCACCCGCGGCGGGTCGACCCCGACCGCGTACAGGAGTCCCTTCAGGGCTAGTTCGACGACTTCCTGCGATTCACGGACGACATCGGCCCAGCTCTCAACCTCGTAGAGCACGTCGAGTGCGCGAAGTCGGGCCTGGGCGCGTCTCATGTGGTCGGCGGCCAGGGCCGGATTCCGCATCAGGCGGCCTCGATCCAGTAGGGCTGGCCGTGGACGACGCGCCGCACGAGCCGTCCTTCCGCGATCGCTTGGCGGACACGGACCAGGTGCTTGTGCACCGAGCCGTAGCGATCGAAGAGCACCTGGCCGTCGACCGCGACTTCTGACCACAACCCGGTGAAGGTCTCGTCCTCGGCCGGGTGGACGAAATGCGGATCGACCGGGTGGCCCTGCCATGTCACCGGTTCGGCATCCCAGAGGCGGTACAGCTCGCGGCCGAGCTGAGCGCCTTGGTCGACAACGATGAGCGCGTCGACATCCGACGCCGCCGTCGCCTCGCCGCGGACCCAGGAACCGTGGAGGACAATCGCATTCAGCGCGTTGCCCGCGACTGTCGAAGCACGGGTGAGAAGCGCGGCTGCATCGTCATGACAGGCTCCCGCCGAGGCCAGGCGGCGGATGCAGTACTCGTTGAGAGATAAGCTGGCGGCTCGCGCCGCGCCGTTGAGTGCCGTGTGGAGCGAGGGGGGCATCCGGAGCAGGAAGCGGCCGGACTTTGTGGAGGTCGGTGTCGATGTCGGCACTGTACGGGGATAGTATCACTATGTCGTCCTCGGAGATATCACGCGGTGCGCGCAGCCTGCAGCCTGACGTCGGCCGCTAGCTTCGGTCCTGGGCAACGTTCCGCCGTTCCCATCCCCCGCCATTTCTGACATTCTCGGTCAGCCCCATGACAGACGAGCGGAGTACGGCCTCACTGCGGGTGCTTTGGGGCTGCAGCACGGCGCGGACGCTGCGCGCGCACTGGGCGCTGGCGGAGTTGGGGCTCGACTACGAGCACCGGACGATCGGTCCCCGCACCGGGGAGACGCAGACGGAAGAGTTCACGCGGCTCAATCCGCGTCAGAAGATCCCGCTGCTCCAGGACGGCGATCTGACGCTCGCGGAGAGCGCGGCGATCGTGAACTACCTCGCCGAGAAGTACGGCGAGCCGGACGGCCTGATGCCGGCCGCGGGCACCGACGCCCGGGCGCGGTACGACCAGTGGGCGTTCTTCGTGATGATGGAACTCGACGCCCACACGCTCTACATCATCCGCAAGCACCGCGACCTCGCTCACCTGTACGGCGAGGCGCCGGCGGCGATCCAGGCGGCGTCGGAGGGGTTCACGAAGCAGTCGGCGGTGGCGGAACTCGAGTTCGCCGACGGCAGGGAGTTCCTGCTCGGCGACCGCTTCACGGGCGTGGACATCCTGCTCGGCAGTTGCCTCGATTGGGCGGTTGCCTACGGCGAGCCGATCGGGCCGCGGCTCGCGGCCTACCGGGAGCGGCTCAACGCTCGCCCGGCCTACGTGCGCGCCACGCAAGCGAACTTCTACGCGAGGCCGGAGCTGCTGCCGCCGTCCCTGGCTGACGGCGAGTCCGCGGCGGCCGGCGGGTCACCCTGAACGGTCGAGACGATAGAGGAGGAGCCCCCTGATGTCCCCGCTTGCCATCAAGATCATCGCCGGCCTGGCGATCCTGGCGATCGCCTTTGTGGGCGGCGCGATTCCCATCCTGGTCGCGAAGCAACGGGCGAGCCGCCGGTACCTTTCCTTGGGGAATGCGCTCGCGGGGGGCATCTTCCTCGGCGTCGGCTTCGTTCACCTGCTGCCCGAAGCCGATGAAGCGCTCAGGGGAGTGGTCGACTATCCCCTGGCCCCTCTGCTCGCGGCCCTGGGGGTCGGCCTGCTGCTCCTGATCGATCGGGTCCTTCTGGAAGGCCGGAACTCGAGGCTCGGCGAGGAGGGAGAGCCTACGAGACCGCCGTTCTACGCCTTCGTCCTGCTCATCGTGCTGTCGGTGCACTCGATCATCGCGGGGATGGCCCTGGGTCTTCAGCCCGAAGCCGCGGCCGTACTGGTCGTGATGTTCGGCATCCTTTTCCACAAGGGCTCTGCCGCGTTCGCCCTGATCGTGACCGCCCACGCCGCGGGCAACCGGGCGCTATGGCAGACACTGGCGTTCTTCTCGGTCATGACGCCTCTCGGGATCTTGCTCGGCACCGTGGCGGGAGAAGTGTTCGAGGGGAGAACGGCGATCCTCTTCGAGGGCAGCTTCAACGCGATTGCGGCGGGCACCTTCATCTACGTGGCGGTGATGGACGTGCTCGATGCCGAACTCTCCCGGGAACGGGACCGGATTGCGCACTACGTGCGAAGCGCGTTGATCGGTGACGACGACGTTCCGATGCCCGAGCGGGACAAGGACCGGTCGCTCAAGTTCGCGCTTGTGCTGATCGGCATTGGCACGATGGCGGTGCTCGGCCTCTGGCATCAGCATCCGCACACCGGCGACGGGCACGATGGTCACGATCACGGTGTGCAGCATGAGCAGCATGACCATGACGAGGCTGGTCACGACGATCATGACGAGGCTGGCCACGACGGCGATGACGAGGCTGGTCACGACGACCATGGCGAGGCCGGGGCGATGACGGGGCTGGCCACGATGACCATGACGAGGCCGGTCACGACGGTGATGACGAGGACGGCCACGATCATGGATGATCATGCGGCGGATGCGGGCGAGACGCCCGCGTTCCCAGGTGCGGGCGAGACGCCCGGGTTCCCAGGGGCTACTGCCGGAAGCAGGTGCGCTGGCCGTCGAGCGTTTCGACGTCCGCGCCGAACTCGCCGGTGGCCTCGGCGCCGTTCTCGCGCAGCAGGAAGGCGACCAGGTCGGCTGAGGCCGCGGGGCCGATCGTCCCTTCCTTACCCTGGGGCATCGTCTCGCGGATCGTCCGGTAGAGCCCGCTGGCGGCGCGGTTCTGCCAGTAGCTCGTGAAGCTGCGGCCGGCGAGAGCCGCGCCTTGGGCGCCGCCGCGCAGCGTGGGCCCGTGGCACTCGGTGCAGTGTTCCTGGTAGAGGGCTGCGCCGCGCTCGGCCTGATGCGCGGCGAAGGTCGCACAGGGCTCTGACGTCTCGAGCAGCGGGGCGTCGATCATGATCATCGGCCGCGGTTCGGCTGTGGCCGCGTCGGCTACCACCGGCTGTGCGACTGGCGCGCGCCCCGCGGTGTCCGACAGCTTGAAGGCGTAGAGCATGTTCGAGCCGGAGCGGACGGTCAGGTTCGACAAGCGGTTGAAGAGACCGCTCAACAGATCGCCGCCGCCCGCGGTGACCGCCACGTACTGCTCGCCGTCCACGGCGAAGCTGACCGGGAAGCCGGTGACCGGTCCGCCCAGCACCGTCTCCCAGAGGATGTCGCCGGTCGTCGCGTCGAAGGCCCGGAACCGCCGGTTCGTGTTGCCGGCGAAGACGAGCCCGCCGCCCGTCGTCATGACCGACATCGTCCCGGCGGGTTCCTCGAACCGCCACAGGCATTCGCCGGTGCGCGCCGAAACTGCGTCCAGGCGCCCGACCGTCGCCTTGTTTGGCGCCAACTGCATGCGGAAGTTGATGCCGTAGCCCTGGGGCGGCCCAACGCCGGTGCCGGTGATGATCGGCGACATGCAGACGTCCTGCAGAGGCGCGTAAACGGCCTCGGTCAGGGGACTGTAGGCCGCGGTGGGCCAGTCCTTGCCGCCGCTCGCCGCAGGGCAGACGACGCCGTACTCCTCGTCGCGGGCCTTCGGGATGACTTCCTCGTTGACCGTGACCGCCCCGGTGTGCGGATCGATGTGCGTGATCACGTTCTGGAAGACGGTCTCACGCGCCCACAGGAACTCGCCGGTCTCACGGTCCAGGGTCCAGAGGATGGCGGTCTTGCCGGGGAAGCCGGTCATCACCCGGCGCCGCTCGCCGCGTTCGAGCGCCGGATTGATGGACCAGGCAACGTCCTCGTTCGGTTCCATCTCCAGATCGACCAGGATGCGCTCGAAGGGATGGTCCAGATCCCAGTTGTCCCGGGGAAGATGCTGGAAGTACCAGGCCAGTTCGCCGGTGTCGGGACGGAGCGCCAGGGTGCTGTTCGAGTAGAGGAGCGACCCGGCGCCGCTGCCCCGCAGAACCTCCGGCGAAGGAGCGGGTACCGACGTGCCCCAGTAGATGAGGTCGAGTTCGGGATCGTAGGAGCCGACGTGCCAGGCGCCGACGTGGTAGCGGCGCTCGAGCGGCAGACCGCCCCAGGTCTCGTCGCCCGGCTCGCCGGGTCGGGGGATCGTGTAGAAGCGCCACAACTCGCGGCCGTCCTCGGCGTCGTGGGCGGCGAGGAAGCAGCCTCCGTCCACGGACATGTTGCAGGAGCGGCCGCTGATCACCTTGCCGTTCGCGATGATCGGGCCGGAGGAGTGGGCGATGCGGCTGTCGCCGACCCGGGTCTCCCACACCAGCTCGCCGGTGTTCGCGTCCAGGCGGATGATGTGGGCGTCCATCGTGGCGACGAACAGGCCGTCCTGCCATATGGCGATGTTGCGGGTGATCCGACCCAGGCCCTGGGCGAAGCGCCGTTCCGGGTCGGCGCCCTCGGGATCCAGGTAGTTGTGTTCGCGGCGGTACTCCCAGATCAGGTCTCCGGTACGCGCATCGAGCGCGTGGATCACGTCGCCCGTTTGCGGCAGGTAGACGATGCCGCCTCGCGCCAGGGGCGTCGCTTCGTTGGGGCCGGCCTCCATCGGGGCCGCCCAGGCGAAGTCGAGTTGCCCGACCGTCTCCGTGTTCACCGCGTCGAGCGCGGTGTAGGCCCAGGCCGACAGGTTGCCGCGAAAGCTCAACCAGTCGCCGTCGGGCGTGGCGGCGAGTTCGGCGTCGGTGACCGGCTCGATCAGTGGGCCGGACTGGCCGAGGGTTGCGCCCGAGGCCAGGAGCCCCAGGAGCGCCGCAACAGCCACTGCGCTCGTGAGTCGCACGTCGCCCGGTACATGGTTCGAACTCATGTCACGCTCGCTCCCCGCTCCATGGCAGAGGGGTACCTGCCTGATCCGTTGTTGGCGCGGAGCATAGCGGGATGCTGACGGGCAAAGGCCCGCCGGCGAGGGCTCGGCCGCCCGTCTCCGTTGGTACGATCGCCGGCGCGTCAAGAGTTCGAAACAGTCGGAGGAAGATCGATGGACAACACCGTCTCGGCAATGTTGCTCCGCCCCGCGTTCACCCTGGGCCTCGCGGCTCTGATCGCCGTCCCGGCGGTTGCCGCCCAGGACGGCGTCCCGCGCACCGCGGACGGCAAGCCTGATCTCTCGGGCGTTTACAACATCGCCACGCTGACGCCGCTCCAGCGGCCGGCGAAGTACGGCGACAACCTGTTCCTGACCGCCGAGGAGGCGAAGGCAATCGAGGAGGAAGAGCAGACGTTGCTGGCCAAGGCCAACGAGAGGAGCGACCCGAATCGCGCCGCTCCGTCCGATACGGGCGCGCCCCCGGTCGGCTTCGACGACTCTCGGCGCGAGAACCTGGGCGCGGGCAATGTCGGCGGCTACAACGCGTTCTGGATCGACCGCGGCTCAAGCGCTGTGTCCATCGACGGCGCCTATCGGACCTCGATCATCTCGGAGCCCGCGAACGGCCGGATGCCGCCGATCACCGACGCGGCCAGGGCGCGCCGCGCCGCTCGCCGAGCGTTGACGCCGTTCCGGCCCAACAAGGGTGTCGCCTGGTGGATTCAGGAAGGAGGAGCCGACGCGCCGGGGCCGTACGACGACATCGAACAACGGCCGCACGCCGAGCGCTGCATCATGGGCTTCGGCTCCACCCAAGGACCGCCGATGCTGCCGGCGCTCTACAACAATCACAAGCGGATCGTGCAGACGCAGAACCACGTGATGATCCTGGTCGAGATGAACCACGACGCGCGGGTGATCCGCCTGAACTCGGAGCACGACGACTCGGGCGTCCGCAAGTGGCTCGGCGACTCGATCGGCTGGTGGGAAGGCGACACCCTGGTGGTCAGCACGAAGAACTTCGGCGACCGGCCGGGACTGAGTTCCGCGTCACGGGACCTGCACGTCACCGAGCGCTTCACCCGCCTCGACGCAGACACGCTCCACTACGAGTTCACCGTCGAGGACCCGTCGACCTGGACCCTGCCCTGGAAGGGCGACTACACCTGGCCGCAGACCTCGAACAAGGTCTACGAGTACGCCTGCCACGAAGGCAACTACGCGATGGGCAACATCATGCGCGGCGCGCGGCTGCTGGAGGCAGAGGCCCTGGCGGCAGCCGCCGAGACCACCGGCGGCGGCGAGGGCGGCTAGCAGGACCGGAGGACGGGGACCCCTGGGAACCCGTGTGGCGCGACCCGCGCCACACGCGAACCACTCCGTGTGCCCGTCATCGGGCGCACGGATGGTACGCGGGCATCCTGCCCGCATCCGGTGTGCAGCCGAACTTGGTCCCCGTGCTCCGTGGGTCATTGACAACGGTGGTCCACATCGGTCAGGATCTTTGAAGCGGTTGGGAGGGCTGCCTCGGCGGTCCGCTGAGCACTAGCTCACCCGGCTGCTTTTTCTTTGAGTGCCACGACCGTGCATCTGCTCTACCTCGACGACTCTGGCTCCGCCGGCAACGTCAAGGAGGACTACCTCGTCCTCGGTGGAGTGTCGGTCTACGAGGCGCAGTCGCACTGGATCACCAAGGAGCTGGACAAACTCGCGGAGAGCATCGACGCGGGTGATCCCCACGGCATCGAGTTTCACGCCTCGGAGATCTACTCTCGACGAAGTGCGCCGTGGAAGGGACTGAGTCAGGAGGAAGCCAGGGGCTCGATCAAGTCTGTTCTCGACGTGTTGGCAAGCGCCTATGACACGGCACGAGCGTTTGCCTGTGTGGTCCACAAGGCTTCGTTCCCGAATCGAGACCCGATGGAGATCGCGTTCGAGGACCTCTGCAGCCGATTCGATTCGATCGCTACCTGGGGCGGCTGCAAGCCGAAGGCGACAGGCAGCGGGGACTCGTGATCCTCGACAAGAGTGCCTATGAGACGACTCTTCAGCGGATGTCTGTTGGGTTTCGCACCCTGGGCACACGGTGGGGCGTCATCAGGCGCTTGGCGGATACGCCGCTCTTCGTTGACTCGCGAGCTTCTCGGGTGATTCAGCTAGCTGACCATGTGGCCTACGCGGTCTTTCGTCGATATCAAGCTGGGGACGCGCAATACTTCGACCGCATCGCGAGCAAGTTCGACGCAGAAGACGGCGTCGTTCACGGGCTGGCTCACAAGGAGCTCGGGAACTCGGGGTGCATGTGCCCCGCTTGCCTCAGTCGGCGGATCAACGAGGGCCGGCGGGCCTAGCAGCCGGGCATCCAGCGCGTTCCGGTGTCTGTCGCTGTGTCGTCTCGCCTACAGCAGCCACGCTGTCCCGCGAGCTGTCCGTGACGAGCCTCTACATTGGAGATCGGGTTGCCCACGGGTCCGATCGGGCTGCGCTCGAACGGGTCCTATCGCTGCTCGGGCGTGACAAACGGGACGCGGTGGTCCTCGCGAATGTGAACCTCGGAGGGCGTCAGATAGACCTCATCGTGGGCCTGGAGGAGATGGCCCTGGTCATCGAGGCCAAGGGTCACTCTCGACCGATCCGGGGTGGCAGGAACGGGCTATGGCAGTACCAAGCGGCTTCCGGTGACTGGGTGAACTTCCGGAATCCCTACCTTCAGGCCCTTGACGCCAAGAACAAGGTGAGGGACGCGATGGGCTCAATCGTCGGAAGCGAGGTCCCGTACCCGGATGCGGCCGTCATCTTCACACGGGGCATTCCGGATGGCTCCAAGGCCTGCGAGGGCGACTTCAAGGTCTCAGTGGGAGGGCTGAATGACCTGGATGGGTTGTTGCGACAGAGGCAGGAGGGCGGCCCATCGCTCGATGACTGGGAGGCTCTCGCCGAGCGCCATCGCCTTACCGCGGTTTCTGGGCTTGAGAGCGCGTGTGATTCGGCGCTGTTCGAAGCGGAGAATCTTCTTCGGCAGTACGTGACGGCCTTCCGCCGCGACCAGATGCGGCCGGGGGCGATGATTCCGTTCAACTGCCGAGTGGAAGGCAAGGACGTGTCTTCCGGGCAAGTACGCCGTCTGATCGGCGAGGAACGGACCGATGTCCTGATCAAGGGACCATCCGGCTGCGGCAAGTCCCTCTTGGCCGCGAAGGCTGCGCTCGCACTGACGGAACTCGATGGGATCCCAGTCCTGATTCCCGTCAAGGACTACGCTGGAAACGCGAAAGCGGTCCTTGAGCGCGAAGTCAGGACCTTGGTTGATTCACCGGCGGTAAAGCTGCTGAGGGCGGCGCGAGCTCTGAACCGACCCCTCGTGTTCGTCGTTGACGGTTACAACGAATGCGCGGAAGCGGATCGAGCCTTTCTCACGCGCAGGGTGGCTGCGCTGGCCCGAATGTACCGGGGAGGCGTTGTAGTTACCTCGCAGATCCCCTTGGTGCGGGGAGACAGGTTGAGGCTTCGTGAAGTCGAAGTGCGGGCGCCCGATAGGGAGACGAAGGTGGCCATCGCTCTGAGCTGGACCGGCGGCGCCGCGCTGCCGAAGCAATCGGAGGACCTGCTTGAAGCAGTTACGTCCGGTCTGGAGGCCAGGATGATCGGGGAAATCGGTCAGGAGATGGAGCCCGGCAGTAGCCGCCATGCATTGTTCTACGGGTACGCGCGAAAACGGCTGGGCGATTCTGCTACCGAGGGGATCCCTTTACTCTCGCACTTGGCAGGCTGGCTCTCGGATCGGGTGGCGTTCAGCTTGTCACGCCGGGATTTCGATCGACAGGCTGACGAGCAGCGCGCCTCAGGGGACAGCGTCCGCCTTGCAGACGGCGGATTCATGGTGTCGCGTGGCAACAGGGTCAGCTTCGCGCACGAGATGTTCTTCGATGCTTTCGCGGCGGAGAACGTGCTTCGCCGTGCTGACGGCCTGGCCGGGCGCGTGCTGAAGGCGCTGGAATCCCCGCCACATGCAGGCCGCAAGGCACTGATCATAGGTGCCATAGACGACGATCTCCTCCGACATGAGGTCCTGGAAGGGTTGACCGATGTGGAGTCCGTTGTTGCGTGTGTCCGCGGCGAATGCGGTCAGGAAGCACGGGAATGGGCGGAAGCCCGTTATTCAGCGCTTTGGAAGGCTCTTCGGGCGGAGGCGTTGGGGGTGAGTTTCGGACTGTCGGACGACGCGTGGTGGAAGGCCTCCTTTGAGGAGAAGACACTGAGGCCCTGGACCCGCTTGGAACGCGCCCTCTTGGCGGCAATGCCTAAGCTGATCGGCGAGGGGCGGTACTTGGGGGAGGCCCTTGAGGCGATCGGTGTCCTGGACCAGAGGATCGCCGAGGAAGAGATACGCCTTCGTGAGGGCGCTCGGGAACTGAAGGTCTCGCTGAGAGACGCCTTGTTCGCAAACGCCTATGTCAGCCCCGTTGGCCCACAGAGTGCGTGGGCGGGCGTTTCGCACATCTGCGCGCGCCTGCACGGTTGCTTCGTTGACAGGCCATCCGATGCTGTCAGCCGGACCATCCGGAAGAGTCAGGAGGTCGAGACCTTGTCGCCCGGACAGGTTTACCTGCTTCTGATGCTGAGCCAGGGTGCCGACCTTGCGGTCCCGTTCCTGATCGGAGCGATTGAGTCGCACTGGACACACGCGCCCTATCACTTGAAGCTCGACCTCTTGCACGGCGCGGCGACGTCTCAACCATCTGAGGAGAACGCTAGGGCGGTTCTGATTGCGACGATTGCGGAGTTGCCCCAACCGAGGAATGCGCTTATCGCATCCTCGATTGGAGAGACGCTGCAGATCCTCGGTGCCTTTGAAGACTCCGAAGGCGAGCATGTAGCAGTGGTCCGGCAACAGATCAGTCGGTGTCTCGCCGGTCCCGAAGACGCGAGTCGTCGCCTACAGGCGTATGGTCTCTACGCGAAGCGACTCGACCTTCACCCCTATCGCGGAGCGTACAGCGAGGCGATCACCGAGCTTCCGGAACACGACCGCAAGACCCTCCTCATGATGGCGGCGAAGGGTGTTCCGGACACGATGGGCTTCCTGCTGCCTCTTCTCCTGGAGTTGGCGGCATTCGGCGACCCTGACAGCGGGGATTGCTTCTCGCTGTGGACCGCTTTGCCGCCGACCGACAGCTTCATGCCGCAGGAAGCGATTGTGGTCTTCGCGGTCGCTCACGTTGTTCTCGGTCGACTCGGTTGCCCTCTACCTGACCAAACGGGGGGCGACGGGTACTCAGCGGAAGCGTTGGCTGCTTGCGGGGCGATTCTCTATTGGCTCAACCGCCACGATCTGGACGAGATAACGCGGCGGCGTTCTTGCGAGGCACCCCTTCAGCTCCTGCTCCGGCATGACCGCGGTGCTGCGCTCGACGTGATCCGGCATTGCGAGCACGAACTTCGGAGGTGGGGACTGGCTGAGAACTTGAAGGGGCCTGCCGGAGCGACATCGCCGGAACTATCGATCGTAAGTGCTTTTCCGGCCGAGGCCGTTGAAGTCTGTCGCCACGCTCTGACCGACCCGTCGAGCCAGATTGGCTACTTCGGGAGTGGTTCAAGCTACGACGAGCGACAGAACCTCCCTTTCGCCATGGATGTCTTGGCGCGCCTTGGAAACAGCACGGACCGACGCCTTCTGAGAGGCTACAAGGATGATGCTGCCCTTGGGACCAGTGCGATCGACGCGATCAAGGTGCTTGAAGAGCGCTTGCTCGGCTAGATCAGTCGCACCGTGGCAGTAAGGTCGGGCTCCGCTAACCCAGCCCCACTTCCTTCAGCACTTCCGCCTCCGTCAACCGCGGCCGATCGTCCGCGAAGTCGTAGCGGTCGGGCTTGGCGTCGCTGTAGATGTGGCGGTCGAGCTGGAACCCGTCGGCATCCTCCAGCGCGTCGACGCTGACGACCAACATGCCTTCCGGCTGCTGCGCGAGCCGCCAGAACAGGCTCGATCCGCAGCGGGAGCAGAAGCCCCGCTGGGCCCAGGGCGTTCCCTGGTACCAGGTCAGCCCCTCGTCGTTCAGCCACTCCGTCCGGGGCTCGGGGCAGTGGACGGACATCAGCGGCCCGCCGGACCAGCGCCGGCACATGCCGCAGTGGCAGACGCTGTAGGTGCGCTCCGGCACGTCGACCTCGAACTGCACCGCGCCGCACAGGCACCGGCCGCGCATTCTCTGACCCGTAGCTGCGGTTTCGCTCATTGATCGCGCTACTCAGGTGGGGCTGCGGACTCGGCCGCCGGGCCGACCACCTGGAATGGCACGGACGCCATCTGCCGGTCCCAGAGGAGTGCCAACCGACCTCCCTCCGGGGTCACGTCGAGAAACTGCCACGACAACTGCTCGAAGGAGATCGGCAGGGGTTGGAGCGTCATGTCGGTGCGCAGCAGGTCCCTGTCCGGGGTGTAGCCGTAGGCGCCGAACAGCGCTTCCCGTTCCTGGTAGTCGTAGGTCTCCTGCGCCGGCCACGTCGAGATGATCAGGATCCATCGTTCCGGGCCGACCTGGATGAACAGCGTGTACTCGCCCGGCTCGAGCCGTATGTCGGCGATGACGAGCGGCAACTCCGTGATCAGCCGGGTCGTGTAGTTCGCGCCGGCACGCCAGACCGGTGCGCCGTCGTTCAGGAAGGCGATGAAGTCCGGCGGTCCGAAGATGTCCCGGCCGCGGCGGAGCGGCCGGCCGAACTTGACCTCGATCCAGCCGCCGTTGACGTAGCCGGAGCGGGGATCGAAGACTCCGCCGATCTGCGCCGCGGCCTCGCCGGCGGGGCTGGCCGGCTTCCGCTGGGCGACGGCGCTGCTGCCCGCGAACAACTCGACGCCCGCTACAAACAGCGCCACGGACGCCAGCGGTACCAGCCGGCTCCGAGCCATGGTCACGACCGCGGTTTCTACTTGACCGCGGTGAGCTCGATGTCGAACGCCTGACCGGTGGGGGTTTCGATCGAGATCACGAATGTGTCGTCGGCAGGCCGGCTGTAGCCGAGCTTGGCCAGGCCGCGCTCGCCGATGTTCTCGAACCTGACCATCCGGTCCTTCGACTCAACGAGCTTCATGACCTGGAAGCCCTCGGCGCGTGGCGTCATGCCCGGGTTCCACTGCTTGAGACGCAGCACCAGGGAATCGTTCTCTTCCTCGATCGAGATCAGTTCGATCATGTTCGTTGTGCCGTCAGGCGAGAAACCCCGCACCAGCGCCGCCATCGAGCCGTTCTTCGGCACTGCCCAGTTCTCCTCCAGGGAGCCCTGACCGATGCCGCCGCTCCAGGTCCCGGTCATCCAGGCCAGGTCGGCGACCTTGGGCCCGTGGTTGTCGGCAGCGACGCCAGTCACGGACAGAAGAATAGCGATCAACAGAACAAAGAGAGTGCGGCGCATCGATTGTCCTCCAGGGAGTTGAGCCGCCGACCATAGCAGCCGGTGGCTACGGCTGGAGTGGGCTGTGGCCGCGGCTGGAGGTTGCACCCGCCCGTTCCGGGGCCTGAGGGGTCAACCTCCAGGTGCCGCTCGCGCTTGATCGGATATGGGGGAGTTGGCGCTCGCTTCACCCCACTCGCTCCGGTTGGTCGTCGGTTCCTGTGAGGGCGCCGGCCGTCGCTCGTTCCGAGCCACCTGGAGTTGACCCCTCAGACCCCTGCACGGGCTGGACGGCGTAGGACCATCGCACCTTCTCCGACGAGCCAGGGCATGCGGCAACTGTCCCCGCCGCACTGGGGGGCCACACCGACAGCTATCCGGCGTGTCCAGTCAAGCTGTCCCTAGCGGCGCAGCTTCCGTGGCTTCTTTCGCGCACCTCGCCACGACCACAACGACCGGCGATCTTTCGGCGGTCGGATGTCACGCGCCAAATCGATTGTGATCATCAGCAGAAACCCCACCGAAACGAGGAGGCTGAAGATGAAGAACGCTGTCACTGGGAGTTTGGGGCTCGGGCCCTTCCACATAGGAGTGCCTGCCTCTCGATGCTATCGGAAGGGATCCAAGCCTTACGGCCGACCCGGGAAGCCGGGCGGGTGCAACCCAGGAGTCGGCTACTCGGAGCCGCCGCCGCCGGCGTTGGGCGTGCTTACGCGGTTCCTGGTCAGGGTGGCGAGGTCGGCGAGCAGAGTCTGGAAGCTTTGTACGGGGAGTCCGTCCGTTGTTCGTTAGCGGCCGGCCTTGGTGCGGGCGGCCTGCGAGCGGCGGGCCGGTTCCACGGGCGAGTTGCGTTCGTCCCGGTGGTCGTGGTCGTCGAAGAGCAGCGGCGCGAGCAAGCGTCGCATGTGCCACTCGACGTAGTAGGCGAGCATGCACAGGAAGACGTGGCATCGGACGCGTCCGGCGAGGCGGTGGTGGACGGGCCGCACCTTGAGGTCGACGCTCTTGAAGCTTCGGAAGGCTCGTTCGACGCAGCTGAGGCTCTTGTATGAGCGGACCGCTTCGTCGGCGGCGAGGCGGTCTTCGCAGACGTTGGTGCGGATGACGTAGAAGCCGTCGAGAGCGGCTTCGGCGTCGATGCGCTCCTGGTTGCGCGAGTAGCGGAATCCGTCGTCTTCGATCTCGATGTCGAAGTGCTTTCCGACCTTCTTGGCGGAAAGGGCGCGGTCGGCGCGCACGGCGATCTCCTTCTCTCCCCTCAGAGGGCGTTTTCGGCGCCTTGTCGCTTCGGCGACGGCCTGAAGCCGGCGTTCGGTGGCGTCGAGCAGTTCCAGGCGCTTGCGGGTCCTCTCCGCCGCCAGCAGCGGGTTTCGGCACACGATCAGGCGCTCGCCGGGATACAGCTCCGGGACGCTGATCTCGGCCATGTCCCGCTCATCGAAGAGCGACAGTTGCAGGTGGCCCTCCTGCGCCAGCTTGCGGACCGCAGGCGCCCGCAGGGAGGTGATCCACGACAGCCCGGCGGGTTCGAGGTCCTCGCGAATGCGCGCGCAGGTGAGCAGGCCGCGGTCGCCGACCACGACGATCCTCTCCAGCGAGAAGCGTTCCTTGAGTTTGTGCACCTGGGCGCTCAGGGTCGAAGGATCGGCCGTACTGCCCTCGAAGACCTCCACCGCGACCGGGCAGCCCTCGCGGTTGCACAGCAGGCCGAAGACGATCTGGGCCTTTCCCGGCTTGCCGTCCTTGGAGTACCCGCGCCGGGAGAGCGGGCACTTCGAGCCTTCGAAGTAGACCGAGGTCACGTCGCACAGGACCAGGGCGCCGTCTTCGAGATGCCTCTCGGCGAGTCGCCGCTCGATGCGTTCCTGGCGTCGGAGCAGCCAGTCCATGGCGGCGTAGAGTTCGTCGGCGTCCGCCTCCTCGACACCCAGTTCTTCGCCCAGGGTGTGCCTCATGGTCTCGTTTGCGAGTCCACGGGCGACAGCGAGCTTGGAGGCCGGTTCCAGGATGCGTGCGACGATCATGGCGACGGCCAGCGCCCGTTCGCGGGAGGGTCGGCGGTCGAGGAGTCGTTCGAGTCCGAGGCTGCGCAGGGCCCCGAGGGTGGCGGCGACGTGTCCGTGGGGTCTGGAGCGGAGGATCTCGAAGGCCGCGTCGAGCGCCGGCAGGGCGACGCCGCCCTTGAGGAGCGTGCGCAGTCCTTCGACGATGTGGTCCGGCCACTTGGAGAGGTTGGCGAGGGTGCGTTTGCGGACCTTTCCGTCCTGTCGGTAGGACTCTCTCAGGAGCACGGCCGGGGGTGAGTTGCGATTGGGCACTCGTTCGATGTACATGACTTCTCATTGTAGTCGAACTGCGAGCAAATGTATACCGTAAATCACGATACTACATGGCTACAAACGGCAGAGAGAAACTCTCCGCGGACAACCGGAAGCTCAAGCCCCGCAACGGTCTCCGGCGCGCCGCGTACCTTGAAAGCCGCAGAACTTCGGTCCAAAACGCCTCCAACGGTTGCCCTGAACCCCGTGACGGTCAGTTCAGCGACTGTGGTGGCGCGGGTGGCGGAACCCCACACCGAGCGGAGAACACGCCGGCGAACATCGACAGCATGGCATCAAGAGCGGCTATCTCGTCGGGCGTGGGATTGGGTTCACCGCTTGGGTTCACCACCCAATCCCGGAGTTCACCGATCCTCTGAAACACCGCTTTGGCCAATTCATCGTTTCGTGGCGTGGGCTCGGGGTTGTGCGATTCGTAGAGAAGCTGTGCCGCCACCGTTGCAAACATCAGTGAAGCTTGATCGCTCATGTGATCCTGCTTAGAACGGGGTGTTCGAGTCGTCCGGCCCATCGTCGTCGTCCAGATCGTCGTCGTCGTCCGAATCGTCGTCGTCGCGCCAGAAGCGGTCGAATGCGCCTTCGGGGTCCTGCTCGCAGTAGTTCAGGAACTCTTCGAGCATCGTCGCCACCACGTCGCGGTCAGCGATCCGTCGCAGGCTGAACAGGGCGGCGAGGATACGTTCGTCGTCTCGCTCGTGTTGATCAACTACACTACTCCTGTCGTCGGGCATAAGCGACGATTCCTCCTTTCGGGGCTGGCTACCCTTGAAAGTTGATGGTTGGGCCGCCAGTGCTATCTGGCGGCCTTCTGCTTTCAGTTCTTCGGAGACTGTCGGCGTCGCTCTACCTCGGCATCGACCAGGTCGCCCAGGCTCACGCCGCGGCGCTGGGTGCAGTCGTTCGCGGCGAGCACCAGGGAGCCCACCTGTCGGTCGAAGGCCTCGGTCTGGTTCCAGTGCCAGCCAACCCCGGCCTGCTGCCACTGGTGCATTGTCCGCAGCGCGTGATCCGCGGCGACAACCACTTGCTTCCAGTCCTCCCGGCAGGGGTACTCGTCAGGCATCGTCGCCAGTAGATCGAGCGCGCGTTCTCGGGCCTCTTTGAGCCGTTCGACCGGCGCGTAGTGGGGATTGAGAACGGCGAGGCTGCCGCATCCAGCCAGAAGGGCCACGACCGCTGTTGCAGGCAACAACCGCAGGCGTCCCCGCGTGTAGAGTGACGGATTGGCGCGGGACGGGCCGGCAACCTTGCTACAGGCAGCCTCTCGATGGAGGCGCCGTCCTGCTCCCCCGCCATGATTCCTGTTGGTCACGGAGCCTCCTGGGTGATCCACTAAGCACCCTAGGAAGAATGCCAAGAGAACTGCGGGTTGCGGGCCGAAACGTTGATCACTTGACGACTATACGACAGTCCTGGGTGCTACGGCCCCTTGGTCTTGGGTGCGCCTCGCTCGCGTGCGCCACGTCCGACGAAGCACCGTGAGGTCCTGGAGTGCTCTCAGTGGATGTCGACCGTGGTGCGCCGTCGGCGGCGGGTCGCCAGTAGTGCGGCGAGGAAAGACCGGGCCTTCGTGTGCGTCGCTTAGCAAGCGGGACCATGTTGGGGGACAATCCCTAGCCCTAGCTGTCACCTGCCACAAGTACCTGTGTTCTCTGGTGCTTCGGTAGATTCCGAGCGGAAAGTAGTGAGCGCCAACTCCCCCATATCCGACCAAGCGCGAACGGTGCCTGGAGGGCGCCCCCCGGAACCCGAACCGGGCGGGTGCAACCCAGGCGTTGCGCCAGCGTCGTCGCGCCGACGCCGTTACTCGGAGCCGCCGCCGCCGGTGGAAGCGGCGTCGCCTTCGAGGGCTTCTTCCTCGAGGAGGCGGGCGCCGCGGAGGATGCCGCCGAGGGCGTAGTTGCCTTCGTGGCAGGCGTACTCGTAGACCTTGTTGGTGCTGGCCGGCCACGGGTACTCGCCACCCCAGGGCTCGGTCCAGGTGTTCGGGTCGTCGACGGTGAACTTGTAGAGCAGGGTGCCGTTGTCGATGCGGCTGAAGCGCTCGGTGATCACCATGTCCTTCGAGCCCTGGGTGAAGCTGTAGTCATCGCCGAAGTTCTTTGTCGTGACGACCAGCGTGTCGCCTTCCCAGCGGCCGACCGACTCGCCGAGCCAGCTCTCGACGTTGTCGTCGTGCTCGGAGTCGATGCGGATGATCCGGGCGTCGTGGTTCATCTCGACCAGGATCATCACGTGGGTGTCGGTCTGCACGATCCGCTTCATGTTGTTGTACATGACGGGCATTGCCGGCGGTCCGGCGGTGGAGCCGAAGCCGAGCAGGCAGCGCTCGGCGTGCGGACGAAGCTCGGGATCGTCGTACGGGCCGGACTCGCGGTCGATCCACCAGGCGGTGCCGGTGTTCTCGTGACGGAAGGCCGCCCCTGCGGCCATCCGTTGCTTGGCGGCGTCGGTGAGCGCCGGCATCCGGCCGTTCGCCGGCTCGGTGATGATCGAGGTGCGGTACTTGCCGTCGGGCCGGCGGGGGATGTCGTCGGCCGCGAGCACGGCGCTGGAGGCCGCCACGGCGAGGAGAGTCAAGAGAGTCAGGGTGCGTCGGGCGTTCATGCGTCCTCCAAGTCGAGTAGGCGCGGATTGTAGCCGCAAACTGGCCGGCCGTTCAGGATTCGCCCGGCTCGACGATCCGGTCGGTCGTCGTGTCGCGCCGGATCTCGAACCAGCGCCGGCAGCCGGCGGCGTGGAACCAGCGTTCGGTGACGACGCCTTCCTCGTTGTCGTGCATGAAGGCGAGGTCGAGGTCGCGCTCGTCCGGGTCGGTCAGGTGCTGGGGCGCGCGCCGGATCTCGCCATGCACAAACTCGTGGACCGAGCGGGCGCCGCAGTTGGGGCAGGGGATGCGGAGGCTCATGGCTAGTGCGTTCCTGCGGAGCCGCGGTCGGCCATCGTCCGGTCGCGGGCGAAGCGGTCGAGCCCGAACGGGGCGATGAGATCCGGCATCTCGCCGGTGGCGATGAGTTGCGCCATCTGCTCGCCGCCGGCCGGGATCGCCTTGAAGCCCCAGGTACCCCAGCCGGTCGTGATCAGGAAGCCGTCGACGCCGGTGGGCCCCAGAATGGGTGAGTAGTCGGGGCTCATGTCGCAGACGCCGGTCCATTGGCGGAGTACGCGCAGGTCGGCCATGAACGGCAGCAGGCACAGCGCCCGCCGGCAGACGTGCTGCACGAAGTCGTGGCTCGAGCGGTAGGAGAAGCTCGGCTGCGGATCGATCTCAGCGCCCAGGATCATCTCGCCGCGGGCGGTTTGTGAGGCGTAGAAGAAGAGCTCCGAGGAGGCGACGATGGGCTGGAACTGCCGTTGGTAGTGGTTCGTCACGAAGGCCTGCAGGCGGTGGGTGCGGATCGGCAGGCGCACGCCGGCCATCGCGGCGATCCGGCTGACGTGGCCGCCGACCGCGGAGACGACGACGCCGGCTGAGATGTCGCCGGTTCGGGTGCGAACGCCGACGACCCGATCGCCGTCCTTGACCAGGCCCTCGACCGGCAGGTTCTGATGGACGTGAACGCCACGCTCCATCGCGCCCTCGGCGAGCGCCCAGACCACCCGGTCGTGGCGGGCGGTGGCGCCCGCCGGATGGTAGGAGGCGCCGAGCACGGGCCAGCGGCCGCCGCCCGTGAGGTCGAGTTGCGGGCAGATCTCCAGGATCCGGCACCCCTCCACGAACTCGGTCTCGGCGCGGAACTCGGTGTTCAGCTTCGCACGCATCCGTTCGGCCCGCGCGGCCGCTTCGGTGTGCGCCATCCATAGCAGGCCCTTCTGCTGGTGCATCAGCCCGCGCCCCGTCTCCTCCTCCAGGCCGCGGTAGAGGTCGACGCTGCGCTGGTAGAAGCGGACCGCGGCCGGGATGCCGTAGTTGGCGCGGATGATCGTCGTGTTGCGTCCCGAGTTGCCGCCGCCGATGTAGCCGCGCTCGAAGACCCCGACATTCGTGATTCCATGGCGGGTCGCCAGGTAGTACGCGGTGGCGAGTCCGTGGCCGCCGGCGCCGACGATCACCACGTCGTAGGCCTTCCTCGGCGGTCGCCACGTCAGCTTCATCTGGCGCTCGACGAACTCGTTCATGGCGCGGCCCCGTCGTTCCGGCCGAGAGCGCTGCTCAGGCGGCGCTGGAACGCTGCGGCAGAGGGGGCCGGCATGAGGATCAAGGTCCTCTCGGCTGCGAACCACAGCTTGACCGGGATGCCGGCGACCGCGCCCTGGGCCAGGGCCGGCCGGGCGCTCGGCCGTTTCCAGTCGCACTCGCGGTCGAGCAGCGTTTCGGCGTCGGCGGCGTCGAGCCAGACGTAGGAGAAGCCGGTCTCGCGCTCGACGATTGCGTGGGGGTCGCCGGCAACCTCGAAGTCCGATCGTGCCGCGACCAGGAGTTCGTCGGGGGCGGTTCGGAACGCGAGCGCCTCGCCGGGCCAGGGCGGCTGCGCGACCAAGGCGTCGAGCGCGGCCGGCGCGGCTGCGACCCGGGCTGCTTCGAGCGGATGGTCTTGCGGCGGGCCCGCCGGCGCCGTGGCTGCCAGATCGGTCGGTTCGGGGCGCTCGGGCTCGAACTCCCTTGCATCTTCGGGCGCCTCGTTCGCGAGGTCGACCGTCACGCGCGCCCGCTTGCCCTCCGGGTCGTAGGTTGGGCCGTCGACCCGGCGAGCCGCCCGGCCGTCGATCGTCACCTCCCGGGGAAGGCTGCCTTCCGAGTCCAGGTAGAGCCAACCGAGCATCGGGATGCCCCCTCCGGCTTGCTGCCGGCCGCCTCTCGGTCCCGGGCCTGCGTCCGACGTCACGTATCCCGCATAGCGGTCGCCGTCGTGGATCGCCGAACCCTCGGCGGAGGAAGCGCCACGTTCCCGGCGTGGCGGATTGTCCATCCAGAGCGCGACCAGCCGCCGATCGAGCGGTTGCCTGTTCGTTCGCAGGATGGCCTGACGGCCGATGAAGTCGCCCTTGTTCAGGTCGACCGCCCACTCGCAGCCGAGCCGGCGCGGAGTCGAGTCGTAGTCGGTGTCCTGGCCGATCACGATGTGGCCCTTCTCGAGCCGCAGGTGGAGCAGCGTCTCCAAACCGTGGGGACGGACGCTCAGCTCGCCGCCGACCGCAAGCAGCCGCCGCCACAGGTCGACCGCGTCGGCTGCCGCGTGGTGAAGCTCGTAGGACAGTTCGCCGGTGAAGCTCAATCGCACGACCCGGCAGTCGATGCCGGCAATGCGCAGGCGCCGGTGGCGACTGAACCCCGGCAGTTTCCGCGCGCCGGCCCGCGCGAGCAGCCTGGCCGCCCAGGGTCCGGTGACGTTGATCGCGGCCAGAGAGGCGGCCTGGTTCAGGATGCGGACATCGAAGCCGAAGGCCTCGGCCCAGTCCCGGAGCCACAGTTCGAAGAAGCTCGACCCGCCCGACGTCGAGGTCAGAAAGAAGCGGTCGCCGTCGTCTTGCGCCGCTTCGCGGCAGAGCATCCCGTCGTCGAGCAGGTAGCCGCGCTCATCCAGCATGACGACGTAGCGCCAGCGGCCGGGCCGGAGCGTCGCGACCCGGGTCGGAACGATCCGTTCCAGGAAGGCCTCGGCGTCCGGGCCGGCGATCGCCACCTTGCCGAGCGAACTCACGTCCCCGAGCGAGACGCATTCGCGTACGGCGGCGTACTCCTGGTCCCGCTCGCCGTAGGTCCAGGGCCGCCACCAGCCCCCGGCACGGTCCATCCGCGCGCCGAGTCGCAAGTGCTCGTCGTGGAGAGGCGAGCGGGCGGTCACTGCTGTATGCGCCCCGGCGGCGAGCTCGCGCACGGTCAGTTGCCGGTTGAGCGGCCGCGCGGTGAACGCGGGTTGGCGCCGGCCGCCCCGCTCCAGCAGGAAGCTCCGCAGGTAGGGCAGGCAGACGCCGCCCTGGCAGGCGCCGGTGCCGGCCAGGGTGGCGCGCTTCAGCAGCTCCATCTCGCGGAAGCCGCGGTCCCACACGCTGTCGAGATCGGCGACGGTGACGCCGTTGCACGGGCAGACGGTCCCTTCGCGCGGGCAGGGCGGCAACTCGGATTCCTCCGCGGCGCTGCCGACGGCTCGGACCGGCAGGTCGGAGGCCATCCGTGCCAGGGCGCTACGGGGTTGGCGGCCGAGGCCGAGGATCGCCGTGTCGCACTCGATCCGTCGCTCTGGCGCGTCCTGGTCGCCATGGGGACGGACGACGACCGCCTCGATGCGGCGCCGGCCCTCGAAACGAATGAGGTCCCAACCGTCCGCGTCGAGCGGGAGGTGGCGGCCAAAGGTGCCCGCCGGCAGGTCGGGCAGCGCCTCGCCCAGCGAGACGACTAGACCGAGGTCGATGCCGGCCGCGACAAGTTCGGCCGCGGCGCGGACGGTCATCAGGCCTTCGAGGTCGCTGCCGAGTACAACCGGTTGGACTTCCGCGGCGCCGGTGGCAACCACGATCTCCCGCTTCGGATGAACGTGGAGCACGCGCCCGGCGTCGTCGAGCGCGACGACGAGAGGGCCCGGGTAGACGCCGGTGACGTGCTGCCCCTCCCGGGCGTCGAGGGTGATCATGTCCTGCCCCGCGGCACGGGCGTCCGCGGCGGCCCGGCGGCCCGAGTCGCCCTGGCCGATGACCACTGTGTCGCAGTGGATGTGGTGGGCGGGCGCCGGCTCGATGTTGGCGGTCCGCACGGCGTCGACGTGGGGCAGCAGCGGCGGCGCCTCGCCTCCGGCGTGATCCCGGCGCACCACCATGCCGGCCTCCGCGCGCACCTGGCAGCTACGGGTGTAGGCGGCGCCGTCGACCGTCGTCAGGCAATGCGGGCAGTCGCCGCCCAGGCACAGGCAGCCGCCTCCAGTCGGATGCAGGCCGGCCCGCAGCAAGGCCACCAGCAGGCTGTCTCCGGGCTGAGCCTCGATCGACTGTCCGTCTACCCGTACCCGAGTCACGACCGAATCGTACGCGCACCGCGCGATCTCCGCGCGGCGCTACCATTGCGGCCCGCACGATGACTGCCTCACTCTCCGGCCAAGTGGTCCTGGTCACCGGCTCGACGCGCGGCATCGGCCGGGCGACGGCCGAAGCCGCCGCCGAACTCGGCGCAACGGTCGCCGTTCACGGACGGGACTTGGCCCAGGTGGAGGCGGTGTGCCGCGACCTCGGCAGTGACAGCGCGCTCCCGCTGGCCGCCGATCTCGACGAGCCCGAGAACGCGGCGGCGCTGGTGGAGCAGGTCGTCGATCGTTGCGGCCGCATCGACGGTCTGGTGAACAACGCCGGCGGCGGCCGCGCCGTCGCGTTTCGAGGCCTCGACCTCGACTCCTGGCGCGCGACCCAGCGCGTGAACCTCGAAGCCTCGTTCGCCGCCGCGCGGGCTGCCTACCGGGTGATGCGCAAGGCGAAAAGCGGCAGCATCGTGAACATGGCGTCTCTCGCGGCACACGGTCCGGGAGGGTGGATGGGCGCCGACTACGCAGCCTCCAAGGCCGGCCTGGTCAGCCTCACCCGCAGTCTCGCCCTTGAGGCGGCCCGTTTCGGAGTCCGCTGCAACGCGGTGTCGCCCGGCTTCATCGAAACCGACATGACGGTCGAGCTCACCGAAGACCAGCGGCAGAGACTGCGCGTGCCGCTCGGACGCCTGGGAACGCCGGCCGAAGTCGCCGCTGTGGTCATGTTCCTGCTGTCGTCGGAATCGTCCTACGTGACCGGGCAGGTGCTCCACGTCAACGGCGGGTTGTCGATGTATGGCTGAGCCACGTCGAGTAGCCGTCACCGGACTCGGCGTCGCCTGCGCCGTCGGCACGGACATCGAGTCCTTCTGGGACAGCCTGGTCGCCGGCCGCGGCGGCATCGGCAAGCTGCAATCCCTCGACACGTCGGCGCTCAAGGTCGGCATCGGCGCGGAGGTCGATGCGGATGCTGTGCGCGCCGGGCTGAAACGCCTGCGCCGGCGCCCGACGGACCGCGCCGTCGACCTGGGGCTGGTCGCCGCGGCCGACGCGCTTGAGCAGGCTGGCCTCATCGACGGGGCGCCGCCCTACGAACCGCAGCCGGTGGCGGTCATTCTCGGCACCGGCGCCGGTTCGGCCGAGAGCCACACCACCGGCCAGCAACGCTTCCATGAGCGCGGCGTGCGGGGCCTGCGGCCATCGACCGTGCCGCGGTGCATGTACAACTCGATCTCGGCCGGGGTCTCGATCCACTTCAAGCTGACCGGCATCAACTACGTCGTCGTCTCGGCCTGCACGTCCGCGACCAACGCGATCGGCATGGCGTACCGGATGGTGCGCGACGGCTACGCCGACACCGTGCTCAGCGGCGGCGCGGACGGCTTCTTCGACCCGTTCTACTTCGGAGTCTGGAACAACCTCGGCGTGATGTCGGAGAACCCGGATCCGGCCCGCGCGTGCCGGCCCTTCGACGCCGATCGCGACGGCACCGTGTTCGGCGAGGGCGCCGGCATGCTGGTCGTCGAGTCGTGGGACCGCGCCCGCAGCCGCGGGGCGCGGATACGCGGCGAGGTCGTCGGCTACGGCGAGTCGTCCGACGCCAGCCACCTGACCAGCCCGAGTGCCGAGGGCCAGGCGGTAGCGATGCGCTCAGCCCTCGAGTCGGCCGGGATCGAACCGGCCGACCTCGGCGCGGTGAATGCCCACGGCACCGCCACCCGTGCCAACGACCTCTGCGAGAGCGAGTCGATCCGCGCCGTGCTCGGCGACGCAGCGGACCGGGTCGCGGTCTCGGCGAACAAGTCCTACTTCGGCCACGCCCTGGGCGCGTCCGGCGCGATCGAGGCGATCGCGGCGCTGCTCGGCATCGAACGTGGCGTGCTGCCGCCGAACCTGAACCTGGAGAACCCCGATCCCGAATGCAACGTGCGGCTTGTGGCTGGCGAACCGGAGCCCCTCGAACGGCCCCTGGTGATGAAGAACAGCTTCGGCTTCGGTGGCAGCAACGGCGTGCTGGTGCTGGGACCCGGGGAGTAGCGCGGGTGCCGCCCCTGGCAACCCGGGTGGCGCGATCCGCGCCACCCGCGAACCACTCCGTGCGCCGTCATCGGGCGCGCGGATGGAATGCGGGCATCCTGTCCGCATCCGGCTGTCGGCGCCGGGCTCCGAAGGCGGCTTCAGCGGCGGCCGCTACGCCACGGTCCGCCGGGGCTTGACACGCTTGGCGATTCGGCTTCCGGCTTCGATCTCTGCCCGGCGCAGTTCCCACGTTTTTTGCAGGTTGAGCCAAAGCTGGGGCGTGGTCCCGAAGTAGCGAGCCAAGCGCAACGCGGTGTTCGCTGTGACGCCTCGCTGGCCGTTGAGAATCGCCGTTATGCGGTTCACTGGTACGTCCAACGCCTTGGAGAGTGCGTTGGCTGAGAGGCCTAGTTCGTCGAGTTCCTCTCGGAGGATCTCTCCGGGATGAACGGGCTTCATTCCGTTTCTCGGGGTCATTTCCTTAGCCATCCTCAGTGGTAGTCGACGATTCCGACGTCGTAGGGCCCGTCTTGGCCCCACCGGAAGCAGATTCGCCACTGCACGTTGATCCGGATACTGAATTCACCGGCCCTGTCGCCTTTCAGTGCCTCTAGTCTGTTGCTTGGCAGGGCGGCCAGATCCTGTAGAGACTCGGCGTTGTCGAGTATCGTGAGCCGCCGTGCGGCCTGGTCGGCGCACGCTTGGAAGGCAGCGACTCGATGTCCTTCGAAGAAGCGCTGGGTCGCCCGACCGCTGAAGCTCCGGATCATTGAGCGTGACCATAGTGGGCTTTACGCTATACGTAAAGCAGAAAGGCCGCAAAGGTGATCGAGCCTGTTGGAACGACTTTCTGTTGCAGCGGGCCGTGGTGGCGGGATCGGCGATAGCCTAGCCGCCCAATGGACGGCAACGGCACGGCGGAGATCCTCGCCCGGCTGCGGGACGTGCTGCGCGACAGCGCGGTCGAGGAGCGGGACTGGGATGCAGTCACTCCGGAAACCACGATCGAGTCTCTGGGCTTCGACTCCCTGACCATCCTCGACGTGCTCTACGACGTGGAGGAGGAGTTCGAGATCGCCCTGGAGCCGAAGCAGGTCGTCAAGACTCGTACCGTCGGCGAGATCATCGACCTGCTGCAACAGAACGGAGCCTGACCGCGGTCGCCGCCGAAGGCGCTCCGTTTCTCCAGCGGCCCGGGTGCTTCACCTTCTCGAATACTGGGCCGCGCGACTGGCGTTGCTCGGCGTCGATCTGCTGCCGCCGGCTGCTGCTTCGCGCTGGGCGGGCTGGTTGGGGACTCTGTGGTGGACCGCCGACCGGCCGCGGCGCCGGGTGGCGACCTCCAACATTCTGCGGGCCGGCGTGGCCGGCGACACGGGGGAGGCGCGGGCCATTGGTCGGGCCGCCGCCCGCCACATGGGGATGGTGCTGGTCGAGTCGATGAAATCGGCGCTGGTGCTCGACGACCCGGACCGGGTCAGGGTCCGGATACCGGACGACGTGCAGGCGGTGCTCGACGATCCCGAACGCGGCCTGATCGTCGTCTCCGGTCACTTCGGCAACTGGGAACTCGCCGGCCAGTGGCTGTCCCGGTACAAACCGGTCGCCGGCATCTCGCGGCCGATGAACAACCCCCGGGTCGAGCAGCTAGCGCTCAGCCGGCGGCCGCGGCGCGAGTTCCGGATGATCCCCAAGTACGACCCCGATCCGGGGCGGTTCATCAGGCTCCTCGGCGACGGCGAGATCCTGGCCCTTCTCGTCGATCAGCACGCGCGCCGGGGCGTCGACGTTCCGTTCTTCGGTCATCCGGCGAAGACGCACGCGACCGCCGCGATGCTGCACCTGGTGACCCGGGCGCCGCTGTGTTTCGCGACCTGCCGGCGCGCGGCGCCGATGACCTTCGAGCTGACCCTGTCGCCGTTGATCGAGCAGAAGCGGAGCGGCGACCGGAACGCCGACGTGGAGGCGATCCTCGTCACGCTGAACACGCACCTCGAAGAGGCGGTCCGCCGCGACCCCGACCAGTACCTCTGGGGCCACCGCCGCTGGCGCTAGCGGCGCACCCATTGGCTAGTGCCGTGTCACTCGTCAAAAGTCGGATAGAGGCGCTTGAGTTTGACGCGAGCGTCGTCGGTGGTGAAGTGCCAGTTGACCTTGGCTTGGATTCGGTCTCTGGCGTCCTGCCAGGCGCCGACTTCGGTGCGCAGGATGTCGATGGAGTCGATGCGGCGGTTGAGGCACTGGCGGATCATCACGCTGAGTTCGACCTCGGCGACGTTCAGCCAACTGCCGTGCTTGGGGGTATAGACGAACTCGAAGCGGTCCCACAGCGCCTTGGCCCGGGCCGGGTCGAAGGTCTCGTAGAGCGCGCCGGGGCGGTGGGTGTTGAGGTTGTCCATCACCAGCGTGATTCGGGTGGCGTCGGGATACTGCCCGGCGATGTCTTCCAGGAAACGCGCCCAGTCGGTCTTGGTCCTGCGCTCGGTGACCTTGGTCAGACGCCGCCCGGCCAGCGGTTCGGTCGCCATGAACACGTTGCAGGTGCCGCAGCGTCGGTACTCGTAGTCTTCGCGGACCTCCCGTCCAGGGGCCGGCGGGATGGGCGCCCGTGTCTCGGCGATCAACTGCCGCGGCGTCTCGTCCATGCACACCACCGGGAAGTTCGCGTCGTACGGACGCCGATAGACGTCGAGCACCCGCTCCATGTTCGCCGCGAAGTCGGCGTTGCATTGCGGCGGAATCACCCAGCCGACGCGGCGCCACGGTTTGAGAGCGTTTTTTTTAGCACCCGCCGCACCGTCTCGTGCGAGACGCTGTCGATATAGCCGAGCTCCACCGCACGGTCCGCCAACAGACGCAGAGACCACTGCGAACGCCCTTCGGGCGGCTCGCCGCAACTCAGCGCGACCAGCCGCGCCTCGAACTCGCCATCCGCCTTGCGCAGGTACTTCGGACGACGCCCCTGCCGACTGCCGAGCGCCGCCTCCAGACCGTCCTCCACAAACCGCTTCTTCACACGATCCACCCTGCGCGCACTGATCCGCAAGACCCCGGCGATCGTCTCGCCGGTCGGCCGACGCCCGTTGAACTCGCCCTCGTCGCAGTTGAGCAGAATCAAGGCGTTGATCACCTTCTGCGACCGATGCGAACCCTTGCGCGTCATCGTCGCCAACGCCTCGCGCTCCTGCGCCTCCAACTCCACCACATACCGCTTCATGCCAGACTCCTTGCCGTTGTCGAACGGCAAGGAGCCTACTACGATTCATACGGCAGAGGACGTGTGACATGACACTAGTCCTGCTCGCGCAGAAACTCCAGGACGACCCGGTTCCACTGGTCTGGCTGGTAGAAGTACGGCGAGTGGCCGGCGCCGGGGATCTCGACGACGCGGACGTTCGGCAGCAGGTCGGCGATCGTGCGGATCGACGGCGGCCGGAACAGCGGGTCTTCCGAGCCGACGATCATCAGCACCGGCATCGTGAGCTCGTCGGCGCGCGGTGCGTAGTCGACGCCGAACAGCATGGCGCCGATGTCCATCGGGCGCTCTCCGTTCAGGCTGCTGATCTGGCCGTAGAGAAAGGCCCGCATCGGATCCTCGTCGAGACGACCTTCGGCACGGGCCCGCTCGGCCTCGGCGCGGGCCTCCCTGAGCGGAGCCGCTCGTAGTCCGCCCGAACCTCTTCGGTGACGATGCCGCCGGTCGTGTCGGCGAGGATCACCGATCGGACGCGATCCGGGTGGTCCAGGGCGAAGCGCACGGTGGTCCAGCCGCCCATCGACTGGCCCGCCACATGCGCCTTGTCGATTTCCAGATGGTCGAGAAGCGCCAGCAGGTCGGCCGCGAAGGCCTCCGCGTTGTGGCGTCCGGCGTGATCCGTGGAGTTGCCGAACGAGCGCTGGTCCCAGGTGATGACCTTGTAGCGCCGGGCGAAGAAGGCCACCTGCTCGAACCAGATCGCGTGGTTGCCGCCAGCGCAGGGGTTCGCCGTCGCCGGTGACCTCGTAGTAGATCGGTGGTGCCGAGCGTGCCGGCAACGAAGATCAGGTCGCCGACGCGGGTCGCGTGGGAGAACGCTTCAAGCCGCGGCAGATCGTCGGTGTTGATGCGGGGCGGTTGGGCACTCGCGTGCGACAGCGATACAAGGCCGAGAGCGGTCATCGCCAGTGCGTGAGTCGACGGTCGAATGTGGCGGTGGATCATGGCTTGAGTGTAGCCACGAGTCTGCGCGGCGCTGCCGCGCTAGCGTTGACCGTCTGTGGACACGGCGAAACACTGGAAGTGGAACATTGCCGCCGAGATGAGTGAATCCTGGTCCCGGCGCCGGCTTCTGTCCCTGGGTTTGGCCGGCTTCCTGTGTTGGGCGGGGAGCGCTCATCTGTCCGCGCAGGAGCAACCGCGCGACGGTGAACACGACCATGCCGGCGGCGAGGAGGAGAACTCGCACGCGGAAGGCGCGTTCGGAGAGGAGATCGAGGTCATAGGCCTTGCTCCCCTGGATCATCTGGGTGAGTCGTCGGACCGCGTGCCCTGGACGGTCCATCGCGTTTCTTCAGAAGCCCTGGAGCGAGGAGTTGCCGGTGGCGCCGGTGTCCTGCTCGAAGCCGAGCTGCCGGGCGTTCACCTGTCGGCGGCTCAGGGCAGTTCCCTCCAGGCCGATGTGCTCTACCGCGGCTTTGGCGCGTCGCCCCTCCTGGGCGCCAATCAGGGGCTGTCGCTGTACGAGGACGGTGTGCGCGTCAACGAGGTCTTCGGCGACATCGTGGCCTGGGATCTCGTGCCGGTGTTCGCGGCGGAGCGGATCGAACTGCTGCCGGGCGCGAATCCGATGTTCGGTCTGAACACTCTCGGTGGTGCGCTTGCCCTGAATACGCGCAGCGGTTTCGACTCGGAGCGGCTGAACCTGAACCTGGAGGGCGGATCGTTCGGCCGCCGGTCGGGCGAGCTGAGTGCCGGCGGCGTCTTCGGCTCGGAGGACGGTCTTGGTTGGTTCGTGGCGGCGCGGTCGTACGAGGAGGATGGCTGGCGCGACTTCTCGCCCAGTTCGCTTCGCCAGGTGTTGGCGAAGCTCTCGCAGCGCGGTGAGCGTGGCCATCTCGCGTTGACCGTGGGCGCCGCGGACAACGAACTGATCGGCAATGGCGCGACGCCCGTGGAGCTGCTCGAAACAGGTCGCTCGGAGGTCTTCACCCACCCCGACCGCACCCGGAACGACCTCTTCTTCCCGCGGCTGCGGATCGGGCGGCAGTTCGGTCCGAACCTGGAGCTCGAGGCGTCCGTCTACCTGCGGGTGAACGACGTCGACACCTACAACGCGGACGCCTTCGAGGGCGACGATGACGACCATCGCGACGAAATCGGCGGTGACGGCGACGATGGCCGCGTGGATCAGGACGACGACGGCATGGACGGCGTCGACTTCGACGAATTCGATGCCGTGAACAACAGGAGCCGCACCGAGCAGGAGGGCTGGGGCGGCTCGCTCCAACTCGCTGGGCTGACGGACTCCGGCCGCTGGTTGGCCGGCGCGTCGTGGGACGGGGGACGCGCAGACTTCGCCTTCGACACCGAACTCGCCGAGCTGACGCCGAGCAGGACCACCGTTGGCAGCGGCAGGCTACTCCCGGGTTCGGAAGTGGGCTTGCGCGCCGAGACGGGACACTACGGCCTGTGGGCGATGCGACACTGGACGACGACCGGCGGCCGGCTGACCTGGACCCTCCAGGCCCGCTACAACGACAGCTCGGTCGAACTGGACGACCGTCTGGGGACGGCGCTTGACGGCGATCACGCGTACTCGCGCCTCGTGCCTTCGGCCGGTTTCGTCTGGGAGGCGAGCACGCGGGAACGCTCGACTCTCCTGTTGTTCGGCAACGTCTCGCAGTCGGCCAGGGTGCCGACGCCGGTGGAGCTCACTTGCGCGGACCCGGACGACCCGTGCCGGCTGCCGAACGCCTTCGTAGCCGATCCGCCGCTCGACCAGGTGGTGACGACGAGTGCCGAGATCGGCCTGCGCGGCCGGAGCGGCTCGGTGCGCTGGAGCGCTGCCCTCTTTCATAGCGACAGCGCCGAGGACATCATCTTCGTCTCCAGCGGCGCCGGCACCAGCGCCGGGTACTTCACCAACATCGACGCGACCCGCCGGCAGGGGCTGGAGTTGTGGATTCGCGGTCGGAGCGGCCCGGTGAACTGGGATGCCTCGTACACGCTGCTCGATGCGACCTTCCAGGATCGGCTCACTCTGCCGAGCCCGGCGCATCCGATGGCGGAGGATGGTGAGATCGAGGTCGAACCCGGCGACTTCATTCCGGGCGTGCCGCGGCGCCAGTTCCGGGCCGGCGCGGACGTGCGGATCGCGGATCGGGTGGTGCTCGGCGCCCGTGTGCTCGGTGACTCCGGCCGCTACCTGCGGGGCGACGAGGCGAACCTGCTCGAACCGGTCGGGTCGGCGTGGCGGGCTGATCTGTGGAGCCGGATCGAGCTGAGCCCGTCGCTCGATCTGGACCTCGGAGTGACCAACGTGACAGACCGCGAGTACGCGACGTTCGGCGCTCTCGGCGAACCGGACGAAGTGCTCGGGGACGGCTTCGAGAATCCGCGCTTCCTGAGCCCTGCCGAGCCGCGTGCGTTCCGGGCCTCGCTACGGTTGCGACTCTGAACGGGTCGAGCCTTTGATGGCCCGGGGTCGGGCGGCCGATAACCTGGGAACGCGGGCATCCTGCCCGCATTCTGCCTGGAACTCCACCGGCGTCCGACTGTTACCATCCCCGGTTCGATGGAGCCTTCCGGAACCCCGATGCGCGCGGTGTTGCTGGCCGCGGCCGCCCTGTTCCTCGCCTCGGGCCTTTGGGCCCACGGCGTAGCCGACCAGGACGAGCTCTTCCTGACCAACAACGAGGGGTTGGCGGTCGGCCCGTACATGTACCTGGGCGCCAAGCACATGGTCACCGGGTACGACCATCTCGCGTTTCTGGCGGGCGTCATCTTCTTCCTCTATCGGTTCCGCGACGTAGCCCTCTACGTCACCCTGTTCGCGATCGGCCACAGCGTGACCCTGCTGGTCGGGGTGCTGGGCGGCATCCACGCGAACCCGTTTCTCATCGATGCGGTGGTCGGCCTGTCGGTGGCGTACAAGGCGTTCGAGAACCTCGGAGGATTCCGGACGCTCGGTGTGCGCATCGATACCCGCGCAGCAGTGCTCGTGTTCGGTCTGTTCCACGGCTTCGGCCTGGCGACGAAGCTGCAGCCGGTGGAGATCTCGGGCAGCGGCCTGGTCGGCAACATCGTCTCTTTCAACGTCGGCGTCGAGTTGGGGCAGTTCGCCGCTCTCGCCATCATCTTGCTGAGCTTCAACCTCTGGCGCGCAAGCGGACGCTTCCAGTCTCACGGCTACGCGGCCAACGCGGTGCTGATGACGGTCGGCTTTCTGCTCGTGGCCTACCAGTTGACGGGGTACTTCTTGTCATGACGGATTCCTCTTCCCCTCCCGGCGGCGATCTGGGAACGCCGCCGCTTCGCAGGCTGCTGAAGACGCTGGCGATCACGCTCGCCGCCGGGGCCGCCGTGTTCGTGGTCGTCATCCTGCCGGCCGAGTACGGCATCGACCCGACCCGGATCGGCGGCCTGCTCGGCCTCGACCGGCTCTACGAGGCGGCCGGCACCGAGCCGATGGCCGAGGCCGAAGCCGGACTGTCCGCGCAAATGGCCGGCAGCCGGGAACTGCGGGCCGAGACGGTCACGATAGAGATCGGCGCCAACGAGCAGATGGAGTACAAGCTGCAGATGATCGAAGGGATGACCATCGTCTACTCGTGGCAGACGGAAGGCGGCGCGCTGTACTCGGACTTTCATGCCGACCCCTTCAACGACCTGGACGACGAGCCGGTTCGCTACGCGGAAGAGTTCGACATCACGGGCGGCCGGGGCGGCTTGACCGCCGGCTACTCCGGCAACCACGGCTGGTTCTGGCGCAACGACAACGACTCGCCGGTCACCATCGAACTCGACGTGCGCGGTTTCTACACCGGAATGAAGGAGATCGGCCGCGCCCCGGCAGGCACGGAACATCAGGACTCGGAGGCCTACGAATGAAGCTCTACTGGTTCCCTCAGACCCGTTCCAGCCGCGCGGTCTGGATGCTCGAGGAGGCCGGGGTCGACTACGAACTGGTGCGCGTGGACGTGACGAAGCCGGAACGCAGCCCGGAACACCTCGCCGCAAGCCCGATGGGCAAGGTGCCGGCGCTCGAAGATGGCGAAGTGCGAATGTGGGACTCAGCGTCGATCTGCCTGTATGTGGCGGATCGCTACGCCTCCGGCAGGCTGGCGCCGAAGCTGGACGATCCGCTCCGGGCCCGCTTCGTGCAGTGGCTGATCTTCGCGCCCGGCATGATCGAACCGGCGATGTTCGAGTCCGGTCTTCGGACCGTTGTGCCCGAGGAACACCAGGCGGAGGCGTTCAACCCGGGCCGGCTCGGCTGGGGCAGCTTCGCGAAGACCATCGAGACCTGGGAGGATGGTCTTGGTGACGGCCCCTGGATTCTGGGCGACGAGTTCAGCGCCGCCGACGTGATGCTCGGCAGCAGCGCGGTTTTCCTGCGCATGTTCGGGATGCTTCCCGAATCGCCGGTGCTTGAGACCTACGCTGATCGCTGCATGGCGAGGCCGGCGTTCCAGAAGGCGCAGGCGGCCGATTCAACCTGAGCTGCCGGACTGCCTACCACTCACGCGAGTCTTCGTCATAGACCGAAGTCGGCAAGGCGTAGGAGAGGTCGTAGTTGCCCAGGTTCGAGACGCTCAGCATGTCGCTGAACTTGTTCCTCGCCTGACGCGAGCCCCATCCGGGAAGGAGACGCGAGGCCACCCTGTTCGCGCGGTTCCGCAGACGCAGCAGAGGAACCTCCCTGAGCCATCGCGACCGAGGGAACCGGAAGTCGTCGGCCATCTTGTCGCCGATCAGGTCCCGAGAAACCTGGTACATGAACGCTGCCTTGGCGCGTCGCTCATTGGTTTCGGCGAATCCCAGCACGATCGGTGCGCTGTTGACGATGCTGTTCGCCATAATGATCGCGTCGTCGTCCGGAGGCGGCTCGCAGATTGTGCCGATCTCGAATATTCGCATCGCCGATGCGTAGTCCGTGAACAGGATCGATTCGGGTACGCCCATGATCAACGCGGTGTACCTCCACACATGGATGTATGCCTCCCGTTCCTCGTCCGTGAAGTCGCCGCCGAGATTGGCCACATGGTCCATGAGACGCGCGGAGAAGGCGGCGGCCCCCAACAGCATGTGCGCCGTGCTGAGCGGCAGCCCGTAGGTTCGACCATCCCATTCCGGGGAGTCCTTGATCAGCATCCTGGCCTGGGCGTGAACGAGACGGATTCGAAGGTTCAGTCTCCAGGCGTCTCCTCCCGGCTCCAGTCCGCCGGGCATGAACTGTTCCACCAACTGCAGGAGGTTCTGCTTGAGGCGCCGGACGCCGTTCAGCGTGATCCGGCTTCTGATGCGGAAGGACTTGCTGATCAGCGTTGAGAAACCCTCGATGATCGCTCCACCCACGAGCCCGCCCAATACCATGTCCGAGTTGCGGATGAAGGCGCGCGTGCCCTTCAGGGCCAGATCAGGGTCGAACCACTCGGGGACGATCTTCGCTTCCCCGATCAGGTTCAACAGCGACTCCAGCGTGTCCTTCGGCGGGTCATCGTGATGATTGACGGTGGTGGCAATGATCCGGTGCACGTCGCCCGGATCCGCAGTTTCTGCCAGCTCGGTGCATACCGCATCGGCCACGGGATCGCCGAGGGTCGTGTAGCGGATGTACATGTCCGCCAGCTCGGGATGCACTTTGCGAGCGGCCTCGTAGCCGTCGACGTAGCATGACGGGATGTCCACTATTGATTTCCTGCGCGTGAGGGAGCTATCAGCCTGTGGTGAAAGTCGGTTCATGGCATGGCGTCGATATAGGATGGCGTCATGGCGATGGGCAAGAAGAGTAGTCGTTGCAGTCAGGAGCCTCTGTGGGTGTCGGGAGCGGATCTGCCGCGGAGTGCTGGTCACCCGTTCTATGACCGGTTGAACGGCATTCTGGAGTCAGCGGGGTTCGACGAGTTCGCGGAGTCGGAGTGCGCGGAGTTCTACGCGAAGCGGATGGGTCGTCCGGGTCTTCCTCCTGGGCAGTATTTTCGTCTGCTGCTGTTGGGTTACTTCGAGGGTCTGGACTCGGAGCGTGGGATTGCGTGGCGTGCTCAGGACTCGCTGAGTATCCGCCGGTTTCTGGGGCTGGGTCTGAGCGAGTCGTGTCCAGATCATTCGACGATTTCCCGTACGCGTCGTCGGATCGCTGTGGAGACGCACCGGAGCGTGTTCACATGGGTGCTGTCTCGTCTGGAGGAGTCGGAGCTGGTGTCCGGCAAGACGGTGGGTGTCGACGCGACGACGCTGGAGGCGAATGCGGCGTTGCGCAGCATCGTGCGGCGGGACACGGATGAGGACTACGACACGTTCGTGCGTGGTTTGGCGGAGGCTTCGGGCGTGGAGACGCCGACGCGTGCGGCATTGGTCCGTTTCGACCGGAAGCGGAAGAAGAAGCTGTCGAACGCGGACTGGGAGAATCCGCATGACCCGGATGCGGAGATCACGAAGATGAAGGACGGTCGCACGCACTTCGCGTACAAGGCCGAGCATGCGGTGGACCTCGAGTCCGGGGTGATCCTGGGGCTCACGATTCAGGGCGGGTCGACCGGGGACACGGAGTCGGTTCAGGAGACGCTGGAAGAGGTGTTCGAGCAGGTGGAGGCAGTGACCGGGGACGACGCGGCGATCCAGGAGTTGGTTGCGGACAAGGGGTACCACAGCAACCAGGTCCTCGCGGACATCGACGAGTTGGGGCTTCGCAGCTACATCGCGGAGCCGAACCGCGGTCGGCGTCGTTGGAAGGGCAGGAAGGACCTGCAGAAGATCGTGTACGCGAACCGTCGGCGGAACCGGGGGAATCGCGGCAAGCGGATGCAGCGCCAGCGAGGCGAACGGCTTGAACGGCCCTTCGCTCACCAGTACGAGACCGGCGGCATGCGGCGCCTGCACCTGCGCGGCCTCACGAACGTCCTCAAGCGGGCGTATGTTCACGCCAGCGCCTGCAACCTTGGGCTCCTGATGCGTACACGTCTGGGAATCGGGACGCCGCGGAGCCTTCAGGGGCGCTCTGTGGCCGCCGGCAATGCTCTCGTTGGCCAACATGGCGGCATCTGCCGGCTTCTCGTCGTGCTCTACTTCAAGATCCTCGCTCGATGGCAGCAAAATCGCCTCCGTTTCCAGCCCGTCATGGCCGCTCGGCACTGACCCCCCCAAGAACAACGCGAGCTGTCCTGCATCGACGAACCTCACGGACGACTTTCACCACGGGCTGCTAGGGCCTTTGTGCTCAATGGTTTCCGGGGACTCCTGGGAGTTTCGGCTAGAGCCGGAATCGCGCCGAGTATACCAGACGGCGGCAAGTCGGGGGATTATAATGCAAAGTTGACAAGGCGGTAGGCGCGACCTACACTTCTCACCGTCTAGCGCGAGCACACGGCCCCTGAGTCGGGCCGCTCGCCGAATACAAGAGCCGGGGCAGGTGGAGATGATCTCCGCCCCTGACGGTGAATAGGCGGGAGCCTCAGCCGTGTGCAGTGCGCTAGACACGGCCCGGCACCATTCCGGGGGCCGGAGCCTCAGCGAAAGGAGAGCCCATGCTCTCTCTTGGAGCGAGCGTCGTCGCACTCGCTGCGGTGACTACTTTTGGCATGCCGACCGGAGCTCAATCGGACACGGAAGACGCCTCGCACGACGACAGGGCCGGATGCGATTACAGCCAAGCGGTTGGCGAAGTCAGACACTGGCCTCGAGGATTCGATGCCGAGAGCTTCTGGGTAGGTGTGGACTTCTGGGTAGAGCCGGGAGATCCAAGGGCGAGAGCCTGTCTGCTGGATTCCTACGGAGCCCCCAACTTGGCCTGGACCGGCCCGTCGATGGTCTTCTACTTCTTCACGCCAGACAACGTTGAGGTGATCGTCAAGGTACTCGACGGGTGCAAGATCAACGGCTTCTTCTGGGTGTACGCCGCCGGACTCACCGATATCCCTTGGAGGTTGGATATCTTGGTGCCGAGCCGCCTAACGTCCGCTGGACAACTCAAGAAGTCCTGGTACATCGAGCCCGGAGAACCCGTGATCCCGAAGCGCCTGTATCGAGACGACAACCCGCTCAATCCGTGGTCGCCCGATCTTCTTCAGGACAGCACCGGGGCGCTCTACCACCGACTCAGTGAACGTGAACCACCGCCACGAAACATCGGCTTCTACGCCATCCAACAGGTCGCCGACAACGAAGCGATCGCTTGTCGGTCGCGGTGACTTACACCGGGCGCCCCTTCGGCGCGTTCTTGGAGAGCTGTAGGATTCAAGGATCCCCGGCACGTACTGTGCGGCGGCGTGAGCTACTGGAAGCGCTTTCGCCGTAGCGTTGCTCGCGGCCATCTTGAGGGACTGGACAGGCTTCGACTTCGGGGCGCTTGCGTTCGGGGCGCTCTTGTGGCTAGAGTCTCTAGCGAGATCTCCGTTCTTCATCACGAGGTCCTTTCTCGTTGTTGGATCGAAACCCCTTGGCCCGCGGCCCCAAGCCGCGGGTTTTGTGGTTCTGGGAGCCGAACTCTACGCCACGAGGTCCACGTACCGCAACCGCTTGCCGGCCATGCCACGGGCGATCCAGAGCATCTGTTCGACGGTGTCGAGGTCGCGAATGTTCCGCCTGCCGAGGCTCTAGTGTCGTGTCACTCGTCAAAAGTCGGATAGAGGCGCTTGAGTTTGACTCGTGCGTCGTCGGTGGTGAAGTGCCAGTTGACCTTGGCTTGGATCCGGTCTCTGGCGTCCTGCCAGGCGCCGACTTCGGCGCGTAGGGTGTCGATGGAGTCGATGCGGCGGTTGAGGCACTGTCGGATCATCACGCTGAGTTCGACCTCGGCGACGTTCAGCCAACTGCCGTGCTTGGGGGTATAGACGAACTCGAAGCGGTCCCACAGCGCCTTGGCCCGGGCCGGGTCGAAGGTCTCGTAGAGCGCGCCGGGGCGGTGGGTGTTGAGGTTGTCCATCACCAGCGTGATTCGGGTGGCGTCGGGATACTGCCCGGCGATGTCTTCCAGGAAACGCGCCCAGTCGGTCTTGGTCCTGCGCTCGGTGACCTTGGTCAGACGCCGCCCGGCCAGCGGTTCGGTCGCCATGAACACGTTGCAGGTGCCGCAGCGTCGGTACTCGTAGTCTTCGCGGACCTCCCGTCCAGGGGCCTGCGGGATGGGCGCCCGTGTCTCGGCGATCAACTGCCGCGGCGTCTCGTCCATGCACACCACCGGGAAGTTCGCGTCGTGCGGACGCCGATAGACGTCGAGCACCCGCTCCATGTTCGCCGCGAAGTCGGCGTTGCATTGCGGCGGAATCACCCAGCCGACGCGGCGCCACGGTTTGAGAGCGTTTTTTTTAGCACCCGCCGCACCGTCTCGTGCGAGACGCTGTCGATATAGCCGAGCTCCACCGCACGGTCCGCCAACAGACGCAGAGACCACTGCGAACGCCCTTCGGGCGGCTCGCCGCAACTCAGCGCGACCAGCCGCGCCTCGAACTCGCCATCCGCCTTGCGCAGGTACTTCGGACGACGCCCCTGCCGACTGCCGAGCGCCGCCTCCAGACCGTCCTCCACAAACCGCTTCTTCACACGATCCACCCTGCGCGCACTGATCCGCAAGACCCCGGCGATCGTCTCGCCGGTCGGCCGACGCCCGTTGAACTCGCCCTCGTCGCAGTTGAGCAGAATCAAGGCGTTGATCACCTTCTGCGACCGATGCGAACCCTTGCGCGTCATCGTCGCCAACGCCTCGCGCTCCTGCGCCTCCAACTCCACCACATACCGCTTCATGCCAGACTCCTTGCCGTTGTCGAACGGCAAGGAGCCTACTACGATTCATACGGCATAAGACGTGTGACATGACACTAGCCGGCCGCGACCTTCTCCTCCCGCTCGGTCGTGACGGTGGAGTAAGCAGGGTCGACGTGCGCTAGTAGCGTAGGCCCATACCGTCGAGAGCCTGCTCGCAGCGCCTGACGATCTCGCGTTGCGCCGCGGCTCCCTGCACCCATTCAACCAGTTCTTCCTGGGGCGGGTATTCGATCTCGGCTACTTCCGAGACGTGAAGATCCGGCCGAGGGCTCACGGCGTTCTGTATCCGGCCTACTTCGGCAAGCCGGTAGAACAGGCTCATGGCTCGACTGATCTTGGATTCGTAACAGGCCAGGAGCCGGAGGGCATCCGAGCGCTCAAGGAACAGCCGAGAGACTTCGGCGTTCTGCTCGTCCTTGCTCATGCCCGAACTCTACGCGACCAGATCCGCGTACCGCAACCGCTTACCGGCCATGCCGCGGACCATCTCGACCATCTGCTCGGCGGTGTCCAGGTCGCGGACGTTGCGTCGCCACACGAACTCGTCGACGTAGGCGTGCAGGTGCTTGAAGCTCATCCGGTGGTACTTGCCGACGAAGCCGCGCTTGAACATCGACCAGAGGGACTCGATCGTGTTCGTATGCACGTCCACGCTGCGGACGTACTCGCCGAGGGAGTGCTTGACGGTCCGGTGCATGTAGGTCTCCATCAGGTCGCCGTAGCCGCCGTGATCGTCGGTGTAGACGCGGGCGCCGTGCTTGACGTGGGCCTCGACGAACCGGGTGAGAGTCTTGCCGTCCGTGGAGTCGATCGGCGCGGCCACGGCCTTGCCGTCGCGCTGGATGGCGCCGACGACGGGCTTCTTGCCGAAGAACGAGGAGCTGCCGCCTCCGTCGCCGTCCCGGTACTTGTCGGCGTCCTTCTTGTGCCGGTTCTTCTGCTTCCCGCCGACGAACATCTCGTCCACTTCGACGATGCCTTCGAGCTTCGAGAACGAGCCGTCCTTGAACGCGGCCCGGATGCGGTGGAGCATGAACCAGGCGGCCGGCTGGCTGATGTCGAGGGCGCGGTGCAGCTCCATGCTGGAGACGCCCTTGAGGTTCGCCGCTTCGAGGTAGATCGCGTAGGCCCACTTGCGGAGCGGGAGCTTCGATCCCTCCATGACGGTGCCGACCTTGACGGAGAAGTAGGCGCGGCAGTCGGAGCACCAGTAGGGCATGGTCTTGTGCTTGGCCTCGCGGGTGCGATCGCCGCCGCAGCGTGGGCAGTGGATCGAGCCGCCCCACAGGGCGGCCTCGAACCAGCGGCGCGCGGCGTTCTCGTTCGGGAACATCCGCTCCAGCGCGAACAGCGAGATGCCGTTCCGGTGGGCCTGTCCAGGTGCGTTGTAGGTGGTCGAGTCGTTCATCGGTTCCTCCGTTGACTGGCGTATCCAGCCTACTGAGGATCCTAGCCCTTGTCAACTTTCCCTTATAATCCCCGCAAGTCGCACGGCACAGAGCCTTGTCCCATGTGAGATGAGCCTGAAGGAGCGATGTCAATCCCACGAGAGATGAGCCTGAGGGTGTGTTGGGGATCATCGGAGGATGATCGTGACGCTGCAGGCCCACCGACTTCAGACACTTGACGAGGTTCATCTTTTCCTGTCCGGCAACGTCCGGCAACGAGGCGGTGGACCTGGTGCTGGTGGACCGCGGATCGGCGTACGAGTTCTCCGTGAGACGCTGGTCAGGTTCCGCTACCGGGCGCTTGTGAGGCGCGACAAGGGCATGATTCGGCGCTACCTGATGAAGATGACCGGGAAGTCCGAGTCGCAGGTGACGCGGCTGATCCGGCAGCACCGGGAGACGGGCCGGATCGAGGACCGCCGCGGCCTGGCAGAGGCGCTACGAGGCCAAGTACCCGAAGGCGACGAACTGCCTGCTCAAGGACCGCGAGGAACTCCTCGCCTTCTACGACTTCCCCGCCGAGCACTGGGTGCATCTGCGCACCACGAATCCGATCGAGTCGACCTTCGCCACGATTCGCCACCGCACCGCCCGCACCAAGGGCTGCGTCAGCCGAAACACCATGCTGGCCATGATCTTCAAGCTCGGAACCTGCGCACAAGCCCGCTGGCGGCGCCTGCGAGGCTTCGACAAGGTCGCCAAAGTGATCCGCGATGTCCGTTTCGTTGACGGCATCGAACAAACCGAGGACGCCGATCAGACCAGGAACGCCGCCTGATGATCAACCGCCCATACACGAAATTTGACCATAGCTCGGGGGTAGGCGAGGCCGCGGCTCGCCGCTAGTGGGTTCGGGGGTCGCGCTCGGTCACTCGAACCGGTACGGGGCCCTTGGGGGCGAAGAGGAATTTGAAGTCCGATTCGAGCGGTTCCTTCGAAGCCGGCTGGAGCCGGACCTTCCGGGCGACGCTCGCGACGAGGAAGACGCCTGCCATCGTGTTGAACTGCCACGCCGGGCACCGGTGCGGTTCCTCGTTGAATGGCACGAAAACATGCGCCGGACACCCGGGAGGGCCCCCCTTGAGCCAGCGCTCCGGCGCGAACTCCCCGGTGCGATCGAAGTACCTGTCGTCGCGGTAGACGACGCCCCGGCACAGTTGCACCAGCGTGCCTTTGCGAATCAGATGCCGGCCGCCGATCACGCGGTCTTCGGTCACCTCGCGCTCGATGAAGAACTGTGGCATCCCCAGGCGCAACGTTTCGAGGTAGACGGCCCGCGCGTAGGGGAGCCGGTCGAAGTCCGCGGCGGTCATCGGACGGTCTCCCAGCACCTCGTCCACTTCCTTCTCCAGCCGCGCCGCTACCGCGGGGTTCCGGCAAAGGCGACCGAGTGCCCAACTGAGGGACAGAGCCGTTGTGTCCAGGTTGGCCAACAGCATGTCGAGCACCTCGTCGCGGATCTCTTCGTCGGTGAACGGCGGGTCGACAGGGGCATCGGCCGCGTCCCTGACCATGTGGGCGATCCAGTCCGTCCGCTCGCTGGCAGGTTCGCGGGCTCGACGCATCGATTCGGCGACGATCTCGTGCAGCTCCCCGAAAGATCGCCACAGCGCCAGATTCTGGGGCAGGGGCAGTTTCCGGATCAGCGCCTTGAACGGCATCAAGTCTACCGCGAAGTCCCATTTGACGGTCTTGAGCGCCTTTCTGAGCAGAACCTCGCCCGGGCTCATGTCCTCGCCGAACGCTGCGTCCCCCAGGATGGACGCCGTGACGCGATACATCTCTTCCTTGGCCTGGATCGCTTCGCCCGGACGCCAGGAGTCCGTCGTTTTCTCGAAGTGCCGGATCATGAGGTCGGCGTAGGGGAGCAGGCGTTCCTTGGAGAACACCGCGTTGACCGGCCCCAGCTTGCGTTGATGGGCGGCGCCACTGAGCCTGGACAAGCCAGGGTTCGGTATCGTCGGAATTCGGGTCGCGAACTTCAGGATCCTCGGGAAGTACGGACGCTGATCGGTGAGGATCTCATGGATCAGATCGGCGTCGAAGACGGCACAGCAGTCGATGGCCGGAAGCTGCCAGGAGACGACGTCGCCGTACTCGCTGCGGAACCCCGTCAGCATGTTCTCGCAGTCCTGGAAGCGCCCGCGGAGGTGCTTGAGGCGCTGGCCCTTGGGACCCGGCGGCGTCCGGGGCACCGGGCCGTTGGGGTGCACGGCGGTCATGGCAAGGCTCTGGAAGCAGCCGTGTGACTCGATGCCTGCACCGGCCCTCGTCCCCCGGCGCCGAAGTACACCGTCGCCATGGCTGGCGTCATCAGCATGAGCACGAAGGTGGCGAAGACGAGGCCGAAGCCCATCGACACGCCCAGCGGGATCAAGAACTGAGCCTGAACGCTGCGCTCGAAGATGAGCGGCGCGAAGCCCAGAAACGTCGTCAACGAGGTGATGAGGATGGGACGGAAACGGGCCTTCGCGCCTTCCATGATCGCAGTTCTTGTCGGGGCTCTTTCTTTCAGCTTGACGTTGATGAAGTCGATCATCACCAGAGTGTCGTTCACTACGACGCCAGTCAGGGCGACCATGCCCCAGAGCGACGTGATGCTGAGGCTGATCCCCATGATGAGGTGGCCGAGGATAGCGCCGACGATCCCGAAGGGGATGACGGCCATGATGATCAGGGGCTGCGCGTAGGAGCCGAGTGGAATGGCGAGCAGCGCGAAGATCAGGAGCAGTGCGAGGAGAAAGCCGCGTCCCAGAGCCTCGAACGACTCGAGTTGCTGTTCCTGCTGGCCGCCGAAGCGGTAGCCGAGGCCCGGGTACCGGTCGCTCAGATCGGCGAGCACGGTCGTCTCCAGCGCGGCCAGGACATCGGCGCCGGTGACGACAGCCGGATCGACGTCGGCGGTGATCGTGACGATTCTCTCGCCGTCCCGCCGCCGGATTGACGACGGCGAGATCCCGAATCGGACGGAGGCGACCTGGCTGAGCGGGGCCTCGGCGCCCGCGGGCGTACGGACGAGGTAGTTCTCGATGTCCGCGATCGTGTCCCGGTCCTCTTCCGGAAGGCGAACGTAAACGCGCACATCCTCCTGGCCCCGCTGCACCCGGAGCGCCTCGTCGCCGAAGAAGGCGGCCCGTACCTGGCGCCCGAGATCGTCGAGCGTGAGCCCGAGCGTTCGCGCTTCCGGCCGCAAAGCGAGCTCGATTTCCTGCAGGCCCTCCGAATGGTCGGACTGGACGTCGAAGACGCCGTCGAAGCGGCGCAGCGACGCGACCACATGGTCGCCGATCTCGCCGAGCCGGCCCGGATCCCGGTAGGAAAGCTGGACCTGTACGGGAGCGCCCAGGTTCAGGAGTTCCGCCGTAAAGGCCAGGCCGCGCGCCTCGGGCATCGGCCCCGCCTCCTCCCTCCAGGTTTGCAGGAACTCGCCGGAGGTCACGCTCCGCTGCTCGGAGGGCGTCAGCTTGAACTCGACGGCCGCGATGTTGGACTGCGGATTCAGGCTGGCCTCCTGGGCGAGCGCGCCGCCCAGCGGCCTGGCCTTGGCGCCGACCGTGAAGTTGACGCCAACCAGCAGGACATCCCGTTCGCCGGTTTCTCCTCCGGACAGCCGCTCGATGGCCCGGTGGCCGGCCAGCTCGAGTTCGGTGGCCAGTTCGGCGGTCCGGCGCGCCGGGGTTCCTTCGGCCATCTCGATGCTCGCGGTCACGATGTCGGCCTCGACCGGCTGGGCGAAGATGACGCCGATGGCGCCCGAACCGACAAGGGCGGCGCAGAGGACAAGCGTGCCGATGCCCGCGGCGATCACCAGTGCGGGTTGAGCGGTGGCCAGCCGCAGGCCCCGGTCGAGGGGGCCGTCGGTGAACTTCGTCAGCCCGAGGGCCACCGCCGCGTGGGCGCGGGAAAAGAACCGTTCGACCGGATTGGCGGGGGGATCTCCGGGACCGGGCAGATGGGAGAGATGCCTGGGCAGGATGAGCAGCGACTCGATCAGGGAGAAGATGAGGATCGAGATCAGAATCACCGCGATCGATCCCGTCGCACGGCCTAGGGGACCGGGCACGAACATGAGCGGGAAGAAGGCAGCGATCGTGGTGAGAACGGCGAAGATCACCGGTCGCTTGACGCGCTGGGTTCCGCGAATCGCCGCGACCAGCCCCGGAACCCCCTTCGACCTCTCGGCGTGGATCTGCTCGGCAACGACGATCGCGTCGTCGATCACGATTCCAACCGCCAGAATGAACGCGAACAGCGTGATCGTGTTGATCGAGACGTCGAGCGCCAGCATCAGGGCGACGGCGCCGATGAAGGAAATGGCGATCCCGAGCGCGACCCAGAGCGCGAGTCGAATCTGGAGGAAGAGCGTCAGCGCCGCCAGCACCAGGACCAGTCCCAGCAGTGCATTCTTGCGCAGCAGCTTGAGCCGGTCCTCGTAGATGTCCGCGTCGTTGTTCCAGATGTCGAGCGACACGCCGGCGGGCAGGGAAGGAACGATCTCCCGTTCCAGATGCGCTTCCACCGCTGCGACCACGTCGAGCACCTGTTCGCCCGCGGACCGGTAGACCTCGACGAACGCGGCGCGTCGACCGTTGTACCGCGTGATCAGGTCGACGTCCTGGAAGTCGTCCCGGACTTCTGCGATGTCGCCCAGCCGCACGACGGTCCCGTCCGTTCGGCTGAGGACGACGATGTCCTCGAAGTCGTACTGGTCGTAACGCCGTCCGGTGGTCCGGACCCGGACCTCCGCGTCGCGGGTTTCTATGCTTCCCGCCGACACGTCGAGGGAATCTGTGCGAACCGCGTTCGAGATGTCCTCGGCCGTGAGGCCGAGAGCCCGGAGCCTGCGGAGCGGCGTCTCGATCGAGATCTCGTAGGCGCGGACCCCGCTCGTCGCGACGTAGGAGACGGCCGGTAGCGAAGCGATCTCGGCTTCGACCTCGTAGGCCAGTTCCTTGAGCGCCCGTTCCGAGACGTCGCCGTAGAGCACGAGCCGAATCACGCTCTGACGATTCGTCATCTGCCGGATCTCTGGCCGTTCGGCCTGCGCGGGAAAGGTCTGAATCCGGTTCACCGCGGATTCCACCTCGTCCAGAGCACGGCCGATGTCGGTACCCGTCTTCAACCCGGCCATGACGGAAGCAAGTCCCTCGGAAGCGACGGAAGTTACTTCCCTGACGCCGTCGACCGTTTCGATCTGTTCCTCGAGCCTGAGGACGACCGATTGCTCCACCTCGTCCGGTGTCGCTCCGGGATAGGCGACGGAGACTTCGATGAAGTCGAAGGAGAGCACCGGAAACGCCTCCTGGACCAGGCCTGGCAGCGACACGAGTCCGGCAGCCACGATGAAGAACATCAGCAGGTTGGCGGCGACCCCGTTCTTCGCCATGTAGGCGATCGGTCCGCCCAGTTCGAGCTCCGACGCGCTGTCCGTACTCAGGAACCTGCTCCGGCTTCGGTCCTCACGGCCATGCCCTCGGTTGCGACCTGGATTGCGCCGACGACCACCGCCTGACCGGGTTCCAGCGCGCCGGTGACGTAGACCTCGTCGTCGATTCGCTGCAGGACGGTGACGGGTACGATGGTCACTTCCTCATCGCGCACGGCCCACACCTCGTTTCCGGGTCGAAGCGCGGGCCGCCTGACCTTGAAGTACGTGTCCGGCGCGACGCCCTCGAGTTCCACGTCGACGAACTTGCCGACCAGGAGCGGCGGGCCGCCGTCGTTGCTGTCCGCGTCTCCGTCTTCGGGGCCGTCCGCTTCCGGCGTACCGCTGCGAAAAGGCCCTGGCACGCGAACGATCACGTCGAGAGTGCGGGTCTGCTCATCCAGGGCGCCTTCGACCCGGTCCACGTAGCCGTCCCAGGCGTAGCGCCGGTCGCCGTAGTCCGCCACCACGCGGGCCCCCACCTGCCGGTTCCCGTCGCCCGCCCTCAGATCCCAGAGACCCGGGATGAGCGCGGCATCGCCGTCCGAGAGCGGCACGACGACTTCGACCGCGTCGGAGGCGTAGAGGCGCGCCACCCCCTGGCCTGCCGCCACGAATTGCCCCAGGTCGACCGACTCGGTCCGAACGACGCCGGCGAAGGGTGCCGTGACCGCCGTTCGCGAGAGGTGCAGCTCGGCTTCCGCGAGCGTGGCGCTGTCTCTCGCCAGCGAGGCTTCGGCGGCCTGGAGTTGAGGCTGCCAGAGCGCCAGGGGGCTCGCTTCGGAAGACGTTCCGCTGTCCGCCTGGCGCTTCTTGAAGTGCTCGTACTGCGTGCGGGCAACCTCGGCTTCTTCCCTTACCTTCAGGAGTTCGACCCTCTGGAGCGCGACGTTGGCTCGCGATTTCTCCACCCCGCTCCGGTAGTCGACATCGTCGATGCGGAAGAGGACCTGCCCCTGTTGCACGCGCCCGCCGCTCTGCAACGCCGGATCGACCCAGACCACCTTGCCGCTGACCTCGGCCGCGATGTCGATCTCCGCCCGGGGCCGAACGGTGCCTGCGCCGAAGACGGGGATGGCGCCCTCTCCGGCCTCCACTTGGGCGGTGACCACGAAGGGAACCTGCGATGGGGGAGGCGTGCGCTCCGGCTCAGGCCGCAGCGAAACAAGGAATGCGGCAAGGCCTCCGGACCCGATCAGGATGATGCCGGCAATGAGCCAGCCGGTTCGTCGCCTCATTTGCTCGTTCAGTTCAGCTCGTGATTCCGGTTGACGTTTGTGGTTGTGATTGGGCCTGGACCTGCGCCGCAGGGTTTTCGCCCATCGTTTTAGGAGGCGTCCAGGCCCCTCCCAGGGCGCGGTGGACGGTCAGCCTGGCGAGTGCTAGATTCCGCTCGGCGCCTGCCAGGGCTGACTCTACGTTCAAGCGGGTGAGAAGCGCGTCGAGAACGTCGGCGTAGCCTCCTATGCCCGCTTCGTACCTCTGGGAGCGGAGTTCCTCCGTTGCGCGCGCTTCCTCGAGTCGGGAAGAGAGCAGGGCGTGGCGCCGGCCCTCGTTCTGATGCACGGCCAGAGCGGTCTCTACCTCGTTGACGGCCGTCACGGCCGTGCGGCCATAGGTCGCCGCGAGTTCGCTGAAGCGGGCTTCGGCCAGCGTCACGTTGCTTCGGAGCCGTCCGCCATCGAAGACCGGTGCGAGAAGGTTGGATGCAAGGTTGGTGAACCACTGGTCCACCTTGAACAGTCCGTCGATCTCCGAACTCTGGAGCCCGATGGAACCGGAGAACGAGAGCGTGGGCAGGAGTTCGGCGCGGCGGGCTTCGATTGAGAAACGGGCCGCCTCGAGCCGGTGTCTTGCTGCCCGCACGTCGGGCCGCTGCATCAGGAGGTCGGCCGGAATCCCGGCTGGAACCGGATCGGCCGCAGTGTCGGGCGACAGGGCGTCTGGCAGGATCTCGGCCAGATCGTCCAGGTAGCTCCCCAGAAGGACGGCGAGGCGCCCCTCGGCGCTCGCCAGCCCGTTGTCGAGCTGCGGCAGGATGGCCTGGGTGTTCCGCAGATCCTGGCGAATGCGGTAGAGGTCCAGGGAATCGCTCAGCCCGCGGTCGTAGCGCGTGGAGGCGACGTCCTCGCGCTCCAGGAGGACATCGACCATGTTCCGGGTGATCGTGCTCTGCCGGCGAAGGTCGACGATCTCGAAGTAGGTTCCGATGGTCTCCGCAAGGATCCCGATCCTGGCGGTCTGGTAGTCGGATTCCGACGCGAGGTACTCGGCGCCGGCGGCGAGTGCGGAACTTTCGGCCCGCCCCCAGAAGTCCATCTCGTAGGAGAAGTCAGCGCCCAGTGAGTACGTCGTGATCCCCAGGCGTTCGGGCAATGTGAATCCAGGCGCGAGTTCTCCCAGCCCGAGTTCCTGGATCTGGGCCCCGAAGCCCGCATTCGTCGGGTTGGTCAGATCGTGTATTTCGGCGCCGGCCGCAACAACAGGCAGGATCGCGGCCTTGGCGATCCGGGCCCTCTCCCTGGCCTGCTGGACGTGAGCGACCGCAGCGGCCATATCCAGGTTGGACGCCAGCGCGGAGTCGACGATCCGGTCAAGCACCGGGTCGGCAAACGCCTTCCACCACTGGAGCGGCTCGTAGGCTCCGGTATAAGGGCCTTGCTCGAAGTCCGCCGGCATCTGCGCCGCCGGGTCGGGGAGTTCCGGAGGGGGCGCCAGGGAGCAGCCAGGGACCAGGAGCGCCCCTGCAACCAGCGAGAGCGAGACAATCCTCTTGGAGTTCATGGGCGTTGGAGCGTAGCTTCGCTGTCAGGAAGAGGGTGGGACGATACCACGCGGTCCCTGGCGGGGGGATTATAAGGGAAAGTTGACAAGGGCTAGGATCCTCAGTAGGCTGGATACGCCAGTCAACGGAGGAACCGATGAACGACTCGACCACCTACAACGCACCTGGACAGGCCCACCGGAACGGCATCTCGCTGTTCGCGCTGGAGCGGATGTTCCCGAACGAGAACGCCGCGCGCCGCTGGTTCGAGGCCGCCCTGTGGGGCGGCTCGATCCACTGCCCACGCTGCGGCGGCGATCGCACCCGCGAGGCCAAGCACAAGACCATGCCCTACTGGTGCTCCGACTGCCGCGCCTACTTCTCCGTCAAGGTCGGCACCGTCATGGAGGGATCGAAGCTCCCGCTCCGCAAGTGGGCCTACGCGATCTACCTCGAAGCGGCGAACCTCAAGGGCGTCTCCAGCATGGAGCTGCACCGCGCCCTCGACATCAGCCAGCCGGCCGCCTGGTTCATGCTCCACCGCATCCGGGCCGCGTTCAAGGACGGCTCGTTCTCGAAGCTCGAAGGCATCGTCGAAGTGGACGAGATGTTCGTCGGCGGGAAGCAGAAGAACCGGCACAAGAAGGACGCCGACAAGTACCGGGACGGCGACGGAGGCGGCAGCTCCTCGTTCTTCGGCAAGAAGCCCGTCGTCGGCGCCATCCAGCGCGACGGCAAGGCCGTGGCCGCGCCGATCGACTCCACGGACGGCAAGACTCTCACCCGGTTCGTCGAGGCCCACGTCAAGCACGGCGCCCGCGTCTACACCGACGATCACGGCGGCTACGGCGACCTGATGGAGACCTACATGCACCGGACCGTCAAGCACTCCCTCGGCGAGTACGTCCGCAGCGTGGACGTGCATACGAACACGATCGAGTCCCTCTGGTCGATGTTCAAGCGCGGCTTCGTCGGCAAGTACCACCGGATGAGCTTCAAGCACCTGCACGCCTACGTCGACGAGTTCGTGTGGCGACGCAACGTCCGCGACCTGGACACCGCCGAGCAGATGGTCGAGATGGTCCGCGGCATGGCCGGTAAGCGGTTGCGGTACGCGGATCTGGTCGCGTAGAGTTCGGGCATGAGCAAGGACGAGCAGAACGCCGAAGTCTCTCGGCTGTTCCTTGAGCGCTCGGATGCCCTCCGGCTCCTGGCCTGTTACGAATCCAAGATCAGTCGAGCCATGAGCCTGTTCTACCGGCTTGCCGAAGTAGGCCGGATACAGAACGCCGTGAGCCCTCGGCCGGATCTTCACGTCTCGGAAGTAGCCGAGATCGAATACCCGCCCCAGGAAGAACTGGTTGAATGGGTGCAGGGAGCCGCGGCGCAACGCGAGATCGTCAGGCGCTGCGAGCAGGCTCTCGACGGTATGGGCCTACGCTACTAGCGCACGTCGACCCTGCTTACTCCACCGTCACGACCGAGCGGGAGGAGAAGGTCGCGGCCGGCTAGAGCCTCGGCAGGCGGAACATTCGCGACCTCGACACCGTCGAACAGATGCTCTGGATCGCCCGTGGCATGGCCGGCAAGCGGTTGCGGTACGTGGACCTCGTGGCGTAGAGTTCGGCTCCCAGAACCACAAAACCCGCGGCTTGGGGCCGCGGGCCAAGGGGTTTCGATCCAACAACGAGAAAGGACCTCGTGATGAAGAACGGAGATCTCGCTAGAGACTCTAGCCACAAGAGCGCCCCGAACGCAAGCGCCCCGAAGTCGAAGCCTGTCCAGTCCCTCAAGATGGCCGCGAGCAACGCTACGGCGAAAGCGCTTCCAGTAGCTCACGCCGCCGCACAGTACGTGCCGGGGATCCTTGAATCCTACAGCTCTCCAAGAACGCGCCGAAGGGGCGCCCGGTGTAAGTCACCGCGACCGACAAGCGATCGCTTCGTTGTCGGCGACCTGTTGGATGGCGTAGAAGCCGATGTTTCGTGGCGGTGGTTCACGTTCACTGAGTCGGTGGTAGAGCGCCCCGGTGCTGTCCTGAAGAAGATCGGGCGACCACGGATTGAGCGGGTTGTCGTCTCGATACAGGCGCTTCGGGATCACGGGTTCTCCGGGCTCGATGTACCAGGACTTCTTGAGTTGTCCAGCGGACGTTAGGCGGCTCGGCACCAAGATATCCAACCTCCAAGGGATATCGGTGAGTCCGGCGGCGTACACCCAGAAGAAGCCGTTGATCTTGCACCCGTCGAGTACCTTGACGATCACCTCAACGTTGTCTGGCGTGAAGAAGTAGAAGACCATCGACGGGCCGGTCCAGGCCAAGTTGGGGGCTCCGTAGGAATCCAGCAGACAGGCTCTCGCCCTTGGATCTCCCGGCTCTACCCAGAAGTCCACACCTACCCAGAAGCTCTCGGCATCGAATCCTCGAGGCCAGTGTCTGACTTCGCCAACCGCTTGGCTGTAATCGCATCCGGCCCTGTCGTCGTGCGAGGCGTCTTCCGTGTCCGATTGAGCTCCGGTCGGCATGCCAAAAGTAGTCACCGCAGCGAGTGCGACGACGCTCGCTCCAAGAGAGAGCATGGGCTCTCCTTTCGCTGAGGCTCCGGCCCCCGGAATGGTGCCGGGCCGTGTCTAGCGCACTGCACACGGCTGAGGCTCCCGCCTATTCACCGTCAGGGGCGGAGATCATCTCCACCTGCCCCGGCTCTTGTATTCGGCGAGCGGCCCGACTCAGGGGCCGTGTGCTCGCGCTAGACGGTGAGAAGTGTAGGTCGCGCCTACCGCCTTGTCAACTTTGCATTATAATCCCCCCTGGCGGACACCTCGTCGACCCCGCCGGTAGACTTGCGTTCCCCGCATGGCTGATCTTGAAGATCTGCTCGTCAAGACGAGTAGGACATTTGCTCTTTCGATCCCCCAACTCGAGGGCGCCACTCGCCAACAGGTGACGCTGGGCTATCTGCTGCTTCGGATCGCCGACACGCTCGAGGACGCGGCGGTCTGGAGCCGGGAGCAACGGGTCGAGGCCTTGTTCCGCTTTGCGGACTTGCTGACGGACGCGGGCGAGCGGGAGGACGGCGTGGCGGCTGCGGTTGAGTCCTGGCTCGACACTCCTCCTTCGCATCACGAGGGGTACCTGGAACTGCTCGAGGCGACAGGCGACGTTCTCTCGGCCTATGAAGCTCTCGACCCGGCGGCTCGGTCGGTAGTCGGCCGTCACGTGCGCCGCACCTGTGCAGGCATGACGCACATCGTCAATCGCGCCGACCGTGCCGGCGAACTCCAGCTTTCCGGGATCCCCGATCTCCGCGATTACTGCTACGTCGTCGCCGGCATTGTCGGCGAGATGCTGACCGAGTTGTTCTTGCTCGGCGCTCCGCTGGCGCCGGTCGCGGAAGCGCTCCGGCGCCGGGCCGCGATCTTCGGCGAAGCGCTGCAACTCGTGAACATCCTGAAGGACTCCACTGCCGACGCGGCCGAGGGCAGAACCTTCATTCCAAGCGCTCGCGACCGGAAGCTGGCCTTCGAGCTCGCTCGCGCGGACCTCCCGATTGCCGGGGAGTACGTGGATCACCTGCAGAGGGCCGGCGCTCCGCGCGGTTATCTCGGCTTCACCGCCTTGCCGGTGCGTCTCGCCTGGGCGACGCTGGACCGGGTGGAAGAGCAGGGCCCCGGCTCGAAGCTGACTCGGCCCGAAGTGGCCGCACTGGTCGCCGCCATGCACGCCGATCTGGATGCGGGCCGTCGCGCCGCCGGTGCTTCGAGCCGCTGAGCTACCAGTCGGCAGGGCGTAGGTGGTTCCGCGGCTCGCCGTGGTGAACGAGGAGCACCGTGAAGCCAGTTTCCGGCGGCAGAAGCGGGCGCCTTGATCCGGCGGTTCGGCATCGCTTGTGGTACGGTGTTGCAGTTAGCGCTCCACAGAACCCAACCCGAGGAGAACCCGACCCATGAAGCAGGCGCTCGTTTTGCTGCTGATCCTCGCGCTGGCCGCACCCCTAGCGGCCGCGAACAACAACAACGACGCTCCGACGGCGACGCCGACCTACTACGGCGCGGTGCAAACCGTGCTGGAGGAGAAGTGCCAGGCCTGCCATCGCCCGAACGGCGCGAACCTGGGCGGCATGGTGGCGCCGATGGCCTTCACCAGCTACCAGGAAGTACGGCCCTGGGCGCGTTCGATCGCCCGCCAGGTCGAAGCCGGCCTGATGCCGCCGTGGCATGCGGCTCCGCAGCATGCGGGCGTGTTCGTGAACGAGCGCTCCCTGACCGAGGAGCAGAAGGCCACCCTGATCGCCTGGGCCAAGGGCGGTGCGCCGATGGGCGACGCGGCCGATGCGCCGCCGGCCAAGGTCTGGGAAGCCACCGACGGCTGGACGATCGGCGAGCCAGACCTGGTCATGGACATGGGCGAGGACTACTTCGTTGAAGATGACGTCCAGGATCAGTACATCAACTTCGAGACCGTGATCACGGAGGAGATGCTGCCGGAACCGCGCTGGATCAAGGCGGTCGAGTTCCGTCCGGGCGGCCCGGTGGTGCACCACATCATCGCGCGCCCCTTCGGCGGTATCGCCCCGGGCAACGACCCGACGGTCCACAACGACGGCTTCGGCACGCTCGTCAAGCCAGGCACCACCATCCGCTGGCAGATGCACTACCACAAGGAGCCGGGGCAGGGCACCGGCGCCTGGGATCGCTCCTCGGTGGCGCTACGGTTCTACCCGGCGGACTACGAGCCGACCTACGTGATGCAGAACAACGCGATGGGCAAGTTCGACTTCCAGATTCCGCCGGGCGATTCGAACTACGTCGCCACGACGAGCGCGAAGTTCGACCGCGACGCGCTGCTGCTCGGTTACACGCCGCACATGCACCTGCGCGGCAAGTCGGCCCGCTACGTGGCCAAGTACCCGGACGGCACCGAAGAGGTGCTGCTGGACGTGCCGCGCTACGACTTCAACTGGCAGACGCACTACAAATACGCGGCCGGCGGCAAGCGGATTCCGGCCGGTACCGAGATCGAACTGACGATGGCCTGGGACAACTCGGCCGACAACCCGGCGAACCCCGATCCGACCGAGACGGTCGTCTACGGTGGTCCGACCACGTCCGAGATGATGTTCGGCTTCGTGTCCTACGCGGACGCCGAGGCCGGCTACAAGCCGTCGAACGCCGGGTTCCTGGGCGGCCAGCGGTTCAATGCCGAGACCTTCAAGAAGCGGATCAAGGATCAGTTCGGAGTCGACTGGGACTCGCTGAGCGAGGAGGAGCAGGGCAAGTTGTTCCGCCGTTTCCGCCAGAGGCAGCGCAACGCGGACAGCGAGGGAAGCGAAGGAACGGTCAGCGGCGGCGAGTAGCGCCGGTCGACCGGCGCCGGCTAGCGGAGCCGATCCAGCAGCCCGGTCGCCCGGGAAGTCGTCCGCATCACGGCCGCCCTGACGGCGGGCTCGGTTGCCAGCACGGTGACCTTCTTTCGCGCCCGCGTGACCGCGGTGTAGAAGAGTTCCTTCGTGTTGACGCGGGAGGCGGCGTCGCCGGGGATGAAGACGACTTCGTCGTACTCCGAGCCCTGGGCACGGTGGACGGTAAGGGCGAAGAAGCTCTCGTGCTGAGGCAGGCGCGACGGTGTGACCAGGCAGCGCTCCTGGTCGCGGTCGAGGTCGGGGAACCAGACCGTGCGTCCACCTTCTCCGTCGGGCAATACCACGCCGGTGTCGCCGTTGGAGAGCCCTGTCTGCCGGTCGTTGCGGCTGACGATGATCGGTCGACCGACGTAGAACTCGTCGTCCGCGCTGCGACGTCCCAGTTCGGCGAGGCGGCGCTCGACGAGCCGGTTGAAGCGGGCGATTCCGAACGGGCCGCTACGGTGGCTGCACAGGACGCGGTGGGCCGGGAACGGAGGAGTTCTCTCGGGGTGCGCTTCGAGTGCCGCCATGTGCTCGGACCATTCCGCGGCGCTTGTGCGGGCGAAGTCGTCGAACGCGGCTTCGGTTTCGAGCGGTCGCAGTTCGGTCTTGTCGTCGAGCGCGTCACGGAGCACGCGCAGGGCGCCGCCGGCATCGCCCGCAACGACGGCCGTCGCGAGTCGGCCGATCCCGGAGTCGGCCCTGAACCGGTAGTTCCTCGTGAGAGTGGTGACGCACGGGGCGAGCGGTCCGTCGCTGCCGGCCTTGCAGAGATCGCTGAACACGGAGCCCGGTTCCACCGAGGACAACTGGTTCGCGTCGCCGAGCAGAATCAGCCGGCACTCTTCGGGCAGGGCGGTCACGAGGCGGACCATCAGCGACAGGTCGGCCATGGAGCATTCGTCGACAACCAGGGCCTGAAGCCGCGCCAGCGGCCTGCTCCGATCCGCGAGAAGGCGGTGGATCGTCCGTGCCTCGACCGGAAAGTCCCGCAGGTGGCGCACCTGGTTCAGGGGCTTCTCGTCCATCTTTCCGCGCACGGATTCCTGGAGCCGAGAGGCTGCCTTTCCCGTGGGCGCCGCCAGTCCGATCCGACGCGGCTCAGCGGCGCCGCCCGCGACGAGAACCGCGATCAGCTTGGCCGCGAGCGTCGTCTTGCCGGTGCCGGGGCCTCCGGTGACGATGCACAGCCGTCGCCCGAGGGCGGCCCGGATGGCGGCCGTGGCTTCCTCCGTTCGATCCTCGTCTTCGGCGAACACGCGCTCGGTCACGTGCTCCGTGGTCGCGTCCGAATCGTGGCTTCTGGCCAGGAGCTTGCGCGGCGGAAACTGGGTGCGCGGGCCTTCTGGCCCGCATCCGGCGCGAAGCGCCGGTTTCTGGGAGTTCTGCCGCGCCAGTGCGAGCATGCGCTCGGCGAGCCGGCCTTCGGCGGCGAACAACCGGTGCAGGTAGAGGCGGTCGCGATCGAGAACCAGGGGCAGGACCTCTTCGGTCGCCTCACCGGCGGCGACGACCGGACTCAGGGTGAGGGCTTCGCGCAGAACCGCGCGGTCCGGCAGACGGAGTTCCGCCAGTTCGTCGGGCAACGGAGCGCTGGGGCCCGAGTCCGACCGCTCCACCAAGTCGGCGATTCGCTCGCCGCGATTGCGGAGTTCGAGGCAGGTGTGTCCGGCGCGATGCATCGCGCTGGCGGTCGCGGCTGCCAGGGCGACATCTCCGGCGGCCCCGAGCTTCGTCATCAGCAGAGCGAAGTAGCGGTCGATGTCTGCCAGGACGCCGTGCTCGGTCAACGCCTCGAGTCGCGTTGGATCGTTCATCGCGGGTCCCCGAGGCAGGCGTCGATGGCCTCGATGCAGGCGCGGGATGGGCGGTTGTGGAACACGCCGCTACCGGGCGCGTTCGGTCTCATGCCGCGCACGAAGAGGTAGAACGCGCCGCCGATGTGGCGGTCGTAGTCGTACCCGGGCAGGCGCAGCCGCAGCAGGCGGTGCAGTGCCGTGAGGTAGAGAAGGTATTGGAGGTGGTAGCCGTGGTGGCGCATGGCCTGCGCCAGACCCTGGGCCGAGTACATGGACAGGTCGCGTCCCAGCCAGTTCGACTTGTAGTCCATGACGTACCAGAGGTGATCGTTCCGGGCCACGACATCGATGTAGCCGTGCAGAAAGCCGTTGATCGCGGTCTGGCTGTGGGGCAGCGAGTGGCCGTAGCCGTGCTCACGCAGGCGTTCAGCGAGCTCCGCTTGTTGGAGCCCCTGGACCGGCAAGTGAAACTCCATCTCGGGGATCGGTCGCTCAAGGTCGGCGACGCGGAAGACGCCTCCCGCCTCGCCGGGTTGTGTGAGCGGCGTGTCGAGCGTGTCTTGGATGAGCGTGCGGACGACCGGCGCCCACTTCGAGTCGATGCCGTACCTGGCCAGCGCGTCCCGGCAGATCGAAACGAGATCGTGGTCCGATTGCAGCCGCTTCTCGAAGATCTGGTGCAGGCACTTGCCGGGTCGATTGCCGCTGGGGAAGGTGAAGACGGTCAATTCGTCCTCATCGGCCAGCCGCTCCGCGGCCGCGATCTCGGCGAAAGCGTCCGGTTCGTCCGGGTCGTGATCGGGCCGTTCGGCTTCTTCATGCTCGATCTCGGACTGTGCGGCGCCGGTGCTGGTCGACAGCGCGGAGTAGCTGGTGCGCTGGCGGATGGAGGCGAGTTGGCGGCCGAGTTGGCGGGCCTGGAGGGGTTTGTCGCCGGCTTCGGGCTCGGCGCCGCGGAGCGGTTCCGCGGTGTCGGGCAGAGCGAGGTCGATCTCCCGGACCGAGATGGCGTCCGGCGCCTTGCCGGCGAGGCGGTGAACGTCCGCTCGCCACTCCTCCGCGCCGAGTTTGGCCACCCTCTCGGCGTTCTCCTTCAGCGCGTCGATCGGGCTCTGATCGCCGCCGGCGTCGCCGCCACCACGATGCAGGAGCCAGGCCAGCGGTGCGTGCTGGGCGGCTGTCGCCCGTGCCCAACCCATCACGCAGCGGTACTTCGCCCGGGTCAATGCCACGTAGAGAAGGCGCAACTCGTCCGCGTGTTCTTCGAGGCGCTGGCGGTCGCGATGGTCGTCCGACGGGCGCAGATGGAGTACGGGCGTTCCTTCCGCGGCGTCGAAGTACTCGGCAATCTCGGGGGGCTTCGGTTGGCGCCCGTCCCAGGTGAAAGGACAGAACACAATAGGGAACTCCAGCCCCTTGGCCCGATGGACGGTCACGATCTTGACCAGACTCTCGTCACTCTCCAGACGAAGCTGTGACGTCTCGTCGCCGCCGCTGGGTTCGGCCCGCGACCGCCTGAACCAGTCGACGAGCCCGTGGCGCGACGGCCGGCGCCGGGTCTCGGCCTCGTGCAGCAGGTCAGCGAGGTGCAGGTAGTTCGTCAGACGGCGCGGGCCGTCGGGGTAGCCCAGAAGGTTCGCGGCGCAGTCGGACTCCTTGGCGAAGAGGATGTACCGGATCAGAGCCGCGATGCCCTGCTCTTTCCAGACCTGGGCCCAGCCGCGCGAGCCGCGAGCCTGGTCGCGCCAGTCTGTCCAAAAGGCGTCCTCGTCCCGGAGGCTGGCGAGGTCCTGCAAGTTCAGGCCAAACAGGTCTGCCGCCAGCGCGCCGCGGAGCAGCGGTGTTGCGTTGTACTCCGATTCGGCCGTGCACAGGGCGTACAGGAGCCGGTAGAGGGCTGCAGCCTCGTGGGAGTCGAAGACGTTGTCGACGCCCATCTCGATGCTGTCGATGCCGTAGCCCAGCAGCGCTTGGGCGACTGCCCTGCCCTGCTCGCCCGTGCGGACGAGCACGGCGATGTCGCCGTCGGTGATGGGCGCCTTGCCAGCTTCTGAGACGATCGCAGCAGCCCCTCCGTTCCGCGTCGGCGCCAGCAAGCGCGCGATCTCGCCGGCGGTGTGCTCGGCCGTCGCTGGTCTCAGTTGCCCCTTCGTCCACTTCTTGCCATCTGCCCTTCGAACCAACTGGATCTCGAAGGGCCGGGCATCGTGGTCCTGGTCGGGTACGACGAGTTCACCGCGGTTGGAGCCGGCCGCGGCGGCTGCCTCGAAGTGGAACCCCGGATCAGGGAGGACGAATGGCCTGGGTCTTTCGAACAGGGCGTTCACGGCACGGACGAGTCCGGGTGTCGAGCGGTAGTTCTTCTCGAGCTTCAACTCGCGGTTCGTGCCCGAGAGGCGTTTCTTGGCGTCGAAGTAGGCGAAGACATCGGCGCCGCGGAAGCGGTAGATGGACTGTTTGGGGTCGCCGACGACGAGCAGGCTGCCGTTCGGCGCGCCGCCGCCGGGGTAGATCTTCTCGAAGATGTCGGCCTGCAGGCGATCCGTATCCTGGAACTCGTCGATCAGGGCGACCGGGTATCGGGCGCGGATCCGCTCCGCCAGAGGCGTGCCGAACTGGCCATCGAGCGCGCGGTGCAACTCGGTCAGGAGGGCGTTGAAGCTCAGGCGCCGGTCCGCCCAGGCGTCGTGGTGCAGAGTCGTCCGGACGTTCTCCAGAAGCAGGCTGCGCTGGCCGGCGAGCCAGAGTTGCGGAAGTTCCGTTGCTGCCTTTCCCAGACGGTCGAAGGCGTCGTAGAGGAGTATGGCCGGAAGTTGCTGCCGAGGCGTTGTCTTCCTCAGTTTGCCGGTCAGCGATTCGCGGCCGAAGTAGCCGGCGTGTTCCCGGGCAAGCAACGCCGGATCGTTGGCGCGGAATGCGGCGGTGACTTCGTTGAGTCGGTCGTCGTTCTCGTTCTTGTTCCACCTGTGTGTGGCCAGCGCTTCAAGGAAGATCTGACGCTGGCTGTCGTCGTTCCACGCCGCACGTGCTGCCTGGAACGCCTGGCGCCAGGGATCGCGACCTGATTGCTGCGCCTGCTGGACCTCCTCGGGGTCGGCGGCGCCGCGGATGTCGCTTTGCTTGGCGTGGCAGCGGACGACCCACGTGGTTGCGTCCTCGCCCCAGGGGAGTCCTTTCTTCGGAACGAAGTTGTGGCCCTCTGCGTACTCGAGGAACGGAATCTCCGCGGGCGCCATCTTCCGGCGCCAGAAGTCCTGCGTCGCCGCGGCGACCGCCAGCGCGTCATCGCCGCTGACCTGGAAGCGGAACGGGATGCCAGCATGGAGGGCGAACTCGGACAGCGCGCGCTGGCAGAAGCCGTGGATGGTCGTGATGTTGGCCCGGTCGAAGTCGCGAATGGCGCTGGTCAGCCGTTTCGCCGCGTCGGCGCCTCGAATGTTGACGCTCCGCCAGCGCCGTGCCAGCTCGCGGGCCTGATCGTCGACTCGGGCGTCTGGCTCGGCGAGAGTTCGTCGTGCCGCCTGCAAGGTGCGCCAGACCCGCTCCCGGAGTTCGCCGGCGGCTGAGATCGTGAACGTGACGATCAGGAGTTCGTCGATGCTCCGGTCCGCTTCGACGATCAGGCGGGCGACCAGTGTGGTCAGGGTGTAGGTCTTGCCCGTGCCCGCGCTGGCTTCGATGATCAGATCGCCGTCGAGTGATCTGGTGAGGGGATCGTTGCCCGCGGCCTGGGCCGTCACGAACTCGCCTCCTTCAGCGGGCCGAGCAGGCGCTGGGCGAGGGCCTCGAACTCGTCGTTGCAGGGGTCGGCGCCGAAGACCAGGTGGTGGCAGGAGTCATTCCCGTCACCGAAGTCGCTATTCCACTTCTTGCGGGCGGCGTCGCTCGACTCCTTTCTGGCGATCCACTCCCAGGAAGTCGAGGCGAAGAACGGCAGCGGCCTGCGCCGGCCGTTCCGCCAGAGATCGATCCAGTCGCTGAGCATCGGCCGGGCATCCGCCGCGTCGGGGCCGGTGAGTGTGACCTTCTCGACTTCCGTCTTGACGCCGAACAGGTGAGCCGTGGCTGTTTGTTCGCGGTCGCAGATGAGCGCCAGCAGCCGCAGCCAGACTTCGATCTGGTCCTTGGCCCGGATCCGGCCGATCCGCCACCACAGGAGCTCGTTCTTCATTTCATGGAACCGGTCGACCCCGCCGACCAGGCGCGTCTCCGCGAACAGGACATCCACTTGCTGGAGTCGGGAACTGCTGTGCTCCTGAAACGGATGCAGGGCTTCCAGGAGACCCCTGACCTGAGCGGCCGACTCGCGGTGCTGAACAAGCCCGAGATTCCTTGGCGGCAGCAGGCCGCGGGCCGCGGCGTGCTCGAGCGTCCGGTCTCCATCCAGGTCGCCGAACCCCGCCAGGTCGCTCTTCAGTTGCCAGATCTCGAGCGCATTCAGGCCGAGGGGCTCGTCGTCCTCCACGTCCTCGTCCCGTGTGTCGAGGACCATGTCCAGCCGGTTGCGGACGAAGTACTTCGACGGACTGACTGCGAACCGGATGAGGTCCTCCAGCTCGAGTTCCTCGGCCAACCCCTGCCGGCCGCTCGTGGCCACCTCGCCCTCGAAGCGCTCGGGGACCTCGCGGCTCGTTCCCATGGTGGTTGCCGCCGCGGCCATCGGCGGCGAGTAGCTGAATAGCGCGGGCCGATCCCGATCGTCGTCCCGGAAGTAGCGGGGGCTGAACGGTTGGAGGGGATGTTGTTGCGCCCAGTGTTCCTCTCTGAACGCCGGGAAGCGCTGCTTGAGGCGCTGCGTCAGTTCGCTGACGACGATGGACGGCGGAATGGGCTTGTCTTCCTGGAGATCCCGGCCGGTGTACGTCAACACGAAGCACTGCCGCGCCGCGAGCAGAGCCTCGAGGAAGGCTGAGCGGTCCTCGTCACGGCGATCGCGGTCGCCGGGCCTGCGGGCCTCGCCGTCGAAGAGGTTGACCTGGAAGTCGAAAGCCGCGGGCGGCGGGCGGCGGGGGAAGGAACCGTCGTTCATGCCAACCGCGCAGATCACCTTGACCGGAAAGATCTGGCCGGAAGCGAGGTCGGCGACCGCGACCCCGTCGGCCAGTCGCGGCGCCGAGCGAACCGCCTCTTCGGCGAGTCCCTTCAGGACGTCCCGCAGCACCGTGAAAGGGATCGGCCGGGCGGCTCCCGCCCGTGTGCACTGGTCGTCGAACTCGTCGATGAGCCTGGCCACGGTGTCGACCTCCCGGAGGGTCTCGACTCCGTGCCGCGGGTCCCGGGTGAAGAACACGTCGAGTACTTCGGCCCGGAGGCGCCTGGTCCACCCGTCCGAGGTGTACTCGGCTTCGACCCAGCCGTTCAGCGCGAACGCGAGTTCGCAGTAGCGCTGAAACCGGCCCAACAGTTCGTAGTCGTTGGCGCCGGTGCGGAAGCCCCGCCCGTCGAGGGCGCAGGGCGTGATGCCGTCGATCAGCACATCGCCTTCCTGCATCGCGTACCCGAGGACCAGGCGATTCAGCCCGCGGCGCCAGTTGTGGTTCTCGGAAGCCGGCACGCCGAGTTCGGTGCGGTGGTCCTCGTCGAGGCCCCAGCGGACCCTGGCCCGGGCGACCGCGTCTCGAATCGCTGCCAGGTCGGCATCGTCGATGCCGAAGCAACCGCGGACCGACGACGCGAGCAGTGGCGCCAGCACGTCGCTGGCCGCGTAGCGCGATCCGGGCAGTTCCAGGAGGTCGAGGAAGGCGGTCAGAGCGGCGCCTTCCTTCAGGCGCTGTCTTCCGATGCTGAAGCCGATCTGCTCCGCCGATCCGAACACCGCTTCGATCAGGGGCGCGTAGGTGTTGAGGTCCGGCGTGACGACGAGCACGTCCGAGGGCTGGATGTCGGCGTGGTCGTCGAAGATGCCGAGCAGCCGGTCGTGCAGGACCTCGACTTCACGCGTGGGGGAGTGGCAGACGTGGACCTGGATCGACTCATCCGGACGTTTCGGTTCGCGTTCGAGTGGTTCGCCGTCGGTGCGCACGCCAAGGATGTCGCGCTGCAGGGCGGCCAGACAGGTGGCGGCGCGCGGCGAGTCTGCGGCGGCTGGAAGATCCACGACCGCGGTGGCGTCCAGCTCCGCCTCCAGCAGCACCTGGAGGTCGCGGGCCGGGCGGCCCCAGGCGCTGAGCAGATCGTCGTGCTCCTGGTAGTAGCCCCGGTCGTCGCGCCTGGGCTGCGCGTCCCAGAACCGGCGCGAGGGGCTGAGCAGGTACAGGTGGACATCCATCACCCCGGCGGCCAGCGCCAGCATTTCGACGTAGGTGGGCGACATCGAGGCGACGTGGAAGAAGCTCACCCTCTTGCGCGGCGCCGTCGCTGTCCGTTCGGCCAGGGCGTCGCGATAGCGGTCGATGGCGTCGACCCAATGCCGCTGCTCAGTCTCGCCCGCCGCGAGGTCTGCCCACAGCCGCGCATGCCAGTCTTGCGGTCCGCCTTGCTGCCATGCGCGAATGCTGTCCGGGCGATACACGCGGCACCGGTCGTAGGCGGCGGCGAGCCGGTCAGCGAGCTCGAAACGCTTGCGCGCGCCACCGTCCTCAAGGTAGCGGGCGATCTCGTCGTCCCCGCTCCAGTTCTTCAGATGGTCGAAGATTCTCCAGCGGAGATGGGGCGGCCCGTAGACCGATTCACCGGCGAGTCCGTCCACCTGCTCGCGCATCGCGGCCCAGGCGAACTCGGCTGGCCGTTCGATTCGCAGGTGGGCAGCGACGCCGAGATGGGACGCCACCTCGAGCCGCAGCCACTGGCCCATCAGGGGGTCCGGGACGACGATTCGTTCCGGTTCGAGCGGCTCGGCGGGTTGCCGCTCCATGTGGTCGGCGAGCCGGACCGCGAGGGTTTCGAGGCGGGTCGAGGCGTGGATGCGAACTGGAGACTCGGGCCGATCCAGGAGCAGCGACAGTTGCTGCCCGCGGCGGGGTGCGCCGGAATCCGTGGCGTGTCGCATGGACGTCATTGTAGGTCGTATGGCGCTGCCACAGTCCGGGTTCGATGACGGCGGTCTCGCTGCTACGATGCCCGCTCGCAGCCTGATTCTTCAATTCGTGCGGATCGAAAACCTCCTCGACGAGGTCTACTTCGAGGTCCCGGCTTCGTCAGGCCGGGACGCACCTTCGTCGTCGGGGTCAGGTTATCGTCGGCCCCGGGATGGTCAAGGTAGCCAGAACGATCTATCGGCGCGTCCATGCGGGGGTGTTTGCCGCTCTACGCCGGCTGGGGTGGAACGTGGCCCGGACCGCCGACTTCTACTCGCCGTTGCCGGTCTTGTTGGAGGTGGCGGCGACTCGGGAGTTGTGGGACCGGCCGAGTGAGCTGGTCGGGGTACGGTACGACCTGAAGGCGATGAAGGCGCTGCTCTCGGCGCTGATCGAGGTTCATGGCGGCGAGTTCGAGGCGTTGCCGCCGCACAGTGAGATCCGGGCACTGGGTTACGGGCCCGGTTTCCCGGTGATTGATGCCTTGACCACGTACCTCATGGTGCGTGACCTGCGGCCTGCCCGGTACATCGAGATCGGCTCGGGACTCTCGACCTACTACGCGTGGCTGGCGGCGGCGGCGAACGGACGGGAGGGCAGCCCCTGCGACATGACCTGCATCGACCCGTTTCCGACCGGCCGCTTGCGGGACCTGGAAGAGCCGGCCGTGAAGGCCGTGGTTTCGAAGGTCGAGGCGACGGACGTAGGAGTCTTCGCCGAGCTCGACGCCGGTGACGTGCTGTTCATCGACTCGACCCACGTGCTCAAGCTGGGGGGCGATGTCGCGTTCCTGTTTCTTGAGGTGCTGCCGCGGCTGCGGCCCGGCGTCGTGGTCCACGTTCACGACATCCACTTCCCGTACAACACGCCGTATCCGGCCGAGCAGTACATCTTCCGCGCCAAGTGGCCGTTCTACCGCACGGAGGCGATGGTCCTGCAGGCCTTTCTGAGCTTCAACCGCGAGTTCGAGGTCGTGCTCTCCGCGCCGATGATCCGCCACGCGGACGAAGCCTTCCTTGAGCGGACGATTCCGGGCTACCGACCGGTCGAGGTCGAGGACTACGACACCCACTTCGGCTCGATCTGGTGCCGCCGCCGGCTACCGCCCGGCTGAGAGCTACTCTTCTCCCAGCGGCTCGATCACCAGACCGTCGAGCGCCGGCCGTAGTTGCTCCAGGTGGCGGTTGTCCATGTAGACGATCAGCCGGTACGGCGCGCAGGCCTGTGGGTGACTGACGAACCACGCCGAGTAGTCGCGGCTGAAGGCGCCGTTCGTGCCGCGGTCGATCTTCTCGGGCGTGACCACCGAGCCCTCGTGGAGGACCAGGACCGCCGGCCGGGCCTGGTGGAGGTGGGTGTAGTCCGTCTTGCCCCACTGGCCGTGGTACTCGCCGTGGCGCGCATGGTGCGTGTTGACCAGGCCGAGCGGATCGTGGATCTTTGTGTCCTGGAGGACCCAGCCGAAGAGTCCGATCGCTTCGGAGGCGGCGATGTCGTCCGCCTCGAGGTAGGGGCGGAGGCGCGTGGCCATGAACTGGTAGCAGTTCGCGATCGGGTGGAACTCGAACCGCGGCCCGGGTGACGACTGCCAGGGACTGCGGCTGAGCATGAAGGCGGCGCAGACGGTCAGCGCGACGAGGACCCAGGCCGCTCGCCGTCGCTGGCGGCCCGGATGCTCCCAGTTCTCGAACGTCTCCGACAGACAGAGGGCAAGGGGCGCCGCAAGCACCGGTACGAAGACCATGAGCAGCCGGTAGTGAGGCATCCAGTCGCCGCCGTTGACGAGCACGGCCGGGAGCTCCGACGCCACGACGAGCAGAGAGAACCACAAGGCCCGGTTCGTCGGCCTGAGGACGAGTGCGATCGCAGCGCCGAGGATCAGGGGCGCGTGCGCGATCTCGAAGCGGACGGTGTAGGAGAGGCCCGCGAGGAGATTCGCCAGCAACGCCTCCGGTCCCGCGGAGAGCACCGACTTGGCGGCCACCGAGTTCGGCAGCAGGGCGCCGTAGTAGCCGAACCTCCAGATCGTGACGGCGCCGATGATGGCGACCGCGGCGGCACCGATTGCAGCGGCACGCCCCTTGGACGCGGAGCGGTCGCCGGATGCGGCCGTTCCGAAGAACTGGTAGCCGACGACGAGCGGCAGGATGAGCAGGCTCTCCGGTCGGGTAAGAAAGAGCAGGCCCAGGAGGCCGCCGATCAACCTCGCGTCGGCTCCGTCGACGGTCTTGCGCACCACGAGGACGACCAGGAACGCGAACAGACCGCCCTCGAGACCGTTGGCGGCCACGAGCCAGAAGCGACCGTGAACCGCCACCAGGGCGACCGCCGCCAGACACGCGGCGGGTGAGGCGCCGAGTCGGCGACCAAGCAGGTACGCCTCACGCAGCGCCAGCACGGCGAAGAACACGCCGAGCACGAGCGCGGCCGCCTCGATCGGCAAGCGAAGAGTCTCCGCGGCCGCGAGCAGCAGTGTCCACGACAGGCTGGTCGCCCCCTCGACCCGCTCGCCGAGATTGAAGACGAGGCCGTTTCCCGAGGCCAGGTTGCGTGCGTAGCGGAAGGTGATGAAGGCGTCGTCGATGGTCCGAATCGGCACGAATAGCAGCGTCAGCAGCGGCAGCGCCGCGACGGAGGCGCCGAGGAGCCGCAGCGCCCGGCGGTCGGTCATGTGCTCGTTCCGTTACCCGGATTGGCGCCGGTCTCGAGCCCGGCCCCGGTGCTGCGGAAGAACCGCCGGTAGTCAGGCAGGAACCGGAGCGCCAGGGCGCCGCCGCCGAGCGCCGCCGCCGCCACGCTGGCGAACAACCGGCTCCAGCTCGCGGCCGGCAGCAGAGCCGCTGCGGCCAGGAAGAACGGCAAGGGCAGCAGGTAGACCTGGGCCAGACTGCCGACCAGCCGGCGCCTCCGGCCGGCGAAGATGCCTAGGATCTTGACGAGCATGAGCAGGCTGCCCAGCCGCAGGTAGTTGGCCCAGGCCATGCCCTCCGGCCCCCACTGATAGGTGAAGAGGAAGCCGAAGGCGACCAGGGCGGTCATGTTGAGTGCGACGGTCGCGAGCCACAGACGGTCCCGGTTCTGGACCTTGAGCGCCTCGCCGCCGGTGGTCGTGAACACATCGACCAGGGGCACGAGGCACAGAATGCGCAGCAGCGGCTCGGCCTCCGTCCAGTTCCGCCCGAGCAGGACCAGCACCGTCTTCTCGACGTTGAAGAACAGGAAGTAGGCGGAGAGGACGATTCCTGACAGGAACACCAGGGTGCCCAGCCGCAGAGTTTCGGCAAACTGCTCGGCGTCGTCGCGGAACTCGACCAGGGCCGGCAACAGGGGCCGCGGGGTCAGGGTGAGCGGCACCAGGAAGGCGATCATGTAGGCGCGGGCGTAGTACCCGACGTAGGTCGTGGTCGAGAACACCTCGACGATGAAGACATCGATGTAGGTGAAGACCTGGAAAGCGGCCCAGACCATGAACAGGGTGCGGCTCGCGCGCAGCAGACCGGGGAGCCGCTGCCAGTCGACGGTGAGCGGCACCTGCCCCCGCGCCCGCCACAGCAGCAGGACGGCGAAGACTGCCGAGGCCAGAAGCTCCCCGCCGACGAAGGCCCACACTTCGCCGCCCGCCAGCGCGAACGCGATGGCTAAGAGACCGAACAGCAGGCCCCGCAGCACCTCGAAGCCGGCGATCTCGCGGATGCGGAGCCGGCGCTCGAAGAAGGTCCGGTAGACCATGATCACGCCGTCGATGAAGATCCAGACCGCCATGGCCCGCAGCACGTTCGGGAGGTCGGGATTGAGCGCGGCGAAGAGGTCGGCGGCGACGACCAGCGCGACCGAGAGACCGGCGCCGACCCCCGCGCACCAGGCAAGGATGGTGCCGTAGGACTCGCGCGGGTCGCGCATCAGATGGTGCGTCAGGCCGAGGTCGCGGACCGCGGACAGGAGCACCACGACGCGGAGCGCCAACTCGAACAGCCCGTGGCCCTCCGGCAGGATCAGCCGGGCCAGGACGGCCCGCGTTCCGAAAGCGATCAGCAGCCGCACCAGCAGGGAGGCATAGGCGCTGACCGTCGAGTGCAGCAATCGCTGCTTAGCGCCCAGTTCGGCTGGGGCCTGGTCTTGGTGCGGGTTCGGTTCCACGGGCTCTAGAACGCGGTCGTACCGTAGCGCAGGCAGCCCAGGAGCCGCCCCAGCCGCCAGCCGGCGAGCCACAGCCAGCGGCCGCGGGCCGACGGCGACAGGAGTTGGGGGCAGCGCAGGACGAGCGATCCGAGCCGCAGCAGGCCCGGCAACGCGGGCAGCCGCGGCATGCCGCGCGACCGGTACCGGGTGTAGATGTAGACGTTGTACCGGCCGTAGCGGGCCGCCTGGCGGAAGGCGCCTGCAAGCGTCGCCGGGTAGCGCACGTGGACGACCGCATCGGGCGCGAAGACGAGGCGGTGACCCGCTAGCTGCAGTCGCCAGCAGAGATCGGTGTCTTCGAGTACGGCGTAGTCCTCGTCGAAGCCCACGAGGGCTTCGAAGACATCGCGCCGGACCCCCAGGCCGCAGCCGCCGGCATGGTCGAGGAAGGGCGGGTTCGTGTACGTGGACAGGCCGTACTGCTGCGCCGGGTCGCCGTGCAGGCGGCGCGCCTGTTCTCCGTTCAGTCGTTCGATCTCGTGCCGGCTCGCCGCTGCTTCGTGCTTCTCGAGTGCTTGGACGAGGCCACAGGTCCAGGCCGGATCGACCTCGTCGTCGGCGTCGCAGAACAGGAGGACATCGCCGGTCGCCGACGCCGCCGCGACGTTCTTGGCGTGTGCCGGTCCCCTGCGGTCCGTGGCGCGGAGCGTGCGCAGGCCGGGCAGGCGGTCGCGGTAGGACTCCGCGAGTTCCCGGGAGCCGTCGGTCGACCCGTTGTCCGCGACGAGCACCTCGATCTCGCCCGGCCACGTCTGCCTGCAGAGCGCGTCGAGCTGCGCGCCCAGGGTCGCCGCGGCGTTCAGGCAGGGGATGACGACGCTGACCCGCTCGATGGCGAATGGCGGCCCGGTCAAAGGTAGCCCATCGCCTCCAGCGCCTTGCGCGCGGCGTCGGCATGAGGGGTGATGCTCGGCGGCGCTTCGCGGATCCAGTTCCTCAAGCGGCGAGCCAGCCGGCGCTTGACGTCCGGAAACTCCTCGGCGACGTCGTTGAGCTGCAGCGGGTCGGACGGCAGGTGGTAAAGCTCCATGACGACCTTCTCGCCCTCCTGGTTGGGCGGCCGAAGCACGAAGTGCCATTCCTCGTCCTGGATGCTTCGGAGATGGCGCTGGTAGGCGCCGGCGTCGGCGAAGGCGACGGGCGCAAGACCTCGGTCGGCCTGGTGGGCGCCGCCGAGCAGCGGTGTCCAACTGCGGCCCTCCAGGACTTCGGGCATCGGTTCCCCGAGTAGGTCGATCAGGGTCGGGAAGAGGCCGATCAGCTCGACCGGCCGCCCGACGCGCCTGCCTGCCTCGGCCCAGGGTTCCCCCACGATCACCAGGGGTACATGGACGCTGCTGTTGTAGGGCACCGGGCCGTGCTCGAATGGAACGCCGTGCTCGGCGAGTTCCTCGCCGTGGTCCGAGGTGAGCACGAACAGGCTGCCGGCTTCCATTCCCAGCTCCGCGATGTAGTCCAGGATGTCGCCGATTGCCCGATCGGTGACCCGGACGTTCGCGTCGTACTGTGCCACGTAGTACTTCAGATCCCGGCGTTCGCCGATCGCCCTGCCCTCCGCGCCCGTAAGGTCTACGACCCCGTCGCCCGTGTAGTGCTCGTCGCCGAGGAAGGGGTTCTTCGTTCCCGGCTTGAGCATGTACGGAGCATGGGGATCGGTGTAGTGCAGCCAGACGAACAGGCGCTCTTCGTCGGCGAACGAGGCGAGCAGAGGTTCCGCCAGTTCGTTGACGCGGTCGGCCCGGATGTGGTGCCGGAATTCCGCGGTTGACTTGATCGTTTTGAGGGTGGCGTCGTCGACCCAGGTCTGCTCGTACCGGTCGAAGCCGCGGTCCCATCCCAGCTCCCTCTTCAGAACCGGATTCGAGATCACAGCCACCGTCTTGTAGCCGAGACCCTGGAACCACCTCGGCAGGGCGAGAACGGAACCCGGAATCGTCTGCGCCGCGTCGTGTACCAGCCCCGTCGTGTGCGGATACAGGCTCGTGAACATCGAGGCGAACGACGGCCCTGTCTTCGGCCACTGGACGATCGCGCGGTCGAAGACGACGCCCCGCTCGACCCATTCATCGAGGCGAGGACTGGTGTCGCGCGGGTAGCCGTGCCAACCCAGGTGATCGGCGCGCAGGGTGTCCACGGTGATCAGAAACACCCGCTGCGGCGGTTCGATCTCGGGCTCGGTGCTGCACCCGAGGGCCAGCGTCGCGAGGGAGAGGAGAGCCGGCGCTCGCAAGTGGCAACATCTCATGGTGGGGTCCGGAAACTACCAGCAGCGGCCGCCGGGCCGGCGCGGCAGAACGACCGGAGGCCGGCGCTTCGCGCCGGATGCGGGCAGGATGCCCGCGTGCCATCCGTGCGCCCGATGACGGGCGCACGGAGTGGTTCGCGTGTGGCGCGGGTCGCGCCACACGGGTTCCCAGGTCAGATCGTTCTGCCGCTCGGCCTCCCGGCGTGGTTGGTAGTCTCGCGGCGCGCTGCTACAGCTTTGCGCCTCGGGCGGCAAAGATCGATCCAACGATGCACTCTCGACCTACCCAGGCCGTGATTCTGGCCGGCGGGCGGGGCACCCGTCTTGCGCCGCTGACGGACACGCTGCCCAAGGCCCTGATCCCGTTCCACGGCAAGCCGTTCCTCGGCTACGTCATCGAGATGCTCCGCGACCAGGGCTTCGAGCGCGTCCTGCTGCTGCTCGGCCACATGGCCGACGCCATGATCGATCACTTCGGCGACGGCTCGGACTACGGGGTCGAGATCGGCTACCGGGTGACGGACGCGGACGACCTGACCGCGTTCAGGGTGAAGGACGCCGCCGACCAGCTCGACGACCGGTTCCTGCTCCTGTACTGCGACAACTACTGGCCGATGCAGTTCGATCGCATGTGGCGTTCCTACGTGGCGTCGGGCGCCCCGGCGCAGATCACTGTCTATGCGAACGCGGACGGCTACACCCGGGACAGCGTGATCGTAGGCGAGGACGGCTTCGTTACGGTCTTCGACCGGGGACGGACGACACCGGGACTCAGCGGAGTCGAGATCAGCTACGCGATCCTGGACAAGGCGGCGGTGCTGCCGCTCCTGCCCGACCAGCAGGAGCTGTTCGAGGAGGCGGTCTACCCGGCCCTGACGGCCCGCGGCGAGCTCCACGCCTACTGGAGCGAGCACCGCTACTACAGCGTTGGCGGCCACGAACGCCTGCCGCTGACCGAGGCCTTCTTCGCCCGCTCGCCGACGATCATCCTCGACCGCGACGGGGTGCTCAACGTGCGCCCGCCGCGGGCGGAGTACGTTTGCGGGCCGGCGGACTTCCGCTGGTTGCCGGGGGCCCGCGAGGCGCTCGCCGCCTTCAACCGGGCCGGATGGCGGGTGCTCGTGGTGTCGAACCAGCCCGGGGTCGCCCGCGGCCGGATGACGCTTGACGACCTGGCGGCGGTTCACCGCCGCCTGTGCGGCGAGGCCGAGGCCGCAGGCGGGCGCATCGACCGCATCTACTTCTGCCCGCACGGCTGGGACGAGGGTTGCGCCTGCCGCAAGCCGGCGCCCGGAATGCTCTTTCAGGCCCAGCGCGACCATCATCTCGACCTCACCAGGACGACATTCCTGGGCGACGACGAGCGTGACGGGCAGGCGGCCGACGCCGCGGGCTGCCCCTTCGGCCTGGTCACCGTGAACGAACCCTTGCTCGCGCACGCCGAGCGTCTGCTGGGGCTCGAGTCGGCGGGCAGAACGGCGGTGGCGGGATGAGTACGGCCTTCGTCCGCCGCCCGGTCCTGGTGACCGGTCACCGCGGCTACCTCGGCTCGGTCATGGCGCCGCTTCTCATCGAGCGCGGCTACGACGTCGTGGGGCTCGATACCGGTTACTTCGACGACTGCACGATCACCGCCGATCCGCTGCCGCTCAAGTCGATCGACAAGGACATCCGGGACCTCGTGCCGGCCGACCTGCGCGCCTTCTACGCCGTGATCCATCTCGCGGCGCTGTCGAACGACCCGATCGGCAACCTGGACGAGACCTGGACGGAGGAAATCAACCACCGTTCGTCGGTGCGCCTGGCGGAACTGGCTCGCGAGGCCGACGTGCGCCGCTTCCTGTTCTCGTCGTCCTGCATCATGTACGGCCAGTCGAGCGTGGAAACGGTGGACGAGACCTCGCCTCTCGATCCGCGGACCCTGTACGCGCGCTCCAAGGTGGAGAGCGAGCTGGCGATCCGCGAGCTGGCTAGCGATGGTTTCTCGCCCAGCTTCCTGCGCAACGGCACCGTCTACGGACTGTCGCCGCGGATGCGCTTCGACACGGTGCTCAACGATCTGACCGGCGCCGCCTTCGCCAACAGGCGCGTGGTCGTGTACGGCGACGGCAAGCCGTGGCGGCCGGTGGTCCACGTGCAGGACGTGGCGGCGGCCTTCTGCCGGGTGCTCGAGGCGCCGCTTTCGGTGGTTCACAACGAGGCCTTCAACACCGGCGCCGACCACCTGAATCACCGCGTGATCGAACTCGCCGAGCTCGCGGCCGACCTGGTGCCCGGCTGCGAGCTCGAGGTCCGCGGCGAACCCGGCGCCGACCGGCGCACCTACCGCGCGTCGTTCGAGAAGTTCGCCCGCGCCTTCCCGGACTTCGAGTTCCGTTGGGAAGCGGCGACCGGCGCGAGACAGTTGATCGAGGACTACCGCCGCATCGGCCTCGATGCGGCGCTCTACGGCGACGAGCGCTTCGTCCGTCTGCGCTGGCTCAACCGCCTGCTCGACTCGGGGCGGCTGGACGGCTCGCTGCGCTGGGATGCCGGCGCCGGCGCTGGAGAGAGATAACCGGAGGAGAAGGGATGATCCACGGCGTCAAAGTGGTTCCGCTTCGTCAGATCGTCGACGAGCGGGGCAAGATCATGCACATGCTGAAGGCCACCGACGAGCACTTCCTCGGCTTCGGCGAGATCTACTTCTCGACCGCCTGGCCGGGGACGATCAAGGCCTGGCACATCCACCGGTCGATGACCGTGAACAACGCGGTGATCAGCGGCCGCGCCAAGCTCGTGATGTACGACCTGCGCGAGGACTCGCCGACCCAAGGCGAACTCCAGGAGGTCTTCTTCGGCGAGGACAACTACGTCCTGGTCCAGATTCCGCCGGGGATCGCCAACGGCTACAAGGCGTACGGCGAAAGCCAGGTGATCATGGCGAACGCCTCCACCGAGCCGCACGACCCTGACGAGATGGAGCGGCTCGATCCGTTCACCGACCGGATCCCATACGACTGGGCGCTCCAGCACGGTTGAGGGTGGCTGGAACCGGCGAAAACGTGGAAGCTTCGCGGCTGATCGTGACCCGCACGCCGCTGCGGGTGTCTCTCGTGGGCGGCGGCACCGACCTGCCGGCCTTCTACCGGCGCGAGGGCGGCGCGGTGCTGTCGACGACCATCGACCGCTATGTCTACGTCACGGTGAAGCGCCACAGCGAGTTGTTCTTCGAGCCGGTCCGCATCAACTACTCCCGCAGCGAGCAGGTAGAACGGATCGACGAACTGGACAACAACATCGCGCGCGAGTGCCTGCGCTTCCTGGGCGTCGACCCGCCGGTTTACATCTCCACCGTCGGGGACGTGCCGGCGTCGACCGGGCTCGGCGGTTCGAGCGCCTTCGCCGTCGGCCTCCTGAACGCGCTCCACTCGTACAAGGGCGAGCGCGCCTCGGCGGGTCAGTTGGCGGAGGAGGCCTGCCACATCGAGATCGACGTGCTGGGTGCGCGGATCGGCAAGCAGGACCAGTACGCCGCGGCCTACGGCGGGCTCAACCTGCTGTCGTTCAAGCCGGACGGCGGGGTCACCGTCGAGCACCTCCGCATCCCGGGCGAGCGGTTGCGTGAACTGTTCCAGTCGGTGCTCATGTTCTGGACCGGACACCAGCGCGACGCGAGCGCGGTGCTCTCCGAGCAGGACGACCGCACGGACCTGAACCTCGACTCCCTGTGCCGCATGCGCGATCAGGCGCGCGATCTGCACCGGGCCCTGGGCGCCGGCGAGATCGATATCGAGGGAATCGGTCGGTTGCTCGATCGGGGCTGGCGGATGAAGCGGGAGCTTGCAGGGTCGATCACGACGCCGTTGATCGACAGTTGGTACGACGCCGCCATCGCGGCCGGCGCCTTGGGCGGCAAGCTCTGCGGCGCCGGCGGCGGCGGGTTCCTGCTCTTCGTTGTACCGCCGGATCGGCGGGCGACTGTGCGCGCGGCTCTCGGCGACCTGTTCGAGCTGCCGGTCGGTCACGAATCCCATGGTTCGCAGCTCGTGGCGCCGTTCCACCATGGCTAGAGCCGCCAAACCTGTCGCAGACTCCATGTTTGGCCCCAGCCCCCACCTCACCAGGAGCCTGCGCCACACAACTCACTTCGTGTCGTTCTATGGCGCAGCCTCCTAGCTGCCTCGTCTGCGCCGCCTCACAGGTCGACGAGTTCCTCGACCTCGGCAGCACCGCGCTCGCCAACAGATTCCCCAGCGCCGACGAACTGAACCAACCCGAACCGCGCTTCCCGCTGCGCGTGGGCTTCTGCCGTGGCTGCGGCCACGTCCAGCTCACCGAGCGCGTACCGCCGGCCGCGATGTTCACGGACTACCTCTACGTGTCCTCCGCCTCGGACACCCTGCGCGCCCACTTCGACGATCTGGCGGCGACCCTCGCCTCTCGCCACGGCCTCGCGGACGGCGGTCTCGTGATCGATATCGGCTGCAACGACGCCTCCCTGCTGTGCTGCTTCCGCGACCGCGGCGCATCCACCCTGGGCGTCGACCCGGCGGAGAACCTGGCCGAGTTCAGCCGCGGCACCGGCATCGAGCGCTATCAGGGCTTCTTCGGTGCGGACTCTGCGGCCGAGATCGCCGCGAGGTGGGGCCGCGCCGCCCTGATCACGGCGACCAATACGTTCCCGCACATCCCCGATCTCTCCGGCTTCGTCGCCGGCCTGGACACCGCCCTCGCGCCGGGCGGCGCCTTCGTCCTGGAGGCGCACTACCTGGTGGACTTGCTCGACCAGCTCGCCTTCGACACCGTGTACCACGAACACGTCTCCTACTGGGCGCTCGGGCCGATGATCCGGCTCTTCGAGGATCGCTACATGGAGGTGGTGCGAGCCGAGCGCCTGTCGATCCACCACGGTCAGCTCCGGGTCACGGTGATGCGCCGCGGCGAAGGCGAGGCGGACGACAGCGTCGCCGAAGTCCTCGCCGCCGAACGGGAGTTCGGCATCGACCGGTTCGAGACCTGGAACGCGTTCGCGGCGCGGGTCGACCGCTTGAAGACGGAAGTCGTGGACTGTCTTCACGGACTCAAGGCGGCCGGCCGGCGGCTGGCCGGCTACGGCGCCCCAGCCAAGGGCAGCACGCTGCTCGAGTTCTTCGGTGTCGGCCCCGACCTGCTCGACTTCATCGCCGACCGCAGCCCGCTCAAGCAGGGCCGCTACACCCCGGGCTCCCACATTCCGATCGTCGCGCCCGAGGCGCTGCTGGAGGATCCGGCGCCGGACCACGTGCTGCTCCTGGCCTGGAATTTCGAGGACGAGATCCTCGCGCAGCAGGCCGAGTTCCGCCGCCGCGGCGGGAAGTTCATCCTGCCGGTGCCGGCAGTGCGGATCGTGTAGGGGTGGACGAGCGGCGGGGAGCTCAACCGACCTACGTGTGGGCGCTCGGTCGACCAGCGGCCCGTTGACGCGCTCTGGCGCCCCGGATAGCCTAGCTTAGCTAGTCTAGCTAGATGAGGTCCGGAACATGCTGGTAAACGTCCACGATGCGAAGTCCCAACTCTCGAAGCTGATCACCGCCGCGGAGGCCGGCGACGACGTGGTCATCGCGCGTAAGGGCAAGCCGGCGGTCAGGCTGGTGCCCGTATCGCCCGCCGGCTTCCGCTTCGACACCCTGGCCCATCTGGTCGGCGCCGTACCCGACTTCGACGAGCCGATGGACGAGGACGAACTGGCCCTGTGGGAGTGCGAGCCTTGAGCGCCGTCCTGCTCGACACGCATGCGTGGATATGGAGCCTCCTGGACTCGAAGCGTCTCGGCGATGACGTCAAGGCGGCCATCCTCGAGGCGGACTCCGTCCACGTCAGTCCGATCAGCATCTACGAGGTGACCCAGAAGGCCCGGCTGGGCAAATGGCCGGAGATTGCGCCGCACATCGACGCCCTCGTGGCGGAGCGGCAGACCCTATCCGCTCCCTTCACCCGCGCGATCGCGGCGCGGGCCGGCATCCTCGATTGGCCGCATCGGGATCCGTTCGACCGCCTCATCGCCGCAACCGCCATCGAACTCCGCTATCCGCTGGTCTCCAAGGACGCCGAATTCGATGCGCTTGACGGAGCGCGCGGCTGGCAGGGCCGAATCTGGTCCTAGAGTCGCTGCTGCCTTGGATCAGACATCGCGGAAGCAGTAGAGCTTCCGGCTGCGTTACGCTGCTCGCGTGGTTGGAGAGGGAGTACCGCGCGTCGCCGCCATCGTTCTGAACTACAACGGCCGCGACATCACGCTGCAGGCGCTCCGCAGCCTGGAGGCAATGACTTATGCCGCCTGCGAACTGATCCACGTCGACAACGGCTCGAGCGATGGCTCGAGCGAGGCGGTTGCCGCTGCCCACCCGAACGTCACGCAGATTCGGGTCGAGGAGAACCGGGGCGTCGTCTTCGGCATGAACCAGGGGATCGAACTCGCCGTCAGCCGTGGCGCCGACTACCTGCTGCTGCTGAACAACGACATCGAGGTGGAGCCCGACTTCCTCGACGAACTCGTCGCGGTGGCCGAGGCGGATCCAAGCATCGGCTGCGTGGGGCCGAAGATCCTCTACCACGGGGAACGCGATCGGCTGTGGTCGGCCGGCGGCCGCATCCGCTTCCGCGAGTCGATGACGCGGGAGCGCGGGGAAGGCGAGGTCGACCGCGGGCAGTACGACCGCGACGAGGAGGTGCCCTACGTCAACGGGTGCGCCATGCTGGTGCGCCGCAAGGTCGTCGAGGAGATCGGACTTTGGGACCCGCTGTTCCACCTGGCCCTCGACGACGCCGACTGGTGCATGCGGATGAAGCCGCGCGGTTACCGCTGCTACTACGCCCATCGGGCGGTGCTCTACCACATGGTGGCGCGCACGGTGGGCGGCTACCGCGCCTCGCGGACGTTCTTCAACGGCCGCAGCGCCGCCCTGTTCGTGCGGCGTTACGCCGGGCCGCTGCAGTGGTGCTCCTTCGCGGCCTTCCTGTCCGCGGGGCTGTTCCTTGCGTTCTTCCGAGAACTCGTCCGGGGCAACCAGGGCGCCGTGATCGCCAAGCTGCGCGGCGTAGTTGAAGGCCTCAGGGCGGAGATGGCGCCGCCGCCGCGGTTGGGAAGGGGCGCCCCGGCATGCTGAGGAACCTGCGCGAGGACACGCGCCGGTTGCGAGAGATCAAGACCAAGCCGTTTCCCTGGTACGTGATCGAGTCGCTGCTGTTCGAGAACGGGTTCCAGGCGGTCGTCCTCTACCGCATCGCCCACTGGTTCAAGAGCCGCCGCATCCCGGTGCTGGGGCCGTTTTTCGCGCGGCTGTCGCTGTTCCTCACCAGCGTCGACATCGCGCCCGCGGCCCGCATCGGGCCGGGACTCTTCATCAGCCACGGCATCGGCCTGGTGATCGGCAATGGTGTCCGCATCGGCAGGAACGGGACGTTGCTCCACCAGGTCACGATCGGCGCCCCGACCGGCAAGCGGCTGGACCAGATGCCGACCCTTGGCGACAACGTCTTCGTCGGCGCCGGCAGCCGGCTGATCGGCAGGATCGAGATCGGCGACAACGTCTTCATCGGCGTGAACTGCGTCGTGACGCGGGACATCCCGGGCGGCATCAAGGTCACGACGACTGCGGAACTGCGGTTGGAGGCCGGTGAACCACCGGCGACTGAAGGCCGAACCGGCTGAGTTCCATGCGCGCCGTCGCTGCTGGTGCAGCGCTGACTCCCGATGGACCGGACTGGAGGACGAGCGTTCAGCGCACTGCCGTCGCAGCAGGGGAGGCTGCGCACCGTAAGGAAGCGCGGGTCCGAGACTGACCTGGATTGCCGCGCTGCGATCAGTATGGCAGTATGGCCCCCTTATGGCAAAGGCCACGTACTCTCTCGACGACGAGACCATCCGCCGGATTCGGGGGGCGGCGCTCCGGTTCGGCAAGCCGCAGAGCCAGATCGTGCGCGAAGCGGTTGCCGACTACGTGGCGCGGGCAAACCGCTTGAGCGAAGGCGAGCGTCTGCGCATGCTCAGTGTCCTGGAGAACCTGCGTCAGGCGCCGGTCGCGCGCACGCGCGAGGCCGTCAAGGCCGAGATCGACGAAGTTCGCGCATCCCGGCGCGAAGGCTGGCTCGGAGCCGAGGATTGATCGTCCACCTTGACACTTCGGCGCTCATTGCGGCGCTTTCGGGTCCCCGAGACGCGTTCGACGACCTGTACGCATTGGTAGAGCAGGGTCACCGACTCAATGTGTCGAGCCCCGTGCTGTACGAGTGGCTGCGCGGCCCCCGGACGACGGAGGAACTCGACGCACAGGAGCAGCTTCTCCCGTCGGCGGCCGTCGTTCCGTTCGACGCGGAGGCGGCCGTTCGCGCCGCGATGATCTACAGCGCCGTGGGTCGGGCTCGCGGGCGCGCCTCGGACATCGCGATCGCCGCCTGCGCCCTGCTTCACGAGGCCGTCATCTGGACCCTGAACGTGGAGGACTTCCGGGAGATCCCTGGACTGGAGTTCGTGTAGGCCGGTACCAAGGTCACGACGACGGCCGGGCTGCGGCTCGAGGCCGGCGAAGAACCGCCAGTGAAGGACCGGACCGGCTGAGTCTCCATGTGCCCGGAGCCATACACCGGTCTTGGGTGCAGGCCATTGGCCGCTGGCTGGTAGGGTCGGTGGTCGCAGTAACGGAAACCACTTCCCGACGGAGGAGCCGCCCCGCGGATGCGTGAAGTCAGCCGGTTCTACGGGATCGTCATCGAGATGGAGATAGGGGACACACCCCCGGCGCACTTCCATGTGAGCCACGAGGGGGCAGTGGCACTGATCGGCATCGACGAATTGGCGGTGCTCAAGGGCAGGCTTCCCCCGAGGGCGCTTGGTCTCGTACTCAAGTGGGCGTCAGGGCGTCAACAGGATCTGCGGCAGGCCTGGAGACGAGCGCAGCATCTGGAAGATCCGGGCCCGATCGCGCCGCTGGATTGAATCGGGGACCGTCGGCGCTGAAGGGGAGTGGGCCGTGTATTCTCGGCTCGCGCGCGGCGCCATCGTCCGCGCAGTTGTCAGATGGCGGCGGTCCAGCATCAAGTAACCGACCAGAAGGCCCGGGGGGCCTACTACACACCACCGGAGACGGCGGCTGCCTTGGTCCGGTGGGCCGTTCGGAGCCCGGAAGAGCACCTGCTCGACCCGTCCTGCGGCGACGGCCGGTTTCTCGCACTGCACGCCCGCAGCACTGGGGTCGATAGCGACGCGTCGGCTGTATCCAGTGCTGTAGAGGCTGCACCGCGTGGAACTGTCCAATGTGCGGACTTCTTCGACTGGGCAGCCGCAACCTCAGAGCAGTTCGATTGCGCGGCCGGAAATCCGCCGTTCATCCGCTTTCAGCGGTTCAATGGCGAGACGCGCCGCCAGGCGCTGAAACTCTGCGCCTCGTTGGGGGCCAAGTTGTCGGGGCTCTGTTCCTCCTGGGTCCCATACCTGATCGTGACGGCCTCTCTCCTTCGGCAGGGCGGGCGGATGGCGTTCGTTGTACCCGCTGAGATCGGGCATGCTCCTTACGCGGCGCCGCTTCTCGACTGGCTGGCCCGCCACTTCAACGAGGTGCGGTTGGTGGCGGTCCGTCAGAAGCTGTTTGCAGAACTATCCGAGGATGTCTGGCTGCTATACGCCGACGGCTTCGGCGGGAGGACGGACCATTTCGACCTGGCGCTGCACGAGCGGTTTGTCTTCCGGTCAGAACCGCCGATTGCCGACACTCGCGTGTCCGTCCGGGAGTGGCGGCGTTGGGGTTCTCGACTTCGTCCGATGCTGTTGCCGAGTCGGGTTCGTTCTGCCTACGACGACATCAGAGATTCCGAGCTGACGACTGCGCTCGGCCGTGTGGCCGACGTGGGTATCGGCTACGTCTCCGGCGCCAACGACTTCTTCCATCTGCGGCCGTCGGAAGCCGAAGAACTGCAGATCCCGGCGGATCTACTTCGTCCGACAGTGCGTAGCGGCCGGGAACTGCAGGGTGAAGCGATCACGGATGAGACGGTGGCCGGTTGGCGATCCGATGACCGACCGAATTTCCTGCTTGCGCTCGGCTCTCGGGCATCGTTGCCCGCCGCTGTCCGCCGGTACCTGGATTCGCCACGTGGGGAAGAGGCGCGTCAACGCTACAAGTGCCGCGTTCGAACCCCTTGGTACGCCGTGCCCCATGTGGCTGTTCCCGACCTATTTCTCTCCTACATGAGCGGAGAAGGGCCGGCTCTGGTCGAGAACCGGGCACGCTGTACCTGCACCAACGCCGTGCACGCGGTTCGACTGAAGGCTAGGGGTGTTGCCGCGTCTCGGCTGCGGCGACGCTGGAGAACGACCTTGACCAGTCTCAGTTGCGAGATCGAGGGCCACCCGCTTGGTGGCGGAGTGTTGAAGCTCGAACCACGGGAAGCGCTGCAGGTGCTGGTTTCTCTGAATGGAAATCTGCCGCCCGGAACTGAACGCGACCTCCAGGAAGGCGTCGACATTCTGCGCCGGTGGCGGCACCGTGGCTAGGAAGCCCGAGCCCTGCCAGTGGATCGGTCTCACCGAGGCTCTGGATGCCTTCGTCTCCCTACGGGAGAAGTCCCAGAGCCAAGCCCACATCAAGCCCCTGCACTGGTACGTTGCCTCTCGTCTCGTTGTAGAAGGGGGCTTTCACCCCGACGACATCGTTCCGAGACCGCCTTTCTCCGTGCGCCGCTCGCGTGGCGGCTACGTGTTGACTCACTCCCCAGACAGCGCAGCAGGCGGCGAACTGACGGTGCTGGGAGGGTTGAAGACGAAGGATGTCGACGTTGTAGTCAGCAAACCAGGAATCGGCCCTTGTGTTGCCGTGTCGATCAAGGGCACGCTCAACGCCTTCCGCAACCTGACGAACCGCATGGAAGAGGCGGTCGGCGACTGCACGAACCTGCACATCTCCTACCCGAACCTTGTCTACGGATTCCTGCACGTGATGCGCGCCAACCGGGAAGGGCCCCTGGCGCCCGAGGCGGCGCACTTCTTGAAGGCTGACGATGCCGGGAACGTGGTCGCCAACGACATCGCCGTCCGGGGAGATGGCGAAGTGGTCGAATCGATCGTCCGCTACCACGATGTTCTTCTCGGTCTGACCGGGCGTGACGGAGTCCGCAACGACATTTCGCGCTATGAGGCGTTGGCCCTTGCGATGATTGATCCCGAGAGTCGAGCCGTACGTGCGGACTGGCCGTTGGCCCCAAGTCCGCTTCGCATAGAGGGGTTCATGGACGCGATCTACCACGCGTACGACCAGCGCTACGTCTACGCCGCGCCCAAGCTTGCGAAGCGCACCGTGAGGTTGGGATGGCGGGAAGACTCACCCGCTCTCCAGGAACCGATCGTGCGACAGTTCGACCCGCGACTCTCAGACTGAAGCGCGGCCTGTAGAGCGCGACGCTGCTCCAATGCCGCCAGAAGTCCGGCCTCGGGCCTCCAGAGGTACCCCTTTCTTCACCGCTTCCCGTGCCGCCCGAACTCCAAGTGGTTCCCGTTCGTAGCGGGTAGATGCGACCGACCGCGGGCCATCGCCTACCGCACGAAAACGACGATGGCGATGGACATTGTCGTGTAGTTGGCCGAGGTCGAGGGTCGGCCGGTCGACTCGATCCGGCGTCAGGTGAGCCGAGATTGTACTGTCTGCACTCTTGAGCCTTGTCGCGGTCCGGCAGCCCGGAGTCGCTTCAACTGTTCCAAAGTCAGACAGGAGTTCCTGCCAAATGCCAGATCGCTTCACCTACCAGCTCAGAGTCGACTTGAGGGGCACGAAGCCGCCGATCTGGCGGCGCGTTCTCGTGCCGCCTTCACAGCCGCTTGACCGCCTGCACGACGTCATCCAGGTGGCCATGGGCTGGCTCGACGGACACCTCCACATGTTCGTCAAGGGCAGGCAGACCTATGCCGTTCCGAACCCCTGGGATGACGATTGGGTGTTGCCCGGCATGCCGGCGACCCTCGATGAGAGGGAGTCTCGCGTCAGCCAACTCCTCAAACACGAGAAGGACTGGCTCACCTACGAGTACGACTTCGGCGACGGGTGGGAGCACCGGGTCACGCTGCAGAAGATCCTCTCGTACGACTCGTCAATCCGTCTCCCGGCATGCACTGGTGGCAAACGACGTTGTCCTCCGGAAGACTCCGGAGGGGTCTGGGGGTACTACGGAAAGTTGGAGATCCTGAAGGACCCGGATCACCCCGAGCATGAGGACGTTAGGGAGTGGATGGGCGAGGACTTCGATCCGGAGGAGTTCGACGTTCGTTACGTAGACGAGGCTCTTGCCGGGATGGGCGAGTGACGCAGGGCCGGGCTGGCTGTGGTCCACTCCTCATGTTGCTCGAGTCGGACTTCGCGAGGTTGCCGTCCGTTTCGTGCGGGCTGGTCCGTCAAGCGCTGTACAGGATTCGCTCGACATGGTGGCCCGGACCGTCGTGAACGACATCCTCAAGAAGGCCGCGGAATGGGAGTGGCTCCTGAAACACTCCGTGGCAGAAGACGGCGGCCCAACTGAAGACCCCGCGGGATCGCAGGCCGGGCGGAGGGAAGAGGCGGGCAGAGACCAAGAGGCCGAGAACCTGGGTGTACTGAGGCGGCAGTTGGTCCGGCTGCACGGCGGCATGGACCTTGTGGCCCAGGCCATGGGTGTTCGCCTCCATGACATTTCCGGAGTCGAGGACTTGTGCGGCCCCTCCGTACTTTCTGCGCTTACGGGCCGGAACCCTGGGGGCGAGGGGCGATGTCGACCGATGGCACGAGCAACCCGGCGTCGATGGTTGGTCGACTCTCAGGCGCTGTACAGAATCCGCTCGCCGGCGTCTTCCCGCTGCAGCTCCCCCAGATCCTCCAGCCAGCGCAGGTGGGCGATCGCTTCGCCGGTGGCGAACCAGCGCTGCATGATCGGGAAGTCGTCCCAGGACTTCGCTCGGATGTCCCAGGTCATGAGCGCTGCCGTTTCGTAGGCGTTCCGCCCGCCGTTCTCGCGCAGGATGTCGACGACTTCCTGGCCGCGGACTTCGTGGTGCTCGCGCAGTTCGCGGCAGCGGCCCTGGAAGTCGTGGATCAGGCTGCGGTGGCCGGGCAGGCAGACGTCGACGTCGAGGACCTCGACCTTGGCGATGCTGTCCAGGTAGAGCCCGAGCGGATCGTGGTCGTCGGCCCAGGCCTGGATGTTCGGCGTGATGTCGCCGAGGATGTGATCGCCGGCGATGAACAGGCGCTTGGCCCGGTCGTAGAGCGAGATGTGGCCGAAGGTGTGGCCCGGCGTGTCGATGATCTCCAGGCGGTAGCCGGCGATCTCGACCACGTCGCCCTCGTATAGCGGCGCGTACTCGATCATCTGGCCGCTGAAACGGGCACCGGGATGGCGCCGGAACGACTCCGCCAGCTCGTCGGGCGGGAAGCCGCTGCGCTTGAGGTACACGCCCATCGGACTGTCGGTCGACCAGCCGCCGTGAGCCCGGCCCATGGACGCTGCGTCGATGGCGCCCATGGACGCGGTGCGGCCCGGCCGGAGCAGATCCGGGATCAGGCCGTGGTGATCCGCGTGCAGGTGGGTGGCCAGGAAGTCCGTCTTCTCGAGGTCGACGCCGATCTCGTCGAGCCCGGCGGTCAGGACCTCCCGGCACTCGGGCCGGTTCATGCCCGTGTCGATGACGAGGAAGCGGTCGTCCTCGGCCAGGACGTAGCAGTTCACTTCCTTGAGCGGGTTCCTCGGCAGCGGCACGACGACCCGGTAGAGGGAGTCGAGGACCTTCTCGGCGACATGGTTGGTCATGGGCGCGGAGGGTACCAAGTGGGTGCGTGGGGCTGGTTGGCGGTTCACACCCGAAAGCCGACAGCGGCGGCGACTTCCCGCTGGCGGTTGTCCGCCGTCAGGAAGGTCAGCTCGCTTGGGTCGGGCTCCAGATAGAGGGCGGTCGCCACGTGCCAGAGATCGGCGCCGCGCAGACGACCGGCCGCGAGAACCCGTTCGATCTCGCGGGTCAGGACGCGGTCGGGGAAGATCCACACGATGCGATCCAACAGCAGCGGCACGGCGAAGGTCAGCTCTCGGAGCAGTGCGGAACGAAGCTCAGCCTCAAGGAGGTTGGAGGACACGAGGCGCCGGACTCCGGAGAGCCGGGCGACGTGCCGCTGGTGTTCTTCTTCCCGGAGGGCGACGGCAACGAGCAGGGAACTGTCGACGTACGCGGTCGTCAATCTTCCGCGCGCTCATCGAGGAAGCGTTTCAACGCGCCGGGGCGGTGCGCAATCGGCCGAATCTGTGCGTTGGGGTTCTTTGCCGGCACGAGGATCCCGCGCCGCTCCAACTCCTGGAGACGCTCATCGAGGGTCTGCTTCTTCGGTGGGATCGGGCGAATCTCAGCCGCCGGCTCGCCCCGGTAGGAGATCGTCACTGTCTTGCCCTGGCGCACCTGCCGGAGAACCTCCGAGAAGCGCGCCTTCGCTTCGTAGGTCGAGTAGGTGATGGTCATCGGCGGACTCTATCTCACTAGTCAGACCAGTGTCAGGCAGCGTGTCCAACGGCCAAGACGATCCCGGAGCCCGCATGCTTCGCGTCGGCTGCGAGCAGGACGCCGAACGGCTGCTTCGGGAGCGGCTACCATTCCGCCTTCAGCAGCCAGGAGGAGACAAGCGATGCCGCTGACCGAGAGCTACGTTCCCGCCGATACCAGTTCACCCGTCCTCGAAACAACGGTTGGCGGCATCCTCCGCGACGCCGCGGCCAGAGCCCCGGACCAGGTCGCTCTGATCGAGGGCGTGCCGGGCGAGCGACGATCCTGGACCTACGCCGAACTCCTGGCGGACGCGGAACGCGTGGCGCGGGCACTGGCTGCCCGCTTCGCGAAGGGCGACCGGGTCGCCGTGTGGGCGCCGAACATCCCGGAGTGGGTGCTGCTCGAGTATGGGGCCGGCCTGGCCGGTGTGGTCCTGGTGACGGTCAACCCCGCCTACCAGCCGAAGGAGCTCGAGTACGTGCTGCGGCAGTCCCGATCGTCCGGCATCTTCTACCTGCGTTCCTTCCGCGGCAACCCGATGGAGGAGTCTCTCAGGCAGGTTGCGGACGGCCTGCCCGGACTCAAGGAGATCATTCCGTTCGACGACTTCGAGGAGTTCGTCGCCTCCGCGCCGGATGACGTAGAGCTTCCCGATGTGAGTCCGGACGACCCGGTACAGATCCAGTACACGTCGGGCACGACGGGCTTTCCCAAGGGCGCGTACCTTCATCACCGCGGGATCACGAACAACGCCCGCTTCGTCGCCGAGCGCCTGGGCGTCGAGCCGGGGGGCGTCTACATCAACCCGATGCCGCTGTTCCACACCGGCGGCTGCGTACTGGGCGTCCTCGGACCCATCCAGCAGGGAGCGACCCTGGTCAACCTGGTCCAGTTCGACCCCGGGCTGATGCTGGCCTTGGCGGAGGAGATGGGGGCCACGCACCTGCTCGGCGTGCCGACGATGTTGATCGCGATGATGGAGCACCCGGACTTCCAGAGCCGGGATCTGTCGACGGTCCACACGGTCTGCTCCGGCGGTGCGACGGTGCCCGCCGACCTGGTGCGGCGGATCGAGAACACGCTCGGCGTCCAGTTCTCGATCATCTACGGCCAGACCGAGGCCTCACCCGGTGTGACCCTGATGAAGCCGGACGACAGCGAGGAGGACAAGGCGACCACACTCGGGCCGGTGCTGCCGCAGACGGAGCTCAAGGTGATCGATCCGGAGACCGGGGCCACGCTGCCGATCGGCGGGGCGGGCGAACTCTGCACCCGCGGCTACCTGGTGATGCTCGGCTACTTCGAGATGCCCGACAAGACCCGCGAGACGATCGACGAGGACGGTTGGCTGCACACCGGCGACCTGGTGACGATGGACGACCGCGGCTACACGACGATCACCGGCCGTCTCAGGGACATGATCATCCGGGGCGGCGAGAACATCTACCCGCGCGAGATCGAGGAGCTGCTGTTCGAGCACGCCCAGGTTTCCGACGTGGCCGTGGTCGGGCTGCCGGACGAGCGCTGGGGCGAGATCGTGGGCGCCTTCGTCCGAGACGCGGACCCCGCGAACCCGGCCAGCGACGCCGAACTCCACACCTACTGCCGCGAACACCTGTCGCCGCAGAAGACGCCGAAGGCCTGGTACCGGGTCGACGACTTCCCGCTCACGCCGTCGGGGAAGATCCAGAAGTTCGTGCTCCTGGAGCAGTGGCAGAAGGGCGTTTACAGCGCGGCGTGAGCAACGGCGGGGAGCAGCTACCCGAAGCGGATCCGATCTGACATGATCGCCGCTCGCAACAGAGGCTTCTCTTCGCCGCTCCGGCTGATAGCGGCGGTTTCCGCATGCAGGCTCTCAGATCCAACGTCGACGTTAGAACGGGGAAAGCGAGGCGATCCAGCCAATGCCGGTCCTGAGATCTAGCGCCAACAGTAGGTCGGAGCAGTTCAAGAAGAACCGCGCCGACATCCTGGAGCAGATCGACCAGATAGGCGGCCTGCTCAAGCAGGTCGCCGGTGGCGGCGGCGAGGAGGCGATGAACCGCCTGCGGAGTCGCGGCAAGCTGCCGGTGCGGGAACGGGTGGCCAACGCCCTCGACCGGGACAGCCCCTTCCTCGAGATCTCGCCGCTCGCGGCCTGGAACTCGTACTACACGGTCGGTTCGGGGTTCGTGCTCGGCGTCGGCGTCATCTCGGGCACGGAGTGCGTGATCCTGGGGCACGACCCGTCGGTCCGCGCCGGCGCCTTCAACGAGTTCAACTCGAAGAAGCTGATGCGGGGCCTCGAAGTCGCGCGGGTCAACCGGCTGCCCTACGTCCAGTTCGTGGAGTCCGCCGGCGCCGACCTGCGGGGCAACACGGATGCCGACCCCGAGGTGCAGACGAAGCGCACGGTCGGGCACTTCGCGGAATCGGGTCGCCTGTTCTACGAGATCTCGGAGCTCTCCAAGATGCGCATCCCGACGGTCTCGATCGTCTTCGGCGCCTCGACCGCGGGCGGCGCCTACCAGCCGGGGATGAGCGACTACAACATCTTCGTCAAGAACCAGGCGATGGTCTCGCTCGGCGGGCCGCCCCTGGTCAAGATGGCGACCGGGGAGGACGCCGAGCCGGAGAGCGTCGGCGGCGCCGACATGCACTGCCGGATCTCGGGCCTCGGCGACTACCTGGCCCAGGACGAGATGGACGGCATCCGCCTGCTCCGCGACGTGGTCTCCCACCTGAACTGGCGCAAGGAAGGTCCCGGGCCGAGCCTGCCCGCCGACGATCCGGTGCTCGACCCGGAGGAGCTGCTCGGCCTCGTCTCGCGCGATCTGCGCTCGCCGCTGGACATCCGCGAGGTGATCGGGCGAATCGTCGACGGCTCCCGCTTCGAGGAGTTCAAGCCGCTCTACGGGCCGACGATCGTCTGCGGCTGGTCCTCGATCCACGGCTACCCGGTGGGCATTCTGGGCAACAACGGCGCGCTGTTCTCCGAGTCGGCGGAGAAGGCGACCCAGTTCATCCAGCTCTGCAACCAGATCGACGTGCCGCTGCTGTTCCTGCACAACATTACGGGCTACATCGTCGGCACGGACTACGAGCAGGGCGGGATCACGAAGAACGGCTCGAAGATGATCAACGCGGTCGCGAACTCGACCGTGCCCCACCTGTCCGTGATCGTGGGCGCCTCGTACGGCGCCGGCAACTACGGCATGAGCGGTCGCGCTTACGGCACCCGCTTCACCTACATCTGGCCGACCGCGAAGATCGCGGTCATGGGCCCGGAACAGATGGCCGGCGTGATGACGATCGTGACCCGGAGGGCCGCGAAGCGGCGCGGCATCGAGTTCGACGAAGAAGCCGACCGGAAGCGCGCGGCCGGCGTCATTCACTGGGCCGAGAAGCGGTCTCTCGGTCTCTACGCGACTTCGCGGGTCTCCGACGACGGGATGATCGACCCGCGCGACACCCGCACCGTGCTCGGTCTGTCGCTGTCCGCCTGCCACAGCCGCGCCGTCGAGGGAGCCAGGGGCTATGCCGTCTTCAGGATGTGAGGGGGCATTGATCACCCGGCTCCTGGTCGCCAACCGGGCTGAGATCGCGCGGCGGATCTTCCGCTCGGCCCGCGACATGGGGATCGCGACGGTGGCGGTCTACGCCGACGGCGATGCCAACGCCCCGTTCGTGGCCGATGCGGACGAAGCAATTGCGCTCGAGGGGCGGTCGTCGGCCGAGACCTACCTGGACGGGCGGAAGGTGCTTGCCGCGGCGGCGCGCACCGGCGCCGATGCGGTCCATCCCGGCTACGGCTTCGTGTCCGAGAACGCGAACTTCGCGCGCGCGGTGACCGAGGCGGGTCTGGTCTGGGTGGGCCCGTCGCCCGAAGCGATCGGCGCGATGGGCGACAAGCTCTCGGCCAAACAGTTGATGCGCGAGGCGAATGTGCCGACCTTGCAGGCGGTCGAGCTCGGCGACGGCGTCGATCTCAAGGCCGCGGCGGCGGCGGTCGGCTTCCCGGCCCTGGTCAAGGCGGCGTCCGGCGGCGGCGGCCGCGGCATGCGGGTGGTCGAGTCGGAGGAGGAGCTTGCGGCCGCGGTCGAGGGTGCAAGCCGTGAAGCGGCGGCCGCGTTCGGTGACGGCACCGTCTTCCTGGAGCGCTGGCTCGCGTCCTCGCGGCACGTCGAGATCCAGTTGCTGGGCGATCTGCACGGCAACCTCGTCCACTGCTTCGAGCGCGAGTGCTCGATCCAGCGGCGCCACCAGAAGATCATCGAGGAAGCGCCGTCGCCGGTCGTCAGCGAGGACCTGCGGGCCCGCATGGGCGCGGCGGCGGTAGCAGCCGGCCGTGCGATCGGCTACAGCTCGGCCGGCACGGTGGAGTTCCTGGTCGAGCAGCCGGCGGACGGCGCCGCCCCGACCGATTTCTGGTTCCTGGAGGTCAACACCCGGCTGCAGGTTGAGCACCCCGTGACCGAGGAGATCACCGGCCTCGATCTGGTGCGCGAGCAACTCAGGATCGCGCAGGGAGAGCGGCTTGGCTTCGGGCAGGAGGATCTCGCGATCCGCGGCCACGCGATCGAGGCGCGGCTCTACGCCGAGGATCCGGCGAACGACTTCCTTCCCCAGACCGGTCGAGTTCAGTTCTGGCAGCCCCCCGAAGCGATGAAGGCGCGCTTCGACTCCGGCATCGAGACCGGCAGCGAGGTCGGGATCGAGTTCGATCCGATGCTGGCGAAGGTCATCGTCGGCGCGCCGAGCCGGCGTGAGGCAGCGCTGCGCCTGGCGCGTGTGCTCGAGACGACCCGGGTGCAGGGCATCCGGACCAACCGCGACTTCCTGGTCGCGGCGCTGCGGTCGCCCGAGTATCTCGCCGGCGACACGACAACCGACTTCATCGAGCGGGTGGCGCCGCAGGCACAGCGTTCGCCGGACGCCGCGGAGGTGGTGGCCGCCGGAATCGCCGCGGCGATGGCCGCTCAGCACGACCGCAGGCAGGTGGCGCGCATCCACCCGACGATCGTGAGCGGTTGGCGCAACACGGTGATGCCGTACGAACGGGTCGAGTTCGCGACCGCGGGCGGCGACACCCTCCGGATCGAGTACCGCATCCAGCGCGACGGCCGGTTCGATACCCGTGCTGTGTCCAGCGACGACGAGTCGAGCCGGCACGTGGTCGAGTTCCGGCGACGCACCGCGGACGGCGTCGAGCTCGTGGTCGACGGCCGCAGACTGCAAGCGACGGTGACGCCGGACGGCGACCGCTGGCTCGTCCACGGCCCGCAGGGCGACGTCGAGCTGAGAGAACTGCCGCGCTTCCCCGTTGCCGGGCTCGAGGCGGTTGCCGGCGGCCTGACCGCGCCGATGCCCGGCAAGGTGATCTCCACCCACGCCGAAACCGGCGACCGGGTGGAGTCGGGACAGCTCCTCCTGGTGCTGGAGGCGATGAAGATGGAGCACCGGGTGACGGCGCCGGAAGCAGGCACGGTCTCGGAGTTCCGCGTCGCCGAGGGCGAACAGGTGGGCAACGGCGAGCTGCTCGTGGTGATCGACGAGGACGCCGCCTAGGGCGGCCCGGGCGGCTTCAAGGAGGATTGGGATGTCGAACCAGCCCGGGACCGACTACACGCTCTACGAGGTCCGCAGTGGGGCGGCCCGAATCACGCTCAACCGTCCGGAGCGGCGGAACGCGCTGTCGCCGGGTCTGATCACGGAGGTCTACGACCACCTGGCCGCGGCCCAGGCCGACGACAACGTCCGCTCGATCGTGATCACCGGCGCCGGCAAGGGCTTCTGCTCGGGCGCCGACCTGAAGCGGCAGCCCGGCGAGGGCGAGTCGGATCGGGTCGTTCCCTATCCCGATCTGCTCACCGCGATCTGGGAGGGCGAGAAGCCCGTGATCGCCGCGGTGAACGGCCATGCCTTCGCCGGCGGGCTGGGCATGGTCGCGGCCTCGGACCTGGTCATCACCGCCGAGGAGGCGATGTTCAGCTTCAGCGAGGTGAGGATCGGCGTCATCCCGGCGATCATCGCCGTTGTCTGCCTGCGCAAGCTCGGACCGCACCACGGCATGAGGCTGTTCCTGACCGGCGACCGCTTCAGCGGCCGCCAGGCGGTCGAGTACGGCCTGGCCCACAAGGCAGTGCCGCGCGACGACCTGTGGTCGGTGGTCCAGGAGGAGATCGACGCCATCAACCTGGGCGGCCCGACCGCGGTGGTCGAGTGCAAGAAGCTGGTGCGGGCGGTGCCGGAGATTTCGCTCGCCGAAGGGTTCGAGTTGACTCAGGGCTGGAGCCGTCGGATGTTCCAGGGCGAGGAGGCGGCGGAGGGCATGGCGGCCTTCCGCGAGAAGCGCAAGCCGAGCTGGGCGGTGGCCGCCGGCGCCGCGGGAGATTCGTCGTGACCATTCAGCTCTACCACTGCAAGGGCGCCCGCTCGCTCCGTCCGGTGTGGACGTTGGAGGAGATGGGCATCGACTACGAGCTGCACGTCCTGCCCTTCCCGCCGCGGGTGTTCAAGAAGGACTACCTGGGCACCAACGTGTTGGGCACCGTCCCGTACATGATCGACGGCGACGTGGAGATGACGGAGTCGTCCGGCATGGCGAAGTACCTGGTCGACCGCTACGGTCCGACCCCGCTCGCCGTCGATGTGGACGACCCGGAGTACGGCGCCTTTCTGAACTGGCTGTTCTACAGCGACGCCACGTTGACCTTCCCGCAGACGCTGTTTCTTCGCTACACGCGCCTCGAGCCCGAGGAACGCCGGATTCCCCAAGTCGCCGAGGACTACCGCAAGTGGTTCCTGGGCCGGTTGCGGCTGGTGGAGAAGGCGACCTCGGACGGGCGTGACTTCCTGTGCTGCGGCCGGTTCACGATCGCCGACATCTGCGTCGGCTACGGACTGCACCTGGCCACCTCGCTCGGCATCGACGACTTCGGCGAGAACGTGCGGCGCTACTGGACACGGTTGCAGGAAGTTCCCTCCTACCAGCGGATTCGCGAAGTCTGAGCTTGAGGACCGGAAGCTGCAGTGCTAGATCCGGCGCAAGGCCGGATGCGGGCGAGACGCCCGCGTTCCCAGGTTCTGATCCTTGCGCGCCGATCAGAGCCCCCGGCTTTCGTGCCTTGGTCGCCGTGCTGGCCCTCGCCTGCGGTCCGACCCAGAACCTGCCGACGCCGGAACAGCCGATCGCCTACAACCACCAGGTCCACATCGAGGCCGGGCTCGAATGCACCCGCTGCCATCGCGGCGCCGAGGAGGGCGTGCATGCCGGCATGCCGTCGGTCCAGGCCTGCGCCGCCTGCCACCGCCGGGAGATCCCGGACCATCCCGAAGTCCAGAAGGTGATGCTCGCCAACGAGAGCCGCGAGCCGATCCTGTGGGCCAAGGTGAACGTCATCCCCGACACGGCGATGGTCCATTTCAACCACCGGGCCCACGCCCGCGCCGGTATCGAGTGCCTCACCTGCCACGGCGACGTCGCCTCGATGACCGTCGCCGAGCCCGTGCGCAACGTCGCCGACATGGGCTGGTGCGTCCAGTGCCACCGCGACAATGAAGCCAGCGACGACTGCCTGGCCTGCCACCGGTGAAGAGCCTGAGATACGCGCTTCGAGGCGGATGGAGAGCCCTAGGACTAGTGAAGACGATTGCAGAACAGAGTGGCGCCGCGCTGACGATAGTAGGCGACGACGATCAAGCGATCTTTGAGTGGCGTGGTGGAGCGCCGACCTACCTGCTTGAGCCGGAGAGCGAGTTCGACCGGGAGTTCAAGACGTTTGTGTTGGAGCGGAACTACCGTTGTCCGCGCAACTTGGTGGCGGCGGACTACGCAGGCGCTCTTTCCTCGATGTTTGCGGCGAAGACGGGGGAGGAGGCGATCCGGGTCATCAGAAGCCGGTTCGAGGCGCTGCATCAGGACTTCGGCCGTGGGGCAACGGACATCTTTCTCCGGGATCCGGCGACAACGGAGTTGCAGGCGAGCGAGGTCGTGACGTACCTCTCGTCACGTGGCTAGGGCGCCGAATCGGGCGAGCCAGGATGGTAGGCTTCCCGGCGGTGGTGACGAGACGATGGACAGTCGCAGAACGCTGAAGGCCGTGGCTGCGGGTCAGGGGCTGGCGGTCGGATCGTCATCGCGCAGGAGAGCCCCGGAGGGGAGGGATTTCCTGTGGTCGCCCAAGGACCACGAGGCAGTGCCCGTACCCAAGATTCACCTCCTCCGCTGTCAGGACGCGAGAGACGCGCTGGAGCGGTGGCTGCTCGACCGGGGGCTGGAAGGCTACGTAGGCAGCGAACAGAACGTCTACTGGGACGTGAACGACTTGCGACGGGTCGTGGCGCCGGACGTGTTCGTGGCGCTCGGGGTGTCCGGGCGGCCACGGACGAACTACCGGGTCTGGGTCGAGGGGCCGCTCCCATGTTTCGTGCTGGAGATCCTCTCGCCGTCCACACGAAGATGCGATCTGGGCGAGAAGAAGGCGATCTACGAACGGATGGGGGTGCGCGAGTACTTCGTCTTTGAAGGCGAGGAGGACCGGGACGACGGCGGCCGGCGGCGGGGTCCTCGGATCGACCCGCCGCTCCAGGGTTTTCGGCTGCGGCAGTCGAAGGCTGGCCGTCAGCGCTACGAGCCGATTCCCGCTTGGCAGAAGGACGAGTTGCCGAGTGGCGAGGTCACGGTCGGCTATTCGAGCGACGCGTTGGGGCTAGGTGTCGCCTGTCTCTCGGGCTGCGAAGGCGTACGCTTCTTCGATCGCACGAACCGCGCGTTCGTGATGACGACGGAGGAAGCGCGAAGAGCCGAGCGGGATCGAGCCGAGGCGGCTGAGTCCCGAGCCGAGGCGGCTGAGACCCGGGTCGCCAAGTTGGAGCGCCTCTTGGCGCGACGCGAGGGCTGATCTCCCACATGGGCGCGGACTTGCTGCTGTGCCGGTGAAGAGCGCCGGCCGCCGGACACTTGCGGACCGGTCTGGTTTGCGATGCGAGGCCGCGGCATGAAGGCCGTTGGCGGCGGACAGCCCGGCCAACCCCGGGTCACGATCGGGCGGCGGGACTTCTTCAAGGTCTACGCGGCGGCCGGGGTGGCGGTGCTGGAGGGGTGCAGTCGGCGGGACCAGGAACTGATCGAGTCGCCGGCGCGGCGCAGCACGGCGCTGCCGGGGGCGTCGGTGTGGCGCCGGTCCATCTGCGGGCAGTGCGGTGCCGGTTGCGAAGTCGACGTGCGGACGGTCGACCGGCTGGCGAAGAAGATCGAGGGACTGCCGGACGGGTTCGTGAACCGCGGCGGGGTCTGCGCGCTGGGGCATTCGGCCCTGCAGGAGCTGTATCACCCCGACCGGGTGACGGCGCCGATGCGCCGATCCGCCTCGGGTGAACTGGCGCCGGTGTCCTGGGAGGAGGCGCTGGAGGCCGCGGCGGCAGCGATCGCGGCGGCGCCGGCCGCGACGACGGTCGTCTCGGGCGCGCCGTCCGGGCCGCTGCTGGGCTTGTGGCGGCGGTTTGCCGGCACGGTCGGTGCGCCGGCGCCGGTGCACTGGCAGGCGACCTGCGCGGAGGTCGAACTGGAGGCAGCCCGGTTGGCGCTCGGTGAGCGGCGCCGTCCGGCCTATGACATGGCGCGGGCAGACTACGTGCTCAGCATCGGCGCGCCCTTCCTCGACCGCTGGCGCAGTCCGGTCCATTTCGGCGGCGCCTGGGCTGAACTGACTGCCGATCGGCGGGGGAAGCTGGTCCAGGTCGAGGCGCGGCACTCGCTGACCGCGGCCAACGCGGACGACTGGTTGCCGGTGCGGCCGGGAAGCGAGGGAGTCTTCGCCCGCGGTCTCGCCGGCTCGCTGCTCGGCGGTGCGGGCGCTGTGTCCGAGGAGGGCCGGGCCGCCTACGAGGCGCTCTACCCGGCGGCGCCGCCCGATCTGGCGGCGACCGCCGAGCGTTGCGGGATCGACGCTGCGCGCCTGGAACGATTGGCGGCGGAGATCGGCAGAGCCAAGCGGCCCCTGGTGCTGGTCGGCGGATCGGCGCTTGACGGCGAGTACGGCGTGGCGGCGGGCACGGCCACGCTGGCGCTCAACCTGTTGCTGGGCGCCGTGGGCCGGGAGGGCGGCGTCTTTGCCGGTGTGGACTTCGGGTTCGAGGATCGGTTGGCGGGCGGCGCCGAGTCGGCGGCGCCAACAGCCGCTCTCGCGGATCGCTTGGCGGACGCCGGCGACGCGGGCGTGCTGGTCGTCTCGGAGGCCGACCCGCTTTACGCAATGCCGGGTCTCGAAGACGCCATCGAACGTACGGGCACCGTGATCGCGCTCTCCGCGTTCCTCGACGACACGACGCGTCGGGCCGACCTGGTGCTGCCGATCCAGACCGATCTGGAGCGTTTCCAGGCGGTGGAACCCGATCCGGTCCGAGGCGTGCCGGCCCTGCTCATCGCGTCGCCGACCGTGGCGCCGCGGGGCGAAGCGCGGCATCCGGGCGACGTGGTCCTGGCCCTGGCGGCGTCGACCGGCAACGATCTGCCCTGGCCGGGCTTCCAGGAGGGGGTCGAGGCCGCGCTGAGCGATGCCTACACCGCCACGAAGGCCGCCGACACCAACGGGAGCGACCCGGCCGCGCTGCCGGCCTCCCTGGTCGCCGGCGCCCTGAACGCGCGCCAGTTCGTGCGCAGGACGACCGATGCCGGCGGCCTGTTCGGGACCGAGGAGATGCGGCGCGCACCGGCGGGGACGGCTCCGAGCGCGGGAGATGATGCGTCGATCAGGCTCCCCGATCCCGCCGCGCTGCCGGCGCCCGCGGCCCCGGCGGGCGTGGAAGTCTTCACGCTGATTCCCTTCGAGTCGCTGAAGCTCGGCGACGGACGCGGCGCGAACCGCCCGTGGCTGCAGGAGTTGCCCGACCCGCTCTCGACCGTGATGTGGGGGTCCTGGGCCGAGATTGCGACCGCCGATGCGGACCGCCTGGGTATTCGCACCGGCGACATCGTGCGGCTGACCGGAACCGCGGCCGGGATCGAACTCCCGGCGATCGTGCTGCCGACCGTGCGGCCCGGCTGCGTCGGCGTGCCGGTCGGCGGCGGTCACGCCGACTACGGCCGCTACGCGCGCGGCCGGGGCGTCAACGTGAACGCCCTGTTCGACCCGGACCGCCGGGTGACGGGCGCGGCCGCGTTCGCGCGCGGCAACGTCAATGTGCGAGTTGAGCGGCTTCGCCGTCCCAGGCGCAGCGAGCGGCCGGTGATCTACGGGCGCGGTCTGCGGCAGGCCGAGGACATTCCCGTGGGCTGGGCGCCGCACGATTCGGGCACGGCGCACGCATTGAAGCAGGAGACCGGCGGCGAGCGTGGCTTCGTGCGCCGACTTGGCCGCCCGCGCCGTCCGGCAGTCCGGTCAACCCGTGAGGAGAAGGCATGACGCGCTGGGGCATGGGCATCGATCTCGACCGCTGCACCGGCTGCGAGGCCTGCGTGGTCGCGTGCGCGGCCGAGAACAACATCCAGACCGTGGGCGAAGAGCAGGCGCGCGAGGGCAGGGCGATGCACTGGCTGCGGATCGAGCGCTACTACGAGGGCGAGTTCCCGAACGTCCGCACTCGCTTTATGCCCGTGCTCTGCCAGCACTGCGGCGCCGCGCCGTGCGAACCCGTGTGCCCGGTCTACGCCACGTACCGCAACCCGGAGGGGCTCAACGCGATGGTGTACAGCCGCTGCATCGGCACGCGGTTCTGCGCCAACAATTGCCCCTACACGGTCCGGGTCTTCAACTGGTTCGACGCCGAGTTTCCGGCGCCCCTCGACTCGCAGTTGAACCCCGACGTGAGCGTGCGTCCCGGCGGCGTGATGGAGAAATGCACCTTCTGTGTCCAGCGCATCGTGGCCGGCAAGGATGAAGCCGCGCAGGAGGAGCGCGGGGTCGCGGACGGCGACATCGAGACCGCCTGCCAGCAGTCGTGTCCAACCAAGGCGATCGCGTTCGGCGACCTCGACGATCCGGAGAGCGAAGTCTCGCAGTGGGCCGAGTCGCCGCGGGCGTTCAGCCTGCTGGGCGATCTCGATACGAGGCCGGGCGTCGTCTACCTGAGTGGTTCGGAGTGGCGGGCGCCCGCTGAGTGACGGATCGGCCCCAGCGCCCGGCCGCCGCCCTCGACGGCGAGCTGCTCAGCCGCCTCGACCGGCGCCGTCCCGGCCTGCTCGTGGGCTCGCTGGCGAGCGGCGCGCTGGCCCTGGTCTTCCTCTACTGCTGGGGCTACCAGATCGCGAACGGCATCGGCGTCACCGGCATCAACCGGCCGGTGTTCTGGGGCTTCTACATCATCAACTTCGTCTTCTGGATCGGCATCAGTCACGCCGGCACGTTGATCTCGGCGATCCTGCGCGTGACCAAGGCGGAATGGCGGCGGCCCGTCACCCGCTCGGCGGAGGCGATCACCCTGTTCGCGCTCGCGATCGGCGGCCTGTTCCCGTTGATCCACCTCGGCCGGGTGACGATCTTCTACTACATGCTCCCTTACCCGAACAGCCGGATGCTGTGGCCGAACTTCCGTTCGCCCCTGGTGTGGGACGTCGCCGCGATCACGACCTACATCGTCGGCAGCGCGCTCTACCTGTTCCTGCCCCTGATCCCGGACGCCGCGGTGCTGCGGGACCGCGCGGCGGCGGGACTCAAGAAGCGCTTCTATGCGTTGCTGGCGCTCGGCTGGCGGGGCACGGCGCAGCAGTGGCACAGCCTGGAGTGGGGGATCCGTATCCTGGCGGTGGCGATCATCCCGGTCGCGGTCTCGGTGCACACGATCGTCTCCTGGGACTTCGCGATGACCCGGACGCCGGGCTGGAAGAGCACGATCTTCGGGCCGTACTTCGTCGTCGGCGCGATCTTCTCGGGGATCGCGGTGCTGATGATCGCCATGGCGCTGCTGCGGCGCGGTCTCGGGCTCGGACGCTTCCTGACCGACCGGGTGTTCAACAACCTCGGGCTCCTGTTCGTCACCATGTCCCTGGTCTGGGGGTACTTCACCTTCGCCGAGCACCTGACGGTCTGGTACAGCGGCGACCTGCCCGAGAAGATGGTGCACCACGTCCTGCTGCACGGCGGCTTCGCGTTGCCGTTCTGGACCATGGTGACGGTGAACCTGGTGATTCCGGTGGCCGTGCTCTCCTTCCCGCGCGGGCGGCGACCGTTGCCGACGGCTCTGGTCGGCGTCGGAGTTCTGGTCGGCATGTGGCTCGAGCGATTCCTGATCGTCGTGCCGTCCCTGTCCACGCCGCGGCTGGCCTACAGCATCGGCGACTACATGCCGAGCTGGGTGGAGTTCGGGATCATGATCGGGGCGTTCGGCGTCTTCGCCTGCCTCTACTTCACGTTCACCCAGTTGCTGCCGATCGTGTCCGTGTGGGAGATGCGCGAGGGCTGGCGGCACGCGTGGCCTGAGGAAAGAGCGGCGGCGCCGGATGCTGCAGCGGCGGGGACGGCGGTGGCGCCGGCTCCCGGCGGAGGTGGGGCATGACGGCGGCCGCGGAGCGTCATCTGGTGGAGGCGGCTTTCGAACGGGTCGTGGATCTGCGGGCGGCGGTCGATGAAGCGCTCGAGTCCGGCGTCGGGGCTTCCCAGATCGAGGTTCGCAGCCCGTCGCCGCTGCAGGAAGGTGAGCTTCCACTACCCAAGCCGAAGTCGCGGGTCCTCCTGTTCGCCCTGGCCGGCGCCGTCCTCGGCGGTCTGGCCGCCTTCGGTCTGGCGGCTGGAACCGCCCTCGCCTACCCGCTGCCGACCGGCGGCATGTCGATCGTCGCCGGCCCGCCGGTCGGCGTCGTGACCTACGAGGGCACCGCGCTGGGCCTGATCCTCATGACCGTGCTGCGGGTGCTGTGGGAAGGCGGGCTGCTACCGGGCCGGGCCATCCGGAGCGGCCGGGGTCGACCGTCAGACCTCGACCGTCACGTCGCCGAGGGCCGCGTGCTGCTGAGGGTCCACGGCCTGAGCGAAGGCGATGCCGGCCGGCTACGTGAGCTATACGGGTCGTCTGCTGTAGAGGTCGGCTGAGGTTCGAGCGCCGATCCCGCCGGGTCGCCTGGCTCAGCTACAGCGACGGCGCGTTCGGAGGCGTGTCGCGGAGCAGACTGATCTCTCCGGTCGCTTCGTCGCGGAGGCCTGCGGCGACGGTCCACTCGCCAGCCGGCAGGGCCAGGCGGATGTTGGCCTGCCAGGGACCGGGATCGACTGGCGCCGGGAGGAACCCCTCGCGAGCCGCGGTTTCCCGGCCTTCGGGATCGACGACGTAGAGCCAGAGGCGGAGCCGCCGTTCGCTCTGATTGGAGAGACTCATGAGTGTCGCTACAGCGTCGGCGTCGAGGCTCAGGATGGCCACAAGCCCGTCCGCGTCCGCAGATACGGCGAGCTGCGCGCCGAGCGGGTTGGGGAGACTCGAATCCGGGCGTAGCTCCGGCGCCCGGGCCGCGGTCCGCAGACCGTCCGCCCATTCCTGTTGCATGGTTCGATCCACGTAGCTATGGCGGTAGCTCAGTCTGGTTCTCCGCCGCGCATCCCCGACCAGGCGGACCTCCAGAAGGTGCCGCTCCCCGGTCCGCTCGTGTTGGGGGTAGAAGGCCAGAGTGTAGACCGCCTCCGCTTCCTCCAGAGATCGGAGCACCGGCTTGACCACGTTGTTCGCGTTGAAGATCGTGCTGCCCCCGGTCTCCGATGCGAGCTGCGTGAGACCGGACTGCAGGTTGGCATCCGTGATCATCTGGTTCAGTTGACTGCCGCCGAAGCGAGCCGAATCCAGGGCCGCGTTGGCTTGGGACGGCGCGCTGATGCCCCTGGCGTCTACCGTCATCAGGGTCACCCGATGCGAGTTCGCCAGACCCGCGACGCGGTGCAGCGTGTTCGCCGAGTTCTGGGCGCTCAGGATGCGGCTGCTCAGCTCGCTCGACAGGTCGGGGCAGAGGTCCTGGAGGTGTTCGAGAATCGCGACGCCCGGCTGGAGTTCGAGACGTCCGGCGAGTACGACCAGGAGCTTGCGTCCCGGCAACGCGCCGAGATACTCGATCGCATCGCCGAGCAACTGGGCACGCATTCCGGTCGTGGCGTAGGCGTTCGCGGCGTAGTCGTCGGCCACGCCGAGGAGTTGCCCCCTGGCGTCGATGCAACTGGAGTGGGCAAGCGAACTCTCGATCTCACGCATCGCGAAGAAGATGCCCTGTTGTTCCCGCACCGCGACGGCTTTGTTCAATTCCCGGAAGTCCGCGGGGTCGAATGCCGCGTCCACCGCCCGCTGAAGGGTCAGGCGTCCGCGCCGGAAGTGCCGGAAGACCACCAGGTTGTCGCTGTTCCGGTTGGAGGGGTCGGACAGCGCCTCGATCGTCTGCACGGCGCGCCGTCGTTGGCCCGGTCCCAGGCCGACATCATCGACGAATACGGCGACCGTGGGGAGGTCATCGGCGGGAGCTCCGGGTGCTGAAGCGGCGCCTGTGTCTACGGGGGCCTTCGTGCCGGTTTCGCCCGCCCGCCCGGCGGAATTGCGGTTGGCGCCCGCGAGGTCCGGAGGCGAGAACACGGCGATCTTCACCGGCTCGCCGTCCTCCAGCAGGAGGAAGTCCTCGGCCCCGAGATCGGTGACCGGCTTCCCCCTGCGTTCGACCCGGACGTCGACGTGGACGAGCCGTACGTCGAGTTGATCCGCGAACTGGGTGTGGGCCGGATCGGGCGGCTGCGCCTGGATTGCGGCGGGCCATGCCAGGAGCAGGATCGTTGTCGTGTACTTCAGCATCGGTTGGAGCGGCCTCCCTGTGAGCCTGGGGCTATTGATTATCACGAAGGAAGCCGCCCAACCGTCTACGCGGCGGGAGAAGGCCCGGCGCCTCAACCGAAGGTCGCGCCCGAACGTGAAGCCCTTCGATACCTGCACGTCCATGCCGTAGCGATCGTTCGCCTCTCGGCGGCCGCGCCGCTCCGTGAAGATGCGTCCGTATTCCTCGGACGCTTCCGTCGGTGCATAGACGCCTGCGGACGACCAGAAGCCCTCGAAGGCCAGCGTGAAATCGAGCGGCAGATCGACGTTGCCGTTCACCTTGACTCGGTGCCTGCGGTGGTCCTAGAGATAGCCGACTTCGTTTTTTGGATAGGCATCAGCCACGCCGGTACGCTGATCTCGGCGATCCTTCGGACGAGGAAGGCAGAGTGGCGGCGGCCGGTAACCCGATCGGCGGAGGCGATGCCGGCCAGCTACGCGAGATGTATCGTCTGTCAGCAGTCAAACTCCGCTGATGCCAGCGATCGACATGTGCGCGCCGACGTCTATCGGAAGCGATCGACTAGCGGCGGCTCGGCGACCAAGGCCGGTGTCTCGCAGTTTGCTGCCGAGACAGCCGGCCCTGGTCCATCCGAGCCGACTCGAATCAGAATGTTAGCCGGATGCCGGCTTCGAAGCCCCGCGGCTGTCGGTAGCTTGTCGGAACGTGCTGCTCGACGCCACTACAACCCGTAGCGCTGCCGCAGATCGCGGTGACCTGCTCGTCGTCGAACGCGTTGTGAACCGAAGCAATCAGGCCGAGGCGCGCCTGTCCAACGGTGAAGTACCTAATGACACTGAAGTCCACGCGGTACTGGTTGTCGGGCGCTTCCCGGCTCCCTCGCGGTTCCAGGAACTCAGTGCCGTAAGGATCCCCTGGCTGTGTCGCCGAGTAGACGAACGGCGACCACCAGAAGGCGCGCACTGACAGAGTGAAGTCGAGCGGCAGATCTATGAAGCCGTTGACCTGGGCTCGGTGTTTGCGGTGATTGTTTATGTAGCCGTAGCGATTCGTGAAGTGTACAGGGTAGTAGTCGTATGCCGTGCCGGCGTTCTGCGTGTAGCCGATGTTCCCCTCCGACTCCGAACGAGTATAGGAAGCTCTGAGGTCTATCCAGTCGGAGAATCTCGAAGTGAAATCCAAGGCCACGCCGCTGTATTCGCGGGTCAGACCGGGCAAGTTCGCCATCACGTAGTAGTCGCAGTCTGCGTCCGCGCTTGGCGTCGACACGTTGCCGTTGCAGGTATCCTCGAAGATATCCGAGGTCTCTTTGTCGATGTAGGTCAACCCGATCGAAGTGCGAGTGGTCAGTTCGCGCTCGATGCCCACGACCAAAGTGTCGGCGTACGTCGGTTCCAAGTCCGGCACGATCGTGCTGGGCGAGCCCGAGAACGTCCTGTTGTAGAACCATCCGTTGGGGTCGAAACCCACCGGATCAGCGATCCAGTTCGACACGGTCAGGCCGCCGATGGTCCGCGTCCCCGGGTAGGCGTCGCGGCAGTTCGCGCCGAGATTCGACGCGAAAGTGGAGCAGGAGATCCATCGGATGGTGGGTTCCGAGTTCACCCTCGCGAAGTCGGGCAGGGTGAGGGCGTTCGGATGCATGAAGCGGCCCCAGCTTAGCCGCGCAACTGTCTTCGCATCGCCTTTGATGTCCCAGGCAACGCCGAGCCGAGGCTGCAGCTTGGACATTTCCGCGACTTCCTCTCCGACGTCGTTCGTGTACGAAATCTGGTCGTTTCTGACGCCCAGCTTGAGCGTCACCTTGGGGCTGAGACGCCAAGTGTCCTGCACGTACGCTGTGAGTTGGCTGCCCTCGTTCTCGGTGGGGGCTTCGATCGGCGTGTAGTAGAAAGTGTACGGTTGCCCAAATCGATCTCTGAACGAGAAACCGTTCCCGGTTGAGTTGTTCTGCGTACGGAAGAACGTGTCGAAGTAGTCGACACCGAAACGCAGTTCGTGTTCGTTGCCGAAACCGCCGGTGAACCACGTGACACTGGTGCTGAAGTCGTCGCGATCGCGATCCGAGTACTGCTGGTTCGTGTAGTTCACCGAGCGGGCGCCGTCGCCGAACGAATCCCAGTGTCCGATCGTGTCGAGATCGCCGCTCTGCGGATAGACGTCGAGGGAGTTTCGAACGAGCGCCGCCCTGAGTTCCCACTGCAGGTTCGACGTGGGAACCGCGAAGGCCATAGCGCTGAAGACTGACCCTGGCTGATCCTGCCGGCTTGCGGCTTCGGCGGCGATGAGCCGCCCTGCGTTGGAGTTGTTGATCGTAGTGTCTTCGTTGAGGAAGCGTCCGACGATCTGCCAGTCGTCGCTCGCTTGCCACGTCACCTTTCCCATCAGCGTCGTGCCGTCGAAGTCGCGGGTAAGTACCGAGTCCGTGGGCGTGGACTTCGACCGCACGGGATTCGCTACAGAGATGAACCAGAGCTCGTCCCGCCGGATCGGGCCGCCCAGCGTGGCGGCGGGTTCAGAGAATTCGACGATGTTGGCGTTCTTGTCGAAGTGTTCGCCGTTCGTGTTGAAGTCGGTGTCGCGGTAGCGGACGTCAAGCGACCCGGAGAACGAGTTGCCCCCGGACTTGGTGACGATGTTGACCACGCCGCCAGTGGCGTTCCCGTAGCGCGCCTCGAATCCGCCGAGTTCGAAGCTAACCTCCTGCATCGCATCGTGAGGCAGATTGAGGCCGAAGGTCGCGGTCACCGCGTCGGTCGTGTTCGTTCCATCGATGTTGTACGCGTTCTCGCCGAGGGTTGAACCGTACACATTCGGGTTGGCGCCGCCAGCGACGCCGGGTGCTTGCGTGAGTAGAGACTGGTAGCCGCGGAAGAGTGAGCTGACGGGCGCCTTCTCGAGGTACTGTCCGGAGAACGTCATGGAGGCCGAAACCTGCTCCGGATCCACGACCGGGGTTTCTGCGACGACTACGATCTGGTCTGTGAACTCGCCGACAGGCATCTGAAACTGAAGTTCGGTCACGCGGTTGAGTCGCACCTCGACTTCGGTCTTCTGCTGCTGTACGAAGCTCTCGAGCTCGGCTTGGACGGTGTAGACGCCGGGGGGCAGAGTGCGGAAACTGAAGCCGCCGTCGGCATCGGTGAACTCGGTGCGCGTGCCCATCAGGTTGGGCGACTCGACGGTGACCGTAACGCCGGGCAGCGGCGCTCCGTCGGCGTCGGTGACCGTACCAGCCAGGCGACCCGTGAGTTGCGCCGACGCGGGCGCGGCGGCCAGGGCTGCCAGCGCCAGAGTCGCGCACAGGGCACGGGCCATGGCCCGTCTTGTTCGGGAGCCGGGGTTTGTCTTGATTGTGAAACGTAGCACTTGGGAGATCCCTCCTCTTACCTTGGGGCGCGGACAGGTAGAGCAAGATGAGTGCCACCGCGCTCGACGAGCGTCTGACGATGGCGGCTTGGAGCGCCGTTTGTCCCGTCTCCACTTGTCTCTCGAGGGTCGGATGAGTGGCGGGCGGCAGCGGGTCGCAAGCCGCTCGTCAGGCTCGGTCACGGCGTTGTAATCCACTTCCCTGGATCAGAACTCAGTTTTCCGGTTTCGGCTCCAGTGGATGAGAACTTGGACGGATTCGGTCTCGAGAGTGGATTCGGGGGGCGCTTCCGACTCCCCACGTAGTGCAGTGGACGTGTGGAGGAGGGGCTCCGGCCGGCTTCGGCGCCCGCTAGCTGCTTCGCTTGCGACTGCCGCCGCCGGAGGCGGCCCAGACTCGACCAGCCTCCGGGCTCCCGCGCCCCGCGCCAGATTCCTTGGCGCGGCTCTTCGTGCAGTCTCTGCAGGCCGCGCCGGTCCAGCCTGTGGCGCCGGCGCGCCGGCTGCGATAGCTTCGCGGCCTCACTTCACAGCGCCCTGTATCTGGGAAAAGGAGTTAGCGAGCCATGCCCGATCTCGACCCGTTCGGCATCGACGCCGAACTGTACGACCTCTCGATGGCCGAGGAAGCGAAGCCGCTTCTGTCGAAGGTCAAGAACTTCATCGCCGACTACGTCGAGCCGATCACGGAGGAGTACTACCGCCGCGGCGAAGGCCGGGAGGACCGCTGGAGCTACGGCGAAGGGCAGTTGGAACTGCTGGACGGGGCCAAGGCGAAGGCCCGGTCGATGGGGCTGTGGAACTTCTTCTTGCCGGACGCGGAGACGGGCGAGGGACTCAAGAACCTCGACTACGCCTACCTCGCGCAGGAACTGGGCAAGAACCCGCTCGCCTCGCAGTGTCTGAACTGCAGCGCCCCGGACACCGGGAACATGGAGGTGCTCGAGCGCGTCGGCACGCCGGAACAGAAGGAGAAGTGGCTCGAGCCCCTGCTGAACGGCGAGATCCGCTCCTGCTTCGGCATGACGGAGCCGAACCTGGCTTCGTCCGACGCGAAGAACATCGGCACGCGCGCCACGCTCGACGGCGACGAGTGGGCGATCAACGGCGAGAAGTACTACATCTCCGGCGCCGGCGACCCGCGCTGCAAGATCATGATCTGCATGGTCAAGACCAGCCCGGGCGGCCCGGCCCACCGCCAGCAGTCCCAGATTCTGGTGCCGATGGACACCCCGGGAGTGAACGTCCTGGGCCCGATGAAGGTCTTCGGGCACGACCACGCGCCGCACGGCCACATGCACATCAAGCTCGACAACGTTCGCGTGCCGAAGGAGAACATCCTGCTGGGCGAGGGCCGCGGTTTCGAGATCTCCCAACTGCGACTGGGTCCGGGCCGCATCCACCACTGCATGCGGTCGGTGGGTCAGGCCGAGAAGGCCCTCGACCTGATGGTCCAGCGCGGCATGTCCCGGGAGGCCTTCGGCCGGCCCATCATCCAGCTTGGCAAGAACATCGAAGTGGTGTCACGCGCCCGCATCGACATCGAGGCGATGCGCCTCATGGTCCTGCGCGCCGCCAAGGCGATGGACGTGCTCGGCAACCGCGAGGCGAGGGTGTGGGTCCATGCCGTCAAGGCGATGGTCCCGGAGCGCACCTGCCAGATCATCGACCAGGCGATCCAGATCCACGGCGCCACCGGCATCTCCCAGTGGACACCTCTTGCCGAGATGTACACCGGCCAGCGGACGCTGCGCATCGCGGACGGCCCGGACGAGGTCCATCACCTCGTCGTCGGCCGCGCCGAGTTGCGGCGGTACACGGAGGAGAGTGCGGCCAACTAGCTGGAGCCAGAGCGCCGGCGGGGGCACCCGCCTTCTCCGGGCCGGAGGAGAGGGTCCCCGGGGCCGCGCCATCCGTGCGCCCGATGACGGGCGCACGGACTGGTTCACGGGTGGCGCGGATCGCGCCACCCGGGTTCGCGCTTTCCGGGTGGAAGGAGGGTCGGCGCTCGCTTCGGTCGGCTGCGCTCCGGTTGGGCGTCGGTCTATGAATGGGCGTCGGCCGTCGCTTGCCGACAGCCCCCGGGGACCCTCTCCTCCGGCCCGCAGAAGGCCTGCCACTGGCTACCCAAGGCTAGACGGAACTTCACGGTCGATTTCCGGCGTCGTTTGGCGGCAGATCGTTGATGGCAGTTGGTTTTAGGGCACTTGGGGCTGGTCCAGGAGCGGGATATTTGTTTACATGCAAACGAATGAGTACATGTAGACAGATCTATGAATTTCCGGTAGGATTCTCGCCACAGCGTGTTTACATGCTGGCTAAGGCGACATGTCCTTCCGCATCGATGTCATCTCCAACCGCGGCCGCTCGCCGCAGACTCTGCTCCGGCAGTCCTGGCGAGAAGGCAAGCGCGTACGACACAAGACGGTCGCAAACCTCACCAAGCTCCCGCCGCACGTCGTAGACGGATTCCGCGCCGTCCTCAAGGGCGGCGCCGTCTTCGCCGGCATCGACCAGGCCGTCTCCATCCGAAGGGCCCTCCTGCACGGCCACGTCGCCGCCATCCTCGGCGTCGCCCGACAGCTCGGACTCCCGCGCATCCTCGACCGCAAGAGCACACGCCGCGGCAAGCTCGCTCTCGCGGCCGTCGTCGCCCGCATCATCGACCCGGCCTCGAAGCTCTCCACGGCACGGCATCTCTCGCCGGATACGGCCGCCTCGAGTCTCGGGACCGTCCTCGGACTCGGGCGCGTCACCGGCAACGAGATGCTCGCCATGCTCGACTGGCTTCACTCTCGGCAGCGTCACATCGAAGCCAGTCTCGCGAGGCGGCATCTCGCCGGAAGCACACTGATCCTCTACGACGTCAGCTCAAGCTTCGTGGAGGGCAGGTGCTGCCCGCTCGCCGCCTTCGGCCACAACCGGGACGGGAAGAAAGGCAAGAAGCAGATCACCTACGGGCTTCTCTGCAGCGCCGACGGATGCCCGGTGGCCGTCGAGGTGTTCTCCGGCAACGTCAGCGACCCGTCCACGGTGAGCGCTCAGGTGCTCAAGCTCCGCAAGCGCTTTCGCATCGAGCGGATCGCGCTCGTCGGGGATCGGGGCATGCTCACCAGCGCGCGCATCCGCGAGGACGTCGAGCCCGCCGGGCTCGACTGGATCTCGGCACTGAAGACGACCGAGATCCGAAAGCTCCTCGTCACGCGAGACCCCGAGGAGAATGCCCGGCCGCCGCTTCGCCCGGAGGATCTCGTGGCCGACCAGGTGGCCGAAATCACCAGCCCGGACTTCCCCGGCGAGCGCCTCATGGTCTGCTTGAACCCGCGTCTGCGTGAGGAACGGGCGCGAAAACGCGAGGACCTGCTTGCAGCAACCGATGCCGCCCTCGCCGAAATCGACGCAAGTGCCCGGAGGCGACGGCCCGGAGCAAGCAACCGCGACCGCATCCACGCCGCGGTCGGCGAACAGGCCAACCGGCGGAAGGTGCGCAAGCACTTCGACATCGAGGTGCGCGACGACGGAATCAGTTGGGAGCGCAACCAGGAGAAGATCGACGCCGAGTCCCGGCTCGACGGCGTCTACATCATACGCACCAGCCTCTCAGGCGACGCGATCGACGCCGAGCAGACGGTCGAGGCCTACAAGGCGCTCGCACGCGTTGAACGAGCCTTCCGGGCGATCAAGACCGACCGCCTCCAAGTGCGCCCGATCCATGTCTACGCGGAGAACCGGGTACGGGCACATGTCTTCCTCTGCATGCTCGCCTGGTACCTGGAATGGCACATGCGCCGCACGCTCGCGCCGCTCCTCTTCGAGGACGACGATCCCGAAGGCGCGAGCGCCAAGCGATCCACCCCGGTCGAAAAGGCACGACCGTCCGACAGCGCAAGAAGGAAGACCGCTTCCAAGACCACGCCCGACGGCCTCCCCGTCCAGAACATGGCCGATCTGTTGAACCACCTCGGAAGCCTGACACTCAACGAGGTCACCCTCCAAGGTCAGCCCGACAGCCGGTTCATGGTCACCGCCGAACCGACGCCACTACAGCAAAAGGCCTTCCAACTCCTCAAACTCCCAGCGAAACCCGTGTTTACAGCAGTCTGACACCGCAATCTGGAGATCCTGCCCGTGTTTACTGCCGCTTCTGCGTCCAGGCCAAGTGAAGTTCCGGCTAGAGTTCAGCGTCGAGGCAAGCCGATTCGCCACAGGGGAGGATTCGAATGCGCGAGGAGTTGGTAAACCGTCGGCGGCCGCGGCGATGCCGCCCTTTCAAGTCGGTTGCCGAACTTGAGGAGTTCTTTCGGCGGTGCGATGCGCTCGAAGGTACCGGAGTCGAGCCGGACTGGGACAAGCACTTGGGCGTGATCGCCGAGGCGCGCAGGCGGCGCGCGTCCGGCACGTGATCTTTGGCGGCGTGATCGGCGTCGTCCGTGCGACCGGGGGCTAGCCTCGGCGTGGCTGGTGGTTGCGGCGGCTCAGAAGAGGCTGGGTCTATTTGACGTAGACCGGATTCGAGTAGATCCACGTCCGCCACTCGCCGTCGACTTCGAGCCAGCCTTCGACCCGGTACACGCCGGGACGGTCGAGGGCGTGGGTCAGGGATCGTGCTTTGGTGGCGGCGATTTCCTCGCCGTTGCGTAGCAGGCGGATGTAGGCGGGGAGAGGGAGGCGTGCTCGCAGGTGGGCGTCGGCGCCGTCTTCCAACGTCCACTCGTCGCCCATGACGGCGGCTGGCGTTTCGCCTTCGGCGACGTAGAACGTGAAGCCCGTCGGGTCGGCCAGCCAGTCGTGGGCGACGTAGACGTGGCCCGCGGCGACGGCGCTGCGAATCGATTCCTCGTCGAGAGCCGGCGCGAGGATGTGGGTGGTCGAGTTCCGCATGGAGACCCAGTACGGGTCGAGGTCGTAGCGGCCCACGGTGTCTCCGGGCTCGTGGCCGCGGACGAGGTCCGGGAGCCGCGGCCAGTCGTCGGCGTGGAAGATCGACATGTCGTCGGGTTCGTCGACGACCGTGCCGACGCGGACGGACTCGTCGTCGACCTTGATCACGACGAAGACCTGGTTGTGGTGGCAGTCGCTCGCGTTGACGCCGACGACGCGCCGGCGGGCCGTTTCCCGGTCCCACTTCTCCAGGTACAGGGCGGGGTAGTCGAACTGGACGCCGAACACTTCCTCGGGGTAGAGCTCGACAGACCGGGCGAGGGTGCGCGATTGGTCCGGATCGATGATCCAGGCGACCAGGGCGCGCATCGAATCGGCGTCGTCGAGCGCGTCGGCGTGGCGATTGTAGATCTCCATGCCCGTCAAGCCGTCCATCGGGTGATCGACCCGCTCCTCGACGTGGGACAGGAAGGCCATGCCGGCGCCTCGGTTGACCGCGGACAGCAGGCTCGCGGCGTCACCGTCCATGTGCGCGGCGACCGAGGCCTCGGGGTGGATCAGGAAGCCGTGCGCCTCCGAGCCGGGGACGAACAGCACACCGTCACGAAGCCCGCGCCAACTGTCCATGAAGTCGCGCGGCGGCCGGTGGTGGTCGGAGAGAAAGATCACGTCGACGCCGATGCGCTTCGCGTCCTCGAGGATCTCCTCGGGCGTGCCGCCCGTGTGAGCCGAGTCGCCGGCGTGGGCGTGGAAGACGCCGCGATAGTCGTGGAAACCGGGCAGCGGCGGCGGTGGACTGACGTCCCGGCGTAGCCGTTCGACATCGGCGTGCGCGGCCGCGAGTCGTTCCAGGGGGAGCCGCTCGAGCGTCGTCCAGCGCCGCGCAAGCGGTTCGCCCGGCGACGACTCAGGCACCTGACTCCAGGCGCACGCAGCGGCCAGAAGGCCGCAGACGGCAGCTTGGAGGGGTCTCACAAGGGGGACCATGTCGAATAGCGCTCCACGCCCGCCGCGGGCACCAGTCGACGCAATCCCCGTCACAAGGAGTAGACCCGCGCCGCGGTGCGGTAGAACATCGCGTCCTGCTCGTCGTCGGAGAACCCGGCCGCGATCTTCTTCAGGGCGTTGTAGAGCGCGTGGTAGGAGATCGACAGCTTGTCGACCGGGAAGTTGCTTTCGAACATGCAACGGTCCGGGCCGAAGCACTCGATCGTGTGCAGGTAGTAGCGGCGCTGGGCGGCGACGAGTTCATCGGAGGTGGCGGGCACAGCGCGCTCGTTCCAGCCGAAGCCGTTGTCCGGCATCGCCAGGCCGCCGATCTTGGCGACCACGTTGGGGCATTCCGCGATCTCGGCGATGTCCTGCTTCCAGGTCTCGAAGATCTCCTCGCGCCGGTCCGCGTAGGGGCCGACGCCGAGCGGCGTGCCGAAGTGGTCGAGGATCATCGTCGTTCCGGGCACGGCGCGCGCCAGGGCGGCGAAGTCGCGGTTCTGGTGGTGGTAGTGCCAGGTGTCGAAGGTCAAGCCGCGCTCGCCCAGCACCTTCATGCCGCGGCGGAAGTCGTCGCGTGCGTAGAGGCCCTCGGGCGCCCGGCCGGCGATTCGCAGCGCCTCGGGACGCGGGTCGCGGGCGCCGCTGTGGCGGATGCCGCGAAACAGTCCGTTGCCGGCCTCTTCGTGCGCGTCCAACACGTCCGCGACCTCTTCGCCCAGGGTCAGGTTCGCGTGGCTGACGATGCCTGCGATCACAGCGCCGTCGCCCTCGGCGGAGGCGGCGGCGATCTCGGCCACGAACTCGGTCTCACCGATGCACCGGAGGTGGTCCGGACCGTCTTCGCGGTAGCAGGCCCGGCATTCCACGAACACCGTCTTCTCGACGATGTGGCTCTCGCCATCGCTCCCCACTGCCTCGGTGTCGCCCCAAAGATCCTCGAGGAGGTAGTCGCCAGTCGGCCGCCGCCAGAGATGGTGATGGGGATCGACGATCCGCCGGGACGGGTCGACCGTTTCTTCCTGGACCTGGGCAAGCCACTCGGCCGTGCCGGGCTTGGGTGCGGACATCGGGCGCCTCCTGGGTGAGTTTGGGGGCGTACCCTAACAATGCCTCGGAACACGCGCTCGCTGCCGACGGTCGGTTGACGGTCGCTGGCATGGAGGCCCCGTCCTTGTGAGTGGCTGACCCGGTCGGTGCCGAGTCCCAGCGCGAGTTCGTCTTGGAGACCGCCGGCCGAAACCGGGTGGAGAACAGATTCATGGAGGCCAAGCAGGGGTTCTCGGGGGAGCGGATCGCGGCTGCAGTGGTGGGGTTCTCAAACGCGGAAGGTGGCGTGATCCTAATCGGCGTCCGGGACGACGGCTCCGTGCCTGGCGCTCGCCTTACCGGTGAGTACGAGAGACGATTCCATGAAGTCGTAGGGAATCTGCATGACCCGGGCCGCGCCGAGATTCGCGAGGTTCAAGTCGAAGGTACGTCGATTGTCGTGGTCTCGGTCTCTCCGAGGGAAGAGGGTGTTGCCCAGACTGCTGGCGGTCGACTACTGGCGCGTCGGGGAGCTTCAAACCGAGTGCTGGTGAGTCGTGAGCTTCGGGAACTGATGGCTCAGCGGTCCTTGCGGCTGTTTGAACGGACGCCGACCGAAATGGCGCTCTCTGAAGCCGACCCCGAACTCTTGACCAGGCTGACGGCGGTGTGGGGTTGGGGGTTGGGGCGTCGGGACCGGCGTCTTCGGGAGCGGGGGTTCGCTACGGCGAACAACCAGTTGACTGTCGCGGGAGCTCTCTACTTGGTTGCTGAGCCGCAGGAAGCGTTGGGCAAGGCATTCGTCGATGTCTTCCGTTATCGGGATGAAGGCGCAGACTACGACCGCAGGGACGAGATCACCGGCCCTTTGCCGGCCCAGGTTGAGAGCACAACCGAGATGGTCATGAAGGAGATCGGCTTCGACCTCGTGGTACGTGGCCTCGTTCGGCATGAGCTCCCTCGATTGCCTGAGAAGGTGGTCCGTGAGGCGGTGGCTAATGCCGTCGCGCATCGCTCCTACGAGATCGAGGGCGCTCCCGTACGAGTCGAGATTCGACCGGATCGAGTGGTCGTTAGGTCACCGGGCGGCCTGCCGGAACCGGTAACGATCAAGAACATGCGCGAACAGAACGCGGCCAGGAACCAGACTGTGATCGCTGCTCTCCGGCGTTTTGGCCTGACCGAAGACGCTGGCCGTGGCGTCGATGTGATGGAGGATGAGATGGCCGCAAACCTGTTGCGGCCGCCCGAGTTCTTCGAACCGGAAGATCGTGGATCACTTACCGTGACGTTGTGGCTGGGGGCGACGGTTACCGACGAAGAGAGGGTCTGGATCCACGAACTCGAACAGCAGGGGGAGTTGGGGCCGAAGGACCGTCTGCTGCTGGTAGTCGCGAAACGTGGAGAGCGGCTGACGAACGCCAGGGCGAGGGAGATTCTGGGCGTCGACGCGCTTGCTGCCCGCGGCGTCCTCCAGCGGCTTCGGGACGCTGGGTTGCTGGTGCAGGAGGGTGAGCGGGGCGGCGCGGCCTACCGGATCAGCAGCGACTTCGACCGGCGCCACGCGCAGCTCGGCGTCCAGGAAGTGGACGATCTGGTGTTGGCGATGGCGGATGAGACGCCGGTTACCAACGCGCTCCTGCGGGAGCGGACCGGACTCAGCCGTCCGCAGGCGCTGGCCGTGCTTGCGCGGCTCGTTGCGAGCGGCCGCCTGGAACGTCGCGGCGAGCGGCGCGGCACGCGGTACGTTCGGGCGGGCGTCGAGTGAGGCGGCCTGTTGGCGTGCCGAGGAACGACAAGCAACAAAGATCCCCATAACTCGAGCATCCTTATGGGGAGTTATGTGGATCTTGTTGCTCCGGCAATCCCGCAAAACAAGATCCTCATAACGGAGCGTTCTTTTGGAGGAAGTTATGAGGATCTTGTTTTTCCCAAGATCCAGAAGAAGAAGATCCTCATAACTCCAGCATAAGCGCGGCCGCCTCAGTGCTTGTAGTCGCGGTGGTGCTCGGCCAGGAGGTCGCGGCCGAAGTCGCCGTCGAAGTCGCGCCAGACGGTGTGGCTGTGGTTGGCGGCGTTCTGGACGTTGTCGTACTCGATGACGAAGTCCGGCGCCTGGACCCGGTAGTAGTGGGGTGCGCCGGGCTCGGCCGGCCCCATCCAGACGAAGTGGATCGCGTTGCCGGCGGCCTCGACCTGGGCGCGGCGTTTGGCGGCGAGGTCTGGAGGCACGTTGCGGGCGTACTCGTCGATCAGCGCGTCGAGCAACTCGCGCTGCTCTTCGCTGAGGGCGCTCGCCGGCACGCCTCTTGGCACCTGGCGTTCCACCCGCGGCTGGTTCGAGCTGAAGATGTCGCGCGGCGCCTCGTCGCCGATGACCGCCTTCTTGCGCTGGTCGTCGTCCAGGGATTCGAGCAGCGACCGGGCGAGGTCCTCCTCGCGTCCCAGGGCGCGCAGACCCTCGCGCGGGCCGCTCGGCACCCGGTGCGGGTTGGCGCCCAGGAAGAGGGGCGTGGAGGCGGTCGCCTCGCCGGCTACGACGGTGAAGTTGAGCGACACGTGGTGTCCCTCGAAACTCCATCCCCAGTCGCCGTCCTCGCTGGGTGCGCCGAAGAAGGTCACGTGGTAGCGGAGGGGATCGCGCATCGTCGTGAAGCGGTTCGCGCCCGCCGCTTCCTCGAGCTTGCGCAGCACCGCCTCCAGGCTCATCACGGTCGTCGTCTTGCCGTATCCCGTGCGGCTCAGCGAGGCGCTGAGCAGGGCGTGAAGCAGATGGTGCTGGTCCGGGCTCATGTCGAGCATGGAGAGGCCCTTGCGCTCCTTGGGGATGAAGTGCCAGTCGACGCGCTCGGCGGCGCCCATGCCGAGCATCACGGTGGTGCGCTGGTCGGCGTCGAGCGACGCGAGCAGGTTGTTCGCGGCCGAGGCCATCGTGTCGGAGGTCTTGTCGTGGCCTGCGGCGCCGAGGAATCCGGCGGCGCCGGCGCAGCCGAGAGCGATCAGCAGCATGCGTGTGGACATCGTAGTCTCCAGCGACTTCCGCTGCGACGCGGGTTGGCGCCTCGCGGGGCTCGGGTGAGCGGTCGGAAAGCCTCAGACTATCGCGACTCCGGGCATCGTCGGCACCCGGACAAAGGGCCTGAACGCGCGCCGTGACAGCCGGTTGGCGCGGCTAAGATCGCCCGATGGGCACGCTGAGCGACTGCCGGGCCGTGTTGCCGACCATCCTGCTGGACAACTGGCGGCGGAGTTCCAAGGAGCGCTTTGGGCGGCTCCTCATGGGCGGCAGCCTTCTTCTTCTCGGCGTGCTCCTGGTCAGGGCCACGGCAGCGACCTTCGAGTTGGAAGACGACCTGCTGCGGCGGAACGCTCTGAACCTGCTGGCTGCGATCGCGGTGTTGTTCTGGGTCGTTGCAGCGGTTGTGATGCGCCTCGAGATGTCCCGGGTCTTCGACGTTCGGCGCTTGTTGCCGCTGCCGGTGCAGTTCCGGGCGCTTTACGCGCTGCGGGTGGGCGCCGGGTTGTCCGGCCTGTGGATCCCGTTGTTCGGACCATCGCTGCTCTACCTTCTCTTCGCGCGCACAGCCGGCGCGCTGGGCTTTGCCGTCGCCGTGCTGGCGACGGTCGCGTTCGTGATCCTCCTCGGCCGTCTTGTCGCCGTCGTCCTGCTCAAGCTCGACGACCTGAACGCGAGTTGGGTGACCACGGCGGTGTTCCTGCTCCTGGCCGTCGTCGCGCTCTTCGCCGTCGAGCCCGTGTTGAAGGACCGGGCTCTCGACCTCACGGACCAGCCGGTCATCGACCTGATCGCCGACCAGGTACGGGAGTCTCGGCTCCTGGCGGCCGCGGGTTATCTGCCGGGCGGCCTCCTGGCCGGGATCTTCGACGCACCCCGTGAACTTGGAGCGAACCTGACACGGATGGCCGGACTGTGGCTGGCGGCGCTGCTGGTCATGGTGTTGGAATACCGGATCCTTCGCAGAACTCGCGCCTTTCTTTCGGCCGGCGCCGACGAGGTGGGCGGCGTTCACTTCCCGCTTGCCCGGTTTCTGCGCCGCTCGCGGAGGATGACTCCGAAGAGGTGCCTGAGCTTGATCGAGTTTGAGTCGTGCATGCGGTTGAAGTGGTTTCGGGGACTGGCGCTCCCTGGAGTGTTCCTCGCCCCGCTGGTTCAAACGGGCGGCCTCTTCGGCATCTTCTGGTGCCTGCTGATCGTCGGTTTCTTTCTCGGCCTGCGGAACAACGCCTATGGGATCGCACACCGCTCGATTGGTGAGCGATTCGGACTGCCGGTACGGCAAATCGATTTCGCGCTCGCTCACCATGCCGCGATGAAGGTCTTCCCAACGATCGTCTTCTCGGCGGCGGTGCTCTGGGCGTGGCAGCGGGTGGGCTGGCCGGGTCTCGACATGTTCGGCCTTTGGCTCGCTCTGCCTTTCTGTCTCCTGGTGGCTGGGGATGGCTTCGGTGCGTATGCCTCCGTGCGTTGGCCCTACAGGCTCGACCTCAGTCTCCACATGTTGCAGTTTCCGCCGGGCCCTGTGTTCCTGGCTTGGCTGCCGTTCGCGGCCGGTGCGATCGGGGTCCCCTTCGGGCTTGAGTTTCTGGCCGAGAACAGATCCTGGGGTCCGCGACTCGCCGTCTACGGCGCCATAGCGCTGATGATCGGCGCCGTGGCGCTCAGGCTTCTGCTGGTGTGCTCGGCGGACCGGCTCGTGCGCTCGGACCCGCACCGGATCCTCGACCTTCTGGCGAATCGCAAGGCCGAGGTCCGGGAAGCCGCATGATCACCCGGGTACGACCGTTTCGGCTGCTCCTGACCGCCATCCTCCTGACGCCGATCTTCGTCGGAGTTCGTCACGCCGCGGCCCGGATCGGCTGGACCGCGCCGACGATCGGCCGCCGGCAGCCCCTGGGCCGGCAGGTGATCGTCAAGTTCAACTACCTTCTGCAACGCTGACTTGGGGGCAAGGTCTGCGGCCTGGACCGGCGGCCGGATTCTCGGGGTGGCCGGCCGGCCAAGGCCGGTCCCCTGGCCCGCCTTGGCCCGCTGGAGTCCGCACCGGCGCGGCGCCGGCTGCTACGATGAGCGTCTGTTCCCGACCCGGAACAAGCGCGATGCCGACCATGCTCCGATCAGGTTCCTTGCTCGTACTTGAGCGTCGGACGGCCTACGGATCGGCGTCGTGACAGACCAGTTCGGGAAGGCTACCGAGTGGGACCATTCCGGGCGCGCGCGGTTCCTCTTTGAACCGGAGTCCATGCCGCGGCCGGGGTTGAATCCCGACAAGCGGTCCCTGTTGCGAAGTTGGCCTGACCGTCCGGCGCAGCCGGGCGAACTGACGTTCCCGGAACTCCGCCACGACATCTGGCTCCACGGCGATGCCTGGGACCGACTCGATCGGTGGCCGCAGCTTCGCAAGCGGTTCGGACTGGTGCTCCAGCACCTGGCGGCGCATGGACGGACGACGATCGTCAAGGGGTGCGGAAGCGGCAACCCGGGTTGGCGCCGGTCTCCTCTCGGCGGCAGCAACGGCATGCACTACTACCTTTGGTGGACGCTCCGGGGCAGTCAGGCGGCGAAGGACCTGGATCTTCCCGGAGGCGCGATCCTGGTGCGTTCCATCCGGCATCACGACGAGCACGAACCGCTTGACGCCGGACAGATCGGCGGGTATCAGCGGCTCGCGAAACCGGAGGAGCTCGACGACATCGCCGACGATCCCGCCTGGACCGATGAGCAGAGCCGGTTCGTTCGGGACGACAGCCCGGTCCGCCTTCTCCACGGTCGACCGGGGTCGGGGAAGACGACTGCGCTGTGGAAGGCGCTGGAAGCGCGCAGCGGCGACCGCGTTCTCTATCTCACTTGGTCAAGCGATCTGGCGCGGGTCGCCAGGGAGCGCTTCGCGTCCTTCGCGCCCGTCGACGTCCATGTGGAGACGCGCGACTTCTCGACCTTCGTGGGCGAGATTCGCGGAGTCGACACGCCGACGCTGACCCTTCACGCGAGCCGCGCCAGGTTCAGGGACACCCTCGCGCGGCTGGGGATGGACGTTGCCGGGCCCTGGGCGCGCCAGCGCGATGCGCTTCACGCCGAGATGCGCGCCATTCTCTTCGGCCGGGCCATTCCGGGCGCGGACGGATGCATCTCGGAAGGCGGAGTGTGCCGCCTGGGCGACCGCTCCTACCGCGAACTTCGGGGCGGGTACGCCGGCGTGGGCGAGAAGGCGGCGAAGGCGCTGCTCAAGGTTGCCCGGTTCTTCCCCGGCGACGGCGTGCGGGCGGTCTTTCCCGAGCTCGTCGCGGCGGTGGAAGCGATCGAGCGGCTGCAGGGCGGCGTTCCGGAGGGGTTCGAGAGCTTCGACCGCATCGTGGTCGACGAAGCGCAGGATCTCACTCTCGTCGAGACGGCAGTCGTAGTCGAACTCTGCCGGGCGATCGGGCTCGCCCGCCGGCGCGGTCCGTGGCTTCTGATGGCCGGCGACGAGGGCCAGACCGTCCGGCCCACCGGCTTCGAGTGGGCGCGGCTGAACGACCTCCTCGCCCTCCGTGTCGGTCGGCCGGAGAAGTTCCAATTGGGGGAGCATCTTCGCTGTCCTCGGCGGATCGCCGAAGTCGTCGACCGGGCGTCGGAGAGTTACCGCGGCATCCTCAAGACCCGTCGACCGGCGAAACAGAAGCGGCAGGTTGCCGGCGAGCATGTCGACGCCCATCTTCTCCATGTGCAGATCGGCGATCCGGCCGAAGCCGTCGACCTCCTGGAGGGGCTCGAAGAGGCGGACGGCGTGGTTGTCGTGTCGCCCTGGGACGAGCCGCCGGAATGGGTGCCGGAGCGTCTGCGGCCTTCCGTGCTGACGACCGCTCAGGCGAAGGGGCTGGAGTACCAGTCCGTATGCGTTCTGAATCCGGGGCGCCTCCTGGCGTTCCTTCGCACCGGCCCCGGAGACAACGGCGGCGGATCGGAGGTGGAGCAGAACCTGCATCGAACGGTTGTCGACCATCTGCGCGTTGCCTTGAGCCGGGCTACGGAGACGCTCGCCTTCGTGGACGTGGAGACCGCCGAGACGGAGAAGAGCTCGCTGCGCCTGATGAGCACGGCGACCGGCATGCCGGTGGAGATCGGTTTCCGGGGCGGCAGCGCCCTGAGCCGCGAGCTTCTCGGCGACCCGGCGCCGTACGACGCCGGGGATCTCCTGGACCACTTCGCCCGCTCGGAGGCGTCGGCCGAGGAGCGGGTGCAAGTGCGTACGGAAGACGCGCGGGCGTTGATCGACTCGGCGCCACGGCGCGCCTGGCAGCTTGCGTGCCAGGCGATCCGATTGCTCGGCGATCCCGATCTGCCGAACGGCGTGTCCGATCCGGCGGTCCGTGAGGACGCGCGCACCGCCCTGCTGGCGACCGCCGCGCGGCTGATGGTGGACGGCGTGCCGGACGGAATGAGCCGGGAGGACCTGCTGGCGCCGGCGGAGGAGGTCTTGGACTCGGATGACGACTCGTGGCAGATCGAGCGGACGGCGTTCTACGAGCTCGAGTACTGGTCGAGAAACAGGACGGAGATGCCCTACCTGCTGCTCGAGGCGGCGCGTGAGCTGACTGGCCGTTCGGACGCCGCCGGCGGGACCTGGCTTCAGGGAGCGCTCCTGCGGGCAGCGCAGGCGCTTCGACGAGCAGTGGAGGAGGGGGCCTCCGATCCCGATCTCGGGGGGGCCTTTGCTCACGCCGATGTGGAGACATGGTTCGAACTGACCGGCTATGCGGGCGACTCCGCGGCGAAGGCGCACACGATCCGCAAGAGGGCGTTCGACACTCTGATCCGAGCGGGCGGTGGAGACGAGAGGCCCGCGGAGCGAAAGAAGCGTCTTGGCTCAGCCGAGTCCCTTCTGGGTGCGATGCCGACCGACTTGCGGCGGCTGGGTCGATTGCGGGAGGTCCAGGGCCGGCCCGGCGACGCCGCCGAGGTCTATCGCCAGACCAGCGCGCTTCGGGACGAGCTGCGCGTGCTGCGCAATGCCGGCCTGTGGGAGCGTGCCGCCCCGCTGGCGGAAGGCGACGTGCAGGCCGATCTCGACTGGCTTCTCGACCTGAAGAAGCTCGTGGATCGCCGGCCGGCGGGCCAGAACAGGCGCCTCCGGGAGGGCGAACGCCTCCGCCTCGAGAAGCTGCTGGACGAGGTCCAGAAGCGGCCGGCGCGCAAGGTCGCCGGGCGCCGCTGAGCGCCGTGGCGTGCGGTGGTCCGCCCTTAGGCGCCGCTCGGGTCCGGCTGGATCGACAGTTCCCGCACCACGAAGGACGAGCGTCCGCTGTTCTCCTCCCAGAGGCCGACCGCCAGACGGTAACTTCCCGGCGCCAGGAGCAGGCCGCTGCGCACGGCAATGTACTGGCCCCCCGCGGCCTCGAGTTCGGCGGCCGGCACGTTGAGTTCGAAGTCGAAGTGCTGGGGCGGCATCCGGCTGCCGTCGTCGCGCTGGATCTGGAGTACGACGCGGTAGTGGCCGCTGGCGACGGGGTTGCGGGCAGCTCGCGTCGGCGCGAGTTCCAGCTCGCCGATCGGTAGGCTGGCGACAACCTCAAGCGGCGTCCGTCCACCGTCTCTGCCCGTATCGGCGCGGGCGACCCGGCCGATCTCGACCTCCATGCGGTGTGAGTTCTCCTCCCAGCCGAACAGCAGCGTGCCCCAGGCGCGACTGGCGAGGCTCTGCTGGATCGTCACCGGCACGTAGCTGGCGCGGTAGCGCACCCGGCCGTGCCGTGCCGCGGACCGTTTCCGCACCCGGAGGGTGACCTCGCGGATGCCGGTATCGCCCATCGAGTCCGGCGGTGCGAAGGAAAGCGAGTAGTAGGTCGAGATGTCGGTCCGGGTCAACTGGAGGAACTTGCCGACGCCGGTCTCGGCCGCGAAGGACAGGCCGCCGGTCAGGCCGGCCAGGCTCTCCAGGCCGGAGCGCACGTCCGACAGCTCGACGATCGAACCGCGGCCGGCGGCGCTTTCGCCCAGGCCGCTGATCGACGGGTCGACGACCGGCGGCTTGAGCGGATAGAAGGTAACCCGGTGGGTGTTTGCCAGCGCGGCGAGCTGATCGAAGGCGTGCCCGCAGCTCAACTCGGCGGCCAGGGTCTGGAAGGACATCGCGCCGCCGTCGTCGACCTGCACGATGCCCGTTGGCCGGCCCATGCGGTCGGCGCGGTCGACGCCGAAGGGGCGGTGATTCCGGTCGTGGAGATCGAGCGAGCCCGGATCGAGCATCAACTCATCGCCATCCAACTGCCGCGAGTCACCCGCGAGCCGGTCGTACATCGTCTTCGCGGCGCCGTCGAGCGGATAGCGGGGGAGGCCGTCGCTCACGAACAGGACTGCCTTGCGCCCCGGCACGAAGGCCAGAGCTTCGACCAGGGAACGCACGGCGTTGATGGTCTGGAGGGTGTCGAGTCGCAGGGCTTCGCCGTAGCTGCGGAGATTCGCCTCGACGCTGGCGAGAGAGGCTTCGCCCAGCCGGTAACGGCTGCCCTTGGCAGCCATGAGCCGCAACGCCTCGCGCACGGCCAGTGATGCAGTGCGCTGCTGGTTGCGGAGACCTGTCGCCGGCGGCTCGTGGCCCGAGGCCGCGGTGATTGCGGTCCGCACCGCCTCGCGGTCACGAGTCGGCGCCAGCAGTGGTTCGAGACCCTCTCCGAACGCGGCAGCCGCCACCCAGGTCGGGTTGGCGTCGATCTCCGCATCCAGAGCGTCGGCGATCTCGGCCAGGGCCGTGTCGCGGTGCTTCCGCTGCAGGTGCCGCTCATCGATGAAGAGGAGGATCGTGAGGCGGCCGCTGACCGTTTCGCGGAGGTCCTCGGCGGCCGACACGCTCAGGATTTCGACCGGTTTTCCCTCGACCTTCAGTTCGAAGTCGTCCCTGGTCAAGCCGGTGACCGGGCGGTCGGAAGAGTCGGTGACCACGGCGTCGAGGCTGATCAACCGCACGTCGATGGACTCGCGAAGGACGATGTCCTCGCGGATCGGGCGGCCCGTCTCGCCCTCGGTTCGTTCGCCGGCGTTGCCGCCTGGTTGAGCCTGCGCCGCGGCCCGGGGTAGGCCGTACCAGGGCGTTGCGGCGATGATCGCGGCGACCGTCGCGATCAGCAGCCTCGGCGATTTGCGGAAAACCCGTGAACCGGTCAAGAGACACCATGTTAGCGCCGACAGCCAGCCATGCCGGCTGCTATCCTCACCGTTCCCGGCCTAGAGGAGGAGAGGTCTGATGAAGTGGAGTCTCATCGAGCGAACGGCGGTTGCAGTCCTGGTGGCGTTCGTCCTGGCGGCTGCGCCGGCCGCGGCGCAGGGTACGGACTACACGGCGTCCCGCACGCATGACGGCCAGCCTGATCTGAACGGGATCTGGCAGGCCCTGGGCGCGACGCACTGGGACATCGAGGCCCATGCGGCCCGCCATGGACCGGTGGTCGAGATGGGCGCGCTGGGCGCCATCCCGGGCGGCCTCGGCGTCGTCGAGGGCGGCAAGATCCCCTACCTTCCGGATGCGCTCGAACTGCGAAACAAGAACCGCGAGAACTGGATGGAACTCGACCCGGCGGTCAAGTGCTACATGCCGGGCATACCACGCGCGAACTACCTGCCCTTCCCCTTCCAGATCGTCCAGACGCCGGATCACATCCTGATCGCATACGAGTTCGCCAGCGCCAGCCGGGTGGTCTACATGAATCGGCCCGACTTCGAGGCCCCCTTCGACGCCTGGATGGGCCACTCCCGTGGACGCTGGGAAGGGGAGACCCTGGTCGTCGACGTGACGAGCCAGGTGCCCGACACCTGGCTCGATTCGAGCGGCAACCACCACACGGATGCGATCCACGTCGAGGAGCGCTGGACCGCGATGAGCCCGTATCACCTGCAGTACGAGGCGACGATCACCGACGAGAACGTCTACAGCGAGCCCTGGCAGATCAACCTGCCGCTCTACCGCCGGATCGACCCGAACGTGCAGCTCCTGGAGTTCAAGTGCGTCGAGTTCGCCGAAGAGCTGATGTACGGGCACCTGCGCAAGGGCGCAGACTCGAGTCCGTAGCACCCAAGCCGTACGTCGAAGAGGAGAACCAACGATGAAGTTCAAGCGAATTGCTCTACTGGCCGCTGGCGGGGCCTTGGCGCTCGCCATACCCGTCGCCGCGCACCACGCCTTCTCGGCTGAGTTCGACGCCGACCGGCCGCTTCAGTTGCGCGGCACGGTGACCAAGATGGAGTGGATCAACCCCCACGCCTGGATCCACCTCGAGGTCGCGAACGACGACGGCTCATCGACCGTCTGGATGGTCGAGGGCGGGACGCCGAACACCTTGGCACGCCGGGGCTTCTCCAAGAAGTCGCTTCTGCCCGGCACCGAGATCGTGGTCGACGGCTACCAGGCGAAGGACGGCTCGAACAAGGCGAACGGCCGTGACCTGACCTTCCCCGATGGCCGCAAGCTGTTCATGGGCTCGTCCGGTACCGGCGCGCCGCGCGACGGTCGCGACGCGACCGAGCCGCCGGGCCGATAGCGCCGGCCTACTCGCCGCCGGAGGCCGCGGTCCTCTTCTCGTCTTCCAGCAGCCGCGCCCCCTTGAGGATGCCGCCCATGGCGTAGTTGCCTTCGTGGCAGGCGTACTCGTAGACCTTGGTTTCCGTTCCCGGCCACAGGTACTCGCCGCTCCAGGGCGCGGTCCAGACCGTGGGATCCTCGATCGTGAAGCCGTACAGGAGGTCCTTGCCCTGACGGGTGAACCGCTCGGTCACCTTGAGGTTCCGCGACGCGAGGAAGAGCGCCGGCCGGTCGATGAAGTTCGTCGTCTCGACGACCAGCGTGTCGCCTTCCCACCAACCGATCGAGTCTCCCAGCCAGCGGCGTTCGCTGTCCGGGATGTGCTCGCCGCCGATGCGGACGATCCGCGCGTCGTGAACCATCTCGGTCAGGATCATCAGGTGATCCTCGGTCTGCACGATTCGCTTGGCGTTGTTGTAGAGGACGGGCAGCATCGGCGGACCGCCGGTGGAGCCGAAGCCGATCAGGCAGCGTTCGGGAACGCCCAGGGACTCCGGCCCGTCGTAGGGGCCGGGACCCTCGACGTCGAGCCACCAGGCGCTGCCGTCGTTGCCGCGACGCCGGCCGCGCCGCTCGGACATCCGCTGCATCGTCTCCGCGGTCAGAGCCGGCATGCGCCCGTTCGGCGGATCGACGATGATCGACGTCCTGAACTTGCCGTCGATGGAAAACACGTCGCTGCCGCGGTCGGTCCAGAAGTTGTTGTAGCCGCCGACATTGCCGGCGCCCCTGGTTTCGCGGAACTCGTCGCCCAGGCCGATCGGCGGCGCGCCGCCCGGTGGGGGCGGTTCGGTGATTTGCCGCTTGGCTGCGCGGGAAGCGACCCGTTGACGCTCCCTCTCCACGATCTCGTTCGCCTGCTCCGGCGCCAGGAAGAGGTTGTCGCCGAATTCCGGCGGCCGGTTGAGCGGCGTGAGCGTCGCGACATCGTAGTTGCCGGTGAAGTCCGGGCGCCCCGAGGCCGTGCGCGGGGTCGCGTCGTCCTCGGCGGCTGTCGCGGCCGGCGCCGCGAGCAAGACAATTGCGGCTGCCGCCGCGGCGCCTGCACGAAGTATGCGCTGCATCGTGTCTCTCCTCCTTGACTGCACCTGATGGGAGATCCCGTTATACCAGCAACACCGACTTAGGCCGCTTCGGGCTCGTTGCTCTGCGCCTGCCCTGTGGAGATGCAGGCCTCGGGGCAGAGATGGCGCCGGGCCTCGTTGGTCGCCATGCACAGTGGGCACGTACGCCTGCCTATTCGCCGAGCGCCGGGAGCGACCCTGCGCCTTGAATCGGCTTTTTTATTCAGCAGGGGACCCGGCTCGCAGGCCCACTACGCGGCTGACGACCAACCAAGCGAAGTTACCGCGTCGGTCTGTAGGCGTCAAACCAGGCTTGCGGTGCTACGAGAGGGGGGCCCGACGGTGTGGCCCATGGCTGGCGCTCGCGGATGATCTCGAAACTGGTGCGTGACCCGCGCCACACGCGAACCACTCCGTGCGCCCGTCATCGGGCGCACGGATGGCACGCGGGCATCCTGCCCGCATCCGGCGCGAAGCGCCGGCCTCCGGTAGTTCTGCCGCGCTAGGTGGGCAGGAGACGGGCCATCACGCTGGCGACACCGCCCGAGAGGACAGTTGAAGCCGCCCAGTAGATGCCCGCAAGTACCCAGCCGGCCCGTTGGGGCAGGCGGAGAACCGCCGCGGAGCCCAGGCCGAGCAGCGCCAGGAACCAGATCGTGAACGGGTTGACGCTCGCGTAGACCGCGTTCAGGACCGCGCTTTCGCCGGTCAACAGCAGGTCGAGCCCCATGGGCGTCTGCAGATCCTGCAGAGACCCGATCGCGTCCATCCCTCTCACGTGAAGGAGAAGGAAGTTCGCCCACTGCTGGAGATGCGTGATCAGGTTGACGTACACCATCAGCGAGAGGGCTTGCACGAAGCGGGCGCGCCCGCGGAGGGCGGTCGCCAGGATCCAGACGAACAGGGTCTGTATGGCCAGTCGGAAGATCATCGTGACAACGCCGGTTCCGAGAGTCAGCCACCATCTCGCGGCAGCCGTCTGCTCGGCCTCGGACACGATGGCGTCGACCTGTTGCGGATCGGCGAGCACCTCCGTGAGTTGGGCACGCGCGGCTTGAAGGCCAAACGGCGTCGCCAGAAGGTTGAGGGAGGCCGCGCTCGCCACGAGCAGGACCAGGACGCCGAGCCACGGTGCGCGGTGACGGATGATCTCGAAGCTCCTCTGCGGGGAGGTGACAAGCGCGATCAGGGCGGCCGACCATCCTTCGGGCCCGTGTGGCTTGACGGCCGTGGGAGCGGCCTGCTGCTCCTGGTCAGTTGTGTTCGGATGCTCGGTCATGTCTTGCTCCTGTTGCCGATCCACGAGAGGCGGGAGAACCTCTCGCGTTTGGAGATGCTGAGGATGAGGTTCTCGAGCCGGCCGGCGCCGTCTTCTCCCTCGGCGTCGGGCAGCTCGCGGAACTCCTCCCGGGAGCAGGCCAGGAGCACCTTGCCGTCCCGGATGACGGCGATATGGCTCGACACGCGTTCGACGTAGTCGAGCATGTGGGACGTCAGGAACACGGCGACGCCGTCCTGCTCGGCCATCTGCTGCAGGATCGACATGACGGTGCGCGCGCTGGGGGCGTCCATGCCCTCGAACGGCTCGTCGAGAAACAGAACCCGCGGCGCGTGCAGGGTCGCCGCAGCGAGGCGGATCTTCTTTCTCATGCCGTGGGAGTAGGTGGTGATCGGTCGCTTGGCGGCTTCCTCGAGGTCGAAGACGGCGAGGACCTCGTCGGTTCGTTGCCCGGCGTCTTCGCGGCTCAGGCCGTAGATGCGGGCGTACGACAGCAGCAGCTCTTCGCCGGTCAGGCTCTCGAACAGGATGCTCTGGTCGGGCACGATGCCGAGCTGCCGCTTGAGCTCCGTGTCGTTCACGTCGACCGGCTTGCCCAGCAGTCGGACCGTGCCGCTCGTGGGCTTGAGGAGCCCGGTCAGCATGGACCAGGTCGTCGTCTTGCCCGCCCCGTTGGGACCGACGAACCCCAGGATTTGACCCTCCTGGACATCGAGATCCACGCCGTCGACGACGACGTTGCCGCCGAAGGACCGGGTCAGGTTGTCTGCCTTGATTGCTTCCATGAGTCTTGAGGGTTTCCTTGTGGTTGTGGGTGGTCAGGAGGGGCTCGATAGCTTCTCGACTTGGTCGCGGAGCAGCAGTTCATGGGCCCTGGACTCGATCTCGCGTCGCTGGCGTACCGTCGAGAGGTGCCAGCCCAGGGTCGCGACAAGGAGGATGGCGACGGCGGAGATACCGGTGATCATGTGGCCGTGCGGGGCCTCCTCCGCGATCCTCCAGACGACGACCGACAGGCCGAACAACACCACGATGGGTAGTTGAGCGACCACACCGGCCGCCAGGTTCTCCGGTTCGAACTCGGAGGTGCCGCCGATCTTGCGTTTGGGCCAATACAGTTGAACCAGGCTGTACGCGCCGTCCGCCAGCAGGAAGAGGACTGGCAGGAAGAACCCTGCGAGGGCTCCGAGCCGCCACGCGCTCCAGCCGAAGTGGGCAATGCCGACTCCGGTCGCCAGAAGAGCGACCGGAACGACCAGGAGGGACGGCACTCTTGCGGGGACCCTGAAGATCCGGAAAGCGGTCAGTGGCAGGGTGAGTGACTCTCTCCAGACCTGGCAGCTCGGCGGCGGCTTCTCGGTCCTTACGCTGTTGAGCAGGATGGTGGTCAGGAAGACAGCGCCCAGGACGCCGAGGAGGAGATCGATCGAGGCGGCCGCCGCGTATCCCAGGCAGAGGACATACGCCCAGCGGACCCCCTTGGCGCGGAGGGCGCATTCAACCTCGACCAGCGTCAAGCTGGCGGCGGGTGACAGGCGCCTGCGGTGGCGAAGGAGGTGAGCCAGGGGCGTGACCGGGGCGGCTGGCCGGCGGTCGCCGCCGGGGCGGGCCAGGTACTGGCGGAGAAGCAGTCGCTGCTCGAGGAGGATCGCCGCGGCCAGGAAGATCAGCAGGGCGCCGAGCCGCAGGATGTTGGCCTGGAACGCGCCGGGTGAATCCAGGATGGCGATGAGGAGCCCCGGGGGAGTGAATCCAGCGCCGCCCAGGATCGCCGAGTCGCGGATCGAAGCCGCGACCGCTTCGATCCCGGTCTCGCCCTCGAGGAGGCAGATCACGATGCCTCCGCCGTAGATCGTCGCGACCGTTGCCAGAAACACACCGATGAGTCCGATGATGCTCTCGATGAGCTGGTCGATAGCGATGATGAGAGTGGCGGCGACACGCCCAAGCAGCAGCACCAGGACTACCAGGGCAGCGGCTGCGAGAACGAAGTGAACTGGCCCGCCGGATCGGGTGGCAAGCACGTAGATCGCGGCGGGGCCGAGGCCGACGAGCCAGTAGCCGACCAGGCTCAGCGCCAGCCGGAGCACGTAGAGATCCCGGTAGCCGACCGGTAGCGGTAGGAAGCCCTCGAGATTGAGCAGCCACGTAATGGGCAGGCGGAGCACGACCTGGCTCAGGATCCACAACAGCATCACGACGCAGGCGCTGAGGTTCAGGAGATTCCGGCGCAGTCCGTCGTCTTCGATGGCGAAGAGAAGGGGCAGCAGGCCGAGTGTCAAGGCGGTGGCGATGACGAGGTAGAGAAGCGCAAGCCCAATCGCCACGACGGCCGCCCGATCGCCGCGCTTGACCGCGTCCGGGAGCGCGAGCCGCCCGAGGATCAGCAGCCGGTCCACCCGGCTGCCCGGGTTCGTCAGGGTCGCCATCGAGTCCTTGGAGTCGCTCTAGCCGGCTTTCGGGGAAGGTGGGCCGGCACCTGGACTGGTGGCGGGCCGAATCGGCCGCACTGCACAGGGCAAACGAGACCCCCCGCAGACTCGCCTGACGAAGGGAGCGACCCTAAGCCCAGGGGCGACGGCTAGGTCTGGCAGGGGGTCCGGCTCGCAGGCCCACTGCGCCTCTGACGACCAACAGACGGACGCTACCCCGCCCATATGGCGCCCGTCAAACGTACTTTCCCTGTGGAGTGGCGAGCAGGAGAACATGGTCAGAGTCGGGTTCATCTTGGCTACATCGTTCCGCGCCACGACTTCCGGCGGGACGGTTCGGCTAGGGGACCCTCGTTGCGCGTCGGAGGGACGAGGACGCGATGGCAGCGAAGGAGATCCGAAGACCGGGCGAACGCCGATTCGGGATTCTCGAGTTCCTATCGTTGCCATCGCGACCTCTCTAGTGGCTGACTAAGCGGCGCCTTAGTGTGTTCCTACTCGCACAACACAACAAGGAGGGGTGCGTAGGCCCCGGCAATTGCCAGCCCGGCGCCGCCCGTCGCGGCTCCGAAAGCCAGGGCAGTTAGCGAAAAGCCAAAGACGGCGCCGACGCAGGACCAGTTGGCTCCGCCGCCTGTGGTCGCAACGAGGAACTGATCTCCGACACGGTCGGTCCCGGTGGGGAAGTTGTCCGTTGGTTCGGCGAGAGCGATGGTTTCGGCCGCCCCGGAAGTCGAGGCAAAGCCAAGCGCCAGGAAGAGAAAGAGAACGGTGCTGATTGCCTTCTTGGTCATATCGATACCTTTCGTGTGGTTCAGAGTGTGGTCGGTGGAGGTTTCAGGAATGAACAAGCGTCTGTCTTTCGTTTGGTCAGAAGACGATGGAACAGATGAAGCCGGCGAGAGCCAGTCCGACGCCGACCGGCGCTCCGACGCCACTGAGTGTGACAGCCAGTCCGGCGCCGGACACGGCGCCGCAGGCGAAGTCGGCCCCGTCTCCGGCTCCCGCGACGGCTTCCAGCTCGTTGCCGTTCAGGGTAGTCAGGCCGGCGTCGTCGGGGGTTCCCTGTATCTGAAGGGCGGCTGGCGGACTGTCGGTCACGACAGGGACAATGACTGCCAGGACCAGCAAGAGACCGCCGACGATCGATGCAAGTTGTTTCATGAGAAAATTCCTTGGTTCGGATTGGACTGAGGAAAGTTGGTGACAGTGGTATGTGCTAGGGGAGTACCGAGCCGAACGTTGCGACAGTCGAACCGGCTGGCGACGTTGCGAGGGCGGCCAGAGTGAGCAGGATGGCGGCGGCACGTTTGTGTGCGTTGATCATCGAGTTGCGTTGGTTGGGGATTGGTGTGGAAGCGGCCGTGGAGGAAGGGGCTTAGAACGGGCACTTGCAGGAGTCCGGGAGTGGGAACGGACTGAAGATGGGGCCGCCCGGCCAGGGCATCGGGAACGGACAGCCGGGAAGGGGTATGCAGCCGCAGGGCCAGTAGACGGCGAGTTCGATGGGCTCTTGCTCAGTGGTCGGAACGTCGAGGGCGTAGGCGGCCGCGGGAATGGCCCAGTCGCCATCCCAGGCGGTCGGGACCTGGTCCTGGTCGGCCGCCGTCACGCTTTGTGTCGTCGGAGTCGCCAGCGCGACGCCGGCGGCGAGGGTCAGAAGTCCGGACAGGAGGGCGATACGCATCTTCATGGAGGGGCGTCCTTTCGGTGTTGTATGTGTGAAGGGGGCGTGGTGATTCATGGTGTTCGGCTTGGTCGAAGAGTTGACGCCGGTCGGCGAGACGACGGCGCGTTTGGGTGAGTCGTTGATGGCTGTTCTTCCTTTTTCTTGGGGGTTACGGGTTGCTGGGTGAAATGGACGGGTTTCTCTCCGTCCGCGAAAACGTTGGTGGACCGCCGGTGAAGGCCAGGAGGACGCCGTCCCAGGAGCGTTCGAAGGTCCTGGGGCTCATGCGCAGGCGGCCCAGGGACGGGTCGTCGATGACCAGGTCCTCGCCGGCGCTGCGAATGACGACGAAGTGATCGCCGTGGACATGGGCGATCGCGGGCATCGGGATGTCGTCGAGCCGCTCAACCGGCAGGCGGAGTCCCTGGCTGACGAGACCGCGTTGCTCGGCGGTCTTCTTCAGGGCGAGCATGCTGGTGCCGTCCGGGCCTGTGCCGGTGGCGACCTCTAGCTCGGCGAGCGTGGCGCCGGCGACGCCGTGGTGATCGAGGATCATCTTGAGCGCGGCCGGGCCGCAATCGGAGCGTTTTTGTTGTCGAACGATCTGGCCGGATCCCGGCGCCGAAGGGTCGATGGAGGCTGCCCAGGTGAGGCGGTCCAGGGTGGGCCCGACAGCGCGGACGGCGACCGCCATCAGGGCGGTGGCGAGGATGAGCCCGGCGGCAGCCAACCGTCGACGGCGGGCCGTATCAGACGGATCAGAGCGCATCGGTTTGGATTCCCAGAAAGGAGCGCCAGGCGGCCTCGGGCTGTTCGCCGGTTGTGACGGCCCGGATCCGGGAGTGCTCGTCGACCAGAAAGACGAGCGGTACGTGGACCACCCCGAAGCGCTTGGATATCGAGGCGTCGGGGTCGGCGATCGAGCGCAGGGCGGCCATGTCGTCGAGCCCGGTCGTTTCAGCGCCCGCGACGACCGCGATCAGGTCGAAGTCGTGCTCGCCGTCCGCCGCGAGTCGCCGGAACGTAGCGATCGTGCGGTCGCAGTTGCCGCAGCCGGCCTTGGCGAAGGTAACGACCCGAAGCCGGCCCGGAGAGGCCGGCAGGGACTCGCCGTCGGCGAGGCCCGGCAGGGCGGGGAACACCATACCGACTTCGGGTCGCTGAGACAGTCTTGCTTCGAGCCTGGACTGGAACCAGAACAAAGCGCCGATAGGGCCGATGACGGCGAGAGCGACGATCGCGATGGCGAGCCGGCGGCGGTTCATGGTCGGCACCCCTGGTGTCCGCGGTTCGCTTGGCGGAGGGCCGAGGGGCGAGGGCGGACCTGGAAGCGCAGCATGGAGATGTGCGGCGCTTCCCGGGCACCGAGCATCTGGAGCGCGTGCGCGAGGCGCGCTTCAAGGGTCCGGGTGGGAGGCTCCGCGAGTCGGAGTCTCAAGGCGCTGCCGGTGTAGGCGCCCGGCTCGCCTTGGAGGGAGTTCGGGAGCGGTGAGCGGGGGTTGTGAGGGGAGTTCAGGAGCGTCATCGTTCTCTCGGGACGGCACCGGCCGGCCGCGGGCCGGCCTGTGGACATGTGGGTCGATCTGTGCGTCGAAGTTGTGCGCCGCGGGTTCGGCGGCTGCGTTCATTGACTAAGACGCGAAAAGGCCTTCGGAACCCGGATTCGGGTTCCGAAGGCCCTTGCATGGAACAAGCCCTGTTTCCTGTGCGTCAGCGCGGCGCGGACGCCGCGACTCGACTCCTCAGGAAAGCCGATGGGCCGAGCTTCAGCTCAGCAGCATTCGCAGATCGTCAGCGGTCAGATCGCGCAGGGACGATCCGCCGCCTTCGAGGATCGCGTCGGCGATTTTCCGCTTCGAGCGCTGCAGGTCGAGCATCTTCTCTTCGACGGTGTCGCGCGCGATCAGTCGGTAGGCGAACACGGGCTGCGTCTGGCCGATGCGGTGGGTGCGGTCGATGGCCTGAGCCTCGACGGCCGGGTTCCACCACGGGTCGAGCAGGAAGACGTAGCCGGCTGCGGTCAGGTTCAGGCCGACGCCGCCGGCCTTCAGGCTGATCAGGAAGATGTTGCAGTCCGGGTCGGTCTGGAAGTGCTCAACGACTTCGCCCCGGTTCCGTGTCTGGCCGTCGAGGTAGGCGTAGGGCACGCCCTGCTCCTCGAGGTGACGGCGGACGTAGGCCAAGAGCGATGTGAACTGGGAGAAGACGAGGCACTTGTGCCCCTCGTCGAGGACTTCGGAGACCTGATCGAACAGGGATTCGAGCTTGGCGCTGCCGGCTTCATCCCACCCCTCATCGATCAGGCCCGGGTGGCAGGCCACCTGGCGGAGCCGCAGCAGGGCCTCGAGCACCTGCATGGTCGATCCGGCGACTCCCTTGTCCTCGACCTGCTTCAGCAGGCTGTCGCGATAGCCCGCGCGGAGCTGGTCGTAGATCTCCTGCTGCCTCGGGTTCAGGGTGCATTGCAGGATCTGCTCGGTCTTCTCGGGCAGATCGGGCAGCACCTGCTCCTTGGTGCGGCGAAGGATGAACGGGCGCAGACCCTTGGCGACCAGCGCCAGTTCCCGCTGGCTCGGCGCCAGGCCGCCGGCCAGGACGTCGAGCGCCGGCAGTCGGCCGAGCAGGCCCGGGTTGAGGAACTCGAAAATCGAGCCCAGCTCGCCGAGGTGGTTCTCGATCGGCGTGCCGGTCAGTGCGAGGCGGTTCTGGCCGCCCAGCAGCCGGCAGGCCTTGGCGGTCTGCGAAGCGGCGTTCTTGATTGCCTGCGCCTCGTCCAGGATCACGGTGTCGAACTCGACGGTGGCTAGATAGCCGATGTCGCGGCGGACGGTGCCGTATGTCGTGACCACGACGTCGGCAGTCTTGAACTCGTCGCGGAGATCCTCGCGGTCGCGTCCGGCGTACTCGAGGACCTTCAGATCGGGCGTGAAGCGGGCGGCCTCGTCGATCCAGTTGTAGACGAGGCTGCGCGGCGCGACGACCAGATACGGCAACTTGGTCGTCTTCGACGCCGTCCGGTAGGTGCGCAGCAGGGCCAGAGCCTGGACCGTCTTACCCAGCCCCATGTCGTCGGCGAGTACGCCGCCGAGGCCGAACTCGCGCAGGAAACAGAGCCAGCCCAGGCCGAGCCGTTGGTAGTTACGGAGCGTGCCGACGAAGCTGCGGGGTTCCTTCTTGGGTTTGATCGAAGAGAAGGTGCTCAGCTTCTCGCGCAGCTCGGCGAAGGTCTTGCTCACGTTGACCGGCGGCGTGACCGCCAGCAGCGCGTCGACGAGTAGCGCCTGGGAAGGGAGGAAGCGCAGACCCTCTTCGTTCGAGTCCTGGGCGAGCTGGCTCAGAGAGCCGTAGTTCTCGACCCAGGCGGCGGGGAGCAGTCCCGTCGAGCCGTCTCCCAGTTCGACGGAACGGCGTCCATCCGAGATCGCGGCGAGGATGTCCGAGAACTCGATCTGATCGCCGTCGAACTCGATCTGTCCGCTGAGCTCGAACCAGTCGACGCCGCTCTCGATACGTAGTGCCGGCGGACTGGGCGATCGGATCGAGGCGCCGTGGGCCTCGACCTCCCAGCCCTCAAGGAGCAGCGGCTCAGCGACCGCCGGCAGGTCACGCGGTTCGAGTTCCAGGCTGTGGCCGCTCTTGGATGCGACCGGCTTGAGGCCAAGTTCGAGCAGCCTGACGAGCGCGTCCTGCTCCGTCTTGAGGTCGCGGCGAACGAAGCGGTGCTCCTCCCAGTCGACGACTGCGGACCGCGGATCGCCCGCGTCGACGGTCAGGCCGCCGTAGCCGAAGGAGAGCCGGGCTTCGAGCTGCGGGTTCATCCACGCGGGGGTGTCTTCCGGCTCGAGCGCCAGACGCGGCTGGGGCACGGGCGCTTCCTGCGACAGATAGACCTCTTGCGGGAGTTCGAGTGGCGGCAACGAAGGCAGCTCCAGCAGAGTGGTGACCGCGGCCTCGAGGTCTTCATCCGGGATCACGAGATCGCCGCTGTTGCCGAGCAGCGCATACCAGGGCTGATCTTGCTGCGGATCGAGATGGAACCGGCCGATGGCGTCGTCGAGCAGGAGCAGCATGTTGCCCTGCCCGTCCAACCCGGCATCAGGGGCCGTTCCGTCGCCGTTTGGGAAGGGCAGAACGAGTGCGGCACGACTCAGCGGTACGGTTTCGTCGCCGCGCTTGAGCAGACCGCGCAGCCGGACCCGGCTGGCTGCCGCGAGTTCCAACTGCAGGGCAAGGCGCCAGGGTTCGCCGTCGTCGATCGTGACCGCGCGTGGATCGCCGAGTGAGCGGCCGTCCCACCAGTACAGGTGTCCCTCCGCGCCGAGGTGCGGTAGCAGGGGGCCGATCCAGTTCATGGGCACGTAGACCCGTTGCACGAGGGGACGGCCGGTGCTGCGGGCGCCACGGCCGCCCTTGCGCTTGCGGCTGGCGCGGGCCGGCACTTCGGGCGGTAGCGCGGTGACCATGGCCGGCCCGGCGCCGGGTGGTACTCCGTTCCCCGCCGAATCATCAGTGCCGGCCGTTGTCAGCCCGAACAGCTCTTCCAGCTTTCCGTGGTCGATGCTCAGCCGCTTCAACTTGCCGAACTCGCCCTGCGGGTTCTGCTTGCGTCCGAAGATGTCGATCATCAGGCCGCCCGCGTTGCGGCTGGTGGCGGCGTTGAGCAGGAGGTGGATCTGAGGCGGGGCGTTCCTTGGAGTAGCCGGCTTTTCCGGCTGAGCCTGCCGTTCGATGTCCTCGCGCACGGTCTCCACAACAGAACGCCAGCTTGTTGTTGCGGGGGTTCGCCGCCGCCGGTTGCGACTTCGACGCGAGCGGCGGACCGGACGGGTTACATCTTCCGGGCCGTCGCTCGCGGGCTGCACCGCGTTCAGGGCCGATCCCGGGATGGACACCTGGGGCGGTCGCGTCTTGCGTAGCGAGACTCGGCCGGAGCCTGACGGCTGGCTCTTCGGTTCGTTCGCGGCGAGTTGCAGCAGCGATGCCCAGATGTGGCCGCAGGCGGCGCCGGCAGCGAACTGTTCGCAGCCGCAAACGGCATGGAGGATGCGTTCGTTCGGAACCCTGGACCAGTCGAGCTCGACGTTGGCGGCGCCGTTCGGGTTCAGCTCGGAGCTGGCGGCGCTGTCGTCGGCGGGCGGCGGAGCGATCAGAATCCGGGCACTTGCGCCCTCGATCTCCAGCTTGAGGCCTCCCTTCGAGAAGACGGTTTGTCCTTCTTCCCGATCTTCCGGCCGAAAATGGGACGCACTGCGTTGATGGAGCGCAACGGTACGTCCGCCGCGGGCCCTGCCGCGCGGGCGGCTGCGCCGCCTGCGGCGCGCCGGCCGCGAGGGCTTGGTCGCGGGTGAGGTTCCGGTAGGTTTTTCGCTCTGCGCTTCTGGCATTCCGGTGGGGTGTTCGACCCGTTGAATCTGCCGGCGCCGCCGGCTAGCAGTTCTGTTGCTCCCCGGAAGACGGTGCGACGTGACGAACGTCTCGGGAAGCTGAGTCGCGGCCGCTATCAGCGTATGGCGGCGACAGCCGGGATGGCAGTCACCTGCCTCGCGGCGCCGTGCAAGCTGGGTGAGTCTAGCTCAAGAACGTAGATAGGCCAAGTGTTTTCTTCAAGCACGTTCAACTGGGCCAAGACCTGAGCTGAGCCCGGTTCGCTTGGAAGGCCGGTTACGGCTGGATCAGGTACGTGAACTTGACCGCGACCTGGCGGTGCGTGCTGAAGCGCCGCCGCAGATCCCCGGCCATCCAGTTCTCGTTGTAGACCACGAACAGGTCGGCGCCGGGCTTGTAGATCCAGTGCAGGCGGACGTTCAGGCCCAGGTCCTCGGAGTCGTCGTTGTACTGGACGATCGTGTTGAGCCGGAGGTTGGGAGTGAAGGTGAAGTCCACCTGCTGGCTGAACAGCCCGATGTCGAACGCGCCCTGGGGCAGTTCGACGTCGTTGTAGATCCAAAGGCTCGCGGTCTGCACGTGCTTTGAGGCGCGGACGCTGAACGTGAAGCGGACAGATGTCCGGGCGCCGTCGTAGAAGTCTCCCCAGCCGAACAGGCCCCGGACGCCGAGGAGGCGGCTCTGATTGCTGAACATGGCGAGCTCGAGGCCGTCGAACTCGTAGTGACCGGCCGGGATGACGATGCCGGACGCGATCTCGAACGGCTCGGCCAGGTTTTCCTCCTCGCCGACGTAGGCCAGTCGCCAGCGGTCCTCGGTCGTCATCCTCATGCCGACCGGCGAGATCTCCAGCCGGCCGGACTCCAACTCGCCCTCGTCCAGCGTCTCGTAGTAGTCGTAGCGGATCTCCGTGAACCAGGAACGGATCAGGCCGCGCTCGATCCGCGGCAGCCACTGGACCTGAGGGTTCAGGTGGCGGACGTTCCTGCGCAGCAGGAAGCCGGCCAATGGGCGGTAGTTCTCCTCGATCTCTTGGGCGTCGAGGAACACGGTCAGCGCCCGCCCCTGGTAGTCGAAGTTGACGCCGTAGGCGGCTTCGCCGGTGTCGGATGAGGCGTTCGCCGCGGCGCCCTCCGGCTCTTCGCTGAGGCCGCTGCTGGTCCAGAAGCCGCCGAGGCTCAGCTTCGCGGTGGGCTTGTAGTCGAAGTCGAGGCCTACCACGCGATTCGCGTCCTCGTTCTCGGGCACCGCCTCGGTGACGATGGCGCCGATTGTCGAGCGCCGGCCCAGATTGCGCTTGAGCCGGGCGACCGTGAAGGCGTTGACGGGCAGGCTTTCGTCGTCCTGCTCGATGCCGGCGGTGGTGACCCGCAGCACCCCGAGGTTCCAGCCGCCCAAGCGGCCGGTGAGCCGGGCGCCCCAATTGATAGGTACCTGCCGACCCTCGTTGAGGCCGACCCGGCGCGAGAAGAACGCCTTGAGCACGGGTGGGCGGAAGAACTCGCGGTGGGGTGGACCGAAGTCGAAGATGCCGGCGTTCTCCAGGAAGAAGTCGCGCTTCTCCGGAAAGTACAGCGAGAAGCGGGTCAGGTTCGTTTGCAGTTGGTCGACCTCGACCTCGGCGAAGTCGGTGTTGTAGGTGAGATCGAGCGCCAGGGAACGACTCACGCCCCACTTGAGATCGAGTCCGGCGTCGCCGTCCGAGGTCGGATCAAGATCGAGCCGGGGGTTCTCGCTCAGGTTGCCGACCACGAAGGGCTTGATCTGAAGCTGCGCCGACTGCGAGATCCCGGTCAGCCCGGTCAGTTCGCCCGCCATCGAGACGCGATGGACGGGCTGGACCTGGGAACCGACCTGTCCCAGCGTGCTGACCTCGCGCGGCAGGCCGGACCAGTGCGTCATCTCGCGTTTGTGCGCGATATAGCGCTGGATGTTGAAGCCCCAGGCCAGGGCCTGCGGGTCGAAGCGAAGCGTCGAGATCGGGATCGCGATCTCGGCCGCCCAGCCGAAGGCGGTTCGACGCGACGCCACCGACCAGATGCCGTCCCATTCCAGGTTCAGGTCGCGCCCCTCGTCGGTGACCAGGGTGTCGGTGCGTGCGCCGTTCAGGTTGGTCTCGAAAGCGTAGGCGTTGCGGCGGTCGTGGAAGGTGTCGAGCAGGAGCAGGAGCGAGTCGTCCTGAAAGATCCGGCTGTCGCGCTCCATCTCCTTCGCGATGATCGCGTCGGGGTTCGCGTCGAATGCTGTGACCCCGAAGTAGATCGTGCTGTCGGTGAACACGACTCTCACTTCGGTCTGCTCGGTGGCTGGCACGCCGTCGAGGGGTTCGTGCTGGATGAAGTTGCCGCCGACCTCGGACTGCTGCCATGCCCGGTCGCTGAGATCTCCGTCGATGGTGGGCCCCTGTTCGACGCGGGTTGCGGCCATGGTCGGACGTTCGTCGCCCGGCGCCCCGTCCTGCAAGCCCGCGATCGGCGGCGTCGCCAGAGCGGCGAGCACTCCCGCAATTGGCGCAGTGGTTCGTCTCAGCACGGGCTTGCTCCGGAGTACGGAAGGCGTTGGGGAGTGTTGAGAAACTGGGATCCCGGTGTGGCGCTTCACCGGATCCTTCGGCGGGAAGGGAGGGCGGAGGTTAGCAGCAGGAATGGGACAGAAGCCGAGCACCGGCGCCGGTTTGTTCTGCGGTAACGTCCGCGGCGATGACGGACCAGGGGCATCCGGACCTGCTTGCGCTTGCCGAGCAGGCGTGGCGGGGCGAGCTGGATCTCCAGTTCGAGCACCATCCGGTCCACAACGCCGCCTTGGCGAGCGACCGCGGCCGGCGGGATCTGGCCTCGGATGAGTGAAGGCCTGCCCGCCGAATCGCAGGTGGAGCGGATCGTGAACTCCGGTAGGAGCTCGAAGCTCCCGATCGTCGGGACGGCCGGCGGCGTGTGGGCGGTGGTCGGTCTCGTCGGCCTGCTGGGATGGGCGATCTTCAGGCTCGCGAGGATCTCGATCGCCGCCTTCGACCATCCGTTCGCCTGGTATCACTGGGCGGCGCTTCTGGCCATCATTCCCTTCATGGCGTGGTCGGAGGGCGTGCGCGGATTCCAGTTGCGCTTCTCGCCGCGGGTGGCGGAGCGGTCGGTCGCGATCCGCGCGAACCCGACGCTGGCTCGTGTTGCTCTCGCGCCCCTGTTCGCGGCCGGCTACTTCGGCGGCGACCGGCGGGAGCGGCTCGGCGTCTACTTCGGAACCCTCGGCATCCTGGTTTTGATCGTCCTCGTCCACCGCCTGGACCAGCCGTGGCGCGGGATTCTCGACGCAGGCGTGGTCGTGGGGCTGACTTGGGGCACGATCGCGACGCTGGCCTTGAGTGTGCGTGCCTGGCGGACGGGGTTCCTCAGGGCTCGATCGTCTTCAGGATGAAGCGCGCCATCGTCTCGCGCAGGTGGAGCGACAGTTCGGGGTCGCTCACGCCGTGGCGTGACTTCGGGTAGAGCATCAGCTCGAACGGCTTGCCGGCTTTCTGCAGGTCCCAGGCGATCTGGAGCGTGTTCTGCAGGTGGACGTTGTCGTCCATCGTGCCGTGAATGAGCAGCAGGTCGCCGTGGAGGTCCGCGGCCCGCTCGCGGACGGACGCGGCTTTGTAGCCGTCCGGGTTGTCGTCCGGCGTCGACATGTAGCGCTCGGTGTAGATCGAGTCGTAGGCGCGCCAGTCGACGACGCTGCCGCCGGCGATGCCGGCGCGAAAGCGGTCGGACCGGGTGAGTGCGTAGAGCGTCATGTAGCCGCCGAAGCTCCAGCCGTCGAGGCCGATCCGCTCCGCGTCGACCCAGGGCTTGGCGCCTAGCCAATCGACCGCCTCCACCAGGTCGACGAGTTCCTGCTCGCCGAAGTTCCTGTACACGGGCCAGGTCGACTCGACCCCCTTGCCGGATGCGATCCGGTTGTCGACCACGAGGACGACGATGCCCTGCTGGGCGAGGTACTGGAACCACATGCCGCGCGATCCCTGCCAGGCGTCGCGCACCTGCTGGGCGTGCGGGCCGCCGTAGACGTGGACCCAGGCGGGGTATACGCGATCGGGATCGAAGCCGTGCGGCCGGATCAGCATCGCCTCCAGGTCGACGCCGTCGCTGGTGGTGATCGTCAGCAGTTCCGGCGGGGAGATCCCGAACCGTTCGAGGTCCGGCACGTCGCCGCCGCCGAGTTCGCGAACGGTCTCGCCCTCCAAGGCACGCCGCAGGGTCATGGCCGTCGGTGTGCGGAGGTCGCTCGAGGTAGCGATCCAGTGCGCGATGGGGCCGTCCTCCGGGAAGCTCCCGCGGTGACTGCCGAGCGCCTCGGTCAACAGGGTCGCGCCGGAACCGTCGAGAGCCACCCGGAGCACATCGGCGCCGAGCACCGTGCGGTACGTGCCCGACACGTAGATCACGCCCGCCTCCTCGTCGACGGCGTGTAGCGAGCGGGCCTCCCAGCGCCCCTCGGTCAGGGGTCGGACCAGGTTGCCGTCCTCGTCGTAGCGGTAGACGTGCTGGAAGCCGGTCCGCTCGCTGGACCAGAGGAAACCGCCGTCGCTAAGGAAGCGGGGCGGACCGAGTTGGTTCACCCAGGCGTGGGACTCTTCGCGCAGGACCCGTTCCGACTCTCCGCTGACCGGATCCGCGCGGTGCAGGTCGAGGAAAGTCTGGCGGCGATCCTGGACCTGGTACCAGATATCGCCGCCGGGCGAGAACGCTACGTTCACGAACAGGATCTCGGTGTACCCGTAGATTCCCGGATCGATCCAGGTGATGGCGCCGCCCGCGGCCGATGCGACGCCGAGCCGCACGCGGGGATTCGCGTCGCCGGCCTTCGGATAGGGGTAGACCTCGAGCGGCGGCCGGTAGGGCACGTGGTCGACGACCGTGAAGCGAGGCACGTCCCGTTCGTCGGTCTGCAGGAAGGCGATATGACGACTCGCCGGACTCCACCAATGCGCCTGGTAGTTGCCGCGGCCGTAGATCTCCTCCTGGTAGACCCAGTCCAGCTTGCCGTTCAGCGTGTTCTCGCCGCCGTCCGTGGTCAGCCGGACTTCGTCGCCCTCGACGCCCATGACGTACAGGTCCGCGTCCCGCACGAAGGCGAGGCTTCGGCCGTCGGGCGAGAAACGCGCCAGCTCCTCGTCCTCGGGCCCGTGGGTGAGCCGCGTCAGCGTCTCGGCATCGAAGTCCCAGACGAACAGGTCCGAGGCGAGTTGGAGCAGCAGCCGATCGGTGCGAGGCGAGAGGCGTAGCGACCCCGGCCGGGCCCGGGAGGCGGCATCCTCACCGTCCAGCCGGAGTTGGTCTTCCAGAGCCCTGGCTAGCGGCTCAGGGTCGTAGAACGGCTCAGCGTCGCCGGTTGCGGCGTCCACGAACGTCCAGGAGCGGCTGTCGTCCCCGTGGTCTTCGGCCAGCAGGTAGTCGCGGCCACCGGGCAACCAGCGGATCCGGGGCAGGTCGGGCGAGAAGTCGAGCGCGTCTGGCCCGTAGATGTGGTGGAGCTCCAGCGGCTCCTTCTGTGCCGCCGCCGGTTGGAGCGCGAAGGCCGCGACGACTACGGCTGGAAGACAGGCGAGGGACAGTCGGCGGAACATGGTTGACATGCGGGAACAGTAGCCGAGGATCCCGGAATCGGATCGCGATCGACCACCTTGACGAGACACTGGCGCGTCTTGAGGGCAGACGCTTCTAGCCCGCATGTTTCACCGATGCGGCTTAGGAGCTCGTTTTGGAGCTGAGGCGGGCGTTTGAGCGTTGGCCGCGCGCTATCGGTGGGCGTCAGGGGTGGTGAGCGGGTTCGAGTCGGTGCTCGGAGGCGTGGCAAGGCCGTGCGGCGGCGCTGCTGGGTGGTCTTCGGGCGCACTCCGGCCCGGTAGGGATGCGAGGCGCCGTATTGTGGGGTCGGGTTGGCGTCCGGCCTCAGGCCGGCGGGTGGTAGAGGGGTTTGCTTCGGAGGTTTGCCAGGGCCTGGGCGAAGTCGTTCTGCCAGGGGAAGGCTGTTGGCAGGTGGATCCAGATGCGGCGGTGTGTGATGCGTATGCGGGCGGCGATCTTCAGGAACTGGAGGCGCAGGGTGCCGCACTGCAGGCGGGCCTTTGAGGTGCCTGGCAGGGCGAGTCGTCGCACGGCGGCGAGCAGGACGTAGGCGAAGGAGGAGAAGTAGAGGCGCAGTTGATTGGCGGCCATGGTGGCGGTCGAGGTGCGGTCGGCGAACAGGTCGAGCTGCTGCTCCTTGATGCGGTTCTCCATGTCTCCGCGGGCGCAGTAGAGCTGCTCGTAGAGTGCCTGCTTGCCGGCGCGGCTTTTCGGCAGATTGGAGACGATGAAGCGAGGATTGCCGCCCTTCTCGAGCCATTCCGCCTTGCCCGCCACGCGCCTCTTGCGAGACCAGGTGGAGCGTGTCCGGTAGCGGAACTCCCGGAACCGGCGCGACGCCTTGCCGGTGGCGCAGAAGCGCCGCCGCGACTTCGCAAGCGCCTTCGCAAGCCGCCTCGCAAGGCGCGGATTCTTTGCCACGCCGAACACGTAGAAGAGTCCCTGCGTCTCGCACCAGGCCATGATCCGCTCCCGGCAGAAGCCCGAATCGCCGCGCAGGATGATCCGCGTGTCCGGCCACGCTTCTCGAATCCGGGCGACGATCGGCGCCAACTCGCGGACCGTGCCGGCGCTTGCGTCCTCATCCGCGCACCGCAGCCGCGCAAGCAGCAGGTGCTCGCCGCAGAACGCGTACAGCGGCATGTAGCAGTAGCACCGGTAGTAGCCGTGAAAGAACCGACCCTCCTGGGTCCCGTGCAGCGGATCGTCCGTCGCGTCGAGGTCCAGCACGATCTCCGCGGGAGCCTCCTCGTGAGCCTCCAGGAACAGCTCCACCAACAAACCGTCCAGTGCCGCACTGTCCGCCGGAATCCGCTTGTAGCGGTCCACTGAAGCTTTCTCCGGCAGGGACAACTCCAGCCGATTCAACCCGGATGCGCTCGCCAGAGGGCGACCCTTGTCCCGCGCCCGAAGACGATCCGCTCCCGTGATGTCCCGCTTGCCCACCAACAGCGCCATGAACGCGTCAAGGCGCAGCTGAGTGTGATCATTCAGGTCCTCGTAGCCCAGAGCCAGACCGTAGACACGCTGAGACACCAGCTCCCGGACCGTGTGCTCCACCGCCGACGGATTCCGGTAGTCCCGAAAACAACACGCCATGCGCGCCAACAGGCCGATCCGAGCGTCCGCTTCCCGAAGCAGCAAGCCGCCGCCCTCCGTCGTCAACCGACCGCCGTCGAAACAAGCCGTCACCCGGCGACGACCGTGGAATCCGAACTCAAGCTGCGACGAAGTACACTCTGTGATCACGGGCCTCACTCCTGCGGGTAGACCAAATGTCTGATAACACTTGGATTATCCGCCGGATGAGGCCCGATCTCAAATCACCCCGTGAGATATGCGGGCTAGAACTCGAACTCCAGCAGCACGTCCACGGTCTGGCCGTCGACCTCGACGGTGAACCGGTTCATGCCGTGGCGGAAGTGTTTGGAGAGCTCCTGAAAGTCGACTTCGCCGGAACTGTCGACGATGCGGATCTCCAGCCGTCGGATCTCCTCGCCGTTGACCGCGGTGATGTGAGCTTCTGCGGTGTCCGCCGCCAGGCCGTCGAAGTAGAGGGGCAAGTTCGCGAGCCGAACGTCGGGATCGATCTTGTCGTAAGGGATGCTGACCTCGAAGCCGGGGATGTCGGCGCGGAGAACCGGAAGCTCCGGGCGCGCTCCGACTTCGACATCCACGGGCGCCGCGGTTTGGGCGTCGAAGATGACGCCCCGGCTCAGGCGTGCGTGCTTGCCCTTGATGAAGATGAACGGCCACGCGACGGCCGCGGTGAGCGTGGCGGTGAGCACGAAGCGGCCCTTGCCGGAACGGTCGTAGCCGCCGAGGAGCCGGATCGGCTGGTCGTCCACCGCGGAGACCGTATTGGCCTCGACCTCGAGCCGACCCCGGATGCCGGCGACCTTGGCGCGCCGGGCACGGCGGACCTCGGACCAGACGACCGTTCCGGCTTCGATCACGACGTGGCCGTCGACGAGGACGTCTTCGGCGACCGTGGCCCGTACCCGGTCTCCCTGCTGGACGTAGTGGCTCGACTTCTTCTTGGTGGAGAGGCTCTCGTCGAGGACGCAGTAGACGGTCGTGCCCGCCGGGATGCGGACCGTTTCGGCCATTCCTGCGGTCGGCAGGGTGAGGAACAGCAGGGCCAGGACGGCGGCCCGGAAGGTGGTGGCGTGATGCATGGAGATGGCCTCTGGGTTGTGGACTTCGTAGTAGCAGTACGGCGCGCGGCGCCTCCCGGTTTCGTCGCGGTGCAGGTGATACGGTGAGCCGTTCCGCGATGAGCTTGATCGTCTGGTCCTGGCTGTTTCTGGCCGTATATCTGGGCGGCATGCTGGCGTTCGGGGTGATCGGCCGGAACCGGGTTCAGGGCGCCGACGACTTCGCGACCGCGCGGGCGGCGTACGGTCCCTTCTTCCTGGCCCTCGCATTCGCTGCAACGACGGCGAGCGGGGCGACATTCCTCGGCTTCCCGGGTCTCGCCTACGAGCACGGCACGGCGGCGCTGCTTTCGGCGGTGCTCTACCCGGCGGGCGTGTACCTCGGCGTGCTGATCTGCATGCGGCTGATCGCGAACGTGGGCGACAAGTTCGGCTCGCGTTCGATCCCGGAGTTCCTGGGAGACCGGTACCAGTCGGACGGCATCCGCGTGATCGTCACCCTGGCGTCCCTGCTCCTGTTCTTCTACCTTGCCGGCCAGCTCCTGTCGGGCCTGGTCATGTTCGAGAGCATGCTCGGCCTGGACCCGGCCTGGGCGCTCGGGATCACGGCCGTCGTCCTGCTGATCTACGTGTCGCTGGGCGGCGCCCACGCGGACATCCTCACCGACGGCGTGCAGGGCTTCCTGATGCTGTTGATCGGGGTGCTGGTGATCGCGACGAACAGCTCGACCGCCGGGTGCTGGTCATCAGCCGCTGGGCAACCCTGGGCGTGATGATCGTTTGCGTGACGATGGCCTGGATGCTGATGGACATGAACATCGCCATTCTGGTGTGGACCGGAAACGGCGGCATGATGGCGGCGTTCGCGGGTCCGCTCGTGCTGGGCGCGCTGTGGAGCGGCGTCACCCGGGCCGGCGCCTACACGGGACTGATCGTCGGCCTGAGTACCTTCCTCGTGCTCCATACCGGCGTCATCGATCCGGCATGGTTCGAGGGCAGCTTCCTGCACCCGGTGTTCTCCTGGCTGCACGGCGAGTCGCCGAACCCGACCTCCTGCGCGGCTCTGGCCGGCCTGTTCGCCATCGGATGCACGACGGCCGTGTCGTTGGCGACGAAGCCACTGCCTCAGGCGCACTTGACGTCGCTGTTCCGGCGCGCAGTGGCGACCAAGTAGAGGCGGTCGGGCGTCGTAGTATCCGCCGCTGGAGGAAGCGCCATGCCGAAGATCACCGAGGACGCCATGAATGTCCTGTTTCGGGACGCCCGCAGCCAGAACAGATGGCTGCCGCGCGAGGTCTCCGGGGACACGCTGCAGGAGCTCCACGACCTGATGAAGTGGGGACCGACAAGCGCCAACAGTTGGCCGCAGCGCGTCGTCTTCGCGGTCAGCGCCGAGGCGAAGGAGCGGGTCGCGTCGATTGCCATGCCCGCCAACCAGGACAAGATCCGGCAGGCGCCGGTGACCGCGATCCTGGCCTACGACCTCGCCTTCTTCGGGAAGATGGACGTGCTCTTCGCCCATGACCCGGGCATGGCCGACATGTTCCGCAACAATGCGGCGCTGACCGAAGTGACGGCGTTCAGGAACGCCACCCTGCAGGGGGCCTACTTCATGATCGCCGCGCGCTCGCTGGGCCTCGACTGCGGACCGATGTCGGGGTTCGACAACGCGAAGTGCGACGATCTGTTCTTCGCGGGCACTTCGGTGCGCTCGAACTTCCTGTGTTCGATCGGCTATGGCGATCCCGAGGGTCTCTTCCCCCGGCTGCCGCGGCCGGAGTTCGCCGAAGTCTGCCGCGTCGAGTAGCGCTGAGCCGCCTTGCGTGCCACTGGGTGCGCGGGTCTTCTGACCCGCTGCCGCCGCAGGCGGCCAGGAACACGCGCCGGCCGCAAGGCCGGCTCCGCATAGCACGCAAGGCGCCTCAGCGCCGCCAGAACACGGGCAGGAAGATCGCCGCCACGGCGACGATCTCGAGCCGGCCCAGCCACATCGAGAAGATCAGCAGCAGCTTCTCCCAGCCGGCGAAGAAGCTGTAGTCGAGACTGGGTCCTGCGGCGCCCATCGCCGGGCCCACGTTCGAGAGGCAGGCCAGCGACGACGACAGCGAGGTCACCATGTCGTTGCCGGCGACGGCGAGGGTGGCGGCGACGCCCAGCCACAGGAAGGCGAACAGGGTCATGAAGCCGCCGAGGCTGCGCGCCACCTGATCGCTGATCGTCCGGTCGCCGACCCGCAGCGCCAGCACGCGGCGCGGGTTGAACATGAGCTGCACCTCCCGCAAAGCCATCTTCAGCGTCATCACCAGGCGACCGACCTTGACGCCGCCCGCGGTCGAGCCGGCGCAGCCGCCCACGAACATGGCGAGCAGCAACAGGGTGCGCGACGTGTCGCTCCAGGAGTCGTAGTCCCGGGTCGTGTAGCCGGTCGTCGTCATCAGCGACACCGAGTTGAAGGCGGCCTCGCGCAACGCGTCGAGGAACGGCAGATCGGTACTGCGCCAGCGGTCGAACGTGACCAGCGCCACCAGCACCGCGGCGATCGACGCGTAGGCCCGGAACTCGGTGTCCCGGTAGAGCTGGCTGGGCCGTGAACGCACCGCGAAGATCAGCGAGAAGTTGATGCCGGCAATCAGCATGAAGACGATGATGGTCCACTCGATGAAGGCGGAGTCGAATGCGGCGACACTCGCGTTCAGGGGCGCGAAACCGCCGATGGACACGGTCGTCAGCGCGAAGCAGAAGGCCTCGTACTGGCCGGCGCCGCCCGCCAGCAGCAGCAGAATGAGCGCGATGGTCAGGCCGACGTAGATCTGCCAGAGCACGGTCGCCGTCTTCTGCACCTGGGGCTGCATGATGTCCTGGGTTGGCCCCGGCACCTCCAGCCGGTAGAGCAGGCGGGCGCCGGGTCCCAGGCTCGGGAACAGGGCGACGAACAGGAGCAGAATCCCCATGCCGCCCAGCCACTGGGTCAGGCTCCGCCAGAGCAGGATGCTGGCGCTCAGTTGCTCGATGTCGGCCAGGATCGAGGCGCCAGTCGTCGTGAACCCCGAAGCGGATTCGAACAAGGCCGCGATCGGGTCCGTGATCTCGCCGCTCAGCACGTAGGGAAGCGCGCCGAAGAAGGACGCCAGGATGTAGGCGCCGACCACGACCAGGATCGCCTCGCGCCGGTAGATCTTCTCGTGCGGTTTCCCCCACCAGTGAGCCGCCACCCCGGCCGCGGCGCAGACCAGAAGCGAGCCGCCGAGCGCCGCCGCGGGCCGCTCCTCGCCGTGCCAGAGCGCGAAGAAGAATGGGATCAACTGCGCGCCGGCGAGCAGCAACAGAAGCCGCCCGACCAGACCGGAAACGGCGCGCAGGTTCATTCGACGTCTGGGGGCTAGGGGGCCGCGGCAGCCGGTGCTTCAGGCAGCGAGGCGTCCGCGGATCCTGCAGCCGCCGGTCATTCGCGCTCGGCGCCGCCGGGATTCTCTTGCTCGCCGTCAGGTGGGGCCGATACGTCGCCGTCGCTCTTCGTGTCTTCTGTGGCCGCACCGGTACTTGCGCCGTCTCCGTCCGCCTCCTTTGCCGCGCTGTCGGTTCTTCCTGGAGGGGGACCGAGTGCGTTGCCGAGCGACTCTTCCCAGGTCAGGCGCTTCCCCGGCGTGCCGTCGGGGTTCGGCTTGGGGTCGAGCCATTCCAGGGAGTACAGAAAGCCGTCCATCCGGTAGACGGTGTCCTCGTACATCTTGTTCTTCTCGTCGCCCTCGCCGCGGCCGAAGTTGAAGAAGCCGTGGTCCTTGCCGTGGTAGATGAGGAGATCGCAGCGGGCCTTGTGTGCCCGCATACCGATGCAGAACTGGTTTGCCGTGCTGTAGGGAACGGTAGCGTCGGCGTCGCCATGGAAGAGGATGGTCGGAGGCAGCCCGGGCCGCAGATTGTGGTAGGGAGACATCGACTCGGCCGGCGCGCCGAGGCGCTCGGCGAGTGCTTCGAACCGCTCGATCTCCTCGTCGGAGGGCTTCGGACCGCCGTCGACCGGCGCCAGGACGGTCGCGGGATTGAACAGGACCAGGGCGTTGGGGACCGGGCTCGGTCCGTCGGGATCGGGATCGTGGCCCGGCAGGGTGGCGGTGGCCGCGGCCAGGTGGCCGCCCGCCGAACCGCCGCCGGCGGCTATGCGGTCCGGATCGATGCCCAGCCGGTCCGCGTTCGCCCGCAGCCAGCGGACCGCGCTCTTCGCGTCCTCGACGCACTCGTTCGCCGTCACCCCGTGCCGGCTGGCGACCCGGTAGTCGGCCACGGCGGCGACCATGCCGCGCCCGGCGAGGTAGCGGCAGTGGGGCAGGAACTGCTGCGGCGAACCCGAGCGCCAGCCGCCGCCGAAGAAGAAGACGATCGCGGGCCTCTGGTCGTCGGCCGTGTGCCCCTCCGGGTTGCACAGGTAGATGTTCAGGTCGACATCGCCGACGGTGCGGTAGACCTCCGAGGTCGTTCCCTCCATGTCGGGTGGGTAGGGCCGCTGCGCGGGGGCCGGACCGGCGGCCGCCAGAAGCAGGAGGACGGCAATGGGAAGCACCGCGGCGCGGCACAGACGTGGATTGGGTCGGATGAAGGTCGAACGGGTCATCGGCACCTCGTGAAGATCAAGTCTTGCGCGGCGGTTCCTGATTCAGCAGACCGTGGCCCCTCCGCTTCGCGCTCCGTAACTCAGCGCCGGATTGTACCGGCCCCGGCGGGGTTCGCCGCCAGACCCGTACCTCACTAGCCCGCATATCTCACGGGGTGATTTGAGATCGGGCCTCATCCGGCGGATAATCCAAGTGTTATCAGACATTTGGTCTACCCGCAGGAGTGAGGCCCGTGATCACAGAGTGTACTTCGTCGCAGCTTGAGTTCGGATTCCACGGTCGTCGCCGGGTGACGGCTTGTTTCGACGGCGGTCGGTTGACGACGGAGGGCGGCGGCTTGCTGCTTCGGGAAGCGGACGCTCGGATCGGCCTGTTGGCGCGCATGGCGTCTTGTTTTCGGGACTACCGGAATCCGTCGGCGGTGGAGCACACGGTCCGGGAGCTGGTGTCTCAGCGTGTCTACGGTCTGGCTCTGGGCTACGAGGACCTGAATGATCACACTCAGCTGCGCCTTGACGCGTTCATGGCGCTGTTGGTGGGCAAGCGGGACATCACGGGAGCGGATCGTCTTCGGGCGCGGGACAAGGGTCGCCCTCTGGCGAGCGCATCCGGGTTGAATCGGCTGGAGTTGTCCCTGCCGGAGAAAGCTTCAGTGGACCGCTACAAGCGGATTCCGGCGGACAGTGCGGCACTGGACGGTTTGTTGGTGGAGCTGTTCCTGGAGGCTCACGAGGAGGCTCCCGCGGAGATCGTGCTGGACCTCGACGCGACGGACGATCCGCTGCACGGGACCCAGGAGGGTCGGTTCTTTCACGGCTACTACCGGTGCTACTGCTACATGCCGCTGTACGCGTTCTGCGGCGAGCACCTGCTGCTTGCGCGGCTGCGGTGCGCGGATGAGGACGCAAGCGCCGGCACGGTCCGCGAGTTGGCGCCGATCGTCGCCCGGATTCGAGAAGCGTGGCCGGACACGCGGATCATCCTGCGCGGCGATTCGGGCTTCTGCCGGGAGCGGATCATGGCCTGGTGCGAGACGCAGGGACTCTTCTACGTGTTCGGCGTGGCAAGAATCCGCGCCTTGCGAGGCGGCTTGCGAAGGCGCTTGCGAAGTCGCGGCGGCGCTTCTGCGCCACCGGCAAGGCGTCGCGCCGGTTCCGGGAGTTCCGCTACCGGACACGCTCCACCTGGTCTCGCAAGAGGCGCGTGGCGGGCAAGGCGGAATGGCTCGAGAAGGGCGGCAATCCTCGCTTCATCGTCTCCAATCTGCCGAAAAGCCGCGCCGGCAAGCAGGCACTCTACGAGCAGCTCTACTGCGCCCGCGGAGACATGGAGAACCGCATCAAGGAGCAGCAGCTCGACCTGTTCGCCGACCGCACCTCGACCGCCACCATGGCCGCCAATCAACTGCGCCTCTACTTCTCCTCCTTCGCCTACGTCCTGCTCGCCGCCGTGCGACGACTCGCCCTGCCAGGCACCTCAAAGGCCCGCCTGCAGTGCGGCACCCTGCGCCTCCAGTTCCTGAAGATCGCCGCCCGCATACGCATCACACACCGCCGCATCTGGATCCACCTGCCAACAGCCTTCCCCTGGCAGAACGACTTCGCCCAGGCCCTGGCAAACCTCCGAAGCAAACCCCTCTACCACCCGCCGGCCTGAGGCCGGACGCCAACCCGACCCCACAATACGGCGCCTCGCATCCCTACCGGGCCGGAGTGCGCCCGAAGACCACCCAGCAGCGCCGCCGCACGGCCTTGCCACGCCTCCGAGCACCGACTCGAACCCGCTCACCACCCCTGACGCCCACCGATAGCTCCCGGCCAACGCTCAAACGCCCGCCTCAGCTCCAAAACGAGCTCCTAAGCCGCATCGGTGAAACATGCGGGCTAGGACCTTGAGCCTTCGAACGCACTCCGCCCTGTTCTGCGGCGCAAGCTCCTAGTCGCCAGTCTCGACGACTGTCTCGGCGGCTTCTTCCGTGTTCTCGTCGACGCCGCCGCGGATCCACACCAGGCGGTACTCGTCGAGGGGACGCAGTTCGGCCTCCAGCGCCTGCTGGATCCGGGTCGAGGAGCCCGGGCTGGCGCGCCAGGACCCGCTCTGGAGGAAGGCGGCGACCCGCGCGCTGTTCCTGCACGGGTCGTCGTCCTCGTCGCACCCGAAGTCGTCCTGCTGGGTCTCGAGCAGGAAGACGAGCGGATCGGGCGACACGAACAGGCCGTCCAGGGCCCGGTAGGCGCTCCAGAGGTCGAGCGAGGGGATGCTGTAGCCGCCGCCGACCTCGACGAATCCGACCGCTTCAACGACGGTACCGTCAGGCTTGGCGGTGACGACGCCCGGGAAGGGGTCGAACACGCGGCGCGACAGCTCCTGCAGGGTGAAGGAGTCGTCCTTGGGCACTTCGAAGATCTGGACCAGTGGTTCGCCGGCGGTGACGACTCTCTCGATCAGCTCGATCTCCAGGTCGCGGAGCCGCGGGAGATTCTCGGAACCGCGGCGGACCGGCGGCGGCGCCGCCGGCGGCGCCAGTTCCCGCGGTCTTGCGATCAACTGCGACTCCGGCAGTTCCTCGCCGTCTGCGGCGGCGAACAGTCCGCGCAGAGTCTCGAAGCGGCGGCCCGGATTCTCGTCCATGTACTTCCACAGGGTCGCGACGCGTCGCTGGTAGCGCGCGGCATCGGCCGCGAAGTTGCGAAAGCCGCGGTAGGCGGTGGCCGACTCGCCCGCCGTCGTCCGCGTGCCGCCCGAGAACACGAACGCGAGGGTGACGGTCTGGGGCGGCGGCCGGCTCTGATCGGGCAGCCGGCGTTCTCTGTCCCAGACCTCGAAGACGGGGCGCATCGGGGTGTCGACGAAGAAGTCCTGGAGCGAGCTGTTCGGGTCGGCCGCCAGCGCCCAGCGACGGTAGCTGGTGAGTTCTCTTCCGGCCCGCCGCCACTCGGCGCCGTCGGCGATCGGCTCGAAGACGCGGTCGAACCGGATGTGCCACGGGTCGAGCTCGTTCATCAGCGCTTCGGTGCGGTCGTTGATGCGGCGCGCAATGAGGGAGTTGTCCTTCGGAATCATGTGGCGGCGGATATCGACCTGAGCCTCGACTCGCACGTAGCCGGCGGTTTCCGGCGGCGCAGCGGCAACATCGTCTCCGGCAGCGCTCGGTGCGTCCGCCGATTCCGGGAAGAACTCGAGCGTCAGGGTCTCGGAGACCGGATCGTCCGTGCAGGCGGTGAGAACCGCCACCAGGAAGGCGGCGACCAGGGGCAGCGCTCTGGGACGCCGGGAACAGAGGGGCGCACGGATCGGGGGCATGGACCAAGTCTGCAACACGCGTAGGATCGTCGATCTTCCGACCGAGACCAGTTTCTCATGACGAACCTCTTCGCCCTCCTCCGCGAACGCTTCGAACCCTGGCTCGATAGGCCGAGTCTCGTGCTGCGGGACGGCGACGGCGCGAACGCGGAATGGACGTACGGCGATCTGGACCACGCTTCGGCCCGGTTCGCAGCGGCGCTGCGCAAACGGGGCGTTGAGCCGGGCGACCGGGTGCTGGTGCAGGTGCCGAAATCGATGGAGGCGGTGGCCCTGTACTTGGGCGTGTTGCGCTGCGGCGGTGCGTACGTGCCCTTGAATACGGCCTACACGGAGCGCGAGGTGGACTTCTTTGTCGGCGATGCGTCGCCTGGGGTCGTCGTGCGGGGCGCGGGGGCCGGGCCGGACGCCGTCGATATCGACGCCCTCTGGCGTGAGGCGCAGACGCTCGCGCCGGACCCGGCAATCCAACCCCGGGCGGACGACGATCTGGCCGCCATCTGCTACACGTCGGGTACCACGGGTCGGTCCAAGGGCGCGATGATCACCCACGGGAACCTGACTTCGAACGCGCTCTCGCTGCACGAGATCTGGGGCTTCGAGCCCGGCGACGTGCTGCTCCACGCGCTGCCGATCTTTCACGTCCACGGGCTGTTCGTAGCGCTCCACACAGCGTTCCTGAATGCCTCGAAGGTCCTCTTCCTGCCCGCCTTCGACGCCGTGGAAGTGCGCCGTCTGCTGCCCGAGGCGACTGTTCTGATGGGCGTGCCGACGTTCTACTCGCGGCTGCTGGCGGAGCCCGGCTTCGGGCGCGGGGACTGCGAGAGCATCCGGCTCTTCGTTTCCGGCTCCGCGCCACTGACGGAGGCCGTCTTCGGCGACTTCGAGGCCCGCACCGGGCACCGGATCCTGGAGCGGTACGGCATGACCGAGGCCGGGATGATCACGTCGAACCCGCTGGGGGGGGAGCGCGTGGCGGGAACGGTGGGGTTCCCGCTGCCGGACGTCGAGGTGCGGGTCGTGAACGAGAATGGCGCCGAACTGCCCGCGGGCGAGGTCGGTGTGCTGGAGATCCGCGGCCCGAATCTGTTTCGGGGCTACTGGGGTCTGCCCGAGAAGACGGCCGAGGAGATCCGGGGCGGCGGCTTCTTCGACACCGGCGACCTCGGCAGCGTCGACGGCGAGGGTCGGGTGACCCTGGTCGGCCGTGGCAAGGACCTGATCATCGCGGGCGGCTTCAACGTCTATCCCAAGGAAGTCGAGGACCGCCTGGACGATGTAGCGGGTGTTCAGGAGTGTGCGGTGATCGGCACGCCGCACGCGGACCTCGGTGAAGGGGTCGTGGCGGTGCTGGTGGCTGAGCAGACTCCGGTCGGCGACGATACGCTCCGCGCGGCGCTCGACTCGGGTCTGGCGCGGTTCAAGCACCCGCGCCGCTTCTACTGGGTCGACGAACTGCCGCGCAACGCGATGGGGAAGGTACAGAAGAAGGTGCTGCGAGAGCGGTATCGAGACGCCTACGGTGGATGAAGCACCTGGGAACGCGGGCGTCTCGCCCGCATCCGGGAGCGCTTCGCTTTGGTAGATAGTTCCGCGGACGAAAGGAGATTCGAATGACACAGGCAGACAGGAAACTCGAAGGCAAGGTCGCTCTCGTTACCGGGGCGAGTCGCGGCATCGGCAAGGCGATCGCCGAACTGTTCGCCGAGCACGGCGCGCGGGTCGCCTGCACCGCGCGCACGCTGTCGGAGGGCGGGCATTACCTCGGAGGCTCGCTCGAGACGACGATCGAGGAGATCCGGGCGGCCGGCGGCGATGCCACAGCCTTCGCCTGCGACGTGTCCGAGTACGAGAATTGCGAACGGCTGGTGAACGAGGTGCGCGACGCTCTCGGGCCGGTCGACGTGCTGATCAACAACGCTGCCCTGACCTACTTCATCCCGGTCGTCGACTTTCCGATCAACAAGTGGCACCGTTCGACCGCGGTCAACTTCCACGCACCGTTCTACCTCTCCAAGCTCGTGCTGCCCGAGATGATCGAGCGCGGTTCCGGCAGCATCGTGAACGTCTCCTCGGGCGCCGCGATCGGCCCCGGCCGCGGCCCCTACACGGGCCCTCAGTTTGCGGGCTCGCTGTACGGCGCCGAGAAGGCGGCCCTGGAGCGCTTCACTCAGGGCCTCGCCTCCGAGGTTTACGAGCATGGTGTCAGTGTGACCTGCTACAGCCCGTCCCAGATCGTGCCGACTCCGGGCGTCGTCCACCACCGGCTGATGGAGGGCCGTGATCCGAACGAGGCCGAAACCGTCGAGGTCATGGCGCAGGCCGCGCTACTGCTCGCCACCGAACCGCTCGACCGGGTCACCGGCCGGGTGACCTACAGCCAGGCGATCCTGGAGGAGTTCGGCTGGATCGAGAAAGCGCGCGGGCTCGGCACGGAGCGGCAGGGCTCCGGCTACAGCATGATCTGAGGGTTACTCCCCGTCCTTCACCGGCTTGCCGGCCGCGATCCACTCCTTTTCGAGCTGCCGCGCCCCCTTGAGTTGGCCCAGCATCGAGTAGTTGCCTTCGTGGCAGGCGTACTCGTAGTTGTACTGGTCCGTCCTTGGCCACGGCATCTCGCCGCCGTAGGGCGCCGTGTACTCCTCGTCCTCGACCTCGAACTGGTAGAGCAGAGACTGGCCGTCGATCGGGCTGAAGCGCTCAGTGACCTTCATCGCTCCGCGCGGCACGCCGGCCGACTTTCGACCGTGCAACATCTGGGGAGCTGCTTCACGACGGAAGTTCGTTGTCTCGACGACCAGGGTGTCGCCCTCCCAGCGGCCGATCGAGTCGCCGGAGTAGGAGCGGTACGGCGTTGACGAGTGCCCCGCGTCAATCCGCACGACCCGCGTCCAGTGCATCCACTCGATGTGGATCATCAGATAGTCGTCCGTCTGCACCAGGGTCTTCAGGTTGTTGTAGGAGATCGTGCGGATCGGGATCGAAGCCCGGGGCTGGTAGATGCAGCGCACGCCGAGGACCATCGTTTCCGGGCTGTCGAAGGGCGTGTCGCCCGATTCCAGCCACCAGGCCGTGCCGTCGTCGTTCATCCAGATGAACCTGGGCAGGGCCCCACGGTTCTTCTGGGCTTCCTCCGTCAGCGGCGGCATCCGACCGTTCGGCGGGTTCGTCAGGATCGACGTGCGGTACTTGCCGTCGATCTTGAACATCGTGTGGCCCGGATCGAACCAAGCGTAGTTGTAGCTCTGCCGGTCGATGAAGGCACCCTTCTCCGGCGGCGGTCGATCCGGGCTGCTGGCCGCGTCGCCGGCCAGAACCCGCTGAACCTGCCGGGCCTCGACCTCGGCCGCGACCTCGGCACTCAGGACGAGTTCCTCGCCCCGCTCGGGGTTGCGCTCGAAAGGCGTCAGGCTGCGGATGTCGTAGCGGCCCGTGAAGTCGGGCTTGCCCTTGGGGGTACGGGGAATCTCGTCGCCGGCCGCGAGGGCGGGCGCGCCGCCGCCCGACACGAGCAGCAGGGAAAACAGCGCGAGGGTCTTCCGCATCTCGAATCTCCTTGTCTACGGTTCCGTTGAGCTTACCCGGAGCTTTCACCCACCCAGAAAGGGCTCGACCACGCCATGCTGCCGTCGATCTGGCGCACCCGCAGGTAGTAGTAGTCCCCCGGCCGCGCCTCGCCCCGGTCGGTGAAGCTGAACTCCTGGTCGAGGGCCCGGCCCTCGGTCACGACCTGCGCGGAGAGGGCGTCGGTGTGCTCGAGCACCTGGTACTCGCGGCGGTCGACCTGGCCTCTCAGGTCGCCCAGGCGGAACCGCACGGTGTTCGCCGGCAGTTCCTGGGGCACGCGGACGTAGCCGCCCGAGCCGCGGGACTCGGTCGTCGTCTCCATGTCGACGGTGACGACGGTGTCGGGCCCCGCGCCGCGCAGCTCCAGGACCAGCGACTTCGGACGGCCGCGGGTGGGGAAGTCGAAGTCGGTCCGGTTGCTGTCCTCGGAGTTTCGGGCCACGTGGTAAGTCGCGGGCTGGGTGAACCAGGGATCGTCGTAGCCGACGAGCCTCGCGCCGGCGACGCGGATCGAGCCCTTCCACGGGCGGCCGCCGCGTGGGGGTGTGCGCTCGCCGTGGATCTCGGTCGAGGACTCGAAGGTGATCTGCACCCGTGCCTCTTCCGAGAGTGCGCTCTCCAGGTACCTCCGGGTGTAGACGACCGTGCCGTTCTTGATCACGTCGATCGCGTCGATGGGCGCCGTGCCGTTGACGCGACAGTCGATCCTGCGCACGTCGGCGTCGTCCTGGCGCGTTCCCATGCGGATGCCGTTCAGCGTCGCTGCGAGGAGGATCCGTTCGCCGGTTGTGGCGTAGGCGGCGCGATCGCGCAGGGCGCTGAAGATCGCGTCCGCGTTGTTCTCGGAGGCGATGACGGCAGTCAGGCCGCCCAACTGCCGGTTGCCGATCCCGGAGTAGCCGGGGTGTCCGTTGTGATTGTCGGACGCGCCGATGAAGCCGACCTCGAACCCGTTCTGCAGGTACTTGTTGCCGAACCAGTCGAAGGTGCCGTGGCCCGACTGGATCTCGACCAGGCGTTCCATGTCCGGATCGCTGTTCGTCCAGTCGCCGGGCTGGTGCGCATGCGGGATGACCAGCACGTCGTCGGTGCTGTTCTCGGTGCGGAGTCCGGCGTACAGCTCGACGAGCAGGGGCGCCTTCTGATTCTGGACCCGGCTGCGGCCGGGGGTATCCCGGAAGAAGACGTTGTGGTGCCCGCCGAGCGGCGACCGCGAGGTCCACTCGAAGCCGAGGATGGTCGTGAACTCACCTTCGATCCGGTACTCCTCGACCAGTTCCTGCAGCTTCCGCCACTCACTGTCGTCCATCCAGATGTCGTGCTCGGAGAGGCTCAGGAAGTCGAGCCGGGCCACATCGCGACCGAACCGGTAGTACCCGTCCGGCGACCCCTGGCCCTCGGCGAAGGCGGTGTGCCCGTGGGTCTCGCCCCAGTAGACGCGGCTTGCCGGGTCTTGCTCGACGCGGACCGGATTGCTCGTCGCCCGGATCGATCCGTCCTCGTTCTGTACGGAGAAGCGGTAAACGCCGGGTTCGGCGAGGGTCACGTCCTCGAGCAGCGAGATCGCCGGATTGCCGGGCGTGATGGTTCGGAACGGCTCGCCGTTGAGGTGCACCTCAAGGGCGGGCATGAGGGCCGAAGACGGGTTCTTCATCCGGTCCTCGGCGCGGACGGCGAGGGTGAAGGGCTCGTCCGGCGCCACGATGGAAGGCGCGACCGCGTTGACGTAGCGGACCTCTTCGCGGCCCAGCACCTCGAACGATGGCCAGACGGGGCGCAGCAGCTCGCCGTTGCCCTCGATGTCCACGTAGACGTGCAGGATCACCTGGTCGCTCGACGACTGCTGGAGCCGGAAGCCGGGTCCTCCGCCGGACGTGTCGCCGTAGGTGATGGTGATCGTGTCGCCTTCTTCGAGAGCCGCACCGCTCAGGCGGAACGGAATCAAGGTGCGCGGTACGCCTGGGCGCACCGGGCCGGACCGAGAGCGGAAGTGCATCCCCTGCCAGTTGTCCCAGGGGTCGCTGGCGGTCAGCGTCGCGTCAGGATTCGAGCTTTCGACCGTGACGTAGTTCTGGCCCGCCGGGTCTTCAGCCTGAATGCCGGTCCGAGCGGCCCGGACCAGGAGGCCGCCTCCCTCCGCCATGCCCAGCGTGCCCACCGTGTAGATCTGCCGGATCTCGACCTGGTCGCCCGCATGGAAGGGCCCGGGCGGGTCGAACCTGAGCGAGCCCAGGGCGCCGGGGTGTTCGTCCTTGATCTGAAACTCGCGGGTGTAGAGCCGGATGAACTCGGGGACGAAGTCAGCCGGGACCACGGCGCCGCCCCCGATTCCCCGCAGCGTGCGATTCACGTTGGCGACGAGCTGAGGGAAGGCGTCCGGAATCGGTCCTCCGGTGAGCGAGTAGGCGTTCGCCCACTGCCAGAGCGTGTCGAGTCGGTCTGACAGGACGGCGACATCGTCGGTGCTCTCCGGGGCCTCCAGCTTGAGGGCTTCGACGCGCTGTCGGAGGTCGGGAGTGAGGTAGTCGTCGGATTCGCTACCGGTGCAACCCGGAACGATGAACGCCAGAAGTAGCGGCCAGAGAGTCGCGAGACGGGCACTAGTCCGGTGTCGATTCGCCACGGCTACGGTCGGCTCGCGAGGTCGTACTCCCGGACGAGCGTGTCGGTCGGGAGTTTCCATTCGCGCGACAAGACACGGATCATCCGCAGCGTCAGCGGGCGGCGCCGGTTGAGGACTTCCGAGGCGCGGGGTTGCGAGCCGATCAATGCCGCCAGCTCGCTCTGCCGGAAACCTCGCGCTTCCATCACGTGCTCGATCATCGAGATCGGATCCGGCGCCTCAACGGGCCAGCAGTTGGCTTCGTAGGCTTCGACAAGCGTGACGAGGACGTCGAGCGCGTCTCCCTCCGGGGTGTCCGCCGGAACGCCCATCAGCCTGTCGATGGCCGCCAACGCTGCGTCGTAGTCGGCTTCGTTCCTGATCGGCTTGATTTCCATATGAACCTCCTAGACAGTCGCCGCGTCGACCCGATCGTACTCCCGGTGCGTTCCGACGAACCTCACGAATCCGATTCGGCGCGCATAGTCGAAGCGCACGATCAAGCGGTACCGGTTCCCCCCGATGTTGAACACGATTCGGTTTCCGCTGATGATGCTCGCGTTCCCGTAGACGGCTTTGACGTCTGTGGGTGAAGCCCAGTTCGCCTTCGCGGCGACCGCGAACAAGGACTTAATTGGTTGCTCGGCACCGCGTTCGACCTCCCAGTACTCGCGGAGCGTACGCTTCGCGACGATGCGCATGGTGTGATCCTACTCATCCCGACACGGGATGTACAGGACTGGAGTGCCTACAATCTCCGCCCGAAGGCCATACCTCCAGGCGATGGAGTAGCTCTTGCCGCTGCCCGCCGAGTGCTGGATCAGGTAGCGCCGGCCGGCGCCGTGTTCGGCCACGTCGGCCAGGAGCCGGCGCCGTCAGGCTCTCGCGGGTGAGGACTTCGCGCCACAGGTAGTCCGCCGCGAGTCCGTCCGGGTTCGGCGGGTCGCAAGGGTGGCCGGCGAGGACGGTGCAGATTAGGCGTTCGAGGCCGCGTTCGGTGGTGTCGGTGGTCACGGCGCCGGAAGCTCGGCGAACGGATTGACAACGCGTACGCCGTCGTAGTCCTGTTCGTGGCTCAGGTCCTCTGAATAGACCTCCGCACAGTTGCAGGCGCGCGCGGCAGCGAGAATTGCTCCGTCCCAGTACGACAGTCGGAAGCGCTGGCTGATTGCAACGCCCTCGCGAAACACGTCAAGGTCGACCGCCTGAATTCGCAGTGTGAGAAGTGGCTCCAGGAACCGGAGCGCCTCGTCGTGCGACAGCCTGTCAGGGCGTGTCGGACGGGTCGCTTGGTGGTAGAACTCCTGGAGAACCTGCACCGACACGGCCAGGTCCTGCTCCGCCAGGACCTCCAGGGCTCGACTGCGCTTGCTTGCGTCTTCCGATACCTTGCTCACCGCGTAGAGGAGGACGTTGGTGTCCACGAAGCGCATGACAAGAGACCGACTGGGCGCGCGGTCTGGCTAGTTCTCCGACTCAGCGGTTTCTCTGCGCGCAAGACCGCGGTCGTAGAGTTTCTCGCGGGGGACGTTGTCGGCCATGTGCAAACCCACGCCGCGCGCCTCGAAGTCGGCGACCACTTCCCGCAGCAAGCGGCGACGCCGCTCCACCTCCGTTTCGGAACGGAGTGCGGCGATGGGGTCCTCAACGAGTTTCCTCAGGAAGCTGCGCACCAAGGCAGACAGTGACGTGTCCAGTTCCGCTGCCCGGATGCGGGAGCGCCGGTAGGTGTCGTCGTCGACCGACACGGTGATATTCCGCATGTCCACAGTTTCACAGTTTCACGGCCTCAGCGCAACCCCATTTGACACCGAGACCTTGTCGGCGCTACCGGCGAGTCGCTTCAGCCCTCGCCGTCGCGACGAGTCATCCCCGCGTCGAGCGGCACGCGGTACATGGCGGCCAGGAAGACGAGCGACGCGCTCTGAAACAGCGCGCTGCCCGGGCGGTTGATCGACGCCGCCAGCGGCAGGATCAGCGTGTACTTGCGCTCGGACAGGCCGAGTGCCTTCGCCTCCTGCAGCATCATCGGCAGTGTCCCCACGGACGTTGTCGTGGTGAAGCCCACGGTGTACGTGCCCACGGTCGCCCGGATGAAGCGCCCGGGCGGCACGCCGCCCAGGATCCAGACCAGGGGCAGGAGAACGAGGCCCTTCAGGATGAACAGGCCCGCCACGACGGCGACGATGAAGACGGCAAGGTTCTGCAGCATCGCCGTCCCCGTCTTTGCGATCACCGGCGCCGCAAGACCGAAGACGCCCACCGGCGCGGTCCACAGGATCCAGCCCATCAGCCTGGTCAGAGCGTCCCCGAGGGCCTCCGCGAAAGACGTCAGCGTCCGCTGTTTATCGCTCGGCAGGGTGGTCGTCGCCGCGGCCAGGAGGACGATGAAGATAAGGAGGGAAAGCAGGGCGCCGTCGGCGGCGACCTGGACCGGATTCCGGGGGACGAGGTTGACCAGGAAGTCGACCATGCCAGGAGTCGCGGCGTCCAGATCCGCCGCGGGCGTGGGCGGCGCTACGGGCACCGTGAAGGTGAGGGCGAAGCCCATCACCCCCATCCCGATCAGGATCGCCGGCAGCGTCGTTGCCCAGAAGAAGCCGACAGCCAATCCCCCCAGCCGGCCGAGCTTCCGCAGGTCGCCGATCCGCCCCACGCCGACGAAGACGACCGCCGCCACCAACGGGATGACGACCATCTGGATCGCGCGCAGGAAGATGGCGGCGCTAGGGGCACTTCGGGACCAGCTCTCTCACGGTGCCCCAGCCTGATCGTACGCGCGCCTGAAGACGGTCTCGGAATTGATCTCCTGGCCGAAGAGGTGCGTCGAGACCTGCTTGCCGCGGACGTAGAGGTCGCGGAGCACGTCGTCCGCGATGCCCCAGATGTAGCCGGTGATCCAGCTCAGGGAGGTGTTGTCCACTTCAGTCCTTCTCGTCAGCGGGCAGAATGGCTGGTGACGGTGACCCGTTCGCCGGACTGGGCGATGCGCAGGTACTCGCTTAGACGGTCCTTCAACACGCGAATGGCAACGGTCGTCATGGCCGCAATGTAGCTACAACGCGGCTACAACGCAACCTCGGGGCGTTCACAGCGGCGTTCGGGCAAGAGGCGACGGATGGACGGTTTACAGACGGAATCCGTGTTAACCGCGCGGTGGGCCTTCCTTCGGCGGATGCGGGCGAGACGCCCGCGTTCCCAGGGGCCTACGCTCACAAACCCCGAATCACCTCTCCCTTGACCAGCTCTCTCGGCTGGTCGAGGTGGTTCAGGATCTCCATCGCCGGATCGATGCCCAGCGTGTGGTACACGGTCGCCAGCAGGTCGTTCGGGTGCACCGGCTTCTCGCGGGGTGAGGAGCCGGTCTCGTCGGATTCTCCGTAGAGCTGACCGCGGGAGACGCCGGCGCCGGCGACCATGGCGGTGTAGCAGTAGGGCCAGTGGTCGCGGCCGTCGGGGGAGTTGCTGTTGCCGGAGGTGCTGACGCCCAGCCTCGGTGAGCGGCCGAACTCGCCGACGGCGACGACGAGGGTCTCGTCGAGCAGGCCGCGGTCGTCCATGTCGGAGAGCAGCGCCGACAGGGCCCGGTCGAGGACGGGGCAGTGGAGGTTGCGGAGGGGGCCGAAGTTCGCGGCGTGGGTGTCCCAGGAGTCGACTTCGGGGTTGCCGTTCGCCACCGCGGGCCAGTTGAGCTGGACGAAGCGGGTGCCGGCCTCGATCAGCCGCCGCGCCATTAGCGCGCCCTGGCCGAAGGTGTTATTGCCGTAGCGCTGGCGCATCTCGTCGCTCTCGTTCGAGAGGTCGAAGGCCTGGCGGGCCTTGCCGGAGAGCACCAGGTCGTAGGCCTTCTCGTAGTACTCGTCGAGGGCGGAGTTGGCGACTGCCTTCTCGAGGTCGGGCATCGAGGCGTTGAGGCCCTTGCGGAGCTCGAAGCGGCCGGCGAGGCGCTCGGGCGAGGTTTCCTCGCGGAGCTCGAGGTCGCTGAGTTCGATCGGCTCGTTCGGATCCTGGTAGAGGCGGTAGGGGTCGTAGGCCTTGCCGAGGAAGCCGGCGGCGCCGCCCTTGCCGATCACGTTCGATTCCTGGAGCGGGCGCGGCAGTTCGACGAAGGGGAGCATCGGATCGTCGAGGGGCTTGAGCTTCGAGATGTGGGAGCCGGCGGTGGGGAAGTCGGCGGGGCTCGGCGGCTCGAGCTGGCCCGAGGGGGAGACCCGGTCGGGCGGATAGCCGGTGAGCATCTGGTAGATCGCCGCGGTGTGGTTGAAGAGGCCCTTCGGGGTGTAGCTCATCGAACGGATCAGAGTGCACTTGTCGACCTGCTCGGCCAGGAGCGGCATCGTCTCGGAGAGCCGGATGCCGGGAATCTTCGTGTCGATGGCCTGGAACTCGCCGCGGATGTTGGAGGGCGCGTCGGGCTTCGGATCCCAGATGTCGATGTGGCTCGGACCGCCCTGCAGGAACAGGAGGATGACGGACCTGGCGCTGCCGAAGCCCTTGCCGCCGCCGAGCGCGTCCACGGCCGCGGTGGCGGCGTGGGCGTCGCGCAGCGCCAGCGCCTGGCTGAGCGAGATGCCGAAGATGCCGAGCGAGCCGACGCGGAGGAACTCACGCCGGCTCGGGCCGTCGCAGGTGTGGCCGGACTTTCCTGGAATGACGAGCATGGCTGCTGCTCCTTTGCGCGATCGGTGCCTGGCTGCCTGGAGCCTACGAGTTGAAGAGGAAGGCGTTCGAGTTGAGGAGCGCCCACATCAGGTCCTGCGCGGCGGCGGTGCGGCTGGTCGAGGACTCGAAGTGGCCCTCGGCGAGCTCGGCCTCGTCGTCGGTGGGATGGCGGCCGAGGGCGGCCAGGTAGAGCTCCGCGATCAGTTCCTCGTTGTCCCTGCCGGAGAGAACAAGATTCGCCACCCGGCCGTGGGGGTCGGCGATCGCGTCGGCGATGACGGCGCCGTTGAGCAGGCTGAGCGCCTGGGGCAGGCTCATCTCCGTCTTCCGCTCGCACTCGCAGGCGGTTTCGCGGTCGGGCTTGCCGAACAGGTCGAGGAAGTCTTCGATGCCCATGCTCGCGGTCATCACGTGGGGGTCCGGCAGGGCCGTGGCGTCGAAGTCGTCGGGCAGGGTGTCGATCTCGAACCGTGAGCTCGTGGCGCGGGCAACGGCGTCGGCCAACTGCTCGGCGCTCAGGCGCCTGGGTTCGCGATGCGAGAAGTTGATCAGGTCGTCCTGGTTCCACTCGTTCGTGCGGAAGGACGACCGGTAGGCGCGCGAGGTGGCGATCGTGCGCATCAGGTGGCGCAGATCGAAGTCGTTCTCGATCAGGTCGGCGGTCAGCGCGTTGAGCAGTTCGGCGTTTACGGGCTGGTTCGAGGCGCGGATGTCGTCGACCGGGTCGATGATCCCGCGGCCCATGAAGTAGCTCCACACGCGGTTCGCGATCGCTGGTGCGAAGTACGGATTGTTGGGCGACGTCAGCCAGCCGGCCAGCGCCGTCCGGCGCCCGGGGCCCTGGCCCGGCTCCGGCGCGCCCTCCACCGGCACCATGTACTTGGCCGGCACGACCGCGTTCGTCTTCGGGTGCAACTGCTCGGCGTCGCGGCGCTTCTCGAACACGATCTCCTCGCCGGTGCGGAAGCCGGGCCGGACGCCGAGGCCGGCGAAGAACGCGGTCATCTCGTAGTACTGGTTCTGGGTCCAGCGCTCGAACGGGTGGTCGTGGCACTGGGCGCAGACCATCCGCACGCCCATGAAGAGTTGCGTCGTGGTCTCCATCGCCTCCTTCGGATCGCGGGCGGCCCGGAAGTAGCTGGCGGCGGGTTGATCGAGGGTGCTGCCGGAAGCCGTGATCAGCTCACGGACGAGCTGGTCGTACGGCCGGTTCTCCTCGATCGCCTCGCGCAGCCAGCCGCGGAAGGTGAGCATCCCCTTGTAGCTCATGAACTTCCGGTTGCTCCGCAGGAGGTCGCCCCACTTGAGCGTCCAGTGCTCGACGTAGGCGTCGCTGTCGATCAGCTCGTCGATCAGGCGGTTCCGCTTGTCATGGGTCGGCGTGTCGTCGGCGAGGAAGGTGCGCACCGCTTCGGGGGTCGGGATCCGGCCGGTGAGGTCGAGCGACGCGCGACGCAGGAAGGCGGCGTCGTCGGCCGGGGCCGAGGGCAGGATCTCGATCCGCTGGAGCTTCCTGTCGATCAGTTCGTCGATGTAGTTGATCTGGGGCAATGCCGTCCATTCGAAGCCCTCGCGGCCGCTGAGGACGGTGACCGGCGCGGTGACGAACTGGCCCTCCTAGGCCGAAGTTCTGGGCGTTCTGGGGCTTCTGAGGGTGCGAAAGCCCTTGCCACGCCTAGGGTTCTTGGGTGTCCGCGGCTCTTTCCGTGCTGCATTGTGTAGCCATGTAGAGGTAGCTGCAAAAGTAGACAATATGAATAGTGTGGTGTAGTATGCGAAGCCATGTACATCGAAAGCGTGCCCAACCGGAACTCTCCCCCTGCCGTCCTACTGCACGAGTCCTACCGACAGCACGGAAAGGTCAAGAAGCGCACACTCGCCAACCTCTCCAAGTGGCCCGACGAGCTCGTCGAGGGCTTCCGCACCCTGCTCAGGGGAGGCGTCGCGCTGGCTTCGCTCGACGCCGCCTTCGAGATCGTCCGCGCCAGACCGCACGGCCACGTCGCCGCTGTGCTCGGCGCTGCTCGAAGGCTCTCAATCGAGCCGCTCCTCGACCGCCGGCCCTCACGCGAGCGGACGCTCGCTACAGCCATGATCGCGGCCCGCATCTTCGACCCCCGCTCCAAGCTCGCCACCGCGCGCGGACTCGCAAGCGAAACCGTGACCCACACCCTGTCGGAGGAACTCGGCGTCGAGGAGGCCTCGGCCGACGAGCTCTACGGCGCCATGGACTGGCTGCTCAAGCGGCAGCGACGGATCGAGCGGCGCCTCGCCAAGCGGCATCTCGAAGACGGCTCGCTGGTCCTCTGCGACGTGACCTCGGTCTACTTCGAGGGCAAGAAGTGCCCGCTGGCCAGGCACGGCTACTCCAGGGACCGCAAGCGAGGCAAGCCCCAGATCGTCTTCGGCCTGCTCTGCAACCGGGACGGATGCCCGGTCGCGGTCGAAGTCTTCGAGGGCAACACCGCCGATCCCGCGACCCTTGGCGCCCAGGTGCACAAGCTGTGCGAGCGTTTCTCGCTGGAGAGGATGGTGATGGTCGGGGACCGCGGCCTGCTCACCAACGCCCGCATCCGCGAGGACCTCGAGCCCTCCGGTCTGTCGTGGATCAGCGCCCTGCGCGCGCCTCAGATCCGCACTCTGGCGCAGCAGGGCCACCTGCAACTGTCGCTCTTCGACCAGCGGGATATGGCCGAGATCAGCGTCCCCGATCTGTACCCTGGCGAGCGCCTGATCGTGTGCCGGAACCCGCTGTTGGCTGCCGAGCGGACCCGCAAGCGCCTGGAGCTGCTCGACTCCACCGAGCGCAAGCTCGATGCCGTCGTCAAGGCGACACGGCGACACAAGAGTCCCCTGCGCGGCAGCGACAAGATCGCCGTGCGCGTCGACCGCGCCCTCGGCGCCTACAAGGTCGGCAAGCACTTCGATGTCGAGATCACCGAGGACAGCTTCGAGTACCACCGCAACCAAGAGCGCATCGCCGAGGAAGCCGCGCTCGACGGCTTCTACGTCATCCGCACAAACGTCCCGGAAGACCGCCTGCCGGCAAACGAAGCGGTGCGCTCCTACAAGAGCCTCAGCCGCGTGGAACGCGCCTTCCGCAGCTTCAAGAGCGTCGACCTCAAGGTGCGCCCCGTACACCATCGCCTCGCCTCAAGGGTGCGGGCCCACGTCTTCCTGTGCATGCTCGCCTACTACGTCGAGTGGCACATGCGCCGCTCTCTCGCACCCCTGCTCTTCGACGACCACCAGCCCGCCGAACACCGCAAGTCACCCGTCGAACCCGCGCGCCGGTCACCCGCCGCCCGCGCCAAGGCCAACTCCAGGCGCACACCGGACGGACTCCCCGTCCACAGCTTCCAGACCCTGCTCGCCGACCTGGCCACGCTGACCCGAAACCGCGTGCGGATGCACAACACCGGCGCCTCCACCGCGGACATCCTGGCTCGGCCCACGCCACTCCAGCAACAAGCCTTCAGCCTCCTCCGCGTCCGACCCTGAAAGCTGCGTACCCAGTAGCGTACACCCCGGAAACGCCGCTAGGCCCCGTCATTGCAGGGGATTTCCCATCTTGGCGCGCAGAACTTCGGCCTAGCGCACGAGCAGGGTGCTCTCGCCGCGGCGAAGGCCTGTGGCGACAGGGCCGGACGGTGTGTCCTCGATCGCCATCGTCTCCGTGTTGCTGCTCGTGACGTGCGCCTCGCGGGTCACATCGCGGGTCCTGCCGTCGCCGTAGTGGGCGATCACGATCGGCTGCTGTCGCATCTCGGGCCGGTACATGAAGACCTCGCCGGGATGGATTTCCAGCCGTTCGACACGGTCCTGCTTGGTGTCCCCGTAGGGAACGCCGGTGGAGATCCAGTCGAGCAGCAGGTTGTAGTAGCGCGATCCATGCTCGATCTGCAGGCCGCCCTCGTGCGCGACCTGCATCGTCGGCTTGGCGAGCATCAGCGAGCGCGCGGGGTCGGCGCGGTTGAAGCGCCGCCCCGACATGTCGTAGAGCAGGGACTGGTAGTCGAACTCGGGGTCGTAACCGCGCAGCGAGAGCTTGAAGCCGTTCTTGCCCTTGGCGGCGCCGTGGCAGGTGCCCTGGGAGCAGCCGACCTTGTTCATGACCGGGAGCACGTCGCGGACGAAGGTGACGGGCTTGGCGACGCCCGGGGCGCTGGGGCCGTGGACCGTGACCGGGACGGTGGCGGTGAGGCCGCCGGCCTGGACGGTGATCGAGCCGCTGCCGTCGCCGCTGGGGGTGAAGAAACCGTTGTCGCCGCGCTCGACCGGGGCGGTGGCTGTGGTGATGTCGGCGTCGGCGGTGAGGTCGACGCGTTCGCCGGTCTCGAGGATGCCGATGACCAGGAGCTTGCGGCCGTCGCGGTTGTTGTCGAAGGTGAGTTCGGTGGGGTGGACGAGGAGTTCGACGGGGGTTGACGGGGTGGTTTCGGCCGATAGGGAGGTGGCGGCCAGGGCGATGAGCAGGAGGGCGGTACGGGCTCGCCGCTTCGCGGCATCGCGCTCGGTGCGGGCGAGACGCCCGCGTGCCATCGGTGTGCCCGATGACGGGCTCACGGAGTGGTTCGCGTGTGGCGCGGGGACTCGCCGCACGGGTTCCCAGGGGCGGATCCGGGACGAAACACCCATGCACCCGGGGTCTGGACGACGTGTCATCTGGCCCTCACCTCCATTCGTGCCTCGACCGGCGTTGTCGTGTACGCCGCGCGGCCTTCTCTCTCGCCGGCCAGCCATGACGACGAGGTGATCAGGAAATCGTAGTCCCCCGCTGCGACCTCGTCCGAGGCTTCGCAGGAGAGCCGGAACTTGCCGTCGTCCTCCGGCTTGATCTCGGCGCTGTCGCAGACGACCCCGGTAGGCAGTGCGTCGGCGCGCAGTTCAACCGGTTGCTGGAAGCTCTCTTCGCGCTGCAGGACGCCCTCGACGACCCCCTTGCGGCCGGACTTGACGCTCGCCTTGTCGACCTCGATCCGGTAACCGGGTACGACCTCCAAAGTCACGCCGGGCGTGTAGAGGCGCTCGGGCCGGCCGCCCACGGTGACTTCGCCGGTCAGGGTCACGCTGTAGCGGTCGTGCCGGGTGCCGTCGCTGCTGCGGATCAGCTTGCTGCCCTCGGGCCTGTTGTAGCCGGTCTTCTCCGTCGTCTCGACGCGGAATTCGCCGCCGGCGATCACAGCGGTGACGACCATCGGCGGCTTGATCGCGGCGTCTTCGCCTGGCGGCGCTTCGTATTGCCACCCGAAGTCGAACGGCATGCCCTTGACCAGCCTCACGGTCTCGGGCGGCGTTCCGATCAGTCGCGGTCCCGGCCGGCCGGTGAGCAGGACCGGCAACCGGCTCTCGAGCCAGGGGGCGGTGAACGACTGCTCGGCCTCCGTCGTGTAGCTGCGCCCGTCGCCGGCCCGCACCCCGGTCACGCTGCCGGGCACGCTCGCCCGGCGGCGGATCACGGCGCCGTCATCGAGCACGCCTTCGCCCCAGACTTCCAGGTCGAGGCGCTGGCGCGGCGCCTCGAGATCGGCGGTGACCATGACCCGGCCCGCGCGTGAAAGAGAGCGACGGTCGAGGTCCCGGACCTCCTCCGAGATCCACCCGTCCCGTGCCTCGATGCCGGCCGGCGGGTCCTCGACGTAGAGGCGGATCGGGCCCAGGAAGCCGCGGCGAACGGCGCCGACCTGAATCGGCTTGGAGGCGCCGGCGTTGAGCGACATCTGGGCTGTGCTGAGGCGCAGCTCGAAGTCGGGACCGTTCTCGGTAGCCGTCATCCGGTAGCCGAAGCGGGGGCCGCCACGGCCCACCAGGTCCTCAACGGTGACGTGCAGCGTGTCTACGCCCTCCGGCGCCTCGACCACCACCCAGGGATCGAAGGACGTCGCCGTGGGCGACAGCAACCGGAATGTGTCCGGGTCGGGGATCTCGTCGCCGGACGACGCCAGGTACTCGCCGTCGGGTGTCGTGACGGTCAGCACGCCGAACAGATCGGAGGAGCGCAGCGCGCCTCCCTGAAGCTCGATCAGCAGCTTCTTCCCCGGGTCGGCGGCGATCCGGTAGTCGTCCACTTCGCCGTGCAGGTCGATCCGTCCGTTGACGACCACGGGCAGGGCCAGGGGCCCGGCTGCGAGGGTCGAGTCGTCGGCGATCAGCATCTTCCGAGTGCGGTCCATCTTGTAGTAGTAGGGCGTTCGGTCTTCGCCGCCGATGACAACGGCCTCGATCCTGGGGTGGCGGACGATCGCCGCGAGTTCGCCGCGCAGCAGGTTGATGTTCTCGACGAAGGCGCCGCTGTTCGCGTCGATCAGCTTGGCGGCGCGGTCGCGGCCGACGGAGACGATGCGCCTGCCGTCGCCGCCGAAGACGACCCCGAGCACCCAGTTCTCGTGGTGGTTCATCCGCAGCAACTCACGGCCGCTGGTCGCCTGGTGGATGCGGACCGTGTTGTCCGCACAGCCGACCGCGAGCCGGCGCTCGTCGGGCGAGATGGCGAGGCCGAACAGGGTGTCGTAGCAAACGGTGGTCGAGACGCGGAGCTTCCGGTCGTCGACGCCCCAGATCTGGATCTCACCGAAACGGGCGGGCGTTCCGCCGGTAGCGATGAGGCGTCCGTTGCGCAGGAACGCGAGCCCTTGGATGCGCTCGGACACGCTGTTGAAGCGAGCTTCGACGCTGTCGCCACTGCCGATCTTCGAGCGCCGGTGAAGCAGCACCTCGCGGTTGCCCGACACCGCCAGCCAGTCGCCGTCGGTGGAGTAGGCGACCGCCGTGATCACGGGCGGCTGGCGGTAGACGATCGGCCCGGTGGCGAAGCCGAGGCGCATCTCCTCCGGTGTGTCGTCGGCCGCGCCGGCCGCGATCCAGTCGCCGATCGCGGCGATCTCCGCCTCCGCCAGCGGCTCGCCCCGCATCGGCATCGCCGGCTCGATCTCACCCCGGAGCATCTTCAACATCCGGCTCTCTTCGGGCTTGCCGGGCACAAGTACAGCACCGTTCATCCCACCCGCGGCCAGCCCCTCGAAGCTCGTCAGGTTCAGCTCACCACCGAGCTGCGCCGGTTGGTGGCAGCCTTGGCAGCGCTGCTGGATCACGGGCCAGACGTCGCGGTAGTAGCTGGGGGTTTCGTCATCGGTCTGGGCTGCGACGGAGCTTGCGCCGACCGTGGCACAGAGTGCGACCACGACCGCCACGGCAAGGATCCGGATTCCGCCTTCGGCGGATGCGGGCAGGATGCCCGCGTTCCCAGGGGCGGATGCCGGCGGGGGCGCCGGCGCACCCAGTCTCCCACCGGCACTTCTCCCTCCGGGAATACCCAGGAAGCCAACCGAAGTCACGGCAGCCAGCCGGGTGACCCCCAAACCGTTACGCGAGGATCCCATCGACCACCTGGCCGTGGACGTCGGTGAGGCGGAAGTCGCGGCCGCTGTACCGGTAGGTCAGGTTCTCGTGGTCGATGCCGAGCAGGTGGAGGACCGTCGCCCAGAGGTCGTAGATGGTGACTTCGTCTTCGACAACGTGGTAGCCGAAGTCGTCGGTCTGGCCGTGGATCGTGCCGCCCTTGATCCCTGCCCCGGCCAGCCAGATCGAGAACCCGAACGGGTTGTGGTCGCGCCCGTCGGCGCCCTGGTGGAACGGCGTGCGGCCGAACTCGCCGGCCCAGATGACGAGCGTTTCGTCGAGCAGGCCGCGCGCCTTCAGGTCCTTCAGCAGGCCGGCGATCGGCTGATCGACCTGGAGCGACATACTCCTGTGACCTCTCTCCAGGAGGGCGTGCTGATCCCACGGGTTAGCGGCCTGACCGGCGACCTCCGGTTCCGGCAGGCAACTCAACTCGACGAAGCGCACGCCGCGCTCGACCAGCCGCCGCGCGAGTAGGCACTGACGGCCGTAGTCCGCCGTCGTCTGGTTCGGATGGTCCAACGCGTAGAGCTGGCGCGTCGCCCGGGTCTCGCCGCTGATGTCGCAGAGTTCGGGCACCTCGGCCTGCATCCGGAACGCCGTCTCGTAGTTGCGCACCGCCGCTTCGACGTCGGCGTGACCGCCGAGCCGCTCGAGGAAGGCCTGGTCCATCTCGTGCACGAAGTCGAGCCGTTCCCGCTGGGCCGCCTGGCCTTCCATGGCCTGGATGTTCTGGACCGCGTTCCGGGTGTCGCCGCGCAGGATCGACCCCTGGAACTCGGCCGGCAGGTAGCCGTTGCTGTAAAGGCCGACGCCGCCATGGGGAATGCCCGCCTGGCCGCTCTGCAGGACGACGAAGCCGGGCAGGTTCTCGTTCTCGGTGCCCAGGCCGTAGTTCACCCAGGCGCCGGCCGACGGGTGGCCGACCAGGGGGAAGCCGGTGTGGAAGAAGTAGTTGCCCTGGGCGTGCTCGTTCACCGTGCTGGTCATCGAGCGGATGACGGCCAGATCGTCGACGCACTCCCCGACATGGGGGAACATGCTGCTGACGGGGATGCCGCTCTCGCCGTACTGCTTGAAGGGGAAGGGCGAGGCGAAGATGTTGCCGTTGTTGTTGAATTGGGTGCGCTCGATCTTCGTCGGCATCGGCTTGCCGTGATCGCGGTCGAGCAGGGGTTTGGGGTCGAACGAGTCGACCTGGGAGACGCCGCCCGACATGTACAGGAAGATGACGTGCTTGGCGCGGCTTGGCGATGCGCCGCGGGCGGCGCCCGGCAGGAGCGCCGAGCCGAGCAGGCCGTTCAGGGCGATCGCGCCGAAGCCGGTCGAGACCTGCGCCAGCATCCGCCGACGGCTCATCAGGGAACAGGTGTGATCGCTCATCGGAGGTACATGAACTCCTTCAGGTTGAACATGGCGTGCGCCAATTGGCGCCAGGCGTCGCCGCCTGCGGCGCTCCGCTCGAGCCGGTCCGCTTCGGCTTCGAGCCGCGCGATCTGAGCCCAACTGCCGCGATAGAGGCGGGCCTGCTCCTCTTCCGGCGGCGCTTCGATGTTGGCGAGAGCGGAGGCCGCGACGTCGTCGGGACGCAGCGCGCGGTCGTAGAGGCGGGCCTGGAGGACACGCAGGGGCGCGTCTTCCCTGGCCGCGAACCGGACCCGGCGTTCCTCGAGGCTCATGGGAAGTTCTTGCCGGACGCTCTCCGCGTCAGCCGCAACACCGTTCCGGTAGGCGGTCCAGGCACCCTCCCGGCCCCGTGCGAGGACCAGGTGGACCGGCGGTGGTTCGTCCGCCTCCGCCTTCGTATCTACCTCACTCGGAAGCTCGGCGACCCAGGCCTCGAGCGTGTACTGGTCTAGCCTCTGCCGCAGCGGTTTCCTGGTGACGACGTCTGACGTTCCGAGCCACAGCGCGCCGTCGCTCAGACGGACATCGCGCCCGAGCTTGAGTTCGGGACCGTCGATGGCATCGCTGGCGCGGGCGTTCTTGGGAGGGTCGTCGAACTCCCACGCCGCGATCGCCTCGGGCGCCGATGGCCGGTAGAAGAGGCGCAGCACGTAGCGAGTCTTGGCCTCCGTGATGTCGCGGAGTTCGGCGCTCTCCTCGCGGCGGTCCATGGCCGCCGTGCTCCAGGCGTCCACGTCCTCCGGCACGGGCGCCCAGTCGCTGGCCTGGTCGAGGAACCGCTGCGCCGCTTGGAGCTCGCTCTCGGTCGGCGGCCGACCGAGAGCGAGGCGGAACATCGCGACGATGCGATCGCGGTCATTGTCCAGGTCGGGGTCTTGGGCGATCCGGTCGCCGAAGCGGGTGGCGAGATGCATGACCTGGGCGTCGTTCATCATCAGCAGCGACTGCGCGGGCACGTTCGTCTGGTCGCGCTGGCCCTTGGTCGTGACGGGGGTGGGCAGGTCGAGGGTGTGGAGCATGGGATCCGGCTGATTCCGGATGACCTGAACGTAGACGCTGCGACGGTTCGACCAGCCGGTTACCGGTTGTGTTTCGGCTACGTCAACCGGTTGGAGATCGCCGGCGGCGGCCAGCATCGCGTCGCGGACCGCTTCGGCCTCCAGGCGCCGCAGATGGGCGTGCGACAGGAGGTCGTTTCGCGGATCCACCTCCCGGGCCGCTGCTGAGGGCGCCGAATCGAGTTGGAAGGCGCGGGTCGAAGCCAGGCGCCGCACGAACTTCTTCAGCGACCAGCGGTCCTCGCGAAGCGTCGTCGCCAGGTGATCGAGCAGGGCTGCGTTCGACGGCAGTTCGCCCATCTGCCCGAAGTTGTCGGGCGTGGCGACGATGCCGCGGCCGAAGGTGTGCCCCCAGAGACGGTTCGCGATCACGCGGGCGGTGAGCGGGTTGGCGGAATCGAGGATGCTCTCGGCCAGGGCCAGGCGCGGGTGGGTCGAGTCGGGGTAGGGCTCGGCGTCGATCGCTTCGAGAAACCGCTGGGGCACAGGCTCCGCAAGCTGCCGGTGGTTGCCCCGCTCCATGAGCGGTTGGTCGAAGCGCGGGCCGGCGAGCACCGCGGGGGAGCGAGTCGGTGTCGGAATCCGCTCCTCGAGCTGCCGGATCGAGGCGACGAGCGGCGCCGCCTCCGGTACGGTCCGGACATCGTTCGGGAGCAGGCCGCGACGGACGATACTGCCCAGGAAGCGGGCCTGAACGTCGGTCATCGAACCCTCCCGCCAGGCATCGGCGGCGTGGCGGATCGCCTCGCCGTAGCGCGCCGCGAGCCCGTCGCGGTCCGCCGGCGCACCCTCGATCTCGAACAGGGGCGCCGTGAACTCGGCCGGCTCGTTGCGGGGGAGTTCTCCATCTTCGTCTGTTACGACCGCTTCGGTGATCCCGAACCAGGAGCGGTCGGAACGCCAACTGGAGCGCTCGCCGGTCATCGGGTGATCGGCAGCCGTCACCAGCTCGATGTAGGCGTGGTCGCCGTCCCAGTAGTCGAGGTCCCAGTGCTGCCAGCGCCACTTGCCGCCTTCGAGGGTCCTGATCGGGTAGACCTCGCCGACCTGCGGGTAGTTCTGGACCACGTAGCGGGCGACGGCGCTGCCCGCGCCGGCGACGCGCAGCGCCAGCTTTTGCTTGGCCTCGATGAAGAAGCGCGGTGACGAGAAGGTGCCGTTGTGACGGTTGGTGAGAGAGTGCGTGTAGATGCCGGCGGGCAGGATGTCGGCGACGATCGTTTCTCCGGCCTGAGCGACCTCGTAGCTTCCGGCGCCCTGCGGCTTCGCTTCGGGCAGACCGTTGCCGTGGCGGTACCACTCCTCGACGTCCTCGGTTCGGGTCAGATCCCAGCGCTGCACCGCGGGCGCCTGCCGTCGGGTCTCGAGCTTCTGTCTGCTCTGTTCGTAGGCGGCGGCCAGCCCCTGCCATTGCTTCGCGAAGGCGCCACGCCCGCGGGTCCCGCGGGTACGGACCCAGGCATAGAGCGGATCGTAGGGCGACTGGCCCCCCGTGAGTGCTGCGGCCCAGGGGCCGTCCGGTTGCTGCAACCTGGCCGGCACGTCGGCGGCGGCTTCGATCCAGGTCTCGGCGAGCACCTGGCGCAGTTCGTGCTTGAGCCCGGTCAGTTCGTCGCGGTAGGCGTTTCGCCGGCTCTCGTTGTCGACCGTCTGAATCCCCGGGCGGCCGTTCGCCATGATCCCGTAGAAGGCGTAGAAGTCGGTCTGGCTGATCGCGTCGAACTTGTGGTCGTGGCAACGGGCGCAGGCGACGGTCATCCCCAGGAACGCCTTGGAGACGACGTCGATCTGGTTCTCGGTGAAGCGCACCTGCTCGTCCAGGGCGTCGGTGGGGCCGAAACCGTGCAGCACGAAGCGGTACTGGGCGATGCCGATCGCCGACTCGTTGATCCCGAGTTGCGGGTTCATCCGAGGCTCGTCGAGCAGGTCGCCGGCCAGGTGCTCGCGGATCAACTGGTCGATGGGCACGTCGGCGTTCAGCGCCCGGATCAGGTAGTCGCGGTAGCGCCAGGCGTAGGGGACCGGCGGGTCGCCCTCGCTGCCGTGCGACTCGGCGTAGCGGATCCAGTCCATCCAGTGCCGGGCCCAGCGTTCGCCGAAGGCAGGATCGTCGAGCAGCCGATCGACCTCCTCCGCGACCGCGGCTTCCCGGTCGATTGCGGCGCGCCGCTCGAAGTCGTCGATCTGAGCGGGGGTCGGCGGCAGGCCGGTGAGCACGTAGGAGAGCCGGCGCATCAGGGTGCGCGGCTCAGTGAGCGGCGCGGGTTCGAGATTCGCCTTGGCGAGCCCGGCCGCCAGGAATCGGTCGATCGCGTTCTTCGACCAGGCCCGATCGGCCACTTCAGGCGGTTCGGGATCGGCGATCGGCTGCAGGCTCCACCAGCGCTTCCGCTGCTCGAGGACCGTCTGCCACGACGTCGCCTCCTTGAGCGCGGTGGCTGACGGCGGTTCGTCGCGTGGATCGGGCGCTCCGATCTCGATCCAGCGCTCGAAGTCGGCGACGATGTGGTCCGGCAGCTTGGCGCCGCCGAGGGGCATGCGGAAGTCGAGGCTGGGATGGCGCATCGCCCGCACCAGCAGGCTGCTGCGCGGCTTGCCCGGCTCGATCGCCGGGCCGCGCATGCCGCCTTTGAGGAGACCGTCGCGGTAATCGAGGCGCAGTCCGCTCTCGGCCAGCTCGGTGCTGTTGTGGCAGGTGTAGCAGTGCTCGACCAGAACCGGGCGGATCTTCTGCTCGAAGAACTCGAGATCCTCCGGGGCGAACTCCGCCGCGGCCGCTGGCCCGCCACCGAGCAACGCAGCAGCCAGGATCGCGGCGCCGGAGCGCAGCGGGGTCCTCACATTCCGGTCCATTGGCGCGTCGGCCAGTCTACAACGGGGGCCAGGAGGCTGCGCGGCAGAACGACACGTGTTGAGTTCTGTCGCGAAGTCTTCTGGTGAGGTGGGGGCTGGGGCCAAACGGCGAGTCAGCGAGCGGTTTGGCGGCGGCGTTCGTACGGGTCGATCACGCTGCCGGCGATGCCAACGCGGACAATGCCGAACAGTTCGCCGCGCCAGCCCCTCCCCTTCGAGATCTCCGTCGAGATGACGACGACGACCAGATCCTCGGCCGGGGAGACGTAGATGTACTGGCCTCCGTAGCCGCTGGCGATGTAGGCGCCCCGTTCCCGCGGCCCTCTGAGCCACCAGAGATATCCGTAGCCGCCGTAGATCCGGCCGCGGCCCCGCGGGCCGGCGAGGCCGGGCCGGGTGGATTTGTCGACCCACTGCCAGGACAGAAGTTGGCGTCCGCTCCAGCGGCCGCGGTTCAGGTAGAGCTGGCCGAACTTCAGCATGTCGCGCGGCAGCAGGGAGAGGTTGTTGCCGCCGACGTGGATGCCCTGCCGGTCGCGGGCCCAGGCCGAGTGCCGGATTCCTAGCGGCGCGAACAGGTGCTCGCGGGCGAAGTCGTACGTGCTCTTGCCGGCTGCTCTGGCCAGCGTGGCCGAGAGCAGGTGAGTGCCGCCGGTGCTGTACGAGAACCGGGTGCCCGGCTCGGCTTCGAGCGGCCGCGCCAGCGCCGCCCGGACCCAGTTCCGGGACGCCACCCACGAGCCGTAGTTGCCGAAGCTGGTCGATTCGAGGCCCGAGGTCATCGTCAGCAGGTGGCGTACCGTGATCGCCTCCTTGCCCGAGTCGTCGAGATCGGCGGCCTCGGGCAGAACGTCGGCGATCGGTTGATCGAGCTCGAGGATCCCCTCCTCGACCGCCAGGCCCGCCAGTGCCGAGAGGACGCTCTTCGAGGCCGACTTCATGTTGTGTGGACGCTGACCGGCGGCGCGGCGGAAGTAGCGCTCCGCAACCAGGCGTCCGCGGCGCGCGATGAGCACGCCGTGGACGCCGTCGAGCGCGCCGATGTCCTCGACCGCCTGCTCCAGCCGGTCCGCGTCGAGCCCGACCTGATCGGCGGGGACGAGCTGCCAGTCGCCGGGCCAGTGGTCGTCGGCAGGAGGGACCGGTAACTGGAACTCGACCAGGACGCCGGAATGATCGGAAATTGCGGGGGCGTCGCGGGGCTGCGGGGACCACTCGCTCCACAGCGGCCGCCACCCGGACGCCTTGGCGTCGAGCAGCACATGGTCGATGCCGCCGGGAAGAAGGTCGCGGTACCCAGCCTCGTCAAGGCGGCTGAGAGCGGGGTGGCTGCTGTCGAGGTTGAAGTCGCCTGCGACCAGCGCCGGCCGTTCCGGGCGCGCGAGGAGCCGCTCGAGCAGGTGCTCGGTTTGGGCGGCGGCGAGTTCGGGGTCGCCGTTTGCGGCGTGGACGCCCACCACCTCGAACGGCAGAATCGGATGGTCGATCCGTGCTGCCAGGGCGATGCGCCGCTCGAAGCGGTCCCGGTCGGGCAGCAGGCGCCAGGTCGCCGGGTCGGCGATGGGGAAGCGGCTGAGGATCGCCGCCCCCTCCTCGAAGCCGAGCCAGCGCAGCGACCCGTTGGCGTGGGCATAGACCGCGTGCAGATCGAGGTCCCCTGCCAGCCGGTCGGCGAGACAGCCTTCCCCGACTGTGCACCAGGCTTCCTGGAGGACGACGATGTCCGGTCGCAGGCGAGCGATCGCAGCAGCCAGCCGGTCCGCACGCTCCAGCCGGTCGGATGCGGCAGCGGGTTGCAGGAGGCGCCCTTCGCTGTCCGGATAGCCGTGGTAGGCGTTCAATTGCAGTACGCGGAGCCTGTCTGTTGCGGTCGGCGACTCGGCCCTTGCCGGGCCGCCGGCCGGCCGGGGGTCCGCCGGCTGTCGGTGAGCCAGGAGCGCCACGAAGGCCGGGCTTGATGCCGCAGCCAGCAGGCCGAGAGTCAGGACCGTGACTCGCAGCGCCGGATGTGTCCGACGGGCAAGGGCAGCCACTCCGATCGAGGCGATGCCGCTCAGCGCGGCGGCGGCGAGAGCGAGCCGGGCCGCGCCCGGCTCGACGACCACCATCGTGCCGGCGATCCAAGGCGCCGATCCCAGCGCGACAGCGGCCAGACCGGTGGCTGAGACCGCGGTGGCGGCCGCGAAGGATGAACGCGGGCGCGTCATGACAGCGGGGAGACTATGCGCCGCGGTGGCAACCCTGCGATCGCCAGGCGCTTTCTGCGGAGTCCGGGTGCTACGCTAAGGGCTACAGACAACGAGCAACACTTAGCGGCTTTGCCGCGGAAAGGAGGTCCGGAATGGGTTGTCGAGAAATCCTCCGGATGAACCCTGCCACCATCGTGATCTGCTCGGTCCTGGTCCTTGCCGCGGGCTGTGCGGCGCCCCCGGAAGAAGAGGCGCCCGCCCCTGAAGTGGATCCGGTGGCCGAGAACGAAGCGGCCCTTAGCGAACTTGCCGCCAAGTACCTGCAGGCCATGAACAGGGGTGACGCGGATGGTCTCGCCGTGCTGTACACGGAGGGCGCGATCCGAATGCAGTCGAACAGCAAGCCGAAGGTCGGCCGCGACGCGATCCGCCTGTTCGCCGCCGCCGACTTTGCGAACTTGAACTGGGACATGCAACTTCGCGTCGACGAGACCGAGTACAGCGGTGATCTGGCGTTCGTTCGCGGCACCTACGCCATGATCCTTTCGTCGAAGGAGGATCCGTCCGTCGTGGTTCACCAGGAAGTAGGCAAGTGGATGGATCTGATGCGTCGTCAGGAGGACGGGTCCTGGTTGATTGCGCGCGAGATCTCGAACCGGGACCACCCGCTCGGTCAGGCGCCTGAAATGCCCGAGGAGGGTTCATGATGAGGAGCACGACTCAGACCTTCGAGCGCCTTGTTGTGGGCTTCATTGCGCTGTTGTTGTTGGCCGTCCTGGCTGCCGCCTGCGCTCCCGTCGAAGAGGAGGTCGCCGACGATCCGGACGCGGTCGAACCGAGCATCGGCGACGAGAACGCGTTGAACTCGCTGGTCGCCGACTTCATGGTGGCCGTGAACAGCGGCGACGCGGACGCGATGGCGGCACTGTACGCGTCGAATGCGGTCCGCATGCCGCCGGACGCGGAGGCGATTCAGGGCAGAGAGGCGATCCGGCAGAACATGGCGGCGGTCTTAGAGGCCGCCGATCTTGACGTGCAGATTCAAATCCAGGAGACCGAGTTCAGTGGCGAACTGGCCTACGTGCATGGGACCTTTGCCTTGACCACAAGTCCGAAGGACGGTTCAGCTTCGTCGGAGATGCAGGGGAACTGGGTGCGTCTCATGCGTCGGGAACCGGATGGTTCCTGGCTGGTCGCGGACGAACTCTGGAACGCCGAGTCGTAGCGGCTTGGGGAGCGGTATGATCCGTCGCCGCTCCTGATGCCCGAACCAGCACCGCAGCTCCTCACCTTCATGGGCGCCCCCGGGTCGCCCTACACGCGGAAGATGCGTGCGGTGCTGCGCTACCGGCGCATCCCGTACCGCTTCCTGATCTCGGGCGCCGGCGGCCGCGACGACCTGCCGGCGGCCAAGGTGCGGCTGCTGCCTACGTTCTACCTGCCGAACGCTGACGGCGAACTCGATGCGGTCGTCGATTCGACGCCGCTGATCCGGCGCTTCGAGCGGGAGTTCGAGGGTCGCTCGGTGATTCCGCCTGATGCGGTGACCGCCTTCATCGACTACCTGCTGGAGGACTTCGCCGACGAGTGGCTGACCAAGGCGATGTTCCACTACCGCTGGGTCTACGAGGCCGACATTGAGAAGGCCGGTCAGATCCTGCCGCGCTGGCGGCGGGTCGAAGGTCCCGAAGAGGACTTCCAGCAGGCCGCAAAGATGGTCTCCGAGCGTCAGATCTCACGGCTCTGGGTGGTGGGGTCGAACGAGACAACGGGTCCGGTGATCGAGGCCAGCTACCGCCGCATCCTGGAGCTGTTCCGGGATCACCTGACCGAACGCGAGTTCCTGATGGGCAACCGACCGGGCGCCTCCGACTTCGCGTTCTTCGGCCAGTTGACGCAGCTCGCGGCCTTCGACCCGACGCCGATGGCGGTCACGCTGGAGGTGGCGCCGCGTGTCTACGCTTGGGTCGACCGCGTCGAGGACCTGTCCGGTCTCGAACCGACCACCGACCACTGGATCGACCGCGAGCTGTCCGAGACGCTGCGGGCGCTTCTGGGCGAGGTTGGCCGAGTCTACGCACCGTTCCTGCTCGCGAACGCGAGGGCGTTGATGGCTGGCGATGAACAGGTCGAGTGCGAGATCGACGGTCGCCCCTGGGTCCAGAAGCCGTTCCCCTACCAGGGCAAGTGCCTGATGTGGCTGCGCGAGCACTACACGAACCTCTCGGCTGGGGACAGGGCGGCGGTCGATGCCCTGCTCGCGGGTACCGGATGCGAAGTTCTGTTCGCCGGAGCGGAGGCGCCGCTCTAAGTGGTTTCCAACGGCCGGCCGGCGTTCTGGAAGTCGTTCAACCCGAAGTTCTACGGCTGGCGAATGCTGCCGGCCGCCTGGCTCATCTACGGCCTGGGCGCGGCGCCCTTCTACAGTTGGGGCATCTTCCTGCCGCAGATGCTGGAGGAAATGGGGATGTCACGGGCCGACAGCGGCTGGGCATTCGGCATCTGGTCCTTTTGCGGCGGCGCCGTGGCGCCGTTGATCGGCGTCTGTCTGACCCGTTTCGGGCCCCGCCCGGTGTTCACTGCCGGTTTTCTGGCCGCGTCGGTGGCCTACTACCTGACCAGCCGGGCCCAGGGCCGCTGGGATGTGCTGCTCTACTTCGGTCTGTTCGCCGGTTTGACGCACACGTTCTCCACGGTGCTGCCGACGCAGACGCTGGCGACGAACTGGTTCCTGAGATGGCGTGCGACCGCAATGGCGTTCCTGCTCATCGCGGCTGCCGTCATGGCCCCGCTGATCTTCTACGTCGACAACACCATCCTGGACCGGGGCGGAACCTGGCGCGACGGCTGGGCGATCATCGCGGCGCTCTGTGCGGCGCTGGGCGTCCTGTCCTTCCTGACCCTTCGCAACACGCCGGAATCGATGGGCCAGTTGCGGGACGGCGCCCGTTCGCTGGATGCACTTCAAGCCGCGGCAGCTCGGACCGGCGCCGAGACTCCCGACGAATGGGTCGCGAAAGAGGCGGTTCGGACGCCGCAGTTCGCTCTCATGGTGCTCTGCGGCCTTGGCTACGCCGTTCCTTGGGGCGTGCTCGCCAACCACGGCAATCTTCACCTCCTGGACGTCGGGTTCGAGACCGGTGAAGCTGCCGCCCTCCTTGGGCTCATGGTGTTCGTCAGCAGTTTCGGCCGCGCCAGTGGCGCTCTGGGCGACCGGATCTCGCCGCCGCGGCTGCTTGGCGTCGCCCTGGCGCTCGAGGGCACAGGGATGGCGCTGCTCCTCTTCGTCCGCACCGTCGGCGAGGCCCGCGTCGCCTTGATCCTTCTGGGCCTCGGGTTCGGCATGGCGTACATCTCCCAGGCCGCCACCTTCGCCCGTTTCTTCGGCCGCCGCGCCTTCGCCACCACGACCGGTGTCCGGTTCGCCGTCGGCGCCGGGTTCGGCGCTACGATACCCGCGATCACCGGGTGGGCCTTCGACACCCAGGGCACCTACGCCGTGCCCTTCCTTACGATCGCCGCGGTGACCCTGACCGGTTCGGTGGTTGCGTTCTTCCTGCAGCCGCCGCGCAAGAGACGGTCAGGAACGGCCTGACGTCCGCGGCGCCGGGCCCTACCTGTGCGGGTACTGGTCTCGGCCGAGAGGTCCGCGTTCCGACCGTGATGGTTGACGGCGGCGGCGAGGCAGCGCAGAGTGTTGGGCGATGAACGGGGTTCACATTGGATCGGCGCGGCCATGGTTGACCCGGTCGATCCATTTCGGACTGCTCCTGGCGGCGCTGGCGGTGCCTTGGCCGGCCGTCGCGGACGACTGGCCGCAGTGGCGGGGGCCGAATCGTGACGGCGTCTCGACGGAAACCGGTCTCGCCGACCGATGGCCCGCCGGAGGGCCGCCCTTGTTGTGGCGCATCGACGGGCTGGGCGAGGGCTACGGCACGGTGGCGGTGGCCGACGGCTCGCTCTATGTCCAGGGAACGCGGGGCGGCGAGAGCATCGTATTCGCTCTGGACGAAGGCGACGGTGCCGTGCGCTGGGAGCGCGAACTCGGCCCGCGGCTCCGCGACAGCCGGGGCAACGGCCCGCGCGGCACGCCGACGGTGGCCGGCGACTCGCTCTACGCGCTGACCGGCATGGGTGAGCTGGCGCGAATCGCACTCGCCGACGGTTCGGTGCGCTGGCAGCGGAACATCCTCCGGGACTTCGACCAGCGCAACATCGGTTGGGGCATCAGCGAGTCGCCGTTGATCGAAGGCGATTGGGTGGTCGTGATGCCCGGCGGCGACGGCGGCGCGATCGCCGCGCTCGACCGAGAGAGCGGTGAGACGGTCTGGACCAGCGACGGCCTGACCGACCGGGCCGGCTACTCCTCCCTGGTCGCCGTGGACCTTGAGGGTGCCGGCGAGCCGCTGCGCGTGATCGTGGGCTTCACGGCCCGCGCTGGAGTCGGCGTGCGCGCCGCGGACGGTGAGCTGCTCTGGCACTATCGCGCGCCGTCGAACCGGACCGCGAACGTGGCGACGCCGGTTTACTCGGACGGTCTTGTCTTCTACACCTCGGCCTACGGCACCGGCGGCGGCGCCCTGCGCGTGCTAGCCGTTGGCGACAACGTGAGCACCGGACAGGTGTGGTTCCAGTCGAGTCTCCGCAACCACCACGGCGGCGTAGTGCTCTACGAGGGCCACCTCTACGGCTTCTTCGGCCGCGTTCTCGCGTGCGTCGACTTCGAGACCGGCGAGATCGTGTGGCGGGACCGCAGTGTCGGCAAGGGCTCGCTCACCCTGGCCGACGGCAAGCTGTTCATGCTCGGTGAGAGGCACCTCGCCGGCCTGGCCGAGGCGACGCCGGCCGGCTACACGGAGGTCGGGCGCTTCGATCTCGATGATCGCGGCCGGCCGAGTTGGGCGCATCCTGTGGTCGGCAACGGCGTCCTCTACATCCGGAACTGGGACGAGTTGCTGGCGTACGACGTGTCGGCCCCGTAGCGCGGTTATCCGGCCCCGGACGGCGCCGACGGGGGCGGGCGCGAACTCAATGCCCATCAAGTACATCGGCTCCAAGCGGCAGTTCGTGCCGCTGATCGTCGGCGTTGTCGAAGCGCTCGAGCAGTCCTGCACCGTGCTCGACCTGTTCTCCGGCACCTCGAGGGTGGGCGACGCGCTGAAACGACGCAACTACCGGGTGCTCGCGAACGACTACCTGGCGTGCGGCGAGACGATCGCCCGGTGCTATGTGGAGTCGGACGGAACGCCCGAGCAGCTTCGGCAGGCTCGGTTGCTGATCGACGAGTTCAATCGCCTGCCGGCGTCGCCGGGGTACTTCACGGACGTGTTCTGCGAGAAGAGCCGCTACCTGCAGCCGAAGAACGGTGCGCGCGTGGACGCGATCCGCGAGGAGATCGAACGCAAGGACCTCGATCCGGAGCTCCGGGCGGTCGTGCTCGTTTCCCTGATGGAAGCGGCGGACCGCGTCGACAGCACGACCGGCGTGCAGATGGCCTATCTCAAGCAGTGGGCGCCGCGAGCTTCCAACGACCTGGAGCTGAGGCTGCCGGAGATCGCTCCACGTGCCAAGGCCGGCAAGGGGAAGGTGCATCGAATGGACGCGGTGGATGCCGTCGAAGCGCTTGAAGCGGACATTGCGTATCTCGACCCGCCCTACAACCAGCACAGCTACCTGGGCAACTACCACGTCTGGGAGAGCCTGGTGCTGTGGGACAAGCCGGAGCACTACGGCATCGCCTGCAAGCGGGTCGACTGCCGGCGGCGCAAGAGCGACTTCAACAGCAAGAGGAGATTCCGCGCCGCCTGGGAGCGGATCGTGGACCGGGTGCGGGCGCCGTACCTCGTCGTGTCGTTCAGCGACGAAGGCTTCCTCGGCCGCGAGGAGATGGAGGCGATCCTCGGTCGTCGGGGCGAGGTGCTGGTGATCGAGAGCGACTACAAGCGCTATGTGGGCGCCCAGATCGGCGTCTTCAACCCGAGCGGCGAGAAGGTCGGCCGGGTGAGCCACCTGCGGAACAAGGAGTACCTGTACGTCGTGTCGCCGGAGAAGCTGCCTGAGGCCGCGGTGCGCGCGATGACGGAAGCCGGTTGACATATCGACATACGGCGCGTAGCGTCACCTGCATGCGGACGACTGTACGGCTCGACGACGAACTGCTCGCGGAAGCGAAGCGCTATGCGGCCCGCACGGGGCGGACACTTACGTCTCTGATCGACGAGGGGCTCCGAGGGGTGCTTACACGAGGTGAGGAGCGGGCGCCGGCGAAGCGTGTCGAGCTCCTGACCGGCGGGAAGGGCGGCCTGCAACCCGGTGTGAGGAGCGATCGGCTGACCGACCAGCTCGACCTGATGGACTGCGAGCGCTTCCTGGATCTAGTTGATCGTTCCTGACGTCAACGTGCTCGTCTACGCGCACCGCGAGGACATGGACGAGCATGAACCGTACCGTGAGTGGCTCGATTGGCTTGTGAACTCGGGTCCGGCTTATGGAATGTCGGAGATGGTGCTGAGTTCCTTCGTGAGGATCGTGACCAACCGTCGGACCTTCCGGGAGCCCACCGGAACACGGGAAGCGCTGGCCAGCGCCGCCAGGCTTCTTGCGCCGCCTCAGTGTGTGCGGGTACGGCCGGGTCCGCGGCATTGGGAGATCTTCGACGGTCTCTGCAGACGACACGCCGTTGCCGGCAATCTCGTGCCCGATGCCTACCTCGCGGCAGTCGTCATGGAAGCCGGGTGCGACTTGGCCACGGCGGACGGGGACTTCGCGCGCTTCGAAGGTCTTCGCTGGCATCATCCGCTGGTCGGGAGGACGGGCGGCGATGGGGACGTCGTGATGGAACTGGGGCGTCGCCCCTGGCTTACGTCCGAGTGAGGCGCTTCGGCGGCCCTCGGTGGTCTGACTATGGGGCGGCGAAGGCGACCTGGAATCCGGACCGGGCTTCCAGCCGTTCCAGGTACGCGACGACGTTCGGGTAGCGCTCGTCCAGCACCTCCAGCCGTTGGGCCAGCGCCAGCGAGTAGCCCATCATGATGTCGGCGGCGGTCAGTTCGCTCCCCAGCAGGTAGTCGCGGCCGTCAAGGGCCGTCTCGACGGCCCCTAGACAGATCTCGGCGCGATGCTGTCCGTCCTCGACAACGGCCGGAATGCGCTCCGCCTCCGGCTTCAGCAGACGGTGGTGGACCATGTCGCCGAGCGGGCGGGCGAGGCTCGCCTCGGCGAACCAGGACCATTGCAGGAGCAGGGCGCTCTCCGGCGTGCCGGGCGGCGGCTGCAGGCGGCCCTCGCCGTACCGCTCCAGGATGTAGTGAACCATCGCGCCGGACTCGATCATGGTGAAGGGGTTGCCGGCCGCGTCGAGGTCCGTCAACGCCGGCACCTTGCGGATCGGATTGAGCCGCCGCCACTCGGCCGACTTCAGGTACTCCGGGCTGAAGTCGACCGGGACAACGTCGTAGGGCAGGCCGAGCTCCTCGCACAGCCAGATGACGCGGGCCGAACGGGTCCGCGGGACGTGGTAGATCGTGATCATTGCGCTGATTGTGGCGCTGCCGGACGAAACCGCGAGCCGCCGTTACGCCAGGGCGCGCTCGAACAGGGCGAGGAGTCGGATCCAGGCTCGCTCAGCCTGGGCTTTGTGGTACACCTGCGTATCGGGCGGGCACCAGCCGTGCATCGCGCCCTCGTAGACCTCGATCTCGGCCGGCAGGCCCGCGGCCTCGAAGGTCTCACGCAGCACATCCTTGGCCTCGGGTTGTCTCTGGTCGTCGTTCTCGGCGATGGCGAACAGGTAGTGCGCCGTCATCTTCTCCACGAGAAGATGGGGGCTGTCCGGCCGGTCCGTGACCAGGCCGCCGCCGTGGAAGGAGGCGCCGGCGCCAACGCGATCGGGGATAGCGGCGGCCGTACGCATCGTCATCGGGCCGCCCATGCAGTAGCCCATCGTGCCCATCTTCCGGTCCTTGTCGACGGACGACTGGCTGTCCAGGAAGCTCACGAAGGCCTTCGCATCCGTCACGTTGGTTTCCGGACTCAGCGAACCCATCAGCGGCCTGAGCGTGTCGCGTAACGCGGAAAAATCCGTCCCCTCCGCGATGGGCGCCTTCTTCGAGCGGTAGTACTGGTTGACCACGAGCACCGAGTAGCCTGATTCCGCGAGCCGCGTGGCCATCTGCCGCATCGCCGGCCGCAGGCCGAAGGCGTCCGGCCAGATCAGGACGCCTGGATGGGCGCCGCTCGCGGGGTGCACGAAGTAGCTGTCGCACACGCCGTCGGGGGTCTCAACCTCGATCTCGGATTCGGAGACGTCCTGGGCGTTCGCCGGCCGCGGCAGCAGCATCGTCAGGCCGGCGCCGGCCGAGACGGCCCCGAACTCCCGGCGCGTCAGCCGCTTCCCGTGCAGGTACTTGTCGTTGTCGGCATTCGTTCTGTCGTCACACATCGGGGGTCTCCTTTGCGGGTTCGTTGGGACGGATGGACTCGGGCGGGTCAACACTTCTCGTGCAGATAGGTGGAGTTCTGGGCAGCCGGGCGCTAATGGCGCTTCTCTGTTGCAATGGACTACGTGATGGTCCAGAATGGACAGGCTGAACACGAACCGGCGCGTCTTCCGGGAACCGCTCTCACAGGATGGCCTGAGACTATTCCATGCAGATCTCCGTATCCGAGGCCAAGGGCAAGCTGACCGAACTTGTCCGCCGCGCCGAAGCCGGCCACGATGTGGTACTCACTCGTCATGGCCGGGCAACGGTCGCTCTGGTTCCCGTGCGGCCGCGGCGCGATCCCGAGGCGCGGCGGGCCGTCATCGCCTCCATGCGCGCCGCAGCAGCACGCAAGAGGGCGGCCGGCGTCAGCGCAGCCCGGAGTCAGGACTTTCTTTACGGCGACAGCGGTCTGCCGGAGTGATTGCCGTGGACACGTCCGCCCTGATGGCCGTTCTGATGGACGAGCCGACAGCGGGAGATTGCGGCGAGATCCTGGCGAGTGAGCGCTGCGCGATCTCCGCAGCCACGGTTGCCGAAGCGTTGATCGTGGCCGAGCGCCGCGGCTTGCGTTCGGAGATGGCCGGCTTGATCGACGGCCTGGACGTTGAGGTCGTGAGCGTGTCGGCGGCGACGGCCCGTCGGGTTGCCGACGCCTATGCGCGATGGGGAAAGGGCGTCCACGCCTCCGCCCTGAACTTCGGCGATTGCTTTGCCTACGATCTGGCCAAGACCAAGGACTGCCCCTTGCTCTACGTTGGGCTGGACTTTGGACGGACCGACATCGTTGGCGCCATGTAGGCCATGCCCGGACCCGACACGCCGTCCGGCTCTACCTGCCGCGACGTCGTTCAGGACCGAGGCTTCGCCTCAGGCCGACGAGCACAGACGATCCGTCCCTCTCTCAGGGCCGGCTTGAAGACCAGGGCGTGGCTGTCGCGATAACGCTCGACATGCTCCGACGTGGCGACCAGGGCATCGACGGCGACTCCTACACCTCCGAGGTTCGTGTAGATCGCCTTCATGACGTCGAGAGATCGCACGCCGTCCTTGACGACCAGCAAATCCACGTCGCTGTACGGCCCCATCTCGCCTCGCGCCGCCGAGCCGAAGAGGATGATCTTCTCCGGTTGCGCAACGTCCACGATGCGCCGGACGATCTCGTCCAGGACGTCGGGGTCGAGGGTGTTGGTGCGGTTCTCTGGCGGAGCAGCCAGAATCGCTTTCACGGTAGACGTCCTCACAGGCTCTCTCTCGTCCAGTGGACGAGGAGCGGCTGTGATGGCATAGCCATGCGCTTTCTAAATGTGGCTTTCGCCAGGCTCGTGCTGGCAACCGCGGAAGCGCTCCACGCGTACGCGGTCCGGCAGCCCGAGAGCGTCCGTGCGGCCCACTTTCGAGGTGTAGAAGGCGAACAGCGTGCGCCGCTTCAGGTCGCTGAAGAACGCGGCGCCGGCGACGAGTTCCGGAGGATGATCCTCGTGCTCGTCGCTGATCTCGCGCAGCATGTCGAGCTGGCGGGTCGCGTCGAGACCGACGAAGGACGAACCGTGGAGTTGCTGCGCACGCCGGTCGATCCAGTCCAGGCCGCCGAGCGCGGCAAGCTGGTCGTCGCCGTCGGCGAGCGAGAGTTCCAGGTCGATGAACTCGTGGACTCCGGCGTCGCGAGCCCCGGGAGTGTCCGTGCGCGGCAGGATGTGGTCGCAGAGCGTGGCCAGCAGTTCGCCCTGGGCCGGCGTCAGCAGCCGCGGCGTCCAGCCCGCCCCCTCGGCCTGGTACGCGGCCAGAGCCGGGATCGCGGCCCGAATCGGCTCTGCCTGCAGCGTGGCGTAGCCGAACGCGCCGGCGCCGGCTGCCAGGACCTTGCGTCTCGTCGTCTGCTTGCTCATGCGAGTTCTCCCCGCTTGTGCTGGTCGACCAGGTACTCGGTGGAGCGGAGCGCCAGCGACATCATGGTGAGGGTCGGGTTGACGCAGCCGATGCTCACGTAGCAGGAGCCGTCCATCACGAACAGGTTCTTCACCGTGTGGGACTGCTGATACTGGTTGAGATACGAGGTCTTCGGATCGTCGCCCATGCGGGCCGTGCCGACCTCGTGGATGCCCGAGCCAATCGGCGCCGGCTCCGTGTTCTGCGTGATGTTCGTGCAGCCGAGCGCCTCCAGCATGGCCCGGCCTTCCTGGATGATGTCCTGGACCATCGCGTACTCGTTGCTGCCCAGGGTGGTGTTCATCTGCAGCACCGGCACGCCCCACTTGTCCTTCGTCTCGGGGTCGAGGGTGACGCGGTTCTCGGGCCGCGGCAGGATCTCGCCGAAGCCGCCGAGGCCGATCGTCGACACGGTGCTCGATTCGACCATCCGCTTGAAGTCGGCGCCGAAGCCGGGGAGGGAGTTGCCGTGTTGCCAGGTGGTGATGTTCTCGCCGCCCTGGTAGCCGTAGCCGCGGATGTAGTTCGGGTTCTTCGTCGCCGGGTCCTTCAGGTTCTGGAAGCGGGGGACGTAGATCCCGTTCGGCCGGTTCGCGCGCTCCGGTTGAGCGCCGGCCCGGGCTTCCAGGACCCCGCGCACCCCGGTCGCGTAGATGTGGTCCATCACGTAACGGCCCAGGCAGTCGCTCTCGTTGGCGAGGCCGCCTTCGGCGGAGTTGAGCAGGATGCGCGTGGAGGCCAGGGTCGAGGCGCATAGGACGACGACGTCTGCCTTGGCTTCCCGGGTCAGGTTCGTCGTCTTGTCGACGTAGGTGACCCCGGAGACGAGGTCGCCGGCCAACATGTCGACCTTGATCACGGCGGCGTCGGGCACCAGCGTGAACCGGCCGGTCTCCTCGCAGTCGACGAGGGTCGTCTGCGGCGAGTTGAAGTAGGAGTTCGTCCGGCAGCCGTAGTGGCAGGGCCCGCAGTAGTGGCACATGTCGCGCCCGTTGTGCCTGCGCGTGAGGACGGCGTTGCGGCCGATCGTCATCGGCCGGTTGAACTTCTCGGCCAGGGTCTCCTTCAGCATCGCCTCGCCGCAGGTGAAGGCCATTGGGGGCAGGAACTCGCCGTCCGGCAGGATCTCCAGGCCTTCCTTGCGGCCGTTGACGCCGATGTAGCGCTCGATCCGGTCGTAGTAGGGGGAGATGTCCGCATAGCTGATCGGCCAGTCCATGCCGTAGCCGTCCATGCTCGCGGCCTTGAAGTCGTAGTCGCTCATCCGGTACGACTGGCGCGCCCACATGATGGAACGACCGCCGACCACGTTGCCCTGGATCCAGTTGAAGTGGGTGCCGGGCGCCTCGGTGTACGGGTTGTCGACGTCGTCGATGAAGAAGTCCGCGTTGACCTCGGTGCAGGCGTAGCAGTACGACTGGCGGTGACGGCGCTGGAGCAGTTCGTTGCGCGGGTCGGGGCGGCCGCGCAGTTCCATGTCGTGCGGCAGGGTGTGCTCGCGGAAGTCCTTCTCGGGGTCGAAGGCGCGCCCCGCCTCCAGCATCAGGACATCCATGCCGGCCTCGGTCATCACCTTCGCGGTCCAGCCGCCGGTGGCGCCCGAGCCGACGACGATGGCGTCGTACGTTTCCGTGTCGGAGGTTTGCTTCATGCCGAAAGTCCTTGATTGGATCGGTGCCTGGGAACGCGGGCATCCTGCCCGCATCTGTGGTCATCTTTCCTGGATCGTCGTCCCTAGTCCGATGCGGCGACTTGGCGGTCAGTTCCCGGGCACGGCTCCGCGTCAGCGGACGACCGCCTCGGTCGACGCTTCGACGTTGTAGGGGAGAGCGTCGTCACCCTCGAGCCCCAACCGCTCGTTGATCGCCAGCAGGTGGTGGTCGACGCCGATCTCGGCGTCGGGGCGGAAACCGGGCACCGTGATCACCTGCGCCAGCACGCCGCCCAGACCGCGGTGGATCACGCCGCGCGGCAGGTAGATCAGGTCACCGGCGCGGATGTCGTGGACGTCGAAGAGCTGCCCCGCGAGTTCGGGAGTCATCGTCTCCGGCGACTCGATGGCCGCGGCGTGGTAGCTCGTGAGGAGCCGATCCTCGTCGTTGCTCATCTGGACCAGGTAGAACTCGTCGAAGCCCGTGTCCACGGGGTGGTAGTGGGTGAAGGAGTCGGTGATCCGCACCCGGTGGGCATTGAGGCCGTGGTACGTGTAGGGGCCGTTCCGTTGGAGCCACGTGAGCAGGATGCGCCGGTAGGCGCCGGTTTCCGTGGCGCAGCCGCCGGGAACGTCCGTGATGTCGGGATCCCAGTCGGGTCGGATCGCAGCCGGCACGCCCTCGCCCGGGGTGTCGGGGATGTCGAAGACGAGCGCGGCGATTGCCGGCTCGGCGGTCAGCCGTTCGCCGGTGCGGAGTACCGCGATGTCGCCCACATGCAAGTCGGTGTCCATCGCGCCCGAGGCTGTGTGGAACTCGGCTGCCGCCGGCTCCTCCTCGACGGGCGTTTGCACGAAGACGAGCCGGTTCGAGGCGTCCGCCGCGATCTCCGTGGCGGCGGCCAGAAACGTCATCGCGTAGCCGGGATTGGCCGCCTCGAAACGCTCCTTGACGCGGGCAAAGGCGGCCTGGCCGTCGGCGTCGAACAGGTGGGCGCGGACGACTTCCGCCTGACGTCCCTGGCTCATGAGTTCGGGATCCTCACCGCCCGGATCGGCATCGGCCTCGCTGCCGATGCAGGCACAGAGCGTGAGCGAGGCCAGGAACGTTACTGCCGTCGCACGCGCGAGCGGCACCGGACGCCTTCGGAAGTTCACCGGCGAGACGGTACCACGCCCGAAACGCCGGGCTCGCCCTTCAGCTACCCTGATCCTGTCACTCTTGGAGCTTGGCCTGGAGCTCCAAGTCGAACAGTCTGGCGGACCGAATCTCCGAGAGTGGAAGGATCACGCGCATGTCCTCCAGAGACGTGCCCTGACCTTCTCCCCACTCTTTCCGGGCCGCTGCGATCTCGTTGTAGTAGCGGCCGTAGGAAGTAGTCAGCTTGAGTTCCTGCGTGTTCTTATCGCGGTAGCCACTCACGACCGGTAGGAGAGCTATGTCGGGCTCGGTGGCGTCCCTCTGGAAGATGCCGCTGACCGTGGCGTAGCCGATGTAGGTCTTGCCGCTGTTGAGTGCGATCTCGACAGTTGTGGGGCGTTGGGCCGAGTCCTGCAGAGTCAACTCGATGAGATCGCCCCTCTCCGCTGCTGCTCTGCGGGCGCCTTCGAGCTCCGTACATCGGAGACGGCGCCACCAGGAGAGCGGCGTCTCGGTGGCCCCTGCATCCTGCTCTGCGTCAGTCTCCTTCTTCCGCTTGTTAAGTCCGTACGGAAGAGCGAACCCGCTGACGGTTCCGATTCCCACCGCCGCCTGGACCAGCGTGAGTGGCTCTGACAAACGCAACCAACCCTTGAGGTCTACGCCGAGGTCCGGAACTGCATACGAGAGGGCTAGAAGCCGCAAGTACGCGATGGCCGAGAGCAGGCCCCCTAGGCAAGCCGAGCGGAAGACCAGGTGGTAGCCCGACTCGCGCAGAGCGCCGTATTTCCAGCAGTTCGCCTGTGTGAGGGCCCAGTACCCGCCGAGGGCCGGCAGGAGAAGCAGCCCGAGACCCATCTGGCTGAGCCGATCGGGCTAGCCGGAGTTCGCCGCCTTGCGATCCGGCGGTGGCGAGTTGTCCTGCGCGTGGCGGTGTTCACGCTCGATGATGGCGGTGCCGGCAGAAAAGGCGTCGGCAACCTCCGGCCTGCTCAGAAGATCGTCCATGTCGACTTGCCACGCGCCCTTGCTCGTGAAGTGGAGTCGCACTGGGCGACTGCGCTCCTTGGTCCTATCGGTCATGACGCGCTCTCCTTGTTGCTGGCGGGCTTCCTACCATCCCACGCGATGCTCCGCACGCAGCGTAGCAAAGAGCCGGCCTCGGCTGGCAGAAGGCAGGAGACGCGGCACCTGACAACGCTGGCGGCAGGTGTGGTCCGAACTGACGCGCCACGCCCCGTGGGGTCCAAGCGGAATACGGTACCATGCGCGAACTCCGGCGAGACGTGACGGTGAATGAGGGCAGGCCAGAGGAGTTGACGATGGAGCCCCTGACCAGTGGCGCCGGAAACGTGCAGTCCAGAAGGAGTGCGGCAGCGGTCGCGTCGGCTGCTGATGCGGCCCGATCCCGCTGCTTGGGCGGGCGCACGCCGGGTATGCAGCGGGTTCATGCCGGTACCCTCCGGCGATTGGCCACCGTTTCCGGCGCAGCGTTCCTGCTGGCGGCCGCGGCTGCTCATCCGGCCGCGACCGCGGACGAAGGCGGTCCGATGATCGAGCTCACCAAGCGAGCCGGCGACCGCATCCTTGTAACGGTCAACGGCAAGCCCTTCACCGAGTATCGCCCCGGCGGCGAGGCCGATGGCGGCGGCCATTTGCCGTACCTCTATCCGGTCTACGGCCCGGGCGGGCAGGCCCTGACCCGCAACTGGCCGATGTCCGAGGCGGAAGGGGAAGAGCAGGACCACCCGCACCACCGTTCCCTGTGGTTCGCTCACGGCGCAGTCGGCCCGGCCGACGGCTCCAAGCGGTACGACTTCTGGACCGGCCGCGACGGCTCGGCGATCGTCCATCGGGAGATCCTCGCGGCAGAGTCGGGTGCGGTCGGCGTGCTCCGCACCTCGAACTCATGGGTCGCCCCCGGCGGCGAGGAGCTTCTCCACGAAGAACGGACAATGACCTTCCGCGCCGGTGCCTTCGATTCCGGTCAGGCCTGGCGGGCGGTCGACTTCGACATCCGGCTACGGGCCGGCCACGAGGCGGTCGTCCTCGGCGACACCAAGGAAGGCACGATGGCCATCCGCATCGCGCCCACCCTGCGCCATCAGGGCGAACACGCCGCCGGCGCGATGCGGAACAGCGAGGGCGTCGAAGGCGCCGCCGTCTGGGGCAAACGCGCCGCCTGGGTCCACTACACCGGGCCGGTCGACGGCAGGCCCGTCGGCATCGCCATCCTCGACCACCCCGAGAACTTTCGCCACCCGACCTGGTGGCACGCCCGCGCCTACGGCCTGTTCGCCGCCAACCCCTTCGGCGTCCATGACTTCGAGAAGGCGAAGAAGGGCACCGGCGACTGGACGATTCCGGTCGGCGGAGAGTTGAGGCTGCGCTATCGCCTGCTGTTCCACGACGGCGAGGTGTCGGCGGGGCAGCTCGACTCGGACCTGCGGCGGTATACGGGCGAGTAAGCACTCGACGCAGACATTGGATTCTGCGCCGAAGCACGATAGCTTCGCAGGTTCCAAGAGGCGGTCGGTCGGCGAAGGACACCGCCAGAAAGGTGAGGCTCCCTTGAGCAGTCTAACGGATATCGACAAGCGCTACCTGGAGAGGATGCTTCAGATGGAAAGCGGCTACGTCCTTGACTACTCGGACGCCACCTATGGGGAGTTCTTCTGGGGACATGGAGTTGACATCCACGGTCCGAACTATCGCAAGTACGGAACGTCCAAGGCCAAGAATATGCGCGCGTTTTGGGATCGGGCGACCGATGCCCTTGTAGGACAGGTTCTGTCGGCAATGCTTGACTCGTATGAGGCAACGTGCGAGCTGGACGACCGAGAGCCTGACATGAAGATTCTCAAGCGAAGCCGTGAGATTGTCGCGAGACTCTCTGGCAAAGAAGCTGATGTGGCCTCGACAGCCGAGAGCTTCTTGGAAAAGGACTTGGAGTTGCCCGATGTCCAAGGGTTTCCGGTTGAAGCCGGTGTCGCGGATGTCATCAAGAAGCGCTTGGATGAAGTCGGCTTAGCCTTGAGTGCGGGTGCACACTTGGCTGTGATATTCCTGTGCGGCAGTGTCTTGGAAGGTGTGCTTCTTGGCGCGGCACAGAAGAACCCTGGAGTGTTCAATCAATCGAGTGCCAGCCCGAAGGCTGCCGATAGGAAAGTAAGGCGATTCCACGAGTGGTCTCTTGCGCAGTTCATCGATGTTGCAAGTGATATTGGCTTGCTGAAACCAGACGTCAAGAAGTTCAGTCATGGGCTACGGGACTTCCGGAACTACATACACCCTTACCAGCAAATGCAGTCGGGCTTCTCGCCGGATCAACACACAGCAAAGCTGTGTTTCCAGGTACTGAAGGCGGCTCTGGCGGATGCGGCGGGGGAGCGGTGAGACCATCACGGGCGGTATGGTCCGGTGCCGAGACGGTAGGCTAGGGAGTTGCGAGTGGGGCGGTGGACGTCTCGCCGCCCAGCGAGGTGGCCGTCGGTCCGTGGTGTAGGTGCTAGTTGAAGGCCCTGTCTCGTGGTCGCTTGGACACCGGCGCCCAGATCCGCACCTTGCTGAAGCGGCCGGTATCGTCGAACGAACCGAAGCCGAGGCGGCCCCAACCGAGCGGGTCGGCATCCGTGGACACCGTCGGCGTCTTCTCGCCGTCGAAGTAGACGCAGAGCGCGCCGCCCTGGCGCTCGACGCGGACCCGCTTCCAGCCGCTGCCCCAGTCGACGCCCTTGTCCGGGATTGCGCCCATCGGCGCCCGGTCCGCGTGGTCGACCAGGAAGATGTTGTGGGCGCGGTCGTCGGGCTCCGTGGCCAGGTGAGCGTAGTAGTAGCGGTTCGGACCCTCGAAGCCGAAGAAGAGGCTCAGGTCCCGGTGGCCGTACTCGCGACCGGTCTGCCAGGCCTCGGCTTCGAGGACGAAATCGGCGAGCAGGAGATCGTCGATCAGGGCGATGTTGAGCGGGGAGCGGTGCTTCGGCTTGTACTTGCTACCGCCCACAAGATCGAGGTAGCCGCGGCCCCCTTCGTTGCCGTAGTTCCAGGCGCGCTTGTCGCTGAAGGTGAAGTCGTCGAGCGCGGATGCGTCGGCGAAGTCCTGGGAGTAGACGAGTTCGTAGCCGTCCGGGACGCCGGACTGGGCTTGCAGGCTGCCGGCGCCGAAGGCGAAGACCAGCGCGGCGAGAGCCGCGAATCCCGCCGAGCGACAGAGGCGTATCCGGCCCATCAGACGACCCGCGGAACCACGAACGGCTCGCGGTACTCGCGGGTGAGCAACCGGTTCGCCTCCTCGTCGCCCTTGACCTGCTCGGAGTCCGGGTCGATCTCGAGCCACTGGCCGACGATCGGCTGTTCGATCTCGGGGTCGACGCCGTTCTTCGCGAGGTGATCGAGGAACCGGTCCGCGGTATCGCCGGCGTTGCGGAGCTTCCCGGCAACCTTGGCGATCTTGGCGGGTCCGGCGGCTTCGCCCCGCATGTACGACACGTTGCCCAGGTGGCAGAGGGCGCTTGAGAGGTGGCCGTCTTCGATCGAGGCGGTCAGATCCGCGCCCCGCCGGCTGTGCACGGCGTCGACGAAGTTGGCGTAGTGGTTGCCGCCGCCCTTCCAGCTCTCGAGCTTCTTGCCGTTCTTGTCGTAGGCGGTGGCGCTGGTGTAGCTCGGGATCTGCAGGTAGCCGCCCTCGCAGTGGACGATGACGCCGATGCTGGCGCCCATGTAGTCGTCCATGCCCTTGCGCCACTCGCCGGCCTGGGCCTCGGCATCGCGGGGCAGGCCGCGAACCTCGAACAGCAGGGGCGCCCGCTCGTAGTCGTGGTACACGAACTGGGTGTTCGGCGTGTTGCCGTCGTCGACGTAGCCGAAGCGGCCGCCGACGCTGATCGTCCGCGGGGGTAGCGCGTCCTCGCCCAGGGCCCAGCGGGCGATGTCCATCTGGTGGATGCCCTGGTTGCCGAGATCGCCGTTGCCGGTATCGAACACCCAGTGCCAGTCGTAGTGCAGGCGCTCCCGCATCAAGGGCTTCTTCGGCGCCGGACCGCACCACAGGTCGTAGTCGACCGCGGGATCGACCTGCTGGGCGCCTTCGACCCGGCCGATGCTCTGCCTCGGCTTGTAGCAGAGGCCGCGGGCGAGCTGGATCTCGCCCAGGTGACCTTCGTTGACCCAGGCCAAAGCGTCCTGAATCGACGGTGACGAGCGGATTTGGGTGCCGGTCTGGACGATCCGGTCGTACTTCTTCGCCGCGTGGACGATCTGGCGTCCCTCCCAGACATTGTGGGAGACCGGCTTCTCCAGGTAGACGTCCTTTCCGGCCTGGCACGCCCACACCGCCTGCAGCGCGTGCCAGTGGTTCGGGGTGGCAATCGACACCGCGTCGATGTCGTCGCGTTCCAGCAGTTCCCGGTAGTCGACGATCGTCATCGGGTCGGTCGCGCCGGCCTCGATGGCCCTTGCCTTGGCGGCTTCGAGGACGTTGCGGTCCACGTCGCACAGGGCCGCGAGTTCGACTCCAGGCAGCTCGATGAACTGCTTGATGTGATCGTTGCCGCGGCCGCGCAGTCCGACGACGGCGACACGGAGTTGCTGGTTCGGGCTGGCGGCGCCGGCCGCGCCGGCCGAGGCGCGGCAGCCCAGTGTGGTCGTGGCGGCGGCCGCGGCGGCGGAGCCGAGGAAGACGCGGCGGGTGATGGCGGACATGACTCTCCTCCCTCAGTCGAAGTTCGCCCTGAGGCGGTCACCGATTGTAGCCCCAGCCAGACCGGTTCTTCGCGCCGGATGCGGGCTGGGAGACTGCGCGGCAGAACGATCTGACCTGGGAACGCGGGCATCCTGCCCGCATCCTGCGCGAAGAACCGGCCTCCGGGAGTTCTGCCGCGCTAGGCTTCACCTCCGATGAACGGCCGCGCCAAGGCACTGGTACTGGCCCTTCCGGTGCTCCTCACCGCCTGTGCGGGCACCGGCGGCGAGCCCGGCGTCCCATCCGCCCAGCCGCCGAACATCGTCTTCCTCCTGGTCGACGATCTCGGGGTCATGGACGTCGGCGCCTTCAATCCCGACACGTTCTGCGAGACCCCGAATATCGACCGGTTGGCGGCCGGCGGCGTGCGCTTCAACCGCGGCTACGCCGCGAACCCGGTGTGCAGTCCCACGCGGTTCAGCATCATGACGGGTCGCTACCCGACCCGGGTGGGAGCTACGAACTGGTTCCCCGGCCGCCGCGTGGAGAACTTCGCGCCGGCGCCACTGAACGACTGGATGCCGGTCGAGGAGTACACGCTTGCCGAGGCCTTGCGGGACGGCGACTACAACACGGCCTTCCTCGGCAAGTGGCACCTGGGGCCGACGGAGGAGTTCTGGCCGGAGGCACAGGGTTTCGACGTGAACGTCGGCGGCTACGTTCGGGGGAGGCCCAGTAGCTACTTCTCGCCTTACTCGAACCCGAGGCTCGAGGACGGGCCCGAGGACGAGTACCTCACCGAACGGCTGACCGACGAGGCGCTGGACCTGCTCGATGGCTACGCGGCGGACGAGGAAGGCAAGCCCTTCCTGCTCTACATCTCGTACTACACCGTCCACACGCCGCTGGAGGCGCCGGCCGACCTGATCGCGAAGTACGCGGCGAAGGCCGGTGTCGAACCGGGGGCGCCGGCCGATCCCGACGGGCTGGGGTTCGAGGAGCAGATCTGGCCTCGTGACGAGCCGCGCCGTGTGCAAGAGGTCCAGAACCACCCCGTCTACGCGGCGATGGTGGAAAGCCTGGATACGAGCGTCGGTCGCATCCTCGACCGCCTCGACGCTCTGGACCTGGCCGAGAACACGATCGTCGCCTTCTTTTCGGACAACGGCGGCCTGTCTACGTCCGAGATGTTCCCGACCTCGAACCTGCCGCTCCGGGGCGGCAAGGGCTGGCTGTACGAGGGCGGCATCCGTGAGCCGATGATCGTCCGGTGGCCGGCCGTGGCGGCGGCGGGCGGCGTGACAGAGGCGCCTGTCATCAGCACGGACTTCTATCCGACCCTGCTCGAAGCTGCAGGGATCGACCCGTCTCCCGTGGTCGAGATCGACGGCGTGAGCTTCCTCGACGTGCTGCGCGGCGGCGAGGTCGCCGAAACGGCGACCGCTTCGGCCGGGGAACGAGACCTGTTCTGGCACTACCCCCACTACGGCCACCAGGGCGGCTTCCCGGGCGGCGGGATAGCTCGTGGCCGCTACAAGCTGCTCGAGCGCTACGAGGACGGCCAGGTCCATCTCTATGACCTGGAAGCCGACGAGGGCGAACGGAACGACCTGGCTGCCGAGCAGCCCGACCGCGTCGCGGAGATGCGGGCGCGGCTCCACGCCTGGTACGGCGAAGTCGGGGCGCAGTTCCTGACCGCCCTGCCCGACGGCCCGGAACCCTGGCGGCCGGCCGTGGAGGTTGGGGACGGAGGTTGAGCCGGACCTACACGCCTCCGGGCCACCATCGCACCGTCGAGGCCTTTCGGGAGCACCTGCGCGGCCTCGACCCGGCGTTCGACTGTGGCGAAGAGCTCCTCGGCGCTGAGGGGCCGCTGGCGCAACCCCTTACCGTGTTCGGCCGCGAAGCTGGTAACCGGTTCGCGGTCCATCCGATGGAGGGCTGGGACGGCAATCGTGATGGCAGCCCGAGCGACCTGACGCGGAGGCGCTGGCGGCGGTTCGGCTTGAGCGGGGCGAAGCTGATCTGGGGTGGCGAGGCGGTGGCGGTGGTTCCCGAGGGGCGTGCCAACCCGAATCAGCTCTTCATGGACGGCGAACGACTGGACGATTGCGTTGCCTGGCTCGAAGCGCTGCGCGGGGAGGTCCTGGCGGGTCACGAGGAGAGTGGAGTAGGTGGCGACGGGCCGGTCATCGGCCTGCAGTTGACCCATTCGGGCCGGCTGTCGCGGCCCGATCCGCCGCCCGCCCTGCCGCGGCCGCTGCGGGCGCAGGTCCATCCGGTGCTCGACGCGCGGCTGGGGGAGGCGGCGAAACGGCCCCTGGTGAGCGACGGGCAGTTGGATGAGGTCGCCGGCGCCTACGTGCGGGCAGCGCGCTGCGCCGAGCGTGCCGGCTACGACTTCGTCGACGTCAAGTGCTGCCATGGCTACCTGCTGCACGAACTGCTCGGCGCGCGTACCCGGCCGGGGCCGTATGGCGGCTCGTTCGAGAACCGGGTCCGGTTGCCGCTTGAGATCATCGCGGCGGTGAGGTCCGCGTGCCCGGGTCTTGGCATCGGCGTGCGGCTCTCGGTCGGCGACGTGGCGCCGTTCGTTGCCGATGCGACCGGCGTCGGCGAGCCGGAAGTCGTGGATGTGGCGGATGGGGCGCCTGGCCCAGCGGATCTCGCCTTCGGCGTCCATCCGTCGAACTTCGCCCTACCCGAACCCACCTGCGCCGAAGCGATCCGCTACATCGCGCTCCTGGTCGAGGCCGGAGTCGAGATCGTCAACGTGACGATGGGGTCGCCCTACAGTTGTCCACACCTGTCGCGGCCGGCGGCCTACCCGGCGTCCGACGGCTATCAGCCGCCCGAGGATCCGCTCCGCTCGGTGCTGCGTCAGCTCGCCGCGGTGCGCGTGGTGCGGGCCGCCTTCCCGGGCCTGCCCCTGGTGGGGACGGGCTACAGCTATCTGCAGGACTGGCTGCCCCATGTGGCGGAGGCCGAGGTCGGGGCCGGCCACGTCGACTTCGTGGGCCTGGGGCGGATGGTCCTGGCCTACCCCGGGCTGCCGGCGGACGTGCTGGCGGGACGACCGCTCGAGCGGCGCCGCGTCTGCCGGACGTTCAGCGACTGCACGACGGGGCCGCGCAACAACATGGTCAGCGGTTGCTATCCGCTGGACGAGCACTATCGACAGAGTCCTGAGTTCGCCCGGATCAAGGAGATCAAGCGGCAGGCGGCCGCGGCGTCATGACACCGGAAGCTCCAGTGCCTGCCGGCGCCGAGCCGCTGCCCAGGCTCTGCTACGCCGCGCTTCATGTCGTTGTCCGTGGCGGCTACGCCGAAGCCGGCCACTCGATCGACCATCCCGCTTCGGCGCATGAGATCGAACACTGGATCGACTGGCGAGCGACAGCCGGCCTACGCCGCTTCATCGACTCGCTCGGCTTCGGTGCTGCGGAGGCAATGGACACGGCGCAGCGCTTCGAGATCGGATGGCCGAGCGCTCGACGGTTGATCGAACTCTGCGCCTCCCTCGAACTGCGGAACGGCTTCGTCGCCGGCGCCGGCAGCGATCAGGTCGATGCGGTTGCAAGCACCTCCGAACTGATCGACGCGGTGGTGGAACAGGCAGAGTTCATCGACGGGATGGGCGGCGTACCCGTTCTGTTGCCGATGGAGCAGCTTGCGGCGACCGGCGCCTCCGAGAGGCAGTACGTCGATGTGTATGGCGCGATCATCGATCAACTCGAGGGGCCGCTGTTCCTGCACTGGCTCGGCGAGATGTTCCATCCAGCGATGCGCGGTTACTTCCCGGGCAACAGCCTGGAACGCATCCTCGCCAAGCATCCCGAGAAGGTGCGCGGGGTCAAGCTCTCGCTGCTGGACGAAGAGTTCGAGGTGCGGCTCCGCCGGCGGATCGCCGCGCGGGGCCAGATCGTGCTGACGGGAGACGACCACCACTTCGCTAGGCTCCTGGAAGGGGCTCAGTTGCTGGAAGGGGAAGGGCAGTCCGGGGCGTCCAGGATCCGCGGCACGTTCGAACTGCACGGCCGCAGGGTGGCCATGGGCGATTTCAGCCACGCGCTGCTCGGCGCCTTCGACGCGGTCGCCGAGCCGGCGGCAAAGGCCCTTCGCGCGCTGGGCGGCGGCGATGTCGAGCGCTACCGGGAACTGATGGGCCCTGCCGAAGAACTCGCGCGCTTCATCTTCCAGCCGCCGACCCGCTACTACAAGGCCGGACTTGCCTACCACGCCTGGCTGCGCGGCCTGCAGGACAACCCGATGCTGGTCAACCGCGAGGATCTGGCCCGCGACGCCGACTACTATCGGGGCGTGGCCGAGCGTGCTGAGCGGGCCGGCTCACTCGGGGGCGGCGAAGTCGCCAGTCGGCGCCTGGCGGAGGCGTTGGCCGCTGCGTCGACGCCCGGGCGCTGACCGGTCCGAATCCTCCCGTGACGGTTTCCACTGCTCAACTCACCGTCCGCGACGCGCGCCGTCTGGCGCTGGCGCGGGCGGGCCTGCTGAAGCCCGAATGGACGGGACTGCCGCGCTCGGCGACGGGTCGAGGCCTTCGCGCCAGGCGCGCACTGCATGCCCTGATCAAGCGCTTCGGCTACCTGCAGCTCGACACGATCTCGATCGCGGGGGCCCGCACTCACGCGCTCGTGCCCCTGTCCCGCTGGCCTGGGATCGACCGGAATCTGCCGGAGGAACTTCTGCAACCCGGCGCGCCGATCTTCGAGTACTGGGGCCACGAGGCGAGCTGGATTCCGATCGACCTGTACCCGGCGTTCGGTTTCCGGCGCGAGAAGTACCGGAGCGGAAAGACCTGGGCGGATCGCGGGATACGTGAGCATCCGGACGTCGCGGAAGCGATCCTGCGCCGGGTCGAGGCGGAGGGCCCGATGCGGTCGCTCGACCTCGGGGGGCCGATGATGGGCGAGATGTGGCGGTCGAAACGGGAGCGTTGGGTCGCCTACTCGCTTTGGTCGACGGGCGAACTGGCGATCCGGTCGCGCCGGAACTTCCAGCGCACGTTCGACCTGCCCGAACGGGTGATCCCGGAACAGTGGCGCCGGCAGAAGTGGAGCCTCGAGGAGTCGCTTCGGGCGTTGATCCTGCGTGCGCTCAGGGGTCACGGCTGGGCGACGATCGGCACGCTCGCCGACACCTGGCGTCTCAAGAACGTGCGGCCAGGAATCAGGGCCGCGCTGGAGGACCTGGCGTCGGTGGGGGAGGCGGTTCCGTGTGACTTGATCGCCGCCGACGGAAAGCGGCGGCCCGGGTGGGTGCGCGCGGCGGACCTGGAACTCGCGGCCCGGCTCCGGCGCGTGCGCCCGGCACCGGACCGCGGCGTGCTCCTGTCGCCGTTCGACCCGGTGCTCTGGCGCCGGAAGCGGGTGGGGTATCTGTTCGGTTTCGACCAGATCCTGGAGATCTTCAAGCCGGCTTCGAAGCGCCGCTATGGCTACTACTGCCTGCCGGTCCTGGCGGGCGACCGGCTGGTGGCGCGGTACGACCTGAAGGCGCACCGGCGGCAAGAGCGGCTGGAAGTGTTGTCGCTGCACTACGAGGCGGAGGGGTCGAAGGTGCCGCCGGCGGACCGGGCGGCGACGGAGAGCGCGCTGGCGACGTTTGCGGAGGCCGTGGAGTTGGCGGTCGGATAGTGGTTGCCGCTTCGCGGCGCGGTGTTTCCCGCGGGTCAGAAGACCCGCGGTCACATCAGGCGGCGGCGAGAGTCCTTCCAGTACGCTGTAGCGCGCCATGGCAAACCTCAACCTCCGCGACGCGCTTCCGGTCCTGTTTGCTGCGGTCGCGCTGGCGGTCGGCTGTGGCGGCGGCGACGCTCCCACCGCGGACGACGCCGCTCGGCCGCAGATCGCTCTGGTCATGAAGTCCCTGGCCAACGAGTTCTTCGAGACGATGGCCGAGGGAGCGCGGGCGCATCACCACGCCCACGCCGACGACTACGACCTGGTCGTGAACGGCACCCGGAACGAGAGCGATCTGGCCCAGCAAGTCGCCCTGGTCGAGCAGATGGTGGCCTCCGGCAGCGATGCGATCGTGATCGCCCCCGCTGACTCGAAGGCGCTGGCGCCGGCTCTGGCGCGCGCCCAGGGGAGTGGGGTCGTGGTCGTCAACATCGACAATCGTCTGGACGCGGAAGTCGCGGCGGCGGCCGGGCTCGAGGCGCCGTTCGTGGGCCCGGACAACCGGGACGGCGCCCGGCGGGTCGGCGAAGTGCTGGCCGGGCGCCTCGAACCGGGTGACCAGGTGGCGATCATCGGCGGCATTCCGACCGCGTTCAACGCGCAGCAGCGGCAGGCCGGCTTCGAGGACGCGATGAACGCGGCCGGCGCCAGCATCGTCGATGTCCAGAGCGGCGGCTGGGAGCAGGCGCAGGCGAACGTCGTCGCGGCCGCCATGCTGCGGGAGCATCCCGAGTTGCGGGCGCTCCTGTGCGCCAACGACAACATGGCCCTCGGCGCGCTGGCTGCGCGCCGGCAGAGCGGCAGGACCGACGTGCTGATCGTCGGCTTCGACCGCATCGACGCGGTGGCGGAACTTGTGGAGCAGGGCGAGATTCTCGCAACCGCCGACCAGCACGCCGATCAGCTTGCGGTGTTCGGGATCGAGGCGGCGCTGGAGGTCCTGGGCGGTGGGGAAGCCCAGGACCGTCAGACGCCGGTCGACTTGATCGCGGCGCCCGGCGGCTGATGGCGACGGGATTCCGGATGCGGGCGAGACGCCCGCGTTCCCAGGGCGGAAGCCACCCAGGTTCCCAGGGGCCGGCGCCGGAATCCGACTTGGCTCTTCCGCGGTTCGCTCTGGGCTACCGGGGCGGCCTCATCCTCGTCCTGCTTGGCCTGTGCATCGCCTTCGGTCTCGTGACCGATCACTTCTGGAGCGTCCTGACCTTCCGCACCCTGGCGAACCAGTTGCCGCCGCTGGTCGTCGCCTCGGCCGGCCTGACCCTGGTGCTGATCGCGGGCGGCATCGATCTCTCGGTCGGTTCGGTGCTGGCCCTGGCCGCGGCCGTGCTGGGGGTCCTGACCGTGGATCAGGGGTACCCCCTGCTGGTGGCGGCGCTGGCTGCTCTCGCGGTCGGCGGCTTGTGCGGCGCGATCAACGGCGCGCTGGTCGCCCGCTGGTCGATTCCGTCCTTTCTGGTCACGCTCGGCATGCTGGAGATCGCCCGCGGCTCGACCTATCTGGTCACCGCGTCGAAGACGAGCTACCTGGGCGACCGGGTCTCGGCGCTCGGCGCGACGACGCCGGTGCTCGGCCTCTCGGCTGCCTTCATCGGTTCGCTCGCCGTGGTCGGAGCGCTGCAGTTCGTTCTCTCGCGCACCTCCTTCGGCCGTTGGGTGTTCGCGGTCGGCGGCAACCTCTCGGCGCTTCACCGCTGCGGCGTCCGGCCCGCCCGGGTGCAGTTCGCTGTGTTCACGCTCGCGGGTCTGCTGGCGGCGGTCGCCGGCCTCTGCCAAGTCGGCTACCTGCAGTCGGCGGATCCGAACGCTGCGATCGGGATGGAGCTGTCGGCGATCGCCGCGGTGGTCATCGGCGGTACGTCGCTGCTCGGCGGGCGGGGTTCGGTGACAGGCACGCTCCTCGGCGTGTTGGTGATCGCCGTGCTGCAGACCGGGCTTGCCCAGGCCGGCGCCACCGAGCCGACCAAGCGCATCATCACCGGCGTCGCGATCCTGCTGGCGGTGGCGAGCGATGTGTGGCGGCGGCGCCGGTGAAGTTGCCCCGGTTTCGTGGACGGTTTAGGTTTGGGGTTCAGGCGGCTTCGCGGTAGGCCCTTTCGAAGTTGATGGGCGACCGGTGTCCGATGCCTGAGTGGCGCCGATGCGGGTTGTACCAGCCCTCGATCCAACGGAAGAGCTCGGTCTTCGCTTCGGCGCGATTTCGGAAGGTCGTCCGGTCGAGCAGTTCGCACTCGAGGCTGGCGAAGAAGCTCTCGGCCATGGCGTTGTCGTAGCAATCTCCGACGGAACCCATCGAGAGCGCGATGCCTGCGTCTCGGCAGCGCTTCCCGAAGGCCAGGGAAGTGTACTGGCTGCCCTGATCGGAGTGATGGATGACCTCCTCCGGCCGGCGCTGGTCGATGGCCATCTCCAGCGCACCGAGCACGAGCTCTGTCGCGAGAGACGAATCCATGGCCCAGCCGACGATTCGCCGACTGAATACGTCCAGGACGACGGCCAGGTAGAGGAAGCCCGATAGCGTCGGCACGTAGGTGATGTCGGCCAGCCATAGCCGGTCCGGCACCTCGGCCGCAAACTTCCGGTCGACGAGGTCCGGCGCCGGACGCGCCGAAGCGGCGCGGCGGGTTGTCGTCGGCCGCTTGCGCCGGCTGATGCCCGACAAGCCGGACTCTCGCATGAGTCTGGCGACCCGCTTGCGGCTTACCAGAACCCCGTCGTCGGCCAACTCGGCCTGAATGCGGGGAGCGCCGTAGGTGCCCCGGCTCCGCTTATGGATCGCCCGCATCCGCTCGACGAGAGCAGTGTCCGACTTCTCCCTGGCCGACCGCGGTCGCTTCAACCAGGCGTAGTACCCGCTCGTGGAGACGCCGAGCACACGGGCCATTGTCGTGATCCGGAACTCGGCCTGGTGCGCCCTCATGAACCTGAAGATCCCTTCGGTCCCGTCTCCCGGGCGAACCAGGCCGTTGCTTTTGCCAGGATCTCCCGCTCCTCGCGCAGCCGGCGATTGTCGCGGCGCAGGCGCCGCAGCTCTTTGCGCTCCGCCGTGGTCAGTCCGTCAGCGCGGCGGCCCTCGTCCCGGTCTGCCTGGGCCACCCAGTTACGGATCGACTGCGCTGAGGGCTCGAACTCGCGGGCTAGTTGGTCCGGGCTCCGCCCGGACCGGACCAGATCCACCATCTGTTGCCGGTACTCTGCCGGGTACCGAGGTCTTGTTCTTGGCATCGTGGGTACCTCCTCCTCCAAGGATGAAGTGTCCACGAAACCGGGGCAAGCTCACGGAGCGCGAACGCCGTCTCTTGACGCGCGGATCGCGCCACCCGGGTCGGCGCCGCTATCCTCGGCCGCGACTTCCCAACCAATCGAGGAACGGACATGACGAATCGACCGGCCAGTTTGAAGCTCAGCCTCTCCATTGCAGTCCTGGCGGCGGCGACGGTCGCGGCGGCGCAGGAGCGAGCCATCGAGTTCCCTGACATCGACGGCTACCGCACGCTGTCGGTCGACCTGCATACCCACTCCGTCTTCTCGGACGGCATGGTCTGGCCGGTCATCCGCATGCAGGAGTCCGAGCGGGACGGGCTCACGCTGATGGCGGTCACCGAACACCTGGAGTACCAGCCGCGCCGGGAGGACATCCCGCACCCGGACCGGAACCGGTCCTACATCGTCGCCAGTGAGTACGCCGCGGAAGCGGGAACCTCTGTGATCGTGGTCAACGGCGCGGAGATCACCCGCAGCATGCCGCCGGGCCACGTGAACGCCGTGTTCATCACGGATGCGAACGCGCTCCTGGTGAAGATCGGCGAAGTGGACTACATGACTCGGCTCCGACCCTCCACGCCCGCGGAGCAGGAAGCGAGCGAGCGGGAGGCGCAGCAGGCGATCGAGGCGGCCAACGGGCAGAACGCGTTCGTGTTCTGGAATCACCCGAACTGGCCCCGGCAGCGCCCGGACGGCGTGGCGAGACTGACCGACATGCACCGGCGTCTGATCGCCGACGGGCTGCTGCACGGCATCGAAGTGGCGAACGGGGACTTCTACTCGGCCGAGGCGCTCGAGATCGCGCTCGACAACGACCTGGCGATCCTCGGTGTTTCGGACATCCACGGTCTGATCGACTGGGACTACACCCCCCATGCCGGCGGGCACCGCACGGTGACCCTGGCGTTCGCCGAGGAGCGAAGCGCGGAGTCGATCAAGCAGGCACTGCACGCGAATCGCACTGTCGCCTGGATGGCGAACTGGCTGATTGGCCGCGAGGATGTCCTCCTGCCGCTGGTGGAGGCCTCGCTCCTGCTGACGAAGGTCGAACGCAGCCAGGACGACGAGTTGATCGACATCCGGCTCTCCAACGTGTCGGACGCCGCCTTCGATCTGCGCGTTGTGAGCGGACACCGCTTCAACGGCCCGCCCTCGGTGATGCGAGTCGAGCCGCACAGCGACCTCGACCTGGCGATCAGCGGCGAATCCCGCACCAGCTTCGAGATGGCGTTCGAGGTGCTGAACGCGATTGTGGCGCCCGAAACTCACCCGACGCTGCGACTGGAAGTGGAAGTGCCGCCGGCGAGCCCCGTCGAATGAAGAGACGGGTGGGCGGGGCGGGTGTGGTTCTGTCCCTGTCACTGGTCGCGGCAACAGCGGTCATTGCACAGAGCCGCGCCATCGAGTTTCCGGATGTGGGCGGTTACCACACGCTCGCCGTCGACCTGCACACGCATTCCGTGTTCTCGGACGGTTCGGTGTGGCCCGTGATCCGGGTCCAGGAGTCTGAACGGGATGGTCTTGCCCTGCTCGCCGTGACCGAACACCTGGAGCACCAGCCCCGGGCCGCGGATGTACCGAACCCTGACCGCAATCGCTCGTTCGCGGTCGCGGCCGAGTACGCGGGCGCGGATGCTCCCGAGGTGATCGTGGTCAACGGCGCGGAGATCTCCCGGGAGATGCCGCCCGGCCACGTCAACGCAGTCTTTCTGAGCGACGCGAACGCGCTGCTCCAGGCCGACGTGATGGAGGTGTTCAAGGAGGCGAACCGGCAGGACGCCTTCGTGTTCTGGAATCACCCCAACTGGATTCGCCAGAGGTCGGACGGAGTGGCCAGGCTCACGGACATGCACCGCCGGTTGATCGCGGACGGACTGCTGCACGGGATCGAGGTGGCGAACGAACACATGTTCTCGGCGGAAGCGCTCCAGATTGCCCTCGACTACGACCTCGCCATTCTGGGCGTGAGCGACATCCACGGCCTGATCGACTGGGACTACGACGTCCACGGCGGCGGGCACCGAACGGCGACCCTGGTGTTGGCCGAGGAGCGGACGGCGGAGTCGGTCCGGGAGGCGCTGCACGCGAACCGTACGGCTGCATGGAAGGACAACGAACTGATCGGACGGCAGGACGTCGTGGTCCCCCTGCTCGAAGCGTCCGTGAAGGTAGCGAACGTCAGGTATCGCGAGGGCAGCGTGCTCACGGTGACGCTGTCGAACCGCTCCGACGCGTCGTTCGATCTTCTGAGCGTTGGACCGCAGCGCTTCTACGATCGCGGCGCCGTGATCACCGCGCCGCCGCACGGAACGGTGGAACTCAGCGTGACCGGGGAGAACCCCTCGGATTTTGAGTTGTCCTTCGCCGTGTTGAACGCCATCGTGGCGCCTGAGACCCACCCGACGCTGCGGCTTGCGGTCGAGGTGCCGGACCAGTAACGGCGCGTTCGCAGGGAACTGGCCGCGCCGAAGCGGTCGCCGGCCCTGCGGCCGGCGCGATCGTCTGGCCGCCTGCGGCGGCAGCGGGTCAGAAGACCCGCGCACCTGTACCTTTGCTGTGTGGATTCTGGTCCCGGTCCGAGGCCGACCGACAGGCGAGTAGTCGTCGAGGCTGCGGTAGCTGTGGGAAACCGGTCTGCCGGTTTTCCAAGGTCCGGCGGGAAACGGCTTGCCGTGTTCCGCGGGACCGGCAGCTTCCGCAGCCAGGGCAGCCGGCATCGTGCCGGCGGGCTCGGGCCGGAGTCCGGCAGATGGAGTCGGCAAGCAGCCAGGAGCGACCTCCGCGCACTGTGCATGAAGCACCTCACTGGGACCTGTGCCCTGGCTGCTTCGCCGCGACTGAGGCCCAGTGGGAAGTTGCGCCATCGAGCGCCAGTACAGGTACCAGGCCATCGTCGCGGCGTGCCGACAGGCACAGAGTAACGCACGAGGAGGTGTGACATGACAGAGGCTTGGTTTGTCGGCGTGGATTGGGGATCGAAGAAGCATCATGCGTGTCTGCTCGATGCCTCAGGCAAGGTCGTCGGGCAGCGCGTCTTCGACCACAACGGCGAGGGGCTCTCCGCCATGGCCGACTGGCTCCTGCTCCGCACCGGAAAGCCGCCTTCCGAAGTCGGCGTCGCGATCGAAGTGCCGCATGGGCCGGTGGTCGAGAGCCTGATGGAGCGGGGCTTCGACGTGCATTCCATCAACCCCAGGCAGCTCGATCGGTTCCGGGATCGATTCTCGGTCGCCGGCGCCAAGGACGACCGGCGCGACGCCAGGGTCCTCGCCGCGGCGCTGCGCACCGACCCGGAGTGCCTGCGGCGACTCCAGGCGCCAGACGAGGTCACTCTCCAACTGCGCGCCTGGACTCGAGCCAGGAAGCAGTTGGTCGAGGACCAGAAGCGGCTCTCGAATCAGACCCGCGACCTGCTCTGGCGCTACTACCCGCAGTTGCTCGAGGCCGTCAAGAACGACGTCTCCGCCAACTGGGCACTGGCCCTGTGGCGGCTCGTACCTACCCCGGCCAAGGCGCTCAGGGTGCGCGAAGCCACCATCGCGGAACTGCTGAAGAAACACCGCATCCGGCGCCTTACCGCAGCTCAACTGCTCGCCCTGTTGCGCCAGCAGCCGATCGCCGTCGGACCAGGCGTCGTCAAAGCAGCCACCAGCCACATCGACGCACTGATGCCGGTGCTGAAAGTCGTCAATCGGCAGATCGCCGACATCGACCGAAGCCTGGAGCGGATCACCCGGCAAATGGCCGAACCCGGCGTCGTCGAACAACCGGACGGCAGCACCACGGTCGAGCACACCGACGCCGGCATCCTCCACTCCATCCCCGGAGTCGGAACCGTCGTCCTCGCCACCCTGCTCGCAGAGGCACACGAACCGTTGCGAAGAAGAGATCCACAGGCACTGCGCTGCCTGGCCGGCGCCGCGCCCGTCACCAGACGCTCCGGAAACAAGCTCATCGTCGTCCGGCGACTCGCCGCCAACGAACGACTCGCCGATGCCGCACACCACTGGGCACGCGTCGCTGCCCAACGCGACACCATCAGCAAGACCAAGTGCATACGCATGAGAGCCAGGGGACACCGCTACGGCCGAGCCCTCAGACAGCTCTCCGATCGCCTCTTCCACGTCGCCTGCGCCATGCTCCGGGACCGCACCCTCTTCGACCCCCATCGACCCTCCGCATCATCACGACCGCGGCCAGAAGCAGCCTGAAACTGCCAACCTGACGTGAAACCCCAAAACCCAAACCAACCGAACATCAAAACACTACTCACACCACTTGCACAATGGTGGGAAGTCCCAGTGGGCGGCCCAGTGCGCGCCCAATCCCCTGCGAGTCAGCGCAGCGATTCCGCTGCCCTGACTCTAGTCGCGCTCGCCGCGCCGCTGGCGGTCGACGATCCTGCGCACCGAGTCCAGGTCTGGCGCCCAGTACTTCGCCTGCTCCTCCACGGGAGGTTCGACCAGCGGCCGCACCACGCGGAAGCCGAGGAAGCGGGCGTTGGTGTGGAACCAGACGCTCTGCGGGATCTGGGGGTCCATCCGCTTCCACGAGAGCTGGGAGCCGCGGCGGGCGGCACAGCGAAGGTCGGCCGGCTCGTCTTGCCACGAGCCGCCGCGGACGCTGCGCGGATACTCGTTCTGCGGCCAGGCGACGGGGTCGACAAGGAGTTCGCCCTCGCCCAGTGCGGCGTAGTCCGCGTAAGCGTCGAGGGTCCATTCGGCCACGTTGCCGTGCAGGTCGAAGAGGCGCCACGCGTTCGCTTCGAGCTGCGCGACCTTCCTGTAGCGGCGATCGCTGCTGCCGGCGTGCCAGGCGAAGCGGTCGATCTCCGCCACGTCAGAGACGTTCGACCACGCGGTCTCGCTGCCGGCGCGGCAGGCGTACTCCCACTCGGCCTCGGTCGGCAGCCGGTAGAAGCGGCCGGTCTTCATCGACACCCACTTCGTGAACTGCCGGGCCGCGAACTGGGTCATCGAGATCGCCGGAAACCCGTCGACGCCCATGCCGAAGTCCATCGGCCGGTAGGGCGGCGTGGGCCTGCTCACCGCGTCGGCCCAGGCGGCTGCGGGTTCGCCGCCGCCGCGGTCGGTGTCGAACATGAACACGCGGTAGAGGTCCCAGGTCGTCTCGTGGGTCGCCATCCAGAACGAACCGACCCGCACACGGCGACGCGGGGACTCCAGCTCGCCGCGCCCGGGCTCGCTTTCCGGGCTCCCGAGCAGAAACTCGCCGCCCGGCGCCGGCGCCATGTCGAGCTGCATTTCGCCGCCATCGCCGCGGACGCCGACGATCCGCTCGCGGTAGGGCTGCATGTCGGCTTCCGTCGCCGCGACAGCGGCCGGGACATCGACAGCCGGCGGTTGGCCCGGCGGCATGTCCGGGTACCGACCGGCGCCCGGTTCCTGGACCGCGGCGACGAGCAGCGCGACCAGGATCGGGAGCCCCTTCAGCACGGGAACGGCCTCAGCGGCCCCGGAAAGTTGCCCGATGCTTCTCGAAGAAGGCGGCGACGCCGTCGGTGAGTTCGAAACGGAGAGTCTGGAGTTCGTTCATGGCGGCGGATGGTAGCGGAGTGTCCGCTAGAGTATTGCGATCAGGAGACAGGGCTCGGCCGATACGGATCGACGACGACGGCACTCCAGGGGTGCGGAGAGACACCATGGACGGCACTTCCAGGCGCAGGTTCATCACCGGGGCCTCGGCGGCCCTGCTGGCGGGCGGAGTCGGCGGCGGCGCCGCGACCGCGGCCGCGAACACGACATCCGACGTGGGCCGCGCCCGCGGCGACGCGACGCTGCGGATCGGTCTGATCGGTTGCGGCGGGCGCGGCACGGGCGCCGCGGCGCAGGCCCTTGCGACGTCGGGTCCGGTTGAACTCGTGGCGATGGCCGACGCGTTCGAGGACAGGGTGGAGAACTGCTACGAGCGCCTGGCCGAACTTGGTGAGGGCGGCTCGCTCGAGAACGGCAAGCGCCTCCAGGCGCCGGCCGAGAACCGCTACGCCGGCTTCGACGCCTACCGGAAGGTCATCGACTCCGGCGTCGACGTCGTGATCCTGGCGACTCCGCCGGGTTTCCGGCCCGAGCACTTCGAGTACGCGGTCGAGCAGGGCAAGCACGTGTTCATGGAGAAGCCGGTGGCGGTCGACGCGCCGGGTGTGCGGCGGGTGCTCAAGGCCGCCAAGGCGTCGAAGGAAGCCGGACTCAAGGTCGGCGTCGGCCTCCAGCGTCACCACAGCGCGATGTACAACGAGACGATCAAGCGCATCCACGACGGCGCGATCGGGGATGTGGTTGCGCTGCGCGTCTACTGGAACGGCTCGGGCGTCTGGGTGCGGGCGCGCAAGCCGGAGCAGACCGAGATGGAGTACCAGATGCGCAATTGGTACTACTTCAACTGGCTCTGCGGCGATCACATCGTGGAGCAGCACATCCACAACATCGACACCGGCAACTGGGTCAAGGGCGGGCATCCCGTCGAGGCTCAGGGTCAGGGCGGTCGCCAGTGGCGGAACGGCCCCGACCACGGCGAGATCTTCGATCACCACTTCGTGGAGTACACCTACGACGACGGCGCTGTGATGCTGAGCCAGTGCCGGCATATCCAGAACTGCTGGGACCAGGTCGCCGAGTTCGCCCACGGCAGCAAGGGCAAGGCGAGCCTGGCTTCCGGGCTGATCGAAGCGCCGGGAGGCTGGACGCACCGCGAGCCGGAGGACGAGGAGAACCCCTACCAGGTTGAGCATGACCGCCTCTTTACGGCGATCCGCGAAGACAAGCCGTTCAACGAGGCGAAGAACGGCGCCATCGCGACGATGACCGCGGTGATGGGCCGCATGGCGACCTACAGCGGCAAGAAGATCACCTGGAAGGAAGCGATCAAGTCGGACGTGTCACTGGCGCCGGCGACCTACGCCTGGGACGCCGACCCGCCGACGCTGCCGGATGAGAAGGGCAGGTATGCGGTGGCTGTGCCGGGGGTGACGAAGGCGTAGCAGCTACAGCTACGGCGCTGCTTCGAACGCCGCCAGGAACTGGTGGTCGCCCCAGGCGATCCGAAGAACTTTCTCCCCTGCCGCTTCCTGCGGAAGCGCTTTCTCCCCTGCCGCTTCCTTCGGAAGCGCTTTCGCGCCCGGTTCGACTTCCAGGAACTCGACCGTCAGTTTCTCGGCCGGTTCGTCGGTCCGCGAGTGCTCGAGAGGCACTTCGGCCGCGTCCGCGGCGGAGTCGCGCTGGGTGCCCCAGATGTCGCCCTCGGAGTTGAAGACCAGACTCCAGCCGTGCGCGGTCCGCTTGGGCCACAGGCTGTAGACGCCGGCGTAGTCCGGGGAGTGGTTGCCGTAGGGCACGGTAACGCCGCCGAACGAGAGCGAGACATGGGCGATGAGCTTGATCGCCTTCGCGCTCTGCCAGGCCGAGACTTCGCCGGCCTGCAGGGCCTCGAACGCGCCATAGTCGTCGCTGTCCGTCGCCAGATCGGCGTAGGAGACCATCACCTTCTTGCCGCTCAGCTCGATCTCGGCGAGGTTGCCGTAGCGGAAGCGGCGCAGCAGTTCGCGCCGGGCCGCCGCGGCTTGCTCGTCGGCGGAGGCAATCGAAGTGGTTCCGGACGACGCCCGGTCCTGCTGCGACGCGGCGGGCGCTACCGCCAGCAGGAGGCCGGCAAGGAGGAGCAGAGCGGAGAAGGGAATCGACGTTCTCAAGGGGAGACTCCGGGAGCGGATTGGACAGGCCGGAACGCTGGTTGCCGCCGGTCCAGCTTGATGTCGTTGGGCGGGATGAAGTTGCCCCGGTTTCGTGGACGGTTTAGGTTTGGGGTTCAGGCGGCTTCGCGGTAGGCCCTTTCGAAGTTGATGGGCGACCGGTGTCCGATGCCTGAGTGGCGCCGATGCGGGTTGTACCAGCCCTCGATCCAACGGAAGAGCTCGGTCTTCGCTTCGGCGCGATTTCGGAAGGTCGTCCGGTCGAGCAGTTCGCACTCGAGGCTGGCGAAGAAGCTCTCGGCCATGGCGTTGTCGTAGCAATCTCCGACGGAACCCATCGAGAGCGCGATGCCTGCGTCTCGGCAGCGCTTCCCGAAGGCCAGGGAAGTGTACTGGCTGCCCTGATCGGAGTGATGGATGACCTCCTCCGGCCGGCGCTGGTCGATGGCCATCTCCAGCGCACCGAGCACGAGCTCTGTCGCGAGAGACGAATCCATGGCCCAGCCGACGATTCGCCGACTGAATACGTCCAGGACGACGGCCAGGTAGAGGAAGCCCGATAGCGTCGGCACGTAGGTGATGTCGGCCAGCCATAGCCGGTCCGGCACCTCGGCCGCAAACTTCCGGTCGACGAGGTCCGGCGCCGGACGCGCCGAAGCGGCGCGGCGGGTTGTCGTCGGCCGCTTGCGCCGGCTGATGCCCGACAAGCCGGACTCTCGCATGAGTCTGGCGACCCGCTTGCGGCTTACCAGAACCCCGTCGTCGGCCAACTCGGCCTGAATGCGGGGAGCGCCGTAGGTGCCCCGGCTCCGCTTATGGATCGCCCGCATCCGCTCGACGAGAGCAGTGTCCGACTTCTCCCTGGCCGACCGCGGTCGCTTCAACCAGGCGTAGTACCCGCTCGTGGAGACGCCGAGCACACGGGCCATTGTCGTGATCCGGAACTCGGCCTGGTGCGCCCTCATGAACCTGAAGATCCCTTCGGTCCCGTCTCCCGGGCGAACCAGGCCGTTGCTTTTGCCAGGATCTCCCGCTCCTCGCGCAGCCGGCGATTGTCGCGGCGCAGGCGCCGCAGCTCTTTGCGCTCCGCCGTGGTCAGTCCGTCAGCGCGGCGGCCCTCGTCCCGGTCTGCCTGGGCCACCCAGTTACGGATCGACTGCGCTGAGGGCTCGAACTCGCGGGCTAGTTGGTCCGGGCTCCGCCCGGACCGGACCAGATCCACCATCTGTTGCCGGTACTCTGCCGGGTACCGAGGTCTTGTTCTTGGCATCGTGGGTACCTCCTCCTCCAAGGATGAAGTGTCCACGAAACCGGGGCAAGCTCAGGAGCTTACTTTGCGGAAGGCCGGCGCACCCCGTGTTTCTCACGGCTCGGCGGTAGACTGCCGGCAGGCGTTGTCCCATAGGCGCACCGAGCCATGACCACACCAGAACCAAGGCGCAGTCTTCGTCCCGACCGGGATGCGAGTCCGCTGCGCTTCGTGACCGCGGCGTCGCTCTTCGACGGGCACGACGCGGCGATCCACATCATGCGGCGGATGATCCAGGACCGCGGCGCCGAGGTGATCCACCTGGGCCACAACCGCGGGGTCGACGAAATCGTGCGCGCGGCCGTGCAGGAAGACGCCGACGCGATCGCCATCAGCTCCTATCAGGGCGGCCACCTGGAGTTCTTCCGCTACATGGTCGATCGGTTGGCGGAGGAGGGGGCGGGGCACGTGCTGGTCTTCGGCGGCGGCGGCGGCACGATCACGCCCGGAGAAATCGCCGAGCTGCAGGCTTACGGCGTCGAACGCATCTACCACCCGGACGACGGCCTGAAGATGGGTCTACCGGCGATGATCGACGATGTCGTCGAACGGACCCACAAGAAACGCCGCCCGTCACCCGAGCCGCGGTTCCAGGCGCGGGTGGCGGCGAACCCGGACGGCGACGGCGAGTTGTCGCGCATGCTCTCGGCGGTCGAGCGCGGGGCACTGGACGCAGCCGAGCTGCGGCGTCTGCGCAAGGAGTGGCAGCTCGCGGGCGCCGGTGTGCCTGTGCTCGGGCTGACCGGCACCGGCGGCGCCGGCAAGAGCAGTGTCGCCGACGAACTTCTGAACCGGTTCCTGGAGTGCTTCCCGGGCGACGACGCGGGGCGGCGGATCGCCGTCCTGGCGGTCGACCCGACGCGGCGCCGCACCGGCGGCGCCCTGCTCGGCGACCGCATCCGCATGAACAGCCTGCGAAGCGACCGGGTGTTCATGCGCTCGATGGCAACCCGCCGGCAGCACCGCGCGACCAGCGAAGTCCTGGGGGACGCTATCGCGCTGCTCAAGGCTTCCGGGTTCTCCCTGGTCCTGGTCGAGACGGCCGGTATCGGTCAGAGCGACAGCGAGATCGTCGATCTGGCCGATCTCTCGGTCTACGTGATGACGTCGGACTACGGGGCGGCGAGCCAGCTCGAGAAGATCGACATGCTCGACTTCGCGGACGTGATCGTCCTGAACAAGTTCGATCGGCGCGGCGCCCAGGACGCGCTCCGCGACGTGCGCAAGCAGTGGAGGCGGAACCGCCTTGCCTTCGAGACCGCCGACGAGGACGTGCCCGTCTATCCGACGATCGCCAGCCAGTTCCAGGATCCCGGCGTCAACTGGATGTTCTGGAACGTCTGCCGGCAGTTGCGGGAACGGCTCGACCTGGACGAGGCAGCCTGGACTCCCGAGATCGCCCTGACCGAGCGGGAGCCGCGCGCGGCGGTCCTGATCCCGGACAACCGCAGCCGCTACCTGGCCGAGATCGCGGAGGCCGCGCGGGTCACCGAAGCCGAGGTCGAGCGCCTGTCGGAGGCCGCCCGGCGAGCGCAGGGCTGCTACCGGGCCTTGGCGGAACTTGACGACCCCGACCTTCCCGAACCGTTCAACACCTACTCGGACGGGGTCTTGGAGGCAGCGCCTGACAGGAGCGTGGGACGCCTGCGCCGCGGTTACAACGAGGCGCTCCGAGAGGTCGGCGCCGAGGCGGCGGAACTTCTCAGACGCTGGCCCGAGCGCGTCGCTGCGGCCCGCTCGGAGGAGTACAGCTACCCGGTGCGTGGCCGGGCCGTGACCGGCGAGAACTACGTGACCACCCTGAGCCACCTGCGGATGCCGAAGCTGGCGCTGCCCGAGTACTCGGACTGGGGCGACCTGCTGCGCTTCCTCCTGAAGCACAACCTGCCGGGGGCCTATCCGTACACGGCCGGCGTCTACCCGTACCGGCGCCGCGGCGAGGAACCGACGCGGATGTTCGCGGGCGAGGGGATCGCGGAGCGCACGAACCGCCGCTTCCACTACGTGTCGCGCGGGCAGCCGGCCAACCGGCTGTCGACCGCGTTCGACTCGGTCACGCTCTACGGTTCGGACCCGGGGCGCCGGCCCGACATCTGGGGCAAGGTCGGCAACTCGGGGGTCTCGATCGCCACCGTCGATGACATGAAGCGGCTCTACTCGGGCTTCGACCTGTGCGATGCGGCGACTTCGGTGTCGATGACGATCAACGGTCCGGCGCCGACGATCCTCGCCTTCTTCATGAATGCCGCGATCGACCAGCAGGTCGAGCGACACCTGCGCGAAAGCGGTGGCCTGGAGCGCGCGCGCGCCGAGATCGGCCGCCGCTACGACGGCGACGTGCCGGTCTATCGCGGCGAACTGCCGGACGGCAGCGATGGCCTGGGGCTGGCGCTACTCGGTATCTCGGGTGATCAGGTGGTCGAGCGCGAGGTCTACGAGCGGATCCGGTCGGAGGCTCTGAGCCGGGTCCGGGGGACCGTCCAGGCCGACATCCTCAAGGAGGACCAGGCGCAGAACACCTGCATCTTCTCGACCGAGTTCTCGCTGCGGATGATGGGCGACGTCCAGCAGTTCTTCATCGACCACAACGTGCGCAACTACTACAGCGCCTCGGTCAGCGGGTACCACATCGCCGAAGCCGGCGCGAACCCGATCACCCAGTTGGCGTTCACGCTCGCCAACGGCTTCACGATCGTCGAGTACTACCTGGCCCGGGGCATGCCGATCGACGACTTCGCGCCGAACCTGTCGTTCTTCTTCTCGAACGGCATGGACCCGGAGTACGCGGTGATCGGCCGGGTCGCGCGGCGCATCTGGGCACGCGCGATGCGCGAGCGCTACGGCGCCTCAGCGCGCAGCCAGATGCTGAAGTACCACATCCAGACCTCAGGCCGTTCGCTGCACGCCCAGGAGATCCAGTTCAACGACATTCGCACGACTCTCCAGGCTCTCTACGGCATCCTCGACCGCTGCAACTCCCTGCACACGAACGCCTTCGACGAGGCGATCACGACCCCCACCGAGCAGTCGGTGCGCCGGGCCCTGGCGATCCAGTTGATCATCAACCGGGAGTTCGGGCTCAACCGGAGCGAGAACCCGTGGCAGGGCTCGTTCGCTCTCGATCAACTCACCGACGCGGTGGAGGAGGCGGTCTACCTGGAGTTCGATCGTCTCGCCGAGCGCGGCGGCGTGCTGGCGGCGATGGACACGATGTACCAGCGCTCGAAGATCCAGGACGAGAGCATGGAGTACGAGGCGAAGAAGCACGACGGCAGCCTGCCGGTGGTGGGCGTCAACACGTTCCTAGGCGAGGGCCAGGAGTTCGCGGAGACGGTCGAGGCGGAACTGATCCGCTCGTCCGACGAGGAGAAGCAGCAGCAGATCGACAGCCTCGCGGCTTTCCACCGCCGTCACGGTGACCACTCAGCGGCCTGTTTGGAGCGGTTGCAGGACGTGGCGCGGCGGCGCGGCAACGTGTTCGAGGAGCTGATGGAGACGGTGAAGCACTGCTCGCTCGGTCAGATCTCGGACGCGCTCTATCGCGTCGGCGGCGAGTACCGTCGGAGCATGTAGGCGCCTGCGCGGCGCGGCAGAACGACCAGAGGCCGGCGCATCCGACTCCTATTGGCAGGGGAACGCCATCAAGTCGCTCTTCGTGACGGCGGTCGCACCCTGCCGGTTGGTGTGCGTCCAGGGCGGCCCGCCATCCGGCCCCGTCACCCAGAGGTTGAATTCCAGTGTGGTCACTGGCGCCACGAAGATCCAGCGATGCCCGTTGTTCGCACAGCCATCGAGCACCTTGACGAGGACCTCGGCGTTGACGCGGTCGAAGAACCACAGGATGCCGGACTGGCTGGAGGCCCATACACCGGCTTTCGCCTGGCCTTCCTCCCCGCCGGGGGTCCGGTAGCACATGCTGACCTCGTAACCGCCATCGAACTGAAGCGCCGCAGTCGTCGGCGTGCAGACTTCGGACTGAGACGGCGGATCCGGGGTCGGGTCCGGGTCCGGATCCGGGTCCGGGTCCGGTTGAGGCGGGCGGGTACCGCCCCTCCCGGCGAAGCCGTCTCTGATCCAGTCGAACACCTTCGTGTTGGGCACGGTGCCGCGCACGTTCTCCGCCGTGCGGCCGACCGCGTAGATCATCACGTCTTCGCCGGCGTGCGTCTCTAAGAACAGCGGGACGGTTGCCTCCTGCCGGTATGCCGAGTCGCTGCTGCTCGAAGGAACGGCGCCGCCGTAGCCTGCTGTCCTGTCGCTGTTCGGATTGACGCGCGAACCGCTCCGATGTCCCGGACCGTTGGCGTAGCCCAGGATGGTGTAGGGAATGCCCCCCGAGTCTCCGCTCTCCGAGATCGTGCCTCCGCTGTCCATGTCGTGGACCGTTCCCAGGATGCCGTTGTGTGGCTGGTTGCGGAACGACGCGGGCACCGAGCGGGGGTTGTAGCGCAGGTCGCCGAGCGGTCGCATCGGATAGCCGGCGATCGTGAAGACGTGGCTGTGGTCTGCGGTCGCGAGGATCAGGGTCCTGTTGAGATTCACGCTCCGCTGTGCGGCGTTGATCGCTCGATCGAACATCCGGGTATCGGTGAAGGCGCGAAAGGCACTCCCCTCGTGGTGCGCATGGTCGATTCGGCCCGCTTCGACCATCAGGAAGAAGGGCTTCCCAGTCGCGCTGAGAATCTGGATCGCCTTCCTCGTCATCTCCTCCAGGGTCGGCTGGTCGCTGTTCCGGTCCGCTTCGTACGCCAGATGACTCGAAGCGAACAGACCGACCGCGCGTCCGGAACCGCCCAGCGCGTTGAGCCCCTGCCGGTTCCAGGCGTAGGTGTATCCCCGCTGCTGCAGCTCGTTTCTGAGGTCGCGGCCGTCTGACCTCCGTCCCGGAAGTCCCTCGTCGTCCGATGCGGCAGTGGGAAGGAAGTGCCGTCGGCCGCCTCCGAAGATGACGTGAAGCCCCTCCCCGAGTCGTGTGTTGAAGCCCCCTCCGCCGGGCACCATCTGCGCGGCGATCTCGTTCTCCAGGTTGCGGTCGTTGACGTGCGCGAAGACGGCGGCAGGCGTCGCGTGGGTGACGCGCGTCGTGGTGACGATGCCAACCGCATACCCCATCGAGATGGCCAGCTCGCCGATGTTCGTCAGCCGCGAGCCGTTACCGTCGCCGTTGAAATCGCCGAACTCGGTCGTCGCGCCGTAGCCCATCACGCCGGAGTTCGTGTTGACGCCGGTCATCATCGCCGACATCGTGGCCGCGCTGTCCGGCGTGATGTAGTCGGCCGACGCCGTCCGGGAAACGGCGGTATAGGGCATGCGGTCGAGAGCCAGCTCCCCCTCGACGCCAACCGTCGCAATGCGAGTGGAGGTGACGGTCGACACCCCCATGCCGTCGCCAACGAACAGGATGACGTTGTTCTTCTGTGCCGAGGCCGGCAGAGCCGCCGCTAGCAGGAGTGCAACTGTAGGGAGAGTGCAGATCGAGGGCGCGAGACTCCTGCGGGCGCCTCGGATCGATACGAAGGGACTTTCCATGGCCAGAACCTCCTTCTTCATGGTTGGCTTCCAGTATGGGGCCTCATGGTCGGGACCGGGCCGCTCTTCTGAAGGCCTGATTGTTGATCCCTACGATAGTAGGCGATCTCGGGGGCGCTGCCTGGCACGGCGGCGCGACAGTTCGAACTGCGGAGCTCCGCTTGCCGACCAGTCGAGCGTTAGCGAACCGTCCGTCGGGGGCGATCAGATGGAAGGTTCAATGCCTGGGTCTCGGATCGGGGCGGAATCTCGAAGGGGCTGGCGCCGGCAGCGGTTCCACCCTGCCTGCCTCGACCAGCCTTCCTCTGGCGAGGTTCTCAGACGAGTCGATGCCCTTGCGTAGTGGCTGAAGAGGCCGCACTCCGCCACCGGAGGTCTTCAGAGCCGCAGCCGCCGACGCGGCGTTGGTCGTCTCGCAGGTCCATACGCAGGCCTGTACGCGGTCAAGACCCCGTCGAACGCAGTCGCGCTGGCAGGCTTGAACAGCCCCACTGGGCGCCTTTGGCTGCGAGAAGTACCTCGACCCGCGAATGGGGATCCCATTTCCAAACTGCATGCAGACGACAGTCAGTGCGGTCACATTCGTTTGCTCGCTGGAAACGAAGACGGGCCCGACTGTGTCGTGGCCTGGCGCTCTGTCGCCGCTGGCGGCGGCGAACCTCGCTGCCGCCGGGCCCGACCCGACGATCATCATCCGCTGATTGCCGCCATCTTTCGGCTCCAGCCAGTCGCCGGGGCTGTACGCGATGTCCTGGATTCCGTCGCCGCGCAGCAGCATGGTCTGAAACGAGTCCGCGCCGATGCTCAGAGAGGTCGAACCGGTCGCGGCGTCGATACCCAGCAGGTCTCGTCCTGCATCCTGTGGCGGGTGGCCGGGCGGTACGAGTTCCGGAGGGAAGTTGCTGAGGTAGTCACCGCTTCTGAAGTCGATAAACCCGTCCAACGTGAGCGGCGCATGACCCTTACGGTGAATCGTGATCGTGTACTTCGCTGCATCGGGGGAGATGAACTCCAGGTCGATGGTCCAGCGCTCGTCCGACTCCGAGCTACACGATCCAAGACGCCCGAAACACAAGACGAGTCGAGCCGTGTTGGGGCCCAGACGTTCGTACTCGTAGCCCCCGAAGCGAGACGATACAGGACGTTCTTCATCACCTGAGGGTCTCGAGTGCACCACCGTGCCCGTGCCAAGATGGATAGACACTGTTCCTCTACGGTTGCGAAACCGACCGCCAATCTGAAGGCCGGGTAAGAACTGCTTGCCCTGGACCAGCTTCCCGAATTCCGTCTGGTTCCGCGGTGCGAGATTCCCCGGCTCCGGTGGCAACTCCTCGAGGTCGAAGCCGGTATTCACACCGGCGCCCTTGCATTCGTCCAGGAACGAACCGGCGGTAAGCGAGGAGAACAAGAGGGAGAGCGAACAGCCGGAGCGGCCGATCTCGTCGTACTCGAGGGTAATCAGGCTCCGGTCGGGACCGGTCTTCTCGTAGTGGTAGCTGCCGTGGACACGCCGGCCGTCTGTCTCTTCGCTGAACCTGCCGGTTGCCAGGAAACGCCGGTCGCTGAGCCTGCCGCCGGGCCCTAACCGATCCTGGAAGTCCTCGCGGTCCAGCGGCGACCGATCCGTTTGCGGAATTCCGGACACCGGCGGGGTCCAATCGCAATCCCCCTCCGGGCCGAAGGGACGGATTCGAACGTCATAGCGTTGGAGGTTCGTAAGCCCGGACAAGTACACGAGGTCCTTCTCCCTCCCCGTGACGACGACACGGTCGCCCCAGGCGCCATTCGAGCCGGTGCGCCGCTCGATTTCGTAGCCCTGCACCGGGGCTGTCTCGTCGTCGTCCTCCAGTGGATCCCATCGCACGGCGAGTAGCCGGTCTTGGGGATTGAGGCGTAGCCTCGGCGGTGCGGAACAACTCTGCTCGAGGTCCAGGATCTCGATCATGACCGGGAAGCTCGCCGTTTCGTCGTGCACATCCCGCGCCTCCACCGTGACGTTGTAAGTGTCCCGAGTCTCGAAGTCGTAGGTGCGACCGCTGCGGGTGCGGATCTGCCCGGTTTCGGGAACGACCCCAAAACTCTCCGCGTCCTGTCCCTTCAAGCTGTAGGTGAGGATGTCCCGGAGGCCATCGGCGTCGACGGCGTCGACGGGCGGTCCGACATTGATGTCTTCGGCGGCGTTCTCGTTCACCGAGACGGTCGCCGGAGTGGTGGCGGGGAAAGTCGGCGGCTCGTTGATCGGGATGCCGCTCGTGGTGCCTGTACCCACCGACGACCAGATGTCCGGCGAACCGGTGTTGCATGATGCGGCGCGGCGGGATCGGTACCGCGCTTCGTAGGTTGTACCGGCCCGAAGCCCGCTGATCGCGGTTGAGACGGAACCGGTTGCTTCGCTGTTCGACGGGTTGCGAACCGGCTGACACCCCACATCGGCCCATGCGGTTTGGGGCCTCCGCCGCCGAATCTGATAGTCGTAGGCCCGCGTTTCCAAGGGCCGAAACATGGTGCGGAACGCGACATCGAGCGCGTCGTCGCTTTGGCCGACGTCAAGAGCAGGTGCTGCGGAAGTGGGCGACGTGACCCGCACATCGAAGGTCGAGAATCCCGACGGTTCGCCTCGGCTGTTGGCGGCCACAACCGTGACGGTTGCCGTTCCGGCCTTCTTTGCTGTGACAAGGAGCAATCGCTCCGATCTCGAACCTCTTACCTGCTCCACGACGGCGATGTCTTCGTCGTCGGACCATGAGCCGAAGCTGTACAGATCGTCGTCGACGTTCGCCACCCCCACGAACCAGGTGGTCGTATCGCCTGAGGCGACCTCCATTTCGCCTCCGCTCTCAAGCGCGGGCGGTGCCTCGGGAACGCTCACCTCTACGGCAGCGGCGGCGGAACAGTTGTTCGCGGTGTTCCCGTCGCCTGACACGGAGTCGACGCAGGCGCCGTAGTAGTGGGTACCGGCGGTCGACGGGGCCGTCAGCCTGATCGAGTTCGTACTTGTCTCGGACGCGGCGAGAGCCCTTACCAGGTCAGTGCCGACCGCTCGGTCGTTCCTGGTGATCGTGGAATCCTGGGAACGGTAGTAGCTGAGGGTGGTGGGAGTCGCCTCGCTGTCGCCGCGATTCTCGATGACCACTCGCAGCGTGAAGGAGTCTCCCGGCCCGAGGTTGGCGTTGCGGACCGACGCCGAACGGACGCTCAGATCCGCCCCGTAGGCGTCGTTTGTCTCGCACCTGAACGCCGTGATGTCGCTCCTGGTCGCCGCGGTCTTACCCAGTCTGTTCCGGTGGATCCAAGGGTTGCCGCGGCTGCTCGTGACCTGCAGGTTGAATGCCACATCGGTCACGGGCGCTACGAACGCCCAACGGTAGCCGTTGTGCGCACAGCCGTTGAGCACTTTGACCAACATCTCCGCGTTCTCGCGGCTGAAGAACCACATCAGCCCCGACTCGCCCGATGCCCAGATCCCGGCCCGACCCTCGCCTACGAGCCCTTCCGCGGTTTCGTAGCAGAGACTCACGCTGTAGCCGCCATCGAACACCAACGCCGAGGTGCTCGGCGTGCAGTCGCTGTATTCACCGCTGCTCAAGACGGCCTCGGCACGCGCAAGTGGGCCACCGGCGAACGTCAGCATGGCCACTATTGCGGCGAGACACGCAGCGCTGCGGTTTCTCGATCTCACATTCGCCGTCCTAGCGGCGTTGTCCCACCCGCAACCGGACACGGTTTCCCCCCGCCAGCACCGGCGGGCCCTCCACCTGTTTCACCTGTTTCACCTGTGGGTCTCCACCCAAGTACCCGCCGTTACCCTTCTACCCTCAATTCGACAAGTGCTTGCGTCGCACGTGTATCGATAGGACCCACTTTCGACATAGCCGTTCCTGGAACAGGCCACTCGAGTCAGGCCACCGCTAGTGCCAAAGGAACAACCCCCAGCCAGGCCGCCAAAGGGCCATGAGTCGGACGGCAGTGTGGTGATCACGTCACCTACGTTGTAGCGCTGTCCTGACGAGCCGTCGCTGTCGTCATCGTCATCGCCATCGCCATCGCCATCGTCACCATTGTGGTCATCGCCATCGTCATCGGGCTCGTCGGCGCACTTGAATGCCGACGTATCGCTCTTGGTTGCCGCCGTCACATTCTGCTGGTTGCTATGGGTCCAGCGGTCGCGGTTCGGACCCGTTACCCAGAGGTTGAACTCCAGCGTGGTGACCGGCGCCACAAAGACCCAGCGGTAGCCGTTGTGGGCACAGCCGTCGAGCACCTTCACCAGCACCTCAGCGTTCTCCCGGTTGAAGAACCACAGGATGCCGGACTGGCCGGAAGCCCAGACGCCGGACTTCGCCTGGCCTTCTTCCCCCTCGGGTGTGCGGTAGCACATGCTGAGTTTGTAGCCGCCGTCGAACTGAAGCGCCGTCGTCGTTGGAGTACAGCCGGTGGTTGGAGGCGGATCCGGGTCCGGGTCCGGATCGGGCGTGCTACCGCCGTGGTCCACACCCAGGCGGATAAGGAACACCCTGATCGAGGCCGTCGGATGGTCCTGCCACGCGATCCAGTTCGAACTCGACGTGACCCGCGCCCGAACACTGAGCTTCGTGTTGCCCACCGAGCTCGAATCCACCATCATGGCCATCCCGGTCGAGGACAGCCACGAAACTCCAATCCAGGTGTCGCCGCCGCTGAGCTGCTGTCTGGCGATGTCGCCCTCAAACCTGAAGCAGCGAGCACTACCACTGGCTGGGCTTTCCACACTGCCTCCGTACTCGCCGATCACACTTCCTGGGCGCCCCCCGAGTCTCTGTAGAAGGTCAACTCGAAGGGCAATCGATTGCTGTTGCCGACATCTGGCCGCCTGGCAACGCAGAGCTCCACGTAGCTCACAGTGCCGCTCCCGGTCAGCCGGAAACGCTGAGCGAATGCCTGCTCGTAAACGTCTCCAGCATTCGTCTGCAGAACGCTGGACGTATCGGTGTCCCCATCGTCGTACTTGTACTCAGTTACGGCGGCGGCAGCGACCCTGGTGGGTTCGGACGCCGCCGCATCGACCAGCGAGATGTCGTCGGCCCCGTAAGCGACCACGTCACCGACGGACTCCTTGGCGAAGACGTGCTCGCTGCGGATCTGGAGCGGCTCGTCCCAGGCCAGCAGATCCCGCCCCTGCTGAGCGGCCAGAGGCCCCGAAACAGCCAAGGCCAGTAGCGCAGGTAGGGTCGTTTGGCAGGTTGGCCGCCCGCGAAAGGCCTTCTTCTGGCATCTTCTGGTGGTTCCGCTTCTCTCAGAAACACTCGTGCTTGCAGAAGCGTTCATGGTGTTCTTTCCTCCGTTTCGCCCGGGGTGGACTGTCTGTCTAGTGCTGGCGGTGCCGTCCGGCTCGCGACGCCCCCTACTGCGAGCCCGCTCCGGGCCGAGGGCCGCCTTAGGCTAGGCCGAACGCGACGACCTTGCCGGATCCGCGACGGGCTTCTCATGACGGTCTTTCAGGCTATCAACTTCGCTGGCAACTTTGAGGTGTGAGCCCCCCGGCGTACCGTCCTGCTAGATTCCTGCGCCAATGAGCGACTGGCATCACGCGGACATTCTCGAAGCGATCGCGGAACATCAGCCGGAGGCCCCGGCGCAGGCCTTCATCGATCCCTTGGGCGGCGCCCCGAGCCGCCGCTACACCTGGGCCGAAATGCATTGCCGGGCGAACGGCATCGCTTCGACGCTGATCGGGCGGGGCGTGGGGCGTCAGGACAAGGTGGCGCAGTACCTCTACAACGTGCCTGAGTACATGGAGTCGGTGTTGGCGTGCTTCAAGGCATCTCTGGTGCCGGTCAACACGAACTACCGCTACGTCGAGGGCGAGTTGCTCTACTTGTGGCAGAACGCGGACGTCGTGGCCGTGATCTTCCACGGCTGCTTCGCCTCGCGGATCGAGGCCTTGCGAGAGAAGACGCCGGCGATTCACACCTGGTTGTGGGTCGACGACGGCTCGGGCCCTTGCCCGGAGTGGGCGATTCCCTACGAAGAGGCAGCCGGGGCGGCGTCGGGTTTCGGAGGCTCGCTCACGTTCGAGGCGCCGTGGCCGCGCAGCGGCGACGACCTGTGGCTGCTCTACACCGGCGGCACGACCGGCATGCCCAAGGGCGTCATGTGGCGCCTGGACGATCTCTGGCACATCAGCAACGACGGGCGCCTCGAGCCCTTCGATCTCTCCGGCGGCGTCGAGGGCCTGAAGCCTCAGTTCGACGAACTCCTGATGCGGCGTGTTTCGCTTCCGGCCTGCCCCCTGATGCACGGCACCGGGTTTCTGACCGCGCTGGGCGGCATGCTGAACGGCGGTTGTGTGATTACCCTCGCGAACCGCCGCTTCGACGCGGTGGCGACGCTCAAGGCGACTATCGCCGAGGGGATCAACGCGATGGCGATCGTGGGCGACGCCTTCGCCCGGCCGATGGTCCTGGCGCTCGATGAGGCGCCTGGCCGCTTCGATCTCTCGGGTTTGGAGGTCGTGGTGTCCTCCGGCGCCATGTGGAGCGCCGAAGTCAAGCGCAGCTTCCTGGCGTACTGCCCGGTGGAGACGGTGCTGACGGACAGCCTTGGGTCGTCCGAGTCGATCGGCATGGGGCGCTCGGATTCGACCGGGGGCGAGGCCGGCGAGACCGCGTCCTTCGTGCTCGGCGACAACGCTTGCGTGCTCGACGACGACGGCAACAAGGTCGCACCGGGTTCGGGGGTGCTGGGGCGGATCGCGGTGACCGGCCACATCCCGCTCGGGTACTACAAGGATCCCGAGAAGACGGCCGCAACCTTCGTCGAGGTCGACGGCGTGCGCTACTCGATGGCCGGCGACTACGCGACCGTGGAGGCAGACGGCTCACTCAAGCTCTACGGCCGCGGCTCCGTGTGCATCAACAGCGGCGGCGAGAAGATCTTCCCGGAGGAGGTCGAGGAAGTGCTGAAGACGCACCCCTCGGTCCGCGACGCGGTTTGCGTCGGAGTGCCCCACGAGCGCTTCGGGCAGGCGGTGACGGCGGTGGTCGAACTCGACGATCCCGCGCGCTTCAGCGAGCCGGATGTGATCGGTTGGGTGAAGCGGGAGTTGGCGTCCTACAAGGCGCCCAAGCGCGTTCTCGTGCGCGACAGCGTGGGACGGGCGGCGAACGGCAAGGCCGACTACAACGGTCTGCGCGATTGGGCGGTGGCCGAACTCGCCGCGCAGGAGGCTTGATCGTGGAAGAGCAGAAAGTCGTCGTGCAACTGCCCGGCATCGCCAAGGCGGCGTCGGTGGAGACGCGTTACACCTTCGAGTTGGAGGCCCTGCTGGCGGTAGCCGAGTTGGTCGAGGTCTCGGCGAAGACCGAGGAGGATTTCCTGGCCGAGGCTTCCGACGCTGCTGCCATCATCACCTCCTGGGGCTTCCGCATCACGCGCTCGGTGATTGCCGGACTCGACGAGTGCATCGTGATCGGCGTCGGCAGTGTCGGCGTCGACATGGTCGACGTCGAGGCGGCGACCGACGCCGGCATCGTGGTTACGAACGTACCGGACGTGTTCATCGAGGAAGTGGCCGACCACACGATGGCGCTGCTGCTGGCCGGCGCGCGGCGGATGCGCGAGATGGACTCCATGGTGCGGCGCGGCGACTGGTTCCAGGGCCGGCCTCTGCTCAACGAAGTGCCGCGGCTGTGGGGCCAGACCCTGGGCCTCATCTCCTTCGGCAACGTGGCTCGGGCGGTGGCCCGGCGCGCCAAGCCGTTCGGCATGCACGTGATCGCCCACGACCCCTACGTCAGCGAACTGAAGTTGACGGGCGAGGGGGTCGAGCCGGTGAGCTTCGGTGAGCTGCTGGAGCGTTCCGACTACCTTTCGATGCACCCGCCGCTCAACCGGGAGACGCGCCACATGCTCTCCGGCCCCCAGTTGGCGGCGATGAAGAAGACGGCGGTACTGATCAATGCCGGCCGCGGCCCCACGGTCGACGAGGCGGCGTTGATCGAGGCTCTGGAGTCCGGCCAGATCGCTGCCGCGGCGCTCGACGTTCTGGAACAGGAACCGCCGGCTGACGACAACCCGCTACTCGACATGGACAACGTGATCCTGACGCCCCATGTCGCCTCGGCCACGACCCGCATGCGCCCTGTGACCCGGCGGCGCGTGGGCCGCGAGGTCGCCCTGGCGCTCTCCGGACGCTGGCCGATGAGCTGCGTCAACCCCACGGTGCTGCCCAGGGTCGAACTCGAGCGGTGGCAGCCGGTGCCGATGGAGCGCGGTCCGAACCGGTAGTCAGTTCCGCCGCCCTTCGGAAACGCTGACGACGCCTTCTCGCCGGTTTCCATGAAGTAGCGGTACGCCTCCGGCTGGATGTAGACGTTGGTGAAGGCGCCGGGGCCTTCGCGCTCGGCGACACTTTCCCGGCAGTTCTACCGGTATCGAGGTCGTCGCTGCTCGGTATCCTGTCCTACGGATGGGCAGCTGTCGACCTGGTTCCAGGCGGAGCAGGATTCGGAGGTCGTCGGGATGAGCCGCGCGTCTTTCCGCCCGACACTTTCGTCGTGAGCGTTGATTTACGCGAGTCGGAGGTGCAGTGGACGAGCAACGTGGGGCTGGAGTTTCGGCTCGGTGTTTCCTGGTACTTCTCTCAGGGTTGGCTTGCCTGCTCGGTTCGGAGCCGGCAGCGGGTCAAGCTGATTCGGACCACGACCGGAGTCGCGGAATTCAGGTCGTCCGGCAGGCGGCGAGCGTCAGCAGCATCGCGATCACTTCGGACCCGGGGTCGGACGGCTACTACACCCGCGGCGACGTGATCGAAGTGACGGTCACGTTCGATGAGAGCGTGACGGTGGACACCAGTGACGGGACGCCTTCGCTCGCCCTGACGCATCTGGCGGAGTACGACCGGGGTTCCGGATCCACGGAGCTGGTGTTCGGCCACCGTTTGAGGTGGGCCTTCGATCCCCAGGATGTCGTGGATCTCAGGACAGGCAACTTTGGCTTCAGCGTGACGGCCGGCGAGGAGGATGAAGACGGCGTGAGCGTTGAGGCCGGAACGATCGCGCTGAACGGCGGGACGATCAAGAACGGCTCGAACGAGGATGCCGATCTCGCCTACCCGGAACTGACGGCGCAGTCGGGCCACAAGGTGGACTCGGTGAGTCCTGGTCTGCTGTTTGATCCCGTGGTGAACGGCGACAAGCTGACGCTCGCCTATCGCGAGGACTTCGACTCGTCCGTATCGCCGGCCGCAACTGTCTTCACGGTGACCGTGGGGGGCAGTGGACGGTCGGTTTCAAATGTTGCGGTGGATGGGGCCACGGTGACTCTGACCCTCGACCCGGCCGTGGACCATGGCGACGGCGTGTCGATCGCCGTGGCCTACTCGACGTTGCTCAGGGACGCGGCGGGCAACGCGGCGCACCAGATCCACGGCGCGTCGGTGGTGAATGAAACCCCGGCCGCGGTGGAGCCGGCCCCCGATCCGCAGGGACCGAGCATCACCGGAATCGCGCTCGGCTCGACGCCTGGAGCCGACGGGATCTACGCGGGCGGAGATGACATCGACGTCACGCTCACCTTCAGCGACAACGTGACCGTGGACACGACGAGCGGTGAACCTTCGCTCCGCCTGATGGTCGGTCAGCAGACCCGCAGGGCCGTGTACAGGGGCGGCTCGGGCACCGCTACGCTGACCTTCCGCTACACGGTGGCCGAGGGGTACCCGACCCTTGCCGCGATCTTCGCCAACCACCACGATTCGCACTCGCTGGCAGCCGGGGACGAGGATTTGGACGGCCTGAGCATCGAGGCGGGCCGGATCGCGCTGAACGGCGGCACGATTCAGAACGCGACGAACAACAACGCCGATCTCGCCCACCCGGAACTCTCGGTGCAGTCGGGGCACAAGGTGGACGGGGTCGGTCCGACGATGCGTGGCCGCTCCGAAGTCGATGGCGACACGCTGACGATCACCTTCATCGAGGCGCTCGACGGAACCTCTACTCCGGCGCCGACCGACTTCTCGGTGGACGGCTCGCGCGTGGACAACTTCCGCATCGTGACAGGAGTCGACATGGACGGTTCTGTCGTCACCTTGACGCTCGACACGCCGGTCGAGCACGACGACAGAGTGTGGGTCGACTACACGCCGGGCGCGACGCCGCTTCGGGATCTGGTGGGCAACGAAGCGTTGGAGGTGATCGATTCCTTCATAGAGAACGACACATCGCCACCGCCCCCGCCCGTCATCGATCCGGACGCCGCGACTGTCCAGACCGTCACGATTGCTTCGGCGGCCGGCATGGACGAGACCTACGCAGGGGGCGACGCGATCGAGGTGAGCCTGACGTTCGACCGGGACGTGACCGTGGACACGACGAATGGCAGGCCGTCGATCCTGCTTGAGGTGGGCACCCGCCCGCGGGAAGCCGTCTACACCGGCGGCTCGGGCTCGTCGGCACTGACCTTCAGCTACACGGTCGTCGCAGGTGCGAATGCATTCTTCGTGACGTTCCTCCAACTGCTCGGCCACGAGGCGCCTCCGGTCGGCGATGAGGATGAAGACGGCTTGGGCGTCGAGGAGGGGGTGATTGCGCTGAACGGCGGGGTGATTGAGCTTGCCCCGGTTTCGTGGACACTTCATCCTTGGAGGAGGAGGTACCCACGATGCCAAGAACAAGACCTCGGTACCCGGCAGAGTACCGGCAACAGATGGTGGATCTGGTCCGGTCCGGGCGGAGCCCGGACCAACTAGCCCGCGAGTTCGAGCCCTCAGCGCAGTCGATCCGTAACTGGGTGGCCCAGGCAGACCGGGACGAGGGCCGCCGCGCTGACGGACTGACCACGGCGGAGCGCAAAGAGCTGCGGCGCCTGCGCCGCGACAATCGCCGGCTGCGCGAGGAGCGGGAGATCCTGGCAAAAGCAACGGCCTGGTTCGCCCGGGAGACGGGACCGAAGGGATCTTCAGGTTCATGAGGGCGCACCAGGCCGAGTTCCGGATCACGACAATGGCCCGTGTGCTCGGCGTCTCCACGAGCGGGTACTACGCCTGGTTGAAGCGACCGCGGTCGGCCAGGGAGAAGTCGGACACTGCTCTCGTCGAGCGGATGCGGGCGATCCATAAGCGGAGCCGGGGCACCTACGGCGCTCCCCGCATTCAGGCCGAGTTGGCCGACGACGGGGTTCTGGTAAGCCGCAAGCGGGTCGCCAGACTCATGCGAGAGTCCGGCTTGTCGGGCATCAGCCGGCGCAAGCGGCCGACGACAACCCGCCGCGCCGCTTCGGCGCGTCCGGCGCCGGACCTCGTCGACCGGAAGTTTGCGGCCGAGGTGCCGGACCGGCTATGGCTGGCCGACATCACCTACGTGCCGACGCTATCGGGCTTCCTCTACCTGGCCGTCGTCCTGGACGTATTCAGTCGGCGAATCGTCGGCTGGGCCATGGATTCGTCTCTCGCGACAGAGCTCGTGCTCGGTGCGCTGGAGATGGCCATCGACCAGCGCCGGCCGGAGGAGGTCATCCATCACTCCGATCAGGGCAGCCAGTACACTTCCCTGGCCTTCGGGAAGCGCTGCCGAGACGCAGGCATCGCGCTCTCGATGGGTTCCGTCGGAGATTGCTACGACAACGCCATGGCCGAGAGCTTCTTCGCCAGCCTCGAGTGCGAACTGCTCGACCGGACGACCTTCCGAAATCGCGCCGAAGCGAAGACCGAGCTCTTCCGTTGGATCGAGGGCTGGTACAACCCGCATCGGCGCCACTCAGGCATCGGACACCGGTCGCCCATCAACTTCGAAAGGGCCTACCGCGAAGCCGCCTGAACCCCAAACCTAAACCGTCCACGAAACCGGGGCAACTTCAGATCGAGGACACCACGAACAGGGCTGTCAACGTCCCGCACCCGGAGCTGGCCACCCAGTCGGACCACAGGGTGGATGGGATCAGGCCTTACATGCGGAGTGGAGCCTCTGTCGACGGCGCAACGCTTACCGTAGAGTTCAGCGAGGCCCTGGATCCAGCCGCCCGCGACGCGGACGGCTTCGTCGTTGAGATCGATGGCGGTGAGCGGTGCATCTCCGCCACTGCGGTCGATATCAGCGGCGCGAACGTGACCTTGACGCTTGCCGCGGCGGCGGGCCCGGGTGAGCATGTGGCGGTGCGTTACACCCCCGGCGCGAGTCCACTTCGCGACCTTGTCGGCAACGCCGCGCTCAACCTCGGGACGGGAGTGACGAATCGGACAACGACAGGTTCGGGCGGCAACGGCGTCGCTTGCGCGAGCCCGCCGCCGCCTCCGCCACCGCCGCCGCCGCCACCGCCGCCACCACCGCCGCCGTCGCCACCGCCGCCACCGCCGCCGCCGCCGCCACCGCCGCCGCCGCCGCCACCAGACGCCGATCGGCTGACGGCCAGCTTCGCGGCGCCGTCGATGGTGGAGACGGGAGTGTCCGTGCTGTTCGACGGCAGCGGTTCAAGCGGTGCTGAGAGCTACAGTTGGGACTTCGGCGACGGCGCCGTGATCGCGCATCCGAGCACGATGTCGCAGCCGTCGCACACGTACGTAGAGCCCGGTTCGTACACGGTTCGGCTGGAGGTCGCGCGCGGCGGCGATTGCGGCGAGCAGTTCTGCGAGTTCGCCGCGGCGACGGAGACGGTCGAAGTCGAGGCGGGGCCTGTGCCGGCGGCGCAGTTCGAACTGAACGCTGACTGCGGGGAGGATCTGTGTGTTGTTCGTACCGGCGTCGAGGTGGCGTTCCGCGACCTGAGCACCGGTACGGTGGCCGGGAGGAGTTGGGACTTCGGCGACGGATTCGGATCGAGCGAGCGCGATCCGGGGCACTCGTGGTCTTCGCCGGGTTTCTACCGGGTCTATCTCGTGGTTTCGGGCCTGGGAGTGGAGTCGACGGCGAGTCGGGACCTCCTGGTGGTGGCGAGCGATCCGGCGGGCAGTTGCGAGCCGGATGGGGAGACGTTGTGCCTTCAGGATTCGCGGTACGCCGTTGTTGTTGACTGGTGGAACGGTGACGGCAAGGGCGGCAGGGGCAGCGTGGTCCATGCCGGGACCAACGACTCGGGTCTGTTCCGGTTCTTCAACCGGGACAACTGGGAGGTCTTGATCAAGGTGCTCGACGGGTGTGCGCTGAACGGCCACATGTGGGTGTTCGGCGCCTCGACGACGGACCTCGGCTATTCGATCCGCGTGACCGACACGCTGACGGGGACGGTGAAGGAGTACCGCAACGAGCCGGGGCTGCCGGCGCCGGCGATCACCGACGGGAAGGCGTTCCTTGCGTGCGCCTGCTGACGGGCGCGCGCAAGGTTCACGCCTGGGAGCCCGGAGCGCGCCAGCCGGGTTCCCGGAGGGATGCCGGCCTTGGAGGCGGTTGGGCAACTTGTCGGTCAGGCCGCCTCGACGACTTCGCCGGCAGCCTGGGCGCGCTCGATCCGGGTGCCTTCGTCCGCGGCCAGGGTGCGGCTCGCGAGCCAGAAGAAGATCGCGCCCAGGACGTAGGCGCCGAGCCCGATCAGCATGGCCAGTTGCAGGGAACGACCGGAGTCGGCGCCGCCGGCCTCGAACGTGCCGCTCATCCAGCCCATCAGGAAAGGCCCCAGGGCGAGGCCGACGAAGGTCATCGTGAGGATGTAGAACGCGGAGGCCGTGGCACGCATCCTGGGCAGCACGAGGTCGTTGGCCATCGCAACGGCGGAACCGATCCAGCACGCCGAGGTGATCGTGAAGAGGAAGTTGAAGACGTAGGCTGTGGTCACGCTCTGGGCGAGTAAGAAGGCGGCGCCGAGCGGTATCGAAGCCAGGGCGGCGATCGCGCCGCATAGCGGCCGGGCGTTCGCCTTTCGCTGCTTCATCCAGTCGGAGAAGTAGCCGCCGCCGGCCACGCCAAGCCAGCCAGCGACGGCGGCAGTGAGACCGAGGACCAAGCCGGCCTGACCGGCGCTCTGCTCGTGAACTCGCCTGAAGAACGTCGGCGCCCAGAAGCCGGCGCCGTAGCCTACGAACGCGATCCAGCCGAAGCCGATCATGCCGTAGATCATGGACCGCGTGCCGTAGATCAGTTCGAAGGTCGGCCGATCCCGAATCTTGAGTCCCTGCACCCAGGAGAAGAAGGCGTAGGCGCCAATCGCGAGCGCGATCCATTGCGACGGCCTGCCGAAGACCTGAATCAGCAGGAAGGAGCCGCCGGCGCACCCGAGCGCGATCAGCAGGTTCGAACCGACCGCGCGGTAACCGCCGTTGCCGAACAGCGAGAACAGGGTCAGCGGCGGCAGAATGGAGGCTGTCTCCCGGCCCAGCTCCTTGAACGGTTCGGGATGCGGAGGAGTGACGATGCCCTCGCTCTGGCCCCGCACCGGCTCCCGCAGGGTCCACACCCAGATCGCCATGAGGAGTCCGGGAAGGCCTACGGCGAAGAAGGCGACTTGCCAGCCGACAAGGCCGAACGGCGCTCCGCCGTCGCTGTAGGCGCTGTTCCATCGGTCAACGACTTGCCCGCCGATCAAGATGCCGAGACCGGCGCCGATGTAGACGCCGCTTGAGTAGATGGCGGTCACCGTGGCGCGCAGCCGCGGCGGGTAGTAGTCCCCTAGCATCGAGAACGCCGCTGGGCCGGCGCTCGACTCGCCGATGCCGACACCGATCCGGTAGGCGGCGAGCGAGGTGAATCCGCGCGCGGTGCCGGACAGCGCCGTCATCAGGCTCCAGGCGGCCAAGCCGATCGAGATCAGGTTCTTGCGGGTCCACATGTCGGCCAGACGGCCGATCGGAATGCCGAAGATGGCGTAGAAGACGGCGAACGCGGTGCCGTAGAGGAAGCCGAGTTGGGCGTCGTCGATCCCCAGATCGGCGCGGATGTCCTCCGCCAGGATGGAGAGGATCTGACGGTCGATGAAGTTGAAGACGTAGACCAGGACGAGGACGCCCAGGACGTAGTTCGAGTACCGCCGGCTGGGCAGTTGGGGGTTGGGGTTCTGCGCGCCTTGGTCTGTTGACGTCATTCCGCTCCTGGTGTCATTCGGCTCCGCTGGCGCCGGGTTCCGCCATTGCACCGGGCACCGTGCCCTTCGCCAGTTCCTGATCGATCATCAGCATGCCGACGCCGTCGCCCTTGATCAGGCGCAGTCTGCCGAGCAGAGTGCGGGCGACGTTCTCCTCCTCGACCTGCTCGTTGACGAACCACTGGAGCATGATCGATGCGGCGCGGTCGTGGACGCTCTCGGAGAGATCGTAGAGATCCTCAATCGCACGGGTGACGTTCTGCTCGCTCTCGAGGATCGAGGCGACCGCGGCTTCGGGCGAATCCCACTCGGTGGGTTGCGACGGGATTTCGGGGATCCGGACCAGCAGGTCGCGGTCGGCGAGGTGGTCGATGATGCGGTGGGCGTGACCGAGTTCGTCGGCGGACTGACCGCGGAGCCAGGCGCCGAAGCCGGGCAGGTCCATGCGCTCGAGCCAGAGCGCCATGGACAGGTAGCGGTGGGCCGCCTCGAATTCAAGTTGGAGGTGTGCATTCAGACGGTCGTGGAGGGTCTGGTCCATCGTGTCCTCTGTGTTGGGCGGTTGGAAGTGGACGCGGCGTCAGCATAGCGCCGCACCCCGGGCAGTCCCTACGGCAGGAGTTCTTCGACGCCGGCGCGCTCTTCGAACAACTCGTCCTGGGTCGCCTGCATCCGGCCTCGGCTGAATTCGTCGATGTCGAGGCCCTGGACGATCTCGTAGTCGCCGCCGCTCGTGGTGACCGGGAAGGAGTAGACGACGCCTTCGCGCGTACCGTAGCTGCCGTCGGCTGGGATCGCCATGCTCACCCAGTCGCCGTCGGCGGTGCCCTGGACCCAGGAGCGGATGTGGTCGATCGCCGCGGCGGCCGCGGAGGCCGCCGACGAGGCGCCACGGGCCTTGATGATCGCCGCGCCGCGCTGCTGCACGGTGGGAATGAACTCCTCGCGGGTCCAGGCTTCGCCGACCAGTTCGGGCGCCGGCCGGCCAAAGGCGAGGGCGTGCGTGAGGTCCGGGTACTGGGTCGCCGAGTGGTTGCCCCAGATCGTCATCCGGCGGACCTGGGTGGTGTGGGCGCCGGTCTTTCCGGCGAGCTGGCTGATGGCCCGGTTGTGGTCGAGCCGGGTCATTGCCGTGAACTGGCGCCGGTCGAGACTCGGTGCGTTGCTGGCCGCGATCAGGGCGTTCGTGTTCGCCGGATTGCCGACCACGACCACCCGCACGTCGCGGCTCGCGCCCTGGTCGATCGCCTTGCCCTGGACCGAGAAGATCTGCGCGTTCGCCTGCAGCAGGTCCTTGCGCTCCATGCCCGGTCCGCGCGGCCGTGCGCCGACCAGCATGGCGATGTTTACCCCGTCGAAGGCCTCGGCGGCGTCCGAGGTGGCCACCACATCGTGGAGCAGCGGGTACGCGGAGTCGCGGAGCTCCATGACCACGCCAGCGAGGGCGTCCATCGCCGGCGGAATCTCCAGCAGATGAAGGCTCACAGGCTGGTTCGGCCCCAGCATCTCGCCGGCGGCGATGCGGAAGATCAGGGAATAGCCGATCTGACCGGCGGCGCCGGTGACGGCGACTCGAACGGGTGTCTGCATGGCTTGGTTTCCTTCCAGAATCCGGCGCGCGATGGTAGCACCGCCGTCAGGCGTCTGCGCGCCGGGGGGCGGGTCTGGACGGGTCGTTCGGTAGATTCGTAGCTACTGCGAGGGGAGGACTCATGCGGTATCGCGTCTTGAACGGCGGGTGTTCCGTGGCTGCCGCGACGGGACTGGTGACGGCAGTGCTCGCGGCCGGCAGTGCCACGGCGTCGGTGGAGGTGCGAGGCTCGATTGAGGGCTTGCCGGATGGCGCGTCGGTGGAGGTTTCGCTGGTGCCGGCGTCGCCGCTGTACGACCTGCTGGCCGCGGTCCTCGGTGACGATCCGGTGGGTCTCTATCCGGTGGAAGCGGCGGTTCAGGCTCTGGACGGGCGATTTGCGTTCGAGGTTGACGAGCCCGGGGCTCGCTGGGTGAGGGTGGGACAACGAGGCTCCGCTTCAAGGGCTCTTCTGCTGGTTGGTCCGGAGACGGACACGCTCCTCCCGCCGGTGGAGTTCGCCAGGAGTTCCTTCTGCACCTTGACCTTGGTGGCGCCGGTCAGCGCCTGGGTCATGGTGGGCCGGAGTCCGCTCGACCTCCGCTTCTCGAGCCGCTGGAATACGTGGCCGTCCTTGCGCGGGATCGAGGCCGGGAAGGCCGTCCGCTACGAGTTCGAGGCTGGAAGAAGGAGCCGCTACGAGTCCGGGGTGCGGAGGGACTACGTGAGGCTGGCGGTCGGCGCTCCAGGGTACGAGCCGGAGACGGTCGAGTGCGATTCCGGCGCCAGCGTCGCCGTGGAGCTCGAGGGAACCGCCGCGCCGATCGGCGAGGGTGTCCTGAGGCGGAACGGTGCGCCGGTGGCCGGCACGATTCTGGTGCGCGAGGACGGTTGGCCATCCGGAGCGACGGATGAACGGGGGCGCTACCGAACAGCGGCCGGTGCGTACACGGTTCTCGGCCCGGACGGCAGCCTCGATGCGATCGAGTTGACAGGTGGAGCGGCTGAATTGGCTGCAAGCGCGCCGCTTGCGGTGAGGGTCCGGATGGGGAATGTCGGGACCGGACGCGGCGATTTGCCGTCCGTCTTGGCGGCGCACTGGTCCTCGTCGGGTGCGCTGCTCGGCGTCGACCGCGGGAGGCTGGAGAGCGAACGGTTCCTGCTCGGCGCCGTGCCCGGGGTTGCGAGGACGACGGTTTCGGCAGAGGGCTTTGCCCGGCTCGCGGTCAGTTGGTCGGCCCGGCCCGCCGCGCTCTCGCTGGAGCGGCCGCGACGGCTCGAAGGTCTGACGACGGATCTGGCCGGCGATCGCCGGTCGGCTCGTCTCCGCCCGGGGCGGCGGCGTTCGCGGCACGGTAGGGCTGGCGCAGGCGTGGATTGTGGACGACTTCATCGGAGACGCCACCCTGTGGAATCTCCGTGACCCGAGCGTGCTTCAGGTGGTGACAACGGGGGAGGACGGCGCCTTCCGCCTCGACCCGGTCGACGAGGAGCATGTCCGACTCTTCGCGGCGGGCCCCGGCCACGGCTCTGTGTGGCGAAAGCTCCCCGAGCCGGTCGCGGGCATGCGCGGCGATCAGGATCTTGGCGATGTGGCCCTGGCGCCGGAGCTTGTCCTGCGGGGCCTGGTGGTCGACGAGGACGGCGCGCCGGTGGCCGGCGCCACCGTCGACTTCGGCACCGCCTCCAGATTCACGATGGGCGTGGGCAGCGAGAGGATCGCCGACGTGGGCGTCGACACGGGTGGCCGCTTCCGTGTCGCAGGGTTGGCGCCCGGCCAAGCAGTCTCCCTGTCGGTCCGGGCGCCCGGCTTCGTGAGCGCTCGCTTGCAGCGGGTGACGGTGGATGCCTCCCTGGACGCCGAAGAAGTCGAAGTTCGGCTTCGGAAGGCGATGGAACTGAGCGGACGGGTAACGGACGAAGTGACGGGCGAAGGAATCGAAGGCGCCCGCATCCGGTTCGATCAGACGGTTCCGGACGGCGATGCTGGGACTGAATCCGATCGGAACGGCGACTTCGTCCTGAGCGGATTCCCCGCGGGCGCGGGAGTTCTCACCGCGCGCGCCGGCGGCTACAAGCGTCTCGAACGTCCCTTGGCCGAGGCGCCGCCGAACCCGCTCGAACTCGTCCTGCGCCCCGAGCCCGAGATCGACGTTCTGGGCGTCGTCATCCGTGACGGCGCGCCGGTTGCAGGGGCGTCGGTGTCGATCCGGTCGGCTGTTTCGGTCACGGATGCTTCGGGCCGGTTCGCTCTTAGAGCCTCGCCGGGATTGGTGAGTCTCGAGTGCAGCGTTCCTGGCCTGACGCGGCCGAGCCGGCGCGACATCGACGTCACTGCGTCTCTCGGTGAGATCACGATCGACGTGACGCCGGTCACCGTGCGCGGTCGGGTGACAGGGCAGAATGGAATGCCCGTGCCGGCTGCCTCGGTGGATGCATGGCGCGGGGACGGGCTTCGGTTCTCTTACGGCCGGGGGGATGCACAAACCGGTCCGGAAGGTGATTTCGAGTTTCAGATAGAACCCGGCCGCTACCGGTTGAGAGCGCGCCGGGACAACGCGCAGGGACCGGAGGTCGAAGTGTCGGCGGTTGCGGGTGACCAGCCCTACGTGGAGCTGACGGTGCCGGCGCCCCGGCTGCTCAGGGTCCGGGTTCTGGGCCTGACCCGCGCCGAGGCCTTGGAGGTCGGAGTATCCGTCCGGGCTTCGTTCGGGCAGGGCGGGACAATGGGGCTCGGCATGAGACGCATAGCTGGCGGGACCGAGGCCGAGCCGGTGTTCGAAGCGCAGATCGGGGACTGGAAGGACGCCAACATCGTGGCCATCGCCACGGTGGCTGACCGGTCGCGCCGTGCGCCGCTTCAGCTTGCACCGGGCGGCGCTACCGAGGTCGACATTTCGTTTGCGGACCGTCGGGGGCGGGTCGAGGGCATGGTGACCCTTGACGGCTGGCCGCTTACCGGCGAGTCGGTCTTCGTGAGCGACCAGCGGCGCACGTTGACCTGGACTGTGCAAACGGACCACCGGGGCGCCTTCGTGATCGACGACCTCAATGTCGCCGACGACGTATCGGTCGTAGCGGTGGGTGAACGGCGAACGGTCCGGGTGACCGAGACGGCGCGGGTCGATCTGGAGGCGAGGACCGCCGCGGTGCGGGGCTGGCTGCTGGACGCCGAGACAGGGCTGCCGGCGGCCGGGATGCGCATCGCTGCGGTGCCGTCACAGAGTGCGGACCTGACCGAGGTGGCGGCGACGGCCAGACGACGGATGGTCACGCGCTCCGCCGAGGACGGCTCCTTCGTGCTCGACGGTTTGTTCGCGGTGCGCTACCGATTGGAGGTGCGGCTTCCCGGCACGGATGTGTCGGCCGAAACCTTGGTCGGTTCCTCGGATGTCGACCTGGCGGGCGGCGACCGCGACGTGACGCTCGCGGTAGTGGTGCCGGAGGACCGGTAGCGCCAGAACGGCGCGCGGGCCCCAATAGACTCCGGCTCATGGCGGAGCGCGTCCTGGTAACCGGCGGCGCCGGTTTCATCGGCAGCCACACGTGCGTCGAGCTGCTGACGGCCGGCTGGGACGTAACCGTCGTCGACGACCTCTCGAACAGTTCGCGGGAAGCGCTGCGGCGGGTCGAGGAACTCGCGGGCCGCGGGCTGCGGTTCGTCGAAGGGGACGTGCTGGACGACGCGGCGCTGGAGCTGGCGTTCGGCGACGAGGGCTGCTCGGCGGTGGTTCACTTTGCGGCGAAGAAGGCGGTCGGGGAGTCCTGCGCGGATCCGCTCGGCTACTACCGCACGAACGTGGCGGGCACGCTCTGTCTGCTGGAGGCGATGCGGCGGCACGACGTGCGCCGGCTCGTGTTCTCGTCGTCGGCGACGGTCTACGGCGACCCGGCGCCGGAGGCCTGCCCGCTCGCGGAGGACGCGCCGCTCGCGGCCTCGAATCCCTACGGGCACACGAAGCTCTGCGTCGAGCGGATGCTGCGCGATGTCGCGGCGTCGGGGGACGGCTGGCACATCCTCTCGCTGCGCTACTTCAATCCGGCAGGGGCCCATCCGAGCGGGCGGATTGGCGAGGATCCGCGCGGCGTGCCGGAAAACCTGCTGCCGAGTGTCATGCAGGTCGCGGTGGGGAGGCTGCCGCGGCTCCGGGTCTTCGGCACGGACTACCCGACCCGGGACGGCACGGCGATCCGCGACTATCTCCACGTGGTCGATGTCGCGACCGGGCACCTGCGGGCCCTGGACCATCTGCCGGCCGTTCGCGGTTGCGCGGAGTACAACCTCGGCACCGGTCGGGGCGCCACGGTGTTCGAGGTGATCGAAGCTGTGCGCCGGGCGAGCGGCCGTGAGGTTGCGTGTGCGTTGGCGCCTCGGCGGCCGGGCGACGCGGCGGCGGCCTGGGCGGATCCGGCGCTCGCCGAGCGCGAGCTGGGCTGGAAGGCGGAGCGCGATCTCGACGACATCTGTGCCGACGCGTGGCGCTGGCAGAGCGAGAACCCGGAGGGCTACGGTACTTGAGCGGCGAGGACCGACCGGGCGCCGGTGATGCGCCACTCGAGGTGTTCGTCTACTACGACTTCGCCTCCTGCCTGAGCTACGTCGCCCACCAAGTGTTGGCGCGAATAGACCAGGAGCTTGCGGAGGAACGGATCGAGCTGCGCTGGAAGGCCATCGATCTGACTGGTATCGGCCGTTTCCAGCGCGGGCGGTTGCTCGATCCCGAGCGTCGGCGGAGTCTGATCGAGGTCTCGGCGGCGCTTCATGTCGAACTCGACCCGCCCGCTCGCTGGCCGGACTCGCGGCTCGCCGGCGAGGTGGCGGTGACGCTCGACATGGCCATCGATCGAGGACTCGACCCGACCGTCGAACGGGAGTGGCGGCAGGCCGCGTTCGCGGCGTTCTACGAGCAGGGTGGCGCTGTCGAACACCTCTTCCACGACTTCGAGCGCCGCGGCCACTTCGGGACGCATGGCGTCGCCTCGGTCGACGACTTGGCCGCCGGCCGCCGGTTGGCAGCGGCTACGCGGAGTGCGGTTGCGGCAGGCGTCGAGGGGGCGCCGACGCTGATGTTCGACGCTTTTCCGCTCTGCGGTATCCACGACGAGGGGACGATGCTGGGAATGATCCAGCGTTACGCCCGACGGCGCCGGCGGCTGGAGCCCCCTACGGCCGTCGGGGTGAACTAGTGATCTCCACGCCTGCGTGGATGAAACCTCTCGTCCTCGGCGCCACGTTGTCGGCGGCTTGGAGCTGCACCCAGGCGGACGGGGATCCGGCCTCCGTCACAGCCGAGGCTCCGTCCGCGCCGAAAGACGCGGCGCCGCCGGCCGGCGTCCGCTTCGTCGACGTGACCGCCGAGACCGGACTCGACTTCGTCCACGCCACGGGTTCGGCGGGGTCGTACCCGATGCCGGCGATCATGGGCGGCGGCGTGGCGGTCTTCGATGCCGACGGCGACGGTCTGCTCGACCTCTACTTCGCGAACGGGGGCAGCGACGTCGCCGGCGAGGCGGGGCGCAACCGCCTCTACCTGCAGCAGCCCCGGGGACGGTTCGTCGACGCTACGGACGGATCCGGGCTCGACCACCCCGGCTACGGCATGGGCGCCGCCGTGGGTGACATCGACAACGACGGCGACCTCGACCTCTACGTGACGAACTTCGGCGCCGATGTTCTCTACCGGAACGAGGGCGGCGGCCGCTTCGTCGACGCGACGGCGGCGCTCGGTTTGGCAACACCCGAATGGTCCACGTCCGCGGTGTTCTTCGATTGCGATCTCGACGGCTGGCTCGATCTCTACGTGGCCCGCTACGTCCAGTGGAACGAGGCCCGCGAGTGCCAGGTGCAGGGCGGGCGGGTCGACTACTGCGGCCCGCAGCAGTTCGAAGGCGAGGCGGATGTGTTCTACGTCAATGAGGAGGGGCGGCGCTTCGTCGACCGCAGCCGGGATGCCGGCGTGTCGTTGATCGCGGACGCCGGCCTGGGCGCCGCGGCCGCCGACTTCGACGACGACGGCCGGCCCGACGTCTACGTCGCCAACGATGCCGACCCGAACCAGCTTTGGATCAACCGGGGCAACGGGACCTTCGAGGACGACGCGGTGCTGCTCGGAGCGGCCTACAATCGGTTCGGTGTCGGCGAGGCGGGCATGGGCATTGCGCTGGGTGACATCGACGGCGACCGGGACCTCGACCTGTTCCTGAGCCACCTGATCGAGGAGACGAACACACTGTACGTGAACCTCGGCGGCGCGCCGGGCGCATCCGACGGTTTCGACGACCGGGCGGCTGAGGCCGGCCTGGCGGCGCCGAGTACGCCGTACACGGGCTTCGGTACCGCGTTCTTCGATGCCGACAACGACGGCGACCTCGACCTCGCCGTGGTCAATGGCGCGGTGAAGCGGCGTCCGGCCGTGCTCTCGGACCGTGACGACTGGTTCTGGCGCGGCTACGCGGAGCCGAACCTCTTGATGCTCGGCGACGGTGCCGGCGCCTTCGAGGACGCCAGTGGCGACTCGGGCGACTTCGGCGCGGCGCTCGACGTCAGCCGGGCTTTGGTTCCGTTCGACCTGGAGGGCGACGGCGACCTCGACCTCCTGGTCAGCAACCTGGAGGGGCCGGCGCGCATCTACCGGAACGAGTCGACCGCAGGCCCGGCCGGCTGGGTGAGTCTGCGGGTGGTCGATCCCGACCTGCGGCGCACTGCCTTCGGCGCCTCGGTCGTCGCCTGGATCGACGGCCGGCCGGTTCGACGCCGCGTCTTGCCCTTGGGCGGCTACCTGACTGGCGGCGAAGCGCCGATGCACATTGGCCTCGGCGACGCCGCTGGAGTCGAGCGCTTCGACGTGACCTGGCCCGGCAGCGAGGTCGAGGAGTTCGACGGCGCCGAGAGCGGCAGCGAGGTTGTGCTGGCACGCGGAGAAGGCCGATGACGGCTGTGGCGCGCATCGGCCCCTGGGAACCCGGGTGGCGCGATACCGCGCCACCCGCGAACCGCTCCGTACGCCCGTCATCGGGCGCACGGATGGAACGTGGGCGTCTCGCCCGCATCCGGTTGTTCGGCACCGTTGCAATGTTTCTCGCCACCGTCACGTTCGCCGCCGAACTCCCAACCCCCGACCTCACCGCCGTCGAACCCCGGGTCCGCGCCGCGATCGAGACCCAACTCGCCACCGCCCGCAGCAAACCCGAGTCGCCTGCGGCCTGGGGCCGTCTCGGCATGGTCCTCCAGGCCCACCAGTTCGACGAGGAGGCCGAGCTCGTCTACACCGAAGCCTCGCGCCTGGCGCCCGCCGATTTCCGCTGGGTCTACCTGCGAGCGGTCCTCGCCGATGCCCACGATCCGGCTGCCGCCGTGCGTCTCTACCGGCGGGCCGTCGAGATCGATCCCGGCTACGCGCCCGCGCGCGTCCGGCTCGCCGCGAGCCTGGAGAAGGTGGGCCAGGCCGGTGAAGCCGACGCCCACTACCAGCAGGCGGCCCGCCTGGCGCCCGACAACGCGGTGGCGCATCTCGGCCTGGGCCGGCTCGCGCTCGCCCGCGGCGAGGTCGACCAGGCCGTGCGACATCTGGAACGGGCCTACCAGTTGAGCCCCGAAACCCAGGCGATCGTGGCCACGCTGTCGCGCGCCCGTCACCGGGCGGGCGATCGGGACGGTGCACGGCGTCTGGCGCAGGCGGCGCGCGGGCTGCCGCCGATGATCCACCACCGCGACCCGCGCCGGGCCGAGGTCGATGTCCTGGCGGTGGACTCGGAGAGCTTCCTTCGTCGCAGCAAGACCTACCGGGAGACGGGCCAGTTGCGGGCCTCGCTCGCGGAACTCCTCCGGCTGATCGAGTTCGAGCCCGGCAACGCCCAGGCCCACTTCGCCGCCGCAGGCGTGTACGACCGGATGAATCGGCCACAGGAAGCGGCGGCGTCGGCGCGGCGCGCGCTTGAGATCGACGCCGACCTTGCCGGCGGCCGTGCGGTGCTGGCAGGCGCCCTGTTCAAGCTGGGGCGCTTCGAGCAGGCGGCGGTCGAGGCGGAGCGGGTGCTGGCAGACGATCCCGCCGACGTTCACATGCTGCTCGTGACCACGATGCTGGCGATGAGAGCGAACGATGTCGGCCGCGCGCTCGAGCGGCTGGACCGGGCGGCCGCCGCCGGCGCCTCCGAGCCCAACCTGCGTGATCTGATGGTCCAGCTTCAATTGGAACTGGCCGATGCCCTGGCGGGCGCCGGTCTCTACGATGACGCGGGACGGCGGATCGAGCAGGTGATCGAAACACTGGAGCGGGCCGGAACCGGCGAGGCGGAGCTTCGACCGCTCCGGCGGCGGCTCGAGGACTACCGAGGGAAGGTGCGCGGATGAGTGATTCGGGACTCGGGGCCAGCGCTCCAGTGCGGGTGCGCGTGGCGCCGTCGCCGACCGGCGACCCGCACGTCGGCACCGCCTACCAGGCGCTGGTCAACCTGGCCTTCGCGCGCAGCCGTGGCGGCGCCTTCGTGCTGCGGATCGAGGACACGGACCGCGCCCGCTCGACCCGCGCGTCGGAGGCCGCGATCCTCGAGGCCCTGCGTTGGCTGGGTCTGGACTGGGACGAGGGCCCCTACCGCCAGAGCGAGCGCCTAGAGTCCTACCGCGCCGAGGTCGACCGGCTGCTTGCGGAGGGCAGCGCCTACCGCTGCTTCTGCACTCGGGAGCGCCTCGAGGAGATGCGGCGGGAGAACCGCGCGCAGCAGCGCTTCCCCGGCTACGACCGGCGCTGCCGGGGACTCTCCTCGGGGGAGTCGGCGCGGCGAGCCGCCGCCGGTGAAGAGCACGTCGTGCGAATCTCCATGCCCACCGAGGGCGAATGCGTGATGCAGGACCTGTTGCGCGGCGAGATCCGGCGCGAGTGGGAACTGATCGACGACCAGGTGATCCTGAAGGCCGACGGACACCCGACCTACCACCTCGCGTGCGTGGTCGACGATCACGCAATGGCGATCAGCCACGTGATCCGCGGCGAAGAGTGGATCAACTCCCTGCCGAAGCACCTGCGGCTCTACGAGGCGCTCGGCTACGAGCCGCCGACGTTCTGCCACCTGCCCCTGTTGCGTAACAACGACGCGAACCGTTCCAAGCTCTCCAAGCGGCGCAACCCGACCTCGATCACCTGGTTTCGGGACGCGGGCTTCCTGCCCCAGGCGCTGCTCAACTTCCTTGGCCTGATGGTGTCGAGCCGGTCGGAAGGCGAAGAGAAGTTCAGCTTCGACCAGCTTGTGGACGGTTTCACCTTGGAGGACATCTCACTTGGAGGCCCCGTCTTCGACCTCGACAAGCTGCGCTGGCTGAACGCCCGCTACCTGCGCGAGGACTACGACGCGGCTGGCCTGGCGGCGCTCGTGCGGGAGTGGTCGATGGCGGATGAACGGCTTGCCGGGATCGCCGCCCTGGCCCAACCGCGGCTCGAGACGCTTGGCGACTGGGGCCGCCTGACGAACTTCCTGTTCGTCGACGCGCCGGCGCTCGAGCGGGAGAAGCTCGCCGTCAAGGGTCTCGAAGAGGCCCAGGTTGCCGAAGCGTTGCAGTGCGTGCTTTGGGTGCTGGAGCGTGAGCAGACCTTCACTGCCGACGTCATCCAAGGCCAATTCCGGCGCCTGTCGGAGGCCCTGGGGCTCAGCCTGCGCGACCTGACCCGACCCTTCTACGTCGCCATGTCGGGCGAGACGGCCTCGCTGCCGCTGTTCCAGTCGATGGAGATTCTTGGCCCTGATCTCGTGCGCGCCCGCATCCGCCGAGCCATCGAGGCGCTGGGCGGCATCTCGGGCAAGCGGATGAAGAAGCTGCAGAAGCGGTTCGAGGGGTTGCCAGAGTCTTCCGGGTAGAAGGGGACTGCCGCTTGACTCTCTCCGTGAGAGTTGGGGTGGCGGAGTAGGGCTTCTACAGTAGTTGTTGCTCGCCATGAGAACGGACCGGATCGCAATTGAACGGTACTGCTGTGGAGCCAGTCTGGCTGGCGCCCTACTGCTGCTCTCGCTGCGGTGCTGGAGTGAGCGAAGTGCCTGACGGAGCCTATTCCTCAGGGATTACCCGAGCGGCGACGGAGACGACCCAGGAGGCGTCGTCGAATGCGCGCCTCGCGTCGCCTTCCGTGTAGCGCTCGGTGGGGATCAGGCCCGGTTCCCCGTAGAAGGAAGGTTCCCGCTCGGCGTGCAGCCAGGAGGAGATGGCGGCGATTCGGTCGAGGTCCGCCGAGTCGAGATCGGGGAAGCGGTCGGCACGTTCCCGAAACAGGCTGCCTACGTCGTGCCAGTGGGGCGGCTCCACGCCTGCCTGCCGGAGCATTCCCTTGAGCGCGAGCTCCACGAGTTCCTGCGATTCCCGGATGACGTCTGAGTGCGCCTCTTCGGCCACGAACACAGCCAGGGCGCGGAGCCGCACTCTCGCCTTGGCCAGGTAGCTTCTCGCCAGAGCGCCGTTCGTCGTCATTTCGGGAACAGGTCGAAGACATCGCCGGGCTTGTAGTCGGGCTTCAGGTCCCAGTACCACTCGTCGCCCTTCCAGACGCGCTCCGAGCCCAGTTCACGGAGGCGGTCGCGCAGGCGATCGAGCGTGTCGGCCAGGCAGCGGTCGGGGTCGTGGAGGACGCGCGCGTCCTCGGTCATGTCGAGCAGGAGCAGGGTTCCGCGGCGCAGTTCCCGGGGCGTCTTGAAGATCGGCGCCAGACGGGTTTGGATTCCAAGGTCGGCGGCCATGTCGAACAACGGCCGGAGCCGGTCCGCCATGGCGCGGAACTCCTCGACCCGAGCGATCCGGCCATCCGGCAGATCGTTCGCCACGAGGAGGAGGTCGATGTCGGAGTTGGCTCTGGGCGTGGCGCGGCCGACGGATCCGTAGACGGCGAGGGCGGCCAGTCGGCTCCCGTAGTGCGCTTTGCAGGCCTTGAGGACGGTGTCCAGGAGGTTGTCGTACTGGCTCAGCAGTCGCGCGGTCGCGCGGCTCTGTTCGGAGGATCGAGGGACGGCCATTTCTTCTTGATTGTAGGACGGACCGGGAGTCGCCGGCGCACCCGATGAGCTCGTTGCTACTGCTTCGCCGCCGCCTTCTGCGCCCGCTCGATCTTCGCCCAGGTGTCCCGAAGCGTCACCGTCCGGTTGAACACCGGCGCCCCGGCCATGCTGTCCGGGTCGACGCAGAAGTAGCCGAGCCGCTCGAACTGGACGCGCTCGCCGAGCTCGCTGCCGGCCAGGCTCGGTTCGAGTTGGCAGTCGTTCAGAACTTCTAGCGAATCCGGGTTCAGGTGATCCTCGATCTCGCCCGGCGCCCCGGCCGGGTTCGGGTGCGTGAACAAACGGTCGTAGAGCCGGACTTCGGCCTGGATCGCGTGCGCCGCCGAGACCCAATGCAGCGTCGCCTTGACGCGCCGGCCATCCGGCGCGTCGCCACCGCGGGTGGCCGGATCGTAGGTGCAGCGGAGCTCTGTGACGTTGCCGGCTTCGTCCTCGATCACGTCGGTGCAGGTGACGAAGTAGGCGTAGCGGAGCCGCACTTCCCGGCCCGGCGCGAGGCGGAAGAACTTCCTCGGCGGGTCGCGCCGGAAGTCGTCCCGTTCGATGTAGAGCACTTTCGAGAACGGCACCTTGCGGGTGCCGGCCGATGCGTCTTCCGGATTGTTGATCGCGTCGAGTTCCTCGACGAGGTCGTCCGGGTAGTTCTCGATCACGACCTTGAGCGGCCGCAGCACGGCCATGACCCGCGGCGCGGTCCGGTTCAGCTCGTTGCGGATCGCGAACTCCAGTTGACTCAGGTCGACGACGGAGTCGTTCTTCGTCATTCCGATCCGCGCGCAGAGTTCGCGCAGCGCTTGGGGCGGACAGCCGCGGCGGCGGAGCGCGGTCAGCGTCGGCATCCGCGGGTCGTCCCAGCCGTCGACCAGGCCCTCGTCCATCAACCGCTTCAACTTGCGCTTGGAGGTCAGGGTGTAGGTCAGGTTCAGGCGCGCGAACTCGATCTGCCGTGGCTGGTGGATGCCGTCGATGTGATCGAGAAACCAGTCGTAGAGCGGCCGGTGGTCCTCGAACTCGAGTGTGCACAGCGAGTGGGTCACGCCCTCGATCGCGTCGGACTGGCCGTGGGCCCAGTCGTAGGTCGGGTAGATACACCACGTGGAGCCTGTGCGGTGGTGGTCCGCGTGGAGGATGCGGTAGAGCACCGGGTCGCGCAGGTTCATGTTCGAGGAGGCCATGTCGATCTCCGCGCGCAGCGTGTGCTCGCCGTTGGCGAATTCGCCCTTCTTCATGCGCTCGAAGAGGTCGAGGTTCTCTTCTACGGACCGGTCGCGGTACGGACTGTTGCGCCCCGGCTCGTTCCAGCGCCCGCGGTAGGCGCGCGCCTCCTCCGGGCTCAGGCTGCAGACGTACGCCTTGCCCTTGCGGATCAGTTCCAGCGCCCACTCGTAGAGCTGATCGAAGTAGTCGGAGGCATAGAGAGCCTCGGCGCCCCAGTCGAAACCGAGCCAGCGCACGTCCCGTTCGATCGCTTCGACGTACTCCGTGTCCTCCGCGGTCGGGTTCGTGTCGTCGAAGCGCAGGTTGCAGTGGCCGCCGTACTCCTTGGCAACCCCGAAGTCGAGGCAGATCGCCTTCGCGTGGCCGATGTGCAGGTAGCCGTTCGGCTCAGGCGGGAAGCGGGTGACGACGCTGCCGCCGTGCTTGCCCGCGGCGACATCGGCACGCACGCGCTCCCGGATGAAGTCGAGCGGTTTGGAGGTACTGGAGTCGTCGGTCATGGCGGCTGAGCGGCTTGCTGCGGAGCAGCGAAGATTATCGGATCGTCCCCTACGGCGCGCGGGCATCTTGCCCGCATCCGGTGCGAAGCGTCGGTCTGGTTGGAAGTGGCTTGGAAGTGGCAGTGGCTCAGCGATGGCGCCGCCCGCCGCGGTTAGGATCGCGCGCACCAAAGCGAATCGCGCGGCGAACAGCCGCGAACAGCACGAGAGGAGCAAGTATGGCGAGTCAGCGGGTTGCGTTCATCGGACTGGGGGTCATGGGCTACCCGATGGCCGGGCATCTGGCGGTCGCGGGCGAGCGGGTCGTGGTCTACAACCGCACGGCGGCAAAAGCCGAGAGCTGGGTCGAGGAGCACGGCGGCGAGAGCGCCGCGACGCCCGCCGAGGCGGCGGCTGGCGCCGAGTTCGTCTTCTGCTGCGTGGGCAACGACGACGATGTGCGGGCCGTGACCCTGGCTCCGGGCGGCGCGCTCGAAGGCATGGCCGAAGGCAGCGTGCTCGTGGACCACACGACGGCGTCGGCGCGGCTCGCTCGCGAGCTCGCGGAGGCCTGCGCCGGGCGGGGCTGCGGCTTCCTCGATGCGCCGATCTCCGGCGGTCAGGCCGGCGCCGAGAACGGGATCCTGACCGTCATGTGCGGCGGCGAACCGGACGTGTTCGAGCGGGTGAACGCCGTGATCGACTGCTACAGCCGGGCGGTCACTCTCCTCGGCCCTGCCGGCAGCGGCCAGTTGACGAAGATGGTCAACCAGCTCTGCATCGCCGGCGTCGTTCAGGGCCTCTCCGAAGGCATCCACTTCGCCGAGCAGGCCGGTCTCGACCCGCTGGCGGTGGTCGGCGCGATCTCGACGGGCGCCGCGGGGTCCTGGCAGATGGAGAACCGGGCCGAGACGATGGTGCAGGGCAAGTTCGACTACGGCTTCGCGGTCCAGTGGATGCGCAAGGACCTGGGGATCGCCTTGGACGAAGCCCGCCAGAATGGCGCCCACCTGCCCCTGGCCGCCCTCGTCGACCAGTTCTACAGCGAGGTCACGGCCCTCGGCGGCCTGCGTTGGGACACCTCAAGCCTGGTGGTGCGCCTGCGCGCCATGAGCGCGCGAGGCGACTCGGGCTAGGACACGTTCGGATCGCCTACGACGTAGAAGCGCCAAGGCCGGTTTGCGGCCTGGGAAACGCCGATGCGGCCGCTGCGTCCGGGCTCTTTCGGCGGCGGCGTACCGTCGTCGGCGATGAAGATGGGCAGGCGTCCGGCGGACCGGGAGACCGGTGCGGGGACGAGATCGGCGCCGTCGTGGCGGCGGTCGAGGCCGAAGGCCTGGCATAGACGGGCGGGGCCGGAGCAGAGGTCGATCACGCGGAGCGGCTTGGTGGCGCGGCGGCGGCTGGCAGCCGTGCGGGCGCGGCGCATGATGTCTTCGCCGGTGAGGGGCGCCACAGCTCGCAGAAGCACCGCCGAGCAGACGCCTTCCTCGCCGCATACGACGTTCGCGCAGTGGTGCATGCCGTAGGTGAAGTAGACGTAGAGATGTCCAGGCGGACCGAACATCCTCCGGTTGCGTTCGGTGGGACCCCGGTAGCCGTGGCTGGAAGGGTCGCTTGGGCCTTCGTAGGCCTCGACCTCGACGATGCGGGCGGCGCGGCGGCCGCGGACGAGGATCTTGTTGAGGAGTTCCGGCGCCACGTCGAGCGCCGTGCGGGCGTAGAAGGAGCGGGGGAGCGGCTGGAGGTCGGCGAACGGGAGGGGCTCGTTGCCCGAACCGGAGTCGGGACTCAGACCGCTACCTCTTCCAGGTCGGTCTCGGGCCCCATGTAGGCCCGGATCTCGGCCGGGGTCTCGATCTTCGTGTACTCCGGGTCGTGAACGCTGACGTAGAGCACTTCCGCGGTGAACACGAGCCGCCCCTCGTGGGCGCCGCGGTAGCCGAGCGTCCACGAGGTCCGGCCCCAGTGCTTGATGGCGAGGTCGATGTCCAGCAGATCGCCGTCGGTCACCGAGCCGAGGAAGTCGATCGTGCAGCGGCGGAGCATCATCTCCCAACCGAGCTTCGCCCGGAGTTCGCGGATGCCGAGCAGCCAGTTCTCCAGGGCGTCGTCCATGTACGCCATGTAGTGGGCGTTGAAGACCACGCCCTGCTTGTCGACCTCGCCGTAACGGACGCGGATGGTGTGCCGGTAGGGCGTTGTCATCTTCCGTGCCGGCTAGAAGCTCGGTCGGAGGCCCAGCGCCCAGGCCGCGAAGGCCCACTGGTCGGCGACATCCTCGATCTGCATCCAGGTCGGCTTGCCGGCGCCGTGGCCGGCCCGGGTTTCGACCCGGATCAGCACCGGCTCGTCGCAGCCTTGCGCCTTCTGCATCGTGGCCGCGTACTTGAAGCTGTGCCAGGGGACGACCCGGTCGTCGTGATCGGCGGTGGTGACCAGCGTCGGCGGGTAGCAGCCGCCCTCCTTCACGGTGTGGAGCGGCGAGTAGGCGTATTGCGCCCGGAAGTCCTCCTCGTTCTCCGACAGACCGTAGTCGGTCGACCAGTTGCGGGCGTTGGCGCTCGGCAGGTGGTAGCGGAGCATGTCGAGGACGCCGACCGCCGGCAGGGCGGCCGCGAACAGGTCGGGCCGCTGGTTCAGGGTCGCGCCGACCAGGAGGCCGCCGTTGCTGCCGCCCTGGATCGCGATCCGCCCGCTACTCGTGTAGCCCTCGGCGATCAACCATTCGGCGGCGGCGATGAAGTCGTCGAAGACGTTCTGCTTGTTCTCCTTCGTGCCCGCCAGGTGCCACTCGCGGCCGTACTCGCCGCCGCCGCGCAGGTTCGGGATCGCCAGCACGCCGTCCATCTCCAACCAGGTCAGGCGCGACGAGGAGAATCCGGGCGTAAGCGAGATGTTGAAGCCGCCGTAGCCGTAGAGCAAGGTCGGGTTGTCGCCGTTCTTCTTCAACCCCTTGCGGTGGGTGATGAACATCGGGATGCGGGTCCCGTCGCGGCTTTCGTAGAACACCTGCTCGGTCTCGTAGCCTTCGAGGTCGGCGTCGAGCCGGGGGCTGCGGATCAACTGGCTCTCGCCGGTCGCCACGTCGTAGCGGTGGATCTGCGAGGGGGTGCCGAAGCTGGAGTAGGAGTAGTAGGTCTCGGAATCCTCGAAGCGGCCGCCGAAGCCATCGGCGGTGCCGATCCCGGGCAGCTCGACCTCGCCGGCCGGGACTGCCGCCTGGATACCGTTCGGCTCGGCCAGGCGGACCACCGTGCGGGCGTCGTGCAAGTAGTTCAGGACCAGCTTGCCGCCCACCGCCGACACGTAGGACAGCGTGTCCTCGGACTCGGGCAGGACCTCATGGAGCGTCGGGTTGCCGGGCGTGCCCTTCTCCTCGACGTCCACCGCGACGATCCGGTTGCGCGGCGCGTCCTTGTTCGTTTCGAACAGGAACACGGGGCCGATGTTCACGACGTAGCCGTAGAGCGCGTCCCACTGGTCGAGCAGGGGACGGATCGCCTGATACGGCTCGTCGATCTTCCGGTAGTGGACCGCGTTCTCGAGATACCCCTCCTGGAGGTTGACCAGCAGATACGCGCCGTCTTCTGAGACGGAGGCGTAGGGGTTGCGACGCGGATGCTCCGGCTGGCTGAAGACGAGCCGGTCCTCGCTCTGGTCCGTGCCCAGGGCGTGAAAGTACACGGAGACGGCCTTCGAACCGTCACCCTGCGTCGGGTCGTCCTCCCGCGGTGGATAGCGGCTGTAGAAGAAGCCCGAGTTGTCCGGCATCCAGGAAATCGACGTGAACTTCGTGAAGTCGATCAGGTCGCCGGTGTCCTCGCCGCTCTCGACATCGTGCACCAGCCACTTTCGCCAGTCCGACCCGCCGTCCGACTGCGCGTAGGCCACGAAGCGTCCGTCCCGGCTGGGCGTGAACCCGGCCAGCGCCACCGTCGCGTCGTCGCTCCAACCGTTGGGGTCGAGCAGAACGCGGCCGGGCGGCTCTTCCCCCTCCTGGTCCACCTGCTCGGCGACGTAGACCACGCTCTGGTCCTGCAGCCCGTCGTTGTGCTGGTAGAAGTAGCGCTCGCCGCGTTTGTTCGGCGTGCTCCAGCGCTCGTAGTTCCAGATCTCCCGCAACCGGTCCTCGATCGCGGACCGGCCCGGAAGCGCGGCCAGGAACGGCTCGGCAACGGCGTTCTGCGCCGCCACCCAGGCAGCGGTCTCCTCGCCGTCGAGGTCCTCGAGCCAGCGGTAGGGGTCGGCGACCTCGACCCCGAAGTAGTCGTCGATCTGGTCCACCTGCCGGGTTTCCGGGTACTCCACCGGCCCGGGGTCGAAGGTGTCGGTGGAGCAAGCCAAGAGGGGGAGAAGGAGAGCCGGCATGAGCCGGCGAAGAGTTGGTCTCATAGTGGGGCGCGATTATAGGCGGCGCTTCCATCAACGCCGGCTCTGGCGAAGGGCGGCTTCCGTTTCCGGCATTCACCAGGGCGATCTGCACGGTCCGTTTGCCGCGTCGTCAGAGCGCGAAACTGACGACGTACAAAGCGGTGCCGCTCGCGGAGGTCAGGAACAGGCCGACGAAGGTAAGCGCTCCGGAGCGCCGGTGCGGCCCGCCGAACGAGCCGGGCAGGGTGCGGGTGAAACGCCGCCAAGACAGGACCACCAGCGCGAACCAGGCGATGGACGTCGCGAAAGCGACCACGAGATGCCCGTAGAAGAGCCAGGCACGCCAGGGACCGGTCGCGGAACTCAGCGCGAAAGCGTCTTGCGCGCTACCGAAGCGGATGCTGCCCTCGAGCAGCAGGACCGCAACGATCCCGGCGACCAGCAGAGTCACTTGGAGGTTGCGGTGCTGGCGGTATCGGCGCTGCCTTGCGAGTCGTATCGCGTACGCCATCAGGAACGGCGCCGCGACGAGGACGACGATTGCGGAGTCCACGAAGGCGTCGGCCCTCGTGCCGAGGAAGCCTGTGCCGACCATGTCGGCAACGTATCACCGCCGGCCATGGAGACGTACAACGAGCTCGGCCGAAGCTTCGGTGTGGCCTACTGATCGCGAAGCTACCGGATGCGGAGTGGCTGTCGGGCCTCGGCTAGAACCCCAGCACTTCCCGGCACCACTCGCTGGCCGCCTTCGCCACCTCGCGGTCGACGTCCTCCTGCTTGCGGCCCGACCGCTTCAACACGTGCAGGCTGTGGTCTCCGCCTTCGACCCGGTGGAGCGTGGCGCGGGAACCGAGCCGGTCGCAGACGCCGGCCAGCAAGTCCGGGTCGGCGAGCCGGTCCCTGGTGCCGTTCAGGAAGAGCATGGGCTTGGACACCTGCTCGAGGTGTTCGGCGCGCGACGTGCCGGGCTTTCCCGGAGGGTGGAGAGAGAAGGCGTGGAAGACGAAACCAACGACGTCGAGGGCTTCGATAGCATCGGCGCCTGAGGCCATGCGGCCTCCCATCGACCGGCCGCCTACAAGAAGCGGTAGGTCGGGCCGCATGATTTTGGCTTGGGCCACCGCCGCCCGAACGGTTCGCTGCAATAGGAGCCGCGGGTCCGGGGGGCGGCGGCCCGTTTCACGATAGGGAAACCGAAATCGGAGCGTGGCGATTCCAAGCCGCGCCACGCCGCGGGCGAAGGTCTCCATCGTGGCGTGCCGCATGCCAGCGCCGGCGCCGTGGGCGAAGACGAGCAGGCAGCGGGCGTCTCCGGGCTCGAGGAGGAGGGCGCTGACGTGCCGGCTGTCGGAGACCGGGAAGCTGGTCTCGGTTGTTACGACCCTCACAGCCCGAACGTTTCCGCCGCCCGGTCGGCGAGCGTGTCGCCGATCGCGAGCGACGCGGTGGCGCCGGGGGAGGGTGCGTTCAAGACGTGAAGCATCCTGGGGCTGGTCTCGATCGCGAAGTCGTCGACCAGGTTGCCCTTCCGATCGAGGGCCTGGGCGCGGATGCCGGCGCCGCCGGGCATCAGGTCGGATTCGCGGATGTCGGGGACGAAGCGGCGCAGATCGCGGGCGAAGCGGGTGCGGCTGCCGGAGCGGGCCATCTCGCCGATGCCCACTTTCCAGTAGCGCAGGGACATCTTCCAGAAGCCCGGGTAGCTGAGGCTGCTCCAGGTGTCGCGCGCGTCGAAACTGCCGCGGGCGTAGCCCTCGCGCTTGAGCGCCAGCACTGCGTTGGGCCCCGCCTCGACCGAGCCGTCGACGCGCCGGGTCAGATGCACGCCGAGGAAGGGGAAGCGCGGGTCGGGGACCGGATAGATCAGTCCCCGCAGCAGTTCCCGGCGTTCGGGCGCTAATCGCAAGTACTCGCCGCGGAAGGGCACGATGCGGACGTCCGGGTCGAGACCGGCCATGCGCGCGACGCGGTCGGACTGCAGTCCCGCGCAGTTCACCGCGTGGCCGGCTTCGAAGTCGCCGGCGGTGGTCTGGATGACGATGCCAGAGGATCCGGGCTCGATGCCGGTGACCCGGGTGCGGAGGTGGAGCGGGACCCCGGCGTCCTCCAACTCGTCGGCGTAGGCGTTCGCGACGGCCTTGTAGTCGACGATGCCGGTTTCGGGAACCCAGAGCGCGTCGACGCCGGTTGCGTGCGGTTCGAACTCGGGGATGCGCTCGGATGGCAGCCGCTCCAGGCCGGCCAAGCCGTTCGAGCGGCCGCGTCGCTCCAGCTCATCGAGACGAGGGATCTCTGCGCGGTCGGTCGCGATGACGAGCTTGCCGCAGATCTCGTACGGGATCTTGCGGCGGTCGCAGAATTCGATCAGCCGCTTTCGCCCGGTGACGCAGTTCTTCGCCTTGAGCGAACCGGGCTTGTAGTAGAGGCCGGAGTGGATGACGCCGCTGTTGTGCCCGGTCTGGTGGACGGCGGGTCGGGGTTCGGCCTCGACAACGAGGATGTCGAGCTCTCGGTAACGGCGGGAGAGGCTGCGAGCGGTGGCGAGGCCGATGATCCCGGCTCCGATGCAGACGACGTCGGCGCGCTGTGGCATGGCGGGCTTCAGTCGTCGGCCGCGCCGCCCTCGTCGGCGGGCGCGCCCGGCGGTTCGGCGCGCGGATAGGTGCCGAGGATGCGGAGTTCGGCCGTCTTGGGTTCGATCGCCTGCAGCGCTTCGGTGACGGGCGCTGAGGCGGCGTGGCCCTCGATGTCCAGGTAGAAGCGGTAGCGCCAGGGCGTGGCGGGGATCGGCCGCGATTCCAGCTTCGTCAGGTTCAGCCCGCGCCGGGAGAAACTGCGTAGAACCTCGCCCAGGTCGCCGGGGTGATTTCCCGTGGCAAGCAGCAGGGAGGTCTTGCAGGGTTGTTCCGGAGGACAGGGCGCCGCCTCCCGCGCGACTTCCACGAAGCGGGTGAAGTTGCCGATCTGGTTCTGGATGCTGTAGGCGAGAATCTCGAGGCCGAAGACACGGGCTGCGGGCTCGCTGGCGATGGCGCCGACGCTCGGGTCGTTGCCCTCGCGAACGCGCGCGGCGGCGCCAGCGGTGTCGAACTCGGGTTGCGGCCGCAGCCAGTTGCGGTCGCGGAAGAACTGGTCGCATTGGCGGAGCGCCTGCGGATGGGAGAGAACGAGGCGCAGATCCTCGATCCTGGCGCCGGGCAGGGCGAGCAGGCAATGCGCGACCTGGCTGATCACTTCAGCCGTGATCACGAGGCCGCCTTCCGCCAGCAGGTCGTAGGTTTCGTTGATGCTGCCGGCGGTGCTGTTCTCGATCGGCAGCAGGGCGATGTCGTGGCGCCCGCTCAGGACGCCTTCGGCGGCCTCGCGGAACAGCTCGTAGCCGTGCAGCACGACGCCGCCGGCGCGGCCGGCGTACTGGCGCTGAGCGGTCAGATGGCTGAAGGAGCCCTCGACGCCCTGGTAGGCAACCCTTAGCGGCGCCTTGTCGAGATCGCGGATGTAGCCCTGCTGCGCGGCGATCGACATCTCGATCAGCAGGCGGAAGATCCGTTCCGTCTGGTGTGGGTCGAGGTCGAGTTCGGCGGCGATCGTGCGCACGCGGGTCAGCAACTGCTCTTCGCGCAACTGGTCGCGGAACGGGAAGGCGGCCGCGATCTTGGCGCCGGCGACTTCCCGCGACAACTCGACGCGCCGCCGAAAACCGCTCAGCAGGTCGCGGTCGACCTGTTCAAGTTCCTGGCGCACCGTCTCGAGATCGGGCGGCAAGTCATGCTCGGCGGCTGCCATGTGTTGCTCGATTTGCGTGGCGGACCCATCGGCCGCCGGCGCGCAGTATACGGCCCTAGTCCTCATGCGGTCGGATCGCCACCTTGAGCGCGCGGCGGGCGATCATCAGATCGAGCGCTTCGGTCAGCCGATCGAGCGGCAACTCCGCTTCGATCAGTCGGCCGTAGCGTTCCGGCGCACCGATCAGCCGGTCGAGCGCGGCGCGGAAGGATGCCGGCCGGTAGTGGTAGACGCCGAGCAGGGTCTGCTCCTGGTAGTGGACCGCCTCCGCGTCGATCTTCAGGGTGGCGCCGGGCCGGCAACCCCCGAAGAGCGCCGCGACGCCGCCGGGGGCAAGACAGGAAACGGCCCGGCGCCAGCCGGCCGGACTGCCCGTGGCGTCGACGGTGAAGTCGAACAGTTCGCCCGGCAGGGCGCCGTCCTCGCCGGCGCGCCCGCAGTGCGTCTCGGCGGCGCCGAAGGTCTCGGCCACCGCGAGCCGGTGCGGATGGGGGTCCAGCACGGAGACGTGCGTGCGAACGCTGTGGAACAGATCGATCAGCATGAGTCCGAGAGGGCCGCAACCGATGATCAGGGCACGCGCGTCGGTCGGCGGACCGCTCCAGCCGGCAAGCGAGCGTTCGAGACAATGGACGGCGCAGGCCAATGGCTCAGCCAGCGCCGCGATCACTGGTTCGAGGCTGGGCGGCCTCGGGTGGACGCTGCGCTCCGCGACCAGGGCCGGTATCAGCATGTAGTCGGCAAAGGCCCCGTTCAGGTAGACGAGCTCGCGGCAGAGGTTCTCCCGCTTGTGCCGGCATGGCTGGCACTGGCCGCAGGCGGCGCTGTTGCCGACCACCACGGTGTCGCCCTCCGTCTGCGCGGCGCCGGCGGCGGCACGGACGACGGTGCCCGTGACCTCGTGGCCGAACGGCGCCGGCAGAGTCAGCATCGTTGGATGGCCGCCGCGGCGGAACACCTTCACGTCCGTTCCGCAGGTGATGGCGGCGTCGACCCGGATCAGGAGTTCGCCCGGACCTGGCGCCGGCATGGGCATTCGCCTCAGTTCCACGTCGCCTGGCCCGACCAGGAACGCCTGGGTCTGGTGCTCTGGAATCACAAAGCCACTCAGGTGCGCAAACAGCGAATCAAGGGTGCAACAGTACCTTGAGCGCTTCGCGCCGGCGGCACAGATCGACCGCTTCGGCGGCTCTGCCGAGCGGCAGGCGGTGGGTGACCAGCGGCGTCGGATCGAGCGCGCCCCGGCTCAGCATGTCCAGCACGCGGGTCTGTTCCGCGGGCGAACCGGAGTAGGCGCCGATGACCTGGCGCTCGGACTTGAACACCGCATTGATGTCGAACGTGACTCGCGCGTCGTCCGCGGCGTGGGCGAAGAGGACGACGCGCCCACCCGGCCGAGTGGCCTGCAGAGCCAGGTCGAACGCGGCCTGACCGCCGGCCGTGTCGAAGACGGCGTCGGCGCCGCCCGATGGCCCGCCAGTGCTCGAAACATCGACGATCCGCTCGGGTGCGACGGCGGCATCGGCGCCGAGTCGCCGCGCCGTCCCCCGGCGGTCCTGGTCCGGCTCGGCGAGGACGATCCGACTCCCCGGGAACACGGCTCGCAGCACCAGCAGATGGAGCAGGCCCATCGACCCGGCGCCGATGACGACCACCTCCGGCGCTTCGCTACGCAACCCGGCGCGATCGATCCCGCGCAGCACGCAGGCCGCCGGTTCGACGAACACCGCGGCGTCGTCGGGAAGCTGGTCGTCGAGCCGCCGCACGGTGCGTTCGACCGCCCGGGTCCGCAGCCGGATCCGTTCGCTGAAGCCTCCGGGATCGAGGAGGTTCTCCGCGAACCGGGGGCACATCGTCTCGGCCCCGCTACGGCACAGCCGGCAATCGCCGCAGGGGGCATGGTGCGGTACCACGACCCGGTCGCCCGGTTCAAGCGAATCGGTCCGGGTGTCGATCACTCTGCCGACGACCTCGTGACCCAGTACCTCTCCCGGAGTTCGCCCGGCGTCGGCCAGCTTGTAGAGGTCCGTGCCGCACAGGCCGCAGCAGAGGAGTTCAATCAGCGCCTCGCCGTCCTTGATCGCCGGCGCCGGCGCCTGGGCGAGTTCCAGGTTGCCATCGGCCGTGGTGCGCGCGACCTTCATCTCCTCTCATTGTCGCCTACTTTCCTCGCGCTCGCGATGTCGCGGGACAACCGCCGCTTTGACTGGGAGGCGGAACTCGTGTACGTTCCGCCTGCCGCCGGGTCCAGCTTGCAGTCCCCTGGTCGCCATGACGACCAACAACGCTTGATTGTCGCGCCAGGGCAAGATGCAGCGGTGGACATTGGTCCTCCACCTGCTTGCTCGCCCGTGCGCCGAATCAACTGTCTTTTTTCTCCTGACCAGAGGAGTCTGTTTCCGTATGCCCAAGAAGTCTTTCTCGACCAGCCGACGTCCATCCGGCCGCAAACCGCGCCACGACGCCGTCTGTGCCGAATGCGATATCTCGACCACTGTCCCCTTCCGGCCCGCCCCCGGCAGGCCGGTCTACTGCCGCTCCTGCTTCACCAACCGTCGCCACGGCCCTTCTGCCGCCGTGAACGCCGCTCCGGCCAACGGCGCCGTGAACGGCGTCAATCGCCCGGTTGGACCGACTGCGGAACGGGGCCAGGACGCCGACGGCAGCGCCGTGTTTCCTGGGATTGCGCTCACGAGCGCTACCAGGGCGGCGATTGCCCGCATGGGAATTTCCGAGCCGACACCGATTCAGGAGCAGGCCATCCCCCATTTGCTGGCTGGGCGGGACCTGCTCGGTCAGGCGCAGACGGGGTCGGGGAAGACCCTGGCCTTTGCGGCGCCCATCGCTGAGCTCTGCGATCCATCTGCACGGCGCGTGCAGGCGCTGGTGCTGACGCCGACGCGGGAGCTGGCCATTCAGGTGACTGGAGTCATCTCCGGCCTGGCTTCATCGCGGCGGTTGCGGGTGACGCCACTGTATGGCGGCCGGCCGGTGAGGCGTGATCAGGCGGCGTTGAGGCGAGGCGCCCATGTGATCGTCGGAACTCCAGGCCGCACGTTGGACCACCTGCGTCAGGGCGCCCTCGATCTGGGCGCCGTGCGATTCCTCGTCCTGGATGAAGCGGACGAGATGCTGGACCAGGGTTTTGCCCGCGACGTCGAGGCGATCCTCAGCCGCACGCCCGCTTCGCGGCAGACGGCGCTCTTCTCGGCGACCATGCCCAACTGGGTGGCTCAGACGGCGAAGCAGTACCTGCGCAACCCGGTAAGGGTCGAAATCGACCTCGGCCGTCAAGTGCCCACAGTGGAGCACGTGGTCTTCTCGATCCGGAAGGACGACAAGATCAGCGCGCTGCAGACGCTGCTGAACGAACGAAACGGCGACCCGATTCTCGTCTTCGGCAGGACCAAGCACGGGGTCAGGAAGCTGGCGAAGAAGCTCGGCTCGCTGGGTTATCCGGTCGGGGCGCTTCAGGGGAACCTCAGCCAAGGGGCGCGTGAGCGCGTGATGAGGGGCTTTCGTTCCGGCGCCGCGCCGATCCTGGTGGCGACGAACGTGGCTGCCCGAGGCCTGGACGTTGACGGCATCGGCAAAGTCATCAACTTCGACCTCCCGGACTCGCAGCAACTCTTCACGCACCGCGTCGGGCGGACCGGGCGCATGGGGCGTTCCGGAGAGGCGGTGACCTTCATCACGCCGGACGAAGAGCGCAAGTGGCGTGAGATTCAGCGCGGGCTTGGCCGCCGGTTCCCGCGCCGGACGTGGCGCGCACTGGCGCAGTGACGCTTCCGTAGCCGGAGGCTGCCGGGCGTGACCTCGATCAGCTCGTCGTCGCGGATGAACTCGATCGACTGTTCGAGGGACAGGCGGCGCGGCGGCACGGTCTTCTCGTAGGCGTTGGCGCCGGCCGCCCGCATGTTCGTCTGCTTTCTTTCCCGCGTGATGTTCACGTCGAGGTCGGCGTCCCGGCTCGACTCTCCGACCAACATTCCCCGGTAGACCGTCTCGTTCGGACCGACGAACAGGTCGCCCCTGCTCTGCAGGTTGTTGATCGCGTAGGCGGTGACCCGACCGGCGCGATCGGCGACCAGCGCTCCGGTGGCCCGATGGACGATCTCGCCTGCCCAGGGTCGGTATCCGATGAGCATGCGCGTGAGGATCCCGGTGCCCTTGGTGTCGGAGAGGAACTCGGTGCGGTAGCCGATCAATCCCCGACTCGGAACCTCGAACTCCAGGCGCACGCTTCCCGAACGGCGATTGACGATCTGCGCCATGACGCCTCTGCGCGTGCCGAGCTTGCGGATGACGACGCCCTGGTACTCCTCGGCCACGTCCATGAGAGCTAGTTCGTAGGGTTCGTGCGTGGCGCCGCGAACCGATCGGGTCAGCACGCGGGGCATGCCGACGGAGACTCATAGCCTTCGCGCCGCATCTGTTCGATCAGGATGGCGAGCTGCAGCTCACCGCGGCCGTAGACCAGAAAACGGTCGGCGGATTCGGTGGTTTCGACCCGTAGCGCGAGATTCTGTTGCGCTTCCCTCAGCAGTCGCTCCCGAAGGTGGCGCGACGTGACGTACTTGCCGTCCTTGCCGCTCATGGGGGAGTTGTTGATTCCGAACTCCATCGACAGCGTGGGCTCGGCGACATCGAGCGGTGGCAGCGGTTGGGGGTCTTCGCCGTCGGCGATGCTCTCGCCTAGCCCAACGCCCGTCATCCCCGCCAATGCGACGATCTCTCCGGGGCCGGCCGACGGGACCGCGACGCGCCCGAGACCCTCGTAGACGAACAGCTTCGAGACGGCGGCCGGAGTCTGGGCCCCAGTGCGCCGGCACATGGTGACTGCCTGCCGGTGCCGCACGGTGCCTGCCACGATGCGGCCGATCGCGAGCGGACCCAGGTGGTCGTCGGGCTGAACGTTGGTGACCAGCACCCGTGGTCGACATGCGCAACGATCGCTATGTTGCGAAGATTCATTCCGTTCTCGTTTGAAGCGCGCCGGTCGGGCGCGGTCTTTGCTAGTCGGCCGCGGGTTCGCTTGCCCGGGGTTGCCGCGCCGGCGCTTCCTTGATGTGGATGTCGTGCTGGCTGAAGGGAATCACGATACGGGCTGCGGCGAACGCCTTATGCGTTGCCTTCATCAGCTCGTGGGTGACGATGCCGCGAAGCACCGGCTCCTCGACCCAGCACAGCAGCTCGTAGTCGATGGAGGACGGACCGAAGGTGCGGAACCGTACCCGAGGTTCGGGTTGTTTGCACACCTTGGGGTTTTCCGCGGCCACCTGCAGTTGCGCTGCTTCGACCTGGTCGACGTCGCTTCCGTAGGCAACTCCCACCCGGACGCGGATCCGGTACTTGATGTGGGGGCCGCCACTCTCGTTGTTGATCTTGGCGTTCCCCATCACCGCGTTGGGAATCGTGACCTCGATGTCGTCGCGGGTGAGCAGGCGGGTGCTGCGGATGCCGATCTCGGTGACCATGCCGCGTTCGCCCGAGTCCAGCGTGATGAAGTCGCCGATCTTGTACGGGCCGTCGGCGAAGATGAAGATGCCGGCGAAGAGGTTGGCCAGGGTGTCGCGGGCAGCGAAGCCGATCGTGAGGCCGGCGATGCCGCCCGCGGCGAGGAGGCCCGAAACGTCGGCGCCCCAGATCGTGATTGCCAGGTAGGCGCCGAGCAGGACGATCGCTACTTTGGCCAGATTCTCGAACAGGGGCTGCGTGTGCCTGGAGACGAGAGTGCCTCGCTGCCGGCGCCGGGATATCGCCCGGAGCAGAACAGTCGAGACGCGGAGCCCCGCGACGATCCAGAACAGAAGCGCCGCGGTCTGCAGGGAGTTGCCGATCGCCCTCTCGACATGGTCCTCGACTGGAAGGCGGTTGATGCCGACGCGGAGGCCTATGAGGAACACGGATACGAAGAGTGGCCAGTGCGCCGCCTCAAGCAGCCGGTCGTCGACTTCGGTTTCGGTGCGGGCGAAGACTCTCGCGACGACCTTCTCGAGGAACAGCGAGACCAGCCAGGCGATAGCCGCTGAGAGCAGAGCGACCGCCAGCAGTTGGAGCCATGGGCTCTCGGCGTAGATCGGCAGCACCTCCGCGAGCCGTTCTTCCAGTGCGGTCAGGCTGATGGTGCTGCTTTCGTCCATGGCCGGTACGATCCGCGCGCCCGATGACGGACGCACGGAATAGTTCGCGAGTGGAGCGGATCGCACCACTCGGGTTCCATCCGCGCGCCCGATGACGAGCGCCCGGACTGGTTCGCGAGTGGCGCGGGTCGCGCCACTCGGGTTGCTACGATAGCCCACGGCTTGGGCGGCAGGATCGCGTGAAATGAACTGGCTGGTTGTCGGACTACTGATGTGCGCCGCCTCGGTGGGCGCTGGCGCGTTCGGCGCGCACGGGCTGCGGTCCGCTCTCGACGCGGAGCACCTGGCGCTGTGGGAGACGGCGGCCCGCTACTTCATGTACGGCGGCATTGCGGTGTGCATACTGGGCCTTGCCGGGCGCGTTTCGACCGCCGATCTGCGACTCGCCGGCTGGCTGCTGTTCGCCGGATCCTTGATCTTCTCGGGCACGGTGGCGGTGATCGCGGTCGGCGGCCCGCGGTGGCTGGGCGCCATCACCCCGATCGGCGGCACCCTGCTGATCGCCGGCATTCTCGTTCTCGCCTGGAGAATGCTGGAAGGTCCGGCGCCTCCGGCGGGTTTCTAGGTCCAGCGCCGCGCAGCCAGAAACACCCTTCCCAGGAGATGAACAGAAATGCCGAACGGCACCTTGCAGGTACCCGCACCCCGTAACGAACCCGTACTCGACTACGCACCCGGTTCCTCCGAACGCGCGGGTCTCGAGGCCCGGCTGGACCGGATGCTCGGCGAGCAGGTCGAGATTCCGGTCCGCGTCGGCGGCCGCGAAGTCCACACCGGTCGCAAGCAGGATGTCGTCTGCCCGCACGATCACGGCCACATCCTCGGCACCTGCCACCAGGCCGCCGCCGCCGAAGTCGAGGCGGCGGTGGCGGCCTCTCAGGAGGCGTGGCCGGAGTGGTCGGCGATGCCGTTCGAGCAGCGGGCGGCGATCTTCCTGCGCGCCGCCGAGCTTCTGGCCGGTTCGTGGCGGTCGACCGTGAACGCCGCCACGATGCTGAACCAGTCGAAGACGTGCTACCAGGCCGAGATCGACTGCGCCTGCGAGTTGATCGACTTCCTGCGCTTCAACGTCGCATTCGCGGAGGAGCTCTACGGCCAGCAGCCCGTGTCGTCGCCGGGGATCTGGAACTACGTCGAGTACCGGGCGCTCGAGGGCTTCGTGTTCGCGGTTACGCCGTTCAACTTCACGGCGATTGCGGGCAACCTGCCGACCTCGGCGGCGATCATGGGCAACACCGTGCTCTGGAAGCCCGCGTCCACGGCCCTGCTTTCGGGCTACTACGTGATGAGGCTGCTCGAAGAGGCCGGGTTGCCGCCTGGAGTGATCAACTTCGTTCCCGGTCCGGGCGCCACGGTGGGCGATCCGGTCCTGGCCAGCCGCCACTTGGCGGGCATTCACTTCACCGGGTCGACGCCGGTGTTCCAGCGCATGTGGCGCACGATCGGCGATCGGATCGAGCACTACGCGACGTACCCGCGGATCGTCGGCGAGACGGGCGGCAAGGACTTCGTGTTCGCGCATCCCTCGGCCAACGCGGCTTCCTTGAGCACGGCGCTGATCCGAGGCGCCTTCGAGTACCAGGGCCAGAAGTGCTCGGCGGCCTCGCGAGCCTACATCCCGGCGTCGCTCTGGGGCGGGGTGCGGGAGCGCCTGTGCGACGAGCTTGCGACGGTGAAGATGGGTTCGCCGGTCGACTTCTCGAACTTCATGGCCGCTGTCATCGACCGCTCTTCCTTCAACAACATCTCGGGCTACATAGCCGAGGCCGAGGGCGGTTCGGCCTACGAGATCGTCTCCGGCGGCGGCCGGGACGACGCGGTCGGCTACTTCGTCGAACCGACCGTCGTCCGCAGCGAGGATCCGCGGTCGCGCCTGATGAGCGAGGAGATCTTCGGGCCGGTGCTGACTGTGTTCGTGTATGAGGACGCCGCGCTCGACGACGCACTCGAACTCTGCGATACGACGAGTCCCTACGCGCTCACCGGCGCCGTGTTCGCCCGCGACCGCGCGGCGGTGGCCAGCATCGGCGCCAGGCTGCGTAACGCCGCCGGCAACTTCTACATCAACGACAAGCCGACTGGCGCGGTGGTCGGTCAGCAGCCCTTCGGCGGCGCCCGTGCCTCCGGCACGAACGACAAGGCCGGCTCCATGGCCAACCTGATGCGCTGGACCTCCCAGCGCGCCGTCAAGGAGACCTTCGCACCGCCGACGGACTACCGGTATCCCCACATGGGCTGAGGGATCAGCGGAGGCGACCCATAGCCGCCATCATCGACTCCACGTGGACTACTTCCAGGGATCAGCGAAGCCGGCGGACTGCCGCCATCATCGATTCGACGTGGGTGTACTTCTCGCGGACCTTGTTCCGGGCTTCGCCGAGGCGGACTTCGTCCTCGTCGAGGCGGGTCCAGTCGTCGAAGGTCACGAAGTCGACGCCGCGTTCGCGGAGCAGCTCGACGATCTTCTCCGGGGCCTTGGCCGGGTCGGCGGGAGCCGAGACGCCGTCGATGTCCTCGAGCATCTTCTTGACCGTGGCGGTCGAGTCCGGGCTGTTCGTGCCGATCAGGCCGGTCGGGCCGCGCTTGGCCCAGCCGACGACGTACTGGCCCGGAACCACTTCGCCGTCCTGCTCGGTCTGCAGCCGGCCCTCGTCGTTGGGCAGGATGCCCCAGCGTTCGTGGAATGGGACGCCGGGCAGGGGGATGCCGCGGTAGCCGACGGCCTTGAACACCAGGTCGACGTCCAAGGTTTCGGTCTCGCCGGTGCTGCGGGGGCGGGGCGTGCCGTCGTCGGATGCGTAGAGTTCGTTCTTCTCGATCACGACCTGAGCCACCCGGCCGTCTTCGCCGGCCTGAAGTTCGATCGGTGAGACGAGGAAGCGGCAGGTCACGCGGCGGTCACCCGCGCCGGCTTCGGCGCCGGCGATCTCGGTCAGATAAGTCACGTTGCGGCGGGCGCTGGGCGCCGCTGCCTCCTCCAGCCAGGTGCTGCTGATCTCGTCGAGGTCCATCTCTTCTTTCAAGACCAGCAGGCTGACGCCCCCGAGCGAACCGATTTCCTTGATTTCCTTGGGCGAGAACGCTGCCTGCGCGGGGCCCCGGCGGCCGAGCAGGACGACCTCTTCGACCGTGCTCTGACGGAGTACCTCGAGCGACTCGGCGGTGATGTCGGTCGGAGCGAGTTCGTCCGTGTTCCGTACCAGGACCCGGGTCACGTCCATGGCCACGTTGCCGTTGCCGACCACGGCTATGCGCCGGGCCGGGGAGAGATCGAAGCTGCGGTCCTGAAAGTCGGGATGGCCGTTGTACCAGCCGACGAACTCGGTCGCCGAGTGGACGCCGGGAAGATCTTCACCCGGGATCCCCATCTTGCGGTCCGATTCGTTGCCGGTGGCGTAGACGATGTGGTCGTAGTGCCGGCGGAGATCGTCGACCGAAATATGGCGGCCGAGTTCCACGTTGCCGAAGAAGCGGAAACGCTCATGCTGTGCGGTGCGGTTGTAGACCCGGATGACGTTCTTGATCTTCTGGTGATCGGGTGCCACGCCGCCGCGCACCAGGCCGAACGGCGTCGGCAGGCGGTCGAAGAGGTCGACGTTCACCTCCAGGCTGTCCGCCTTGAACAGCGCCGCGATCGCGTAGAAGCCGCTCGGACCGGAGCCGATCACGGCGACGCGGAGCGGTCGTTCACTGCTCCCGAGGGGCCGACTTTCGAGGGTCTCGTGCACTCGTTTCTCGCCTTCTCGCACCGCGAATGCGGCTTCGTTCTGGTGTCGGAGGTGGCCGGTCGGTGCGGTATGATAGCGCCGTCCCTGCTGGCGCCGATCAAGCATGCGCCACGGCCGGCCGCCGGCATTTGTCAAGAGCGCTAAGTGTTGACATGATTAGACATACGCCGCTCCGGCCCGCACTCGGTCACGCGGACCGCGGCTGGGAAACTCAAGGAGAGGAAGCCATGTCCCAGTCCCGTTGGCTCGCTGAACACACCGCCGCCCGAACGTCGACGCGGCTCGTTCTGATTCTGATCGTGCTTGGAGGCGCGATCCTCGCCACCGCGCCCGTTGCCGCGCAGCAGTGCGAGGGTGCGCTCTCGATCAGCCGCCTCGGCGGCGCCAACCGGTTCTCGCCGCCGGTGGAAGATCAGGCGGGGCTCCAGGCTCTGTTCGTGGACTATCGCGACGAGATCATCGCGCTGCTCGGCGAGGCGAACTGGTCCGGCGACGCGGACGATCTGTTCGCCGCCGTAGCCGCCTGGGAGGGGCTCTCGTCGACCACTTTCGAACCCGGCCAGCGAATCCAGTGGATGTTCTTCCGCTATCGCGGCCGGACGCCGAGGGTCGGCACGAATCTCTGCTGGGCCGGCGGCGAGGCGTTCGCGGCTTGGGAGGTCCGCTTCAACTCGAACGGGCGCTGGTACTCGATGATGGTGCCCGAGTCGTGCGGCAACCTGGCGCTCCTGGAGGAGCAGCCGCTGCCGAAGGTCACGCTCGACCTCGACATCGGAGGCCTCTCCTGCACGGACAAGACCTTCGACTTCCAGAGTTCGTGCAGCGACGGCAACGCTTTGGTGACCGTCAAGCTGCCTGACGGCAGCGAAAGAGCTGCAAGCTCGGGCAGCGCAACCTTCCCGTTCACGACCGAAGGCGACTACACGGTCACCGCGACCTGCACCGCGACGTCGCCGCGCGGCGACGCGCTCGAGGACTCCACAAGCAGCGCGATCGCGGTCGGCTGCCCGAGCTGCACCGCCGCCGCCTCGCCGGCCGCGGTTGAACTGGGTCAATCGTCCGTGTTGACCGTGGCGCCGAAGGCCGGCCACGGCGCCCAGGTGACCCGCGTCACCGTCGACGGTGAGCCGCTCGCTTCCCCGTACGCGAAGGAGATGACGCACGAGGGCGCCGACGCGTTCACCCACATGGTGACGGTCGAGACGAACACCGGCCAGACCGCCCAGTGCTCGACCGGGATGAGGGTGGCGCCGACCAGCACGACATCGATCGAGCCGGATCGCGTGCTGGCCGGTCAGCCTGCCGTCGCCACGGTGGTGCCGAACAACGGCAACGGCGCGCCGGTGATGGTCACTCTGGACGGCGAGCCGCTCGAAGCTCCCTACACGAGAGAGGTCGTCCACAGAGACGACGGCGTCTTCACGCATACCGCCAGGGTCGAGAACGCGGGCGGCAGCACCGAGAGTTCCGCCTCGATCAAGGTGGACAAGCGCTGGACCCTGCTCACGGCGATGAATGACATCAGCGGCGAGGACGGTCAGTTCGACGTGCTTGGAGGGTCGGCCCGCCAGAAAGTCAAGGCCTGCCAGGCCGGCGTCGGTTTCGGTGTGGGGGCCGAGTACAAGCTGAACTACCGGCTCGGCCTGATGGTCGGCGCCAACTTCGGCCGCTGCGAGACGTTCTGGGAGTACGACGTGCGCGACCTCTGGGGTCACGACGACGCCGACGTGGAGACGAACCTCCTGTACGCGGGTCTGAACTTCCACCTGACGCGGCCCGGCAGCCGGGTCGATTTCTGGGTCGGACCGATGGTCGGCCGTTTCGACTACAGCTCGCCGTCTCTCACGGCGGTGGAGATGAAGGGGATGCCGCTCGACGCGAGATACCAGCCGGAATGGCGCGGGGAGACGGTCCTGGGAGCGAACCTGGGAATGAAGATTCCCTTCAAGAAGGACTGCCCCGTAGGCCTGTACCTCGGCGCGATGTGGCTGGACTCGACCATGGAGGCCGGGGCGGCTACGATCAGTGGCGCGGACGGCGCAGAGGCGCCTGAGTTGTCGCTGGGTCGGCGCCCGCTCTACCTGAACGCGGGCATCTCGTTCGACTTTTGATCGCCCAGCCGATCTGGGAAACAAGGGTCGCCCCGCCCGAACAGGTGGACGACTGCGCGCGGAGCTGCCATGAAACCGACGGACCTGGAAGATCGTTACGGCGCGCGGAACTACGCGCCGCTTGACATCGTCATCGAGCGGGCCGAGGGCGTCTGGGTCTGGGACATCGAGGGCCGGCGCTACCTCGACTGCCTCGCTGCCTACTCGGCGGTCAACCAGGGCCACTGCCATCCGCGGATCGTGGATGCTCTGGTCCGGCAGAGCCGGAAGGTGGCGGTCACTTCGCGGGCCTTTCGCAGCGCCGAACTCGGGAAGTTCTTCCGAGATGTCTGCGAGTTGACCGGATACGAGCGGGCGCTGCCGATGAACACGGGCGCCGAGGCGGTGGAGACCGCGATCAAGCTGGCGCGGAAGTGGGCCTACACGAAGAAGGGCGTCGAGCCGGGCAAGGCGGAGATCCTGGCCTTCAGCAACAACTTCCACGGCCGCACGACGACGATCGTCGGCTTCTCGAGCGAAGCGCAGTTCCGCGACGGGTTCGGTCCCTTCACGCCGGGTTTCGAGTTGCTGCCGTTCGGCGACGGGGCCGCGGCGAGGGCGGCGGTCGGTCCGAACACGGCGGCCGTGCTCGTCGAGCCGATCCAGGGCGAGGGCGGGATCATCGTTCCCCCGGACGGTTTCCTGGCCGAGCTGCGAGAGGTTTGCCGCGAGAGGAACGCACTGCTGATCGCCGATGAGATCCAATCGGGTCTGGGCCGGACGGGCACGATGTTCGCGTGCGAGCATGACGGCGTCCGCCCGGACGTGATGCTGCTGGGGAAGGCCCTGTCGGGCGGCCTGTACCCGGTTTCGGTGGTGGTCGCGGATGCCGAGATCATGGACGTGTTCCAGCCCGGCGACCACGGGTCGACGTACGGCGGCAATCCGGTGGCGGCAGCGGTTGCGCGCGCGGCGTTGGCGGTGCTGCAGGAGGAGCGTCTGGCTGAGAACTCGGCTCGCCTCGGCGAGTACGCGCTGCGGCGGCTGCGGAGCGTCGAGGCGTCCTGCGTTCGCGAGGTCAGAGGCCGAGGGCTCTGGATCGGCATCGAGCTCCACGAGTCGGCCGGCGGCGCGCGGCGCTATTGTGAGCGCCTGGCCGAAGTGGGCCTGCTGTGCAAGGAAACCCATGACCACGTCGTCCGCTTCGCGCCGCCGCTGGTCATCGGTCGGGAGGAACTGGACTGGGCGCTGGACCGGATCGAGAAGGTGCTGACGGCATGACGGCCGACATCGCGAGCGAATCGTCGGTGGCGGAGTCGCTGCAGCCCGAGAGCGATGCCGATGAGCGGGTGCGGGCGATCCGCCGCCCCCACCCCAAGCTGCTCCGGTACTACGTGCTGTTCTCCCTGATCACCGGGCCCGCCTTTCCTTTCGTCTTTGCCTTTCTGTTTCTTCGTTATCGCACGCTGAAGTACCGCTTCGACGATGAAGGCGTGACGATGAGTTGGGGCGCCCTGTTCAAGCGCGAGATCAGCCTCACATACAGCCGGATCCAGGACATTCACCTGCAGAGCAACGCAGTCGAGCGGTGGTTTGGCCTGTCGCGGCTTCTGATCCAGACCGCGAGCGGGTCGGCCAAGGCGGAGATGAAGGTCGAGGGCCTGCTGGAGCTGTCGGCGGTGCGCAACTTCATGTACAGCCGGATGCGAGGCGCGCGTGCCGTCGAGTCGGCCGCCGCTGCCATCGCCGTGGCCCCATCGCCGGTGGCCGCAGGCGACGCCACCCTGGCATCAACACTGCGGGAGATCGCTCGAGAGATGGCCGCGATCCGAGCCGAGCTGGAGAAGCGGAGTAGGGATTGAGTGATCGTGGAGACGGCATGAGGGCGGGGTTGGACGGCGGCGGTCGGGTGCAGTCCGGCCTGAAGCGTCTGCTGCTGCGGGTGTTTCAAGTCGAAGAGCAACCCGAGCCGCCGCCGGGATCGCCGGAGTCGCTACGGGCGTTCCGGGCCTCGCCGCGGTTCTTTCGGTACAGCTTGTTGAGGTGGGGACTTGGGCAGACGGGCGCCCTCTTGGGTCTGATCGCGTCGACGATCGGATTCGAGTTCATCGAGTTCGGGCCGTGGTCGCGATTCACTGCCGCGGCGGCGCCGCTTCTGATCGTTCTGTTCTTCGTTCAATTGCCGGCTTCCTACTTCGTGCTCCGCCTGGGTTACGAGATGCGCTGGTACATGGTCAGCGACCGCGCGCTTCGCATCCGCTACGGCATCTACAGCGTCCGCGAGCAGACGATGACGGTAGTGAACATCCAGAACATGGCGGTGAAACGTGGTCCCCTGCAGCGGTTGTTCGGTATTGCCGACCTGGAGATCCGCACCGCCAGCGGAGCTGGGTCGGACGACGACGACGAGGCCCTCAGTCGCGGTCTTCTGCGGGGGCTGGATGAGGCGGAGCAGGTTCGGGATCTTCTCCTGGCTTCGCTGCGGCGGAGTCGGGACGCTGGGTTGGGCGATCCGGACGACCGGTCGACCATGCCGGCGGTTCCGGCCGCGTCAACGGAAGCCGCTGCCCCAGCCGGAGCGGACGACGGTTCCGTTCTCGCGGCCGCTCGCGAGTTGCTTGTGGAGGCGCGGTCTCTCCGGAGGACGGTGGCTGGAAGCGGGTCGTGAGGCCGCCCAGCCGTGGAACCCACCCCTGGGAACGCGGGCATCTTGCCCGCATCCGGTGCGAAGCGCCGGTCCGCGAATCGGTCTCGGAGACGGAACACTAGCGCCGCCAAACCTGTCGCAGACTCCATGTTTGGCCCCAGCCCCCACCTCACCAGAACCTTGCGTCGCCGAACTCGCTTCGCTGCGTTCTGCGGCGCAAGCTTCTAGATGCCGGAACTCCCGGACGTCGTCGTCTACTGCGAGGCGATCGAGCAGCGGGTCGCAGGCCGTGAGCTCGTGCGTATCCGCCTGCGCAGTCCCTTCCTGCTGCGCTCAGTGCGGCCGCCGCTCTCCGAGGCGGAGGGGCGCGCCGTCCTTGGAGTGCGCCGAGTCGGCAAGAGGATTGTGCTCTGCTTGGAGGGCGAGCTGTTCCTGGCCATTCACCTGATGATCGCTGGCCGCTTCCGGTGGGGCGGCGTCGCGGCCAAGCTGCCGGGCCGGGTGGGACTGGCCGCGTTCGACTTCGAACACGGCACGCTGCTCCTGACCGAAGCCGGCAGCAAACGCCGCGCGGCGATGCACCTGGTTGCGGGCGAGGAAGGCCTGGCGCGCCTGGACCGGGGCGGACTCGAAGTGCTGGAGTGCGGGCCGGACGCGTTCCGGGCGCGGCTTACGGCGGAGAACCACACCCTGAAGCGGGCGTTGATCGACCCCCGGCTGTTCAGCGGCATCGGCAACGCCTACTCGGACGAGATCCTCCATCGCGCCCGCCTGTCGCCGATGCGCTGGACGAGCCGGCTCAGCGAAGAGCAGGTCGACGAGCTGTACCGGTCGGCAGTGGCGGTTCTGACCGAATGGACGGAACGTCTGCGCGCGCAAGCAGGAGGCCGCTTTCCCGGGAAGGTGACCGCCTTTCACGATGACATGGCGGTCCACGGCCGTTATCGGGCGCCATGCCCTGTCTGCGCCGCGCCGGTGCAGCGCATCGTCTATGCCGAGAACGAGTGCAACTACTGCGCCCGCTGCCAGACCGGCGGCCGGCTACTCGCGGACAGGGCTCTCTCGCGGCTGCTCAAGGCAGACTGGCCCAGGACGGTGGAGGAGTTGGAGGAGCGCCTGGGCTCCAGCGGCACCCGGACCGGGTAGGGTGCGCCCGTGATGGGTGGGGGAGGACACACCGGGCTCACTGACTGTCACGCCCACCTGTGCGACGGCGCGTTCGCGGGCGACCTCGGCGAAGTGCTGGCGCGGGCCCGCGACGCCGGCGTCGAGGCGGTGGTCGCGGTCTGCGAAACTCGGGCGGACGCGGAGCGGAACCTGGAACTGGCCGACCGCTACCCCGGCGTTGTCCGCCCGACGGCGGGCCTCTATCCGACCCACGTCGATCTGGCCGAGGCGGAGAGGGTCGGCGACCTGATCCGGCGGGAGCGATCGCGGCTTGCCGCAATCGGTGAGGTCGGCCTCGACCGCTGGAAGGTGCGAGACGAACGGGAGTTGGCGCTCCAGCGCGAGATCTTCGCCCTGTTCATCGATCTCTCGATCGAGCTCGACCTGCCGCTGAACGTTCACTCCCGCTCGGCGGGGCACTACGCGATCGACCTGCTGCGCGAGCGCGGAGCGAAGCGGGTGCAGCTCCATGCGTTCGACGGCCGCGCCGCCCGCGCCGAACCGGGGGTCGAGGCGGGCTACTTCTTCTCCGTGCCGCCGTCCATCGTCCGCTCGCCGCAGAAGCAGAAACTCGTGCGCCGTCTGCCGCTCTCCTGCCTGCTGCTCGAGACGGACAGCCCGGTGCTGGGACCGGCGCGCAACCAGCGCAACGAACCGGCGAACGTGGTGGTGTCTCTGCGGGCCATCGCGGAACTGAAGGGCGTGGCCGAGGAAGAGGCGGCGGCGGCGGTCAGGGAGAACACGGCTCGGTTGTACGGTTGAGTCTCGGCCGCGGCCCTTCCCTGGTTCGGCGCCTCAGTCCTCGTCGGTGTCGCGGGCCTGGTCGCCCCACCGGTCGATCTCGCGCACGAAGGCGTCCTTCAGGTCCTCGGCTTCATCGTCGGGAAGCCAGTTCGTCATCTGGGGGAACATGATGCGCCAACTGCGGAACTCATGCGGAGACCACGGAAACTCCTCAGCCTCTCGAAGCAGCCGGAGGATCCCGAGCAGCCTGCGGCGAATGTCCTCGGGCTTCGGCGTCGGGATCTTCATCCCGTCGGAACTCGGCGGGAACAGGGAGCGTTGTCGGGCATGCATCGGCGCCATCAGCCTCCTCCGGTCAGTTGCTTCCTGCCGAGGGACATTTGGACGGCCTGCTCCAGCAGGGGGTCCGCCTCGCGGAACAGGTGCAGGAGCTCCTCGATCCTGGCCACGACATCCAGAGTATCCCGCTGCAGAGCGGCGTCGACTCGCTGGCCGTTGCGGGCCCTGAGCCAGCGGTGGAGAACCGGGTAGCCGCTCACGCGGAAGTTCCAGGCGGCGTCGGAGACGCCGGAGATGACGAAGGACCAGTCGTCGGCGAGGGCGATCCGGCCGGCCGTCCCGTCGCGTCTGAAGGCGCGGCTGCGGGTGGGTACGGCGAGTGTCGAAGCGGGATTCCCGTCGAGGCGGGCAAAGCAAAAGTCCCTTTCCGGGGCCGCCGCGAACGTCTCCAACTCCCGGATGCGGCTGCCCAGGCTCGCGGCCGCCGCGAAGACATCCTTGTCGACAGGAAAAGGCACATGGGGAAAGTCGTTCTCCAGATCATAGGCGAAGCGAACCGTGTACCCGGTGGCCGAAAGCAGGGCCAGGATCGCGTCGAAGACCTGCTGAGGTTCGAGCTCGATGCCGTAGGCGCCGGACAGGCCGGCGGCTGTGCCGTTGAGCATGGAGTGCCTCGGTCCCTCTCCGCGGTGGTCGAAGAGCGGAAACACCCAGCCGCCTCCCTGCCCTCTGAACGCGTGCTGGTCCGGCAGGAGGCCGTGACACCAGACTGCTGGACCGCGTCCAGTGCCGTCGTTCATGGCGTGGAGTGCGCAGTTCGCGTGGCCCCAAACTGCTTGAAGCGTGGTGAGCTTCGGGAAGTCGATGAACTCCCTCCGGTTGTACAGGAACCGCAGATCGAGAGGTCGGTACGCAGTCCGGCGGAGTGCCGAACGGTCGAAGACCGTCGAATGCGCCGGGCCCGCCTTTCGGTCGCGGGTCTCCTTGAACTCCTCTCGTGCCGCTGGCGAAAGATGGCCGTTCAACCATCGTTCGATCCGGTCCTGGAGACTCTCCGCCGAGAGGGCGTAGGAGAAACGATCGCGATAGGTGACGACGCCGTTCGACCGGTACGTGAACAGGTCCTCCAGGCACGGCCAATCGGGCTCGCGGAACCCGAGGGGGATCAGCGGCTCCATGTCGCGGCCGGTGGTTTCGGTAAAGGCGATCAGTTCGGGTTCCTTGCTGGCGTGTCGTGCGAGCCGGAGCTTCCCGGACCGGTCGAACGCGCCGTGCCTCCAGACATCGGCATACTCGACTGTGGCCTCGCGGTTCCCGTCGCTGTCCCCGTGTGCCTCGGCTATAAGAACGCAGACTCCGACTTCGATGTTGAAGACGTTCTCGTCCTCTGGAACGACCGCAGGTCGGGAAGTACGTCTGTCGCCGCGGAAGTCGATGATCCGGATGCGTTCGAATCGCCGACGCAGCATCCTCCTCAGACCACCGAAGGCGGCGCCGACGAGGAACTTGCGATTCGTGATGAACGCGAGAACTCCACGGCCCGAAGCGCCCTTGGCTTCGAACAGCCGCCAGAGTGCCCACCGGTAGAACGCGATGTAGAGGTCGGGGAAGGCGTTCAGCGAGCGCCCGAAGCCCGCGTCTTTCACTGGCTGTTTGAGGTCGTTCCAGAGACCGTTCATGAATGGCCCGATCAGCCGGTTGGTCTCGTCGGATCGCAGGCGCTTGTAGGGCGGGTTCCCCATGACGACGAGAATCGGCTTGTCCGTCTTGACCTGATCGGCGGCCTGGCGCTCCGCGACAAGCGGAGCGCTGAGGAAGGCCATGTTTGGCTGGACGCCAGCTTCTCCCGCCGCCGGCGCCAGCGTGTCGGTGAGAAAGATGGGCAGGCGTTCAGCCTTGCCGCCGCGGCCGCAGACCTCTCGCTGCATCCTGTAGTGGGCGACCGTGTAGGGCCCTACGAGCAGCTCGAAGGCGTGGGCTCTCTGGGCGAAGGCGGTGACTTCGGCCGCGGCCGCGGCTGGGCCGAACTCCTTCGCCGCTCGCTCGGCGGCGAGGGAGGTGGCCGCGATGAGGAACGTGCCGGTGCCGCAGGCCGGGTCGAGCAGGTTCACCTTCGGATCCAGCAGGCCGTTGGTCTGGAGGCTGTTGCGCAGAAGGCGCTCCACCTCGCTGACCATCAGGGTGACGACATCTGGCGGGGTGTAGTACACGCCGTAGCGTTTCACCGCCTCGGGATCGAAGACGCGCAGGAAATCCTCATAGAGGTAGAGCATTGGGTCTCGCTGCTTCCTTGGCAGAAGCAACGCCGGATCGACCGAGTTGACGGCATCGACCGCCACGTCGAATGCGGTCCCGAGCATGCGGCGCATCTCCTCCATGGTCAGGGCCCGGAGCGTGCCCCGCAGCAATGGGAAGCTGGCGTTCGGGAGCAGTTCGTGAGCGTTGGGACCGACGTTCTCGCCGCTGCTGTCGCGAGCCAGGAGGAGACCGAAAACGAGGGTCTGGGCGAACGCATTGGAGAAAAGGGAGTTCTCGTCCGAGGGGTCATAGCCCCCGGCTTCGGCTCGGGCGAACAAGGTCTCGATGAAGTCCACCCTGAGATCGGAGACAACCGGATCCACGGCCCCGCTCCGACAGTGGTCGGACACGACGTCCCTGACCAGGCGCGCCGCGTGGGCCAAGTTCGTGGCGGCTTCCGCTGGTGTCTCGGGGACGGGAGGTTCGGCGCTTGCCAGTGTTTGGAGGATCGCCCGAAGTCCGCCGCTGTCGTGATTGCGGATGATACGGGTCGCTCGGCGGTCGGGCGTGTCGGGATCGAGCACGGTCGCGGGCACTACGAGCGCCTCGGCCTCCAGCTCGTCGCGCCGGTAGAGCTGGATCGTCTCGAAGTTGCAGAGCGCCCAGAGCGGCAGGTTGGAAAACCGCGCGAACTGCTCCTTGTTGTGTCCGGTGAACTTCTGCGGCTCCAGGCGAAGCCTCGGCTCCTTGAGCTCGATGAAGGCCCGTGCCGGACTGCCTTCATGGACAAGGGCGAGGTCAGGTCGCCCGACGCCAGGTCGGCGGTACTCGGGAAGAACCCGTGGCGGCTTCCCGGATACCTCGGCCAGCACTGCCTCGACGAGCGTTTGGAATCGCGGCGCCAGAAGCGGTTCGAGGCCGGAGCCATCGGCGGACGGCGGGTTGGCCTTCCGGTCCCGTCGGACGGTATGTGCGAACTCTTGGAGAGCTTGTACGACCTGCTGCATGAAGCGCCCGGAGTGGTTGGGCTGAGGCGAGCATAGCGCCCGGCCATCGGTCCAGCGCAACGGTTGCGACGGGGTTGTCGCGGGCTGTTGACTGCCCGTCCGGCGCCTGCGGCTCCGCGCCCTTTGTGCCTTGGGCGCCTAGCGCGCCGTCTGAATCGCTGCTGGCGCGCCGAGCAGCAGCGCCGGGTCGACTCGCGCGCCCTGCCAACGGATGCCGAAGTGCAGGTGCGGTCCGGTCGAACGGCCGGTTGAGCCGACGGCGCCGAGGAGCCGACCGCGCGAGACTTCTTCGCCCTGCTCGACGAACACCTCGTGGAGGTGGAAGTACATGCTGATCAGGCCGTTGCCGTGATCGAGAAAGACGGCGTTCCCGGAGAAGAAGAACTCGCCGGTCAGGGCGACCACGGCATCGTCGACGGCCAGCACGGGGGTACCTTGAGGGACCGCAAAGTCGGCGCCCGTGTGCGGCGAGCGGGGCTCTCCGTTGATGATGCGCTTGGCGCCGAAGCGGCCGCCATCCAGCATCTCTTCAAGCGGCGCTCCCAGAGGCAGTGAAAAGCGCGGCTCGCCCTGTCGTGCCCAGAGCTTGCCGATCAGGGCGTTTTCTCGCGCCACGCGCGCCTGGTTCTCGGGGGAGAGGTTGACGCGGCTCTGGTCCTTGATCGTCAGCCGCTGGACCGAGTAGGGGTACTCGCCGAGGCCGATCCGCAGCCGTTCGCGCTGGCCGGCGCGGTCGCGCTCGGCCACTATGTCGCCGGTTTGGGTGAGGCCGACCGGAACCAGACACCCTGACTGGCCGTCGAGGTCGGTTGGTGCGAACGCCCGGTCGCTGACAAGGCAGCGTGTGATCCCCTCGCCCGGCCAGTGGACCAGACTTCCCGGCGGCGCGGTCTGGGCCGCGGAGGGAGCCACGGCCGCCACGACCGTCGTGGTGACGAAGACCAAGTGGGCAAGGGAGCGGGGGTGGATCATGAGGGGACTATAGACGATCGTGCATATGTAGGGCGTTGAGCACGCGCTGTCTTCGGGCGCATGGATGCGAACCCGGGTGGCGCGGTTCGCGCCACCCGTGAACCAGTCCGAGCGCCCGTCAGCGGGCGCTCGGATGGAACGCGGTACGCTTCCGGTCTGCCGCGCAACGATCTGTGTGGACCGGGAGGGCGCCCCTGTGAGTCTCAGAGCGACGTACCTGGAGAACGACGGACTGGAACTGGCGCACCTGCTGCGCTCAGGAGAGCTGGCGCCGGCCGAGGCGGTCGAGTGCGCGGCCGCCATCGCCTCCGAGTTGAACGGCAGCCTGAACGCGATCGTGTACTCGGACTTCGAGCGCGCCGCGGCGGTGGCGCCGGAAGCCGTGGCGGCGGGCGGACCGTTCGCCGGCGTCCCCTATCTCCTGAAGGATCTGTACGCCGCCGCCGACGGTCTGCCGATGACGAACGGCAGCCGTCTGTTCGCCGGCAATGTTCCCGACCACGACTCCGAGATGGTCCGCCGCTACCGCCAGGCCGGCCTTGTGATCGCGGGCCGCAGCGCCTCGCCGGAATTCGGACTCACGACCAGCACCGAGTCGGCGATCTTCGGTCAGACCCGCAATCCCTGGAGCCTGGAGCACATCGCGGGCGGCTCGTCGGGCGGCGCCGCCGCCGCGGTCGCGGCGGGCGTCGTGCCGGCCGCTCACGCCAGCGACGGTGGCGGCTCGATCCGGATCCCGGCGTCATGCTGCGGGCTGTTCGGCCTCAAGCCGAGCCGCGCCCGCGTGTCCCTGGCCCCGGATGCCGGCGAGGGTTGGGCCGGTCTTTCGGTTCAGCACTGTGTGAGCCGCACGGTGCGAGACAGCGCCGCGCTGCTCGATGTGGTGGCCGGTCCGGTAGCGGGCGACCCGTACGCGGCGCTGGCGCCGGAGCGTCCCTTCCTGGAAGAAGTGAGCCGGGAACCGGGCCGGTTGCGGATCGCCCTGACCGCAGGGGCGTTCAACGGCTCTCCGGTTCATCCGTCCTGCGTTGCCGCGGCCGAGGAGACCGCCCGCCTCTGCCTGGAGCTGGGACATGAGGTCGAGGAAGCGGCACCGGATATCGACGCCGCTGCACTGGGCGCCGCAACCCGGCTGATCGTGGGCGCGAACGTCCGCGCCACCGTGGTGGAGCGCTCCGAGGCGCTCGGCCGGAAGCCGCGCGAAGAGGAACTGGAACCGTTGACCTGGGCCATGGCCGCCGTGGCGGAGGAGCACGATTCCGCCGCCTACGTTCGCGCGACGCGCACGGTGCATGCGGTCGGCCGCCAGGTCGCCGCTTTCTTCTCGGGCGGCTACGATGTCCTTCTGTCGCCGACGATGGCGGCGCCGCCGGCGAAGCTCGGCGTCCTCTCGCTGTCGAATCGGGGCGACGACTATCTTCCAGCGCTGCTGCAGACGATCGGCTTCACGCAACTGATGAACGTGGCAGGGAATCCGGCCGCGTCCTTGCCGCTTGGCTGGACCGACTCCTGTGGCGGTCTGCCGATCGGCGTTCAGCTTGCTGCCTCCATGGGAAGCGAGGGGTTGCTGTTGCGGTTGGCCGGCCAGCTCGAACAGGCTCGGCCCTGGATCGGTCGCAAACCGCCACATTCGGCGTGGAGCGAGAGCTGAGGGCTGCTGCCGCGTCCGTAGCCGTTCTGGCGGCGGCATTGCCGGTTGCGGCGGCCGGCGATGAGCCGCCGTGGCAACGACTCGAGTTTCGGGCGAAGAAGCTCTTTCTCTCCGCTGACGCCGCGATCGAGTTCGATTCCGTGGCTGAACTTCCGCCGAGCGACGTTTGTGGAGGCAATGCCTCGATGCCGACTTCTGCGGCCCGGATCCGCATCGAGTCCTCAATGTTGGGGCGGCGTTCGCAGTCTTCGCTGTGGTTCGATCCGGGAAGCCTCAAGGCCCACATCCGTATTCAGGAGGAGCGGGGCAGCAGGAACCGCTACAAGAGCTATGCGTTCTGTCACGGCAGCGTAGAGGCGGAGCGGGCGACGCCGAAAGCTGGCGAAGCCGGCCTGCCTGCTTCGGAGTGGACGCACCGCTATCCCCTCCATCACGAGGTGCCGTCCGGACTCGAGGCGCCGCTCTCGGAGCCGTCGGTGCTCTTGCACCTGGTCGGGCGGTTGGCAGCACAGCCGGTCGAGCCTGGAGCGACGGCGTCCTGGACCGTACCGGTGTTCTCCAACAGCCAGGTGCTGGCGGTGCGGATCGAGCGAGATGCCGAGGCGCCTCTGGTTGCTCCAGGATTCTCGGTCGCCGGCGGTACGTCACCGGAGGAAGTGACCCTGATTCGCTTCACGATGACGCCGGTGGCAGTAGGCGCCGAGGGTCGTGCGGAGGACTTCGAACTACTGGGCCTGGAGGGTGCGATCGAGATCTTCGCGGCGAAGGAACTTCAACTGCCTGTGACGATTAGCGGTAGGCTCCCGCCTGCGGGCCGGGTCACTGTGCGGCTGCGGCACGTTGAACTGCGCGGGAGGCGCTGATTGCCGGCGGCATGGGACGTTCGGAACACGCGGTTTGTTGAGGCAGTTGCCGGGTGCCTAGCGATGTGTTTGAGGATAGAGTCGACAGAACGTTCAAGAAAGATTGAAATCTGATGAACGACAATCTAGAGTGACCCTCGTGAAGAGCGAAAGTGCCGACGGTGTGGCACGCGTTCGTGAAGAGTTCGTGCAACTCTGGGGGGCGCTGGGCACCTTTTGGGGCGTACCGCCGACCACCGCGCGGGTCTTCGGCTGGTTGATGTCCCGCTCCGAACCCGCCGACGCTCAGGAGATCATGGCTGGCCTCGAACTCAGTCGCGGCGCGGTATCGATGGCCTGCCGGGAACTCCGCGAATGGAAGTTGATTGCGCCCGAGCGCGTGGCTGGGGCGCGTCGCGTCGTCTACCGCCCGGAGACCGACCTCGAACGCGTGCTCCGCAACGTCGTCCAGATCCGCAAGCGAAGGGAATGGGATCCGATCCGTGAGAACATGCGCGACTGGATTCCCGCTCTGGAGGGCGACTCCTCTCCCGAGACAAAGGTCTTCCTCCAACGTCTGCGCTCGATCGACACGGTCATGGAGCGCGCGGATGCGATCGCGGAGTTTCTGCTGAAAGGCGGCACGGTGACGGACTTTGGGCTCAAGGCGCTGCTGGGAGCTGGGGCCGTCGCCGCCAGACTGGGGAACCTCGCCCTTTCGCGGCGCGACCAGGGCGCGCTGCCGGAGCGAGTGGCGGACCTGGACGTAGAGGAAGACGTAGAGTTGCGCTCCCCGGTCAGGGATGAGCACCTGCCCCCCAAGCAGCGTTTCGAGGAACAGGAGAGTTGACCATGCTCCCCGATCACCGGCCTGGCCGCGTCGTGGCCGACGAGGTGCTGGTACGGCTGCGCGATCTCTGCATCGACGGCGGCCTGAGCGGCCTCGCCTCCACGATGGAGGATCTGGTCGGTTTCGTGCGTGACGATCTGGAGGCAGTGGAAAACGAACTCGCCGCCCTGTCCACGCGCGAGATGCTCGTGGGCGAGGCCGGGGCGGACCTGGTTCACCTCGGCGGCAAGCGGTTGCGGCCGCTCTGCGTCGTCCTGGCGTCTCGGGTCGGGGTCGCCTCGGGGTCGGCCGTGTGCGACATTGCGGTAGCCGCGGAACTGATCCACAATGCGACGCTGCTGCACGACGACGTGGTCGACAACGCCGATCGCCGGCGTGGCCGGCCCACGGCGCGGGTTGAACTCGGCAACGCGGCGTCGATCTTCGCCGGCGACTATCTGCTGATCGAGGCCCTTCAGCGTGTACAGCGGGCGGCTGTACCGGGCGTGATGGAGGGTCTGCTCGCGACGATCGCCGAGATGATTCGCGCCGAGTCGCTCCAACTGGAGAACCGCGGTCGCCTCGATACGTCGGAGGAGCTCTATTTCAAGGTTGCCCGCGGCAAGTCAGCGGCCCTGTTCCGCTGGGCGCTGGGCGCCGGTGCCTCGACAGGCGGCGCGCCGCCTGTGGTCTGCGCCGCGCTCGAGGCCTACGGCGAGTCGGTCGGAGTGGCTTTCCAGTTGATCGACGACCTGCTTGATCTGGTGGGTCACCACAGCAACACCGGCAAGACCCTGTTCAGCGATCTATCCGAGGGCAAGGTCACCTATCCCCTGATCACAGTACTCGACCGTGAGCCGGAACTGGTGGACACGATTCGCGCCATCGCGGAGGATCACGCGTCCATCCCGGATTTTGGTGAAGCCGGATTTGCACATGGACCGACGAACGGCGACGGACCTGTGAACGGCGGGCCGAGCAACGGCGACGGTGTCGGCAGAGAGGTTTCCGGTCGGCAGGGACGTGTGCTGGAGGCAATGGCTCGCCACGGCGTCGAGAGAATCTGCCGGGGCCTTGCCGCGACCTACGTCGATCAGGGAGTGGCGGCGTTGGCCGGAATCCCCGATGGGGAAGCCCGACGGGCGCTTGTGGCCGTGGCGCGCGCCAGCGCGCTGCGAGAACGGTAGGCGCGCCGGCGCCCGGAAGATCTCTGGATGGCCTTGGTCGCGGATGCAATGCGGAGTCACGGCGGCTCGGGCGCGATGTTCGATCGCATCGCCGCACGCTATGACTTCGTGAACCGGCTCATCTCGCTGGGCGGTGATCAGCGCTGGCGGCGCGTCGCGGCGGAAGCGTTGGCGCTGGACGCTCCGGCTCACGGGCCGGTCCGGGTACTCGATGTTGCTTCCGGTACCGGAGATCTCGCGATCGCGATCGCCCGCCGGTACCCTGGCGTCGCCGTCCACGGAATCGACGCGTCCCGCGGGATGACCGAGATCGGCCGCCGCAAGGTCGAGCAGGCGGGACTCGGGGATCGGGTCACACTGGACGCCGGCGACGCGCAGGAGCTTCCCTTCCCCGACCGGTCCTTCGAGGCCGCGACCATTGCCTTCGGTATCCGCAACATTCCGGACCGTGATCGCGCCTTGCTGGAGATGGCGCGCGTCACGCGGCCGGGAGGGCGCGTGCTTGTGCTCGAAGCCGGCGAACCTTCCGCTGGCCTCACGGGTGTACTGGCTCGCTTCTATATCCACGTCGTCGTCCCGTTCGTCGGTGCGCTCCTTGCGGGCGCCGAGGAGTACCGCTACCTGGAGCGGTCGATTCGCGCCTTCCCTCCGGTCGCCGAGTTTGTCCGTACGATGGCTGCCGCAGGCTTGGAGTCGATCGAGACGCGGCGCCTGACGTTCGGCGTCTGCAACCTGTTTCTTGCCCGGCCGGCTGACCCGACGCCGTCGGCGGAGACCGACGCATGACGTCGCCCGCAGCCGGACCGCGGTTGGTTCCACGGGCGCGAGCGCCCCGGGCCTTGCTGTCGACGCTGCGCGTCGATGCACCGCGCGTGGCGCCCGAGGAGTTCCTGCGGCTGGCAGCGCGGGACTTCCGCGAGTGCGAGCCGGTGGGACATCTGTGGTCTCCGGCCGACGGCATGCGATGCGCCGGCTGGGGCGCGGCGCGGCGCTTCGAGATCGAGTCGGGCGCGCCGTCCGACCATGTCGCTGGCACGAATGGGGGCAACGGTTCCACATCCGCGGTTTCCGACTCCCGTTTCGGTCCGGGCGCGCACGCGGCACGCGCCGCGATCGATCGTTTGGCGGAGGGGGCGTCCGGCCTGTGGGGTGAACTGGCGGGCGTCGATCCGCTCGCTCTGCGGCTCTACGGAGGTCTTGCGTTCGATTCAGGAGCGGCCGACCGGCGATCGGGTGCGGCCGGTTCCGACTGGGGCGACTTCGGCGCCGGCAGCTTCGTTCTGTCTCAGGTCGGCTACGTCGCGGAGGCGGAGTCGGCCTACCTCTACGCCGTCCTCGACGGGGCGGGCGTTGCGGCCGCGCCCTCGTGGCGGCAACGGTTGCAGCGTTTCGCCGATGAACTCGATCCTGGGAGTGGGCCGCCCGACGGCGCCAACGGGAACGGCGCCGGTCTTGACATGGCCGAGGCCGCCCCCGACCTGCCGGCTCTGCCCGAGATTCTGCGGAGCTTCGATCAGCCCGCTACCGAGGAGTGGCTTCGCCGGGTGGAGGGGCTCCGTAGCGAAGTCAGCGCCGGGCGACTGCAGAAAGTGGTCGCGGCTCGCACGGTGGAACTCGGTCTCGGGCGGCCGTTTGGGATCGTCGATCTGGCCCGCATCGTGGAACGCCTGCGGAGGCACATGCCGACCTGCACCTGTTTCGCCTTCCTTCGCGGGGGATCGATCTTCTTCGGCGCCACGCCGGAGCTTCTCGTGCGGCGCCGGGGGCGGCGGATCGAGACCCTGGCTCTGGCGGGCTCGATCGCCAGCGACCCCTCTCCGGAGAGGCGCCGGGAGTTGGAGCAGCGCCTGCTCGAGAGCGCAAAGGACCGGCTGGAGCACGACTTCGTGGTCCGCTATCTCGTCGAGCGGCTCGACCGGACCTGCGGCGCCGCGGTACCGCGATCTCTTCCCGGGGTGCGCGTTCTTAGGAACGTCCTTCACCTGGAGACGCCGATTCACGCCGTGCTCGCGGAAACCGCCCAGCCGCCCCATGTGCTGCGGCTGGTCCGCGCGCTCCACCCGACTCCTGCGGTGGCGGGTAGTCCGACCGCCGGTGCGCTTCAGGCGATCCGGCGCTCGGAGGACCGGGACCGGGGTTGGTACGCGGGCCCGGTCGGGTGGTTCGACGGCCGCGGCGACGGCGAGTTCTCGGTGGCGCTCCGCTCCTGCCTCGCGGCGGGCCGAAAGGGACTGCTCTACTCGGGCGCCGGCATCGTCGCGGACTCGGATCCCGACCGCGAACTGGCCGAGACGAACCTCAAGCTCGACGCGATTCTCGGAGCATGGGGCTAGCAGCAGGCGCGGGCGAGGTGCAGTTCCAGCGTGCGCGCCTCCTGGTGGGCGCCCTGGTTCAAGCTGGCGTGCGGCGAGCGGTCACGAGCCCGGGTTCCCGCTCGACCCCGCTGGTGCTGGCTGCGCTCGATGTGGCGGGCGTGGAGATGCCTGCCGAACTGGATCTCGTGAGCATCATCGACGAGCGAGCGGCCGCGTTCTTCGCGCTCGGCCAGGCCCGGGCCACCGGCATGCCGACGGCCCTGGTCTGCACCTCGGGCAGCGCGCCGGCGCACTACCTGCCGGCGATCCTGGAGGCCCGGGAGGCCGGCGTGCCGCTGATCGTCCTGAGCGCCGACCGGCCGATTGAGCTGATGGACTGCGGGGCGCAGCAGACCACCGATCAGACGAAGCTCTTCGGCTCGGCGGTGAACTTCTTCGCCGAGGTTGACCTGGGAGGCCGGACGGATCCATTGAGCCTGCGGGCCCTTCGCCGTACGGCGACGCAGGCTGTGTTCCACTCGCGCTGGCCGCGAGGGGGAGCGGTGCATGTGAACGTGCGGGCAAGAAAGCCTCTGGAGCGGCCGGAGGTTGGGGAGAACCACCCGCTGGCGGCGGCGGTTGATGAGCTGCTCGGTGAACCACTTGAGGTGGGCATGCCGAGCGCCGCACCGGGCCCATGGGCTCTGGACCGCGCGGCGCAGCTTTGCCGGCAGGCTGAACGTGGGCTGATCGTTGCCGGCCCGCTGGCTCTGCCTCCGCCGGAGGCTCGCCAAGCTGCCGGCGATGTCTTCGGCCTTGGGGCACTGGCTCGGTGGACCGGCTTCCCGCTGCTGGCGGAGGCAACAAGCCAGAGTCGGTTTGTGGAAGGGGACACCGCTGGCAGAGCTGGGCATCTCGCCGACGGCCTGGGTGCGGCGTGGGCGGCGGGTGGCGGAAAGGCCCTGCCGGTCCCGGACCTCGTCCTGCAGGTCGGTGCGCCCCCGGTGTCGGCCGGTGCGCAGCGTCTGCTGGAAACCTGCGGTGCGCCGGAGGTCGTCCTTTCGGACGGGCCATGGACTGATCCGGCCGGACTTGCGTCGGTGTTCGTGCTTGGAGGTGTCGGCGCTGCTGTTGCCGGTCTCTGTTCTCGGTTGGAAGCGGCTCCGCCCGGTTCAGTTGGTGGCGGATGGCGCCGCGAAGTGCTGGCCTTCTGTCGCCGGTTTCGAGAGGCGGCCGCGACCCTCGGCACCCGTTTCGGAGACGGCGGCTTCCACGATGGGGATGCGGCGCGGGCGACGGTAACGGCGACACCGACAGACGGTCTGCTGATGCTCGGCAACAGTCTGCCCGTGCGCCTGGTGGAAGACTGGGTCGGGAGGGTCGAGCGACGCGTGTGGGTCGCCGGTCAGCGTGGGTTGAGCGGCATCGACGGCCTGGTGGCGGGATTCCTGGGCTCGCTCTCCACCGGAGGCTTTCCGGCCGGCGTGCTGCTCCTTGGCGATGTCAGCCTGCTGCACGACTTGGACGGTCTGACCGTGGCCTCCGCGTACGGGGAAGGTCCGCCGGCGGTGATCGTCGTGATCGACAACGGGGGCGGACGCATCTTCGAGCGACTGCCGATCGCTTCGACCGAGGTGTTCCGCGGCCCGGCAGGCGGACACTGGCTCACTCCCCATGGGGTTGACTTCGCCGGGCTGGCGCAGGCGTTCGGCCTCCCGTACGCGTGGGTCGAGGAGTCGTCCGGGCTGGAGCAGGAGATCGGCGTTGCCGTGAGCCGTAGGGGCGTCTCCCTCGTCGTCGCCAAGTGCGCCGCCGATGCCCTGGCCCGGGCCGAGGCGGCGCTCGGTCGGTCCTTGGTCTCGTCCTCTGCGGCGCGATGACTACGGCCGTCCTGATCCACGGCTTTTCCGGCAGTCCTGAAAGCTGGCGCCGCGTCGCGGCCCGGCTCGACATGCCGAGCTACGCCCCGGCGGTGTGCGGGCATGGAACCGGAAGCCCGGCCGCCCCGGCCACGGTTGGCGGCTGCTCCTTCGAGGCCGAAATCGATCGGCTGGCATCGGTGGTCAGGGAGGCTGCGCCGGCGCCGCGCTATGTAGCCGGCTACTCGCTCGGCGGTCGTCTGGCGCTGGGTTTGCTCGTTCGTCACCCGAGCCTGTTCCTGGGCGCCACCCTGATCGGAGCGAATCCCGGTATCGACGGCGAAACCGAGCGTGCGGCCCGAAGCGCGGCGGACGACGATTGGGCGCGCTGCATCGAGGAACAGGGCGTCGCCGCGTTCGACCGCAAGTGGTCCGCTCTGCCCCTTTTCGAGAGCCAGGGTCGGCTCGGCGCAGAGGCAGTGGCCGAGCAGCGTAGGATCCGGCTCGGCCACGATCCGGGCGCCCTGGCTGCGGCGATGAGAGCGCTCAGTCTCGGAGCAATGCCGGACTACCGGTCTTTCCTTCCCGGAATCTCCCGTCCGGTTGAGCTGATCGTCGGCGGCCAGGACACGAAGTTCATCGGTTTGGCGCAGCAGATGGTCGGGCAGCTTCCCGTCGCGAAGCTCCGGATCGTGGATGGCATCGGCCATAACGTCCCGTTGGAGGCGCCGGCCGAACTGGCCCGGCTGTTGAATGATGAGGCACAGCGAACGGGGAGACCTCAGGGGCGTTGTAGTGTCGCCGGTCGAAGGAGGCGTGCGGGATGAGTGGAGAATCGGGCCAGGAGTGGCGCAGCGCCGGTGAGTACACCGACATTCGGTACGAGAAGTCCCATGTCGATGGCGAACCGGAGGGGATCGCCAAGATCACGATCAACCGGCCGGAGGTTCGCAACGCCTTCCGGCCGCTGACGGTCAAGGAGATGAGCGCGGCGGTCGACCAGGCGCGGGACGACGGCGACGTGGGAGCGGTCATCCTGACCGGCGAGGGGCCGATGGCGTTCTGTTCGGGCGGCGATCAGCGGATCCGGGGCGATGCCGGGTACGTGGGTGACGACGGTGTGCCGCGCCTCAACGTCCTCGACCTGCAGCGGCAGATCCGCACCTTGCCGAAGCCGGTCGTCGCCATGGTGGCCGGCTATGCAATCGGTGGGGGCCACGTGCTGCACATGGTCTGCGACCTGACCATCGCGGCGGACAACGCGCGTTTCGGTCAGACCGGCCCGCGCGTGGGCAGCTTCGACGGCGGCTACGGCGCCTCCTACATGGCCCGGATCGTGGGCCAGAAGAAGGCGCGGGAGATCTGGTTCCTGTGCCGGCAGTACGACGCCCTGCAGGCGCTGGACATGGGACTCGTCAACACCGTCGTGCCGCTGGAACGGCTCGAGGAGGAGACGCTCCAGTGGTGCCGCGAGATGCTGGCCAACAGCCCCATGGCGCTGCGCTGCCTGAAGGCGGCGATGAACGCCGACTGCGACGGCCAGGCGGGTCTCCAGGAACTGGCGGGCAACGCGACGCTGCTGTTCTACATGACGCAGGAGGGGCAGGAGGGTCGCCAGGCGTTCCTCGAGAAACGGAAGCCCGATTTCTCGAAGTTCCAGCGCTATCCATGAGCGTGGTGGCGTGGCGTCGCGGCCCCGGAGCAACGCCCTGAGCGCGTCGTCCGATTCGCCCGCTCCTCCCGCCACGAGCAGCCGCGGGCGCCTCCGAGCCTGGCTGCAGGCGATCCGGCCCAAGACCCTCTGGGCTTCGGTGACGCCGGTGATGGTCGGTACGGCCTGTGCGATCTCCGTGTCGGGCTTTCGGCTCGGCGCCGCTTTCGCCGCGCTCGGCGTCGCGGTTTCGATCCAGATCGGCACGAACCTGTCGAACGATGTACTCGACTTCGACCGCGGCGCCGACACGAAGCACCGTGTCGGACCGCTTCGAGCGGTTCAGTCGGGGCTGCTCAGCCGCGGCCAGGTGTGGGCCGGGGCCTGGATCGCGTTCGGGATCTGCATGGCGTGCGGGCTCTATCTGGCGGCCGTGGCCGGCTGGCCGGTTCTCGTTGTCGGCGCGGTGTCGATCGCGTCCGGCCTGCTCTACACGGCAGGTCCCTGGGCGTTGGCGTACGTCGGTCTGGGAGACCTGTTCGTCATCTTCTTCTTCGGCCTGGTGGCGGTGGCCGGCACGGTGTACGTCCAGGCGCTCCAGGCGCCGGCCACAGCCTGGTGGGCGGGTTTGGCAGTCGGGGCGCTGGCGGCGGCGATCCTGGTTGTGAACAATCTCCGCGACCTGGAGACAGACGCGATCGCGGGCAAACGGACTCTCGCTGTGCGTTTCGGCGCCCGGTTCGCGCGGCTCGAGTATGCGGCCCTGCTGCTGGTCGCCCACCTTGCGATGTTGGCGCTGGTGCCCCGCCTGGGCCCCTGGCCTCTCCTGTCCTGGCTGGCCTTGCCGTTTGCGATCGCCGTGCTGCGCTCGGTGTGGCGCAACGAGGACGCGGCCCTGAACGATGTGCTGGCGGCGACCGCCCGCCTGCTCCTGGTGTTCGGCGTTCTGCTGTCGGCCGGCATCGTCCTGGGGGCCTGGGCGGAATGACCTGTCCCGCCAACCCGTGGGAGCGCGGGGCGCCGGCCGGGCGCCTCAGCCTGGCGGGCCGGCGTGGGCTGCCGGAGGCTTGGAGGTGAACACCCGCGCGGGTGGAGAGGCCCCCGTTCCCGGGCGCCGCGGCCTTTCGGTTCGAGCGGCCGCGCGCGAGGCGCCGGCAGGACCGGCGCTCATCGACGGTGGTCGCGAGATCGGTTGGAGAGAGCTGGCCGAACGGGTGGATCGGGTCCGCAAGGCGCTGCGACGGCGGCTGCCCGAACCGCCGACGCCCAGTACGGGAGAGGATGCGGCCGTGCCGAGGAACATCGTTGCGGTCGCCGGCGGCATGGGGACCGAGACGGTCGCTGTGCTCCTGGCGCTCCTCGAGAACCGGGCGGCCTTCGTCCTTCTCCATCCCCGCTGGCGCCGCGCGGAGCGTGACCGGGCGGTCGCGATGGCCGGGTCCTCCCTCATCATTCGGAGCGGCGGCGCGATGGTCCCGGCGCAACGGGTCGCCGGGGGCGGAATCGCACCGGTTGGCCGCGGCGCCGCGATCGTCTTCACCTCGGGCACGGCAGGTGCGCCACGGGGTGCCGTCCTCAGTTCCACGGCGCTCTGCGCCTCGTCCCGCGCCCACGGGGCGGCGCTGGGTTGGCGCGCGGACGATCGCTGGCTCCTGAGCCTGCCGACCGCGCATGTAGGAGGCCTGATGATCGTCGTCCGTTCCCTCCATGCGCGGCGGACCGTCGTTGTGGGCGGGCGCGGCGCCTCCGGTGCTTTCGACGCTGGAGAGACGTTGCGGGTTGTCGAGCGCGACCGGGTCACGCTGCTGTCCGTCGTACCGACGATGCTCCATCGGCTGCTTCAGGCTGGTCGGCGCCCGCCGCCTTCCCTGCGCGCCGTGCTCGTGGGCGGCGCTTCGGCGCCGCCGGCGCTGATGGAGCGCGCCCTGGATCTTGGCTGGCCCGTGTTGGCCACCTATGGACTGACCGAGGCCTGTTCCCAGGTCGCGACGGAGCGACCTGGCGAGGTTCGCGGCGGCGTTGGGATGCCGGTGCCGGGGGTCGAGGTCCGTGTGGCGGAGCAGGCGGGCCGGAACGCCCCCGATCCCAGGGGCGTGGCGCGGCTGGATGGGGGCGGAGCCGCGGGGGTTCGCGGAGTTGGCGCGCGAAGCGCGGGCTCGATCCTGATTCGCGGTCCGATCCTCTTCGACGGCTATCTCGCCGCCGAACCGGGCGCGCCGCTCGAACGACCCTTCGACGCGGACGGCTGGTTCGACACCGGCGACGTGGGCGCGGTCGACGAGCGTGGCCGGCTACGTGTCCTGGGCCGGCGCGCGGACCGGATCGTGACCGGCGGAGAGAACGTCGATCCGGCCGAGGTCGAAGCCGCCGTGCTCGAGTGGAAGGGCGCCGCGGCCGCCTGCGTCGTCGGTCTGGAGGACGAGGAGTGGGGCGAGCAGGTGGGCGCCGTCCTGGTCCCGGCTGCTGGGTTCGAGTCGCTTGGCGGGCTCGCGGAAATCGAGCGGCGTCTCGGCGCCCGGCTGGCCGGCTTCAAGCGGCCGAGGCAATGGCGGGTAGTCGAGCGGCTCCCGGTGGCGCGCTCGGGCAAGGTCGATCGGGAGGCCTGCCGCGACCTCCTGGTCGAACCGGGCAACGTCTGCGCCCCGGAGAAGATGCCGTGAGCGTTCGCCCGGTTGTGCAGGACTTCGAGGAGCGGCTCGACCTCCGGCGCCGGCTGGTCGCCTTCGAGCCGTACCGTTATCTGGGGAACGACGGCCCAACACCCGCTCTGCACATCGACGACTTCACGGGGATTCCCTTTCTCGACGGCATTGCGGGAGTCGAGCACTACCAGCACCGGGCCCGACTTCGGGCGGCCGAGGGTGACATCGTTGCCGCCACGACTGCCGGGTCTCCCGGCTACGAGCGGTACTTCCGGGATGTCCTGGGTCTGGGCGCGGCGGAGTTGCTGGAGGTCGATCCCGGTCACGACCGGCTCGCGGTCGCGCGAGGCTGCATGGCCGGCGCTCCCCGGGCCTGCTTGGCCGCTCTGGCGGCGGCAAGGGGCGGATTGGTGATCGAGCCCTTCATGGGCATCGAGGTGATCTGGGAGCTGGCCGCGGCGGTCGCCGGCGACACCGGGACACAAGTGCGGGTGCTGGCGCCGCCCCCACCGGTCGCTTGGATTGCTAACGACAAGGCGAGCTTCGAGGATCTGGTGACCGCGGTTCTGGGGCCCGGCTTCCTGCCCGCCAGCCGTCGCTCGGCGTCCGCCGAGGCCCTGGCTCACGGGTTGCTCGAACTGGCCGAGGCGAGCCCGGCTGTGGCGCTCAAGCGGTTGCGCTGCGCGTCGGCGATGGGCAACGAGGTGTTCGAGTCGCCGGCCCTGCGCCGGAAGGGATCCGCCGGCGTCCTCGACATCGTCCGCGGTTTCCTCGAGCGCACCGGCTGGGACGGTAGCGAAGAGGTGCTCGCGGTTGCTTGGGAAGAATCGTCCTCGTCGCCGTCGACCCAGTGGCGGCTGCCGCCGCCGGGCGGCGGTCGACCGCGGCTCGACGGCGTCTACGAGCAGATCCTGGCGGGCGAGGAGGGCGTTTTCGTGGGCAGCCGCCCGAGCGACCTGCCTTCCGAAGTAGAGCAGCCGATCGTCTCGCAGTCCCGCCGCGTGGCGGCCGCTCTGCAGGGTATGGGCTACGTTGGCCGGTGCTCGTTCGATCACCTCGTGCTGCCGCAGAGCCGGGTCGTGTTCACGGAGTGCAACGGCCGCTGGGGCGGTACGAGCACGCCGATGAACCTGGTGGACCGGCTGTATCCCGAGGGCCGGCCCCCCTACCAGGCGCAGGGCTTCGTCCACCGCGATCTGGCGGGCCTGAGCTTCGAAGAACTCCGGGTCGGATTGGGTGATTCACTGCGGGACCGCGGGGTCGGCGCGGGGCGCTTCCTGCTCTACAACGTTGGGCCGCTGGAGCGGTTCGGCAAGTTCGACGTCGTGGCGATCGGTTCGAGCCGCGGGCACGTCGATCAGTTGATGACCGAAGAACTGCCGGGCCGCCTCGGACTGCTCTAGGCGTGGCGGAGACTGCGGTCCAACGCCTCGCTCCTCTGACGGAGGCGCTCCGCTTCGGCGGGGGAGAGCACACCGCCGCTCTCACAGGCGCCGATCGTCAGCGTCATCTCGTTCAAGCGGTCGAGCGCCTCGTCGGGTGCTGCCCGCTTGGCGGCGGGCGTGTGAGCCGCCGCAAAGAGCAGCGTCGACAGGGTGAGTGCAAGCCGGCGCAGGCGCTGGCGCGGCGGCGCCGGGGCCGACGCCTCTTGCGCCGTCGCGTCGTAGACATCGGCCAGCAGGATCCGCGAGATCGCGTATGCATCCTTCATGTCGATCGCCTTCCATCCGAGCGCCCGATGACGGGCGCTCGGACTGGTTCGCGGGTGGCGCGGATCGCGCCACCCGGGTTCTTCCTGTCGATTTCTTCTTGTCGATCCCCGGAGATGAACCGCGGGCCTTCAGAAGGTACAACGCATCGGCGCCCGGATTGGTTTCCGGAGTAGCCCATGAATCTGAAGCCGGGCGCCGCGGCCCGGACTTCCGCGCCGCTACCAGCGGTAGGAACCGCGCACGCCGAGCACAAAGCCCGACGGCAGGGGTCCGGGGCTGTCGCGGTGGGCGCCTTCGAGGTCCAGATCGAGCGACTCCCGGAGTCTCAGCCGGGCACCGAGACGGTACGCCTGCCCCGACTGTTCCGACAGGCCGGCGCCAAGGTAGGGCATCAGTCTGGCGCGGTCGCCGAACAGGTTCAGCCGGTAGCCGACATCGGCTTCCGCCAGGGATCTCATTTCCGCGTCGCGGTATCCGAGCGCCGTAGCGCTCTGCTGCCGCTCCCAGAGACGGGTGACGCCACTCGAGGCGTTCCCCCAGGAGGAGCGCAGGCCGAACGAGAGACCCTGATCCGATGACCCGGGATCGACTCGGATGGCGCCGGCAAGGCCCCATTCGGTGAGTTCGCCGGACTGGTGGGTCAGCAGCGAGCGGCCCTTCAGCTCCATGAGCAGTCCGCGAAGGGGATTCGCGTAGCGGATACCGGCGCCGAACTCCATTCCGCCTCCCATCTCCGCGTCCCCGCCGTCGTAGCGCAGACCTACTTCAGCGGACGGTATGAGGACCGCGCCCGAGTGGAGCTTCGTGGTCCTGGATCCCTCCATCATCAGGCGCGCACGGCTCACGTCCCTCGACAGATCGGGCAGGGCCACGCTCTCGTCGGCGGTCGCGTTCAGCACCAGGAAGTCGGTCTTCAGGGCCAGGTCGAGACAGTGGCACTCGGAAGCGGACTTCTTCAGGTCTTGCCGGAGGCCGACTGCTCCCATGCTCATCGCGATATCGGTCTCGATCGAGCCCAGGTCGCCCAGGGTCATCGTCATCGAGCCCCGGCCGTGGCCGAGGATGCCCCAGATCGACAGGCCGTCGGTCAGTGCGATCCGCAGGTAGGGCAGGCCGGTGGTCAGGGAACTCTCCATGTCGGTGTCCCGCTTGACCCGGCGTCCGTTTCCGTACTCGAGGACATCACCCTGCCCGAAGCTGTGGGAGGCAGCGACGCCGAAGATGACGCGTCCGCGCTCGAAATCGATTCCCACCGTGCCGGTCGCCACGTCGCCGTCGACGGAGATGTTGGTTTCGCCGCCGCCGAAGCGTGTCGCCGCTCCGCGTCCCCAGATGGACCAGCCGTAGCCGGTGGCGCCTTCCGCGCCGGGTTCGCTTCCTTCGTCGGTCGGGGCGACGAGGCCCAGGCCGATCCGGTCTCCGCCAGTGGCGCCGGAGAACTGGAAGGACTCCGCAGCAGCAGGTCACCCAACTCCATGCCGAAGAGTCCGGAGTGGCCGTTTCGACCGATCGCCGGGCCGCCGTGGAATGAACGGTGGCCGCCGCCGTAGGGCTGCCGTGCCCCGAAGCCAGTCGGGGGTTGGAGCAGACCCGTAGAGGCAGATCCGCCGAATACACCGGGAATCCCACCGGACATACCGGCAGCGGCCGGTGCGCCAGAATGACCGGGCAGCAGTCCGGCGCTGGTTGCCGTGCCCGTCCAGGAGGCGCCGGCCGCGGTCCATGAATTGCTGTCGGACAGGTCGAGCCTTCGGCCCGCCATGGTCAGGTGAGAGCCTTGGGGGCGCCGGCGGCGGATTCGATCTTCCACCGCTTCCAGCGCATGACTCGCGGCGGTGCGGGCAAAGCGCGCCAGCCAGGCCTCGACCAGTTCGGGTCCGTCGTCGTCCCGGATGGTGCCCGACGCTTTCGATACTGCGAGCGTTGCATTCAGGGGATCGGAGAGCGTGATGTGGAAGATCTCCGTCTCTTCGTGCACCAGGTCGTCGAGCAGCTCGACCGCGACTTCTATCGATGTCGTACCTGGCCCGAAGGTCAGCGTCCCGATCCCCGTGACGTAGTCCGTTCCCGCCGTCGCCGATCCGTCCGAGGTGGCCCAGCGAACGGTCGCCGGCTGCTTGGCGGTTCGGCTGAGAGTCGCGGTGAATACGAGGCGGCCGTCCGACTCGTCGGCGCGGGAATCGGTGATCCGGACTTCGGGCGGCGGTGGGCGCGGGGGCGGCGGCTCAGGAACCTCGTCGTCGTCCCTGATCGTGCCCGTCGCCGAGATCGTGCGTCCGTTGATCCTCGCGTTCACCGGCCGGCTGAGGGTCAGCGTCAGGGTTTCGTTCTCTTCCTTCACGTCGTCGTCGATCAGTTCGACGAGGATGGTTCCCCGGATCGCGGTCGGACCGAGGATCAGGGTGCCGCTGGCAGGCACGTAGTCGATGTCGGGTTTCGCCGTGCCTGGCACGGTCGTCCACTCAACCGTTACGGATCGGGTGGTCCGGCCCTGAAGTGTGATCGCGAATTCCAGTTCGCGATCGTCTTCATCGGCGTAGCCATTGGCGATCCGGATGCGCGGGAAAGCGTCGTTGTCGATGATGGTTCCGGTAGCCGTTCCCATGCCGTCCGCGATGGTGGCGTTTGCCGGATCACTCAGGGCGACCGACAGGGTTTCGTCGTCCTCCTGAACCCTGTCGTCTCGCACAGGGACGTGAATCGTGCGGGCTGTCTGTCCAGGCATGAAGGTCAGCGTTCCACTCGATTCGGTGTAGTCCCGGCCACTGCCGGGTGTGGCGGTGCCTGCCGACGTCGCCCAATCGACGGTTACCTGCTCGCCGGACTGCGTTGAGAGGGTTACGGCAAACGACAGCCCCCCTTCGTCCTCCGAGGCCTCAGCATCGGCGATGCGGACTGTCGGCTCTTCGCCGTCGTCGTCGTCGTCGCCATCATCGTCGTCGTCGTCGTCGTCGCCGTTGTCGTCGTCGCTGTCGTCGTCGCCCTCACCTGGGGGGCCGCCGTCACCGTCGCCATCGCCTTCACCTGGGGGGCCGCCGTCACCGTCACCGTCACCGTCGCGGTCACCGTCTCCGTCTCCATCTCCGTCACCGTCACCGTCACCGTCGCCTGGGGGGCCGCCGGGATCACCGTGTGTGCAGGGCGTTGGCTGACTCGGAAGCGGCAGGATTGTCCCGAGTGCGGTGCGGTTCTGGGGGCCGGAGGCGCCGTGAACTTCGAGGATTACGAATTTCAGGTCGTACCCCTGGGGCGGAAAGCAGCGACCAGGACATACTCGTACGGTCGCCGTCCTCTCGACGGTGTCACTTCCTGCCGGGAAGATCATCTCGCCGCTCTGGTATTCGAAGTCTCCGTAGCCGGCCTCGCTGGGCACGGTGCACAGGTCCGTGCCGGGTGCAAAACGGGCGGTATTGCCGACCTGATGGCCGTGGGGCCGTTGTCGGCCTTGTACCGCACGCGGACTTCGTCGCTGTGAGAGCTGCGATTCAGAGTGACGGTGAGCGGTACGCCGGTTCGTTCGTCGCCGGAGCCTCCCGCGATGGAGATCGTCTGCGCTTCAGTTGAAGCGGCTACGCCCAGCAGGAGCATTGGCAGGAACAAGCGGCGGACGAGCCAGCCCTTGCAAGAGGCCGACGCGTCAGAGCGCCGCACAACGCCGCCGCGATGCGCGGTCGGGATTTCGATCTGCTGGTGGTGGGCTCTCAACCTGCGTGTTCCGTCTGACCTCAAGCCCGAAGTGAGAGAACCTCCCGGAGCTGAGTTCCTGCGGCTCCCTCCCTTGGTCCCTTGTTCATACAACAACTTATAGCCATAATGCTATTCGCACCATGCAGAACTTGGGCAGCGCCTCTTTCCGGTAGGCCACCACGATTCCCCGACAGGTCTGCCCGAACGCGCGGCCATCTACAGCCGGTCGACCACTTTCTTCTGTGCGACGCGCCGATCGTCCAAGCGGACAGCAGTGAGCCTACCGCTCCAGACGCAGCCGGTGTCAAGGGCGATCAGATGTTCCCACAGTCGCAGGCCCAGGGCCGCCCAGTGACCGCAGACGATCGTATGGCCGGGACAGGCCCGCGGGTCGACGGCGAACCAGGGCGCCAGCCCCGTCGGGGCCTCTTCGGGCGGACCGGTGTAGACGTCGGGTCTGGCCTTTGAATCGAGCATCCGCACGCTTGTGAACGTGGTCAGCGTCGCGTTGTTCCGGTGGCGCAGCAGGTGTGCGGTCTCCGGTCCCTGGAGCTGTGTCGCCAGGAGCTCGCCGGCCTCGGCCGCCTGCTTCGGCGTCCAGCCCGGCCGCAGGCCCGCATGGACGAGGACGAAGTCGTTGTCTTTGATCCGCTCGAAATGGATGAAGGGGCGTCGACGGAGCCATTCGATCAGCTCCGGTCCGTCAGGCGCCTCCAGCACCTCTTCCAATGTGTCGCGTGGCTGGGGCTCGGCTACTCCGAGCCCGCGAGCGATCAGGTGCAGGTCGTGGTTCCCCAGCACGGCCTGGAAGCGATCGCCCATCTCGTCATCCAGCGCCCGCGCCCAGCGAAGCACCTGAAGCGACGCCGGTCCCCTGTTGACCAGGTCGCCCACCATCCAGAGGCGGTCCCTCCGGACATCGAGATCGAGCCGCCGGATCAGCGCCTCCAAGGTGCGGAAACAGCCGTGGACATCGCCGATCGCCCAGGTCGCCACCGGAGTCCCCGACTTCGAGGCGTCAGTCGACGATGGCCTGGTAGGTCAGGGTCTGGAGATCCTGGCGGATGTTCAGGTGGGTGTACGGCCTCACCTGGGTCATCAGGATGCCGATCAGTCCGAGCACGCGGTCCCCGTCCAGTTCGCCGCCGGAGAGCATCATCTGGTGGAAGCGGTAGTAGTCGGCGGCGGTCGAGACGAGTCCGCCGGAGCCGCTGAAGTACTTGTGCGGCTCGCGCACCTGGCGGGCGTTCAGGTCAGGCGCCTCGGTGAGCTCGATCGTGCCGTCCTCGCCGGGACGGTAGAGCGCGGCGAAACGGTCGACCTTCGATTCGGGCAGGTAGAAGGTTGTGTCGGTCATGCCGAGCGGCGCGAAGATCCGTTCCTTCAGGTACTCGTCGAAGGTCTGGCCCGAGAGCACCTCGACCAGCCGCCCAACGACATCGACGGAGGGGCCGTACTGCCAGGCGTCGCCGGGGTGGAACTCGAGCGGCAGCTCCGCCAGAGCCTCGACCATGTCGCCCACCGTCCACTCGGGGTCCCGGTTCGTGCGCAGTTTCGTGTACTCGTCCTTGAGCAGTCCGCGGTAGTTGTTCGCGAAGCCGGCGGTGTGGGTCAGGATGTGCTGGACGGTGATCGGCCGCGCGGCCTCAACCAACTTGTAGGGTGCCCCCAGGTACTCGTCGGCGTCCGGCACGACCGCAACCTGCATCTCGGCGAACTCGGGCAGGTACTTCGCGATTGGGTCCCGGAGCTGGAACCGTCCCTCTTCGTACAGGGTCATCAGCGCGACGGAGGCGATCGGCTTGGTCATCGACGCGATACGGAAGATCGTGTCCGTGGTCATCGGCGCCCCTTCTTCCGTCCATCTCTGCCCCTGGGCCTCGAAGTGGACGACCTTGCCGCGGCGGGCGACCAGGGTGACGGTGCCGGCGACCTGCTTGCGGTCGATGTAGCCCGCCATCGCGTCCGAGAGCCGCTGCAGCCTCTCGCTGGACATGCCGACGCTCTCCGGCTCGGCGACCGGCAGCGCCGCCGCGCCGGCCTGATCGGCGGCCGCGGCGGGAGGTGCGGCCGCAGCCGCGCCGGGCAGAAGAGCAAGGAGCGTGAGTAGGACGGCGAACAGTCCGATGCGGCGCGTGAGGTTCATGTGCGTACATTACGTCACGGAAGGTCGTGGTGCGGGTCATCGTCTCGCCCGCGGCGTCAGGGTCGTCGTGCGACGCTCGCCGTCGCGCAGGTAGACGACCTCGATCGGAACGTCGATCTTCACCGCGTCCAGGGCATAGGTGTAGTCGTAGATGTTGGCGATCTTCTGGCCGGCGAACTCGACGATCACGTCGCCGCTTTGCAGGCCCGCCTCGGCGGCCGGGCCGCCCTCCATGACGCCGCCGAGCAGGAGCCCCTCGACCTCGCTCGCGTAGTCGGGGATGGTGCCGGTATAGGCGCGCACCGTGTCGCGGCTTCCGCCCTCCTGGAGCGAGCGCTCGACCTTGGCGAACTGGAGCGGCTCGGCTCGGTTCGCGGCCCGGCGTGTGAGCAGGGCGGCGAAGCGTGTCACCCGCTCGAGCTCGTCGTAGTCGATCCGATCCGCGGTGTCGGTGGGGCGGTGGTAGTCCTCGTGGGAACCGCTGAAGAGGTTGGCGGTGGGGATGCCGGCGCGGTTGAAGCTGGAGGTGTCGGTGGGCAGGTACGGGTCGGTCTGCATGCCGAGGTCGAAGCCCACCGGGACGTTGGCGGCCTCGACCAGGCTGGGCCAGTCGGGGCTCGAACCGAGCGCCTGGATACTCAGGCGGTTGTCCCTGACACGGCCGACCATGTCGAGGTTGACGTAGGCCGCGATCTGATCGGTCGGGATGACCGGGTCGTCGATGAAGTTCGCCGAGCCGAGGAGACCGAGTTCCTCCCCGGACCAGAGAGCGACCGCGACGTTCCGGTCGTGCCCCATTTCCTGCAACTGCCGGGCGGCTTCGATCACTGCGGCGGTGCCGGAGGCGTTGTCGTCGGCGCCGGGGTGCATGGTGTTCGTTTCGTCCTCGCGAGCCAACGAATTGCCGCCGCGGCCGTGGCCGAGGTGGTCGTAGTGGGCGCCGAGCACCACCCACGGCTTCACGCGGCTGGCGCCCTCTCCGCCGGGAAGCACCGCGACGACGTTGTGGGCGTGACGCCGCTCGCGCTCGATGGCGACGTTCAGGCTGATCCGGACGCCGGGAAGGTCGAATCCGGCGGTGTGGGGGTTGCCGTCGTCGAAGCTCTGCTGAATCTCATCGATGGTCCGGTCGGCGCCCGCGAAGATCGCCTCGCCGACTGTGCCGCCGATGCTGGCGGCGGTGATCCCGGATCCGGCGGCGGCGGTGTCGAAGGTCATCGGAACGGTGGCGCCGGCGTTCGGCGAGCGCGGCCCGGTAAGGACCAGGAGCGCCTTGGCGCCGGCTTCGCGCGCGGTAAGGGCCTTGTAGCGAAGCCCCGAGTAGCGGTTCAGGATGGCCCGCGCGTCGCCCTCGACGTCCTCGGGGACGTAGCGGAGCACGACGGCGATCTTGTCCTTGACGTCCAGGGTGGCGTAGCTGTCGTAGCCGAAGTCCTGGGAATCCGGGACGCGGATGCCGTAGCCGGCGAACACCACCGGTCCGTCCACGCCGACCGCGTCGGAGAAGCCCAGGGCCTGGATTTGCGTGTCGTCGTCGAAGCTGTGACTGACGCCGTCGGTTTCGATCCGGATCGTCGACCCCATGTCGCGGGCGCCTGCCGTGAACTCGAAGTCGAGCAGCAGGTCGTCCTCGCCGGGCAGTGGCGTGGCGCCGATCTTCCGGAGCTGTCTTGCGATGTACTCGGCGGCCAGCTTCTCGCCGTCGGAGCCGGTCAGCCGGCCTCCGAGTTCGGGCGCGGCGAGCTCGGCCACGTGTGCCCTCAGGGCGTCCCCGGGGTCGTCCCGGTCGGTGACTGCCCGAGGCTCCGCAGTGCGTTGCCGGAGGGGCGAGGCGGCGAGCGCTTGAAGCGCTGCCTCGTGGTTCCAGCCGGCGATGTAGAGCTGGCCGCCGTCGCCGCCGTGCCGGCTGGAGGTCCAGGCGAGTCGGCGGCCGTCCGGCGAAGGAACGGGAAGTCCATCGAACCGGTCGGTGTAGGTGACACGGACGGGCGCCTTGGTGCCCTCCGTGTCGACGATGAAGATCTCGAAGTTCTCGAAGCCGAGCTTGTTCGAGGCGAAGAAGATGTACTCGCCGGAAGGGTGCTGGTACGGGGCCCAGCTCATGGCGTCGAAGTCGGTCAGTCGGTGCTGGTCCGAGCCGTCCGGCTTCATCGACCAGACGTCGGCGATCAGGCCGTCCTCCGTGAAGCGCCGCCAGACGATACGCGAACCGTCGGCGAAGAAGAAGGGACCGCCGTCGTATCCGGGCACATGGGTGAGCCGGGTCTGGCCGCTGCCGTCGGCACGCATGATGTAGATCTCGCCGAACCAGGCGGGGTCGACTTCCAGCAGGTTCGCTTCGCGTTCGTCGAGCGTGCGGTTGAAGGCATCCCGGGTGGAAGCGAACACGATCCACTCCCCGTCCGGCGAGTAGCTGGCTTCGGCGTCGTAGCCACGGGCATCGGTGAGCCGGATCGGGTCGCCGCCGGCCATCGGCGCCACGTAGATCTCCATCTCCGGGTCGTAGTCCCAGGCGTACCGGCGCTCCTGCCCCGAAGCGCGGAAGTCGAGTTCCTGTTGCTGCAGTTCGGCCGAGCGCGGGTCGTGGTGGGTTGAGCCGAAGAGGATCTCGGATCCGTCCGGGCGGATGAAGGCGCAGGTCGTCTTGCCGGCGCCGGTCGACACCTCGCGGGTGTCGCCGGTGGCCAGATCGAGCAGGTAGATCTGGTAGAACGGATTCTCGGGCCGTCGCTCGCTCTGGAAGACCAGGAGCCCGCCGTCGCGGGAGAAGTAGCCCTCGCCGGAGCGCTTGCCCTCGTAGATGAGGCGCCGGCTGCGCTCGAGGAAGGTGGTTTCGTCAAATCCCGCGTCCTGGGCGCGGGTGGGCGTCGTGGAAACCGTTGCCAGGGCGGCTGCCCAGACGGCGGCCCGCATTGTCTTGTTCAGCGTTCGCATGAGCGGTTGCCGAGGCTAGCAGCCGGCCCGTCGGCTGCTAGCCTGCCTCTTCATGTTGCGCGGTCTGCCGATCTCGACCTGGGTTCTGCTCGTGGTCTCGGTCTGCGCCGGGCCGGCGCTCCACTTGCTGCGGCGCTGGACCGAGGTGCGGCGCGGGCGCCGTGAAGAGGCCGGATCGACCGACGGCGGTGCCGCATGAGCGTGAGCTACCTGGTTCTGGTCCCGCTCGCCCTGTACATGCTCGTGCTCCTCGGGCTCGGCCTGTGGAGCCGGCGCGAGGGAGCGAGCCTCGAGGGCTACTACGTAGCCGGCAGGAAGCTGCCGTCGTGGGTGATCGCGTTCAGTTCGAATGCCACCGGCGAGAGCGGCTGGCTGCTGCTCGGCTTGACCGGGATGGGCTACGCGGTGGGTTTCCACGCGTTGTGGGTCGTGTTCGGCGAGGTGATGGGCGTGGCGATCGCGTGGACCTTCGTCGCGCGCCCGTTCAAGGAGTACACCGACCGCTACCGGGCGATCACCGTTCCCGACTACCTGGAACAGCGCTTCCGGGACCGCTATCACGTCCTCAGGCTGCTCTCGATAGCCATCACCCTGTCCATGGTCACCGTCTACTGCTGCGCCCAACTGGTCGCGACCGGCAAGGCGTTCTCGTCGTTCCTGGGCTTCAGCTACGGCGCGGGCGTGTGGCTGGGGGTGGTGGTGACGGTGTTCTACACCGCCGTCGGCGGTTTCAAGGCGGTTGCCTACTCGGATCTGGTGCAGGGGCTGCTCATGGTCGGCGGACTCATTCTGCTGCCGATCGTCGGCTTCGCCGCTGCGGGCGGTTGGGACGAAGTGATCGGCACGCTCCAGGCGGTGGATCCAAGCCTCCTGCAGGCCATGGGCAGCCACGGAGCGACCTGGCCGGGCGTGCTCTCGGCCGCGAGCTTCGCCGGTATCGGGCTGGCCTTCCTGGGCGCGCCGCAGCTTCTGACCCGCTTCATGTCCGCCGCCTCGGGCCGCGAGATCAAGCGGGGCGGACCGATCGCCGTCGTCTGCATGGTGCTGTTCGATGTCGGCGCGGTGTTCACGGGCATCGCCGGCCGGGCGCTGTTCCCGATGCTCGACGACCAGGAAACCGTCATGCCGACGATGAGCGCCGAGCTGTTCCCGGCGGTGTTCACCGGCATCTTCCTGGTCATCGTGCTCGGCGCGATCATGTCGACCGTCGACTCGCTGCTGATCCTCGCCTCGTCGTCCGTGGTGCGCGATCTGGCGCAGAAGATCCTGGGCGCGGCCGGCGGAGATGCACGCCTTTCGCGCTACGGCCGCTACGTGACCGTGCTGGTCGGGCTCATCGCGTTGCCGTTCGCTCTGGCGGAACCCAGGGTGCTGTTCTGGTTCATTCTCTTCGCCTGGTCGGGCCTGGGCGGCGCCTTCGTCCCGGTCGTCCTTTGCTCTCTGTTCTGGAAACGGACGACGTTGCCGGGCGCGATCGCCGGCATGTTCACGGGATTCACGGTGACGGTGGCCTGGGTGTTGTTGTTCAAGGTGTCCTACTACGACCTGTACGAGCTGATCCCGGGTCTCATTGCCGGCCTGGGCGCCACCGTGATCGTCAGTCTGTGGACGCAGCCGCCCGAAGGGGCGGCGGAGGAGTTCGAGGACGTCCACGCCGCGGTCAGAGGGTCGTAGCCCGGGCTCGGGGCTACACTCCTCCCGCCATGCTCGCCCGGTTGCCCTTCGTTCTCCTGCTGCTCTGCGGCCCAGCGGCGGCCGAGGAGCTGTCGTACTACCTGCCGGACGCGGCCGACCCGGCCGCCTACGATCCGGACGTGCCGCAGCCGTCCGCGGTGCTCGGTTACGAGGTCGGCGACTGGCACGTTCGTCCCGATCAGTTGAACGCGTACATGCGGGCGCTGGCGGCCTCCTCGGCGCGGGTGTCGGTGTCTGTGCAGGGGCACACCCACGAACAGCGTCCCCAGCTCCTGCTGGCGATCACTTCGCCGCGCAACCACGCCCGGCTCGACGAGATTCGCGAACTCCGGCACGGCCTGGTCGACCCCCGGTTGCCGGCGCCGGAGCTGGACGGCCTGCCGGTCGTCATCTGGCTCGGTTACAGCATTCACGGCAACGAGCCCAGCGGGTCGAACGCCTCGATGTTGGCCGCGTACCACCTCGCCGCGTCGCGGTCGGAGGTGGTGGCCGAGCAGTTGGAGCGGGCGGTGGTGCTCATCGACCCGAGCCTGAATCCCGACGGGCTGGGCCGCTTCGCGCACTGGGCGAACACGAATCGCGGCAAGGTGCTGAATGCCGATCCGGGGCACAGGGAGCACCGCGAGCCGTGGCCGGGCGGACGCACCAACCACTACTGGTTCGATCTGAACCGGGACTGGCTGCTGCTGCAGCATCCCGAGTCGCAGGCCCGGATGGCGACCTGGAAGGCCTGGCAGCCGAACCTGGTGGGCGACTTCCACGAGATGGGCTCAAACAGCACGTTCTTCTTCCAGCCGGGCGTCCCGAGTCGTCGCAACCCCCTCATTCCCGAACGCAACGTGGAGCTGACCGAGGCGATCGCCGCGCACCACGCCTCCGTGTTCGATGGGCTGGGACGGCTGTACTACAGCCGCGAGGGCTTCGACGACTTCTACCTGGGCAAGGGCTCGACCTATCCGGATGCCCACGGCGCGGTCGGCTTCCTCTTCGAGCAGGCAAGCGCGGAGGGCCACCGGATCGAGACGGCGAACGGAGAACTCGCCTTCGGTTTCGGGATCAAGAACCACCTGCTGGCCTCTTTGTCCATGGTCGAGGGCGGCGTGGCGAAGCGCCTCGAGCTGCTGGAGCACCAGCGCGACTTCTTCCGCGGCGGCCTGGCCTCGGCGGAGGAGTCGGGTCCAGCCGCCTACGTGTTCCATGTCGACGGCGACCGTGGCCGGGCCCATCGCGTCCTGGACCTTCTGCTGCGTCACGAGATCGAGGTCTACGGGACGGTGGATGACGTCGCGCTCGACGGCCGCGCCTATCCCTCCGGCGCGTCCTGGCTGGTGTCGCTCGAGCAGCCGCAGACGACCCTCGTGCGGTCGTTCTTCGAGAAGGTGACCGAGTTCAATGATTCGGTCTTCTACGACGTTTCGGCCTGGACGCTGCCGCTCGCCTTCGGCGCCGAGTACGACCTGCTCGAAGGCGGCGCCTACGAGGAGGGCATGCTCGGAGCGCCGGTGACGGATGCATCGCTTGAGCCGGGCCGGTTCGGCGACGCCGGGGCGAACGACGTGGTGTACGCCTACGCCTTCTCGTGGGATGGCTACTTTGCACCGCGCGCCCTGAACCGGCTGCAACGGGCGGGCGCCCGGACGCGCGCCGCCGTTCGGCCCTTTGTGGCCGAGACGGCCGGCGGTACGCAATCCTTCGAGCCGGGAGCGATCGTCGTGCCGGTCGGCCGGGCGGGCGAGCCGGGCGCCAACGCCGGGGTTGACCTGGAGGGCCTGCTCGCCGAAGCGGCGGCCGCCGACGGCGTCGACGTCCACCGGTTGATCAGCGGTCGGGCCGCGGCCGGAATCGACCTGGGCAGCCCGAGCCTGCGGCCGCTTGTCGTCCCGCGGCCGCTGCTCGTGACAGGTTCCGGCGCCTCGTCGTACCGGGTAGGCGAGGCCTGGCACCTGCTCGACGAGCGCTTCGGCGTCGAGGCGTCGCTGGTCGATCTCGCCGCGCTGGGCGACGTGGACCTGGACCGGTACACCCACGTCGTGCTGGCTCTGGGCGGCGGCCGCTTCGGCGGTCCACAGACGGCGGGGCTTGGCGAGGAAGTCGAAGATCGGCTCCGCGCCTGGGTGCGGGCGGGAGGCGCCGTGGTGGTCATCGGCTCGGCGAGCCGCTGGGCGAGCGAGGAACTCCTGGGACGGGACGGCGCCGGCGAGGCCGCGGCGGCGGGCGGAGACGAAGCCGCTGCCGCGGCCGCCGAATCCGGCGATGCCGGGACCGTTGCCGCAACCGTAGCCGAAGGCGCTGCATCGGAGCGGCGCCGCTACATCGACTACCGCGATCAGCGGGCGGAGCAGCTCATGGCCGGCACCATCGTCGGCGTAGAACTCGACCTGACCCATCCGCTGGCCTACGGCTACAGGCGGCCGGAGCAGGCGGTGATGCGGACCGGCGAGATGGTTCTGCCCCTGAGCCCCGATCCCTTCGAGAACGTCGCCCTGTACCGGGATCCGTCGCGCCTGAGCGGCTGGATTTCGCCCGAGAACCAGCGCCGGCTTGCCGGCAAGCCAGCCGTCGTCGCCAGCCGCATGGGCCGCGGCGTCGTGATCCAGTTCCTCGACGACCCGAACTTCCGCGCCTACTTCTACGGCTCGAATCGCCTGTTCCTGAACGCCGTCTTCCTCAGCGGTCTGATCGACTCGACGTCCGCCCCGGAGACCTGGTAGCGGTCGGAGTGTTGCATGCCTGGGCGGATGGCTTGGCGGATGGCGCTCGCGTGTGACACCGCTGTTCGAGGCCCCTATAGTGCTTGTATTCCTTCAATACGGACGTGGAGTTGGCTTGGTGACGCGAGAGACGTATAGCGACTGGCAGCAATTGAACTGAAGGCATCGCTAACGCTACGTATCGGGAGAAGTAGGTAGCTGGTGCAGATACCCGGGGGACGGAAGTCCACGTCGAGGCCGGCGGCATAGTTCAGGGGATCGGCACCGGGAAGTACAGCCTCTTTCGAGTTGCAGGTGGCTTAAGCGGCGGTCCGTTGGTAGGAGCAGAGGGCGCCACGGGCAGGCGGACTGCGTCGCCAGCTGGAAACCAACAGCAGGAGAAGGCAGAATGGACTTCAAATCAATTCAGCAGTCAATAAGTGGCCCGACTCTTCTCGTGCTTCTCTTGTATAGTGGATACGACGTGTTCGGCGAGGCTAGGCAAAGGGAGCACGAGAAGGAGTGGGAAGAGGCCAGAGAACAAATTGAACTTGTCTTCCTGGGCCTACGAACCAGGCAGATCCAGCAGTGTTTGAGGAACGCGAAACGGGAAGACATTCCGGTGACGTGGATCGGGTGTGAGGATTTGCTCCAAAGATGGCAAGAGGGAAAGCCGATTTCAGGTCGTCAGCATGACTTGCTAACAGGATGGGCTTTTGGAGACTTTGACCCGTCTGACAACGACAATGGAAAGGGCAATGTCGCGGGCCAGGAAGAGTCCGAAGGCGAGAGTACGGAGAACCAGACGGCTGCGGGCGTGGACCCATCGCCAAGCGTTTCCGAAGGAGGAGGCAGTGGGTAGGATCCGAATCGTCGCGGTGCTGTTGGTGTTCACGTTGACTTTGACGTCGATTCCCGCAGCCGCCCAGACGTTGTTCCAGCTCGGCGACACGGGCCTGGTCGCGGAAGAGGCGCTCACGGACTCCACGACCGTCGTGCCGGTCGACGTGGATTTCGGTCTGCTGCGGTCGGCGCCGCGCCAGTTGAGGCTGTCCGCACCGGACGGTCGGGAGTTGCTGGCGACTCTCAACGTGTTCGAGGACCGCGGCAACGGCAACCTGCTATGGCGGGGCCGGGTTGCTGGAGCGGCGTTCGACGGCGTTGTCTTGACTGTCGAGGAGGGCGTCCTGGTGGGCCGGTTCGGTGACGACCGGGGCAGCTACCGAATCCAGCTCGCCGCGGGCGGTCAGAGTCTCTCCGAAGCCGCGAACGAGGCGTGGAACTGTGAAGTCCAGATCCCTCCTTGGGCGCCTGGCCCGGTCGAAGCCGAGTCGACCGTGGAGGACAAACCGCAGGAAGCGGCCGCTCTGGAGCAGATCGACGTGTTGGCGCTCTACACACGGTCCGCCGCAGAGCGGATGGGCGGCCATGCGGGGATGCAGGCGGTGATCCGCAACGCCGGCGACTACCTGAACACGGTGTTCGGGAACAGCGAGATCGATGCCCAGGCGCGCCTCGTCCACATCGCTCCCGTGCCGGCGGATCTCGAGTCGACGGACGCGGTAACCTCGTCGACGCTGTTGAAGAACTTCACGTACCACGCTGGAGTGCGCGCGTTGCGCAAGCGGCATCGAGCCGACTTGGTTCACCTGTTCTATAACAAGATTGCCTACCGCAGGGGCGTCTGCGGTCGTGCCTGGATGCTCAGCTCGGGCCACGACGCCAACTCATTCTCGCGGTATGCCTATGCGATTACGACGGCGTCGAGGACCGTGCCCGGGTGCGACGTGGGCCGTACGTTCGCGCACGAAGTGGCCCACAATCTCGGCGCCGGCCATGATCCGCCGAACACCCAAAGGCAGCCCCACAACTTGATACGGCCCTATGCCTACGGCTACGTCAACGAGGCTGCGGGCATACGCACGATAATGGCCTTCGGACCGGCGGAATTGGTGCCGTACTTCTCGACCGTTGCGACCACGTACGAGGGCGCCGCTCTCGGAGTCGCGGGCAAACAGGACAACGCTCGCGCCCTGCGCGCCACGGTCAGCATCGGCAGCCGCTACGGCGCCGCCTTCGGCCCGAAGGAGGCGCCCACCGGGTTGACCGGGTACGCGACGAGCGACACCAGCGTGCTTCTCACCTGGAAGGACAACTCGAGCAACGAGGCTTCGTTCGAGGTCCTGGTCACCGACCGTCTCGCCCACAGGAACCTGGACGCGGCCTTCTCCGGATCGCTTGCCCGCACGGTCGGCGCCAACACGGTGCAGGTCGAGTTGGACGGTCTGGGCAAGGGCTACTACGCCTTCGCCGTCCGCGCCAGGAACGAGGACGGCGCTTCGGAGACGAGCAACGTTGTCTCGTTCTACCTGCCGCTCGGTCCCTGCGCTCCGTCGGAGTCGATCTCCTGTCTCCAGCGCGGCAGATTCGAGGCGTGGGTGAGCGTCTGGACCGACGCCGGCCGCCGGTACGGCAAACGCCTCGACCTGGGGGACGCATCGACCCTGTACTACTTCTTTGAGGAGAGCAACGTCGAGATGCTGCTCAAGGTCCTGGACGGATGCGCCGTGAACGACCACATCTGGGTGTACGCCGCCGCCGCGACCGATCTCAGGTACGAGATCCAGGTTTGGGACACGAGCACAGGCGTGACGGTCTCCTACTACAACCCGCCGGGGACCGCGTCTCCGGCGATCACGGACTCGGTGGCGTTTGCCACCTGCGGGCGGTGAGTGTGAAGACGTCTGTCGTACTCGTCATGGCGCTGGGCATCGCCGGCGCCGGGGCCGCCGTGGCGCAGCAGCTTTGGAGCGTGGACGAGGTCGCCACGCGGCCGATTTCGCCTCTCGGGATGGACGGCGCGGTGGCGAGCCCTTCTGCCGTTGGCGGCCTCGAGGCGGCCACCTCCGAGGTTGCCCGGGTCGGCGTGGAGTTCGACTACCTCCGGCTCGGCTTCGGTTACCTGGAACTGCCGCTTCCAGACGGCTCGGTGGTTCAGGCCGAGAACGCCGTGTTCGAGGACCGCGGCGGCGCCGGCACCTTCTGTGGACCGGCGAGGTGCCGGGAGCGGGCTACGAGAGCGTCCTGTTCACGCTTCAGGACGGACACTTGATCGGCTGGTTCGGAGAGCCGGGCGGGCCGAAGTATGTGCTTCACGCGGGACCGGATGGTGAGGGGACGCTCTCGGTCGAGGTAGGCCCGACGGGCGACTGGTGCGGTGTGGGGGTGGATTCTCGTGATGGGCTGGAGCGGGTTCGAGACGCGGCCGGCACGGCGGATCGTCCTGTGCCCGTGGCCTCCGAATCGAACGACAACCGATTGGACATCCTCGTTCTCTACACCGGCGGAGCGGAGCGGTTCTGGCGGTCGATCGGAGGGCCTGCCGTCGGCATCCAACAACTCGCCGACTACCTGAACATGGCCTTCCGCGACGGCGCGATTTCAGCCACAGCGGATCTGATTCCCCAGCGTTGGGAACCCAAGGCGTTGAACCATCCATACGCGAAAGGAGGACATTTCTATGGGGGTGATGCTTCGTGGCACTGGACCTTCTCTACGAGTGTTGAGGTGCGTTCACTTATGGAGCAGTACAAGCCGGATCTCGTCTTCTTTCAGGCGGATGTGCGCAGTAAGTACGCATACGGGGCAGCGCAGCTGCGGTGGGATTTGGAACCGCTGGTTCACTTCGGCTGGAGCCTCGCCGGTCAGGCATGGTTGTTTGCTCACGAGGTTGGCCATGCACTCGGTGGCTGGCATGATCCAGAGGCGCTCGGTGGCGAACTCTCGGAGTATCAGCGGCTGGCCGTTCGGCCCTACGCATTTGGCCATACGGATCTGACATCGTGCAGCAAGCGCGAGGGAAGGGGCGACAACTTGGTTTGTCCGCGCACCATCATGAGTCTAGGTCGCGGGACGCGGCACTATGTCGGCTTCGACTCCTTCTACTCGTCGGTCCGGCACAAGCCGAACGGCTGGACTATCGGCGTTGCCGACGAACGGGAGGTCGAGCGTGTCCTCCATGAAACCACTGCTGTCCCATAGACTGAGTTTAGAAACGGGTCTGAATCCGTGCCTTGCTGTATCATTGGTCTGGTCGAAAAGACCAATGATCACAAGGAGGATTCAGACCCATGGCACATCATAGCACCGTGCTCGGACAGCTGCTCAGGATGGTGTCGAGACATGAGTTCGAGCAGGACGCCCCGAGGCACCACGAAGGGAGGAAGCTCCGCTCCATGAGTCGGTGGAGCCAGTTCGTGGCCATGGCGATGGCGCAACTCTCGGGGCGGTGCAGCCTGCGGGATGTGGTGGCGAATCTGGAGGCCCAGAAACAGAAGCTCTACCATCTCGGAGTCGGACGGGTCGCGCGATCCTCGCTCGCACGCGTCAACCAGGGACAGCCTCACGAGCTCTTCGAGTTGCAGTTCAGACGTCTTCTGGACCGCTGCCGCAGCGTGGCGCCCGGCCACCGATTCCGGTTCAAGAACCCGCTGGTATCCCTGGACGCGACCCACATCGACCTGTGCCTGGCGGTGTTCCCGTGGGCGAAGTACAGCAAGAGCAAGGGGGCGATCAAGGTCCATGTCGGCCTTGACCATGCCGGCAACCTGCCGTCCTTCGTGAGCGTGACGGATGGGAAGGGGTCGGACATCGAGGTCGCGAAGACGCTGCGGCTGCCGCAGGGGAGCATTGTCGTTGCGGACCGTCTGTACCAGGACTTCGGCTGGTTGAATCCCTTGACGCACAAGGGGTTTTCCTGGTCACGCGGCTCAAGCGGGGAATCCGGTACGCGGTTCGTGAGCGTCGTTCGTACGCGCACTACGTGTTCCTCACCAACAACTTCCAGCTTGCGCCGAGGACCATCGCGGACATCTACAAGGCCCGTTGGCAGGTCGAGCTCTTCTTCAAGTGGATCAAGCAGAACCTTCGTATCAAGAGCTTTCTCGGCACTTCCCGCAACGCCGTGCTGACGCAGATCTGGATCGCCATGTGCGTCCACCTGATCCTCGCCTACCTGAAGTTCTCGAACCGCCTCAAGTGGCGGCTCAGCGAAATCCTGCGCCTGCTTCAACTCAATCTCTTCGAACGACGAACGCTCAACGACCTGCTGCAACCCGAACGCGACCCGCCGTACACCGAAAACGCGCAACTGCAACTCGCGTTGCCCTGAAGTTTGTGGGACAGCAGTAGGGGCTGCGGTAGCTGTGGGAAACCGGTCTGCCGGTTTTCCAAGGGGGTGCGGGAAACGGTCTGCCGTTTTCCGCGCCGCCGGCAGCTTCCGCAGTCGGCGGCGGTTGCGGTGGTCTCGGGGGCAGCGGCGCGGCGGTTGGGTTGGGCGTTGTGGGATCCGGATTCACGAGGTGCTTCTCGACAGCCGTGTCCGGTAGGAGGAGCCCTTGGTGGCGAGGATGTGGGCGTGGTGGGAGAGGCGGTCGAGCAGAGCCGTGGTGAGCTTCTCGTCGCCGAATACGCGGACCCACTCGGAGAAGGCGAGGTTGGAGGTGACGATGGTGGAGCGGCGCTCGTAGCGGTCGGCGAAGACGTTGAAGAGCAGCTCGTCGCCGGCGCGGTCGAAGGGCACGAAGCCGAGCTCGTCGCAGATCAACAGGTCCACTCGTTGAAGCCGCTGCTGCATACGCCCCAACTCCCGCTGATCGCGGGCTTCGATCAGGTCGCGGACGAGGTCGGAGGCCTTGCGAAACCAGACCCGGCGGCGGCGCTTTGCGGCCTCGATGCCGAGGGCGATCGCGAGGTGGGTCTTGCCGGTGCCGATGGGTCCGACCAGGACCACGTCATCGCCGCGGTCGATGTAGTCGCAGCAGGCCAGCTCGCGCAGCTTCGGCTTGGAGATTCCCTGGAGCGCCTCGAAGTCGATCTGTCCGAGCGTCTTGTGGTCGGGGAAGCGGGCCGCACGCAACCGGCGCTCGACGGTACGGGCCTCACGATCCCGGATCTCGGCCTCGAGCAGTTGCCAGAGGTAATCCTCGTAGTCCCACTGTGCGTCCTGGGCCTGACGGGCTCGCTCTTCGTAGTCGCGAAGCACCGAAGGCATCTTGAGCGTCTTGAGGCCCTCTTTGATGACGGCTCTGCGCGCGGCCCGGCTCACGATGCCGCCTCCTGAAGCAGCACGTCGCAGTCGGCGGCGCGAGCGCTCTCGACCTTGTGGCACCGGAGCGTTTCCGGCACATCGATCTCGGTGGCGGCACGCCGCTCGACGAGCCCCAGCAAGTCGAAGCGGCCGGCGGCCAGGGCCTCCTCGAGTGCGGAGGCGACCTCCTCGCTGCCGTGGTCTGTGACCACGCTCAGCAGCTTGGCGAAGAGCCGGGCCGTCTCCAGGGCGCCGTGCCGCAACTCCAGCATTCTCCATAGCTTGCGGTACGCCGGACCGAGCTCTGCGAGCAGCTCTGGAGCGACTTGGCGCACCGCCTGAGGCTTCCTGGACAGCTCCTCGAAGTAGTGCGCGTAGCGCACCAGGCGCTGTCCCGGCCGCACAAGGTCGCAGCGGTACTCCGCGTCGCGACAGGAGAAGACGATGTCGCTGGCGCCGACGAGGGCGTGGATCTCGAGGCTCTTCCAGCGCGAGGGAACCGAGTAGGTCGCGCCGCCCAACTGCACCGTCGCCTGCCGCGACGCCCGCACGATCTTGAGCTTCCTTGGCTCAAAGCCGGGCGCCGGCAACTCTCGCAGTGCCTCCTGCTCCTCCTCCCACCGGGCGCGCTCACTGTGTGCCGCGTCGACCGAAGCCAGCACCTCGCCTGCGATCTGCTCCAGAGTGCGCCCTTGGGGCACTGGACTCATGTGAGCCAGGCGGATTCCCTTGCCGCGCGACTCGACGCTGCCCTTGTCGTGGCCCTCGCCGGGACGGGCGAAGCACGGCTCGAACAGATAATGGCTCACCAGCGCCTGGAATCGATCCGTCAACTGACGCTCGCCGCCGACCCGGCGACGCACCGCCGCACTCAGATTGTCGTAGACCAGACGCAGCGGCACGCCGCCGAAGTGAGCGAACGCCCGCACATGGCCGTCGAGAAACGCTACCTGGTCGCACCGGTCGTACAGCCACACGAACGAACGGCCCGAGTACGGCAGGTGCAGCAGGAACTTCCACACCCGGTGAGCCACGCCGTCTTCCTCCACCGTCACCTCGAAGAACCCGGGTGGCGCGCTCCGCGCCACACGCGAACCTCTCCGGGTGCGAGTCATCGAGCACACGGAAGGCAGTCCACCTGGCCGCACTCGCCGGCACGGTGCACCAGCGGAATGTACGTCTCCCGCCGCTGACGCTTCCACTCCCGAACGTAGCTGCGCACCGTCGTGATCCCGACCTCGTAGCCATCCTCCAGCAACTGGCGATGAAGGCGCGTAGCCGTCAGACGCTGCTTCGCCGTCGTCCGGCGAGACCACCTGCGCAGCAACTCCTCCAGACGCGGCGCCATCCGCTCTGTCACCAACCGCCGCCGGCGCTTGCTCTCCACCCGCCGCGGCTCGCTCTGATCCAGGTACTTGCGCACCGTGTTGCGGCTCACACCGCGCTCGCGGGCCACCGAGCGCTGGCTCCGACCCTCCCTCAGCACTTGGTGCCGAATAACCTAAACCTGATCCATCCTCAGCAAATCCTTCCTCCGATCGCCTTGGTCTCATGTACAGGACCAAGCTACCGGTAAAAGGCCGAGGGTGGATCACTTTCCGAGCGATGAGTGGCTCAGTTTCCGAGCGATGCCTCCAGCCTCATTCGCCGACATCTTCCGCAGCAACGCGCTGAAGAACGGGCTGCTCGTCGTACCGGTGACGGAGGACGTCGCCGCCGCGCTGTTCGCCGCCGTCGCCGCCGATCCGGCCGCCGAAGTCGCGATCGACCTGGAAACGCAGACCCTGACGCTGCCCGGCGGCGGCGAAGCGTCGTTCGAGGTCGCCCCCTTCGCCCGCCGCTGCCTGCTCGACGGCGCCGACCAGCTCGGCTATCTGCTGAAGCAGGCGCCGGCGATCCAGGCTTTCGAGGCGGGGCATCCCTCCCGGCTCGACACGCGGTCGGGCTGAAGGGGCGCGGGACCGCGTCAAGGCCGGCTCCATTTCGGCTGTCCCGCGCCGTCGATGGTGATGATCACGCCGTAGCGGGCGCCGGTCAGCGCACGGGCGCCGGGTTCGGGATACGAGGCGCCGCTCCGGCAGCGACGATACGACTTTCGGGAATTTCACCAAAAGAGTACGCTGAGGGCTCGATAGTTCACTGTGTATTCACACGGTTTGGAGTACGATCATGTTGTGTCATTTTCCCGTCAGGGTTGCTAGAGCTAGAGCTAGAGAAGTAAGACGTGGCGCACAGGCATCGCCCCATTTGGCTATGGTGGACAGGCGGCAAGGATTCGGCATGGTCGCTGCGCGTTCTGCGCCGCTGTCCCCAGTGGGAGGTGTCGGGCCTCATTGCGCCGGTCAACCGGGAGAACGACCGAGTCATCATGCACGGAGTGCACGGCAGGCTGCTTGAACTGCAGGCAGCCGCCGTCGGTCTGCCGCTCAGCAAGGTCAGCTTCGACTGGACAAAGCCAACCAGCACCACCCGGACGGCCATTCAAGCCGGTATTGCCCGCACGTGCCGGAACGGAGGCGCCCGCCATGTCGCGTACCCCGATTTGCGGATCCGCCTACAGTCGCGAGTATCACACTGAGATCGTCGAGGAGATCGGCTTCCGCGCCGAGTTTCCGTTGTGGGACCGCGAACCCCGGGAGCTTGTCCGGGGCATGCTGAGGGCTGGCCTGCGGGCCCGGGTTTGCTCGCTCGAGACGGATCGCCTGCCTGACCGCTTTGTCGGACGCCGGTTCGACGAGACTTTCCTGACCGATCTGCCCGACGATGTCGACCCCTCCGGCGAGGAGGGCGAGTTCCACACATTCGTCGAGCGCGCCCCCGGCTGGCGCGGCGCGGTCGCCACGACTCCGACCTCCACCATCGAGCGCTACGGCTTCGCATTCGCCGAACTCGAACCCGTTGATCACGAGCGGGGCCGGGAACCGGGCGTCCCAACGTCTCAAACCGTGCCGCCCTTCGAACCGTTCATCTTCTACCGCCGTCTGGTCAAGGTCAAGGACTACGTCGACGCTGAACTCGATCAGGCAATCGACGTGGCCTCGGCCGCCCGCATTGCCGCCATGACGCCGCAGGCCTTCGGCCGTTTCTTCCGTCGCGCTACCGGCATGTCGTTCCATCGTTGGCTGGTCGAGCATCGACTGGCTCGTGCCTGGCAGTTGCTGCGAGACCACAGCGACCCGATCCAGAACGTCGCAGCAACCTGCGGCTTTGGCTCCGACCGGACCTTCAGAAGACGCTTTCACGACCGGTTTGGCTGTACGCCTCAAGAGTATCGGGCCTCGACGACGAGAAACGGCGCCCGATAGCGGCGTCCGATCGGCAGAACCTCCGACCGGCAGCGAAAGCGACCGCGGCGATCAAGCCGCCCGGACCCCAGACCGGGGCTCGACTTGGCGCCGAGTGATCCCCGGGCTTCCACCGAAGCCCTCCCGGCGATACGCATCTCTCCAAATTGGCCGGTTGTGGATCCTCTCTGTCCGACATCGGATCCTCCATGGGGCAGACATTGGGCGTTCAAGGCGTCAAGATGATGTCCGGTTCGACGAGGACTAGTTCATTATCGGTCCCGCCAGATACGTATTGTCTCCAGGAACACACCAAGACCGAGATAACGGGGTGATTTTTTGACCATCACTAAGACTAGGGAGTCGGACCAATCACCAGGGAGCCTGTGAGTTGATTTCTCAAGTCGCGCGGATCCTTCGGCTGGCGGCGGTTCTCCTCGCGCTCCTGACGTGGCCAACGGCAAGTCTCGGCCAGAGTGGGCTCGTGATCACCGAGATCATGGACGATCCTCTGGTCGCCGACGCGGACGGCGAGTGGTTCGAGCTCTTCAACCTGGGCACGGAGGCGGTCGATCTGAACGGCTGGAGCATCCGCAGCGGCTCGGGTAGCCATACGATCACGTCCGGCCCACCGGGCACGACGACGATCGCTGGCGGGGGCTTCCTGGTTTTGGGCGCTTCGAGCGACACGAGCCTCAACGGCGGCACGCCGGTGGACTACGTCTACGGCAGCGACATCACCCTGGCCGGCGACGGGGACCTCCGCCTGGTCGAAGCCGACGGGACGACGATCCACAACAGCGTGGACTGGGACTCTTCCCCCCCCTGGCCCGAGAATCCCGAAGGTTCCTCGATGACGCTGAGCGGACCTGTGGACAACAGCGTCGGCGCCAACTGGTGCACGTCGGCCAGCGCCTACGGCGGCGGCACGCAGCGAGGTTCGCCGAGCAGCCATGGCAGGTGCGCGCTCAGCGGCATCGTGATCACCGAGATCATGGACGATCCTCTGGGCGCCGACGCGGACGGCGAGTGGTTCGAGGTCTTCAACCTGGGCACGGAGGCGGTCGATCTGAACGGCTGGACCATCCGCAGCGGCTCGGACAGCCACACGATCGGTTCCGGCGTAAGCGATACGACCACCATAGCGGGCAACTGGTGGCTGGTTCTCGGCGCTTCGACGAACCCGGCCCTCAACGGCAACACACTCATCTCCTACGCGTACGGCAGCGACATCACTCTGGCCGGAGACGGGGACCTCTCCCTGCTCGAACCCGGCGGGACGATCCACGACAGCGTGGACTGGGACTCGTCCGCCCCCTGGCCCGAGAATCCCGAAGGTTCGTCGATGACATTGACCGAGACCCTTCAGCCGAGGGTAGTTGCAAGCCTTGACAACAGCCTCGGACCAAACTGGTGTACGTCGGGCGGCACCTACTTGAACAGCGAGCAGCGAGGTTCACCTGAAGCTGCCGGGACGTGCGAGGGCGGAGTCCTGCCCGGTAGCGTCGAGATCACCGAGATCATGGACGATCCCCTGGGCCCCGACGCGGACGGCGAGTGGTTTGAGGTCCAGAACTATCAGACGACTGCGGTCGACCTCGACGGCTGGTCCATCCTGAGCGGCGACACCTGGTACCACACGATCCGTTCCGGCTCGGTAGGCACGACCGTGATCAGGGGCAATTCGTACCTGATCCTCGGCGCTTCGAGGGACCTGACCGTCAACGGCAACACGCCGGTGGACTACGTCTACGGCGCCGACATCGCTCTTTCCGGAGACGGGGACCTCTCCCTGCTCGAACCCGGCGGGACGATCCACGACAGTGTGGACTGGGACTCGTCCGCCCCTTGGCCGGAGAATCCCGAAGGTTCGTCGATGGCGCTGACCGGCCTCTTTGTGGACAACAACCACGGCGGCAATTGGTGCGAGTCGAGCCATGCGTACTCCGGCAGCGCCCAGCGAGGTTCGCCTGGGTTCGGTGGCGGATGCGCTGCCGGAGACATCGTGATCAACGAGATCTTCAGTTTGCCTAGCCCGCAGAGCCTCGCTACGCGCCGCACGGGCGGTTGGGTCGAATTGCACAACCGGGGATCCAGTCCGGTCAGCCTCATCGGCTGGGAGTTCGAGATCGACAGCGTCCGCGTGGCGATCGAAGCGGGCGCCCAGCTCGCCGGCGGCCACACCGGCACGATCGCGGCGGGCGACTACATGGTCTTCGGCAGCTACCGGGACTCGGGCCGCAACGGCGGCGTCACGGTGGACTTCGAATTTCCCGACGCCGTCGACTTCGGGACGGTCTCTAGGCTCACTTTGACGTCGGCCGGCGTAATCGAGGACAGCGTGCCCGTAGTTGGCGTTCACGAGGGCGCTTCGGTGCAGCTCAGAGCGCCCGAGTTGGACAACAACGTCGATCTCAACTGGTGTCTAAGTGCGGTTCGCTGGGGCCCGCGGGGAGACCACGGTACGCCCGGGCGCGCCAACGACTGCCCGGACAGCTCTGCGGTGCCCGGTCAGATCGTCATCACTGAGGTCATGTACGACCCGGAACAGGTCGCCGACGCCGACGGCCAGTGGTTCGAGCTCGTGAACACCGGAGAGACGCCCGTGGACCTGGATGGATGGACGGTCCGTTCCGGTGCGTCGAGCCATGTTCTGCGCGCAAGACCCAGCGATTCCAGGATCCGCACGGTTTTTCCCAAGTTGTCCGTGTTCGTGATCGGGAGGAAGTGCACGGAGAACGGCTATGCGCGCGTGCACTATTGCTTTGACGGTAGGGACGACCTCGCCCTCTCGGCCGACGGCGACCTCGCCCTGATCGACGCTGACGGAACCGTCCACGACGCCGTAGACTGGCAGGCGGGGACGGGCGACTGGCCCGCGGCGCTTGCCGGCGTGTCCATCGCTCTCTCGTCCGTTTACGTGGACAACGATGCCGGCGCCAACTGGTGTTCGTCGCCGCAAGAGTGGTACCCCTTTACGGAGTCTGGACTTCCTCCCAAGGGCGTGAACACGGACAGGGGGTCGCCCAGTCGCATCAACTCCTGCCCGACACCCGCCGAACCCGGTCAGGTCGTCATCACCGAGATCATGTACAACCCGGACCGAGTGGCCGCCGCCGACGGTCAGTGGTTCGAGCTCAACAACCGCTCGGATGTCAGCTACGTGGATCTTACCGGCTGGACGATCAGATCGGGAGCCTCAGCCTCGCTCCACGTTCTCGTCGATCCTGTCGACGGCGCCGCCGGGTCGGTCTTGATCCCTCCTACACCAAACCCGGACGTTGTTGAGTTCTTGGGCGCGCACGAACGTGCCCCGTTTCTGGTGATCGGCAGATGCTCGGGCAATGGCGACGTTCCGGTGGACTACTGCCTCAATGGCGTGGACGATATCGACTTGTCGGCCAACGGCAGTCTCGAGCTGATCAAGCCGGACGGGACCATTCACGACGCCGTCGTCTGGGAGTCGGGGAGGAACGACTGGCCGGAGGACATCGCGGGCGCCTCGATCGCACTTCGCGCCGTGGGCCTTGACATCAGCCAAGGGATCAACTGGTGCATCTCGCCTGCCGCGTGGGCGGCGGGCAGCGACCGAGGCTCGCCTGGAGCAGGCAACGACTGCCGGTACGACGTCGTCCTCAACGAGGTTTTCTACTGGCCGGCCGGCGCCGACACGCCTTCGCTCGGCGACGGGAGGCGCCTCTGGGTGGAACTGCACAACGCCGGCCCTTATCCGGAGCGGGTGCTTGGCTCGTGGATCGGCATCCGATCGAGCAACACCGTCGCCGCGATTCATAGGCTCCGCCGCGACAACCTGGTCGGCGGCCATACCGGCACGATACCGGCCGGCGGCTACATGGTGCTGGGCACGGATGCCGACCCCGCCCGGAACGGCGACGTGAATGTGGACTACAGGACGGACCTGCTTGCCGATCTCGGCACGCAGAGCCTGTTCGCTCTGATCAGTGTCGACAGCGTCGTTCAGGAAGAGGTGGACTACGGAAGCTTCGGGGCGGAGCGGGGGGCGTCGCTGCAACTCAGGGCTACCGATCTGGACAACTCGGCGGAGAACAACTCGGCGGAGAACTGGTGCATCGCGCAGCGGCCTTGGGGATCCGACGAGGGTCGAGGCACGCCGGGCGCCGCCACCGACTGCACGTCCTTCCGCGAACCCGCTCCGGGTCAGGTCCTGGTCAACGAGATCTTCCGCCAGCCGAGTGTGGGCAGCGGTGTGCTCCCCGAGCGGGCCGAGTGGTTCGAACTCCACAACGCCGGCTCGTTCGACGTGGACATCGAGAGCTGGATTGTTGCCGTCTCGCCCGGGTCCGGCGAGCCGCGCCGCGTCACGCTTTCGAGCGGCGGCGGCACGACGGTGATTCAGGGCGGCGGCTACCTGGTTCTCGCCGCCAGCGCCGATTCGAGCCAGAACGGCGGGGTGACGGCGCACTATGAGTTGGGCGATTCCATCATGATCCGGAACGGCGCCACGCTCACGCTGAACGACGACGACGGCACGGAGCACGACCGCGTCGACTTCGACCGGATGCCATTCGAGGCCGGCGCGTCGATCCAGCTCCGCGCCGGCGCGGCCGCCAACAACGACCCCGCGAACTGGTGCAAGGCCGAGCGCGCGTGGGGCCCGGCTTCAAATGTGGACAGGGGCACGCCGGGCGCGGCCAACGCCTGTAACCGCACGGCGGTCCACGCCGGCGACCAGGCGTTGACCGTGGTCTGGGATCCGCCCGCCGGCGTGGCCGGCATCGTCGGCTACGACCTTCGCTACATTTCGGCCAGCGCCGACCCGTCCGCAGACGCGAACTGGACGGTGGTCGATGACGTCTGGACTCTCGGCCGGCTGCAGTACGTCTTGACCGGGCTCACGAACGGCGTGGCGTACAACGTTCAGTTCCGGGCGGTGACGAACACTGAGCAGCCCTGGTCGCCCTCCCTGACGGGAACGCCCGCCGAGCCGGGGAACACGAGCGCCGCCGGCCTCGAGCTGCCGTTCGGCGTGGCGCTTGCAGGGAACCTTCAGGCCGGCGACACGGACTGGTTCACGCTCTCCGTGGAGGACTCTTCCGACATCCTGATCTTCACGCGCGGCGAGGTGGACACCGCGGGAAGAGTTGTCGCTTCCGACGGCAGGCTGGTTGCCGAAGCCGACGACAGCGGCGTGCCCGGGGAAGAACGCGCCTTCGTGATCGTGGACCGTTTGGACGCCGGGACCTACCACGTCGAAGTCAGCGGCCGCCAAACCGGTCCGTATCGGATAGAGGCTGTTCAGGAAAGCGTCGCCGAGCGCGAGCTCTCGTCAGACGGCACGGTGGCCGTAAGCGGTGGCGGGGAGATTGATTCCTTCAAGTTCACGCTGCCGCGGGAGATGACCGTTGTCATCCGATCGCCGAGCGGGTCGGGCTTCGTGCGGGGGGTCTTGGCTCGGGCAAGCGATGAAGTGTTGGTCGCGGTAGCCAGCGGGCGCATCTTCGGTGGGAGCTACGGCGGATTCATCATCGTGGACACACTCCCGGCCGGCAAGTACATCGTCGACGTTGATTTCAGCTCTGGATCGGGGCCCTACCGCTTGGAAGTCGAGGAGATGGCGAACCCCGGAGGCAGCCTTGCCGAGGCGCTGGACGTGGAGACCGACGAGGTCGGCGCCGGCTGGGTCGAAGGGGGCCGGACTGTGCATTTCTTCAGGTTCACGCTTGCGGAAGCGGGTATCTTCCGGGGCTACCTGGTGAGTCGCTCGGCGGACATCGAAGCAGCGCTCCTCGACAGCTTGGGGGACAGCGTGGCCGCCGGAATATGGAATCGGAGCCTGGGCGGTTTTAGAAGTCTTTCCGCGTTGCGGGCTCGATTGGCGGCGGGCACTTACTATTTGCGGGTGCGCGCGGTCTTGGGAACGGTCGAAGGGGCCTACCACTTTCTCTTCTCTCGCCACGAAGCGGCGGAGGCTCTGGAAACGGAGTGCGCTGCCTTGGACAGTCCGTTCAGCGATCCCCTGGCCGGCTGTCAATGGCACCTGCGCAACGTCGGACAGACCGGCGGTACCACCGGCGAGGACATGCGCGTTGAGGACGTGGCGGCCGGCGCCAGGCTCGGCGCCGGCGTCACCGTCGCGGTGGTCGACGACGGCCTGGATGAACTTCCCGGACCTGAGGGACAACGTGGATGAGAGTCTTGGCTGGGACTACAGCGAAAGTCGCGATCTGCTGAACTACGGAAGCAGCCACGGCACCTCCGTAGCGGGAGTCATTGCGGCGGCGGCCAACGACGAGGGGGGCAGGGGCGTGGCGCCCCGGGCCACCGTGTACGGCGCGAACTTCCTCGCCAGGGGCACGCTTGCGAACTCCGTCGCGGCGATGACGCGTCATCAGGAAGTGACAGCGGTTTCGAACAACAGTTGGGGGCCGGGAGATCGACCGTCGCTCAGCAGCGCGGCTTCCATCTGGGAAATGGCGGTGAGGTCGGGCACCGAGCTGGGCCATGGCGGCAATGGCGTCGTCTACGTGTTCGCCGCCGGCAACGGCCACAGAGACGGCGACTACTCGAACCTGGACGAGTTGGCGAACTTCTACGCGGTGACCGCGGTCTGCGCCGTGAACCACGATGGCGTTCGGTCGTCGTACTCGGAGATGGGAGCGAACCTGTGGGTGTGCGCCCCTTCCAACGACGGCCGCGAAGATACGCCCGGTATAATGACTACCGCGAACTACGGCAGCTACACGAAGCGCTTCGGCGGGACTTCCTCCGCGGCGCCCGCGGTCGCAGGCGTTGCGGCCCTCTTGCGCGCGCGAACTCCGGATCTGACCTGGCGGGATGTCAAGCTGATCCTGGCCGGTTCGGCACGCAAGAACGACGGTTCGGACACAGGCTGGGAGACCGGTGCTCTGAAGTACGGATCGAGCGGCCGGTACGAATTCAACCACGAGTACGGCTTCGGCGTCGTAAACGCGTCCGCGGCGGTGGAGCGCGCGGACGGCTGGCCCCTGGTTCCGCCCATGCTGGAGACGGTTCCCCTGGAGACCGTCTCGAAGAAGGCGATTCCAGACGGGAGAGCGCGGTCGTCAACCGTTGATGTCGGCAGTGATCTGGAGTTCATCGAGTTCGTGGAGGTCAATGCCCGGTTCCGCGCACAGTCGTTCAGGGACCTGCGGGTCGAACTCGTCTCGCCCTCGGGCGCGGTGTCGGAACTCTCCGTTCCGTTCGACGATGGCAAGTCCTACCCGCTGACGACGGAATTCCGGTTTGGCTCGGCTCGCCACCTGGGCGAGGATCCACGGGGCGTCTGGCGGCTTCGCGTGACCGACGAGGTAGCTGGCCGCGGCGCCAACACGCTCGATTCCTGGTCTCTGAAGTTCTACGGCCATCGGCAGAGCCCCACGCCCTCTTCGCCCATGATCGGCTCGATCGGGTCGGGCTTGACGGAGCTCGCTGTGACCTGGTCGCGGCCGCTGGACTCCGGCGCCTCGGAGGTCACCCGGTACGACCTTCGGTACACGCAAAGGTCGACCGGGGACTGGACCGTCCACGAAGGCGTCCGGTCGTCCGCGGATCCGGGGACTCCGCTGCGATGGCAGCTCCGAGGACTAGTGGCAGGAACGAGCTACGGCATCCAAGTGCGGGCGGAGAACGCCTCCGGGAAGGGGCCGTGGTCGGCGACGCGCTGGGCCGTGACCCACGTCCTCTACGGCGGTGACGGTGACGGCGGTGACGGCGGTGACGGCGACGACGGTGACGGCGGTGACGGTGACGGTGACGGCGGTGACGGCGACGACGGTGACGGTGACGGTGACGGCGACGACGGTGACGGCGACGACGGTGACGGTGACGGTGACGACGACGGTCCGCTCAAGGCCGTGATCGCCGTCAACGCCGTGTGCGCCGACGGCCTCTGTCACGCCCGCACCGGCGAGCCGTTGATCTTCAAGGACGTGAGCACCGGCGCGATCCGCAGCCGGCGGTGGGACTTCGGCGACGGCGGGAGCTCGGGCGGTTCGCCGGCGCACCACGCCTGGTCCGAGCCTGGCTTCTATGACGCCTCGCTGACCGTGAGTGACGGCGTTGAGGAATCGACGGCCACCCAGGTCTTCCTGGTCACGGCGAGCGATCCGGCCGGCATGTGCGAAGCGGACGCCGGGACGCTGTGCGCGCAGGATTCGCGCTTCGCCGTGTCCGTGGAATGGTGGACGAAGGACGGCGAGCGCGGCGAAGGCACGGTTGTGCGTTCGGGCACGAACGACTCGGGTCTTTACTGGTTCTTCAGCCGGAACAACTGGGAGGTGCTGATCAAGGTGCTCGACGGCTGCGGGATCAACGGCCACTACTGGGTGTTCGGCGCCTCGACGACGGACATGGGCTACAGGATCGCGGTCACTGACACGGTGACGGGCGAAGTGCGGGAATACGGGAACGAGCCGGGTCTGCCGGCGGCGGCGATCACGGACACGTCGGTGTTCGCCGCGGCCTGCGGGGAGCGCGCGGCGCAATTGGCGGCTGCTTCCGAGTGGCCGCCCGCTGACGGCGGCGTCGGCGGCGTACATCTGGGGTGGCTATCAGCTCGGCAGGAGCAGGAGGAAGATGGCTGCACGGAGAGCAGCACGTCCCTCTGCGTTCAGGACGGCCGCTATGCCGTGACGGTCGACTGGTCGACGATTGGCGGCGAGTCCGGCGCCGGCCGGGTGGCTTCGGCGCGGAGCGTGGACTCGGGCGTGTTCTACTTCTTTGATCCAGGGACTGGGAGATGCTGGTCAAGGTACTGGACGGCTGCTCCTTCAACGGCCATCACTGGGTGTTCGCGGCGTCGGCAACGGACCTGGGGCTCGATCTGACCGTCCGTGACACGGAAACCGGCGCTTTGCGTCAATACACGCGGACGCCGGGCAAGCCGGCGCCGGCGCTCCTCGATCTGGCGGCGTTCCCGGGAAACTGCACGCGATAGGCTGGACGCCGATGCGAGGAAACGGAGAACTGCGAGCGGAGAAGCCGAAGGAGGACGAGATGCGCGAGACCCGACCGAGCGCGGACATCACGGTAACGAAGGAGGCTCGGCTACCCGGCCTGGGGCGCCGCCGCAATCGCGGCCGGGGCGCGGCAGCGCGTTGTGCACGCACCCTGTTGCTGGCGGCTCTGGCGCTGCCCGGCGCGTCGGCCTTGGCGCAGCCTCCCGAGACCCTGCCGTTCGGGAGCCCGGCTGCGGCCCGTCCCGCGGGTCCGCCCGAGGGCGCGGTCTACACCTGGGAAGACGGTGACAGGACCCTCAAAGTCTGGCTTCAGGAGGACCTCGTCGTGACGAAGGCCGGCACCATCGAGGACCGCGTCGTCCCGATTGCGAGCACCGGCGCCGGCCTGATCGTCCAGGCATCGAGCGCAAGGACCGGTTCGGGCGATGACGACGGACAGCCGGTGTTCCGGTCGGAGTCGGGCTCGCTGATGACCCTGCCGGGTGGCGTGGTGTTGATGTTCGAGGCGGACTGGAGCAGTGGCCAGCGGGAGGCCTTCTTCGCCGCCCACGGCATCGAGTCCAGCCGCGTGTCCCCTCTCGGCGAACTGCCGAACGCCTTTCTGATCGAGACCGAACCCGGCGTCCCGGCGCTGGAACTGGCGAACGCCCTCGCCGGCCGCGACGGCGTCGTGATCTCGAGCCCGAACTGGTGGCAGGAAGTGACGACGAAGTAGGGCGATTCCCGCCTCGGCGGCGCAGGCTCGCGGATGGGGAACAACTCCATGGGAAACACGCTCCTCTTCCGCCACTTTCCGGGCCGAGTCACGGTCCCCTCCCACGCAAGGAGGCGTCGCCGAAACAGGGTCGCAACGGAGTGGCGAATCCCATGCAAGCGAACATCGTCCTCCTGCCCGGCGACGGCGTCGGGCCGGAAGTCACGGCCGAAGCGGCGCGCGTACTGAACACGGTCGCCGAACTCGGCGGGCATCGCTTCCAACTCGACTCCCACCCGATGGGCGGGAACGCGATCGACGACTTCCGGAATCCGCTGCCGCCCGGCACCCTCGCCGCCTGCAAGGACGCCGATGCGGTGCTGCTCGGCGCCGTCGGCGGGCCGAAGTGGTCCGACCCGGCCGCCGAACTCCGTCCCGAGCAGGGGCTGCTCGACCTGCGGGCCGAGCTTGGCCTGTTCGCCAACCTGCGCCCGGTGCCGGTGTTCGAGACATCGCGGGACGCGGCATCGCGAACCCGATCGGCGCTATCCTCAGCGCGGCGATGCTGCTCCGCCACAGCCTCGGTCTGGAGGCCGAGGCGGCCCAGGTCGAAGCCGCGGTCGCCGCGGTCCTGGACGACGGGCTCCGCACTGCCGATCTGGCGCCCGAAGGGCAGCCGGCAGTATCCACAACGGAGATGGGCCTGGCGATCGCCGCCAGGATCGGCGGTGCCTGAACCCGCTGGCGTTCCTCTGACTCTGCAGGCTCGCGCTCGGTACAAGCTTCGCCGGCGGTCCGCCCGCTGCAACGGACTGGTCGCCCGTCTTCGTTTGTCACTGCCCGCGCGGCCACCGGTCCCGTTCCGTCTTCCGCAAGTGGCGGGTACGGCTCGGCCCTCACTGCGGCGCCGGCGACGGGCAGGCCCGAGTTCTGTTCCACCGCATGGAGTGACACGGAGGATCCCCTGACAAGCCGAAGCGCTTCGAGTTGCCTCATGCCCGCCCCGACGTCTCGGTCGAAGAGATAGCCAGCTAGGACTACGGACTCGACGCCGACCGGTCGGGGCTGCTGTACTTCTTCGACCGGGACAACGTCGAGGTGCTGGTCAAGGTGCTCGACGGGTGCGCGGTCAACGGCCACCGGTGGGTCTTCGTGGCGCCGGTTACGAGTCTGGGATTCAGAATGATGATCCGTGGCGGGTCCGCCCGAACCGACGGGTACGGAAAGCCGTGGTACTACGACTCGGCCAGTCGGGTCTGCTCTACTTCGACCGCAACAACGCGGAGGTCCTGATCAAGGTGCTGGACGGTTGCGGCGTGAACGGCCACCGCTGGGTGTTCGTCGCGCCGGTGACGGACCTCGCGTTTAGCCTGCACGTGGACAGCCCGGACGGCCGGCGCTGGACACATACGAATCGCCTCGGCCAGACGGCCGAGGCGAGAAGCGACACGTCCGCGTTCGCATGCGCGCCTTCGGCGTAACCAATGAGACTTGGCCGTCTGGAAGCCGTTCCCGCCGTCGCCCACCGCCAGCTTCGGCTGCCGCGGACGTTCCGTCGGTAGCGCGCCCGATTCGGTGCGACGAGCGACTATCCGAGCAGTCTGTCGACAGCCGTGGCCACGGTAAGCAGCGCGCCGACGACAAGCACCACCCGCCAGGTCAGATCGGCGCGGAGCTTCTCCATCTCGGCCCGCATGTCCGCGCGCAGTTCCCCCATCTCGCCCCGTACTCCGGCGATGTCGGTTCGCACCTCCGCCCGGAGTTCGGCCATCTCTCCGCGCAGTTCGCCCATCTCGCCCCGTAGTGCGGCGATCTCGGTTCGCACTTCCGCCCGGAGTTCGGCCATCTCTCCGCGCAGTTCGTCCATCTCGCCTCGTATTCCGGCGATGTCGGTTCGCACCTCCGCCTGAAACTCGCTCAGGTCGGCTGCCGTTGCCGCGCCCTCGGAAGCTGCGGCTCGAATCGTCCGGGTCACGGCCTCGGCCTGGGCCGTGTCCATCCCGGCCTCTTCGAGGTTCCGAACCGCACCCAAGGTGTCGAACGCAGCCAGCGTCATGGCTGTGCAGGCTACCACGCGCCGCAGCCGAATCGACCCGACGGGAAAGCTCCTACGGATCGCCCGGGCGGGCCATGCGGTAGCCGACGCCGCGCTCATTGAAAAGGTACGCCGGGTTGGCCGCGTCGTCGCCCAGCTTGGTGCGGAGCTTCTTCACGAAGGCGCGCACAAGGCGCGAATCGCCGGTGTCCCGCCCGGCCCACACCCGGCGGATCAGCGAATCGTACGTCACCACGCGCCCCGCATCGACCGCTAGCACGCGGAGCATCTCGTATTCAGTAGCGGTCAACTGTACGGGCCGGCCGGCCATGGTGACCCGGCGCTGCTCGTGGTGGATGGCAAGGTCTCCCAGCAGGAGAGGTTCGGGCCCTGCCCGGCTTCGCAGCGCCGCCCGCACCCTCGCCGTCAGTTCCGTGGGCGAGAAGGGCTTGACGATATAGTCGGCCGCCCCGCTCTCCAGGGCCTGTGCGATCGTCTCGTCCCTGCCGTAGGCGGAGATGAAGATGACTGGCAGATCGGACAGTTCGGGCACGCTTTCCATCAACTGGATGCCGTTGGTTTCGGGCAGCATCAGGTCGAGCAGGACCAGCCGGGGCTTCTCCGTCCTGACCAGGCGGGACACCTCCCGCGGGTTGCCCGTCACCAGCGGAGCGTAGCCCGCCTCCGCCAAAGCGTCGCGGACGTAGCGCAGCGTCTGCGGGTCGTCGTCCACCACGAGGATGCGCGCTTCCGCCCGCCCTTCCCGGGGCGAGCCGGAGCGGCCCTGGACGAGCGCGCCCGCGGCGCCGTCCCCGGCCTGCTCGGCCACCGGGAGCGTGAAGGTGACCCGCGTGCCCTGACCCGTCCCGCCGCTCTCGGCCCGGATGCGGCCGCCGTGGGCCTCCACCAGCCCCTTGCAGATGGCCAGGCCCAGGCCGGACCGGGCGCTCCCGCGCTCCCGGTCGCCGCCGGCGTGCTTGCGGAACAGGTGAGGCAGCGACTCCGGCGCCACGCCTCTGCCTTCGTCGGATACCGAGAGCGCGACGTGAACGCCGTCCCGCACCGCGGCGACCCGGATGGGAGACGTCTCCAGAGAGTGCCGGGCCGCGTTGGAGAAGAGGTTGTTCAGGACCTGGACGATGCGCTGCCCGTCGGCCATCACCCAGGGCAGGTCCGGCGGCAGGTCGATGAAGATGGTGTGCCTTCCGCCTCCGCTCAGGAACGTGTTCCTGGCCCGGTCCACAAGGCCGGCCAGCTCCGCGGGCGCGGCGGCGACCGACAAGGTGCCCGTCTTGATGCGCCCCGCGTCCAACAGGTTGGCGATCAGACTGCGCATGTGATCGGCCTGCTCGTCGATGATGCTGAAGAACTGCTCCATTTCGGCCGGGTCCGGGGCCGGCGAGGCGCCCAGCACCGTGGCGGTCGAGCCCTTGATGGAGGTCAGCGGCGCCCGCAGCTCGTGGCTCACCATGCCCAGGAACTCCGCCCGCAACCGCTCCAGCTCCTCGAGCGGCGCCAGGTCCTGCATGGTGATGACCACCGACCCGACCTCACCGTCCCCGGTACGGGTCGACGTGGCGTTGATCAGCGTCGTGACGCTGCGCCCGTCGGGGACGGAGAGCACCACCTCCTCGGCGCGCACCGTCTCGACGCTGCTCAGCTCCCGTACCAGCGCCAACTCGCCGAGGGCAAGTTCCCGCCCGTCGGCCCGCCGGCACGTCAATACCTCCAGGATCCGCTCCTGGGGAAGGTCTGGAACTTGCAGGCCCGCGACAATCCGCTGCGCCTCCCGGTTGAGCGACACCGGATTGCCGGTCCTGGCATCGAGGACCACGACGCCGACCGGCGCGGTATCCACCACGGCCTCCAGGTCGGCCCGCGCCCGCTGCTCGTCGCGGTACGCGCGCGCATTGGCGATCGCCGTCGCCGCCTGGGACGCGAACAGCACCAGGATCTCCTCGTCCTCGCTCGTGAACGCCCGCCCGCCTTGCCTCCCGGCGAGATAGAAATTGCCGACATGCACGCCCCGGCTGCGCATCGGCGTGCCCTGGAAGTTCTTCGACAGCATCATGTCCGAGGACAAGCCGAGCGAGCGGACATGGCCGGGCAGATCCTCCAGTCTCAGCGGTGACGGAAGGTCACGGAGGTGCTCGAAGAGCCGCGGTCCGTCGGGCCAGTCGGCGAGCTGCTTGTACTCGTCCGGCGTGAAGCCGGAGCCGATGAAGTCCCCGGCCTGCCCCGCGCCGTCGATGGCAATGATCACGCCGTAGCGGGCGCCGGTCAGCGCACGGGCGCTGTCCACGACCTCCCGCAGGACGGTGTTGAGGTCGAGGCTCGCACTGATGCGCAGGCTCGCCGCGCTCAGCCTGGAGATGCGCTCCCGCAGCGCCTCGTTCTCCTGCTTCAACTGGTCGGCACTGTTCATTGGATCACCCTCGCTGGACGGGGAGCGAAAACCGGTTGGACTGCGCCGCGCGTCGGCCCGCCGCGGGTGCCGGTTTCGGGATGCGAGGTGCCGCTCCGGCAGCGACGATACCACTTTCTGCCGTAGATTTCACCAAAAAAATGCGCTATGGGCTCCAGATTTCACTGTGTATTCACACGATTTGAGTAGGCTCATGTCGAGTCGTTTCCCCCGCCGGGATGTTGTGCATGTTCGCATGGCGGGTCGGGTTCGACCGGCGGCGAGCAGGACTCCGAAGGCGTGAACAAGATCGTGAGCAAGTCGATGTCGGCCGGTCGAGCGGCGTTCGGCTCGTCCCGAGCGGCTCTTCTTCTGCCCCCCTTCTTGCATCCCCCCCAAGGTCTGGTTCGGCGACCGGCCCGCCGTGAGCGGCAGCCGTCGCTCCGCTCGCGTCCCCGGCATCGCTCGCCGGCCGGCGATCGCTCTACGCGGCCGCGCGGGCTCGGCCCGGCTCGCCGCCGGCCCATTTGGGCCCGGCAAGGGTGGGCCAGGACTTCCGGATCCATCCCGGCGTAGCCGGCCCGCCGCCGCCCCGGCCGGGCGCCGCGCGGCGTTCCTCCTGTCGGCCCTGCTGCTGGCGCTGGGGGCCGCGGACGTCGCGGCGCAGACGCCGGAACCGATCACCCTGACGGCAGCGCCCGCGTCCCTGAACGAGGCGGATTTCGAGGACGGCACGCACGCCGTGATCCTCTCGGCGGCTGGAGGCGCGAAGAAATTCGCGGGGCGCGCCGGAGGCGGCGCCGTCGTCACGCCACTGTTTACCGCGGAAGGCGTGGCCACGGCGGCCGGGCTCGGGCAGATCTAGCGCTGACGGGCGAACCCGCGGGGTTCACCGTCATGTCCGCGAGACACCACCCCTTTGACAGGGATGCCACTGGTGGTTCTACCTCTATCGAGGTGACCTTCGCCTTCAGCGGCGATCTGACCGAAGACGCCACCCTGACCATCCAGTTCGCCGCGGGCGGCATATTGAGAGGCTCAGGCGGAAAGCCCGGCTCGGTTGCTCTTGAAATACCGTTTTGGCCGCCATCGGCGGGGCGTTGGACCCGCCGTCGGCGCCGACCGGTCTCACGGCCACCGCCGACAGACAGTTCGTGGTCAACCTGTCGTGGACCGAGCCAGCCGTGGTTGCGACCCGCGCCGCCGTCACTGGCTACCAGTACCGGCTAAGCACGGACGACGGGGACAGCTTCGGCGACTGGACGGATACCGGCTCGACGAGCACCAGCCATACGGTGAGCGGGCTGGTCCCCGGCACGAGATACTTGTTCCAGGTGCGAGCGCTGAGCGACGCCGGCACAGGCACGGCAACGCCCGCTTTCGAGGAGACCACCGCCGCGGCGGACCCGCCGTGGGCGCCGACCGGTCTCCGCGTCAGCCGCACCACCGCAACCAGTATCTCGCTGTCATGGACGGCCCCGGTGGCCGCCCCGGGCACCCGCGCCGCGGTCACCGGCTACAGGCTCGAGGTCTCGCCGGACGGCGCCAGCAACTGGGCCACGGTCACGACCACCAGTGCCGCTCAGGGCACACACCCAGAGCGGATTCACCGGCGGCACCACCCACTACTACCGGGTGATCGCGACCAGCAACGCCGGCGACAGCGATCCCTCGGACACCGTCTCGGCGACCACCGACAACCCCTCCACCGGGATCACACTCACCGCGGTCCCGGCCTCGGTGGCCGAAGACGTCGCGGGCGGCACGGCGACGGTCAGGGTGACCGCCAGGCTCAACGGCAGCGTGCGCGTCAACGCCAGCACGGTGACGGTGACGGTCGGCGGCAGCAACCTGGCCTCCGCGGTGGACTACGACACGGGCCCGCGGCCGACGGGACGTTCGAGATCACGATCGGGGATGGCTTGCTTAGCGGCACGGGCACGTTCACGGTGATGCCGGAGGACGACGGCACTTATGAGACCGACGCGACGATCGCGCTGAGCGGGCCGGCGAGCACGGCGACCCGGGTGCGGGTGTCGGCGGCGGCGGTGTCCCCGGCGGTGGCGGGGGACTTCAGGCGGAGCGGGAGCACGCTGACGATCGCGGCGGGCGAGACCACGAGCACCGGCACGGTGACGATCACCGCCAACGACAACATCGTGGACGCGCCGGACAAGGCGGTCACGGTGTCGGGGGAGGCGTCGGGCCCGGAGGGGGTGGCGAACCCGGCGGAAATGACGCTGACCATCGCGGACGACGAGGCGGCGCCGACGGTGGAGCTGCGGCTGGACGACGACTCGATCCGGGAGAACGGCCGGACGAGCACGGTGACGGCGCGGCTGAGTGGGCCGTCGAGCGCGGCGACGACGGTGACGGTGTCGGTTGCGCCGGTGTCGCCGGCGGTGGCGGGCGACTTCACGCTGAGCGGGAGCACGCTGACCATCGCGGCGGGCGAAACGGACAGCACCGGCGACGTGACCATCGCGGCGCCGGACAACGACTCGGAGATGCCGGACCGGGAGGTGAGGGTGTCGGCGACGGCCAGCGGCGGCCGCGCGGTGGACGACCCGGCGTCCCTGACGCTGCGGATCACCGACGACGACGACCCGCCGACGCTGTCGATCGACTCGCTGGACGCGGCGGAAGGCGCCGGGACGCTGACCTTCACGGTGACCAAGACCGGCGAGACCAGCCGGCAGGTGACGGTGCGCTACGCCACGTCCGACGGCACGGCCACGAGCGGCAGCGACTACACGGCGGCGAGCGGCACGCTGACCTTCGCGCCGGCCGACGCCAGCAAGACGATCGCGGTGACCCTGCGCGACGACGAGGTGTCCGAGCCGAACGAGACGGTCACGATGACCCTCTCGAGCCCGAACAACGCGGGGTTCGCGGGCGACGCCGCGACCATCGCGGGCACGGGCACGATCGACGACGACGAAGCGACCCCGACGGTGACGCTGACGCTGGACGACGCCTCGATCTCCGAGAACGGCGGCCGCACGCGGGTGCGGGCGGCGCTGGACATTGCCTCGAGCGCGGCGACCGCGGTGACGGTGTCGGCGGCGCCGGTGGACCCCGCGGTGGCCGCCGACTTCACCCTGAGCGGGACCACGCTGACGATCGCGGCGGGTTCGAAGGACAGCAGCGGCACGGTGCGGATCGCGGGCGTCGACAACACGGTGGACGCCCCGGACAAGACGGTCACGGTCTCGGGCATGGCGTCCAACGCCAACGGGGTGACGGGCCCGGCCGACGCGACGCTGACGCTGGCGGACGACGACGGGGTGCAGTCCATCACGCTGAGCGCGTCGCCCGCCAGCGTGGACGAGGCCGCCGCCGCCACCACCGTCACCATCACGGCGACGATCGACGGCGGCCTCACCTCGGCGTCGGCGACCGCGGTCACGGTCACCGTGCCGGCGTCGGCCGACAACGACTACACGGCCGCCCCGTCCTCCTTCGAGATCGAGATCGCGCCTGGCGCAAGCTCGGCGACCGGCGACTTCACCCTCACGCCGGTCGACGACGAACTCCACGAGAGCGCCGAGACCATCACCGTCACCGGCGTCTCGGGCACGCTCACGGTGAACCCGGCCCGGATCGCGCTCGTGGACGACGACGCCCCGGCCACCGAGATCGCGCTGAGCGTGGATACGCCCTCGGTGGCCGAAGACGTCGCGGGCGGCACGGCGACGGTCACGGTGACGGCCACGCTCAACGGCGGGGCGCGCACGGCCGCCAGCGCGGTGACGGTGACGGTGGGCGGTTCCAACCCGGCCTCCGCGGTGGACTACGCGACCGCGCCGGCGGCCGGCGCGACGTTTCCCGTCCTCATCCCCTCCGGCTCGCGCAGCGGCACGGGCACCTTCACGGTAACCCCGACGGACGACGACACCGACGAGACCGACGCGACGATCGCGCTTTCCGGGAGCGACTCCGGGCGCCTCTCCGTCACCGGCGCCGAGGTGACGGTGGCCGACGACGACGCGGCGCCGGCGGTGACGCTCATCCTGTCGCCGGCGACGATCGACGAGAGCGGCGCGGCCAACCGGACGACGGTTACGGCGGCGCTGAGCAGGGCGTCGAGCACGCCGACCCGGGTGACGGTTTCGGCGGCGGCGGTGGACCCGGCGACGGCCGGCGACTTCAGGCTGAGCGGAACGACGCTGACCATCGCCGCGGACGCCACGGACAGCACCGGCACGGTGACGATCGCGGCCCGCGACAACGACGTGGACGCGCCGGACAAGGAGATCGCGGTGTCCGGGGCGGCGTCCGGCCCGGCGGGGGTGGCGAACCCGGCCGCCGTGACGCTGACCATCGCGGACGACGAGGCGGCGCCGACGGTGGAGCTGCGGCTGAACGACGACTCGATCCGGGAGGACAGCCGGACGAGCACGGTGACGGCGCGGCTCGATCATCCGTCGAGCGCGGCGACCACGGTGACGGTGACGGTTGCGCCGGTGTCGCCGGCGGTGGCGGGGGACTTCCCGCTGAGCGCGAACCGGACCCTGACCATCGCGGCGGGGGCCACCGGCAGCAGCGGCGACGCGGTGACGATCACCACGAACCCGAACGAGGTGGACGCGCCGGCCAAGACGGTGACGGTGTCGGGGTCGGCGGCGAACAGCCAGGGAGCGACGGACCCGGCGTCCCTGACGCTGACCATCGAGGACGACGACGCCACGCCGACGGCGACGCTGGCGCTGTCGGCGAACCCGATCGCCGAGGGGGCCTCGGCGACGGTGAGCGCGACGCTCGACCATCCGTCGAGCGAGGCGACGACGCTGACGGTGTCGGCGGTGGCGGTGTCGCCGGCGGTGGCGGGGGACTTCACGCTGAGCACGAACCCGGAACTGACGATCGCGGCGGGCTCGACGACAAGCAGCGGGACGGTGCGGATCACGGCGAACGACAACGACGTGGCCGCGCCGGCCAAGACGGTGACGGTGTCGGGGATGGCGGCGAACGCGAACGGGGTGACGGGGCCGGCCGACGCGTCGCTGACCATCGCGGAAGACGACACCGTGTCGCTCACCCTGAGCGCGTCGCCGGCCACGGTGGACGAGGCGGGCGCGGCGGCGGTCATCACGGTGACGGCGACGATCGACGATGAGGACCTCACCTCGGCGACGGCGATCCCGGTCACGGTGACGGTGCCGTCGTCGGCGGACTACGCGGCGGCGCCGTCGTCCTTCGGGATCGAGATCCCGGTTGGCGAGCGCTCGGCGGCCGGCGACTTCACGCTGACGCCGGTCGACGACGAGTTGAACGAAGGTCCGGAGACCATCACGGTGACGGGCGTCTCGGGCTCGCTCACGGTCAACCCGGCCACGATCACGCTCACGGACGACGACGCCCCGGCCTCCGCGATCGCGCTGAGCGTGGATACGCCCTCGGTGGCCGAAGACGTGGCGGAGGGCACGGCGACGGTCACCGTGACCGCCACGCTCAACGGCGGGGCGCGCCTGGCGGACAGCACGGTGACGGTGACGGTGGGCGGCTCCAACCCGGACTCCGCGGTGGACTACGCCACCTTGCCGGTGGCCGGGAGGAAGTTCGAGATCAAGATCGTGGAGGGCATGCGCAGCGGCACGGGCACATTCACGGTGACGCCGGAGAGCGACGACATCGACGAGACCGACGCGACGATCGCGCTCTCCGGGAGCGACTCGGGGCCCCTCCCCGTCACCGGCGCGACGGTGGCGGTGACCGACGACGACCCCACGCCGGTGGTGACGCTCGTGCTGTCGGAGTCACTCGTGGGTGGGACACCGGAGACGAACTTAGTTCAGGAAGGCGACGTGAAGACGCTGACGGCGACGCTGGACCGGGCCTCGGGCGCGGAGACGACGGTAACCGTCGCGGTGACGCCGCATGAGGACGGCAGCGCCACCGCGGCGGACTTCACCTTGAGCGCGAACACGGTGCTGACGATCCCGGCGGGCGAGCTGTCGAGCGCGGGCCACGGGACGCCGGTGACGATCACGGCCCATGGCGACAACGTGTATACGGGCAGGTTGGAGACGCTGACGGTCGGGGGCGCCACGGCGGGCGGCCTGGGCGCGGCCGACCCGGTCGGCGTGACGCTTCAGATCGTCGACGACGAGGCCATCCCGACGGTCACGCTGACGCTGGACCCCGATTCGATCGAGGAAGAGGGCGGGGCCAGCACGGTGACGGCGGAGCTGAGCGGGCGGTTGGCCTCGGAGATCACGGTGACGGTGTCGGGCGCAACGAGCGCCGGCGCGGTGGGGAACCCGGCGGACGCGACGCTGACCATCGCGGACGACGACGCGCCGGAGGCGACGGTGGCCTTCGGCTCGGCGGCCTACTCGGGGACCGAGGGCGGCTCGGTCGAGGTGACGGTGACCCTGACGCTGGCGGGGAGCGCGACGACGCCGGAGCGCGAGATCGAGATCGACATCGGCGCCGCGCGCGAGGGCGGGGCGACGAGCGGCGACTACGGCGGCGTGCCGCGCCGCCTGACCTTCGCCATGGACGCCGAGGGCGCCGCCCTGAGCCAGAGCTTCACGATCACCGTGGACGACGATCCCGACATGGACCCGGGCGAGAGCTTGGTCCTGAGCTTCGTCTCCCTGCCGGAGCGGGTGACGGCCGGCGCCGTGGCGACCGCGACGGTGGCGCTGCGCGACAACGACTCGGACGGCATCGAGCTGGCGGCGTCGCCGGCGAGCGTGGAAGGCGCCGGCGCGACCAACGTCACGCTCACCGCGACGCTCCGTCTGGTGTCGGCCGCGAGCCTGGGCGGAGCGGTCACCCTCGTTCCCGAGGTGGTGGCGGGGGGCACGGCGGCGGCCGCGGATTACATGTTCTCGGCCAACGCCGACCTGGTCTTCTCCTCCGGCGCGGTGGACGGCGCCACGACCAGCGCGGTGCTGACGGTGACGGCGGTGGACGACGCCGTGGTGGAACGCGCCGAGACCCTCTTCATCGGCGGCAGCGTGGCGGGCTTCGCGGTGACGCACGCCGAGATCGAGCTGACCGACAACGACGCGGCCGGCCTGTCGATCAGCGGTCCCAGCGACCCGGTGGCCGAGGGGGAGGACGCCGCCTTCGTGGTGACGCTGTCAGCGTCCGTGGACGCGGAGGTGTCGGTGGCCTGGAGCGCGGCCGGCTCGGCGCCGCCCCGGCGCAGGCCGCCGACCTGGCGGAGACGTCCGGCGTCGTGGAGTTTCCGGCGAACGCCGCCGGCGACGCCTTGAGGCAGACCTTCAGCATCGGCATCGTGGACGACAGGCTCTCCGAGGGCGAGGAGATCGTCGCGGTGACGCTCGGCGCGGTGACGGCGCCGGCCGACCTGGCGGCCCGGGTCCTCGTGCAGTCAGGCGCCGGGAGCATAAGCGCTCGGACCGCCGCCAGCGACCCGTTGACGGTGTCGCTGCGGGGTCCGGCCGGGCTCTACGAAGGGCGGGCTGCGGTCTACACGCTGCGCGTGGACGGCGGCGTCAGCACGGATGAGATCACCGCGACCCTTGCGGTCGGGGCCGCGAGCACCGCGACCGCGGTGGACGACTACGCGGTCTTCGACAACACGGTGGCGATCCCGGCGGGCTCGTCGCGGCAGACGTTCACGGTCAGCCTCGCAGCCGATGAGGAGGACGATCCCGGGGAGACGCTGGCGGTGGAGCTTCAGGCCGTCTCGGGCGGCGGCGGTCCGGGCATCGCCGTCGATCCGGACGCCCGTCTGGTGAGCCTGGAGATCAGCGAGACGCCGCCTCCTGACCCCGACCCGGACTCCGACCCTGACCCCGATCCCGATCCGGACCCCGACCCGGACCCCGACCCCGACCCCGAGCCGCCGGAGCCGCCGGCGGCGGTGAGCAATCTGAGCGTCGAGGTCACGCCGGAGGGCTACGAGCTGACCTGGGACGATCCGGGCGATCCGACGATCGAGAAGTACCAGTACCGCTGGTTCCCGGCGGGGAGCTGGTCGGCGTGGACCGACATGCCCCGGCAGCGGCTCGGCCACGACCCGGCACACGGTGACGGCGGCGGCCGCGGGTCTGGACCCGAACCTCGGCTACCGGTTCCAGGTCCGGGCGGTGAACGAGAGCGGCGCGGGTCCGGAACCGGAGGAGACGTCGGATCCGGCGCCGCCCCTGAACCGGGCGCCGGACTTCGGCGCGGCGACGGCGGTGGTGGTCTTCGAGCGCGGCGAGTCGGAGCAGGCGTTCATGGTGATCGCCGCGGCGGACGACGAGGACGCCGAGGACGAGCTTCTCAGCCTGGGCTTCGGTCCGCTGCCGGCGCGCGTTCTGGCCGGCTCGCCGGCGTCGGCGTCGGTGGTCGTGCTCGACGACGACAAGGCGGCGCAGGCGCGGATCAGCCGGCTGAACGAGCAGTTGCTGGGCGGTCAGGCGCTGCTGGTCGTGGACGACCTGAACCGGGCGGTGGCCGGCCGCGTCGAGGCGATGGGGTCGGCGCGGGCGGCTCATGCGACGGGGGTCAGCGGCCGGTCGGTGCTGGCCGAGCTCCGGCAGTCCGACGACCGCGCGCGGGGCGGTCGCCGGTTCGATCTGCGCCGGTTGCTTGGCGAGTCGTCGTTCGCGCGGCCGCTGGGCGCGGCGGACGAGGACGGCGCCGGCGGGGCGCGCGGCGCCACGGTCTGGGGCGGCGGCAACTACCACGACCTGTCGGGCGGCGAAGACGGCCTCGACTGGGGCGGCGAGATCTTCGACGCCCAGCTCGGCGTGGACCTGGCGATGCGCCCGAACCTCCTGGCGGGTCTGTCCGTGTCGTGGTCGGACGCTTCGTTCGACTACCGGGACGGCGCCGACGGCGCGCGCGGCCGGTACGACAGCGCGATCAAGAGCGTGCATCCCTGTCTCGGCTGGTCGTCGAACAACCGCTTGCTGCTGTGGAGCACGGTGGGCTACGGCGCCGGCGAGATCGAGATCGCCGAGGCTGGTCGCGCGCCGCAGTCGAGCGACACGACGCTGACCGCCTTCTCGGTGGGCGCCAGCGGCGAGCTGATGTCCCGAGGCGACTCGGAGGACGGCGGCCGCAGGTCGCTGCGCCTGAAGAGCGAGGCGACCGCGGCCGAGGTCGAGGTGGAGGGCGGCGGCCTGATCCGCGCCTCGACCGTGGACGGCGCCCGCCTGCGCCTGACGCTGGAGCACGGCCGCGAGCGGGCGCTTTCGGGCGGCGGCGCGCTGAGCTCCTCGCTGGAGCTGGGAGTGCGCCGCGACGGCGGCTACGCCTCGGGCACGGGAGTGGAGCTGGGCGCGGGCCTGGAGCTGCGCAGCGCGCGCTCCGGCCTGACCGTCGGCGGCCGCGGCCGCGCGCTGGTGGGCGGTTCCGCCGACGAATGGGGCGCCAACCTGTCGATCCGTCTCGATCCGGGCGAGGACGGCCGGGGGTTGTCCTTCAGCGTGCAGCCGGTCTACGGCGCCGCCGCCGGCGGCGTGCAGCAGTTGTGGGACCGCGGCATGTCGGGACTGCCCGGCGGCCCCGGCGGCCTCGGCGGCCGGCTCGACGGCCGGATGGAGGCCGAGATCGGCTACGGCCTGGCGCGCTACGGCGGCCTGCTGACGCCCTACGGCGCCCTCTCCCTGAGCCAGGGCCGCCGCGGCTACCGCGCCGGCGGACGCTTCGTGCTCGCCTCGAAGCTCGACCTGAACCTGGAAGCCGAACGGCGCGAAGGCCCCCTGAGCGGCGAGTACGCCGTCGGCGTCACCATCCGCTGGAGACTCGGCAACGGCGGCGCCCAGGCAACGCGACATAATCAGCCGGCCGCGGGGCGCCTCCACCAGACCTCGAGTCGGCGAAGGGCCACGCATGCGGCCGGAAGGCCATACCCGCATGCCGGCCCAGGGTTGGGTCAGGCGTTCCCCGGCAGCCGGTGGTGAAGCGCGTACGACGGCCCGTCGCCCCTGCTGGCTTGTAGGCTTGGCAGACGTCTTGCGTTAGCTGCTGCCGCTGTGCTGAGATCCGGCGGGCCAAGCTGGGCTTGGCACGCAGAAACGATGTCAACTGTTCACGGAGAAAGTCGAGAGTGACCGAAACCGACCAACCCGACTCCACCCCGCCCGCTGAGGCGCCGGCAGCGGCGGACGACGCCCATGCAGTCCGCGGAGCAGCGGAGCCTGGTGGAGCGCCTCCTTCTGAGGAAACCGCGACCGACGCGCCTGCCGGCACAGGTGGCGAAGTCCTGATCGCGGTCAACGACCTGACCAAGCACTACGGTCCGATCCGCGCCGTCGACGGGATCAGCTTCGAAGTGCGCCGCGGCGACGTGCTCGGCTTTCTCGGGCCGAACGGCGCCGGCAAGACGACGGCGATGAAGATGATCACCGGCTTTCTGGAGCCGGACGCCGGGACCGTCCTGGTGGGCGGCGTGGACGTCGCCCGGGATCGGCTCACGGTGAGCCGGCGGATCGGCTACCTGCCGGAGAATGCGCCCGCCTACGGCGAGATGACGGTCGAAGCCTTCCTCGATTTCATTGCCGAGGCGCGGGAACTCGAGGCGCCGGAGGCCGCGATCGACTCGGTGATCGAGGTGACGCACCTGCGCCGGGTGCGCGGCCAGACGATCGAGACCCTGTCCAAGGGCTTCAAGCGGCGCGTCGGTCTGGCGCAGGCTCTGATCCACGATCCGGATGTGCTGATCCTCGACGAGCCCACCGACGGACTGGACCCGAACCAGAAGGCGGTGGTCCAGGACCTGATCCTGAGCCTGTCCTCCAACCGCTGCATCGTGCTGTCGACCCACATCCTCGACGAGGCGGAACGGGTGTGCAACCGCGCCGTCATCCTCTCGGAAGGGTGCATACTCGTCGACTCGACGCCCGACGATCTGGTCACCCGGGCGCCCGGCCACAACGCGGTCCGCTTCCGGGTCACGGAAGGTGACGCCGCCGAGATGGCGGCGGATCTGTCCGCCGCCGCGTGGTGCGCCGCGGCCCGTGTGCTGCCGAACGGCGAGGTCGAGGTCGAGCCGCGGCACGGCGAGAATCGCCTGAACGATGTGCTGGCGACGGTCGGTGAACGCCGGATCGCGGACGTTCGCGTGCGGGAGGGCCGGCTCGACGAACTGTTCCGCGAGGTGACGAAGGGGGTGGCGGCATGAGCGCGGACCAGAGCACGCCGCCGGCCTCGGTTGCCGCGGGCACTCCGGGCGGCGCCCTGGCGCTGCGTTTTGTCGGGATGAGAGCGGTGCTGCGGCGGGAGTTTCGCGGCTACTTCGCGTCGCCGCTGGGCTACATCTTCATCGTCATCTTCCTGATCGCGAGCGGCTACCTGATGGTGTCTCGCGACTTCGGCCGCTTCCTGGAGATGCGCGAGGCGAACCTCGACGCGCTCTTCAGCTACGTGCCCTGGGTCTTCGTCGTCCTGGTGCCGGCGGTGGCGATGCGGCTGTGGGCGGAGGAACGCCGGTCCGGGACCGTCGAACTGCTGCTGACCCTGCCGATCACGCTCGAGGGGTCGTACCTCGGCAAGTTCCTGGCCGGCTGGGCCTTCCTGGCGGTGTCCGTGTTCCTGACCTGGCCGGCGGTCTTCCAGGTCGCCCGGCTGGGCGATCCGGACTGGGGCGCGGTTTTCCTGAGCTACGTCGCCTCCCTGCTGGCGGCGGCGGTGCTGCTCGCGATCGGCCTCCTGTTCTCGGCGCTGTCCAAGAACCAGGTCGTCGCGTTCATCCTCGCGGTTGCCGCTTCGGTCGGCTTCCTGCTGATCGGCGTGCCGCAGACCCAGGAGTTCGTGGGCAAGTGGTTCGGCGGCTACGTCGAGCGGGTCGTCTCTTCGCTCAGCCTGCTAGACCACTTCGAGACTCTGAGCCGGGGCCTCCTGCAGTTGAATTCGTTGTTGTTCTTCGTGTTGTTCACCGTCGGTTGGCTGATCTGCGGCATGTTGGTGCTCAGCCGGACCAAGTCGAATTGAGGGCGCGAGGACTACTTGAGGGTGCGAGGACTAACTGAGGGATTTGGCAGATGACTTCCGAACCGAACGATGTCAAGAGCGGGATGCCGGAAGCGGCGTCCTCTGCGAACGGTCCGGACGGCGGCCGCGGCCCGCGCGGGATGACGGTGGCGCAGGGCCGGACGGTGACGCTGGTCCTCATCGGTCTGTTGACAGTGTTTTCGATCCACGTCGCCAACGAGTGGCTGGAGGGCTGGCGCGTCGACCTCACGGGAGGCGATCTCTACTCGCTGACCGACGGCACCCACGCCATCCTCGATCGCATGCAGGAGGAGGGCGTCAAGCCGCTGGACATCCGCCTCTACTTCTCCGAGACGGCGGGCAAGACGCTGCCCAAGTTCGTCAAGGACTTCATCGGCTACGAGCGCTATCTGCGCAGCCTTCTGGGCGAGTACGAGCGCGCCGCGGCAGGGAAGATCCGCGTCGAGACGATCGACCCTCTTCCCGACAGCGACGACGCGGACCGTGCCGCCGAAGACGGTCTGGACGGCAAGCTGATCAACCAGAACGGCGATCTCTTCTACTTCGGCCTGGCGTTGGAGACCCAGACCGGCAGCAAGGAGACGATCGAGTTCCTGTGGCCGCAGGAGCAGGAGAACATCGAGTACGAGATCTCGAAGAAGGTCCACGGCCTGCTGTGGCCGGCGCGGCAGCGGGTGGGGGTTCTCTCGAGCCTGGAGGTCTTCGGCGGCGCCCAGGATCCGATGATGGCGCAGATGCTGGCCGCCCAGGGCCGGACACCGGCGCAGAAGTGGATCCTGGTCCAGGTGCTGGAAGAGCTGTACGACGTGTCCCAGGTTCCGGCCGACGTGGACGAGATCTCGCGTGACGACTACGACCTGCTGGTCGTGATTCATCCGAAGGCGCTGCCCGACAAGACGGTGTTCGCGGTCGACCAGTGGGTGGCCGCGGGCGGCAATGCGCTGATCTTCCTGGATCCCTACGCTCTCGGCGATACGCCGCCGCAGAACCCGCAGCAGCCCTGGATGGCGCTCCAGTACCAGCCGGCCTCCAACCTGGCGCCGCTGCTCGATGCCTGGGGCCTGGAGCTTCCGGCCAACCAGTTCGCGGCCGACTTCGAGTTGGCGGCGCGGCGGCCGATGAGCCAGTTCGGCGCCTCGGAGTCGGTGATCATCGATCTCAACGTCGACTCCGCGGTGCATGAGGACCTGTTGGACGCGGAGAGTCCGATGCTGCGGGGTCTGTCGAACACCCGCTTCTTCCTCTCCGGTGTGTTGCGGGAGTTGGGCAGCGCCGAGGCGGGCGGCGCTGAGGGCGCCGAGGCCGAGCCCGGCGACGGTGGTGAGAGCGGCCCGGACGATGTCGGGCAGCCTGTGGGCGTCGAACTGCGGCCCCTGATTTCGACCACGGCGTCCGGCAACACCCTCGAGGTCCTGCCCGGCTTCGGCGGCGGAGACGGCCTGGCCTACACGGACCTGAACGACGGCGCCAAGCTCCGCGACACGTTCGCGCCCGGCGAGACGGCGCTGGCGCTCGCGTACGTGGTGCGCGGCAAGCTGCCGACCGCCTTCCCGGACGGCGTCGACTACCCGGACAAGGAGGCGGAGCGGCCGCCCAACCTGCCTCCCGAGATCGAGATCCCGCCGCCGGACGACGCGCAGATCATCCACCGCGATCCGCTGCCGGAGGAGGAACGGGCGGAGGCGGCGGTCGTCGTGTTCGCGGACGTGGACTTCATCCACGACCAGATCGCCTTCCTGCAGAACCCGTTCGGGATCGTCCAGGCCGCGAACGACAACCACAAGGTGGTCCTCAACAGCATCGACTATCTGCTCGGTTCCCAGGACCTGATGTCGGTTCGGGCGAAGAGCGGCATCGGCCGGCCGTTCCTCCGCTTCGACGAGATCGAGGCTCAGGCCGAGCTGGACACGCTGGACCGGGAGCGGCAGATCCGTGAGGAGATCGACAGCTTCCAGGAGGAACTGCGGGAGAAGCAGGGTGAGATCACCCAGCGCAACGCGGCTCTCTTCCAGAGGAAGCTGCAGGAAGAAGTCGACGAGTTGAACGAGCGCATCCTGGACGCCAACCGGGAACTGAGGGACATCCGCAAGGGCCGGCGCGAGGCGCTGGAGCGTGAGGAGTCCATGGTTCGCTTCGCTGTCATCGGGTGGATGCCGATCGTCGTTCTGTTGATTGGTCTGTACCGCGCCCGCCGGCGCTAGGGAGTTATCGGCAATGAGTCAGTTGAATCGTCGACTCGTGGCGGCGGCCTTGGCGCTGCTGGCCCTTTCCATCTTCAGCTACTGGAACAGCGTGTCGCGCGCCGAGCGATTCGAGCGCGGTCAGAAGTTCCTGCCCAACCTGAACCCGGACGAGATCGCACAGGTGGAGATCGTTCAGGGCGAAGAGCAGGTCACGTTGAGCCGGGCGGGCGACCGCTACGTGGTGGAGGAGGCCCACGACTACCAGGCCAGGAACGAGGGCGTGAACCGGTTGGTGCGCAACCTGCTCGATATCGAACTGGCGAAGGAAGTCGGCGCAAGCGACAGTCTGGCGGCAGAACTCGGCATCGAGCCGCCGGGCGAGGACACGGTCGAGGTGGCGCTCAGGAACGCCGCCGGCAGCGACATGGTCCGCCTGCGGGTGGGTAACCGCTTCGACGGCGGCAGCGGCAACTACGTACGCCGCCTCGACGGCGAGGGGAACCCGATCTTCCTGACCGAGGCGACCGTGCTGATCGACAGCACCGCCGACCAGTTCCTGCAGAAGGAGATCGTCGACGTTTCGGGCGGCGACGTGGCGCGCATCGACGGGCCGGACTTCACCTTCAGCACCGGGGACGGGGAAGGCGCTGAGTTCGCGCTCGAGCGGGTACCGGGCGGCAAGCGGGAGAAGGCGAGCGAGGTCGGCCGGGTGAAGAACTTTCTCTCGCGGCTGCGGTTCTCCGAGGTGTACCTTGCCGATGCCGAAGAGGTGGCGGATCTCTCGTTCGCCGACGAGTTCCGCTACGAGCTGGAGGACGGTTCCGGCTACATCGTGTCCGTCGCGGCAAGGGACGATGATCGCTACATCCGGATCGGCGGCTACCACACCGTGCAACGGGTGGAGATCGAGCGGGACACGCCCGACGAGGAGCTCCAGGAGAAGGCGGACATCCTGAACCGGGCCGAGGAGATGCAGGAGTTCAACGACTACCACGGCTCCTGGGTCTACAAGCTGGACAGCTTCACCGGCGAGAAGCTCGATCTGCGCCGCGCCGACCTGATCGAAGACGTTGGAGGCGAGGACTGACTTCGCCCCGGTTGCTGCTATCTTCCGGCCCGCACGTCGCGGCTGGTCGTGGCGGCGCCCCAGAGGAGATATCGATGTTGGGTTATTGCACGGTCGGCGTGAACGACATGGACCGGGCGACGGCGTTCTACGATTCTCTGCTCGGCGAGCTGGGCGCAACGACGATGTTCAGCATGGACAGGATCAAGGGCTACGGCATCGAACCTGGACAACCCATGCTCGCGATCTGCATCCCCTACAACAAGGAACCGCAGGTGCCGGGCAACGGCAACATGGTGGCGATCCCCGCCGGTTCGAGGAAGAGCGTCGACCAGCTCTACGCCAAGGCGATGGAGCTCGGCGCCAGCGATGAGGGCCCGCCCGGAGAGCGGTTGCCGACCTTCTACGGCGCCTACATCCGCGACCTCGACGGCAACAAGCTCTGCTTCTTCCAGATGGGTCCGGGCTGAGGCGGCGCTACTGAGGATCGTACGGGTTCAGCACCGGAACGCCGGCCGGTTCGAAGTGCCGCACGTTGCGGGTAACGACTGTCAAGCCATGCCTGAGCGCCGTGGCGGCGATCAGGAGATCGGCGTCCTGATGGCCGAGCGCCTGTGAGACGCGCCCCCAGCGCCGGGCCGCCTCGAGGTCGATTGGAAGGATTCGGTCGCCATAGAGTCTGAGCACACTCTCAAGCCATGCTTCGAGTGCGCTCGCGAATGGCGGGTCGCGTCGCTTCGCTGTGGCGATACCTCGCTCGATCTCGCCGACCGAGATCACGCTCAGGTGGAGGTTCTCGTTTCTCTGCGCCGATACCCAGTGCGTGACGGAAAGGTGGCGTTCCGGCCGGCGCAACGCCGACAGCACGTCGGTGTCGACCAGGTACATTAGAAATCGAAGTCGCGCGGCTTGAGCGGCAGTCGTTCGAACTCGCCACCGTCCTGGGGCATGGCGAGCAGCAGCTCGGCGAAGGTCGGCGCCTTCGCCTTCTCCGCGAGGCGGAGCCGCTCGTATTCGGCGTCGGCGAGAACGACGACCGCGGGCTTTCCGCGACGGGTTACGTGTTGAGGGCGACCGGCCAACGCCGCCTCGACGAGAGCGCTGAATCGGTTCTTCGCATCTTGCAGTGGCCATACCGTCATGAGCGACTCCCAGTGCGGTTGGGTCTGGCGCCAGACGCCGGGCCTGCGAAGGGTCTTGCGTTAGCTGGCCAGTTGGTCTGGCTAGATTATTGTCCTGGCCTGATGCGGTGTCAAGGGGGGCTCGTTGTTCTGGTCAACGCGATTGACTTTTTTGGTAGACGAAATATATAGTCGCATACATGAAAACGATGTCCCGGTGCGGGATGAAGCCGCGAGGCGCAGGCGCCGTGGCAATCGGAGCGCTGGCGTTGCTGGTGCTGTTGCCTGCTGGGCAGGCAATGGCCGCCTGTCCGGTGGACAGCGGAGTTCACGGCACGGTGCGGGCGCTTTCCGGGCGGCCGGTGGCTGATGCCGCGGTCACCCTGACCACTTCGTCCTTGACGGTGGTGACATCGGAGGATGGCCGATTCTGCCTGCACCCGGTGGCCGCCGGCGAACATCGGCTGATCGTCTTCGCCGACGGTTACGGCTTGGCCGAGTGGGAGATCAAGACGACGGCCGAGGGTCGGGCGGGAGTCGACATCGAACTTCGGCCCGCCTTCGGCGAGGAAGTGGTGATCAGCGCGACGCGGACCGAGAAGCGCCTCGCCGACGTGCCGCTCCACGTGCAGACGGTGTCGCGCTCACGGATCGAGAGCGTCGTCGCGCGGACTCTGGCCGACGCCATCGAGTGGACGCGCGGGGTGCGGGTGGAGTCGAACTGCCAGAGCTGCAACACCTCTCAGATCCGGCTGCTGGGACTCGAGGGGCCGTACTCCCAACTGCTGGTCGATGGTCAGCCGACCGTGTCGTCCCTGGCGATGGTTTACGGCATCGAGCAGTTGCCGGCGCGTCTGATCGACAGCATCGAGGTGGTCAGGGGCGGCGGTTCACCGGCCTACGGCGCCGGCGCTGTGGCCGGCGTGATCAACCTGATCCCCCATCACCCCGACCACACGCACACCGAGGTGGACGCCCGTTCGGGACGGATAGGCGGCGCCGGCGGCTCGGCCGAAAGCCCGTCCTACAGCCTGGTCGCGGACTGGACGCCCGGATCCAGGCGTGCGGCGACGTTCTACGGCCAGATCGACCGCGTGGCGCCGGTCGATGTGGACGGTGACGGTTTCAGCGACGTGTCGATCCGCGATCTCGACGTGGTCGGCGTGCGCTACCACGAGTTCTTCATGGGCGGTTCGGCGAGGCTCGCGGCGGACGTCGGCCTTACGGCCGAGTTCCGGCGTGGCGGCGACCGGCTGCACCTGCCGCCGGAGCAGGCGCAGGTCGCGGAGCAGTTGGACTCCCGGCGCAGCGGGGCCGGCGTCTCCTGGCTGCAGACGGTCTCTCCGCTCTGGGACTGGCGCGCAACGGCATCCCACGCGGCAACCGAGCGGACCAGCTACTACGGGGCGGGCGGCGACGTGGGCGCCTTCGGCTGGACCCGCAACCCGCTCTGGGTCTTCGATTCCCACGTCAACCGCGGGGGCGGCGCCGGCACGCTCAGCTTCGGTCTGCAGGCCTCTCACGACGTGATCGACGACCGCCAGCCGGCGTATCGGCGGATCATCCGCGAGAACTACCGCTCGACCTCGGCTTTCGTCCAGGACGATCGCCGCATCGGTGACGGCCTGACCCTGCTCTACGGCGTGCGTGGGGACCGGCACAGCGCGGTCCAGAGAACGATCGTTTCGCCGCGGGCAGCGCTGATGTGGACCCCCCGCGGCGACCTGACGCTGCGGGCTTCGCACAGCGCCGGCTTCCGTCCGCCCTCGGTGTTCGACGAGCAACTCCACATCGCCCTTCTGGGGGGCGAGGCGATGGTGGTGCGCGACGATCCCGCGCTGCGTGAGGAGACCTCGGCCGCGCGGATGCTGAGCCTCGAGTGGCGGCCGATGATCGGCCGGCGCGTAGCCATGGCCGTCGACTCGACGTTCTTCGAAACACGGATCGAGAACCTGTTCCACAACCGGGAGGCGGACGATCCGGCGACCGACGAACTGGAATTCCTACGCACCAATTTTGGCCGCGCCCGTGTCCGCGGCGTGGAGGTCGGCTGGAGTCTCCGGCGCGGCGGCCTGGCTGTCGACGCCGGCTACGCCTGGCAGCGGGCGGAGTTCGGCCACTCCGAACCCGACTTCGGCAGCACGCGCATGTTCCGGACGCCCGAACGCTACGGTTCGGCGAGCGTGCAGTGGCCGCTGCCGCGCGGCCTCACCCTGTTCGCCGGTCTCCGGTACACGGGTTCGATGCTGGCGCCGCACTACGCGGGCTACATCGCCGAGGATCGACTGGACGCCACCCCCAGCTTCCTGACCTGGGATCTCGGCCTGTCCCGGCGGTTCGCGTTCAGCGGCGATCGCAGGATCACCGCGACATTCGCGGTCAAGAACCTGACCGACGAGTACCAGGGCGACCTGGACCGGGGGCCGCAGCGGGACGCGAGCTACGTGTACGGACCGAGGTTTCCTCGCAGTGTCGTCGTCGGTCTGAAAGTGGACCTCTAGCAGTAGTGCCGAAGCAAGCGAACGTTCCCCGGCTGGTTCTTGCGGCTTCGCTGGCTCTCGCATCCGCGGCGCCGGCCGCGTTCGCCCTCGATGGAGGAGCGACGCCGGGGAGCGCGGACGCGGCGGGAGCCCCGGAGCTGCGTGGGGCCCGGCTGGCCGACCTGTGGGCCGACCTGGACGTCCGCGATCTCGACGGCTGGGTCTGGAGCGCGGGCGACTTCGAGGGTCGCATCGTTCTGCTGGACTTCTGGGCCACCTGGTGCGCTCCCTGCCTCGCCGACTTTCCCCACCTGGAGCGGGCCCGGACGGCCTACGCCGACCGGGGACTCGTGATCCTCTCCGTTTCACTCGACCGCTGCTCGCGCCGCGACCTGCGGAGCTTCAGCCGCCGGCAGGGCGTCAACTGGCCGGTCCTCTTCGACGGACTGGGCGCGGGCGGGGCCCTGGCCCGGCGCTTCCAGGTGGAGTACCCGCCGCGGTCCCTGCTGTTCGACCGTCGGGGACGGCTGGTGGCTGTGGACGCGCGAGGTGCGACGCTCGACGCCGCACTCAGGGCTCTCTTCGCTGGGGAGTGACTGCTACGCTGATCGCTCGTGTCCGGCTTCGCCGTCCTCCTGCTGGTCGCCATAGCGGCGCTTGTCCCGGGCCAGACCGTTCCGGGCCAGCTTGAGCCGGTGCCGGGCGATCCGGTCGAGGCTCTCGCACAGGCGCGTGCGACAGTGGAGCGCGCCCCCCGGGAGTTCGTGCCCGTGCTCGCTTTAGCCCGGGCGCTGACGGCGCTCGGCCGCACCGAGGATGCCCTTGCCGCGTTCGCTCGCGCGCGCGCGCTTGAGCCGGACGATGGGGCGGTAGCGCCCGGCGAAGTCGCGTCGGCCTACCTGGCGCCGGCGCTGCTTCTCCGTGACCTGGATCGCACCGGCGAGGCGGTCCGGCTGCTGGATCTGGGTGCGGTTCGCCAATTCGGCAACGCTGACATCTACGAGCAACTGGCCCTGCTCCGGCTGGCGGACGGCCAGGCAGGGGAGGCGCTGGCGGCCACTTCAGCGGCCGCGGCCGAGAACCTCGAGAGTCCAGGCCTCGACCTCGCGCGCGGGCTGGCGTTGGCACGCGATCCGGCCCGCCGCGGCGAGGCCCTGGGCTACCTGCGGAGCGCCCTCGACGCCGGTGTGGGCAACCCGGTCGTGGTGCACCTGGAGGCGGCCGACGTTCTCTCGGCGGAAACGCGCTACCCGGAAGCGCTCGAGCACCTGCGCGCCGCCGGGGAATTCGCGCCGGACGACCCGGAAGTGGCGTACCGTCTCGGGCGGACCCTCGCCGCAGCCGGCGACCGGGAAGCCGCCCAGGCGGCTCTCGACCGCTACCGGTCGCTCGAAGGCGCGCGAGAGCGCGCAGCGGCGAAGGAGCGCGCAGCCTCTGCCGAGACGGCGTCGGCCTTGTCTAAAGCGCAGAGGCTGGCGGCAGCGGGCAATCTCGAAGCTGCGCTCGAGCTTCTTCTCGGCCCTGCGGGCCGCCCCGATGATCCGCTGGCCGCGGACGTGCACTCGTTGCGGGGCAAGGTGCTGTTCTCCATGGGCCGGGTCGAGGACGCCGCGGCCAGCGCCGCCGAGGCGCGAAGGCTTGAGCCGATCCGGGTCGAGCACCACTACCTGGAGGGGATGTTCCTGCACGCGGGCGGGCGCGCCGAAGACGCCGGGCCCGCGCTCGAACGCGCCGTGGCGCTCGATCCCGATCTCGGCGAAGCCCACGCCCTGCTGGGGCTCATCGCCGCCGAGGCCGGTCGTCCGGCCGAAGCCGCCGAGCGGCTGGAGCGGGCGCTCGAACTCGGGCTCGACGGCAACGCGCCGCTCCGCTTCAACTACGCCCGGGTTCTCGAGTCCCTGGGCCGCAGGGAGGAAGCCGCGGTCCAGATGGAGGCGTTCGAGCGCCTTGGACAGTTACCGCCACAGTAGCCCCGGTTGTGGGCAGAGTGTCTACGGCGGTTGCCCGAGGAGAGGATTGGCCACACGAAGATGCCCGAACGTTTGACCATCCTGCAGGTCCTCGGTCAAGAGCACGGTGGCGCCTGCCGTGAGCGCGGTCTCGATGATCAGTGCGTCCCAGTAGGACACCTGTGATCTGGCGCTTCTACGGACCGCCGAGCGCACGATGTTGGTTTCCAGTGTGTGGACGGGAAGCTCACAGAGCGCATCCAACGCCTCGATGGCGCGGTCGGAAGAGAGCGGTCTGGCCAGCTTGCGCGTCACGGTCACGTAGAACTCGCTGAGAACCTGTGTGCTCAGCACGATTCGGTCCGCCTCCTCGTCGAGGAGTTCTCGGGCGACCTTCTGCTTGCGAGGCGAGTCGTCGTCGAACATGTAGACCAGCACGTTCGTGTCGACGAACCAGGGCTCAGCGCTCATGCAGTTCGTCGCGGGTCCACCTGGCACCCCCGCGCCCGGAACCGCTGATTTCCGACAGTCGCAACAGCCGACGGACCGCCTGACGGTTCCGTCCGGCGCCGCCGGCGTACGCTTCAAGCCAGTCGCGGAGCACGGCGTTCACGGAGGTGTCCTCCTCCACTGCGCGAATCCGGGCTCGCTTGAGGACATGACTGTCTACGGAGATCGTCAAGTTCATGTTCGCCTCATCTCGTGAAACACGGAATCAGTGTAACACGAGATCACTCGCAGTCGAAGGCGCTGTGGTCAGCGATCGGCTGGAACAGGTTGCCCAGGGGATTGACGTACACGTGCCGCGTCTGGGTTGCCGGATCGGCAACTTCCAACTCGACCTCCACGTTGGTCAGGCCGGTGGCGTAGAGCCAGTACTTGCCGTTCAGCCCGCAGCCGTCGAGGACCTTCACCACGATCTCGACGTTGGAAGCGTCGAAGAAGCTGAAGTACCCGGTGTCTCCCGTGAGAAGGACGCCGTTGCCCAAGCCGGTCTCGCCCTTGTCGGTGGCGTAGCGGACGCGTGCCCGGAAGCGCCCGCCGCCCAGGCACAGGGTCGTAGCGTCGGCGACACACTCTTCGATCGTCTCGGTCGGCCCGCTGTCGGCCTCGTCGATCGTGACGACCATGCGGCGTTCGCCGAGGGCGGCACCGCCGCGCGGATCGCGGAGTTCGAGTTCGATCGTCTCGGACTCCTCGTTCACGGCGTCGGCCAGGAGCTGGAGAGTCATCGGTTTGGCGGTGCTGTCGCCGTGGCCCCAGCCGAGAGTGCGGGCAACGGGCTCATAGTCGACATCTGGCGTGGCTGAGCCGCCGGCCGTCCGCAGGTCGACGCTGACGGCGCCGTCGCTGCCGCCGGCGCGGACCACGCTCAAGGCGACCTCGCCGTCGGATTCCCGCACCGTCGTTGCGGTGACGGCGAATCCCAGGGCGCCGGGATGCTGCTCGGGCAGGTCACCGGCGAGCGAGAGGGCAACCAGTTCGGCGTCACCGCCGTCGGCGCCGACCGCGACGACGACGTACTGACGGCCGGCGGCCGTGTAGCTCATCGGTACGCCGGAGGCCCGGTCCGGCAGGGGGATGGTGCGCAGCACATCGCCGTTCGCCGCGTCGAGGACGGTCAGCACCGGCCGCGACCGGTTGGCGTAGAAGAGGAGTTCCTGGGTGGCAAGGAGGGAGGCGGTGCCGGCGTAGCCGTCGAACCCGTCGTTCGTCCGTTGCCAGAGGAGCTCGCCGCGGTCGAGGTCGTAAGCGGTTATGTGACCCCACGGCGGCTTGAGCAGGTAACGGTTGCCGGGGCCGCCGAGGATGGCCGTTTCGTAGAGAAGATAGTCCGGGATGCCCGAGAAGTAGAGCCGGACCTCGAACGGGACGACGCCGAGCACCGGCACGTAGAGAGTCGAGTTGGTGGGGTCGAAGGCGGCGCCACCCCAGTTCGCGCCGCCGCCGAGACCGGGGTAGATCACCGCGCCGCGGGTCGATGGCGGCGTATAGATCTCACCCCAGTCGAGGTCGGCGAGCACCTCTTCGGCGCCCTCCGTGAGTTGTTCCCGAGCGATTCCCTGACGGTCGAAGGGGGGCGGCTTCGTCGGCCGAGGCTGTGTCAGCGCCGTCCGTTCGCCCGGCGCCTGGGACTGGGGCGCCGGAACCTCGTGGATCGGCCACACCGGCTTGCCGTTGCGGCGGTCGAAGACGAAGACCCAGCCCTGCTTCGTGACCAGGGCGACGGCGGGGATCTCCCTGCCGTCGACGGTGATGTCGACCAGGTTGGGCGGCGCGGGAAGGTCGAAGTCCCAGATGTCGTGATGGACGACCTGGTAGTGCCAGACGCGGCGCCCGGTTCTGGCGTCCAGGCACACCAGGCTGTTGGCGAACAGGTTGTCGCCCTTGCGGTGGCCGCCGTAGAAGTGGTTCGACGGCGCGCTGACGGGCAGGTAGACATGGCCGAGTTCAGGGTCGGCGGTCATCGGCGCCCAGACGTTGGCGCCGCCGACGCGCTCGGCGGCGCCGTCTTGCCAGGTCGAGTAGCCGAACTGGCCCGGCCGCGGCACGGTGTGGAAGGTCCACAGGCGCCGGCCCGTCCTGGCGTCGTAGCCGCGTACGTCACCCGGCGGCCACTCGGGCTGCGGCGCCCAGTCCATGACCGAGGACCCGACGACCAGCACGTCGCCGACCACGGCCGGCGGCGAGGTGTGTCCGTACTGGTCTGACCTGTTGTTGAGCGAGCGAATCCCCGCCTTGAGATCGACGGTTCCCTGATTGCCGAAGTTCCTTCGCGGCGTGCCGGTGGCCGGATCGAGCGCGATCAGGCGGGCGTCGCCGGTGGCAAGGTAGACGGTCTCCGTCTCGCCGTCGGTCCAGTAGGCGAGTCCGCGGTGGAGAAAGCCGTTGTTCGGGGGGCGGCCGGACACGTAGCTCTTCGGATCGTGGACCCAGATCTGCTCACCGGTTTCCGCGTCGATCGCTGCCGCCTGACTGAACGAGGTGCTGGTGTAGAGCACGCCGCCGATCATCAGGGGCGTCGACTCGAACGCGACGATGCTCCGTTCCCCGCCCGGTTCGGCGATCGCGTTGTCGGGCGAGGCCCATCGCCAGCGCACCTCGATGTCCTGAACGTTGCCGCGGTGAATCTGCCCGAGCGGCGCGTACTTCGTGCCGCCGGCGTCGCCGCCGTATTCGCGCCATTCCCCGCCCACGGCGCCGTGCTGGGCGGCCGCCGGTGCGCCGGCAGCCGCCGCGGCGGACAGGATGAGGAGTCGCAGCGTACGGCGTGTCCAGGTCACGGCGAGTGCAGGACGTAGCGGATCAGGTCCTGGACCTCCGACGGTTGGAGCGTGCTGAGGAGGCCGCTCGGCATGGGCGAAAGAAAGGACTCGTCGAGGCTCTCGACCTCCTCGCGCGGAATCGTCTCGATGTGGTTCGGGTCCAGGGGGTTCGAACGGATGCGCACGGCGGTGTCGTCGACGGAGACGAGAAGCCCCGAATAGAAGCGACCGTCGCGGGTTTCGACGAGCCAGGTGCGGTAGTCGTCGGCTACTTCGTCCGAGGGCTCGAGGATGTGCCGCAGGGTGTCGAGCGCGGTCAACCGAACGCCTATGTCGTCCAGGGCAGGACCGATCTCGCCGCCGGCGCCGCCGAACTGGTGGCAGGTGGCGCAGCCGGTCTCCATGAACAGGCGCCGGCCACGGACGAGTTGCTCTTCGCCGGCGGGCGGCGCCGCCATGAGTTCGCCGACATCGGTCTCCAGCATGTCGTAGCTCCAGTCGGCGACGAAGGCGCGCTGGGGCATGTCGGGCGCCAGGCGCGGCGCGGCGTAACGGGTGACCGCGGTTCCGTCGAGTCGCTCGACCACGCGCATCGTGCCCTTCATCAGGATCCAGTGGCCGGGGAAGGTGCAGACGAAGGGGTAGAGGCCGGGCGCCTTCGGAGCGGTGAAGCTCAGGATCTCCGTGCCGCCCGGCTGGACCAGACCGGTCTTGAACAGGACCAGGGGCGTCTTGGGAACGTAGCCCGAGGCAACGGCTGTGGCCGGGTTGCGCTCCGCCTCGGCATCGGCTGCCCGGCCCACTTCCTCCAGCGCCCCCGGTCGCGTGACGACGACGTTGTGGGGCATCACGTCGATGTTCTCGAAGGTGATCTCGACCGGTCCGCCGGCCCGCACCGTGAACTCTTCGAGGTCGAAGAGCATCTGGTGGGGGACGGGCCGTAGCGTCACGATCGCCGGCCCCAGGTTGACGAGCTCCTCGCGCAGGTCGCCGCCGCGCTCGCCGCCGGTCCGCTCGATCAGGCGGTCGGCGACCCGGATGCCGAGATCGTGGATGCGCCGGAACCGTGGCGAGGTGAGTTCACGGGGATCGGCGCTCTTGATCGCCGCGACGATCGGGGCGGCGAGGGCTTCCTCGCCGCCGCCCGCGGGCCACGCGTCCGGCGCCTCGACCGTCAGTAGCCCCAGACCCTCGAGCGCGGCCAGACCGATCGCCGGATCGACGGCCAGACCGGCCAGCCGTTCGAAGCTCCGGCCGGCGTCGCGGGTAATGCCGGCGAGGGTGTGCGCCGCCGCTTCCAGCACCCGCTGCCGCTCCGGTCCGCGCCGGTCGTCGAAGAAGGAGGACACCGATGGATAGGCATCGACACGCAGCGCGGCCGGCAAGGCGTCAACGGCTCGCAGCCAGTCGATCAGTTGGTTCGGCCCCGGCCGGCGGGGCAGCACGCTCCCTGGCGACGTGTCGCCCGCGGCCGCCATCAGGGCGGCCATGGCGCCGCTTCGAACCTTCTGGCGGGCGCCGTCCGCCGCGAGTTCACGCAGCGCCGGCAGCGCTGTACCCAGTGCAGCGGCCGTGCGCTCCAGCAGGTGGACAACGATCCGGTCGACGGTCTCCGGTTCGGGAGGGTCGACGCGGTCGAGGCGGCCCAGTTCTTCCACCAGCAAGGCCGTGGCAGCAACTGCTATCGCGGTCGTCGCGTCTTCGGCGTTGGTCGTCGCGCGGCCCGCGGCCAGGTCGGCGATCGCCTGGCGCTGGCGTCCGGCGCTCGCCTCGGCGCGGCGGAGCAGCGCGCGGTCGGTCAGCGGATGGGTCGCAAGCTGTTCCAGATGCCGCGTGGACAGGCGGCTGAGCAGATACTCGCCCGCGTCGGATGGCAGCTCGTCGAGCAGGGGAGGCTCGCGGTCGGGAGCGAGCGCGGGTTGCCACCAGGGCGCCAGCGTGTCGACGGTTTCCTTGAGCGTGTAGTCGAGGTAGTAGTCGGTGGGCCGTTCGAGCGCTCCGAGTGCCGCCAGGGCCGCCGGTTCCGACCCCAGGTAGCTCAGCCCGAGCAGTGCTTCGAGCCGGGCGCGCGGAAACTCGTCCTCGACCTGGGTGGCCAGGATCGCCAGCGGATCGTCGAGTTCGCGGCGCCAGAAGCGGGCCACCCGGGTCGCGGCGGCCCGCGCCCGCGGTTCGGGCGAACGGAGCATCCGGGCCAGGAGATCGGGTTCGACGACGTTCAGGTTCTGGTAGAGCCAGAGCCCTTCCAGGCGATGGTGTTCGAAGTCGGCGACCTTGTTCTGGCCGTCCTCGTCGTCCCGGTCGTCCTCGTCGGCGCTCGTCTCCTGCCCGGCCTGGAAGCGGCTTTGGCGGCTCTCCCGCACATCAAGGCCTTCGAGCCAGTCACGCAGCGCGGCCAGGACCTGGTCCCTCGGGCGTTCCCGCAGTTCCCTGCGGACGCGGTAACGGGTGCGATCCTCGTAGCTCTCGAGCGTACGGACCAGCGCCGGGGTCGAGGCGCGGGCGATCTCGGGTGGGTTGAGCAAGAGCCTGCCGGTGTGCCGCACGCGCCAGACGCGGCCGTGGTCGTGGTCGCGCCGCTCGTCGCGCAGCGAGTACTGCATATGGCCGATCAGGGGGTTGAACCAGTCGACCAGGTAGAGCGAGCCGTCCGGCGCGAACTGCAGGTCGACGGGTCGGAAGTTGATGTCCGTCGAGTAGAGGAGGGGCTCGACCTCCTCCGAGGTGAAGCCCGAATCCTCCTCGATCACCCGATGCTGCTTGATGCCCTGAAAGCCGATCGTGTTGTTGAGCAGGAAGTTCCCCTGGGCCTCGTCGGGGAAGTGGCGCGAACTGACGATCTCGCAGCCGGACGTGGGCCGGACGACCTGTGTGAACACCTTCATCCGTCGTCGCTTCATCGGGTAGGGCGCGTTGCCGGTGATCGGAGCGCCGAAGTAGTTCGCGCCGCCGGAGGCGTCGGCGATGAAGTTCTGGCCCCAGCGGTCGAAGATGTGCCCCCACGGGTTGGCGAACGGGTAGGAGACGAAGACCTCGAGTTGGAACCGATTCGGCTTGTAGCGGAACACCCCGGCATCGACCAGGCGCACCGGGCCGTAGGGGGTCTCGACCTGGCTGTGGTGGAAGGTGCCCTCCTGGAAGTAGAGCGCGCCGCCGGGGCCCCAGGTGAAGGCGGAGATCGAATGGTGGCTGTCCTCGGTGCCGAAGCCGTGGAGGATGACCTCGTAGCGGTCCGCTACGTCGTCGCCGTCTGTGTCCTGGATGAACATCAGGTTCGGCTGCTGCGCCACGTAGGCGCCGCCGTCGCCGAGTTCGAAGCCGGTGGGCAGGTGCAGGCCGCGGGCGAAGACCGTGTGGTGATCGGCGCGGCCGTCGCCGTTCCGGTCCTCGAGGATCACGATCTTGTCGTCCGGTTCCTCGTCCGGCAGGCGCTGCGGATAGGAAGGCATCGTCGCCACCCAGAGCCGGCCTCGGGAGTCGAAGGTCATGGACACCGGGTTGCCGATCGGAAAGTCCTGCTCCGAGGCGAACAGGGAGACCTCGTAGCCCTCGGCTGGGTGGAGGTGTTGCAGCGCGAATGCCGGATCGAGCGCCTCGTGCCGCGGTTCGCCGCCGAGGTTCGGCTCCTCGTCGGCGACTTCCTGGGCTGTGGCCTGCCCGAGAACCAGAGTGGCCGTGAGGGAGGCCTCCAGCCAAATGGTCCAGGCGCTCGGGATCATCGGTCGACCCGCTCCAGCCGCCACACCTCGCCCGAGCGCGCCAGGGCCATCGCTTCGCGGTCCAGTTCCCCGACCAGTTCGTCGAAGCGGACCATCTCGGGTGGGAACGAGTGGACGCCGAAGGGTTCCTTGCGTCCACCGTAGATGTAGTACCCGTTCACGGCGCGGTAACGGTCGAAGAACAGCCGGCCTCTGCGGAGCACCACCCGGCGTAGACCGTCGCCGGCCTCCGCCAGGGCGGACATGACCGACGACGCTTCCAGGTCGAGGCCCTCAGCCCAGTCTCGGTCGCTTGCCGAGGCCAGAATTTCGTCGCCGCGCCGCAGAACGTAGGTTCCGGGCGCCAGGTCGCGCACGCTGATCCGGAGGCGTGCGGAATCCTCGTGGGGCGCCGGCGGCAGAACCGGAGGGCGAATCTGGAAGTGGGGTTTGCCCCCTGCCGAGGCGACGACCGTTCCCGGCGCCGAAGCGCCGAGCGCTCCGAGCAGCGCCCGGGAGGCGTGCCAGTAGCCGGCCTCGTTCAGATGCACGCCGTTGATCGTCAACGGCGCCGGCTCGGCGGCAAAGGCGGCCGCAACCCCATTGAAGATGTCGAGGAAGGGCACGTTGTTCGTAGCCGCAACGGCTTCGGCCGCTTCGGCGTAGGTCCGTAGTTCGGCGTTGCGGCGTTCGACGGCCGCCGCGTCGAGACCCCGGCCGGAAGGTAGAGCCTGCTGCGGTATCGGCGAGACGAGCGCCACCCGCGGCGACTCGGCGCCGTTGTAGACCTGCTTCGAGACGTGGCGGAGCAGCCGCCCGAGGTCGTTTCTGAACGCCGGGAGCCCATCGTCGCCGGCGAACGACTCGTTGGCGCCGTAGAACAGGAGGACGATATCCGCGCCTTGCGCCTCGAGATGACGGTCGATGGCGCCGAAGTCCAGCGGCCGCGGGCGCAGCGCCGCTTCGTCCGCCGACCAGGCGAGGTTGCGCACGGACAGATCCAGGTCCGGGAAGGCGGCCAGCAGACCGCTCTCGAAGTAGCCGAAGAGCTGGAACCGCTCCGCGAACGTGTTGCCCACCAGGCACAGCCGGTCGCCGCGACGAAGTTCGAGCGTGGAGGCTTCCGCGGCGGAGGCGCCGGCCGCGACGAGTGCGAGCAGGAGGGCGGACAGTTTCTTCACGCGCGGGCTGGGATCGTAGCAGCCGGCCGGGGGGCGCGGCCGTCGACAGCGCTTCGATAGGGTTGCCGCTTCCGATGAGCAGAATGCGACCCGATTGGACGGTTCCCGCGCTGGTGGCACTGGCTCTGGCGTTCGCCTGTGCGCCGCCGCCTGACGCCGGAGACCAGCTCTACGGGCTGTTCGACGAGGACTGGGCGGCTCGGCTCGTGGAGAGTCCGCGGTTTGCGACGAGTGTCGGCGACCACAGCCGGAACGACCAGTTGGCCGACGTCAGCCTGGAGGCGATCGAGCGCAGGGTTGAACGGCGTCGTGATCTCCTGCGGCGGTTCGAGGAGATCGATCTCGATGGGCTCAGCGCGGCGGACCGGATCAACGCGCGGATGTTCGAGCGCCAGCTCCGGGGCAGCGTGCAGGGCTTCGAACTCGGCGAGTACCAGATGCCGCTCAACGCGGACTCCGGCTTCCACATGGGTTTTGCGCGCATGTACCGCTCGATGCCGTTCCGGACCCCGGACCACTACGACGACTACATCGCCAGGATGCGGGCACTGCCGACCTACTTCGAGCAGCAGCAGGGCCACATGCGCGCCGGGATCGACCGAGGCTTCACCCTGCCGCGCATCACACTCGAGGGCTACGAGGACACGATCTCCGCCCACATTGTCGACGAGCCGCAGGACAGCTCGTTCTGGGCCCCGTTCGAGGACCTGCCGAAGGCGGTCGAGGAGATGGACCGCGAGCGGATCCTGACCGAGGCCGAGGCCGCGATCACCGAGGCGGTGGTGCCGGCCTACCAGGGGTTCTACGACTTCTTCGTCGACGAGTATCTGCCGAACGCGAGAGAGACATTAGGCGCCTCCGATCTGCCGGGCGGACGGGCGTACTACGAGAGCCAAGTCCGCTGGTTCACCACCCTCGATCTGACGCCCGAGGAGGTCCACGAGATCGGCTTCAGCGAGGTCGAACGGATCCGGGCCGAGATGGAGGAAGTGATCCGCGAAACCGGCTTCGACGGCTCCTTCGCCGAGTTCCTGGACTTCCTGCGCACCGACCCGCGGTTCTACCCGAAGACCGGGCAGGAACTGCTGGAGCGGGCCGCCTGGATCGCCAAGAAGATGGACGGCAAGCTGCCGTCGCTGTTCGCCACGTTGCCGCGGCTGCCCTACACGGTCGAGCCGGTTCCTGACCACATGGCCCCGAAGTACACCGCCGGGCGCTACGTGTCCGCCGCCGCCTCAAGCACCCAGCCCGGCATCTACTGGGTGAACACCTACAACCTCCCGAGCCGGCCGTTCTATGCGCTGGAGGCGCTGTCTCTGCACGAAGCGGTGCCCGGCCATCACCTGCAGCATGGGATCGCGGTCGAGATCGATGTCGGGCCCGAGTTCCGGCGCCACGACTACATCTCCGCCTTCGGCGAGGGCTGGGGGTTGTACTCCGAGTACCTCGGCCTGGAGGCCGGCTTCTACGAAGACCCCTACAGCAACTTCGGCCGTCTGACCTACGAGATCTGGCGTGCCTGCCGGCTCGTGGTCGACACCGGCGTGCATGCCTTGGGCTGGTCGCGGCAGCAGATGCTCGACTACCTGGCCGAGAACACGGCGCTTTCGCTGCACGAGATCACGACCGAGACCGACCGCTACATCAGTTGGCCGGGCCAGGCGCTGGCCTACAAGATGGGTGAACTCAAGATCCGGGAACTGCGCGCGCGTGCCGAGGAAGCTCTCGGCGACGACTTCGACGTGCGTCTCTTCCACGACGCCGTGCTCGCCAACGGCTCGGTGCCGCTCAACATATTGGAAGAGTTGATCAACGACTGGATCGAGGAGCAAAGCTCCTAGCTGCCAGGTGGCTGGGCGTGGGCGGGGTTCCGGGCAGTGATCGACTTTCTTTTCTGGCTGGAGGAGACCCGCTTTTCCACCTGGATGCGCGAGTCGGGCCCGGCGTTCTTCTCCAGCCTCGTCTTTCATTCGATCGGGATGGCGTTTGTGGCCGGCGTCCACGTGGCGACGGATCTGCGGATCCTCGGCGTCGCTCCCGGTATCCCGCTTTCGCTGATGCGTCGCTACCTGCCGGTGCTCTGGGCGAGTCTTGCGGTGGTCGCGGCGTCGGGGTTCCTGTTGCTCATGGCGTACCCCGCGAAGGCCCTGACCAATCCGGTCTTCTACTTCAAGCTGGCGTGTATCGCAACGGCGCTCTGGATCATGAGGTCGTTGGTGCGCGGGGTGTTGGGGGATGCGCGACATGACGCCGGTCCGGCGCCGAGGAGGGTGCGTGTGCTGGCGGCGGTGTCCCTCGTGCTGTGGGCCGCCGTGATCACTTCAGGCCGCCTGCTCGCCTACACGGCGAAGGTCATGATGGCCTCGCACCTGCTGTACTGAGTCTCTGCGATGGAGAGCCTGCTGTACTCGATCGGCCAGAAGAGCGGCATCTACAGCTTCATGCACACGTCCTGGGGCTGGCCGACCGTCGAGTCGCTGCACTTCCTCGGACTCTCGCTGTTGATTGGAACGATCGGCCTGTGGGATCTGCGTCTGCTGGGGCTGGCCAGGGGGATCCCGATGGAAGCGCTGCACAGGCTGGTGCCCTGGGGGGTGGGCGGCTACCTGCTGAACTTGTGTACCGGCTTCCTGTTCGTCGTCAGCGCGCCGAACCAGTACCTCTACAACCCGGCATTTCAGATCAAGCTGTCGCTCATGGCGGTCGCCGGGCTGAACATCCTGTTCTTCTACCGGTTCGCGTACCGACCGGTGAGGGTTGCCGCTGCCGGCGCCGTCGCACCGACGAGGGCTCGAACCGCGGCCGCGATCTCACTGGCCTGCTGGATCGGCGTCATCGTCTGCGGCCGGCTGATCACCTACTTCCGGCCGCCGTATCACTGGTGCTTCTGGTGCTGAGCAGCTAGTCGCCGTCGTCGTGTGGCGGCGTCTCGGCCGGTTCTTCGTCGACGTACCGGAAGGGCGGCCGTTCTTCGCCGTCTGCGGGCGGAGGCGTTTGGGATCGCCGCGGGGTTCGGCGGAGGCGCCGTTCTGCTGCGGTCGGCGCTTCGCGGGCCGGTGGTGGGCTGCTCGCGGCCGGTCTACGGTTGTTCGCGTCCAGTTCGGCCTCGACCTGCTCGATGAGTTCCTCCGCGGATTGCTCCTGGTCGAGCCCCGCGGCCTTGAGTTCCGCTTCGATCAGCGCCAGCAGTTCGTCCGTGGACAGATCGTCTAGGTTCGCTCGTTTCGCCCCGGCGGTTGGAACAGCCTCCGCGGCGGGAGAAGGGGCGGCAGCGGGAGAAGCCTCGACGCCGACTGCCACGACCGGGGCCGTGTTCCTGGGAGGCCTGGACGGATCGACCGGAATCGGAGAGCTTTCGATCACAACGCCGGTCGCGGATGACGGCAGCGCGGCCGGACCGAGACCAACCTCGATCAGCTCCGCCGACTGGCGTACCTGATACGCGGGCAGAGCCTGGGTGAGGTCCACGACCACCCGCAGGAAGTTCGGATGCTCGCCGGTGCGCACCTCTATCGCTGGGCTGCCAGCGGAGTGCGCCGGCATCTCGGCGAGCGAGCCGTCGATTCCGAACAGGTCGAGCACGACGCGCGGGGGATTGGGCAGCTCGAAGTGCCGCACGGCCTGTACGTCGCTGGCTGTTTGCAGGCGCAGCACGTCGCCGTCGAGGCGCGCCGTTGTCAGGCGGTGGTCCTGGGCTACGACCGCCGAGCTGAGGAGGGCCGAAACGAGGCAGGTCAGGGTGCGCATGTTGAATCCTGGAGTTTCTGGAACCCGCAGTCTACCACCCGTCCCTTGCGATAGCGGCGCCAAGCGCTTCGCAGGCAGACAGTTGCGTTCCGTGACGCAGCCTCATAGCCTGCGTCGCAGCCATGCGCCGTTTCGCGACCGTCGCTCTTGCTGTTCTGATCGTCCCGCCGTTGGCGGCTCTGCAGGCGCAGGAGACACACCCGTTCTCCGTCCACGACATGCTGGCGATGGAGCGGCTATCGGACCCGCAGATAGCGCCGGACGGGTCGGTCGTTGCCCTTGCGGTGCGCACGACGGACCTTGCCGCGAACCGGGGGCGCACTGATCTCTGGTCGGTGCCGCTTGACGGCGGCGAGCCGCGCCGGTTGACCACGCACGAGGCGGCGGACTTTCATCCGCGCTGGGCGCCGGACGGCCGGGATCTCTTCTTCCTGTCCACGCGTTCGGGGAGTTCCCAGGTCTGGCGTCTGCCCCTTGCCGGAGGCGAACCGCGCCAGGTGACCGACCTGCCGCTTGACGTCGGCAACCTGGTCGTGTCGCCCGACGGTCGCCGGATCGTGCTGACGATGGATGTCTTCGCTTCGTGCGAGACGCTCGAGTGCACCGCGAAACGCCTCGAGGACCGGTCGTCGGGGCCCACGTCGGGCGTCGCGTACGACGATCTCTTCGTTCGCCACTGGGATGTCTGGAAGGACGGCCGGCGATCGCACGTCTTCGTCCTGGAGCTCGACGACGCACGCTCGGCCTCCAGGCAGGCGGTCGACCTGATGCGCGGACTCGACCAGGACGCGCCTCCCAAACCCTTCGGCGGCGCAGAGGAGATCGCCTTTGCGGACGGCGGGGGTGCGGTGATCTTCGCTTCGCGCGTCGGCGGTACGCCGGAGGCGTGGTCGACGAACTTCGATCTGTACCTGGCGCCGGCGGACGGCGGTTCGCCGCCCGTCAACCTGACCGCCGCCAACCCGGCCTGGGACAGTCACCCGGTGCTGGCGCCGGACGGCGGCACGCTGGCCTGGCTGGCCATGGAGCGGCCGGGCTACGAGTCCGATCGCTTCCGGATCCGGCTGGCGCGCTTCGACGGTTCCCGGCTGGAGGACGAGCGGGATCTCACCGGGGACTGGGATCGCTCCGTCTCAGGCCTCGCCTTCTCGGCCGACGGACAGACGCTGTTCGCCACCGCGGCTGACCTCGGGCAGCGGAGTCTGTTCGCGGTGGATGTGGCGGACGGCTCGGCGACGCGCCTGCACGGCGAGGGATCGGTGGCGGGACTGGCGGTGTCGACGGATCGGCTGGTCACTCTCCACAACGACCTGGCCGGCCCGTCGGAGTTGTTCGTGAGCGATCTCGCCGGCGGCGACCGGAAGGCGTTGACGGCCTTCAACGCCGAGCGGCGGGCCGCGGCGCGGGTGGGGGACTACGAGCAGTTCACCTTTTCCGGCTGGAACGACGAGACGGTGCACGGGTACCTGGTGCGGCCGGTCGATTTCGACGCCGAACGCCGCTACCCGGTCGCCTTCCTGATCCACGGCGGCCCGCAGGGATCCTTCGGCAACAGTTTCCACTATCGCTGGAACCCCCAGGCCTACGCCGGCGCGGGCTACGCCGCGGTGATGATCGACTTCCATGGCTCGGTCGGGTACGGACAGGACTTCACCGACTCGATCGCGGGCGACTGGGGCGGCAAGCCGCTCGAGGATCTGCAGAAGGGACTCGCTGCCGCCCTCGATCGCTACCCGTTCCTCGACGGCGATCGGCTGTGCGCGCTGGGCGCCTCCTACGGCGGCTACATGGTGAACTGGATCGCGGGCGCCTGGCCGGAGCGGTTCCGCTGCCTGGTGAACCACGACGGAGTTTTTGATCTGCGCTCGATGTACTACACGACCGAGGAGTTGTGGTTCGTCGAGTGGGACCACCGGGGCAGCTACTTCGAGAACCCGGACGGCTTCGAGAGTCACAATCCGGCGCTCCTGGTCGATCGCTGGCAGACCCCGATGCTGGTGGTCCACGGCGCGCTCGACTTCCGCGTGCCCGAAACCCAGGGTCTTGCCGCCTTCACGGCGCTGAAGCGACGCGACGTGCCGGCCCGCCTGCTCTACTTCCCGGACGAGAACCACTGGGTCCTCAGCCCGGCGAACAGTGTCCAGTGGCACGAGGAGGTGCTGGGATGGCTCGCGCGCTGGCTCGAACCGCAGCCTTGAATCGCCAGGGCGTCGTTGCGGCTGCCCTGGCGCTGGTTGGCCTGGCGCCGTTGGCGGCGGCCGTGGCGCAGGCGCCGGAAGAACCCGGCGTCTTCAAGGGCCGGAAGATCGCCGAGGTGATGTCCTACCGCGGCGCTCCCTGGCTGGAGCGGGCGACGCGAATCGAAGAGGAGCATCCGGACGAACTGATGGCGGCGCTGCCGATCGAGACCGGCATGCTGGTCGTCGACATCGGTTGCGGCTCGGGTTACTACGCGCGACGTCTGGCGGCCGCCGTGGGGCCGGAGGGCAGCGTGCTGTGCAACGACATTCAGCCCGAGATGCTCCGCATCGCCGCGGAGCTCGCCGCTGACGCCGGCGTCACGAACATGAGCACGGTGCTCGGCACAAAGAGCGATGCCCGGCTGCCCGAAGGCGAGGTCGATCTGATGCTCCTCGTCGACGTGTACCACGAGTTCTCGAAGCCCGAGGCGATGCTCCAGTCCATGCGGGAGGCGCTCGCGCCGGACGGCGTGATCGCTCTGGCGGAGTTCCGTCTCGAGGGCCGTTCGGCGCGGCACATCAAGCTCGAACACCGCATGTCGATCGAGCAGGTGATGAAGGAGTGGCTGCCCGTGGGCTACGAACTCGTCGAACGGATCGACTCGCTGCCGACGCAGCACCTGTTCCTGTTCGGCGCCGCCAGTCCCTGAGCCCCCGTCGCGCGCTCAACGAGCCGTCGTCATCGCAGCCGACGCATCACGAGTTCAGGACTTCGGCGCAACGGCGGGCGAAGTAGGTCAGGATCATGTCGGCGCCGGCGCGCCGGATCGAGGTCAGGGTCTCCATCATCAGCGCGTCGCCGTCCATCCAGCCGTTTGCGCTCACGGCTTGGATCATCGCGTACTCGCCGCTGACCTGGTAGGCGGCGACCGGCAGATCGACCGCCTCGCGGAGGGCGCGGATGACGTCCAGGTAGGCGAGTGCCGGCTTGACCATGACGACATCGGCGCCCTCCTCGACGTCCAGGCGGGCCTCGCGCACCGCCTCGCGGACGTTCGCCGGGTCCATCTGGTACGTCTTCTTGTCCCCGGCGCGGGGCGCCGAGTCCAAGGCGTCGCGGAACGGACCGTAGAAGTTCGAGGCGTACTTCGACGTGTAGCTAAGGATGCCGACCTGGTCGTGGCCGGCGGCATCGAGCGCCGTACGGATCGCCCCCACGCGGCCATCCATCATGTCGGATGGGGCGATCACGTCGGCGCCGGCATCGGCCTGCGACACCGCGGTCGCGGCGAGGATCGCTAGCGTCAGGTCGTTCGCGATCTCGCCGTCGACGACCAACCCGTCGTGACCGTCGCTGGAGTACGGGTCCATCGCCACGTCCGTGATGACCAGCATCTCGGGCAGCGCCGACTTGAGTTCACGGACCGCGCGTTGGACCAGACCGTCCGGCTCCGTCGCCCCGCTCGCGGCGCGGTCCTTCAGCGCGTCCTCGACGGCGGGGAACAGGGCCACGGCGGGCACGCCGAGGGCATGCGCGGCGCGACACTCCGCGACCAGACGGTCGATGGTGAGCCTGGCCTGGCCCGGCATCGAGGGGATCGGTTCGGCGGTGTCCGAACCCTCCATGACGAAGAGCGGGTAGATCAGCCGGCCGGGGCCGAGGTCGGTCTCGCGCACCAGGTCGCGGATCGCGGCGGACCGCCGGTTGCGTCGGGGTCGGATGGGCATCGGAACCATGGCCGGAGGATTCTACGTCGCGGCAGGAGCCTGCGTCGCGCAACGGCCTGTCGTTTCGATCCCGGGAACGCGGGCATCCTGCCCGCATCCGGCGTTGGCGCATCCGACGGGCCCTTGGGTTGCCGTCCGCGGGGGTCGGGGCGGACCTATACTTGGCCCATGACGCTGCAGCAGGTTTCCCCCGACGTCTGGGTCGTCGACCACGTGCAGAAGATCGCCATCGGCTTCATGTCGCCGGCCCGGATGACGGTCGTGCGTCTGGGCGACGGCGGTCTGTGGTTGTACTCGCCCGGGCCGATCGACGCCCGGACGGCGGAGGAACTCGAGGGGCTCGGACCGGTGCAGTACCTGGTCGCGCCGAACCGCTTTCACCATCTTCACCTGCCGGCAGCGGCGGCGCGCTTCCCTGAAGCGGATGTTCTGGGCGCCCCTGGCCTGGCGGACAAGCGGAAGGACGTCAAGTTCACCGGAACCTTGGGCGTCGCGTCGCCCTGGGGAGGCGAACTGCAGCCGATTCCGATCGACGGGATGCCGGCCTTCAACGAAGTCGCCTTCTGCCACCGTCCGAGCGGCGCGTTGCTGGTGGCCGACCTGCTCTTCAACCTGCGGCAGCGCCAGGGGCTGATTCCGTCGATCTACTATCGGCTCACTGGGGTCCATCGTCGTGTCGCCATGAGCCGGGTGTTCCGGTTCGCGATTCGAGATCGCGCGGCCTGCGCGGCGAGTTGCCTGCGTCTGTTGCGGTACCCGTTCGACCGCCTGATTCCGTGCCACGGCGACGTGGTCGAGGAAGGAGCGAAGCAGCAGGTCGAGGCGGCGCTTGCGTGGATCTACAAGGAACTCGAAACGCCTCCCGAGCCGACGCCTGCCGGGGCGGTGCCCGAGGTCTGATCCCGATTCCATGTCCCTTCCGCTCGCCGACCTGCGGGTCCTCGACCTGACGATCGCCCGCGCCGGGCCGACCGCGGTGCGTCAACTGGCCGATTGGGGCGCCGACGTGGTGCGCATCGAGCGCCCGCCGTCGCCCGGTCGCGAGATCGGAATCTCCCGCCGGCTTGGTCACGACTACCAGAACCTGCACCGCAACAAGCGGTGCCTGACGCTCGACCTGAAGAGCGAGGCGGGCCGCGAGGTCCTGCTGCGCCTGGCCCGGGACGCGGACGTGCTGGTGGAGAACTACCGCGCCGACGTGAAGCATCGGCTCGGCTTCGACTACGAGACGGTGCGGGCGATCAACCCGCGCATCGTCTACGCCAGCGTGTCCGGATTCGGGCAGACCGGCCCGTATCGCGACCGCGGCGGTGTGGATCAGATCGCTCAGGGTCTGGGCGGGTTGATGTCGGTGACCGGCCTGCCGGGCCAGGGCCCGGTTCGCGTGGGCACGGCGATCTCGGATCTGGCTGCCGGCCTCTATCTCGCCTTCGGCATCCTGGCGGCCCTCCACGAGCGGGAGCGGTCGGGCGAGGGACAGTGGGTGACCACCTCCCTGCTCAAGGCGATGATCGGGATGCTCGACTTCCAGGCCGCGCGCTACCTGGTCGAGGGTGAGGTTCCGGGCCAGCAGGGCAACCACCACCCGACGATCTCGCCGATGGGCGCCTTCCCGGCTGCCGATGGCTGGGTGAACATCGCGGCCACCAGCGGCAAGCACTTCCGGGCCATGTGCCAGGCCCTCGGCGGCGAGGAGTTTCTCGAGCGTCCGGAGTATCGGAACTCGGCCGGGCGCGTCGCCAACCGGCAGCAGCTCGAAGGCGAGGTCGCGGACCTGACGCGGCGCTTCAAGGTGGATGAGCTCGTCGAGCTTCTGAACGACGCGGGTCTCCCTTGCGGGCCGGTCTACGACCTGGGGCAGACCTTTGCCGACCCGCAGGTCCAGCACTGCGGGATCGCGGTGCCGCTGGAGCACCCCGAACTCGGACCGGTGCGCCTCGTCGGCCAGCCGGTGCAACTCCGCCGGACTCCGTTCGAACTGCGTAGTCCGGCGCCCGGGCGTGGGCAGCATACGGACGAGATCCTCGCGGAGGCAGGCTTCGGATCCTCGGAGATCGAGGCGCTGCGAGCCACTGGGGTCGTGGCATGAGCGGTGGACGATCGACTCCTGGGAACGCGGGCGTCTCGCCCGCATCCGACGATTCGTCCCACCCGTGTAACAGGGGGAGCAACGTGATGACCGTAGAAGCGAGAGTTGCGCCAACCTCCGATCCGGTGGTCATCGACCTGCCGACGACAAAGATCGTGGCCGAGATAGAGGGCGGAGTCGGTTGGTTGACCTACAACAACCCGCAGCGGCGCAACGCCCTGTCGCTGGAGATGCAGGAGGCCTCGGCGGCGGTCCTGCGCCGCTTCCAGGAGGATGACGCGGTGCGGGTCGTCGTGCTGCGCGGCGCGGGCGACCGGGCGTTCGTTTCCGGCGCCGACATTTCCGAGTTCGAGAAGCAGCGCACGACGGTCGAAGCCCGTGAGCGCTACGACCGCGCTGGCCGCGAGACCGGCCTGGCCTTCGCCGCGCTCGAGAAGCCGCTGATCGCGATGATCCGAGGCTACTGCCTGGGCGGAGGCTTGGCGACCGCGCTCAACGCCGACCTGCGCATCGCGTCGGAGGACTCGACGTTCGGGATCCCCGCCGGCCGGTTGGGTGTCGGCTACGGGTTCGCCGGGATCAAGGTGCTGGTCGACCTGGTGGGCCCTTCCCGCACCAGCGAGATCCTGCTCACCGCGCGCCGGTTCAACGCGGCAGAAGCGCTGCACATGGGTCTGATCGACCGTGTGACGACGACAGACGAAATCGGGAGCACCGTCCGCGACCTCGCCGGCAGGATGGCCGATAACGCTCCGCTGACCCTGCGCGCCGCCAAGTTCGCGATCCGCCAGGCCACGAAGGACCCGGAGCGCCGCGATCTCGACCGGGCGAAGCAGCTCGTCGAGGAGTGCTTCCGCTCCGAGGACTACGTCGAAGGCCGGCGCGCGTTCCTCGAGAAGCGGCGGCCGCGCTTCCAGGGCCGGTAGCGGCTGCTGCTTCGCGTGCCTTGTCGCGGCCGGGCTTGAACGCGTCGGACTCTCCCCGTCGTAGCTGAGCTGACATCGCGATCTGCGTTAGGTGAGTTCCATCCGCTGCGGCGGCCCGGTGTCCGGATGCGGCTGCTGGGCCTTGAGCGATGGAACGTGTTCGAGATCCGGCGCCCGCTCGGCGTCGTTTCGTACGAAGTGCAGGCGACCCACCACGGATGGCTGTCCGGGCTGGATGTCGTGTGCTCGGGCTTCTTCGCCAGCGTCGGCACCTACCGGCATTGAGGTCGGACTGCAGGTCGTGGAGCGAAACGGCTACTTCCAGGTGCTGCCTGGCTGACCGAGACGCCGGCGCGCTACGATGCCCGCGAGATGGCCACACAACGATCGCCGGGCCTCGCGGCTGCTGTGACTCTGCTCGCCGTCGCCGTCGCGCCGCTGGCCGCCGGTGAGAGTCCCGGCTGCTCGGCTGGAACTGCCGGTGCCGGCCTCGCGGCCGCCGCACAAGCGGGCACGAGCGTCGACCTCGAACTCGCGTACGACGGTCTGACCCGCGGCTACCGGCTCCACCTGCCCGCCGGCTACGACGGCGCCGAACCCTTGCCGCTGTGGCTGCACGTTCACGGCTACACCGGAAGCGCCACGCACAGCGACGGCTGGACGGGTCTTTCGGAGATCTCGGACCGCGAGGGTTTCGTGCTCGTGTTCCCGCAGAGCACCTCCTTCGAGGCGCCGCGGGGCGACCGGCCGCAGAGCCGGAGCGCCACGATCACCTCGTGGAACGACCTCTCTTGCAGCGCGTCGCCGGCCCCCGACGGTCCGACTTGCCGCGAGGACGCGAACCCCTATCCGTGCCCGCCCGAATGCGGAACCTGCGGGCCGTGCAACTGGTGCTCCTGCCACGACGACGTTGGGTACATCTCCGCTCTCATCGATCATCTCTCGGCCGGTCTGTGCCTCGATGTCGACCGCGTTTTCGCCTCCGGCTACAGCAACGGGGGCATGTTCGTTCACCGGCTTGGCTGCGCCCTTGGCGACCGTCTGGCCGCCGTGGCGCCGATGCACGGCTACCTGGCGCGTGGCTTCAACTGCGCGGCCGGGGAGCCGGGACCGTCGATGCTCCTGATCGGGGGCGCCGCGGATCGCACGGTGCCGATCGACGGTTCGCATGCCAGCGACGGCTACATTTACACCTCGCAGCAGGGAGTGGCGGAGAAGTGGGCGAGAGCGCAGTCATGCGCTACGGAGCCGGTTCCGGTGGAGACGCCCTGGGACGGGCGCAAAGAGTTGACCTGCGTTGAGTATCCCGGCTGTGCTGATGGCCGTGCCGTCCGCAGTTGCTCCTGGGATGGCGCTCACGTCTGGCCGCGCGACGACGCCGGCAACTTCGGCGGCGAGCTGCTGTGGAGGTTTTTCGCGGAGAACGGTCGCTAGGGCGGCGGGCGTCCGCGGCTGCGGCACGCCCGCGCCCATACCCGCCTGCCTCTGGGCAGGCTGGCCGGCGTTGCTGAGGCCGGCAATGCAGGGTTCGCGCCTGAGTTCGGCATCACGATGACAGGACATTGACTTCGTGATGTCACATCTCTAGCATCTAGAGCATGCGAACCACGCTGACACTTGACGCCGATGTCGCTGCGAAGGTCCGGGACCAGGTGGCGCGGACCGGCGCCAGCATGAAGCAAGTCGTGAACGTGACGCTTCGTCGAGGTTTCGAGTCGCCCGGCGAAGAAGAACTTGCCACGTCCTTCACGGTGCAAGCTCGTCCGATGGGGCTCCGAGCAGGACTCTCCCTGGACGACGTGAGCGGTCTTCTCGATTTGCTCGACGGTCCCGCGCGACGGTGATCCTCGTCGACGCCAACCTCCTCCTCTACGCCTACGACGCCGAGAGTCCGTATCACCGTGCATCGAGGCGTTGGCTGGAGGAGGAACTCTCGTCCGGCCGGCCGATCGCTCTGGCCTTGGTCACCTTGCTGGCCTTCGTCCGGATCGCGTCGGACCGTCGCGTTTTCACCCACCAGGTGGCGCCTGCGGACGCGTGTTCTTTGATCGAGGACTGGTTGGCTTTGCCCAACGTGCGGCTGCTTCAACCGGGGCCGCGAACGTGGACCATCCTGAGCGAGCTCTGTGAGAGTGGTCAGGCCAGAGGAGCAATGGTGATGGACGCCCACCTGGCCGCCCTGGCGGTGGAACATGGCGCGTCGATCGCCAGCGCCGACCGTGACTTCACGCGCTTTCCGGGGATCGAACTCCTGAACCCGACAGCAGACGGCGCTCCGTCCTAGCCTTCATCGCTGCGTCGGCCCCCTCGGATCCTGGGCCCTGCCGCCGTCCCTTGCAGGGCGTAGGAACGGCGCGCGGATGGCGTCTGCCCATCCAGGCTTGGGTGGCATCAGGCCGCGACGGCCTTGAGCTTGCCCGGCTCAACCCCCAGCCGTTCGCCGGCGGCGACGATCTGGCGCCAGGATTCGGCGTCCACGGGGATCGCTTCGGCGCGTTCGACGCGCATGGTTCGCTCCGGGTCGCCGGGCACCAGCACGGGTTCGGCTCCGTCGGCGGCGGGTGACGCCTTGACGTGGGCGACCAGGGCGGCCAGCTCGTGCTCCATGGCTGACCGCACGATCAACCGTTCCGGATCGAACACGACCATGAACATGTTGTTGATGATCGTTCCCTGGGCCTCGTGTTCCGGCTGTGCCGTGTGGCCGCCGCTCATCATGCCGCCGAGGAGTTCGCAGAAGATCGCCAGCCCGTAGCCCTTGTGGTCGCCGAAGGAGGTGAGGGCGCCGACCGGCTGGTTGAAGAGGACGCTCGGGTCGCGGGTCTGGCGGCCGAGATGGTCGATCAGGGAACCGGCGGGAACCTTTTCGCCCTGGTTGTGGGCCACCCGCGCCTTGCCGTGGGCGATCCGGCTGGTCGCCATGTCGAGGAGAACCGCCGGCTGGGTGTCGCTGCCCGGTAGCGAAAGGCACATCGGGTTCGTGGAGTAGCGGGCGTCCGTGCCGCGGTAGGGCGCGACCAGCGGCTGGTGGCCGACCACGTTGACGAAATGGAGCGAAGCCAGACCCGCGTCCGCCACCTGCTCGCCGTAGGTGCCGATGCGCCCCAGGTGGTGGCAGTTGCGGACCGACGCCAGGACGACGCCGGTGCTCCGGCAACGCTCGATCGTCGCCGCCGTCGCCTCGCGGCCGACCACCTGGCCGTAGCCCATGCCGCCGTCGAACATCAGGATCGCGCCGTCGTCCCGGACCTGCTTGACCGTCTGGTTGGGAATGAGGGATCCGTTGCTCAGGCTGCGCTCGTAGGCCGGCAGCATGCCGACGCCGTGGCTGTCGTGCCCCGAGAGGTTTGCCAGCACGAGGTGATCGGCCACGATGCGGGCTTCCTCGGGTCCGCTGCCGCCCGCGTCGAGGATCGTCATGGCTGCTTCCCGCAATGCCTGCGGCCGGATGTCGATTGATTCCACGGTTGCTGCCTCTCTTGATCGTCCCATCGTGCGCGAAGCGGCGATCCTAGCGCCCGAGGACGGGGACGGTAAGCTGACGCCCCCTATGCCCCAATCCACTTCGTTGTCGCGACTCTGGGCCCTCTTTCTGATCGCCCTCGGCGCGGCCACACCTGGGTTCGCTCAACCCGCGCCCGACTCCGGCTGGATCGATCTGACCGCCGGGGGGCTCGAGGAGGGATGGCGGCAACTCGGTGGCGCCGCGGAGTACACACTGGAGGACGGCGTCGTGGTCGGCACGGCGGTCATCGAGACGCCGAACTCCTTCCTGGCCACCGAGGAGGAGTACGGCGACTTCGCGCTCCAGTTGGAGTTCAAGATCGACGAGGGCCTCAACGCCGGCGTCCAGATCCGGAGCCACAGCGATCCCGACTACCCCAACGGTACGGTGCACGGCTACCAGGTCGAGATCGATCCCAGCGAGCGAGCGTGGAGCGCCGGCGTCTACGACGAGGCCCGGCGCGGCTGGCTGTTCCCGCTGGCGGCGAATCCGGCCGCGAGCCGGGCGTTCCGGCCCGGTGGCTGGAACCACCTGTACATCGAGGCGATCGGTCCGACCATCCGGACCTGGCTGAACAATGTGCCGGCCACCTTCCTGATCGACGAGTTGACGGCGAGCGGGTTCATCGCGCTCCAGGTCCACTCGGTCGGCCCCGACGGCGGCGGCAGGCAGGTGCGCTACCGGCGAGTGTGGCTGCGCACGGAGAATCTGGCGCCGAGCCGCAGGCCGTTCCCCTACATCGTCGACACGCGGCCGAACCAGTTGTCCGACGAGGAGGCGGCTCAGGGGTGGCGCCTGCTTTTCGACGGCGAGAGCACGGAGGCCTGGCGTGGCGCACACCGCGACGACTTCCCGGAGACCGGCTGGGAGGTGCGGGACGGCGAATTGACGGTGCTCGCATCGGCGCCCGGTGGGGAGCGCGGCGGCGGCATCGTGACCCGGGAGTCTTTCTCGGCCTTTGAGTTCCAACTGGAGTTCCGGATGACCGAAGGCGCGAACAGCGGCATCAAGTACCTGGTGACGGAAGGGTACGGCTCGGCCGCGGGTTCGGCGGTGGCCTTCGAGTACCAGATCCTGGACGGCCTGCGGCATCCCGACGCTCAGTTGGGCAGGGACGGCAACCGCACTCTGGCCTCGCTGTACGACCTGCTGCCCGCGACCAAGATTGGGCGCTTCGTCAAGGCTCCGGGACGCTTCAATCACGCCCGGATCGTCGTCGACTCAGACGGCCACGTGGAGCACTGGCTGAACCACGTGCTTGTGCTGGAGTTCGACCGCAACGCACCGGAACTCGCGGAGGCGATCGCAGCAAGCAAGTTTGCCCGCCGCGAAGGGTTCGGGCAGTGGCCCGAGGGCCGTATCCTGCTCCAGAATCACGGCGACGAGGTGGCGTTCCGCAGTATCAAGGTGCGCCCGCTCGACGGGGCGGAGTAGCGGCGCCGGGCGGTCTTGATGCGCGTCAGGCTTGCCTACGGCCGGAGCGGCCTGGAGATCGACGTGCCGCGGGAGCGGACGACCGTGATCGAGCCGCACCAGGCGCCGGCGCTCCGAGACCCGGACGCGGCACTGACCGCGGCGCTGCGCCGGCCGGTCTCCGGGCCGCCGCTCCGGGAGTTGGCGAAGCCCGGGCAGACGGCGACGATCTCGGTGTGCGACATCACCAGGGCGCAGCCGCGCCGGGAGATGGTCGGCGCGGTGCTGCGAGAACTCGACGGCATCGTCCGGCGGGAGGACGTCACGATCCTGATCGCGACCGGCACCCACCGCGCGAACACGCCGGCCGAGCTGCTGGCCATGCTCGGCGACGAGGTCCTCGGTTCTTGCCGGGTGATCAACCACGACTCCCGCGACGACTCGTCCCTGGTCGACCTGGGGGAGAGCGGCCAAGGCGTCCCGACCCGGCTCTGCCGCCACTGGTTGGAGGCGGATCTCCGGATCACGACCGGCTTCGTGGAACCGCACTTCTTTGCCGGTTTCTCAGGCGGGCCGAAGATGGTCTCTCCCGGCCTTGCCGGCCTCGATACCGTGCTCACCCTGCACGACGCCGCCCGCGTCGGCGATCCGCGTTCGACCTGGGGAATCATCGACGACAACCCGCTCCACAGCGACATCCGGGCCATCGCGGCGCGGCCCGAGGCGCGGCCCCACTTCAGTGTCGATGTCCTGCTCGACCGCACGCAGAGGATCACGCACGTGTTCGGCGGCGAGCTGTTCGCGATGCACGCCCGAGCCTGCGAAGCGGCACGGCCGATCGCCATGCGGGAGACCGGCCGCCGGTTCGAGGTCGTGGTGACGACGAACTCGGGCTACCCGCTGGACCAGAATCTGTACCAGGCCGTCAAGGGCATGTCGGCCGCGGCGCAGGTCGTGACCGATGGCGGTACGATCCTGTGCGCGGCCGAGTGCAGCGACGGCATCCCCGACCACGGGCGCTACGCGGAGTTGCTCAGCCGCGGCAGTTCGCCGGAGGAGCTGCTGGCCCAGATCGAGGCCCGGCCGGTGACCGAGCCGGACCAGTGGCAGGTCCAGGTGCAGGCGATGATCCAGCGCCGGGCCCGGGTGCTGGTCAAGGCGGACGGCCTGGACGAGGCACAGCTCAGTTCGGCCCACTTCGACGCGGCCCCGGACCTCGACGCGGCGCTTGCCGCGTGCCTGGCGGACTTGCCGCAGGCGCACATCTGCGTGCTGCCCCAGGGCCCGCAGACGATCCCGTATGTCGCCGACGTCTAGGTCCAGGGGACTGTCCGCGCGGGCGGGAAAGGCCTCCCTGCTGCCTGAGGAGCGACCCGGAGATCGAGTCTCGGTCCGCGTGGCGGGGGTGGTAGCCTCGCGGCCATGGTCGAACCTGCCCAGGCTGTAGTTCGCACGGCTCGAGGGCAGAGATCGAGCGCCTCGGAGGAGTCCCCGCTCGCACTGGCCGGCGAATCCGGTTCCCGCGGGAGGAGATCGAGGAGTACGAAGGCCGCCTCGAGTACTGGGAGGCGCGTACCGAGATGGCGATGGTGGTCTGCGAGCCGACGACCGCCTACCACGAGCGGCCCTCGCAGCGGTTGGCGGGTCTGGCGCGGCTGATCGCGGCCTCGAGAGGCTCGCCGATCGAGACCTTCGGGACCACGGACCTGGTGCGCTTCAAGGCTCACGGCGGGCGCAGGGCGCTGATGCAGGCGGACCAGATCCTGTACCTCGATCCGAGCGTGTTGCCGGCCGGGGCGGCGGTGGTGGACGTGGACGGCCATGTGCTGCCGGACGTGGTCCTGGAGGTCGATTACTCGACCGATGTGCGGGTGTGGAAGCTGCCGCTCTACGAGGCGTGGGGCTTCCTTGGGTCCGTGGGTCGATGTCGATGGCGACAGGTTGCCCGACGTGACCGTGGAGGTGGACTATTTAACCGACGCTCGGGTGCGCAAGTTGCGGCTCTACGAGGCGTGGGGCTTTCCGGAGGTCTGGGTGGACGTGCCGGACGAGCGGTCGCGTCCGCGGTCGCGGCTTCCTGGACTGACGATCCACGTCCTGGAGGCCGGCCGGTATCGGACGGCGTCCGCCAGCCAAGCCTTTCCGGGCTGGACGGCGGTGGAGATCCACCGGGCGCTGAACGAGCCGATCGTGTCTCGGGAGACCCTGGAGGTGCTGTGCCGCGTGGGGCGCCGCCTCGGCGCCTTGGAAGGGACCGGCCCGGACGACGATCCCTGGCTCCGCAGCGAGCGCGCCGAGGGCCGCACCGAAGGCCGCGCCGAAGGCCGTGCCGACCTGCTGCGCGCCGTGGCCGGAATCCTTGAAGCGCGCCGTGTGCCGGTGAGTCGCGCCTTGGCGGAACGTCTGGCGGACCTCGACGACATGCCGGCGGGCAAGCTGGTCCGCGCCGCGCAAGAGTGCGCTAGCGAAGAGGAGTTCCTCCGGCTGCTGCGGCGTTGACTCCACATCCCGTAGGTCTGGGTCGACGTGCCGGATGAGCGTTTGCGTCCGAGGTCGCGGCGCCCCGGTCTGACGATTCATGTCCACGACGGCAAGCGTTTCCAGGAAGCCCGCATGGTGGTCGCGGTACTCCAGGCCCGCGGCGTTCCCGCTGAGCGTCTCCGATGGCCGGGCGCATCTGCGTCGGCGCAGATGCGCCTTGCTTCAGGAAGAAGGGCCTCCCCGTTGCCGGGGAGGCCCTGATATCCGATGGCTGCAACCCGTGAGCCGGAGCCTCCTGGTTCAGCCTGCTAGAAGCTGAACCGGGCGCCGAGCTGCAACTGACGCCACGACGTCACCCGACCGCAGGGAATCCCGAAGTCGTCGCGAACCACGCCGCCCCGCACATCACGCTGACCGGTGCAGACCGCGAAGCTGTGCTGGTCGAAGAGGTTGAACGCCTCGACGAACACGTCCAACCGCAAGTCGTCGCCGAAGCGGAAGAACTTGCCGACGCGGACATCCACGGTCTGGATCGACTCGTTGCGGAATGAGTTCCTCCCCACGAGGTTTCCGTCGATCACCGCGTACTGGTCGGGGCAATTGAAGCCGACGCTCCCGCAATACGGGAAGTCGAGTCCGTTGTCGATCGCCGTGTAGGGGTTGCCCGACTGGTAGTTCAGGATGCCTGAAATCTGGAAGTCGGCCGGCAGTCGGATCATTCCGGTGGCTACCAGGCGGTGCTTCACGTCACGGTTCGAGAGACCCCAGTCGTAGTCCAGGTTGCCCAGGTCGGAGATCGTGACGCCGGTCGCCGAACGTTCGTTCGAGTCGGTGTCGCGATCCTTGCCCCAGGTGTAGTGGGCGTTGAACTGGTAGCGGCCCGTGAAACGGCGGTTCACCTTCAGGGTCACCGCCTGGTACTCGGACTCGCCGCGGGACTGCCGGACGAGGATCTCGGCGACATCGTCGCGCACGCGACCGTCCCACCTCGGGCGGCCGTACTCGTCGTAGCCGCCGAACTGGCGGTTCCAGTCCGTGTTCCGCTGCAGGCCCGTCGCCTCGGCGTACACCACATCGACTCCCGTGCTCCAGCCGCCGGCGAGCTCACGCTCCCAGCCGACGCTCGCGCGAAGTGTCTGCGCATCGTCAAACGCGGGATCGACATAAGAGATCGCGGGAATGATTCCCGGCGGCGGGTTCTCGTTGTCGATCGGCGTGCCGAGCGGCACGTAGCCGTTCTGGCCCGAACGGACGTTGATCCGGCCATAGTTCGGCGGCACGCCGTTGGCCTGCACCTGGTTGGCGAACAGCAGGGTAGGCGTACGGCCGAAGAAGAGGCCGATGCCGCCACGGAAGACGGACTGGCCCTCGTTCGAGGCCAGCGCGAAGCCGAAGCGGGGCGCCAGGTTTGCCGTATCCGGGATTTGTCGACCGTCCTCCTCGATGTGGTCCAGACCGTCGGGGTTGTCGGTCGAGGTGTAGCGGAGACCGTAGCTGAGGGTCAGGTTGTCCCGCTTCAGGCTGTCCTGGCCGTAGAACGCGAGCGCAGCCTGGGTCTCGTCGTAGTTCGGATAGGTCGAATCGCCGAACCAGATCCGCGCGTTGCTCGCGTTGTTGTTCAGGAAATCCTCAGCCGACCGGAAGTCGTAGCGGCCGTCGCGGCTGCCCGCGAAGAGCTGCGCCAGATCGTCCTTCGAGTAGTCGACGCCGAACTTCATGTCGTGGGCGCCGAACAGGTACGAGAAATCGTCCTTGATCTGAAGCTGCGACTCCTCGACGAAGATCGGCAGGAAGTCGAACTTGCCGACGCTGTCGCGGGAGGCGAAGCGGAACCGGACCTGAGCCTCGATCGGGGTTCCGACGCGCAGGGACAGACGGTCCAGGTTGTCGTCGGCCGACTGGATGCGGAGCTCGTTCACGCCGCGGCTGCCGATCACCGATGTCATCGAGGCGATGAAGGAGAGGGTGTCCTCCGTCTTCAGCGACTCCTCGTCGAGATAGCTGCTTTCCCGCTCGAAGTCGGTGAGATTCACTCGCAGCGTGATCAGGTTCGAGGCGTTCATCTGGTGGTCCAGCTTGCCGAACAGGATCTGGTTGCTGACCGAGCGCAGGAACAGGCCGGTGGCCGATCCGTCCGAGTTACGGGTGAACCCGTCGACCAGGGCCGCGAAGGCAGGATCGTTCTGGGCCCGCTGCATGACCAGGTCGTAGGTGCTGTTGGCGCCCGTCGAGCGCAGCGACCGGGTGAAGGGGATGTCCTGGTCGCGCTGGTCGATGCCGAAGTAATAGTGGGTGCGGTCTCGCTTGAACGGACCGCCGATCGAGAAGCCGTAGTTCTGCGTGTCGAACTCGTCGACGGACCGCGAACCGTCGCGGCCGTTGAAGTCGTCGAGCGGCGACGAGGGCAGATCCTCGGCCATGCTGTCATCGCGAAAGAAGGCGAAGGCTGAACCCTTCATCTCGTTGGTGCCGGACTTCGTGACCACGTTGATGAAGGCGCCGCCGTGGCGGCCGTACTCGGGCGAGAAGCCGTTGGTGACCACCTGGAACTGGCGCACCGTGTCCTGAGCGACGATCAACCCGTCGTTCTCGGTCGCCTCGCCGCCGCGGCCGTAGCCGAAGAAGGTGCTCTTGTTGTCGGCGCCGTCAACGGAGAGACCGCTGTACATGCCGCGCTGGCCGGAGATGGTCAGGAAGCCGCGCTGGCTGTCGCGCTGCACGCCCGGAGTCAGGATCGCGAAGTCCGTGAAGTCGCGGCCTACGATCGGCAGGCTCTCGATTGCGACCTCGTCGATGTAGTTCGCGGCGCCGGAGCGGCTGGTCTCGATGATCGGCGCTTCGGAGGTGACCGTGATCACTTCGGAAGACGACTCGATCTCCAGCGTCAGGTTGACGTCCTTGATCTGGCCGACCAGGACCGAAATGTCGGTCTGCTGGGTCGTCTGCATGCCGGCGAGTTCGGCGGACACGGTGTAGGCGCCGACCTGCAGCGCCTTGGCGCTGTAGAAGCCGTTCGCATCGGTGATGACGGCCCGGTTGATGCCGGTGTCCTGGTTGGTCGCCGTAACCGTCGCGCCGGGAATCGCGTCACCGGCGACATCGGAGATGTAGCCCTGGACGGTGCCGTTGATGGTCTGGGCAAAGCCGGCGCCGGCCATGAGGAAGGCGCAGGTCGTTGCCGGGAGGATCGCAAGAAGACGTGCCCGGGGGCGGGTCCACTGCATGGTAGGTGTTCTCCTCTGTTGCTGGTTGAATGCCGCCGAACTCAATTGGGAATCCGCCGGCGTGCGGTTCACGCGTCGAAGGCTTGTCCGTTGGTTGTGGCGAGTGGTGGGGCGCGTCGGCGCAAGGCCACGAACTAGGAGCACTATAGAGGCCGCTTCGCCGCCCGTCAAAGAATGGCCGGTTTGGTCCAAGAAGTTGAATTGGCGAGGCCATTCGCAGCATGGCGCGGGCAGTGTCTGCGAGCGGCTTGAAGCGTTCGTGAAGGCTGCCTCAGTGGGCCGACGGCAGAGGCAGCTCGGTGGTCCCCGTGAGGTACTCGTCGATCCGGGCCGCGGCGCCGCGGCCCTCGTTGATCGCCCACACGATCAGGCTCTGGCCGCGGCGGCAGTCGCCGGCTGCGAACACGCCGGGGGCGGAAGTTGCGTACTCCCCGGGCGCGGCGGCGAAGTTGCTGCGGGGGTCGGTCTTGAGCGCCAACTGCTCGCCGAGCGCGGCTTCGGGCCCGAGGAAACCCATCGCCAGCAGCACCAGGTCGGCTTCGAAGGTCTCCTCGGTGCCCGGCAGCTCCTCCATCGTGAAGCGGCCGTCAGAGTCCCTGCGCCAGGCGATGCGTACGGTCTCGATGCCAGCGACGTTGCCGGCGCCGTCGTCCACGAAGCGCTTCGAGAGGACGGAGAACACGCGCGGGTCGGCGCCGAACCTTGCCGCGGCCTCGGCGTGGGCGTACTCGACGCGGAAGATGCGCGGCCATTCCGGCCACGGGTTGTCCGGTGCGCGCGCGTCGGGCGGCCGGTCGAGGAGCTCGAAGTTGACCATGGAGGCGCAGCGGTGGCGCGTCGCGGTGGCGATGCAGTCGGCGCCCGTGTCGCCGCCGCCGATCACGATCACGTTCTTTCCTTCGGCCGTGATCGGGGGCGTGACGACGCCCACGCCGTCGCTGGGCAGGCCTTTGTCCAGCAGCGCCCGGGTGTGTTCGGTCAGAAACTCCATCGCGAAGTGCACGCCGGTGAGGTCGCGGCCGGGAATCGTGAGATCGTGCGGCCGGGTGGCGCCGCAGGCGAGCAGGATCGCGTCGTGGTCCCGCCGCAGATCGGCGGCGTCCACGTTGACGCCGACGTGAGCCCCGGTGACGAACTCGATGCCCTCGGCCCGCATCAGGTCGATCCGGCGGTCGACGACCTCGCGCTTGTCCAGTTTCATGTTGGGGATGCCGTACATCAGGAGGCCTCCGATCCGGTCCTCCCGCTCGAACACGACGACGCGGTGGCCGACACTGTTCAACTGGGCGGCGGCGGCCAGCCCGGCGGGGCCGGAGCCGATGACCGCCACGCTCCTGCCGGTTCGCCTCGCCGGCAACCGGGGGACGATCCAGCCCTCCTCGAATCCCCGGTCGACGATCGCGTTCTCGATGTTCTTGATCGTTACCGCGGGATCGGTGATCCCCAGCACGCAGGCGCCCTCGCATGGCGCGGGGCAGACGCGTCCCGTGAACTCGGGGAAGTTGTTCGTCCGCTCCAGCCTCCTTAGCGCCTCGCGCCAGCGGCCCTGGTAGACGAGGTCGTTCCACTCCGGGATCAGGTTGTCGATCGGACAACCCTCGTCGGACTGGCAGAAGGGCACGCCGCAGTCCATGCAGCGAGCGCCCTGCGTGGCGAGATGCTCCTCCGGTACCGGCTGCAGGAACTCGCCGTAGTGGGTAAGGCGGATGAGCGGATCCTGATAGGGGACCGCCGCGCGCGCGTACTCCTTGAAGCCGGTGTCCTTGCCCATCGTTCCCGTGCGCCCTCCTCGCTCGGTCTGCCCTGAGTATCCGGCCGAAGCCGGACTCAGGCGGCGGCTTCGGCCTTTGCCTCGGTCCGGACCTCTGCCTCCGCCTCCGCCTCCGCCTCGCGTTGCGCTTCCAGCATGCGCCGGTAGTCGTGCGGCATGACCTGGGTGAACTGACGCTGCGCGTCGCTCCAGCACTCCAGCAGCCGGCCTGCGACCGTGGAGCCGGTGAACCGCGCGTGCCGCGCGACCAGCTCTCGCAGTTCGCGGCGGTAATCCCGGTCGACCGATTCCAGGCCCACCATCTCGAAGTTGCAGTTCTCGGCCAGCGCTCCGTTCGGATCGAAGACCCAGGCGATGCCGCCGCTCATGCCGGCGGCGAAGTTGCGGCCCGTGGGTCCGAGGATCACGGCACGACCGCCGGTCATGTACTCGCAGCCGTGGTCGCCGATGCCCTCGATCACCGCCCGGGCGCCGGAGTTGCGGACGCAGAACCTCTCCGCGGCGCGGCCGCGGAAGAAGGCCTCGCCGGCGGTGGCGCCGTAGAGCGCCACGTTGCCGATCAGGACGTTCTCTTCAGCCGCGAAACGGGACCGTCTGGGCGGGTAGAGGATGAGCCGTCCGCCGGACAGCCCCTTGCCGACGTAGTCGTTGCCGTCGCCCTCGAGTTCGATCGTGATGCCGGGGGCCAGGAAGGCGCCGAGGCTCTGGCCGGCGCTGCCGGCAAGGGAGATGTGGATCGTGTCGTCGGACAGACCGTGTTCGCCGTGCGCCTTCATCAACTCGTGGCTGAGCATCGTGCCCACCGTACGCTGCGTGTTCTCGATCGGCAGGTCGATCCGCACCCGGGATCCGCTCTCCAGGGCACCGCCCGCGCGAGCGATCAGTTCGTTGTCGAGCGCGTACTCCAGCGCGTGGTCCTGCTCGATCGTTTTGGTGACGCCGACGCCCTCGTGCCTCCTGACCGCCGGTTGCAGCACGGCCGACAGGTCGAGACCCTCGGTCTTCTCGTTTTGGACCGCCAGTTCAGACTGGAACAGGTCGGTGCGCCCGACCAGCTCCTCGATCTTCGCCACGCCCAGAGCCGCCATGATCTGCCGTGCCTCCTCGGCGACCAGGAAGAGGTAGTTGACCACGGATTCGGGCGTGCCCTCGAACTTGGCGCGCAGCTCCGGATCCTGGGTGGCGATGCCGACCGGACAGGTGTTCAGGTGGCACTTGCGCATCATGATGCAGCCGAGCGTGATCAGCGGCGCGGTGGAGAAGCCGAACTCCTCGGCGCCCAGCATGCAGGCGACGACGACATCGCGGCCGGTCTTCAGTTGACCGTCGGTCTGGAGCGTGACCCGCGAGCGCAGGTCGCTGAGCACGAGCGTCTGGTGGGTCTCGGCGATGCCGAGTTCCCAGGGCAGGCCGGCGTGCTTGATGCTGGTGAGCGGCGAGGCGCCGGTGCCGCCGTCATGGCCCGAGATCAGGATGTGGTCGGCGTGGGCCTTGGCGACGCCGGCGGCAACCGTGCCGACTCCGACCTCGGAGACCAGCTTCACGCTGATCCGGGAGCTGGGGTTCGAGTTCTTCAGATCGTGGATGAGCTGCTTCAGATCCTCGATCGAATAGATGTCGTGGTGGGGCGGGGGCGAGATGAGGCCCACGCCCGGCGTCGAGTAGCGGGTGCGAGCGATGATCTCGTCGACCTTGTGGCCCGGCAGTTCGCCGCCCTCGCCCGGCTTGGCGCCCTGGGCGATCTTGATCTGCAACTCGTCCGAGTTCGTCAGGTACCAGGAAGTGACGCCGAACCGGCCCGAAGCGACCTGCTTGATCGCCGAGCGCCGGCTGTCGCCGCTCTTGTCCGGCGTGAAGCGGGACGGGTCTTCGCCGCCCTCGCCGGTGTTGCTCTTGCCGCCGAGGCGGTTCATCGCCACCGCCAGCATCTCGTGGCTCTCGGCCGAGATCGAGCCGAAGCTCATCGCGCCGGTGCAGAAGCGCTTGACGATCTCGCTCGCGGGTTCCACCGCGTCGAGCGGCAGCGGCTCGAGGTCGGCGCGGAACTGGAGCAGGCCGCGCAGGGAACACGTCCTGGTCGTGTCCTCGTTGGCGAGACGGGCGAACTGCTCGTAGGCCTCGGAGCTGTTGGTGCGGGCCGCGTTCTGGAGCCGCGAGATCATCCGCGGGTTCCACATGTGGCGCTCGCCGCCGGCGCGCCAGTGGTAGTCGCCCGGGTTCGGCAGATCGGCGACCCGGTCGTGGTCGTCGGCGGGGAAGCCCTTGGCGTGCCGGCTCAGCGCGTCCTCGGCCAGCCGCATAAGGCCCGCGCCCTCGATCCGGCTCGCGGTGCCGACGAAGCAGCGGTCGATGACCTCGCTCGACAGGCCGACGGCCTCGAAGATCTGCGCGCCCTTGTAGCTCTGCAGGGTCGAGATGCCCATCTTGGCCATCACCTTGAGCATCCCCTTCTTGACCCCCGTGCGATAGCGGTCGACGACCGCCTGGTCGTCGACCGCCGCGGGCAGCCGGCCCTGGCGACGCGCCTGCCACAGCGCCTCGAAGGTCAGGTAGGGGTTGATCGCGTCGGCGCCGTAGCCCACCAGCAGGCAGTGGTGGTGGACCTCGCGGGCCTCGCCGGTCTCGAGCAGGAGACCAACCCGGGTGCGCTTGGTCGTGCGCAGCAGGTGGTGGTGGACGGCGCCGCAGGCGAGCAGGGTCGGCACGGGAACACGGTCGGGGCCTGCCGCCCGGTCGGACAGGGCGACGAAGCTGCAGCCGTCGTCGACCGCCTGCTCGGCCTCCCGGCACAGCCGGTCGAGCGCGTTGCCGAGGCCGGCGGCGCCCTCGTCTTGCGGCCAGGTGGCGTCGAGCGTGCGGCAGGAGAAGCCTGCCGTTTCGGCGCCGGCGAGGGCTGCGAACTCGCGGTTGCTCAGGATCGGATGCGGCAGGCGGACCCGCTGGCAGTGCTCCGCCGTCGTCTCGAGCAGGTTGCGCTCGGGGCCGATCGTGCACTCCAGCGACATGACGACCTCCTCGCGAATGGAGTCGATCGGCGGGTTCGTCACCTGCGCGAAGAGCTGCTTGAAGAAGTCGTAGACCGGGCGATCCTGGTCGGAGAGGACGGCGAGCGCGGCATCGTTGCCCATCGAGCCGACCGGATCGCGCTGCTCCTCGATCAGGGGCCGGAGCATGAAGCGGAGGGTCTCGCCTGTGTAGCCGAAGGCTTGCAGGCTGCGGGTCAGGTCGTCGCCGCCCATCGTGGCCTGGGTCTTTGTGGCGTTGCCGTTGCTCTGCGCTGCCTCGACGAGCTCCGCGAGGTCGGTGCGCCGTTCGAGCCACTGGGCATAGGGGCGCCCCGAGGCGATGCCGCTCTTCAGTTCCTCGTCGGTGACGATGCGGCCGCGGTCGAAGTCGACCAGGAACATCCGCCCCGGCTTCAGTCGCCCCTTGCTGAGCACGCGTTCGGGCTCGACCGGGACGACGCCGGCCTCGGAGGCCATGATGACCAGGTCGTCGTCGGTGACGTAGTAGCGGCTGGGGCGCAGACCGTTGCGGTCGAGCACGGCGCCGATGTAGCGGCCGTCGGTGAAGGCGATCGACGCCGGCCCGTCCCACGGCTCCATCAGGCAGGAGTGGTAGTCGTAGAACGCCTTCTTGGCGGCGTCCATCTGCGGATCGTTCTGCCACGCCTCCGGGATCATCATCATGACCGCCTCCTGCAGGGTGCGGCCCGTGAGCAGCAGGAACTCAAGCACGTTGTCGAAGCTGCCGGAATCGGAGCAGTCCGGCTCGACGACGGGGAAGGCGAGCGACAGATCGTCGCCGAACAGGTCGCTCTTGAGCACACCCTCGCGGGCGTGCATCCAGTTCATGTTGCCGCGCAGCGTGTTGATCTCGCCGTTGTGGCTCATGAAGCGGTTCGGCTGGGCACGGTCCCAGGAGGGGAACGTGTTGGTGGCGAAGCGGGAGTGGACCATCGCCAAGTGCGATTCGTAGTCCGGCTCGGCGAGGTCCGGGAAGAACGGCACGAGCTGGCCGGACGTCAGCATGCCCTTGTAGATCATCACCCGGGTCGACAGGGAGCAGACGTAGAACATCTGGGCTTCCGCCAGGGCATCGCTGCCGCGCAGCCGGATCGTCGCCTGCTTGCGGATCAGGTACAGTTCGCGTTCGAAGGCGTCCTGGTCGATCGTGCCGGTCGCCTCGGAACCTGCAGACGCGGGCGTCGCGCCCGCATCCGGCCCTGGCGCCGCACCGGCGCCGATGAAGAGCTGCTCGATGACCGGCATCGAGTCGAGGGCGGTGGCGCCGATGTTCGCGCTCTCGGGGTGCGTCGGCGCCTTGCGCCAACCGATCAGCCGCTGTCCCCGCTCGGCGACGATCTCCTCGACCGTCTGCCGGCACAACTCACGTTCGGCGGCGTCCTGGGGCAGGAAGAAGAGACCGGCGGAAAACGTGCCGGGCGCTCCGAGTTCGGTGCCGAACTCGGCTGCCGCCACCCGCCGGAGCAGGGCGTGCGGCAGCGCCGTCAACATGCCGGCGCCGTCGCCCGTATTCGGCTCGCAGCCGCAGGCGCCGCGATGGTCCATCTGGGTCAGCATGTGAGCCGCCTGCTTCATCAAGCGGTGGCTGCGCTCGCCGCGCACATGGGCGATGAAGCCGACGCCGCACGCGTCGTGTTCGTATGCCGGGTCGTAGAGACCTGTCTTGCCGGGGCGAAGCTTCATCTTGCTGCCAGCAGCCGCTGTTGATGCAACGTTCGCGGTGTTTCGCCGGTCACGAGACCGGCGCCCATCTCTGAACCGGGGCGGAGCTTCATGCGGCTTCTCCGCGCAGCGCGCTCAGCTCGTCGTCGGCGGGCAGGGGTCCAGCATTCTCGACCAGGAATGCGGCGAAGTCCCGCGCCGCCGGGCGCAATCGTCCCCGGGCGTAGACGATGCCCACCGGCCGTTCGAGCAACGGCTCGAGGGGCACGGCGGCGAGCAGCCCGGCGCGGACTTCGGCGAGGAAGGTCCTGAGCGGCAGGATGGCCGCGTAGTCGGTCGCCTGGAGCATGCTCTTGAACGTGTCGATGTTGTCGAGACGCTGAGCGAAGACGGCGTCGGCGCCGTTGCCTGTCAGGTAGCTCCGGATGTGGCGGGCCGCCGGCAGTTCGTGCGTGAAGTGGATCAGCTCGCGTCCGTCCAGATCGGCCGCCAGTACGCTCTTCCGGCCCGCGAGTTCATGGCCCATGCCGCAAGCGAGGCACATCCGCTCTTCGCGCAGCGGCTGCGACCGCAGGCCGGGCCACTGCTCCGGGTACGAGACGATGCCGAAGTCGCAGCGGCCGCTCCGTGCGGATTCGGCGACCGCGGCGGGCGGCTCGTACTCGATCTGGACCTCCAGTTCGGGTCGCCGCCGCTGGAACTCCCTCCGCAACTGGTTCAGCAGCGCGATCCCCGCGGAGTAGATTGCGTGGACGCGGACGGACCCGCCTCGCTCGGTGTCGAGGCGTGCGACGCTCCGGGCCAGCGCGTCGTACCGCGCCACCAGCTCGCGCCCTTCACGCGACACGAGTTCGCCGGCCGGCGTCAGCACGAACGGGCGCTTCGAGCGGTCGAGCAGCTTCGTGCCGAACCGTTCTTCGAGGTGATGGATGCGCTGACTGACCGCCGACTGGGTGATGCCGTGAAGCTCGGCCGCACGGCTGAAGCTGCACAGATCGGCGACATCGCAGAAGATCCGGAGCCCTTGCATCGTAAGGGCGGAATCTTACATTAGGTCCATCTCATGGGCAACCGCTAAGCATTAGAGAAGCTGATGCTAGCGAGGCTTCGCCTCAGACCGAAGAGAACGCCTCCGTCCTGGGAACCCGTGTGGCGCGTCCCGCGCCACACGCGAACCACTCCGTGCGCCTGTCATCGGGCGCACGGATGGCACGCGGGCATCTTGCCCGCATCTGGTCTGAGGGGGCGCTGACGGCCGCGCTCATCTCAGCGGCTTACCCCAAACGCCAGTAGAAGACCATAAGGTACGCCGCAAGCAGCACGGCGACCCACAGCGCCATCGACGCGGTGAGCCAGGAGCGGCCGAGCAGGCCCTGCGGGCCCAGGTGACGCTGTGCTGTGGCCAGGGCCGTGGCGGCGAGGCGGCCGGCGGCGGCGTAGCCGGCGCGGTGCAGCGCGACGAACGCCGTGGCCGCGCCCTCCCAGAGGCGGTAGCCGACCCGGCGGTAGAACCAGTCGGCGTCGAGGTTCACCGAGCGCAGTTCCGGCGGGTAGAGGCCGGTGCGCATCAGGGTCGCGAAGGCGAGGGCGGAGAAGAACAGGAGCTGGCTCTGGGTGATGACGTGGGTCCAGGTGTACGGCGCGTAGTCGACCGCGTAGGGCAGCAGACCGTAGAGCAGGTGCGGGAAGAGGCCGATCGTCATGCTGGCGACGGCGGCGAGGATCATCGCGATCAGCATGGACTTCGGCGCCTCCTTGCAGCGGTGTCCTACGTCGTGGTGGAAGAAGGCGAAGAACGGGATCTTGATCCCGGCGTGGTGGAAGACGCCGGCGGAGGCGAAGAGCAGCACCAGCCACAGCCACAAGTAGTGCTCGTGGGCGGCCGCGCTCATGATCAGGGACTTGGTGGCGAAGGCCGAGAACAGCGGGAAGGCCGAGATCGAGGCCGCGCCGATGATGCACAGACCGGTCGTGATCGGCATCGACTTGTAGAGCCCGCCGAGGTCGGAGCCGTTCACGTGGCCGACCCGGTAGAGCACCGCGCCCATGGCCATGAACAGCAGCCCCTTGAACAGGATGTCGGCGAACGCGTGGGCAACGGCGCCGTTGATCGCCAACTGGGTGCCGATGCCGATGCCGACGACCATGAAGCCGAGCTGGTTCGTCATGCTGTAGGCCAGAACGCGGCGCAGGTCGTTCTCGATCACCGCAAAGAAGATCGGGAAGGCGGTCATCACGGCCCCGATCCAGATCAGCTCGGACTGGCCCGGAAACGCGCGCGCCAGGGCGTAGACCGCGAACTTGGTCGTGAAGGCCGCCAGGAACACGGCCCCGGCCGGCGTCGACTCGGGGTAGGCGTCGATCAGCCAACTGTGGAGCAGTGGGAACGCGGCCTTGAGACCGAAGGCGAGGAGGATCAGGGTCGGCGCCAGGTTCGTGAAGCCGAGTCCGCCGTCCTCGAGCAGCCCGGTCAGGTTGCGGAACTCGGACCAGCCGGGCGCCGCGCCCAGGTCGTGGCGAAGAAGGACGATTCCCGCGAGCAGCAGGACCCCCGAGACCATCTGCATGCCGAGGTAGCGCAGGCCCGCTTTGAGCGCCCTGCCGTCGCGGCGCACCCAGACCAGGAGCGCCGACGACACCGCGGCCACCTCCCAGAACAGGAACAGCGTCCACAGGTCGCCGGCGAGGACGACGCCCAGGGCCGATCCGGCATAGAACACTCCGACCAGCGGCTGGAAGTTGTCCTTGACGTAGAGCGAGTAGATGCTGCCGATGAATGCCGCGAGATGGAAGATGACGGCGAAGACCCGGCTCAACCGGTCGATTCGCATCAGCGTCAGGGTCTCGCCGAAGATCTCGAGCTGTGCGTAGCTGCCGGGTTCGAGGCCCCAGAACCGCCACAGCGAGTAGACGGGCAGCGCGAGCAGTAGTGCCCGGCGAACCGTCTGGGACATCACCGAGCGTGGCGCCGCGGCCAGAACCAGGCTGCCGGCGATCAGCAGCAGGGGCGGTGACAGCAGGAACTCGAGCATCGGCGATCAGGAGTCCCGGCCGCCGCCGCGGCGCTCGTAGTAGTCCTCGGGGCGCATCAACACCCGTCGCATCTGCTTCGCGGCCAGCACCAGCAGAAAGGCGCCGACGAAGCCGTAGAGCGGGAAGAAGCCGACCCAGGCGTCGAACTCGTGGAGCCGACCCTCCAGAGAGCTCCACTCCGAGTGCTTGTGGTGGAGGAAGTCCGCCAGCAGCCACAGGGCGTCGACCCCGATCAGGATGTAGAAGACCTTGGCGACGTTCCGCTTGTCGTCGAGCCACCAGGTCTTGCCACCGTGCTTGCGGTCGTGGTGCGCCAACGCTAGGAGTCTCGACGGTCGATAGATGGGTTGTTCAGACCGGCGGTCGAGAGTAGCAGCCACATGCTGCCGGTTCGCGCGGCGCCGGGTGGGACCGCGCCGCCTGTCCGTGCGTAGGATGCCCCATGGACTCGTTCTCCCAGCCGGTCCGCCGGTGGTTCGGCGACTCCTTCCCGGCGCCGACCCGGGTGCAGGAGTTGGGATGGCCGGTGCTGGCCCGCGGCCGGAATGCCCTGCTGGTGGCGCCGACCGGCAGTGGCAAGACGCTCGCCGCCTTCCTGTGGGCGATCGATCGTCTGAGCTTCGAGCGACCACAGGAATCCGAAGAGGACGCCATCCGTGAGCCGGGCGTCCGCGTCCTCTACGTCTCGCCGCTCAAGGCTCTCGTCTACGACATCGACCGCAACCTGGAGGCGCCGCTGGTCGGCGTGCGCCGCAGCGCCCGCGAATCAGGCGTTCCGGTACGGCCGGTGACCGTCGACGTGCGCACCGGCGACACGACGCCCCAGGAGCGCCGCCGTCAGCTTCGGCGTCCCGGCGAGATCCTGGTCACGACTCCGGAGTCGCTGTTCCTCATCCTCGCGTCGCAGGCGGCCGCGAACCTGCGCACGGTCGAGACCGTGATCGTCGACGAGGTCCACACCATGGTGGCGACCAAGCGCGGCGCCCACCTGGCTCTGTCGATCGAGCGGTTGGCCGAACTGACGGGCGGGGCGCCGCAACGGATCGGCCTGTCGGCCACCGTGCGGCCGATGGACCTGGCGGCGGAGTTCCTCGGCGGTGACCGACCGGTGGAGGTCGTGGACGCTTCGGCGCTGCCGAACATCGATCTTGAGGTCGTGGTGCCGGTGCCGGACATGGAGGCGCCGCCGCCGCCGGAGTCTTCTGAGGACGGGGATGGCTGGCCGCGCGGCTTGTCATCCGGGTTGTGGCCGTCGGTCTTTCCTAGGATCCTGGACGCGGTCAGGCGTCACCGGTCGACCATCGTGTTCGTCAATAGCCGCTCCCTCTGCGAGCGCCTCGCGCAGCGTTTGAACGACTTGGCGGCGTTGAGCCCCGGGGAGGATCGGTTCGGAAACGGCGCCGACTCAAACGATGCGGCGGACGCCGGCGAACCTCTGGCCCGCGCACACCACGGCAGCATCTCCCACGACCAGCGGCGGGAGATCGAGGGAGCGCTCAAGGCCGGCCGCCTGCGCTGCATCGTCGCCACGAGTTCGCTCGAACTGGGGATCGACATGGGCGCGGTCGACCTGGTGCTGCTGGTCGAAGCGCCCGGTTCGACCGCGCGCGGCCTCCAGCGCGTGGGCCGCGCCGGTCACGCGGTCGGCGAGCGCAGCCGCGGCCTGATCTTCCCCAAGTTCCGCGGCGACCTGCTGGAGTGCACCGTGACCGCGATCCAGATGCAGCGCGGCGCGATCGAGTCGATGCGGATGCCCGAGAACCCGCTCGACGTGCTGGCCCAGCAGGTCGTCGCGATGTGCTGCGACCGGGAGCGGAGCGTCGACGATCTCCTGGCCGTGGCGCGGCGCGCCCGCCCGTACCGCGGCCTCACCCGCGGCGTGCTCACCACGGTGCTCGACATGCTGGTCGGCCGCTATCCGTCGGAGGAGTTCGCCGACCTGCGGCCGCGCCTGTCCTGGGACCGCGGCCGCGGCGTGTTGACGGCCCGGCGCGGGGCCGCCCTGCTCGTGCGCATGAACGCCGGCACGATTCCCGACCGCGGCATGTTCACGGTCCACCTCGGGCCCGACGGTCCGCGACTCGGCGAGCTGGACGAGGAGATGGTCTACGAGTCGCGCGCCGGGGACACCTTCCTGCTCGGGGCCTCGGCCTGGCGGGTGACCGAGATCACCCGCGACCGGGTCATCGTGCGGCCCGCTCCCGGCGAACCGGGACGGATGCCCTTCTGGCACGGCGACGGTCCGGGCCGGCCGGTGGAACTGGGCCGGGCGCTGGGAGCGTTCCTGCGCGAGCTTGGCCGCCGGGAGGGAGAGGACGCCCGCCGCTGGCTGGCCGGGGAGGCGCCGCTCGACCCCTACGCCGCCGCGAATCTCTACGCGTACGTCGAGGAGCAGCGGGATCAGACCGGCACCCTGCCGACCGACCGGGCGGTGACGATCGAGCGGTTCCGGGACGAGATCGGCGACTGGAGGGTCTGCATACTGACGCCCTTCGGCGCCCGCATCCACGCACCGTGGGCGATGGCGTTGGAGCGGCGGATCGGCGAGCGCTACGGCTTTCAGGTCCAGACCCTGTGGACGGACGACGGGTTCGCGCTCCGCTTCGCCGACATGGACGATCTGCCGCCGGCGCGCGAGTTCCTGCTCGATCCCGAGGAAGTCGAGGACCTGGTCGTCGAACAGGTCGCCGCTTCGCCGATGTTCGCGAGCCGGTTCCGCGAGAACGCCGCCCGCGCCCTGCTCCTGCCGCGCAACCGGCCAGGCAAGCGCACGCCGCTCTGGCAGCAGCGGCAGCGCTCGAAGAACCTGCTCTCCGTCGTTCGCCGCTACCCGGACTTCCCGGTGCTGCTTGAGACCTACCGGGAGTGCATGAGCGATCTCTTCGACCTGTCCGGCCTCGTGGACCTGATGAGGCAGATCGAGAACGGGGAAGTCCGGATCGACGACGTGGAGACGCCGTCGCCGTCGCCCTTCGCCCGCTCCCTGGTCTTCGCCTACGAGGAGAGGTTTCTCTACGACGACGATGCTCCGGCGGCCGAGCGCAGGGCGCAGGCGCTCACGCTCGACCGGGAACTGCTGCGCGAGCTGCTCGGCACGGTCAGTCTCAAGGAGCTGCTCGACCCGGAAGTCATCCAGACAGTCGCGGATGAGCTGCAAGGGCTGGCGCCGGAGCGGAGGCTGCGCCAGGAAGATGACCTGTACGACCTGCTGCGGCGGACCGGCGGTCTGACCCGGGACGAGGTCGACGAGCGCGCGCCCAGCGATGCCGGCGACTGGCTGGCGGAACTGGAACGGCAGAAGCGCGCGGTCGAGGTCGAGTTCGGCTCCGGGCGGCGGATTTGGGTGGCGGTGGAGGATGCGGCGCTCTACCGGGACGGCCTCGACGCGGATCTGCCGGATGGCCTGCCGGCCGATCTTCTGGAGGCTCGGCCGGTGCCGCTCGAGGCCTTGGTCCGGCGCTTCGCGCGCAGCCGGGGGCCGTTTGGCAGCGCCGACGCTGCCGGCCGCTTCGATCTGCCGCAGGGAGCGGTCGAACCGTTGCTCACGGGGCTCAAAGATGCCGGCTCACTCGTCCGCGGCGAGTTCCGGGCCGGGATCGACGCCGGCGAATGGTGCGACCGGGAGGTGCTGCGTCAGATCAAGCGTCGCACCCTGGCCAAGCTGCGGCGGGAGGCGGAACCGGTCGACGGCGCGGCCCTGGCGCGTTTCCTTGGTCGCTGGCAGGGCGTCGATCAGGCGGCCGCCGCGGCGAGCCGGCCGGCGCCGCGATCGCGGCGGTCGACGGCGGCCGCTTCCGCAGTTTCGGATCGCGCACTTGGCCGCGTGGAAGAAGCGATCGCCCAGCTCGAAGGGCTGCCGCTGTCATGGCGGACTCTGGTCGACCACATCCTGCCGTCCCGGGTGCCCGGCTTCCGGGTTGAGATGCTCGATCGCCTGGCGGCGGCGGGCGAAATCGTCTGGGTCGGCGCGGGCCGGTTGGGGGCACGGGACGGGAAGGTGGCGGTCTTCCGGCGGGATCGTGTTGGATCGCTGGCTCGTGGTGTCCGTGAACCGAGCGCGGCCGGTCAATCCGACGGCGAGAACGGTCGCGAGCCGGAGGCGCAGTGGACCGGGGCGCTGCACCGGGCCGTCCTTTCGCGACTGGAGACGCACGGCGCCTGCTTCACCTTCGACCTCGTGCGCGGCGTGGTCGCTGCGGGCGATTGGGGCGAGACGGAGGTCGAGGCCGCGATCTGGGATCTCGTGTGGGAAGGCCAGGTCACGAACGACACCTTCCTGCCACTAGTGTCACTCGGGAAGCGGCGGCGGTCGCCGAGCGAGCGCCATTCGCGCGGGCTGCCTCGAGGTTGGCGCCGCGGACCGGGGTCCGGCATGCCCCGCGGCGGTGTTCGCAGCCAGCCATTCGGCGCCCGTCGCGGTCGCGCCGCAACGCTGGCCGGCGGCCGATGGTCCCTGGTCGCCGATGAGGCGGCGCCGAACGAAACGATCAGCGACACGGAGTGGGCTCACGCCACGGCCAGCATGCTGCTCGACCGCTACGGCGTCGTCGCGGCCGAGACGGCTCGGGCCGAGAACGTGCCCGGCGGGTTCGAAGTGCTCTACCCGGTGCTGCGCGAGATGGAGGAGGTCGGCTATCTTCGCCGCGGCTACTTCGTCCACGGTCTGGCCGGCCGCCAGTTCGCGCTGCCCGTCGCGGTCGAGCGTCTGCGGCGCGAGCGAAGGGCGCCGGGGAATCGCGGGCCGATCCAGGTCCTGCCGGCGGTCGACCCGGCCAATCCCTGGGGCGCCGTGATGCCGTGGCCACAGCTCGGGTCGGAAGCCGACCCGAGCAGAGCCGGTCCCCGGCGCATTCCCCGTGCCTGGCTCGTGCTGCGCGCCGGCACGCCGTGCCTGTACCTCGAAGCCGGCGGCCAGGGCGTCTGGACGTTCGCGGCGCTCGGCGGCGACCCGGCCCCGCAGGAGGCCTGGGCCGCGTTGCGCGACCTCGCCGGCCGCCGTCGTCGGCGGTTCCTGCGGCTCCTGCGGATCGACGGCCGACCGGCCGCGCAGTCGGCCTGGGCTCGAACCCTCGACGCCTGCGGCTTCGAGAAGGACCCCGACGGCTATCGCGTCAGCCGGCTGCTGCCGGCGGTGTAGCGAGGCGTCGGCGCCGTAGGTGGCACCCGCCGAGACCAAGCCGGGCTGGACGTCGTCGCTTCTTCTAGTCTAGTACCGTTCGCGGTCTTTCACGTCCAACCAGAGAATGGTATGGCCCGAGCATGAAGAGAACCAAGTCCCGCCAGTCCGTTGCCCGAAAACACCACCATGTGCCGAGGGCCTACCTAGAAAAGTGGGGGAACACGAAGGGCCAGGTGTTCTTCTCACGGCACGGAGTCGTGAACCCACAGGCCACCAATCCTGCGAACCTGCTCTCGGAGAGGGACTTCTATCGGATGCCTCTGCTGAACGAGCGCGCCACAGAGTTCCTCGGCCAGTACGTGGAACAAGTCTTTGTCAATCCGGATGTGAGAACCCATGCCGAGAAGATCTTGCAGGCGTACATTCGGTTCTCTCGGACCGAGTCCTTTCTGGGTAGTTCCTCGCTTGCCTCTGAGTGCACGAAGGAGAAGATGCGACGTGCCGCCACAAGCGTAGCGGAGCAGTACCTCAGTCAGATCGAGAGCCGGGCGGATCCTATTGTGGAAGAACTGAGACACGACCACATCACTGTTCTTGATTCAGAAGTGGCGTGCGACTTCTTCCTGTTCTTGGGCATCCAGTTCTTTCGCACTAGAAGGACGAGAGTTGGTATTCGACAAGCCATGAGAAACAGCCTGTCGGATGAAGAGGCGCTAGGAGGAGACGTGGAAAAGGTGCTCGCGCACATCCACGGGGAGGTTATGGGTGGGTTGCTTCATTCTCGAAGATCCGACTACCGAGGCGTTGTTCTGCGGAACCATACAGACAGTGCGTTCGTTACTGGAGACCAGCCGGTCGTCAATCTTCTCGCCCCGTTGGACGACTCTCAGCCGGAGAAGACGGCTCTCTACTACCCTCTCTCACCCTTCAGAGCTTTCTTGTTGTTGCCCAAGGCTGCTGGGTGCGCCATGGCACCGATCTGTCGCGAGTTGATAGGGGACTTGAACGTCTGGATTGCGGAGGGCGCGCGCGAATGCGTGATTGGCGAGTCCCTGGCCTCCGTCGAGGCCATCGAGTCGCGGCGGCCGTTTCGGCGACCCGAGATGACGCGCTGGATTGTGGCGTGAGGGGCAGACGAAGTAGTTCAGATGGAGTCGCGAAGGGATGCCGGTGGCGGGCTCCGCCGCTGCGCGTGAGGTTGGCCCAGGTTCAGCAGGGGCCACCTATCGATCGGACATGGAGTCGAGCAGTTCCGCGAGGTCCTTGAGCCGGAATGCCCAGAACAGGGCGAGTCCCTCCTCTTGCGCTGTAGCCAGGTTCGCGGGTTTGAAGACGCCACTGAGAACGGCCGCCGGGACGATCTGGCGTCTGCCGAAGTCGGACAGCCACGACCGTGCCTTGCCAACGGCCTCGTGGTTCACGCGCTTGTAGGAATTGACGGCGCTGTTCGACACCTTGCACTCGACTGCCAGCAGTCGCTGATCTGGGAGGCGGGCGACGATATCGGCCTTCGTTCGGCCGAGTTTGCTCTCACCCCGGAAGTGGTTGGGCTCGGGGGCGTTCGCTAGGGTCTCGATGGCGGGGCGCCCACTGTCCTCGATGAAGCCGCAGGAGCGGAGCACCTCTTTGACGGCGTCCTCCTGGAGTTTGCTGGCGCTCCGGCGGGCGGTGGACACTTTCTGCGCCGCCACCAGCGCTGCGGAGGCGACAACGGCACGCTCGACTTCATCACTGGTTGGTGGACGATTCTCGGCGATCCAGGGAAAGCGATGAGGATCGACGAGGCGCAGGACGAGGTCGGCGATGCGGCGGGCGTTTTCTGGTGTGTTCCGCAGGGCGGTGGCCGAGAGCTTCGTCTTCGCGAGGGTCCTCAGGTCGTCTTCGGACACGGGCGGTGCCGCGAGATAGCGAAGAGCTGTTCGGGCTTCGTCTTCGCCGAGGATTTCCACGAGGGTCTCCGCGGAGTCTTCTGCGCGCCCGAGGTCTGGCAGGCGATCGACCAGGTCGCGGAAGACGGTTGAGAACTGTTCGAAGAACTCCGTGTATTGGCTCAGCGACTCCTTGAGCCGCTCTTCGCGGAAGAGAGACGTAGCTTCTTCAGCATCCCGTTCCAGCTCGGCGAGGGTCCATCGTCGCGGTTCGATCATCCGAGGTCTTCGAGCCTCGGAATGAGGATCCGTTCGACTTCCTTAGGCTCGAACTTCGTCAAGCCTTCCGCGTAGGTGCGTCCTTGGTCGATGCCGACGTGGCGGTTCAGCCATTCGGTGAGACGGGTCAGTTGGGTGCCCGAAAGCTCCTGTCGGGGGTAGAGGCCGTGGGCGACGTTGATGTGGCGGACGCCGCACAGATTCCGCACGAAGCCCGGAGGACGGCGCGCCATGTAGGTGCAAAGAATCGGCGCCGGCTCTCGCAGTCGCACCGACCACCAGGGGCGACGGTGGCGAGCGATGTAGCTCTCGTGAGCACCCTGGTCCTGGGCCCAGTGCAGGAACCTGTCGACGAGGTGGCGGGCCGAAGGCTTAAGGCTGTCGAGGTCACGCGGCAGATCGACGACTTGGCGCAGGTGCTCGGCCGAAGTAAGAGCGGCGCCGGCCGAGAACAACTCTCGTGCTCGCGTGATGGATGGGAAGAGGACATCCGACGGCAAGTCGCCGTCGTAGTTCCCGGCGATCCAGACTCCATTGCTGCCTGTGACTTGGCCGCGGTGGACGCGGCAGATCTCACCGAGTTCGATGACGCCGCCTCGCCTTGGGGCGCAAGGCCTGATGACCGTTGACCAACGCTGCGTTCCTTTGAGGGTGCTCCAAGGGATGGAGCGATGCGACCGCAGCCCATCGAGCTCGTCCGGGCCTTCGATCGTCCGCACCGCGACCGAAGAGCCGTGGTGGCCGGCCTCCCAGCAGGTGATGGCGGCCGAGGTGAGAGCGTCGGGGAAGGGCGCGGCCGTCGGTGAGAGGAGGTGGAGGGCCAGGCCGCCCAGGCCGTCGGCGAGCGCTTGGCGGAGCACCGAGCCGTAGTTGACGTCCAGCCACTCCGCCGCGGTGATGTATGCGCCGTAGTCGCCGGGGCGGGCCAGTTCCAGGCTCTTGACGAAGAAGTGGATATGGAGCCCGGCCAGCTTGCTCGCGCGTAGCCCGTGTTTGGCCGCCGTGTTGGCGAACCAGTTCTTCCATTCGGCGTCGATGCGATGGTGGCGGACGTATGGCGGGTTGCCGATGAACAGGGTCGCCCCGTCGACCGGCCTCAGGGACAGGTCGCGATAGTCGATCTCTTCGATCGTGAGCCGACCCGAGAGGCCGAGGACCTCCGCATTGGCCTGGAGGATCAGGATCGCGAGCGGATCCGTCTCCACGGCGACCAGAGCTGCTTCTGGGAAGCGGCGCGCCGCCGCGAGGATGAAGCGACCGGAGCCGGCGCCTGGATCGACGATGCGCGCCGGCGTTTTGTGCCTCGCCGTCCATTCCAGCATGTTGTCCACGATCGCGGGCGGCGTGTAGGTCGCCCCTTGGTTGCGGCGTTGCTGCGGAGTCCGGATTCTGCAGAAGGCCTCGCCGAGAGGGTCGTCGCCGGCCCGGATCTGGTCCCGGAGTGCTTCGACGAAACCGCGCTTTGGCGGTCTCGCAGCCAGCGGTCCCCTCTTGCTCGCCAGCTCCGCCGCGACGGCGCCGAGTTCCCGTTCGGTACGCAGAGACTCGGCGACATCAGTCAGCCGCATAGCGGGGACGCTCACAACCAAGGACCCTACTCCCGTTTCTCCTTCCCGCTGCCGAGCGAACGCGGTCGATGGGGTCAGCTTCCGTTGGAGGCGGGTCGAAGCTGGCGGCCGGAAAGGCGGTCGCACAGGGGCAGGGCTTCGCGCTATTGTTGCTGCCGTGCGGCCGGGCGCGGAAGCAGCTTGCGCCGTGGGCCCCGTCCTTGCCAACCAGAGCTTGCCCTCCCCCGAAGGCTGCCTCGCGTGGAGGAATCGATGACGAGTACGAAGACACCTGGTGCGGGCGTTGAGGCTTCGGCCACACCGGAGGAGATCTGGGCGATCCTGCGGCGCGCGTCCGATCTGATGGCGGAGAGTCGGGCCGACATAGAGAAGAGTCGGGCCGACATCGCGAAGAGCCGGGCCGAGAGCCAGGCCGACATCGCGAAGAGCCGGGCCGAGAGCCAGGCCGACTTCGAAAAAGGCCGGGCCGAGAGGCAGGCCGACTTCGCGAAGAGCCGGGCCGAGAGGCAGGCCGACTTCGCAAAGGGCCGAGCCGAAATGGCCGAGATCAGGGAGTACCAGAAGGAAACCGCCCGGCAGATGAAGGAGACCGACCGGCGGCTCAAGAAGGCGGAAGACCTGTTCACCTCGCAGTGGGGCAAGTTGATGGAGAGCCTGGTCGAGGGAGACCTCGTTCCCCTGCTGAAGCAACGCGGCATCGAGGTGGAACGGACACTCCAGCGAATGACGGGGCGCCGCAACGGGGAGCACTTCGAGATCGACATCGTCGCCGCGAACGGCGCGGAAGTCGTCGTTGTCGAGGTCAAGACGACGCTTAGGTCGGAAGACGTCACCGAGTTCCTGGACAAGCTTTCGCAATTCGTGGAGTGGTCGCCGGAGTACCGGGAACGGCGGATCTACGGCGCGGTGGCCTACCTCAAGAGCGACGCTTCGGTGACGAAGTACGCGGAGCGACGAGGGTTGTTCGTAATCCGGGCAACCGGGAACAGTGCCAGCATCGTCAACGAGCCGGCCTTCGAACCCCGCGTTTTCGGCTGACGCCCCGAAGCGTCTCAGTCAGCCTCGCCGAACGCCTTGCGCAGCGCCGCGCAGGTTTCGTCGACTGCTTGCCGGCCTCCGTCGAGGATGGGGGAGAGCTGGAAGAAGACGTGGACCTGGCCTTCGTAGTTCGAGAGGGTCGCCTTCACGCCCGCGGCCTGGAGCTTCTCGGCGTAGTCCCGCCCTTCGTCGCGCAGCGGGTCGAATTCGGCGGTGATGATGAGGGCCGGCGGCAGGTTGCTGTGGTCGGAGGCCAGCAGCGGTGAGGCGCGAAAGTCGGCACGGTCGGCCTCGGAGCGGAGGTAGTGGCCGCGGAACCAGATCATGTGGTCCTTGGTGAGGACGTAGCCGTCCGCGTTGTCGTCGATCGAGGGGCGGCTGAACTCCATGTCGACCGCCGGGTAGATCAGGAGTTGGAAGGCCAGGTCCGGACCGCCGGCGTCGCGGGCGAGCAGGCTCATCACGGCGGAGAGGTTGCCGCCGGCGCTGTCCCCGCCGACCGCGATCCGGCCCGGGTCGCCGCCTAGACTCTCCGCGTTGTCGGAGACCCACTGGAGGGCGGCCCAGGAGTCGTCCACCGCGGCCGGGAACTGCGCTTCGGGGGCCAGCCGGTAGTCGACCGCGACGACGATGCAGCCGGCGCCTACGCAGAGTTCGCGGGCGGCGTAGTCATGGGTTTCCAGATCGCCGATCACCCAACCGCCGCCGTGGTAGTAGACGAGGATCGGGAGGCCGGGGCCGGCGCCCTTGGGGCGGTAGATGCGAACCGGGATGTCGCCGGCCGGACCGGGCACGGCGGAGTCCTCGGTGTCAACGTCGGGCCCCTGGCCGAGCATCTCGGCGACCGCGAGATAGCCGGCCCGGGCCATCTCCACGGTCTGTTCCGTGATGGGCGGAACCTGGTTTTCGATCGCGGCCTGCGCCTGAACTTCGAGGAAGGCCTGTACCTGGGGGTCGACGGGCATCTGGGGCACTCCGTGGCTGGTGAAACGGAGTGCGTAGCCTAAGGCATCGCAGCCGGCCGCCTGGCCCCTAGGCGTCGATCTCCCTAGCTGCCTCTGCGGCCGCTTCGGCCGCTTCTTCGGCGCCCTCGACGGCGTGTTCGACCGTCTCGCCGATGAGATCGGTGAGACCATCCCAATCCGCGTTCTCGACGCTGGCGGCAATCAACTCGGCCAGTTCGCCCATCTGCTCGCCAAGCGCGCCCAGGGCTTCACCGAAGGTCTCCCAGTCCGCGCCTTCGAGCGCTTCGCCGAGGGAGTCGCCGAACCGCTCGCCGAACTGCTCCCAGAACTCACCGAACCGTTCCCAGTCGACTTCGCCGTCTTCGTGCTCCAGGTCCTCGAACTGCTGGGCCCATGCCTCCCACTCTTCTTCGTTGAAAGCGCTCTCGAAGGACGCGGCGAATTGTTCGCCCCACTTCTCCCAGCGCTTGCCGTATTCCTCCCAGTTCTTGTGCTGGGACTCCCAGTCGGCTTCCTCGAAGCTGCGGCCGAACCGCTCGCCCCACTCCTGCCAGCGTTGGCCGAGTTCCTCCCAGCGCTCGTCGTGGCCGCGGTCGTCATCCGCCTGCGCGATGGCGGTGGCGGGCATGATGGCGATGAACAGGGCGAAGGTCAGGGTCGACCACCGGCGGTGAAGGTTCTTCATGTCTGTTCTCCTTGGGTCCGAGAGAGGCCGGGGGGCTTGCGCGGCCGCGTTGCACCGTACTCTTGGTACGACGACAGCGCGGCGCGGAAGTTTCATGCCGGGTCGGAAGAGACGGCACTGCCGGTGGCGTTCCTGTGGTCAACTTGACATCCGATGGACACTGCCGGACAAATGCCCCGTTCCCAGTTCGTGATCGAGGGCGGCCGCCCGATCTCGGGGACGCTGGAAGCGCGCGGCAACAAGAACGCCGCGTTGCCGATCCTGGCTGCCGCGCTGCTCACCGACGACGAGGTCACGCTGCGCAACGTGCCGCGAATCCGCGATGTCGAAGCGCAGATCGGATTGGTTCGTCAACTCGGGGCCGAGGCCGAGTTCGTGGGCGCGGACACGGTTCGAGTCTGCGCCGCGGGTCTCGGTGACCAGGATCCGGACCCGGACCTGTGCCGTGTGATTCGCGCCTCCATCCTGCTGGCCGGTCCTTTGCTGGCCCGGCGCGGGCGAGTGAGCATGCCGCCCCCGGGCGGCGACGTGATCGGTCGTAGACGACTCGACACCCACGTGCTTGCTCTCGAGGCCCTGGGCGCCGCAATCACGCTCTGTCCCCGCCGTGGTCTCGAGTGCCGCGTCAAAGCCGCTGACGGTCGCCTGCGCGGCGCCGAGATCTTCCTCGACGAGGCTTCAGTGACGGCAACCGAGAACGCGGTGATGGCGGCGTCTCTCGCGGAGGGCGAGACCCGGATCCTGAACGCGGCGAGCGAGCCCCACGTGCAGGATCTCTGCACGCTGCTGCGGTCGATGGGGGTGCCGATCGAAGGGATCGGGACGAACGCTCTGACCATCGAGGGTGTGGAGCGGCTCGGCGGCGCCGAGTTTGCGATCGGCCCCGACTACATCGAGGTCGGGTCGCTCATCACGCTGGCGGCGGTGACCGGCGGCGAACTGCGCATCCCCAACGCGCGGCCGCGGGAACACCGCGCGACGCGACTTGCGTTCGGGCGTCTGGGCATCGACTTCGAGATCAGGGGTGACGGCCGCGATCTGTTCGTGCCCGGCGGCCAGGAGTTGTGCGTACGTACCGATCTCCAGGGCGCAATTCCCAAGATCGAGGACGCGCCATGGCCCGGTTTTCCCGCCGACCTGACCTCGATCGCGGTCGTCGCCGCGACCCAGAGCCGCGGCTCGGTGCTGATCCACGAGAAGCTGTTCGAGTCCCGCATGTTCTTCGTCGACCGCCTGGTGGCGATGGGCGCCCAGATCGTGCTCTGCGACCCACACCGGGTCGTCGTCAGCGGTCCGTCGAAGCTCTACGGCCGTGACATGGTGAGCCCCGACATCCGGGCCGGCATGGCGATGCTGATCGCCGCCCTGTGCGCCGAGGGCCGTAGCGTGATCGACAACGTGCAGCAGATCGATCGTGGTTACGAGAGGATCGACGAGCGGCTGCGGTCCCTCGGGGCCGATATCGAGCGGGTCGGCTAGCAAGCGGCTCGGGCCTGCATCCGGCCCTGGAAAGGCGGGCATCCTGCCCGCATCCGTCGCGGGGGCAATGGCTGTATGGTTGCCTTCATGGCAGGCCTCTACTACGAGCAGTTCGAAATCGGTCAGCTCTTCGACCACGCGCTGCGGCGGACGGTGACCGAGGCGGACAACGTCTTCTTCACCGCGATGACCCACAACCCCGCGGCCCTTCACCTCGACGCCGAGGCGATGAAGGACAGCGAGTTCGGGCAGCGGATCGTCAACAGTTGCTTCACCTTGAGCCTGATGGTCGGCATCTCGGTCGGCGACACGACGCTCGGCACCACGATCGCCAACCTGGGCTGGAACGACGTCGTCTTTCCCCGGCCCGTCTTCCACGGCGACACGCTGCGCATCGAGACCGAGGTCAAGGACAAGCGGGAGAGTCGTTCACGGCCCAACGCGGGCATCGTGACCTTCGAGCACCGCGCCTACAACCAGCGCGACGAGCTGGTCGCCCGTTGCACCCGGCTGGGGCTGATGCTGAAGGTGCCGGACGGAGCGGAAGCATGAAGTTCGTCGAGATCGCCAAGTTCGATTCCAGACTGGAGGCCGAGGCGATCGGCCACGCTCTGGACCAGTACGAGATCCCCTTTCTGGTGCAGAGCGCCGGAGTCGGCATGTTCGGCATGGGGATGGTGGGGAAGTCGCCGGTGCCGGTGTCGCTTTGCGTGCCGGACTACCGGCTGGACGAAGTGCGGGAGTTGCTGAGCTGCGTTGCCGGTCCGGTCAAGGAGAACGAGGAGCCGCCGGGCGACGGCTGACCCTTAGTCGCCGAGCAGTTCCAGAACCTCGGGCAGCAGCCGGCGGGTGGTACTGACCGCCCTGCCGCAGTGGATCGTCTCGTTGCCGTCCCAGTCGCCGAAGTAGCCGCCGGCTTCACGGAGAATGACCGGGAACGGTCCGCAGTCCCAGGCGCTCATCTGCGGATCGACCATCAGTTCCAGCCGGCCGGTTGCGACCAGGGCGTGGCCGTAGGCGTCGGACCAGCCGACGCGGTAGGCGGTGTTCTCCATCATTCGCCTCCACGCCGTTCGATGCCTGGGGTCGACGAAGAGGCCCGGATCGCCGAAGGAGACGTAGCCGTCCGAGAGGCTGTTCGTGGCGCAGACCTGGGCCGGCTCGCCGTTCAGCGTGCAGCCGTGACCGGAGGCGGCAGCCACGGTCTCGCCGATGCCTGGAAAGTGGGCAACGCCGACCTCGACCCGTCCGTTGACCTCCAGGCCGATCAGGATGCCGTACAGGGGCACGCCGCGGACGAAGGAGCGGGTGCCGTCGATCGGGTCGACATACCAGTTGCGACCGGCGCCTTGTGAGTCCTGCGCGCCGCCGCCAGCCCCGAACTCCTCGCCGACGATCGAGTCGCCGGGGAAGGTCTCCTTGATCCGCGTACGGATCAGTTCCTCGGCGCCCCGGTCGGCCTCGGTGACCGGTGTCATGTCGCTCTTGAGTTCCGCCTCGACGCCGAGCCGGAAGAACTCGAGCGTCAACTGGCCGGCGATCCAGGCCGTCTCGACCGCGAAGTCGAGCTCGGTTTCGTAGTTCGTCACGCTGCGAGGCTAGCGTGGCAGGCCCGTGCTTCGCGCCGGATGCGGGCGAGACGCCCGCGCTCCCAGGCCCGGACCGCCACTAGAAGGTCTCGATCGTCCGTTCGTCGCTGTTCGCCGGCAGTGCGATGTGCATGCCGTCGACGCCGACCACGGCCTCGTTCGGCGCGTCCTCGGCCCGGCCGCGCATGAACACGGTCTCCGCCTGCGCGGCGGGCAGCGGCGGCACCAGGTGGCTCAGCACCAGGAGCTTGACCTTCGCGTCTGCTGCCAATGCGTGCACGTCGGCCGGGAACGTGTGGTAGTCGAGCGTGTCCTCGATCATCTTCCCGGTCCGTTCGTTGCCGCCGCTCGCGAGTGCCTGTGACGCCATGCCGATGAGGTTGTCGGAAAGAACCTCATGGACCAGGACGTCGACGCCCTGGCTCGCGGCTTCCAGGTTCGCCGAACGCACGGTGTCGCCGCTGACCACGACTGAGCGGCCGCCGAAGTCGATCCGGTAGCCCACCGCCGGCGAGATCGGCTCGTGGTCGACCAGGAAGGCGGTGATTTGCACGCCGTCCTGGTCGTAGATGACGGTCGAGGGGGCGTCGTCCGGGAGTTCGATGGCGTGCGCCGTCGCCTTGGCGCCCTCGGGCGGCAGCAGGTCTGCGCCGTGGTGGGCGATCCGGTAGGAGGCGTCGAGCTCGTAGGCGGCCTGAAAGCCGGCGACCACCCGGTCGACGCCGGCCGGACCGTAGACGTCCAGGGGCTCGGCCCGGCCGGCGACCCAGCTCCCGAAGGTGACCTCGCCGAGTTCGCCGATGTGGTCGGAGTGGAAGTGGGTGAGCAGCACACCGGCGAGGTTGCCGGCCGGCAGGCCCCAGAGCCGCAGGTTCTCGGTCGATCCCGGTCCGACATCGACCAGGAACATCCGGCCCCCGGCGATCACCGCGGTGCACGGACCCGCGCGCTCGACGCTCGGCAGCGGCGATCCGCTGCCGCAAAGGACGACGTGCAGGGCGCCATCGTCGACCAGGGACGACCGGTTGGGTGGTGCGGCGCCGAACTGGGCCTGGATGGCCGATGTGAAGAGGAGGCAGGCCGCAGCTACCGCTGAGGCGGCGGCTGTACCGGAGTGGCGTGAGGGTCTCATTTGTCAGCCTTTCGGAGCGAGTGGACCGCCTGGGGAAGGCGGCGCCGGAAGATAGCAGCCGGCACCCGACTACAATCCCTCGTCAATGGCAGAGCAGGCGCTGATCAACGACCCGACCGCGCTGCTCGTCTTCTTCGCCGGCTTCGTGGCGCTGATCTTCGCCCTGGCGCAGACACCGGCCTTCGAGCGCCTGTTCAAGACCCTGCCGCCGATCGTCTGGATCTACCTGCTGCCCGTGGTGCTGACCACGGTTGGCATCACGCCTGCCGAGTCGCCCTTCTACGACTGGTGTACGGACTACCTGATGCCGTGCGCCCTGCTGCTTCTGGTGATGGGAACCGACGTGCCGGCGATCAAGCGTCTGGGGCCGCTGGCGGCGGCGATGCTGCTCGCCGGATCGGTCGGCATCGTGATCGGCGGGCCCATCGCGCTCGCGATCTTCCAGCCCTTCCTCGACGACCCCCAGATCTGGAAGGGGCTCGGGGCCCTCTCCGGATCCTGGATCGGCGGCCTGTCGAACATGATCGCGATCAAGGAGGGCGTCGGCGCCCCGGACGAGGTCTTCGCTCCGATGATCATCGTCGACTCGGTCGTCGGCTACGGCTGGATGTCGATCATCATCCTGCTGAGCGGCCACCAGAACCGGATCGACCGCCGCAACCGGGCGCGGCGCGGCGAACTCGACCGGCTGAACGAACGGCTGCAGAAGGTCCAGACGGAGAAGGCGCGGCCGATCACGTTGCCGGCCTTCGCCACCATGCTCGGCGTCGGCCTGGTCGGAAGCTGGCTGTGCATGCGCGGCGGCGAGTTGTTGCCTCAAGTCGGCTCGGTGCTCTCGCACTTCACCTGGGGCATTCTGCTGGTGGTGGCGGTCGGTTTGGGTCTCTCGTTCACGCGGCTCCGGCGGCTCGACCACCGGGGGTCGACACCTGTGGCCTACGGCGGCCTCTACCTGATGGTTGCGACGATGGGCGCCGGCGGCAACCTGGCCGCGATCGTCGAGGCGCCCCTGGTACTGGCGGTCGGCGTGGTCTGGATCAGCATCCATGTCATTTGCCTGTTTGTGGCCATGCGCCTGCTGCGCGCGCCGCTGTTCCTGTTCGCCACCGGCAGCATGGGCAACGTCGGCGGCGTGATCTCGACGCCCGTGGTGGCCGGCGTCTTCCAGCCGGCACTTGCAGCGGTCGGCGTCCTGATGGGCGTGCTCGGCAACCTGGTCGGCACGCCGTTGGGGCTGCTGTGCGCCCAGCTCATGGCCTGGGTGGCTCGGGCGTACCACGGCGCCGCGTCGCTGTAGCTCCATGCGGCGACGTGGCCGGTTCCGCCTGACCAACGACCGCGCGGTTCGCTTCAGCCGATAAGATTGTCCGCATGACGGTGGCCGCGCGAAGAACGAGTGCGGAGGGGACGCCGCCGATCGTGCCCGCCAGACGGTTGTTCACGGTGGACGACTACCACGCGATGGCGCGGGCGGGAATCCTGGGCGAAGACGACCGGGTCGAGCTCATCGAAGGAGAAATCGTCGTGGTGTCCCCCGTCGGCAGCCGCCACGCGGCCTGTGTCGACATCCTTGCCGAGTTGCTCATCCGTGCCGCCGACCACCGCACCGCCATCCGGGTTCAGAGCCCGGTCCATCTCGACGAGTCCACTGAGCCGGCGCCCGACGTATGCGTGCTCGTCAGGCGCGACGACGCGTACAGCGAGAGTCTCCCACAGCCCGAGGACGTGCTTCTGATCATCGAGGTCTCGGACACGACCCTCGACTACGATCGCCGAGTCAAGGCGCAGCTCTATGCCCGCCATGGCATACGGCAGTTCTGGCTGGTCGATCTGGGCAGTCGCACCATCGAAGTGCACTCCGTACCTGGGCCGGAAGGCTATGGAGAGCGCTCGGTCCACGACAGCGGCGATCGCCTGAGGGTGCCGGGTCTGGAGATCGATCTCGAAGTACGGAGGCTGTTTCCGTACCGGTGATCGTGCCGTTGGTCGCGGCAGCTACGTATCGGCGTCCAGTGCGTATCGCACGTTCAGCCCGCCGCTGCTGAGCCGAAAGAGGTCCGAGAACCCGGTCTCGAAGGGATTGGGAAGCAAGTCGATCTCCGGCGCGTCGGAGAGCGCGCTCCTGATGCGCAGGATGCGCCAGCGGTCGCGGCGCCTGTTCGCGAGGCTCGTGGCCGCGCGAATTTCGCTCGGCGGGAGCGAGAAGCTCGTGTCGTCCTCCGTGGTCGCCTTGACCTCGAAGTGCCACGTGATGCCGTCGTTGGCAAACCGGAAGTCGAAGCCGCGGCTGTCGCTCGCGTCACGCTTCTCGGCTCCTGCCGGCGGCAGGACCTTGAGGCCGTTCTCGGACACCCAGGCGGCAGGCGTCACGATCCCGCTGCCGAATTCAGATCGAAGGTAGCGGTAGGCGTGCATCTCGCCGACGATCCCGACCAGGCCGGGAAGGTGCGGCGACGAGTACCGGTGCGACGTTCTGCCGGGTGCCGGCGGGACGGGACTCGGCCTTGGGGCCGGACGGGGGTCGGGGTGGACCAGCCGCGTCGGCTCGTTGCTCTTGACGCTAGGCCCCTTCAGATCGGGCAGGGTGTCGAGACGAGCCAGGAGGTCGCCGTAGCTCTCGGGGCCACCTATCTCGAACAGCTTGCCTGCGATCGGGAAGGTCCTGTTGGCCCGCTCGGCCTCCCGCTGCCGCTCGAGACGCTTCCTCCGTGCTTGTTCGACGACTTCCGGAGTGACTTTGAGCTTCGCCCGGGCCTCGGCGACGGCTCGGCACCCATCGCATTGCCTGCTGAACTTCGCATCGTCCACCGTCTCAAGCGCTTGCTCGAAGACCTCCGCCTCAGACCAGTCCCGAAGGTACGCCCAGGAGTCCATTCGGGGCGACCCGGACGCCTCGTGCCGGAGAGGGGCCGGATCTGCTTCCGAAACATCCAGCCATGCTCGGTGGAGATCGCGCGTTTGGCCGATCCTCTTTCTGAGCCGGTGCTCGTTCCGGCGGAAAGTCTCGTACGGGTCCACGTCGACGGCGATTCCTTGCTGCACGAGTGCTGTGCGGAGCTCCGCGAGCGTACTGGCGTCGTCGAGGGCGTCGACAAGGCCCGAGTCCACGCCCAGTTCATCCACGTAGGCGGTGCGCAGGTGCCTGAGAACAGCGTCGAACGGCACCTCCCACCATCGAGAGGACCAATCGGGTGGCGCTTCGAAGTCCTGGCTCGCCTCTTCCATCCTGAGGAACAGGTCCGCGTCCTTCACTTCGACGGCAATGTGCCGAGCAAGGGCTCTTAGCAGCGGTGCGGCTTCCTGGATGTGGAGCGTCGTCTGCTCGCCTGCGTCGCCGTTCTCGCACTCGGCGTAGCCGTCTCCGAGTTCGGCGAGTGTCCCGTTCCATGCCGGAAGCTGGGAGATCTCACCCAGGTTTTGCCAAACCTCGTGCCCCATGGCGCGGTCGTCGCGACTCGCTCTGGCGGCTGAGATCAGCTTCTCTGCGGGCCATTTGCGTGCCAGGCGCTCTGCGAGACGCAAGGACAGCCACTTCGTGAGAGCTTCGGTCTCGGCCGCGGCAGCTTCGAGCCCGTCCACAGAGATGGTGAGCAGCTTCAGGACCGGCCGAATCCGGTCGACCACATGCGCCGTGTTGCCGTGCCAGCGATGTCGGATGTCAGCGAAGGCTTCGGCATCGACTCCAGCTCTGTCGAGCGCCGCCTCGATCAGCTCCTGCGACGGTCGCGGCGCCCCTTCCTCCAGGTCCCGGAGAACGTAGCGGAGTCTCTCGAGCAGATCCTGACGTTCCAGGATCGCCTGCGAGGCCGGCGCCAGTTCTTCGTACGGTGAGCCGGGACGAATGAGAAGCACTCCCTTGTCCGAGAGCCAGTGCGCGGATGGCTCGCTGCTGGCGACGACCTGTTCGGCGTCCGTCAGTTCCACGGAAAGCGAGCCACACGAATGGACCCGCGCCCCTCGCAGTCTCGCAGCGGCGTCTTGCCAGGCCTTCGTGGCGGGTCCGCGGGAACTGGCACCGCCGTGCGCGGCCAAGGTCAACAGAACGAGGGGAAGCCACCTGACTTCCGTGTCTTCGATCGGCACGGCCCCGTCCGTCTTTTCGGCCGCGGGCCGACCGTCTGCGAGGCTGTACTCGTCCAGGTCGGATGCTCGCCGGACCTTCAGTTCGTCCAGAAGGGCGCCGATGGAACTCCGCACGGGACGCATCTCGAGAATCGGCTTCTGGTGGTCGCGAAGCGATCTCGTGCGCATCTCATCGTCGGGGAGGTAGGCATCCGCCGGATCCGTGACGATCTGGAAGGCGCGCGGCCTGGTACGGATGAGGAACCGCCTCGGGAGTCCGCGATCGGAGTCCAGGTGCCTCCAGGCATGGCGCACCTGTCCGAGAAAGACGTCGAACCCGCCGGCGGGCATCGCACCTTTGTCCCAGGCATCGGCCAGGGCTTCGAGTAGGTCCGGTCCGTTGCGTTCGTCCTCGGTGGGATAGACGTTCAAGCCGAGCCGCTCAAGCCTCGCGCGCAGTTCGGGGTTCTCGCCCAGGCGATGGGCAAGTTTGAGCGACAGCGGCGCGAGGTGGGCGAACCGGCCACCCTGACCACGGAGTAGTGACTCGGGAACGAACCACCGTTGGCACAGCGGACGCGGCTCGAGTTCGTTGTCGTGGAGCCACGGGAGGGTCGTCAACCAGTACTTGAGAGGGGAAGTGACGGCCCGTGGGTAGGCCGGATAGCGCGGTCTCGTGAGCTGGGCGGACTCCCAGTCGTCGTCCCATTCTTCTAGAGAAGAGATGATCAGGTCTGAGAGCGCTTCTCGCGCCGGAACTTCAAGATCCCGGAGGGAGTGAATCTCGGTCGCCAGGTAGATGTCGTCGAGCTTGTACGACGTCCGGCTCTTGATCTTGGGCTTCAGTTCGTCCCCGCAAGCCCTGAGCCAGCCGTCCCATGCGGTCTGGGGAGTGTCTTCTGGCGCTTTTCGCGGGAGATCCCGGTAGCTTGCCGACATGGAGAAGTGAACCGGTTCGGCGGTTCGAATCGGGAGTCCGTCGACGACTCCAGATCTTTCGAACAGAGCGTCCGAAGCATCGGCGTCGAGTCCCCATCGCGGGTCCTGCGGAGGCAGGAGCGCTTTCTCCAGCAGCCGATTCGAGTCAGCGGGCAGGCCCTCGGCGAGGGTCTGGACGGACTCGCCGTGCCGGCCGACCCAGCCCGGACCGAAGACCGCTTCGCCGGCGGCGAACCAACCACCGTGGCAGGCGACGGGCAGACGCTTCAGCAGGCCCGCGAGCGTCTCCGACTCTTCGTTGCCGATGAGCGCCAGGGTCCACTTCAGGATCTCGGCGCAGCGGGTTGCTTCGCTGCCGCCGTGAGGGACGGGTAGTTCGGGGAGCGCCGGAAGGACGACATCCCGGAGTAGGTCCTCTCTCCGGAAGCCCTGAACGAATCGGCCGTCGAGGAACTTCTGGACTTCGGTGTTCTGTCGTTGCGGTCCTTCGTGAGTCTTCACGCCGTCGTGAAGGAACGCAATGCGGTCTTGGAGCGAGGCGGGAATCCGCCCGACGAACTCCGCTGCGTCGTCGACGCCTCGACGGGGCTGGAAGAAGATCCGGGCCGCGTTGTCATCGGAGGCGCAAAGCAGGCGGCCGTCCTGGGTGGGGAGGAACTTCGCGTTGCACAGGGGATCGGCCGCGCCCCTTCCCCGCAGGGACCTGAGTTGTTGCGGCAGAACGGCCAGCAGGCTGCTCAAGAACGCATCCCAGGAAGCTTCAATCTCTCGTGAGTGAAGTCGAGCGGCGAGCCGCTCGATGGTGGCGGCCCACTCGGATTGCGTGGGGGCGGGGGAGCCGCCAAGGCACTTGAGGAGCGTCTTGACCTCGGTATGGCGGCCATCGAGTTCTGTCGAGACGACGGCGAATTCGGCGCTCTCGCGCCAACTGTCTTTACCCAACCGGTCATCGCCCGGAAGCTCGGGCATGATTCTCGCGCTGCGGGAGTCTCGCCAACCTCTGTCGCAGAGGATCAGCTTGGCGCTCTCGACGTCGCGGCCTGTTTCATCTGCCCTTTGGCGCGTCTGATCCATGAGGGTCGGCCGGTCTCCGCCGCCCGGGGCGCCGGCTGACGCCAACAGGTCGACCACTGCTCGCGCGCGCCAGCCTTCGGTCGGTCCCGCCGCGAGTTCGGCGGCCACGTCGAGCGCCAGATCCTTCACGTACTCGATGAGCAGCGCGTTGTATTCGTCGTTGAAGTTGATCTGGCGGCGGTCGAGCGAGCCGTAGAACGGGGCGTTGATGTGCGCTCCGGTGCCGGTGCCGACTTCAGTGGGCAGAAAGATGACGAACGCGCCGGGTTCTGGGGTACTGCTGTCCTCGACCGCTACACCGACCTTGACTTGTCGAACCTCGGGCCAACGGTTCGGCAGGTGTTTGACGGCGTCCCGGATTCGTCGCGCTTCCGCGGGATCGCGGTCGCCTCCCAGGCCGCGCGACCATACGCGGAACTCCCGCGTCGTTTCGTCGAGGGCGCTTCCGGCTGAACGACCGACCAGCAGCACTTGCTCGCGTGCAGGTCGCGATCCCGGCAGGTCAGCGCTGGAGTCGACGATGCGCTCGAGGACGCGGCTCTCTCCGTCCACGTCTATGGTCAGTCTCTCGAGGTCCGGCAGGAAGACAGCCGAGCGGGCGTCCAGTCGGTCGAGTTGGTCCCTAATCGACTCGACCGCCTCGTCCACTGCGCGCCGCCGGTCGGCAGAAGCACCTGCAGCCCGATCAGAGTCCCCGATGGACTCGACAGCCTTGTCCAATGCGCCGGTTCTGCCACCGTCGAGCCGCAGCCGGATGACCGTTACGTGACCCGCATCGAGAAGCTCGGCTACCTCCGGGGGCGTTTCTTCGATCGGCAGTGGGATCGAGTATGGCGACACGTACTTCCGGGCTTCGCGAGCGGCGTCGACCGCTCCGCCGGACCCATCGCCGTTCTGGTAGTCGTGCACTTGTTCTTCCGACCAGTTGATGATTCGTCGACCGGTAGCGGCATGTGGAGGCGAGAGACCACTCTCGATCTCGGCGAGAGCCTGCTCTACGAGGCGCTCCGTCCCGGCGGGGTCGAAACCGAAGACGAACTCCGGGTCGCCCGCTTCGGCCGTCATGGACCAGATCTGGGGCCGCGTCGAGACTTCGAGCACGCTCTGGAAGCCGAGGCCCTTGTTGCCGACGCTCTCGTTGGGATCCTTGGGGCTTTGGCCGAGTTGGCAGATTCCCTCAAAATCCTCATGGCGGAACGGGCGGCCGCTGTTGGCGATCAGGAGCACCGGTTCGGGCTCGGTAGCGAGCACGAAGGAGATCCTGCGTGGGTCGTCCGGCCGGGCGCCGGCGAGCGCGTCGTGGGCGTTCTGCAGGAGTTCCAGGACGCAGCGGCCACGGTACTCCTGCGTGATTTGGCGGCTGAGGCTGGCGACTGTCCGGTAGTTCCGGGTTCCGTTCTTCAGTTCATCGAAGAACGTCTGCACCTGCCGCCGGGCCTGAGCTTGGACGAGGCGGTCGCCCTCCTGTCGGGCTGGCGTGTTCACGACCTGGATCTGTTGTGCCTGTCAGCGCGTCGCGGCGGTCAGGCGGCGTTCGGTTCGGGGCCGCCCGTGTTGTAGGCCCTGAAGAGATCGATCTCGGTCTTGCAGGTCTTGAACACCCAGGCGATCACCGCGGCGTCGTCGAGGAAGCCCGCCACCGGGATGAAGTCGGGGATGACGTCGATCGGAATCACGAAGTAGAGGACCGCGCCGGCGATCAGGATCAAGATCTCCTTCCGAAGGCGGTAGGAACCCCTCGCGACCGCTCGCAGCATCTCGAACATCGTCTTCAGGTCCTCGACTACGCCGGCGAGGGGGTTGGAGGAGCGGCCGGCAGTGTCCGCCTTCGCCCTGGCATCCTCGACCATCGCCCGAAGCTTCTCCGGCGACTTGACGATCTCGGCGGCGCGGTTGCGGGCGTGGAGCGGCAGTTCCATCTCGTGATCGCCGGCCCCTTGGGGCGGCGCAAGGGGCATGCCGGTGGACTCCGCACCAGCGCCGTTCTCGCCCTGGGTGCGCGAAGTCGCGCCGCCGTTCAACTCCCGATCGGGTGCCATGTCGTCTTTACCTCTTGGAGGTCGGTGATCTCGTAGGGGCTCTGGACGTCGGCCCAGTCCTCGTGCCGGCGGACCAGGACACGCTTCAGGTTGTGGACGGCCTCAATCTCGGCCGCTTTGGCGACTGCGGCATCGGTGGAGCAGAGGACCAGCGCGTCGACGTCGCGGTGGGCGGCGAGTGGGGCGAGCATCTCATCGCGACGCCCGGTCAGGATGTTGACGACGCCGCCGGGCACGTCGGATGAGTTGAGGACCTCGGCCAGGGTCACGGCCGGGAGCGGCTCTCTGCCGGTGACCAGAACCACGGTTGTGTTGCCGCCGGCGATCGCGGGCGCCGTGGCCGAGACCAGGCCGAGCAGGGGCGATACGGGGGCCAGCACGCCGACCACGCCCATGGGCTCGAGGATCGAGAAGTTGAAGTGCTTCGTGGCCACTGGGTTGACGCTCGAGAAGATTTGCTGGAACTTGTCCGTCCATCCCGTGTAGTGGACGAGCCGATCGACGGCGGCCTGAACCTCGGCCGCCGCGGCCTCCGGGCTGGCGCCGCCGGCCGCGAGCAGGGCCTCGAACTGGGCGGTGCGCCCCTCGAGCATCTCGGCGATCCGGTAGAGGATCTGGCCGCGGTTGTACGCCGAGCGCGCGGCCCAACCAGCCTGGGCGGCGCGCGCCGCCGTCACGGCGTCCCGCACGTCCTTGCGCGAGCAGCGGCAGATGTTGGCCATCGGCCGACCGTCCGGCGCCAGGGCGCGGTCGAAGCGTCCGGACTCGGAGCGTGGGAACTTGCCGCCGATGTAGATCTTGTGGGTCTTGAGCACCGGCAGCCGGTCGGTCGTGGTCGCGGGTCGGGGGTCGCTCATGCCGCCTCCTCCGGCTGCAGGTAGGCCTGCAGGCCGCTCAGCCCGCCCTCGCGGCCGATGCCGCTCTCCTTGTAGCCGCCGAACGGCGCCGTCGGATCGAACTTGTTGTAGGTGTTGGCCCACAGCACGCCGGCCCGGATCCGGCTGGTGACCCGGAACGCCTTGGCGCCCTTGTCGCTCCAGACGCCGCCGGAGAGGCCGTAGGGGGTGTTGTTCGCCATGGCGATCGCCTCGTCGACGGTGCGGAACGTCTGCACCGCGAGCACCGGGCCGAAGATCTCCTCCTGGACGACACGGTGCGACTGCGAGGCGCGCAGGAACAGCGTGGGACGGCACCAGTAGCCGCGTTCGGGCAACGGGCACGAGGTCTGGAACGGCTCGGCGCCTTCGTTCTCGCCGATACCCAGGTACTCCTCGATCTTGTCGAGCTGGGCGCGCGAGTTGATCGCGCCGATGTCCGTGTTCTTGTCCAGCGGATCGCCGACGATCAGGGTCTCCATCCGGTCCTTCAGCTTGGAGATCACCTCGTCGGCGACGGATTCCTGGACCAGGAGGCGCGAGCCGGCGCAGCAGACGTGCCCCTGGTTGAAGAAGATGCCGTTGACGATGCCTTCGACGGCCTGGTCGACGGCGGCGTCCTCGAACACCAGGTTCGCCGCCTTGCCGCCCAGTTCCAGGGTGTAGTGCTTGCTGCTGCCGGCGAGGGCGTGCCGGATCAGCTTGCCGACCTCGGTGGAGCCGGTGAAGGCGATCTTGTCGACGCCTTCGTGCTGCGCCACGGCGGCGCCGGTCTCGCCGGCCCCGGTGACGATGTTGACGACCCCGGGCGGCAGCCCGGCGTCACGGACGATCTCGGCCAATTTGAGCGCCGTGAGCGGCGTCGTCTCGGCGGGCTTGAGCACGACCGTGTTGCCGGCAGCCAGCGCCGGTGCGATCTTCCAGGCCGCCATCAGCAGCGGGAAGTTCCACGGGATGACCTGGCCGGCGACGCCGAGAGAACGGGCGCCGCGGCCCGGGAAGGCGTAGTCCAGCTTGTCGGCCCAGCCGGCGTAGTAGAAGAAGTGCGCCGCCGCCAGCGGGATGTCGACGTCCCGGGATTCGCGGATCGGCTTGCCGCCGTCGAGGGACTCGGTGATCGCCATCTCGCGGCCGCGCTCCTGGAGCACGCGGGCGATGCGGTAGATGTACTTGCCGCGTTCGCTTGGCGCGAGACGCGACCACACCTCCTCGTAGGCGCGCCGCGCCGCCGCCACCGCGCGGTCGACATCGACATCGCCGGCCAGCGCCACGTCCGCGATCTTCTCTTCGGTGGCCGGGTTCGTTGTCTCGAAGGTCCGACCGCCTTTGGCGTCGGTGAACTCGCCGTCGATGAACAGGCCGTAGCGGTCCCGCAGCTCGACGTGATCCGTCGACTCGGGCGCGGGTGCGTAGCCCCAGCCGTCGCTGCCGCCCAGACGCAGCGGGGCGATTTCAGCGGATGCTCTTCCGGCGAACGCAGTGCTGTTGGCCATGAACTCTCGTCACTTCCTTTAGAGGGAGAAGTCGTCGAAGGACTGGTAGATGCCGCTCCGTTGCTTGACGATCTGGCGCAGCACGTCGTTCGCCAGGGAGCTGGCGCCGAACCGGTACAGGCTCGGGTCGAGCCAGTCCTGGCCGAGCGTTTCGCGCACCATGACCAGGTGCCGGATCGCGTCCTTGGCGGTGGAGATTCCGCCCGCCGGCTTCATGCCGATCTTCCGGCCGGTGCGGCGGTAGTGGTCGCGGATCGCCTCCAGCATGACGAGCACCACCGGCATCGTGGCGGCGGGTTTGATCTTGCCGGTCGAGGTCTTGATGAAGTCGGCGCCCGAGCCCATGGCCAGGTCGGAAGCGCGGCGTATCGCATCGAGGGTGCCGAGTTCGCCGGTCTCGAGGATCACCTTGAGGTGCGCCTCGCCGCAGGCCTCCTTCACCGCGACGATCTCGTCGGCGGTGTAGGCCAGATCGCCGGCCAGGAAACGGCCGCGGGAGATCACCATGTCGACCTCGTCGGCGCCGGCCTCGACGGCGCGCCGGACCTCCAGCAGCTTGATTTCGATCGGCGCCTGGCCGGCGGGGAAGCTGGTAGCGACCGAGGCGACGGCAATGCCGCTCCCCCTGAGCGCCTGCTTGGCTGTGCCGACCAGGGCGGGGTAGACGCAGACGGCGGCGACGTGCGGCAGATCGGGCACCGCCGCGTGGAGCTGCAACGCCTTGGCGCAGAGCTGCCTCACCTTGCCCTCCGAGTCGGCGCCTTCGAGCGTCGTCAGGTCGATCATCGACAGGGTCAGGTGGAGCGCCTGGAGCTTCGCCTCCTTCTTGATGCTGCGCGAGCACAGCCGGGCCACCCGTTCCTCGACGCCCACGGCGTCGATGGGAGGCGATTCGAAGCGGGCAGAGGCAGTCGACATCTGCATGGCCGACCAGTCTACGCCCGTTCGGCTCGCTATGATCGAAGCATGACTATCGCGGCGCGTGAGCGGGAGCGAGGTCTGGCTGGCGAAGCGCCGGCCAGGCGACGGTTCAACGTGAACGAGTACTACGCGATGGCGCGGGCGGGCATCCTTCGCCGCGAAGAGAATCTGGAGCTGATCGCGGGGACGATCATCCGGATGCACGAGGGACCGCCCGCACCACGCTTGTTCACCGTAGACGAGTACTACGCCATGGCGCAGGCCGGCATCCTTGGCGAGGACGACCGTGTGGAACTGATCGCGGGAGAAATCGTAGTGATGTCACCAATCGGCAGCCGGCATGCGGGCTGCCTCAACCGGCTCAATGAACTTCTCGTTCCGGCAGCGCGTCGCCGGGCGATCGTGGCACCTCAGAACCCGTTGCGGCTGAACGACTCGTCCGAGCCGCAACCGGACATCGCGCTGCTGCGCTGGCGAGACGACAGCTACGCCAGCCGTCATCCTGGTCCGCAGGACGCGCTGCTCGTCATCGAGTTGGCGGACTCGAGCCTCGACTTCGACCGCGGCGCGAAGCTCGCGCTGTACGCCCGCAACGGCATTGCGGAGGTCTGGGTCGTCAACCTGCGCGCGGACTCCGTCGAGGTCTACCGCTCTCCCGGGCTGGACGGCTACGGGGAGTCGTCCACTCACTCCGGCAGCGACCGGTTGACCGTTCCCGGCCTCGACATGGAAATCGAAGTGAGCAGAATCGTCCTCGGCAAGTAGAGCGGTGGCCGCTTCGCGGCGCGTGCTTTGTCCCCGGGTCAGAAGACCCGGGGCTACTGACCTGCGGCTACAGCCGGCTGTGGCAGAGTGCTCCTGTCATGGCTGGGAACACCTTCGGAACCGCACTGCGGCTGACCACCGCCGGCGAGAGCCACGGGCCGGGGTACGTCGGCATCCTCGACGGGGTGCCGCCGGGGCTCGAGCTGTCCGAGGCGGACCTGCAGCCCGACCTCGACCGTCGGCGGCCCGGACAGTCGAAGCTGACCACGCAGCGCATGGAGCCGGACGAGGCGCGCATCCTGTCGGGCGTGTTCGAGGGAAAGACGACGGGGACGCCGATTGCCTTCCTGATCGAGAACCGCGACCAGCGTCCGAAGGACTACAGCGAGATCAAGGACAAGTACCGGCCGGGCCACGCCGACTACACGTTCGACGCAAAATACGGCTTTCGCGACTACCGGGGCGGCGGACGCTCCAGTGCCCGCGAGACATCGGTGCGGGTGGCGGCGGCGGCGGTGGCGAAGAAGCTGCTGCGGGAGCGTTGGGGGGTCGGGATCGTCGGCTACGTGAGGCGGATCGGCGACATCGAGGCTCGGATCGAGGATCCGGCCGCGGTCACGCTCGATCAGGTCGAGGCGAACCCGGTGCGCTGCCCGGACCAGGAGGCCGCGGCGCGGATGGCGGAGCTGATCGAGCGGATGCGCTCGGAGCGCGATTCGATCGGCGGCATCGCGGAACTCGTGGCCACCGGCGTGCCGCCGGGCTGGGGCGAGCCGGTGTTCGACAAGTTGAAGGCGGACCTGGGCAAGGCGCTGTTCAGCTTGCCGGCGGTGCTGGGCGTCGAGTACGGCGCCGGCTTCGACGTCGCCCGGGCGCGTGGCAGCGAGAACAACGACCCGTTCGAGATGCGCGAAGGCCAGGTCGCGACGCGCAGCAATCGCCACGGCGGCATGCTGGGCGGGATCTCGTCAGGCCAGCCGATCGTGCTGTGCTGCGCGGTCAAGCCGACCAGCAGCCTGCCGCAGCCCCAGGACACGGTGACCCGTGCCGGCGAGCCGACGACCATCGCCACCAAGGGCCGCCACGACCCCTGCCTGCTGCCGCGCTTCGTCCCCATGGGCGAGGCGATGATTGCCCTGGTGCTGGCCGACCACGCCCTGCGGCAGGTGGCGGTGCAGGGCGTGCTCGACTAGGAGCACCCGGGGGAACCGGGCATCCTGCCCGCACACTTGGAAACGCGGGCGTCTCGCCCGCATGGGGCTACGGGTCGACCCGTGCCGTGGCCTTCCCCATGATGACCCTCTTGCCGTCCTGGTTGACGGTGGAGATCGACAGGTCGACCAGGTGCTTGCCGTCCTGCTCGCGCAGCGCATCCACCGTAGCGGTCGCGGTCAGCGTGTCGCCCGGCCACACCTGCTCCGTGAAGCGGACGCCGTAGGCAGTCAGCCGGCCGTCGCCAACGAGGTCGGTCACCATCCGACCGGTCATTCCCATCGTCAGCATGCCGTGGGCGAAAACGCTCCTATAGCCGGCGACCTCCTTGGTGAAGATCTCGTCGGAGTGGAGCGGGTTGTAGTCGCCCGAGGCGCCCGCGTACTGGACGATCTGGGTGCGGGACAGGTTGTCGACGATCTGCTGGGTGTACGTGTCGCCGACCTTGACTTTGCTTGCCTGAAGTGCCATTTCCCGTTCCCCCTCTCAGTCGCTCTCGACGACCTTCTCGGTGCGCACACCGACGCCGGTGGCGCGCACGACGAGTTCGCCGGATTCGTCGAAGTACTCGGTGATGTTCTCGCTGAACGTGAGCTTGCCGCCGCGCTTGCCCTGCCGCTCCCAGCTCTTGCCGGGGCGGGCCTTGAGCGTCAGCGTCTCGCCCGGGCTCACGTGCCGGAAGTACTCGTAACGTTGCTCGGCGTGGAGGCCGGTGCCGCCGTCGCCGCCGGTCCTCTTGGGCGGCACGCCCGTGGGCGTCTTGCCGGAACCGAACCACGGTTCGCCGATCTTGGGGCGCAGGAAGTAGTCGGGGTCGTACTGTGCCGACGCCTGATAGAAGGTCGGTGGGGCGATGACCTTGCCGGGCTCGGTGTCCGCCGCCGCGTCCGCGTCGTGATAGATGGGGTTCGGGTCGCCGACCGCGCGGGCGAACATCATGATGTGGCCGGCCTCGATCGGGAACTTCTCTGCTGCCATACGGTTCCGTCCTCCTCTGCCAGTGGTCTCTGGAACGCAATTCACTGCGTCGTTTGAGCGCGTGACTCTAGCAGCATGAACCTGCTCCTATTGGAGGATCGCGACCTCGATCTTGTAGCCGGCACGGACCGGCGCGCGGTGGTCGCGGGCGAACGGCTCCTGCACGTGCGCAAGGTGTTGCGGGCTGAGGTCGGCGACACGTTGGAAGTGGGCCGTCTCGATGGCGGCATCGGTCGCGGGCGGATCGTCGAGCTGAGCCGCGAGCGCGTCGTGCTGGAACTCGGACCGCTCGACCACGAGCCCCCGGCGCCCCTTCCCGTGACCCTGGTGCTCGCGCTGCCGCGGCCCAAGTTCGTGGGCCGCATCCTGCAGAGCGCGACGGCGATGGGGGTCAAGCGGATCCTGCTCGTCCACACGGCGCGCGTCGAGAAGAGCTACTGGCAGAGCTCGGTGATGCGGCCGGGGGCGTTGCGGCGCCACCTGATGCTCGGCCTGGCGCAGGCGCGGGACACGGTGTTGCCCGAGATCGAGTGCCTTGTGCGACCTCAGGATCTGATCGAGGCGCTGCCGGGCCTGGTCAGAGACCACGATGACGTGCTGGTCGCCGACGCGGCGGGCGCTGAGCCTTGCCCGCTCGGTGTCGATGGTCCGACGGCGCTGCTCGTTGGCCCCGAAGGTGGCCTTCTCGATGAGGAACTCGCTCTCCTTGACCAGGCCGGTGCTCGAACGGTCAGCCTCGGACCGCGGGCACTCCGGGTCGAGCACGCAGTCGTGGCGTTGCTGTCCCGCCTCGGAGCTTGAGGGCGCGGGCGCCAGCTACTCCCGCAGCGTTGCGCCCACGGCTCTGCCTACCTGGCCCAGGATGCGCCTCCGCAGCTTCTTGACGTCCCGGTCGCGCAGGGTCCGGTTCGGCGCCCGGAAGGTCAGGTGGTAAGCGAGGCTCTTCGAGCCCTCGCCGATCGCCTCGCCGCGGAACACGTCGAACAGCTCGACGGCGCACAGCAGAGGTTTGCCGGCGGTGAGCAGTGCGGCCTCGACGGCGGCGGCCGGTGTCGCTTCGTCGACGACTAGCGCAAGGTCTTCGCGCACTTCGGGGTAGACGGGCACCGGGTCGACCTGGAGCGAATCGGGAATGCGTTCGAGGATCCGGTCGAGTTCGAGTTCGGCAGCCAGGATGGGTCGGCTAGCTGCTGGTTCGAGTTCGAAGTTGGCGGCGACGAGCGGGCGAATTTCGCCCAGCCAGCCGACCGGGTTCGGGTCGCCAGCGAGCCGGAGCGCGGCGACGCGGCCGGGTTGGAAGGCAGCCGCTGACTCCTCCTCCGACGGCGCGGTGAACTCGACGTCCACGCCGAGCCGGTCGAGGAGCGCCTCGACCACGCCCTTGATGTCGAGGAAGTCGAAGCGGTCGTCGCCATCGGCGGCCGCTTGCCAGTGTCCTCCCCGACGGGGGCCGGTAAGGACTACGGCGGCCCACTGCCGCTCTTCTGGAAGTGAGTCGCCTTCGTCGACGGGAAACACGCGGCCGACCTCGAAGAGGGCGAGCCGATCCTCGAATCGGCTGTTCGAGGCCGCCGCTTCCAGCACGGAAGCGAGCAGACTGCGGCGCATGACGACGCGGTCGAGCGTCGAGGGGTTGGCGAGGCGGACGTAGGGCGGCGGCTCGGCCTGCTCGAGTCGCAGCCTCGCCTCCGCCTCCGGCGTCGTCAGCCGGTAGTTGACGACCTCTTGCAGTCCGAGGTCGGCGAGGGTGTCCTTGACCCGATCCTCGAATTCCTGGTCGTGGTTGCCGCGCTGGGGCGGCAGGACGTCGCTGAGCACGGTGGAGGGGATGCGGTCGTAGCCGTAGATGCGGCAGACCTCCTCGACCAGGTCGTGCGGACCTTCGATGTCGAGACGGTGGGCCGGAACGGTGACGCACAGGGCGGTGGAGTCCTCCGTCGCTTCGACCTCGAACTCCAGGCGCTGTAGCAGGTCCGCGGTCTGTTCCGCGCCGAGGTCCAGGCCGCTCAGGCGGCGCAGGTAGCCGAGGTCGAAGTCGACGGTGACAGTCGGCGGCGGTTGCGCGTGGTGGTCGACGATGCCCTGGGCCACCGTGCCGCCGGCGTGGCGCCGCAGCAGCTCCGCCGCGCGCTTCGCGCCGAGCAGTGCCTGGCTGGGGTGCACGCCGCGGCTGAACCGGTAGCCCGCCTCGGTGTGGACGCCGAGCTGGCGCTGGGTGCGCCGTATGCTCCGCGGCGCCCAGGCCGCGGCCTCGAGCAGCACGTTGCGGGTCTCAGCATGGATCTCGCTGTCCCGGCCGCCCATCACGCCGCCGACGCTCAGGGCGCTCGCCGGGTCGGTGACCAGGATCTGGTTCGGGCGCAGCTCCTGCTCGGCGCCGTCGAGCGTGGTCAGTCGTTCGCCCGCGTGGGCCAAACGGGTGACGATCCGCACCGGGCCGTCCGGCGCATAGCCGTCTGCCCGCTGCCGCAGCAGGTCGTAGTCGAAGGTGTGGTTCGGCTGACCGACCTCGAGCATCACGTAGTTGCTGATGTCGACCACGTTGCTGATCGGGCGCTGTCCGGCGAGCTGCAGCCGGTGCTGCATCCAGTAGGGAGACGGCCCCTGCTCGATGCCCTCGATCAGCAGGGCGACGAAGCGAGGATTGAGTTCCGGGTTCTCGGTGGCGAGCTCGATGCGACCCTCGATCGGCGCTCCCGTCATGGTGACCGGGACGGCCGGCGGCTTGAACGCGGCGCGGGTGAGCGCGGCGACCTCGCGCGCGACGCCCACGATCGAGGCGCAGCGGGCGATGTTCGGGATCACGTCGATGTCGAGGACGACGTCGCCGAGCACTTCGGCCAGGGGCCGGCCGGGACGCAGCTTTGGGAGCTCGGCGGAGAATCCGAACAGGATGATCCCCTCGTGGTCTTCGCCGAGTCCGAGTTCCGCCGCTGAGCACAGCATCGCGTCGCTTGTGATGCCGCGGAGCTTCTTCGCCTTGAGGCGTGTGATCTTCAGGTCGCGGTAGGGGTTGCGGTAGCTGGCGCCGGCGAGCAGCAGGGCGCCCCAGAGGTCGGCATCCGCAAGATCCTGGCCGAGGTACGGAAAGAGGTTTGGCGCTCCGGTGACCACCTGGCGCGTCGAGTCCGCGCCGTAGTCGACCGTAGCCAGCACCAGGCGGTCGGCGTCCGGCGCCGGATCGACGCGCAGGACCCTTGCGGCCGTGACCAGGTCCTCCGGCCACGGCAGTTCGGCGCCGTCGACGCCGAAGCGCTCGATCGCCCTGACTTCCAGGCCGGCGTTCGTGAGCAGCTCGGCGAGTGCCTCGGGCGAACCTTCGAACTCGACGAAGTCGCCGAGCCAACTGAGCGGAACGCGCATCAGACGAAGCGCTGGAACTGGCGCAGAAAGCGCAGGTCGTTGGACCAGAAGTAGCGGATGTCGCGGATGCCGTGCCGCAGCATGGCGATCCGCTCGGGTCCCATGCCGAAGGCGAAGCCGCTCCACTGGTCCGGATCGTAGCCGCCGTTGCGGAGCACGGTGGGGTGGACCATGCCGCAGCCGAGGATCTCGAGCCAGCCGGTCTCCTTGCACAACTGGCAGCCCCGGCCGTCGCAGAGCAGGCAGGCGATATCCATCTCGGCGCTCGGTTCGGTGAAGGGGAAGTAGCTGGCCCGGAAGCGGGCGCCGCGGCCGGCGCCGAACAGCCGCTTGGCGAACTCGGTCAGGGTGCCCTTCAGATCGGAGAACGTAATCGCCGGGCCCACCGCGAGCCCTTCGATCTGGTGGAACTGGATCTCGCTGCGGGCGGTGATCTGCTCGTTGCGGTAGCACATGCCCGGCAGGATGACGCGCAGCGACTCGGGGTGACGCTCCTGCATGGCCAGGATCTGTCCGCCGCTGGTGTGGGTGCGCAGCACGACGCCCGGATCGGTCGTGTAGAAGGTGTCCTGCATGTCGCGCGCGGGGTGATCGGGCGGCATGTTCAGGTCGCCGAAGTTCAACTGGTCGGTCACCACGTCGGGGCTGCGGTAGGTCTGGAAGCCCATGTCGCCGAAGATGCGCGTAATGCGGCGCATGACCAGGGTCGACGGGTGCAGGCCGCCGAGGGTTGGTCGGCGGCCGGGCAGGGTGACGTCGAGCCGGTCGGCGTCGGCGTCGACGTGCTGTGCCGCCCGTTGCAGCGCTTCCTGACGCGCCTCGAAGGCAGCCTGAAGAGAGGTCTTGATCTGGTTGATCCGTTTGCCGAAAGCAGGCCGGTCGGCGGGGTCGATCTCGCCCATGCGCCGGGTCAGAAGCTGAACCTCGCCCTTGCGGCCGATCGTCGCTAGGCGCCACTCCTCGAGTTCGTCCAGGTCGGTCGTAGCGTCCAGGGCCGCGGAGACCCGCGCTTCGATGTCGTCGAGCTGCTCGATCATGGCGGTGTCAGGCGGATCATGGTCCGGCGCCCTGGCTGGGGGCCCCGTGCGGCGCCCGACTCTACTAGGCGAACTCAGAAGGCGGAGCCCTCCAGGACGCGAGGAAGCAGCAGACCCAGGAACGTCAAGAGGGGCAGGGTCGAGGCCAGAATCGCCGCTCGCATGGCTCCGACTCCCTGGACGACGTGGAGACCGATTCCGAACAGAGCCGCGGTGCAAACGACGCTCAGGGTGTAGCCCGCGACGGGAACGATGCCCAGGAGGACGGCGCCGTTCGCGTAACAGATCGCGGCCCAGGTACCCCGGAATCCGTGCGGCCTCCGTGTGCGGGTGACGACCAGCAGAAGGTGGACGAGAGCGCCCACGATCAACGTCATGATCAGTGTGGCGGCGAAGATGAGGGGAAGGATGAGCAGGAGGGACTGGAGGAAGATGAGGGCGTTCAGGCCGGGACCGAAGTCGAACGGGATTTCGTCAGAGCCGGCGAACGCGGCCCTGTCGACCCAGGGATCCATTCGGTAGACGAAGTCGAGTGCCGGTTCCGGAAGGGTCAGGGTGAGGATCGTGAGAACCACGCCCTCCAGAAGGACAAGGACGACGGTGACTAGACCGACGAACAGGAGCGGTCCCCAGATGCCGGCATCGGCCCTCGTACCCTCGAAGAACCGCCGGGGAGCCGTAGCCAGGAGACGCAGAGATGCGACGAAGGCGGACACCCTGCCGCGGTCCCTCCGCTCCTCCCACGGATTGACTGCCGCGGCGCCGCTCCGGGCGCCGGTGTTATCGTCGCCGGAGTTCACGAGGAGCACACTACCGGACGGATCCCCCGATGGCGGACGCCCGACAGCAGAGAACGACGGCTGTGCGCGATGTGGGCGCCGGCGCCGGCGCCCTCGTGGTCGGCGTGGCGGCGTCGAGCGCTTTCAACGAGTTCGTGCCGGAGGGACACCGGCCGGAAGACGTCCTGCCCGGCGCCCGGAGCGTCGTCGTCGCCGGCAACCAGGGACCGACGGCGGGCGCCTGGCGAAGTCCCGATCACAGGGTGATGGAGATCACCGGCTACGACTTCCGGGAGAACGTGGCGATCCACGTGATGTGCGACTACATCGAGCGCGAGCACGGCCACCGCGCGCTCCAGGCGCCGTCCCTGCCCACCGCGGGCCACAACCCGCCGATGAGCATGATGCTGGCCGCGGTGCTCGCGGGCCTCGGCACGCGGTCGCTGGCGGCGAACATCATCCTGCATCCGCGGTACGGCCTCCTGTACTACGCGGCCCTGGTGACGACGCTCGACCTCGAGCCTGACCATCCGCTTGAGGAGGACGTCTGCCCTTCGAAACCCTGCATCCAGATGTACGAGAAGCTGGGCACCATGCCGTGCCTCGCATCGTGTCCGAAGGACGAGGGCGGTTGCCTGGACGGCGCCATCGACGAGGATGGCCGGATCAGCTATTCGTACTACGACCGCGAGCGCTGCACGTCCCGGGCGATGAACTTCGGCATCGGTTCGATCCAGAAGTCGCTGGTGCAGATCACCACGGAGGAGGACCGGGAACGGCGCCGTTCGATGATCTATTCGGACTTCTTCACCCAGTCGCTTTCGTCGCTCAGCTACTACAAGGAGAGCGTGGCGCAGTGCTTCGAGTGCATGCGGGTGTGCCCGGTCGGCATGCACGAGAGGCGGCTCCAGTGACCGAGGCTGTGCCGGCGGCGCCGACCGCCTCGGAGACCTCGGCTGCCCGCGGACGTCTGGCCGCGATGGTCGAGCGCGGCGGTGCGCTTGCCTGGGGCGTCGCCGACGCCGACGCCTTCGAGGACGCGCCGGAGGGCTTCCGACCCGGCGATCTGCTGCCCGGCGCCCGCCGCGTCGTGGTGGTCGGCGGCAGTCCGCCGCGGGCCGCCGACTGGGCGAGTCCGGTTCACGAGCACCTGGAGACGATGGGCACCAGCGACCGGATCAACTCGCTCGGACTCAAGACGGCGAAGTTCATCGAGGCCGAGTTCGGCTACTACGCGCTGTTCGTGCCGCCGGGCGTGCGTCGCGGCAACCAGCCTTTCTTGAGCGTGGCGCTGGCGGCGGAACTCGCCGGTTGCGGCTCCCGCAGCCTGGCCGGGCCGGTGCTGCACCCGGAGTACGGCCTGCTTTTTTTCTCGGCGATCATCACCACGTACCCCTTTCCGGTCACGCCCCAGCCGGCCGAGCCGGCTTGCCCGGCGCCCGCCTGCGTCGAGATGTGGGAAGCGGAGGGCGCCACTCCATGCACCAAGGTCTGCCCGCTCGGCGACGGCGGTTGCCTGGACGGGCGGATCGAGAACGGCCGGCTGGTCGAGCGCCGGTACGACGCCGCGCGCTGCACCTCCCGGGTCTACACGCACTGGATACCGGGCTTCCAGAAGGGGCTCGAACTGGCTCTCGACCAGGACGACCCGGAGGCGCGCAAGATGGTGCTCTACTCGAGCCACTTCACGAAGACTCTGTGGTCTATGACCTATGCCGCGCAGAGTCAGGGGCAGTGCTGGGAGTGCATGCGGGTTTGCCCGGTCGGCGCGGCCTACAGGGATAAGGCGTAGACAGGCCCGGGAGGCAGAACATGGCTTTCTTCTTCATCGATCCGGAGACCTACCGCCGGCACCGGGAAGAGATCCTGGAGCTGTCCAACTCGATCCAGATCGACATCCACGAGCACCTGCCGGGAGAGAAGCGGCGCCGCGGACTGTCCGATCGCGAGATCGCTGAACGTCTCGACCTCGACGAGCGGACCGTGCGCGAGATCCGGGTGGTCGCCGAGCGCGACTACTACGACATTGAGGAGTGGGACAAGGCGGTCGAGTTCAAGGACAAGGCCTGCCGCGCCTTTGCCGAAGAGGGCCTCTCCTACGTCTTCAAGCGTCGCCGCGAGTAGTCGTTCGGCGACTGTGAGACGATAGCCGGCCGATGAAGGCCGCTGTCCTCCAATTCTTCTCGTGGCCTGACCGGCGGATTCCGCTGGACGAGGTCTACCGCCGAGCGTTCCAGCGCATCGACATCATGGACCAGAACGGCTACGACGCGGTGTGGCTGGCGGAGCACCACTTCAGCTCCTTCAGCATCTGTCCCTCGATCCACATGATGGGTACCGAGGTCGCCTCGCGGACGAAGAACCTGAGGATCGGCACCGGCGTCTCACTGGCGCCCTTCTACAACCCGCTGCGCCTGGCGGAGGAGGTGGCGCTGCTCGACGTGCTCTCCGGCGGTCGGGTCAACTGGGGTGTCGGCCGCGGCTACGCGGAGGGGGAGTTCAGGGCTTTCGGTGTCGACCCGCGGCACAGCTACCCGGTGTTCCGGGAACACGTGCAGGCGGTGGTCGGCGCCTGGACGAACGAGCGCCTCACCTTCGAGGGCGAGCACTTCCAGTGCCGCGACGTCGAAGTGCTGCCCAAGCCGGCGCAGAAGCCTCATCCACCCGTGTGGCTCGCGTCGTCGTCGCCGGAGTCGATGACCTGGGCGGCCGAGAACGGCTTCTCGATCATGCTCGACCCGCACTCGGCGCACAGCCGGATCGCCGAGAAGCGCGAGCTGTACCGGGAGATCCTGGAGCAGCACGGCCACTCGATCGAGGGCCGGGAGATTCCGATGGCGCGTTTGATCGCCTGCGCGCCGACCCGGGCCGAAGCGGAGGAGATCGCTCGTACCGGCGCCTTGTGGACCGTCAGGTCGCACAAGCAGAAGGGAACCCGGCCGGTTGCGACCGATACGCGGCGCAACCTCCAGCGGCCGGAACTGGCGGCCCCTACCTTCAGCCAGAGCGCCGAGGAAGAGTCCGCAGTCGACCGGTATCTGAACGGCGTCATCCTCTACGGCACGCCGGACGAACTGGTCGACGAGATCGCGCGGCTGAAAGAGGAGATGTTCCTTGACTATCTCCTCTGTGCGCCGCTCAGCCACAGCTCGTTCGTTCTCTTCACGGACGAAGTCCTGCCGCGCATCTGAGCAGGCACGGGTTGGCTCCCGGCGCCGGATCGGTCAGAGTTCGATCGTGACTGCAGCACCTGATGCTGGCCAGAAGGCCGGCGCACCCAGTGGACGGGACCCGTTCGACCGCTTCCGCGACCTCTTCGAGCGCGCCTCGGCGACGGCCCTCTCCGAGCCGAACGCGATGGTCGTCTCCAGCGCCGATGGGCGGGGCCGACCGTCGTCGCGTGTCGTGCTGCTTAAGCACTTCGACCGCGAGGGCTTCGTCTTCTACACGAACCTGGAGAGCCGCAAGGGCAGGGAGATCCTGGCGCGGCCGGACGTGAGCCTGAACTTCTTCTGGCGCGAGCCGAAGGAGCAGGTGTCGATCTTCGGCAGCGCCGAGCTGATAGGCGACGCCGAGGCGGACGTCTACTTCGCCACCCGCAGCCGGAACAGCCAGCTCGGTGCCTGGGCTTCGGAGCAGAGCCGGCCGCTGGCGGGCCGCGAGCAGCTTCTTGCCGACTTCAAGCGAGTACAGCAGCGCTTCGAAGGCCGCGATGTACCGCGGCCGGCACACTGGACCGGCCTGCGTGTCGTGCCCAGGCGCTTCGAGTTCTGGGTCGCCCGGGAGCACCGGCTCCACGACCGGACGTTCTACGAGCGGGACGGCGACTCGTGGCGGATGGGCCTGCTGTACCCGTAGTGTGTCGAGTTCAGAGCGTCTGACGGAAGGACCCGGCCGCGCAATCGGGGTCGATCTCGAGGACGGCGACCAGTTTCTGGACGTACTGAAAGCGAACCTCAGCGTTCTGGTTGCGCCCGGGTCCCTTGGGAAGGCCCCGGAAGGTCCGTCCGTGCCATGTGACCCACCATCGGTGGGTCTTCAGAACCCGTTCGTGACCAGGAGCACATAGGTCGAGCATGCGCCAGATCGCGTTCAGGCGTACGAATCCCCTGGTAGCCATCGTACTCGCTGGGTCGCCTCAGGCGGCGACCGCGCTTGGCGACAGCTGCTGCGCGGGAGCGTTGGCGGAAAGCGATGGCACCTCTACGTGCTGAACGTCGATGCCAAGATCAGGCGTCGAACTCTCCAGCCTAAGATTCAGGTCGTTCGGCGTTTCTCCTCTCCGAACCCGCTCCCGCGCTGCATCCCACCTTGTCTCGGCTCGAGGATCCTCCGTATGGAAGAAGTCCTGGGCTTCCCGACGAAAGTCCTCAAAGCTCGGCGCATCTGACGCGATGTCGATGAGTACGCATCGTAGCGACTCGACGAACTCGTGGTAAGCCTCGTTCAGCGTTCGCCCGAACCCTAAGAGGCTACCCGGATTCACTCCGCTGAGCTGGAACTCGCCGTCTTCGTCATCGCGGATCGCCAAGGCCCGGCCGCGCACGCGAACCGAGACGATGTAGCCCTCGCCGAGGACGGGACCGCCACTCTCGAAGAACAGTGCGTACTCGGTCATGTCATCTCCTGGGACGAAGCGGCTGCGGCCTGACGGTTGGAGCGCCGTCGGCGAGCAGCAAACCTCTTAGTCTGCAGCACGGCTCATCGTCGGTCAAGCTGCTGGTTCGCACCGTGCTGGTTTCTTGGGGTCGTACTACCTCGGCCAACGCGTCGAGTTGGAGGACATAGGTGGCGTCTCGGGCACAAGGGCTCCACTCTCGCGTTGGTGCCGCCTGGGCGCTGCCGAGTAAGAGGGCAGCGGCTGGGAGGGCTCGCATGGGCCGATACTCTAGTCCGAAGTTCTGCGCGCCAAGATGCGAAATCCCCTGCAATGACGGGGCTTAGCGGCGTTTCCGGGGTGTACGCTACTGGGTACGCAGCTTTCAGGGTCGGACGCGGAGGAGGCTGAAGGCTTGTTGCTGGAGTGGCGTGGGCCGAGCCAGGATGTCCGCGGTGGAGGCGCCGGTGTTGTGCATCCGCACGCGGTTTCGGGTCAGCGTGGCCAGGTCGGCGAGCAGGGTCTGGAAGCTGTGGACGGGGAGTCCGTCCGGTGTGCGCCTGGAGTTGGCCTTGGCGCGGGCGGCGGGTGACCGGCGCGCGGGTTCGACGGGTGACTTGCGGTGTTCGGCGGGCTGGTGGTCGTCGAAGAGCAGGGGTGCGAGAGAGCGGCGCATGTGCCACTCGACGTAGTAGGCGAGCATGCACAGGAAGACGTGGGCCCGCACCCTTGAGGCGAGGCGATGGTGTACGGGGCGCACCTTGAGGTCGACGCTCTTGAAGCTGCGGAAGGCGCGTTCTACGCGGCTGAGGCTCTTGTAGGAGCGCACCGCTTCGTTTGCCGGCAGGCGGTCTTCCGGGACGTTTGTGCGGATGACGTAGAAGCCGTCGAGCGCGGCTTCCTCGGCGATGCGCTCTTGGTTGCGGTGGTACTCGAAGCTGTCCTCGGTGATCTCGACATCGAAGTGCTTGCCGACCTTGTAGGCGCCGAGGGCGCGGTCGACGCGCACGGCGATCTTGTCGCTGCCGCGCAGGGGACTCTTGTGTCGCCGTGTCGCCTTGACGACGGCATCGAGCTTGCGCTCGGTGGAGTCGAGCAGCTCCAGGCGCTTGCGGGTCCGCTCGGCAGCCAACAGCGGGTTCCGGCACACGATCAGGCGCTCGCCAGGGTACAGATCGGGGACGCTGATCTCGGCCATATCCCGCTGGTCGAAGAGCGACAGTTGCAGGTGGCCCTGCTGCGCCAGAGTGCGGATCTGAGGCGCGCGCAGGGCGCTGATCCACGACAGACCGGAGGGCTCGAGGTCCTCGCGGATGCGGGCGTTGGTGAGCAGGCCGCGGTCCCCGACCATCACCATCCTCTCCAGCGAGAAACGCTCGCACAGCTTGTGCACCTGGGCGCCAAGGGTCGCGGGATCGGCGGTGTTGCCCTCGAAGACTTCGACCGCGACCGGGCATCCGTCCCGGTTGCAGAGCAGGCCGAAGACGATCTGGGGCTTGCCTCGCTTGCGGTCCCTGGAGTAGCCGTGCCTGGCCAGCGGGCACTTCTTGCCCTCGAAGTAGACCGAGGTCACGTCGCAGAGGACCAGCGAGCCGTCTTCGAGATGCCGCTTGGCGAGGCGCCGCTCGATCCGTCGCTGCCGCTTGAGCAGCCAGTCCATGGCGCCGTAGAGCTCGTCGGCCGAGGCCTCCTCGACGCCGAGTTCCTCCGACAGGGTGTGGGTCACGGTTTCGCTTGCGAGTCCGCGCGCGGTGGCGAGCTTGGAGCGGGGGTCGAAGATGCGGGCCGCGATCATGGCTGTAGCGAGCGTCCGCTCGCGTGAGGGCCGGCGGTCGAGGAGCGGCTCGATTGAGAGCCTTCGAGCAGCGCCGAGCACAGCGGCGACGTGGCCGTGCGGTCTGGCGCGGACGATCTCGAAGGCGGCGTCGAGCGAAGCCAGCGCGACGCCTCCCCTGAGCAGGGTGCGGAAGCCCTCGACGAGCTCGTCGGGCCACTTGGAGAGGTTGGCGAGTGTGCGCTTCTTGACCTTTCCGTGCTGTCGGTAGGACTCGTGCAGTAGGACGGCAGGGGGAGAGTTCCGGTTGGGCACGCTTTCGATGTACATGGCTTCGCATACTACACCACACTATTCATATTGTCTACTTTTGCAGCTACCTCTACATGGCTACACAATGCAGCACGGAAAGAGCCGCAGACACCCAAGAACCCTAGGCGTGGCAAGGGCTTTCGCACCCTCAGAAGCCCCAGAACGCCCAGAACTTCGGGCTAGCGTCCGGTCGTCGATTCTCGTCGCCTTGGACCGACGAGGCGGGAAGTGACGATCTCGGCGAGCACCAGGTTCAGGCTGTGACGCTGACGGATGGCCGACCGGCACCTAGAGAGTACATTGAACAACTGTGGCAAGGGAGGATCACGATGACCAAAGAGTGTCCGCGGCGCCCGGTTCATTGCAGGGGCGGCTACTCTGACCGGCAGAGGCCGGTAGGTGAACTTGTGTTGAGCCAGATTCGGGAGTCTGGATCACCCGATGCCCCCGAAGGACTCATGCGATGCTCCTACTGTGGTTGCGTCTACCAGCAGAAAGGGTGGGGCGACATCTGGGGCTCGTGGGGCGGTTTGGATGGCGAAGGCTGGCACCCTAGGCCGAAGTTCTGAGCTTCAAGTCGTGAAATCGCCTGTAGTGGTGGGCGTTTTCAGTTGTTCGGCGGTGTCTTGTACTGGGTACGTCGGCTTCAGGGGCGGATGCCGAGTAGTTTGAAGGCTTCGTTCTGGAGTGGAGTGGGCCGTGCGAGGACGTCGGCGGTGGAGTCGGCCTTGCCGTGCATCCGCACGCGGTTTCGGGTCAGCGTGGCCAGGTCGGCGAGCAAGGTCTGGAAGCTGTGGACGGGGAGTCCGTCGGGGGTCCTCCGGGAGTTGGCCTTGGTCATTGCCTCGGGCGACCTGCGCGCGGGATCGACGGGCGACTCGCGTTGGTCGTCGCGGCGTTGGTCGTCGAAGAGGAGGGGCGCCAGGGTCCGGCGCATGTGCCACTCGACGTAGTAGGCGAGCATGCAGAGGAAGACGTGGGCGCGCACCCTCGAGGCCAGGCGATGGTGGACGGGGCGCACTTTGAGGTCGACGCTCTTGTAGGAGCGGAAGGCGCGTTCGACGCGGCTGAGGCTCTTGTAGGCGCGGACCGCATCGGCTGCCGGCAGTTCGTCTTCGGGGACGTTGGTGCGGATGACGTAGAAGCCGTCGAGAGCGGCTTCCTCGGCGATGCGCGCCTCGTTGCGGCGGTATTGGAAGCCGTCCTCTTCGATCTCGACCTCGAAGTGCTTGCCGACCTTGTAGGCGCCCCGGGCGCGGTCCGCGCGCACGGCGATGGCGTCCTTGCCGCGCAGGGGGTTCTTCTTGCGCCGCGTCGCCGCGACGACGGCGTCGAGCTTGCGCTCGGTGGATTCGAGAAGCTCCTTTCGCTTGCGGCCGCGTTCCTCCGCCAGAAGCGGGTTCCGGCACACCACGAGGCGCTCCTTGGGGTACAGCTCCGGGACGCTGATCTCGGCCATCTTCCGCTGGTCGAAGAGCGACAGTTGCAGGTGGCCTTCCTGGGCCAGCGTCCTGATCGCCGGCGCGCGCAGGGCGCTGATCCAGGACAGGCCCGCGGGGTCGAGGTCCTCGCGGATGCGCGCGTCGGTGATCAGGCCCCGGTCTGAGACCATCACGATCCTCTCCAGCGAGAAGCGGTCGCGGAGCTTCTGCACCTGGGCGTTCAGGGTCGTCGGATCGGCCGTGTTGCCCTCGAATACCTCGACCGCGACCGGGCATCCGTCCCGGCTGCAGAGCAGGCCGAAGACGATCTGGACCTTGCCTCTCTTCTTGTCCCTGGAGTAGCCGTGCCTGGCCAGCGTGCACTTCCTGCCCTCAAAATAGACCGAGGTCACGTCGTAAAGCACCAGCGAGCCGTCTTCCAGATGCCGCCGGGCAAGAGTCCGCTCGATGCGCGGCTGTCTTTCGAGCAGCCAGTCCATGGCGCCGTAGAGTTCGTCGGCCGAGGCCTCCTGCACGCCGAGTTCCTCGCCGAGGGTGTGGCTCATGGTCTCGCTTGCGAGTCCGCGGGCGGTGGCGAGCTTGGATCGCGGCTCGAGGATGCGGGCCGCGATCATGGCCAGCGCCAGCGCCCTTTCGCGCGAGGGCCGTCGGTCGAGGAGTCGTTCGATGCCGAGGCTTCGGGCCGCGCCGAGGACGGCGGCGACATGGCCGTGCGGTCTGGCGCGCAGGATCTCGAAGGCGGCCTCGAGCGAAGGCAGGGCGACTCCTCCCTTGAGCAGGGTTCTGAGTCCTTCGACGAGTTGGTCGGGCCACTTGGAGAGGTTGGCGAGAGTGCGTTTCTTGACCTTTCCGTCCTGTCGGTAGGACTCTCTCAGCAGGACGGCTGGTGGTGAGTTTCGGTTGGGTACCCGTTCGATGTACATGGCTTCTTATTGTAGACGAAACCATTCAGGATGTCTACATTCCACGAGATCATCACATGGCTACAAATGGCAGAAAACATGGGCGGCCCAACACCCCAAAACCCAAGCACTGCAACGCCTCTCGACGACGAGGAGGCCCCAGGAGCCTCAGAACTTCGGCCTAGACCTAGGAGGTAGGTTACTTGGCCGAGCTGCCGGCCGCGACCTCCTCGGCGAATGCGACGTTTCGGCGCGTCCCGCTCTGGACGCCGCTAGCTGGCCCGTGAGGGTGACGGCGTTACGCGCCACCGGCAAGGAACTCCGTCTTCGTCGCAGAGTCTCCGTGTCGCTTTCTTCGGACTCGGATGAGGCCGTGCCCTACTACGGCTCCGCTGGGTCTGCCGGCCAGCGACCAACCGCATGAGCGTGGCCTTAGTCATGGGCGTCGCTGTCTTCCGTGGCAGCGGCCCACCGCCAGTGCGCCGCCATCTCGGTGTAGACGCTACGCAGGTCGTCGGCACGACGCGAGCTCTCTGAGCGACTGGACCTGCGCAACAGGTCGACTTCGTCGAACTCGTACCATTCGAAGTGTTCGAGCTTGTTGATGCCGCGAGCCGTGAACTCCTTCGACGCGGATCGGTAGGCCGACCTCGCCTTGTCAATCAGGTACGGCAACTTCTCATGGTAGATATCTGCTTTCCACCCTCTCGCACCACCGCGCGAAGACTCGCACGGTTCGCTTCGTTTCCGTCATCGAGAGCGGCGGCCAAGGCCTCTAGTGCTTCCCAATCGTCGTCATCCCCGAAGCTACGCGACCATCTTCGAGCATGGCGAATGGCCACGGCGGCCGCCTGCCAGGCTCGTGCAGCGGTGTCGCAGGTCCGTGCTGCGGTGTCGGCCGCGGAGGATGCCTCGCGCACCAGGTCGGCGCCATCGCTTGGGTTGCTCATCAGGTCGCCAGGCCGTTGGTCTCTACGCCTCGGCCAGCTTGACCCACTCGAAGTCGCCAGGTTTGTGGTTGATCCGGATCCGCGGCTCGGCGATCCAGGAGGCGTACTGGCCGGGCCGGAGTTCCGCCTTCATCAACGATTCGATGAAGGCGCGGTCGTTGTCGTCGGGCAGCCAGTCGCCCCGGCGGCCGTTCCATTCGTCTTCGCGGACGACCCGTCCTGCGGGCGTCGCGTGCAGGTCCCGGTAGACGCCGATCTGCCGGTGGAAGGCGACGTGGGGCAGCTTGATCTCGTAGTCGACTCCGGACTGGCTGATCGCCTTGTTCCATCGCCCGACGCCGAGGTTGCAGTCGTCCGTGAAGTCGTCGCGCAGGCGCGCGTTCAGCGCGTTCAAGGCCGGATGCTGAGCGACGGTCCAGGTGCCGTTCGCGGGTTCGGGGATGCCGTAGGTCGATTCGTGGAGCCGGTGGTCGTCCTCCAGCCGGTGCTCGCGGAAACGGCCCTTGAGGCCGGCGTTGAAGAAGTTCGCCGAGTTCGTCGACAACTCGGAGCCGAACAGGTCGAGGGTCAGCGAGTAGTGCAGGTTCACCTTCTTCTGGATCGTCGGCAGGTCGATTACACCCAGGGCCCGCACCGCCTCGATGTCGGCCGGATCGTCGATACCGGCCGCTTGCATCGCCTCGCAGGTGCGCTGCACGATCCGGGTGACGCCGGTCTCGCCGACGAACATGTGGAACGCCTCCTCCGTGAGCATGAAGCGGCAGGTCCGCGACAGCGGGTCGAAGCCGGACTGGGCGAGCGACTCGAGCTGCATCCTGCCGTCGCGGTCGGTGAAGAAGGTGAACAGGAAGAAGGAGAGCCAGTCCGGGGTCTCCTCGTTGAAGGCGCCGAGCATGCGCGGGGCATCGTCCGATCCTGAGCGCCGGCGGAGCAGTTCACCGGCCTCCTCGCGTCCGTCGCGGCCGAAGTACTTCTGGAGCAGGTAGACCATGGCCCACAGGTGCCGGCCCTCTTCGACGTTCACCTGGAACAGGTTGCGCATGTCGTAGAGCGAGGGGGCCGTCTTGCCGAGGAAGCGCTGTTGTTCGACGGATGCCGGCTCGGTGTCGCCCTGGATCACGATCAGGCGGCGGAGCATCGCGCGGTACTCGCCCGGGATCTCCTGCCAGGCCGGCTCGCCGCAGTGCCGGCCGAAGGGGATCTTCCGGTCCGCGTCCTGGGGCGCCAGCAGGATGCCCCAGCGGTAGTCGGGCATCTTCACGTAGTCGAACACCGCCCACTTCTCCCTGCCCTTGGACTCGACCCGCACCGCGGTGCGCAGGTAAACGTCCGAGGTCTGGAAGCCGTCGGGCCCCATGTCCATCCACCAGTCGATGTAGCCGGGATGCCAGCGCTCGAGGCCGCGGCGCACGCGGGCGTCCGACGCGAGGGCGACGTTGTTCGGAATCAGGACGTCGTAGTCGACGGTGCTGTCGAGGGTGGTCATCGAGTCGGGTGCTCCGGGGGAGATTGTGGGGTCCTGGTCAGACGCGTTCGCGGTCGAAGCGGGGTCGCCGGCCGGTGCCGTAGAGGCGCAGCGCCCCCTCGTCGCCGACCGCGTTCGGCCGCTGGAAGATCCAGTTCTGCCAGGCGCTCAGGCGGCCGAAGATCTTGCTCTCCATGGTCTCGGGACCGGGGAATCGGAGGTTGGCTTCCATCGCGGTCAGCGCGTCGGGCGAGAAGCTGGCCCGCTCCTCGAGCGCGATGCGGACCTCGTCGTCCCAGTCCAGATCGTCGAGCACTTCGGTGACCAGGCCGGCCCGTTCGGCGGCCTCGGCGTCCAATGGCTTCCCGACCAGCTCGCGCAGCCGGTCCGCGGCTTCCGGCTGGCCCAGAAACCGGGTCTCGAGCCGGCTCAGGCCGTTCGGCATCGGGAGCGCGGCGAAGCTCAACCCGCCGAGCTGGACGTGTGGCGCGGGGGCACCGTCCTCGGCCTCGCCCTCGAACATGTAGGAGCGGTCCGCGGCCAGCGCCAGCTCCAGCAGGAAGCCGGCGAAGCAGCTTCCGGGCTCGATCAGGGTGAAGATGCTCCGGGCACTGAGATCGAGCCGCTTGAGCACGCGTTTCCAGTACAGCAGGACTTCGCGCAGGAACCAGTGCCCGCGGTGCCGGTGCAGGAGTTCGTCGAACGCGGCGACCGCTTCCAGGTCGCCCCTGGAGTGGATCACGAGCTGACCGAGCCGGGTCTCGTTCAGCCGCAGGTGGAGCAGGGCGTCGTCCAGTTCGCGCGCCAGGGTGAGGGGCCAGAAGCCGGCGCCCTTGGCGAGTGCCGCGGCGCCGGCCGTGGGCGGCGGTTCGGTCGGCCCGAGGACGGTCAGGTGGGCCACGCCGAGGGCGCGGTCGAACTCGATCCTCAGCGTCGAGTAGGTGATGGAGTCGTCGGCAAGGTCCGGTTCGATCGCGGGCCAGGCCGCCCCGCCGGCCTCTGTGGGGCGGTCGCTCTCTGCGGCTAGATCCTGCGCGCGGACCTCAGCGTCGTCGTCGAAGGAGGACCGCGGAAGCAGCTCGTCGACCAGGTTCCAGTCCACCGCCCGCCGGCCCTTGACGCCCTCTTCGAGCGTGCAGAAGAGGTCGGCCAGGTCGCGGCGCACCCGGCGTTTGTCGAGCAGCCGGGTCAATCCTCCGGTGCCGGGCAGGACTCCCAACAGCGGCACTTCGGGCAGCGACACGGCGGAGCTGCCGTCGTCGGCGAGCAGGATGCGGTCGCAGGCGAGAGCCAGTTCGTAGCCGCCGCCGGCCGCGGTGCCCTTGACTGCGCACAGGTAGCGCTGGCCCGAGTGCCGGCTTGCGTCCTCGATCCCCAGGCGGGTCTCGTTCGTGAACTTGCAGAAGTTGACCTTCAACTGGTGGGAAGAGCCGCCGAGCATGCCGATGTTCGCGCCGGCGCAGAAGATGCGGTCCCTGCCGGAGCGGAGCACCACGGCGTGGACCTCCGGGTGCTCGAAGCGCAGCCGCTGGGTCGCGTCGTAGAGCTCGAAGTCGACACCCAGGTCGTACGAGTTCTGCTTGAGCTGGTAGCCGGGCCTGAGCCCAGCCTGCTCGTCGACCTCGAGGGTCAGGAAGGCGAGCGGCGGGGCGATCTCGAGTCGCCAGTGCCGGTAGCGGTCCGGCGCCGTGCGGAAATCGATGAGTTCATCCGCGGGTGTCCCGGTTCCAGTGTTACCGGAAGAGGGGTCGTCCGCGGCGGCTTGGGTGGTCATCTGCTGATCTGACGGACCGGAAACGGCAAGTGGCAAGTATAGTGGCGGCCCCGTGGACGTCCCGCCCCCTGACGAGCGCGGCGAGAGCGCCGTTCCCCACGTCGAGTTCGTGGGCGTAGACAAGAGCTACGATGGCCGCAACCTGGTCGTGCGGGGCCTGGACCTTGCGGTCGAGAGGGGCGAGTTCCTGACCCTGCTCGGGCCTTCCGGTTCCGGCAAGACGACCTGCCTGATGATGCTCGCCGGATTCGAGGCGACCACTGCGGGCACGATCCTGATCGGCGGTCGGCCGATCCAGGACCTGCCGCCGCACAAGCGCGGCATCGGCATGGTGTTCCAGAACTACGCCCTGTTCCCGCACATGACGGTGGGCGGGAACCTGGCCTTCCCGCTCGAGGTCCGCGGAGTCGGGCCGGCGCTGCGCCGGGAGCGCGTCGAGCGGGCGCTGAGCCTGGTGCAGCTCGAGGGGTTGGAGGATCGGCGGCCGGCGCAACTCTCGGGCGGCCAGCAACAGCGCGTGGCGATCGCCCGTGCTCTGGTCTTCGAGCCGGAACTGGTGCTGATGGACGAACCCCTGGGCGCGCTCGACCGCCGCCTGCGCGAGGAGATGCAGTACGAGATCCGGCGCATCCACTCGGCCCTGGGCGTGACCGTCGTCTACGTCACCCACGACCAGCAGGAGGCGATGACGCTGTCCGACCGGGTGGCGGTGTTCCACAACGGCATGATCGAACAGGCGGCGGCGCCGGAGGTCCTCTACGAGGAACCCGAGCGTGCCTTCGTCGCCCGGTTCATCGGCGAGAACAACCGCTTGGACGGCCTCGTCGTGAGCGAGGGCGACGGCGTCTGCGAAGTCGATGTCGGGGGGCTCCGTGTAAGAGCGATGAGCCTCGGCCTGTGTCCTCCGGGAGCGCCCGCGACCGTGGTCATCCGGCCTGAGCGAGTGGCGGTCTCACCGCGGCCCGGCCGCTACCGGAACGAGGTCGAGACCCGGATCGACGACATGATCTTCCTCGGTGACCACCTGCGGGTTCGCATGACGGTTGGCGGCTGTTCCGACTTCATCGCCAAGATCCCGAACATCGTGGGCCACGGCGCCGTGCTGCCGGGCGACACGGTGACAGTCGGCTGGGCGGCCCTGGACTGCCGGGCGCTCGTGCCCGAGGAGCTCGGCGAGGACGAGGAAGAGTGGTAGCGGCGCGCCTGGCTTCCGCCCTGGGAACCCGGGTGGCGCGATCCCGCGCCACACGCGAACCACTTCGTGCGCCCGTCATCGGGCGCACGAATGGAACCCGGGCATCTTGCCCGCATCCGGCGCGAAGCGCCGGTCTGACGCCGGTAGCCGGCCTTCTCGCGCTTGGCGCCATCCTGGCCGCCTGCGGGTCCTCGGGAGACCTGCCGGCTGGCGAGGCGCAGGTAGCCGACTCGGACTCGGACGAGCGATCGATCACCGTCGTCTCGTTCGGAGGTTCCTATGCCCGCGCCTGCGTCAAGGGCTATCACGAGTCGTTCACCGCCGAAACGGGCATCAAGGCGAACCTGGAGGACTACAACGGCGGTCTCGCCCAGATCCGGGCGCAGGTCGAGGCGGGATCGGTCCACTGGGACGTGGTCGATATGAACGTCTCCGAGTCCGTGACCGGCTGCGACGAAGGCATCCTGGAACTGATCGACCCTTCGATCTTGCCGCCCGGCCCGAACGGTGAACCGCCGGCGGAGGACTTCCTGCCCGAGACGAACACGGAATGCGGCGTGGGCACGCTGCTGTTCTCGACGATCTACGCCTACAACCCGGAGACCCTGCGCGGGCCGCCACCGACGACGATCGCTGACTTCTTCGACCTGGAGCGCTTCCCAGGTCGGCGGGGAATGAACCGGAGGCCCGACGCGAACCTGGAGTTCGCGCTCCTGGCGGACGGTGTGGCCAAGCAGCGGGTCTACGAGCTGCTGTCGACCCCGGAGGGCCTCGACCGTGCCTTCCGCAAGCTGGACACGATCAAGGACGAAGTTGTGTGGTGGGAAGCGGGCGCTCAGCCGCCCCAGCTCCTCGCGGACGGCGAGGTGGTCATGAGCACGGCCTGGAACGGGCGTATCTTCAACGCCCAGGTGCTCGAGGGGCAGCCCTTCGTGATCGTCTGGGATGGCCAGATCATGGACCGCGGCCAACTCGTCGTCGTTGCCGGCACGCCGAAGCTCGACGACGCGCTCCGGTTCGTGAGGCACGCCGCCCGTTCCGAGTCGATGGCAGGTGTGGGGCGCTACATCTCCTACAGCCCGGCGCGGCTCTCCGGCCAACCGCTGATCGACCGGCAGGCGGAAACCGGCACGGACATGTGGCCACATATGCCGACGAATCCGGAGAACATGAAGAACTTCCTGATGGCCGACTGGGAGTGGTGGGCGGATCACAGCGACGAGATGCAGGAACGGTTCGCCGCATGGCTGGCGCGGTGAGGGCGGCGTGAAGCCGTGACATCAGGAGGATCTTCGACAGGCAGCACGCCGGCTGCTCGGCCGCTGTGGCGGCGGGCGCTCGGGCCGCGGCTGCGGGCGGTCGGCTTGGCTCTGCCGCTGGTTGCGTTCGTGACGGTGACCTTCGTCGGCCCCATGGTCAGCCTGCTGGCGAAGAGCTTCTACGATCCCGAGGTCGCCGATGCTCTGCCGGAGACGATGACGGCGCTACGTCAGTGGGAAGGCGATGGCGCCCCTCCCGACGAGGTCTTTGCGACGACAGCTCGCGAGTTCGTCGCGGCGCGGACGGAGCGCACCCTCGGCCGCACGGCGAACCGGGTCAACCGCGTCGTCAGCGGCATGCGCAGTGTGATCATGGGCGGGTCGCGGCAGATGGTCGAGGCAGCAGCCGCCGCGGAGGCGGCGGGTACGAGGATGGACGGCGCGTTCTGGCGTCAAACGATGATCGACATCGATCCCCGTTGGGGAACGCCCGAGCCGTGGCGCGCGCTCCGCGCTGCCGGACAACGGTTAACGGCTCGCCACTACCTGAAGGCGCTCGACTTCGAGCGGAGTCCCGACGGCGGCTACGTCCGCCAGGCCGAGGAGTGGCGTATCTACGTGCCCCTGTTCTGGCGCACCCTGAAAGTGAGCCTCGGCGTCACGTTGCTTTGCCTGGTGATCGGTTATCCCATCGCGCACTTGATCGCCAACTCGCCGCCGCGACGCGCGAATGTGCTGCTGGTGCTCGTCCTGCTGCCGTTCTGGACCTCGCTGCTGGTGCGGACGACGTCGTGGATCGTGCTGCTCCAGACCCAGGGCGTGATCAACGACTTCCTGGTCGCCATCGGTCTGATCGGCGACGAGGGCCGGATCGCGATGATCTACAACATGACCGGCACCTTCATCGCGATGACGCACGTGCTGCTGCCGTTCCTGGTGCTGCCGCTCTACTCGGTGATGCGCTCGATCCCGCCCGCCTACATGAATGCGGCCGCTTCGCTCGGGGCGAATCCGATCCAGGCGCTCCGCCGGGTCTACTGGCCGCAAACGCTGCCCGGCGTCGGCGCCGGTTGCCTGCTCACCTTCATCCTGGCGATCGGCTACTACATCACTCCCGCACTGGTCGGCGGTCAGAGCGGGCAGTTGATCTCCAACATGATCGCCTACCACGTCCAGACGTCCCTCAACTGGGGTCTGGCGGCAGCGTTGGCTGCGCTTCTTCTGGCCGGCGTCACCACGCTGTACGTCGTCTACGACCGCCTGGTCGGCATCGACCGGATCGGACTCGGGTCATGAGAACTCACGCGGCCCTGAGTCCCGGGTACCGCGCCGCTCGCTGGGGCTACCTGGCGTTCTGCGTCGCCGCGTTCGTGTTCCTGATCGCGCCGATCCTGGTCCTCGTTCCGCTCAGCTTCAACGCCGAACCGTACTTCACCTTCACCGAGGGCATGCTGCGGCTCGACCCGGAGGCGTACTCGCTGCGCTGGTACCGGAGCGTCTTCGACGGCGACGAGTGGACGCGCCCGATCGTGAACAGCCTGATCATCGGCATCTCGGCGACCGTCGTCGCCACCGTGCTGGGCGCGGCCGCGGCGTTGGGCCTGGCCCATCCGGCGATGCCCGGTCGCCGAATGGTCTCGTCGCTCCTCATCTCGCCGATGATCACGCCGGTGATCATCGCCGGCGTCGGAATGTTCTTCTTCTACTCGAGCCTGGGGCTTTCGCAGACCTACATCGGGATCATCCTCGCGCACGCCGTGTTCGGAGCGCCCTTTGTCGTGATCACCGTGAGCGCGACCCTGGCCGGCTTCGACTGGACGGTCATGCGCGCCGCGGCGAACCTGGGGGCGAACCCCCTGGTCGCGTTCCGCCGGGTGCAACTGCCGTTGATCCTGCCGGGCGTCATCTCCGGCTCGCTGTTCGCCTTCGCCGCTTCGTTCGACGAACTCGTGATCGTCCTCTTCATGGGCGGCCTGGAGCAGCGCACCTTGCCGCGCCAGATGTGGTCCGGCATCAGGGAGGAAATCAGCCCCACGCTTCTGGCCGTCGCCACGTTCCTGATCGTGTTTGCGTTGCTGGCGCTCGCCACGGTGGAGTGGCTGCGCCGGCGGGGCGGGACGGCTAGTACCATGTCCGGTTAGGGTGAAGATCTGGCGACCCTTCGCTTCCCAGCCGCGAATCTCCGACCAGGGGCGTGGGCATGGGCCGGTCAGGCGGCCGGCGGTTCGGCCTGGCCGTCCGCTGCGGGCGGTGTTGAAGCGGGAACGGGTGGACCGTTCGTCCGCCCACTCCGTTGCGTCTGGCCTTGTTGTCGTGTGGGGGGCCGGCGTCTTCACTCTCTTTGCGGTCTCGTACTTCGCAGTCCACATGGCCAGGAATGTGGCCATGGGCGCTCGCTACGAGCGTTACGAAGAGCGTGGACAGATGATCGCGTACGTTCTCGGCCGGTCCGTGGACCGGCCCGACCTCGATGTGCATCGCGCTGCCAACGTGATGGCCCGGGTACCCCGGCATCGCTTCGTTCCGGAGACGGAGCGAGAGAGTGCCTTTCGTGGCGATGCGCTGCCGATCGGCTGGGGTCGGACGACTCCGGATGCCTACGTCGTGGCGTTGATGGCCGAACTTGCGGTGCCCGTCCTCACCCACGAGGTGGAGTTGGGCACCGGCAAAGAGGCCTCCGTGTTCACCGCATTCACGGTGCCTGTTCCCGACCACAAGGTGCTGGAGGTCGGTACCGCCGCCGGCTTCTTGGCTGCCGTGCTGTCCGAGATGGCCGGCCACGTCTACACGATCGAGCCCGTTGAGCCCCTGGCCGTACGGGCGGCCGCCACTCTGGGCGACCTTGGCTACGGCAACGTGACGATCCGGATCGATGACGGCAACCAGGGGTGGCCAGAGCTCGCGCCGTTCGACTCGATCGTCATCAAGGCGCCGGTGGACTCCGTGCCGCGGACGTTGATCGATCAGCTTGCAGTGGGCGGGAAGCTCGTGGCGCCGGTGGGTCCTGAGAACGGAATGCAGGTACTCCAGGTCCTGGAGAAGCGGGCCGACGGTTCTGTGGAGCGGACCCGGGTGGGGGAAGTGCGTTTTCCGCCGTTGATCGGCAGCGAGTGACCGGGTTTGCGGCCGCCAATCCGTCTATAGTCAAGAGGACGTTTGCCGTGAGCGGCGCCCGGGTTCCAGGACGGCGCCCGGCCGCCGCTGGCCATGGAGGGTCCTTGCCGATGGTTCAAATGAAGAGCCAGGTCGCTATCGCTTCGGTCGAGTACCCGCATTCGGACGGCATCCCCATGGCCGAAACAGAACGCCACGCCGTGGTCACGATGGACGCGCGCCAAGCCATCGGCCGGCACTTCAGCGACCGGCCGGACGTCTACGTTGGCGTCGACATGCTCCTCTACTACAAGGAGGGCGATCCGAAGCGGTCGGTGGCGCCGGACATCTTCGTGGTCCTCGGCGCGCCCAAGTTGCCGCCGAGGAACACCTGGCTGGTATGGGCGGAAGGAGGCAGGACGCCTGACTTCGTGCTGGAGATCACGTCGAGGCACACGAGGACGGTGGACGAGGGCCGGAAACGCCGCCTGTACCGGCAACTTGGGGTGGACGAGTACTGGCAGTACGACCCCACGGGCGACTACCTGGACCCGGTGCTCAAGGGTTCGCGGCTCGCCGATGGCAGGTACCTGCCTATCGCCCCGGTCGTCCAGGTCGACGGCAGCCTCCGTTTCCGCAGCCTCCTGGGCCTGGAGCTGCGGCTCGAGCGCGGCGAACTCCGATTCTTCGACCAGGCGCCGGGAAAGTACCTGCCGACGTGCGAGGAGGCCTTCGAGCGCAGCGATCAGGTCGGGGAAGCCAGAGCCGCGGCAGATGCGGGCCGGGCAGCCGTCGCCCGGTTGGAGCGCGAGGTGGCGAGTCTCAAGGCTCGGTTGCGCGGAGATCTGCCCAACCACTAGTGCGCCAGAACGTCGGCGCACCCGGTTTCTGCCGCGCAGGCGCTGGCCAGGCTACGGTGAACTCCGATACCGCCACAGCCCGGTTGCCGCCATGCTGTACACGAACAGCAGCACCGAGGCAGCCATGCCGGGGACGAGGCCGGCGAGGGCGCCGTAGCGCTCGACGATCGCGCCGAGAATGAGGGCGCCGATCAGCGGGCTGCCGAGCAGGCCGAGGCCGAAGACGGACATGACGCGGCCGCGCGCTTGGGGTTCAGCGGCCTCCTGGACGATCGCGCGGGCCAGGGTGGTCGTGACGCCCATGTTGAGGCCCCAGGCGATGAGGGCAGTAACCACCAGCCACCAGGCCGGTTGGATCCAGATCAGGAACAGGACGACGATCCGGGAGAGCTGCAGCACGACGAACCAGCGGCCGGGATGCTGGAACGGCATGAACCGGAGCATGACCAGGTTGGAGACGACAGCGCCCGCGAAGAAGACGATCATCAGCCAGGACAGCAGTTCCGCGTCGCCCTCGTAGACGCGCAGGACGATGAAGGGGAACACGGTCAGGAAGGCGCCGGCGTTGAAGATGCTGGAGACGAAGTTCACGGTCATCGCGTCGAACACGGCGCGCCGGCGGTAGGACGCCCGGAAACCCTCGACGATGCGGCGTCCGGCGGGCTCTCCGGACTCTCCATCGTTCGAGGGCTGCGATCCGATCCGCCGGACCCAGAGCGCGGCGACGGTCAGGCAGAGACTTTGAGCCAGCAGCACCTGCCGCAGCCCGATGGAGTCGAGCTGCCCGCCAACCCAGAGCCCGATCATGTAGGTGAACATGCTGATCGCGGTCGCCGCAGTCACTCCGCGCTGCAGATCGGGCCCTGCGATCCTGCTCAGCACCGCCTGCTGCGCCGGACTTGAGAACGACAGGGCGGCGCTGATTCCCAGGCCCCAGGCGGTGACCGTCCACACGTTGAATTCGCCGAGCTCCAGTGCCAGGACCAGACCGAGCGGGACGAGCGCCGCGGCGCCGAACACGCGGGTCAGCATCGCCCTGGCGTCCGTGCGGTCCGCGCTGGCGCCGCCCCAGAGCATGATGATCACGCCCGGAAGGCCGATTGCCGCCTGCAGCGGTCCGACCCGATTGGCGGGCAGACCGAGTACGCCCGCCAGCAGCCACACCAGCAGGAGCTGCTGCATGGCGAAGCCGGCGCTCGAGCAGGCCCACGACCCCATGTACGCTTGGAGGCCCGGTCGGTTCCACAGGCTGACGGCAGGAGTGACGGGAGAGACGATGACGCGGATCTCGGTTGGCGGCGGTGTCGGGAAAAGCCTGCGAAGGCTACACGCGGGCTTCCGGCGCGGTTCGAACCCGGCTTGGCGGCTCGGGGTTGCGGCGGCAGCGGTCATGGGGTTCGCGGGCTCGACGGTGTCGGCCCAGGAACGGGTGGACTTCGCCGAACTCCGGCGGCGCATGGTGCGCGACACGATCGCCGAGCCCCGCGACGGCCGCCCGCCGGTGCTTGACGTCCAGGTGATCGGCGCGATGGAGAAGGTAAAGCGTCACCTGTTCGTGCCCGAGGAGATACGCGACTGGGCCTATCGCGACTCGCCGCTTGGAATCGGCTGGCGGCAGACGATCTCGCAGCCGTACATCGTGGCGTTGATGACCGAACTCGCGGTGCCCGACGCGGGGGACAAGGTGCTCGAGATCGGCACCGGCTCGGGCTACCAGGCCGCCGTGCTGGCCGAGATCGTGGATCACGTGTACACGATCGAGATCGTGGAGCCCCTGGGGCTGCGGGCGGCGGCGGCGCTCGAGATGGCCGGGTACGAGAACGTGACGACCCGGATCGGCGACGGCTACGCCGGTTGGCCCGAGAAGGCGCCGTTCGACGCGATCGTCGTCACCGCGGCGCCGGATCATGTGCCGCGGCCGCTGATCGAGCAATTGGCGACCGGCGGCCGGCTCGTGCTGCCGGTGGGGCCCGAGGGCGGCCGCCAGGAGCTCCAGGTGCTGGAGAAGAAGGCCGACGGCGAGGTGGAGCGAAAGCGTGTGATCCCGGTGCGGTTCGTGCCGCTGACGCGGAATCGTTGAGCGGCTTCGGGGCCGGATGCGGGCGAGACGCCCGCGTTCCCAGGAGCGGATGCGGGCGAGACGCGCCATCCGGGGTCCCAGGGGTGGAGTCGGCTAGAGCGGCACTTCTTCGCCCTGGCCTTCGATCACCAGGCCCAGGGTGACGTCGCCGAGTGGCACCGCCAGGGTGGGCTGGTCGAGGTCGTTCCAGAACATGCCGGCGGCACCTGTGTCGTCGTAGTTCTGGAACAGCGCCATGGTCATCGGATGGGTGCCGCCCTCGATGATCGTGTTGCTGGCTTCGACCAGGGGTTCCTGCTCGGGGACGCCGTAGGGGTCGAAACTGTCGAGCGCCAGCGGAATGAGCAGCACGAAGTCGCGGAACCAGGTTTGCCCGGTGTGATCGCCGTCGGCGGGCTGTACCGCGTAGCGGAGCGTGTAGGTGCCCGGCGGCACGATCTGCGCCTTGTAGGTGCTCCACTCACCGGTCGTGCGAACGATCCCGATCAGACCGCCCGGCGGCAGGGTGGGGTACTCGACGCCGAGTTCGGCGGAGGGGTCCTGCATCGGGAGTGCGGGTGGGAACCAGAAGTCGATGGGTTCGCCTTCGTCCCGGACTACCCGGTAGCCCGACGGATCGAGCAGTGGCGAGAGCCACTCCGGCAGGTCGGGCGGCAGACCGTCCGTGCGTTCCATTGTCGGGTCGGCGCCAAGGGGCGCCGCGAGCACGAGCGCCGCGAGGAGGAGGCCGACCAGATGAGGGCAGGCAGCCCGCCTTGCAGCGCTCACTCGAAGTTGATCAGGTAGTAGCGGAAGTTCGCGGGATCCACCTCGTCCAGCATCAGGAGGTACTGGACCAGCGGTTCGATGTCGGCTTCCGAGATCCGGATTTCGCCGAACAACGGGTCGACGCCTTCCTCTTCGCCACGGGCCGCTCCGGCCAGCGCCATGTGGCCCTGGAGTACCTCCTCCAGCGTGGCGGCGCTGCCGTCGTGGAGGTAAGGGTCGGTGCGCGGCAGGTTCCGCAGGGGCGGGGTCTTGAAGCTGCCGTTGCCGGCGCCGTGGAGGGCGTAGTCGCTGAAGGTCGGCGGCACGTGGCAGCGGACACAGTTTCCCACCGACTCCACGTCGAACACGCGGAAGAAGGTCTTGAAGCCTTCGTACGCGGCTTCGGTGAACCCCTCCGGCCGCCGGATCAGGCCGCGGCCCTCCTGGTTGTAGATTCGGCTCTCGATGCTCGCGGCGTAGTTCATGATGTCTTCGCCCGCGTTCGGCGCCGTGCGGAAGCGGTTCTGTTCGGTGAACGCATCCCAGCGCGAGGTCATCGAGAAATCGAAGGTGCGCGTGTAGTCGGCCAGGGCGCGGGCGGCCGCCGCCGCGAGTTCCGGCGGCTCGAGCGATTCCAGGTCGAGGCCGTAGACCTCCTGGAACTGCTCGACGTAGGGCACGCCCGAGATCGCATTGTGACCTTCGTCCAGCAGCACGTAGGCGGCGTTGTCGATCGCCTCGTCGCGGGCCTCGGGTTTCCAGCCATACTGGATGCCGATCAGCTTCTCGAGGATCATGTCCTCCATCGAGTCGTAGGCGCCGTCCCAGCCGAACACTTCGGCCTGGTGGACGCCGGCGAGGGTCTGGGCGTTGCGAGCGGTGGTCTCACGGCCGGCGGTCAGGCTGGTCGGCGTGTGGTCGGCGTAGAACCGCTCCGGCTTGCCGGCCACCGACTCGCCGAGCGCGTGGCAGACCGAGCACCCGATCGCGTAATCCGTGCCCTGGTTGTTGAACAGGAGTTCAGCGAACAGGTCGACGCCGAGCCGATCGAGTCCTTCCGGCTGGTCCTGGGCGGCTGCTGCCGTCCCCAAGAGGAGTGCCCCGGCGGCGGCCCACGCCGTCCTTCGCGTGATCCTTCTTCCCTTCATGATCGTCCTCCGGTGTGCCGGTTTGGCGGCACGCGCGTCCCGCCCATGTAGGTGCTGAGAATAGACGATCGCGCCTGATGGCAGACTACGACGCCGTGACGACCATGACGCCGCCGCGCGCCGTGCCCTGGGGAGAACTGGACACGATCTTCTTCGACGCGGGAAACACCTTCCTGTCGATGAACTTCGAGCGCATCGCCGAGGTCGCGTCGGACCTGGGCCTCGATTGCTCCGGGCTCCAGTTGGAGCGCGCGGAGGCGGCGGCCAGGCCGGATATCTCGGCGGCCCTGTCGGCGGAGTTGCAGTCGACCGAGGGCGGGACCACCTTCCGCTTCTACCTTGAGGCCATCCTCACCCGACTGCCGGCTGCCTGTCTGGATGGCGTCGAGCTTGCCGGCATGGCCTCCGGGCTTGCGGAGCGCCTCTACGTGTCCGGCCGGAACGATCTGCTCTGGAACCGACGGCTGCCAGGCAGACGGGAGGCACTGGAGCGGATCCGCTCGATGGGCTATCGCATGGTCGTGGTCAGTAACTCCGACGGCAGCATGAAGCGGAACGTTGAGTCGATCGGACTCGGCCAGCTCTTCGACGCCCTGATCGACTCGGAAACAGTCGGTTTCGAGAAGCCCGATCCGCGAGTCTTCGAAGCCGCTCTCGAGACGATGGGCGCCCGGCCGGAGCGCACGGTTCACGTTGGCGACCTCTATGCGGCCGACGTAGTCGGCGCTCGGGCCGCTGGCGTTCACGCCGTTCTGCTCGATCCATGGAACGACTGGCCGGAGGTCGACTGCCCCAAGGTGGCCGACCTGACCGAGCTGGCGACGTTGCTGCCAGGCCCGCCCGCCCGCAGGCCGAACGGCACCTGGGAGCCCTCCCCCCGGAGCCCCGAAGCGGGCGGGTGCAACCGTAGCTAGCGCTAGCCGGCGAGGCGCTTCCAGTACTCGTCGTCGGCGTCCCTGGCCAGGCTCAGGCCGCCGTCGGAGCCGACGAAGACCGGGTCCTTGACCACGCGTACGCGGCCGCCGCCGAGTTCGCCGAGGGCCTGCTGCAGCTCGGCGCCGAGGCCCCGGATCAGGCCGGAGCCGCCAGTGAGGATCACGTTGTTGCGGATCCGGCTCTGGTACTCGGGTTCGACCCTCGCGATCAGGTCGAGCATCGTCTCGCGCAGGGGCTCCAGCAGGCTCTCGCAGGCGCGGCGCATGGGATCGGTGATGTCGATCCGCGTCGGCTTGCCGCGCACCGGCACATCGACGACCACCGGGGCGCTTTCGCCGACGAAGGAGTGACGTTCCTTCCAGGCCCGCACCATGTGGATGGACACCGAGGCGTCGGGGTAGCGCTCTTCGATCAGGCCGTGCAGGTGACGGTCCACGGCGTCGCCGGCGGCGCTCAGGGTGCGCTGATCGTCCTCGGTCGGGAAGCGGCCCATCAGGACGCAGAAGTCGGTCGTGCCGGCGCCGATGTCGATGACCATCGTGTGAAGCAGGGCATCCAGTCCGTAGGCGACGGCGAACGGTTCGGAGACGACCATCGTGCTGGCGACCTGGCCGGTCAGAATGCGCCGCAGGTTCTGGCGGTTGACTCTGAGCGTTTCGGCTGGAACGCCGACCACCGCGTGGATCGCGGGCGCCGGCCCCGCCCCGGCGGGCGCCGCGAGTTCCAGCAGCCGGCGGACGAGTTCGCGCACGGCCTTTTCGTCCTGGACCGATCCCTCCTTGATCAGACCCCGCTCCAGCGGCCGGCGCAGGTTGAGCATGGGGCGGTGCTCCAGTGCTTCGGCGCCGACCAGCACGTCGCGCCCGAGCACCTTCCTCGCCACCATGTCGCGGGGCCAGCCGACGTAGCTCTGCACCATGTGGCGCTGGCCGTTGGCGGCCGAGATCGAACTCCGCGAGGTCCCCAGGTCGATGCCGACCTTGAGGACTCCTCCGTTGGACATGGTGCTGCTCACTGCTCTTCCCTGGTCTCCAAAGCCGCGGAGCTTAGCGCCGCATCCTCTGCCGGCGGCTCGGCCGGCAGGAGAAGCGAGTCGGCGTAGCTCCGGATGCCCGCGTCGAGAGCTTCGGCGATCGACTGAAGGTAGTCGTTCTCGCGCAGCCGGTTGATCTCTTCGGCGTCCGAAAGGCAGGACACTTCGGCCAGGATGGCCGGCATCTCGGCGTCGATCAGGACCGCGAAGGGCGCCGACTTCACGCCGCGATTCCGCAGGCCCGGATTCGATGTCCGCAGTTGTTCGAACAGCGCGTCCTGAACCGCGTTCGCGAGAGTGCGGCTTTCGTCCTGCATGGCTTGCGCGTAGACGCCGTCGAGGAGGTGGCGAAGGTCGGCCAGGGAGTAGCTGTGCGCCTCCGCATTCTCCCGTTCGGCGAGTGCGGTGAGCTCGGGGTCGTCGGTGGGGCCCAGGTAGTAGGTCTCGACGCCGCAGGTCTGATTCCGCGTCAGCCAGTTCACGTGAATCGAGACGAACAGATCGGCGCCGGCCCGGTTGGCGATGCCGGACCGGCGATCGAGTTCGACATCGATGTCCGCCTCGCGGGTCATCGCGACCCGGTACCGGTCGGACAGCAGCTCGCGCACCCGACGGGCGATGTCGAGCGCGAGGTCCTTCTCGGTCAGTCCTCCGGCCACCGTGCCGGAGGCGGCGCCGCCGTGGCCGGGATCGAGCACGATCCTCTTGATGGGCAGCGGGAAGACGCTGAGATCCAGAGACTCCGGCGGCTCGGTGAAGAGCACTTCGGGCCCCGGCGTTGTTGCCTCGACGGGCCGATCGGGTGGGATGTCCGCTTCCGGGCGCTTCAGTTCCAGGTAGCCGAGTCCGGCGGCGCCGGCGATCGGCGCCAGCAGGAGCAGGCTCCAGGGCGAGAAACGGCGTCGCCGGCGGCGTTTGGGGCCGTCGCTCTCGGCGGACTCCGGGCTTTGCCGGCCAAGTTCGGCCTCGTTCTCACGCACGGCGGCCTCGATCAGGTCGAGCTTGAGCTGCCGGTCGACGCGGTGTTGGCCGGAAGGCGGGTTGCTGCCGGGGTTCTCCGGAGTCACGGAAGCTGTTCCGGGTCGGGGGCCATCGAGATGACGCTAACTGATTCCCGGCCCGCGGCCGCGCTAGTGGGAGCTTGCGCGGCAGAAACCGGGTGCGCCGGCCTGCTGGCGTTCTGCGGCGCAAGCTCCGCTAGTAGTCTCGGCTCCGGCGTCGAACTTCCGGGGTCGATTGTCCGTACCCAACAACCAACCGACGTTGGTTCCCCTTCATGGTGATGGTTCCCCTTCATGGTGGCGTCCAGGGCCGGATGCGCTGGTCGCTGTCGCTGGCCGCTGCTCCGATGCTCTGGCTCGGCTGCAGCGCCGTCGATACGGCGCCGCCAGCCCTGGAAGCGCCGGCGCTGGCCGAGTACGGCGCCGCGGCGGGCGCGGCAGAGGCGCCGGCCGGCGCCTCGCAGGTCGCATCGGACTGGTGGAGCGACTTCGGCGATCCACTCCTGTCGCAGTTGATCGTCGAGGGTTTGGAACACAACGCCAGCCTGCGCGCCGCGGCCGCAAATGTCGAGACGGCCTTTGCCCAGGCCCGGCTCGACGGGGCGGCGCGGAATCCGGAGTTGGAGGCGGCGCTCGACCCCGGGCGGCGCAAGCAGAACACCGCCCAGAGCGGCCTGACCGAGGCAATTCCGATCCCGATTCCGGGCTTCGAGCCCGGCGGCGTGCGCAGCTTTGCCTTCACCAGCTACGGCCTGGCGCTGAACGTCCGCTGGGAGGTCGACCTGTGGGGCCGGCTCCGCGCCGTGACGGCTGCCTCCCTGGCGGAAGCGGCCGCGGGCGAGGCCGACTTCGACGGGGCGCGCCTCTCGATCGCCGGCCAGCTCGCGAAGGTGTACTTCGGCGTCGTCGAGGCGGTGCAGCAGGTGGAACTCCTCGATCGCACTCTGGCCAGCCGCGAGCGGACGCGCGACCGGGTCGGGGCCCGCTACCGGCGGGGTGTGGCGACCGCGCTCGAGGTGCGGCAGGCGCGCGCCCAGATCGCAACGGTCGAGGCCTCGCTGGCGGCGCAGCGGCAGGCGCTCGACGGGCTGCGCCGGCAGATGGAGGTCCTGCTGGGTCGCTATCCGGCCGGTGAGATCGACGCGGCCTCGGGCCTGCCCGAACTGCCGCGGCTGCCCGCGACCGGCGTGCCGGCGGACCTGCTTGCGCGCCGACCGGACCTGCGGGCGGCGGAGTACCGGGCGGTCGCCTCGTCCGAGCGGCTCCGCGCCGCCCGGCGGGCTCTGTACCCGACCTTCAAGCTCAACGGCTCGTCGGGCACATCGAGCGGAGAGCTCAGCGACTTGCTGGACGGGGACTTCTCGGTCTGGAGTGTGGCCGCCGGCCTGCTGCAGCCCCTGCTTTCGGGCGGTCGCCTCCGCGCCGGACGGGACCTGGTGCTGGCGGGCCTGGACGCGGCGGAGGCGAACTGGATACAGACGGCTCTCGCGGCCTTCGCCGAAGTGGAGTCGGGTCTGGTGGCGGAACGGATGCTGGCGCAGCGGACCGGGGCGCTCGAGCGGGCGGCCACCGAGAGCCGGGAGGCGGAACGCCTCGCCGAGGGCCGCTACCGGCAGGGACTGGTCGGCTACCTGCAGGTACTCGACAGTCAGCGCACGTCGTTCGAGTCGGAGCGCCAGTTGCTTGCCGCCCGCCGGCAGCAACTCGAGTCGCGAACGGATCTGATCCTCGCCCTGGGCGGCGGTGTCTATCTGCAACCGGCTGCGCCGGCCGCTGGCGGCGGAGACTGAACGTGCTGAAGTGGATTCTGCCGATCGCGATCGTGGCGCTTGCCGCGGTGATCGTCGTGGTCCTTGTCGTGTCGCGGCCGGTGGTGGAAACCGCGCCGCGGCCGATCGCGCCGCCTCCGGTCCGGGTCCTGACCGTGGCGCCGACCTCGCTCGAACTCAGGGTGCGCTCACAGGGATCGGTGGTCCCCGTGACCGAGGCGGACCTGGTCTCGGAGGTCGCCGGCGCCATCGTCGGGGTGGCGGAGAGCTTCGAGGTCGGCGGGTTCTTCGACGCCGGTGACGTGTTGCTGCGGCTGGACCGCCGCGACTACGAGCTGGCGGTCGCCAGCGCCCGGGCGTCGGTGGCGCAGGCGCTGGTCGCGCTGACGCGCGAGCAGGCCGAGGCCGAGGTAGCGCGCGAGGAGTGGGACGATCTGGGGGAGCCTGGCGAGCCGGGGCCTCTGGTTCTCCGCGAGCCCCAGTTGGACGAGGCAAGGGCGCGCGTGGAGGCCGCGCTGGCGAACCAGGCGCGCGCCGACCTGGACCTCGAGCGCACGGCGATCCGGGCGCCGTTTGCCGGCCGCCTGCGGGCCAAGCGGGTCGACCGCGGCGAGTTCGTGAACCGTGGCGCGCCCCTGGCGACAATCTATTCCGTGGACGCGGCCGAGGTCACTCTGCCGGTACCCGACTCGGAACTCGCGTTCCTCGACCTGCCGCTGGGCACGGAACTGCGGGGCGCTGGGCCGCGGGTGCTGCTGCGGGCGCAGTTCGCCGGTGGGCGGCACGAATGGGAGGCCCGGATCGTCCGCGTCGGCGGCGAGATCGATCCGGCGACGCGCATGGTGAACCTGATCGCCCGCGTGGAGGACCCGAATCGGGCGGTTGGAGATCGCCCGCCGTTGTCGGTGGGACTGTTCGTGGACGCGGAAGTGGTCGGGCGCTCGGTCGACTCCGTGTTCGAGGTGCCGCGCGGGGCGCTGGTGGGAGCGGACCGGTTGTGGTTCATAGAGGACGATCGGCTGGTCCTGCGTCAGGTCGGGATTCTGCGCTCGGACCCGGACGTCGCGATCGTCTCAGACGGCCTGGTGAGCGGGGATCGAATCAGTTTGACGATTCTCGAAACGGCCGTAGACGGCATGCTGGTGACGCCGGAGTTGGCGCCCGTGCCCGTGACAGCGGCGGTGCCCGTGCCCGCGGCTGCTCCGCCGGTCGTGGCCGCTTCGCCTGCGACCGGCGCTGTGGAGTCGACACCCGCAGCCCCGGCTGCTCCGGCTGCACGGGCGGCCGCCGACAAGCCGACGACCGGGCAGTGCGCCCTCACCGGCGTCGAGCTGGAGCGCGGCGCCGGGTTCGTCGACGTGCTGCTCCGCGCCGGCGGTGAACCCGTCTACCGCACGTTCTGGCTGGACGATCCACCGCGCTACGTGGTCGACCTTTCGGGTTGCGTGATGCGGGTTTCGAACACCCTGGTCGCCGTGGACCAGGGCGGTGACGGAGGTGCAACCGGCGGCCCGCCGGCACACTCGGTCCGTGTCGGCCAGTACCGCGGCGGCGCGGACCCGATCACCCGCGTTGTCATCGACGGCGCCGCCGCGGGCGACGTGGCGCCGATCGCGGATCCTGCGGGGCTGCGTCTGCGCTTGCGCGGGGGCCTGCCATGAGTGGGGTGATCGGTTGGTTCGCCCGCAACGGCGTGGCGGCGAACCTGTTGATGGTCTTCATCGTGGTCTGGGGTCTGCTCGCCGTGACCGGCATGCCGATCGAGGTCTTCCCGAGCCTGGAGACCCAGAGCGTCACGGTGACCGTGCCCTACCTGGGTGCGGCGCCGGAAGAGGTCGAGCAGGGGGTCTGCCTGCGCGTGGAGGAGGCGGTGCAGGACCTGGAGGGTGTCGACACGGTCCGCTCCACGGCGGCGGAGGGAGTCGCCACCGTGGTCATCGAACTGGAAAGCGACGCCGACACCCGCGAGGTGCTGGACCAGGTCAAGTCGCGGATCGACGCGATCACGACCTTCCCCGAAGAGACCGAGAAGCCGATCATCCAGGAGGCGCTCATTCGTCGCCGGGTGATCACGGTGGCGGTCTACGGCGATGTCGAGGAACGCGCTCTCAAGGCGGTCGCGGAGCAGGTGCGGGACGGCCTGTCGGAACTACCCGACATCACCCAGGTGGAACTCGACGCGGTGCGGCCCTACGAGATCTCGATCGAGGTCTCGGAGGACACGCTCCGGCAGTACGGCCTGACCTTCGACGAGGTCGTGCTGGCGGTTCGGCGGTCATCGCTCGATCTTCCGGGCGGTGCGGTCAGAGCGCGCGAGGGTGAGATCCTCCTGCGCACGATGGGGCAGGCGTACCGGGGCGCCGAGTACGAGGGCATCGTGCTGAGGGCGCGGCCCGACGGCAGCCGGCTGGTCCTGGGCGACATCGCGCGGGTCACGGACGGTTTCGCCGAGACGGACGTGACGTCGCGCTTCGACGGTCAGCCGGTGGCCCTGGTCCAGATCTACCGGGTCGGCGACCAGAGCGCCCTGCGCCTTTCCCGCCAGGTCAAGGGCTTCATCGCGGAGCGTTCGGCAGCCCTGCCGCCCGGCCTGCAGATGACGACCTGGCTCGACGACACGGTGCCGCTGCAGGACCGGTTGCGGGTCCTGCTCGAGAGCGGTCGCCTGGGACTGCTGCTCGTGTTCCTGGTGCTGGCCCTGTTCCTGAAGCTCCGGCTGGCCCTGTGGGTCTCGGTCGGCATCGCGGTCTCGTTCATGGGCGCGCTCGCGGTGTTGCCGTACGTCGACGTGACGATCAACGTGATGTCCCTGTTCGCGTTCATCCTGGTGCTCGGGATCGTGGTCGACGACGCGATCGTGGTGGGCGAGAACATCTACCGCCACTTCGAGATGGGCAAGCGTGGCATGCGTGCGGCGGTCGACGGCGCGCGCCAGGTGGCGACGCCGGTCACGTTCTCCATCCTCACCACCGTGGCGGCCTTCTCGCCGCTGATCTACTCGATGGAAGGCCCCTCGGCAGCGATCGCGCGCACGATTCCCCTGGTCGTCATCGGCTGCCTGGCGTTCTCGCTGATCGAGTCGATGCTGGTGCTGCCGAACCACCTGTCCCACCTGACCCATCGGCACGAGGAAGGGCAGCGACGGGGCATCCCCTGGGGTTGGTCCCTCTTCCAGGGCTTCTTCAGCAATCGGATGAAGTGGGTGATCGAACGCGGCTACCGGCCCCTGATCGAGCGGGCGCTCGAGTACCGGTACGCGACCGTGGCCATCGCGGTGGCGGTGTTCCTGATTGTGGCTGGATACATCTTCTCGGGTCGGATGAAGTTCGAGTTCTTCCCGGATGTCGAGGCGGACAATGCGGTCGTGCTGCTGACGATGCCGCAGGGGACGCCGGCGGAGACGACTCTCGCGGCGGTCGGACGCATCGAAGCGGCGGCCTCCGAGCTCGAGGAGGAACTGCGGCGCGAGGGTCACGGCGACGTGTTCCGTCACGTGATGGCGACGGTCGGCTCGCAGCCCTACGCGGCGCTGCAGCAGGCGAGCGGACCGACCGCCAGCTTTCAGGTGGCCGTCGCGGCGCCGCATCAGGGCGAGGTCAACATCGAACTCATGTCGTCCCGCGAGCGGACGATTCGGGCCACTGAGGTGGTCCGGCGCTGGCGCGAGAAGGTGGGGACCGTGCCCGACGCGGTCCGGGTCGAGTACACCGCGAGGCTGGTCAGCTTCGGCGCGGCGGTCGATGTGCAACTCACGGGTACGAATCTCGACCAGCTTCGGGCGGCGGGCGAGGAGATCAAGACGCGCCTGACCGACTACCCCGGCGTGTTCGACATCTCGGACTCCTTCCGTGCCGGCAAGCGGGAGATCCGGCTGGAGCTCGACCCGCGGGCCGAGTCTCTGGGGCTGAATCTCGAAGCTCTCGCCCGTCAGGTGCGGCAGGGCTTCTACGGCGCCGAGGCGCAGCGCATCCAGCGCGGGCGCGACGACGTCCGGGTCATGGTGCGGTATCCGTTGGAGGAACGGGAGACCCTGGCGTCGCTCGAGGACATGCGGATCCGGACGCCGAGCGGCGCCGAGGTGCCGTTCTCGTTCGCGGGCCGCGCCGATTTCGGCCGCGGTTTCGCGACCATAAGGCGCATCGACCGGCGTCGCGTGCTCAACATCACGGCGGATGTCGATCCGGGAGTCGTGACTGCGAACGAAGTCGTCGGCGACCTCCAAGCCAACGTGCTGCCCGAGATTCTGGCCGGTTACCCCGGCATCAACTCCTCGTTCGCGGGCGAACAGGAGGAGCAGCGTCAGACCTTCCAGGGTCTGTTCGAAGCGCTGGGAGTGGCGTTGATCGTCATCTACGCCCTGCTGGCGATTCCGTTCCGTTCCTATCTGCAGCCGATGATCGTGATGAGTGCGATCCCGTTCGGCCTGATCGGCGCCGTGATCGGCCACCGGGTGGTCGGGCTGAACCTGACCATGCTCTCGCTGCTCGGCCTGATCGCCCTGACCGGCGTCGTCGTCAACGACTCGCTGGTCATGGTCGACTTCATCAACCGGCGGCTTGCGGCCGGCATGAGGGTCCACGAAGCGATCCGCGATGCCGGCGCCGCCCGCTTCCGGCCCATCGTCCTGACCTCGCTGACGACGTTCGTCGGCCTGCTGCCGCTGCTTCTGGAGCGGAGCTTCCAGGCCCAGTTCCTGGTGCCCATGGCCGTCTCGCTGGCCTTCGGCGTCCTGTTCGCGACCGCGATCACGCTGGTGCTCGTGCCGTCGCTGTACGCGATCCTGAACGACTTTCGGTCTCAACTCGCGGTCCACGGTCGTAAGCCGCCGGCAGAGCCTCCTGCCGAGGCCCCGATGGAGGGGGCGCTCGATGCAGTCTGAGCAGCGGTTGCGCGCGAGGCGCGCAACGGCTGTACTACCGCTTGCGACGGAGACTGGGTGCGCCGGCGCCCCCGCCGGCATCCGGCGCGCAGCGCCGGCTTCCGGGCGTGCAGCGCTTGCGGCTCTTCCGTTGGCTGTGGGTCTGCTCGTCGCCTGCGCGCCCTAACCGGTTCTGTACGACCTCGTGCTCCGTGGAGGCCGGGTCATGGATCCAGAGTCGGGTCTGGATGCCGTGGTGGATGTCGGAATCGATGGCGGCACGGTCGCAGCCGTCTCGTCGGAGCCTCTGGACGGAACTGAGGTCGTCGATGTCTCGGGCCTGGTCGTCGCGCCCGGGTTCATCGCGAGCGACGGCGTCGGCTACATCGACGGCCGCGCCCATCCGCGCGGCGCCGGAACATTCGCGCGCGTGCTGGGACGCTACGTGCGGGACCAGAGACGGCTCAGCCTGATGGAGGCGATCCGCAAGATGACCCTGGACCCGGCCCGCCGGCTGGAAGCGGTGGCGCCGGCGATGCGCAAGAAGGGCCGGGTGGCGGTCGGCGCCGATGCGGACATCACCGTCTTCGACCTGGAGACCGTGGCCGACCGGGCCACCTTCGCCGAGCCGGCCGTGCCCTCGGCGGGGATTCCCCACGTGCTCGTTGACGGCGTGTTCGTGGTCCGGGACGGCGAACTGGTCGAAGGCGCTCTGCCGGGCCGCGGGATCCGGTCCGCCGCCTTTGACGGGGAGTAGGGCCGGAGGTTCTGGCCTGGGAACGCGGGCATCCTGCCCGCATCCGGTTCTGGCCTGGAAACGCGGGCGTCTCGCCCGCATCCGGCGCGCCGACTACCTCTCGAACCGCGGTTCCCTCTTCTCCATGAACGCCCGCATCGCCTCCTTGTGGCCCTCGTTGCGCCTTGTTGGACGTGCGTCTCACCGGTCTCGGTGCTACACGGACTTCCACCACGGGCTGCTAGGAGAATGTCCCACGCGTTCACGAGGAGGAGCGCCAGGGTCTGCTCGCGGTACTCGATGAGAGGCTTGTTGTAGACCTCGATGGCTGCAAGCAGCGCCGACTCGGCGCATTTGGCCATTGAGGTGGCTCGGGAGGGCCTTGCCATGTTCTCAGGGCGGTCGATCGGTCGAAGGGGGCGTGAGGGCGCTTGCCCACACGCCGCTAAGCCACCGTCTGCCTGGGCCTGACCCTTTCGGCAATGCGGCGGCCGGCCTCATTCCGTTTCTCGGGGTCATTCCACTGTCCCTCCTAGTGATAGTCGACGATCTCGACCTCGTAGCCAGCTACAGCGGCAACGCCCGGCTCATCTCCCGTAGCCGTTTCCGCCGGTCCTGAGCGTCCGGAATGATCCGGCACACCAGATCCCAGAAGGCCGGCGAGTGGTTCAGGTGCGTCAGATGCGCCAGTTCGTGCACGACGATGTAGTCGATGAGCGACGCGTCGAGCATCATCACACGCCAGTTGAACCGCAGGGTGCCGTCGGCGGCACAGCTTCCCCAGCGCCGGCGCTGGTTGCGAATGAGGATTTTCGGTGTGTCGCCGCGGCCCAGTTGGGGCCACCAACGGTCGACGACGGCCGGCAGGTGTTCGGAGGCGCGGCCGCGATACCAGTCGATCAAGGCGAGCCGGTACTGCTCGTCGCGCTCCGTATCCGGCAGGTCGGTCGGAACCGAGACGCGGACCCCTGAGCCGTCGAATCGGACGGTGATTCGCTTGGCAGGTCCCCGATCGAAGACCATGGGCAAGTCACGGCCGAGATAGGCGATGGTCTCACCGTCGGCAAAGCGCAGTTCCGGGGCGTCCAGGAGGGCGGCCTGTTGCTTCCTGATCCAGGCCGCCCGCTCCTCGACCAGGGAGCGGACCTTCGTGTCGGATGTCCGCTCTGGCGCGGCGACGTGGACACCGTCTCGATCGACGGTCAGTTGAATGGTCTTCCGTCGTCGTCGGCTGCGGCGAATGTCGAACTGAATCGTCGTTTCGCCGACGCGGATCTGGTCTCGTGAGTTCATCTGTGGGTGCTCGCCGCTTCGGCGGGGAAGCCGGACGTTAGCGGACGGCGCTGGCGCCCTTGACGGGGTGACTCCTAGCGGATACGTTTCGGATCATGCGTGGAATCCGAATCCGAACCGAAGACGACCCATTCGGCGATCCAGAGTCCAGTCTGCTCGGTGTCAGGATTCTGGCCAAGGCGGAGGCCATGGGGATCGTTGGCGGGGGCGCCGTCCTTCGTCTCGACGGAGCGGTCTGGAAGGACACGCTGGAACGGATTCGTCGCGCAGGGGTCGGGAGACGCCTGAGGTGGGAGGCTCCAGAGGGGGGGCACGACCACGATCACTTCGTCCGCCGTCTCAAACAACTGAACGAAGCGCTTGAGGAATCGCCGGTGCCGGCCACGGAAGGCCCGAAGCTCAACGCCATGCTGGGCCGCGATCTGCTCGCCAGGTTGCTCGGCATCTCGGTCGTCAGTCTGCGACGCTACCTGTCGGGTGCACGCAAGATGCCGGATCGGGTGGCCGCGCGGCTGCACTTCCTGGCGTTCGTGACCTTTCACGTTGCGGGCGGCTTCACCGACGAGGGCGTTCGGCTCTGGTTCGACAGGCCGCGCTACCTGCTCGACGGCGCTACGGCCGCCGAGCTCCTTGTGGGCGACTGGCAGCCCGATGATCCGGGGCCACGCCGGGTTCGGGAACTCGCCCGCTGGCTCGACTCCTAGTCGGCGCCTTGATCGCGTATCGCCACGCCTCCCCGGTCCGACCGTTTCTCTGGGGGACAGCTTCGCAGCCGGGCAGTCGCTGGCACGCGCAGGGCGAAGGACCGGTTCAGTACCTGAGCGACACGCCGGACGGGGCCTGGGCCGAGTACCTGCGTCGTCACGAGATCCGCGATTTGGCGGCACTACAAGTAGTGCGGCGGACGCTGTGGGCCGTCGACATTGGAACTGAAGAACTCGCCACACCCCGGTTGCCGCTGGACGTCCTGGCCGGTGGTCCCGAGACCTGGGAGACATGCCGCCAGGAGGCCCGCCGTCTGCGAGCCGCCGGCGCTACCGGTCTGAGAGCGCGGTCCGCCGCGCTCAAGCCGGGCATGGCGCGCGGCCTGCGGGTCGATGACGGCGGGCTTGTGCCGGGCGAGGAGCGGTCCGGCGACACGATCGTCCTGTTCGGGCCGCGGCCCGATCTGGTGGGCTGGAGGGCGACCTTCCTCGGCCGGCCCGGCGAAGACCTGCTCGAAGCCGTTCGCTACTTCGGAGCAGTTGGCTAGCTAGTGTCTGCCAGAAAACCCCGTTCCGGGGGGATTCCGGAGCGAGTCTGAGGCTGTTTGCAGGCGCAAGAGACCGGCGCAATGGCCTTTGATCGGCGGTGCCGGAGCTTCTTGCGGGTTCTCGGCGGCGATTTCCGCCGAATGGCGCTCGTTCGGGCACGGCGGCGCCTCCGTCTCGACCGGGCGCGGAGTTCCGGTGACGGTCAGGCGGCCCGTCGTCGTTTGCGTTTTCGTTCGAGCGTGTGCAGCAGCCGACCGAGACGGTGCAGGTTGGCGGCGAGCACCGAGAGAGCGACGGTGCGCTCGAAGCCTTCAGCGCCGCGGCTTCGGACGCGATCGAGCCCACGATGCTCCAGAGCGTTGATGGCGGACTCGATCGCGGGATGCCTGCGCCGGGCCGAGGCGAAGTCCTCGCAGGCCTCCCGCTCCCGGTCGGCGACCGACATGTACCCCTTCTTCGGCAGCACATTGAGATCGAGCAGATCGTCGAGCCGGACCCGGTTGTCCCGGCTGTGAAAGTTGCGGTCGAAACTGCAGACTCGAAGGTCGCAGAACCGCTCCTGGGCGGCCACAACCATCGGCACCGCCGCCTTCACGTCGCTGCCGCTCCACAGCACCTCGTGATGGAGGATGAATCGATGCTGGTCCTCGATCAGAGCCACCGGAACGCCGAGTTCCACCGGCGTGCCCGCCTTGCCCTTCGACACCCAGCGCGTGTGCGGCTCGAAGATCGAGAAGACCTTCTCCTCATGGGGAATCGTCTCGCCCAACAGCAGCCGACGCTCGACCTGGTCCATCTGACGCCGGGCATGAGCGATCAAGCCCTCGATCGCTTCGCAGGACGCGCCGTCGCCCGCAGACCGCAGCGCCTCCACAGTGATCTCGGCACGCGCCGCCAGCTGGCCGCACTGCAAGAGGTACGCCTTCACACGCGCCGGAGTCCGCTTCGCCCGCCTCGTACCGCGCACCTTGTTGAACAGCCTGCGCACCAGCCTCGACTGATGACGCCACTGACGCCAGCCGGAGACCCCGTGCCTACCTGCCGCTCGGCCCGTCTCGCGCAGCAAACAACGCATCGCGTCCGACAGCAGGTTCACGTCCGTGGGGTAATGCACGTCGGTCTCGACCACGAAGGAGTCACACCGCCCGCGCAACGGCTCGCCAGGCTTTTTTCGCGCGACCGCATGGCCGCTTTCCACCACCAATCTGCCCACCGCCGACAACAACTCGGGCGTCAACAAGCTCACGTTGTCGACCACCGTCTGGCATTCGTAGTAGGTCTTGTCCCCGAACTCGCCGTGCCCCAGAAACGCCCGCAACGTCGCGTGATGGTTGGCCAGGTCGTGAAGCCGGTCGAAGTCGCAGCGAAGCCCCTGCTTCACCACCCCCAACACCAGAATCCGCCACAGATCCATGCCCGGACGACCCACCGTCCGGTCGGTCTCCGGCGAGACATGCTCGTCCAGAAGATCGAACACCCGATCCCGCAACTCCCGCTCGCACCAGATGTACTGCAGACCCCTAAGAAGAGCCGGAGTGTCGTCCCTCGACTTCGGATCGAGCCGGATATCCCCGATCGGCACTTGACCGATCTTGAACTGCCGACTTTGCACCTCCCGCATCGCCATATCCTCCGAAGATCGACCGGAATCCGCCCAAAACACCCGATTCAGGCCCGGATCCTACGGCATCGACCACATCTTCCACCGCCGAATCGGCCGCAAACTCCCGTAGAATCAACGATTCCCGGGTTTCCTGGCAGACACTAGCTAGAACTGGCCGCCGGCGCTAGTGCCGACCACGCCCGCGCCCCCGCCGACGCGACAAGTGTGGGATCTCCGGCCGGCGGCCGAAGCGTCGCTGGAAGGCGAGGGCAGTTGCCTCGCGCACGTGGTCGGCGGCGGCTACGCTCGTGATCGCGGTCACGCAGCCGCCGAAGCCGGCGCCGGTGAGGCGGGCGCCGTAGCAGCCTTCGGCACCCGCTGCGGCTTCGGCGAGCACGTCGAGTTCCTCGATGCTGACGTCGTAGTCGTTGCGGGAGCTGCGGTGGGATTGCCCCATCAGGTCGCCGAGCGTGTGCAGATCGCCGCGGCGAAGGGCCTCGGCGCCGTCGAGCACGCGGCGGCACTCGGTGACGACGTGGCGAGCGCGGCCGTCGAGGGGTGGTTCGAGGACGTGCCGCAGCCGGGCGAGGTCGGCAGGCGCCAGGTCGCGAAGTGTGGCGAGGCCAGGCAGGTGCGGCCGCAGCAGCTCGGCTGCCCGGGCGCACTCGCTCTTGCGGTCGTTGAATCCGGTGCCGGAGGCGAGGGCGCGGCGGACGCCCGTGTCGGCGACCAGGAAGACGAGATCCCGAGGCGTCGGGATCAGTTCGTGCTCGAGTGATCGGCAGTCGAGCAGCAGCGCGTGTCCTTCGCGGCCATGCACCGAGGCGAACTGGTCCATGATCCCGGACTGGACGCCGACGTAGTCGTTTTCGACTGTTCGGCCGATCTGCGCCCGCTCGATGCCGGAAAGCTGGAAACCGGCGAGGCGCTCCCAGGCGACAAGGAAAGCCATCTCGACCGCCGCCGAGGAGCTGACGCCGGCGCCGATCGGGAGATCGCCGCCGAACGCGGCCTCGATCGGCGGCGCCTCGATGCCGCGCTGTGCAAGCGCCCAGGCGAGGCCCTGGGGATAGTCGCTCCAGGACGTTTCTTCACCTCTCTCCGCAACGGGCGGCTCGATGTTGGCCGCATCGAAGGACGCCTCCTCGTCGAAGTTGGTTGCCATGAGGTGTGTCCGTTTCCCCGGTGCCCGGCGCGCAGCGACCCAGACCGACCGGTCGATCGCTGCAGGCAGCACCCAGCCCTCGCTGTAGTCGACATGGGCGCCGAGCAGGTTGACCCGCCCGGGAGCGCGCGCGACGACCTCGGGCTCGGCGCCGAAGCGATCGCGGAAGGCAGAGGCAAGATCGTCGACCTTCACTCGACGCCCCGGAACGTCACGTCAGCAGGTGGTACATGTCGGTCCGCCATTGGGTGGGGACCTCGGGGAAGGTAGCGCGCGTACGCGCCGCCAGGAGGTGCTGCTGTTCGATGGTGACGATGGTGATGTCAGTCATTGTGTGTCCTCCTCGAACGTCCATGGGTCGACGATTTCGAGTCCCGTTCCTTCGAAGTCCCGGGTGTTCCTGGTCACGATCGCCGCGTTGCGGCAGCGGGCGATCGCCGCGATCTGGCAGTCAGAGTGAGATGCAGGCCGACCCTCCGCTCGGCGCCTGGCCGCAATCTCCGCGTAGGCGCGTGCAGCCTCGCTGTCGAACGGCAGCACGCGATCCCGCAGATCATCGCGTAGGAGGCCTTCCACTTCTGCGGCCAGGGCTTCGCGCCGCGCACCCTTCGGCATCACGGCAACGCCGTAGCGGAGCTCCGCTTCGCCTATCGCGGTGAAGTAGAGGCTCGATGCGGGATGCTGACCCACCCACCTCTCTACGGCAGGTTCGGGTCTGGGGCGCATGAGTTCGGACACGACGTTCGTGTCCAGGACGAACATGATCTGCTACTCAGTCGAACTTGGGGGGTTCGCGCATCGGTTCGCGGGGTGGAATGTCCAGCTCCACGCCGCCAAGGGGCGCGAAGCGTGAGCGAATGGCGCTCGCCAGGTTCTTTTGCGCCCCATGCCGCCCAACCGCATTGCGCAGGATGATCCGCGCCTCCTCTTCCATTGAACGACCGTTTTCGGCGGCTCTCATCCGGAGCCCCTTCTTGACATCGTCATCGAGATTGCGGACCGTGATGCTCGCCATCGCCTTGGCTCCTCCCACCGAACTCGTGCGAGTCTATGGTGTGATTGCATTGCAATCAAGGTTTGGCTGGGCTGTGGCTGCTGCCTCCGGAGCTGCGGCGCCGCTCTCCGTGGCCGGCCCGGCATCGGCGTTCTCGACCTTTGCGGCGGCACGAAGCAGCAGCGCGCGGGATTCTTGCAGACCGCCCTCGCGGCTGGTGGCGAGCCAGACAGACGTGAGGTCATCGGCGATCTGCCGCAGCTCGGCGGCGAGGGCGACGCGGACGGTCGAGGCGAGTTGCTCGACCCGTTGGCCGCGGCCTGCGCCGAGCCGCTCCATACCCAGCCGGCAGCACCACGCCATGATCCGGCAGGTCCAGTCCAGCGCGGCGTACGCGGAAGCGCCTGCCAGTCGGCCGCGGATTTTGGCCAGACGAGTGTACGTCCGTTGCAGCCGGGCGATGGTGAGCCGGGCAAAGCGGCGGTGAGTCAGGTCCTCGTCGATGAACCGCAACAGGTAGAAGAGCGTCGTGCCGTTCATCACCGGTCCGCCGCATTCGAGGTCGATGGCGCCGAGTTCGACGACCGTGCGGGCCAGCGTGTCGTCACCGTCGTAGACGAAGCGGCTGGCGTGTTCGAGCCAGGCGTCTTCGTTGCGTTCGGTGGTGCTCACGGCTTGCCGCCCCGCGTCGACGGACCAGGCGAAGCCGGTGCCGATCGAAAGGGGCAACTCGGCGATCGCAGGCGGCTGCAGGTGCCCGTAGTCGCCCCAGTCGGTGACCAGCAGCCCGCGGGCGCCGGTGTCGAAGCCCGCCTTCGCCGCCGCAGCCAAGTTTGAGACGGCATTCTGTAGCCGGCCGCCGAAGCTGTGCCAACTGCTGGTGCCCGGACACACCCAGAACTCCCGGCCGGACGCGGCCAGACGGGCGCACTGGTCCGCGTAGGGGTGATTGGCCTCGTAGCCCCAGCACAGCGCGACCGCGTCGTCCGGGATCTGACCAACGAGCTCGGGGTATCTCAGGATGATGTCGCCCCAGAACAGCATCTGCCTGTCACGGTCCGTGACGAGGCCGTGGACTTGGCTCAGGAAGTCCAGGTAGACGGCCGGCTTGCCGCGCTCGGCGCAGGCCTCGGCGGAGCGGCCGCGGCCCAGGTCGAAGGTCTCGTCCAGGCCGACGTTGAAGCGACGGCTCACAAACTGCGGCAGCAACTCGTCGTAGAGGCCGCCGAGGAGTTCGGGAACCCTCGGATCGGTCGCGCACAGGCTGAACGGTTCGGGCTCGACGGAGAAGGGGTGGCGGAACCCTTCCGGCACCTCCGCCAGCGGCCGGTACCGGTCATGGACGAGCCAGCGGTGGAAGTGGCCGAAGCTGTTCTGGTTAGGGGCCAGTTCGATGAACCGCTCGCGGCAATAGGCGTCGAGCGAACGGATCTCGGCCGCGGTGAAGGGGGAGGCATGCCGCCAGACATCCTCGTGGCCTTCGTAGGCGTAGGTGTGTTCGACGTAGAGCTGGAGGTGGTTCACCTTCCAGTCGGCGAGGCGGTCGATGAGCCGCTCGAGGTATTCCATCGTGGGCACGCGATTGCGACTGACGTCGAGCATTGCGCCGCGGATCGGGAAGTCGGGCCGATCCTCGATCTCGACCGGCGCGACCTCGAGACCACGGATGGTCTGCCGGCCGTTCGACGCGAGCCACTGTTTCAACGTCGCGGCGGCTCGAAACAGCCCGGTCGGTGTTGTGGTTTCGATCGCAATGCTGTCGCCGTCGATCCGCAGGCAGTAGCTCTCGTCGGTGGGAACGGCGACTCGGGCTTCGGCTTTGGAGGTGGCGGAGTCGACGAAGACACGGCAGGCAATGTCGGCTCCGTTTTCGGTGACGTTGCCTCCGGCGTCCCGAACGACCAGGCCCCTCGCAACGTTCGCCAGGGCCTGCTGCAGACCGGCGACCGCGAACTGCAGCTCGCCAGCGAGAGTGTCCGGGACCGCTGCACCGCCGGCCGCTGTGATCTCGAGCCCAACCGCCGCGCCCGCGGGTACGACCAGGGGATGGGCGGCGTCAGGTTGCTCGAGCCGCCGCGGTGGGGGCCAGAGACTCATCGAGAGCCCGTCAGACGGGGTCCACTCTGATGTTCACGCCGGTCGGGCTCGTGTGCCGGCCGCCGCGGTCGTCCGGAGACGTCCACGCGAGATGATCGATCGCCCGCCCGGCTGTGGTTTGCAGTTCGTCGTCGGTCTGACGGAACAGCACCCGCATCGTGTCGTAGTTCACGGCGAGCAGGATGTCCTTGAAGGTCTCGGCCTGTCCCGGCGCGTGCTCCAACAGCCAGGCTCGGTCCTCCTCGCAGTCGGGACCGAGGATGTGAACGTGGTGGAAACCCGGGTGGCTCGCGTCCTCGAGGAGCTCGATCTTGGCGCCCCAGGGGTCGGTCACGAAGGAGATGTAGAGCTTCGCCGGTCCGAAGTGCCTCGGTGCCCAGAACTCCGAAGCACCGTCGGCGAGCATTGCGGCGTGGACCTCATCGAGGTTGTCGACCGACCAGCCGGAGTGGTCGAGCCCAGTGCCGAGGCTGGGGCCGGGGGCCTCGGCATCGCGCCAGCGAAGCTCCGCGGCGCCGGCACCGGCCTGGAACCGGGCGGCGACTATGCCGCCGTCGCCTTCGGTTTCGTCGCCGTCGATCAAGGCGCCGCCGAAGTGTCGCGCGTACCAGGCGGCGGCAGCGGCGGGGTCGTTGGCGTTGAGCGCCAGGTGGTCGAATCGGCACGTGTCGGTCATTGGCGGAACTCCTCGGACGAATTGCGTGAGGCGGGTGATTGTGTCACCGACGCCGGATGGCGGGTCGTCGTCGTCGAGCGCACCCAGTGTTTGTGGTCGGCGTAAGCTCTATCTCGTGAAAGGGATGCCGACGGGCGTGAAGGCTCTGCAACCTTGACCGCTTCGGCGGAAGATCGCGAGGCGCTTTCCGGGGTCGTCGACCGGGTCGTATTTCACAATCCGGAGAACGGGTTCGCGGTGATGCGCGTACGGGTCCGCGGCCGCGGCCAGCCCACGACCGTCGTGGGGCGGCTGCCGGTGGTCTCGCAGGGCGAGACGATTCAGGCGTCCGGCGCCTGGCGTAACGACCCGAACCACGGGCGCCAGTTCCAGGCCCAGCGGCTCGCCGTGTCGCCGCCGGACTCGTTCGAGGGCATGCGGCGCTACCTGGGGTCGGGGAAGGTGCACGGCGTCGGGCCCAAGATGGCGAAACGCCTGGTGAAGGCGTTCGGCGAGGATGTCTTCGAGGTCATCGAGAACGAGCCGGAGCGCTTGGTGGAGGTTCCCGGCATCGGCCCGAAGCGCGCGAAGAGCCTGAGCGAGGGCTTCAAGGACCAGAAGGCCGTACGCGACATCATGGTCTTCCTGCAGACCCACGGACTCGGATCGTCGCGGGCGGCGCGCATCTACCGGACGTACGGCGCAGACGCGGCGACGCTGCTGACGGACGATCCCTACCGGCTGGCGCGGGACATCCGGGGCATCGGCTTCAGGATCGCCGACGGCATCGGTTCGAGTCTGGGCAAGGACCCCGAGGGGCTGCCGCGGGCGCGCGCAGGCCTCGGCTACACCCTGGAGCAGGCCCGGGGCGCCGGCCACTGCGGCCTGCCCCGGAGCGAACTCCTGGAGAAGGCCCAGGAGCTGCTGAAGATCCCGGAGGAGATCCTCGTCACCGCTCTGGCGGATGAGCTTCGCGCGGGGCGGCTGGTTGCCACGCGTCTGGGCGGCGAGGAGGCGATCTTCCTGCCGTTGCTCCTGTCGGCCGAGCGGGCCATCGCCCGCCGGCTGGGGGAACTCATCCGGGCCGACCCGCCGCCCTGGGCGGACATCGACGCCGCCAGGGCCCTGGCGTGGGTGGAGAAGCGGCTGGACGTGACTCTGGCGCCGACCCAGCGCGCCGCGGTCGAGACCAGCCTGCGCTCGCGGGTTGCCGTGATCACGGGCGGCCCCGGCGTCGGCAAGACGACCCTGGTCAACGCGGTGCTGCGGATCCTGCGGGCCCGCGACGTGCGCTGTGCACTCTGCGCCCCGACCGGCCGCGCGGCGAAGCGGCTCGGCGAGAGCACCGGCCACACGGCGAAGACGATCCACCGGCTGCTCGAGATCGACCCGTCGAACGGAACCTTCCGCCGCGGCCGCCTGCGGCCGATCGACTGCGGCCTGCTGGTGGTCGACGAGGCGTCGATGGTCGATGTGGAATTGATGGCGGCGCTGCTCCAGGCTCTGCCGGCGGAAGGATCGCTGCTCCTGATCGGCGACGCAGACCAACTGCCGTCCGTGGGCCCCGGCCAGGTGCTGCGCGACCTGATCGACTCCGGCGCCCTGCCGGTGGCGCGTCTTCGGGAGATCTTCCGCCAGGCCGACAACAGTCGGATCGTCAGGAACGCCCACCGAGTGAACCGGGGCTACCTGCCGGAGCTGGAACCCGTTCGGGGAGAACTCAGCGACTTCTACTTCGTGCCGGCGGAGGATGCGGAAGACGGCCAACGCAAAGTGGTGGAGATCGTCGCCGGGCGGATCGGACGCCGCTTCGGCCTCGACCCGGTCCGGGACGTTCAGGTCCTGTCGCCGATGAACCGCGGTCCCCTCGGCGTGCGCGTCTTGAACGCGACTCTCCAGGCGGTGCTGAACCCGGCGCCCGAGTCCGGCGCAGTCGAGGTCGAGCGCTTCGGCTGGAAGTACCGCGCCGGCGACAAGGTCATGCAGACCCAGAACGACTACGAACGAGACGTATTCAACGGCGATGTCGGCCGGATCGTGTCGATCGACCCTGGGGGCGAGCAGATGACGATCGCCTTCGACGGCCGGCCCGTGCTCTACCGCTTCAGCGACCTGGACCGGCTCATGCTCGCGTACGCCGTCACCGTCCATAAATCACAGGGCTCCGAGTACCCGGCTGTCGTCATACCGATCTCCACGCACCACTACGTCATGCTCCGCCGCAACCTCCTCTACACGGCGATCACCAGGGGCCGGCAGCTCGTCGTCATCGTCGGCCAGAAGTGGGCTCTCCAGAAGGCGGTCGAGGAGGCCTCCGACCTGCGCCGCTACTCGACGCTGCGGGAGCAACTGGCGTCCCTCGCCTGAATCCTGCTCTTCCCCGGTTTTCGCCGACGAGGCCCGCCGAATCTGGTCAACCGTCGCGGGGGCTTGGCAGTGGATTGACGATGGTGAGGCCCTGGATGCCGCTGCCAGCCTGGAGGTCTTCCGTCAACAAGGTGTCGCATTTCGCTTCGAGCGCGGAGGCCACGATCAGGGAGTCGTAGAAGCTGAAACCGTGCTGCCTCGCCAGATCGACGGCGGCCGCGTGCGTCTCGATGCTGATGGACCGGACGGGGTCGAGGGTGATCCGTACGTCGGCAACCGCTTCCGCAATCTCGTACCAGTCGCGCTTGAACTTGCGGCGGAGAACGGCGGCGAATTCGTTGAGCACCTGCACGCTGATGACGCCGCCCGCAAGGATGGCCTGCCGTGCCGCCGCGCTCCTGGGGTCCGAGGTCTGGGCGTAGACGAGTAGATTCGTGTCGAGGAAGGGCCTCACCGCGCCCGTTGTCTCTCGTTCGCCGCGTTTCGGTCAAAGACGTATCCGTCCGGCAGCGCCCATGCCCGCCGTCGCATCCGTTCGACGGCTCGCTGCCGACGCAGGTCTCTCCCGACGACCAACTCTCCCGGCGCCTTGGCCACGACCTGGACCTCGTCGCCGGCCCTGAGATCAAGGTTGTCGACCAGCGCCTTGGGAAGACGGACGGCCAGACTGTTGCCCCACTTGGCGACGCGCATGATCAGCCTCTCGATGATATCCCCATGGGGCATGTGTATATCACCGCCGCGCACGACTGGTCGGCGAAACCGCCTGCGACCGCCATGGCCGGTCGCCACGCGAACCGTCGGCCGCGCACTGACTGAAGCAGCCGGCCGGCTCTCTCGGCAACGACCGCCAGCCCAGTCGGGTCAGGAGGGGTCAGCTCCCAGGTGCCTCTGAGCGAGCGACGGCCGACGACCTTGCACTCACCGACGCCCAACCGGAGCGAGTGAAGCGGAGTGAGGCTTTGATCGGGCGATATCCCGTGAGGTCCAAAGAGGGTCATTGAGAGTGTCTCCATAGCCACAAAGTCCAGTGTACATGGGGACTTGTGTGGGTGCACGACCGCTTGTCGAAGGCCGTAGGAGCATGTGACAGCAAGCTACCGTAGAGCACAGAATGGGGGACATGCGAAGGGAGTATGATACTGTCCTCTAACGGAGGAACGGCATGGCTCTCACCCAGCGACAGGTCGACGCGATCAAACCCAAGGGCAAGCCCTTCAAGCTCTACGACAGGGACGGACTGATGGTCCGCGTAACGGCCGCCGGCAAAGCCAGATGGGTCTGGAGGGGCATGGTCAGAGGCAAGCGGATAGAGGTCGGCATGGCTTCGACCCGGTTCCGATCGCTCAAGCAAGCTCGTGAGGTCGCCTTCGAGCATACGAGAACCGCCCGAACGGGCGGCGATCCCAGAGCGGCCGTGTCCTCCGATGTGCCGACGTTCAGAGAAGCCGCGACGATGTATCTGGAGATCCAGTCTCCCGACTGGGGGGAGGACCACTCGCGGCACGTCCGGCGGCTGCTGGAGCGCCATGCGTTCCCGAGTCTCGGCGACCTGCCGGTAGACGAGATCCAGACCGCCGACCTGATGCGGGTCCTGGTCCCGCTGTGGCGACGGCAGAGGGCCACCGGGCAGCGGCTCCGGCAGAGGATCGCGGGCGTCATGGCCTGGGGCGTGGCTGCTGGCTATCGGGAGGACGACCCGACGGCCAGCCTCTCGGCCGTGCTTCCGGCCGGCCGAAAGCAGAGAAAGCACCATCGGTACGTGCCGGCCAAGGAGCTTCCAGAGGCTTTGCGGAAGGTCGAGGGCTCCGGGGCCTGGATCGGGACGAAACTGGCGCTGCGGTTCCTGGCGTTGACGGCGGCGCGGAGCGGCGAGGTTCGTGGCGCAAGGTGGCGAGAGTTCGATCTGGAGTCGGCCACCTGGGTCGTTCCCGCCTCGCGGATGAAGTCCCGCAAGGAGCACAGGGTTCCCCTCTCCAGCGCGGCGCTTGTGGTCCTGGACCGGGCCGATGGGCTGCGTGGCCGGGGTCGCGGGCTCGTGTTTCCCGGCATTCAGGGGAAGATGGTGGGGGCGGCCGTATTCGGCCGGCTGCTGAAGGACCTTGCGATCGATTGCAGCCCGCACGGCTTCCGCAGTTCGTTCCGGTCCTGGTGTTCGGACGAGGGGATCGACCGGGAGCTGGCGGAGCAGGCCCTGGCCCACGCGGTCGGTAGCCAGGTCGAGCAGTGCTACGCCCGCAGCGACGTGCTGGAGCGCCGGCGCGAGGTCATGGAGTCCTGGGGCGCGTTCCTGGTCGAGTAGTCGATGCCCCGGACACGGCGCGGCCGTGGGTTGCGCTCAGCGGTGAAGGTCCGTCGGTTGCAGCATCCGCCAGCAGCTCGCTGGCGGTGGTCCGTCGGCTGCCTCCGAGCCTTCCCGCAGGGATCATTCTGGACGTGAGCGACCCTCCCGGCGGCCCTGACTGAGGGCCGGATCCGGGAGAACCTTCCGGGCCGCCCCAGGCGGCCGGAAGGCGGGGTCGCTCACGTCCCGCCCAGACCGCCCCAGGCGGTCTGGGCGCTGCGCCCGAAGGGCGCATTCCGGAAAAGGGAGCCCGAGAAACGCCATGTGTTTCAAGGACAATTCCCGCCGTGTCCTCGAAAGCGGACACCTGGAAAAACTGGACGCGGTCGCCGCCGAAAAGTGGATCCGGGGGGTGCTGTGCGGATCCAGTCCTGGGGCGGCCCCTGGCGCGGCCCGGAGTCATGCGAGAGACTGGGGACCGAGGTGTCGGGCCTGATGGGTCGAGTAGCCGTCGATCCGAGCTGCGGCCGCGCCGCCGGAGTCCTCCAGATCGGCCCGCTTGCGGAGGTCGATGAGGATGCGCCGGGCGGGATTGAAACCGCCCCAGCGGTCAAGGGCGCGGCGATCGATGGCGAGGATGGCCGCCTTGATGGCAGCCATCGTCTCCCTCTCTTTCGGGGTGAGCGGCTGGGCGGCCGACGGGGCGTTCTGCCAGGAGGAGAGCTTGCGCGAAAGCTCGTGCTGGGCCGCCACCGTCCGGGCCACGCCGGCGACGGAGACCTTCGTCCCGGTGCCCCGGAGGCGGTCCCAGAGAGGCTGGTGCTTCTTGGCCCAGCTGCGGAGCTCCCAGGCGGTTCGCCGGCCGGGATCGACGTAGACGAACGTCGCCGATTTCTCGTCGGCGGCGATCGGCAGCTTCTGCACGAAGTAGCGGCGGGTGCGCTTGGCTCCGGCGCCGTAGAGGCGGCTCGGGAGGTCTTCGGGGCGAATGCCGCGGCCGGTGAAGTGCTCGACCTTCTCCTGCTCGGTGACGAGCCAGGGGAGGTCGCGGTGGCGGATGACGTGGTCGAAGGAGAGCAGGCGGCGGAATAGGACGATGTCCTCCGCCTTCTTGCGGTGCCGGATGTTCTCATTGCCGAGCGCGCGGTAGAGGCCGTGGCTATGCACGTGGACGTACCGCAGGCCGACCGTGTTCTCGGGCACGGGATTGTCGCGCGCGACGCCGGCGTCGACGATGCGCCGCACGAAGACGGTGGCGGTATCGGGAGAGCAGTGATGATGGTGGGTGAATTGGGGCCGGGTGAAGACGCCGGAATGGAGGCAGACGAGGGTGAGCCAGGCCGCTTCGTAATCGCGGAAACCGAGCTCGCGGAGCGCGGCGTCGCGGCCGGCCAGGTGCGGGACCTCGGGAGGCGTTGGCGTCACGTCAGAAAGTCGACGACCTGGTCGGCCTGGATGTAGGTGACGAGGATGCCAATGGGATTGACCGGGAGGAGGCTACCGACGATTCCGGCGAGGATACCGTTCGCGCGCTTACGGAGGCGGCTCCCTGGGTCATCCCGGTGCAGCGCGTGACATCACGCGAGGACATGGGCTTCCCTTCTCTAGCGCGGCGCTTGTGGTCCAGGGCCGGGCCGAAGGACTGCGGGTCCGGGGTCGAGGCCTGGTGTTCCCCGGCATTCGGGGAATGCTGACCACCGCGGTGGAGTTCCGGCCGCTCCAGGACGATCAGGATCGACTCGACCCTTGGTGTGCATTGTGCCCGACGGGCTCTTTCTCCAGCCTTCGTTCCGCGCTGGCCGTCACTCGCCAGTTTGGTTCCTTGCTCTGGCGACATGCGTTTTGTGATACAGTACGCCTTACGAAAAGCAACCCGAAAAGGAGGATGAACCAGTGGGAATCAGGATCAGGGGACGCGAGACGCTCGACGAGCCGCTCAACCTTCGAGTGAGCCGCGACACACTCTTGACCTTGAAGGAGTGCGCCAAAGACAGTGACACGTCGATCTCTGACGTGGTGCGGGAGGCGATCGAGCGGCTCCTCACTGAGGGCGGCTACTTCTACATCAGCGCGCCCCGCACGAGGCGCAGCGCTGACCTGTTCGTCTGGCACCCATCACCAGACGCGCCGCTTCCGTCGCGGTGGATTGTCGCGGCCCTCGATGCGTCAGTCCACGCAAACTTCGAGCCCGATCACGAACCGGATCGGCTGCGCTATCGCGTGATCAATCCCGACGTTCCGATCACCGACGCGGCTCGAGACTTGTGGATTGAGGGTTCGTTCGAGACGTGGGGAAAGGCCCGGCTCTGGAAGGACGGGGCGCCGAACCCGGCCGTGGTGCCGCAGGACATACTCGAAGCGTTGTACTCGTGTGAGACGCTGGTCGAGCGTTTGACGCGGGCTCACTCGGCAGCGGAAGACGAGTGGTCGGGTGGAGACCCCTGACCCGCAACGCTCCGCGAGCCCTAGAGACCGGCGAAATGGGTCAACGGGGTACGCGCGTTCCAGGGTCGGGGCATTGGGCTTCGAGCGGTAGCAGACCCCGGTCACGGCGGTCCGTCCAGCTCTGAACCTTCCGGCAGAGGTCAGTTCTGCCAGGAGCGACCCCCACCGAACGTGGAACGACGAGTGAAACGGAAGAGGGGCAAGGCGTGCCGAGCGAAGTGCGGCAAACCGGAGGGTCGCTCCCGGCACGAACCGCCCCGGCTAGTTCGGGGCGGGCTCCGTTCCATCGTGGTTCGGTCGCTGGGTCGGCACGGGTACGCGTACCAAGTCTCGGAGAGACACAGGGTTCGCTCCTGCGCGGCTGTGGCCGTGGAGCTCGTGGCCGGGGTCTGGTGTTCGGGTGAGGGGATCGACCGGGAGCTGGTAGAGCAGGCCCTCGCTCACGCGGTCGGGAGGTGGGGCCTATCTAGGAGAGTAGCCAGCAGCCGAGAAGCCTCCCGCCGTCCGCTACACTGGCCGGGTAACGCAAGTGCGTGCAGGCGCCGATGTCGGGTCGCCTGTGGAGTACAACAGTCGGTGAACGGCTCGGGGTAGCTCCTCGGGCTCGGCGAATACGCGGGAGCACTTGCCTGCGCGACAGGAGGCTCAGATGCAGCGCCCTCCGTATGGCGGGGGACCGAAACGGCACTCCCCAACAAGGGCTACTCGTTGCCGAGATGAAGCCACCCGGCCCCCCGCCACCAGGGGATTCTACGTAGCGGGGCGGACGGCCAGAGAGACGGCCGCCATCGCAGTTCTGGCCCTGACGTTGATCTCGGCTCCCGCGACAAACGGGCAGGCGCCGGAACTGCCGTTGAGCGCGCCGGTGGCGAGCAACCGCGTCCTGCAAGCGGAACTCGACCAAGCCCCAAACTCTGATCTGGAGCGCGACCTAGAGTCGTGGACCGAAGTCTGCAACCATGACGATCTGACCGGCGAGATCGCGAGCTGCTACCTGCAGTCGCCCATGTACTCCGAGGCTTCCTCTACGGCGCCGGGGTTCTTCACCGCCTTGCTGCACGTCGAATGCGACGGTGCGGTGTGGGTCAGCGCGATGCGGGGGCGAACGAATCCCAACGGTGTGCCGACCGTCGGGTCGGGCGAAGACATGCGGCCTACGAGGGTCGTCGTCGAAGGGGTCGTCCAGGATGCCGCCGACCCGTCCCGAGACACCCTGTTTGTCAGTCACTCGGCCCTATGGGCCGGCACCACACTCGCGTTCGAGGCCCGCCACTCCGACAGCTCAACGGCGGTCTGGCGGCTACCGTTCGGCGAACTTGAGCGGGAGGTCGTGGACGGGTTCCTCAACGGTGCGACGTGCCCTCGTGTGGAACCCGAACCAGTCCCGGCACCTGAACCGGTTGTGGTGCCGCCAGAGAAGATCAGCGGAGAGAACCCACCGTTACCGAAGGAGGCCCGAAGGGCAGGCGTTCGAGGCTTCCTGTACCTCCAACTCACGATTTCCGAGACCGGAGACGTGGTGAATGTTGAGGTCACGAGAGAGGTCTACTTCGGTCGACCCGGACGAGACCACGGGAAAAAGCGCCGACAGGCTGCCCAAGCGGAAACCACTGCGGCAGCCGTCGCGACGGTCAGGCAGTGGAAGTACCGGCCCGCCACAGCAGATGGCCGGCCGGTCAAGGTGCACTCCGACGTGACGGTGAGATACGGATTCTAGGGATCGACCGACTGGATCAGCCTTGACGGAACCCGACGGCAACTGACAACGAGCGGGCCTGCAGGATGACCGCAGGCAGCGATGGGACGACCGAGGAGACCACACGATGAACCGTCGTGAGACGACGGCGCGGCGCAACGCGTCCGCCACAGCCGCGCGGCCGACAAAGCGTTCGTGGGCCGTCAAGAAGGCTGAGCGCGAGTCCGAGTTCCCGGCCCGGATCGAGGACGCGACGCCGGAGCAGATCGCGAAGGCGGTGTTTGCGGCTACGGATGTCCGTCGCGCAAGAGCGTCCGTGCTGCCCCAGGCGGCCGCAAGGCGGGGTCGCTCACGTCGCTCGTCAGAGTTGACCGGTGTGGCTTCGATGAAGCGGGTCGCCTTCTACGCCGAGTTCCCGGCCCTTTTCAGCTAGCTAGTGTCTGCCAGAAAACCCCGTTCCGGGGGGATTCCGGAGCGAGTCTGAGGCTGTTTGCAGGCGCAAGAGACCGGCGCAATGGCCTTTGATCGGCGGTGCCGGAGCTTCTTGCGGGTTCTCGGCGGCGATTTCCGCCGAATGGCGCTCGTTCGGGCACGGCGGCGCCTCCGTCTCGACCGGGCGCGGAGTTCCGGTGACGGTCAGGCGGCCCGTCGTCGTTTGCGTTTTCGTTCGAGCGTGTGCAGCAGCCGACCGAGACGGTGCAGGTTGGCGGCGAGCACCGAGAGAGCGACGGTGCGCTCGAAGCCTTCAGCGCCGCGGCTTCGGACGCGATCGAGCCCACGATGCTCCAGAGCGTTGATGGCGGACTCGATCGCGGGATGCCTGCGCCGGGCCGAGGCGAAGTCCTCGCAGGCCTCCCGCTCCCGGTCGGCGACCGACATGTACCCCTTCTTCGGCAGCACATTGAGATCGAGCAGATCGTCGAGCCGGACCCGGTTGTCCCGGCTGTGAAAGTTGCGGTCGAAACTGCAGACTCGAAGGTCGCAGAACCGCTCCTGGGCGGCCACAACCATCGGCACCGCCGCCTTCACGTCGCTGCCGCTCCACAGCACCTCGTGATGGAGGATGAATCGATGCTGGTCCTCGATCAGAGCCACCGGAACGCCGAGTTCCACCGGCGTGCCCGCCTTGCCCTTCGACACCCAGCGCGTGTGCGGCTCGAAGATCGAGAAGACCTTCTCCTCATGGGGAATCGTCTCGCCCAACAGCAGCCGACGCTCGACCTGGTCCATCTGACGCCGGGCATGAGCGATCAAGCCCTCGATCGCTTCGCAGGACGCGCCGTCGCCCGCAGACCGCAGCGCCTCCACAGTGATCTCGGCACGCGCCGCCAGCTGGCCGCACTGCAAGAGGTACGCCTTCACACGCGCCGGAGTCCGCTTCGCCCGCCTCGTACCGCGCACCTTGTTGAACAGCCTGCGCACCAGCCTCGACTGATGACGCCACTGACGCCAGCCGGAGACCCCGTGCCTACCTGCCGCTCGGCCCGTCTCGCGCAGCAAACAACGCATCGCGTCCGACAGCAGGTTCACGTCCGTGGGGTAATGCACGTCGGTCTCGACCACGAAGGAGTCACACCGCCCGCGCAACGGCTCGCCAGGCTTTTTTCGCGCGACCGCATGGCCGCTTTCCACCACCAATCTGCCCACCGCCGACAACAACTCGGGCGTCAACAAGCTCACGTTGTCGACCACCGTCTGGCATTCGTAGTAGGTCTTGTCCCCGAACTCGCCGTGCCCCAGAAACGCCCGCAACGTCGCGTGATGGTTGGCCAGGTCGTGAAGCCGGTCGAAGTCGCAGCGAAGCCCCTGCTTCACCACCCCCAACACCAGAATCCGCCACAGATCCATGCCCGGACGACCCACCGTCCGGTCGGTCTCCGGCGAGACATGCTCGTCCAGAAGATCGAACACCCGATCCCGCAACTCCCGCTCGCACCAGATGTACTGCAGACCCCTAAGAAGAGCCGGAGTGTCGTCCCTCGACTTCGGATCGAGCCGGATATCCCCGATCGGCACTTGACCGATCTTGAACTGCCGACTTTGCACCTCCCGCATCGCCATATCCTCCGAAGATCGACCGGAATCCGCCCAAAACACCCGATTCAGGCCCGGATCCTACGGCATCGACCACATCTTCCACCGCCGAATCGGCCGCAAACTCCCGTAGAATCAACGATTCCCGGGTTTCCTGGCAGACACTAGCTAGAGGGCTAGTGTCAATGGCAACCGAAATCTGCGCACTTGTGGCAACTGAAAACTGCACACTTTCTCGGGGGCGGTAGGGTCCGGATCAGGCGTCCGGAGTGGCGCGGCAGCACTCCGGTGTCGGCCTTAGGGAGCGGAGCGACCGGAGGCCGACACCGGACGCGCGACGGGGCCAAGGAGTTGGCGGCCGATCACGAGCCGGTTTCCTGGTGACGCTCTTCGCGGGCGGGGCGGAGCAGGTCCTGGTGCGCTCTCATCCGGTAGCTGTTGCCCCGGATGTTGACGATCTGGCAGTGGTGCAGGAGGCGGTCGATCCACAACCAGGCGGAGGCTGCGTACGACCGATCCGACCTCCTGGAACGACGACGCGCAGTCATGGAGACGTGGGCCGAGTACTGCGCACAACGTTCGCCTGACGACTGAGTACGGATGGTAGTCCGACGATCTTCGGGCGGATCGCCCTCGGGCGTTCCGGCCTCGCGCGTGAGCTCGCGCAAGGGAGCACGGCGTTCCCCTCTCCGCCGAGGTGCTTGTGCTCCTAGGGCGAGGCTCCGCTGACCGCGTCCGAAGGCTCAAGCGGCTGACGCGCCCGCGCCGACAACTTCGGCCAAGTCATCGGCGAGGTCGTGAAGGTCGCGACGGAGGTCCGGCCAGCCCTGGCCCAGGTCGAGCGAACGGACCTCGAGCGGGTGGCCGGGAAAGTCGTACCCGTAGCGGAACGGCGAGCCGTCCGTCGCGTAGAGCAGCAAGCCGGCGGGCGAGCGATCCGCGGGGTTAGCGCGGGAGTAGTTCGTGAGGTAGGCCCAAAGCTGGTAGAGGTGGTCCGAGCGGAGCTTCTCGTTGCGGGCGAACGGATCGTTCACGCACTTCGTCTCCACGATGACACTGCGGCGCCCCTCCGAGACGCCTCGCGCGGGAACGAAGATGTCGGCGAACATGGCGGGCACATTCGGTGCCCCGACCGGTGCGAGCGCGCCAAAGGAGATCCGCGTGCTGCCTGGACGAACCCCGAGCTCCGGCCGCTCCCGCTTCAGGAAGCCGCGTACGAAGGCCTCGAACAGGTTCCCCATCTCCGTGTCGCTGGCCGTGAACGCCCGGAACCGGTAGCGGCCGTACCGGCCCTCGGGAACCAGCCGGCCAGCAACCAGCCGGCAGACGCTAAGGAGGAAACCGTAGTCCGAGTTGTTGCGGTGGAGCTGCACGCCGTGGAAGAACTCAGCCCGCAGTTCGACCTCATCGACTTCGGGAAGCAGGCGCGCCAAGCGCAGCAGGTCCCGGCGCAGTTCGGGATCGAAGTCGTGCGCGGGCTGCGATGCCAGCCGCAGCATCGTCGACTTGACGAGGCGGTTGGGCAGGACGTTCCGGGTCAGCTCCTCGTAGCGCACCGCCACGCGAGCGCGGGCACGAAGCACGCGAGACACGGTTCCCGCCATGTCGATTTTCCCCTTCGGTCGCCGCGCGTCCTCGGCACGCTCCAGGTAGCCGCGGTCCAGGCCGCGCCGCCACAGCCGCCGGAAGCTGTCGCGGAGCAGCCGCGCCAGGAGGTTCTGCGGCAGATCGTCCGGGACCGAGGCGTGTTCTCTCGCTGCCGTCGAGTCCAAATCTCCGTACAGGTCCCACGCGCGTAGCAGAGCACCACGTAGAAAGTGTGGGACGGGATCTTCATCGCGGACTCGTCTCAGTCGCCGGCTCGCAAGCTCGCCACCGCCTCCGAAGCTGTCTCCTGCCTGTCGAACCAGTACTCATCGAGCAGCGGCGCGATATCGAAGCTGACAATCTCCTCAAACCACTGCCCGTAGTCAGGCGACTCTCCCGAGGGCGGGTCGCAGAAGTAGCTGTGGCCGATGCGGAAACCGGTTCCCAAGTCCCCGGCGATCGTCGCGTTCAGAGCATTGAGCCGCTCGCCAATGCGCTTGCGGACTGACGCCGGGACGCTTCGATCCTCCAGGTGACGCACGAACTGAGGTTTTCCGAACGCCGGCTCGACCGTGAAGAAGGCGAAACGCCGACGGAGCGCGTAGTCGACCAGCGCCAGAGAACGGTCTGCTGTGTTCATCGTGCCGACTAGGTGGAGGTTCTCCGGCACATGGAACCGCTCGTCGCCGGCTCGGGGGTAGGCGAGCCGTACCGCCCATTCCGCCGACCGCTTGTCCGCCTCGATCAGCATCAGCAACTCACCGAAGATGCGGCTCAGATTGCCTCGGTTGATCTCGTCGATCAACAGCACATAGGGCCGTTCGCCGTCCTCCCGCGCCCGCTCGCAGAAGTCGAGAAACGGCCCGTCGCGGAGCAAGAAGCCGCCAGCCTCCGTTGGCCGGTACCCGCGGACGAAGTCCTCGTAACCGTAGGACTGGTGGAACTGAACGGCCTCAATGCACTCCATCGACCGCTCTTCCGCCAGCACCCATGCCAGCCGCTGCGCGATGAACGTCTTGCCGGTGCCGGGCGGACCCTGAAGGATGAGGTTCTTCTTGCGCTTGAGCTGGGAGAAGAGCTGCTCGATGTCGGCCCGGTCGAGGAAGATGTCGGCGGCGGCGCCGGCAATGGTGTAGGTGCCGACGGGTTTCTCAGGATCGACATGCGGGGGCGCGTGTACATCGTCGCCCGCCTTCCACCGCCCTATCATCTTCAGCGTCAAGTCCCACGAGTCGATACCGAGCGCACTGCTGCAGTCCACTATCGCCCGGCTGAACTCGACGTATCGCTCGCCATGCGACGTTCCCGTTCCTCGGCGGTGGCGTTGGCAAACACCGGTAGCCGCGGCCCGAAGGTTGTATAGCCAGCTCCACGTGTACAACTGCCAGCGGCCAGCGTCCTGCCCGTGCCAGCAGACGCTCAGGATCATCGGGGCAAGGTAGCTCGGCCCATCCTCCGAGCCGTCTCGAGGGCGGTCGCGAATCCAGTCCGCGAGACCATCCACTCGCGCGGTGGCTTCCTCTTCGCTCGCCGGTAGCCGGACGAAGCTCCGCAACTCACCTATCGTCTCCTCGTCTCGCGCCAGTTCGTCCGCGAGCTCACGAATGAAAGGACCGTCCCATGCCGCTCCTCCCAATAGTGGCTGGTAGCTCTCGGCGAACTGCCTCAGTCCACCGCCTTCAGCAAAGCGCCGAGCCGCCTCCCCCACTTGGCGAGAGGTGTCCCCGTCCATCGCCGCCACCCAAAGACTTGCATGACCGGTGTGGTCGCCCCTCGTCTCGTACCGCGCACCCACGCGCTCCAGCTCGCTCTTCGGAATCTCCACCTGTCGCCGACCCCCACGCGTTTCTCCGCCCCCGCTTCTGACGCAACCCTAGCCGACCCCAAACTGGCGCGAAGAGTCGCGGAGTCGGACGGTTCGTAGCCGGCGACGGGTCCGGCGGTCCGTTTGCTGCCTCCGAGCCTTCCCGCAGGGATCATCTCTGACGCGAGAGACCCCTGGCCGCGGTAAACGACGAGGTAAACGAGGAGAAGGCCGCCGGGCCGCACCAGGCGGCGAAACAGGGGGGTCGCTCGCGTCACGCCCCGACCGCCTGGAGCGGTCCGGGCGCCGGCCCGCTGCGGCGCCGATGCACAAGGGCTCCCGAGAAAACGCCGGGCAGGGCAAGGACATTCCCCGAGTGTCCTCGAAAGAGGACAACTGAACTCGCGAAGCCGGGAAGACGGAACTCGGGGGGTGTTGTGCGAGTTCAGTCTTGGATAGGCGCCTGGTACGGCCCAGTTGGGCCGTCAGGGACCACAGGGGACTGAGAAAAGTCGAGGTCTGGTGTTCCCCGGCATTCAAGGGAGGATGGTCGGCGCCGCCGTGTTCGGGCGATTGCTGAAGGACCTCAAGATCGACTGCAAGCAGCCCTTACAAGCCCACCTGCAACCCGTCCCTCGCCGTCACGCTGTCAGCGGTTGAGATCGCCATACAAGGACGCTAGCAACAGGAGAGCTATAGACAACGGCTTATTCGACGGTCACGAGAAGCTCTCCGCCCCGGTCCTGGACCGTGTACTCGTAGCGACCGCCGTTGCACCGCAGCTTCCAGACTGCCTTCGCGGTGAATAGGCCCTTGCGGGCGGTGTGGATCGAGTCACAACGATAGCCGTGGAGTTTCACTGCGGAGGCGAGGGCTCCGATCTGCGAAGGCGTCAAGCTCGAGTCGATGACTGTGTGTCCGTGTGTCTCGATCTGGACCGGTCCGGGGATCCTGAGCGCCGATCTGCGGCTCGCGGGTTGCGGCCTGGCTGGGCGGGGTGGCTTGGGCTTTGCGATCTCTTCCAGGTCCGCCTTCCAGGCGCGCATCTCGGCCTGGCATTCTCCGGGGCTCTTCGCTCTGATGCAGTCCATGTAGGTCTGTGCGGTGCTGGTGCTCCGGGGCGTGGACGGCGGTGATCGCGTCTTCTTCACTCGGGGCGGTCGCCTCCCCGTCCATCCCTCGATCCGCTGCACCTGGTCAACACTGATCGCGTCCGCGCTGGTCAGGGAGTTCAACCGGACCAGTTCATCAACCGTTGTGCCGTAGGCGTCAGCGATGGCTGACAGCGTGTCGCCGCGCTCCACGGTGTAGGTGGTTGGGGCGGAACGTGGCTCCTCGGTTCGCGTCGCCTTCCGAGATTCCTCGGGAGGGTCCGGCTGGAACGCGGCAGCCATCAGACTCGCGACGATGAGAGCGGTCGCAACTCCGAACCCGATCGCGGCGAGGACTAGAAGAGGCTTTATGCAGCCCTTGGGCCCGGTGCTCATGGCAGCTTCTCAACCAGACGGTCCAGCCGCTTTGTCGTGGCGTCGTCCATGCTCATCGGTCAATGTGATTCTCAGATGTAACCCTCACCCAATGGCCGTCGATAACACGGCGCATAGGCTGTGGCCCCAGCACAAACCCTACCGCATGCAGCTCTCGCTATGGAGAGAACGGGCTTCGGTAAGAACCGAGAACCCTTGGTCGCAGAGATCTGAGTTCAGCTCTCGGAATGGCTTGGCCGAGACCTCTCTACGCCGCTATGATGAGTGGAGACGCGGCGGACAAGTGGCGGTGGCTCGGGGGCCGCCGTTCGGTCTCGACCTGCTGGCTTCCAGTACCCTTTGGAGGGTGCCGGAACCCCCTAAGGCCCTCGATGACAGATGGAGAGCGGTGTTGTGCTCGACGACGCGAAGACTTGGAGGATGGTGCAGAGAATCCTGCATCAAGAACTCCCTCGAATCGACGAAGCGCTCAGTCAGGAGAACGTGCCGGTCTCGGCCCGCCCGCGGAGAGCTTGCGACATCGTAGTGAACCGGATGCCCAAAGTCCCCGACCGTAGCGCTTTTCTGCTCAGCGAGGACCACGGGAAGCTCCTAGTCGTCATCAGGGACTGGTACTGCAGCCGCTACGGAGACATCGTCACCGCTGACAAGAATGCCGATTTTGTGTCGATGGTGCTGGTCCATGGAACTCCGTTCACCATGCACGTACCCAGACGCTTCATCACGTCGACAGGGGAGCCTGACACGGTCTGGATCGGATGGCCGGCATCGGTTCAGGTAGAAGAAGACCCGCTCGGCTGGATCCAGAACCCAGACGTAGTCAGCCGGCTGTCCGACCAAGAGTCGGACGTCGTCAGGCAAGCGGCGTTGAACACGGCGAACCTCGTCCGGAGTATCGACTTCGACCTCCGGTTGTTGGCGGATGTCGAGGACGTGACGGTTACGGAGTTAGCTGGATCGGTTCGTACGGACTTCCAGAGCAGCGCTTCGAATCTCAGTCGACAGAACCAAGCGGCCCTGCGCTCGGCCGCGTGGGAAGCGTCACAGGCAACGGAGAAGGCCTTGAAGATTCTCTATCGCCAAAGGACGGGGGAGGACGATCATCCCGGAATCCACCGACTTGGCGAACTGGCGAAGAAAGCGGGAGCAGAAGGGATCGACCGCGCAGACTTGGCTCGTATACCGTCTGGACAAGACGCGACGAACCTGCGGTACGGTGGCCCAATGACGTTGCAGAAGGCCGTCGACTCATACAACGGCGCACTTGCGGTCGTTAGGCAGGTTCTCTTGGAAGCCACCCCCGAGGGTGAGTACAACTGGCGCAACGCGCGGCTCAAGATCCAACGGCCGCCTTGGTTCCAGTTCGACGCAAGAGAGTTCGGAGAGAGATTAGGCTCAACGTAAGGTGCTCCGGGCAGATCCCCCCGCAAGCAAGCGCAGGAGCAGGATTACTTGGAGCGACCTCGCCTGTCTGTTTGGCACCACTGGCGACCATCGTAGCTCTCGCCGCCCAGACCTTAGTCGTAGCGCCGACGGTGCAGGCGAGCCTCAGGGCACGTCGCTGCTGATTCTGGTACCCAAGTCGGCGGCCGTCGAGTAGAAAGCAGGACCATGGTGGGGGACAGTCCCCAACCGTCGTTCCCCGCAAGTACCTGCGTTCTCTGCTACTTCGCCAGACTCCGGGCGGGAAGGAGTGAGCGCCACCCCCTCCCATCTCCTCTCAAGCGCTCACGTCACCTGAGAGCAGACCCCTCCTGCCCCAAGACGGGCGGGTGCGTCCGACGCAGCCGCGCTACTGCGACTCGGCCGCGCGCTCCCGGGGCAACCGAATCTCGCTGACCAACTGCTGCACTTCTTCAGGCGGCGGCTTCGTGAACCGGCTTACGGTCAGGGCCAGCGCGAAGTTGATCAGCATGCCGACGGCGCCGATGCCCTCGGGACTGATGCCGAACAGCCAGTCCTCCGCCGTCGCTTCGGGGCGGATCAGGCGGAAGTAGACGATGTACGAGCCGGTGAACAGGATGCCGGTGCTCATGCCGGTGATCGCGCCTTCCTTCGTCGTGCTGCGGGTGAAGATGCCGAGCACCAGGACGGGGAAGAAGCTGGACGCAGCAAGGCCGAAGGCGAACGCGACCACCTGGGCGACGAAGCCGGGCGGGGAGATGCCGAAGTAGGCGGCGATGATCACCGCGACGGAAGCGGTGCCGCGCGCGAGCAGGAGTTCCCTGCGCGAGCTCATGTCCTTCCACAGGATCGACTTGCCGATGTCGTGGGAGATGGCCGATGCGATGACGAGCAGGAGGCCGGCGGCGGTGGACAGCGCCGCGGCGAGTCCGCCGGCGGCGACCAGGGCGACCACCCAGGCAGGCAGCTCGGCGATCTCCGGGTTCGCGAGGACCATGATGTCCTGATCGACGGTCAACTCGTTGGCCCCATCCGACATGTCGATGATACCGTCGCCGTCCTGGTCCTCGAAATCGATGAGGCCGGTGGTCTCCCAACTCCTGAACCACTCCGGCACCTCGGTGTAGCTCGTGTTGTGGAGAGTCGAGATCAGGTTGACGCGGGCGAAGGCGGCGACTGCAGGCGCCGTGGTGTAGAGGAGGCCGATGAAGACGAGCGCCCACAAGGCGCTCCAGCGGGCGGCCCTGGCGCTGCGCACGGTGTAGAAGCGGACCAGCACGTGCGGCAAACCGGCGGTGCCGACCATCAGCGCGAGCGTGATGGCGGCTACGTCGATCATGCTCTTCTTGCCCGGGACGAAAGCCGCGGTGTACTCCGGCAGCCGCAGTTCCCGGTGCAGCGCGTCCAGCGCCTCGAGCAGGAAGACGCCTGCCTGCTGGCCTTCCTGGACCGTGCTGCCGAATCCGAACTGCGGAATCGGGTTCCCGGTGATCTTCCAGGATATGGCTGCGGCCGGTATGAGGAAGGCGACGATCAGCACGCAGTACTGGGCGACCTGGGTATAGGTGATTCCCCTCATGCCGCCGAGCACGGCGTAGAAGAAGACGATGACGACGCCGATGATCACGCCCCAGTGGACCTCGACCTCCAGGAACCGCGAGAAGACCACCCCGACGCCGCGCATCTGGCCGGCGATGTAGGTGAAGGAGACGAAGATCGTGCAGCCGGCGGCCACCAGCCGGGCGGCGTCCGAGTAGTAACGGTCGCCGACGAACTCGGAAGTCGTGAACTTGCCGTACTTGCGGAGGTACGGAGCGAGGAGGAGCGCCAGCAGGACGTAGCCGCCGGTCCAGCCCATCAGGTAGATGGCGCCGGTGTAGCCCATGAACGAGATGAGCCCCGCCATCGAGATGAAGGAGGCTGCGCTCATCCAGTCGGCGCCGGTCGCCATGCCGTTGGCCACAGCCGGTACGCCGCGCCCGGCGACGTAGAAGCCCGATGTCGTTCGGACGCGGCTCCACCAAGCGATGCCTAAATAGAGCGCGAACGTCGCGGTGACGATGAGATAGGTCCAGGCCTGGACGTTCATGGCTGTCGCCCTGATCGCGCCCCTCGAAGGCGCCGCCGCCGAGAATGTGCCTGGCGGTGTTGGCAGCGCCCGTGGGTTGTCATTCGCTCGCGCTCAGGTGGTCGGTTCGACGGGGGGCGCCGGGGGCGACTCAGTCGACTCCGTAGCGGCGGTCGAGGCGGTCCATGACCGCTGCGTAGACCAGGATCAACACGACGAAGAGGTAGATCGACCCTTGGTGCGCAAACCAGAATCCGAGCGGGAAGCCGCCCATCCGGACGCCGTTCAGCGGCTCGACCAGGAAGATGCCGAGCACGTAGGAGCAGAAGAACCAGACGGCGAGGAGAATCGCCATCAGCCGCAGGTTCGCTCGCCAATAGGCGGACGGGTCGGGTTGATTGCTCAAGAGCGGGCATAGTACACCGTCGCCACTACCGCCCCGAAACGCCTCGCAGGCTCGGAGTTTCGGCCCATCCCGTCCTTGCTGTGACCTTGTGCCGCAAACTCACCGCGCTGCGTTCTGCGGCGCAAGCTCCTAGACTGGCAGCCCGATGTCCAACCGCACCATGGGAGCCTTTCTCTGCGCCGCCTCGTGGCTGCTGCGGCTGCTGCCGGCGTCCGGCTTCGGCCCGCTGGCGGGGCTGTTGGCCCACTGCCGCCGGATCACGCCCCGGGACGTGCGGTTGATGCGGCGCAACCTGGCGGTGGTTCTGGGGCTGCCTCCGGGGTCGCCGGAGGCGCGGGACCTGGAGTGGCGCTGCGTGCGGCACCAGATCGTGGCGGCGCTCGAGACGGTGCGGCTCAGCTTCGACGGTGAGCGGCTCGACGTTGCCTCGATGGAGGGTTTCGACGAGCTGCGGCAACTGATGGCGGAGGCCGAAGCCCTTGGCCACGGCCAGGTGCTGGTCACGGCCCATCTCGGCGCCTGGGAACTGCTGGCTCAGAGCACGGTCCGCGCGTCGGGTTCTCCGGTGCGCGCAGTGGCCAAGCCGGCACGCTCCAAAGCTGCCTCGCTCTTCGTGGAGCGGATGCGGGCTCGGGTGGGCGTGCGTGTGATCTGGAGCGGCCGCACGTCCCTGTTGCGGGACATGCTGAGCTGCCTGAGACGAGGCGAGACCCTGATCATGGTGGTCGATCAGCGACCCGATCAGCGGCGGGGGCCCGAGGTCGCCTTCCTGGGCCGCCGCACGGAGTTCGTGGGCGGCCCGGCGGCGCTGACGGCCAAGCGCGACTGCCCCCTGATCGCCGCGTTCTGTGTCCGTGAAGGCCCCTTTTCGTATCGGTTGGAGAGTGAGATGCTCCGGGGTCCGGGCGGTACGCGGGACCCAGTGGAACTGTCGCAGCGGATTGCGGCGTCGATCGAACGGAGAGTGCGGGCGCAGCCGGAGCAGTGGATGTGGAACTACCGGCGCTGGAACTACGAACCCGAGGAACTGGCGGCGGCCGGACTGCTGGAGGAGACGAGATGACGAAGAGCGAACGCCGGCAGCGGCGGACGCCCGGAAGAAGGGCGGTGTTCCTGGTCGCGGCGTACGTGGGAATCCTGCTGGCGGCGGCCCCGGGGCTCGCCGACGAGCGGCCGAACATCGTCTTCATCCTGATCGACGACCAGCGCTTCGACGCCGCTGCCGCGCTGGGGCACCCGTTCCTCGAGACCCCGCATCTCGATCGGCTGATCGAACGCGGAGTGCTGTTCGAGAACGCCTTCGTGACCACATCTCTGTGCTCGCCTAGCCGGGCCTCCATCCTCACCGGGCAGTACGCTCACCGGCACGGCGTGCTCGACAACCGCACCCGCCTGGACCCACGAACGCCGACCTTCCCGCAGGAACTCCAGGGCGCCGGCTACCGGACCGCCTTCGTCGGTAAATGGCACATGGGCGGCGCCTCCGACGAGCCGAGGCCGGGATTCGACCGCTGGGTCTCGTTTCCGGGTCAGGGTCTCTACGCCAACCAGACCTTCAACATCGACGGCGAGCGGGTGCCGCGGCAGGGGTACACGACGGACCTGATCACCGACTACGCGCTGGACTTCCTGGCTGCTCGCGAGGGGGCCGAAGAGCCCTTCCTGCTCTATGTGTCGCACAAGGCCGTCCACTCTCCGTTCCGGCCGGCGGAGCGCCATCTCGGGAGCTACGGTGACAGGCGGTATCCACCTCCGCCGACGATGGCGAACCGGCATGACAACTACGAGGGCAAGCCGAACTGGGTCGAGGCGCAGCGGCGGAGTTGGCACGGCGTCGACGGCCTGTACGACAACCGGGTCGACTTCCAGCAGTTCGCGCTGGACTACGCGGAGACCATGCGCGCCGTCGATGACAGTGTGGGGCGGATCGTCGCCGCCCTGGAGCAGCAGGGGCGTCTGGAACGGACGCTGCTCGTGTTCACGTCCGACAACGGCTTCCAGTTCGGCGAGCACGGCCTGATCGACAAGCGGACGATGTACGAGGCGTCGATCCGCGTGCCGCTGGTCGTCCTGGCGCCGGGGTTCGGGGGCGGCGCCGGGGGCCTGCGCCGCCCGGAACTCATCGTCAACCTGGACTTCGCGCCGACCTTCCTGGAGGCTGCCGGGGTCGATGTCCCGTCAAGCGTCCAGGGGCGCTCCTTCCTGGGGCTGATCGAAGGCGACCGCGCGGACGCGTCGCCCTGGCGCGACGCCTTCCTCTACGAGTACTTCTGGGAACGGTCCTTCCCGCAGACGCCGACCGTGCTGGGGGTGCGGACGGACCGCTACAAGTTGATGCGGTTCCATGGCGTCTGGGACCGCTATGAGCTCTACGACCTGGAGGCCGACCCGGCGGAGAGAAACAACCTGCTGGGCGACTTCATCACCCGGCACGGCGCCGGAAACGTCGAGACGCGACTGGCCGTCGCGGCCAGAAACGCGCGGAACCAGGACGGCGAAGACGCCGCCGAAGTGCTGGAACTCAAGGCGCTGTTCGACCGCCTGTCCGGGCGGCTGGACGAGCTGCTCGACGAGGCCGGAGCACTGCGGGCGCCGAACTGGCAGGCGCCGCAGTAGCTACAGCTTGCGCAGGCGCACCCGCCGCACGGCGTGGTCGGGCGCCTTCTCGAGGATCAGGTCGGCCCGCTCGCGGGTCGGCAGGATGTTCTGGGTCAGGTTCGGCTCGTTGATCGCTTTCCAGATGCCGCGCGCGGTTTCGGTTGCGTCCTCTTCGCTCAGGCTGGCGTAGCGGTGGAAGTAGGCGTCGGGGTCCTTGAACGCGGTACCCCTGAAGGTCAGGAACCGCTCCACGTACCAGCGCTCCACGACTTCGGTCTCGGCGTCCACGTAGATCGAGAAGTCGAACAGGTCGGAGAGCATCAGCCGGCTGCTCCTGGGCGACTGCGACCGCGCCTGGAGCACGTTCAAGCCCTCCAGGATCAGGATGTCCGGCTGATCGACGACCTCGGTGGCGCCGGGCAGGATGTCGTAGGAGTGGTGCGAGTAGACCGGGTGCTCGACGTGCCGCTCGCCCGATTTCACCTGGAGGACGAAGTTGACCAGGGTGCGAATGTCGAAGCTCTCGGGGAAGCCCTTGCGCTCCATGAGCCGCCGCTCCTCCAGGACGGCGTTGGGGTGGAGGAAGCCGTCGGTGGTCACCAGGTCGACCTGGGGGTGGTTGGGCCAGCGCGCGAGGAGCTCGCGCAGGATGCGGCCGGTGGTGCTCTTGCCCACCGCGACGCTGCCGCCGATGCCGATGATGTACGGCACCTTGGGCGCCAGACCGCCGAGGAAGGTCGTGCTGGCACGGTAGAGATCCTGCGTGCGCCCGACGTAGAGATTCAGGAGGCGCGACATCGGCAGGTAGATCTGCGCGACCTCGTCCAGCGACACGTTCTCGTTGATGCCGCGGAGCCGCTGCAGTTCGCTCTCCGACAGCGTCAGCGGCGTATCTGCACGGAGACGTCCCCACGCCTCCTCGTCGAAGATGACGTAGATCGAGTCGGTGAGAGAGTCGACCTTGTGGTTGGTCAAGAGACCCCCGGGCTACGGATAGCCGGGCTGGATCAGCCGAGCTCCTCCAGCACCGCTTCGGCGCCGCTTACGCCGACCTGACCTGCCGGCTCCACGCCGAGGTACTTGACCACGCCGTCGTCGACGACCGCGGCGTAGCGCCGGGACCTCGTGCCCATGCCGAAGCGCGAGGCGTCGAGTTCCAGTCCCACCTTGGCCGTGAACTCGCCGTTGCCGTCGGAGAGCAGCACGATGTCGTCGGGAATGCTCCGCGCCTTTCGCCACTCGTTGATGACGAAGACATCGTTCACCGCGACACAGGCCACGGTGTCGATGTCCTTCGCCTTGATCTCCTCAAGATGCTCGACGAAGCCGGGCATGTGAACCTCGGAACAGGTCGGCGTCAGGGCGCCGGGCACGGCGAACAGGACCACCTTCTTGCCCTCGAACAACTCCCGAGTCGAAATGTCGACGATGCCGTCCGACGTCATCCGCTTGAAACTGGCTTCGGGGATCGCCTCCTCGGTCTTGATGCTCATGAACTCTGCTCCGTGACGTTCCTGGTTCGATGGGGGCGGCAGTATAACTATGATCGCGACTTGTGCGGAGGCGTGTGCAAACGGGGATGATCGTGGCTCGGACGCCCTTGGTCCGGGTGGTCACTCTCGCCTTGCTGGTCTGTGCCTGTGCCCGGACTTCCGACGGCGGCGAGGCCGGAGATGCAGGCGCATCGGACTTGGGCGTCGAGCACGCCGCGTACCTGGGGAGCGTGGCGGGCGCCGAACTCGAACTCGTCGAGCCGGGCGGTGACGGCGTCTGGCGCGAGATCCGCGGCGGCGGGCGAGTGGTGCGGTTGGCGGCGCCGCCCGAACGGATCGCGTCGCGGACCCTGGCAACGGACGAGATTCTGCTGGAGATCGCCGACCCGGAGCGGATCGTGCTGCTGTCGCCCTTTGCCGGCGATCCGGCGTTCAGTCCCAGCGCCGACGCGGCGCGCCGTCTGGGGCGTGTGGGCGGCTTCAGCACGGAAGAGATCCTGGCGGTATCGCCCGACCTGGTGTTCGCGGCCGGGTTCAACACCCGGGAGACGCTCGCCCAGTTGGAGGCGGCGGATGTGCCCGTGATCGTCCTGCTCGATCACGAGAGCCTGGCGGCGATCGAGGGCAACATCCGGGTCGTCGGCTTCGCGATCGGCCGCGAGAGGGAGGCAGAGCGGCTGGTGGAGTCGATGCGGGCCCGGCTGGAGGAGGCGCGGGCGCGGGCTGGCGCTCGGGTGGCGGGCCTGCGTGTCGTCCACTACAGCGGTGGCGTGGTTCTGGGTGGGCGGACCGTGTTCGACGACGCCGTTCGCTACCTGGGTGCGGTGAACCTCGCGGCGGAGAAGGGCCTCGTCGGCTGGCCGCGGATCAGCGCCGAACAGGTCGTGCTATGGAACCCGGACGTGATCTTCACCGATTCCTATGTTGCGGACGCCGCGGCGGTGGGCGTCCCGGACGGCACGCGGGCCGCCGGACTGGGCAACGTGGTGGCCCTCGACGGTCGGGACATGGCCGCCGTCTCGCACCATGTCGCCGGGTTGGTGGACCGGCTCGCGGACGCGCTGGTTGACGCCGCGGAACGGCTTGAAGCCGCGGGCGCTCGGGATGCGGCGGCGGTTGACACCGAATGAGGATCGCCCTGGGCGTGTACCGGGTCGGCTTCTGGTGGTACATGGCCGCTGGCGCGGTGTTGCTCGTGACGTTCGCGGCGATCGGTCTGTACCGGGGCTCGGTCGCTCTCGATCCAGCGCAGGTCATGGCGGTGCTGGCCCGGCATCTGCTGCCCGGCGAGTACGGCCCCGTGGATCCGCAGGTGGACACGATCGTGTGGTCGCTGCGGGCGCCGCGGGTGGTGGTGGCGGCGATGGTCGGCGGTTGCCTGGCGCTCGCCGGCGCCCAGATGCAGGGGCTGTTCCGCAATCCGCTCGCTTCCCCCGGGATCGTCGGTACGAGCACTGGCGCGGCCGTAGGCGCCGTCTTTGCCCTCACTTTCGGCCTAGCCGGCACCTTCCTCCTCGCCGCGCCGCTGTTCGCGGTCGGGGGCGCGCTGCTGTCGCTGCTGATCGTGACCCGGATCGCCACCCGCGACGGCTACACGCCGGTGACCACCCTGCTGCTTGCGGGGGTGGCGCTCAACGCCCTGCTGGCCGCGGTCAACTCGTGGCTGATCGCCCGCTCCTGGGAGCAGTACGAGGCGGCGCGCCAGATCGCCTTCTGGATGATGGGCGGGGTTACGGACCGGGGCTGGGAACACGTCGGCATGCTGCTGCCGGGGATGGTCGTGGGCTGCGTCGTGGCGGCCTGGTTTGCGCGCGACCTGGACCTGCTGCTTGAAGGCGAGGAGGTGGCGGCGTCGCTCGGGGTCGATATCCAGCGGGCGAAGCGGGCCGTGCTGTGGAGTGCGGCCATCCTGACCGGAAGCGCCGTCGCGGTCAGCGGCGTGGTCGGCTTCGTCGGTCTCGTGGTGCCGCACCTCGTGCGCCTGCTGCTGGGACCCGTCCACCGCCGCCTGCTGCCGGCCGCGTTTTTGACCGGCGCGTGGTTCGTGGTCGGCGCCGACCTTCTGGCGCGCACGCTGGCGGCGCCCAAGGAGGTCCACCTGGGCGTGGTCACGGCCTTCGTGGGCGCTCCCTTCTTCCTCTACCTGCTGATGCGCCATGAGGGCGAAGTGGCGGTGTCGCGGTGACGGCGGCGCCGGGGTCGGCGCGCAGGGCGCCGCGGCTGGAACTCGTGGGCGGCGGCGTCGAGCGCCGGGGCCGCTGGCTGCTGCGGGGCATCGATCTCGTCATCGAACCGTCCGTGCTGACCTCGGTCGTGGGCCCGAACGGGGCCGGCAAGTCGACCCTGCTGCGGCTGCTGAGCGGCACCTGGCGATTGACCGAGGGCGAGGCGCTGCTGGGCGGATTCGATCTCGCCGCACTGCCGCGGCGGCAGGCGGCCCGGCGGGTGGCCTACGTGCCGCAGTCGGTGCGCCCGTCGTTCGAGTTCACGGTGCGCGAGTTCGTCACCCTCGGCCGCTACCCGCACGAGAGCCGGCTCTTCGGCACCCGCTCCGCCGACCATGGCTGGATCGACCGCTGCCTGGACGATACGGATGTGCTGGCGCTCGCCGAACGCAGGGTCACGACGCTCTCCGGGGGCGAGTTGCAGCGGGTGCTGATGGCTCGCTGCCTGGCCACCGAAGCGGAGGTCCTGCTGCTCGACGAACCGACCTCGAACCTCGACCTGGCCCACGGCCTGGACCTTTTGGGCCTCGCCCGCCGGCTCGTCAACGAGGGGCGCTCGGTCGTGCTCGTTCTCCACGACCTGAACGCCGCCGCCCGCTTCGCTGATCGGGTGGCCGTGCTCGACGGCGGCGCCCTGGTCGCCGAGGGCCCGCCCTCCGAGGTCCTGGCGCCGGAGCTTGTGCGGCGCGTGTTCCGCGTCGAGGCGGTGCCTCTGCCCGGCGCCGCGTCGACCGTCTTCGACTTCGAACCGCTCGCCTCTTCCTAAGGTCTTTCAGCCACCGAATACCCGGGTCAGGGCCTCGGCCGCCTGCGCCGTCTGTTCCGGACTCACGTCGCGGTGCGTCACCAGCCGGATCTGAGTCGGGCTCACCGTCAGGCACAGCACGTTCTGGCGTGCCAGGGCCTCGGCGCATTCCGCGGCGCTCCGGCCCGTGCCCTCGACCGAGAAGATGAGGATGTTCGTGCGCTGCTCGGCGACCAGGGCGACGCCGGGAAGGTCCTTCAAGGTGTCCGCGAGCAGACGGGCGTTCTCGTGATCCTGAAGGAGCAGGGGAGGGCTCTCGTCGAGGGCGACCTCGGCCGCCGCCGCGAGCACGCCGACCTGCCGCATCTGGCCGCCGCACATCTGCCGGTAGCGGCGGGCGTTCTGGACGAAGTCGCGGGAACCGACGACGATGGAGCCGACCGGGGCGCCCAGCCCCTTCGAGAAGCAGAAGGAGAGGGAGTCGACCGGTCCGGCGGCTTCGGCCGGCGTGCAGCCGAGCGCGGTCGCGGCGTTGAACAGCCGGGCGCCATCGAGGTGGACCCGCAGACCGCGGCTGTGGGCGGTGTCGCAGAGGGCCCGGGTGCGGTCCCGGTCGTAGATCGTGCCGCCGGCCTGGTTGCAACTGTTCTCCAGGCAGAGCAGCCGGGTCGGGGCCAGCGTCGGGTCGTCCGGCGCGATCGCGGCCTCGACCTCGGCGGGCAGAAGAGTGCCGTCGGCCGCCGCCGCAACAGCGCGCGGCAGCAGGCCGGCGACTCCGGTGATCCCGTTCATCTCGTGGTTGATGATGTGCGCGTTCGCTTCCAGGAGCACCTCGCTGCCCCGCGGCAGTTCGTGCGCGAGCAGGCACGACAGGTTGCCTTGGGTGCCCGAGGGAACGAAGAGGGCCGCCTCCCGTTCGAACATTCCGGCGACCCGCTCCTGGAGCCGGTTGACCGTCGGATCCTCGCGGAAAACATCGTCGCCGACTTCCGCCGCGGCCATCGCCTTGCGCATGGCCGGTGACGGCCGGGTCATGGTGTCGGAACGGAGATCGACCGGGGCGTTCATGGCCGGGCGATCATACTTGGCGCCCGATGGACGATTCCGAGCGCCAATCAGGGCGACCACAGGCCGACACGGAGGTGGTCGCCGCCGCCGACCTCGGCTCGAACAGTTTCCACCTGGTGGTGGCGGAGGTTCGGGGCGGCCAGCTCGTGTTCGTCGACCGCCGGAAAGAGTTCGTGCGGCTGGCCGCCGGGCTGGACGAGCGCAAACGCCTGACCCCGGAGGCGTCGGCGCGGGCGCTCGACTGTCTCGACCGGTTCGGTGAGCGGGTACGCGGCCTGCCGCTGGGCACGGTCCGCGTCGTGGGCACGAACACGCTCCGCCGCGCCCGCAACGCGCGCAATCTGCTGGAGGCGGCGCAGCGCTTGCTGGGTCATCCTGTCGAGATCATCTCGGGCTTGGAAGAAGCGCGGCTCATCTACCTCGGCGTCTCGAGGAGCCTGGCCGGCGACGAACGGCGTCTCGCGGTGGATATCGGTGGCGGCTCGACGGAGCTGATCATCGGCGAGGGCTCGCAGCCGCTCGACCTCGAGAGCCTCTACATGGGCTGCGTCGGCACCAGCCTGCGCCACTTCCCGGACGGCCGGGTGAAGGAGAAACACTGGCGGCGGGCGGAGACGGCGGCGCTCGTGGAACTGGAGCCGGTCAAGCGCCGTTTCCGGGCCGGCGCCGGCTGGGAGTCGGCAGTCGGCTCCTCGGGCACCATGCGTTCCGTGGCGGCGGTTGTCCAGGCGGCGGGCTGGTGCGAGGAGGGCATCACCCTGGAGGCGCTGCTGCGCCTTCGCGGGTTGCTGATCGAACGCGGAAGCACGATGCGCGGCGGCATCAAGGGCGTGAGCGAGGGCCGGGCGCCGGTGTTCGCGGGCGGCGTCGCCGTGCTCCTCGCCACCTTCAAGGCGCTCGGCATCGAGCGCATGCGGGTCGCCGGCGGGGCCCTTCGCGAGGGCGCGCTCTACGACCTCCTGGGTCGACTGCACCACGAGGACATGCGGCACGCCGCGGTCGAGTCGATGGCCCGGCGCTACCACGTGCAGCCGGATCAGGCCGAGCGGGTGCGGGAGACGGCCCTGCAGCTCCTCGGGCAGTGTGCCGAGCAGTGGAACCTGACCGGAGAGCTTCCCTGGCTCATGCTGTCGTGGGGCGCGCAGTTGCACGAAGTCGGCCTCGACATCAACCACGCCGGCTTCCACAAGCACGGCGCCTACATCGTCGAGAACGCGGAGATGCACGGCTTCTCGCTCCAGGAGCACCTGTTGCTGGCCTCGCTGATCCGTTGCCACCGCCGCAAGTTCCCGCGACAGGTCTTCGACCGTCTGCCCTCGCCCTGGCGCCGGCCGGCTCGCCGCGTCGCCGTCCTCTTGCGGCTGGCCGTGGTTCTTCACCGGAGCCGTCGCCCGGAACCATTGGCGGTCCGGCTCGAAGTCGATGGCCGCGATCTGAGGCTCGTACTGCCAAAGGCGTGGCTCGAGACGTCGCCGCTGACGCGCGCCGACCTGCGGCAGGAGGCGAAGTTTCTGGCCGCGGCGAAGTACCGGCTGACGGTGGAGGAGGACGGGGGCTCAGAGGTTGCGTGAGCGTCAGGTCTCGGCGTTCGCGCACTTCGCTACGGCTTCCGCCATCTCGCCCATCGAGAAGAACACGAAGTCGGTGGTCGGCATCGTTTCGACGCGGTCCGTCGCGCCCCAACTCCCGCCCTCGGACAGGCGCTGACGGTCGATCCAGGCGTTGGCGAGCCCGAACCGGTTCGCCGGCACATGGTCGTGCTGCAGGCTCTGCGCGGTGTGCAGGACATCGCTCCGGTCGAGCCCGAAGTCCGATTTCAGGTGGGCGAGCAGATACTCGAAGTTCGCGTCGGCCGGCTTGTAGGAACCGATGTCCTCGGCCGTGTAGATCGCATCGAACTCGACCCCGAGCTTGCGATTCGAGCCGGCGATACCGTCCCGATGGACGTTCGACAGGATGACGAGCCGGAAGTGCCGCTTGAGAACGCGCAGCGCGTCCGCCGTGTCAGGAAACGCCGGCCACTCTGGCACCGAGGCGCCGAACGCCTCGTCGAGCTCCGCGTCCGTCTCCATGCTGAGGCTGTCGGCGATCCGTCGATGGACGCGAGCCAGCAGCTCTGCGTAGAGCAGATCAGGCGTCTCCTGTTCCTGACGACTCTCACATTGCCCGAAGGCAAGCAGCGCCGCGTCGCGTGTGACCTCGGCGTCCCGGTTCCGCATGATCAACGGCTGCAAGGCGTCCCAGATCCCGGTCTCCCAGTCGATCAGGGTGCCGTAGCAGTCGAAGGTCAGGACGCGGTAGTCGGTGAGTTGGCGCATGTGTTCCTTCGCGACAGGACGTTGCCACATGCCGCTACCACGTTAGGTTTGGCCATTGGCAAGGCGTTGAACGGCGGAGCTGCTTCTTGGCTGAGCCACGGCGATGCGAATTCCACTGCGCCGGCTGACCTGGTTGAGGCGGTGCCCGAAGTAGCGGAGGAACAGTTCGTTCTCGGGGTAGCCTTCGGGATCTGCCCAGAATGCTCCCAGACGCCCGACCAGCCCGCATATCCAGTCCGCGGCTTGCACGGTCTGATAGCGGTGACTCTCCAGATGGAAGGGCGGTTCGATAAGACGGCGCCTGGGTGTTGCTCCTCCGTACATCGCTTGCGACATTAGGGTAAGAAGATCAGAACGTTGCTCGTGTTCGTCCAGAGCTAGAAGGAAGTTGTCCGGTGGGCTGTGGTCATCGAAGCAGAACTGGTCGATTCGCTTGACCGCTTCAAGCAGGATCCGAACGTACAGTTCCTTCGAGTCGTGCGATCCGGGGGCCTCGGTCTTTTCGCCGCCGACGTAGAGCACGAAGCCGCCTAGCCTCTCGATCTTGTTGAACAGGCGGTTCGTGAAGTGCCGAAGTTGCCGGTACTTCCTGACGTTCGTCACCGTGTAGAGGCTGGCGCCTTTCTTCTCCCACAGTGCGGCGTGTTGGCCGGAGCGCTGAATCTCGAAGTCCAGGAGTTCACACTTGCGTTGGAAGAACCAGGTTCCGAATCCACGCACTTGGTTTGCGGGAAGCACGTAACCGGCGAAGCCGAACACCGGACTGCTGTTGTATCTGCGATTCCCGCGACCGACGTAAGGTCCGATGTGCCCGAACTCGTCAAGATAGGCTAGGTACGTCACCGGGACTTCCAGGATGCACGAAAGCCCACGCCGTAGCGTGGGCCTCGGAAGGAGGGTAAGGCAGAGCCTTGCGCCTCAGGGAGGAGCATAGGCGAGAGCGGAGTCGGATGTCAATACGACTCCTCGCGCTGCGTAGATGCAGCTTGTTGCGCCCTGGCGGTGAGCCCGTCGGCTGCCTGGAGCCGGTCTCAGGCAGCTTGCCGGTGCACGAGAGCCTCACGCCGGAGGGCTTCGACCCGGCCGGCCAGCATGCCTATCTGGTCTCGAAGGTCGCTGACTGACCCGGCCAAGTTGAGTGTCGCGACTTCAAGCTGCTTCCCAGCGTGGCGGACTCGATGCACCACGTCCTTGGCTTCGCCTTCCGCGTAGATCAGGAGACCGCCGGGCAGGTCGAGCGCCGTTGTGTAGGCGAGGAGTTGGTAGAGGTCGGCGTTCGGTACTCGCTTCGACGCGGTCCGTTTGTACTTCGCGTCGCCGACGAAGGTGCAGGTGGGGCCGTTCCACCAGGACAGGTCCGGCTTGAGTCGCACCTGCCGATGCTCGTCGAGGTGCAGGCGGGGAAGTCGCTTGTCGGAGGGGAAGGTGCTCTCCGAGAGTGTCAGTTCCTCCCTAAGTGCGCGCGTCACGAACTCCTGGAAGATTCTGTTCATGTCCATCACGAACCCGTTCGCCCGCACGCCGCCGCGGGCCGTCTCGATGGCCGTGTGGCGGAGGATGAGGCGTGCCAGCGTCACGACCTCCCGGTAGTGCTCGTTCAGGCGGTCGAACTTCACTTCGGGAACGGTCTTGGGCGAGAAGTCGACGAGAGTTACGTTGTCGAGTGTCGCGGCGATCCAACCCAGGTCGAGACGGGACTTCGGCGAGCGGATACGGAGCTTCCCGAGTCGGTGAGCCGCGGCTTTGACCAACCGGTTCGCCAGCACATCGTCCGTGAAGTCGTCGTAGCGGACCTCGACCGGCAGGGGAATGTCGAACCTGCGGCGGAGTTGATCGGCTACCCGGATGCGTCCGCGGACGGTGTGGAGGGCCTCCTCCTCCATGCGATAGCCGTGGAGCAGTCCGCGCGCGAAGGCGCGACGGGCGGCTCGGGTCAGGGCCGGAACGAGAGCCTCGACCAGGGTCGGTTGGGCCCGGAAGTCGAAGCGCTCGTCCCGGAACTTGACAGCACCCATGGCGTAGGACGCCAGGTAGAGGACGCGGCCGATGGGGAGTTTCGGTTGGATGGAGACGGACAGGTCGCCGATGTTGAGGGCGCCCACCGTCGAGCCGGGGGTCAGGAGGTAGGCGTCGCTCGCCCCCGGAGCGGGCTCGATGGTCAGCTTGAGCGGAAGTTCGGCGAGCCTGTCGCGCTGCCAAGCGGTGAGCCGCAGTGGCTCGGTCTTCGCCCACTCGTGGAGGTCAATTCTGGTCATCGTCGGCTGGTTCGGTGCTCTCGTCGCTCGCGTCCTCGTCGGCGTTGTCACTAGTTCCTTGCCGGCGCAGCCTGTCGAGCTTGAACTCGTCGAGTCGGTCGGTCTCGCCGTACAGGTGCTCCTCGACGTAGGGCAGCACGTTGTGCTCCCAGATCAGCCGGACCTTCTCCTCGTCGAGGTCTTTCTTCATAAAGTAGCTCGGTCCGATGGCCGCTTGCCGGTCGTTGAGCCTTTCGTTCGCCCGCCTCACGACATCTTCGACCCACGTCATGTCGGGCGCATGCCGTTTGAGCCAGCGCTCAAGCAGGCCCTTGATCGGTGCCTTGTCTGGGTGAAACTCGACGAAGTGGAACCGCCGGCGCAGCGCCAGGTCGACCAGGGCGATCGAGCGGTCTGCCGTGTTCATCGTGCCGATGATGTGGAGGTTCTCGGGCAGGCTGAACTTCTCGTCCTCCGCCGAGGCGTACTGGAGCGTCATGTGTGCGTTCCGGTACTCGAGCAGGAAGTACAGCTCGCCGAAGACCTTGGCCAGGTTCCCCCGGTTGATCTCGTCGATGATCAGGAAGTGCGGGGCGTCCGGCTCGTCACGAGCCGCGGCCGCCGCGGTGACGAGCGGACCGTCGCGCAGAGTGAATCCGGCTTGGCCTGCTGCTGTCAGAGTCGGCCGATAGCCCTGCACGAAGTCCTCGTAGGCATACGAGGGATGGAACTGTACGAGTGTCACGTGCCGATCGGACTCAGCGAGGAACCGCGCTAGCTCGCGGGCGGCGTAGGTTTTGCCAGTGCCGGGCGGCCCTTGGAAGATGACTTGGCGTTTGTCGTCAAGTAGGCGGGCGATCGTGCGGAGATCGGCCTCGTCGTAGAGCAGGTCGCGCGCGAGTTCCGAGAAGTCGGCTTTCACGAGCGGCTTGCCGGCGGCGCGGTACCACGCCGGGTACCAGTGCCGCAGGAACACGTCGTGATCCTGGTCCGCTTCGTTGAACGTGAAGTCGATCAAGGCGCTCGCAGCCCATGGAAGTTCTCCCGAATCGCGCGTGATCTTCCAGAGCGTGGACCTGTTGGTGTAGAAGTACCACTTGCGGGGTCTCTTCACGGGCGCCCAGTCCACGCGGAGATTGCGACCATCTCCCATGTTCGCGGTCACGACACCTGTCGCCTTGATCGCCATGGTGGAGATGTTCTTGCCTCTGTTGTCGAAGGGGAGATCCTTCTTCGTCACCGTGCTGGCCTTGATGGCGATTCGGTCCCCGGGCTCTATCGCCTTGACAAGGTCCAGGTACTTGTCCTCGTAGCCGTTCTGCCAGATTCCTTCCTGGACGAAGCGATCCGTCTGATCCTCTGGGTCCCAGAAAGCGCCGACGAACCAGCATGGCCGCGACTCGCGAACGGGTGGGGGGTTTCGTGGTCGGTCATCGTTCCTGAGCGCCCAAACGACGGATTGTGCTTCGAGCCGCGTGCTCGGGCGCCTCAGGCCATGCTCAGTCGCGCGACGGATCAATTCGTCGAGGAAGCCCAGTGCGTGTTCATACTGAGCCTCTTCGGCCGTTTCCCCCGACAGAACCTCGACGCCCAAGCGTCGGTAAGCGGAATCGAACACCGATCGCATGAACGGTGGGTGCCTGGATGGGTCGAGCGCCATCAACAGGACGGAGATCGTTCTGAGTCGCGTGCCTCTGCCGTTCGTGCCGTACTTGGAGTGCCGCACGCCCTCTGGCGGTATCTCCCCGCCCTTCGACTCCCAAGGGTAGAGAGTGGAGAAGCTGCGAATGCGCTCGCTGGTTGATCGGTGGTCTTCGGTCCAAAGAGCCCGAAGCGCCAGGAGCGCGGCGTCTGGCTCGTCCTCGATCCACTGGCGCAGTTTGGCGGCGTTCCGCCAGGCCATCGGGTGGTACTTGCCTTGAGTGGCAGCCTTCACGAGGTCTGGCCAATCGCTTCGGCTCGCTAGTGCCGCTTGTCGGGCTTGCTTGAGAGCCTCGCCGAGCCTTAGCTTGTAGTCGACCTCCTCACTGTCGAGCCGCCCGCTCTCGACGTAGCGGCGGATCTCCTCGAGGTACGGCTGCCACTTCTTCGTTGCCGCTGCCTTCCTGCCCATCTTCTTGTAGGCATCAGGCCCGTACCGTTCTCGTATCGTCTCTACCGCCTTGTTGGCGGCCTTCACACCGGCGTTCGGGTCTTCCGCTCTTCGTGTGGCCCACGCCTTGTCGGCAGGGCTTTGCGGTCCGTTCGCTACGCCTTTACTCGCTGTCACCAATACCTCGCAATGCGTCGACTATGGCTTCGAAGTCGCTGTAGTTCGTGGCTCGGGATGTTACCTGAGCTGGCGAAGGCAGCGAGACCGAACGCTTCGAGGGTCGCATTCGCAGCTGCCACACTGCGAGTACTTGCATGGAACAAGCTCGTGCTCGCGGCTTCGCCGCGTCGCACCTGATGCGGACCAGAAGGTCCGCGCACCCAGAGAAAGGGCGCCGGGCGGCGCAACTCTGTACTGCAGGCGAACTGCTCCCTGCGCGACGACGCTCGGCGTTCGGCGCCGCTTCAAGGGAGGAGCGACCACAGAAAAGTGAGGAAGGCCGCTGCGCCGCCGCGCCGTCCCGCTCAAGGCCGGAACTGGATCGGCCGCGGCTTCAACCTCGCCGGCTGAGAGACGATCTTCCAGGCCGTCTCGATCCACTCGCAAATCATCCGGCGGGTGTCTCTCGGGTCGATCATCTCTTCGAGCTGGAAGCGGGACAGGGGGCCGACGGGGCCGCGGGCGCTTTCGATTCGGGCCATCAGTTCGTCGCGCAGGGCCTGGGGGTCTTCGGCCTGGGCGAGTTGGCGCTTGTAGGCGGCTTCGATGCCGCCTTCGGGCGGGATGCCGCCGGTGTCGGCGGCGGGCCAGGCGACGCGCATCGAGGGCTCGGCCCTCGGTGTCGCGTAGTTGTTGCCGGCGACGCCGAAGCTGCGACGCATGACGACGGTGAAGACGGGCACGGTGGTCTGGGCGAAGGCGATCATCCACTGGCCGCCCCAGCGGATCGTGCCGGTGATCTCGTGCTCGAGGCCGACGGCGAAGCCGGGGTTGTCGACCAGGTTCAGGACCGGCAGGTGGAAGAGGTCGCAGAGGTCGAGGTGGCGGGTGAGCTTGCGGCAGCCGTCGGCGGTGAGGGCGCCGCCGTTCGTGTGCTGGCTGTCGGAGGCGATCACGCCCATTGGGTGGCCATTGAAGCGGACGAAGCCCGTGACCTGGTCGGTGCCCCAGAGCGGGCCGATCTCGAAGAAGGAGTCCCTGTCCGCCATCAGGCGGATCGACCGGCGCACGTCGAAGGTCGCGGTGCGCTTGCGGGGGATGATGCCGAACAGCTCCTCGTCGCGGCGGTCGGCCGGGTCGTTGGGGCTTGGCTCTGCTGTCGGCGGCGTCTCGAACACGGAAGAGGGCAGGTAGGACAGGAAGCGCCGCGTGAGTCCCATCGCCTCGTCCTCCGTCTCGGCGAGGTTGTCCACCGAGCCGTTGCGGCAGTGGATGTGCCAGCCGCCCAGGTCCTCCTTGGTGATGTCGTAGCCCATCGCGGGACGCACGACCGGCGGTCCGGCGACGAACAATTGAGCGATGTCGCGCACCATGACCGAGAAGTGGCCGAGAACGGCCTTGGCGGCGCCGATGCCGACGACGCTGCCGAGCAGCAGGTTGACGACGGGCACGGTGCCCAGTTGTTCGGTGTACATCGTGCTGCCGAGGTGACCGGGCAGGAAGGAGCCGCCCGCGCCCGCGACCCGGGGACGCCCGGCCTTGATCGCGCCGCGGCTCTCCTTCGCTTTGCTTTCGCCCTCTTTCTGCTGCTGCGGCACCATGGAGGCGACGCTGCCGCCGCCGGACGAACCGTCGAGCAGGCGGACCGAGGGCGCCCGCATCTCCAGGGCCAGCCGATCGAGATGGCGGCTCTTCTCCCCGATGGCGCCGTCCGCGTGGCCGCCCCGGGAGGTGAAGTCGTCGGCGCAGACGACGGCGGTGCGGCCCTTGATCCTGCCCCAGCCGCCGACGTGGTTGGCGGGTGTGAAATCGACGATCGCTCCGCTCTCGTCGTACGAGGCAAAGCCCGCGATGCTGCCGATCTCGTGGAAGCTGCCGTCGTCGAGCAGGAGGTCGATGCGCTCCCGGCAGGTCAGCTTGCCGCGGCTGCGCTGGCGCACGACGCCGCGGTCGTCGGAGCCGGGCGCCAGCCGCTTGTGCGCCAGGGCCTGCATCGTGGCGACATCCTCGAGCAACGGCGCCCATGTGTCGTCTCGATGCTCCGCCCGCGTCTCGCTTGTCGCGCCCTCAGCCGGCGCAATGACCGCTACGACCTGCCCTGCCTCCACCGTGTCGCCGGCCGTGAGCGGCTGGAGCGCCGCCACCGTGCCGGGCAGCGGCGCGGCAACCTGGGACTCCATCTTCATCGCGCTGACGATCAACAGCGCTTCGCCGGCGGCCACGCGGTCGCCCTCCGCGACCCGGATCTCGAGGATCGATCCGGCCATGGGACAGGCGACCGCGTGCTGGCCGGGTCCGATGTCGAGCTCGGCGGCCGTCGATTTCGCGGCGGGCTGCATGCCGGCGCCGCCGGCCACGGAAACGCCCATCACCGTGGCCTGCTGCCGCAGCAGGGGCAGGGCGCCGTTGCCGCCGGCATCGGCAGATGGGGAGAGCAAGTCCGGGTGTTCGCCGAGAAGCGTTGTCCGGGCGTCGCCGGCGCGGACGGCGGGGTGGGCGAGGATCGCCTTCAGTTGATTCAGGTTGGTGGCGAGACCGCCGATATGGAACTCGTCCAGGGCCCGCAACAGACGGTCGACCGCGGCGACGTACGAGGCGCGGCCGGAAGCGAAGGACGAGGAACTCGCTGCGATGACCTTGGCGAGCAGCGGGTCGAACTGGGGTGGCGGCGCGTAGCCGACGTAGCCGCAGCCGTCGACGCGTACGCCCGGTCCGCTGGGCTCCTTGTAGGCCCTCAGCGTCCCCGCGCCGCGGGCGACCACCCGGGCCTGCACGGCGGCGCCGCGCGGGGCGCCGACCGCGTCCTGGTCGCCGAGGCCGAGCGAGGCGAGCGTGGCGCCGGCGGCGATCCGGAACTGGGCCTCGACGAGGTCGATGCCGGTGACCTGCTCGGTGACCGTGTGTTCGACCTGGATGCGCGCGTTGCACTCGATGAAGAAGTGCTCGCCGGTCTCGGGCGCGACCAGGAACTCGACCGTGCCGGCGTTCGCGTAGCCCGCTGCCGCGACCAGCTTGACCGCATCGGCGAGGATGCGCTCTCGCAGATCGCCTTCCAGGCCGGGCGCCGGCGCCGTCTCGATCACCTTCTGGTTGCGTAACTGGACGGAGCAGTCCCGCTCGTGCAGGTGGACGACGTTGCCGTCCCCATCGGCGAGTACCTGGACTTCGATGTGGCGCGGGCGCTCGATGAGCTTCTCGACGAACAGTGCGCCGCTGCCGAAGGCGGCCTCGGCCTCGCTCCGGCAGCGGGCGAACGCCTCGTTCATCGCCTCGGCGGACGGGACTCTGCGCATGCCGCGGCCGCCTCCGCCGGCGGCCGCCTTGAGCATCACGGGATAGCCGAGCAGCGCGGCCGGATCCGCCGCGTCGGAAGGGGACAAGACCGGGCCGTCGCTGCCGGGAACCACCGGGATGTCGAGGGAGGCCGCGAGCTGGCGGGAGCGCACCTTGTCGCCGAACAGCGAGAGCGCCGCCGGCGGCGGTCCCACGAAGACCAGCCCGGCATCGGCGCACCGCTCGGCGAATCCGGCGTTTTCGGCCAGGAACCCGTAGCCGGGGTGGACGCAGTCGCAGCCGGTCCGGTGGGCCGCCGCCACCAGCGCCTCCCCGTCGAGATAGGCGGCCACGGGATCGTCGGGAACGCCGTTTCCGATCTCCAGGGCCGATGTCGCGAGGCGGGTGTGGAGCGACAGCGAGTCGGCGGCCGGGTAGACGCCCACCGACTCCATGCCGAGCGCCGAGGCGGCCTTGACGATGCGAATGGCGATCTCGCCGCGGTTGCTGATCAGGACCCGTTCGAGTTGAGGCATGGACTGACCCCGTTGGTTTGAGGAAGGACGAGAGGATACAGGGGCGGCGCTAGAATCGCGGGCTTCTTGTGGCGGGCCACCGCGTCCGAACTCGAATCCGGTTCAATGGCCACCACCTGCCGCACCGCCACGGTCGCCGATGCCGCCGAAATCGTGGCCCTCGTCAACGACGCCTTCCTGATCGAGGCGGCCACGCTCTCCGGCGACCGGATCGTGCTCCCGGAGGTGAGGGAGCGGCTTGAGCGCGGCTCGTTCCTCGTGTGCGACGCCGAAGCGGGCGGCCTGGCCGGCTGCGTCTATGTCGAGGTGCGCGGCGAGACCGGCTATCTCGGCCTGGTGTCGGTCGCGCCGTCGCAGCAGAGCCTCGGTCTGGGCCGAAGACTGATGACGGCGGCCGAGACCTGGCTGCGCGAGGCGGGCTGCGGCGTGTGTGAGCTCTGGGTGCTCAGCGTGCGGCCTGAACTCTCCGCCTGGTATCGCCGTCTCGGCTATCGCGTCGTGCGTACCGAGCCCTTCGAGGCGGTGAACCCGCCGCCGACGCGGAGACTGCTGCGCCCCTGCTACTTCGAAGTGATGGAGCGCGACCTGGCCGGCTCGTAGCAACTGCCGCTCAGGCTTCTACTGTTCCCTCAGCACGTCGTAGAGATTGAGCAACTGGCGTCTGAGACGTCGCTGCTGAATCTGTTCCTCAAGCAGGCGCTCGAAGTCGTCCCGGGAGTCCAGGTAGCGGCCCATCTGGGAGAGCAGGGAGAACTTGCGGTTGTCGTGGAAGCGAGCGTCCAACTCCAGCAGTGCGTCGTAGTAGTCGAAGTCGTTCTTGATGTAGTTGCTCTCGCCGGCTTCGGCCATGACCAGGGCCACCCGTCCGAAGGGCGCGACGAGAGAGCGCTGCGAACCGGGCACTGCATGGGCCACGATCTTCAGTTCGTCTGCGACGGCGAAGCGGTCGCGCAGCTCCTGCGGGGTCATCGGCCGCACCGAGCAGTCGGTCTCGGTGATTTCGACGGTAACCACGTAGCGTGATCTGGGCCTGGGCAGGTGGACCGAGCCTTCGACCTGGACCTCGAGTTGGTAGGCGCCGTCCTCTTCCGCCGGCAGCGCAGCCACTTCGGTGACGAAACCGCGCAGGACGTAGATGTCCTGAGGGAACAGGGCGTGGGGTACGGGTCCGGGGCACTCCTGGCCGCCGGCGGGCGTGACGGCCACGGCCGTACACAGGATGACGACGGCGCCGAACGCCGAGCGGTTCATGCCGGTTCCGCGGCCTCGGCTGCCGCCTCGACGGATAGCTCGGCGGCGCCGGGCCGGTCGCCGAGGGGCGGCGGACCGCTGCCGACCGTGTCGATCGCGGTGCGCACGCCGATCGTGAGCCACAGGAGCGCGATGGAGGCCGAAATCACGGTGCCGACGAGCGACGAGTACCAGACCCATTGGACCGGCAAGCGCAGCCAGAAGGTCACCGCCCAGGCGAGCGGCGCGCTGATCAGGATCACGCGCAGCAGGGACAGCCAGAGTTCCGGCGAGCCGCGTCCCAGGCCCTGCAGGCTGCGCCCGGTCAGGATCGAGATGCCGATGAACGGATACGCGAACACCACCACCCGCAGGTAGTCGACACCCAGACTGCGGATGCCCGGGCTGTCGGTGAAGAAGGCGACGAGGCTGGGCGCCAGCGCGTAGAACGCGGCGGCGACCGCGAGGCTGAGCAGGATCGTCCGCAGCATGGCGTAGGTGATGATCTCCCGCAGCAGGTCGCCGCGGCGGGCGCCGTAGAACATGCCGACCAGGGTCACCAGGCCGGAGGCGACCGCGACCTGGGGCAGGATGACGACGTGGTCGAGGCGGCTGCCGATCTGGAGCGCGGCGACCGCGTCGGGCGTGTGCTCGACCAGGATGCGGTTGAACAGGCCGCCGCCCATCGACATGACGAGGAAGGACAGTGACGCCGGCAGGCCGATGACGCAGATGCTGCGCGCGATGGCGGGGTCGTATTGGAAGTTGCGGAGGTTGAAGCGGACGTACGAGAGCTTCGCGATGAACAGAAGGTAGATGAAGGCCAGAGCCGCGACCGCCTGACTCACGATCGTGGCCAGGGCCGCGCCGGCGACGCCCATTCCGAAGGTGAAGATGAACAGGGGGTCGAGAGCGATGTTGAGCAGCGTGGCCGCGCCCTGGATCATGACCGGGGTCTTCACGTTGCCCTCGCCCGAGAGGATCGAGCGGAAGAAGACCGCCAGCACCATGAAGGGATAGCCGCAGGCGAGCACCCGGAAGTAGCTCCAGGCCTGGGGCACGAGCTCCTCGGGGACCCCGAGCGCGTGGAGCAGCGGTACGCCGAAGCCGAGCGCCGAGCCCGTGGTCAACGCGGCGACCAGGCCGCCGATCAGCACGGCGTGTTCGGCCGCGCAGTCGGCGCGTACCCGGTCGCGCGCGCCGATCGCCTGCGCGATGACCGCGGTGATGCCGGTGCCGAGGCCGAAGGTCACCCCCATCGCCAGGAACACCAGCGGCATGTTGAAGGCGAGGGCCGTCAGCGCTTCCGGGCTCACCCGGCCGACGAAGAACATGTCGACGATCATGTAGAGCGTCTGGATCGACATGCCGATCAGGATCGGCATCGCCAGCAGCCACAGCGCCCGCCGCGGATTCGCGACGAAACGGTCCAGGCGATCGGCCCCGGGTCGCTCCTGCATCGGCGGAGGTTACCCCGCGGGGGCGAGCCGGCGGAGATTGCTCGCCGGCGGACGTGTTCCTGTATAATCCCACTCTAACTGCACCCCAAGCCATCCCCTAGCAGGCACAGGAGATCCCATGTCTCGACTCAGTCCGTCTCCGACGCTGGTCACGCTCGCCAGCTTCGCCGTCCTCGCGCTCGCCGCTTCGGCGACTGCCGCGGCCGCTCCCAACAACGCGCTCGACGCGCCGCTCACCGTCTACACCGGCACCGTCGTCGGCAACGACGGCCAGCCGGTCCGCGGCGCCACCGTGTCGCTGTTCTCGACCGATGAACAGAGGAGCATCTCGGTCTACAGCCAGCCGGACGGCGCCTACAAGCTGCCCGCCGTTCCCGCCGGCAAGTACAAGCTCCGTGTCCGCCTGATGGGCTGGCTCGACGAGTGGAAGGATCTCAAGGAGACCACCGAGCCGACCCCGATCCAGGTTCGCCTGCGTGCAGCCGAGGGTTGGGCCTTGCAGTCGCAGCGCCCCGGCCACGACCTGATGAACATGCTGGAGTGGGAAGACGAGAAGGACGCCCTGAACTTCAGGATGATGTGCACCTACTGCCACCAGGTCGGGACGGTCGGTTTCCGTTCGCCCGAGGAGCCGGTGGACTGGGAGGTCATGCTCACGCGGATGGACGGTTTCCAGGGTCTGTACAAGCACACCCAGGACGTTCTGGTCGACAAGATCGTCAGCGTCTACAGCCGCGAGGCCGAGGAAGAGTGGCCGGAGTTCGTGCCGCCGGAGCCGCCGAAGGGCGAGGCCCTCAAGGGCGAGGTTCGCGAGTGGCTGATGGGAGACCAGTCGGGCGCCGTGATCCACGATCTCGAACTCGGCGACGACGGCCTCGTCTACACCGTCGACATGGCCCAGGACGTGATCGAGACGCTCGATCCGGTGACCGGCGAGCGCGCCTTCTACACAGTGCCGGGTGGCAAGGACTACCTGTCGCCGTCCAGCATCACGACCGGCATCCACTCGATCGAGAAGGCCCAGGACGGCAACATGTGGGCCACCCTGGCCTACTCGGGCCGGATGGCCGAGTTCGATGTCGAGACGAAGGAATGGCGGGTCGGACCCGGTCGCGCCGCTCCGCGTCCGCGCGGCGGCTATCCGCATACCCTGCGTTTCGCGCCGAACGGCATTCTGTGGTGGACCGACGCCGGGAACCCGAGCGGCGTCGGCGTTCTCTCGCTCGATCCCGAGACCTGGGACGGCGAGCGCTGGGAAGTCACCGAGTACAAGCTGCCCACGGCCGATCAGGTCCGCGGCGGCGGCGCTCGCGGCGAGTCGCGCGGCGTGACCCCGTACGGCATCGACGTGGCGCCGAACGGCCACGTCTTCTACAGCAAGCTGAACGGCCAGCGGGTCGGCCGCATCCGTCCGGAGCTCGACGCCGACGATCCCGAGCTGATCGTGGAGTGGAAGCCGCCGGTCCACGGTCCGCGCCGCCTGCACGTGGCCCCCGACGGCATCGTCTGGGTACCCGGCTGGGCTTCCGGCGACATCGCGTCGTTCAACGAGGAGACGGAAGAGTGGAAGGTCTACGACCTGCCGCACGGCCCGAACTCGATGCCCTACGCGCTGAACATCAACCCGGTGAACGGCGAGATCTGGATTACCGGCACCGGCAGCGACTCGATGCTGCGCTTCGATCCGAAGACCGAGAAGTTCGTCGAGTACCGGATGCCGATGCAGGTCACCTACACCCGCGAGATCGAGTTCGATGAGGCCGGCAACGCCTGGACCACGAACTCGAACGCTCCCTCGCGTCACGCCGAGCACCGTCAGGGCTCGGTGCTGATGATCTCGGCGGGCGGCGGCGAGTAGGCGCCTTCGTCAGATCGGTCCGCCGGACGCAGTTCGGCGGGCCTTCCAGTTTGGCGGCCGGTCCCTTCGGGGGCCGCCGTCCAAGGGGACTTGAACTGGTAGGGACGGAGCCATGCGCAGTGAGGTCCCTCAGAGATCCAGGAGATCGACGCCCGCGTGGCGACACCGCTGCAGCGCTCGAGCGACGGTTCGTACGGGGCCCACCTGCTTGCCGGGGAGGCTCTGTGGTTCGAGGCTCGAGGTCGCGGCTACGACTACTGCGCTGTCGAGGACCTCGGGCCGGGACGAAGTGCCTTCGGCGAAGAACCCCTGCCGTGCCCGCTGTTGCCGCCCGGTCGGTCGGTGGACGGTCGAGTGATCGACGAGGATGGTGCTGCGGTGGCGGACGCGGAGATCTACCTTGACTGGTCGCAGCAGCGTAGCTACAAGCGGGACTTCACCGTCGTCGCAGGCGAAGAATCAGCTCGCCGAAGCAATCTGCTCCTGTTGCTGCGCTCGGACGAGGGGGGGCGGTTCTACAGCGATCGGATAGGCGGAAAACCGCCGCGGACGAGTTTCCCGTTCGGCGGCTTTGTTGGAAACAGGCGTGCCGTCTCCTTGGGTGACCTCCCATTCCCCGACCAGAAAGTGCGCAGCGGCGCAGGCGGGGTCCGCCAGCGCGGAAGATTGTGCGGTTGCGATCGACGCACAGAAGAGGGTGGCTGCGACTGATGCGCGGCCGAGATCTCGTGTCAAACCCATGTCGTCCTCCTTCTGGAGATGCGCCGCCCGCACCTGGGGGAGCCTGTCCGGTTCGCCGATCCGCTAGGCGGGGAACTCCCCGCCCAGCTCGAACCAAACCTGTACCTTGCCCTGGTGGACGAGGAACATCGGTGTCTCTCATGCCTAGAAGTCCACACCCACCCGCACCGCCAGCCGCCGCGGATAGGTGTACTGCGAGGGAGTGAGCGGAGTGGGGTAGCGCCCGTAGCCCCCCCAGTAGTAGAAAGTGTCGTCGTTCAAGACGTTCAACGCTTGGAGGTCGACGACCAACCCGACCCGATCGCCGACAAGGAACCGACGCGAGAGACCAAGGTCGAGATTGGTGTTGGTAGGCATCCGGCGGTCGCCGGTCAGCGGCTCGAGTGGGATCGTGACATTCCCCTGGTTCAGTCGCACGCGCGCCAGATGTCGGTACGGTCTGCCGTCCTGATAGTTGAAGCTGGCTACCGCCTTGAGCTGCCAGGGCAGGTCGACCTGTGCCTGGGTCCGAAACACCCACGGCCGGTCGGCCTGTCCGAGCCCTCCACCGTAGAGATGGTTGTTCGGGTCTTTGCCATCTAGACCGACGTAGAAAGTGCCCCCCTGGTTCTGGTTAGCTGACTGAGCCTGGAATCCCTTCGTCTCCGACCAGCTGAGGGATGAGCTCACCGACCAGCCGTCGGTGTGGCGCTTCGCGAAGGTGAGGAAAGCGGCCTGGTAATGCTGCTCGTACTTCGTCCCCGCTGGGACGTTGGCGTCCGCACCGGGCGCATTGCCCTTTCGAGAGGTGGGCGTCTCGATGATGTTCTTGAGCATGATCGTCTCGCCGGTCAAGGGGTTGACGTAGGCAAAGTCCTCGTAGACGCCGTCGTCGTCGAGCTGCCAGCCAATCAGATCCGTCGTGTCATGTTTGACGAGCTGAACGCCGACGGTGTAGTCCCCGAGCTGCTGCTCGTAGCCGACGAAGAACTGGTCCGTCTGGGGTCGCTTCAAGTCCTTGCGCGGTAGCCCGAAGTCCTCCTCCGTGATCTCGGCGAAGTAAGTGAATGGGCCGTTCCGGTTGGGGCTGTAGCCGAAGCGCGCGGGGGGCCGGTCGGGGTGCGGTTGTTGCCACATGGAGGTGGCGTTGAACTCGTGATACCTGCCGGCGGACGCCCGCAGGACCCCTTGCCTGCGTCCGTCACCGACCCGGTAGGCGATTCCGAGGCGCGGGTCGACGCTGTCATAGTCGACGACATCGCGGTATTCGGGCGTGAATTCTCCGGGAACGGTGACGCCGCAGTCGACGTCGTTACAAAGGTATTCCTCGAGGACCGGAAAGGAGGGCAGATCAGCCCCGTCCTGGTCGGCGCGCACTCCGACGTTCAGGGTCAGTCTGTCGGTCACACGCCACGAGTCGTCGACGTAGACCCCGACAGCCTCTGCTTTGGCGCCGTAGTAGTGCACGGCGCGGGCGTAGAGATAGTAATTGGACCCGTACTTGTAGTAGTACTTGCCGCCGAAACCGGGAAAGACTGCCCCTGCCTTCTGACCGCTGGTGCTGTACTGGACACCGAACTTGAACTCGTGGCTGCCGGCGAGATCGTCGGCGAAGTGCGTCACCTTGGCGTGGCCGCGAGACCACCAGACTGGGTAGATGTAAGGATAAACCAGCCCGCCCGACGAAGTCTGGGGAGACGTGTTGTAGTCGATGAATGGCGATTCAAAACTGCCGGTCGCCGAGGTGTGATGGAACACGCCGTAGACGTCCGACCAGTTGGCCTCGAAGAGGGTGGCGGCACCCACAACACCCGTGTAGCCGAACCGGACGTACGGCTGGCCGCTTGCCTGCAGGATGCCAACGGAATTCGGGTTGGCGAGTACGCGACCCCCTGTCGTTGAGAAGCTCGGTCTAGCAACCTCTTCCCACTGGTACGCGCCCGTCAGCGTATGCGACGCGTTGATCGACCAATCGACCTTGAGGTTGTAGTGGTCTGCCTGACCGGCGGGGATGTCGATGCTAGGAGTGTGGCCGGGATTGTTCATGAGATCGTCCCTCAACCCGATCGAGAGGAAGTAGAACAGCTTGTCTTTCTTGATGGGCCCGCTCGACCACAGGGAGTAGTTCTCATAGGTGACTCTCTCGAAGCCGCGCTCCACCCCGAACCCGTCCTCGACCTTGGGGCCGGTGGCGGTGGTCCCGGGCCACTCACCGTTGTAGGCCAGACGCCCTTGGAGGGTGTTGGTCCCCGACTTGGTGACCACGTTGATTGCGACTCCCGTCATGTTTCCGTACTCCGCCGGGGCGCCGGCGCCGAGCACCTGATAATCGGCGATGGTGTCGGGGTCGATCGACCCACCAATGGGAGTGCCTTCATCTGGAAGGCCGACGGCGAGGCCGTCGACGTTCCACCCCAGTGACCCTAGGTCGCGACCGTACGCCGAGATGAACCCCTGATACTCCCCGACGCCCCCGACGCGACCTATCGCGTTCACGCCAGGGGCCAGCAGGGCGATCTCCTGGTAGTTGCGCGTCGTCGTCGGCAGAGCGTCGATCATCTCTGCCTGGTAGTTGGTGCTGACGGAAGAACTCGTCACATCGAGGATGGGCGCCTCCGCGGTCACGGTTATTGCCTCGGCCACGTCCGCAGGCCGCATCGTGAGGTTCACGGTGGCCACGCCAGAGATCGAGACTCGGACCCCTTCGACCGTGTCGGGCTTGAGCCCTTCGAGCGTTCCGGTCACCGCCACCAGCCCGGGCGGCAGACCTGGGATCAAGTACTCCCCAGTGGCTCCGGTGATCGAGGTGCGTTCGCCACGGACGATTTCTCCCGTGACCTGCACCAGCACGCCCGGAAGCGGTTCGCCATCCGGCGAGGTGACCGTGCCGCGTACCGTTCCAACGTTTTGGGCGTAGATAGGCGTCGCCGCCAGAAGCGCCAGAATGACGAGACCAGCCGGAGTAGCCATGCGAGAAGAAGACAGCATGTTTCCACCTCCGTTAGCGCACTAGCATTAGCGCATCGCCGCCTCGACACATTAGCGATAGGCAATAGTGCATTAGCGCATTAGTGCATTTGCAGCTTTTCAGTGAACTGGGAGAAACCATAGTTCGCGATTTCTTTCAAGTCAAGTCTGCGATTGTCGCCGAGTCCGTGAAGCAGCCCGAGCGCGGGCAGTACGCTGGCGTAGATGCCCATCCCGGTCCGCTGGACGGCGGCCGGTGGATAGTGCGGTGTCGGCATGGTGGTCTATAACTAGTGCGTAGCACAGGAGACAATGTGGCACGAAGAGACACACGCGGCGGAGGTTCGCCCCGGCCCCACCTTGCTGGGGCTCCGCACCGTCCTACGGCCCAGACTCCTAGAACGAGTACCGCAGCGAGTTCGAGAGCACGACGTCCGTCTCCTTGACTCTGGTCGGGGGCTCGCTGCCGTGGGCGACGTACTCGCTATTCCCGCTGCGGCCGGCGGCGTAGAGCTTGATCACGAGGCCGGCAACGCCTGGACCACGAACTCGAACGCTCCCTCGCGTCACGCCGAGCACCGTCAGGGCTCGGTGCTGATGATCTCGGCGGGCGGCGGCGAGTAGGCGCCTTCGTCAGATCGGTCCGCCGGACGTAGTTCGGCGGGCCTTGACAGTCTGGCGGCCGGTCCCTTCGGGGGCCGGCCGTCTTGCCTTCGTTCGGTCGGATTGGGCGGTGCGGCCGCTCTGCTGGCGGCGGTGGGCTTTGAGGAGTTCTTTGCCCCGGCCGCATCCGTCGGTTGGGCTTTGATCGGTCTGTCGTTCCTCGCCGGCCCGAGGCCGTTTCGCTTTCGCCTTCGCCGCTCCTGAGATTCGGCAGTGGGTCGTTGCGTCTACTCTTGTTGCCGCTGCGACGCGGTAGAGTCGCTCTTGCTGGCCGGATCAGGTGCTCTCTCGGCCTGCAGCACGGAAGGGGCGGCAGATGCACCGGTCACGGTTGTCTTCGAGAGAGGAGGACGGAGAAGATGCAGGAGTACACCGCGATCGTCAAACGTGACGGCGACTGGTGGATCGGCTGGATCGAAGAAGTGCCGGGCGTGAACTGCCAGGAGCGAAGCCACGACGAGTTGTTGGAGACGTTGGCCATCACTCTGAGCGAGGCGCTGGAGTTCAATCGCGAGGATGCGCTTGCTGCGGCGGGTGAGGGCTACAAGCTGGAGAAGGTCGTTGTTGCATGAAGCGAAGAGCCCTCCTGCGGCATCTTCGGAGACAGGGTTGCGAACGGGTCCGTGAGGGGCGGCGCCACTCCTGGTGGCGGAACCAGGCTGGGAACCGCCGCAGTGCGGTTCCACGGCATACCGAGATAAGGAACGTTCTGGCGCGCAAGATCTGCTCGGATCTTGGGATCGAGCCGATCTCTTGATCCCGCTACGACTCGAAGAACGCGACGAACCCCTCATAGAGCGCCCACAGGTCGGCCTTCGAGGCGACGCTGTAGGTGCTGTGCATGGAGAGGATGCCGACTCCCCAGTCGGTGACATCCATGTTCATCGCGCTGAAGTAGCGGGCGACCGTGCCGCCGCCGTAGCCGGCCTTGTAGGTGTGGCTCTGCCAGGCGACGTTCGCGTTATCGAGCATCCGGCGCAGCCTGGCCGTGTACTCGCTGTTCGCGCTGCAGCCGGCGCCGTAGAGCTTGATCACCAGGCCGTGGTGAAGAAGGGAGGCGTTGTCGGATGCCTGCGGCGATGGCCACAGCGGGTTCGTGGCGGTGGTTGTGTCGGCGGTGATCATGTCGGTGTTGGAGAAACTCTCCATCACGTCGAGCCCGAACGCGGCGAACAGGGCCCCCCTCTCCTTCGCTCTCGGCGTCGTCCTCCCCGCCGGGCGCCGGCGCCGAGTTGATCAGCGGGTCGAGCTCCTCGCGCTTGATCGCCTCGGCCCGAGTCCGCGAGCGGAAGTCCCGGTCGACGTGGGGAGCGAGGTCCGGGATGAGCAGGACCGGGTCGTCGGCGTCGAAGCCATAGTCGATCCAGACCACCGAGCCGTCCTTCTTGTCGACTCCTCCCCGTCAGGCCGAGCGGCACGTTCACCCACTGGTAGGCCTTGACCGCCACGCCCTTCTTCTTCGTCAGCGGATGGGGTTGAGCTCCAACCGCACCGAGTCGATGTGACTGTTGATAAGACGCATCCCGGACGCGAGCGGCTTGGTTCCGACCACCCACAGCAGCATCGTCCGGTCGCGGTTCACGGCGTAGAAGCGGTCGCCGGGATTGACTTCGCGGATCGCCGGATCCCACTCACGGAACCCGCGCGCCTCGGCATAGGTCACCGTCTCGCGGACCATCGTCAGCTCGGTGCGCGCCTTGTCGATGTACGGGACGAAGCGCTCGTAGAGAGCCTCGATCTCGGCGCGTTCCTCGGCGGTCGCCGTGGCGCCCAGGTTGCCGCGGCTGCCGTAGTCCTGGGCCGGAACGGTGTTGGTGGTTGCAGCGGCGAGCAGGAGGAGGGTCGAGAGCAGAGGGGAAGTGCGAGACATCGCGGCAGCTTATCGGCCGCAGTTTGAGGCAAGACTGAGCCGTTTCAGCTCAGTGGTAGTGCATTCTGCTTGGCGGCGCCCGCTCCGCAGCGTTGTTGCGCCGCTCGCGGAGGGAGCCGTCCAGGCCAAGTGGGGAACCGCGAACGCTGAGAGAGTTCAGGCGTTCGGCTGCCGGGGCTCGAATCGGGCTCGGTCCTGCTTCGAGGTCTATCGCCTCAAGCGAACCCTCTGCGGGAGTTCGGCAGCCGCGAGCGCTTGGCCGAACTCGTCGCGGCGCCAATCCGCGACCTCGCCCAGCCCGTCCAGCAGGCCGAGGGCATGGATCACCGCAGCGTAGATTCCCATGCCTACACGGTGGTCGCCGGCTTCGATGCGTTGGAGTGTGGAGCGCGAAGTGAAGGCGCGATCGGCCACCACCTTCATGGGCAGGTGTCTTCGGCGTCGCGCGTCACGCAGGTCGGCGCCGAGCTTGCGGAGGGTTCGCCTGACGGCGGCCGGTGGATGGTGTGGCGTAGGCAATGGTAGTACTCTTCGTGCAGCGATACCGGCTGTTACGGTAGCAGGAAGATTACATTCGTGGGTTCATGCTCGTGTCTCACGGTCCCACTCGTAGGGCCTGGGACGGACAATGCCGGTCTTCGCGTTCGCGTGCTTTGCGCTGGGTGGAGTGCTCTGGACGCGGTGGCGGGCGCGCTGTGGTGAGTTGATAGGTTGCTCCGATGCGGCTGACGCACCTGACGCTCCGAAACTGGCGCAACTTCAAGGAGGCGGACTTCGATCTGCAGGATCGCCTGGTGGTCTTGGGGCCCAACGCGTCCGGAAAGTCGAACCTCCTGGATGCCTTGCGTTTTCTGCGCCAGGTCGCTTCGGCGGGCGGCGGCTTCCAGGAAGCGGTGCAAAGCCGCGGCGGCATGCCGCGTGTACGGTGCCTCGCGGCCAGGAACTTCAACCATGGCCACGTCACCATCGGTGTCCGGCTTGGAGACGAGGAGAGGAAGGACCGGTGGTCCTATGAGCTGACGTTCACCCGGGAATCGCGGGGGCTGCATCGCCCGATCCTCTCGGCCGAGGTAGTGATGCGAGATAGCGGTGTCGTCTTGAGACGTCCAAATGACGACGACGAAGGGGATAGCGAGCGTTTGACCCAGACGTACCTGGAGCAGGTGAATGCGAACAGGGAGTTTCGGCCCATCGCGGACTTCCTGCGCACGATCCGCTATCTGCACTTGGTGCCGCAGTTGCTCAGAGAGCCGGGGCGCCGGGACCATCGTCCAGATGATCCTTATGGGGGCGACTTCCTGAACCGAATCGCGAGGACCGCGGGGCGAACCCGCGACCGGCGTCTTCGTCGTATCAGCAGCGGGCTCAAGGCAGCGGTGCCACAGTTAGACCAACTCGAGTTAGTACAAGACGATGTGGGGCGACCGCACTTGGAGGCTCGGTACGGTCACTGGCGACCCCAAGGGGCGAAGCAGAACGAGCGGGACTTCTCCGATGGCACGCTGCGACTGATCGGACTGCTTTGGTCTCTGCTGGAGGGAAGAAAGGACGCTGGACCGGTGCTCCTGGAGGAGCCGGAGTTGTCGCTGCACTCCTCGGTCGTGCGACAGTTGCCGTCTATCTTGAGCCGCTTCCGTAGCACGGGCGGCCCGCAAGTCATCCTCACGACCCACTCCGAAGTAGTTCTTGCGGACGAAGGGCTCGGGTTGGATGAGGTTGTCGTGCTGGAGCCCGGCAAGGAGGGTACAGAGGCGCGGTTGGGCACATCCGTTGAAACCGCGGGCCGCCTGCTCGAGAGCGGTCTGAGTCTTGCGGAGATTCTCGGTCCTCGCACAAGGCCCAAACGGGTCGATGAACTCTCCGGCCAGCTCTTTCTGAGGTGAGATTCGTCAACCTCGCCGTAGAGGGATACACCGACATCCCGGTGGCCGAGCGTCTGATCGCTCTGGTCGGATTCGAGCCCTATGCTGTGGTGACTGGGCCGAGCGGCCCGAAGCTCGATCCCCGAATTCCCGAGTTCAACCGCTCAGGGGAGCATCTGAACTGGTTGGTCTTGCGGGATCTGGATCACGACGCGCCCTGCCCGGCGGAGTTGGTGCCGCGCCTTCTTGCCGGGCAGCCCTTGGCCCGACGGATGGCGATCCGAGTGCCGGTTCGGGCAGTCGAGAGTTGGCTCCTCGCCGACAGGGAGAGCTTTGCGCAGGAGTTCGCGGTAGCTCGGACACACTTGCCGGTGGATCCGGATGCACTGGACGATCCGAAGCAGCGGTTGATCGACATATGCAGACGCTCTCGACGGCGGGATGTGAGGACAGGCATGGTGCCGAGAGAGGGAAGCGGTAGGCGGGTCGGCCCGGAGTACCCCACTCGCATCGTCGCATTCGCTCGGTTGGCATGGCTTCCAGAGCGCGCGGCCGAGGCTTCGGGGAGTCTAAGGCGGTCTCTCGCTGCTCTGCGGCGCCGTGTGGAAGACGGTTCATGGGACTGAGTGGAGGTTGCAGTGCTCGGCAGGCATGGGGACGAACAAGAGGGAAGGACGCGCCGGAGCGTTTCGCGAGGACGTGACCTCGGAGGAGCTGGAAGAGGCCACCCGCTTGGTCGGATTCGCCCTCCTGGGTCTTGGGATTCTCATTCGCCCGAGAGCCCTCCGGTTCGGCCGCCGTTGAAGGGTAGACGATGAACAGGTTGCTTGTCGTCCTAGCCGGTTCTGCGCTGGTTGACGCTGCCGTCGAGACCGTAGTCGCTCGGCGCGTTTCGATACCGAGGGCCTTGTCGTTCGTGCGGTTCCGCTTGAAGTGGCTCAACTGCGGCGGGGTCCTGGTGTGCGTCGGCTGGTTCTGGTCGAGGTTGATGTCGGATGACGTTTCCTACTCACGTTGGGCGACGGCTGCGGCGGGTCTGGTTACCGTCGTCGCGGTCTGGGGAGTGGCCGCCTTCGTTGCTTCCGGGCCCAGGTCCAAGGGCACGGCGATGGGGACCCTGGTCGCGCTCCGAACTGCTCGTCTGGCACCTCACTACGCCCGGCTTGCCGCCCTGATCTTCCTTGTGGCGGTGATTCTCGGGGGCGGCCCCGACGAGTCGGGTGCACTGTTGTTCTTGATGTTCGGCTTGATTCTCTCCAGTTCGCTGGGGCGCCCCGCAGCCTCGTTGGATGGTTTGGACTGGAAGGATCTTCGCGACCAGGACCGAAGGTGAGTGCAGCAGCGAAGCGAGAGACTGAAGTCGCACCGGTTCTGGTGTTTGGTGAACCGGCCTCCTAGAACGAATACCGCAGCGAGTTCGACAGCACGACATCCGTCTCCTTGACCCCGGTCGGCGGTTCGCTGTCGTGGGTGACGTTCAGGTTGATTGCCAGAGCCAGACGCTGGAAGAGCTGGATCTCGAACGAGGTCTCGGAGAGCAGCCGGAAGTCCTCAGGATCGTCGAGGCGGGGCTGGGCGTAGAGGGTCTGGACCAGACGCAGGCGTTCGTTCTCGCTGTTGTAGCGGACCGTCAGGTAGTTCGTCGACCGGTGATGCTCGCTGCTCCTGGGATAGGGAAGGCTGGCCGGCAGGTCGAGGGTCTCCTGCTCGAGCATGTAGCCCGCGCCGACGAAGACCTCGGTGCGTTCGGCCTGGACCAGGGCGAAGCGGCCGCCGCCGCCCGCGAGAAAGCGGTCCTCGAGTCGGATGAACTCGTTGAACTGATACTGCCCGAAGACCTCAAAGGAGATCCTTGGGCTGTGCTGCCGGATGAAGCGCAGGTGCGCCTGAGCGTTGTTGATGTAGCGGTTGTCGTTCAGCCGGGTGAAGGAGTAGTTGGAGACCAGGAAGATGACGTTGGCTGGGCCTGTCGCTGGGTCGTCGCTTGATTCGGTCTCGCTGGCGACGTCAGCCTCGAGCCGGGGCCAGGCGTACTGGAGGCGGACGCCGGCGCCGAGGATTTCGCGCTCGGTATTGCCTCGCTGCAGCGAGGTGTTGACGTCGAAGGTGCCGCCCCATCCGGGTTCGTTGGCGCCGACCCGCGTCTTCTCGGTGTTGACCTGGGCGGCGGCAGGCGCCGTCAGCGCAGTCGCCAATGCCAGCGTTGCCAGAGCGCGCACGACTCGGCCGTGACCACGGATACGTCCCATCTAAGCCGAAACTACTGCGGGAACGCCGAGGTGTCGCCCAGGCCGCAGAACGGGCGGCTCGGGTTGGTGTACGTCTTCGATACGCCGGCCACCGTGTCGGTGACGGTCAACTCGTAGTCGACGTCGGTGAGGCCGGCGGCGAAGATCCAGAACGCGTTGTTGATCGCCTGGCCGTCGAGAGCCTTGACCGCGAGCTCGATGTTGCCGGGCGAGAAGAACCACATGGTTCCGGTAGCGTCGGCGCCAGGCAGCGGGGTGGCAACGCCGCTCTCGCCGTCGGCCTTGGTCCACTCCGCGGTCACTTGGAAGCGGCCGTCGAGCAGGCAGAGGGCGCCGGGGGCGCAACCGCCGTCCGTTTCGATGGATGCGGGCGCGCCTCCCGCGTCTTGAGGTGCGGTCGCCATCACGGTCGCGCCGGCTGGCTGAGGGAATGCCTCGGAGTCGCCGCGTCCGCAGATCTCGCCCGGCGGATTCCGGTAGACGACGATGCGGTCGTGCAGGGTGTCGGTGACGGTGAGCCAGTATTCGACATCGGAGAGGGCGCCGTAGTAGACCCAGTGGTGGTCGTTGATGCGTCGACCGTCGAGGAGCTTGAACACGAGTTCCACGTTCTCGGGCGAGAAGAAGGTCGCCGTGCCGGTCTCGTCGCTCAGGCGCCTGAGTGAGCCCGTGCCACGCTCGCCGTTGTGCGACTGCCACTCGACTTCGACCCGGAAGCGGCCGCCGGAGAGGCAGAGCGCGCCGTCGCCGTCCGTGCAGCCCGGGCCGCCGGTCGTGTCCTGGATCACGCCCACGGCGCGGGGCTCCGGCAGTTCGGCGCCGCCGGAGACATCGCTGAGGACGAGATCGAACAGCTCGCTGCGCTCGATCTCCTCGTCCGCCATCAGCGGGACGTTGACCAGGCGCGGACCCGATTCCCCGTCCTTCCACACGAGCCGGCCCTCGACGGCGCTGAAGTCGGTGTGGGCGGCGGCGGAGCGGGGCATCGTCCGGTAGCTCACGGCGACCTCGCCCCGCGTGCCGCCCCGGCGTTCGACCGAGATCGTGGCCTCGTCGCCCTCGTGGCCCGGGAACGCCGGACCCGTGAACTCGATCGATCCGGCGGGGTTGACCGGCCGCCCGCCGGGTCCGAGCTCGAGCTTCATCCGGTGCGGGGCGTCGATGCCGCCGCTCATCGACTCGAACTCGAAGCGGAAGTCCCGCGCGGCATTGCCGGCCGCGTTCGGGAGCAGCGGAATCCGGACCGTCCGCTTCGAAGCGTCGCCGTGCTCCCATCGCAGCTCCCCTTCGGTGCGGCGGAACTCCCGGCCCGCGCGGGCGCTGCCGTTCCGGGTCCCGTAGGCCAGGGTCACCGCGCCGTCGCTGCCGCCGGCGCGCCTGACTTCGATCGTGATTCCGTCCGGGTCGCCCCCGCCGGCCGCCGCGGCCGCCACGAGCCGCCCCCGCCTCTCCGGCCTCATCGCTTCGCGGGCGAGATCCTGGAGTTGCTCGAAGTAGTAGCGGAAGGTCTCCTGGGGTCGCGGCGACTGCTCTGAGAGGGTGATCATCGTCATCACGATGTCGGCCTCCGGATCGACGCCGATGTACTGCCCGTTGTAGCCGTGGGCGAGGTAGCGCCCCTTGGGCCTGATCCACCACTGGTAGCCGTAGTTCGGAGCGCCGGCGATGGCGCCGGTCTGAGCGCGGGTCGACTCGGCGATCCACTCCCGCGATACCAGTCGCCGGCCTTCCCACAGGCCCTCCTGCAGGGTGAGCTGGCCGATCTTCGCCATGTCGCGCGGTCGGATCCGGAGCCCGGTGCCGCCCCAGTGACGGCCGCTCAGGTCCGGGTCCCAGGTGGCCGTGGTGATACCGAGCGGCCCGAACAGGTGCTTCTGGACGAAGGCGAGGTGGCTCTGGCCGGACGCCCGGTTGTTCACCTCGGCGATCACGTGGGAGAGGCCGCTCGAATAGAAGAACTCGGCGCCGGGTTGGGCCGCGACGTCCCGGGTCAGCACGTAGTCGACACTGTCGGGAGAGTTCCAGAAGGCTCCGGCCGTCTCGTTCCAGGCCAACCCCGCGGTCATGGTCAGCGCGTGGCGCAGGGTGATCCGGTTCTTGGGCGGGTCCGTCAGGCGGTGGGCGTACTGCGGCAGGAGGTCGGCCAGCCGCGTGTTGACGCCGGGAAGCAGGCCGCGGTCCATGGCGATGCCGACTGCCAGCGAAGTCACGCTCTTGCTGACCGAATGGACGTTCTTCCGGGTCGCGTTCGTGAAGTCGCCGAAGTAGGTCTCCGCCACCAGCGTGCCGTGGCGGACGACGACGACTCCCCGTACCGTCCGAAAATCGGACTGTGAGCGCACCCGGTTGAAGATCTCGTGGACGTTTCGCTCGTCCAGGCCCTGGTGCGCAGGCGCCGAGCGGAACCAGCCGTCGCCGATGTCCTGCGGCGGCTGCGCGTGACCCGGCGCCTGGGCGACCCCGAGGAGGAGTGTCGAAGTCGTCGCAGCGAGGAGGAGGTCCTTCATCGTCGAGATCCGGGGCCGGGCTGCTTGCAGGTACACGGTCTCAGGAGACAGGCCCTCACTTTGACACAGACGAGGCGGCAACGGCGCCCGCTGGCCGCTATCCTTGTTCAACACGAAGCGTTGTTCCACTAGAGCCCCTAAGGCCGGCGCGGCTTGCCGCGGCAGGAGGGAGTACAAGATGTCTCGTCCACCGTTCATCTTCAGCCGTTCCAATTCCTCCGGCGTGATCTCCGGTTCGCCGCGCTCGGCGAGCAGGGTTGCAGCCTTGCTCGCAGTCCCGGTTCTTTGCCTGGCCTCGGCCGGGTGTGTCATCTCCGTGGATTCGGAGGCGGCCGCCGAGCCTGCGGGTGCATCCGACTTCGACGCCTCGGTCGATGTCGGCTCGATCGACTTCCCGACCTCGGCCGGCAACGAGGCGCAGAAGCACTTCATCCGCGGCGTCGCGATTCTGCACAGCTTCGGCTACGAGCAGGCGCGCGAGCAGTTCCACGCCGCCCAGGAGCTGGAGCCCGACTTCGCGCTTGCCTACTGGGGCGAGACGCTGACCTACAACCACCCACTGTTGCCGGAACGGGATCTGGAATCGCCACGAGCCGCTCTGGCGCGGCTCGGCGAGACTCGCGAGGATCGGGCGGCGAAGGCCGCGACCGAGCGCGAGTGGGGGTTCCTGACCGCGGTCGAGGAGTTGTTTGGCGAAGGTGAACTCGCGGCGCGACGGATCGGGTACATGGAGGCGATGCGCAACCTCTACGAGAGCAACCCGCACGACGACGAGGTCGCGGCCTTCTACGCCCTGTCGCTGCTGTCGGCAGTTGGGCCGCTGGGCGACGACACCTTCCGGCTGAACGTCATGGCCGGATCGATCGCTCTGGGCCTGTTCGAGCGGAACCCGGACCATCCGGGCGCGGCCCACTACATCATCCACGCGTTCGACGATCCGGTTCACGCGCCGCTGGCCCTTCCGGCGGCGCATCGGTTTGCCGAGATCGCGGCCGCCGTCTCCCATGCCCGGCACATGCCGTCCCACATCTTCATCCAGCGCGGAATGTGGGGCCTGGTGTCGAAGTCGAACGACTCGGCGTACAAGGCGGCGGTGGCGCTATGGGATCCCGGCGTGAGGGTGGGCGACATGGTCCACGCGCTCGATTGGGGGCAGTACGGCGACCTGCAGCGCGGCGACTACGCGAAGGCGAAGGAGTGGATCGCCGAACTCGACGACCTGATCGAGCGCACCGGCGACACCGGCCGCGGCAAGAGCACGGCGCCCTTGGTCCGGGCCCGGTACATCGTCGAGACCGAGCAGTGGGAAACGCGCGAGATCAACGAAGATACGGTGAGTTCGGAACTCCTGGCCACAGGGATCTCGGCGGTTCACGGTGGCGACCTGGAGCTTGCCCGCGACGCTGCCGCGCGGCTCGAGAAGATGGGCGCCAGGGAGACGTCGGACCGGTCGACCTTCCAGCGCGGAACCAAACCCGCCCAGGTGATGCACCACGAACTGGCGGCACTGATTCGGTTGGCCGAGGGGGACGCCGACGGTGCGCTCAAGCTGTTCGACGAGGGAGTGGCGATCGCCTCGACAATGGGGCCGCCGCGCGGCGCCGCGTCGCCGATCAAGCCGATCCGCGAACTCTACGGGGAGGCGCTGCTGCAGCTCGAACGTTCCAAGGACGCGATCGCGCAGTTCGACGACCAGTTGCTCTACACCCCGAACCGTCCCCGTTCCCTGCTCGGGCTGGCCCGCGCCCATGCGGCCGCGGGCGACGCGGCGGCTGCCGCGGATGCCTACGGCAAGCTGCTCGAGGCGTGGCACGGCGCGGATGAGCCCACGGAGCTTGTGGAGGCCCGGGAGTACCTGGCCGCGTCGGCCTGAGGCCGTCTGCGTGACCTTCGAGACGGAGTTCGAAACCCGCCACTCGGACTGCTTCGCCGCCACCGGCTTCGTTCACGCCGGTGTGTTGCTGGCGCTGACCGAGATGGCCTACGCCCGGTTCGAAGCCCACTGCGGCATCGACGCCGGTCACAAGCCGGAGCACGTCTACGCGGTGCAGCGTTCGACCGCGGCGACCTACTTCTCGCCGCTGCGTTGGCAGGAGGGGGCGCGCATCCGGGTCCGCACCACCGAGGCGAATGAGCGGGGCTTCGACCAGGACTTCGATGTCTTCTCCGCGGCGGACGGCCGCGAGATCGCCCGCTTTACTCACCGCTGGGTGTGGTTTGACACTCGCTCCGGGCGGCCGGTTCCGCTGCCGGAGGAGGTCGGACGGCAGTTCCTCGAGGGCTGATCCCTCAGGATGCAGGAAGGAATGCGTACATGAAGCGTCCGTATCAATCGCCATTGCGTTGGACATTGCTTCCGTTGATGATCGTCGCCATGGGGTGTGGTGGTCCCGAGCCGGAGAGCGACGGTCCTGAACTCATCATCGAGACCTCCTACGGCCGAGTCGAGGGCGCCGCGGTCGACGACGGCCGCGGGCCGGCAGGCGACGTGCTCGTTTTCCGCGGCATCCCGTACGCGGCGCCGCCGGTGGGCGAGCTGCGCTGGCGGCCGCCAGAGCCGCCCATCTCGTGGGAGGGCGTGCGCAGCGCTCATGAGTCCGGCGCCCCCTGCTGGCAGGGGATCACGCCCGACACCTCGATCTACAGCCGCGGCGAACTCGACCGCAGCGAGGACTGCCTCTATCTCGATCTCTGGACCGCCGCGGAGGCGTCCGGCGGCGGCAACCCGAGGCCGGTCATGGTCTGGTTCCACGGCGGCAGCCACGAGATGGGCCACGGTTCGTCGCTCATCTTCGACGGGGCGGCGCTGGCCCGCAAGGGCGTGGTGCTGGTCTCGATCAACTACCGGCTCGGCGCCTTCGGGTTCCTGGCGCACGCCGGCCTGAGCGCCGAGTCCGAGCACGGATCATCCGGCAGATCGTCCGGCAACTACGGCCTGCTCGACAAGATCGCGGCGCTGCGTTGGGTGCAGGCCAACGCCGAGGCCTTTGGAGGCTATCCGGAGCGGGTCCTGATCTTCGGCCAGTCGGCCGGTTCGATGAGTGTCTGCAGTCTGGTTGCGTCGCCGCTGGCCGCCGGCCTGTTCCACCGCGCGATCGGTCAGTCGGCGGGTTGCTTCACGCCGCTGCCGACGCTTGAGCAGGCGGAGGAGCGCGGCGCCCTGCTCGCCGCGGAACTGGGCGCGGCCGAAGGGGCCGCGCCCGAGAGCGCGGTCCAGGCGTTGCGCGCGGCTTCCGCCGAGGACGTGCTGGCGGCGGCAGGCAGTTCCGGTTGGTCCGGCGACTTCAAGACGGTGGTCGATGGCTGGTACCTGCCGGATCAGCCCGCGGCGATCTACGCGCGTGGGGAGCACAACCGGGTGCCGATGATGGTCGGCTCGATGGCCGACGAATCGAGCGCTCTGTTCGCTCCGGGGCCGCCGCTTGAACCGGAAGAACTCGAGCTTCAGTTGAAGGAACAGTACGGCGAAGCGGCCCCGGACCTCCTGGCCGCGTACGCTGCCGAGGCGGAGCAGGCGCCTGGGGCGGTGCCGACACTGATCCGCTCCGACACGATCTTCGGCTGGGGCAGCCGAACCTGGGTCCGCCATGCCTCGGCCGCCGGCGGCGATGCGTACCTGTACTTCATCGATCACGCGCCGCCGGTGTTCCGGCTCTACCTGCCGGACCGGCCCGACCTGGGCGGGGAGGGCGGTCCGCGCCATCTTGGCGCCTACCACTCCGGCGATCTCGCCTACGTCTTCGGCAACGTCGACCTGGTCGGGATCAACTGGGAGGACTTGGATCACGAGATCGCCGATCTGTTGTCGAGCTACTGGACGAACTTTGCCAAGACCGGAGATCCGAACGGCGAGGGATTGGCCCAGTGGCCGCGGTACGACGCGGACGGCGACTTGGCGCTCGTGGTCGGCGACGAAGTCGGCGCCCAGGCGGGTGTGCTGAAGCAGAAGCTGGACGCGCTGGACCGGGCCCTGGCCGGAGGCGGCTAGGCTCGCGCCATGACCGCGATCGCCGAGTCGCTGCCGCCGGAGATCGAGGATCTGCGGCGTCGGCTGCTGGACTTCGCCGAACGCGAGGTGCTGCCGCGGCACGAGCGGCACGGCGAACTGCTCGACGACCCCCGGCGGCGCTACGACGCCGGCGGTCGGCTGCGCCCAGAGGTTGTCGACCTGATTCGGGAGGTGCGGACGGCTTCCGCCCGCGAGGGTCTGTTCACGGCTTCGGTGCCCGAGGAACTGGGCGGCGGCGGCCACGGCCATCTCGCCTACTACGTCGGATGGCAGGCGCTCTTCCACCGCCTTGGACCGCGGCCGTGGCTGCTTCTGCACGTGTTGGCGCACTGGGCCTTCGGCCCCAGCCGGCTCCTGCTGCAGCTCTCGGACGAGGCCCGCGCGCGTTTCCTGCCGGGTCTGATGGACGGCTCGAAGATCATGTGCTTCGGGCTGTCGGAGCCGGGCGCCGGTTCCGACCTCTCGGCGCTTGCGACGAGGGCGGAGCGGGAGGGCGACGGCTGGCGGATCACGGGCCGGAAGATCTGGACCACGCATGGACCGATCGCCGACTACTGCGTGCTCTTCGCGCGGACCGGTGAGCGGGGGATCACCGCCTTCCTGGCGCCCACCGAGGCGGAGGGCTTCAGAAGGGTGCGCGTCGTCGAACTGTTCGGCGATATCGGCGGCGATGAGGCCGAGATTGCGCTTGAGGGCGTCCATGTCGAGCCTTGGCAGGTCATCGGCGAGGTCGACCGCGGCCTGACCGCGGCGCTCTACGGCGTCTCGCTGGGCCGCGTGTACAACTCGGCGAGGGCGGTGGGTACGGGTCGCTGGGCGGTTGAGACGGCGCTCGACTACGCTCAGAAGCGGCACGCTTTCGGCGCCCCGATCGCCGAGTACCAGGGCGTCACCTTTCCCCTGGCCGAGTCGGCGACGGAACTCCACGCGGCGCACCTGATGGGGCGGAACGTCGCCCGGCTGCTCGATCTGGGCGAGCGCGCGATCAAGGAGCTCAGCATGACCAAGGCGTACTCGGTTCAGGCCGGACTCCGAGCGGTGGATCGGGCGATGCAGACCCACGGCGCCTTCGGCTTCACGAACGAACTCGGGCTCACCGAGGCGTGGAAGGCGCTGCGGGTCGTCAATGTGGCCGACGGCTCGAACGAGATCATGAACCGGATGATCGCCCGCCAACTGCTCAGGGGCGACACGGATCTCTGAACACCGCCGGTACCGTCGCCGATCGATGCGACGTAGACTGCTCCTGCTTTGACGATGAACCGAACCCGGATGGAGCGGTCCGCGCCATCCGTGAACCAGTCCGTGCGCTCGTCATCGAGCGCATGGATGACACCCGGGAATTGACATGAGCCAACCCGCCGAGGCGACTTCGTTCGCCCCTTCCACGTCGGATCGCGACATCGCGTCCGTCCTCCATCCGACGACGGACCTTCCAGCCCTTCGTCGCGACGGTGCGCTGGTGATCGAACGGGGCCAGGGCATCCGGGTCTGGGACGAGCACGGCAACGAGTACATCGAGGCGATGGCGGGCCTGTGGTGCACGGCGCTAGGCTACGGCGTGGAGGAACTCGCGGAAGCCGCGGCTGAGCAGATTCGGAAGCTCTCCTTCTCCCATCTCTTCGCGGGTCGTAGCCACGAGCCGGCTGTTGCGTTGGCCGAGAAGCTGCGCGAGATGGCGCCGATTCCGAACGCAAAGTCCTTCTTCGGCACCTCCGGCTCGGATGCGAACGACACCCAGGTCAAGCTGGTCTGGTACTACAACAACGCGCTCGGCAGAGCCGAGAAGAAGAAGATCGTCAGCCGGCGCCGCGGCTACCACGGTGTCTCCCTGGCCGCCGGCAGCATGACCGGCCTGCCGGCGTTCCACAAGAGCTTCGATCTGCCGCTGCCGCAGTTCCGTCACGTCACCTGCCCGCACCACTACCGGGATTCGGCGCCGGGAGAGACAGAGGAACAGTTCAGCGCCAGGTTGGCCTCTGAGCTCGACCAGATGATCCGCGCCGAGGGACCCGAGACCGTCGCGGCCTTCATCGCCGAGCCGGTGTTGGGCGCGGGCGGCGTCGTCGTGCCGCCTGCGGGTTACTACCCTCGGATCCGGGCGGTTCTGGACGAGCACGACGTGCTGCTGATCGACGACGAGGTGATCTGCGGTTTCGGCCGGCTCGGCACGCGGTTCGGCGCCGAGGCAATGGACATGAGGCCGGACACGGTTTCGGTCGCGAAGGCGCTGTCCTCCGCCTACATGCCGATCAGCGCGGTGCTGGTGCCGGACGAGATGGTCGATGTCTTCGTCGAGGCGGGCGAGAGGTGGGGCCTGTTCGGCCACGGCTTCACCTACACGGGACATCCGGTGTGCGCCGCGGTAGCGCTGCGGGCGCTGGAGCTGATGGAGGAGCGCGACCTCTACGCCCATGCCGAGCGGATCGGCCGTTACTTCCAGGCCCGGCTCCGCCGCTTCGCCGATCACCCCCTGGTGGGTGAGACCCGCGGTGTGGGCCTGCTCGGCGCCTGCGAGCTGGTGGCTGACAAGCGGACCCGCGAGGCCTTCCCGATCGAGCGCGGAGTGGGAGCGTACTGCCAGGATCGTTGCCTGGACCACGGCGTCATTCTGCGGGCGCTCGGCGACACGGTGGCCTTCTGCCCGCCGCTGATCGTCACCGAGTCGGACGTCGACGAGATCCTGGAACGCTTCGGTCGCGGCCTGGCCGAGACCCTGGCCTGGGTGGAGACGGGCGGCGGAGCGTCCTGATGACGGAACTGAGCACGCTGAACCGATCGGTGGCGGGGAAGACGGCGCTGATCACAGGCTGCGCTTCGGGCATGGGCCGGGCGACGGCAAGGCTGTTCGCGGCAGAGGGCGCCAACGTCGCGGCCACGGACATCAACGGCCCGGGGGTTGAGGCCGTGGTGGCGGAGATCCGCGCCGCGGGGCGGGAGGCGACGGCGTGGACTCTCGACGTGGGCGACGCGGAGGCGATCCAGCGGGTCGTCGGCGAGGTGGCCGACCGGTACGGCGGCCTGGACATCCTGGTCAACAACGCGGGCATCTCGCGCGGCGGACCGATCGACGCCGACGAGTACGAGGAGCGCTGGCACGAGACGGTCAACGTGCTCCTCACCGCCCATCAGCGCACGATCCGCGCGGCGCTGCCGTACTTGCGCAAGTCGAGTGCGCCGCGGATCGTGAACATCGCCTCGACCGAGGGGCTGGGCGCGACGCCCCTGAACAGCGCCTACTCGGCGGCGAAGACAGGGGTTGTCGGGCTCACCCGGGGCCTGGCCGTGGAGCTCGGCAAGGAGGGCATCACCGTGAACTGCATCTGCCCTGGGCCGATCCGCACGGCGATGACGGAGCGGATCCCCGAGGAGCACAAGCAGATCTACGCCCGCCGGCGGACTGCCCTGCGGCGCTACGGCGATCCCGAGGAGGTGGCGCACGGGACCCTGCACCTGTGCCTGCCCGCTTCGTCCTTCATCACCGGCGTGACGCTGCCGGTAGACGGCGGGCTGACCGTCCGTCGAGCCTGACTGGAGGCTTGAGGCGTTGGTCGGGGAGCGGCTCGGTCGCCCTCAGTCCAGGTAGCCGACAGCGCGCCCTCAGCGGCTGCCGCCGTCGATTCGCAGTACGGCGCCGGTCGTGTAGCTGGAAGCGTTGGACGCCAGGTAGAGCGCGGCGCCCACGATCTCGTCGGGTTCGCCGCCGCGGCCCAGGGCGATCGAGGTCTTCGCCCGCTTGTTGAACGCCTCCAGGTCCCATGCCTTCGAGATGTCGGTCAGGAAGGGTCCGGGCATGATCGCGTTGACGCGCACCTTGGGACCGTAGGCGTGGGCCAGGGACTCGGTCAGCGAGTTCAGTCCAGCCTTGGCTGCGCCGTAGGGCTCGGCGTTCGGGCTCGGATGGATCGCGGCTGTGCTCGTTACGTTGATGATGCTGCCGCCGTTCCCGTCGGCCATGCGCTGCCCGATCACCGCCGCCAGCCGGAACGGTCCCTTCAGGTTCACTCCGATCACCTTGTCGAACAACGCCTCGCCGACTTCGGACAGGCTGGGGTAGAGCGGCGACATGCCGGCGTTGTTGACCAGCACGTCGACCTTTCCGAACCGTTCGTAGGCGGCGTCGATCAACCGATCGACCTCGTCCCAGTGGCCGACATGGCAGGCGTGGGCGAGCCCCTGCCGGCCCATCGCCTCGATCTTCGCCACCACCTCGCGGCAGGAGTCGATCTTCCGGCTGGTGACGACGACGTCGGCGCCGGCGGCGGCGAAGGCAAGCGACATCTCACGGCCCAGTCCGCGGCTGCCGCCGGTCACGAGAGCGGTGCGGCCGGAGAGGTCGGAAACGCGGTGGACATTGCTAGCGGTCATGGCGTGAAGGCTAACAGTCCCCGGAGGATGCGTCCGTCGGATTCGGCGGCCCGGCGCCGACCGGGGTAGATTCCGCTGTTGATGACCGATTCTCCACCGCTTGCAGCCGCCGGCGCCGCCGAACCGGCGGTCGCCGCCGAACCCCGCCTGGTCCAGATCCAGGCCGGCCCGATGGCCAACTTCGTCTACGTTCTGGCGGACTCCGCCACCCGCAAGGCCTGGGTCGTGGACCCGGCCTGGGAGCCGCTCGGCGTGGTCAGGATCGCCGGGGAGCAGGGCTACGAGGTGACCGGCGTGCTGGCGACGCACTTCCACCAGGATCACATCGGCGGGGAGATCATGGGCCAGCACATCCCGGGCGTGCGCGAGTTGCGCGCCGAGTTCGATCTGCCGATGCTGATTCACGAGGCCGAGGCCGAGCGCGGCGCCGAGATCGCGGGTTGCCCGCCCGACCGGGTGGAAGCGTTTCGCGACGGCGATGTCCTTGAGCTCGGCGATCTCCGGGTCGAGGTGCTGCACACCCCCGGGCATTCGCCGGGAAGCTGCTGTTTTCGTGCCGGCGACCACATGCTGACCGCCGACACCCTGTTCGTGCAGGGCATCGGCCGGGTCGATCTGCCGCACAGCGACGTCGACGCCATGTTCCGCTCCCTGGAGCGGTTGAAGGCGCTGCCGCCGGAGGTGGGAATCTACCCGGGACACGACTACGGTCCGGAGTCGTTCTCGACGATCGGCCGTGAACTGCAGTGGAACGCCTACCTCCGACCGAGCAGCCTGGAACAGTGGCGCGCGATGATGGGGATCTTCTGAGCCGGGACCAGGCCGCTTCGTCTGCCGCCGTCGCGCCGCCCGGAACTCCGCCTCGGATCGAGACCCGCAGACTGCGCCGCGAGTTGCGCTCCGGGGAGCGCACCCTGATCGTGGTGAACGACATCGATCTCGAGGTGGCCGCGGGCGAGTGCGTCTCCATCCGCGGTCCCTCGGGCGCGGGCAAGTCGACGCTGCTGGCTCTGCTCGCGGGCCTTGACCGCCCGACCGCGGGCAGCGTCCTGATCGACGGCCGGCCGATCGAGGGTCTGAGCGAAGACGAGCTGGCGCTGCTGCGGCGCGAGAAGATCGGCTTCGTCTTCCAGTCCTTCCAGTTGCTCGGCAACCTGACCGCGCGGGAGAACGTCCAGTTCCCGCTCGACCTGCTTGGACGCCGGCGCTCCAGGCAGCGCGCCGAGGCCCTGCTCGCCGATGTCGGGCTCGCTGAGCGCGGTCACCACTATCCGTCGCAGCTCTCGGGCGGCGAGCAGCAGCGGGTGGCCCTGGCGCGGGCGTTTGCCGCCGAGCCGGCGATCCTGCTCGGCGATGAACCGACCGGCAATCTCGACTCGGTCACCGGCGCTGCGATCCTGGACGTGATGATGGCGCTGCGCGACCGCTTCGGCTCTACCCTGGTGCTCGTCACCCACGATCCGGCGGTCGCCGCGCGCGCCGACCGCGAGCTGGTCATGGTGGACGGGCGCCTGTCCCTGCGGGGCTGACGGTGGGCCCGCGCGCGGTCTTCCGCTACTCCCTGTGGGAGTTCCGCGGCTCTCTGGGACGGATCTGGGTCTGGGTGCTGTGCCTGTCAGTCGGAGTCGGCGCCGTGGTCTCGATCGCCGGTCTGGCGTCGAGCGTCGATCAGGCGATCCGGGGCGAAGCGAGGGCGCTGCTGGCGGCCGATCTCGCGGTGCGCTCCCGCACGCCGGTCTCTTCGGAAATGCTCGCCGCGATCGACCGGGTGCCGGGAGCGGCTCGCGCCGAGGTGCGCGAGCTGGCGGCGATGGTGGGTCGGGCGTCGCAGCGAGCGCCGGGAGACGATGGGCCGTCGAGCCTGTTGGTCCAACTGAAGGCGGTCTCGGGCGGGTATCCGTTCTACGGTGAGCTGGGGTCGGAGCCGCCGTTGCCGCAGGACCGGGCGCCGGCCGATGTGCTCGGCGACCACTCGGCGCTGGTGGCGCCGGAGGCCCTGTCGCGGCTCGGGCTCGAGGTCGGTGACGAGATTCGGATCGGGCGGCGGACGCTGCGGATTGCCGGCGTCCTTGTGGCCGAGCCGGATCGTCTGCCGGCCGGCTTGTCCTTCGGCCCGCGGGTGATCGTCGGCGTGGCGGCGCAGGAAGCGTCCGGGGTCTTTCCCTTCGCCGGTTTCGGTGGCTACCGGGTGCTGGTGCGGCTGCCGGCGGAAACTGCCGGAGAACGACTGGACCAGGTCGCGGAGACGCTCCGGCTGGCCTTGGGCGAGGATCCTACGGTGCGCGTCGAGACCTACGTCGACGCGCAGCCGGGCATCCGCCGCGACCTGGAGCGCATGGAGCGTTACCTGGGGCTGGTCGCGTTGCTGTCTCTTCTGGTCGGAGGCGTTGGCGTCGCCCAGGGCATCCGCGCGTGGCTGCTCCAGCGCCTGGACGCGCTTGCGGTGCTGAAGTGTCTGGGAGCCCGGCCCCGCGATCTGCTGCGTGCGTACGTGGCCCAGGCATTCGTGCTGGGGTGCGGTGCGGGAGTGCTCGGCGGGGCACTGGGTTTGCTGTCGATCGCGCTGGCGCCGGCGATTCTGGGCGGGGCGCTGCCGCCGGAGGCGATCTCGATCTGGCAGCCGCTGGCCTTCGTGCGGGGGATCGTGCTCGGCGTCGGGGTATCCGTGGCGTTCTCGGCGCCGGCGCTCCTGGTCGTGTTGAGAGTGCCGCCGGTGCGGGTCTTCCGGCGGATCGCCGAACCGCTGCCGGGGTCTCGCAAGGCCGGCGTCGTGTCGGTGCTTGTGGTGGCGGTCGGCGTGGCCGCGACGGTTGCCGTGCAGGCGGGCTCGCTGCGATTGGCGCTCCAGTTCCTGGGCGCGCTGGCGGCCGCCGTAGCCGGTCTCTGCATCGCCGCCCTGCTGGTGCGCGCCGCGGCGCGGGTCCTGGCGCCGGCCTGCCGCCGGTACTGGTTGCGGCGCGGCGTGGCTGCGCTGGCCCGGCCGGACTCCGGCACGCTGCCGGCGACGGTCGCCCTGGGGATGGGCCTGATGGTCCTGCTCGTGATGTTCGTCGTCCAGGGTCACCTCCGCGATCAACTCCTGGCGGAACTTCCCGCCGAGGCGCCCAGCGCGTTCCTGCTCAACGTGTCGCCCTTGGAGTGGGGCCCCCTCGAGGAGCTGCTCGAGCGGGAGGGCGCCCGGAGAGTGCAGTCCGCTCCGGTCGTCCTGGCGCGGGTGCGGACGATCGACGGCGACCCGGTTGAGACGCGCATTGACGACGGCAACCGCTGGGCGCTCCGCCGGCAGTTGCGGCTGACCTTTCTTCACGAATTGCCGCCGGACAACGTGATCGTCGAGGCGGCGGCGCCGGTGGCGGGGCCGGCGCCGTGGATCGATCCGGCGGTTGCCGAGGTCAGCGTCGAGCAGGTGTTCGCGGAGACGATCGGGGTGGGAGTCGGTTCGGTCATCGCGCTCGACGTCGCGGGCCGGGAAGTGGAGATCACCGTCACCAGTCTGCGTCAGGTCGACTGGGAGGGCTTCGGCATCAACTTCTTCCTGGTGATCGAGCCGGCGGTGCTCGACTGGGCGCCGCATACGCGGCTTGCGGCGGCCTGGCTGCCGCCCGAAAGGGAGCAGCGGATCCAGGACGCGGTGTACCGCGCGCATTCCGGGGTTGCGGTGGTGCGGATCCGGGAGATGCTGCAGAAGGTCGTCGAGTTGATCGGCAACCTCGAAGTCGGGGTGCGGGTGCTCGGCAGCTTCACCGTGTGTGCGGCGCTCCTGACGCTTGCCGGCGCGGTCGCCGCGGGCTCGTCGCGCCGCGGCCGGGAGGTGGCGCTGCTCAAGACGATCGGCTCGACCCGCTTGGACGTGCTGCGGGCGTTTGCCGCCGAGTACGCCCTGATCGGGCTGTCCGCGTCGGTGGTGGCAGCGGTTCTTGGCTCCGCCGCGGCGTGGTGGCTGGTCACCCGCGAGCTGGAACTCGAGTGGTCGTTTCGCCCGCTGACGGTTCTGGTGGCGCTGCTGGCGGGCGCGTTGCTGTCCCTCGGCGCCGGCCTGCTGGCCAGCGCCGGCGCACTGCGCAGGCCGCCGGTCGATTCGCTGCGGGAAGGCTCGTGATGGCGCGAATCTCCACTCGCTGGCAGATCGTCGGGGCGCTGTTCGCGATGATGATGTTCTCGTCGGGGCTTGGCTTCTACAACCAGTCGGTGCTGCTCGAAGCGCTGACGCGGGAGCGCGGGTTCTCGGTTTCCGGCGCGTCGCTCGCCTCGACCTTCTTCTTTGCGACCAGCGGGTTCGCCGGTCTGGCGGTTGCCAGTCTGATCGAGCGGATCGATGCCCGCTGGTCCGTCGCCGCGGGCGTCGCCGTCTGTGCCGGATCGCTGGTCGCGATCGGCCGCGTCGAGGAGACCCTGCACGTCTACGCGGCGTTCGTGCTGTTCGGCATCGGCTTCTCCGCCGCGAACATGCTCACGGCGAGCACCCTGGTCACCCGTTGGTTCGCCCGGCGACGGGCGTTCGCGCTCTCGATCGTGTTCACGGGCCTCTCGGCCGGCGGCATTCTGGTGGCGCCCTTCGCCGCCTGGGCCGTTGCCGAGCATGGCCTCCGGCGCGGCACCGAGATTCTGGCTGCAACCTATGTGGTGGGCATCCTGCCCCTGGCTCTGTGGCGGTTGCTGCCGCGGCCGCGGGACGCGCGGGATCTCGCCGGGGAGTTCGACGGCGGAGAGGATCCGGGAGTGGACGCGCGCGAGGCGTTCCGCTCGCGCTACTTCGCCGGCATCGCGGGCACCTTCTTCTTCGGGCTGATGGCGCAGGTCGGCGGCATCACCCACCAGTTCAGGTTGGTCAGCGTCCACGAGCCGGGGGTTGCCAGTCTGGCGGTGTCGATCCTGGCCGCGGCAAGCGTGGCCGGCCGCCTGGCTTCGGGAGCGCTGCTCGATCGTCTTCCGTACCGGGGCTTCAGCCTCGTTTTGCTTGTCCTCCAGGGTTTCACCCTGATGGTCCTGGGATCGAGCACGACCGCTGCGGGTCTCCTGATCGCTTCCGCGGCGTTCGGACTCACGATCGGCAGCTTCCTCATGATGCAGCCCTTGCTGCTTGCCGAGGCTTTCGGCACCCGGAGCTATGCGCGCATCTACTCGGTGAGCACGTTGTGCGCGTCGGTGGGCGTGGCGCTTGGCCCGCTTCTGCTGGGCTGGGCCCACGATCTGGCAGACGGCTACCGGGGTGCGTATGCGCTTGGCGCAGCCATGTCGTGGCTCGGTTGCGTCGCGCTCTGGGGCGCCGGAAGGGGCTACGTCCGGCGCGTGCGGTAGTTCGATCGTCGTGCCGCGGCGCATGTTGTCCGGGAGCACAAACGGGGTTGGAAGTTTGTCGAATCCGCGATAGGCTGCAGCATCCGATGGACTCCTGCTGTTCGCCGCCCCGCGACGTCACTTCGCCAGCTCCAGAGGACCGCGTTCCAATGGCTGCTGATGCTGCTTCCGGACCTGGGCGGGAGATGGTCAGGCTCGACGGCGGCCGGTTTCGGATGGGCACGGACTCGGACCGGGCGGTGCCCGGCGACGGTGAGCGACCGTCGCGCGAAGTCGAAATCGGCCCGTTCGCGATCGATGTCTGCGCGGTCTCGAACCGCGACTTCGCCGACTTCGTCGAGGCGACGGGATACGTCACCGATAGCGGGCGCCTGGGCTGGTCCTTCGTCTTCGAGGGGCGCCTCTCGCGCAAGTTGCGGCGTTACGGGATCGTGGAGCGGTTGCCGGCGGCGCCGTGGTGGTGCCGGATCGACGGTGCGGACTGGCGCCGGCCGGAAGGCCCGGGTTCGTCGATCGAGCGTCGACTCGACCACCCCGTGGTGCATGTGTCGCACAACGATGCGGTGGCTTACTGTTCCTGGGCCGGCTACCGGTTGCCGACCGAAGCCGAGTGGGAGTATGCGGCTCGCGGTGGCGTGGAGGGCAGGGACTTTCCCTGGGGCGACGAACTCGAACCGGACGGTGAGCACCGTTGCAACGTGTGGCAGGGTGACTTTCCACGTCGGGACGAGGGGGTCGACGGCTACCGGGGCACCTGCCCGGTCGACGTCTTCGAACCGAATGGTCTCGGTCTCTACAACATGATCGGCAATGTCTGGGAGTGGTGCGCCGACTGGTTCGCGCCTCGCCTGCCACGCTCCGGCGCCCGCGATCCGAAGGGGCCGCGGAACGGAACCGCCCGTGTCATTCGAGGGGGCTCTCACCTTTGCCATGCCTCCTACTGCAACCGCTACCGGGTCTCGGCCCGCACGCACAACACGCCTGACAGCGCGACCGGACACATGGGTTTCCGTTGCGCCGCGACGCTGGAGTAACTCCGAACTCTCATGCTGACGCCTCGCAGGAGGCGCCCCATAAAGGAGACATCTTGCCGGGTCGAAGAGAACTCAACATGCGCCGTCGCAAGCGACGGATCCTGGAGGCAGCGACCAAGCTGATCACCGAAGGCGGCATGGAGGCCTGCACCATGCGCGCGCTGGCGCGCAAGGCGCGGCTCGATGTGACGACCCTCTACAACTACTACGGGTCGAAGGAAGAGATTCTCGAGGCGCTGCGAAGGTCGGGCGCCCGCAAGCTCCGGCGCCGGATCGAGGAACTGCCCAAGACGGATCCGATCGAGCGAATTCGCTCCGTCGTCGACCTGATGCTGGGCGTACGCGAGTCGCCGGCCGCTCTGGCGCGTCCCATCAATCTCCCGGTTCCTCGCCACCGGCCGGGCGCCGGGCCGATCGAGCGGGTCGCCATGGAGCAACTGGAACTAGAGTTCCAGCGGGCGGTCGAGGAGGGCCAATTGCTTCCTGCGATCGACCCGGAACTGGTGATCGTGTCGATTTTCGGACACTCCATCGCGTGGCTCTCGCTCTGGGCGAAACGGGTGTCGGACGCCGAGGAGACGGCGGCTCGGGTAGGGTACGCACTGAGCCTCAGCCTGCTGGCGGTTGCTACCGACGGCTCGCGGTCGCGTTTGCGGCAGGAGATGCTCCAGAGCCAGCAGCACCTTCTGACCGTAGCTGCGCGGGCCTCCGCAGTGGCCGCGGTCTGAGACCGGCTGTCGGCCGCGGCGTCAGGACGGGGCCGATACTCCCTCGGGCAGAGCGGCGCGCCAGCCGGCGGCGAGTTTCTCGGCGAGTTCGTCCCTCACGGCTACGTAGTCCCTATCCTCGGCCAGGTTGTTGAACTCTCGAGGATCGGTCTCCAGGTCGTAGAGTTCGATTTCCGTCTCACTGCTGCTTCCGGCAGGGATCCACTCGGTGTAGCGATACCGGGCGGTTCGAACGCTGAGCCCGGCGGTGAGGTGCTGCCGATCGGGTCGCGTGAACCGATCCGAGCGCGAGAAGATCGCGGTCTTCCAGTTCCGGTCCGGGTCCTCGAGCAGGGGCCGGAAGCTGGTGCCCTCAAGGCCCGCCGGCGCCGGCAGGCCGGCGAGGTCCGCCAACGTCGGGTAGAGGTCGACGAGTTCAACCAGCCCCGTCGTCGATCTGCCGCCCGCGAGACCGGGCGCGCGCACGATCAGCGGAACCCGCGTCGACTCCTCGAACTGCGTCTGCTTCCGCCACAGGCCGCCGTGTTCGCCCAAGTGGAAACCGTGGTCGCTGACGAAGACCACGATTGTCGATTCCTCCAGGCCGAGTTCACGGAGAGTGTCGAGCAGAAGGCCGACCTGGTGGTCGATCAGCGTGACCGTGGCGTGGTAGGCCGCGATCGCCTGCCGCTTCTGGTCGTCGGTGTGCCGGGCGTCATCCGGGTAGCCGACGAGCGCCGGAGCCGGAATGTCGTCGCGGTCGTCGTCGGGCTCGCTTGGCAGCGCGGTCTCAGAAAGCGGTTGTTGCTCGAAGAAGCTGGCGGGCGCCACCCAGGGCTGGTGCGGTTTGTGGAAGCCGGCGGCGATGAAGAAGGGCCCGTCGCGGTGTTCGCGCAGCAGCTCGATCACTCTGCGCGTGGTGCGGCCGTCCGGTGTGTCCTGTTCGTGCTCGTCCGTCGCTCGCCAGGTGAGCGGCAGACCCCCGGTCCGGCCGTGGGGCGCGAAGACATCCGCCCGGGACATGCCGTCCTCGGAGCCCTCGGTCCAGGAGTTGTCGCGGACCTCCGAGTGATCGACGCCGGGAAGGTAGTGGTCCCGTCGGTAGGCGCTCTCGGAGACGTCCCAGGTCACTGAGCCTTCATAGCGTCCGTGTGCGACTTTGCCGACCCGCGCCGTGAAGTAGCCCCGCTCGCGGAAGTACTCGGGCAGCATGACGACATCGCCGATCTTGTGGCGCGGCGCCATGAAGTTGTGCAGAACCTGCGTTGTCTCCGGACGCAAGCCGCTCAAGAAGGATGCCCGCGAGGGGTTGCAGACGGGGTGTTGGGAGTAGCCCCGCTCGAAACGGATGCCCTCCGCGGCCATACGATCGAGGTTGGGCGTGCGCGCGGTGGGGTAGGCGCCATAGCCGCCGAGTGCGACGTTCAGGTCGTCGGCGACGATGAACAGGACGTTGCGCGGGACGGGCGCATCGCTTCCGACTCCGGAGTCGCCGGAGTCGTTGGCGGTTGGAGTGCAGGAGAGGATGGCGAGCAGCAGGGCTGCCGCCATTGTCTCCCTGCTCCGCTGTTCCCCGTGTCGCTTCAGCAAGCCCTGTGCCCGGCCGATCAGAAGCGGAACCCGGCCTTGAGACGGAACTCGCGCGGCAGTTGCCAGGCGGTCACCGTCGAGATCGGCTCGAGTGTGCGCGGGTTGACGAAGAGTACGCCCTGCTCGTCGGTCATGTTGGCCGCCTCGAAGCCGAGCTGGCCTTCGAACGAACCTCGGATCGGGAAGAACCAGACCAGCGAGGCGCTGAGCGTGTAGATGTCGTCGAGCTGCAGGTCGTCTCGCGGTGCCAGGCGGGTCACCGTGTCGATCTCGGCGCCGGTGGTCGGATGGGCGACCGTGGTGGCCAGGGTCGGTCCGAAGTAACGGCCGCTGCTGCCGGAGAAGAAGCCGCCCAGGCTCAGGCGGTGATTCCCCAGCTCGAAGATCCGGACCGCGACGATGTTCAGCCGGTCGATGTCGTGGCCCATGCGCCCTGCCTGGTAGCGGCTCGTCGCGTCGGTAGCGCCGGTGCCGAGCTCGATGCCGCCCAACCCCTCGAACAGGTTCGAGTTCGTGTTCACGCTCTCCGTGTTGCCCTTGGCGTCGCCGATGGTCAGGTTCGTGTTGAGCGACCAGTTGTTACGGAACCTCCGATTCAGCTCGAAGGTGAGGCCCTGGTACTCACGGAACGCACCCGGCCAGTTGCGAACCACGCGTTCAACACCCGTGCCGTCGGCGGTGAACTGTTCGTTGCCGAAGTAGACGTTGTCCGTCTCGTGCCACACGGCGTTCGAGCGGAAGACCCAGTTCTGACGGAATTGCCAGTCGAGGCCAAGGGCGACCTGGTCCTTGTAGAAGTGGTCGACGCGCTGGATCTCGCCGCCGCCCGCCGGCCTGACCTGCCTCCGGAACCGGTCGTAGCGCAGTGTGCTCGAGTTCCAGTTGTACTCGGTGTAGGACTGCTGGCCGGTCGGCAGTTCGCTGTACTCGCGGTAGGCGAAGTCGAGGGGAATGTTCTGGTAGTAGCGCCCGGCGCTCGCCCTGACCAGGAGCGTGCCGTCGCTGTTGATGTCGTAAACGGCGGTCACGCGCGGCGCCCATTCCTGGGTGTCGTCGACCGTGCGCCCGACATCGTTCTTGATCGTCTGATCGTCGAGGCGGAGGCCGAGGTGGAGGCTCCACTGGTTGCCGATGTCGATCCGGTCCTGGACGTAGAACGCACTCTCGATTCCCTCGCTCTGGGAGGGCACGGAGTCGTCGAAGATGCGCACCCGTTGCGGCCGCTCGTAGCCGCCTGGGAGGCTCGGGTCGTAGCCGCGCCCGCGGAACTCCTTGCCGACGTTGCCCAGGTTCGTGAACGCGATGTCCTGGATGTCGATACCGAACTTGACCTCGTGGTTGCGGCGGAAGATGCTCGCCGAAGCGCTCGCCGTGTCCCGCGGGAAGTCGTTGTAGCCGATGCCGGAACCCGAGGCCGGCCCGTTGTGGCGCAGGTTGGTCAGCAGGTCACGGTAGCGATAGTTGTTCCCCGGGGGGTCGTCGGGCGAGGCGTTGGAATCGAGGCTCTCCTTGGGGAAGAGAAGATTCCGCGGGAACAGGTCCTTGCGCTTCGATGCCTTCACCTCGAGGAAGACCGAGTTGCTGGCGGCGAAGCTCCAGGTGACCGTCGCGAGCTGAGCGAACAGCGGCCGGTCCATCAGGGACAGGAAGTCGCCCGAGTTGCCCGGGTTTGCGATGCCGTTGCCGCGGGAATCGATCCATGTGCCCGCGATCTGATGGCGGTCGTTGGGCTGGAAGTTCAGCTTGGCGATGCGGGGCTCGGAGGTGCGGCTGCTGTCGACGACCGTGCCGTCCTTCAACTGGTCGAGCAGGTTGTTCGTCATGTCGGACCAGGCGACGAAGAACCAGGCCTTCTCGCGCCGGATCGGACCGCCGAGCGACGCCTCGAAGCTCGGCGTGTGGTCGTCCGGCCGCTCGAGTTCCAGTTGGTTCAAGGTCCTCCACTTCGGGTTCTGGCCGACGTACAGCAAGTTGCCGTGAAGTTCGTTGGTGCCGGTCTTGACCGTCGAGTTGATGACGCCGCCCATGACCCGGCCGTACTCGGCGCCGAAGCCCTGGGTTTCGAGCCTGGACTCGGCGAGGGCCGTGGCCGGCATGATGAGCCGCGCCTCGCCGCCGCGGCGCGTGTTGCTGGTGTCCACGCCGTCGATTAGGACCTGGGTCTCGGTCGAGAGTCCGCCGTTCACCGCCGGCAGGTGGTCGCCCTCATTGATACTGACCACGCCCGGCAGTTGACGCAGCGTCGAGGAGTAGTTGCGGGTGCCGTAGGCGACGTTCTCCACCACCTCGGCGCGAACGCTGCTGACGACACCGGTGTCGTACTTGCTGATCAGGACCGCGTCGGCGGTCACCGTGATCTCTTCCGCCTCGGTCGGTCTCAGCGTGAGGTTGACGCCTCGCCGTTGGCCGGGGTTCAGGCTCGTGGCGAAGTCGGCCCTGCCCAGCCCTTCCAGTTCGGCCGTGATCGTGAAGTCGCCGGCCTGGAGCAGGGCGAACCGGTAGCCGCCGTCGGCATCGGTGATCGTGTTCCGGGTTCGCTGCGGTCCGGTGAGGGTAACCGAGACCCCGGGCAGGCTCTGTCCTTCTGCGTCCGCGACGCGACCGTCGATGGTGCCGGTCTGGGGGCCGTCGGCCACCAGCGCGAGAGGGACGCAGAGGAGCACTGCGAGAAGCCAGGGAAGGGGATGGTTCGCATGTCGACTCATGGTCAATCCTCCGAACTGTTGCGTAGTGATCTGCGGTGACAAGGCTAGCCGAACGGGGTCGGAAGTTTCAAGTGGCGCCAGAGGTGAAGTGGCGGTGCAGGCGCCGCCGCCTTCCTGCCCTGGATTCCCAGATCCATCCTCGCTTCTCCCTTCCTTGTCGGTTGCCCTGGTGCGGTCCTGGCCCGGCGCCGTCGCCGTCCAGTTGGCGGCGCTGCTAGCGCCTGCGGTCCCGGGCCAACTCGGCCATGCGCGTGAACAGTTCCTTCATGGCGGTCTGGCCGGAGCCGCCGCCGCTGAACTCGCGGTACAGCGAGTCCACGTTGATCGCGATCCGCTCGCTGTCGCCCCAGGACTCGAAGTCGCCAAGGGCGATGTCGAACGCCGCCTCCCGCGCGCTGAGCCCGGCGTCGTAGCGCTTCTTCGTCTCGTCGCGGATGTAGACGAGGTAGGCGCGCATCGCCTCGACGCCGCGCGGGTCCGTGATCGGTCCATGGCCGGGCACGATCGTCTCGAGATCCCAGCTCAGCAGCAGGTCACAGGCGTCGATCCAGTTCTGCACCGGTCCTGCCCAGATGATCGGCGCGCCCTCGATGAACAGGATGTCGCCGGTGAAGGCGGTCCGGTCCCCCGGAACGTGGATCAGGATGTCGCCGCCCGTGTGGGCGGGGCCGACCTCGACCAGTTCCACCGCCGTCTCGCCGACCTGGAGGCTCAACGCGCCCTCGAACGTGCGGTTCGGCGGCGTGTGGATGATCCCCTCGAACTCGAAGCTGCCGAAGCACTCGACCAGGAAGTCGCCGACCAGGCCGCCGTCGGCACGGGCGCCGCGCATCAGCGCCGCGAGCGCCTCCGGCGTCGTCACCTCCATCTCGGCGGCCGCGGTCTTCGAGGCGACGATCTCGGCGCCGGCGACGAGTTCGTTGCCGTGGGTGTGGTCGCCGTTGGAATGCGTGTTCACGAGCCGGTCGATGTCGGCCGCCGCCACATGGGCCTTCTTCATCGCGTCGAGCATCTCGCGCGTGTTGGGCAGATCGAACAGCGTGTCGACGAGCAGCGACTCCTCGCCGCTTACGATCAGGCCCGCGTTGCTCCAGCCCCAGCCGCCGTCGGGCTGCAGCCAGGCGAACGAGCCGTTGCCGAGGTCGTGGAGACCGCGCTCGTATGCGAAGCGCGGGGCGCCGAGTCCAGTCCAGGGAGATGCGTTCGTCATGGGCGGACTCTATGAGCTTGCGCGGCAGGAACTCGCCGCAGTCTACTCCGTTCTACGGCGCAAGCTGCTTGCGTGGGCGCCGCTTGGATACGATTGCGCGATGACAGCCCCCACCGAGGCCGAGCGTTCCCGGGCCACGCTCGATCTGGACACGTTCTGGAACTGGCTCGTCCTCCACCCGAACTGCGTCGTTCGGGCCGGATCGGCGGACGCTCTGCTCTGCGACGACGAGGACTTCCACTGGCAGTTCGTGTCCGAGAACGACAACCTCCTGATCGCGCAACTCGTCTACGGCAAGCGCCTTGTGGGCGAGATCCTGATCGACCGCGAGCGGGTCGCCTACGTGCAGTCGCTTCAGGGCGACCAGGAGAACGAGTACGTCTTCGAACTGGTCTGCGAGACGGAGCGGGAGCGCATGGCCGCGTGGGTCTTCGTCATGTCCCACGGTCTGGAGGACGACCCGCAGGAATCGGCGCATGTCGTTCCCTCCCTGGTCCACTGACGGCGCTGCTGCCGGTCCCGCCCGGCGGCCGAGCGGGTAGAGAGTCGACTTGACCCTACGCATTCTCGGCGTCGTCGATCTATGCCGGCAGCGGCGGGGGGTTCGACCTTGACTCTTCGGATCCTGGGCGTCGTTGATCTACGCCGGCAGCGGCGGCGGGATCGACCTTGACTCTTCGAGTTCTCGGCGTCGTCGACCTGCACTGGTCCGGCAAGCGGCCGCCCCGCCTGCCGGATCCGACCGGCTTCGATCTCGTCGTTCTCGCCGGCGACCTGACGAACTTTCTGGGCCCGGACCACGCCCGGCAGATCGTCGAACCGCTGCAGGCGACCGGCGTCCCGGTACTCGCGGTCTGCGGCAACTGCGACCAGCCCAGTGTCGAGGGCTACTTCCGGGACATCGATATCGACCTCGACCGCCGCGCCCGGGTTGTCGACGGCGTCCGGTTCATCGGCCTGTCGGGCGGTCTCCCCTTCGGCGACCTCCCCTACGAGCGCACCGAGCAGGACTACGAGCGCGTCGCCGCCGAGGCCTTCGACAACGCCGCCGCGGTCAAAGGGCAGCCCACGATCCTGGTCTCCCACCAGCCGCCCCACGGCACCGCCTGCGACCTCGCCCGCGGCCGTCACGTCGGCTCGACGTCACTCCGCGTCGCCGTCGAACGGCACCGCCCGGACCTCGTCTTCTCCGGCCACATCCACGAAGCGATCGGCGACGACACCATCGGCCCGACCCGCGTCGTCAACCCCGGCCCCTGGTTCCAGGGCCGCTTTCTCATCATCGAAGCCGACGCCGAGACCGGGTCCGTCGAGTTCGAGATCCGTGCGCCGTAGTTGGCGGGCGTCGGTCGACGGCGGGGCGTCGTAGTTCCCGGGTGCCGTAGCCACGGGCGTCGACCGGCGGTGAGGCGTCGGCGGCACCCGCCCGCTGTGGGCCGGAGGAGAGGGTCCCATCGGCCGCTCGCGCTTTCTGAGTAGATTGGAGGTTGGCGCTCGCTGCGGTCGGCTGCGCTCCGGTTTGGGGTCGGTTCATGAGAGGTCGTTGGCCGTCGCTTGCCGACAGCCTCGCTGGGACCCTCTCCTCCGGCCCGTGGCGCGGGCTGGAGGTCGTCGGACGACGGCAGAATCCGGGCATCGTGGTTCCCGGGGGCCGTAGTTGGCGGTGTGCCGTAGTTGGCGGGCGTCGCAGTCGGCGGTGGGGCGTCGGCGGCACCCGGCCGCTGTGGTCCGGAGGAGAGGGTCCCATCGGGCGCTTGCGCTCTCTGAGTAGCTTGGAGGTTGGCGCTCGCTGCGGTCGGCTGCGCTCCGGTTTGGCGTCGGTTCATGTGAGGGCGTCGGCCGTCGCTTGCCGACAGCCTCGCTGGGCCCCTCTCCTCCGGCCCGTGGCGCGGGCTGGAGGTCGTCGGCGAGGGCACCGGCGGTCGCTCGGCGCCCACAGATGCGAACAGCAGCGACAAGGCATCCATTCAAGCCCCGCCTAGGTCGCGTTTCAGCGGTAGCGGTGCGAGAGATTGAGCGGTGTCGAAGCAGAAGAGAACCTCATCAGGTTCGCCTGAGAAGTGTCTTGGGGAAGTCGGTAGACGAGATTGACGCCTTCTTTGGGCTGAGTGACCCTCCAGGTTGGCTGCAGTTCAAGTTCCCCGCTCTCGCTCGTGCGGTATGTTCCGATCTGCACTTCGAGCAGCCGGAGTTTCGATCGCTGCCTTGGACGGAAGGCGATGTTGTAAAGATTCTGATCCACTATGGATGGATAGCACCAAGCATCCTGTACTTCGGGAGGCAGATCGAACCAACTCTTGGCTATGCTTTCGGAGATGCGATAGAGATACTCGGTTCCTCGCCCGACATCACGGGTGAATTCGTGGCGCAGGAAGTCGTGGAGCATCTCGACCTTCAGCGCATCTTCGTCATGTAGGTACATCCGTTCGGTTGGTGATGCTCCGATACTGACAACCTTCACAGGATCGGTCGCCTCGTAGGCTATTAGACTAAACAACTCGTGTTCAGCAATACCGAGTTCTCCTATCAGCCTGTGGTGAAAGTCGGTTCATGGCATGGCGTCGATATAGGATGGCGTCATGGCGATGGGCAAGAAGAGTAGTCGTTGCAGTCAGGAGCCTCTGTGGGTGTCGGGAGCGGATCTGCCGCGGAGTGCTGGTCACCCGTTCTATGACCGGTTGAACGGCATTCTGGAGTCAGCGGGGTTCGACGAGTTCGCGGAGTCGGAGTGCGCGGAGTTCTACGCGAAGCGGATGGGTCGTCCGGGTCTTCCTCCTGGGCAGTATTTTCGTCTGCTGCTGTTGGGTTACTTCGAGGGTCTGGACTCGGAGCGTGGGATTGCGTGGCGTGCTCAGGACTCGCTGAGTATCCGCCGGTTTCTGGGGCTGGGTCTGAGCGAGTCGTGTCCAGATCATTCGACGATTTCCCGTACGCGTCGTCGGATCGCTGTGGAGACGCACCGGAGCGTGTTCACATGGGTGCTGTCTCGTCTGGAGGAGTCGGAGCTGGTGTCCGGCAAGACGGTGGGTGTCGACGCGACGACGCTGGAGGCGAATGCGGCGTTGCGCAGCATCGTGCGGCGGGACACGGATGAGGACTACGACACGTTCGTGCGTGGTTTGGCGGAGGCTTCGGGCGTGGAGACGCCGACGCGTGCGGCATTGGTCCGTTTCGACCGGAAGCGGAAGAAGAAGCTGTCGAACGCGGACTGGGAGAATCCGCATGACCCGGATGCGGAGATCACGAAGATGAAGGACGGTCGCACGCACTTCGCGTACAAGGCCGAGCATGCGGTGGACCTCGAGTCCGGGGTGATCCTGGGGCTCACGATTCAGGGCGGGTCGACCGGGGACACGGAGTCGGTTCAGGAGACGCTGGAAGAGGTGTTCGAGCAGGTGGAGGCAGTGACCGGGGACGACGCGGCGATCCAGGAGTTGGTTGCGGACAAGGGGTACCACAGCAACCAGGTCCTCGCGGACATCGACGAGTTGGGGCTTCGCAGCTACATCGCGGAGCCGAACCGCGGTCGGCGTCGTTGGAAGGGCAGGAAGGACCTGCAGAAGATCGTGTACGCGAACCGTCGGCGGAACCGGGGGAATCGCGGCAAGCGGATGCAGCGCCAGCGAGGCGAACGGCTTGAACGGCCCTTCGCTCACCAGTACGAGACCGGCGGCATGCGGCGCCTGCACCTGCGCGGCCTCACGAACGTCCTCAAGCGGGCGTATGTTCACGCCAGCGCCTGCAACCTTGGGCTCCTGATGCGTACACGTCTGGGAATCGGGACGCCGCGGAGCCTTCAGGGGCGCTCTGTGGCCGCCGGCAATGCTCTCGTTGGCCAACATGGCGGCATCTGCCGGCTTCTCGTCGTGCTCTACTTCAAGATCCTCGCTCGATGGCAGCAAAATCGCCTCCGTTTCCAGCCCGTCATGGCCGCTCGGCACTGACCCCCCCAAGAACAACGCGAGCTGTCCTGCATCGACGAACCTCACGGACGACTTTCACCACGGGCTGCTATGGCTATGGCCGGGTCAATCGGGCATGTGTACAGGATCGGTTCGTTCTTTTTGTTCAATCTTCCCGGCTCAACAAGTTCGCTGGGTGGCTCCCAACAATCGGCGACGGTTGACATGGTCCTGAAGGGCGTACTCCGGTCGTTCTTGGGGATTCGCCTAGTTCGGTAAAACCTGGTCCCGGCGGGGTACTGACTGAATGGCACTTGGAGGATGCACTGATTCCCCGATGGAGTAGAGAACGTGAGGACCTTCATGATCGCTGTGGTGATGTCGCTATACGACATTTTGGGGAATTGCAGGGTTCGGAACTCCGATATACGTCGGTGCAGCTCGTGTACATCCACGTGGGACAGAAATTCAGTGCTCATTCTTGCCAACAAGTTGTAGTGGTGTTCTTGCATGGTTGAACTGGGATTGGGCTGGAGCGGTGACTCTAGTTGAGCGGGGGAGCGAGTTCCAACCGGCGGTGGACCGGCAGCTTGCCCACGGTGCGAGGGGGTCAGCCTCGAGGTGGCTCGGAACGAGCGACTCCCAGGGTCTTGACGGCGTCCGAGATCGAACCGGGGCGAGTGAAGTGCAGTGAGCGCTCCCCCTTCATATCTCCATTCAAGCGCGACCCCGGTTGGCGCGATTTCGCGCCAACCGTGAACCAGTCCGTGGGTCCGTCAGGGGGCGCACGGATGGCACGGCACCAGGAGGCTGACCCCCTCAGACGCCGAAGGCAGGCGGGTTCCGCGGACGCCCGCTCGCTAACCATCCGCCCGCAGCCTCTCAAGCCGCTCGACGAGCTCGTCGATGGCGGGCAAGTCGACATTGGCGAAGGCGAGGCGGAGGAAGCGGTCCTGGTTGGGGCCGAACATGGCGCCGGCGAGGCAGAGAATGCCGTGGTCCTGGGCGAGGCTGCGGCCGACGGAGACGGAGGTGCGGTCGGGCCAGGGGTGGCGGAGGTAGACGAAGTAGCCGCCGGAGGAGGCGACCTCGAAGCCGGTGCAGGCTTCGCCGATCCGCTGCGCGGCGTAGGCGACGCGGTCGCGGACTGTGCGGCGGTAGTCGCGCTTCCAGTCGTCGAGGTGGTCGAGGCAGTAGAGCGCAGCCAACTGGCCGATGTGGGAGGGACAGAGGGCGACGCAGTCGGCGATCTTGAGGGTCTCGCGGAGTAGGCCGGGGTCGCCGGCCATGGCGCCGATCCGGTAGCCCGCCATGCAGTAGGCCTTGGAGAAGCTGTAGAGGTGGATCAGGGCGTCGGTCCAGTCGGGGCGCTGGAAGAGGGTGTGGGGCGGGTCCACGTGGTCGCGGAATTCGCGGTAGGTCTCGTCGATCACGAGGGCCAGGCCGCGGTCCCGGGCGAGTTCGAAGAAGCGGTCGATCAGGGCCGGCGGGTAGACCGCGCCGGTCGGGTTGTTCGGAGTCACGAGGACGATTGCGCGGGTGGCCGTTGTGATCGCTGCTTCGGCGGAGACGGGGTCGGGCGCCATGTTCCGACCGGGCTCCAGGTAGATGGGTGAGACCCCTTGCGAACGGAGCCACATGTCGTGGTTGAAGTAGGAGGGCAGCGGCAGAATGACCTCGTCGCCCGGCTCGGTGAGCGCCATCATCGCCAGGCAGAAGGCCTGGTTGCAGCCGGCCGTTACGGCTACCTGTTCGACGGCGACGGGAGCCGCGTAGTCGGCCGTCATGGCCCGCGCTAGCGCTTCTCGAAGCTCGCGAATGCCCTGCTGGTCGGTGTAGGTCGCCGTGGCCGGGCTCTGGGCAGCGGCGGCGATGTGGTCGCGCAGCTCCTGTGCCGGCGGGTAGGTCGGCGCCGCCTGGGAGACGTCGATGAGGGGGAGGTGGGGGGCGGCGCTGCTCTTCCATCGCCCGACCTGGGTGATCGGCGAGTCGATGACACGTTGCACTACCTGCCTGATCTGCACGGGGGCTAAGCTACCGGATCGGTTGGCGCCAGTGCCGCCGCGAACGGGGGAGGCGACGGATGAAGTACCTGCACACGATGGTCCGGGTCGGCAGCCTGGAAGAGGCGCTCGACTTCTACTGCGGCAAGCTGGGCATGGTCGAGATGCGCCGGATGGACAGTGAGCAGGGCCGGTTCACGCTCGTGTTTCTGGCCGCGCCATCGGATGTCGAGCTGGCCCGGGAGCGGACGGCGCCGCTCCTCGAACTGACCTACAACTGGGACCCCGAGGACTACACGGGAGGCCGGAACTTCGGTCACCTGGCCTTCGAGGTCGACGACATCTACGGCGCCTGCCGGTCGCTCCAGGAGCAGGGCGTGGTGATCAACCGTCCGCCGCGGGACGGACGCATGGCGTTCATCCGGTCGCCGGACGGCATCTCGATCGAACTGTTGCAGGCGGGCGGCGCGCTGCCGGTCGAGGAGCCGTGGGCCTCGATGCCGAACGAGGGCACCTGGTAGCGGCACTAGTAGTCGGCGTAGGCCTTCTCTTCGACCAGCTCGGAGCCGAGCAGCTCGTTGATCTTGCGTTTGGCGGCGGCGCGGCGGTCGTTCGTGCGGTACACCGCCCGCGCGAGTTCGATGAAGCGCTCGCCGAAGTCGCGCTTCCTTTCGCAGTCGCGGATGTCGTCCTCGATCTCCCAGAGCCCTTCGTTGATCCGGCGCAGTTCGGCCGTGAGTTCGTCGAGTTCCTCGGAGCTCGGCAGCGCCTCGCGGCGCGCCGTCGTCAGGCTCCGGAGTTCGCGGTGGACGTTCGCGAGCTTGGCCGGGTCGACGATCCGTTCGGCCTTGATCTCGAGGATCGTGATCTTGTCGACGAGCTCGCCCGCCGATACCTCGACCTGCAGCACGGTGCCCACAACGGCGCAGACCTTACAGCAGTCCACGACCCTCGGCCGGGCGGCTCAGGCTCGCTCCCGCCGCACCAACTCGCTTCCGGTTTCGATCACCTGATCGGCCACCTGTCGCCAGTCGTAGCCGGCCGCTCGCTCCACCGCCGAGCGGGACGCCGCGGCGAGTTCGGCCGGCGCATCGAGCAACCGTTCGAGGGCGTCGGCGAGTTGCCTTGCATCCGCATCGACCGCCCAGCCGTCCCGCCCGTCGCGCACCAACTCGGGCACCGCGCTGTTGGCGGACCGGCAGTGGACCACGGGCACGCCGGCAGCCATGGCTTCGAGCGGGAATAGCCCGAAGCCCTCGCGGGCCGAGGGCTGCACCGCGATCCTGGCCCCGGCCACGGCGCGCCAGACATCGTCGTTCTCGGGCAGGCGACCGGCGAGATCGACGATACTGCCGAGGCCCAGTTCGTCAATCCGCGTCCGGAGTTCAGCCTCGGCCGGGCCGCCGCCGATGATCCGGAGCAGGGCGCCCCGTTCGGCGGCGAGCCGCCCGCCGGTTTCGGTGGTCGCGAGTCGCGCGGTCGCGTCGAGCAGCAGGTCGACCCGCTTCTCGGGGATCAGGCGGCCCGCGTAGACCAGGGGCGGCGCGTTCGGCGGCGCGTCTGCTGCAAGCTTGCGGATCCGTTCGTACGGAATGCCGTTGGGGACGACCTCGACCGCTTCGCCGCGCACCTTCGCGACCCGGCCGGCGGTGAGCTTGCTCACCGCCACCGCCTGGCTGCCGAAGCGCAGCGACAGGCGTTCGCAGAAGGCATAAAGTCGCCACATGCCGGGGCCGAGCCGTCCCGGAGGCCGATGCTGGCGCCAGTACGTGCCCCAGTGCTCGTGCCAGGTGACGAGCAGGGGGATGCGCCGCCGCTTGCAGCGTCGGGCGAGCAGAGGCAGGTGCAGGTAGGGGATGTTCGCGGTCTCGACGATGTCGATGCCGTCCAGCGGAATCCGGCGGACCTGGGAGGCGAGCCGCAGCGCCTCGAGCCCCGATCGACGCCCGCGGGCCAGGTAGCGCCGGCTTGCCCGCGCCACCGGCTCGACGCGGACGTTGGGGTGGGGAGCGTGCGGCGCCTCCGCCCAACCCGACAGCACGACCTCGTGTCCTAGCCGGCCCAGCTCCCTGGCGAGTTCGTAGTTCCGGTGCTCGACGCCCCCGAGTGACTCCGGGTAGATGCAGTCGTAGAAGAACAGCCAGCGCAGTGGACGTCCGGTCATCGAGGGAAGCGTAACCGGACGGGCTGCGGAGGCTGGCTGCTACCGTCGCCCGGTATGCGCTGGTTCGAACGGGAGCTTCCCGCGCGGGAGCGATGGCGCCGCATCGCCGCGCTTGTGATCCTCGGCTGGGCGCTCGTGGCAACCGTTCTCGCGATCGGGCCGGACCGAATCGCCGGCTGGCTCGGCGCGCCGTTCCGGCCTGAGGCGCCGACGCCGACAGAAGCCGCGCCGGTTGAGATCTACGGGACCCCGGTAGAGGTCGCCTCGCTGCCGGGCTGGACCGGCGACGAGGTTGCCCGTGCGCTGCCGGCGTTGCTGAGGAGCTGCGACCGGCTGACCGCGCAGCCCGCCGATCGGGTACTGAAGCCGGAGGAAGTGGGCGGCACGGTCGGCCACTGGCATCCCTTCTGCGGCGCCTTGCGGGGCCTGGGGGATCCAGCCGGCGAGGAAGAGGTGAGAGACGTCGTCGAGCGGGAACTCGTCGCCGTGCCCCTGTCTCGCTCCGATGTGCCCGATGCCGCGGGCCGGCCGGGCGAAGGCTCCGGCTGGTCGCAGCGCATCGGCCCCTTCACGGGTTACTTCGAGCCCTTGCTCCATGGCAGCCGCCGCCGCAGCGAGAGGTACAGCGTGCCGCTGTACACGCAGCCGTCCGACCTCGTCTCGGTCGACCTGGGCCGGTTCCGTGACGACCTCCGGGGCCGCCGGGTGGCCGGGCGGGTTCGGGGCAGGAGCCTCGAGCCCTACGACGCCCGCGACGCGATCGCCTCCGGTTCGCTCGCGGGCCGCGGCCTGGAACTGGTCTGGGTGGACGATGCCATCAATGCGTTCTTCCTCCATATCCAGGGATCGGGACGGGTCGAACTCGACGACGGCGCCATCTTCCGGGTCGGCTACGCGGCCCAGAACGGCCACCCGTACCACGCGATCGGCCGGACCCTGGTGGACTGGGGCGAACTGACGCTGGACGAAGTGTCGCTGCAGTCGATCGACGCCTGGCTGCGGGCCAACCCGGACCGCGCGGGAGAGGTGATGGCGACGAACGACTCCTACGTCTTCTTTCGCCAGATCCGGGGCGAGGGACCGATCGGCGCTCAGGGTGTGTCGCTGACGCCGGAACGCTCCCTGGCGGTGGACCGGCAGCACGTTCCCCTCGGTGTGCCGGTCTGGCTCGATGCGATGATCCCGGCGGCTGTTCCCGGCGCGCCGGACGCACGTCGTCAGTGGCTGCTGGTGGCCCAGGATACGGGCGGCGCGATCCGTGGCGCGGTGCGCGGTGACGTGTTCTGGGGCGCCGGCGAGCGGGCCAGATCGATCGCCGGGCGCATGGCGCACCGGGGCCGCTACTGGGTCCTGGCGCCGCGGAGCGTGGCGCCGCCGCTCTAAGCGCATTGCTCACCGGCTGTTACACGGGCCGGCCGGTGCGGATAGTGTCGGCGCATGGAGTCCATTCGCAGCGTGCCCGCGGCTGGGAAGGCTGGCGGCATCGGTGTCGTCGAGACCCGGTTCGAGCGCTTCCAGGCGCCGCTCGAACTGAAGTGCGGCGACACGCTGTCGGAGTTCACGCTGGCCTGGGAGCGGTACGGGGAACTGAATGCCGCGCGCGACAACGCCGTGCTGCTGTTCCACGCGCTCACTGGGAGCCACCACGCGGCGGGCACGAACCACGGTGTGCCGGGTCTCGACAATGCCTGGACCGACGAGATGGTGCTCGGCTGGTGGCATGAGTTCATCGGCCCGGGGCGGGCGATCGACACGGACCGTTTCTGCGTCATCTGCGTCAACTACATCGGCGGTTGCTACGGGTCGACCGGGCCGCTGACGATCGATCCGGCCACCGGCGAGCGCTGGGGTCCCTCCTTTCCCCGGGTGCGCTTCTCGGACTCGGTCCGCGCGGCGATGCGCCTCGTCGACCGGCTGGGAATCGACGTGCTGCACGCCGGTGTGGGCCCGTCGACCGGCGGCATGGCGGTACTCGACCTGGCGGTCATGTTCCCCGAGCGGGTGCGCAACGTCGTGGTGGTCGCTGCGGGCATGGAGGTGACGCCGCTCCAGCGGATACACAACTTCGAGCAGATCCAGGCGGTCGCCAACGACCCGCATTTCGACCGCGGCCACTACGAGCCCGGCGCCGAACTCGAAGGGATGAAGATTGCCCGCCAGATCAATCACAAGACGTTCGTTTCGTTGCAAACGTTGCGGCGACGGGCGCGGAACACGGTCGCCGAGGCTTCGGGTGTGCCCTGGTACGGCGTCAACCACCCGATCGAGTCCTACATGCGGTACCAGGGGCGGAAGTTCGCGGCCCGGTTCGACGCGAACTCCTACCTGCGGATCGTGGACGCCTGGAGCCAGTACGACCTGGCCACCGCGGCCGGCGCGGGTTCTCTCAAAGAGGCTTTCGCCCGCTGCCGGAACCAGCGTTTTCTGATCTTCTCGATCAACTCGGACGTCTGCTACTACCCCGAGGAGCAGGGCGAACTGATGGCCGTGTTGCAGTCTGCCGGCGTCAGTTGCATGAGGATCATCGTCCACTCCGACAAGGGGCACGACTCCTTCCTGCTCGAGCCGGCGCTCTACCATCCGCACCTGACCTTCCTGCTCGAAGGCCGGGGTTCCTGGCCGGACTCGTAGCCTCATCGCGCGCCGATTGCTCCGGCCCTGGAAACGCGGGCGTCTTGGCTCGCCGCGTCCAGTGCGACGACCATGCCCCGCGCCGGCGCCGGGTGGAGGAGCTGGGCATTCGCCTGGTCAACGACTTCGAGCGTCACGGCTTCCAGAACATGCAGCTTCATCCCAAGGACACCGGCGGTTCGTTCTTCGAGATCGACTGCCAGACGAACGGCATGGCGCCCGACGGACCGTGGGAACCGGCGGGCGACAACTGGCAACGTTGCCGCCGGACCGATGTGATCGATGGCATCGTCGCGGCGGAGATCCAGACTCCTGACCCGGCCGGGCTCGCGGCGCGCTGGAGCGAGATCGCCCAGATTCCGCTCCGTGACGCTGACGGCGTGCCGACGATGCCGTTCGAGAACGCCGACCTGCGCTTCGTGCTCCCGACCGACGGCCGGCCCGAGGGTCTGGGCGGAATCGATGTACGTGCGGTGGACGCGGACCGCGCCCGTTCAGCCGCGGGAGAACGGGGCCGCCTGGGCGATGACGGCGTGATCCTGATCTGCGGCACGCGCTTCCGGCTCGTCGACTGACGGCGGCTCGGTAGCCGTCGCGTCCGGTTCCGAGCCGTTCGACCCGTCGAGGCCGTTCGCTCCGTCGAGGCTGTTCTCTCCGTCCAGAAAGGCCGATTTCCGGCGGCTGCCGTCCCAGCGAATGTCGGGCAGGAGCACGTCGCGCCTGGCCGCGATCCGGTCGTGGTGGGGGAGCAGGTCTTCCAGCATCGCCCGGAGTTCCGAGTCCATGTCCCGGGTCGGCTGATAGCCCAGCGCGAGCAGGTGATCGTGATCCGGGTTGTAGTAGTGCTGTTCGAGTTCCTTGCGCGGGTTCTCGATCCGGCGGATCCGCGACTCGAGGCCAATGTCGGAAGCGACAGAGGCGACCTTGGAAGCGAGCTCCGAGACCGTGTAAGTCTCCTCGAACTGGTTGAAGACCCGGTAGTCGCCCGCTTCCGGCGGGTTGTCGACCGCCAGGGTCAGACACTGCATCGAGTCGCAGATGGGCAGGAAGCCGCGCCGCTGTTTGCCGAGCCCGAACAGGGTCAGCGGTTCGCCGATCACGGACTGGCAACAGAAACGGTTGAGCGCGGTGCCGAAGGCCTGGTCGAAGTCGAGCCTGGTGCTCAGTGCCTCGCCCGCGGGATGGTCCGCTCCGCTGCCCGTCGCACCGCCCATCGCTCCGCCCAAGAATCGGGTGCCGTAGACGACGCCCTGCATCACGTCGGTGGCCCTCAGCCCCCACATGCGGCAGGCGAACATCACGTTGTTGCTGTCGTGCACCTTGCTCCAGTGGTACCAGGAGCCGGCCTGGCGGGGGAAGGGCAGGCGGTCGCGGCGGCCGCGGTACTCGATCTCGAAGAAGCCCTCGGGGATGTCCAGGTTCGGCGTGCCGTACTCGCCCATCGTGCCCAGCTTGACCAGGTGCGCGTCGGGCGCCAGATCCCGCATCGCGTGGAGCACGTTGAGCGTGCCCTCGATGTTGTTGCGCTGCACCCAGACCGCGTGCTTCGCATCCATCATGGAGTACGGCGCCGACGGGCACTCGCCGAGGTGCACGATCGCCTCGGGCTGGACTTCTTCGAACAGCCGGTAGACCGGATCGAGGTCGGTCAGGTCGCCAAGGGCAACGTGCGGGCGAGTGCCGTAGGCAGACTCGAACGCGTCGAGTCGGGTCCCGAGCGACGCGATCGGCAGGGCCGAACAACTGCCCATTTCCGCGACCCAGTCGCGGCGGAAGCCGGCGTCGATGCCGGAAACGTCGTGGCCGCTGGCCGTCAGGTACTGGGCCAACGGCCAACCGAGATAGCCATCGATGCCAGCGATGAGAACGCGCGTGATGTCACCCCCTGCTATGCAGACTGTTCAGGATTAGGCCGCTGGCGAGTGCAAGAGGGGAAGATCCGGCAAGGAAGCGAAGAAGAAGACTAGCAGTGCGAGACGGTGCCGGTCCCTCGCTTGCGGCTGCAACTCGCCGGGTGCTACCTTCCGCTCGCGTGCTCTGAACGGGCCGAACGCGGCCGGCGGCTGAGCGACAGAATGAGGATCCTCTACGGAGTTCAGGGCACGGGCCACGGTCACCTGGTGCGATCGGCGGCGATGGTGCGCGGGCTCAGGCGTCGGGGGCACGATGTTCACTGCCTGCTCACGGGCCGAAATTCGGCTGCGTTTGCCGACTCCGAGATTCTGGCCAGTTACACGTTGCGCCAGGGCTTCACCGGCGCTGCCTCCGGCGGCCGGGTGAAGATGCTCCGTACGGTCACGCAACTACGGTTCCAGCGCTTTCTGCGCGACGTGCGCAGCTTCGCCGCCTCCGGCTTCGACCTCGTGCTGACCGACTACGAGCCGGTCTCGGCGTGGATCGCTCGACGCAATCGCCTGCCCAGCATCGGCGTCGGCCACCTGTACGCATTCCACGGGCGTCTCCGCCTGCCGGGGCGGACCGGACCGGCGCGATTGGCGCTGCGCCTATTCGCTCCCGTCTACACTCCCGTTCGGACCGCAGTCGGCCTGCACTGGCATCGCTTCGGTGGCGCGAATCTGCCGCCCACGATCAGCCCCGACCTGGTCGCGGCGGCCGAGGCCGGTCCGCCGCCGGACGCTGGCGAGCGGTTCCTCGTCTACCTGCCCGCGGAGAGCGAGCAGAGCATCACAGCACTGCTGGGGCGCTTGCCGCACCGCCGGTTCGTCGCCTACCGGCCGGTGCCGGCGCCGGTCGACTGCGGCAACGTCTCGATTCGCCCCTACGACCGCGCGGCCTTCGTGGCCGATCTGGTCGCCTGCTCGGGAGTGATCACGAATGCAGGTTTCTCGCTCGTCAGCGAGGCGCTTCACCTGGGCCGCCGTCTCCTGGTGCAGCCAATCGGCCGCCATCCAGAGCAGTTCCTCAACGGCCGGGCGCTGCAAGCCCTCGGCCTTGGCACCGTCGTCGAGCGGCTGACCGTGTGGGCGATCGAGTCCTGGATCGACGGTCCGGCACCGCCTCCCATGAACTACCCTGACGTGACGCTGCGCCTGGTCGACTGGATCGACGGCGGCGCGACCCGTCCGGTCGACGACCTGGCGACCGAGATATGGGACGAAGTCTCTTGGCAGCCGGCATGAGCAGACCGCGACCGCATCGGCTTGCCGATCCGAACCTCGACTTCACGCTTGATCACTACCGGGAGATCCTGGCGCGGATCGTGGCGACTCACCGGACGTTCTCGTTTGCGGAGGCGGCGCCGATGGGCGAGGCGCTGCTCGACGTGGAGCGTTTCGTGCTGATGCGGCACGACGTGGAGTTCAGCCTCGACGCTGCGCTGACGATTGCCAGGGCCGATCACGGCGCCGGCGTTCGCTCGACCTTCTTCGTACAGATCGGTTCCGACTACAACCTCTTCGAGGCCGAGGGCGCCGGGGTCGTCGAGGAGATCCTCGATCTGGGGCATGACCTGGGCTTCCACTACGACCTGGGTTTGCTCGAGCGCTCGGGCGGCGCTCCGGTCGAGTTGGCGCAACGCGCTATCGGACTGATCGAGGGTTTCTTCGGCGCCGAGATCCGGGCAGCCAGCCCCCACATGCCGATGCGGTCGGGCCGGACGCTGCGGATTCCCGGTGTGGTCGACGCCTACGATCCGCTTTACTTCGAGCGGATCAAGTACCTTTCCGACAGCACCCAGGTCTGGCGCGAGGGCGTCGTGACGTCGCTGCTCGACCGGTACGACCAGATCCAGCTCCTCACGCACGAGTACCACTGGACCGAGGAAGGCCTGGGCTGGGACGAGCTGCTGCTGCTTGAGGCCGAGCACAAGTACCGCCGCCTGAAGGGGCGCGCGGAAGCCAACATCGAGCGTTTCCGCGAGGGGTTGCGGCTGCGGGCGAAACGCGACGCGGCCTTTCGCGCCCGGCGGCAGGGCGGCGAGGCGGAGTCGGAGCGATCGTGAGCAAAGGACTCAGCGGATCCTCGCCGACGACGGCGGCGCGGCGCCTCGTGAAGGACGTTCTATTGCGCCCAGGCGTTGAGGGCGACCTGGAGCGCCTCTCCGATCTGACGGAGATCGTCTACGGGCTCCGCCGCGAGCCCGACATCCTGCGGTGGCTCCTGTTCAGCGGCCCGCCGGGGCCGCAAGTCGAGTCGATGGTTGCCGAAAGGCATGGGCAGGTCGTCGGTCATGTGGGGGCGTTGAACAGCAGCTACCGGATCGACGATCGGATCACCAGGGGAGCGCACAGGATGCTGTGGATGGTGGAACCCGGCTCGCGCGGCGCTGCCGGTGTGCCCCTGGGCGGCAGCGTGCCGGACGCCGAGTTCGAGATCGTTCTGGGAGGTACGCCCACAACACAGTCCATCCTGGTACTGCGCGGCTTTCAGCGCGTGGGCGAAGCATGCGAACTCCGATTGGCGACGGCGAGGGGGGAAGGCGGCGCCTCCGGGCCGAAGGTAGATCTCCTACCCTACGAGCCCGCCGCTGTGGCGCCTGATGCCGGCTCGGACCGGCTCGTCAACATGGCCGACCACGGGCACCTGGCCTGGCTCGCGGCCTGTCCCGAGCACGAAGGCCTCCTGTTCACTCTCAGCCGCGGCGGTCGGACGCTCGGTCCGCTGCTGCTCTACGTGAACCGGGCGAACGATCCGCCGACCGGGCGGATCGTTCATTTCCCCTACGTGGGCGAGGGGGCGGCATCGGTCCTGCGCGCGGCCCTTGCCGAGTTGGCAAGCCTGGGCTGTGCCGAAGCGACCGTACTGGCCACGGAGAACAGGCTCCAGGCCGCCGCCGAGTCGTTGGGCGGCGAAACGTACTACCGGCGCCCGCTCTGGTACCGCAACCCGGGTGGCACGATGAACCCGAAGTCCTTCTATCTCACGTACCTGGAGGGGGATCTCGCTTACCGGCGGGTGTAGTTGCTAGCCGTGCGGCGTCACCAGGTACTTCTCGCCGGTCGCCTGCTTCGCGTAGACCGCGACCGCTGCCGGGTCGAGGGCCTCCTGCAGGGTGACCGTCCTGGCGTAGCTCGAGGCAAACGTCGTCCTGATCTCGACGGCGACGCGCTGGCGGAGCCTTTCCGCGGCCTCGGGGCCGATCCGCTGCAGGAAGTGGGGGAGCAGCCAGCCGCCGAGACCCCAGGCCATGCCGAAGTTCCGGGTGAGGACCGTCTGGCTGCGGTCGAGTCCGCCGTAGATGTAGACCTGCTTGGGCGTCGCGGAGCCGTAGCGGCTGTACTCGGGGGCGTTGGCGGACAGGGCCGCTTCCATTGCGGTCAGGATCTGGCCGGCCAGCTTACCGCCGCCAGTGGCGTCGAAGCCGAGGGTGGCGCCGGTCTCGGTCAGGGCGGCGATCAGGTCGGCCATGAAGGTGTTGGAACTCGAGTTCACGACGTGCCCGGCGCCCAGGCCCCGCAGGAGCTCCTCGTGCTCCACCCGACGCACGATGTTGACCAGGGCCACGCCGTCCGCGATGCAGATCTTCTGCAGCATCTGCCCGAGGTTCGAGGCGGCGGCGGTGTGGACCAGGGCGCTGTGACCCTCGAGCCGCATCGTCTCGACCATGCCGAGAGCGGTCAGCGGGTTGACGAAACAGGATGCGCCTTCCGCCGGCGTCGTGCCCTCGGGCAGCACGAGGCACCGCTTCGCTTCGGCCAGCCGGTACTCCGCGTACATCGAGCCGCCCAGTACGGCCACGGTGCGGCCGATCAGGGCCTGCGCACGGGCCGAGGAACCGGCCGCGACGACGACCCCGGCGCCCTCGTTGCCGGTCGGAATCGTCTGATCGAGACGCCCGGCAACCAGGCGAGCGAGCCCGTCGGGAATGTCGGCGACGACGGCCGGGCCGTGCTCGCCTGGGGCGGCCCTCACCGTGGAGACGTCGGCGGGCCCGAACAGCACGCCCAGGTCGGAGGGGTTGATCGGCGCCGCCTCGACCCGGATGACGACCTCGTCCGGCCCGGGGTCGGGTACCGGCACGCGAGCGAGTGCGAGCTCGACCGTCCCGCCGCCGCTGTCGTTGGCGCGGATCGTGGAGTGGAGCGCGAGGCCGTCGGCGGGGAGGTCGGTCATGGGTTTCTTCCTCGTTGGTGGGCGGCAACTCTATGCTCCGCGGATGCGGCACGTCGTCTGCTCGTTCGAAGAGTCCTTCCGGCGTCCGTTCGATGCCCGCGGCCTGCTGGAGTTCTTCGCCATCCGGGCGCTGCCGGGCGTCGAGGTCGTGGATCCGGAGCAGTTGCGCTACCGGCGGACGATCGACCTGGCGTCTCTCGCGCCGGCGCGGCACGAGGCCGGCGCACGTCCCGCAGTTCTGCAGGTCGGCTTCGGACGGAGTTCCCTGGCCGACGTGCAAGTCCGCGCGGCTCAGCCGGAGACGACCGGCCCCGAAGCGGAGAAGGCGATCGCCCGCGGAGTCCGGCGGCTATTCGACCTCGACGCGAATCCCGATCGGGTTGCTGCGCCGCTGGCGGCCGCGCCGGAGTTCGGGTCGGAAGGACGAGGTTTGGCGGGCGTGCGGGTTCCGGGCGCCTGGAACCGCTTCGAGACCGCGGTGCGCGCGGTCCTGGGGCAGCAGATCTCGGTAGCCGGCGCGCGCACGCTGGCGGGTCGGCTGGTTGCGGCATTGGGCGACGAGCTTCCAGACACGTTGCGGGAGGCCGGACTCGAGCGCACCTTTCCGACGCCGGGGCAGGTTGCAACCTTCGACCTGCGCTCGATCGGCCTGACCGCCGCCCGCGCGCGGGCGCTGCAGGAGATGGCGGCCGAGACAGCAACCGGCGCACTGCGGCTCGACGCTGCGCCGGCGGAGGTCAGGGAACGACTGCTCGCGATCAAGGGTTTCGGTCCCTGGACCGTCGAGTACATCGCCATGCGCGCCCTGGGCGATGGCGATGCGTTCCCGGCCAGCGACCTGGGGTTGCGCAACGCCCTGAACCGGGACGAGCCTCCCTCGGCTGCCGAAATGGAGACGATGGCCGAGAGGTGGCGTCCGGTGAGGGCGTATGCGGCGCTGCTGCTGTGGCGGCGGGGTGGGCATCCACCGGCGCGTGCGCCGGCCGATTCTGGGGCTACTCTCGTTGTAGGCTCGAAGCATGACTGAGCCGGTCGCCAAGACGCCTCCCGGGCCGCCCGACGACGGCCCCGCCCCGAAGGCCGTGGAGTTTCCGGGCTGCCATCCGGTGAATATCCGGCGCGGGAGACTCGACGCCTACGAAGGCCGTTTCGAGTACTGGGACGCGCGCACCGAGATCGCGATGGTCGCCGAACCCGCGACCACTCACCACGAGTACGGCGCGATGCGGCTCGCGGGTTGCGTGCGCCTGATCGCGGCGAAACGGGGTTCTTCGATCGATGTGATCGGGGCGGTGTCGCTTGTCGTGCGTGCGCTGGACGGAGGGCACGATCGGGTCATGGCGGCGGACCAGGTGGTCTACCTGCATCCGGCCAGGGAGGCGCCGCGCGGCGCCGAGATCGAGTACGGCGTCGACACGCTGCCGGATGTGGTCCTGGAAGTGGACTACAGCACCGACGCCCGCCGGCGGAAGCTGAGCATCTACGAGTCCTGGGGTTTCCCCGAGGTCTGGGTCGAAGTGCCGGAGGCGAGCTGGCGGTACCGGCCGAAATCCCGCCGCTCCGGTCTCACGATCCATGTCCTGGAGGCGGGCCGGTACGTGGAAGCCGCGAGCAGCCGGGCGTTCCCCGGCTGGACGGCGGCCGCGATTCACCGGGCGTTGAATGAGCCGGAGGCCTCCTTGGAGACCGTCGACATCCTGCGCCAGGTCGGTGGCGCCCTAGGCGCCGCAGAGGGAACGAGCGCCGCCGACGACCCGTTCCTGAGCCGGGAGCTGGAAGAGCAGCGGTCCGAAGCGCGAGCCGAAGGGCGGGCCGAGGGAAGGGCCGAAGGGCGGGCCGAGGCGCAAGGGGAGCTCCTTCGAAACGCCGTGCCGCGGGCGTTGAGCGCGCGCGGGGTCGCCGTGACGCCGCGGCTTCGGGCATGGCTCGACGAGATCGACCGGGTGGCGGACGCGCCCGCGCTGATCGAACTGGCCCTCGAATGCCGGGACGCGGACGACTTCCTCCGCCGCGCCGCCGCCGTGGATTGATCGTCTGACGAGGCAGCGCCGCAGGAGTCGGTGCCGGGAGTTTCCACCTGCCGCGCCGGGCCCGCCGGAATCAGGCTCTGCTGACGTCGATGACCTGCACCGCGATCCTGCGCGCCTGTTCTGGCGTTAGTTGCTTGGCGAGCCGGACTTCAAGCCGCTGCCGGAGTTCTTCGGGACTGCTCGGACGGGTACCAGTCTCGTCCAATGGCGATTTCTCGCCGTCGCCGAACCAAAGGACGAGGAAGATACCGTGCCCGCCGGTCGCCGGATCCTGCGTGTACTTGGCGACCAGTTGATCCCGGGCCGCCCGCCACAGGGCCGGGTGAGAGTTCTTCTTGACTTCAACGGGGACGTGGAAGCCGGAACAGGACAGGCGGATGTCGGCGCGCCGGTTGGCGGCATACTGGCCTTCGGGCTGCGCGTCGACACCGTTGGGCAGGAGTGGGCGCAGGTGGGAGAGCAGGTTGTTGCGGCAGTCGTTCTCTGCTTTGGATGTGGTGAGGTTGCCGTAGCTGTCCTGGTTCCAGTACTGGCTCCAGTCGTTCGTATTGGCATGCCGAATCGTTGTCGCCAGTTCGTTGAGCCGGTCGAACGCAAGGGCCGCGAGGTCGGCGGCATTGGCGGGCGCCAGATTGTCGAGCGTTGCGCGGACCGCTTCGAGTTCGGGGCGTCGGTAGGAGCTGTCGCGCGCGATGACCGCCTGTCTGTCGCAGGCCATGCGCAGGTGATGACGCCAGCGGTGGAGCGCTTCGTCGCCCGCCAGTCGGTGCAGGGCGGCGCCGGCTTCGGGTTCCGGCGACGCCGCCAGGCATTCGATCAGTTTGGGGAGACGCCAGAGCACCGATTCAGGCTGCGCGTTGTGCTGTCCTTTCGCCGGTGCGTCCACGATCTCGTAGACGCCGAAGGCGGCGCCCGACTGTCCGATCAGAACCTCCAATGCGCGGGGCGGCAGTTCTGCCGGCCGGAACAAAGCGGGGTGCTCGGACCACAGAAACCTCGCGAGCTGCCTTGCGCGCAGTTCCTTGCCGTCGATGAACTCTGCAAGCCGGTCGGCGTAGGCGTCAGGCGCCGCGATGGTCGCGGCCGCAAGCCAATGGACGCGCTGGTTGATCGTCATGCTCTTGCCCGCGAGCTTCTTCTCGATGACCGTTAGCAGTTCGTGGCGGTCCGCGTGGCGCAGAGCCGCCCAGAGCAGGCGGATCAGGTTGTGCAACTGGCGCGCGCGGCAACGCACGGGGAAGCCGCGCAGGAGAGGCAGGCAGACGAGGCCGGCGAGCTCGGCGTGGCCGTCGTCGTGCGCCAGGTCCCACAGACGCGGTACGTTCTCAGTGCCGCGCCGCAGCTCGGCACGCGCCAGACGGAGCAGCACCTCCGCGACCAGCCCAACCTCCCGCTTGAGGAGTCGCCGGTACCAGTTCGGATGAACGTCGCGACTGATCAGGACAGTGAAGTAGAAGGCGCAGGCCTGGCGCTTCTGCGGCTCGGTCAGCGAATCGACGAAACTGGCATCGGCCAGGTCCCGCTCGTTGAGCGAGACGAGGAACGGTGTCGAGAGGTAGTGCATCCGATTCTCGCCGTGGAGACGGAGGATTTGACTCACGCCGGGCACGCCTTCGCGTTCGATGACGCCGCGCAGGCTGGCGGCAACCGCCGCGGCCAGGTCCTCTTGGTTGCCGAGTTCTCCCTCGAGCCAGTCGAAGAGGGAGCGCGGTCGGTCGTATGGACGCTGCAGCCACTTCGTCGCCAGTTCGTACAGAATGGTCGGGGCGCCGCGGTTCTGTTCCAGGGCCGGCGCTTCGGTGCGAACCGCGTCGAGCCATTCCTGCTCTTGACGCCTGCGTCTCTCCAGGTGCGTATTCGCTGCCGCCTTGCACTCCCGCGACCTTTCGCGAAGCTCGCTCAAGGCTCCGGGATCCGGCGGTGCTGGCCGCAGCGAACGGTGTTCTTGCACTGCCTCGGCGATGAGTTGCTCCGACAGGCTTTCTTCGCCCTGGTTGAGACGGCGGCGCGCTTCGCCGAGCAGCCAGCGCGCAAGTTCCGGTAGGGCCTCGGCGGCCTCCCCGGCCTGCTCCAGACACCAGAGCCCGAAGTCGGGAGGCGGCTGTGCCTGGCGTAGGTACTCCTTCGCCAGAACCACCTTGTTCTGCACGTCCTGCTCGTCGGCGTACCGGCAAATGCCCTCCAGGAGAGCCGCCTTGTACGCGTCCGGGTGGGCCTCCAGCCAGAAACGCACCTTGGATGCGGATTCCCACGCCTCCGGTGCGTCGTCGCCGGTCGGCGGGGCCGAGAGGAAGAACTCGGATGCGGTTTTGCTCACCTCGTGGGAACTTCTCAGTTCGAGGAATTCCTCGTCTGTTCGGGCGGGAGCGTTGAGCCACGCGTAGAGTCTTTGCGGCGTCAGCTTGTCGCCCTCCACGGCTAGTGCGCGCGCCAGGAGCCTCTCAGCTGCGGCCCGGCCGTCGCCTGATCCGCTATCGACCAATGCAAGGTCGGGTCGCTGCGCGGCGAGCCCGTCGAGGAGGAGGGGGACGTCCTCGTCCGGCGTCTTCTCGTCAAGCGTCTGGATCCAGAACCGGCGGTGGCGTCCGTACAAGCTCGTCGGTTGGCACCGAGCCAAGTGACGCCAGATCTCCGACGGCCCGATCGTCTCCGGATAGAGCTCCTCAAGCACGGTGGCGGACAGTTCGTTGTCCGGATCTGGCAGCTTGCCGTTCTGAACGTCGGCGAGAACCTGCTTGAGCTTGCCGACCTGGGAGTCCCGGTCCCCGCATTGGCGGACGAAGGCGTCGAGGGCAGCCCAGGTGACTTCTTCCCGCCATCCTGTCCCGTAGAGGACCGCCAGGACTGGCGCCACCAGTGCGGGCATCGGAGAGCCCCGGCTCAGGACCCTGAGCACGAACTTGACCGAGAACTGGTCGTCCTCGCTCTGCACCGGCGCGGTCAGCAGAGCAAGGAACTCGGTTTCGAGTGCCGGAGCGGCAAGAGGCGCGAAGACCGTGGCATTGCGATAGCCGATGTCGTCGAGTCGGCGCCCTTCGCGGACCAGCGCTCGAAGTAGCGACCGCCGCTCTGCGTCCGAGAAGCCGCCGATGTCGCCGTAGAGCCCGACGCCGATGGGGTCGCGGTCGATCAGTTCGGCCCGCGCCTCTCTGGAGTGAACTGTCAGCCACGCCGAGAGGCCGCGATACGGGGTGACGACGCCGCCGTCACCGGCGGTGATCAACGAGACGACCCGTGCTGCCGGGAGGCCGGCCGCGATACGTTCGGCCAGATAGCGACCGGCTAGGAACTCCGCGATGTGGCGGTGGACCGGTTCGACGCCGTACGCGGTCGAGTCGGTTCCGGCCGCCGCGAACAGCCTGCTCGAAAGGACTCGGCGCCGCAGGCGCCCCCTTGCCTGGGCGGAGTCTGGGGTGGCGCCGGCAGGCGGTGGGTCGAGGCGGTTGGCCGGCGGGTAGGGGAGACCATCCTCGGAAGCGGAGGGGGCGACCTGGACGCCGGCAGTCCCGGAGAGCAGGAGCAAGGCACAGATTCTGCCCGCGGCGTCCAGGAGTTCGTCCCGTGCTGGCGGATTACGCTCCGCGAGGCGGTGCTCTTCGTTCTCCTCCAGGACGAGGTGCCTGCAGGCGAGTTCGAAGAGCTCGCGCCGACTTTCGGGCCAGCGTCCGTCGGCGACGACCGACGCCAGCAGGATCAGGTTCTGAGGGTTGCCGAGCAGCCCATCAAGTCCTTTCTCCCGGGCTTGCTTCAGGAAGTCCGCGGCGTCCTCCACGTGGCCGTCCGCCGCGACGGCCTCCGCTTCATCAGGCGTCAGCGGGTCGAGGCGTAGAAGGGTGGCTCGGCCATCCGGGGCGACAGCCTCCAGTCTGCTCCAGTCGTTTCGTCCCAGCCAGTCCGCTTCCCTGCACGAGAGCCGGAAGGACGGTCGGCCCAGGCGGTCCAGTTGCGCTCGCACCCGGTCGAGAGCGGTGCGGGGGTCGCCGTCGCCGGCACGGATCTCGTCGAGACCGTCGATGAAGAGTGTGCTGTTGCGCCACTCAGAGTGGTTCTCGACATCGAGGGCGACGAAGTCCCGTGCCGGGATCAGGGTCGCGGAGTCGGGCATCCGCTGGCACTCCCGCTCGAAACACGTGCTCTTGCCGGCGCCGGGGTCGCCGACCAGGACCCAGGCCGTGTCGGAGCGGTACTCCGAGAGCCGTCTGGAGTTCGGCTCTCTAGCGCGTTCGTCGTCCAGGATCTCCGTGCAACTGCGCTCGACAACAGTCATTCGGTGTCCTCGAACCACTCGGAAGCGGACCGCGAGAGGAACTCGGCGAGAGACACAGTGCCGGGCGCCCGGTCGTCGGGGGCCACTAGCAGCGTCCGGTCGGGCCGGAACCGCTGCCCGAACACATGCATCCCGCGGGTCGGTCTTGCCTTGGTGCCGCTCTTGACTTCCACGGCGACGATGCGCCGGCCGCACGTCATGACGAAGTCGACCTCGTTGCCTTTCCTGTCGCGCCAGAAGTGGATCTTCGTCCTGGCGTCGGCGGTGTTGAGTAGGTGCGCCCCTACGGCGGTTTCCGTGATGCGGCCCCAGAAACTGCGGTCCGCCTCAGCCTCCTCGAAGCTGTAGTCGGAGAGCGCGGTCATCAGGGCGGTGTTCCGCACGATGAGCTTCGTCGGCGCCCCCGGTTTTCCGACCGGACTGCGCGAGAACCACGGAACGCCGGTCAGGAGACCTACCCGGGACAGGAGATGCAGGTAGTCGGCTAGCGTGGCGATGTTGCCGCGATCCCGAAGTTGTCCCTGGATCTTCTCTAGTGAGAGGAGTTGGCCGGAGAAGGCCGCTCCGAGTTCAAACAACCGCCTGAGCAGGGCGGGTCTCTCGACCCTGGTCATGCCCACCACGTCCCGTTCGATCGTCGTCTCGACCAGCGCCGAACGGACGTAGTTTCGCCACCGGGACCGGTCCGGGATCCGGCGAGCCACTCCGGGGTAGCCGCCGAAATAGAGGTATTGGTGGAGGTCGAGCGCGAAGGCGTCGGCCATCTCTCGGAACGACCAGTGGCTGGTCGAGATGAGTTCGAAGCGTCCTGCCAGACTCTCGGTGAGGCCTGTCTGCATCAGCATTGGAGCGGAGCCCAGGATGACGACGTGGAGTGGTAGATCGTCCCATCTGTCCCCATCCCAGAGGCCCTTGACGACGCTGGACCACTGGTCGATCTTCTGAATTTCGTCGAGCACGAGCACGCCGCCGCCGTGGATCTCCGCCTTGCGGCGAGCCTCGTCCCAGGTCCGAACGAGCCAGTTTCTGTCGCGGGCTTCGGCGAACGGGACATCCCGATGAGGACCGAGCGAGTCACTTTGCCGGTCCATGTTCGGATCGTCGACGGCTCGGTAGAGCCAAGGCTGTTGGATCGTGTCCAGCACCTGCCGCACGATCGTTGTCTTGCCGGTTTGCCTTGGGCCGAACACGGCTTGGATGGTGTGAGGCGTCTCCGCTAGCCGACTTCTGAGGACATCGACCTGGCTGCGCTCATACTTCATGACTAAGGAATTTACTGTCTCATGGGTTCTCATGCAAGATCGTAATCCCAGGTTCGCGGCTACCCGTAGAGGGGACCGTTGTTGGTGCCTCGACTGAGTTAGGCTAGTGACGCCGACTCGGGCCTCGCGTCGGACGCGGGCGGCGATGTCCGCGTACCGAAGGCCCGTCATTCTGCGGCGCGAATTCAGGTTGGCGCCGCTTTCCGTTCCCGATGGAGAGCTCACCGATGACCACGACCTACCACGACTTCGACACACCGATCGGCACTCTCCGGCTGGTAGGCGGCGAGGACTCCGTTGACCTGATCGACCTGCCGAACCGTGCTGCCGAGGCGCCCAACCCCGCATGGGTGGCCTCGAATGGCGCTCTGCCGGTGGCGCTGGCGCAGGCGAAGCGGCAGCTCGAGGAGTACTTCGCCGGCGAGCGGCGGGAGTTCGACCTGCCCCTGGCGGCCGGGGGAACGGACTTCCAGCGCCGGGTCTGGGCCGAACTGCGGCGTATTCCGTTCGGCGAGACGATCTCGTACGGCGAGTTGGCGGCGCGGATCGGCAAGCCCACGGCCTCGCGGGCTGTGGGCACCGCGAACGGCCGCAACCCGCTGCCAGTGGTCGTGCCCTGCCACCGGGTGATTGGCAGTAGCGGGCGGCTGGTCGGTTACGGCGGCGGTCTGCCGACCAAGCAGGCGCTGCTCGACCTGGAGCGGCGGGCCGCCGGCGCGGGGACGGCGGCGGGATAGGAGTTGGAACGCCTGGGCCGGTGGTAAGCTGCGCCCCGCCGCTGCAACCGCGATCCTGACTGCTAGCGCCGCTGGCGCAGGCAGGATCTGTTCGAACCGATCTCCCCACAGGAGGTTCATTGATGCGTCGATCCACCCATCTGTTTGCCGCCCTCGGCGTGGTCCTGCTGGCCGCCGGCTCGGCCCTCGCCGCGCCGCCGTCCACCGACAACTGGCCCTCGTTCCGCGGCGCGGACGCGATGAGCGTCGCCGACGACGATCCTCGTCTGCCCGAGAGCTGGAGCACGGAGGAGAACGTGGTCTGGTCCGTGGACGTGCCCGGTCTCGGGTGGTCCTCGCCGATCGTTTTGGGCGACCGCATCTTCGTCACCACGGTATGGAGCGAGGGGGAGGTCGAAGAGCCGAAGAAGGGGCTCTACCTGGGCGGCAACCGGATGCAGCCGTCGGCTGATGTCCACCACTGGACGGTTTACTGCTTCCAGGTGGAAACCGGCGAGAAGTGCTGGGAGCGCGAGGTGATGGTCGCCCCGCCGGACTTTGCGAGGCACCTGAAGAACACCTACGCCTCGGAGACCCCGGTCACGGACGGTGAGCGGGTGTATGCGTACTTCGGCAACGTGGGCGTGTTCGCCTTCACGCTGGACGGCGAACCGGTGTGGGAGCGCCGTTTCGAGGCTGTTCCCACGCGCTACGGCTGGGGTACCGCGGCGTCGCCGATCGTCCACGACGGGCAGCTCTACATCGTGAACGACAACGAGGACCAGTCCTACATGCTGGCGCTCGACGCCGCGACCGGCGAGGAGTTCTGGCGCGACCCGCGCGAGGAGGGCAGCAACTGGGCGACGCCCTTCGTGTGGGAGAACGAGCTGCGCACCGAGGTGATCACTGTGGGTACCGACCAGGTGCGGTCGTACGACAAGGAGGGCAATCTCCTGTGGCACTTCGGTGGCATGTCGTCGATCGCGATCCCCCAGTCGTTCTCGGAGTATGGCCTGCTCTACGTGTCGTCGGGTTACATCGGCGATCGGATCCGGCCGGTCTACGCGATCAAGCCGGGGGCCGAGGGCGACATCACGCTCGAAGAGGATCAGCAGAGCAACCGGTGGGTGGTCTGGTACCAGCCCCAGGCCGGCGCCTACAACCCGACGCCGTTGATCTACCGGGACCGGTTCTACACCCTGCTCGACCGCGGCTTCTTCACCGCGCACGATCCGAAGACCGGCGCCGAGGTCTACGGCAAGCAGCGCATCGAGCGCGGCTCCGGCGCCTTCACGGCTTCGCCCTGGGCTTACAACGGCAAGGTCTTCGTGCTCAGCGAGGACGGTGACACGTTCGTCATCGAAGCCGGCGACGAGTTCAAGGTCGTGGGCAAGAACTCGCTCGACGAGATGTGCATGTCGACGCCGGCGATCGCGGACGGCAGCCTCTTCATCCGCACCCGAAGCAAGCTCTACCGGTTGACGAACCAGGGCGGCCCCTGATCGGGACGTCTGTTGAAGCTGCCGGACCGGCGCTTGCGCGCCGGATGCGGGCGAGACGCCCGCGTTCCCAGGCCCGGAGTAACACGAGTCTTGCGGCGCGGGCTGCTGCCGTCTCCGCTGAAGCCGGCGCGGCTGTCGTTACCGCCCTGGCCGCTTCGGTCCTCGCTTCGGCGGCGCTGCCCGCGGCAGAGGTCGACTTCGACGCGGTTGCCGAAGTGTTTCGCCTCCGCTGCGCCGGCTGCCACCATGAAGGTGGGCCGGCGCCCTTCGCGCTCGAGACCTTCGAGCAGGCCCGCGCCTGGGCGTCCTCGATCCGGCGCGCCATAGCAACGGGGGCGATGCCGCCGTGGCACGCCGACCCGCGCTACGGTGAGTTCGCCAACGACCGGCGACTGCCGGCGGCCGAGAAGGAGAAGCTGCTGGCCTGGATCGACGGCGGCAGCCGCCCCGGGTCCGGAGGCGGGGAGGTGGCGCCCGTCCCTGCCGCGGACCGCTCGACTGGCTGGCGGATCGGCGTCCCCGACCTGATCTACGAGCTGCCGCAGGAGGTGACGATTCCGGCCGCCGGCGAGGTCCCGTACCACGGCTACCGGGTGGAGACGGAGTTGCCGGAGGACGTGTGGATTCAGGCGGCCGAGACGCAGCCGGGCAACGCCGCCGTCGTTCATCACGTGATCGTGCAGGCGTTCTCGGGCGCCGTTGCGGCGGCGGGACCGGCCAGTGGCGATCCGCGAACCGCGGGCGACCTGGGCGGCTACGCCCCGGGCACGGAGCCGCTCGTCATGCCGCCGGGCGTCGGTCGTCGGCTGCCCGCGGGCACGGTGATCGACTTCCAGATGCACTACACGCCGACCGGTCGGGTGGAGACCGACCGCAGCCGGATCGGTCTGGTGCTCGCCTCCGAGCGGCCCCGGCACGAGTCGCGCACGGCCCTGTGCTCGACTCCGTTCCTGTGGATTCCGGCCGGGGAGAGCGATGTTCGCTTCGAGGCCGAACTCGTGTTCCCGCGTGAGAGCCGCCTGCTGTCGCTGCGGCCGCACATGCACCTGCGCGGTGACACGTTCGAGTTTCGGGCCGAGTACCCGGACGGCGGCGCCGAGATCCTGCTGCGGATCGACGGCTACGACTTCAACTGGCAGACGACCTACCGCCTGGTCGAGCCGAAGCCGATGCCCGCGGGCACGAAGCTGCTCTGTGCGGCCACCTACGACAACAGCAGCGGCAATGCCGACAACCCGGATCCGACTCGCGATGTCTCGTGGGGCCGGGAGACCAGGGACGAGATGATGATCGGCTTCGTGGACTACTACGAGGTCGAGTAGTAGCGGAACCGCGCCTGGTTCAGCGGGCGGGATTCCACTGGCCGCGGGCGACCGCGGGCACGAATTCGTCGAGACCTTCGGGCGGGTAGTCGACGGTCCGGCCCAACTCGGCGCTCATGTAGGCGGCCATCAACAGACGGGTGACCTCCAGACCGTCCTCGAAGGTCTCCCTGGGTCGCTTGCCCCGGCGGAAGCTCTCGACCATGTGCCGGTTCTCGGCGTCGTAGCCGTAGGCCACGGGCTCGTTCGGGAGGACCGGCATCAGTCCCATCTCCGCGTTCTGTTTCTCGACGAGATCCTCGCCGGTGCGCTGCTCTACAGCGGCGAGACGGTCGCCGCGAGGGCCGCGGAGGTCGCGGCTGAAGAAGAGCTCGAGTTCCGTGTCGAGACTGTTGGCCCGCATCGAGTACTCGGGGCCCAGCAGTTCCATGGACAGTCGCAAACCGGCGCCCACGTAGCTCCACGAGGTTGTCGCCTCGACTACCAGGGGCGTGCCGGCGTCGTCCTCGTACTCGACCATGGCGCGCGCGAAGTCCTCCGCCGGCCGGCGCGCGTAGTCGACCTTGTCGCCGTACTGCCGGCGCAAGCGCGCCGCGTACTCGGGGCGCTGCCACTTCAGGCAGTGGATCTGGGCGTTGACCCGCTTCGGCGCCAGGCTGCTTCGCGGTTTGTCCGGGTCGGTGAGCAGGAAGCGCGCCGCCTCGACCGAGTGGCACATCATGTCGTTCAGCACCCCGCCGCCCTGCAGGTCGCCGCGCCAGAACCACGCGCTGTGCGGGCCGGAGTGCTCCTCGGCGGCGCGGGCCAGGTAGGGCCGGCCGGCGGCTCGGGCGCCGCGTTCCCAGGCCAGTTCGCGGCCGCGCACCACGGCGGGGCTGAAGACCTGGTTCTCGAGGTAGCCGTCCAGAACCTCGATCTCGCGCGCGAGCTCGACCATTCGCAGCGCTTCGGCGGCGTTGCGCGCGAGCGGCTTCTCGCACGCGACGCCGACGAGCCGGCCACGGCCGGTCCTTGTGGCCTCCGCGATCTCCTCCATGTTCGCAACGCGGTGGTCGTTGCGGCCGCAGATCCAGATCGCGTCTAGGCAATCGTCCTCGACCATCGCCGCGATGGACTCGTAGGCCCGGGCGTCGCCGACGTCGAGGTCGTTCGCCAGTGCCGCCGCGGACTCGGCGCTGGCCCGGTTGGGACTCCAGACGCCCCGGATGTCGGCGCCCCGGACCGCCGTCCAGGAACGGATATGGAAGCGAGTGATGAAGCCGCTGCCGACGAAACCGATGCCGAGGGAAGGCCGGGTCGGCACCCTAGTCCTCCTTCAGGTCCTTCGCCTGCACGATCCAGCGTTCCACCATGGAGGCGGAGGGCGCGCGGCGGCTCAGTTTGCGGGCCGCGTTCACCGTGCTCATCTTGGCGGCCAGGTTGAAGGCGCGGCGGCGGCTCAGGTCGCGGACCGTGCGTACACCGGAAGCGCTCAGCAATTCGGCAAAGTCCCCGCCGATGCCGCGGATGCGCATCAGATCGGCCATGTTGACGAACCTCTGAAGCTGTCGCTCGGGCAGGCCGGTGCGCTCGGAGAGCAGCCGGCGCTCCCTGCGGCCGCTACAGGCGGCGAGGAGCGCGTCCGTGGTCCGGATGTCCGCCGTGGCGAGTTTCTTGGCGACGGCCGGACCTATTCCTGCGATCTTCCGGACGCCGTAGGCCATCCTCCCGTGCGCCTACTCGCTGCCTTCGAAGGTCAAGTCAAGACCCTCGACGTTGCCGCTTACCTCGACTTCGACCACCTGCTCGCCCAGCTTCTCGTGCCAGAAGACGAGTTCGTAGGACCCGACGGGCAAGCCTTCGATCCGGTACGCGCCGTCGCTGCCGGTGGTCGAGTGGAAGGAGTGCTCCATGACGAACACGTAGGCGGCCATCCAGGGATGGACGTCGCACTTGACCTTGATCGGTTTCTCGGGCGCCCGGAACGACTTGGTTCTGGTACCCCGAGCCGGCTGGCCGATGTTGAACGGCCGGTTCGCGCTGGCCAGGGCCCGCACGTTGTGAAGCGTGGGATCGTCGTTGACGATCTCGATGTCCTGCTGGACGCGGACACCGAGAATCCGCGGTGTGTAGAGGCAGCCTCGCTGCTCCAGCCGCACGGCCGCCGCCGGTGTTTCGCCGGCGCCTCCCTCGGGCGCCTCCTTCAGGTAGACGAAGACGTTCTCGATCGCGCCGCCCTCTCCGATCAGACTGCCGCGCGAGAAGACCCGCTTGCCGTCGTAGATTTCGGCGCAGTTCGGGTCGGCGTCCATGCGGAGCGGGTAGCGCTTGAGCGGCTCGCCTTCGTACGTGACCGTGCCGCTGATGCTGAAAGCGGCGGCCGCCGCCGGAACGGCGCCGGCGAGGAGAACGGCGACCGCGAGAACGGCGGCGGGAATGGAGATGCGCTTGTGGTGGGGGGCGATGCGCAGCATGTCCTGCTCTTTGTCTGCCGCTAGCGGGAGTAGTACTCGATGACGAGAGGCACTTCGCACACGATCGGGACCTCGTCCCGAACCGGCGTGTTGCGAAGCGTCGCCTCGTAGCCCGTTTCGTCCGTCTCGACGTAGGTGGGCACGGTGACCCCGCGCGGCTCGTTGAAGCAGCGCAGCTTGCGGCTCTTCTCGCGCACCTCGACGACATCGCCCTCCTTGACCCGGTAGGACGGGATGTCCACCCGGCGTCCGTTGACCAGGATGTGACCGTGGCCGACGAACTGGCGCGCGGCGAACACGCTGGGCGCGAAGGCGCGATGGACGACCGCGTCGAGCCGGGTCTCGAGCAGGCCGACCAGGTTGTCGCCGGTCACGCCCCTCATCCGCGTCGCGCGCTTGTAGTAGTTGCGGAGCTGGCGCTCGCTGACGTTGTACTGGAAACGCAGCCGCTGCTTCTCGAGCAACTGCCGTCCGTAGTTGCTCTGGCGCCGGCGCCGCTTGAAGCCGTGCATGCCTGGCGGGTGGCTCTTCTTTTCCATGTACCGCGCCGCCTTGGACGTGAGCGCGACTCCCAGCTTGCGCGAGAGCTTGACCTTGGGCCCGTTGAACTTCACCTGTCTCTCCGATGTCCTGTTTGCTGTGCCGACCGATGGGCGTGGAGGCAGCGAGCCGATCAGCCTGCCGAGGGTCGAATCCGACCGGCGTACCTATCGCTTCAACTGTTCCAGGGGCCCGCTGCCGCCGTCGAGCGGACGCGCATTGTAGCAGCGAGCGGTCTCAGACCCAAGTAAGAGTTCGCTGGGCGGTACGGCGGCGGAACGAGGCTGCGGATGGGCTTCCCGTGCGGCCGCTCCGGCCGCCTTCGAGCCCGACGCGGCGGCGAACGGTCTCGAACAGGCGACCGATCTGCTCGGCGTATTCTCCGCCGCCCTTCATGCGGTGGTGGAAGCGGGGGTCGTTGAGGTCGCCGTCGCGGGCTTCGCGCAGCCGGTTCAGAACCCGGTCCCGCCGGTCGGGGAAGTGAGTACCGAGCCAGTCGGCGAAGAGTTCTCGCAGACCGTGCGGCAGCCGGACCAGGATGTAGCCCGCGCGCCGGGCGCCGGCCTCGGCGGCCGCCTCCAGAATGGCCGGGATCTGGTCGTCGTTGAGACTGGGGATGATGGGCGCCGCCATCACGCCGCAGGGAATGCCCGCCTCGCTCAGTTCGCGCAGTGCCTCCAGCCGCCGCCGTGGACTCGAAGCCCTGGGCTCCATGCGAGCCGAAAGCGACGGCGATACGGACGTGATCGACAGGTGGACGGCGCAGGCCTGGAACCGGTTGAGTTCCAGGAGCAGGTCGAGGTCGCGGGTCACCAGGTGATTCTTGGTCACGATCGCTACCGGGTTGCGGAACTCGGCCAGCACCTCCAGGCAGCGGCGGGTGACGCGGAGCCGCCGCTCGATCGGCTGGTAGGGGTCGGTGACGCCGGAGAGCATGATGACCTGGGGCGTCCAGCGGGCGTTCTCCAGGGCCCGGCGCAGCAGTTCGGGCGCTCTTTCCTTGACCAGGATCCGGCTCTCGAAATCGAGCCCGGCGGAGAAGCCGAGGTACTCGTGCGTGGGCCGCGCATAGCAGTAGATGCAGCCGTGCTCGCAGCCGCGGTACGGATTCAGGCTGTACTGGAAGCCGAGGTCCGGCGAGTCGTTGCGCGACAGGACCGTCTTCGAGTCGTCCCGGAACAGTTCCGTCGGCGGAGCATCGCCCCGTTCGGCGGTGCTTTCGCCCGGCTCGAAGTCGATTCCGATCCGTTCGAAGCGGTTCCTCGGGTTGGCGGCGGCGCCGCGGCCGCGCACCGCTCCGGCCGGCGCCGTGGCGGGCCGTGCGGCGCCGGCAAGGGCGTTCTCGCGTAGGAGAGCGGGCACGAGGACGAGACTAGCACGACTTACGCCCGATTTGCGTCCTCCGGAGTTCTAGCAGAGGATCAACTGCGGGCGCTCCGAGCGCACCGGCCGAGCGTGTGCGACCACACGCGCCGAAGCGAGTCCCTGGGAGCGGAGATCGTCGACCAGGCTCTCGCTTCGATCCGGTGGGATCGCCAGCACCAGGCCGCCCGCGGTCTGGGGGTCGAAGGCCAGCTCCAGCCGCGGCCCCGGCGACGCCCGGCGTCTTGTGGGCAGCGGCAGGCGGGTGTTCTGGTGGTGACTCGTGCTGCGCTCGCCGCGTTCCAGCAGTTCCAGGGCGCCGGGCAGGGCAGGGAGAGCATCGACCTCGACCTCGATGTCGACGCCGCTGGCCTGGGCCATCTCGCCGATGTGGCCGGCGAGGCCGAAGCCGCTGATGTCGGTCGCCGCCCGGGCCCCGGCGCGTCGGGCGGCGTCCATCGCGCCGCGATTGCTCGTCTGCATCGCCGCCAGACAGGCGCGGAGCCAGCGGCCCGGACACAGACCCATCCGATCGGCAGCGAGCAGGACGCCGCAGCCCAGCGGCTTGGTCAGCACCAGTTCGTCGCCGGGCTCAACCGCGCCCTTGAGCAGCAGGTCGTGGCCGTTCCCGGCGACTCCCTCGACGTGGAAGCCGACGACCAGTTCGGGCCCGGTGTTCGTGTGGCCTCCGAGCAGCAGCACGTCCTCCGCATCCAGGGCCGCGCGGGCGCCGGCGAGGACCTGGATCAGCAGTTCCTCCGCCGCCTCGCCGTCCGCGGTCTGGGGCAGGGTGACCAGGGCCTGGGCGACCCGGGGCGCGACACCGGTGGCGTAGAGATCGGAACAGGCGTTGACCGCGGCCACTCGCCCGACAAGCCACGGGTCGTCGGTGAAGGCGGGAAAGGCATCGAGCGAAGCGACGACCTGGTCGCCGGCCGGTGTCCGGTACGCCACTGCGTCGTCGGGGGTCGCGGTGCCCAGGATGACGTCGGCTCTTTGGCCGGTCTTCGCGTCCAGACCCGCCCGCGCGAGCGCCTTGGCGAGGCGATCGGGCCCGACCTTCGCGGCGCAGCCGCCGCAGAACATGGGCGCCGCTTCGCCTCCGCCTGCGTGGCCCATCGCGCCTGCCGCGGCGCCGTCGGCGCCCTCCTCGTGGGTCATGCCAGCGAGCCAGGGTCGGGGCGCGCCAGAGGCGTCGAGCGCCTGGAAGCGCTCCATGAACTGGCGGTCGATCCGGTCCTTCAGACGCATGACCCACCTGCCCTCGATCGTGCGCCCCCACTTGATGCCTGCGGCCGTTCCGTCGCCAAGATTGAGCAGCGAAAGGAAGTCGCCCTGCGGCTTGTAGCGCCGGAGCGTCCGCCCGCTGAGCCGCCGCTCCAGGTTGTCGATGAGGTACGGCCCCATGCGCACCGCGTAGACGCCGGCGCGGGCGCGTTGCGAGTGGTCGGTCAGGGTCGCGCAGTCGCCGACGGCGAAGATGTGGTCGTGTCCCTCGACCTGCAGGGTCGATCGCGTGCGCACAAAGTCGCCGTCGTCGAGCGGCAGGTCCGAGTCGCGGAAGATCGGCAGCGCGGCGGCGCCAGTGACCCAGAACGTCAGGTCGGCGTCGAGCCGGCCGCCGCCTTCGAGTCGGACCGAGTCCGCCTCGACCGCTGTGACCTTGGCGCCGAAGATCGTCTCGATCCGGCGCGTGCGGGCCGCGGCCTCGATCCGGTGCGCCAGGGATGGGTGATAGCCGGGCAGGATGGCGTCGCCCGCCTCGACGATCGTCGTTCTCGGTTCGAGTCCCCGGCTTCGCAGCCGTGCGTCGATGCAAAAGGCCAGTTCGACACCGCCGGCGCCGCTACCGACGACAACCACCTTCGGCTGTTTGACGGTCAGGGCCTCGATGCGACCATCGACCGCCGCGGCCAGGCGGTTGATGGGCCGCGTGGGAACGGCGTGCTCGCGGACCCCGGGAAGGTCGAGTGCGGCCACCGTGGCGCCCACGTCGAAGGACGCCAGGTCGAAGGGCAGGGGCTCGCGACCATAGGCGAGGAGCCGCCGCGCCGCGGCCTCGACCCCGACGCACGGCGCCAGGACCACCCGGACTCCGGCCCTGCGGGCCAGCGGCACGGCGTCGATCTCCAGTTCGTGACGTTCGTACTGGCCGGCCACCAGGCCGGGCGCCATCCCCGAGTAGACGCCGATCGGCGTGTCGACGACGAGAGTGGCGTCGACTGCCGGGTTGGGACGCATGATCCAGTGCCGCAGTACCTGGATGTGCGTGTGTCCGGCGCCGACCAGGACGACACGGGCTGGAACCGTGCGTCCTGAGCCCGCCGTCCGCGGCTCCCGATCCCGGCTGTGGGCTGCCGTCGTCACGCCGCTGCCGGATCGGCGGAGGCGCCGAAGACCGCCATCAGCCGCCGTTCGTTTCGTCGACGCGCCCCACGGCGCCGGAGGCCTCGAGCGAGGCGATTCGCTCGGCGTCGTAGCCCAGTTCGGCAAGCACCTCGTCGGTGTGTTCGCCCAGGCTGGGGGCGGGTCTCCGGATGGATGCCGGGGTACGGGAGAAGCGCCACGGCACGCCCGCCATCCGCAGGTTGCCGATCGTCGGGTGTTGGACGACCTGACTCATCGCCATCGCCTCGACCTGGGGATCGTCGAAGAACTCGTCGGCCGACCGCACCGCGGCGCATGGAACACCGACCTCGATGAGGTCCGCTTCCAACTTACGCGCCGGCTTTGAGGCGATGATCGGATCGATTTCCGCACTCAGTTTGGCGGCGTTGCCGACCCGCTGCGGGTTCGTCTCGTAGCGCGGATCGTCGCCGAGGTCGTCACGGCCGATCGCACCGCACAACAGTCGCCAGAACTTGTCGGTGCCGGCGGCGATGAAGATGGGGCCGTCGGCGGCGGCGAACATGCGGTACGGGAAGATACCGGGCGGTCCGGTGGCTTCGGCATCGAGCGACTGCACGTAGGACTGAGACTGTGCGGACATGATCGCCTGCAGCAGCGAGGTCTCGATGTACTGGCCTTCGCCGGTGCGCTCGCGGTGGAGGAGCGCGGCGTTGATCGAGCCGACCGCGAGCACGGCGGCCATGTAGTCCGAGACCGCCACCGGACAGATCGCGGCGACGCCATTCATCTGCTGTTGAAGGTGCGCGGCGCCGGCCATCGACTGCAGCACGGGGTCGTACCCCGGGCGATGAGCGTACGGCCCGCTACCGCCGAAGGCGCTGGACGAGGCGTAGACCAGCGCCGGGTTGCGGCGGCTCAACGTTTCGTAGTCGATGCCCAGCCTGGTTGCGACTCCGGGCCGGAAGTTCTCCATCGCCACGTCGGCTTCCCGGGTCAGGTCGTAGACCACCTGCCTGCCTTCCGCGGTCTTCAGATCGACCGCGATGCCGCGCTTGTTCCGGTTCCAGGCCTGGAACGACCGGCTCTCGCCCTCGATGAATGGCCCCCAGTGGCGTGCGTTGTCGCCGTAGAGCGATTCGATCTTCAGGATGTCGGCGCCCATGTCGCCAAGCAGCATGGCGCCGTAGGAACCGGCGATGAAGCTGGTGAAGTCGAGGACGCGGATGCCGTGCAGGGGGCCGTGGGGGCGGGGCGCCGACGCGGGGGGTGCGGACATTCGGCGATTGTAGCCCTACGCCGCCAAGCCTCCCGGCGCCTACTCGACCAGTTCGACGTTGTCGATCTCGAGCCAGAACGCCCCGAGATCGGTGGGACCGCCGATGAAGAACGCCCACGCGCCCGCCGGGTCGAGGCCGCCGAACACGGACAGCGGGATCTCAACCCGATCCCACTCCTCTCCGGCTTCGAAGGATGCGCCCGCCGGCATCATGCCCAGGCTCTCGCCGAATGCCATCGTCTGGTAGGTCCGGCCCTCGCCACGGACATCGAAGGCCAGGGCGCGGATGCCCCCGGCGTCGACCGGGTCGTTGAACTGGGAACCGAGCAGCACCATGACCCCGGACCAGGGGAAGGGGAAACCCTCGCGGATCTCGCCCTCGATGCGGAGCGCGTTGCCGCCTCCCTCTCGAGCCGAGGCTTTGGTCGAGACCGTCGACTTGCCGCCGGCAAAGGCGTCGGTCGAATCAGACCACTTCAGGGGCAGGGTGCGAGCGCCCAGATCCTCGAAGTCGGTCAACAGGGTGGGCTCCAGGCGCGGCCGACCGGTGGTCGGCTCGGCGCTCCGGCGCTCGAACCGCCCGCCGTCCTTCCAAATCGCTGCTACATCGCGGGCCGCGCGGACGTCCGCGGTGGCGTCGCCCCGGACCAGGATCAGGTCGGCCCTGAGGCCGGCGGCGATGCGGCCCCGGTCGTCGAGGCCGAAGGCGTCGGCGGGCGTGGACGTGGCGGCGCGCAGAGCTTCGACCGGCGTTAGACCTGCGCGGACCAGCAACTCGAGCTCACGGTGGATGCTGGCGCCGTGTGTGGTACCTGGATTGGGCGCGTCGGAGCCGGCCAGGATCGGTACGCCCGCGGCATGCAGCGCACCGACGCTGGCGAGCACTTGCGCCATCGTCTCGGGGTCGGGCTCCCGGCCAAAGTCTTGGCTCAGGCCGCCGCGCTGATCGGGCATGAGGAAGGGAGCGATCAGGGGATCGGCCGCCAACTCCGGGCCGCCTCCCGTCGCCGCGATCGTCTCGAGCACGGCCAGCGTCGGGACGACGAAGATCCCCGCTTCGCGAGCGGCCTCGATAACCTCCGGGCCGCCCGCGTGGTCGTAGTACACGTGGACCAGACCGTCGGCGCCCGCGGCGATGGCCTCCCCGGCGCTCTTCACGGTGCTGACGTGGAAGACGGCGAGTTGGTCGTGGCTGTGGGCCGCCGCCACGATCCGGGGCAGGGTCGAGGCTGAGAAGGTCGGAATCGGGCGCCCGACGGTTTCGCCTGCCTCGTAGAGAACCTTGATGAAGTGGGATCCATCGGCCACCCGGTCGGCGATGAAGCTCTCGGTCTGTTCCGGGTCGTCCAGGGTCGGAAGCGGGATACCGAACTGGGTCCCGTGCCCACCCTCAACGGTCACCGGGCCGCCAGCGAAGATGTCGGCCCGGCTGTAAGCGGTTCCCTGAACCTGCTGGCGGCGCCATTGGCGGGCCAGGTTTGCGTCGGTCGCCATGTCGAGGACGGTGGTGACGCCGAAGTTCAGCGCCTGTTCGAGCGAGGTGCCGAAGTTGTGGGTGTGGCTGTCGATCAGGCCCGGCAGCAAGGTCATGCCGGTGCCGTCGACGATCTCGGGGCCGTCTCCGGCCGAGGCGGGAATCCCGGCGCCCGGCGTGACCGACTCGATCGTGCGGCCGCGGATCACGACGGTGGCCGTATCGAGCACCTCGTCTCCGGTGAACACGCGGGCGCCCTGGATCACCGTCGCCGGGGACTGGGCGTGGAGGGCGGCGCCGAACGTCGTGAAGACGGCGAGTGAGAGAGCGGGGATGTTGCGAGCGCTACGAGTCAGTAGCATCATGGGTCGAAGCCTCCGTGGATGAAGAGTGATCCTACGACGAGGATCGCAAGACCGCTTGGAAGGAGATTCCGTGAAGATCAAACTGGACATCGACTGCACGCCCGAGGAGGCGCGCGCCTTTCTCGGTCTTCCCGACGTGGCGGGGATTCAGAACGAGATGCTGGAGAAGTTCCGCGACCGCATGGCCGCCAACCTGAAGTACGCCGATCCGCAGGAGATGTTCAAGCTGTGGTTCGGCGCTCTCGGAACCGGATTGCGGCCTCCCGCCAGAGCGAACCCTGGGAACGCGGGCGTCTCGCCCGCATCCGGCTCTGCCTCCGCCCCTGCGCGACGCTGACTGAGCGGTCCGCGACTCGCGGCCCGGTTCCTGAGGGAGCGGGCGCTGGGCCGGAGTGCGATACTCCAGAGATGCGGTTCTTCAACACCACTGGACCCATCGTTGCGGCGGACCACTACCACGTGCCGCCGCTCGAGCGGCTGCGGCTCGGCCATGTGCTGACGCTGATCCGGGACAAGCGGTACTTCGTGCTGCACGCGCCGCGGCAGACGGGCAAGACGACCGCGCTTCTTGCGCTGCGGGATCTCCTGAACCGAGGCGAACACGGCGACTTCCGTTGCGTCTACGTCAACGTCGAAGCGGGCCAGGGAGCGCGCGAGGACACGGAGAAGGCGATGCGCGCCATCCTCGACGAGCTGGCGAAGGTGGCGCGGATCACGTTGGGCGACGAATCGCTCGCGGTTCTCTGGCCCGGGGCGCTGGACAGTGCGGGTCCCCACGGTGCGTTGGGCGCCACTCTGACCCCGGCGGCGACGGGCGTGACTTCTCGGCGCGCGACATCGAGTACGTGCGCGACCTGGGATTGATTGCGCGACTGGGCCCGTTGCGGATGGCGAACCCGATCTACGCCGAGGTCGTTCCGCGGGAGCTGACTCTGGCCGCGCAGGAAGGGCTGGTGCAGGACGCGGCCTGGTGCGTCGACGAAAATGGTGGCCTCGATCTCCCGAAGTTGCTGTCCGCCTTCCAGGAGTTCTTTCGCGAGCACTCCGAGCATTGGATTCCGCGATTCGACTACCAGGAGGCCGGCCCTCAGCTTCTCCTGCAGGCGTTCCTGCAGCGGAGCATGAACGCGGTGGCCGCATCGAACGGAAATACGGTCTGGGCCGGGGCCGCACCGACCTCCTCGTCGTCTGGCCGCTGGCAGGCGGGACGCAGAGATTCGTGATCGAGTGCAAGATCCTGCGCAAGAGTCTGGACCGCACGATCAGCGAAGGCCTCGAACAGACGGCGTCGTACATGGACCGCTGCGCGGCGGCGGAAGGGCATCTCGTGGTCTTCGACCGCTCGGAGGATCGGCCGTGGCGGGAGAAGATCTTCCGGCGCGAGGAAGCTGCCGGGGATGCGGTGATCTCCGTGTGGGGGATGTGACGGAGGGCTTGAGCCGGCCGAGGCGCGCGGAGATTGGATCGTGAACAGGATGGAGCGCATGGTCGCGCTGCACCGCGTGCTGCACGCCCGTCGGCATCCCGCGTCGGCCAACGAGCTGATGGCGGAGCTCGAATGCTCCCGCTCGACCCTGTTCCGGACCATCGGCATGCTGCGCGACCACCTTGGCGCACCGATAGCCAATGCACCTGGCCTGGGCTACTACTACGACCGCGATGCGGGTCGTTTCGAACTGCCGGGTCTGTGGTTCCGCAAGGACGAGCTTGAGGAGCTACTCGTGATGGATGAGCTTCTGAGCCGGGTTCAGCCGGGTCTGTTCGAAGATCTCATCGCCCCGCTCCGAAGCCGCTTCCAGGCGATTCTCAATCGCGGCCGTCGGCGCGGCGGGCGTTTCCCCGCGCACCGATTCCGAATTCTGCGGGCGCATGGCCGAGAGATTGCGTCGCGTGCGTTCGAGACCGCCGCAACCGCCGTGGTCGAGCGGCGTCAGATCGCTTTTACATACGAGGTGCGCTCAACCGGAGAAACGGCGCGGCGCAGGACATCACCGCAACGGCTCGTGCACTACCGGGACCAGTGGTACTTGGATTGCTGGGACGAGGACAGGGAGTCACTTAGGACCTTCGCTCTGGACCGGATCACCTCAGCGGAGGTCCTCGATTCTCCCGGCCGCGACGTGCCCGAAGCGGACCTGATCGCGGCTTTCGCCTCCGGCTACGGCATTTTCAGCGGCCCCGCGAGACGCCGCGCCCGCCTCCGCTTCACGCCGGAGCGTGCCCGCTGGGTTGCGGACGAACGCTGGCACGGGCGACAGGAAACCAGTCGCCTGCCCGACGGCCGCTTCGAACTCACAGTACCCTACTCGGATCCCGAGGAGCTGCTGAGCGAGATTCTCCGCTACGGCCCGGATGTCGAGATTCTCGAACCACCTGAACTTGTTGGGTTGGTGCGGGAGCATCTGGAGCGGGCGGTCGCCCAGTACTCGTGACTGGGGATTGGGCGTCCAGGTGTCAGGTTCTGAGACTGCAAGACGCTAGCGTCTGATCTTGTTGGTTGGCCAAGCACCGCAGACGTACCACGGAGTCTCGCCATGATCACAGCCCTCCTCATCATCGCCGTCGCCCTCGTCGTGTTCTTTGTATGGTGTGCGGTTGTACCGCCGGCCGCCCCGCTCCCGCGCCCTGAACCGCCGCGGGACGCCCCATGCTGCGGAGGAATGGCCGGAGGCTGCCCGTTCTGTTTGGCCATTGGCGTAGCCGGCGGACTGCTGCTCGGTTCATGGCTGGACGGCGAGTGAGTGGCGGCGTCAAGTCCCGGGGCGGCGAGAGCCGCGACCCGTCGCCGCCGTGCCCAAGCTGCGGCGGGCCATCCAGCTACGGTTGTCTCGGCGTCGTTACCTGCGACCAGTGCGTTGTCGACGCGAACCGGCGACGAGCCGAGGCAGTCCATAGGCCGGATGAGTGCCAAGTGCCCTTTTGCCCCGTGTGTTCCCCACCGGAGAGCCATTCAGCCGACGAGGAGTTGGTCATCGTCGCGAGCGGCGTAGTCGCGCGAATGCGTCTACGCCGTCCAGGCCGCGTCTTGGCTCCGTGGAAACTCCTCCACCGTGCCTCTACTAGGCTGGTGCAGTGAACCGGGAAGCACGTGATTCGCTGTTCTGCAGACTGTTCTCGACGGCAGTCGGCGAGGGAAGGGAACCGTTTGACTACCAGCGAAGGCTAGCGGGGGGCGTTTGGCCGAGAGTGCTTATCGCGCCAACCGGATCAGGGAAGACCGCCGCGGTGACGCTGGCCTGGGCGGCAAGGCGGTTTGCCGATCCGGTGAAGACGCCGCTGCGGCTAATCTGGTGCCTTCCGATGCGGACGCTCGTCGAGCAGACGGCTGAGGCGGTGGAGGGTTGGTTCGACAGACTGGCGGCAGCTGGCCTGAACGACCAAGGTCACATGCCCGGGCCTGAGGACGTCTTCGTGCTGATGGGCGGTGTCGATTCCCGGCATTGGATGGACTCTCCGGAGAGGCCGTCGGTCCTGGTGGGCACCCAGGACATGCTCCTGAGCAGGGCGCTCATGCGTGGCTACGCCTCGTCGCGCGCTCTTTGGCCGGTGGAATTCGCTCTTCTTCACGAGGATGTCCAGTGGGTCTTCGATGAGGTCCAGCTCATGAGCGCCGGGCGTGCGACGTCCGCGCAGCTTGAAGCGTTCCGTAAGGGTGAGTCGGATCGAGCCGCAGCGGCGGGTCGCCCGCTTGGACGTCCGTGTCGCAGCCTTTGGATCTCGGCCACGGTTGATCCGGCATGGTTGAAGACTGTGGATCACCCGGCTCCGCCGCCCGAACAAGTGGTTCGCGTGGATCCATGCGCAGAAGGGGACCACAGACTTGAACGGCTGGCACGGGCTTCCAAGGCGCTGAGGGTCACGCGCGCCACGCCGGTGTCTGCGAACAAGACGGGCATCAAGAACTACATCTTGGAACTTGCTGAAGAGGTCGTCAGCGCGCATCAGCCGGGAAGGATGACGCTCGCGATCGTCAATCGGGTGGACCGGGCACAGGCGCTGCACGATGCCATCAGGAGATTCTCGAAGACGGCCGGAACGACGCCGACCCTAGCGTTGGTCCATTCACGTTTCCGCCCGGCGGACCGCCGACGCGAGATGGAGAAGGTTGCGAAGACAGAGAATGGAACTGACCGCATTGTCGTAGCGACTCAGGCGGTAGAAGCGGGAGTCGATGTCTCTGGGGCAGTCCTGTTCACCGAGATCGCTCCGTGGTCATCGATGGTCCAGCGTTTCGGACGTGCAAACCGCTACGCGGAGATCTCCGAGGGCGCCGACGTTCGCTGGATCGACCTGCTGCAGGCGACTGCTGATGGCGTGGCTTCGGATAGGGACGCCGCCAAGTTGGCGCTTCCCTATGGGTCCGACGAGCTAGAGGCCGCACGACAACGGCTCGCCACGCTGACGGACGTGGCGCCCGTGCACCTCCCCGCACCCGACGACGTCGAGCCGGCGCTTCAGGTCATTCGTCGCAAGGACCTCGACGATCTCTTCGATACTGACCCCGACCTGACGGGCTTCGATGTCGATGTATCGCACTACATCCGCGACGCCGAGGATACGGACGTTCAGGTCTTCTGGCGCGACTTCCCGGTACCGGGCGACGAGCCGCCGAGCCCTGGACGGGAGGAACTGTGCGCAGTGCCGATTGGCGCTGCGCGGGATTGGCTCAAGAGACTGGGCAAAGGAGCGCCGCTTGTCTTCTCACGCGACCCCCAGTGGCGGCGCGGTGAGGGTGGGAGGAATGATGTGCCCGCAGGGTGGGCGCCGTTCAGGGATGCAGTGTGGCCTGGGTTAGTCTTGCTCGCTGATCGGAAGGCGGGCGGTTACCGAGACACGGTGGGGTTTACCGGCAATCCGGAGCATGTTCCTGATCAGGTTGTTGATGTCGTCGGGGCGGATACGGCGACTGGTTCGGCGGAGCGTCCGGCCCGCATGTCTGCGGCGGACTCTGAGGGGCACGACGAGGATCCACTGAGCTCGACCGACGCTGTCGTATCTCTCGCCGATCACACCCGCCACGTTGCGGAGGAGGCGGGCGCACTGTGCGAGGGTCTCGGGGTGGACGCCGAGACCAAAGGCGTCATTGCGCGCGCGGCCCGCTGGCACGATGTCGGCAAGGCGCACGAGGTGTTCCAGGACACGATGCGTCGAGGTTTGGGCGGCGCGGTTGTTGCCTCCGACGTGCTCCTGGCGAAAACCGCTGGGTCTGCACGGCATGGCCGAAGCTACTTTCGCCACGAACTCGCATCGGCGCTGGCGTTTCTCGCTCACAGAGGCTGGGCGCGAGGCGCTGATCTGGTTGCCTACCTTATTGCCGCTCATCACGGCAAAGTGCGGCTCAAGCTGCGCGCCTTGCCCCGAGAGTCGCCACCGAGCGCCCCGGAACGCGCGGATGCGCGCTTCGCCCGTGGCGTTTGGGATGGCGACGAACTTCCGCCGGTTGACCTCGGTGCCGGCGAGCGCTGGAATGGGGGCAGGCTGTCTCTTTCCATCATGGAACTTGGTTGGGACGATGTCTCCCACGAGAGTTGGACTGAACGAACCCACGAGTTGCTGGCACAGCTCGGCCCCTTTCGGCTCGCTTGGTTGGAGGCCATCCTCCGAATCGCTGACTGGCGCGCCTCGGCGAAGGAGCGGGAGGGGTGCGGTCGATGAGGGGCGAGTTGTTGGTGTTGGGCGGTTGCGCTACGACGCCCTTGGCGTCCTACCTGAAGGCCCTCGGCGTGCTGCGTTTGATCTCGTCGGCGGACAACCACGTTTCCGGTGGGGCTGCCGATCCGCAGGCTCGGGGCTGGTGGGAGAATGAGCGGTTCTGCCTAAGGACGGCGCTCAACCGCGACAGGCTTCTGAAGTTCCTTCTCCACGACTATGCGCCGAGCCCGATTGTTGCGCCTTGGAACGGCGGTAGCGGCTTCTATCCTGGTGACAACAGGGATGGGTTCGGCCCCCTGAGCGCGAATGAGGTCGCGGAACGATTCGCCCCCATTTCGTCGGCCATCCGCTGCTCGTCAAGCATGATCGCCGATTTCGCTCTCAGCCAGAGACCCCAGGGCGCCGCCAAGCTTCACCTTGTAGCAGCACTCAGATCACGGCTGCCGGAGATGGCCCTTCGCTGGCTTGACGCGGTTCTCGCCTTGTCTGGAGGTGGCATTGCCTACCCGGAACTGCTCGGAACCGGGGGGAACGATGGGCGATTGGACTTCACGAACAACTTCGCGCGCCGTCTCGTTTCGCAAAAGAGGCCTACAGGCGTGTTCGATGCCGCAACTGGCTGTCCGGCGGATGACTCTGAAGAGCTTCTGGCAGGCAGCCTCTTCGGGGTGCCCGTGGCAGGACTGTCATCGGCAGCGGTGGGGCAGTTTTCGCCTGGTGCTGCCGGCGGCCCCAACGGGACGACTGGGTACACGTCTGGCAGTGAAGTGAACGCGTGGGATTACGTTCTCACGCTCGAAGGATCCGTAATGTTCGCTGGTGCTGCGACGCGACGGCACGAGCGTTCATTCGCTGTCGGCGCGTCGGCTGCCACGACTCGCTCGGGCGCGAGCTTCCCGTTCACCGTTCGAACGATAGGAGCGGGGTGGGGAGGTGTCGAAGCTGCGGACGAGAGCGATGCGCGAGCCGAGTTCTGGGCGCCGCTCTGGAATCGACCGGCCCGTTCTGTAGAGATTGAGTCCCTGCTGGGAGAAGGCCGTGCGGTCTTGAACGCGAGAACGGCAAGGGACGGCCTCGACTTCGCGCGGGCAGCCGCCAGCCTCGGCGTCAGCCGGGGATTCAGCGAGTTTGAGCGCTATGGGTTCTTGATGCGTTCGGGCAAGTCGTACTTAGCGACGCCGATCGGCCGTCGACCGGCTGCGCCTTCGCCGGCCACATCGCTCATCGCCGATCTCGACCAGGGAGGTTGGCTGACTCGGGTGCGTCGCATTGCCCGCGGGGACCAGCCTTCCGCGGCCCGTCGTGCGGTCAAGCGGCTGGAGGATGCTATTTTTGAGCTTACGGCGTCGGCGGCGACAGCGGCGGCGGTCGAAAGGGCGGTGGTAGCGCTGGGTCGAGTAAGTGACTGGCTGTCTCTGAGTCCCAAGGGTAGGCAAGCGGTTCCTGCGCCGCCACCGGTGCTATCGGGTGCTTGGGTTCTACAAGCGGACGACGGGAGCGCGGAGTTTCGCATCGCCGCTGCTCTCGCTACTGTCGGGTTGCCACCATTGGATGCACGCCCTGGTTCAGAGTTGAAGGTCGAGGGAATGACGGAACCGGAATCGCTTGCGGTGGAAAAGGCACTGGATGGGCCAGTTGGTGCGATCGGGACGAGACGCCCCGCACCGCCGATGGCCGCTCACTTTTCGCCGCTTGACGAGGAGCGCTTCTTCTACCGAGGTCGGCTTGGAGTCCGCCGAGGTTGGTCTGGTACAGACGCCCCACGCTCGGTCGTCTGGGGAAGCGGTCCACTTGTGCCGAACATGATCGCAGTGCTTGAGCGGCGCCTACTCGAGGCCTCGATCCGCGGACTGGAAGACAAGCCGCTTGCAGCCGCCACTCCGGCGCGGCTTGCCGACGTTGCCGCGTTTCTCGCCGGCGATTTCGACGATGCGCGGTGCGCGGCGCTGGTGGCTGGCCTCGTGTGGGCGCGACCGGCGCATTGGACGTCAAGCGGCGGGCAAGCCCATCGGCGACCTGTTCCTTTCGCCTACGCAGCCCTTAAGCCGGTGTTCTCGCCGGACAGAACGCTGCAGGCTGTTGGCGCGCTGGCAGGGACGGCGCGGATGCCGGTGCCGCCCGGTTTGGTCGCTCGCTTGCGAGCCGGTGCCAACCGCCGTGACGGCCGGGTCACTGGTGCAGCGGTCGGACTCGCGATGGCCCGAGCCCGAGCGTCCGGGATGACGACGCCTTTCGACCCCGCGCGCTCAAGCGGGCGTCACGCAGCGCTTGATGTCGGTCGGACGGGTGCCGGCGTCGCAGCCGACCGCCTTGCCGCTGCGCTGTTGATCCCGATTGGCGATGGGGCGTTGACGCAGCTCATCCGGCGCGCCTATCCGGGGACGCTGCCCGAAAATGACAACGTGACAATTGGAAACGACTTGGAGGATGAACCGCATGCCGTGTGACCTTTCTGCTCTCGAAAACGAACCGCGTCTGCTGATCGAGGCGTCGCTGAGGCCGGTGCAGGGCGCCAGATTCCAGCCCACCGGCTTCCCCAATCTTGGCCATGCGGTGTACGACTCGCCCGACGGGAGTGGCCGCACCGTCCTTGTCGAGAGCGCCCAGTCGATGGCGAACCGCCTGGAGGCCGTCTGCTGGGATGAGGTGGCCGACGATTGGGTCGAGCCGCTGCGGGGGCTGCCTGTCGTGAGGGTGGTCGACCGGGAAGGTCGGCCGCTTACGAACTCGGTGCTTGAAGCGCACAGGATCAACTCTGAGTACATCGCCAGGGCCAAGGGATTCGAGACAATTCAGGACGAGATCGGTTACGAGAAGGGCAGGCCCTTTGATGTTCGACGGCAGCTCGTGCCGGCGTTGCTGAAGTTTGACGCCAACTCCCTGATCCACGGTGTGTTCTTGGAGGAAATCGCTGGCGTGATCCGGCTTCCTCGAACACTCTCGGCGTTTGTGGAGGCTGAGCAGGCGGCAGTTGCGGCAAGCGGTGGCGTGAAGTTCAGTCGTGTTGATCCAAGTCTGAGGGAGGGCGAGGGCAACGTCCCCTTCGCTCGGGACGAGTGGGTTGCAGAGAAGATCATTGCTTTCTTCAACCTGGACCTTCGGCAGATTCGCGCGTTCGGCTTGGGTGAAGATGTGGTGCGACTGTTGGTCATACTCGCGCTCTTCAAGATCCAGAAGTTCCTGAGAGAAGGCCTGCGATTCCGGACCGCCTGCGATCTCGATGTGACTGCCGTCACGGTGACGCGACCGCGGGAGTTCGTGTTGCCTGAGCTCGCCGCAGTGGAGAGCGAACTTCCTGGGTTGATCGAGGCCGTGGGGTTCCGAGGGCTATTCTGCGAGAGCCGCGTTGTCACCGTCACGTACGAGAAGTAGGCCGATGTTCGCACTCTCCTTCCGGTTTCCCGCCGGTCGTTACCACGCGACGCCTTGGGGCCGGAACGTCAACGAAGCCGACGTTGCCTGGCCGCCGGAGCCCTGGCGCTTGCTCCGCACACTAGTCGCAACCTGGTGGCGCAAAGGGGACCGCACGCAATGGTCGGAGGACGACTTGGCTCGGTTGGTCGATGCCCTTGCGGAGTCGCCGCCCGAGTACACCCTGCCGGAAGGGGCGATTCACAGCCACACGCGGCACTACATGCCGTCTGGAGGGCTGGACAAGGGGCGCCCGAGGACGACCTTAGTGTTCGATGCCTTTCTTCGACTGCCTCGGGGTGCGATTCTGGTTGCGGCTTGGCCGGATGTGACGCTCGCTTCCAACTTGTTCGCACTTGCCGAAGATCTGGCGAGCGCCGTGGGTTATCTGGGGCGGGCAGAGAGTTGGGCCGAGTGCGAGGCGCTCTCGGGTTGGGCGGCCCAAGCGAACTGCAAGCCGCTAGGCGCGGAAGGAAGGGGTTTCAGTCTCGAGGGAGATCTCGTGCGGGCACTCGCACCGCTGAGCCCAAGCGAGTACTCCGCAGAGCGGCGCCGGCTCTTGGAGAACTTGAGGGGTCAGATACTGCGCCAGTCCAGAGAAGAGTGGACGGAGCGGCGCTTCGAACGTGCTCTCACGAAGAAGGTGCAAAGCAAGAGGCGGCAGGCGAATACTCTGCCCGAACGTGTAGTGGATGCATTGATGCTCGACACGGCGGACTATCAGGATTGTGGCTGGAGCCGACCGCCCGCCTCCCGCGAAGTCATCTATGCGCGCGGACCGCGAACTGCGCCTGGGGTCGCGGCCCGCGGGTTCGCAGTGCGCGGAGCATCGCGAACCAAGCACGGCCAGCCGACCGTAGCGCGATTCCTTTTGGCCGGGCACCCACGCCCCCGTGTTGAGGATGCGGTCAGGATCGGCGAGTTGATGCGCCGGGCAGCTCTCTCCAAGTTCGGTTGGGACAAGGATGACATGTTGGGCCGCTGGTTGCCGCGGGCGCCGTGGAAGGTTTCAGGCCGCGACGGCCATGGGAGGCCGCTCAGGGATCCCGAACATGTCCACGCGTTCTGGCTACCGGAAGACGCGGATGGGGATGGCTGGATCGACCACGTGTCGGTCTACATCGCAGGCGGAATGAACGACGAGATCCAAAGGAAGCTGGATCGCATCACCCGCTTGTGGCTGTCGCCGACACAGCGCCGTGGGGAAGCGGGCGACGAACCGTGTAGCGTGCAGGAGTGGAGGCTGGCGCTGGAGGGCTTTGGCCGCCCATCCGACTTCGCGGAGGGCAGCGCCATCTTCGGCGCCGCGGCCAGATGGCGAAGCGTGACGCCGTTCCTCGCAGCCGGGCACCTGAAGAAGTCGGGCTACGCGGGTGAAGTGCGGCGGGTGCTGAGCCGGCGCGGTGTTGGTGCAGCGGATGTCGACGTCCGTCGGTTGCCTGAGATTATGGTTGGAAGTCGCAGACGCCGTACGCTGCACTTCCGCCGCTTCCGCTCGCGCGGCCGGGAAGCCCAGCGCGACACGGCAGGCGCCTTCCTCGAGATCGTCTTTCCTGGCTTGGTTCAAGGCCCATTGGCGCTTGGCTTCGGGAGTCACTTCGGCCTTGGTCTTTTCTCTGCCACACCGCCTCGGATGGAGTGACGAAGCGTTCCGACCGTCGGCACCTTCGTGGTCAACCTCCTTCATGCCGGACCGGCACGAGCGAATCAGGGATCTTCGGCCACTCGCCCTCAGCACCGTTCCGCTGCCGGCGCGCCTTTGCAAGATCGTAGCTCGCTTGCATCCGCATCCAGTGAACAGCAGTGCCCCAGCCGATGTCTTCAAGTGCCAGTGCCATCTTGGCGGACACACCCGCCCTGCCGTTGAGCAAACGCGAGAGCGTTCCTCGCTCGTAGCCCAGGTGCGCCGCCGTCTCGGTCACGTTCCAGCCGACGTCGTCCATGCTCTCGCGAATCAACTCGCCTAGATGCGGCGGGTTCCTCATCGCGCCGACGCGATCATCTTCACTGTTGTTCATGGCCGGCTTTCCTTTCAAGTCAGTGGTAGTCGATCAGATCCACGTCCACAACCTCGCCGTCCTCGAAACGGAACACCACCCGCCAGTTGCCGGAGACTCGCGCACTCCACTGGCCTGCTCGGCGGCCCTTGAAGGGGTGCAGCCTGAAACCGGGCGCGTCAGCACCGCGCCCGGGCGCCAATGGTATATTCCAACGCTGTATATCTCCCGGGGAGTTTCCGCATGTCCAAGACTGCCAAGCTGTTCTGGTCCGGCCGCTCCCAGGCGGTGCGGCTGCCGAAGGAGTTCCGGATGGAGGGCAACGAGGTCCGCATCCGCAAGCGCGGGGCAGCCGTCGTCCTTGAGCCCATCGCCTCGGACTGGGCGTGGCTCGACGAGATCGCGGGAGAGTTCTCGGACGACTTCTTCGCCGAAGGGAGATGCCAGCCTGAGATGCCGTCCAGTCCGGCGTTGGACGACTTGTTCGACTGATGCGCTACCTGCTGGACACGAACATCTGCATAGCCCTGTTGAACGGCACGTCGCCAGCGGCCCGCGAACGGCTGGGTCGCCACGGCACTGGGGAGATCGGCGTGTCCGCGCCGGCGGCGTACGAGCTGTACTACGGCGCCTTCAAGAGTCGCCGAACCCGGCAGAACCTCGCCTTGCTCGACCGGGCCGGATTCGAGGTTCTGGCCTTCGACGTGGAGGATGCCCGAGTAGCAGGAAAGGTACGAAGCGACCTGGAGGCAATCGGGCAGACCATTGGCCCGTACGACTTGTTGATAGCGGGTCAGGCGCTGGCCCGCGGACTCGTGCTCGTGACTGCCAATCAGCGCGAGTTCGACCGGGTCGCGGGTCTGACCTGCGAAGACTGGACCAACTCCGACGAGAATTGACTGAGGACCATCTGAAGACATCACGGTCACCTCGCGTGACTTCCTCATCTGTGGCTGGCTGGAGGCGGACCACACGAGACACTGCACTAGGCAAGGACGATGTCGCGTGAATCCCAGCTCCTCCTGAATCTGCCTCCGCGGGCGGCCGGTCGCGGCGAAGAACTCGTGCCGGTGCGGATGGTGAACGAGTGGGTCTACTGCCCGCGGCTGGCCTACCTGGAATGGGTGGAGGGCGAGTGGGCGGAGAGCGGGGACACGGCTGAGGGGAGGAGGTCGCACCAGCGCGTCGATGCCGGGGGCGGGCGTCTGCCGGCCCCCGAAGAGGCGGACGAGGAGGTGCGGCGGGCGCGAGCAGTGACGATGTCCTCGCAGCGCCTCGGGATCATCGCCAAGATGGACGTGGTGGACCTGGAGGATGGTGTAGCCATGCCGGTCGACTTCAAGAAGGGCAAAAGGCCGCATGTTGCCGCCGGAGCGTACGAGCCGGAACGGGTTCAGGTGTGCGCGCAGGCGATGATCCTCGAGGACAACGGCTACAAGGTGGACCAGGGCGCCCTCTGGTACGCCGGTTCTCGTGAGAGAGTCCCGGTGGTCCTGGATGACCAACTGCGGGCGAGAACCCTCGATGCGATATCAGGACTTCGCTCCGCCGCGGCCGCGGGGCGTCGACCGCCGCCGTTGCGGGACAGCCCGAAGTGCCCTCGCTGCTCGCTCGCCGGCATCTGCTTGCCGGACGAGACGAACCTGTTCGAAGTTGGTGGGCCGCCGAGGCCGCTCAATCCGTCGGACGATCCGGCAAGGCCGCTCTATGTGCAGACGCCGCGGGCCCGGCTGCGAAAGAGCGGCGAACGGCTGGTGGTGGACGCGGAGGGCGAGAAGACGGAAGTGCCGCTCATCGAAGTCTCCGACGTAGCGATCTATGGCCCGGCGTCGGTTACGACGCCGGCGCTCCATGCACTGATGCAGGCGGAGATTCCGGTGTCGTGGTATACGAGCGGCGGCTGGTTCGTGGGTCATACGGTGGGAACCGGTCATCGCAACGTGACGGTCCGGGAGGCTCAGTACCGGGCGGCATTCGATGGACGTCGGTGTCTCGACCTGGCCCGTGGCCTGGTCCGAGCCAAGGTGAGGAACTCGCGCACATTGCTGCGCCGCAACTGGAGGGCGGCAAAGGGCGAAGGAACCGAAAAGGACCGCGCCCTGGGTCGCCTGAAGCGAATCGCGACGGAGGCGGAAACGGCAGCGAACGTGCAACAGTTGCTCGGGGTCGAGGGCGAGGGTGCAGCCATCTACTTCCGTTGCTTCGACCGCATGCTCGCACCCTCGACTGGCCCGGAAGTGGAGCAGTTCTCCTTCGCCACGCGCAATCGGAGGCCGCCGACGGATCCAGTGAACGCGATGCTGTCCCTTGCCTACGCGCTTCTCACGCGAGTCTTCACCAACGTGGCCTCTTCGGTTGGTCTGGATCCGTACCTGGGCTTCTACCATCGGCCCCGCCATGGCCGGCCGGCATTGGCTCTCGACTTGATGGAGCCCTTCCGCCCGATCGTCGCGGACTCCAGCGTCGTGCAGGTGATCAACAACGGGGAGGTTCGTCCTTCCCACTTCGTCTGGAACGGTAGTGCGTGTGCTCTCAGGCCCGCGGGACGGCGAGCGTTCATTGCGGCTTTCGAGCGCCGCTTGGAGCAGGAGACGACCCACCCCGTGTTCGGCTACAGGGTCACGATGCGCCGGCTGATCGAGGTTCAGGCGAGGCTGTTGCCGAGGTTCCTCCAGGGCGAGATTCGGGACTACCCTCACTATCTTCCGAGGTAACGGACTCGTGGCCAAGGAGCGGTTGTACGTCGTGACCTATGACATCGCGGATCCGAAGCGGTGGCGCCGCGTCTTCAAGGCGATGAAAGGCTACGGCCGATGGTTGCAGCTTTCCGTCTTCCAGTGCCGCTTGACGGCAAGACGCCGGGCCGAAATGACGGCCCGGATCGATCGCCTTATTCGGCCGACCGAGGACCACGTCCTGGTGCTCGACTTGGGGCCAGCCGAGCAGGTTGATCTCCGCGTCGAGAGTCTCGGCAAGTCGTACGAGAAGCCGGAGAGGGCTGCTACCATCGTCTGATTGATCGATCGGGGTACTGGTCCGCACTGCCACAGGCGTGCGAGCGCTCCGACACTCGGAAGAAGCCGTGCACCGCTCGAATCCAGTCAGGTCATTGACAACGCAAGACTTAAGGCAGTCCTCCCCAAGTGGTTTGGTACTACGGCCGCGATTTGTCACGAAGCGCGCGGCAGCGCTCGCGAAAGCCGGATGTAGAGTAGGCCACTCAGACGTTTGCAGCGACCCTCTTTCCGGGGCGACCATGCCCCGGCCTCATTGAAGCGAGGGCACCGCCGACTTCAACGCCGCGCCGCCGCCCCGCTTTCCGGGGCGACCATGCCCCGGCCTCATTGAAGCGACTTCGCCCGCAGCGCACACCTCTCCGTGCTCGCCGTCTTTCCGGGGCGACCATGCCCCGGCCTCATTGAAGCGTCATCGGATGGGCGGGCTCCTGGGGGAAGGGGGTGCTTTCCGGGGCGACCATGCCCCGGCCTCATTGAAGCGAGGACTTCGAGCGGCTTTCGATCCAGCGGCACTCCGACTTTCCGGGGCGACCATGCCCCGGCCTCATTGAAGCACCAGGTGGCGCGGCAGGTAGACGCCGGCGGACCGCTTTCCGGGGCGACCATGCCCCGGCCTCATTGAAGCAGGCCTAGTTCCTCCTCTAGTCGTTCGCGCCCCACGCCCTTTCCGGGGCGACCATGCCCCGGCCTCATTGAAGCTCCATCACGGCGACCGGCGCAGGCTCGCGGAACCAGGCTTTCCGGGGCGACCATGCCCCGGCCTCATTGAAGCAACCGCGACATGACCCGTGGTTTCATCGAGAAGGCCGGCTTTCCGGGGCGACCATGCCCCGGCCTCATTGAAGCTCCATCGGCATGGTGCCTGGCTACCACTACACGACGACTTTCCGGGGCGACCATGCCCCGGCCTCATTGAAGCAAGACGGCGGGCCCGCTCGCCTCGTCGGTGGGTATCGACTTTCCGGGGCGACCATGCCCCGGCCTCATTGAAGCATTTCGTCGACGGCACGGGCGACGCGGCTGATCCGCCCTTTCCGGGGCGACCATGCCCCGGCCTCATTGAAGCGAGCGCCTGGAGGACGCCCTGGTCGATGTCTCCAGCTTTCCGGGGCGACCATGCCCCGGCCTCATTGAAGCGGCGCGATAGATCGCCCGCTCGCAGCGGCCGTGCCGGCTTTCCGGGGCGACCATGCCCCGGCCTCATTGAAGCGACGGCTCGCGCAACGTCCTGAACCCCGGCAAGGGCCTTTCCGGGGCGACCATGCCCCGGCCTCATTGAAGCGATCAGGTCCAGCCCAACAGCCGGCCCGGTCAGCTTGACTTTCCGGGGCGACCATGCCCCGGCCTCATTGAAGCAAGGGTCGGCCGACCAGTGGCGCCAGCAGGGTCGGCGCTTTCCGGGGCGACCATGCCCCGGCCTCATTGAAGCGCGTGGATCTTCGGCGTACTCCTCGCGGTCTTCTCCGGCTTTCCGGGGCGACCATGCCCCGGCCTCATTGAAGCGTCCAGTTCAACTCGGACGGCGGCGCGGTCTGGCACGCTTTCCGGGGCGACCATGCCCCGGCCTCATTGAAGCTTGCGAGGGGGGGCGGTTTATGGGGCGGGTGAAGGACCTTTCCGGGGCGACCATGCCCCGGCCTCATTGAAGCGTCCTGGCGAGCAACTCCTGCGGGTGCCTGGGGGCGCCTTTCCGGGGCGACCATGCCCCGGCCTCATTGAAGCATGCCGAAGCTCGGGACGGGGTCGATCCGCGCGGCAACTTTCCGGGGCGACCATGCCCCGGCCTCATTGAAGCAAGATGAGGAGGTCGTCCTCCTTCGCCTCCTGAACGTCTTTCCGGGGCGACCATGCCCCGGCCTCATTGAAGCCAGCCGTTGATCGGTATCGGCTGCAACGCGGGGGTGGCTTTCCGGGGCGACCATGCCCCGGCCTCATTGAAGCTCCGCGAGGTGAAGTCGGTCGGCGCGGTCGCTGGCGACTTTCCGGGGCGACCATGCCCCGGCCTCATTGAAGCCGGTCGTCGGGTCGTACTCTGGGCGAGGCCTGGGCGGACTTTCCGGGGCGACCATGCCCCGGCCTCATTGAAGCGGCGACCGTGCGCCGCTTCGGCGTGAAGTCGCGCACCCTTTCCGGGGCGACCATGCCCCGGCCTCATTGAAGCAGGCTGTTCGGTGTTCGCGGCGTTCGAGGCGTTCCACTTTCCGGGGCGACCATGCCCCGGCCTCATTGAAGCGCGGTTGCGAAGGCCGTCACCAGGGCGAGACGCCGGGCGTCTTTCCGGGGCGACCATGCCCCGGCCTCATTGAAGCATCGTCGAGCCAGTCGGGAAGCGGCTTGCCCTTCGCGACTTTCCGGGGCGACCATGCCCCGGCCTCATTGAAGCGTGCCCGGGACTGCGCGGTCTCACCAGTTCACGGGGCTGCTTTCCGGGGCGACCATGCCCCGGCCTCATTGAAGCGCTACGGCAACGCCACGGGCCGCTACATGCGGCTCCTTTCCGGGGCGACCATGCCCCGGCCTCATTGAAGCGCGGTGAACCAGTCCTGCATGTCCAGGACCGCAACCCCCTTTCCGGGGCGACCATGCCCCGGCCTCATTGAAGCCCGGCCGGGAGCTGCTTCACGCCCTCGATCGTCCGGCTTTCCGGGGCGACCATGCCCCGGCCTCATTGAAGCTCGGGCGATTCTCAGCGGGTAGGATGCGCGCATGCCCACACTTTCCGGGGCGACCATGCCCCGGCCTCATTGAAGCGTCGGCGCGCCGCCGCCGGGTCAGTTGATCCTGTCTCCTTTCCGGGGCGACCATGCCCCGGCCTCATTGAAGCCCGGCCAAGTTCCCAAGGTGAGTCTCTTTTCGGCCCTTCCAGGGACTCCGATGACCCGCCCTTTCCGGGGCGACCATGCCCCGGCCTCATTGAAGCAGCACGCCGAGGACGTCGTCCTTGTAGGTCGATCCGACTTTCCGGGGCGACCATGCCCCGGCCTCATTGAAGCGATCTATCCGGGTGTGGACTACTCGACCGGGTTCCTTCTTTCCGGGGCGACCATGCCCCGGCCTCATTGAAGCTTGGCGTTCGCCGGGGATTACATCGCAAACTAGCCAACTTTCCGGGGCGACCATGCCCCGGCCTCATTGAAGCACGGAGATCCCCGCACGAAGAACGGCGAGCTCCTGTCTTTCCGGGGCGACCATGCCCCGGCCTCATTGAAGCAAGCCGCACCACCACGGTCGCGCCGTCCTTGTCCATCTTTCCGGGGCGACCATGCCCCGGCCTCATTGAAGCCCGCGGTCGCGGCCGGGAGAATGACCCACCCGGCGACTTTCCGGGGCGACCATGCCCCGGCCTCATTGAAGCGTCGGAAGGTCGTGGTCCGCTAACCAGGAACTCGGCTTTCCGGGGCGATCATGCCCCGGCCTCATTGAAGCTGTCCCCGCCTCGACTCCCAGGCCCGCAAGCTGCCCCTTTCCGGGGCGATCATGCCCCGGCCTCATTGACGCGCCGACTGCGCCAGCGCCGCAGTGACGTGTTCCCGATCCCCATCACGGGTAGTGAGCCGGCCGCCAACCGAGCGACAGCGGCTCGCGGTCAGCTAAAGACCCGCGGTTCGAAGCCCGGCCCGTTCACGATACTGGCGCTGTTTCCCGTCGCGCGGATCACGAACAGCCCCTGCCGCTCCGCGTGCCTGACCACAGACGCGTCGCTGCGGAGGTAGGCCACGGCGCCGTAGATCGGCCGGTTCCGGTACATCGAGAGCCACTCCGTGACCCACGACATCCTGTCCAGGAAGTCGGTCACGTGTTCCGGCCTGAGTGTCGTCTTGACTTCGACGACGACCGCTTCCGCGCTGTTCCCGGGCTACGACGATGTCGAACTCGTAGTGCTCTCCGTTACGCCTCCCCGTGAGCCGTTGGAAGGTCTCGCTCACGGCGATGCCCCGTTCCCGCAGGAGCGGCACGAGGTCGCCTTCGACCAGACTCTCCATCAGCTTCCCCCACTGCGAGGTGAAGAAGCCCTCCGCCTTCTTCAACCGGCGGTCGGTCTCCTGCATCTGGCGGTCGGTCTCCTTCACCCGAAGGGCATTCTCCTGCGTCTGCTCCTTGAGTACCGCCATCTCTTGTGCGAATCGGGCCTCGTTCTTGGCCATCAGGGCGGCGGTCCCCCGATTCTGCTCACTGACCTGACGCAGGATCTCCCGGATCTCGGCGAAAGTGGGGACCTCATTCGCTCCCGCGACGCTCTCATTCGTGCTCATGCTGGTTTCGTTCTCCTCCTGGCGGCCATGCCGCCCGACACGGAGGTTCCACGGCCGGGGAGGGGCAGCCACCCGACACGAGCAGGTAGCCGGCGAAGCCGGCAAGGGACCGAGAGCTTACCTGAGCGACGAACGAGAACGGATGTGTCGACGTACCCCTACGCCCCCGCCCCCGCCTCCAACCCGGTCACGTCGTAGGACATCAGAATCAGGTCATGCGTGGCGTCGTCGGGATCGATCACCCAATCCGCGAGCAGGGCTTCGATCGAGAAGCCCAGCTTGTGGAACATCTGGCGAGCGCCGCGCTGCTCGCGGGCCATCTGGGCGACGATCTTGGTCAGCCCGATCTGTTGGGCGAGCTGGAAGATGTCGTGCGCCAGGTGGCCTCCGAGGCCGGCCTGCCGGACCTCCGGCAGCACCATGATCCGGATCTCGCCCAGGTGCCGCATCCACGACGACTCGCGGCGGTTCAGGCTGCCGTAGCCCACGAGGCGGCCGTCGAGATGGGCGACGACGGCGATACGCAGTCCCGAATTCACGCCGTCGATCCAGTGGTCGACGACCTTCGGGTCGGTCAGGTCGACACGCAGAAAACGGAGATCCTCTTCCGGCAGGGCGCGCGCGAAGGCCAGCACGTCGTCGCGGTCGTCCTGACCCAGGAGCCGGAACTCGAAGGGTTTGCCCTTCAGGTGGACCGTGCGCGGGTACTCGTTCGCCATGTCGTTCACTCGGTTGCCTCCGTTTCGTCTGGCGGTTCCTCGGCCGGAGAGCCTTCCGCGAGCCGGTCGAGGTAGGTGGCCACGGCGGCGAAGGAGCCGTCCACCGTGTTCTTGAACTGACGTTGACCCTCTTCGGCCGCGTCGCGCCAAGTCTGCATCAGGGCGCGCGCTTCGTCAGGCAGGTTCGGAACCTGGCCGATCATCCGGTCGGCGAGTTCGAGCTGACGATCCTGCAGCGCGACGATCGCGTTGTAGCCGTTCTCGAACGCGGACTTCTGGAACTCGAGCACCTGCTTCTGGTAGTCGAGGACCTGCTTGGGAATGGTGGGTTGGTTCATCTAGGTCTCCAAGGTCTGATCTGCATGCGATAGGGGTTCCAGTGGCGGGTTGCGGACCGGCCGGCGAGGGGAGCTGCCGGCTGCTTCACGGAGTTCGCTGAGGGACTCGGCGAGCAGCTCTGGCAGTGCGGCGCCGCTGTCGTGGCAGTTGCGCAGCAGGTGAACTTCCCAGAGCGGCCGCGAAGGGTCGAGCAGTTCGTTGGCCTCCGTCATGGCGATGACCCGCCTGGCGCGGGATGGCGGCTCAGGAAGCGTGCCAGGTGACAGTAGGCGAACGGGTTGGCGGCGAGTCCGCTGTGGGTGCCTGGAACCTCGGCGTTCTTTGCGGGATCGTGGAGGCGCGTGTACCGCCAGGCGACGACGCCGTCACGCCGCGTGTAGATCGCGAGTTGCGGAATCTCCTCCGGGAAGACGCCCTGAACCGCGCGCACGAAGCCGCACGGGCAGTCGCCCGAGAAGCACCGGGGATCCCGGCCTTCGTCCCGTTGGACGGCGCGCCGCCGTACGACCTCTGCCAACCGCATGACCAGCGGGTGGGAGCGGACCCCTCGGATCGGCGTCCCCATCGTGGTGACCGAGGCAACCAAGTCGGGTCGCAGACAGGCGACGCCCCGGGAAAGTACGCCGCCCAGGCTGTGGCCGACGACGTGTACGCGGCGGCCGGTTTCCCCGGCCGCGGTCTCGAGCGTGTCCGTCAATCGGTGTCCCAACCGCTCCAGGCAATCCGCGTTGTGACCGATGCCGGAGGCGTAGGGCCGGTAGCCGATGCGGTTGAGCCAGCGCCGCATCGGCGCCAGGTAGCCGTCGGTGGCGGTGAAACCCGGCACGACGACGACCGCGGCGCCGTCGCCCCGGGGTACGCCGAAGCCGTGGTAGATCGGCGTCAGGGGCAGAAGGGAGAACTCCGCGATCGCGAAGCCTTCGCGCCAGAGGGGCAGAGCGGCTGGAACGGTGTCCCGCAGCAGGCGCGGATTCACGCTCCAGATCGGGTTGGTCGGTCGGCGTGGCGCCGATGTCACCGGACGACTCCCCGCACTATGCGACTCCCTGGAGGGGGCCGTCCGGATCCGCTGCGGCCTCGGACCTGGAGATGTCGACCGGCGCCGTGGCAGCGGCCGTCTCGGCGGTCGCGGACGGCGTTGCGGCGCCCGGACCCGCTGCTTCGGCCCGGTCGACGGCGGCGAAGCAGCGCGTTCCCGTCGCCTCGTCGTCCTCGACGCCGGCGGCGTGCCGCAGTTCGGTGTAGGACGCCTCCAGGCACTGGGTGAGGAACCACGGATCGGGAATGAGCTTCGAGTCCACGGTGATGCCGAGTGTGATGCGCTGGTTGTAGGTCAGGATGGCGACGAACAGGCCGATGTTGTTCGACACGATACCGAGCGGCAGCCAGTCGACCAGCTTGTGCTGTCCGAAGTAGAGGGGGATCATCGGGCCGGGCACGTTCGTGGACACGGTGTTGAACAGCGTCTGGGAGAACGGCATCGCGGCGCCCATGGCCGCCATCAGCGGCGGCACGCGGACGCCGAACTGGCTCAACTGGTAGAAGGCCTTGGCCTGTCCGGCTTCCTTCAGCTTGTTCATCGCGTCACGTTCCCTGCCGAGGCGCTCGACAGGATCCTCGACGCCTACGAATAGCGGGGCGATCATGTTCGAGACCAGGTTGCCGAGCTGACCGCGTTCGTCCGCCTGCCTCATGCTGACCGGGCACATGGCGCGGAGTTCAAGCCCCGCCGTGTTCTGGCCGCGGGCACGCAGGTAGCGGCCGAGGCCGCCGGCGAGCACGGTGAGCACGACGTCGTTCACGGTGCCGCCTAAGGCCGACTTGACCGCGCGCATCGTGGGGAAGGCGAATTGAGCCCAGGCGAAACCGCGGTCGCCCCCGACCGGCCGGTTGAAGACCGTACGCGGCGCCGGGATGATGCTGACCGGCAACGTGGCGCTGCTGGCCGACATCATCTCGCGAGTGCGTTCCGCCATGACGTTGGGCCGCAGGGCGTCAAAGGCGGCTTCCGTCCAGGTCTGGTTCAGTTCGCCGAAACGATGCTGCATCGCTTCCTGGAGCAGACTCAAGGGTTCGGGCAGCGGCTGCGGCGCCCAGGGTTCGGCCGGCGGCGCCGGCAGCTCATCGGTCGGCGAGAAGTCGCTCAGCACCATGGTCAGATCGACGCCGGAGACGCCATCGACCATCGCGTGGTGGATCTTCCAGACCACGGCGGTGTGTCCCGGAATGCCGCGCAGCACGATCCCCTTCCACAGCGGACGGTTGCGGTCGAGCATGCCGCTGTAGGCCTCGGCGGCCGCGCGGCCCAGCACCTGCTCGTTGCTGTCCGCCGGTAGCCGGACTTCGTCGATGTGATTCTCGAGATCGAAATTCGGGTCGTCGACCCACAGCGGGTGGGAGACGAGAAACGGCGGGAACACCACGCGCTGCCGGTACCGGGGCAGCAGGTGCATGCGGGCGCGGACCTGCTCGATCATGTGCTCTCTGGAGAACTCGCCTTCGTAGACCATGCAGCCACCGATGTGCATGGTTTCGTTGGGGCGCTCCACGTAGAGGAAGGCGGCGTCGAGGGGACTGAGAAAGCGATTCAGTTCCGGGGCCATCGGGTTCTCCAGAAGACGGCGGACCTGTGGGGTTTGGGGGCGGTTTGCTGCACTGCTTGCTGCATCGCAGCAGAGGCATCGTTACACAGAACCGGGCGAACGGCAAGAGCCGGGACCGGCCGCCGCCGATCAGGTGGGCTGCCGCCAGCGGAAGGCGGTGACCTCGATGACTTCACGTGCCGGTTGCACCGACACACGGACCGAAAGCGGCGGCGGCTGGAGCCGGGGTGTCAGGCAACGCCGGCGGTTCCGGCCCTTCTGGGTGTGCCGGCAGGGCAGACGGGCGCCGTCGATGTCGATCGCCACTTCAGTCGTGTCTCCGAAGGGAGTCCGGATCGCGATCTCAAGTGACATGAATGACGCTTCCGGACCCTCGGGGCCGCGGAGTCCGGCCAGGTCCACGTGGTACACGCCGTCGCCGGCCGCGACAAAGGGCGCAACCTCGGGCGGGCCGAGCGGGGCGAAGTGCTGCCGTACCAGCACCACCGGATCCCCACGCAGGTGGAACGGTCTGGGCTCGAAGCGCTGCACGTGAACTCCGGGTGCGGTCCTGGCCAGGTCGCGGTAGAAGGCGTCCTCCCCGGGATCGAGCCGTGAGGCATGGAAGAGCAGAATGTCGGCCTGCTCCCATTCCAACCTCGATTCGGAGGCGATGCTGTCGGTTCGAATCAGTGTGGACACGTAGTTTGCGTCCCAGATTCTGGGGTCGAAGTCCTGGGGGCCGAGCGGCAGCTCGCTGATGAACGTGCGACCGCGAAGCGGTTTCTTCTCGCCTGCAATCCGCGCCGCTTCGGCGGAGGTCAGAGGCACGTTCACGTCGTAGACGGTGGTGAAGACGTCGCGGACCTTGAGCAATCCGGCAAGAGCCACGACGACTGCCACAAGGGTCAGAGCCGTTCCCCGCGGCCAGCCGGCGAGGTTCGACCGGGCCGCGTTGAGCAAGAGGCCGATGAACCAGGCGCCGGCCAGGGCGGCGATCGGCGCGACGATCAACCAGTTGGGCGGTTTCGGGAACCGGGTCACGATCCACAGCGCCGCGACGTAGCCGCCGAAGAAGGCGAGCAGGATCCAGGCGTCTCCGATCGTGGCGCTGCCGCGTGCTCCGTGGAGTCTGTTGCCGGTTCTTCTCCAGCCGCGGAGTGAGACGGCGAGTATCCAGACCAGGCCCAACAGGGTGCAGACGCCGAGCACGGGGCTGAAGTAGATGCTTCCGGCGAGGCTGGTTGCGAGGTTCAGCGGTTGATCGAAGAGCCCCGTGCCTGCCTGGGCCAGCCGCTCCTGGTAGTGGCTCACGGTGGAACCGAGGTGGCGTTCGTAGAGTTCGGGCGCCAGCGCCAGCCACGGGTTGAGCGCCAGCAGGACGACGGCGCCCGCCGCGGCCGCGGCCGCGGCGCGACGCAGCAGGAGGCCGAGGTTCCCGACTCCGCCCAGTGCAATCGTCACCAGCAGCGGCAGTGCGAGCGCAGCTCCATTCCATTTCGCCGCTACGGTGGCGCCGACCAATGCGCCCGCGACGGCGTATCCCCGCAGGCTCTGCGTACGCCTGACCTGAAGCATGGCGTAAAGGGCCAGGAGGGATGTCAGGACGAGCATGATGTCCGGCTTGAAGAATCCGGACAAAGTGAAATGCCAAGGTGTCACCGCCAGAAGGAAGGTCGCACCCAGTCCGACCCAGGCACCGAACAACTGCCGGCCGATCAGGAACACGACCAGCAGCGAGGCGGCGCCCAGTACAGCCTGGATGATGCGGCAGACCCTGACGGCGACTGGCGTCAGGAACGGTCGTTCGTCGGGCGCGATACCGAACGTTTGCGGGGCGGAGGAGAGCCACGGCAGTGCGCGGGCGGTTTCGTAGATCTTGAGCGTGGCCGCGTGGGGCAGGTACGACAGGCTCGGGTAGTGAGTGCGCCACGGGCGCCACTGATCGTAGGCGAGGACGACGGCGACGTTGCCGGCGTTGTAGCGCTCATCCCAGTACCGGTTCATCGTCGGATCCGGCCAACTGAAGAAGACGCGAATCGCGAACGACCAGAGGAGGAGAAGTCCGAGTAGCCACCCCTGGATACGGGTGGTCGGGGTGGGGACGCCTTCCGGGTTCGGCTGGGCGAGGGTCATCGCGTCAGTCGGTGATCTGGTAGCCGGAGCGGGCGGTCAGCGCACGGAACAGTTGCTGCAACCGTTCGAGCACCGGCCGCTCAGCTCTGCCGATCGGCCGGCCGTCGACCTCGGAGACCGCCACCAGTTCGCCCATCGTGCCGGTGCAGAACGCCTCGTCGGCGCGGTAGAGCTCGGCCTGGGAGTAGTCGGCTACGTGGTGGGGAATGTCGTTGTCCCGGCAGAGTTCGAGCACGGTCGAGCGCGTCACTCCCTCGGGGCAGGCGCGGCAGTGGCTTGTCGTGACGACGCCGCCGCGCACCAGAAAGACGTGGGTGGCGTTGGTCTCCGCTACGAAGCCCTGCCGGTCGAGCATCAGGGCGTCGTCGGCGCCGGCCGCGTTCGCCTCGATCTTGGCCAGGATCGACTGGATCAGGTTGTTGTGGTGGATCTTCGGATCCATGCAGTCGGGGGGGAAGCGGCGGATCGAGGACGTGATCAGCCGGATCGGATGCGAGCCGTAGACCGGGGCCTTGTGCTCGGCGAGGACGATCAGGGTCGGTCCGGCGGTATTGAGCCGCGGGTCCATCCCGGAGGTGATCTTGACGCCGCGGGTCAGCGTGAGCCGGATGTGGACGTTGTCCCGCATCCCGTTCGCTTCGAGCGTGCGCCGGATCTCATCGATGATCGCCTCCTGGGGCGGAATCTCGGTGAAGGCCAGGGCCAGGGCCGAGTCGCGCAGCCGTTCCAGGTGCCGTTCGAGCTTGAAGATGCGGCCGGCGTACAGGCGCAGTCCCTCCCAGACGGCGTCGCCGCCCTGGACAGCGGAATCGAAGGGGCTGATTCCCGCGCGGTCGCGGTGGATCAGCTCGCCGTTGATGTTGACGAGCAGGTCGGCGTTCTTGGGATCGGCCTTTTGCAGCATGGTTGGGTCCGTGGGTCGGCAGGTCGGTTGATCAGAAGACGAGCCGGTGGGCGGCGAGGTGATCGTAGTGGCGCTGGCACTCGTCGAGAACGTCGTTCAGGAAGTCGGGCACCGGTTCGTTCTTGGGACGGTAGGGAGCGAAGCCGGTGCTCTTCTCGACCGCGCCGTACCAGTGCGGCGCCCAGATCCCGTCCGTGTCGCGGCGGCCCGGCGGCCAACGCAGCATCGCCTCGTCGAACTCGGCGCCGACCACACGGCACAGGCTCTCAAGACCTGCGCGCGGATTCCGCAGCACGTCGGCCGAGTCGATCACCGCCGGGGGGGCGCCGAGCCGTTCCCGCTCCAGGTCGAAGAGCTCTCGCTGCTGGGGCAGACCGGTGTCGGCCAGCGTCGGCTGCGCGAGGATCCGGATCAGCGAGGTCACCATCTCGGCCGGGTCGCGGATCAGGAACACGTTCGTCAGCCGGGTAACCCATGACCGGTCGCCCGGCAGCAGGTGGTGCGCCATGTGCTTCTGGTAGAAGATCGGCCGGTCTTCCGGCGCGTCCTCGGTCAGCCACTTCGTGACCCGCTCCAGGTCGCTGTCGTGGTGGGTGAGGATGTCCTCCCGTCCCGGATGGTCGTGGCCGTGGTCCAGGAGGTAGTTCGCGTACAGGGGCTCGTCGCATACGAAGGTGTCGTCGCGGTTTCCCCACGCGCGCAGCATCGCGGTCGAGATGTTGCGCGGCCCGGACCACATGGCGATGCGAAGCACGGAGCCTCGTGCGCCGGAAACGTCTTCACCCATGCGCTGCATTCTAAATCGGCCCTTGCGGATCCCGGTGATAGCTTGCGCCGATGGGCCGGCGGGCTGAGTTCGAGGCGGAGCATCCCGAAGTTCACATCCTGTCGGCCGATCAGGCGGGCCGGGTGGATCTGGTGATGGGCGCTCTCGGCTGGTTGGGCGACGAGGAACAGGTTACGACCTGCACTTCCCTCGGTGGCGAGTCCAGCACCGTGATGCGGGTCGAACTGCAGGAGCTGCGCGGCGGTTGGCGCACCGCGGTCTTGAAACAGGCTCTGCCGTGGCTGCGGCGCGACGAGTCGGTCGCCATGCCGGAGGACCGCGCGCGGGCCGAACTCCGCTTCTACCGCCGGGTCGCTGGGATTCGGGAGGTTACGGCGCACATGCCGCGGTTGCTGGGCGGCGATGAGGCGAGGTTCGTGCTGTTGCTGGAGGACTTCCGGGGCGCTGCGGATCTGACGGCGCTCTACCGGGGCGGTTCCCTCGGCGAGGACGCCGCGGATGCCCTGGGCGCCTTCCTTCGAGCGCTTCATCTTGGGACCCGTGGCGGGCAGGATCCGGAGCTTGCCAACACCGGCATGAAGACGTTGAACCACCGGCTGTTGTTCGAGGCGCCGTTCGCTTCGCCGACGGCCGGGGCCGAGGGCTTCGGTCCCGACGGACCCGCGTGCGATCACGCGGCGCTCGAGGGGGTCGAGCCCGGCCTGGGCGACGCGGCGACCGCGTTGCGGGAGGATCGTGCACTTGGCGAAGCCTTGTGCGCCCTCGCCGGGCGGTACCTGGAGGGTCGAGGATGTCTGGTTCACGGTGCCTTCCATCCGGGCAACTGGTTGTTGCTCCCCGACGGTGGCGTGCGGGTCGTCGACCCGCAGTATGGAGGTTGGGGAGATGCGGAGTTCGACATCGGCGCCGGTCTTGCCCACCTGCTGCTCGCGCAGCAACCGGATGAAGCCGTCAGGGCCTTCCTGTCCGCAGCCTCGAACCGGTCGGAAGGTGCGGGAGCGGCAGAGGATTCGGACTCTTGCGCGCCGGAAGCGGGCCGCGACGTGACGGGCGGTGACGCTTCGTCCGGCGCGGAGGACACCGATGTCGAGACGGAACTGATCGCGCGCTATGCCGGGGCGGAGTTGGTCCGGCGTCTGATCGGTGGCGGCCAACTGCCACTCGGTGCCGACGCGGGTCTCCGTTGCGCCTTGTTGGAGATGGCTCGGACAGCGGTCATCTCAGGCCGAATGGAGGTTCTGGAGACATGATGCGACGCTTTGCCCGCCCCTTGACCACCGCTCTCGGCCTGCTCGCCGTTTCGGCGATGCCCGCCCTGGGCCAGAGCGCCGGCTTCGAGCAGGGACGCGTGCTCGACGGTCCCGGCCACGTGCTGCCGCACCGGGAGCGGGTCGCGCCGTTCAACCGGATGCTCGAGGAGCGGCTGGAGATACTGCTGCCGCGGCTGATGCGGGAGACCGGGATCGACATGTGGTTGGTGATCAACCGCGAGTACAACGAGGACCCGGTGTTCTTCAGCCTGGTGCCGCGGCCGGTGTTCGCGGCCCGCCGCACGACGATGCTGGTGTTCTTCGACCGCGGGCCGGACAACGGCGGCGTCGAACTGTTGACCGTCAACCGCTACCCCTACGGCGCTCTGTACGAATCGGCATGGGAGGGCGGCGACCTCGACGAGCAGTGGCAGGGCCTGGGCGAAGTGATCGCGGAGCGCGACCCGAAGCGGATCGGCGTCAACGTGTCGCGCCACTGGCCGGTGGCGGACGGCCTTTCGGCGGCGCTTCACGAACGGCTGCTCGAAGTCCTGTCGCCCGAGCTGAAAGAGCGCGTGACCAGCGCCGAGGAACTCGTCGTGCGCTGGATCGAGACCCGCGGCCCGCTCCAACTGGAGGCGTATCCGCAGATCGTGTCCCTGGCGCGGGGCGTGATCGCGGAGGCGTTCTCGGAGCGCGTGATCACTCCGGGCGCGACGACGACGAACGACGTGGCCTGGTACATCGCCCAGCGCTTCGAGGATCTCGGGCTCGACATCTGGTTCCTGCCCTCGGTGAACGCGCAGCGCCGGGCTTCGGATGAGGGCAGCGGCTGCGGCGCCGATGAGCCCTTCTGCGGTGGCAGCGGCGACTTCGTCATCCGCCGCGGCGACGTGCTCCACACCGACGTGGGCATCTGCTACCTCGGTCTCTGCACCGACACCCAGGAGATGGGTTATGTGCTCCGCCTCGGCGAGAGCGACGCGCCGGCGGAGCTCAGGGGCGCGCTGGCCGCCGGCAACCGCTGGCAGGACATCCTCACCGGCGAGTACCGTACCGGCCGCACCGGCAACGAGATTCTGGCCGCGACGATCGCCATCGCCACCGACGAGGGCCTGCGCTCCAGCACCTACACCCATCCGCTCGGAGTGTTCGGCCACGCGCCGGGCCCGACGATCGGCATGTGGGACAACCAGGGACCGACGCCGGTGCGCGGCGACTGGCCACTCTACCCGAACACCGCCTATGCCATCGAGGGCAACGTGAAGGTCGAACTCGAGATGTGGGGCGGCCAGGACGTGCAGATCAAGCTCGAGCAGAGCGCGGTCTACGACGGCGACAAGGTGTACTACCTCGCCGGCCGCCAGACCGAGTGGCACCTGGTCCGCTGACTGGGTGCGCCGGCGCCCCCTAGAAGATGGCGCTGAGCAAGCCGAATCCGGCGCAGACGACTGCCACCAGTCCGCCGACGACGAGCAGTACGACTCCCACGGCCAGTGCCACCGGCAGCGCGATGATCGCGATCGGAATCAGGATGGCGGCCAGCAGCGCGCCGGCGATGAAGCCGATGACCTTGAAGGGCAGAAGAACGAGCTTGAACGCGACTTTCACGACGAAGGCGATGGCCGCGAAGACGACGAGCGCGGCGAGAGCGATGGCCCCGATAGTCAGGATGGTCAGAACTTCCATGTCGAGATGTGCTCCTCCTGCCTCTGCACTACGGGGATGGGGCGTCGAGGTTTCGCGGCGCGCTACACTCCCCGGATTCTCCGCCGGAGGTGCGCGCGATGAAGATGGACCGCAGGCGTTTTCTGCAGACCGGCGCCGTCCTGGGCGCGGCCGCCGCCACCGGCTGCATGGACGGTGCGGCGCCCGATGCGGAGACTGCAGCCGCCGATGGCGCTGAAGCCGGCCCGCTGTACCGCATCTCGCTGGCCGAATGGTCCTACTTCCGCGAGCTGTTCGGGCCGGGCATCAGCGCGCTGGTGGATGGCTCCTTCCGGGATGACCCGAGCTTGCTCTACCAGGGCGAGTTGGATCACCTCGACTTCCCTGCGCGCGCCCGGAGTCAGGGAATCGAAGCAGTCGAGTACGTGAACACGTTCTTCTTCGACCGCGCCCGCGACCAGGAGTACCTGGCTGATCTCAAGTCGCGTTGCGACGGCGAAGGCGTGACCAGCCTGCTCATCATGTGCGACGTGGAGGGCGACATCGGCGCTCCAGACGCCGCGGCGCGCGCGCTGTCGGTCGAGAACCACCACAAGTGGGTCGAGGCGGCGGCTTTCCTCGGCTGCCACTCGGTGCGTGTGAACGCGGCTAGCGCCGGGTCGTTTGAGGAGCAGCAGAAGCTGGCTTCCGACGGTCTCCGCTCCCTGTGCGAGTACGCCGACGGCTACAACGTGGACGTCCTCGTCGAGAATCATGGCTATCTCTCCAGCAACGGCCAATGGCTCGCCGGCACGATCGCGATGGTCGACCACCCGCGCATAGGCACCCTGCCCGATTTCGGCAACTTCCGGACTTCGTACGAGCCCGAAGAGTGGTACGACAAGTATCAAGGCGTGACCGAACTGATGCCCTACGCCCGCGCCGTCAGCGCCAAGAGCTACGACTTCGACGAGGCGGGCAACGAGACGACGATCGACTACGAGCAGATGATGCGCATCGTGCTCGACGCGGGCTACCGCGGCTGGGTCGGCATCGAGTTCGAGGGCCGCATGGCCGCCGATGAGGGGATCGTCAAGACCCGGGAGCTGCTCGAGCGCCTGCGCGACGAACTCGCGCCCGAGTACGCCTGACCGAAAAGCTACGGCAGCCGAGTGCTGGCGCTCGGGTGGGCACCCGTCGGCGGAGCGCCCTCCGTTTCGAACACTCGCCCGGGGTTGAGGATGCCCTTCGGGTCGAGCGTCCTCTTGAGCGCCTTCATCAGCTCGATCTCTTCGGCGGAACGGCTGCGCCCGAGATGGGCGCGCTTCTCGAAGCCGATGCCGTGCTCCGCCGACACCGAGCCGCCGATCGGCTCGAGGTGCCCGTAGACGATCTCTTCGACGGCGCTGCGCGCCTCCGGGGAACCGTCGCCGACAGAGGCGACGACGTGCAGGTTGCCGTCGCCGAGGTGACCGAAGACCACGCACCGGCTGTCCGGCCATCTTTCCGTCAGCGCGGCCTTGATGTCGGCGACGTAGCTCTCCATGTCGGCGATGCGCAGGCCCACGTCGAAGGTGAAGATCGGGGCCAGGTGGTTGAGCTGCTCGACATCGTCGCGAAGCGCCCAGATCTCGTCCCGCTCCGCCTTCGACTTGCCGAGCACCGCGTCGCCGATCAGGCCGGCCTCCATGCAGTCGCCGAGGGCCTCCTCGAACTGGACAGCGTCCTCTTCGGGGCGCGTGCCGAGCGACTCGACCAACACGTAGTAGGGATCGCCGTGCGGAATCGGCGGCGCCGTCTTCGCCTGCGGGCCGGTGACCAGTTCGTAGAACTCGCGCCACATCACCTCGAACGCGCTCATCGAACCGCCGATGTCCTCCTCCAGCTTGCGGAGAAGTCCGGTGACCTCGGCGAAGCCGGGTATCGCGAGCAACGCGCAGTTGTGGCTGCGGGGACGCCGCTCGAGGCGTAGCACCACCCTCGTCACGATCCCCAGCGTGCCCTCGGAGCCCACGAAGAGGTGCTTCAGGTCGTAGCCGGCGTTGTTCTTGACCATCTTGTTCAGGCTTGAGAGCACCGTACCGTCGGCCAGGACCGCCTCCAGGCCGAGCACCGAATCTCGGGTCATGCCGTAGCGGATCACCCGGTTGCCGCCGGCGTTGGTCGCCACGTTGCCGCCGATCGTGCAGGAACCGCGGGCGCCCAGGTCGAGCGGAAAGAGCAGACCCTCGGCTTCAGCCGCCTCCTGAATGCTTTGCAGCGCCGCGCCGGCCTGCACCGTCATCGTCCGGCCCACCGGGTCGATCTCCTCGACCGCGGTCATCCGTTCGAGCGTGATCGCCACCTCCAGGTCACCGGCGACGCCGCCGCCCACGAGCCCGGTCAGGCCGCCCTGAGGCACCACGGGTTGGCGGGCCCGGTGGCAGGCCGCCAGAGCCACTGAGAGCTGCTCCGTGGTGCGTGGTCGGAGCACCGCCCGGGCCGCGCAGGGCACCGTGCCCGAACCATCACCGGCGCGCGCCGTCACGTCGTCGCCGGTGAGGACTACGCCTTCGCCCAGGGCGGCGCGCAGTTCCGCGATCAGGGCGCTGCTGCTGTTCGGTTCGGAGTCGGTCATGGCGGCTCGGTGGACCTGGGTTGCGAGATCAGTGGACGCGACGGCGGATCATACCGATTTGACCGTAGCTCTGGCCGTGACTCTGGCTCCCGGCCCCTGACTCTGGCTGACACATCAGCCGCCGAACCCGGGTGCGCGCGCCGACGAGCGAGTTGGTGCAGCGTCTTGAGGGCGTCGGACTTCGGACAGCGGAGCGCGCCGTCAGCGCCTGTCGCTGGTCTTCTGTTCCGCCGCCGCCGGCGAGCGCTTCAGCGCGGAGCGGCAGTACCGGCCGAGATTCTCCCGCGCGCGCCATGAGGCGCGGCCGTCGCTCGGTCTTGCTTGCTGAGTTCGCGGGCGTGGGCGAGGTCGGTAGCGGCCATAGGGCGCAACTGGGAAGGCTGCACAGTGCGTACTGCGTAGTCCGGATCATCCTGATGCGTCAGATACAAACGGAGCAGGTCGGCCTCGATGCCCAGAAGGCTCGACGCCGCAAACAGATTGATGCGGAACATGGCGGTGTGGAAGTCGCTTTCCGAACACACCTCCCTACTGGCCAGCGGTTCGTACTTGTGGTGCAGATCGCGGATGGTTGTTCGGGCCGAGGTCGAAAACGTTGCCTGCGAGCAGAGACGTTGCGACCGTCCCGCTGCCACCAAGCAGCGGCTGCAGCCACACGCTCTCGATCGCGTGGCCCGGGCGGAACGGGGGCTCGGACCCCCACGACTCGCGCAGTTGATCACTGGCCCGGCTTCCGAGGTCCACGAAGGCGAGGTCTTGTTGCCCGTCGTGCTTGACGACCTGTGCGACGGGGCCTGAGGCTGAGGAGTTCCGTTGCATCACTGCAACGTCTCTACGAGCGCCGCCTCGATGATTCTCCGGTCCTGCGTCAGCAATGTCGCGCCAAGCACTCGGGCCGTCGCGACCAGGATCCGGTCCGCCGGACCGCGGTGAAAGGAATCGGGAAGCGCGGCGACATGTGAGTCGAGCAGTAGCGTCAACGGCGTGTGCTCTCCCAGTGATCTGCCGGCACGGCCGGCTCCACGATTTCGCCGACCTCGACCACCGTGCCTTTCAACTCGTACTGTGGGTACGCGGCGTCGGGACACACAGCGGGACGGAGTTCCGCGACCGGCTGGCCGCGTTTCACGATGATCACGGACTCGCCGGTTTCGGCGACCCGATCGAGAATCGCCAGGCAGCGTACCTTGAAGTCACTGGCATCAATCGGTTCTATGGGAGCAGTCTTCAGTACCGGTCGCTTGACGTCAAGCCGCTTGAGCTTCACCCCGCGACGCTGTGCTCCCGCTCCCGCAGCCGGATCAGGCACTCCTGACTCACCGAGGCGACGAGTTCGCCCTGCCGGTTGAAGACGTGGCCGCGGACGAAGCCGCGGCCACGTGCCGTCACCGGGCTTTCCTTGCTGAACAGGAGCCACTCGTCGGCTCGGAAGGGCCGGTGGAACCAGAGCGCGTGGTCGAGGCTCGCGCCCTGTACTCGGTAACCCTTCATCGAGGGGCCGTGCGGCTGCATGGAGACCGCCATGAAATCCAGGTCCGACATGTAGGCGAAGAAGGAGAGGTGCACGGTGCGGTCGTCGGACAGGGGCTCCCGGCAGCGCAGCCAGGTGTTCTTTCGCGGCTCGGTCGCCGGACGGTCGCCGCGGGGCAGCATCTGGATTCCCTCGACCTGGCGGCTGTCGATCACCTCGAAGCGGTGGGCGAAACGCCGGTAGGAGGGGTCGTCCTTTGCAATCTTTCGGTAGATGTCGCCGTCTGAGGGCAGCTCGTCGGGCGGCGGCACGTCGGGATCGCTCAGAGAGTTCCGTGCAGCCAGGCGAGCAGTTCGTTCAGTGCCGTGAACACGTGCGCGCCGGCGGCGGCCGCGGCCGTCGACTGGTCGCTGTCGCCAGGCGGCCGGTCGTAGAGCGCCAGGGGCCTGCCGTAGCGGAGCGCCAGCGCGATCTCGCTTCGGGTGCCGGCGCTGCCGGGCAGCGCGACCACCGCGTCGGCGGAGAGCACGTTGATGTGGTTGCGGGAGTCGGGTCCCGTTCCGGCGGCCCCGGAAAGCGGCAGGTGGGTCCGGATCGCCACCTCGACCGACGGATTGGGGTAGCCGTCGGGCGAGTGGGCGTCGTCCTCCACGCCCGGCAGCACGCCGATGCACAGGCCGGCGCGGTCCGGCGTCTCGGCGAAGGCGCGGCTTGTCGCGGTCATCGTGCCCCGGCCGCCGCCGGTCAGCAGGTGCCAGCCGGCGCCCGCGATCGCGCGGCCGAGCGGCACGGCCAGATCCTCGTGACTGTCTACGCCCGAACCCATCACGCCGACGATGGGAAGCCGTTTGGCTACTGCGACTTGCCGCGGGCGCTGATCGGCCACAATTCCTCGACCCGGCCGTCGCGCACCGGGTAGTAGACGTCGTAGAGGTTGACCGTCGGGTCGCAGTGCGGGGTGACGCACCAGAGCCGGTCGCCGAGCTGCGGTGGCCGGGGCGCGCCGGCAATGCGCAGCATGCCGTGCTCGTCGCCGCCCCAACCGTAGACGACGCCGGCGAGGTCGGCGAGCTGAGGCCGGTCGGCGTCCGACGCGAACGCCTTGTAGCCGCCGTCGGTCGTGATCATCTCGGGTACGGGCTGGCTGATCGCGGTGACGACCACGAAGAGCGAAGTCTCGAAGTCGTCGAAGACCTCGCCGTCACGGCTGCCGATCTGCCGGTACTGCTCGTCCATGAACAGGTAGGAGCCGACCTGGAGGTCGGTCATGCCGTCTACGGCCGAGTCGATGTCCCAGGTTCCGGTGCCGCCGCCGGTGAGCACGCTGAGTTCGATGCCGTCGTCCTCGATCAGCCGCTTCGTCTCGACCGCGCTCTCGAGCGCGGCCAGCGACCGGGTCTGCCGCTCGGCGTGGCCGTGGACGTGCATCAGGTGCCCTGCGTAGGCCTGCAGGCCCTGGAGCTCGATGTTCGGCAGGCCGTCGATCGCTCGCGCCAGGTCGAGCGCGGGTTCGCCCACCGCGATACCGGTGCGGCGCGTACCGACATCGAGGTCGACGAGCACACGCTGGGTGACGCTCTCGGCCGCGGCCGCCTCGTTCAGCCGTTCGGCGGCCGATTGGTTGTCGACCACCAGGGCGACCTGGGAGCTCTTCTTCGAGAGGGCGACGACCCGCCCGATCTTGTCGCCGGTCACCACGGGGGAGGTGATCAGGACCTCTTCGACGCCGGCTTCGACCATCACTTCCGCTTCGCCGACCTTGGCGCAGCAGACACCGACCGCTCCCATCTCCATCTGCCGGCGGGCCAGCAGGGGGCACTTGTGGGTCTTGGTGTGGGGGCGAAGCGAGATGCCCTGTTCCTCGGCGTGGGCCGCCATCTTCGCCAGGTTCAGTTCCATCGTGGCGACGTCGACCAGCAACGCCGGCGTCGGGATGTCCTCGACTGCGAGGGGCTCGTCGAGCGGAATCGGTTCGTGGCTCAAGGCGGGCGCCGGCGGGCCTCCCGTGAGGCCCGAACTGCAGGCGACGGACGCGCCGCCGGCCGCACCGACCGCTCCCAGGAACGCGCGTCGCGTGGTGTGATGGGCCACTCTCTAGCTCCCTTGGTCATTCGCGGCTCGTGGCTGCGGCTTCCGGGTCTCCGGACAGTGGCGCCTCCGGTGGACCGGGCGCAGCGTCGCTGGGACTATAGCCTCGGGTCACTGTGGTCGACCGTGGAACAAGACGTCCCTGGCGTGGAGTTGGCGCAACGATGCGAAGCACCGCAGCCCTCATCCTGGTCGCGGCTGCTGCAACGGCCCTGCCGGCGCAGGAGCCACCGCCGGCGGACCGGACCTTCACGGACGAGATCGACGTCGCGGAGTCGTCGGTGGTCGTCGAACTGCCGCGGCTGGGCAGGGTGTCGCCGGAGGAGTTCGAGCCGGATGACTTCATCGTCGAGGTCGACGGGCGCCGCAGGCGGGTGGTGGGAGTCTCAGCGCTCGACCTGAAGTTGAACCCGCGGCCGGTGCTCGTCTACGTCGATGCCGTGCTTTCGAAGCCAGAGACGGTCCGCGTCGGCGCCGAAGCGCTGGCCCGGCAGGCACGGCCGATGACCGCGCTGGGCCCGGTGGAGATCGTCGTGGACGACGGTTTGCCGGGCGGCGCCGAGGTGCGACTCGCGCCGTCTAGGGCGCCGCGAGCCGTGGCGGCGGCGCTCGATAAGATCGCTGGTGAAGCCTTGGGCCGCGATGCCTACTTCGAGTCGGAGAACCGGCCCGCCGGTCTGTCGACCTACACAGACGTGATGCGCGGATCGGCCGACCGCCTGCTGGCTGAGGCCATACCCCGCTGCGGCGACCCGCCTTGCTTCCTGTTCTGGCTCAGCGACGGGTTTCCCGCCGTGGACGATACCGGTGTGCGTGCGGCCGGCGACCTGGCGGCGGGCCTTGCCTCGCATGGCTGGATCGTCGTCGCCATGGCACTCCACGTACCCACCCCCGACCCCGACTTCGGCGAGCCGAGGCCGCTCAGCTTCGAACAGTGGAAGGCGCTGATGCCGGGAGTCAAGATGGCGCCGTCCGCGGGCGACGTCAGCCGCCTCCAGGGCCTCTCGGCGAACAGCTTCGACTTCTACGTCGAGCCGCGATACGAGCCGCTCCGCCGGGCGGCGATCGCGTCCTGCGGCGCTGCGCTGCGGGTCGAGCATCAGTTGGAGGCCGAGTTCGAGCGGCTGGAGCGGCGCCTGCTGCTGCGGTTCGCGTCAGCGGCGGAGGGTGGCGAGCCGGAAGGTTCGCCGCCGGCCTTTCTGCCCGTAGAGGTGCGGCTGGCGGAGGTGTCCCGGTTTGCCGATCGGCGTCGGTTCAAGAAGTGGCTCGGGCTCGTGCCGGCCGAGGAGCGGTTGCGGTACGGGCGGTGGACTCGCCCGGGTGAGTCAGGCGCCGAGTAGGCGGTCCAGCGCCGTGGCCAGCGCGAGCAGCGCTCCGACCACAAGGACCATGCGCCAGGTCAGATCGGCGCGGAGCCTCTCCAAGTCGGTGCGGAGCTTCTCCAAGTCGGTGCGGAGGTCCGCAATGTCCGCCTTGGTGGCTACACCCTCGACGACGGCGTTGCGGACGGTCTCGGTCACTGCCTCGGCCTGAGGCGTGTCCATGCCCGCCTCTTGCAGGGCGCGAACAGCCGCGTGGGTGTCGAAGGTGGCGACGCTCATGGGCTGATCGTAGCGCAGCCGCGACGCTCGAGCCACTCTTGGAGGCGTGAACTAGCGCTGGAACCTGAGCAGCTCCACCAGGTCCGGGGCGGCGAAGAACAGCGCCAGCGACAGCACCGCGGTGAGAACGAGCGGCAGGACGCACAGGAACGGTGCTTCGGCGACCTTCGCGGGGCCGCCGCCGTCGCCGCCCGGTGGCGCGGCGAAGAAGCCGCGCACCACGACGGGCATCAGGTAGAAGACGGCCAGCAGCGAGCTGAGCATCAGCACGCCGAGGAACGCGGCCTGGGCCGGGAAGCCGGTCTCGAGCGCGCCGGCCATGAGAAACCACTTGGCCCAGGAACCGCCTAGCGGCGGAATGCCGATGATCGAGAGCGAGGCGAGGAAGAAGGCGGCGAAGGTCCAGGGCATGGTCCGGCCGAGGCCGTCGAGTTCGCTGACCTTCTTCTTGTGGGTGGCGACCAGGATGGCGCCGGCGCAGAAGAAGAGGGTGATCTTGCCCGCCGCGTGCATGGCGATCTGCATGCCGCCGGCGAGGACGCCGGTGGCGGTCGCCATCGCCGCGCCGAGGACGATGTAGGCGAGCTGGCTGATGGTCGAGTAGGCGAGGCGCGCCTTGAGGTTGTCCTGGCGGATCGCCACCACAGCCGCCATCAGCATGGTGAAGGAGGCGACCGTCATCAGGGCCAACGAGGCGGTGCTGCCGCGCAGCAGGTCGAGGCCGAAGACGTAGACCACGACCTTGAGGATGGTGAACACGCCCGCCTTGACCACCGCCACCGCGTGCAGCAGCGCGCTGACCGGTGTGGGGGCGACCATCGCGTTCGGCAGCCAGCGGTGGAGCGGCATCAGCGCCGCCTTGCCGGCGCCGAAGGCGTAGAGAAGCAGGAGCACCGTGACCAGGCCGGAACTCGTGTCCGCGGCGAGAATCCCGCCGGGAGTGAACTCGACCGTTCCGGTGAGGCGCCAGGTGAACAGGATCGCCAGCAGCAGGAAGGTGATCGAGGTGAACAGCAGGATGCCGAGATAGACGCGCCCGGCCCGCCGCGCCTCGGCGGTGCCGTGGTGGGTGACGAGGGGGAAGGTGAGGAGCGTCAGCGCCTCGTAGAACAGGAACAGCGTGAACAGGTTGCGCGCGAAGGCGATGCCGAGTGCGGCGAAGATCGAGAGCGCGAAGTAGGTGAAGAAGCGGGTCTGGTTCTTCTCGTGGTGTCCGCGCATGTAGCCGACGGCGTAGATCGAGGTGGGGATCCACAGGCCGCTGGCGACGAGACCGTAGAGCAGCCCGAGCGGTTCGATCTGGAATGCCAGTTCGACACCGGGCAGCACCTCCAGCAGGACGAGCTCCGGCCGGCCTCCGCCGAGGACGCCGGCGCCGAGCTGCCACACCGCGGCGAAGGTGCAGACTCCGACCAGCGGCGTCGCCAGGTCGCGCAGGTTCGGATGCCCGAGCCGGCCGAAGACCTGGCAGGACGCCGCCGCCGCGACGGGCAGCAGCAGCGCGACCAGGATCGTCGTCTCGGAGCTCATCCTCGTCCTCCCGCTAGATCCCGCCGGCCAGCAGGAGTTCGGCGGCCTCCGCGGCGACGCCGTAGGTCCACTTCGTGGTCAGACCGAAGACGACCGCGGCCCCGATCAGGATCCAGGTCGGCGCCAGCATGGCGAACGGGGCTTCGCGAACGTGGTCGATGGGTTGGGTTGCCGATGGGCGACGGAAGTAGACGACCTCGATCACGCGGCCGACGTAGACCACCGCCAGCAGCGAGCTCAGCAGGATGAGCACGGCCGCCGAGGTCCAGCCCCGCTCCAGGGCGCCGGACACCAGGTACCACTTGCTGACGAAACCGACCGTGCCCGGGACGCCGATCAGGCTCAGGCCCCCGACCACCAGCGCGGCGCCGGTCAGCGGCATGCGGCGGCCGACGCCGGCGAGCGCGTTGAGATGGACGGAGCCGACCCGGTAGAGCAGGCAGGCGACGACCAGGAACAGCCCGCCCTTCATGACCGCGTGGTTGAACAGGTGGACCAGGCCGCCGGCCAGACCGGTGGCGTTCGCGGTCGAGAGGCCGAGGGTCATGTAGCCGATCTGGGCGACGCTCGAGTAGGCGAGCAACCGCCGCAGGTCGGTCTGGAAGATCGCGGCGCCGGAGGCCAGGAACATCGCGAGGACGGATAGCGGCAGGAGCACCAAGTGCAGATGGAGTTCCCCGAACACGAAGGGCGCGCCGAAGACCGTGAACAGGAACATCGCCAGAAGGTAGAAGGAGACCTTGGTGGCGGTGGCGGCCAGGAACGCGCTGACCTTGGGCGGCGCGAAGGAGTAGGCGTTCGGCAGCCAGTGATGCAGTGGGAAGACGGCCAACTTGATCGAGATGCCGACCACGAGCAACGCCAGCGCCAGGACCGTGCCGCGGGCCTCCAGCGACGGATCGAGCCGGTCGGCGATGTCGCGCAGGTTCAGGGTGCCCGTTTCCTGGTAGAGCAGGCCGACGCCGAGCATGAAGAAGACGCCGCCGATCGTGCCCATGACCAGGTAGTAGAAGGCCGACATCACGGCGCGCCGGTGGCCGCCCAGGCTGACCAGGATGTAGGACGACAGGGACGAGATCTCGAGGAAGACGAAGATGTTGAAGGCGTCGCCGGTGATCGTGATCCCCAGCAGGCCGCAGATGCAGAGCAGGAACACCGCGTAGTAGAGGTGGCGGCGCGATTCCGGCACCCGCGTGGGCCCTCCCCGCGAGTCGAAACTCAGCACCACCAGGGCCATCGCCGTGACCAGGGTGAGCAGGTAGGCGTTGACGGTCGAGACCCGGTACTCGATGCCGAGCGGCGGCGGCCAGCCGCCGAGCTGGTAGGAGATGACGCCGCCGCCGCGGACCTCGACGAGGAGCGCCACGGCGATCGCGAAGCACGCCGCGACGACGCCGAGGCTGAACAGGCGGGTAACGCGCGGCTGGCGCAGCAGCACGCACGCCGGTGCCGCCAGCAACGGCAGGACGACCTCGAGGACGACGATGTGGTCCGTCATGCCGAGCGACCACCGGCGCCGAACGCCGAGTCGGTGCGACGGGACCTGTCCTGGGAACGCGGGCGTCTCGCCCGCATCCGCTCGAAGGCGGCGTCGACTCGACGGCTCATCCGTGTTCCATGTCCCACGCGACCGCCTCGTCCTCTTCGACGGTGCCGTACTCGCGGTGGATGCGGACGGCCAGTGCCAGAGCCAGGGCGGTGGTGGCGACGCCGACCACGATCGCGGTCAGCATCAGCACGTGGGGCAGGGGGTTCGAGTAGACGATGTCGTGGCCTCCGTGGCCCGCGCCGTGGCCCGCGTCCTGGGGAACGATCGGCGCCGTGCCGCCGGCGACCTTGGCCATCGACACGTAGAAGAGGATCGCCGCGGCCTGGAAGATGTTCAGCCCCATCACCTTCTTGACCAGGTTGTCGCGCGCGATGACGATGTAGAGCCCGACCATCATCAGCGCGATGATCAGCCAGTAGGCCCAGAGGTTGGTGAGCGCTTCCGGCAGTGTCATGGCGAGTCTCCCGCGGCGCCGATGCCAACGCCAGGCGCCGTCTCGCCGGTCTCCCGGTCGCCGCCGAGGTGGCGACTCACGAAGGCGTAGTAGACGCGCATGATCGTCGCCGCCACGGCGATGCCGACGCCGAGTTCGATGACGATGATCCCGAGGTGCTGGCCGTGGTGGCCCGTGGTGAGCGGGTCGAGCGCCGAGTAGTCGAGAAACGTGCTGCCCAGGAACATCGCCACCACGCCGACCGCGCCGTAGAGCAGCACGCCTGCCGCCATCAGCCGCTCGGTGAGGATCGGCGGAACGACCTGCTGGAGGGCCTCCAGGCCGAAGATCAGGGCGTAGACGATGAGCCCGGCAGCGAAGATCACCCCGGCCTGGAAGCCGCCGCCGGGGCCGAAGTCGCCGTGGAACTGCACGTAGAGTCCGAACAGCAGGATCATCGGCACCAGCGCTCGGGCGATGACCCGGAGGACCGGCATGTCGCGGACCCGGGACCGCCTCACGGCTCTTCCTCCTTCGTGCGCCGGTTCAGGCCTCCCAGGAGCAGCGCGACGCCGACGCCGGCGGTGAAGATCACGGTGACTTCGCCCAGCGTGTCGTAGCCGCGGAAGCTGGCCAGGATCGCGGTGACGATGTTGGGGATGTGGATCTTCTCCTCAGTCTCCGCGATGAGATCCGGGGCCAGGTAGTGGTGGATCACGGCGTCGGGATCGCCGTAGGCCGGCATGTCCCAGGTGCCGTAGATCAGTACCGCGCCGGTAGCGACGACGATGATCAGCGGCGCGATGCGCGTCCGGCCCTGCCGCTCGCGCCGCGAGGTCAGGCTCAGCGCGCCGAGGAGGAGCACGGTGGAGACCCCGGCGCCGACGGCGGCTTCGGTGAAGGCGACGTCGACCGCGTCCATCAGCACGAACAGGCCGGCCGCCAGCAGGCTGGCGATGCCGGTCAGCATGGCGGCGGCGAACAGGTCCTGGAGGCGCGCCACGACGACGACGGTCGCCAGGAGCAGCAGCAGGAGCAGGAGTTCGACCGGCGGCATCGTCACTCTCCGCCGGCCCCAGCAACGGACTCGCCGGGCGTTGGTGCATTGGCCGCGTCGTCGTCGGACACCTCGAGTTCGAGCGCCAGACCGTGGCCGTGGGCCGCCTTGACCAGCGCATGCGCGATGGCGGGGCTGGTGAACAGCAGGAAGACGAGCACCAGGAGCAGCTTCACGGTGACCATGGACAGGCCGCCCTGGAACATCAGCGCCAGGAGCATCAGGCCGGCGCCGGCGGTGTCCGTGACCGACGCGGCGTGGGTCCGCTGGTAGAAGTCCGAGAACCGGTGCAGGCCGATGCCGCCGACGACGCAGAAGAGCCCGCCGATCACCAGCAGGACCGCAGTCACCACATCGAGTGCGCCGTTCATGGGGCGTTCGTCTGCCGGTCGTTGTGGGCAAGACTGCGGTCGTTGCGGGCGAGACTGCGGTCGTGGCTGGCCAGGCTGCGGTCGTCGCGGGCCAGGTTGCCGAAGCGCGCGAAACGCAGCACCGCGAGCGTGCCGGTGAAGTTGACCAGGGTGTAGACGAGGGCGAGGTCGAGCCACTCCGGCCGCCCCATCAGGAAGCCGCTGACCGCGATTAGCAGCACCGTCTTGGTGCCGAACATGTTGACCGCCAGGATCCGGTCGAACACGGTGGGGCCGATGGCGGCGCGGGCGAGCGCCAGGAACATCGTCACCACGATCGCGGCCATCGCCGCCATGTACATCACGTCGACCGTCCCTCCAGGCGGAGCACGTCGCGGTCCATCGAACCGTCCACCACGTCCGCCTCGCTCTCCGCGTCGAGCGCGTAGACGAGCAGCTCGCCGTCCCGGAGGTCCAGCGTGATCGTGCCGGGCGTGAGGGTGATGAAATTCGCGTACAGAACCTGGCCGAAGGACGTTTTCTGGCTGGCGCGAACGCGTCTCAACCGCGGGTGGAGTTCGCTGCCAGGGGCCAGGATCAGCCGCACAACGTGGAAGTTCGCCAGCGCTACCTTGGAGACGAAGGCGATGAGGAAGCGCGGTAGCCGCAGCCAGGCGGTGGGGTGGAAGAACTCCCAGTCGCCGCCCGCCGCCCGGTCGAGCGCCAAGTAGAGCCGCCACACGAACAGGCAGGAGACCACTCCGAAGACCAGGATCAGCCACTCGTCGATGGTGTAGTGCCCCGACCAGGACAGCCAGGCCGCAGCCAGCAGCAGAAGCACGCCCAATCTCATGCAAGTCTCAGCCTGGTCGCTCTACTCGTCGGCAATGGTCTGCCTGCCCTTCACGACGTTGAGGGTCCAGTTGCCGGTGGCGCGAATCTCGATCCGGTAGACGCCGGCCGCGCTGTTGAAGAAGTTCTTGCTGCCCGACCAGTTCGTCACGCTCTCGGAGATGTTGATCGGCGGCCCGACCGAGAAAAGGCCCTCGTTGCCGTCGACAGCAACCGCGGCGGTGTGGTCTCCGCCGGCCATCTGAAACCGCACCACGGTGCTCCCCTTGCCCTGGAGGCAGCCGGCGCCGCAACTGACCGGCTGCGGCGGCGGGGGAGGTGGCTTCCAGACCGGCCGTTCGGGCATCGGGGCTGGAGCGAGTACTTCGGCGGGTGTGTTCTCCTGACCGCACGCGACGGCCCCGAGAAGGAGGCATCCTGCGAGCGCCCAAGGGCGCGCGCGCCAGGGGACGATCCTCGTCATTGGCTGCTACCCGTCGACTCGGTTTCCCGGTCCTCGTCGTCGTCGCTGCTCTCGTCGGCTTTGTCGGCCCAGGGCAGGTGGACCGCGTAGTCGATCTCCCGCGGCGGTGGCTCGCCGCCGGGGCCGCTGAGGTAGTGCTCCATCCACCGCAGCGTGCGCAGCATGTAGTCGAAGCGCGCCGCCGAACGCCGGTTGCCGTGCCCCTCGCCGGGGTAGAAGACGAGCCGCACCGGGGCCTGTCCCAGGGTCTTCAGGTGCCGGTACAGCTCCATCGACTGGCTGGGGTGGACGCGCGGATCCTCCTTGCCGTGCAGGATCAGAGTGGGCGTACGGTTGCGCTCGACGTAGTAGATCGGGCTGCTCTTCGTGAAGTAGTCCCAGTCGTCCCAGAGCCGCTTGCGGTGGTGGACGAGGTGCATCTCCTCCGGGATGTCCGTGGTGCCCATCTTGGAGATGTTGTTCGAGATGCCCACGAAGGGGATGGCGGCGGCGAAGCGGTCGGAGTAGAAGGTCGTGCCCCAGGCCGAGGCGTAGCCGCCGTAGGAGCCGCCGGTGATGCCGACCCGGTCGCGGTCGACGAGGCCGATCTCGATCAGGTGGTCCACGGCGACAATCAGATCCTCGAACTCCTTGCCGGCCGCCGCGGCCTGGCCGTGCTTGGAGAACGTAACGCCGCGGCCGGTGCTGCCCCGGTAGTTCGGGTAGAAGGCGGCGAAACCGCGCGCGGCGGCGAGCTGCCCGAGATTCGAGTAGCTGGTCAGCCAGCCGTTGCTGTAGTGGCTCTCCGGGCCGCCGTGCACGATCAGGATCAGCGGGTAGCGCTCTCCCTCTTCGTAGTCGAGCGGGTAGATCAGCAGGCCCTCGAGTTCCAGGCCGTCGGGCGCGCTGTGCCGGATGGCCTCCTGGCGGGCGAGGGTGAGGTCGTCGAGCCAGGGGTTCGAGTTCGTCATCCGCACCGGCGCGGTCTGCGGGTCCGCCGGGTCGTAGCGGTAGATCTCGCGCGGGTGATCCGGGCCTTCCGTGACCAGGGCCAGCGCGCCGCCGCCCCTGGCCCGGCTGAAGCTGAGACTGATCGGACCGCCGGGCTCGATCAGCGTCGTCGCCCGGCCAGAGACGGAGATCCGGCCGAAGGTGCTCCAGACGCCGACGGACGCGCTGTAGAGCAGGTGCTCCTCGTCCTCCCAGGCGAAGGCGGCGACATGCCCCTCGAAGTCGGGCAGCAGGTCGTTCGGCTCGCCGTCAACGGCCTCGAGCACGATCAGGCGGCCCGCCGCGGGGTCGTTCTCATCGGCTGCCGAGACCGCGCCGATGCGCTCGCCGTCGGGACTGAACGCGACCGAGCCGAGCTTGCCGATGGCGCGGAAGGACCCCGCGACGGAGAGCTCTTCGCCGGCGGGGGCATCGATGACCACGACGCTCTTGCTGGTGAAGGAGTCGTCGATCAGCGAGGTCGGGGTGGTGACCGCGGCCAGACGGTCGCCGATCGGGCTCCAGACCACGGAGAGCACGGATCCCTCGACCGCGTCGGCAAGGACGGGCTTGGACGCCTCCTCGTGCCGGTCGGCGTCGAGCGCGGGGACGTCGGCGACCCAGAGCCGGGTCAGGGGCCGGTCTTCCTCGTAGATCTCCTGGTTGAACCCTTGTTCCCTCAGCTTCTCCAGATCCTTCGCGGTCTCTTCGCGGGCCAGGAAGGCGACCCGGCTGCCGTCCGGCGACAGAACGTAGGCGCCGATGCCGACGGCGTGCTCGACCAGCTTGCGGCTCTCACCGCCGCCGAGGGGGATGCCGTAGAGCGCCGACGTCTTGTCCGGGGCGCGGCGGGCCGTGTAGAGGACCTCGTCGTTGCCCCGGAAGGTCGGGCGCCCGACGTTGACCTCGCCGGTGATGTACGGACGCGAGGCGCCGGGTTCGCTCATGTCGAGGACGTGGAGCTCGGTCCAGGAGGCGCCGGTGTCCTCGTCGAGGGGCCGACGGGGCACGGCCAGCAGGTAGGCGGCGAGGCTGCCGTCCGGCGACAGCTCGACCGTGCCGACGCTGCGCAGGGTCGCCACGTGGTGCGGCTCGATCGCGTTCGGTTCCTGGGCGCTCAGGGCGGTCGGCGCCAGCAGCGCCGGCGCAAGGGCGGCACAGAGCGCCACAGCGATGTTGGCCTGCAAGCTGGCGCGGTTCAGGTTGTCCCGCGTTGGGGGCGAATCCTCGATGCGAGCGGTGTGCCGATTCATGAGCGGTCTCCTGTCACTGAGCGGCTTGCTGTTGCTGTTGTCGTTGCTGCTGGTGTTCGATCGCGGTCAGGCGTTCCCGGATGTCCGGCGACAGCTTGACGCCCAAGTGAGTGATCGTATCGGCGGCCATGGCGATGCCGATCTCGCAGCAGGTGCGAATCGGCAGTTCGCGCAGCAGGCCGTAGAGGAAACCGGCGGCGAAGCAGTCGCCGGCGCCGGTGGTATCGACCACCTCGACCCGGTGGGCGGGGACGTGGTGGACTTCGTCGCCCCGGCGCACCCAGGCGCCGCGGACTCCGTCCTTGACCGCCACAACCTCGATCGTCTCGCTCAGTTCGCGGGCCGCGGCCTCAGGACCGAGGCCGGTCATCATCCGCGCCTCCTCGGCGTTGGCGAACAGGATGTCGAAGCCGTGTTCCTTGTGGCGGAGCAGGTGGTCCTTCGAACGACCGACCGCGAAGGGATCGGCGAGATCGATGGCCAGCTTGACCCCGGCCTCGCGGGCAACCTCGATCGCGTGTTCGATCGCGGCGATCTGATTCGGCGTGTCCCAGATGTAGCCGGTGGTGAAGAAGATCCGCGACCGCCTGATGTCGTCCTCGGGCACGTGCTCCGCGCGGTACCGGCGGCAGACGCCGAGGTGCGTGTTCATCGTCCGCTCGCCGTCGGGGGTGACCAGGACGACGGAGGTGCCGGTGACGCCGTCGATCCGCGCCAGCCGATTCCGGACCCTGCTCGCGGTCAGCCCGCGCTCGAACAGGCGTCCCGTGTCGTCGTTGGCGACCGCCGAGCTGTAACTGGCGTTCACCCCGAGCAGGGAGGCGGCGCGGAGCACGTTGGCGCAGGAACCGCCGGCCTCGATCTCGGGCTGCAGGACTTCGCCGTCGCGGCCCCGTACGTGGTCGAGAATCGCATTCTGCTCGTCGGCGGAAACAAGCTTCATGATCCCCTTGTCGAGGCCCATCTCGTCCAGGTGCCGGTCCTCGACCCGCACCAGGAGATCGAGGATCGCGTTCTCGATCCCGGTGACCTCCAGCTCGGCCCCAGCCCGCGGCGGTCCCGCCACGGTGTACTACGCTTCTCCCCAGCGATCCTTGACGGCGGCGCGGTCGACCTGGTCGCCGTCCGAGCGGGGCAGTTCGCTGGTGAAGATCACGTCGCGCGGGCGCTTGAACCGGGCGATGCTCGAGCCGACGTGCTCCCGCACGGCTTCCTGGTCGAGACCGGCCTCCGGATCCGCTTCGACGACGGCGCGGATCGCCTCGCCCCAGCGGTCGTCGCCGACCCCGAACACACAGACGGCGCGCACGGCGTCGAGTTCGAGGATGGCCGCCTCGACCTCCGCCGGATAGACGTTCTCGCCGCCTGGCTTGATCAGCTCCTTCTCGGGCTTGCGGGCGACGTAGAACAGGTTGCCCTCCTCGTCGAAGCGGCCGATGTCGCCGGTGTGGTGCCAGCCGCCGCGGAAGGTGTGGGCTGTGACGTCGGGCTGGCCGTCGTAGCCCAGGAACACGAGCGGCCCTCGCACCACGATCTCGCCGTCCTCGCCGGCCGGCACTTCGCGCTCGTCGTCGTCGACCAGGCGTACGCTGCACAGCACGGCCGCCTTGCCGGCACAGCCGAGGCGCTCGCGCGCGTTCTGGATCGTCACGAAGCCGCTCGTCTCGCACTGCCCGAAGCCGGCCCAGAAGGTGGCGTCGGTCTCGTTGTGAAGCCGCTCCATGGTGGCCGGCGAATCGAGCCCGGTGACGTGGCGGAGGCTGGGCAGTTTGCTGCCTGCTTCGGCGGCCGCGTCGAGCAGCGTGGCGAGCACCGGCGGGAAGTCGCTGATCATCGTGATCCGGTAGCGATCGATCAGTTCGACGGCCTGGGCGGGGTCGTACCTGGCCGTGATCACGTTCGCGCCGCCGGCGTGCAGGACGCTCAGCAGGTGGCCCAGCGCTGCAATGTGGAAGAGCGGCAGCGCGACCAGGTTGCGGTCCGAACCGTCCAGGCCCAGGGACGCGATCTCCTGCAGGTTGGCCCAGACCAGGTTCGAGTGGCTGAGCAGGGCGCCGCGCGGAATGACATCGACGGCGGCGGTCGCGATGACCGCGAACGGTTCGTCCGCCGCCACCTCGGGTCGCGGCGAATCTTGGGCCGCGCCGTCGGCGTAGAGCGAGTCGAGCGAGGCGCAGCCCGACCCCGAATCGGCGCCGAATTGGAACCAGTGGGAGATCGCATCGTCTCCCGGTCCGCCCGGTACGGAGTCCAGAAAGTTGGCGCCGACCACGAAGGCGCTCGGCTTCGCCCGCTCGCGGATCAGGAGTTCGATCTCGCCCTTCTGCAGCCGCCAGTTGACCGGGTACACCACGATGCCCTGGCGGGCGCAGGCGAAGTAGAGCTCCACGTAGGCCGCGGAGTTCTGTGCGAGCACCGCCAGCCGGTCCCCGGTGGTCAGACCGAGACCGGCCAGGCCCGCGGCAAGGGCGTCTACGCGGCCGCGCAGCTCGGCGAAGCTCCGCTCCTCGCCGTCCTCGGTGACCAGGCCTAGCCGGTCGCCGAACGCCGTCGCGTTGCGGACGAGAACGTCGTAGAGCGTGAAGTTTTGAACGCTGGACACGGTAGAGCAGGCTTCGCCGGGGATCGGACCGGCGGGCACTTTATCAATGGTGATCCACGGCGACCGCTGCTCCGCATCCGCCGCGGCGAGCGGTCGCCGCTTCGCGGCGCGTGTTTTGGCCGCCTACGGCGGCAGCGGACCAGAAGGTCCGCGCACCCAGCGGATGGTCGTTGCGGTGTTGCGGTTCTCTACAGCAGTTGGCAGGTCGGTGGGTGGCGCATCGGCCCGCAGCGAGATCGAGTCGGTTTGCAGTAGAGAACAACGCTGCACCCGCGGCGTATCGCTGGGTGCGCGGGCCTGCCATCTGTGCGCCCGATGACGGGCGCACAGAGTGGTTCGCGGGTGGCGCGGATCGCGCCACCCGGGTTCTGGCCCGCATCAGGCGAGCCAGTTTCTCTGTACACTCGCTTCATGCAATTCAGACGAGGGCGCTGGCGGCGATCGCGTTTCTGGCTGCCGCCGCCCCTGCCCACGCCTGGAACGACTTCGGCCATGAACTGGTGGCCCGCATCGCCTGGCAGGAACTCGAACCGGAGGTCCGAAGCCGGGTTGTGGCCCTTCTGCGGCAGGCGCCGGCGGACAGCCGCATGCACTGCCTCGATCTCAACCAGGATCGGCGCCGGGGCTGCGGACGCTTCGCCTACCGCCTCGACTCGGCCCGGACCGCCGAGGATGGCGACCGCATTCTGTTCGAGCGGGCGGCATACTGGGCGGACCTCGCGCGCGAACTCGACAAGTACAACCGGCCGACCTGGCACTACATCGGCTGGACCTGGCGTCAGGCAGCGGACGGAAAGGCTCACGACACGGATCTGCCGGCGCCCGAACCGAACATCGTCAGCCAGTTGCAGGAGCTGGCCTTGTCGGTCGCGGACACGTCCGGCCGGCCGCAGAAGCGCGCCATCCACCTGGCGTGGATCTTCCACCTGGCCGGCGACGTCCACCAGCCGCTCCACGCCGCGTCGCGGGTCACCAGCCGGGCCGACGAACGCGAAGGGGACCGCGGCGGCAACGGCTTCGGTCTCGACGAATGGAACCGCAACCTGCACGCCTTCTGGGACGGCGCCCTGGACGGGCAGACCTGGGCCGGGCGCCGGCAGCGCCTGGCCCGGGAACTCACCCGCGAATCCGGCGAGCCTCCCGCTCCGGAGCAGTTCTGGGCAGCATTCAGAGAGGTCAGGGATCAGGGCTTCGAGGCCCTGAAAGACCGGGTCGCGAAGCAAGTGCGTGCCCGGCACCCCCTCGACGACGCCATCCGCGCCGAACTCAAGTCCGGCAACTTCGAAGTCTGGGCCCAGGAGTCGAACCAGATCGTCCGCACCTCCCTCTATCCCGCCGACCTGGCACGCGGCGCCGCACCACCAGCCGCTTACGCCGACCAGGCCTACGACATCGCCCTCCAGCGGGCAGCCCTGGCCGGCTACCGCCTAGCCGACTTGCTACGACGAATCCTTGGAGCGGGCGAAGCTCCCTAGGGCCGTCGCTACGCCGGCGGGAGGCGGTTCAGGAACCGGCGAATCGACCGCACGAGCTGTTCCGGCGCGTCGTAGTGGACCATGTGGCCGGCTTCGGCAATCTCTTCGTGCTCGCCGCGTCGGAACAGGGCGACGCGGCGGGCGATTTCGTCGGGTTCGGGGGTGGCGTGTTGTTCGTCGACGCCGCGGCGGCCGCTCCAGAACTCGTTCGCCAGGGCGGCGGTGAGGATGAGGGCTGGGCAGGTGACCCAGCTCCAGCGTTCCTCGGAGGCCTCCGGCGCGTTCGACATCCAGGTGGTCACCACCTGGGGATCCCACTTCCACTCCAGCCCGCCAGAGGCCAGGGGGCGCGTGCCCTGCTCGACGAACTCGCGAGCGCGGGCAGGGTCGAGCCGGGTATGGACGCGCTTCAGCAGGTCCCAGGCGTGGTCGGAGGAGGCCACGAGGCGGTGTTTGCGGGGGTGAGTCAGCGCTTCGACCGCCGTCCGGGCCCGCTTCTGCTTGACCTCTTCGGGAAAGCGGTTCATCGCGTAGGGCGGCCCCAGGCCCTCGATCAGGACGATGGCGCGCGGCAGCTCGGCGAAGATGCCCGCCCACTGGGCGACGACTTGGCCTCCGAGGCTGTGCCCGACCACGATCGGCCGTTCGAGGCCGCAGTCGATGAACACCGCGTGCAGGTCGGCGATGTGGTGGGCCATCGTGTAGATGCCCGGATGCGCGCTTTCCCCGTGGCCGCGCAGGTCGTAGGCCACGACCCGGTGGTCGACCGCGAGCGCTTCCGCGACCGGCGAAAGCGTCAGGGCGAAGTCCTGGATGCCGTGGGCGAGGAGGATCGGGGGGGCGTCCGGGTGCCCCCACTCGTAGACCTGGAGTTCGGTGCCGCTGGCTTCGACGCGCCGGCGGAGCGGCGCCGCGGTCGCGGGTACGGCGGGAGCCGGGGACACGCTGAGAGTCATCGGGGGTCCCGAGAAACTTCAGCCTCAGTAACCAGCCTGCTTGTCGACCACGTTGCGCAGCGGTCTGCCGGTGGCGAAGCGGGTGATGTTGTCGCGCAGCAACTGCGTCCGCCGCTCTTCGAGCCGGTCGGAGATCGTCGCGAGATGCGGCGTGATCGTCACGTTCGACATGGTCCACAGCGGGTGATCGGATGGCAGCGGTTCGGGATCGGTGACGTCGAGGCCGGCGGCGCGAACCTTGCCGCTTTCCAGTGCCGCGACCAGGGCGTCCGTGTCGACGATCTTCCCGCGCGAGATGTTGATGAAGTAGACATCCTGCTTCATCAACTCGAACTGGCGGGCGCCGATCATGCCCTCGGAGGCCGGGGTATGCGGCACCGAGGAGAAGACGACATCGGCCCTGGGCAGCAGGTCGTCGAGTTCGTCCGGCTTGCCGACGTAGGCCACGTCGCGATGGATCGGGACATCCTTCGGATCGACGGCGATCACGGTCATGCCGAACGCCGCGGCCCGCTGCGCGATCTGGGTGCCGATGCCGCCCAAGCCGATCACCAGCGCCGTCTTGCCGGAGAGCTCGATCATCGGCAATTCGCGGTTCGTGTTCCAGCCCTCGGGCATCTGGGCGTTGAACGCCTTGATGTTGCGGGTGAAGTTCAGCAGCAGGGCGAAGGCGTGGTCGGCGATCTCGGGGCCCTGGATGATCTTCGCGTTGGTCAGCACGATGTCGCTGTCGCGCAGGTCGGGGATCTCAAGGAAGCCCTCGACACCGGCCGAGTTGCTCTGGATCCAGCGCAGCGGGCTGTCGGCGACCAGGAAGTTCTCGATGCCGCGATAGCTGGCGATCAGGCCGTCGCAGTCGCTCGGGTCGAGGTCCTCGTCGACGCCGGCCAGTCGGAGATTCTCGTGCTCGTCTTCCAGGTCCGCCAGGGCGTCCAGGACGAACGGCGGCGCGCAAATCGTGACCGTCTGGGCGGCGGCTGGAGCGACCAGCAGGGCGAGAAACAGATGGGTGAGCAGGACCAGTGCGAGACCCGTTGCACGGCGGTTCAACATGGGCGGCGCCTCCCTTGAGGGGTAATGCTGTCGCGTCCCTCGGACGCTTGAAATGAGGGTTGCTGAGAGTAGCACCGGCAGTGGCCCCGGTAGCCGGATCGGCAAGTTCCGTGGCCTGCGCCGTGGTGCTACGATGCCGCGGCTCCGGCCGGTCGCGGCTGCAGGTCGGCCGCCGCGGCAAGCCCTTTCGCCCTGGGATCAGACAAGGAAGCAAGCCAGATGAGCAGTAGTTCGCTCCGTGGACGCGGACAATCGTTGGAAGAGGCCTTCTTCCGCGACATGGACCGCAAGCTGATCGAGGATCTGCGCGTGCAGAAGGAGCGCGAACAGCAGATCGACGAGTTGGCCGCGGCCTCGGGGATCGACCATCGGGACGTCCTCGGCGCCCTTCTCGATGCAGGTGTGCACAGCGAGGTCCTGGTCGCGGTGGGCATGGCGCCGCTGATCGAAGTGGCGTGGGCCGATCAAACGATGGACGCCGGCGAGCGCGGCGCCATCCTCCGCGCCGCGAAGGAAGCCGGGGTGACCGAGGGGTCGGCTGCCGCCGGACTGCTCTCCGCCTGGCTCGAGCAGCGCCCCGACGCCGAGCTGCTCAAGGCGTGGAAGGGCTACGCCGCGGCGCTGATTGCCGAACTCGGCGAGGCCGACGCCGCGGCGGTGCGCGGCGACATCATGAGCCGGGCGCAGAAGGTCGCCGAAGCCGCCGGCGGCTTCCTGGGGCTCGGCGCGGTGTCGAAGGACGAGCAGCGCATGCTCGACGAGCTAGCCGCCGCGCTCAGCTAGCGGCGCTTACCAGCTCGCCTTGATGACGCCGGGGAGTTCGCCGCGCAGGGCGAGATCCCGCAACGCGATCCGCGAGAGACCGAACTTGCGGTAGTAGCCCCGCGGACGGCCGGTGACCGCGCAGCGGTTGCGTACCCGGACCGGGCTGGCGTCGCGCGGCAGCTTGTTCAGCAGGAGCTGCGCCTCGAACCGCTGCTCGGGGGGCAGGCGCTGATCCCTGACCAGGGAGCGCAACTCGGCCCGGCGCTCACGGTACCTCTCGACGATCTTCTTGCGGCGCTCGTTCTTGGCGATCGATGCCTTGGTGGCCATATCTGCGGTCTTCCTTCGCGTTGCTGATGCTGGCAGTCTCGGTCTCGCGCGCCGGCTGTGGGTCGTCCAGACGCGGGAAGCGCGTACCTTAGCAGGTTCCGGCTTGGAGCCGTCTCTGCAGGCGTGAACAACGCGAACAAGAAGAGCGCAGTGTCCGGTGTTGGAAGAGCGAGAGCCACCGTTTGGCGCGCAAACATTTGTTCAGGTTCGCTAACAAAAGGCCCTTGACTCCCCAAGAGGGACTGGGAGAACGTGTCGGGATGAAGAGAGCACTAGGTCCGCCGATCAGGAAATGGGCGCCAACACTCGTCGTCCTCGGCACACTGGCTTTCGTCTCTGCCGTACAGGGCTCCGACTGGCCGCAGTGGCGGGGACCGAATCGCGACGGCATCGCGGCCGGTGGCGAGCTTCCCGCGGTGCTCCCCACGGCGCTCCATCAACTCTGGAAGGTCCGCGTGGGCGTCGGGCAGTCCTCTCCCATCGTTGTCGGCGACCGCGTCTTCGTGCATGCGCGGCAGGGCGAAGAGGAAGTCGTGCTCGCCCTCTCGGCCTCGACAGGCGAGGAACTGTGGAGGCACAGCTACGCGGTGTCCTACGCGCCGAGAACGGCGGCCATCCAGTATGGCCCGGGTCCGAAGTCGACCATGCTGGCTGAAGGCGATTCGCTCTACAGCTTCGGCATCCGGGAGCGTCTTCTTGCCCTGGACGCCGACTCGGGCGCGGTGCGCTGGGAGAACACCTTTGAAGACCTCTACGAAGAGCCGTACCCGATCTGGGGAACGGCGTCGTCGCCGCTGATCGAAGGCAACCTGCTGATCGTCCCGATTGGCACCACAGGCAACGAGCAGCAGGGAGATGAGGGCGCCCTGGTTGCCTATGACAAGGCGACCGGGAAGGAAGTGTGGCGAGTGGTCGGCCCGCCCGCGTACGCCTCGCCCGTGGCGTTTACGCATGGGGGTGTCCGCCAGATCGTGACCATGGACGACGTGTCCTTCTTCGGCGTCGGGGCCACTGATGGCGATCCGCTGTGGTCGCTCGACTTCGAGACCGCATTCCAGCAGAACACCCCGACCACGATCCGGTATGACGGCATGTTCATTCTCTCCGGATACCAGTGGGGCGCCGCGGCGATCAGGGTCGAGCCGCCGGCCGAGGCGGACGGGGCCTGGGCCGTGAGTGAGGTCTGGAAGACGACGGACGCCGAGCTCTACATGGATTCGCCGGTCCTGGTCGGGGACCATCTGTACTTCCGATCGAACAAGCGGGCCGGCGCCTTCGTTTGCCTCGATCCCGCTACTGGGGAACTCGTTTGGCAGGGGCCCGGCCGGTGGGCCGCCTACGCGTCCGTGATTGCGGTGGGCGATCGCCTGCTCGTGCTCACCGACGAAGCGGAACTCAAGGTGATCGCTGCGGATCCGTCCGGCTACCGGGAGTTGGCTTCATGGGACGTGGCAGACAGCACGACCTGGTCGCATGTCGCGCTCTCCGGGTCCCGGGTCTACGTGAAGGACGAGGAGCACCTGGCGGCTTTCGATCTGGCGGCAGCACGAGTGACGGAGGCAGGGGAGCAACCCGCTGCGACCGGCCCTACGGGTGCTGACAGCGCCGCCGGCAGCAAGCAGGACACCGAAGCCGTCAAGGTCGCGGTGCGTGCGATGCTGAAGGCCATGGGGAACGGAGACATGGACCTCATGTGGACCTATCTGGGCGAGGACTTCAGGTCCTACAGCGGCGCTGACAAGGAGGTCTTCCGCCAGTACCTCGGTTCAACAGCCGGTACCGAGACGAAGAGCGAAGACATGAAGGTCGAATGGCAGGGTGCGACGGCCAAAATCACCGGGGTGCGGTGGATTACGAACGGGCTGGACTTCGGACTGGAGATGCTGGTGGACGAGCGCGACGGAAAGTGGCTCGTCACCTTCATGGACTTCGACTCCAGGCGCATCAGCGGCCAGGAGTAGCGATGAGTCCGCCGCGCCGTCTACGGTCGGCGACGCACGACCATCGCTACTTCGGCCAGCGCGTCGAGAGTGAGCCCCTGATCGCAAAGGCGGCGCAGAGCCCGACCGAGCTTGTCGCCGTGCTTCCCGGCCAGGACGTCGGGGAGCCGGTTGCGGAGGTCACGGTCGCACCAGCGGGCTGCGGTTTCGAAGCCATGCTCTTCGTAAATCGAAGAGGGGTGGCCGCCCATGAACACTCCCAGGGGCCTGAAGGGCGGCACGGCCTTGGCTACGGTCGCCTCGACGCCGGCGGCGTCGGCCCAGTGCAGGAACTCCTTGAGCAGGGCGACGCCGATGCCACGACCGTGGTAGCGCGCGTCGCGAGCGTCGCCGCTTTCCAACTGGCCCACGTGGTAGCAGAACAGGTTCAGCGTCCGCGATGGCAGGCGCGGGGCGTTCGCCTGGCCGAAGTCGCCCCAGTACAACGGATCCATGGTGCCGCTCGGGGAGCGCAGTGACGGATCGTAGCGGCGGAACTGGAGTTGGCCCACGTGCTGCTCGCCGTCGAAGGCGAGGATCGCGCTCGCGCCGAGGTCCGCGATGCGGGCGCGCACATCCTCCTCGGCGCCCTGGCAGTCGATCGGGGCGCTGCCGATATCGGCCATCGTCATCAGCCGGTAGTGCATTGGCTCTGCCTAAACTATCGTGTTGCGCGGGTCTGCCGGAACCACAACCACTTGAGACACTTGAGACCTGACAACCAGAGAAGGGAGCGCAGCGATGGAGATCATTCAGGCAACCGAGGCTCATGCCGAGAAGTGGGCCGACGAAGTCGCCCACCTGGTCCATGAGACCGGGCCGACTACATACGACTACCAGTTCGGGGGCCGGGAGTATTGCGACGCGATCGTCAAGGCCTCGTGGTCCACACCGGGCACGCTTTTCTCGTATGACTGCACCACGATTGCGGTGGAAGGAGACGAACTCATCGCTATCGAGATCGGTTTTCGCGGTCCTGAGTTCGCGCAGCGCAAGAAGACGTTGCCGCCCCTGTGGGCGCCGCTGATCGAGTCGGGCCGGGTCACACGCGAAAAACTCGCCGAGATCGGCCGGGCCGCCTATTTGTGCAGTTACCTGAATGTCGCGATTCCGTCGGCTGTCTACTACGTTCACGCGCTCGCAGTTCAGGAGTCGCGACGGGGCGAGGGGATCGGCAAGCAGTTGATGCAAAGGGCGCTCGACGATGCGAAGAGTGCTGGCCTGCGCGGTATGCACCTCGACGTGCTCTCGGACACTCCCGCGGTCGGCTTCTACTACTCGCTGGGAATGGAGTGCCTGACAGAGACGGTTGCGCCGATACCCCTGCAGAACGGAATACCCATGGAAATGCGCATGTCGCTCGACTTCTAGCAACTCTGACGGGAGGTATGGGTCATGGACGGAGCCTCGAAATCAGGACGTCTCGAGTTGAAGGGAGCGCATCCGCTGATCGGAAGATGGTCGCCCACGCTCGTGGTTCTCGGCGCGCTGGCCTTCGTTTCTGCCGTAGAGGGTTCCGACTGGCCGCAGTGGAGGGGGCCGAATCGCGACGGCGTAGCAGCCGGGGCCGAGTTCCCCGCGGTGCTCCCCACGGCGCTCCATCAACTCTGGAAGGTCCGGGTGGGCGTCGGGCAGTCCTCTCCGATCGTCGTTGGTGACCGTGTCTTCGTGCATGCGCGGCAGGGCGAAGAGGAAGTCGTGCTCGCCCTCTCGGCCTCGACCGGCGAGGAACTGTGGCGGCACAGCTACGCGGTGTCCTACGTGCCCAGAACCGCGGCCATCCAGTACGGTCCGGGTCCGAAGTCGACCATGCTGGCCGAAGGCGATTCGGTCTACAGCTTCGGGATCCGGGAACGCCTCCTGTCCCTGGACGCAATGTCGGGCGCAGTGCGCTGGGAGAAGACCTTCGAAGACCTCTACGAGGAGCCGTACCCGATCTGGGGGACCGCCTCTTCGCCGCTGATCGAAGGCAACCTGCTCATCGTCCCGATTGGGACCACGGGCAACCAGGAGCAGGGAGATCAGGGCGCCCTGGTTGCCTACGACAAGGCGTCCGGAGAGGAAGTGTGGCGGGTGGACGGGCCGCCCGCGTACGCCTCGCCCGTGGTGTTCGACCATGGCGGAGTTCGCCAGATCGTGACGATGGACGACGTCTCCTTCTTCGGAGTCGGCGCCACTGATGGCGATCCGCTGTGGTCGCTCGACTTCCAGACCGCATTCTGGCAGAACACCCCCACCACGGTCCGTTATGACGGCATGTTCATTCTCTCCGGCTACCAGTGGGGCGCCGCGGGGATTCGAGTCGAGCCGTCGACGGAGGCGGACGGATCCTGGGCGGTGAGCGAGGAATGGATGACGACGGACGCCGAGCTCTACATGGACTCCCCGGTGCTGGTCGGCGACCACCTGTACTTCCGCTCGAACAAGCGGGCCGGCACCTTCGTCTGTCTCGATCCCGCCACCGGGGAGCTGGTCTGGCAGAGTCCGGGACGGTGGGCGGCGTACGCGTCAGTGATCGCCGTGGGCGACCGCCTTCTGGTGCTCACGGATGAAGCCGAACTCAAGGTGATCGCCGCGGATCCGTCTGCCTACCAGGAGTTGGCCTCCTGGGAAGTGGCGACTTCTTCGACCTGGTCGCACCTGGCGCTTTCCGGATCCCGGGTCTACGTCAAGGACGAGGAGCACCTCGCGGGTTTCGACCTGGCGGCCGAGCGGGTCACGGAAGCAAGGGACCAGCCCACGACGCCCACGGAACCTCAGGCGGAGAGAAGCGCCGGCGAGGACAGCACGCCGGATACCGAGGCTGTAGAGGTGGCTGTTCGTGAGCTCTTGAAGACCCTGGAGACCGGAGACATGGACCTCATGCTGACCTATCTGGGCGAGGACTTCAGGTCCGACAGCGGCGCCTCGAAGACTGTCTTCCGCGAATACCTCGGGTCAACTGCCGGCACCGAGACGAAGAGCGAGGACATGAGGGTCGAGTGGGAGGGCGCTACGGCCAAGATCACCGGAGTGCGGTGGATCAGGGGCACGATGGATTTCGGCGTCGAGATGCTGGTCGACAAGCGCGACGGCAAGTGGCTCGTCACCTTCTTCGAGCTCGACTCGAGGGGCATCTTCGGCCCGCAATAGCTCGCTCTTGCTGGGTCCTGGCTACGGACCGTCAGGCGTGCGGCCGGGGGGGTGAAAGAGCGTTCCCAGACCCTTCTCCAGTTCCAAGCAGGCCGCGGCTTCGCCCATGTTGCAGGCCGTGGAGAGAAGCTCCTGGGCCAGGCCGATGTTCTTCGGCACGCCGTGCCCGTGCACGTGGGCATAGCCGAGCAGGAAGCAGCTCATGCTGTCGCCTTCGTCGCATCCACCGGGGAGTCTCCCGATCGCGTCGGAAACCCCGGCAGACGACATCGCCACGTTGCCGTCGAAGAAAGCCTGGATGACGACGTTCTGGCAACCCTTGTGGAAACCGCTGCGACACGCCTGATCGAAGTAGGAGACGCCCTCCAGCGGGTCGAGCGGCACCACCTCTCCCCGGTTGAACAGCACGCCCAACTGGTTGCACTCCTCGCCACCGCCGTTGTCGCACGCGAGTTCCAGCTTCGTGACCAGGTTCTCGCAGGCGAACCGCTTGCCTTCGTCGCAGGCGGTCTGCCAGTACTTGAAATCGTCGCCCTCGTGCGTGCGGCCGACGAAGTTCGACGCCAGCATCCAGCCGAAGAGCCCGATCCACACGGCCATGAAGGCGTAGTTCACCCGGCGCGGCTTCGTCGCCTGAAGCAGCACCGAGAGGCGAAGGCTCTCCACGCGGCGCGACTTTCCCAGCCGGTCGAGCAGCGGCACGCAGAGGTTGAGCACCGGCACGAAGAGGAGCTTGTCGTAGAACAGCGGGACGTCGACCTGGCGGAGGAACTCGAACAGGCCGAAGGCGCTGAGTCCGTAGAGCGCCCCGAACACCGCGCTTCCCAACCTGCTGCGCGGAGACGTCGATGGATCGGTGACGAGGAGGTGAAGACCGAGGAAGACCGCGATCGGAATGCTGGCGTCGACGAAGAAATGGACGCCCGTGAAGCTGGAGTAGACGAGGTTCGCCGCCACCAGGGCGGCTGCTGCGAACAGCGTCACGATCGTCACCGAGAAGAAGAACTGGACGACCAGACCGGCGATGAAGATCGCGACAAACATGTGGGGCGCGTTGGCCAGGGTGGTCGCGATCTGGGCGCCCCAGGTGAGGTCCGTCGTTCCGGAAAGGATCAGGCCGAGCGAGAAGACCGACAGAGCGAAGCCCGAGGGATTGAAGATGTGCCTCTTTCGGCCGTCCCGGTTCCACCGGAAGAACTCCTTGCCGAGGATGCCGACGGCGATCATCGAGAACTGCAGGTAGAACCACTCCTCCTTGAAGCAGAGGAAGAAGTTGGTGCTCAGAATGATCGGAAACTGCCCGAAGCCCAGATACCAGGTGTTGCGTCTCGACCAACTGACGAGCATGTCGAAGGCGTAGGCAAAGACGATCTGCGCGAGGATGAGTGCCGCCTGTTGGCTCATCTGCTCCCAGTACAGGCCCCAGTAGACGTAGATGCAGGTCTGAACGAAGGCCTGCACGTAGTGCGAGGGGATGAGGGAGACACGGAGTTTCAGCTCGCGGCCGTCCTGGCCGGAATTGGTCAGCAGACGGGCTTGCAGAATCGCAAGCGCGGCGCAGGCGCCCCAAATCGACCAGGTCAACTCGGCACTAGCGCGGAACTGCGGCAGCAGCGAGAACAGAAGCAGCAGGAGAATGAAGGACGCGGGCAACCACCAGGCTGGCCGCAGTCGCTGGGCTTTCCCGATGTCGGTCATGCGGGATCTCCTACGGTCATGCCAGGAGTCGAGTCGCGGCGTCCGCGCCGCGCTGACGCACAGGAAACTTGTTCCATGCAAGTCTACGCGGCAGCTCGTAGGCCGGGAGCTATAGTCTTCGTGGATTCCCTGGGTCTTGAGGAGAACGATGCGATCGAGAGCGCGCCGGCGTCGTTGGCGGGCCGGGGGCGTGATCCTGGTGCTGGCGGTGCTCGCGGCCGCGGGAGTGCTGGCAAGTCGCGCTGTCCGTGACGGTCGTGCGCAAACGGCCCTGACCGACGCCCTGGTGACAAGCCGGATACCGGGCCGACTCGGGGAGACTCAGCGCCGCCTCGAGCGGCTGATCGCGGACTATCGCGGCAGTCCGGCTGCCTGGGCGGCGCATTCCCGCCTCGCTGAGATGCAGGCGGAGAACGGCAAGTTCGATGAGGCCCGCAGGCTCTGGCAGAGCCTGACCGAGGGGGGGCCGGACGACCTCGCGGCCGGCGCCGAGATGAACCTGATCCACCTGGACCGAGAGCAGGACCGGCTCGAGGAACTGGCTGGCAGACTGGAAAGCCTGGTGGAGAGTGGCGAGAGCCACCTGCCGGAGGATGTCCTCCTGTTCGAACTCGCCCAGACCCTCGAGCAGTTGGGGCGGCACGAGGAGGCCCGCAGGATCAAGCGCTTCGAGGAAGTCGTGCCGGAAGAACCCCGGGTGCGCAGGTAGCCGTCTCCCGGTTCTCCGGCTACTCCTCAGAAGCCGAGCCCTGGATGTCCGCGATGATTCGCCGGCGCACTTCGGTCGGGTTGGTTACCGGTTGACGGCGCAGTCGCCCCACTTCGGCCGCCTCGTAGGGCTTCAGGTCCCTTGCGTTCTCGGGATCGAAGCGCCTGACGATCCAGTTCATCAATCTGGCCAGAGCCTCGTCGTCGATGAAAGCCTGGGAGGCGCCGGGCACCTGAACGAGGTAATCGCGCCACTCCGGGTTGGAGATGAACTTGCCCACCTCGCCCGGTAGGGGAGGGACCGTGCCTTCCACGCCGGCGCCGTCGGCCATGTGGCAGCCCTGGCAGTGCAGCATGTAGTCGATGTGAGCGAGACGGTAGGTCTCCGCCTCGTCGGCCTCGGCGACGGCCGCGACCGCACCCGCGCACACGAAACCGAGCGCGAGCAGAACGACGACGCGGCGCATTTCGCGGTGTACCTCGGAATCCACGAGTCCAGGAGGGCTATTCGGCGACCGCAAGAATGCGCGACATCGTGCAGTGGTAGCCGAACGGAGCGCCGCCGTTTCCGCACCAGAGGACGGAGTTCGAACGCTGCGGCTGGTACCGCGCGGTGTCGCCCTCGTTCGTGTTGCAGTAGCAGCGTTGGCAGGGGAAGGCGCCGCAGCAGTCGTGGTAGGCGACGACGTAGCTCTTGCCGTCCGCCGGATTCAGGCAGGTGCCGGTCCAGGTGACGGGCGCCGCCTTGGACCCCGGCGGGCAGGAGTTCGTCGAGCCGCCGCAGCAGCCGCACAGCCAACCGTCGACCGAGCAGTACGCCCAGTAGTCGCACTGCGCGGGATCCTGATTCGGGTCCGCCGCCGCGCCCTCTGCGGACTCCTGCGCGAAAACGCGGTCCACCGGCAGCAGCGGCAGCAGAACGCCGCCCGCGATGGCGCTGCCCAGTGAACCGAGCACCGACCTCCGGGAGGTGTTGTCCGCCAGACGGGTGGCCGCACGAATCGAGATGTTGTCGAACCAGTTCATGGCAAACCTCACGATGGTTGTTGTGATCCCCCTGCGATCAGCGCCGGTCCTTCGTCCCGGCGCTCCAGAAACTCCTGAATCGAACTGACGCCCAGCCGCTTCGCCTCGAACAGGCTCTCCACGTGCTCCCTGCTGTTCGTGAGCCCTTGCGCGGCGACGACACCGTTCTCGTCGAGCAGCACGCCGTAGGGGAGCTTCCCGATCTCATAGGTCATGCCGAGCTCGGGCGAGAGCACGTAGGCAGAGTCTTCGAGGCGGTTCTTCTTCCGAAACTCGGCGTGTTGGCCAGGATCACCGTCGCTTGCGAAGACCAGCCGCAGCCAGTTCGACTCCGCCCGCGCGATGGACCGGAGCGCGGGCAGGAGCTGGGCGCAGACGGGGCAGTTGGGCGTCAGGAAAGTGATCAAGGTACTCCTGCCATCCGGGGCGGGAGCGCCTATGACGAGCGCTTCGCCGTCCAGAGTGTCGAGCTGGAACTCGGGCGACTTCTCGCCCACCCGCACCTGTTTGCTGAGCGCCAGCGCGCCGACCGGCCCGATCCTCTGATGCAGGACCCCGACCTGACGCGCTAGAGCGAAGATCACGACTGCCAGACAGAGAATCGCGAAACCCTGGATCGCGAGCAGGATGCCGACGGAGGTCGTCATGACGCTTGCTCCCGGAGCAGACCGTGATTGGCGATGAGCACGTCCGTCGTAGCGTACATGGCGATGGCGAAGACGCCGAGCGAGATAGCGCCGGCGTAGTCCGCGAACTCGAGCGGCCGCGCGGCCGCCGGCAGCGCCAGCAGCAGGGCAACGGCGATCAGGACGAGGTTTCGCCCCACCAGTGCCCATCCCGCGGGCTGCCCGGTCGTGCCGGCCCAGGAGCAGCCACAGTCTTCGGGTGCGATTCCGCGCGCGACGCTCACGGTCATGCCGAGTGCGTAGACGCCGAGCAGCGCCGCAACCAGGCCGGCGGCGACCGTTCCCGAAGGATAGACCGCGCAAAGCCCCGCGGCGAGAAGCTCGGCAGCAACCAGCCCCGCGGTCACGACGGCGGCGAGCGCGCTCGAACGGGGCAACCCGAAGCTCTCCAGGTAGCGGGATGTGATCGCCGCGGTCGTGCGCAGGTCGCGTACCTTGTGCACGGCGGCGCCGAGAAACAGCAGCGTGAGCAGGACGCGCACGCCGAGTTGGATGACCGGGTCGATGCCGAGGCTCACTGCGGACTCAATCCCAAGGTTGAATCATGACGAGGACGCCCCTGACCTCCACATTGGGGTTCAGGGTGCGCGTGACCTCGCCCGTGTTCGCGTCGTAGATGTCGACGTGGCTATAGGTGGTGGCATAGAGGAGCGGCGCGTCGTCCTGGCTCACCGCGATCGCGGCCGCGGCCTTGTCCATCTTGTAGCGCGCGACCCGTTCACGGCTCTCGATGTCGAACACCCAGGTCTCGAAGCCGATGCCGCGGTGGAAGTCGTAGCCGCCGGGCTTGCGCTCGAGATCGGGCACCACGGACATCAGCATGAACAGGCGGCCGGAGGCCTCGTGCACCGCCATGTGCTGGTTCGGCGCGGCGGGCACCCAGACCCCCGCATCGTCCTGCTCACTGAAGTTCCAGGGTTCCTGGAAGTTGATCTCGCCGCCGCTCGTGTCGACGGCGTGCATCACGCCGCGCACCGAGGCGAAGTACCACACGTCCCCTGACCTCGCGCCGGTGGGATGAAGGGGGTCACCTTCCGCGTCGAAGAAGCCCGGGTGGCTTTCTCTCGCGCTCTCGGCGCCGTTGTCATCCAGGTCGACGGTCAGCACGGCGCCGTCGCCGCACAGCGACAGGAAGCGGCGGGGCCCGGCCGCCATCGTGTGCGCGCAGCCGCCCGTCTCGATCTCGCCGACGTACTTTCGCTCTTCGAGGTCGACGACACCGAAGCTGAGAGCTGGCGTGAAGAACGACTGGACGAGGAAACGATCGTTGTCCGTCAGGGTCGTGAGGTTGATGCTCGCCAGACCCCGCATCGCCTTCGGCGGGTCGATCGGGATTTCACCCTTGATCTCGAGCGTCTTCGCATCGAAGATCTCGACCACCTCGACGAGGTCGCCGTGGTAGCCGCGGGTCATGTAGACGGCATGGTTGTAGATCTCGTCGCCCGAGCTGGGGATCTGGGGCAGGAGGCCCTGGTAGCCGAGTTCGATCGTGCCGAGAAGCGTGCCGGTGTCGGCATCGATGAGATCCGCGTGCGCGTAGTTGGCGAAGGACCCGATCCAGACCCAGTGAGCGCCGTCCGGTTTGTCCGGCAGGGTTGCGGTGAAGAGCGGCTCCGGCAGCGAGGCCGGATCGATCTGCGCCGAAGCCGGAACTCCGGCGAACCCGATAAAGGCGGCAAGCGCCACCGCGAAGAACGTCCTCTTCATGTCTATTCCTTTCGGGTCCAGAACAGCTCGTACTCGGTCTCCCACGTCTCGCCGCCGTCGGTGGAGAGCACGGAGAGTTCGCGCAGCCGGCCGTCGGGCAGGGTGAAGAAGCTGAAACGGCCCACGGTCCCTTCGTCCAGATCGGCCGTCTCAAACCGGAACTCGTTGTCCACCATGTTCCCGTTCTCGAACCGCATCCGCTGTCCGCCCGGCTTCCCCGAGGCGGAGAGGTAGCTCCAGTTGTCGCGCGTGTCGCTGTAGACGAGCACACAGAAGAAGTCCCGTATACCCTCCATGCGGGTCATCCACTGTTCGACGAGATAGCAGCCCTCGGGCCCCAGCTCCCAGACAACTTCGGCCATGAGCGTGCCGTCGCCAGTGTGGACCTCCCATTCGCCGACCAGATGTTGAGCGGCCTTGCAGGCGGGGTTTGCCGGCTCGTGCGAGTCGGCGGCTGCGGCTGAGGCGGCAAGGAGCGTCATCGTTACGGACCCCCATGCGAGAAGTCGCGTCAAACCCATGTCGTCGTCCTCCTGAAGGCGCTCGCCGACGATGCGGAGAGCCGCCTTCTTGACTGTGTTTCGGTCGGTTCACTGTGCCGGAGAAGGTATGGGAAGTCAAGGTTCGTATGGGCGTTTCATCTTTGCTCAGATTTTCTAAGAAAACGCCCTTGACTTGACCAAGTGGCTCCATAAAGGTGGCCGATAGGTAACTAGCGACAGCAAGGGAGACTGGGATGAGATTGCCTCACGGATCCGCCGCGAAGAGTCTTTTCGCCCTGGGTGTTCTGTCGCTCCTGGTGTCGACCGCGGCTTATGGCCAGAACGTCGGCTCCGTACGCGGCACGGTCCGCTCGGCGGACGGCGAACCGCTGCCCGGAGTGCTCGTGCAGGCCTCGGGCGACATCGTGCGTGGCGAACGCACATCCGTGTCTGGTGTCAACGGTGATTGGCTGATCCCCGGACTTCCGCCTGGCTTCGTGACCCTGACCGCGACGCTCGAGGGACTGGAAACCGAAACGGTGGAAGGCGTCCGCGTCTCGATCTCCGGTGTCGCTGTCGTGGACTTCTCGATGAGGGTCGAAGGCGTCGAGGAGGCGATCACCGTGACCTCGGAGGCGCCGGTCCTCGACGTGACGAGTTCCTCGGCCAGCAGTAGCTTCCAGGCCGAGTTGATCGACGCCAAGCCGACGACCCAGCGCAACTTCCAGGAACTCGCCCTGATGGCCCCCGGGGTCGCCGCGATCGGTCGCATCGGGTCGGTCGGCGTCTATTCGGGGTTCGTTTCCGCCTACGGACGCGACGAGGGGTCGGTGGCCTGGAACGTCGACGGACTGGACATCAGCTTCCCGGATACCGGCAATATCTGGGGCGCCTGGGCCGACCCGGACACGATCGCCGAGGTGCAGGTGCTCGGTGTCGGCGCTCCGGCCGAGTACGGGAACATGACCGGCGCCGCGGTCAACGTGGTCACCAAGTCGGGGACCAACACGTTCCAGGGGCGCATCGCCTACACGGGCGAGTTCGACGACCTGACCTCCTCGGGTCCCCTGGTGGGGGATGCGCGAGGTGTCGAGCGCGGCTTCGTCAGAGACACGTACAGCAGTTGGGCTCTCTCGGCGGGCGGCCCGATCAAGAAAGACAAGCTGTACTTCTTCGCCGCGGTCGGGCTCAAGGAGGAGCTGTTGCTCGAGCCGGGAGCGACGCCCAGCATCAACATCCCGGTTAGCACCTTCGACCACTACAACCTGAAGCTCGACTGGTCGCTCACGTCCTCGCACACGCTGACGGGCGCCTTCCAGTTCGAGGACTACGCGCGCTCCCGCGGCAACAGCAGCCGCGTGATCACGAATCCGGCCGCGGTGGGCACGGAGTACGTTGTGGTCCCGTACACGCGCCTCGGCTACCAGGGGATACTGGGCAGCAACACGATCCTCGAGCTGAACTGGAACGACATCCACAACAAGAACCGGAACGTCTCGGCGACGGGCAGTCTGGAGCCGCCCTTCATCGACTTCAACACGAGTCCCCAGACGCTCAGCGGCGGCAAGACGTACCCCTACATGTACCCCGTGTGGTGGAACCGCGGTCACGCCAAGGTGACCCACTTCGCCGAGGATCTGAACGGCAGCCACGAGTTCAAGTTCGGCTTCCAGTACAGCAGCAGCGGCGAGAAGGCGGCGGCCGTCTACCCCGGCTTCGGCGGCAAGTACTACTACAAGTACGGGGCCAACTATTACGTCTACTCGCGCAAGGAGCACTACTACGGCGCGGAGACGGAGGCGTTCGGGCTCTACGTGGACGACTCGTGGCGCGTCAACGACCGCCTGACCCTGAACCTCGGCATACGGACCGACTCGGACGGGGGCGAGATTCCGCCCTACCCGATCCTGGAGTCCTACCTGTGCGACAAGCTGAACTGCGGGGTCACGACCGGGGAGTTCCAGCCCAGATACCCGGATGTCGTGGACTACTCGAGCGTCGACCCGCGGCTGGGGTTGGCCTACCGGATCGGCGACGGCGACCGGCAGGCTGTGCTCCGCGCCTCCGCCGGCAGGTACCACGAGATGAACGTCGTCTCGAACTGGCAGCAACCTCACCCCGACCGGCCCGTCGCGCGGTTCGGCTCCAGCCCGAACCGGCACGGTCCGTTCGTCTACTTCTCTGAGTTGGGCAATGGCACCTTCGGGCTGCCGAGGAAGGACCTCAAACGACCCCAGACGGACCAGTTCGCGGTGGGCTACGAGCAGCAGATCGGGGAGTACGTCGTGGGCCTGCAACTCATCACGCACGAGACGACGGATCTCATCGGCTGGCAGATTGCCGATGACGGCGAGTACGAGGACATGCCCTACGTGAACCCGCTGACGGGCGAGACGATCATGCTGAAGAACATGATCGTGCAGCCGACGCTCCAGAAGGGCAACCGGCCCGGCAATGCGGCGAACGCTCCACCCGGGACGGAGTACGGGCAGGAGTACAAGGGCGCCTTCCTCACCTTCGCCAAGCGCCACACCGGCCGCTGGTCGCTGAACTCCTCGCTTGGCTGGTCGGAGTCGAAGGGATACCAGTCCAACGCAGTCAGCCAGAACCAGAACACCGCCTTCTACATTGGTAACGCAGGGTCCGATCCGAACCATCACCTCTACGGAGGCGGTCTGGGCCAGAGCGACAGGCCCTTGACGTTCAGGACCCAGGCGACCTTCGATCTGCCTTGGGACCTCAGGCTGGTCACCATCCTGAACTACGAGGACGGTCGACCGTACCGCCACCTGGCACGTGTGCGACTGAACCAGGGGAACGTCACGATTCCGCTGGAGGCGATGACCGGTGATCGCCGGATGCCCGCCCGCAAACAGATCGACATCGGTCTTTCGCGCCGGTTCACCCTCGGCGACCGTGTCGGGCTGAACGTCGACCTGCAGGCGCTCAACCTCCTGGACGACGATGGCCACTACTACTGGGGCAGCTACGGCCGCTACCCGACCGAACTCGTCCCGTCGCAGTATTTCCTGCCGCGACGGATGGCGCTACGGGTAGGTATCGACTTCTAGGAGTTTGCGCGGCGGAGATGGAACGAAGTGAACAACCTCTGGAAAGGTGGATTCCCGACATGACGACCAAGCCCGACACGCCACTCGCCTTGGATCGCCGCGCTTTGCTGGCCGCGGCCTCACTCGGAATCGTTGCGGCAGCCTGCGCTCCGGCGGAGGAGGAAGCCGTTGCGATGGAGGAGGAAACCGCTCCGGCGGGTGACGACGCCGGTCTGACGGAAGAAGAACAGGCGCATCGGCAGACGGCCCGCGACTTCGTCAAGGCGCTCGAGACGATGGATTGGGACGCGTTTTCGGGCCTGCTCGCCGACGACGCCCGGTTCATCACCCACGCTGCCGAAGGCCCGTACGCCCGGTCACACTCGGAGGGCGGCGCGGTGATCGTCGACGCGATGAAGCAGTTGATGCCGGGCCTGACCGATCCCAAGCTGACGATCACCCGGGAGCGGGTGCTGGGACACCTCGTGATTCACGAGCGGGAGGAGACCTTCACGACCGAGGACGGCCCCCAGACCGCGAGCATCACGGCGATGTACCTCGTCCACCAGGGCAAGGTGCAGATCTGGTTCGAGCTGGTGGGTGAGCTGCCGGCTTAGCAGCCGTTCCGCTCAGACCGGTTTCAGCCTGGACTTGGCGCGCCCCGGCGTTGCAGGCGCCGTCCGTTCTCGACCGCTTCCATCGCTTCGCCCAGACGTCCCTTCCGGTTGAGGATGTCGGCGAGAACGAAGTAACCGTACGGGCCGAAGGCGCCCTCCGGATCGAGACGCAGACCCTCCAGGGCCAGCGCCTCGGCGCGGTCCAGGTCGTCGCCGCGCTCCATGTGGAGCTTGGCCAGATGGTAGTAGCCGAGGACGAAGCTCGGGTTCGAGCGGATGGCCGCGCGCCACATCTCCAGGTGTTTCTCCGGCCGGCCGAGCTGGCCGTAGAGGCGTCCCAGGTTGAACTGGGCCCGGAAGTGGTAGGGCGCGTGCTCGATTGCCTGTTCGTAAGCGGTGATCGCTTCTGCGGAGCGGCCGGCCTCATCGTGGGTGAGCGCCAGGTTGAAGTGGGCTTGACCGATCTCGGGGTTCTTGGCGATCGCCTGCTGGAAGTGAACCGCGGACTCCCGGCTCCGGCCCAGGAGCGCCAGGAGTTCGCCGTGCTGGTTGTGGATCCACGCCGGGGCCAGCTCGTCCGCGGCGGCCGCTTCCACGACCCGCAGCGCATCGGGGAGGCGGTCGAGATCGGCATAGATGTCGCTCATGGCGATCGCCGCGTTCGACTCGTAGGGGGCCAGCTCCTGGAGGCGGTGGAAACCGACCAGGGCCTCCTCGAGGCGGCCGAGGCGCCAGTAGCTGGTCGCGAGACCGAGCAGCGAGGCTTGGTGCTCCGGGTTCAATGCGAGCGCCCGCTGGTAGAGCTCGAGCGCTTGCTGCTCGAGTTCCGTCGCTTCGGCGGGTTCGCCCTGGCGCGAAGCGATGTCGCCCTGGCGGCCGATGATGCCGCCCAGCATCTGGTTCGCATCCACGATGCTGGCGTCCAGAGCCAGAGCCGCGCGCAGGTACTCTTCGGCCCCCTCTTCGTCGCCGTGCCCAATCAGGCTCTGCGCCTCCATGATCGCCCGGTGGACGGCGATCCGCTCCTTCGGGTCCGTCCGCTCGCCTCCATCGTTCTCGTCGACCCGCCCGCTGGCGCGGCCCGCCAGGTAGCCCAGGGCGCGCAACTGCGCCAGCGTCTCGGTATCGAGGTCGGGTAGCCGCGCAGATCGGTCGCCGGACGGCGTCAGACTGCGGGCGTAGTTGACGAGGCGGTCGCGCAGGGACCTTGACAGCTCGCGGTCTCGGAGCACTACGTTGTCCGCTTCGTCCCCGTCTTCGGACAGCAGGTAGAGCTCCGGATTCGTCGTATCGATGAACTTCTCGGACTGCGTGCGGATCGAGCGCAGAGGCGCCCAGTTGTAGTGATAGAGGGAGTAGTACGACTCCGTGTACACCTCTCGCTGCGATTCCAGTTCGCGGCCCAGGATCGAGGGCAGCAGATCGGCGCCCTGCACGGCTGCCGGCACTTCCTGGCCGACGATCGAGAGGACGGTCGGCAGGATGTCGACGTGGCTGACCGCTTCGTCCACGACCCGTTCTTCGAAGTCTCCGAAGGGCAGGCGCAGAATGAGGGGAACGCGGACGGTCGAGTCGTAGATGAAGTAGCCGTGGAAGCCCTCGCCGTGCTGGCCGAGTCCTTCGCCGTGGTCGGAGGTCAACACCAGCACGGACTCGTCCAGCGCGCCTCGACTCTCGAGGCCTTCGCGCAGCAGGCCGACGAGCGAGTCGGTGTAGGCCACCTCCGCGTCGTAAGGGCGGTTGGGATACTGGGACCGGTAGGGCTCGGGCGGCGTGTAGGGATCGTGGGGCTCGAACAGGTGGACCCATAGAAAGAACGGTTGGTCGCGGGGCTCGTCGAGCCAGGCGAACGCCTCCTCGATCGTGTCGCGCCCATCGTGCTGAACCTGGCCGACGTTCACGGAAGGCTTGTTCGGGTCGAGCTGGAAGTCGTCGCGGTAACGACCGAAGCCGCGGCCGATCCCCCAGCGCGAATCGAGAACGAAGGCACTGACGAAACCCGCCGTGTCCCATCCGGCTGCCGAAAGCCGCTCGGCGAGAGTCGGCACCGTCTCGTCGAGGTAGTAGCCCACGTTTTCCCGTACGCCGTGGAACGGCGGGTAGGTACCGGTCATGATCGAGCAATGGGCCGGCAACGTGAACGGCACGGCGGTGGCGGCGTTAGAAAAGCGCACGCCTTCGCGGGCGAACCTGTCGATGTGAGGGGTTGAAACCTGCTCCGAGCCATAGCTGGAGAGCCGGTCCGCGCGCAGCGTGTCGATCGTGACCAGAATGACGTTCAGGCGGTCGAGGGCGACATCGCCGGCAAGTTCCGTCCAGGTGGGTAGCGGCTGCGGGGCCTGACCCGACGCCGGCGGGGGCTCGGTGTCGCCGCCGGGGGCGCAGCCAACCAGCAACGCCATGGCAAGAACGGAAAATCGCGAGCCAACCGCCCTGGGGCGTGAATGCAAGTCCGTGGGTCTCCCGCCGAAAGTCACGGGCCGATCAGGTCCACCAATTCGCGAACGCCGCCGTCGAAGCGTTCGAACGCCCGCTGCGCGCGCCCCCGGTCGGCCAGGTCGCCGCTGCGGTCGAGTTCGGCGGCGCTCTGCATGACGCGGCCGATGGCCTTGCGCGCCTGGCCGCGCTGCCGGGCGCTCAGGCCGGTCAGCCGGTCGAGCAGAACTTCGGCGAGATCGCGGGCGTCGAACGCGGGCACGTAGAGGGTGAGCCACTCGGCGTTCTCGATCTGGGCGCGCACGCGGTCCCGTTTCTTCGCCATCAGAGCGGTGATCGCTACCGGATCGTCCGGGATCGTCATCGGCGGCCGCTCGTGGCTGTGCGGGCCGGCGCGGATCGCCGTGCCGCGCGAGCCCCCGCCCACGGGCTCGACCGTGGTCTCCTCGAAGTAGAAGTCGTAGCGCTGCTGCTCGCCGGCCAGCCAGACGTGGGCGAAGAACTCGCCGGGGAGTTCGTCGGGAATCTCGGAGATGAGGTAGCCGCTGCCGATCGCGACGTTGAGCGGGTAGCGGGTCTCATCGTAGTTCTCGGTCTCTTCGTTCCACGCCTCGAACACGACCTGGCCGGCGAAGTTCCGCGGATCGACCGGCTGCTTGAAGTCGTCGTATACGTAGAGGCGGAACTCGCCGGGCCGGGGCAGGGCGCCCTCCAGGTGGTGGTAGTTGTTCGCCGCCATGAAGAACTGGCCGCCGTGGAGCGGGTTGTGGTCCATGTGGGCGGCGGCGTTCGGGTCCGCAGGGTTGGGTGCGATTCCGGCTCCGCCGCCCTCCCCTCCGGCCGGGAGGTCGGTACCGCCAAAGCCCGCGGCCAGCATGCCTCCGCGGGTCTGCGGCTGCTCGCGCGGCGTGAAGATCTCCGGCAGGACGAGGTGATCGTCGAGTTCGTAGTCGACATGGAGCGCGAAGGGCTGCACGACGGGGTTCTTCCCCTTGCCGACGTCGAACGATCCGATCAGCTCGACCCGGGTCCCCGCCGGCGCATGGACCGCCTCCTCGAAGAGGTAGGAGGCAGGGAATTCGGGGTCGTACTCGGGTACGTACAGAACCGTTTGTGTCCGGCCGTCGGGAAAGTGGACTTTCACCTCCATCGTGGCGATCAGGTCGCCGACGTGCGGATGCAGGCCGATCAGACGGGCGCGCTCGGTGATCGTCAGGCTTGCGATCTGGGGCCGGGCGGCGCGCCGTCCCTTCAGGGTGACCTGACCGCCCGCGTGCTGCCCTTCGACCCACAGTTCCACTTCGTCCTCGGTCTGGGCGAGGTACAGGCCCAGGCTGGAGCGGTCGCGGATCTCGATGCGCGAGTCGTCGTTCGGCCGCCGGCGGTACTCGACCAGGAGTTCGATCGTCGAGCCGCGGCGCAGCCGCTTGCCGGCGCCGTCCGGCAGCAGCACCGGATCGTCTCCGCGCAGCCACTGACCGAGGAACTGGGGTCCTGTCGTTGCGGTCCGCATCCGCGTCGGCTCGGGCTCGTCCTCGTCGCGGAACGGGTCGTACGGCACCTGGACCTCGACCTCGAGCTGCTCCGGCGGCGCGTCCTCTGGATCGTGTGCCCAAGCCGCCATCCGGTAGACCACGCCCGGGTGTTGGGGCCGGAATTCGTAGCCGGTGACCCAGGCGTCCTCCTCGAGCTCGACGGCCAGCCGCTCGCGCTGGAGGGCGGTCTGCTTCCCGGGCTCGACAACCGTCTCGGCGGCGGGCTCGACGACCAGATCGGGCACGCCGAGCACCCATTCCTCCTCCGTGAACTCCGGCGGCGGCGGCAGGTTGCGGCGCGGCCCCTGGGGTCCGCCGCCCTGGACCCATGCGACCACGATGTCGATCTCGCGCTGGCTCATGCGACGCGAGTTGCGGAAGTGGTCGTAGCGGGCGTCGGCCGTCCACGGCGGCATCCGGCCGGTGAGCAGTTCCTCCTCAATCGCCACGGCCCAGGCGCGGGCGCCGGGCTTCGCGTCGTTGCCGTAGGTCGTCAGGTCGATGTAGTCCGGCGCCGACCCCTTCGGGTTGTGGCAGGGCATGCAGTAGCGGCGGAGGATCGGGCGCACGTCGTCGGCGAAGTTGATGTCGGTCGTGATCCGCACATGCGCGGGCGCCGGATCGGTGGCGATCCCGGTCAGGGTCAGGGCAGCCAGCGCAACGGTGGCCGCGGCGGCGGCGAAGCGCCGGCGACGCCGCGACTCCTTGCGTCTCATCGTCCGTCTCCGGAGTAGAGCGTCAGATCGCCTTCGTTGTCGGCGAGAAAGAGTGGCCGGAAATCGTAGCCCAGGCTGCGCAGGCGGTCACCGCCTCCCTCCTGGCGATCGACCACCGCCGACACCGCGGCGACTTCGCAACCTTCGGCTTCGACTGCCTCGATCGCGCGGATGATCGAACCGGCGGACGTAACGACGTCGTCGACCACTGCCACCCGGCGACCCTCGATGATCAGCTTGCGCCCGTCCGGGTGGTACGAGACGTCGATCTTCGCGGTCGTGCCGTGGCCCTTCGCCTTGTTGCGGACCAGGAAGCCGAAGAGTGGCGGCCCGTTGTGGTCACTGGCCACGGATGCCGCCGTCGCCAGGTAGGCGCCGCCGACTTCGGGCCCGCCGACAGCGTCGACCCCGAAGGGTCGAAGCTGCTCGCAGAGTGCCTCACCGATCAGCCGTGACCCGCGAGGAGACAGCACCGTGGCCTTCGTGTCACAGTAGTAATGCGAGCGCGCTCCGGAGGTGAGAACGAAGTCCCCCTTGGCGATGCTCCGCTCCTGGAGCAGGGCCTGCAGTTCGTGCAGTCGGGGGTCTCTTTCTGGGTCCGGCACGGCTGGAGAGGGTATCAACGAGCAGCAGGGATAGGCTCTGCCGGGTGAAGGATCAGGGAACGCCGGGCGCGCCCGCTCGGGTCGGCATCGTCACCGTCTCCGACCGGGCCTCGCGGGGGGTGTACGAGGACCGCGGCGGGCCGGCGATCCGCGACTACCTGGCGGAGGTCCTGACCTCAACCTGGGAGCCGTGCGCGCGAGTGGTCGAGGACGAGGTCGACCAGATCGCGGCGGCCCTGCGGGAACTCTGCGACGACGAGGGCTGCTGTCTCGTCGTGACGACGGGCGGCACCGGGCCGGCGGCGCGCGACGTGACACCGGAGGCGACCCTGGCCGTGTGCGACAAGGAGATGCCGGGCTTCGGGGAGTTGATGCGGCAGGTGTCGCTTCTCGCCGTCCCGACCGCGATCCTCTCGCGGCAGACGGCGGGAATCCGCAGCTCGTCGCTGATCGTCAACCTGCCGGGGCAGCCGAAGGCGATCGGGGAGTGTCTCGACGCCGTGTTTCCGGCCATCCCGTACTGCGTCGACCTGATCGGCGGACCGTACCTGACCACGGACGAAGCGCGGATCGCGGCGTTTCGGCCCAAGTCGTCGAAGAAGAGTTGAAGCGGATCGGCATGGGGACGGAACGGGCTAGGCCGGCGGCTTTGCCGGTCCTCGAGCGGCCCGAGCACCTCCATGTGACCGAGATCGCGATCGGCCCGAACCGGCGCGACGAGCAAGGAACGGCGGAAGCCGGCGCTTTGCGCCGGATGCGGGCGAGACGCCCGCGTTCCCAGGGCCGGAGTCAGTCGCCGCTGCCGGCGCCGGTGCTGGTGGTTTCGCCGGACCGGATGTCCTCTTCGAGAATCCTCGCGCCGCGCAGCGTGTTGCCCATCGCGTAGTTGCCCTCGTGGCAGGCGTACTCGTAGACCCGCTCGGGTCTGTTCCGCCAGATGTACTCGCCGGACCAGGGAGCTTCCCAGGTGGCCGGGTCGTCCATCGTGAAGTGGTAGAGGATGTTGCCGTCCGGCTGGAGCGTCAGACGTTCCGTGACGTGGAGGTCCTGGGTCGCCCCGCGCAGGAATCCGTCGGGTCGGAAGTGCACGGAGTCGATGACCAGGGTGTCGCCTTCCCACCAGCCGATCGAGTCGCCGAGCCACCTGCGCTCCTCGGGGCTCGGGTGCTCGTCGTTCAGGCGCACGATGCGGGCGTCGTGGACCATTTCGATCAGGATCATGATGTGGTCTTCGGTCTGCACCACCCGCTTGTAGTTGTTGTAGCCGCTCGGGAAGGTCGGCGTGGCGCCGGTGAAGCCGAGGATGCAGCGTTCGCTGATCGGCCGCGACTCGGGGCCGTCGTAGGGGCCCGGACCGTCGAGTTCGAGCCACCACGCGACGCCCTCGTTCGGGCGCCGCAGCTTGGCGCGTTCCGCGAATCTCGCTTTCGCGGCCTCTGTCGTTTCCGGCATGCGGCCGTTCGGCGGGTCGATGATGATCGAGGTGCGGAACTTGCCGTCCACCGCGAAGGTGTCGTTGCCGCGGTCGAGCCAGAAGCTGTTGTAGCCGCCGACATTGCCGGCAGCGCCGGGTGAGCCGTCGCCACCCTCCGGCGGCGCCTCGCGGTTCGGGTCGGAGACCTGGTGGCGCTCGGCGCGTGCCTTGGCCGCGTCGGCCGCGATCTTCTCGGCCTCTTCCCTGGTCAGGAGCAGGTTCTCGCCGTACTCCTCGGGGCGCTGTAGCGGCGTCAACGTGGCGGCGTCATAGGTGCCGCTCAGGTCGGGCTTGCCGTTGGCGGCGCGCTTGATCTCGCCCTCGGCGCACAGGGCTGGCGCCGCGAGCAGCAGCAGGATGATGGCGGCCAGGGCCGCGGGGACTTGGACTCTCATTCTGTTTCCTCCAAGGGTTCGATCAGTCGCCGCTGCCGGCGCCGGTGCTGGCGGTCTTGCCGGCGAGCACGTCGGCCTCGAGAACCCGGGCGCCGCGCAGGGTGCCGCCCATCGAGTAGTTGCCTTCGTGGCAGGCGTACTCGTAGACCTTCACCGGGCTGCGCTTCCAGATGTACTCGCCGGACCAGGGGACGTCCCACGTGGCGGGATCCTCAATCGTGAACTGGTAGAGGATGTCGCCGTTGGGCTGCAGCGTGAGGCGCTCCGTGACGTGGGACTCCTGGCCGGCCCCGCGCAGAACCGCCTTGGGGTGGAAGTTCCGCGAGTCGATGACCAGGGTGTCGCCCTCCCACCAGCCGACCGAGTGGCCGAGCCACTTCCGCTCTTCGGGGCTCGGGTGCTCCGCGTTCAGGCGCACGATCCGGGCGTCGTGGACCATCTCGATCAGGATCATGATGTGGTCCGCGGTTTGCACAACGCGCTTGAAGTTGTTGTAGAGGCTCGGGAAGGTCGGGGTGGCGCCGGTGAAGCCGACGATGCAGCGCTCGGTGACCGGGAGCGTCTCCGGGCCGTCGTACGGGCCGTGACCCTCGATGTCGAGCCACCAGGCGGAGCCGTCGTTCGGTCGCCGCAGCCGGGCGCGCTCGGCGGCCCTCGCCTTGCCGGCCTCGGTCATCTCCGGCATGCGGCCGTTCGGAGGATCGAAGATGATCGAGGTACGGAACTTGCCGTCGACCGCGAATGCCTCGGTCCCGGTCTCGACCCAGAATCGGTTGTAGCCGCCCACATTGCCGGCGCCTCCCGTCGTCCCGTCGCCGCCGACTGGCGGCGGCTTGCGGTTCGGATCGGAAACCTGGTGCCGGTCGGCGGCGTACTGGGCCGCCTCCGCCTCGATCTTCGCGGCGTCTTCCGGAGAAAGGAACAGGTTCTCGCCGTACTCTTCGGGCCGCTGGAGCGGTGTCAGGGTGCCGGCGTCGAAGGTGCCGGTCAGGTCGGGCTTGCCGTTGGCGGCACGCTTGATCTCGCCTTCGGCGGCTAGCGTCGGCGCCGCGATCAGCAGCACCACAAGGGCGGTCAGGGCTGCGGGGACTCGGAGTCTCATTCACGTCCTCCTCTTTCGACTGGAATCCGGGCATTGTACCGGAAAGCCGAGCGCGCCTTCAGCCGTCAGGGTGGCGGCTTGGAGCCCTCGATCCGCCGCCTCGGAAGCGGACGTTCCGGGACGTCCTCGAGCAGGCCGCCGTGGCCGAGTGACGTGATGTCGCGGCGGGTCAACCGGTCGCCGACGAGCAGGCGGGGCAGCACCAGGTCGACGATGTTGCGCTTCGGACTCCGCGCGCAGCCGGGGGCGCCGAGAACGGGCGTGCCGCCCAATTCGGCGAGCAGGAGCAGGTTGCCGGGATCGACCGGGGCGCCGTAACAGATCACCGTGCCGCCGGCGGCTTCGATCGCGCTCGGGGCGAGGTCGTGGCGGTCCTGGATGGCGGTCTCGCCGGCGAGGATCAGGAGATCCACGCCCGGGGCGAGATCGGCGGCCGCCGCGGCAAGCTCGTCGGTCTCCTGTTCCCGGTCAATCGGCACGAAGCGCACCTGAACGAGCTCGGCGCCGAGAGCACCGAGCCGCTTCCCGAACGCCTTCTCGAAGCCTGCGACCAGCCGCTCACGCCCCGCGGGGCGGCCGGCGGCGACCGTGCCGGAGACGATCAGCCCGGCCGTGCTCGGTCGCAGGGGGTCGAGCCGGAGCAGGGGGTCCGCTGCGACACTCTCCGCCGCGGCCACCGTCTCTTCGGGCAGCGCGTAGGGGAGGATCTTCGTCGTCCCGACCATCTTGCCGGCTCTCGCCACGGTGTGATTCGGAAGGGTGGCGAGGGTGACGCCGTCGCAGTCGTTGATGCCGTCGAGCGCCTCGGCGTCGACCCGCACGAGGCCGAGGGCCTCGGCGTGCAGGTTCACCCGGCCGGTGGTGGGGCCGCGCAGGACGAGTCCCGGGCCGGCGACCGCCTCGCTGACCCTGCGGGCGGCTTCATTCTCGTCGACGTCGCCGGGTTCCAGGCGGGCGGCGTACACCTCCGTGCGGCCGAGCCCGGTCAGGAGAGCCAGTTCCTCCTCGCCCAGGGCCCTGCCCTTGCGCAGCACCCGACGGCCCCCGCCGTCATAGACGTTGTGGCCGAGAACGGCCCCCAGGGCCTCGGCGAGCGGTGTGGCTTCGAACTTCATCTCCGCTGGCGAAACTACACCGCCCGGCGGCGTTACACTCGCGCTGCCATGGCTTCGGAGAACTATGGCCGCATCGACGGCTGGCGCGACGAACTGACGGAGTGGCGTCGCGACTTCCACCGCCACCCGGAGCTTGCGTTCGAGGAGGAACGGACGGCGGGCATCGTCGCGGAGCGTCTCCGGTCCTTCGGTGTCGATGTCCATGAGGGGATCGCCAAGACCGGCGTGATCGGGACGATCCGCGCCGGCAGCTCCGATCGGGCGGTGGCGTTGCGCGCCGACATGGACGCGCTGCCCATCGACGAGAAGAACCAGTTCGGCCACCGCTCGACGGCGCCGGGGAAGATGCATGCCTGCGGGCATGACGGCCACACCGCGATGCTGCTGGGGGCCGCGCGCTACCTCGCGGAGACCCGAACCTTCGACGGCACGGTGCAGCTCATCTTCCAGCCCGCGGAGGAGAAGGACGGCGGCGCCGGGGTGATGGTCCGCGAGGGCCTGTTCGAGCGCTTTCCGGCCGACAAGGTTTTCGGGCTGCACAACTTCCCGGGGGTGCCGACCGGCGCGTTCGCGACCAACAGCGGGCCCTTCATGGCCGCGATCGATCAGTTCGAGATCGAGATCCGGGGCCGGGGCACCCACGGCGCCTGGCCCCACAGCGGCATCGACCCGATCGTCGCCGCGTCCCAGGTCGTGCTCGGTTTGCAGACCCTGGTGTCGCGGAACGTCGACCCCCGGCGCCGGGCCGTGGTGTCCGTGACGATGCACCACGCCGGTGACGCCTTCAACGTGATCCCCGAGACCGCTTACCTGGCGGGCGGCGTGCGCTCCTTCCTGCGCGAGGTCCAGGAGACGCTGGAGGTCGGTCTGGAGCGCGTCGTCCACGGGGTGTGCGCGGCCCACGGCGCCTCGGCCAAGGTGGACTACCAGCGCTACTACCCGACGACGGTCAACGCGCCCCGCGAGACCGAGGAGATGACCGCCGCGGCGCGCAGCATGGGCTGGGAGGTCGACGCCGAGATGGAGCCGCTGATGGGTTCCGACGACTTCGCGTTTCTGGCCCAAGAGCGGCCGGGATCCTTCATGATGATCGGCAACGGCGACAGCGAGATGCTGCACACGCCGAGGTACGACTTCAACGACGAGTTGCTGACCATCGGCGCCAAGTACTGGGCGCGTCTGGCCGAGAGTCAGCTTTCTTAGGGAACCGTCGAAACAAAGCCGGCGGCTGCGGCGTATTCCTTGGTGACGCGGGAAACAGACGAGCAACCTTGATGCCGTACACGAACCAGCCCACAGCGGCCACGTCCCGAACGAGCTGGACGCCGCTTGTACTCACTCTTCTCCTGCTTCTTCCCTTCGCGGCCGGCTGTGCGTTCGAAAGCGGCGTGGCCGGCGAGCCGCCGGCCGCCGACACCCCGAGCCCGGCCGCCGACGACGCGATCCCCGTCGCCGCCCTGCCCATGTTCCGCGGTCGGATCGAGTCCGTGCTCCGTTTCTCCACCAACCTCGAGGCCGAGAACCAGGTCGACGTGCTCTCCGAGACCGAGCGGCACGTGACCGATCTGCTGGTCGAAGAGGGCGACTCGGTACGCGCCGGCCAGACCCTGCTGCTGCTCGAAGACGAGGCGCAACGCACGGCTCTCAGGAGAGCCGAGAGCCAACTCGCCCGCTCGCGCCTGGAGTACGAGCGCCAGGAGCGCCTCTTCGAGCAGGACCTGATCAGCGAACAGGCCTACAACCAGGCTCGCTACGACATGGAGCAGCTCGAGCTCGCGCTGGAAGACTCCGAGCGCGAGCTGAGCTACGCGACCGTCATGGCGCCGATTTCAGGCGTCGTCACCGAGCGCCTCGTGAACGTGGGCGACCATGTCGAGACCCACGCCAAGTTGTTCGAGATCGTCGACTTCGACTCCATCGTGGCGCGCGTGTTCGTGCCGGAGCGCCAGTTGACGGGGCTGTTCGTAGGGCAGCCGGCGCGAGTGCTGGCGCAGTCTCTCGACGGCTCGCACCAGGCCAGCGTCGAACGCATCTCGCCGGTGGTCGACCCGCGGAGCGGCACGGTCAAGGTGACACTCGACATTCCCGGCCACCAGGGTCTGCTGCCCGGCATGTACGTCGAGGTCGACCTGGTGGCCGCGGTCGAGGAGGACGCCCTGCTGGCGCCGAAGCGGGCGCTGGTCTACGACCAGGAACAGATCTTCGTGTTCCGGGTCACCGAGGGCGCCGAGAGCCCGCGCGCCGAGCGTCTCATGGTGAGCATCCTGATCGAGAGTGAGGACGTCGTTCAGTTGGCCGGCGACCTGGCCGAGGGCCAGCGCCTGATCGTGGCCGGTCAGGCCGGACTCAAGGACGGCGCCCGGATCCGTCTGCTCGATCCGGCCGAGGCGCTGGGCTCGGCGGCGGAGCTGGGCGCCGCGTCGGCCCCGAGCTACCAGCCCGCGAGCTGACTCCTGCCACTGCCATAGCGAGAGGAGCGGCGTCGTGAATCGTCCGCGGGCTGCGAGATCCTTCCTCACTCACCGCCCGGTCGCGGTCTCCATGGTTTTCCTGGCGGCCGTCGTCTTCGGCCTGTTGTCGTATCAAGGTCTGCCGGTGACCCTGATGCCGGAGCTGTCCTACCCGACGCTCACCGTGCGCACCGAGTACCCGGGCGCGGCGCCCGAGGAGGTCGAGAACGATATCTCGCGGCGCATCGAGGAGCAGCTCGGCGTGGTCGGCGGCCTGCGGCGGATGAGCAGCGTCAGCCGTGCCGGCGTCTCCGACGTGGTGCTCGAGTTCTCCTGGGACACGCCGATGTCCGATGCGGTCCAGGAGACCCTGGAGAAGCTCGACCTCGTCCTGCTGCCCGATGCCGCCGAGCGGCCGCTGATCCTGCGCTTCGACCCCGGCCTCGACCCGGTCCTGGAGCTTTCGCTCTCGGGTGAGGGCGAGCGCTTCGAGGGCGAAGGGGGATTGCGGCGGTTGCGCCGCGTGGCGGAACTCCAGGTCAAGCGAGCGCTCGAACCGATCGACGGCGTGGCCGCGGTGCGGGTGCGGGGCGGTCTCGAGGAGGAGATCCACGTTCTGCTGGATGCCCAGGACCTGCAGCGGTCGCGGCTGTCGGTGCAGCAGGTGATCGAGCGCCTGGGCCAGGAGAACATCAACGTCGCCGGCGGCACCCTGAAGGAGGGGCGCACCGAGTACATGGTGCGCACGGTGAACGAGTACCTGAACCTGGAGCAGATTCGGGACACCGTGGTCGCGTCGGTGAACGGCCGGGAGGTTCGTGTCGGCGATCTGGGCGAAGTCCGGCGCTCGAACAAGGACCGCGAGATTCAGACCCGGTCCGACGGCGAGGAAAGCGTCCAACTCGACGTCTACAAGGAAGCGGACGCGAACATGGTCGCGCTTGCCGATCGGGTGCGGTCCCGGGTCGGCGAACTCGACCTGGAGCGGGAGCGCGCCGCGGCCCGCGGCGAGACGGTCGAGCAGCCTCGGACGTTCCTGCAGCGACTCACCGGCCGCTCGGGCGGCGGCGGCAGGCAGCAGAGGGTCGGTCTCGGCGGCGCAACCCTCTCGGTCGACCTCTACCGCTCGGAGGGGGCGGTGCTGACGGTGGTCTCGGACCGTTCCGAGTTCATCGAGGGCAGCATCGCGGAGGTCCGCAACACGGCGATCCTCGGCGGCCTGCTGGCCGTGATCGTCCTCTACCTGTTCCTGCGCAACCTGATCACCACCCTGATCGTCGCGGTGTCGATTCCGATCTCGCTCCTGATCACGTTCGCGCCGCTTTCGGCTGCCTCCGTGTCCCTGAACATCATGTCCCTGGGCGGTCTGGCGCTCGGCATCGGCATGCTGGTCGACTCCTCGATCGTCGTGCTCGAGTCCATCTTCAGGTGCCGCGAGGAGGGCGACGACCTGGTCGCGTCAGCGATCCGCGGCGCCAGCGAGGTGCGGTCGGCCGTGGTCGCCTCGATCCTGACCTCGATCGCGGTCTTCCTGCCGATGGTGTTCGTTGAGGGGATCGCCGGACAGGCGTTCGGCGACCTCGGGCTGGCGGTGGTCATCTCGCTGCTGGCATCGCTCGCGGTGGCGCTGGCGTTCATCCCGATGCTCGCCAGCCGCCGCGGCTGGAAGCTGCCCGAACGCGGCGGCGTGGTCTCCCGGCTGCTGCGATACGCGGCCCTGGCGGTGTTCCGGCGGGATGCGGCGTCGCTTCGGGAGTGGTCACGGTCGCGGAACGCCGTCATCGCCTGGCCGTGCCTGGCACTGGCGTTTCTGTTCATCAGCTTCCGGCTGGTCGTGGGAACCGCGCTCGAACTCGTCGCCAAGCTGGGCCTGCTGGTTCTCGGCGGGCTGGCGCTGTTCGTCTTCCGTCTGGCCGCGCCCTTCCTGATCAAGGTATTCGGGCTGCTGAGCCGCGGCCCGCTCATCGTGGTCAGGCGGTTGCTCGACTGGCTGAACCGGGTCTATCCGGTGGTTCTCCAGGGCGCCGTGCGCTTCCCGGTCGCGGTGGTGGCGCTGGTCGGCGTGACGCTGTGGAGTTCGTGGTGGTTGCTCGGCCGTCTGGACAGCGAGCTGCTGCCGGAGGTTCGCCAGGGCGAGTTCACAATCGAGGTGTCGCTGCCGGTCGGCACGCCCCTGGCCGAGACCGAGCGCACGCTCGCCACCGTCGAAAGCGCGATCCTGGAGGAGAAGCGCTTCATCGAACGGCTGCTGGCGACCTACGGCTACGACGTGACGAACACCCAGCGATCCGACGAGGGCGAGCACACGGCGCGTTTCAAGGTCCTGCTCGAATCGGTGCAGGCGTCGGTCGAGGACCAGGTGGTGGAGCGGCTGCGGCGTCGTTTCGCGGACGTGCCGGACGCCACCTCACGTGTTGTGCGGCCGGTCCTGTTCAGCTTCAAGACGCCGATCGAGGTGGAGGTCCACGGCGAAGATCTGGGCCGCCTGCAGGAGTACGGCGACCGCGTGCGGGATCTGATGGCGGCGATGTCTGAACTAGCGGATGTCGAGACGACGCTCAAGAGAGGCGCTCCGGAGGTCCAGATCGTCTACGACCGCGCGATACTGAACCGCTACGAACTCCAGACCTCGGTGGTGGCGCAGATGGTGCGCAATCAGATCGAGGGCTTCGAGGCCACCCTCTACAACCTGAAGGACCGGCGGATACCGATCATCGTGCGGCTCGCCGAAGAGGATCGCCGCACCACGGACCAGTTGAACGGGCTGGTCGTCAACCCCGGCGGCGAGCGCCCGATCCCGCTCCATGCGGTGGCGTCCGTCGCGGTGGGCGAGGGACCCTCGGAGGTGCGGCGGATCGACGGCAAGCGCGTGGCCGTGGTCCAGGCGAACCTCGGCGAGGCGTCTCTCGGCCGCGCCGTCGAGCGGATCGAGGAGGAGCTTTCGAGCGAGATCGAGTGGCCCGCGGACATGAGCTTCCTGGTCGGCGGCCAGAGCCAGGAGTGGCAGCGGTCGAGCGCGAGCCTGTGGTTGGCGCTCGGGCTGTCCGTGTTCCTCGTCTACGTGATCATGGCGGCCCAGTTCGAGTCCCTGCTGCACCCCCTGGTCATCATGTTCTCGATCCCGATGGCGTTCTTCGGCACGCTGCTCACGCTCTACCTGTTCGACGTGAACCTGTCGATCGTCGTCTTCCTGGGGATGATCATGCTGGCCGGGATCGTGGTGAACAACGCGATCGTGCTCGTCGACTACATCAACACGCTGCGCGGCCGCGGCTTCCCGCGCCAGCGGGCGATCGTCGGCGCCGGCCTGGTGCGGCTGAGGCCGATCCTGATGACCACGGCGACGACCATTCTGGGTCTCCTGCCGATGGCCCTGGGCCTCGGTCAGGGCGCCGAGATCCGCACCCCGATGGCGCTGGCCGTGATCGGGGGGCTCGCCACCTCGACCGTGCTGACCCTGATTGTCGTGCCGGTGATCTACGAACTGGTGGAACGGCTGCGTGATGCGCTCTCGTTCTCGCGCGATCGTGCCGGGCGCAGCGCGCCGGCAAGCGGCGGAGTGCCCGCTCCGGCCGCGGCGGCGCCGGAGGGGACTTGAGATGAGCGATTCGCGGCGCACCGGCAACGGAGATCAGCCGGCCAACCGGCGCCTCACTTCCCTGGGCGTCTCTCTGCCGCGGCTTTCCCTGGAGCGGCGGATCGGTGTGGTCGTCGTGGTCGGCGCGGTCCTGGTCATGGGACTGGTCGCTGCCCTGTCGCTGCCGATCGAGCTCATTCCGTCCGGCTACAGCTCGCCGTTCCTGCGGGTGACCGTGCCGTGGCGGGACGCGCCGCCCCAGGAGCTCCTGGACAAGATCACGATTCCGCTCGAGGAGGAGCTGGCCACGGTTCGCGGGCTCGAGAACCAGTACTCGTTCTGCGCCGTCGGCTTTACTCAGGTCTTCCTGAGCTTCGCGCACGGCACGGACATGGACGTCGCCTACCGCGAGGTCCGGGACCGGATCGAGCGGGCCCGGGCGAGGATGCCCGAGGACGTCCAGCAGGTCTTCATCCGCAAGGACGACGACACGATGATGCCGGTGGCCATGGTCGGCCTGATCGTCGAAGAGGAGACGGCGGACGTCTACAACCTGGTCCAGAACGAGGTCATCCTGAAGCTGGAGCGGGTCCCGGGCGTGGCCTCGGTCGACGCCCAGGGCATGCTCGAGCGGGAGGTTCTGATCGAACTCGACCGGCAGCGGGTCGAGGCGGCGGGGCTCAACATCTTCGAGATCGCGCAGGACTTGGCAAGCGACTACTTCACGCTGGCGTCCGGGAACGTCCGCGCCGGCGACCGCAAGCTGCTCCTGCGGTCGGTGGCGAGGTATCCGGCGCCGCAGAACGTCCGCGACATGTGGATCACCGACACGGTGCGTCTGGGAGACATCGCGTCGGTGCGCTACGACGTGCCGGACGACGAGTTCCGGGTGCGCGTGAACGGCCTGCCCGCCTATGCGATCCAGGTCCAGAAGGAAGGCGAGGCGAACGCGCTCGATGTGGCCGACGAGGTCGAACGGCTGGTCAAGGAGATGGCCCGGAACCCGAGGCTCGCGGCGCTCGAAGTCGGCATGATCATGAGTTCGGGCGAGATCATCCGCGACTCGATGGGCGTGCTGCTGTCGAGCGGCCGCATCGGCGCCCTGTTGGCGATGATCGTCCTCTTCTTTTTCCTGCGCCGGCTGCGGATGAGCCTGATCATCGCCTTCTCGATCCCGCTCTCCATGGTCGTCGCGGTCGTCGCGATGTACTTCTTCGGCGAGACCTTCAATGTGATCTCGCTGCTCGGCTTGATGATCTCGGTCGGGCTCCTGGTCGACAACTCGGTGGTCGTCGCCGAGAACATCCACCGCCTCCACCAGAGCGGCGTTGGCCGGCGGGAGGCGGCGCTCCAGGGCGCGGGGGAGATCGCGCTCGCGATCACCACCGCCACCCTGACGACGGTGATCGTCTTCCTGCCCGTCTCCCTGGTCGACGGCCAGGGTCAGTTCATGCTGCTGCGCTTGGTGATCCCGATCACGGTCTCGCTGCTTGCCTCGCTGGTCGTGGCGCTGGTGGTGGTGCCGCTGATGGTCTACGTCACCCTGCCCTCGCAGCGGGCGGCGGAGAAGGGCGCGCTGCGCCAGGTTCGCGATGCCTCGAATGTAGTCTTGCGCCGCGCCTACGAGGCGACGTTCGGCCTGCTCAACCGCGCCTACCGCGGCATGCTCGGCTATGGCCTGCGGCGTCGGCTCGACGTGGTTCTGGCGCTGGTGGCGGCGCTGGCGCTGACCCAGTTCGCTGCCCGGGGCCGCCTGGAAGTCGTGCCCATGTCGGAGGACGACCAGGCCTTCTTCAACATCGAGGTCCGCTTGCCGCGCAACCTGTCGTTCGACGAGACGATCGAGTACTTCGCGCGCGCCGAGGAGAAGATCGACGGCTTGCGCGGCGAGCTCGGCCTCGAGTACCTCGTGTTCTTCCACGAGCGTACCTGGGGCCAGATCCAGGGGATCATCGCCACCGACGCCGACACCGGGCTGAAGCCCCGCGAGGTCACGCAGCGGGTGCTCGATCTGATGCCCGAGATGCCGGGTGTGCGCTTCCACACGGGCTTCGCCTCGGAACAGGAAACGACGGACAAGGCGTTCGAAACGCTGACCCTCTTCGGCGAGGACGCCGACGTTCTGGAAGAGGTGGCGAGCGGGCTCGAGGACCGGCTGGTCCGGGTGCCGGGCGTGCTCGCGGTAAAGAAGGCGGCCGACGAGGCGCCCAACGAACTCGCCCTGGTCCTCGACCGGGACCGCGCCATGCGCCAGCAGGTGAACCCGCGCACGCTGGCGGCGATGGTCGGCTACGCCCTGCGCGGGCAGGCGCTGCCGCGGATCTACTACGGCGGCCAGGACATCCCGGTGCGAATCCGCTTCGAGGAACAGGACCGCCAGAGTCTCGCCGAGCTGCGCGACTTCTCGGTGCCCGCCGAGACCGGCGAGACGCTCGCCATCGGCACCCTGGTCGATGTCCGTCAGCAGCCGGCGGCGACCCGGATATCGCGCCGCGACAAGCAGACCGCGCGCCGGATCACGCTGGAGCTCGAAGAGGGACGGGAGAGCGAGGCGCGCCGGGCGGTACGGGCCGTCGCCGCGCAGACGGAACTGCCCGAGGGTGTGGCATGGGCCCGGCGGGTCCGCAACGTTGCCGCGGAGGAGACGCGAAACCTGATGATCGCGGCGCTGATGTCGATCGCGTTCGTGTACCTGCTGATGGGTTTCCTGTTCGAGAGTTTCCTGCTGCCGCTGGCGATCCTGGTCACGATCCCGCTCGCCAGCATGGGAGTGACCTGGATCCACGTGCTCTCGGGCCGCGACCTGGACTTTCTGGGGCTGGTGGGCCTCATCATCCTGATCGGAGTGGTCGTGAACAACGGCATCGTGCTGCTCGACTCGGTGAATCGCCTGCGCGCGAATGGCATGGAGCGAGGCCAGGCCCTGCTCGAGGCCACCGATCGGCGCTTCCGGCCGATCATGATGACCGCGCTGACCACGATCTGCGGCATGGTGCCCCTGCTGTTCGGCCAGCCGACCCAGATGGGCCTGAGCTACAAGAGCTTCGGCCTGACCCTGATCGGCGGCATGGCGGCGGCGACCCTGCTCACCCTGCTCGCGGTGCCGGTCTTCTACACCATGATCGAGGACGGCCGCGCCTGGGTCGGCCGCACGATCGCCGGCGCCCTGGCGCCGCGGCGGAAGGCGCCCGTCGGCTCCGCGGGCGCGTAGAGCGCCGTCCGTGTGATTGGATCCTCGGCCGGACTTGAGCCGATTCCGGCCTACCGTTGCTATAGTTGAGCGTTTCAGCAACCACGGAGGATCGGCTCATGCGACGCACCCTGGTCTTGCTCGGAACGCTCTCGCTCCTCGTCCTTGCCGCACCCGTCGCGGCGGACAGCCCCGAAACCGGGATCGTCGTCGGACGGGCTGTCGACTCGAACGGTGACCCCATGCCAGGAGTCACGGTGACCCTCGCCGGCGAGCGGGGGGACAAGGTCGCGATCACCGACACCGATGGCGCGTACCGGTTCGCCCTGGTGACGCCTGGACCGTACACGGTAAGGGGCGCTCTCGACAGCTACGGGACGGCCGAGAGCGCGGTGCGGGTGACCCCGGGGACCCGCTCGGAAGTCGGTCTGACCATGGTGCTCGAAGCGGCGGGAGAGATCACCGTGGTCGCCGAAGCACCGGTGATCAACCGCTTCGAGTCGACCTCGGCCGGCACGATCACATCCGACGTGGCGGGCAACGTGACTTCGGTCAACTCGAACTACTACAGCGCTCTCGCGCTGCTGCCGGGTGTCACGTCTGACGGCGACCTGGCCGACGAATACCCCGGCACCAACGGTTCTCGGTGGATGGAGGCCGCGGTCTTCGTCGACGGCGTGGACACGACGTACACGCGGCGAGGCGGCTCCCGTCTGTATCTGCCCCAGATCGCCATCTCCTCAACCTCGCTGCAGTCGACGTCGGGCAGCGCCGAGTACGGCCGGGCCACCGGCGGCGTGACCAACGTCACCACCAAGTCGGGCACGAATCGCTTCCACGGCGAGTACTACGTCCATCGCCAGCAGGGCGACTGGGTATCGGAGTTCAAGTCCCACCCGGAACTTGCGGAGCGTGTCACATGCAAATACAGAGCGGTCGTGGAGCCGCACTTCCTGGCCCGCAGCCCATACTGCGAGCCGGGTTTCTTCGTCCGCACCGAAGAGCAGAAGGCCTACTCGGACCTCACCCTGCAGGGTTCGCTCGGCGGTCCGCTGGCGCGGAACAAGGCCTGGTTCTTTGTTGCGGCTGCGGACACGAACACCTTCAGCACCCAGGAGACCTACGGCGGCGACATCGTGGACAACAGCGCCTACGTCGGCAGCCGGATCGCCAAGCTGAACTTCCAGCCCAGCCCCTCCCACGCGTTCTCTGCCTACTACACCACTTCGCCGCTCGACATCACGTTCATTCTTGGCGATCTGCCGGCCGACAGGTACACGGCCACGCCGCACATCTTCGGCGGCGAATTGCTGACCACCAACTGGAACTGGAGCGCCAGCCAGGACGTGTTCATGGAGTTCAAGCTGGCGTTCCACGATTCCAGCGAGCACAAGCCCCTGAACGCCGGCACCGGATACGACCTGGAATCCGCTCTACTCGAGAAGCAGCAGGATCCACGTTATCCGGCGAACGATCAGGGGCCCCACAGCCCCGGCAACAACTTCGACGGCTATATCGGTTACGACGGGCAAGATCACTGGTGGAACGGCTGGATACTCGACAACGGTTTCGGTCGCAACGACTACCCGCGGGACCAGGCGAACGCGCGCATGACCTGGTTCGCCAGCGAGAGCCACGAGGCGCTGTTCGGCGCGGACTGGCAGAGTGTCGGCTGGGTGCAGAACCTGCAACGGAACAACACCTACAGCGGAAACCAGTTCAACGTCTCGAGCCCGTCCGGCTTCGACGTCTGCAGCATCATCGCGTTGGGGTACCGTCTCTGTGTCTTGCAGGACTACGCGCCCGCGGATCTGGTGGGCGAACCCGTTCTCGACGGCACCAGATCCTCGAACGTGGCGTTCTTCGCACGCGACAGGTTCTCGGCAGGAGATCACTGGACCTTCAACCTGGGCCTTCGCTACGAGGATCAGGTACACAAGAACGATGTCCGCCGCACGGTGATCGACGCAACCGATATTTCACCCCGCATCTTCACAGCCTACGACTTTCGAGGCGACGGAAAAATGCTGCTCAGCCTGAATCTCGGGCGTTCCTATCAGCACATGCCGCAGGACCTCGTCAACAACCACCTGCTTGAAGGGTGGAACGGCACGAATGCGTTCGACCGGTTCATCTACTGTGATCAGTTGGCAGCGTTGTTCCTCGCGCATGTATGTCGGGGGGTGGGATATACGGGACTGGTCGGCAGGCAGCGTCCCGGCGTCATGTGGCAGCAGATCGATGCGGGTGCTATACCGAATGTCGAGATCGAGCCTTACTTCAAGGACGAAGTCGACCTGAGCCTGCGTTGGTCCCTGAACCCGAGTTGGTACTTCCAGGCGAGCGCGATCTACTGGACGTTCCAGAACTCCATCGGCACGACCCAGCAGCGCTTGCCCAACGGCGACTTCTTCACACTGACCGAGAACTACAAGGACTACGAAGACGTCCTGGGTGCGATCGGCCTGGTGGATCCGGACGTGCTTGCGAACTTCGACGAAGGCAAACGCACATACAGGTCCCTGCAGTTGCAGCTCAACCGGAACTTCCGCAACAACTGGGCGCTCTACAACAACCTGACGCTGGCGGACGCCAAGGGCCACTTCTGGGGCGGCCTGTTTGACAACACGAACTCGGACTACGGGCGGAACCTGGATGTCGGATTGACCCAGGGGCACATCGACTCGTGCACGGGGGGGCAACTTGTGACCTCTGGTGGACAGCCGGTGATCGGCGCCGACGGCAATCCCATCGTGAGGCCGTACCCGGTCGATTGCGAGGCGGCGCTGTCAGGGTTCCTTGGCGTACCGGTATCGACGATCAACCGCTACGGCACGGTCGGCGAGAACAACAAGGTGACATGGAACAGCTATGGCTGGAAGACCTGGAATCTGGGAAACAGCGGCCAGACGTTCACGTTGGGCGGTTCGTTCTCGTGGCGCTCCGGGAAGCCGTGGCAGCGGCAGGCGGGCGCGGGACTGGGAGGCTGCGGCAACACCTTTGAGGGTTGCGATCCTGTGCAGGCTGCCATCAGTTCGGGCACGGCCCTGTATCTTGAACCGCGCGGCACCCGCGATCCGTTGAACTCGAATTGGAACGTGGACCTTCAGTTGAACTGGGAGTTCCGCATACGGGGGGATCTCAGGGGCAGCCTCCGCCTTGACGGCTCGAACGTGACGAACAACCAGGAGCTTCAGCGAGTCACGAGTCAGGGCGAGGTCGACACCTCGCGGTACATCGGCTGGCAGGACCCGCGGAAGTTCGCTTTGTCGGCGACGATGAACTTCTAAACGGCTTGTCGGTGGGCCGCTGCGCGTGCGCGCAGCACCAGGAAGTTCGTGCCGACTTCTTCGCCGGCGTGCAGCGCGGGCATGGCGTCCGCGACCCCCACGCCCCTCGCGGGCGCCGCCCGGACGATGCCCTCGTCGATCTCCGTGAAGTAGGCGATTGGCGCCGGCTCGCCGTCCACCAGGAGCTCGAAGTCGTTCGCAGTCAGACCTCGGACCCGGTTCCCCTCCCTGTCGTTGACGACGACTTCCACGTTGACGACCCGGACGTCGATCACCTCGGAGAACAGGTCCGGCAGAGGCGTCTCCTGGCTTGCGGCAGGGAGCGCCGCGAGGAGCCACAGGGCCGCGGCAGCCGGGCGGAATCGGTGGAAACGGCGTTCTCTCGTCATGTGGTCTGCCTCTCTCTACTTCGGTCCGGCGTTTCCGCTCGTCGACAGGAGTGCGTCGGTGAGAGGATCGTAGATCGCCGCGACGTAGCGGTGCTTGCGCTTGCGAAGCCGCAGATCCGTCTCGAAGACGAACAGGTCGCCCGGGATGGGCTCGTTCGGGATGAGCACCGGGAGCTTCGCGGCCGGGGGCACGGCCTGATCGCCGAACCTGTCCATCAGTCTGATCCGGAACTCCAGCTCGTTCATCCACTGGCCATTCATTGGCAGCAGCTCCACGTCGTCGAGAGCGATCGTCACCTTCATCGGCACGAAGATCTTGCGGAAGCCCGCCTTACGGGGCGTGCCGAAGTGCACCTCCAGGGACTCGGCGCCGGGGGCGCCGCCGAGCAGCAGCGCGCCTTCGACCAGCATCGCGACCTCGGTGCCCTTCGACATGTCCAGATAGTTCTCCCGGGCCCGGACCCGGACGCCGTGATGCCCGGGCAAGCGGACTCTGATGTCGTGAAGTCTGTCGTCTTCGCTGCGGGGAGGCTCGAAGCCGAGCCAGTAGTAGGAGCGGGTGTCCTTCACGGTCTCCCCGAGCGCCTTGTTGCTGAAGGAGTTGATCATCGGTAGTCCGCCGGTCTCTTCGGCCAGGAACCGGAGGACGTCATGGAATCTGCGCTCGGGTACCTCCCTCCACATTGCGTACCCTCCGATGGGACCCGCGAAGGGTGGCGCCGCGCCTGCCGTGCCGAAGCCGCTGATCGGAACATCCCGGCCGCGGAGGCCGGGCAGGTCGATCGGGTAGAGGCTGTAGCCGACCAGGTTCGCGGCGTTGACCAGAGGCCCATAGAGTCGGTCCAGCGTTGCGCCGGCAGACGCCGCCGCGTACGCCGATCCGAAGTTCCAGGAGTCGGACACGGTGGCCCACCCTTCGATCAGCAGCAGCATGACCTTGCGGCCCGGTGCGTTGGCGAAACTGCGCATGGCGCCGGCGGCAGCCATCACCGATCGCCGGGTCTTGTCGCCCCGGTCTGCGCCCATGCCGTACCTGTACAGCAGACCGTGCGGCTTGCGTTTCCTTGCCTCCTGTAACGCGGTCTCAATGTCTTCGCGGGCGCCGGTCCAGTCCGTGATCAAGGTGAGTTCGCGGCCGTCGTTGGCCACAACCGCCACGCGATCGGCCGGCTCGAGCTGGACCAGATCCCGTTCAAGACGCGTCAGCACCCGGTTTCTGCGCTGCTTGATGGCGAACAGATCGTCGATGAAGATGAGGTAGTTGGTGCCCACCGGCTCGTCCGGCGTCAGCGAGGGCACGCGTTCTACGCGCTCGTCGGACGTGGCTACCGCGCGCCCGTCATCGATCTCCGTGAAGTAGTCGATCGGTACCGGTCTGCGGTCCACGCGAAGTTCGAAGTCGCTCGCCTTCAGGCCCCGAATCCGGTTTCCCTTCCTGTCGGTGACGACGACTTCGACGTTCACGACACGCACGTCGATTACGTCGGAGAAGAGCTCCGGCAGGGGCGTCTCCTGGGCTGAGCCGGGCGCGACGGCGAGGCTCAGAGCAGCGATGGCCAGTGTGCAGGATCCCTTAGGCGTCGGGTGGTCCTCTACTGCGGCCCCACGGCCCCGCTGGACGAGAGGATCGCGCCGCTCACCGGGTCGTAGATGGCCGCCACGAAGCGATGTTCGCGCTTGCGGAGCAGCAGCCCCGTGTCATAGACGAAGTGCTGGCCGGGCTCTGGTTCTGCCGGGCCTGCGATGCGGATCGTCTCGACCGGCGTCTCGGAGCGGTCGCCGGACTCGTTGATCACGGTGACGCGCAGCTCGAGTTCGTTCATCCACAAGCCGCCCATCGGAAGGAGCGTGATGTCGTCGAGGGGAATCACCACCTCCATCGGCACCAGGATCTTCCTGAACCGCGCTTTCTGCGGCGATCCCAGGCGTATCTCCAGGGATTCGGTCCCCGGGGATCCGCCGAACAGCAGTGCGCCCTCGACCAGCATCGTGACTTCGGCGCCCTTCGACATGTCCAGATAGTGCTTTCGCGACCGCACGCGCAGGTCGTTTCGTCCCGCCAGCCGCACGTCGATCCTGTGGAGCGCGTCGTCCTCGTCGCGGGGTGGCGTGAAGCCCAGCCAGTAGAACGACCGCGTGTCGTCAGCCGTCGTGGAGAACGCGACGTCGCGCCGGGAGTTGATCATCGGCAGTCCGCCGGTCTCGCGGGCCAGAAACTCGAGAACCGAGTGATCCGCCCACTCCGGTGCGTTCGAAGAGAACAAGCTTCGTTGCAAACCGCGTGCGTTCATGTACCCGTTGTAGAGGTCGTAGCTCCCGAAGAGGCCGTAGTCGCGGTAGAAGCCGTGACCTCCGAAACCCGCTGCTCCGATCGACGCGTCGCTCTCGGGCCATGGAAACCTGGGTCGGAAACCGGGAAGGTCGACGGGATACAAGGTGTAGCCGACCAGGTTGGCGGAGTGGACCAGGGGCCCGTACAGATCGTCCACCCTGATGTGGGGGAAGCCGCCGCGGCGGAGCACGTTTTCGGGTAGAGCCGAGGGCGCGCGCCATCCCTCGGCGAGGAGGAGCATCACCTTGCGGCCCGGAACAGCGGCGAAGCTGCGCACGGCAGCCGTGGCGGCCATGACAGCTCGCTGGATCTGGGCGGAGCGGCTGCCCAGGGCGACTATCTGCCTCAGACCAAGAGCTTCACGGTCTCGCGCCTGTCTCAGTGCCGCTTCGATCTCGTCACGGGAATCGGTCCAGTCGGTCAAGCGGGTGACGTTGTAGCCGTCGAACACGACCATGGCCACGCGGTCCGCCGGCCCGAGCTGGGCGAGGTCGGCGTGCAGCCCGTCCAGTACCCGGTCGCGGTCGCGCCGGATCGCGGACAGTTCGTCGATGAAGATGAGGTAGTTCGTGCCTACCGGCTCGTCCGGCGCCAGCGAGGGTACGTTGTCGACGCCGTCGCCGGGCGAGGTTCTGGCGAGACCGTCGTCGACTTCCGTGAAGTAGTCGATCCGCACGGGTGCGCCGTCGACGTGGAGTTCAAAGTCGCTCGCCTGGAGTCCCCGGATCCGGTTCCCCTTCTTGTCGGTGACGACGACCTCGACGTTCACGACCCGGACGTCGATCACGTCGGAGAACAGATCGGGCAGGGGCGCTTCCTGTCCTACGACAGGGAGTGCGGCCAGGAGAAGCGTGCCCGCGATGGCCGAGCGGAATCGTGAGAGGGTCATCGTCGAGAGGTTACCTTCCCGTGTCTGGTCCCACGTCGCCACTCGCAGACAGGATCGCGCCCGACAGGGGATCGTAGACGGCAGCTACGTAGCGGTGTGTGCGATTGCGCATCAGCAGGTCCGTCTCGTAGACGAAGGCCTCTCCGGGCGGCGGCGTCTCCGAACCGAGGATCGGGATCTTGCTGACCGGGGTTTCGGACCGTGCACCGTGTTCGTCGATCAGGGTGACCCGGAACTCCAGCTCGTTCATCCACTGCTCGCCTACCGGCAGAAAGGTCAGATCGTCGAGTGGAATCGTGACCTCCATCGGCACGAAGATCTTCCTGAACCTGGCTTTCCGCGAGGCGCCGAAGCGCACATCCAGGGCTTCGGCGCCGGGGGTGCCGCCGAACAGCAGGTTGCCTTCGACCAGCATCGTGAGCTCGGTGCTTCTCGACAGGTCCATGTAGTTACGGCGTGACCGGACCCGGAAATCGCGGCGTCCGACCAACCGCACGTCGATGTCGTGGAGTTCGTCGTTCTGTTCGCGCGACGGCTCGAATCCGAGCCAGTAGTAGGAGCGCGTGTCGGCTGCCGCATCCGCCAGGGCGGTACTGCGCGCCGCGTTGATCATGGCTATGCCGCCCGTTTCACGGGCGAGGAACTCGAAGGCGGCGTGCTGGGAGTGTTCGAGATTCACCCAACGCCCATTGGAGGAGCGGCCGGCGTAGGCCAGATCGCTCACGAACGGGCCGCCGCCATAGCGACCGCTTGCCGCGGTGCGCACCTTCTCCGGGCGAAGACCTGGAAGGTCCACGGGGTAGAGGGTGTAGCCGACCAGATTCGCGGCATGCACCAGGGGGTCGTAGAGGTCTTCCAGCCAGGCGCCGTCGCCCGGTGGGTCCCTGCTGAACCATGACGGCACGGTCCAGCGGTCGGCCAGGACCAACATCACCTTTCGCCCCGGGGCGTTCGCGAAGCTCCTCACTGTTGCGACGGCAGCCATGACGGATCGCTGGATCAGGCGCTCGCGTCGCAACCGTCGGTGGCGCGCCCTGGCCGGCGCGAAAACGTCCGGCTCCGAGTTGAAGTAAGAGGGCCAGGTGCCTGGATCGACCCACCTCCAGCCGCCGCCCGTCTCGCGTTCCCGCGCCTGACCCAGGGCATCCCGGATCTCGTCCTCAGAGTGTGTCCAGTTGAGGAGTCGCAGGACGTTCGTCCCGTCGAACGCGACGACGGCCACGCGATCGACCGGCTGGAGCTCTCTCAGGTCCGTCTCCAGCCGCTGGAGCACCCGGTCGCGGTCTTGCGCCCTGGCGAGGGACTCGTCGATGAAGACGAGGTAGTTGGTGCGCACGGGCTCGCCGGGGAGCAACGAGGGTGCGGCCCGGTTCGCGTCCTCCGTCCGGCTGGTCGTCGACGTTTCTCGGGCGATCCCCTCGTCGACTTCCGTGAAGTAGTGGATCGGAGTGGGTTCGCCGTCGACCAGGAGTTCGAAGTCCGATGGATCCAGGCCTCGAATTCGATTGCCCTTCTTGTCCGTGACGACGATCTCGACGTTCACGACGCGAACGTCGATGACGTCCGAGAAGAGGTCCGGCAGGGGACTCTCCTGACCCGTGGTTGGTGCAGCGGCGAGTAGCAGCGCGGCGGTCGTCGCGCGAAGGAGCCTCATTTGGCGTCATCCTTCGGCGTTTCTGGGCCAATGTCGCCGCTCGTCGACAGGATTGCGCCCGACAGGGGATCGTAGATGGCGGCGACGTACCGGTGCTCGCGCTTGCGCATCACGAGGTCCGTCTTGTAGACGAACGTGTCTCCGGACAACGGCTTCCTTGAGCCGGCAATCGGAATCCTGGTGACCGGCGTCTCGGAATGGTCGCCGTGTTCGTCGATCAGGCTGATCCGGAACTCGAGTTCGTTCATCCACTGGCCGCCTATCGGCAGGAGTTGCACGCCGTCGAGGGGAATTGACACCTCCATCGGCACCGAGATCTTCCTGAACCCGGCCTTGCGAGGCGTGCCGAGGCGCGCGTCCAGGACGTCGTCGCCCGGCGAGTCGTTGAACAGCAGCGCACCTTCGACGAGCATTGTGACTTCGGTGCCCCTTGACACGTCCAGGTAGTGCTTCCGCGTGCGAACGCGGAGGCCGCGGCGCCCGGGCAGCCGCACCCTGATGAAGTGAAGCTCGTCGTCTTCAGCGCGCGGAGCTTCAAAGCCGAGCCAGTAGTAGGAGCTGGCGTCCGCCGAGGTCTCGGCGAGGGCTCGATCACGTTGCGAACGGATCATCGGCTGTCCGCCAGTCTGACTGGCCAGGAACCGGAGTACATCGTGCCAGCCTCGTCTCCGGCACCGCTGGTGAAGCGACGGGAACGGGATTCTGTCCGACCGGTAGGACACGCCCAGGGTCCAGCCGCGGGTGTCGCTGGTGCTGGAGTAGTTGGTGTGGTGGCTGGGCCGGCGTCTGCCGGAGGACGAACATGTGGCCCGGTCGCTGAATCCGGGGAGATCGATCGGATAGAGGCTGAAGCCGACCTGGTTGGCGGCATGGACAAGGGGGCTGTACAGGCTCTCCATGTCTGACCCGGGCGGTCCGGATTCTCGGATGCTCCGAACGCCGTCCGACGTGCTCCAGCCGTCCGCCAGGAGAAGCGCGACCTTCCGGCCGGGAGCGCCGGCGAGACTGCGAACCGTGCCGGTGGCCGCCATCACGGCTTTCCGCACCTGATTCGCTCGGGTTCCCCGGTCGCGCAGCCTGGCGTGCGAACGTGCTTTGCGCTGGCGCGCCCGAACGAGTGCCTGCTCGATCTCCTGGCGGGAGGTGGTCCAGTCGGTCAGCCGCGAAACGTCTTTGCCATCGAAGGCGACGACTGCGACCCGATCCGCCGAGTTCAGCAGAACGAGATCCTGCTCCAGTCGGCGCAGCACCCGGTTGCGGTGCTGCCGGACCGCGTGCAGGTCGTCGATGAAGATGAGGTAGCTCGTGCCCACCGGTTCGTCCATGACCAGGGACGGCACTCCCCCGACTCCGTCTTCGAACGAGCCTCGCGCGTAGCCTTCGTCAACCTCGGTGAAGTAACTGACCGGCACTGGTTCGCCATCGACCAGGAGTTCGAAGTCAGATGGATCCAGGCCTCGAATTCGATTGCCCTTCTTGTCCGTGACGACGACCTCGACGTTGACGACGCGCACGTCAATGACGTCGGAGAACAGGTCGGGCAGCGCCTCTTCCTGTCCCCAGACGGGGACGGCTGCTACACAGAAGATGACAGCGGCCGCTGAGCCCAGCCTCATTGAGTCTCCCTGGCTGTCTCGTGGGTCAAGACAGTGTGCTTAGCAGCAACACGCGTGCCAGGGGCGTCGTTCAGCGTTCCTGCCGGTTGCGGGGAAAGTAGCGTGAGATCGGAGGCGCCGCCGTGTTCGGCGGACATCCCTAGCAGCCCGTGGCAGAAGTCCGTGTCGCACCGAGAGCGGTCAGGCGCCCGCACAGCAAGGCGCGACGAGGGAGTATATCGGGCCATCTTCGACCGAGGAGCAACGATGCTGGGCGGGATGCATGGCCGCTCGAATGCAGCGTGACTTCTGCCACGGGCTGCTAGCGTTTGAGCTGGGCGAGTCGGTCGCGCAGGCTCGCGGCGTCCGGACTTCCCGCTTCCTCGGCCAGGTCGAGCGCCTTCTCGAACTGCCCGGCGGCGGCGTCCGGCAGCCCGCTGTCCACCATTGCTTCGCCGACGTTCGCGAGCAACTGGATCAACGCGTTGCGCGTCTGCGGATCCTGGGGACGAGCTTCGTAGGCGCGGTCCAGGACCTCGACTGTGCGGACGACATCTCCCCGCTCGGCACTGACGATGGCGATGAGGAGCATCGTGTTCACGTCGCCCCCGTCCAGCTCCAGCGCCCTCTCGGCCATCGCCAGAGTTCCGCCGAGATCGCGAGCCTGGAAGAGGGCGCGGGCGAGGAACGCGGCGACGCCTTCGAGTTCCGGGTGCAAGTCGTACGCACGGCGGGCTGCCCCGAGCGAGCCCGGCTGGTCGCCCGAGGCTGCTAGCACTTCGGCGAGGGCGAAGTGGAGTTCGGGCCTGGAGTCGTCGACGGCGATGCCGGCCCGGAGTTCGCGCTGCGCGAGGTCGAGTTCGCCGTGTATTCGATGGGCGTTCGCGCGCCGCAGGTAGCTGCGGACATCGAGGGCGAGATCGTGGACGCTGGAGCGGACGGGATCGTTGCGGTAGTTGATGCGGCCCAGAGCGCGTGCTGCCGTCGCGATTTGCTGCCCGCGTTCGCGGTTTCCGGCCCGCGCGTGAGCCTGGGCGAGAGTGACCGCGAAGGAGCGGTTTTGCGGGGCGAGTTCATTGGCGCGCGACAGGTGCCGGACGGCGGCGTCCGCGTCGCCGGCGGCGAGGGCGAGACGGCCGAGGCCGGCGCAGGCGTGGGCGTTGGCCGGGTCGAGTCGGGCCGCCTGCTCGTACTCGCGGTTGGCTGTGTCGAACTGCCCCGTCCGTTCCAGAACCTCGCCGTATCGGACGTGACCGGGAGCGTAGTCGGGGTCGAGGTCGAGCGCCGCGCGGTAGAGGGGAAGACTGTCCGTAGCGGAACGCTCGTCGACCAACGCCGCCAGCAGGTAGGGCCAACGGAACGCTCCCGGCGAGAGTGCGTGGGCTTGTCGGTAGGCGGCGATCGCCTCCTCGGTGAAGGTGTGCGCCTCGAGTGCCATGGCGTAGCGGCCCCAGGCGTCGCCGTTCTGGCTGTTGGCACGGAGGTCGGCCTGAAGCGAGGCGAGACGTTGGCGGACGGCCGGTTCGGCGCCGTCGAGTTGGGGTTGGGGGACCTGCTGGGCGGGGAGGGTGGTGGCGGTGGCCGCGGCGAGGAAAACGGGGAGCAAGCGGATCACTGGGCCTGCCCTTCGCCGCGGACGAGTTCGACGACCTGGTTCGCGGCGGCGCCGTCGAAGCGCTCGGCGAGGCCGTCGGGCCAGACGACTTCGAAGCTCTCGACGGCTTCGGCGGCGCCCAGGCCGAGGTGGACTGTCGCCGGGCCGGCGGAGAGGTAACTGCCGGGGGGCAGGACGTGGAGTAGCCGGGGGCCGCTCGCGGTATGGACGGTGATCCGGGCGCCGATCGCTTCGCGGTTGAGCCGCGGATCGACGGCACGGATCTGGAGCCAGTTCGCGGTGGTGGGTGGGGCGTCGGCGCTGTCGATGGTCAGGTTGCGGAGCACCTGGGGAGGTCCGTCCAGGTTGGCGATCACCAGGTCGAGGTCGCCGTCCCGGTCGAGGTCGGCGGGAACGAGTGCCCGGCTGAGGCCGAGTTCGGTCCATGGGGCTTGGGAGGAGGCGTCGGTGAAGCGGCCGGCGTTGTTGATGAGGAACAGGTTCGGTTCGACGTAGTCGGACCACAATGCGGGCGGGACGCCCGCTTTTCCGGGCGGCGCCAGTCCGGAGGGGCGCCGCTTGACGGCGCCGTTGGCGACCGCGAGGTCGAGGTCGCCGTCGTTGTCGGCGTCGAAGAAGGCGGCGCCGAAACCGGTCAGGTCGAGGCTGGCGGCGCCGAGGTCGGAGTCGATCGTCGCGTCCTCGAAGCCGGGCAGCATGAGATTGCGGTAGTAGGTGTTCGTTTCGGTGATCAGGTGGGTGACGAACAGGTCGAGATCGAGGTCGAGGTCAGCGTCGCCGGTGGCGATGCCCATGCCGGCTTCGCTGTTGCCCCAGCGGTTGAACGCCGAGCCCTGGAGAAGGCCTTCGTCAACAAAGCTGCCGTCGCCCTGGTTGACCCACAGGTTGTTGGGGTCGGCGTCGTTCGCCACGTAGAGGTCCAGCTCGCCGTTGTGGTCGAAGTCGGCGGCGACGACTCCCAGGCCGGCATCGGAAACCGCGGAGATGCCGGCCGAGGCGCTCACGTCCTCGAAGCCGGCGCCGCCCCGGTTGTGCAGCAGCACGTCGCGCAGTCCCTCGAACTCGGTCGGCCCGCAGAAATCGCGCCGGCCGCCGTGCTGGGAGCAGACCCGCTCGGGATCGAAGGCCACGTAGCGGGCGACGTAGACATCCAGATAGCCGTCACGGTCGAAGTCGAGCAGGGCGGCGGAAGAGGACCAGCCGGGTGTGGCCGCGCCCCATGCCTCGGTCCGGTCGGCAAAGACGCCGTTGCCGTCGTTCAGCAGCAGGCGGTCGGGGCCGACGCGGGTGACGTAGAGGTCGAGATCGCCGTCGTTGTCGAGGTCGCCGGCGGCGGCGCCCATGCCGTCGCCATCCAGCTTGGAGACCCTCGTCGCGTCGGTGAAGCGGCCGTCTTCCTGTTGCAGGTAGAACCGGCTGCCGCCGGGGGCCGCGGCGGAGTCGCCTGAACCCGATGCGGACGAGACGCCCGGCGCGATCAGGTAGAGGTCGAGATCACCGTCGCCGTCGGCGTCGAAGACAGCGATCCCGCCGCCCATCACCGCCGGCATGGGATACGTCGAGTCCGTGCCGGTCCGGTAGATGAAGTCAATGCCGCTCTCGGCTGTGGCGTCGACGAAACGGACGGCCGTTGCTGCTGCTGCCGGGCGGACGACGGAGATCGCGTCAGACGGGCCTGCTTCCGGCTCGGAGGGCGTGGAACAGCCAGACAGCCCAATCCAGATGAACGCCAGGAGTACTCGCAGCGGTGCGGTCGCATGTCGGGCCAGAAGGGCCACATCCGCCCGCGGCGACTTCCACCCGTTTGCAGCAGGACAGTTCATCCTCGCCGCTCCACTATCTCTGGGTGCGCGGGCCTTCTGGCCCGCTGCCGCCGAAGGCGGCCAGGTCACGCGCCGGCCGGAGGCCGGCTCCGCTTTGGCGAGAGCGGCCGTCCCCGGAGTCCGGGCTCGCCGCTTCGCGGCATCGCGCTTGATGCGGGCCAGAAGGCCCGCGCACCCAGAGACCCACTCCGGCGCGGCGGGGTTCTCTACTGTGAATGGCATACACCGCTGCGGGCCTTGCGACTTCCGAACTGCAGCAGGGCAACTCGCAGAACCGACGCCCGTTCTCTGAGTGCGCGGGCCTTCTGGCCCGCGTTCCGGCTTCTGCCGCGCCAGGGCGAAGCCGATCCCTACTGCCAGGCCCCCTGGATGGCGCCAACGAGCGCGAACCCGATCGTCAGGTGCGCCGCGTTGATCAACCACAGCTTGAGCGACTTCTGCTCGTGCAGGTAGTTGACGCCCATCATCACCGAAGCGATGCCAAGGCCGAGGAGCAGACCGGTGTGGATTCCGGCCATGTAGCCCTCCCCGCCCATCTCCATCATCAGCATGCCGACGACGATGGCCGCGATCAACTCGAGCACGAAGGTGCCACCCATGGTCCGGACCATGTTGACCTCGGGCGGGTTCTCCATGTCGATCCCCAGTTCGGCGGCCCAGGCCTTGCCGAACAGGACGGAGTACCAGAGGGCTCCGAGGGCGTAGAAGGCGACGGCGGACACGATCACAGCGAGCCAGTTCAGGTCGGCGAGATGCATGGGCACACTCCTTGGGGCTGTTACTTGTGATTGACCAGTGTAGCGCCGTCTTCTTGCCGTGCAACCGCGCCGCGGTCACTCCTCCGGAGCGCCGAAGTGCTCGACCATGTAGGCGTCGTAGGGGCCGGCCAGAAAGTCGAGGAACACTTCGTTGACCAGCTTGACCGCCCTGGCAGCGGCGTATTCGAAGTCGCCGTCGAGGCAGCGCAGCTCGATCGATACCGAGCCGGCCCGGTTGCGGCAGCCGGCATTCGCTTTCGCTCTGTCGAGACGCCGGTGCTCCGGCAGTTCCTCACTGCTGCGCCCCGCCACGTAGGAGCGAAGCGCACGGTCCATGGCCGATGGATAGGGAATGCCGGGTAGGAGGTCGACGAACACGAGCGCCTTCCGCCGCGGCTCCAACCGCAACCGATGAGGGGCCGGGCCATGCCAGAGGAATCTCCATTCCAGTCTGCCTCCGTGCGTTGGCCTGACTCCGAATCCCCGGAAGATCCCGCGGTCGGCGTACTTCTGCAAGCAGGCAAGCACCGTCTCGCTCGGGGTCATCCGCAGACCCTACCCAATGCTGGGCTAGTGGTAGTAGGCCATGCAGCCGGGCTCGACCTTGCGGGGCAGGCCGGGCGGGTACTCGTTGGTCCAGAACTCCTTGATCGCCTGGCAGTTGATCAGGGTCGAGACGCCGTCCCTGGCGGCCATCTCGTAGCTCCGGGGGAGGGCCTCACGCAGTTGCTCGGGCGACGTGACGTATTCGCCGCGGGCGCCCAGGCCTTCGGCGATCTTGTCGTAGCGCAGGTTCTCCTGGAACAGGTACATGTGCATCGACCGCGTTGCCCGCCGGGCCGATCCGTAGACGCCCCAGGCGTTGTTGTTGTAGACCAGCACGACCGCGGGAATCTTGTACTTCGCCAGCGTCTCGAACTCCATGCCGGAGTAGCCGACGCCGGCGTCGCCGGTGACGGCGAACACGGGGGCGCCACGGTACGGTTCCTGCGGGCCGACTCCGTTCATCACCGCGGCGCCGGCGCCGACCGTGTAGCCGACGTCCGGACCGATCGCGCCGTACTGGTAGGCGCCGTTCAGGAGCTGTCCCGGCCTGTGGGCGCGCAGCCAGCGGCGCGTGTAGCGGGCGATGCCGTAACCGCCGGAGACCACGGTCGTCTGCTCTTTCGGCAGATCGCCGGAGTAGAGGAAGGACGAAAGCTCCTGCGCGATCACGGCCGGGTGGATCGAGTCGGTGGCGGCGCTGTGCTTCAGGCCGAGCTCGTACCACTCCGCGTTCTGCTTCTCGAACGCCTCGCGGGCGGCGGCGAGTTCCGCGCGCCAGGCCGGACGCGACGCGGACGGCAGCGCCTCGGCGAGCGCTTCGAGCCCGCCGCGGGCGCTGGCGACCAGTCCCAGGTCCACGGGCAGGTTGCGGCCGATGTCGGCGGCGTCCGGATCGATGCGGAGCACCTTGGCGTCCGGGTCGAAGGCGACCTCGCCGACGTTGGGCATCGAGTACTGGCCCGCGAAGATCACGAGATCGGCCGAGAGCAGGGCGTCCGGCCCGGTGCTCGCCGACAGCGGGTGGCTGTCGGGGAAGTGACCGCGCATGGCGCCGGACTCGACCACCGCGATGTCGGCCCGCTCGGCCACCGTGCGCAGCACATCCCACGCCCGGTCGTAGAACACGCCGGTCGAGGCGACGATCATCGGCCGTTCGGCGCGCTGGATCATCTCGACCGCCTTCGCCGTGTCGGCCTTGGACGGGTAGGGGTGGGCGTCGGTGCGGTACGTGGTTTTGTCGTGGTAGTAGAGCAGGTCGTCCGGGGTGTCGAACTGGGCTCGCGCGACCTCGCCGGTGAAGTCGAGATGCACCGGCCGCGGCACGCCGGACCGCAGGTGCCGGAAGGCATAGGCGGCGTATTCGTAGACCCGGTTCGGGGTGATCAGCCGCTTGCCGTACTTCTTCATGCCGACCGTGGTCGGCTGCTGGTAGCCGCGCTGGATGCCGCGTTCCGTGTCGTCGCCGCCGACGGTCATGTTGCTGGCCACCACGAGAAGCGGCGTGCGTGCGGCGTTCGCGGCGCCGATGTTCATGATCATGTTGGTGAAGCCCGGCCCCTCGGTGCCCGAACAGGCTGCGACCTCGCCGGTAACCCGGGTGAAGCCGTCGGCGGCGGCGCACATGCTGCCTTCGGTGCGGCCGCCGTAGGTGGGGATGCCCTCGGCGGCGATTGCGTTGATCACCTGGTAGTTGCCGGGCGCGCAGAACAGCGCCTTGAGCCCCTCGTGGGCGCAGGCGCGGGCGAAGACCTGGGCGCCGTTCATCGGGAACTCGGCCGGGTCGGGCGCCTCGCCCAGGGTGCGCGGGATGTCCTCGGGGATCGAGATCGGCCGCTCCTCGCGGTCGGCTGCGGCGGCCCGGGCCTGGTTCGCGAACAGGGCCGCGGCGCCGACGCCGGCGGCGCTCGTAGCGACGAATCTGCGGCGCGAAACGGAGGGTCTCTTCCCCGGCCCTCCGGCCTCGCCCTTCACGGTGGTCTGGGCCCTGGGCGTGCGTTGCGATTCGCTCATTGTCAGTTCTCCTGGATCAGCACGGCGCCCTCGAGCGGTGGTTTCTTCGGCCGCAACTCCTTGGGACCGATGCTGCGCAGATAGTGAACGAGATCCCAGATCTCGTCGTCGTCGAGCTCGGCCTCGAACGGCGGCATGTCCAGGCCGGCGCCGAGCTTGGTGGAGCGGAACAGATCGCCGTCGGTGGTCCCGAATCGCCAGCGCTCGGGGTCGGTGAGGTCAGCGGCCTCAAAGTCGATGTTCTCGAGCGCGCGACCGTCGAAGCCGTGGCAGATCTGGCAGTGCCGCAGGTAGTGGGTGCGGCCGCTCTTCGCCGCGGCCTGCGTGTACGGCGTTGGGTTCGCGGCTACCACGACGTCCTCCGCCGGTTTGCCGCCGATGGTCGCGTCGGTCTGGCCGGCCGCGGCCGCGGCCGCGGCAAGGCAGAGCGACGCGAACGTCGCTTCGCGGAGCGCTTTGAGGACGACTGTCATCGGAGGGACCGGGACAGTGTACCGCCGGACTCAGTCCACCCGGGCGGGGACCAGTTCGATCCGAGCCTCCGCGGCGTCGAGGATGGCGGGGCGCGTGTAGAGCAGGGGGAAGGCTTTGTCGGCGGCCCAGGGCTCGAACAGATCCTTGTAGTGAGGGCTGCGGGGATTGCCGGACTGGCCCGGGTTGTTCATCGCCACCGAGGCGTCCCAGGCGCCGACGTCGATGACCATGCGGAAGGAGGCGCCGGAGGTCTGGCGGAAGTCGCCGCGGTAGCGCGTGTTGCCGACGGTGTCCCCGGAGCCGCCGCGGGGCGCCGGGCCGGCGTTCGCGATTGGACCCAGTTCGCCGAGGATTCGCCGTAGCGGGTGTTCGAGCTCGATCCGGTGCAGGTCGCCCCAGCGCCAGGACGCGGGATCGGCGCCCAGGCGTTGGGCGACGTCGGCGTAGGCGGCGCCCAGGCTGGCCAGCAGCGCTTCGTCGCGGGCAGCCTGCCGCGGCTCGCCGAGCCTGGGGTCGGCCTCTTCGAGGATCCGAAGCAGGTTCTCGTCGTGGACGGGGACTGGCGCTTCGCCCGTCCCGAGCGCCGCGGCCATGCGTTTGCCGACCTCCACCTCGAGGTGTTCCCGCCACCAGACCTCGAACAGGGTGGCGGCCGCGCTGTTTGCGGTGAGCTCTCCGTTCCAGCCGGCGAGAAGTTCCAGTGCCGCCGCGGCCTCGGCATCGGCGGCTGCCTGGTCGGTCCGCAGCAGCGCCAATAGCCGGCGTGCGGGAATCGACACATAGTCCGCCTGCAGGCGCACCGCGTCCTCGACGGTCATGGCCTCGGTTGCGGCCAGCACTTCGCCGATCCGCTGGCGCCGGTAGGGGGTTGCCCATTCCCAGCCCAGGGGTACGTCGTAGCCGGTCGGCAGGTTCATCTCGTTGGCGGTCGCCACCCAGCCGCGCTCCGGGTTGAACTCGACCGGGAGTTGGTCCATGTCCCGGTAGCCCTGCCACTCGTAGCGGCCATCGCCCGGTACCGGCAGCAGACCGTCCCAGTTTGGGCGGATCGGCGCCAGGCCGCCTGGTTTCCAGCCGATGTTGCCGTGGATGTCGGCGTAGACCTGGTTCTCGGAGGGCGCCCCCCAACGGTTCATCGCCGCCAGGAACTGGTCCCAGTTGCGCGCCCGGATGTACTCGATGGACCCCAGGTAGGGCGCCATGCCGGGTTCGAGCCAGGCGGCGCGCAGCGCGATCGCGAGGTTCCGGTCGGGGTCCCGGTAGAGCACCGGACCGTGGCGTGTGAAGCGATGTTCGACTGCCCGCGGGTCGCCGCCGCGTACAGCCACCGACTCCTGGATCACGTCCATCGGCAGCCAGTTGCCCCGGTACTCGTAGAAGTCCGGTTCGCCGGGTTGCGTACGGTAGACGTAGATGTCCTCCTGGTCGATGCTGAAGATCGTCAGGCCGAAGGCGATCGTGCCGTTGTGCCCGATCGAGACGCCGGGCAGGGCCGGCTCGCCGGCCCCGATCACATCGAGGTCGGGGGAACTGAGATGGACGATGTAGCGCAGCGAGGGCACGGCCTGCGCGCGGTGCGGGTCGTTGGCGAGCAGCGGCCGGCCGGTGGACGTGAGCACGGGCGACACCGCCCAGTTGTTGCTGCCCTGTCCGGCAAGGTCAGGGTCTGCGTGCTCGCCGGTTCCGGCAGTTCGCTGCAGCGCGGCCGCGACGAGTTTCTCGAAGTTGACGGAGCGCGTGGCCAATCCGTAGGTCGCCAGCGGATGGTCGGAGGAGACCAGCAACGAGGGGTCGAGACCATCCGGGACGACGAGATCGTGGGCCGGTTGGTAGTGGTCGCGGAGCTCGAGGGCGCGCGGCCCATGCACGGCGAGAAAGCGGGCGCGGTCGAATTCGCTGCGGGCGTTTCGCAGCAGCCCGTGGCTTCGAATCCGCGGCACCGCCTCCGGCGTCCAGTGCGAGGGTTCGTAGTCGAGCGCCTCGAACTCCGGCGGCATCAGTTCGGGCCGCTCCAGCACCAGGTCGACGTAGGCGTTCACACCCCGCACCCACGCAGTGACGATGCGCTTCGTGTCCGAGGCGTAGGCGAGCCACTCGGCGTGCATGTCGCCGCGGTACAGCAGCAGCCGTGCCGCCCGGTCCTGCTCCACGAAGCCGGCCCCGAAGACCTCGGAGAGCGCGCCTTCGCCACGCCGCCGCCACAGGTCGATCTGCCACAGGCGGTCGCGGGCCGCGTTCCAGCCCTGGGCGAAGAACAGGTCGTCCTGACTGCCCGCGAAGACGTGGGCGACACCCCAACGGTCGACCAGGATCTCGACCGGGGCTTCGAGGCCGGGAACCTCGAAGCGGGTCGTTTCGATCGCCGGCTGCGCTTCGGCCGCGCCGACGGCAAGCAGCAGGGGGACCGCGGTGACGATGCGCGCGCGTCTGAGCATGGATGAGCCGGGACGATACCAACGGTGGCGGTGCGCTGGACTAAGCTCTTCCGGATGTTCCGCATGCAGCAAGAGTGTCGGTGCTTCTTGATGGCGCCCTCGCTCCTGGTTGTCGCCGCCGGGCTGATCGCCCAGGAGGCGGAGGACCCGAAGGCGGAGCAAGAAAACCAACCTCCGACCGCGACCTACTACGAGACCGCCACCGTCCGGGCGCGCGCGCTCGACACGGCGACCGCTTCGGTGCAGGTGATCGAGCGCGACGACCTTGCCGATCTGGCGGCGGGCGATGCGGCCGAGGCGTTGCGCCTGGTGCCGGGGACCTTCATCCTCGGCAACGACTCGAGCGCCGCGGTCGCCGGTGCGTCGCTCCGGGGCGGCGACGCGAACTTCACCCTGGTGCTGATCGACGGGGTGCCTGTCAACGACAGCACGGACCAGTACGGCGGCGCCTTTCCGCTTGGCAGCGTCGGCGCGGCGGAAGTCGAGCGGCTGGAGGTCGTGCGCGGCCCGCTGTCGTCCTTCTACGGCTCGAGTTCGCTGGGCGGGGCGGTGCAGTTGATCACCACCGCGCCGCGGAGTGCCGCGCCGTTTCTGGGCTTGAACGCCGATGCCGGCAGCCACGCCCATCGAAGCGGCCGCCTGTCCTGGGGCCGCGCCGGCGAGTCTTCGGCCGGCGCGATGGGCGCCGCGGTCCGGGAAGAGCAGGGCCGGGTCGGAGACGACCGCCTGGAGCAGGCGTCTCTGAGCGGCCGCTGGCAGCGCCAACTGGGACTGGCGTCGGCGTTCCGACTTTCGGTCCGGACGGCCGACTGGCAGGCCGACGACTACCCGGACGGTTCGGGCGGCCCACTGTTCGGCAGCGGCGAACTGCGTTCCTCGGACCACCGCGAGTACGGCGTCGCTGCCACTCTCGATCTCGGTGGCGGCGGCCGATTCAGTCAGTACCTGCGGTCGACCTGGTACCGGCACTCAATGGGGCGGGACAGTCCGGCAATCGGATTCCAGGTGCCGCCGTGGACGGAGGACACGGACTTTCGCGATCTGCGTCTCGCCTGGACCGGAACGCTCGTACCCGAGGGCGGTGGATCCGAGTTCAGCTTCGGCGCCGAGGCGCTCACCGAGGAAGGGCGCAACACCAGCCTGCTGCTGTTGCCGGACTTCTTCGGTGGCCCGCTCGCGGGCGACTACGCGATCGATCGGAACCGGGTCGGTCTGTTCGGGGACTGGCGCCGGTCCATGGGCAACCTGGTGGCTGAACTCGGCGTGCGCGCGGACGTGCTCAAGGGTCGGGGCGCCGGCGGCGGGCGCGAGGAAGTGAGCCCGCGCTTCGGTCTTCGCTATGCGCCGGACGGCGGCCGCTGGTCGCTTCGCGCTTCGGCCGGCCGGGCGTTCAAGCTGCCGAGCTTCTTCGCACTGGAATCTCCGCGGGCGATCGGCGGCAATCCGGATCTCGACGCGGAGACCAGCGTCGGCGCCGACCTCGGCTTTGAGGCGAGTTCGGCGGACGGCTCGCTCCGGTGGGGCGTGACGGCCTTCGTCAACCGCTTCGAGGGCCTGATCGACTTCGACTTCGAGGCCTTCTTGAACGTTAACCGGAACAAGGTGGACGTCGAGGGGCTCGAAGGACTCCTGGTTTGGCGGCCATCGAGCCGGGTCATGCTCGACGTCGCCTTGACGGCGCAGGAAACCGAGGATCGCGCTACGGGAAGGCCGCTGCGGCGCCGGCCGGATCTGTACGGCGGCGTCGGACTCCGCGTGGACCTGAGCGAGGCGGTCCGGCTCGGTCTGGAGGCCAGGCACGCCGGCAGCTATCTCGACGAGCAGATTCCGGCGCCCTGGCGGACCGAGGTCGACGGGCGGACGCTGGCCGGCTTGACGCTGGCATGGCGGGCCTCCGAGCGCTGGCGGGTCACGATGCGGGCGGACAATGTGCTCGACGAGTCGTACGAGACGCAGGTCGGTTTCCCCGGTCCCGAACGCTCGGTCCGGGTCGGCGTGCGCTATGGATACTAGGAATCTCTGAAGGAGACTGGATCGATGAGATGGATGGCATTGCTTGCGTTGGTGGCTGCGATACTCAGTCTGGGCTGCAGGATTTCTGTGGGCAGTGGCGAGCCGGCGTCGGAGACCGAGGAGGAGGCGGCCGAGCCGGCCGCGGAGCTCAACCAGCTCAGTGCCGAGGAAGCCGAGGCGGGCTTCATGCTGCTGTTCGACGGCGCGTCGCTGGAGCACTGGCGGGGCTTCAAGCTCGACGACGTGCCGGCGGGTTGGGCGGTGGCTGACGGCGTGATCCACTTCGTGCCGCCCGAGGGTGACGACGCCGGCCCGCGGGCCGATCTGACGACCCGGGCGCAGTACCGGTCATTCGAATTCCGTTTCGACTGGGCCGTAACACCGGGTGGAAACAGCGGCGTGATGTTCCACGTTGCCGAGGACGCCCCCGCGTCCTACTCGACGGGTCCGGAGTTCCAGATCCTGGACGACGGCGGGCACCGGGACGGCCAGCGCATGGAGACTTCAGCGGCTTCGAACTATGCCCTACACGCCCGGCAGGGCGGCGAGCTGGTGCCGGTGGGCGAGTTCAACACGAGCGCGCTGCGGGTCGAGGGTGCGGCCGTCTCCCACTGGCTGAACGGCGAGAAGGTGGTGGAGTACGCGCTCTGGGACGACGATTGGAAGGCGCTGGTGGAGGCGAGCAAGTTCGCCTCGATGCCCGGCTACGGCATGATGGAAACGGGCCACCTCGCGCTCCAGGACCACGGCAACGAGATCTGGTTCCGCAACCTGCGCATCTTGGTGCTGCCCGACTGATGGACGATCCAGGCGTGGCGGCCGGCCTGCAGTGGTTCAAGGTCGCGGAACCGGATGAACTGCCCGAGAACCGCGTCAAGACGGTGGTGGCGGGTAGCCGTTCGATCTGCCTGACCCACTACGACGGCCAGTACGGCGCGCTGGACAACCGCTGCCCGCACCAGGGCGGACCCCTGGGCGAAGGCTCGATCGAGAACGGCTGGCTGCGCTGCCCGTGGCACGGCTGGGACTACTGCCCGCTCAGCGGCAAGTCGCCGGCGGGGTACGACGAGAAGGTGCCGACCTATGCGGTCGACGTGCGGCCCGACGGCATCTACGTCGGTGTCGAACCGGAGGTAGAGCGGGAGCGGACGGTCAGCGACGCGATGGTCGAGACCTTCGTCAACTGGGGGGTCACCCACGTCTTCGGCATGGTCGGCCACTCGAACCTCGGTCTCGCCGACGCGATTCGCAACCAGTGCGAGGCCGGCGCGCTCCAGTACGTCGGCGTGCGGCACGAGGGCGCCGCGGCGTTCGCGGCTTCGGCCTACGGCAAGCTGACCGGGCGGCCGGCGGCGTGTCTGACGATCGCCGGGCCCGGGGCGACGAATCTGCTCACCGGCATGTGGGACGCGCGGATGGACCGCTCCCCGATCCTTGCGCTCACCGGCCAGGTCGACACCCAGGTGCTGGGGCCGGGCGCCTTCCAGGAGATCGACCTCTCCGCCGCCTTTGCGGGCGTGGCGGCAATGAGTCACGCCGTCTACCGCGACAGCCGCCATGTGGAACTCGCCAACCTGGCGTGCAAGAACGCGATCCTCAAGCGGGACGTGGCGCACCTGATCTTCCCCGACGAGGTGCAGACGTTGCCTTCCGACGCTTCGGCCGGATCGTCTGAGGGCCGGTTGACGCCCTCGGAGATCACGCCGCCTCCCGAGGCCGTCGAGCAGGCGCTGGCCCTGATCCGCGGCTCGCGCCGGCCGGTGATCGTCGTCGGTCACGGCGCCCGGTTCCAGATGGACGGCGTGACCGCGCTGGCCGAACGGCTGAACGCGCCGGTGGTGACGACCTTCAAGGCGAAGGGCCTGATCTCCGACGATCATCCGCTGGGCTGCGGCGTGCTCGGTCGGAGCGGAACGCCGGTTGCGAGCTGGTTCATGAACGAGAGCGACCTGCTCATCGTGTTCGGCGCCTCGTTCTCGAATCACACCGGGATCACGACCTACAAGCCACTCATTCAGGTCGACTTCGAGGCCATGGCGCTCGGCAAGTTCCACGCCGTGGACGTGCCGGTCTGGGGTGAGATCGGCGTGACCGCGCGTCTGTTCGAGGACGCCCTGGCGCACGGCGGGATCGAGACCGTCGATCAGCGGCCGGAAGTGGCCGAGCGCTGGCGGATCTGGCGCCTCGAGAAGGAGCGCCGTTTGGCCGATGTCGGCGAGGCGGGCATCAGTTCGTCAGTCGTCTTCGCGGCGCTCAACCGGCACATTCCGGAGGACGCGATCATCGCCGTGGATGTCGGCAATAACACGTACTCCTTCGGCCGCTACTTCGAGTGCCGCCGGCAGGCCGTGCTCATGTCGGGCTATCTCGGATCGATCGGTTTCGGCTATCCGGCCGCCATGGGCGCCTGGGCGGCGACCCGGACGGACGACCCGCGGTTTGCCGGCCGACCGGTGGTGGCGATCACCGGCGACGGCGGCTTCGGCCAGTACCTGGGCGAGGTCACGACCGCCGTCCACCACCGGATGAACATCACCCACGTGCTGCTGAACAACAGCGAACTCGGCAAGATCTCGAAGGAGCAGCGGGCGATCGAGTTGCCGGTGTGGATGACCGAACTGACGAATCCGAACTTCGCCGACTTCGTGACCAGTTGCGGCGGCCTCGGCATCCGCGTCGAGGACGCGGCCGACCTCGACGGCGCCCTTCGGCGCGCGCTCGACTACGAGGGCCCGGCAACGGTCGAGATCGTCGCCGACCCGCTGCTGGTGTGAGGCCTGTGGGCTATCCTGCCCACCGGTGACGATCGACGGCCAGGAGGATCTGGAGGGTCTCCGTCGGGCAGGTCGCGTGGCGGCCCGGTGCCTGACCCGCATGGGCGAATGCGTCGAGCCGGGCATGACCACGGCCGAGCTGGACCGGATCGGCCGGGAGTACATGGAGAGTCGGGGAGCGCGCTCGGCGCCCGAACTGAGCTACGACTTCCCGGCCGCGACCTGTATCAGCGTCAACGAGGAGGTCGCGCACGGCATTGCCGGCGAGCGTCGGATCGAGGCCGGCGACCTGGTCCACGTCGATGTCTCCCTCGAGCTGGACGGGTACTTCAGCGACACCGGCGCGGCTTTCCCGGTTTCGCCGGTGAGCGAGGAACGGCGGCGCATGATCTCTGCCACCCGGCGGGCGCTGCGGGCAGCGATGCAGCAGACCCGCCACGGCCGCCGGCTTCGCAACATCGGCCGCGCCATCGAGGACACCGCGGCCAGGGCCGGCTTCGGCCTGATCCGCAACCTCGGCTCGCACGGCATCGGCCGCTCGCTGCACGAGGAACCGAAGTTCGTGCCCGGCTTCGACGACCCAGACGATCAGCGGTTCATGCACGATGGGCTCGTGCTGACCATCGAGCCGTTCCTGACCAACGGCCGCGAGCAGGCGCTGACCGCGAAGGACGGCTGGACCCTGCTCAACGAGCCCGGCACGACGACGATCCAGTTCGAGCACACGATCGTCGTCACCCGCAAGAAGCCCCTGGTGATGACGCTGCCGTAGGTGAGCGTGGTGCGTCGCAGGCACCCATCATCCTTGCTTATCCAAAGTTGCGCTTATAATCCGCAAGGATGAGGCGAGATCAAGTCCTTCCGAGGCGGGCACAGAGAGCCGTGAGCGCCGCGCTCGACCGGCAGGCGGCCGTTGGGCTGATCGGGCCGCGTCAGGTCGGCAAGACCACGCTGGCCTTGCAGATCGCGGATAGCCGGGACGCGCTCTACCTCGACCTGGAGTCGAGCACCGACCGGGCGAAGCTGGCCGATCCGAATCTGTTCCTGGGCGAGTACGAGGACCGTCTCGTCGTGCTCGACGAGATCCACCGGGCGCCTGAGCTCTACAGCGACCTGCGGGGCCTGATCGACCGCGGTCGGCGGCGCGGCAGGCGCAGCGGCCGCTTTCTCGTTCTCGGCTCGGCGTCGATCGACCTGCTCCGCCAATCGGGGGAGAGTCTCGCGGGTCGGATCGAGTACGTCGAGCTCAATCCGCTCGATGTGCTTGAGATCGTGGCTCAGGACGTGCCCTTGAGTGCGCTGTGGCAGCGGGGAGGATTGCCGGACAGTCTGCTCGCGGCAAGCGATACGGACAGCTTGGCGTTTCGGCAGAGCTTCGTACGCACCTATCTCCATCGGGATGTACTCGACCTGACCGGGCGGCGTCTTCCGGCCGAGACTCTGGAGCGCCTGTGGACCATGCTGGCGCACAGCCAGGGTACGTTGCTGAACGCGTCGAAACTGGCCGCGAGCCTGGCGGTCAGTGCGCCGACGGTTACGACCTACATCGATCTGCTGGTCGATCTGATGCTGGTGCGCCGGCTGCCGCCGGTGAGGGCGAACGTCGCCAAGCGGGTCGTCAAGTCGCCCAAGGTCTACGTCAGGGACAGCGGCCTGGTGCACGCATTGCTCGGCATCGCCGACTACAACGCGCTTGCGGGGCATCCCGTCGCCGGAGCGAGCTGGGAGGGCTTCGTGGTGCAGAACCTCCTGAGCGCGGCTCCGACCGGTACCCGGGCGGGGTTCTACCGTACGCGAGCCGGCGCTGAGATCGACCTGGTGCTGGAACTGCCGGGCGAGCACGGTCCGTGGGCGGTCGAGATCAAGCGCGGCTCGGCGCCCCGGCCAAGCCGCGGTCTCCACAGTGCCCGCGCGGATCTGAGGCCCAGCCGCACCTTCCTCGTCGGCGCCGGCGCGGACCGCTATCCGGTAGCGGACGGGGTCGAAGTGATCGGCCTTTCCGAGTTGGCCGCGGTGGTGGGCGGCAGGGAGTAGCCGGACGGCGCCGCACGCTGGCAAGGCAGAATGAAGACGATGACGCGGTTCGGCGGGAACCACCCTGGCGGGAACATCGGGGCTTTCGGCGCGGCTCTTGCCGTTCTCTGCGGTTCCGCCCTGCCCGGCCAGGAGCCGGAGTCCGCCGAGCCGGGGCTCGCGGAGGGACTTGCCTACGTCGTCCTGCAGGCGGTGGTCCGCGGCGAGGCCTCCGCGAAGGTGACGCTTCTGGCCAGGAACGCGGAGGGCGTCGAGCAGGACCTGCCCGTGACCAGCGATCAGTACTACGAGGTGTACCTGTTCGAGCCGGGACCGTGGCTGGTGCGTCCGGCGCCGGGCAGCGGCTTCTGGGGCCGCGAGACCCTGATCGATCCGGATGCCGCCAGGAGCGACGGGATCTCCTCGGTGCAGGACGAGGTGGAGGTGCAGCCCGAGGTCGTTCCCGTGTTCGAGATTCCGGCCTACCCGGCGGTGACGGCCAGCGGCCGCGTGGTGGGCGCGTCGCGTCCGGGTGGCACGCTCAGGATCGTGCTTGGCGATGTGAATCCCGAGAACACCGACCCGCGGTTCCACGTCCAGCGCGTGGTGGTCAGGTGTCCGGTGGCCGGCGACGGCCGCTGGTCGTGCGAGTTGCCGGCCGCGCTCGTTCACCTCGCGTTCTGGCGGCCCGGGCACTCGCCGGACTACCGGTGGAACACACCCTTGCAAGGTCGGCGGCAGATCGCTCTGGGCGATCAGACGCTCGTTCCCGGAGCGAGTCTTGCGGGTTTCGTGGCCCCGGGCCCCGACTTCGAGGGTTTCGTCGACCACTGTGTCGTTCACGTCGCACCGGGGGACCCCGCCCAATGGAGGTCCAGTCTCGAGCCGATGCCGACGACCGTCGACGTGAGCCGCGACGGCTTCTTCCAGGCGGCGGGCCTGGGCGCCGGCAGACGCTGGATTCAGGTTGACTGCGACGGCCGGGTTGCGGCGCGGGCGGGACCGTACGAACTGGCCGAGAACGCCGAGACCTTCCCGCGCAAGCGGGTGCTGCTGGCGCGGAGTCACCTCCTGGACATGTTTGTGCAGCCCGCCGATCCGCCCTACGGCAGCCATTGGGTAGCCCTGCTCAAGCAGATCAGGGAGCACGATTGGCCGGAGTTCCGTTCCCGCTACGTGACTAGGGAGTACCCGCAACAGACGGCAGTGGTCGAGAACGGCCACGCCCGGTTCCACGTCCCCGGCGACGGCGCTTTCGCGGTGGAGATCCAGGATGCGATCGGTGGGAGGTTCGGCGAGCTGGACTATCTCGAAGTCGTGGGCGACCGGTCCGCGGTTGTCGAACTGGAACTCGTGCCCGTCGTTGGCCGGGTGACGCTGGACGGGGCCCCGCTGGCGGGATACGTGTTCTTCGGCGGGCGCGGCGCGTCGCCGGAGTTGACCTTCAAGAGCGGTGAGGACGGGTGGTTCCGGGGTGCGTTGCCTGGGCGTGAGGACTGGCGGGTCGACGTGGCTTCGCCGGCGCACGATGTGGCGCAGTCGTTTCACGACGTCGATGTGCCGGCGAACGAGCCCCTGACGCTGGAACTCGCGGACACCGTGGTCCAGGGCCGCGTCGTGTTCGCAGAGACCGGTGAACCGGCGGCTGGCGCTGTCGTTCGGTTCGAGACGGCGGACGACCGGATCGTGCATCAGGCTCGCGCCGGCGAGGACGGCGGATTCTCGGCCCGGGGCGTACCGATCGGCTGGATCCGCATCACGGCCTATCCACGGGGTTTGGGCGGACACTTGGCGAACGTCTCCGTCGAGGCGGTGGTGAGTCCGTCTGCACCACTGAACGTGACCTTGCGGTTGAAGAAACTCGACCTGGAGTCGTTGCGGCCGCGAGCGGGGGCGCCGGTCCGCCGGAACATGCGGCAGTAGCTCGCTTAGCGGGGCCGTTCGGCCGGTGGTACCCTGCGCCGCCATGACTGGTCCGCTCGACGGTTTCCGGGTGATCGAACTGGCGACCATGGTGTCGGCGCCGATCGCCACCATGCTGCTGGCGGATCAGGGCGCCGAGGTGATCAAGATCGAGGCGCCGCCCCACGGCGACATCATGCGCCGGCTCGGGCCGCAACGCGGCGGCGTCACGGCCGGGTTCGCGACGATCAACCGCGGCAAACGGTCTCTGCTGCTCGACCTGAAGCATGAGCGCGGCATCGGCATCCTCCACGACCTGGTGGGGACGGCCGACGTCTTCGTCCAGAACTTCCGACCCGGCGTGGTCGACCGGCTTGGGCTCGGCGCCGACCGGCTGCGCGAGTTGAACTCGAGGCTCGTCTACGTGTCGATCAGCGGCTTCGGCCAGGACGGCCCGTACGCGCAGAAGCGCGTCTACGACCCGATCATCCAGGCGCTGTCCGGCTTCGCCGACATCCAGGCCGACCGGATGACGGGCGAGCCGAAGATGGTGCGCACGATCATCCCCGACAAGGTCACCGGGCTCACCGCGGCGCAAGCGATCACGGCGGCGCTGCTTGCGAGGGAGCGCACCGGCGAGGGCCAGCACCTCGGTCAACACCTCGAGATTGCCATGCTCGACGCCACGATCTCCTTCATCTGGCCCGAAGGCTTCGTGCGCCAGATCCTGGTCGGCGGCGAGGTGGCCCACGGACGCCCGGGATCGACCAGCGACCTGATCTACCGGACCGCCGACGGCTACATCACGGCGTCGACGATCTCGGATGCCGAGTGGGAGGGCATGGCGCGCGCCACCGGGCGCCTGGAGTGGTTGGAGGACGAGCGCTACAACACGGCGGCGGGCAGGATCTCCAACGCCGACCAGCGTCTCGGGATGGTCGGCGACGTCCTTCGCCAGCGCACATCCGCGGAGTGGATCGAGGCGCTCGAGGCGGAGGACGTTCCCTGCGCTCCGATCCTCAACCGCAGCGAGGTGCTGACCGACCCGCAGGTGGTCCGCAACGAGCTGCTGCGAGAACTCGACCATCCCCAGGTCGGCCGCATGCGCCTGCCGCGCCCGGCGGCGAAGTTCTCCGGCACGCCGCCGGAGCAGGCCGCGGCGTCGCCCGTGCTGGGCGAGGGGGCCGACGACCTCTTGGGCGGTCTCGGCATGACCGCCGCCGAGATCGAGGCGCTTCGCCGCGAGAAGATCGTCGGCTAAGCGTCGGCGCGTGCGTCGGTGGCGTCGGCTACACCCGCCCGTCTTGGGTCAGGAGGGGTCGGCTCCCAGGTGGCGTGAGCGCCTGAGAGGAGATGGGAGGGGGTGACGCTCACTCCTTCCCGCTCGGAATCCAGGGAAGTCCCTGTAGCATCAATCTGTTGCGCTGAACGCAGGTGAGGATCTGTCCCCCAACCTGACCCTGCCCGCCGACAGACGGTAGGTTCTGGCCTATGATCCTCGGATGGCTAGCGGCGACTCCTTGGAGCGAGTGCCGCTCGGAAAGCCCTTCAGGTCCCGCGTTCTGTCGCTGACCGACTCAGGGGACCAGAAACGGGCGCGACTGGAGTCCTTGCCGCCGCTCGAACCCCCAGAGGTCTTCGAGCGAGTGGTGGTGCCACCGGCCATGAGCCTCAGCCCTGGAGATACGGTGGAGGTAGAAGTACGCCTCTTTCGGATCCTGCACGGCGTCACCGAAGACGAGTGCAGCGACCGCGCTGCCCTTGGGGACCGCGATTTCATAGCCGACACGCTGGAGAAAGTGGAGAAGGCCGACCGCGTCCTACGAACCATGGCCATTCTCCGAAACCTGAGTGCCCAGGCCGTCTTGCCGCCGCTAGGTGACGACGGTGATGATGACGACTATAGCGACGGTGAAGTAGACGAGAGACTAAGACAGCACGCCGGCTGCTCAAAGGGATGCCTATGGGCTCTAGGCGGTGTCTTTCTGTTCTTCATCCTGATCAACACTTGCTTTGCCCCAACACCGGAAGAAACCGCGGCCCGCGACCGGGCAGAGGATAGGGCGAGAGTAGAGCGTCAGCGTGAGGAAGCAGAAGAACGGCGCAAAGGGTTCCACTGCCTCAGCGTATGGAGCGGATCTCATCCCACTCTGGTCCGCCTAGTGAAGGAGAATCTGAACGACCCCGGCAGCTTCGAGCACGTCGAGACAAGCGTTACACCAGTACACGAAGGAGAATACGGACCCCAGCACGGAATCACGATGAAGTTCCGAGCCAAGAACATGTACGGCGCACTAGTACTAAACGAGGCCCAAGGCGTCTACCTGAGCGGAGACTGCGATAGCGTGCGGCTGGATTCTGTCGAGTGAGAGTTGTGGGGAGCTTGATGCCGGCTGCGCTCGACCCTTGGGGCGGTTTCGCTGCGGCGCGCCGCAGCGGCCCTCCGCTGAGCCCCTGATCGCGGGACAGAGTGCGCCGGGTTGCCGAACGACCTTGTGGACGCGCTCAGGGGCTCAGCGCGGTTCTACGCTCAGGATCGCTGGCGTGTCCGAGAGCAGGTGCTCGCGGAGTACCGAACTACAGACCAGGCGGCCACCTGCGATGAGCACGCGGCGGCGATGGTCGCCAACGCCCGGATGCTAGACCCGTGAAGCAGCAGCTCCGTCAGATCCTTCAAGGCTCAACGAAGCCGGGTGCCTGATTCCGTGAGTCGAGGTCGATTCGTTCCCGGATGACTGAGACACCACCCCTTTCTCGGTAGTGTCTCAGTTTGAGTCCGGGCCGGGGTCTTCCTCGCCGAATTCAGATCCTTCGAGGTATGCGTTGGGACCCGCGACTTCTCGCAGCCGCCTTTCGCCTTCACTCTCCGCCTCGGACCTGGTGTGCCAGTAACTCGTGTGTCCGTCGTCGAACTCGGTTTTCCATCGCCCGTCCGGCGCTTGGGACACGCGCGCTTCGAACTTGCCCCGTCGAATCCGGGTGTCCGAGGAACCGTACATGGCCGTGCTCATCGTGTTCTCCCTCAGTTTGGGGGTTGGCCGAGGATTTGGCGCTCGCCTTCGGCGAAGATGAGCGCCATCGTGACGTTGAACCGCACCAAGTGCTCGAAGTGCCGGTGATGTTCGCAGCACAGGTTGTCGCCCTCGGGCACTTCTCCTGAACGGCAATCGCTGACGTAGCACGATCGTCTGCTACTGTCCGCAGCGAGATCTTGGTCCCGCTCCTTCATAGCTTTCTCCTATGAAGCTTGTGGTTGACCCTCTCAGCGCCCGCGCCCAGCACGGGTGCTGCCGGGTCTGTGTGGCCGAATCCTACTCGATCTGGTCGACGATCCAGCACAGGTCGCGGAGGCAAATCGCCCCGTCGGAATACCATGACCACAATTGCCGCACCGGAGTGGGAAGCCCTGTGCTCGCGCCGGTAGTTCATGCCCGTACCCGTGCCGAATCAGCGGCCGAATCACGATGGAACGGAGACGCACCCCCTCCGTTCCATCACTTTGCCGCTCCCCGTTCCACGCCGCGGCGCCGCTATCCCTTTCTCCCTCCTGTGGTTCCGCTCCGAATCGAAAGACGACCCGCCCGAACGAGCCGGGTCGGGTCGTGCCGGGAGCGACCCCCCTCCAGGCCGCACTCCGTTCGGCCTGGAGACGCACTCCCGTTGCACACTCCGTTGCACGTCCGGCGCGGGGTCGCTTCCGGCAGAGTTGATCCCTGCGGGAAGGCCGGAGAACGGAGCTGGCGAGGAAGCGGCTTCCGAAGGTCCGTTTGCCGCAGGGGTCCTATTCGGCCAGGAACGCCGCCCACGACTCCATGACGTCCCGCCGGCGCTCCAGCACGTCGTGCGCGCATAGCACTGCTCGACCTGGCTGCCGACCGCGTGAGCCAGGGCCTGTTCCGCCAGCTCGCGGTCGATGCCCTCGTCGGAACACCAGGACCGGAAGGAGCTGCGGAATCCGTGCCGACTGCACTCGATCCCCAGGTCCTTCAGCAGCCGCCCGAACACAGCCTTGCCGATCGCCTTCCCCCCGCGACCGGGGAAGACCAGGCCGCCCGCTCCCCGGAGCCGCCTGGACCGCTCCAGAACGACCACAGCAGCGCTGGAGAGAGGCACCCGATGGGGATTATATGCCCTGTTACCCACGCGGAAACGCCCGCAGCGTAACGGTTTCGGACCGTAGCTCATGGATTCGGCGGTGGCAACCCTGAACGAGGTGTGCGGTCAACGACCCGACGACGCCGAAGGGGGAACGGCCAGATGCCGGGTCAGTCAGGCTCCCCCGCTGGCGAGATTGATGACGTTGTAGAGGAACCACCCGTCGCTGGTTACGAAGGCTTCCGGCTTCGCGGGGGCGTTGTCTCTCATGAAGCCGACTCCATCGGAGTACGGCTCGATGGACACGATTTTGTCGTGTCTGACACGGAAACTCGACACGCCGGGGCTGTGGAAGTAGAGATGCCGGTCCGTTATGCCCAGGGTTCCGACACCGCCGTCGACCATTCATCTCCTTCACGACCGGCCGGCTCTTGAACCCGCCGAGTCGCAAGTAGGTTCCCTTGACGACCCGCTGGCTGACGCCGAGGCTGTCCCCGCGTCTTTCGGTCCACCTCTTCGTCTTCCGATACTGCGCACCCCTGATGGTGAACCGCAGCGTCTCCGTCTTCTGGAGGCGAAACGGGACTTGGCTTAGATCCTCGGGTGAAGCCGCCAGCGAGCCGTCCCGCAACGCGGCCAGAATCTTCCCCTTGTACACTAGGTCACGTGCGCCTGAGCTGTCGAACATACCTTGGGAGACGCCGAACACATCAGCGGTTTCACACACCGCTGCTTCTTCTTGCCGAAACCGAACATCTGTGTCTAACGCCCTCCATACTCTCTGATGAGTCGGTTGAGTCTCCGGTCAATCTCCTCCTCGTTCATTCCTTCTTGAATCTCTGTGCGAGCCGGATCCGACAGCCCTGGCATCGCCGCTGCACAGCCGAGCGCCAGCACGCCGAAGAAGATGAGGAACGACACGGCAATCAGCAGGACGCCGGCGAGAATCTGCCCGAAGGCCACGGCCCAAACGGTCTCCCAGAAGGAGAGGGGTTGCTTCGTCACGGGGGAGGTCAGGGTGACTGCTCACAGTCGAACGTCTGTCTGGGGCTAGCCGTGCCGTCCGTAGAGCGTGAGAAGTCGTAGTAGAGGCCGGTGCCGTCAGGCTGGATGACGAAGGCGTACTCGTAGTTGCCGCTATCGTCGAGACCGAAGTCCCACCTGAGTTCGAGTCCGTTGACTTGGAACCGGGCTGAGCGGGTCAGTCCAGAGACAGCCACTTCACCGATGTCTCCCTGGCGTGTTAGGGCAACCAGGGTCGTGTCGGGCTGCCAGGACTTGAAGCAACGCCATGTCTCGCCCCTGTTCTCAGGTTGACCCTGCGGCGGCGCGTCCGGGGGCTCGGCACGCTCGAAAAGTGCCAGTGCATCGGGATGGCCTTGGTCTGCGGCGAGGCGAAGCCAGCGAGCAGCCTCAGCCATGTCTTCAGGCACACCGCGCCCGCGTCCGTACATCAACCCGAGGTTGTACTGGGCCTGCGCGATTCCCTGCTCGGCTGCCAGTCGAGACCAGCGTGCGGCTTCGGCGTAGTCCTGGGGAACGCCCTGCCCTTCCGCGTACATGTGTCCGAGGTTGGTCTGGGCTTCTCCGTTGCCTTGTTCGGCAGCCGGGCGGAGCCAGCGGAGAGCCTGAATGTCGTCGGTTCCCATGTAGAACATGCCGAGTTCGGCCATCGCTCCGGCGTGCCCCTGACTGGCAGCCCGGTTCAACCAACGTAGGGACTGTTCGACGTCACCGCGCCCTTCGAGATACACCACCGCGAGGTCGTACTGCGCCTCCGCATCACCGCCTTCCGCAGCGCCCAGGAGTTGATTGAACCGGGCGTCGCCCTGTGTTTCAGACCCGCCTCCTACATCTTCCAGCGTCGCATCCAGCTCGGCCAGTTCATCGAGCGTGTCCCCGAACATCTCAAGTGTCTGGGCGTGGCCCTGTTGGGCTGCACGATGGAGCCACCTCACGGCCTCGGCGCCGTCTTCGGGCACACCATCCCCCTCGATGTACAGAGTGCCGAGTTTGAACTGTGCGTCCGCGTGGCCTTGTTCAGCCGCCATGCGGAGCCAACGTGCAGCTTCAACGGGGTCCTTCGGCACACCCCGGCCCTCGTGGTGGTAGAGCCAGAGCAAGAACTGCGCATCGGCCCAGCCTTGGTCGGCAGCGCGGGTGTACCAACGTGCCGCTTCGGCGTAGTCCTGAGGCACATCTCCCGCCCCAACGCTGTAGATCCCGCCGACCTCCATCTGTGCCTCGACGTCACCCTGGTCGGCAGCACGACGAATCCACTTCACGGCTTCTGATTCGTCCTTCGGCACGCCGTGCCCGTTGTAGTACATCAACCCAAGATAGAACTGGGCTATCGGGTTGTTCTGCTCGACAGCGCGCCGGTACCACCGCAGCGTTTCCGAGTAGTCCTTCGGCACACCTCGCCCGACGTAGTACAGCCGTCCGAGCATGGCCTGGGCCTCGGCGTGCTCATGCTCAGCAGCTAGCCGAATCCACTTCACTGCCTCGGCGGGGTCGGACTCCATGTAGGTAACCCCGAGTTGAAACGCGGAACCGGCGTGACCTCTCTCTGCCAAATCCCGTAGTTGCGCAGCGTCAGACCGGTCTAGCGCACCGGTGGAGTTGGTCTGGGAGTGAACAGCCGTGGCGAGCGCTAGACACGCGGCGACGACTAGAACGGCACTTCTCAACACGGATACGGCTGATGTCACTGTTTCATCCCCCGGGAGAAGGTCGATTGATTTCGTTTGTGGTTCGTTCCTGATATATTCGTGTTTCGGAACGGTTCAAACAGGAGAAGTTCGATGCGAGATAGAAGATTGCGCAGTTACGACCGCAAGCGTTACGACGCTCTCGACGCCGCCTACGAGGCGCTACAGGAGGAACGCGCCCGCTACCGGGAAGCCCTGGACGGGTTGGACCGGGAGTTCGACGACCCCCTCGAACGGCGGCTCGCCGACGCCGAACAGGTTGCCGAATTCGAGGACCCGGCCAGCGACGACTTCTACGAGCCGCGCCGTCGGGGCAGACGGCGAGACGACCGCGACCCTCGATATTGAGACCGGATGCGGGCTCGCGGCAGTCGGTGACTGTGGGCGAGATGCGTGTCACAGGTTACAGGGAATCGCGGTTGCGTCCGTGATGAGCGGGAGCGAGGCGTCCCGATGGTAGGAGACTGTTCTACCACCTCTTTCTTTGACTTTCACTTGGTAGTTCAGGTCGGTGGCGGCGGAGCCATACACCCACCAGTGGCGGTTGATGCGGCAGCCGTTGATGACCTTGATGAGAAGTTCCGGGTTTTCCCGTCCGAAGAAGTAGAACACCGCCCCGTATTGGCCCAAGTCGGCCGTCGTCAGCCGCTCCGCCCTGTTCCAGCCGCCCTTGTTCCAGTACCAGACGAACACCTCGAAGCGCCCTCCGTCGATGCAGGCCCGGTCAGACGGACAGTCGTCTGAGGGTGGTGGCGGCGGTTCGCGGTCGGGGTCCGGTAGCGTGACGGTCGCGGTGTTGCTGTAGGCCCCGCCGTAGTCGTTGAATGCCCGCAGTTGGAAGTACCATCGCTTCGGTCGCGGAGGGCTCTCCCACGAGATCTCCATCCAAGTCCAATCCGCCAATGCGTTCTCGGTTAGCTTCCCCCAGTCACCTCCGTCGGGACGGTAGTAGACCTCGAATCCCGTTTCGTTGTTCGACCGGTCAACCCAGGTCAACCGGACCGTCGTAGCATCAAGTGCCTCGCCCGTAAGGTTGGTAGGAGCCGCCGGCGGCGAGCCAGTGACTGCTCCAACCTCATACCCGGCCACCCACGGAGCCGTTACCGTTGTCGCGTCCGCAGCACGGTGGTTCCGGTCTCCTATCCGAATGCTGTATCCCCGCCAGTTGTGAGACCCGTTACGGGAGAAGCGGTCAATGTTGTAGCGGAACTCATCGACGCCATCGAAGGTGCCCATGACCGTCATGTAGCGGTAGGCGAGCGACGAGCTTGAGCCGAGGTAGCCTTGACCGTAGCTGAGATACCCGTCCCCGGGCGACCTGTCGGGGGCGTTAGGGTGGTGATTCAAGCCCAAGTTGTGACCTAGCTCATGTGCGACCGTGATGCGGTCAACTTCGTTCCGATACACTGACGCAAAGCCTGTGTCCCGAACAAAGTAGCTTCGGCTCTGTGGCGCATAGGCGATACCCGCGATTTGCAACGAGTTGTTCGTGGCGGTCCACGTCAACACGATGTCCGCGCCTATCTCGCGCCGTGTTGTGTCGACGTCGCGGTCCGACGCCACTGCGGCGAGTAGTTCACCGCCGAGGCTGTTGTCTTGGAAACTCTCGGTGGTGCTCGACTCGACTTGGGCGGCGATTTCGGCCGCACGGCTGTCTTCGTGCATCTCGTACACCCCCGCAACCCGGAACGTGATGCCGGTTCCCGACTCGGCGTAGATCTCGTTCACACCGTCGATGGTGCGGTTCAACAGCCCATGAAGACGATACTCGATGGCTTTGGGGCTGTAGAGGAGCATCAGGTCGATGGTGACTGGAGACGTGTCAGCTCCCTCGTCTACTTGGTACTCCGGGATGCCGTCTGGCGGGGGAGTCCCCACGGGGATTGGCTCACACAGGAACCTCTGTCCCCACGCTGGCCCCGCAACAGTCGCCGCGACTAGCAGCACCAGAACACGCTTCATCGTCACACTCCTTCGGTGTTGGCAACGCTCGGAAAGTGAGCCACCCAACGTTTGGAAAGTGATCCACCTCGGCCGTGTTGAGTGTACGCGAGTCTTCTCTCGTCGGTCCCCTTGAGTCAGTAGCAGTAGCGGCTGCGGTAGCTGTGGGAAACCGGTCTGTCGGTTTTCCAAGGCGGTGCGGGAACGGTCTGCCGGTTTCCGCGGCGCCGCGTCGGTCCGGTTGCGCGTCGTGCGATCCGGATTCACGAGGTGCTTCTCGACAGCCGTGTCCGATAGGAGGAGCCCTTGGTGGCGAGGATGTGGGCGTGGTGGCAGAGGCGGTCGAGCAGCGCCGTGGTGAGCTTCTCGTCGCCGAAGACCCTGACCCATTCGGAGAAGGCGAGGTTGGACGTGACGATGGTCGAGCGGCGCTCGTAACGGTCGGCGAAGACATTGAAGAGCAACTCGCCGCCGGCGCGGTCGAAGGCTACGAATCCGAGCTCGTCGCAGCTCAGGAGGTCGACCTCTCTGAAGCCGCTGCTGGAGGCGGCCCAGCTCCCGCTGGTCGCGGGCTTCGAGGAGATCGCGGACGAGGTCGGATGCCTTGCGGAACCAGACCCGGCGGCGGCGCTTCGCGGCCTCGATGCCCAGCGCGATGGCGAGATGCGTCTTGCCGGTGCCGATGGGTCCGACCAGGACGACATCGTCGCCGCGGTCGATGTAGTCGCAGGCCGCCAGCTCTCGCAGCTTCGGTTTGGAGACGCCTTGCAGCGCCTCGAAGTCGATCTGCTCGAGCGTCTTGTGGTCGGGGAAGCGGGCCGCCCGCAGCCGGCGCTCGACGGTGCGGGCCTCACGATCCCGGATCTCGGCCTCGAGCAGTTGCCAGAGGTAGTCCTCGTAGTCCCACTGCGCGTCCTGGGCCTGACGGGCTCGCTCTTCGTAGTCGCGCAGCACGGAAGGCATCTTGAGTGTCTTGAGGCCCTCCTTGATGACGGCTCTGGCGCTCTCGACCTCGTGGCGCCGGAGCGTTTCCGGCACCTCCATCCGGGGCGCGGAGCGCCGCTCGACAAGTCCCAGCAGGTCGAAGCGGTCGGCGGCCAGGGCTTCCTCAAGAGCGGAGGCGACCTCCTCGCTGCCGTGGTCTGTGACCACGCTCAGCAGCTTGGCGAACAGCCGCGCCGTCTCCAGCGCACCGTGCCGCAACTCCAGCATGCTCCATAGCTTGCGGTACGCAGGACCGAGCTCTGCGAGCAACTCCGGGGCGACTTGGCGCACCGCCTGAGGCTTCCGGGACAGCTCCTCGAAGTAGTGCGCGTAGCGCACCAGGCGCTGTCCCGGCCGCACCAGGTCGCAGCAGTACTCCTCGTCGCGGCAGGTGAAGGTGATCTCCCTGGCGCCGACGAAGGCATGGACCTGGAGGCTCTTCCACCGCGACGGCACCGAGTAGGTCGCACCCCCCAACTGCACCGTCGCCTGCCTCGACACTCGCACGATCCTGAGCTTCCGCGCCTCGAACGCGGTAGGCGGCAGCTCCCGCAGAGCTGCCTGCTCCTCCTGCCACCGCGCACGGTTGCCGTGCGCGGCGTCGACCGAAGTCAGCACGCACCGCGCGATCTCCTCCAGACTGCGCCCCTGAGGCACCGGACTCATGTGCGCCAGACGGATTCCCTTGCCGCGAGACTCCACGCTCCCCTTGTCGTGGCCCTCGCCGGGACGGGCGAAGCAAGGCTCGAACAGGTAGTGGCTCACCAGCGCCTGGAACCGAGCCGTCAACTGACGCTCGCCGCCCACCCGGCGACGCACCGCCGCACTCAGATTGTCGTAGACCAAGCGCAGCGGCACGCCGCCGAAGTGCGCGAACGCCCGCACGTGGCCGTCGAGGAACGCCACCTGGTCGCAGCGGTCGTACAGCCACCCGAACGAACGGCCCGAGTACGGCAGGTGCAGCAGGAACTTCCACACCCGGTGCGCCACACCGTCTTCCTCCACCGTCACCTCGAAGAACCCGGGTGGCGCGCTCCGCGCCACACGCGAACCTCTCCGGGTGCGAGTCATCGAGCACACGGAAGGCAGTCCACCTGACCGCACTCGCCGGCACGGTGCACCAGCGGTATGAACGTCTCCTGCCGCTGACGCTTCCACTCCCGTACGTAGCTGCGCACCGTCGTGATCCCGACCGCGTAACCCTCCTCAAGCAACTGGCGATGCAGACGAGTAGCCGTCAGACGCTGCTTCGCCGTCGTCCGCCGAGACCATGTGCGCAGCAGCTCCTCCAGACGCGGCGCCACACCCTCCGTCACCCAGCGGCGCCGCGGCTTGCTCTCCACCCGCCGCGGCGCGCTCTGATCCATGTACTTGCGCACCGTATTGCGGCTCACACCGTGCTCGCGGGCCACCGAGCGCTGGCTCCGACCCTCCACCAGCACCTGGTGCCGAATAACATGTACCTGATCCATCCTCAGAGTGCCTCGTCGATAGCAGAGAGCGGCGCATGGGCAACCAGTCGCAGTCTGACGTTGGCCTCTGCATAGATCTCGTTCGCTCTGTCCTCGACGTCTTGCCAGGCGCTGAGTTCCCCGCCCGTCGCCGAACTCCACGCAAGTAGATAGTCAATGACGACTTCGCCGCTCGCCGGCTGTGCTAACCCCCCAACCGGCTCCGCCCCGGCTGCGGCTATCGGCAGCACATGGCACTCCTGGGCACAGGAGCCGTCTGGCAGAAACGCGGCGACGATGGCGAGCGCTGCGGCAACCCTGGTGCAGAAGCGGACCGATGCGCGAACGACCAAGCCCAGTCCGCGAGCGCGGAAGCCAGCGGCGGGTACTCACGACGACGAGGGTCGTTTTCCAGCGCATTGAAACGTGTCCATATGAACGCGAAACGGTATCAGGGGAGTGGCCCGGCGTAACCGTCTAAGGCAGCGCTGTAGAGGCTGGGGTTCCGGGGGAAGACGGTAGGCGGCAGCAACCCTCAGGGGAATCCCTTGGGGAAGGCCCTCCCGGCCGGCGGCTAGCAGTCCGTGGCGGAAGTCCCGGTTCGGGGATGTTCGCGGTGCGCGATCGGGTCGGCGCTGGGAGGTGGCACGATCAAAGAGAGGAATGGCGCCTGGGTTCAGATGGCCAGGTTAGGGTGCTGTTGCGCCATCAGGCGGGTTCTGAGAGTGCTCGGACGCAGCCGGAAGCGGCGAAGTAGGGCGAGCAGGGTCTGGCGCCTGCTTTGGAGGCTTCGAGGAGTGCCGAAGCCGACGATCTGGCGCATCAAGAGCCCGAGGTTGCACGCGCTGGCGTGAAAGAGCACTCGCTTGAGGATGTTCGAGCGACCGCGCAGATGCACGCGGCGCATGCCGCCGGTCTCGTACTGGTGAGCGAGGGGCCGCTCGATCCGTTCGCCTCGCTGGCGCTGCATCCGCTTGCCGCGATTGCCTCGGGTCCGGCGGCGGTTCGCGTACACGATGGCCTGCAGGTCCTTCTTGCCCTTCCAGCGACGGCGACCGCGGTCCGGTTCCGCGATGTAGCTGCGAAGGCCCAGTTCGTCGATGTCCGCGAGAACGTCGTTGCTGTGGTACCCCTTGTCGGCAACGACCTCCTCGATCGCGGCTTCGTCCGCGGTCACGGACGACACCTGCTCGAAGGCCTCCTCCAGCGTCTCGTGAAGCGACTCCGTGTCGCCCTTCGCTCCGCCCTGAACCGACACCCCCACGATCGTCCCGTGCTCGAGGTCCACCGCCTGCTCCGCCTTGTAGGCAAGGTGCGTGCGGCCATCCTTCATCTTCGTGATCTGCGCATCCGGGTCGTGCGGATTCTCCCACTCCTCGTTCGACAGCTTCTTCTTGCGCTTGCGGTCGAAACGGGCCAGCTCGGCCCGCGTCGGCGTCTCTACCCCCGACGCCTCCGCCAGACCGCGCACGAACGTCTCGTAGTCGTCGCCGCTGTCGCGACGCACGATGCTCCGCAACGCCGCGTTCGCCTCCAGCGTCGTCGCGTCCACGCCCACCGTCTTGCCCGACAACAGACCCGACTCCGCCAGACGACCAAGCACCCACGAAAACACACGCCGGTGAGACTCCACGTCGATGCGCCGGCGCGTGCGCGAAATCGTCGAATGATCCGGCGCCGCCTCACTCAGGCCCAATCCCAGGAAGCGGCGAATGCTCAGAGAATCCTGAGCCCGCCAGGCGATCGCGCGCTCCGAATCCAAACCCTCGAAGTACCCCAACAGCAGCAAGCGAAAGTACCGCCCCGGCGCCAGACTCGGCCGCCCCATCCGCTCCGCATAGAACCGTGCACACTCCGACTCCGCGAACTCGTCGAACCCGCCAGAGTCCAGAATCCCGTTCAACCGCTCGTTGAACGGGTGTCCCGCGCTTCGAGGCAGATCGCCTGCCGACACCCAGAGAGGCTCCTGACCGCTGCTTCTACTCTTCTTGCCCATAGACATGCTTCTATCCTACCCGAGCGCAGAGAACCGACTTTCACCACGGGCTGCTAGCCGTCCCGACCATCTTCCCCTGGATGCCGGGGAACACCGGGGCTCGACCCGGCCGCGCACTCCATCGCTCCCGTTCCACGACCACAGGCGCCGCGCTGGAGAGGGGAACCCTGTGCTCCCTGCGGGCCTTCTCCGCGACGCCGGAGGCGTCCGGCGACTCCGTGAGCGAATGGCCTCGCGACGGTATCCTCCCTAGCTCCCCGCCAGCCTCCTCCCCGTCAACCCGATGGGCCTCCTCGTCACCTATCTCCAGACACACCGGGCCATCGACTTCCGACCATGAAGCGGCCCCTCCAGATCCTCCATCTCTCCGGCTGCGAAAAGCCCCTCCTCGGACTCGGTTTCTCTCCGACTGACGCCACCTGGCTCACCCTCGTCTGCTTCCATTCCGGCGTCTTCACCCGCCGGCAGTACGCCGACCTTCACCAATGTCACCGGATGGCCGCTCACCGCCTGGTCCGTCGCCTGATCGACGCCGGACTCGCCCGCGAACGCCTCGTTCCCGGCACCTCCCTCAAGGTCACTCACGTCTACGGACGCGCCCTCTTTCGCGCCCTCAACATCCCGCACGTCCGACACCGCCGCGCCGCGCGCCCCTTCGTCTTTCTCCGTCGCCTTCTCTGCCTCGATCACGTCGCCGAACACCTCTCCCTGCCGTGGCTTCCCACCGAAGTCGACAAGCTCGAGTACTTCCTCTGCCGCGGCTTCCCTCCCCCCGACCTCCCACAACGCACCTACGCCGGCGCCCTCGACGACACCCGCAGGTACTTCCACCACCAACTCCCCATCGCCTCCGACGACCACACGGCCACCTTCCTCTACGCCGACCCCGGCCGCGACACCGACACGGAACTTCGCAGCTAGGCCGACAGCCACCGCCGCCTCTGGACCCGCCTCCGCGACGCCGGAACCAGCGTCCACGTGTCCGTCGTCACCCGCCCCATCGAGGCTCAGCACGACTACGGCCGCACCCTCAAGGCCTGGCTCTCCCCGCCGCCCTCTGACGACGCCCTCACTCCCGACGAGCGCCACATCCTCACGCACCTCGAAGCCGCCCTCGACTCTGGCAGCGACACTGGCCTCGGCCCTTGGGGAGGCTTCCGCGAAGCGCGCCTCCTGGCTCTCCGTCTCCGCGAACGGGCGGGGCGTGCTCACTCCACATCCCGACCCCGCATCGACAGCTACTCCACGCACCACGCCGCCCGTCTCGCACCCGACTAGCTCACGCGTTGATCGTGCCGAACCAGCGGCCGAAACAGAGTGCAACCGGGACGCACCCCCCTCCGTCACATCTTTTCCACAGCTTCCGTTGCGGTCATCGCGGCTCGTATCTCGCTCTCCCTCCTGTGATCTTGCTCCGATTGGGAGGACGACCCCGCCCGAACGAGCCGGGCTGGGTCGTGCCGGGAGCGACCCCCCGGTCTGCCGTACTCCGTTCGGCACACCTCTCCCCCCTTTGTCACACTCGTCGTCACACGTTCGGTGGGGGTCGCTCCCGGCAGAACTGATCCCTGCGGGAAGGCTAAGAGGACTGGAAGGCGACGCGGGCCGGCACTTCGCCACAAGGCCCAGGACGCTGGCCTGTCGAGCGAGAGGTTCAGTTCGTCGTCGTCATGGCGCCAGCGCGAAGATCGTCAAGAACGTTTCTATGGCTGCCCTCCTGCTACCGCCTTCTTCGCCGTTCCACGCACGGCAAAAGCCGCCGCCGAAGGCGGCAGCAGGCGGAGCTTGTGCGTGTCAGGTCATCCTAGTCGAGGCGCTGGCCGGCATCCGGGAACTGGTTTCCGACTGCGCCCAAGACATGCGTGCGAACGGCGAGGAACCGCCGCAGCTGTTCGCGGATCGGGACTACAGCGGCAAGTTCATGGTCCGGGTGCCGCCGGAGACCCACCGTGCCCTGGCAATTCGAGCCGCCGAGGAAGGCGTCAGCATGAATCGGCTGGTTGGCGCGCGGCTGCCCGGCCAGCGCTAGAGTCTCGGCGGCCGAGCAGGAGAAACGCAACCACCAGCGGCGGTGCAAACGCCGGGAGTCGACCCATGCCACCAAGAGGCGGAACCATCTCGCATGCCCCGTGGGAGCTGATCGTCGAAGGGCGCATCAAGCGCCGCGTTCAGGTCGACTTCGTGCCCAATCCCGAGGACATCGGCGATGTCCACTCCGGCGCAGTGCAGGATCTCTTCGTCGACCTGAACGCTGCCCGCGTCTATCGCCAGCCTTGGACGCGGTCGGCGAAGATCGCCGGTCTCGTCTTCACCGGCCCCGAATAGGACGCCGCCTTCGCACCGGGGAAGATGGTGCGGATCACCCTCGATGTGATCGACGAATGGGGCGACGAATGGGAGGAGTGACGCTCCGGCGCGCCGCCCGACCGAGTGCCCTACGGAACGGCCCAACACAGTGAAGAACTGGCTCGGCCGTCGAACCATCCGGGAGATCACCGGCACTGGCACGCCTGAAGTCGTAGTAGGCCCCCTCGTTGTCCGGCTTGAGCAGGAACCCGTATTCGCACTTGCCCGTGACCTCGTCGTAGCCAAAGTCCCAACGGAGATCAAGGCCCATAGTCTGCCGATCCTATGGATGCCCGTCCTGTGGCCAACGGTGCGCCTAAGCGCCGCCCAGGTCCCGGCGCCTACTTACCACCTCCGTAGAGAAACCGGGCCACTGCACCTCGGCTGGCGAGCTCCCCGGATGCATAGCCGGCTGCTGTCGCAGCATCCGACCATCTACCGGCCTGCATGAGGGCAGGGAGGTCGGCGCCAGCGCAAACCAGGTCCTGCGCGGTCCCGACCCTCAGGCTGTGCCCGCTGACTCGGCCATCGAGTCCCGCGGCCCGCGCACGCTTCCGTATGATGGCTCGGACGGCCTCAGGTAAGAGAGGGGCTGGTCCAGAGACGGCACCGCTCCTCGTGACTCGGCGAAACAGCGGTCCCTCGTCGTAGTCCCTCGCACCGGTCCATCTGCAGCGGGCAGTTTGAAGCCAGCCGGAGACGGCCCTCATGGTCGGTCGACCGAGGTAGAGCGTGCTGCCCCGGCCCTCCTCGTCGGTCTTGCTCGTCCGCACCAGCACACGCCCGGAGCCGTCGACGTCGCCAACCCTGACGGCGGCGAGTTCGGATGGAGCCGGTGGATCACGGGAGCACGGAAAGGTGTAGCCTGGAGTTGGGCGTGGCGGTGTCTCGCGCGGCATGTGCCCTGGGTCGGCTGTGGGCTCACCGCGGTGCCTACTCACATCGATAGTTGATTGACGTCGTTGCGCGGCCACGCTAGCTTTGACTGAAGAACCGTCGGGCATGTTGCGCCACCTCACGTTTGAGTTCCCCTAGCGGCGGCGGTTCCATCGCCTCAGTTTCTGACGAAGCCGCTGGCGCTTCCTGCGTTTCGCCAGCAGTACGCGAAGCTCCTCGACCTCGCTGTACGCGACTCCCCCGTCCCAAGGTCCCTCGTACCCACCATGGGAGGTGTGAACTCCCATTCGGAGGTCCTCGTCTCTTTGGCGCGCGGAATATCGTTGCAAGCTGAAGTCGTCCAGGATGGAAAGGACATCCCAGCCATAGCGATCGAGGTGCCTCTTCGCAAGGTAGGAGAGGGCCTTGACCCCGCTCACTCTCACGGCCAACTGTTCGTGTCCGAGCATCTCCGCACGCCTCTGGAACTGGCGATCGAGGGAGTCTTGCTCGGCCACATCGGCGTGCTTCTGAGCCACCACCGCGCGCCACAGTCCAAGGACGACTGCGAGCAAGCCGCCTACGACCAACCCTATGTTCCGAATCGCCTCACTGGCCGAATCGCCTCTCCTGAGCTCCTCCCAGAACACGAAGGACAACAGGCCCGAAGCCACCAGCAGTACCACTACAAGACCGAGCGTGATCGCTCTCACCGTCTACTCCTCTCGCTGGCTCGCCGTTCCTTACATCGACCGCAGCCTACAGCCGTGCGTTGCACCGAAGCTGGACGGTGACTGTCGGAGGACCGCTACCCAGCCTCGTTGTACGCGGGCCAGGAAGGCACGGCGACGTCCGAGCCCAGTTCGGCGAGGTCTACTTCCCCCGAGAGGACCTCGGCACCGTTCCCGACGTGCGTCTCGACCACGCCCTCGACCCCACAGGCCAACAGCCAGGCCAGGACGTCGTTCTGGTGAAGGTAGGGATCGACGCCCGGAAACGTGGCCGGGCGTCCGTCTCCGGTGTGACGTTCGACGAGGCGGTGCGGATGAAGACGGAGAATCGCTAGACTGAGGAGAGATGCAGCAAATGAATGCCCGATGGCGGCCCGGGGCAAGCGTGGAGGCTCCAAAGACCGCCTTGATGTCTGTGCCGTGCCGGAGAACTCGGTGATTCGGTGAGTGCCTCAAGGAAACGGGGTGACGTCAAGCTTCCCTGGCCACGACCAGGAGAGCATCGCTCCGGTGTGGAGGACGGCAAGCAACCGCAGTCACGACCACGGCTCGCATCTGGTCGAACAACAGCTCCTACGGCACGCCGCCGAACCGCGCAAAGGCGCTCTCGAGCCCTCAACGAGTACCGCCATCGTCTGCCGGGAGTAGAAGCGCAGCCACAAGAGCCGGGAGCTCCGAGCCGCCGCCAAACCTCTGCTCTCGTCTTGACATTGATCCTCCTTGCCAACGTGTGCCCTCCACTATTCAACGGGATGCCCGCTGTGTCACGTACGTTGGCAGAGAGGGCTCGGTTGGCGTTCAGGCACCGCTCCCGCCGGAGGCCGCCGCCCGATACGCTGTCAATGGCAACCGAAAACTGCACACTTCTGGCAACCAAAACCTGCACACTCGTGCCGGGGCGGTAGCGGCCGGGGCACCACCCGCCAGCAGCATCCGTGCCGCTCCCCACGCCGCATCAGGACCGCAACATGGACAACCCCCCTCCGTTGCGTTCATCCCGACTTCGTCGTTGCATGCCGCCACGGCGCCATCTTTTTCTTCCTCCTGTGGTTTCGGTCCCACGAAGGGACCGCCCCGAACCGCGGCAGGCGATCGGGGCGTGACGGAAGCGACCCCCGGTTTGCCGCCCTTCGTGCGGCAACCGCCTTCCCCTATCGTTGCACGTCCCGTTGCACCGTTCGGGAGGGGTCGCTCCCGGCAGAGTTGATCCCTACGGGAAGGCCGGAGGCTCGACGGACCGCCGCCACCGGAACTGCCGGCGGATGACAGACCTCTGACGGATGAGCGCCGCCAGACCCGTTCCGTCTCTGGGCCGTCCGCTACTCGACCAGGAATGCACCCCAGGCCTCCATGACCTCCCGCCGGCGCTCCAGCACGTCGCTCCGTGCGTAGCACTGCTCGACGTGACCGCCGACCGCGTGAGCCAGGGCCTGTTCCGCCAGCTCCCGGTCGATCCCCTCGTCGGAGCACCAGGAACGGAACGAACTGCGAAAACCGTGCGGGCTGCAATCGATCTTGAGGTCGTTCAGCAACCGGCCGAACACCGCAGCACCGACCATCTTCCCCTGAATGCCGGGGAACACCAACCCTCGACCCCGGCCGCGAAGTCCATCGGCCCGCTCCAGGACCACAAGCGCCGCGCTGGAGAGGGGAACCCTGTGCGCCTTGCGGGACTTCATACGTGAGGCAGGAACGACCCAGGTCGCCGCTTCCAGATCGACCTCGCGCCATCTCGCTCCCCGCACCTCGCCGCTGCGCGCTGCCGTCAGCAACAGGAACCGCATTGCCAGCCGGGTACCGATCCATGCCCCGGAGCGATCCACCTTGGCCAGCGCCTCGCGCAGGTCCTCGGCCGGCAGGTACCGATGGTGCTTGCGCTGCTTCCGGCCCGCCGGCAGCACCGCCGAGAGGGTGCTCGTCGGATCGTCCGCCCGATAGCCGGCCGCCACGCTCCAGACCATGACGCCGGCGATCCTCTGCCGGAGCCGCTGCCCGGTCGGCCGTTGCCGCCGCCACAGCGGCACCAGGACCCGCATCAGGTCGGCGGTCTGAATCTCGTCTACCGGCAGGTCCCCGAGGCTCGGGAACGCATGGCGCTCCAGCAGTCGTCGGACGTGCCGCGAGTGGTCTTCCCCCCAGTCGGGAGACTGGATCTCCAGATAGAGCGTCGCGGCTTCCCTGAACGTTGGGACGTCGGAGGCCACGGCGGCCCTGGGATCGCCTCCCAGTCTGGCGGTTCTCGTATGCTCGAAGGCGACCTCCCGAGCTTCCTTGAGCGACCGGAACCGGGTCGACCCCATGCCGACCTCTATCCGCTTCCCCTTGACGACGCCTCTCCAGACCCATCGGGCCTTTCCGGCGGCGGTGATTCGCACCATGAGGCCGTCCCTGTCGTACAGCTTGAAGGGCTTTCCGGTGGGTCTGATGGCGTCGAGCCGTCGTTGGGTGAGAGCCATGGCCCGATGGTAGCAGAGGCAGCGATAGTGTATTCCCTCACAATGTCCCCCAATCCTGCCTCAGCTGCAACGCACTGTCAGGCGCTCCCACTGCCTTTGACAACCGGTCGCAAACCTGCACAAGTCCCCATAAATACTATATTTTGCGGCTCTCACCAGACTATCATCGACCCTCTTGGAGCCTCATGGGATTTCACCCGATCAGCGCTCACTCCACTCCGCTCGCTTCGGTTGGGTGTCGGTCGCTGAGAGAGCGTTGGCCGTCGCTCGCTTCGAGTCGCCTGGGACACCCCCCACCGGCCCTCAGGCGGGCTGAAGGATGTCGCTCAGCTTCGAAGGCAGGCAGCGTGGCGGCTGCCTCTTTGGTGGCAACTGGACAAGCTGGAGGTGCCTACACCGTGTGTGTCTCCAGAGCGAGCGTGGAATCGGAGGCCAGGTTGGCAGCCAACTGTGGCCTTACTGCACGGGTCGGCGGTAGAGTGCGGCAGAAGGGCTGGCCTTCGGCGGGCGATGCCAGAGGTTAATCAGCCCCTCGATCTCGAGGTCACCAATGAGTGGGCTCCCCAGGTAGTCATCGAAGGCAAGCGAACGGAGGACGACCGAATCGCTACACACAAGGTCACCCGCATTCAGCATCTCAGCCGGCTCAGCGGGAGTGGCCAACCTGCGACGGGAGCATGGTTCGGGGTGGTTGCTTCCCTCGCAGGTCCCGGCTTCCGCTTCCGCCGGCCGGAGATGAAGGGCCTTCCTTCCCTCTATCGTGAAAGCTCCCAACGCCCCGGAACATTGACCACCCAGTTGAGTACACCCGCGTTGCGAACTTCGACTCCAGGCAGGGGCCATCGCTCGGTGAAGCCCTGCGAGACGGGCCTCTTCTCCGGCAGAGATCGTCGGTGAAAGGACCCACCGATTTGGGCCACGACTTCGACGCCTTAACTAGGAAAAGAACCGCAACTCGACACGAACCTCTCGACCTCCCGCCGAACGGCGATCCGATGCCTGAAGCGCAGCCCTGCTCCCACGACCAGCAGAACTGCCCACAACCCACGCTTACTACCTCGGATAGAGACGATGACCTTTGAATACACCCAGCTCGGCCTTGCCGATATCCTGAAACAGAACCGACTCGTCGTGCCGCGAAACCAGCGCGACTACGCTTGGACGGCGAAGGAAGTCAAGACACTTCTTGAAGACCTGGGCCGCAGTATCAACGAAGGCCACGACGACTACTTTCTTGGTACCATCGTCACCATTAAGGGCGACAATGAGGTCTTGGAGGTAGTCGATGGCCAGCAGCGGCTCGCGACAACTGCGATCGTACTCGCGGAAATCCGTGACTACTTGAAGAGCCGAAATAGAGTGCGCGCGGACTTCATTGAGTCAGAGTTTCTTACGTCAATCGACTGGGACTCGGAAGAGAGGGTCCCTCGCCTTCGCCTCAATGTCGACGACAACGAGTACTTTCGGTCTCGTGTTTCGGGGGAAGGTTCGGTGCCACCTGCAATCAAGAAGTCGCAGAAACGCCTGGAGTCTGCCTTTGACGTTGCGAACGCACACGTTCGCGACATAGTGGCCGGGAACGCCGAGGAATACCATGCGACGTGCTGAATCGGTGGGTCAAGTTCATTCAGAAGCGGGCGACCGCAGTGTTGCTGTGCGTTCCCACTGGTGCGGACGCCTATCGAATGTTCGAGACCTTGAACGACCGGGGACTACGGGCGTCGCAGGCAGATCTCGTAAAGAACTACCTATTTGGGCGTGCAGGCAGGCGCATTGACGAAGTCCAGCAGCGATGGTCGTTGATGCGCGGCGCGCTTGAGGCGGTGGGTGAGGCTGATGACGTCACGGTGAGGTTCCTGAGGCACGCTTTGACCCTCGTACGGGGCTTTGTCCGGAAGAACGATGTGTTCGCTGCGGTGCAGAAGGTTGCGAACACCGTTCAGCCAGCGGTCACCTTCGCAGGGCAGCTAGAGACACTGTCGGGGGTCTACGCCCGGACCTACAACGCTGACCACGACTACTGGAATCGGTGGAGTGCAGCGAAGAGTGCACTCGAAGTGCTCAATCTGTTCGACATCAAGCCGCTGAGGCCGGTAATCCTGGCGGTCGGGTCTTCCTTTGAGGCTAGAGAGGCCGGCCGGGCGCTAGAGTTCTGTGTGTCGCTCGCTGTGCGACTAATGATAACGGGCGGTACTCGGACTGGCTCTGTCGAGGAAGGACTGGCGGATGCCGCGCACCGGGTTTATCGATCGAAGATCAAAGATACGCGGAGTCTGATTGCGGCTCTTGGAGACGTTACGCCGTCTGGCGCGCCCTTTGTCTCGGCGTTCGAGACGGCGAGCGTGTCTAACGCAAAGCTCGCGCGATACTACCTGCGGTCGATGGAACGGACTGCGCAGGATGAGGAACAGCCCTGGCTCATTCCGAACGATGATGCGAGGGAGATCAATCTTGAACACGTTCTCCCGGCGAACCCGGAGCACAACTGGCCGCAGTTTGGCGAGGACGAAGTCAAGCTCTACGGAAGGCGGATAGGCAACCTCTGCTTGCTGACGGCGCGCGACAACTCGGTGGTCAAGAGCGACGGTTTTGAGGTCAAGCGGCCCGTGTACGGGAGGTCGCCATACAGACTTACGAGCCAGATCGCGGACCAAGACAAGTGGAGCTCGGAGGAGATCGTGGAGCGCCAAAGAGTGCTCGCCAAGATTGCGGTGAAGACGTGGCTGGTATAGGGCGCAGCTAGACGGCGAGCGCGGCGCCGCAGCACTTCTTGTACTTCTTGCCGGAGCCGCAGGGGCAGGGGGCGTTGCGGCCGACCTTGGCCTGTGGGCGGACGACGGTGCGTGGTTTCTGCGGGCGCATGGGCGGGCCGCCACGGGCCTGGGGCGGCGGAAAGCCGCTGGGTGTGGGGCCGCCGCCGGGCATCCCGGGCATGCCTGGCATACCGGGGCCTGGGCCTGGTTGCGGTCCGGCGGGAGGACCGGGCAGGCCGAGGGCGCTGGGGTGGCGGAAGCGCATGCTCTGTGGGCCGAGCGCGCGGCGGCGGCGTTCGAGTTCCGCGATCTCCTCGGCGGAGACCGGTCGCAGCCGGAACAGATCCTTGATGATCGTGTCCTCGGTCCGTTCCTTCATCTCGGTGAATAGCTCGTAGCTCTCCCGCTTGTACTCGTTCTTCGGATCGCGCTGGCCATAGCCGCGCAGACCGATCCCCTCCTTGAGATGGTCGAGGGCGAGGAGATGGTCCTTCCAGGCCGTGTCGACCACGCGCAGCATGTGGTGGCGCTCGGCGGCCCGGAGAGCCTCGGCGCCGTGCGTTTCCTCCTTCTCGTTGTAGCTTCGCTCGGCCGCGCCGATGATCGCGTCCTGGAGCTCCTCGGTGCCCAGCTCGTCGAGCGGCTCGCCCAGATCGGCCTCGTCGAGGTCGAAGTAGGCGCGCATATCGGAGCGCATCTCGTCGAGCTTCCAGTCCCGCGGGTCCAACTTGGCGGGGCAGTGGCGCTCGATCAGGTAGTCGACGACGTCGCGGGCGATCTTCATCACGTAGTCGCGGCCCTCGCGGCCTAACAGGATGTCGCGGCGCAGTTCGTAGATCGCCTCGCGCTGCTTGTTCATCACGTCGTCGTAATCGAGCAGGTTCTTGCGGATCTCGAAGTTCCTGCCCTCGACCTGCGTCTGGGCGCGCTCGATGGCCTTGTTCACCATGCCCGCCTCGATCGGCACGCCTTCCTCCATGCCGAGGCGCTTCATCAGCGCCTGGACCCGGTCCGAGGCGAAGATCCGCATCAGGTCGTCCTGCAGGGAGAGGTAGAAGCGCGAGGAGCCGGGATCGCCCTGGCGGCCCGAACGGCCGCGAAGCTGGTTGTCGATGCGACGCGACTCGTGCCGCTCGGTGCCGAGGATATGCACGCCGCCGGCGGCGACCACCTCTTCCCGTTCCGCGGCGCACAACTCGTGGTACCGGGCGAGCGCCTGGGCGAAGCCTTCCGGGTCCTTGCCGGGGTCGACTTCGGCCTGGGCCAGTTGTTCGGGGTTGCCGCCGAGGACGATGTCCGTGCCGCGGCCCGCCATGTTCGTGGCGATCGTCACCGCGCCGCGGCGGCCGGCCTGGGCCACGATCGACGCCTCACGCTCGTGGTACTTCGCGTTCAGCACGACGTGCTGGACCCGGTTCCTCTTGAGCAGGCGCGACAGCATCTCGCTGTTGTCGATCGAGATGGTGCCGACCAGCACCGGTTGGCCGTGCTTCTGGCAGTCCTGGATCTCCTCGACCACGGCACTCCACTTCTCGGGCGCCGTGCGGTAGACGAGGTCCGAGCGGTCGTCGCGGATCATCGGCTCGTTGGTCGGCACGACGACCACGTCCAGGTCGTAGATCTGGCTGAACTCGCCGGCCTCGGTGTCGGCCGTGCCGGTCATGCCGGCCAGCTTCTCGTACATACGGAAGTAGTTCTGGAACGTGATCGTCGCCAGAGTCTGGTTCTCGCGCTCGATCCGCACGCCTTCCTTCGCCTCGACCGCCTGGTGCAGGCCGTCCGACCAGCGCCGGCCAGGCATCTTCCGTCCCGTGAACTCGTCGACGATCACGACCTGGCCGTTCTCCATCAGGTACTCGACATCGGGCCGGTAGAGGTGGTGCGCGCGCAGTCCCTGGTTGACTGCGTGCAGCACGTCCATGTTCTCCATCTCGAACAGGTTGCCGATGCCGAGCAGGCGTTCGACCTTGACTGCGCCTTCATCGGTGAGGGTCGCGGTGTGCGCCTTCTCGTCGCAGACGAAGTCGCCGGTCATGTACTTCCGGTCGCCCTCGCGGATCTCCTCGCCGCGTTCGAGTTTGGGGATGATCCGGTTGACAAGGGTGTACTTCTCGGTGGACTGTTCGGACGGGCCGGAGATGATCAGCGGCGTGCGCGCCTCGTCGATCAGGATCGAGTCGACCTCGTCGACGATCGCGAAGTGGTGGCCCCGCTGAACCATGGAGTCCAGGGTGAACTTCATGTTGTCGCGCAGGTAGTCGAAGCCGAGCTCGTTGTTCGTGCCGTAGGTGATGTCCGCGCCGTAGGCTTGCTGGCGCTCCTGGTCGGTCAGGCCGTGCTGTATGACGCCGACGTCGAGACCGAGGAACCGGTAGATCTTGCCCATCCACTCGGCGTCGCGGCGGGCCAGGTAGTCGTTCACGGTGACCACGTGGGCGCCGTTGCCCGCGAGGGCGTTGAGGTAGACGGGCAGTGTGGCGACGAGGGTCTTGCCCTCGCCGGTCTTCATCTCCGCGATCTTCCCCTGGTGGAGGACGATTCCGCCCAGCAACTGGACGTCGTAGTGCCGCATCCCCAGGCTGCGGCGCGAGGCTTCGCGGACCGTGGCGAAAGCGGGAACCAGAAGGTCGTCGAGGCCGGCGCCCTGGTCGAGCCGGGTTCGGGCCTCGCCGGTGCGGGCTCGCAACAGATCGTCGCTCAGCGACTCGAGTTCCGGCTCGAGGGCGTTGATCGCATCGACGAGCGGCTGGAGCCGCTTCAGATCGCGGTCGTGCTTGTTGCCGAAGACCTTGGTGATCGCTTTGGAGATCATCGACTCGTCTCAGTGGGAAGGCGCGGCGCTAGCGCCGCAGAACGGCTCGCCGATTCGCAGTTCGTGAGTGCCCCGGGGCGCGGCACTTCCGCCACCGCGGCGCTACCGCTAACCCTGGTCTCGCATGAACTCGAACGGGTCGCGGGTGTCGCCGCCGAGCCGCACTTCGTAGTGCAGGTGGTAGCCGGTCGCCCGTCCGGAGTTGCCGACCCAGCCCAACGTGTCGCCGCGCCGGACCTCCCGGCCCTCTTCGACCAGGATCTTCGACAGGTGACCGAAACGCGTCTCGTAACCGAATCGGTGGACCATGTAGACGGCGCGGCCCAGGTTTCCCGCCCTTTCGGCACGGACGACGATGCCGTCGGCCGTGGCAAAGACGGGCTGGCCGCGGTCGGCCGAGATGTCGATGCCGTCGTGGTGGGAGCGCTGCCCGGTGATCGGATCGCGGCGGAAGCCGAAGCCGCTGTTGATCACGCCCCGGACCGGCGAGGTCATGGGCGTCGAACGGAGCAGGAGGAGGCGATCCTCTACGGCCTCGTTCACCTCGTCGAGCTGGCCGTCGAGCCGGGAGGCCCGGGCTTCCAGCAGTGACAGGTCGTGGCTGTTGGGGGCCGTGGGGCTCGCGTAGCTGCCGCCGGCGCCGGTCTCGGACGGGCGGTTCTCCGGCTCGCCGCCCACCATCTGCTCGAGACCGGCGACGATCGCGAGGTCCCGGGTGCGGTCCTCGGCGTCGGTCAGCGCCTGCTGCAGGCGCGAGATGCTGGTCTCGAACGAGTCGTTGGCGCGGCGCAGCTCCTCGTTCTCGCGCTCCATGCGGGCGAGGTCGCGGAGTTCCGCCGCCGACCGCACCTGGGCGACGGTGGCCCAGGTGACAAAGCCCAGTACCAGTGCAGCCGCCGCCGCGGCGGTTCTCAGCCAGCCACTGCTGACGCGGAACTGCCGCGTCCGCCTCTGCGAGTGCGGCACGAAGACAATCGTGTGGAACCTTGATCGCATGCTGAAGAGAGCCTGTCAGGGGCTGAGTCGCTGCAGGCGTCGACCACTGAAGCGCGAGGTATCGAAGAACCCGAATATTATCCCTCTTGGGCGGACCAGTGTCAAGAATCCAGACCTCCGTGGGGCGGCGGCGTGTACCGGGTCGACTGCGGCACTTTATCAGCAAGAACCGGCAGTCGTCAGGGGGGCGGCCGGACGGGGCCGAGGGGAAGCCCCGCCCGGCCGCCTTCCGCTTCGACGTCACGGTCCGCTGCGATCCAGTGGCCGGTACTGGATCGCTTCCGCAACGTGAGTGACGTCGACCTTGGGGGACTCGTCCAGGTCGGCGATGGTGCGAGCGACCTTGAGCACCCGGGTCAGCGCCCGGGCAGACATCGCCAAGCGTTCGAACGCGGCGTCGATCAGGCTCTGCGCGGCGGTCGTCGGCCGGCAGTGCCGGTCGAGGTCCCGGCGCGCCATCGCGCTGTTCAGCGGCGTCGGATGTCCGGCGGGGAACCGGAACCTCTGAGTGATGCGGGCCGCCTTCACTCGCTCGGCGATCGAGGCTGAAGTCTCGCAGGCCGGCCCCTTGAGCTCCTCGAGGCTGGGTACCGGCATCTCGATGTGGAGGTCGATACGGTCGAGCAGAGGTCCTGAGAGCTGACGGCGGTAGCGGTCGATGTCCCGGGGCGCACAGACGCATTCCGCACGGGGATCTCCAAGATGGCCGCAGCGGCAGGGGTTGCAGGCGGCGACGAGGGTGAACCGCGCCGGGAAGGTGAGCCTGGCCTGGGCCCTGACGACCGTGACGGCGCCGTCCTCGAGCGGCTGGCGCAATGCCTCCAGCGCGTCGCGCCGGAACTCGGGCAGTTCGTCGAGGAACAGCACGCCCCCGTGAGCGAGGCTGATCTCTCCGGGTCTCGGCATCGAGCCGCCGCCGATCAGCCCGGACGAGGACACCCCCGCGTGCGGGCTGCGGAAGGGGCGTGTCCACAGCAGTCGATTGCCGCGGGCGGTGCCGGACAGGGAGTGGATCTTGGTTACCGTGATCGCTTCGGCCTCACTGAGCGGAGGCAGGATGCCGGGCAGCCGGCGGGCGAGCATCGTCTTGCCGGTGCCCGGCGGCCCCACGAAGAGGACGTTGTGTCCGCCGGCTGCGGCGATCTCGAGCGCCCGCTTGGCGGTTTCCTGGCCCCGGACATCGGAGAAGTCCGGAGTCGTGCCGTTGGTGTCGCTACGGGGGAGCGGAGTCGCCGGGCCGATGACCAGGTCGTCGCTCAGGTGCTGGATCGCCTCGCGCAGATGCGTGATCGGTACCACCGGCGTGCCGGACAGCGCCGCGGCCTGCCGGCTGTTCGCGGCCGGGAGCAGGAGTTCGCGGATGCCGAGCCTGCCGGCCAACTCGGCGACCTGGAGCGCTCCCCGGATCGGACGTACCTCGCCGTCCAGGCCCAGCTCGCCACAGGCCATCCGGCCCTCCAGCGAGTCGGTCGTCAGTTCGCGGTGGGCGGTGAGGAGACCCAGGGCGATCGGCAGGTCGAGCTGGTTGCCCTCCTTCTTCAGGTCGGCGGGGGCGAGGTTGATGACGACGTTGCGGTTCTTCAGGTCGTAGCCGCTGTTGCGGATCGCCGAACGCACACGGTCCCGGCTCTCGCGAACCGCGGTATCCGGCAGCCCGATCAACTGCATCGCGGGCAGACCGAAGTCGGCCCCGACCTCCACCTGGACCTCCCGCGCTTCGATGCCCCAGGGCGTCGCGGAACTCATGAAAGCGATCACATGGACTTAGACGGAAAACGGCTGCCGGAACCCGGATCCGGCGCGAGGCGCCGGCTTCCGAGCCGCACGCGTTCCGCCCCCTGAACGCAAGGAGAGCGCAGGTCGAACCTGCGCTCTCAGTGTGTCCCCTGCCTGGATGGATGCGTTTTCGCGGTGGGCGTTGGGCGCCCGCTGGGCCTCGACTCGTTCTCGTTGGCCTCGGCGCGGTCCGGTTCAGATCAACGATCTGACGGACGCTCGGGCGATTCAGGCGACGGTCGAGCGGCCGGATGTCATTCGTCCACTAAGGCTGCGGACTTGGCGGCCCCCGGCTTGGCGCCCTGGGCGGTTTGCCTCAGGCGGGCCGGGGGCGGGAGATGGCCCGGCGGTGTCATGGCGCCTCCTTCCGTTGCATCGATGCAACCACGGTAGGGGCGGCAACGGAGGTTGTCAAGCGTCCGACCGGTCGGACGGTAGCGGGGATCCGGGAGTCTCCGGTGGCGTACAATTGCGTCGGTGAACTGCGTCGATCCACCGGGTGTCATCCGTACGCCCGATGACGGGCGTACGGATGGTTCACGGGTGGCGCGGAACGCGCCACCCGGGTTCAGGAAGCGTTGCCTGACTCTCTTTCTGCGTTTGTTGGCGAGGCTGTTCTTCCGCAGCGTCGAAGTCGCAGGCAGCGAGAACGTGCCGCGAGACGGCGGCGGTCTGCTCGTCGCCTGGCATCCCAACGGACTCGCCGACGGCATCCTGGTCCTCGGGTTCTGCCCGCGGCCGGTTACCTTCGGGGCCCGTCACGGTCTGTTCCGCATCCCCTTGGTCGGCTGGCTGCTGCGCGGCGTCGGCGCGGTGCCGCTCTACCGGGCTCGGGATCGCGGTGAAGCGGGCGCTCCCGTGAGCGATCGGGAGCGTCGGGCGGCGAACCACCGGAGTCTCGCCGCTCTGGCGGCCGCGGCGCGGCAGTCGTTCGTCGCGATCTTTCCGGAGGGGGCGACACACGACGAGCCGAACCTGCTCGAGTTGCGGGCCGGAGCGGCGCGCCTGTTCCAACTGGCCCGCGAGAGCGGAGGCGATCCGGTGCTGGTGCCGGTTGGGCTGCACTACGAGCGCAAGCACGCGTTTCGCTCCCGGGCCCTCGTGGCCTTCCATGCGCCCGTCGAGTTGCCGGCCGCTCTCCGCGTCGGCGACGGTGGCGCACCGGAGTCGGACGCCGGTCAGGCGGCTGCCGAGACGTTCGTCGACCGTCTGACCGGCGTGATCGAGGAGCAACTGATCGAGGTCACCCACCCGACGGAGAGCTGGGGCATTCACCGGGCGATGGAGAGGGTGCGGTCCCTGGTGCGAGCCGAGGGCGCCGCTCGGGCGGGCGAGCGGCTGCGGCGGGCGCCGATGCAGGAACGGGATCAGGGCTTCGCCCGCGTCTGGGCCGGCTACAGCACCCGGCGCGCGGTCGATCCGAAGGGGACGAGGCGGCTCATGCGCAGGGTGACGCGCTACGACGAGGCGCTGCGACTGCTGGGCTTGAACGACCGGGAACTGGACGGCGCACCGCTGGCGCGGACGGCGCTGCGCTTGGCGCTGCTCGGCGCCGAGGCGCTGGTCATGCTGCTGCTCCTGCCGACGGTGGTCCTGGTCGGCAACCTGATCAACCTGCCGGCGGCGCTCTTGGTGGTGCTCGGCGCGAAGAAACTCTCGAAGACGAGGAAGGAGCAGGCGGGACTCAAGATGGTGCTCGGTCTCGTCATTCTGCCGACGGCGTGGATCGTCGCGAGTTTCGCGGTCGGTATCGCCTGGACCGAGCCGTTGCCGGGATTCGACTGGGTGCCCGAGTCCCTGTGGGTGCGCGTCGGCGGGATGCTCGGCCTGTGCGCCGCGTCGGCGTTGCTCGGCCTTCGCTACCACCGCCTGATCGCCGAACTCGGTCACGGTCTGCGGGCGCTGTGGACGGTGGGTCTGCGCACCGGAACGGTGAAGCGCCTGCGCCGGCGACGCTCCGAACTGTACGACGAGGTGGTCGGGCTGGCGGCGGAGGTCGAACTGCTGGGAGACGGGGCGCTGGAGGAGAGAACCGCGGCCGGTTTGGCGGATTCCAGGCCCTGAAGATCGTGGGGACTGTTAGTCTGCCGCCGTTGTGCGGCCGTCCGTCGTTCTTCTCGTGCTGCTCGCTGCCGGAGGGGTAGCCGCGGCAGCGTTCGTGTTGCTGCGGGTACGGCAGCGGATCCACGCCCTGCGGCTCGAGGTGACGCGGGTTGCGTCGTTGTGCGGGGCGCTGCAGGACAGGATCGACGAGATGTCGGATCGGGCGGCGGAGGTCGAAGAGGCGCTCTTCTTCGAGTTGTTTCCCGCGGACGTGCTGCCATTGATCGACAAGCTCGACCGGGGCGGCCGGCTGACCGAGGGCACGGCGGAGCGGCTGCGGCGTTTGACGCTGGAGATACGCGCGGAGGCGTGGTCCGATCACGCGGCGAACGGCAGTCCGCCGGTTCCACGAGCGACATAGCGCGGCGCCATGCGCATCGGCTTCGATGTTGCCAAGGTCTTCGGACCGCGCGACGGCATTGCCAGCTACACCACGAGCCTGCTGGACGTGCTGGCGGCTCGAGCGGAGAGCGGCGGTGAGTTCTCGCTGCATCTCTACGCCGGAGATGTCGATGTCGAGCCGGAGGGCTGGGAGCGGGCTCTGGGCCACCTGCCGGGGAGCGCGGTCCGGCATCCGGGTCGTCACCCGGACCGGGACCATCTCGACCTGTTCCACACGACCTCGTTCACGGACCCGGGCTTCTTCCGTGGGCCGGTCCTGTTCACCGTCCACGATCTGACCTTCCTCACCCACCCTGAGTACCACCAGTCGGTCAATCGGGCTCACTGCCTCCGATCGACGCTGCGCGCGGTGTGGCAGGACGCGACCCTGGCAGTCGATTCGCAGGCGACGGCGGACGAGGTGCGGCGCTGGTTTCACGTCGCGCCCGAGCGGATCCAGGTGGTGTACCCGGCGGCGTCAGCGGCGTTCGTCGCACTGGACGACGCGGAGCTCGCTGCCGCGAAGCGTCGACTCGCGGATCGCTTCGGGCTCGACGGTCCGTTCGTGCTGTCGGTCGGCACGCTCGAACCGCGCAAGAACGTCGCTCGGCTGATCGAGGCGTACTCCGGGCTCGACCCGGAGCTGCGGCGCGGTACGCCCCTGATGCTGGTGGGGGACGGCGGTTGGAAGCAGGCGGCGGCGTTCGCCGGGGAGTGGCCCGACTTCGTGCGGCGTCTCGGCAAGGTCGACGAGCGGGATCTGGTGGCCCTGTACAACGCCGCGTCGGTGGTGGCGTACCCGTCCCTGGTCGAGGGGTTCGGTCTTCCCGTGGTGGAGGCGATGGCGTGCGGCACGCCGGTGCTGACTTCGAACGTGTCCTCGCTGGTCGAGGTCGGCGGCGACGCGGCGGTGTGCGTCGATCCCTTTGACGCGGGGGCGATTCGGAGTGGTCTGCAGGCTCTGCTCCGGGATCCGTCCCTGCGCCGGCGGTGTCGCGAAGCCGGCTTCCAGCACGCTGCCAAGTTCACGTGGCAGAAGGCGGCGGACCAGGTGATCGGCATCTACCGCGGGCTGGCGGTCGGCGCTGCCGGCCGACGCTAGGACTGGCGCGGGGCGCCGATTGGGGTACTCTCCCGGTGCCATGCGGCAGGTGACCCGGCTCCTGGACCTGCTCCGGCCCTTCGTTGTGCTGCTGGGGCGCGTCACGCGATCAGGCGCCGTCAGGCCGTTTCGCTACATGTTGCGCCGGGTGCTCGGCAAGGAGCGCTACGACCGTCTTCGCCTCGCCGTGTGGGTCAGGACGAAGCGGGCCGTCAAGGTCGATCCGCTGCACGCCGACATCCTGCCGCTGATCGAGCAGCTTGACGGCGAAGGACACCTGATGGCCGGCGCCGCGAAGAGACTGCGGGCCGTGGCGCTGGGGATCCGGGCCGAGGCGACACGGGAAGCGCAGGCTTCGAGGCCGGGCTAGGCGGGGATGCGCGTCGGTTTCGACGTGAGCAAGATTTTCGGGCCGCGGGACGGCGTGGCCCGGTACTCGGTGAGCCTTTTGCAGGCGCTCGCCGAGGAGGCGGAGGAGCTCGGCGGCATGCCGGCGCTCCATCTCTACTCCCTGGGCGCGGAGGCGGACTCGCGGGCCTGGAGGGGCCTTCTGGATGAGCTGCCGGGGAACGTCCGGCGGGGACCGGGTCGGTGGCCGCGACGGCGCGACCTCGACCTCTTCCACATCCCGTCGTTCTCCGATCCCGCCTGCTTCGACGGCCCGGTGGTGTTCACGATTCACGACCTGACGTTCCTGACCCACGCCGAGTTCCACGTACCGGACAACCGCAATCAGTGCCTGCTCGGGACCATGCGGGCGGTGTCGCGGCAGGCCACGATTCTGGCCGTCTCGGAAGCCACCGCCGCGGAGGTGCGGAAGTGGTTCGTGCTGCCCGAGGATCGGCTGCGCGTGGTCTACGAGGCGGCATCGCCGGTCTTCGTCGCGTGCGCGGGCGCGGAGCTCGAAGCCGCCCGGGAGCGCCTCGCGGCCCGCTTCGGGCTCGACGGTCCGTTCGTGCTCTCGGTGGGCTCGCTCGAGCCGCGCAAGAACGTCGCCCGCTTGGTTGAGGCCTACGCCGAACTCGACCCGGAATTGCGGAGCAGCACCCCGCTGGTGCTGGTCGGCGGCAGCGGTTGGAAGGAGGACGCCGCATTCGGCGGCGCTTGGCCGGACTTCGTGCGGCGTCTGGGGGCCGTCGAGGAGGAGGACCTGGTCGCCCTCTACAACGTCGCTTCGGTGGTGGCGTATCCGTCCCTGGTCGAGGGGTTCGGACTGCCCGTCGTGGAGGCGATGGCCTGCGGTACGCCGGTGCTGACGTCGAACACGTCTTCCCTCGCCGAGGTGGGCGGGGAAGCCGCTCTATGCGTCGACCCGTTCGATGTGGCGGCGATTCGCGGCGGCCTGGAGGCGCTGCTCGGCGACGCAACTCTGCGCGGCCACTACCGGCAGGCCGGTCTCGCTCGCGCATCCGGGTTCTCCTGGCGCACGGCCGCCAAGGAAGTGATCGAGATCTACCGCGGAGTGGTGGGGGCGGGCCGATGAGCGGTACGGCAACAGGCCCGCGTTCGATCGGCATCGTCGCCTACGAGATGGAGGGCGAGCCCACCGGTGTCGGTCGCTACACCGAGGAGCTTGTGACGGCGCTTTGTCGAACACCTCGGGCGGCAGGGTGGCGTGTGAGCCTCTTCTTCAAGGGCGATCCCTTCGAGCACCCCCTGTGGACGGGCAAGGCCGAGGAGGGTTGCCGGTGCGAACCGGTCTTCGATCGGCGGCCCGGCGCGCATCCGGTCCTTTGGGAGCAGTTCCGGCTCCCCAGGTTGCTGCGGCGCGAGCCCGCCGACGTCATCTTCTCGCCGGGCTACAGCCTGCCACGCGCCCCGGGTCGGCCATCCCTGGTCACGATCCACGATCTCTCCTTCGAGCACCTGCCGGGGGACTTCGGCTTCCGTGAGCTGCTGCGGCGGCGCTACCTTGCCCGCGGCGCTGCGCGCGCGGCCACCAGGGTGCTGACCGACACCCGGCGAACCGCCGCCGACCTGCGGCAGCGGTACGGGGTGCCGGCGGAGCGCGTCGCGGTCGCGCCCCTGGGCGTGTCGCCGCGCTTCGCGCGAGCCCGCGAGTCGGCCGGCGCCGGAGAGCAGAAGCAGGCCCGGGCGCTGGCGGAGCTGAGCGTTCGGCAGCCCTACCTGCTGGTGCTGGGCTCGATTCTCCCGCGCCGGCGGCTGGACCTGGTGCTGCGGGCTCTGGGTCGCCTTGTGCGCGAGCCGGCGCCGACCCCACTGGGTGCGCCGGCCTTCCGGCCGGCATCCGGATCGGGACCGGTTCCCGGGTCCACGAATCTCGACGCTCTCAGCCTCGTGATCGCGGGCCAGAACCAGTTGCCCCGTCGTGACGACCTCGACCGGCTCATCCAGGGCGGCGACTGGGCGCAACGCGTCGTCCGCATCGGCTACGTCGACGACGAGCTGCTGCCGGCGTTGTACGCGCGGGCCCTGGGAACGATCTACGTGTCGGAGTACGAGGGGTACGGGTTGCCGCCGCTCGAGTCGCTCGCCGCCGGGGTGCCGGTGCTCGTCTCGGACGCGCCGGCCTTGACGGAGTTGTGGCCGGAGTATCCGCTTCGATGTGACCGGCTCGAGATCGACGCGTTGACCGACGGCCTGCGGCGGTTGGTGCTGGACCGCGAAGCGCGCAGGTCGGCGATGGCGGAGGGGCCCGACCGCGTGCGGTCCCTGACCTGGGACCGCGCCGCCGAGTGCTTCGCCCGTGAGGTGGAAGCGGCCTGGCGAATGGCGCAGGAGAAGGTCCCGTGAGCGGATCGGAGCGCCCGGCGGTCAGCGCCCTGGTCGTGAACCACAACGCCGGGGACTGGCTCAGGCTGTGTCTGGAGAGCCTCCAGGTGATCGCCGAGGCGTGGCGGCCGGACGATGCGGGTAAGCACGGTTCCCCGACCGGTTTGGAGGCGGTGGTGGTCGACAACGCATCTGTTGACGGTTCGACGGCGACGGTTCGCGAGTTCGAGTCGGCCGCGTCTCCGGTCCTGCCGGTTCGACTCATCGAGTCGGATCGCAACCGAGGCTTCGGCGCCGCTTGCAATCTGGCTGCTTCGAAGGCGGCCGGCCGTCATCTGCTGCTCCTGAACCCGGACGCATGGATCGACGGGGAATCCCTGCGGCGTCTGGTCGAGGCGCTGGAGTCCGATGAGCGGCTTGCCGTCGCCGCACCCTCCCTTCACTACCCGGACGGGTCGCCGCAGTTCGTGTGGGCGCCGCCTGTGGGTGTTCTCGGCGAGGCGATCCAGAGATTCCGCAACCGGTTCGAGAGAGCAGGGTGGAACCACAACTTGCTGCCGCGTCTGCTGAAACCGTCTGTTGGCGCCGGTTGGTTTACGGCCGCCTGCCTGCTCGTCCGTCGCTCGGCCTTCGAGGAGGTCGGCGGTTTCGACGAGGGGTTCTTTCTCTACTTCGAGGACGCGGACCTGGGACTTCGACTCCACCGTGCCGGCTTCAGGCAGCGCCTGGTGGCCGAGGCGCGGGCATGGCATGTGCGGGGCGCTGTGACCGGTGCGGATCGCGAATGCCGCCTGATGCCCACAGTGGAGCGCTTCTACCGCGCCTCCCAGTTGCGCTACTACGACCTCCACCGGCCCGGTTGGGAACGGACGGTCCTGCGCCGGCGGCTACGCCGCAGGTTCGGTGCGATCGGGGACGAGGAGCACAGACGAGCCATGCTCCGCTTGCTCGAAGAGGCGTGACCGGTTGGTAAGGTTCCTGGCTTGCGGAGGGAGTGGCCAATGTCTCGTGTTCGCCCGGGTCTTCACTGCTGATGCGCCAGTACCTGGACCTGCTGCAGGAGGTGCTCTATGAGGGCGTGGTGCGCGACGACCGCACCGGCACCGGCACCCGCAGCGTGTTCGGCCGGCAGTTGCGCTACGACCTGGCCGCCGGGTTTCCGGCGCTGACGACGAAGCGGCTGCACCTGCGGTCGATCATCGTCGAGCTGCTGTGGTTCCTGCGCGGTGAGACGAACGTCGACTTCCTGCACCGGCACGGGGTGACGATCTGGGACGAATGGGCAGACGAGAACGGCGACCTGGGCCCGGTCTACGGTTCGCAGTGGCGGTCCTGGGCGACGCCGGACGGGCGGTCGATCGACCAGATCGAAGCGGTCATCGACCGCATCCGGAGCGAGCCGAACTCGCGGCGTCTGATCGTCAGCGCCTGGAACGTGGCCGAGGTCGACTCGATGGCCCTGCCGCCCTGCCACACCCTGTTCCAGTTCTACGTCGCCGGCGGCCGCCTCTCCTGCCAGCTCTACCAGCGCAGCGGCGACCTCTTTCTGGGGGTCCCCTTCAACATCGCCTCGTACGCCTTGCTGCTCATGATGGTGGCCCAGACCTGCGGACTGGCGCCCGGCGAGTTCGTCCACACGTTGGGCGACGCCCACCTGTACAGCAACCACGTGGAGCAGGCGCGCGAGCAGTTGTCCAGGCGGCCGCGGCCGCTGCCGGAGATGCGGCTGAATCCGGGCGTGCGCTCGGTGTTCGACTTCACACTCGACGACTTCGAACTCGTGGGCTACGACCCCCATCCGCCGATCCGCGCCGCGGTCGCGGTCTGATCGGTTCGTCTTCTGGAGATTCGGATGCGGCTCTCGGTGATCCTGGCGGCGGCGACGAACGGCGTCATCGGCCTGGACGGCCAGCTTCCATGGCGGCTCCAGACCGATGTGAGCCGCTTCAAACGGCTGACGGTGGGCCATCACGTGGTGATGGGCCGGCGAACCTGGGAGGAGATCGGCTGCCGGCCGCTGCCGGGAAGGGAGTGCATCGTGCTGAGCACCCGGACGGACTTCGAGGCGCCGGGCGCGGCCACATTCCGCTCGCTCGACGACGCGCTTGCCGCGGCCCGCGAGGCGGGGGAGGAGGAGGCGTTCGTGATCGGCGGCGCCGGCCTGTTCGCGGCCGCGTTCCGTTTCGCCGACCGCGTCTACCTGACCCGGGTCCTGGCGGATGTCGAAGGCGACACGGCGGTCGATCTCGGCCCCCTTCAGGGATGGCGGGTGGAGAGTTTCCAGGACGTTCCCGCCGGCCCGAACGACGATTACGCCACCCGCTTCGAGATGCTCTCGCCGCCCGAAGACCGGGCATGACGACCGTCAGCGCGGCGAAGAACCGCACGGAGCTGCTGACCGCATGGGCGCTCGAGGCCGGTTTCGACCGCGCGGGGGTCGCTTCCCTGGAATCGCAGGCCGGCGCCGGCGCGTCCTTCCTGCGCCGGCTGGAGCGGGGCCTGTTCGCCTCCATGGTCTGGCTCGCCAGGCGGCCTCGGCGGCGCCTGGTGCCGGCTTCGTTGCTCGACGGAGCGAGGTCGGCGTTGTGCGTGGCGCTTCACTACCACCCCCTTGAGGGCGAGCCCGAGCCCGAAGGCGACCTCTGGCCCCGGGTGGCCCGGTACGCCCGCGGCGACGACTACCACCCGCTGATGGAGCGGCGCCTGCGGGCGCTCGCGGCCCGTATCCGGGAGGCGTTCCCGGGCACCGGCGCGCGCCTCTACGTCGACACCGGGCCGGTGCTGGAGAAAGAACTGGCGGCGCGGGCGGGGCTTGGCGCCATTGCCAAGAACACCCAGTTGCTGGATCGCACCGGATCGTGGTTTCTGCTCGGCGAGCTGTTCCTGACCCTGGAACTGGCGCCCTCCGAGCCGCTGGCCGAAGACCTTTGCGGCAACTGCCGGCGCTGTCTTGATGCCTGTCCGACCGGCGCGCTGCCGGCGCCCTACGTCCTGGACGCCCGCAGGTGCATCAGCTACTTGACGATCGAACACCGGGGCGAACTTCCGGGCCGCGCGCGATCCCTGGTCGGGGACTGGGTCTTCGGGTGCGACATCTGCCAGGAGGTCTGCCCCTGGAACGAACACCGCGCGGCGCCGGCGACGCCCGAGCGGCGCCGGGAGTTCGGATTGCCCGCGCATCGCGCCGAACTCGATCTGACGGCGCTCCTCGCGGTGTCGGAGGACGAGTACCGGGCGCGTTTCCGCGGCAGCCCGATGAAGCGGCCCGGGCGTTCCGGATTGCGGCGCAACGCCGCCTTGGCGATGGGAAACCGTGGCGAAGCCGCCTACATCCCGGCGCTTCAACGGGCGCAGGCAAGTACTGACCCCGTGGTCCGAACCCACGCGTCCTGGTCCCTGGCGGCGCTCCGGAAACGGGCGGAACGCGACACCTAAGTGTCGTGGAATGAGTGATTAAGCCATTCGCGACGGCACGTTCCGCGAGCCGCCGGGCGGTTGACCGCTTCCAGCCGCGTCCCTATACTTGTCGGTCTGACCTTGGCGTCCGTTCGGGCCTCGACGTTTGCTGTGCGCAGTGCGTCACGGGCCCGATTGTCGGCGCGCCGACTACCTAGAAACGCCCACCGCACGGTTCAGAAACCGAAGCGAGAACACAGGAACCCATGGAACCCACTGAAGAACACACGCCGGCCCCAGAAGCGCTTCCCGCGGAAGCGCCTTCCGCAGATACAGACAACCTCTCCTACGAGCAGCTCGTCGAGATGTACGACGACAGCATGCGTCATCTCAACGAAGGGGAAATCGTCACCGGCAAGGTGATTGCGATCACTTCGAACGACGTCGTCGTGGATGTCGGCTACAAGTCCGAAGGCCTGGTGCCGATCCACGAATTCACTTCCCGGAACGACGAACTGCAGGTCGGCATCGGCGACGAAGTGGAGGTGCTGCTCGAGCAGACGGAGGGCGCCGACGGTCATGTGATGCTCTCCAAGGTCAAGGCCGAGCGCATGCGCATCTGGGCGCAGGTCGAGGACAGCTTCAAGGAAGGGAAGGTGATCACGGGCCGTGTGATCGACCGCATCAAGGGAGGCCTCACGGTCGATGTCGGTCTGCGGGCGTTCCTGCCGGGTTCCCTGGTCGACATCAAGCCGGTCAAGTACCTGGAGTCGTTCAAGGGCGAGGAACTCGAGTTCAAGGTGATCAGCCTGGACCGCCGGCGCAACAACATCGTGCTGTCGCGGCGCGCGGTTCTCGAGAAGGAGTACGCCAAGAAGAAGGCGGAGACCCTGACCAAGTTGAAGGAGGGGGCGCGGCTTCCGGGTGTGGTCAAGAACATCACGGACTACGGCGTCTTCGTCGACCTGGGCGGCATCGACGGCTTGCTCCACATCACGGACATCTCCTGGGGCCGGGTCAACCATCCCTCGGAGCACTTCGCCGTCGGCGACGAGGTCGGGGTCGTCGTGCTCCGTTTCGATCCTGAAACCGAGCGTGTCTCCTTGGGTTACAAGCAGACCACCGAGGATCCCTGGACCCTGGTCGACAAGAAGTACCCGCTGGGTTCGCGGGTGCGGGGCCGGGTCGTCAGCCTGGTCGACTACGGCGCCTTCGTGGAGCTGGAGGAGGGCGTCGAGGGCCTGGTCCACGTCAGCGAGATGTCGTGGACGAAGAAGGTCGTGCCGCCGTCCAAGATCGTCAGCGTCGGCCAGGACGTCGAGGCGATCGTGTCGGAACTCGACATGCAGCAACGTCGCATCAGCCTGTCCCTGCGCCAGGTCGAGTCGAACCCGTGGGAGGATCTCGCGGCCCGGTTCCCGGTCGGCACGATCGTCGATGGCCGGGTGCGGAACCTGACCGAGTTCGGCGCCTTTGTCGAGATCACAGAGGAGATCGACGGGCTGGTCCATGTCTCGGACATGAGTTGGACGAAGCGCGTGAAGCACCCGAGCGAGGTGCTGACGAAGGGTGATGCCGTCCGGGCGAGGATCACGAACATCGATGTCACCGGCCAGCGGGTGTCCCTTTCGATCAAGGACTTCCTGCCCAACGAGTGGCAGGACTTCATGGACAGCAACGGCGTCGGCGACGACATCGTGGGCCGGGTGGTCAATGTGACCGACTTCGGGCTGTTCATCGATGTCTACGACGGACTAGAGGGTCTGGCGCACGTCAGCGAGGTCGACGTTCCGGGCGGCAAGCTCGAGGACCACTACAAGATCGGCGAGTTCGTCCGCGCCCGCATCCTCCGGATCGAGGACGAGGACAAGAAGGTCGGTCTCACCTTGCGCGGCGTCGTCGAGTTGACCGACGAGGAGGCGGACGAGTTGGCGGCGGAGCGGGAGCGGAAGCTCGCCGAGGCCACGGCGGCGGCGACTGCCGCCGAGGAGGTCGCTGAGGCCGAGGACGCGGTGGAGGCCGCTGAAGCCGAGGACGCGGTGGAGGTCGCTGAAGCCGAGGACGCGGTGGAGGTCGCTGAAGCCGAGGACGCGGTGGAGGTCGCTGAGGCCGAGGACGCGGTGGAGGTCGCTGAAGCCGAGGACGCGGTGGAGGTCGCTGAAGCCGAGGCGGACCAGCCGGAGGAGAGTGAAGAGGTCGAGAGCGCCGACGAAGCGAGCGTCTCGGAGAGTCCATCGAAAGAGGATTAGGCTGGCCGGCTAAGGGGAGAAAGCCGAAAATGAAAGATGCGATCCAGATCTCTGAAGCCATCCGCCAGGGGATGACCAAGGCTCACCTGGTCGAGGAAGTGGCGCGCAGCACCAACTTGACGAAGAAGGACGCCGAAGTCATCGTGAGCACGGTGCTGGAGAGCATCGTCGACTCCTTGAAGGACGGCGACAAGATCGAACTTCGCGGCTTCGGGAGTTTTCGCATCCGCGAGCGCGGTTCCAGGATCGGTCGCAACCCGAAGACCGGCGCCCGGGTCGATGTTCCCTCCAAGAAGATCCCGTACTTCAAGCCCGGCAAGGAACTCAAGGAGCGCTTGAACTCTGACGAGTAGACCGGGTCCCGCAAGATCCGGGTTGAGCCCGCCGCGCCCAGATGACGACGACTTCGCCTCCAGCCGGCCCTCCCGCCGAGCCCAGCGGTGTTCTCCGGCCTGTGCTCGTGGCGGTTGCAGCCTGGGCTGTGCCCGGCAGCGGCCACCTGATTCTGCGCAAACCGCGTCGCGCTGCCGTGGTCTTCGGCGTGGTCCTGTTCTCGTTCCTGTTCGGGTGCTGGCTCCGGGGTCACCTCTACGTCGTCGTGCCGGAGCAGCCGCTCAGCCGGCTGGCCACTCTGAGTTCGATGGGCGCCGGCGCTCCGTACTTCGTGGCCCGCTACCTGGTGGAGTACAGCGGCGACATCCTGTCTTCGACGTTCGAGTACGGCAAGGCGTTCCTGCTGACTGCCGGTCTTCTCAATCTCCTGGCGGTGTTCGACGCCTGGGACATCGCCAGCGGATCGAAGAAATGATAACCAGCCACTTCGCCTTGATGGTGATCTATGCGCTCCAGGTCAGTTTGTTCTTCGCCGTGCTGTGGCGGCGGCAGTTCAGGGACAGGGTGCGGCTGTTCGTGCAGATGATGGTCGGCATGGTCGGCGGGGGCCTGGTGCTGGCCTGGTTGATGTTCCCGTTTCCATGGTTGCCGCCGGCGCCGATTCCCTGACCGCGAGGCCCGGGACCGGGAGCGGTTCGGCGGTTCTGATCTCCGCCGGCGAGGCCTCCGGCGACCGCCACGCGGCGCGAATGATGGAAGCGGTGCGGCGTCTGGCTGGGGACGAGAGGCCTGTTCGCTTCTTCGGACTCGGCGGCGACGCGATGGCTGCCGCGGGTCTGGACCCGGTCGCGCACAGCGACGAGGTGGCCGTGGTCGGCATCGTCGAGGTTTTACGGGAGCTGCCGCGGATCCGGCAGGTTTTTGGTCGGCTGCTGAGGGCAGTCGAGAAGCGCCGGCCGGAGCTGGCGGTGCTGGTCGATTTTCCGGACTTCAATCTGCGCCTGGCCCGGCGGCTCCACCGGCGTGGCGTGCCGGTGCTCTACTACGTGTCGCCGCAGGTGTGGGCTTGGCGCCGGCGCCGTATCGGAACGATCGCCCGCCTGGTCGACCGCATGCTCGTGCTCTTTCCGTTCGAGGTCGACGTGTACCGGGGGCACGAACTCGAGGTGGAGCACGTCGGCCATCCCCTGGTCGATGAGGTGCCGGAACTCCAGTCGGTGTGGGACCGGGAGGCGGATCTGCCGGCAAGTCCGACGGTGGCGCTGCTGCCGGGCTCGCGCAACAGTGAGGTTCGGCGCATCCTGTCGCCGATGCTGCGGGCCGCGGCAGCCGTTATGGGCGGACGAGAACACGGTACGACGGAAGCCGGTTCCGGCGCCGACGCCGCGCGCATTCGCCTGATCCTGGCGCCTACGGTGGATACCGACCTGGTTGATCGGCTGGTCGCAGCGAGCCCGCTCGCCCGCAAGGACCTGGAGATTGTCCGCTCAGGGCGGTTTGCGGCGGTTGCCGGCTCTCATCTCGCGCTCTGCGCTTCCGGCACTGCGACCCTGGAGGTGGGGCTCCTGGGCACGCCCATGGTTGTGGTCTACCGCGTGTCGCCGCTGACCGGGCTCATCGGCCGGTGGTTGGTCAACCTGCCGTTCGTCAGCCTGGTCAACCTGGTGCTCGGTCGCCGGGTCGTACCGGAACTGCTTCAGGGTGAAGCTGGTGAGGCGCAAATGGCGGCGACGGCGCGGGAACTCCTGTCCAAACGGCGCCGGATCGACAGCATGCGGGCGGATCTGGCCGAACTCCGGCCGGCGCTCGGGGAGTCCGGGGCCAGCGAGCGGGCGGCCCGGAGCCTCCTGCAGGAGCTTTCGAGGAGGCAGTCCGCGGTGAGAGTGAGGCGATGCCGGGAAGGAGACCGACCCTGAGAAGCATGACCGGGATCGGGGAGGCGGCCGAACAAAGCGGTTCCCATCGCGTGACCGTCACGGCCCGGTCCGTCAACCACCGCTATCTCGACTTCGCGGTGCGTCTGCGGGCGCCCTACCGGGTCCTGGAGCCGGTGTTGCGTGCGGTGGTCGCGGCGGAGATCCGGCGCGGCCGGGTCGAACTCGGCGTTGAGATCGAAACGGCGGCTGGCGCCGCGAACGTCGAGGTCTGCGACGAGACGGCGGATGCTCTGCAACGGGTCGTCCGGCGCTGGCGGCGCCGGGGTCTGGTGGCGTCGGAGCTGAGTGCTGGGGAGTTGATGTCGGCCGCGCGCGTGTCGCGACCGGAAGCCGGGCCGTCCGTCATGGGAGCGGAGGAGATGGCGCTCGCGGTGCGGGTCTGCCGGCGTGCGGTGGCTGCTCTCGTGGCCGAACGGGAGCGGGAGGGACAGGCCCTGGAGGACGCTCTTCGGGGCCATCTCAGCGAGCTGCGTGGCAGCGTGGAATCTCTTGCCGCGCGCCGCGAAGAGGTGGTCGATCAAGCCCTGAACCAGTTGGAGGGGCGGGTGCGCCAACTGCTCGAGGGACACGAAACGGCGGCCGCGGCGGGCGTCGGACTCGACCCGGTGCGCCTGGTTCAGGAGGTTGCCCTGCTGATCGAGCGCAGCGACACGGCGGAGGAACTGGAACGGCTGGGCGGCCACCTGGAAGGCTTCGCGGCGGCGATGGCCGACGAGGGCGCGGTGGGGCGGCGACTCGACTTCCTGACCCAGGAGATCCTGCGCGAACTGAACACGGTCGGGTCCAAGTGCCGTGACCTGGCGATGCAGCGTGCGGTCGTCGAGGGTAAGGTGCTGTGCGAACAGTTGCGCGAGCAGGTGCAGAACATCGAATGACCGCGGGCACGGCGAAAGGGGAGCTGTTCATCCTCTCGGCGCCGTCCGGCGCCGGGAAGACCACGCTCGTGCATCGGGCGATGGAACTCGTCGCCGGGGTCGAGTTCTCGATCAGCCACACCACCCGCCGTCCCCGTGAGAACGAGAGGGGCGGCGTCGACTACCACTTCGTGGAGCGGGACACGTTCGCGTCCATGGTGGCGGAGAACCGGTTCCTGGAGTGGGCGGAGGTCCACGGCAACCGTTACGGAACGTCGGTCGACGAGGTCCTGCCCCGGATCGAGAGGGGAGTGGATGTGCTGCTGGACATCGACGTGCAGGGCGCCGATCAGGTGATGGCCACCGGGGGCGCGGCGGGCCGGTTGGGTACCGCGGTCCACAGCATCTTCGTCATGCCGCCGAGCCCCCAGGCGCTGGTGGCGCGCCTGCGGGGACGCGATCTGGACGAGGCGCCGGCGATCCGGCAGCGGCTCCAGGGTGCGTTGGACGAACTGGGCCGCGTGCGGGACTACGACTATGTTATTGTCAACGACCGCGCCGAGGCGGCCAGCGAGACCTTGGCAGCCATCATTCTCGAGAAACGACAGCGGAGGGAGCGGATGCGGGAGCGCGTACGCAGCGTTCTTGCGGGTTTTCATGCACATGGGCCGTTTTCCTGAGAAAGTAGACAGCAAGTTCCGTTTCGTCCTCCTGGCGGCGCGCCGAGCCGAGCAGTTGATTCGCGGCGCCCAGGAACGCATGCCACGGGAGAGCCCGAAGTTCGCCCGGCACGCGATGAGCGAAATGCAGCACGACATGGTCGAGTGGGACTACGGCGAGGCGCCCGAGTCTCCGGAGTCGGGTAGCGCCGAGGATGGCAACCCGCAGCCCAGGGACGATGCCTTCGGGCGGCGCAGCACAGTCAACTAGCGCCGAGTTTTGGAGGTCACGGGTGTGCCCGACGCGCCTGCCAGAGTCCTTCTCGGCATAAGCGGCGGGATCGCGGCCTACAAGGGCGCGTATCTGGTCCGCCGGCTTCGTGAGCGGGGGATCGCCGTACGCTGCGCGCCGACCCTGGCGGCTGAGAGCTTCGTGTCGCCGCTCACGCTCGAGGTGCTGAGCGGCGAACGGGTGTACGGCCAGAGTTACCTGTCGCGCGACGGCGGTGTGGACGGCGTCGAACTCCATGTCGAGGCGGCGCAGTGGGCCGATCTGCTCTGCGTCGCGCCGGCGACCGCCAACACGCTGGCCCGCCTGTCCCTCGGTCTCGCGGACGACTTCCTGAGCACCACCGCTCTGATGTTCGAGGGACCGATGGTGGTGGCGCCGGCAATGCACGACGCGATGTGGCGCAAGCCCCAGGTCGGCGCCCAGGTCGAGGCGCTGAGCGGCCGCGGCGCCCTGATCGTGGGGCCGGTCGAGGGCGCGCTGGCTTCGGGCGAGCGGGGTTGGGGCCGGATGGCCGAACCGGAGGCGATCGTGGACGCGGTGTGCCGGAAGCTGGCGCTGCCGGGAACCGGGGCCCCTTCGCCTGTGGGTCCACTGGCCGGCTGGCGAGTCGTCGTCACAGCCGGCCCGACCTACGAGGCGATCGATCCGGTTCGTTTCCTCGGCAACCGGTCGAGCGGGCGCATGGGCTTCGCCCTGGCGCGACAGGCGGCGCTCCGGGGCGCGGAGGTCACACTCGTCGCCGGACCCGTGAACCAGGAGACTCCCGAGGGCGTGGAGCGGATCGATGTCGTCTCCGCGGTCGAGATGCAGGCGGCGCTCGGGGAGACGGCGCCGGCGGCCGACCTGGTCGTGATGGCCGCCGCGGTCGCCGACTACCGGCCGCGCGAGCGCGCGGACCAGAAGCTCAAGAAGTCCGGCGCCGACGGTCTCGTGCTCGAACTGGAGCAGAACCCCGACCTCCTCGCCGGCCTGGCGTCACTGGCGCCCGAGGCGATGCGCGTCGGTTTCGCGGCCGAGACGGAGCGCCTCGAGGACTCGGCGCGGGGCAAACTGGAGGCGAAGCAGGCGCACTGGATCGTCGCCAACGACGTGTCGCGGCCGGACATCGGCTTCGAGACGGCGGACAACGAGGCGGTGGTCTTCGGCCAGGGCGGCCGCCCCGTTCGCTTCCCGAAGCAGTCGAAGGACGAACTGGCGGGCCGTCTGCTGGAGTTGTTTGCCGGCGACAGGGCCGCTTCGGGCTGAGGGCTCGTGACGCGACCTTCGCCACGAGCTGCCAGACTCTCGGTGAGGCAGGAACTCGGTCTGCTGCGAGAGCTCGGCTTCGAGGACGCCTACCCGCCGCGGGTGGCGGAAGCCGTCCAGGAGGGCGCGGGAGGCCGTTCGGAGCGTCTGCAGGCGGTGGCGGAGGAGGCTCAGGGCTGTACCGCATGCCGGCTCTGCGAGCAGCGCAACACGGTCGTGTTCGGTGACGGCGACGCCAAGGCGAGCCTGATGTTCGTTGGCGAGGGACCCGGCTACCACGAGGATCAGCAGGGCCTGCCCTTCGTGGGACCGGCCGGCCAGCTCCTGAACCGGATCATCGGCGCCATCGATCTGCGGCGGGAGGACGTCTACATCACGAACGTGGTCAAGTGCCGGCCGCCGAAGAACCGCGATCCGCAGCCCGACGAAGCCGCCGCCTGCCGCTCCTTCCTCGACCGGCAGGTGGAACTCATCGCCCCTGGGGTGATCGTCGCCCTGGGTCGGGTCGCAGCCCAGCAACTGTTGCAGACGCGGGACTCCCTGGGCCGCCTGCGTGGGCGCTGGCATGAAGTGGCGGGCGTACCGGTTCGGGTGACCTACCATCCGGCCTTCCTGCTGCGCGATCCCTCGTACAAGCGGGCCGCTTGGGAAGACATGCAGCTCGTCCGCGATCGTCTGTTGGAGGCTGGCGGAGATGGCAAGGGGGGCTAGGAGTCCGTGCAGCAGGTCCGGGGGTTCCGGCGCCTTGAGCGGCGCCGGCGTCCCGCCGGTGGGTCTTCCGGAGAAGGTCTGCGAGGATGTGAGCGAGGCGATCGGCGGCACGCCCATGGTGCGTCTCCGCCGTTCGCTGGGCACGGCCCGGAGCGGGATCTGTGTCTTCGCGAAGCTTGAGTACCTGAACCCGATGGGCAGCGTGAAGGACCGCGTGGCGCGGTACCTCGTGGACCGTGCGCTCGCCTCGGGAACGCTCTCGCCGGGAGGCGTGGTGATCGAGGCTTCGTCCGGCAACACGGCAATGGGGCTCGCGATGATGGCGACGAACCGGGGTCTGCGCTGCCGCGCCGTGGTCCGCCGCCAGACCAGCCGGGAAAAGCTCGACTGCCTGCGCGCCCTGGGCGTTGAACTGATCCTCGTGGACGGCGACCTGCCCCCGGAGCACCCGGAGTCATACAACCGGAAGGCGCAGAGCCTGGCCGCCGCGTATCCCGACGCCTTCTTCCCCGATCAGCACAACAACCGCGACAACAACCGGTGCCACTACGAGACGACCGCCCCGGAGCTCTGGCGGCAGATGGAAGGGCGGATCGATGTCTTCGTCGGCGGTATCGGCACCGGCGGCACCGTTTCCGGCGTGGGCCGGTACCTGAAGGAGCAGGATCCCGAGATTCGGGTGGTCGCGGTCGATGTCGAAGGTTCGGTGTTCAGTCGTCACTTCGCGGCGCTGTCGGGGGCGGAGGACGACTCGGCGCCGGCTGGCCGCTACCTGCTCGAAGGACTCGGCGACGAAGAAATCATCGACTGTCCGGAGTTCGATGTCTTCGACCGGATGCTCCAGGTGAGCGACGCGGAGGCGTTCCTGGCCGCCCGGGAACTCGCGCGGGAGGAGGCGATGCTGGTGGGCGGCTCGAGCGGCGCGGCGCTCTGGGGAGTGCGCGAGCTCCTGCCCGAGCTGCACCCGGGGGCGCGCGTGGCCACCCTGTTTCCCGACTCCGGCACCCGCTACCTGAGCACGATCTACAACGACGACTGGCTGCGCGAGCAGGGCCTGCCGACGGCGCGCACCAACGCTCTGCGCGGCCGGTAGCAGCCACTACCTCTCAGCCGGCGAAGATCAGGTCGTAGCCGACCGCCATGATGGCGAGGTCGAAGCAGACGTGGCTGATCCAGGGCGCCAGGAGCCGTTTGCCCGTGGCGCGGTAGAGCAGGGAGCAGAGGACGCCTGCTAGAACGACGGGCGCCGCCATGAGGAGCACCACCAGAACCGGCGCGTCGCCCACGTAGACGCCGATCACGACGACGTGGTGGGCCGCGTAGCCGAGGGCGGCGATGACCAGGGACCACTCCGAGGACATGAGGCGTTGGAGCCAGCGGTAGATGAACGCGCGCCAGTAGACCTCCTCGAGCCAGGAGTGGAGAAAGCTGATGAGGAGCGCGGCGACGACGTAGCGCCAGAGCGTGTCGAGGTGGAAGTCGGCGAGCTTGACGGTGATCGCCTCAGTGGCCCGGGCCGCCATGTCGCCGCCGCGAAGCAGTGCCACGTAGGCAATCCAGGTGAAGGTTGCGCCGGCGATGCCGGCGCCCAGGCCCAGCGCCACGGAGCGGCTCGGGCGTGACGGCCCGACTGCCGCTGCGAAAAGTGTGCCGAGGGCTGCCACCGGGCCCGCGAACTGGAGCACCTTGGCGCCGAGGTAGGCCGGGGCGACCCAGGAGGTGCCTTCGAGCCAGACGAAGTAGGCGAGCGAGGCGACGGTCGGCAAGGTCATGGCGGCGACCAGGACGGTCCACCAGGCCTTCCGGCTTTGTGGGCCGAACGCGACCTCTTGACCGACAGCCTTCACCGCCGGCGGCGCTCCGAGAGAGCTTCCAGGTAGGCGTCGCGATAGGCGCCGGACACGATGTCCCAGGTCAGTTGCGAGACGGCCCTGGTGCGGGCGCGTGCGGCCATCCGGCGCCGACGCTCGGGCGCGGAGAGAAGACCGCTGATCGCGTCCCTGAGGGCGGGGCGATCCTGTTCCGGGATGAGTAGTCCCTCGACGCCGGACTCGATCGCGAGTGGGATCCCCGAGATCGCTGTGGAAACCACGGGCAGACCGCTCGCCAGGGCCTCCAGGATCACGTTGGGCAGGCCGTCGACGTTGCCCTGCGGGTCGTGGACCGCGGGCAGGACGAAGAGGTCGGCGCTGCGGTAGAGGTCAGGCAGATCGTCGTGGGCGACCAGACCGGGAAAGTGGACTCGCGCGGTGTGTTCCTGTTGCCACTCCGCTACGGTGGCCAGGAGTTCGGGCATCAGGTCGCCGCCACCGGCGATGACGGCGTGCAGGTCGTCGAACTCGGCCAGGAGCCGTGGCAGCACCTCGACCAGGACGTGGAACCCCTTCTTCGTCGCCAACCGCCCGACACCGAGCAGCACCGTGGCGTGGTCGGGGATGCCGAGCCGTTCACGCCAGCCGTCGCCGCTCGGCGGGTCCGCGGCCTCGGCGGCGGGACAGAAGAGGTCAACGTCGACGCCGTAGGGGATGACCCGGTACGGCTTGCCGTGGTAACCCAGTCTCAGGACCCGCTCTACCAGTTCCGGCGAGCAGCCGGTCAGGAGTTGGCAGCGTTTCAGGGCGCGCCGGATCGCGGGACGCGCCGCGGCCTTCTCGGCCAGGAAGACGTCGCTGCCGTGCAGGCCCGCGGCGATGAGGGTGTTCCGCTTGCGGACCCCCGGCCACAGCGCCACCAGTCCGTTGGGGGCGAGCCAGTGTGCGTGGAGCAGGTCGTAGGGGTCGCGCGCGAGATGGCGGGCGACCGCGGAGGCGGCGGCGCGCAGGTAGAGGGGCGCCGCCAGACCGGCGCCAGGCCGGATGCGCTCGTCGGCGGCCAGACTGCGTCCATAGCCGAGCACCTCCAGCCGTCGTGGCGCGTAGGCGAAGGTGCGGACCTCGACGCCGGCGTCGATCCAGGCGGGGCGCACGCCCTCCGCGCGCGGCGCCAGCACCGTGACGCGGTCGCCGCCGCGGACCAGGCCGCGGGCCAGTTCGCGGATGAAGGGTCCGGCCGTATCGCCCGGCCAGCGGGGGTAGGTCTGGGTGAGGAAGAGGATCCGCAGAGCGGCCGCGGGGGCGCCGGTTCGCCCGCCCCGTTCCGCTGCCGAGGTCAGGTTCGCTTCAGGCAAGTCGCCCTCAGCCGACCCGCTCGCGTACGGAGTAGCTGTCGTGGCGGCGGAAGTTCTTGAAGGTGATCAGCTCGCCGATCAGGCCGGTGGTGACGATCTGAATGCCGAGCACCATGAGCAGGACGCCAAGCAGCAGCAGGGGCCGGTTCGAGAGGGAGGCGCCCGTGAACCAGAGCGCGGCCAGATAGGAACAGATGCCAAAGCCGAGAGCACAACTGATCAGGCCGATCGGTCCGAAGAGATGCAGCGGCCGGCGGGTGAAGCGGCTGATGAAGAGAACCGTGATCAGGTCGACCGGGCCCTTGTAGGACCGATCCCAACCGTACCGGCTGCGGCCGACGCGGCGTGGATGGTGGGCAACGGGGATCTCGCCGATGACGAAGCCGCGGCGGCTGGCGAGAACCGGAATGTACCGATGGAGTTCGCCGTAGACGGCCACCTGCTCCAGGACCTCGCGACGATAGGCCTTGAAACCCGAGTTGAAGTCGTGCAGCTTGACGTTGGAAAGCGTGCGCGTCACCCAGTTGAAGACCTTCGAAGCCACGCGGCGCCGCAGCGAGTCGCGGCGGGTTCGCTTCCAGCCGCTGACCAGGTCGAGGGGTCCCTCCTCGAGGGCCTGCAGGAGGCGGGGAATCTCGTTCGGATCGTCCTGCAGGTCGCCGTCCATCGTGACCAGAATGCGGCCGCGGGTGTGATCCACCCCTGCCGAGAGCGCCGCCGCCTTGCCGAAGTTCCGGCGCAGGCGGATGAGGCGGACCCGTGGATCGCGCTCGTGCTGCCGCCGCACCTCTTCGGACGTGCCGTCGGTCGAACCGTCGTCGATGAACACCACTTCGGAGCGGACGCCCATGGCGTCCAGGTTCGCCAGGACGCGCTCCGCCAGACTGGCGACGGTGGCCTCCTCGTTCAGCACCGGCACCAGCACGCTGACGTCGAGTGGCGCCCGCTCCGCACCCACGTCGGTACTGGACGGTGACGGATCGCCCAGCCAGGAACCGGACTCCCTTCGTGGCGTCGACAACTCGGTCGTTTGGACCATGCCGGTAGCAGTCTACGGCGAGTTCGCGGTCAGACGACTGGCGCCGCCCGATCCGGGTCAGTCCGAAGGCGTGGTGACCGGCGCGGGAGACGAAGACTCCGCCGCCACGGCAGCCGATGTAGGGGCCGGTGTTTCCAGCGCCTCCGGTGCGGGCTCGGCATCAACCGGAACATACTCGATTCTGCGACCGTCGACGATCAATGCCGCCGGCTCGGATTCGAGGTCGAACTGCACCGTGGTCTCCTGCTTGGAACGTACCCGGATGTGCTGGTCTATCCGCTCTTCGGGGCGCCAGGTGGGGTTCTTGAAGATGCTGATGACGTGGGCGCCGACCGGCAGTTGCAGGCTGTCGATCGGTGTCCAGCCGATTGCCTCGTCCCCGATGCGCACGAAGACCGGACGTGCCGACTCCTCGGCCGAAGCCACGCTGAGGAACCCCGGTCGCACCAGCGGCACGGGAGTTTCCAGCAGGCGGCCCGATGCGACCTGGGTCACCACCTGCTCCCGGATCTGGTAGTCGCGCGTGGCGAGTTCGAACGTGAGCACGTGGTCGACGCCGGCTTCGACTCCGAACACCCGCCGCCGGTCGAGAACGACAGGCGCCCCACCCGCCACCGAGACGGTGATCTCGGGGTGCCAGGCGGGCGCCAGGGCGAGGCGGCCGGTGCCGCGGCTCTCCGGGCGGACTGTCTCGGGCCGACTCGCGGCCGAGCCGATCGCCGCCGCGGCGTCCGTCGGGGAATGCAGGTCGGCAGAGGGGAGGGCATCACCCGTCGCGGCCGCCGTACTCGGCTGTGCCGGTTCGGAAATCGTCTCTTCCTCGGCCGCTGGGGCTTCGGAATCGGCCACGGCCGGACTGCCCTTGGACCACCAGAGAGTGCCGCCGAGCCAGAGCGCGGTTCCGGCCACCGTCGCGAAGGTCAACCAGCGCCGGCGGAAGCGGGAGCGCGATGGCCGCTTGATTGCCGCCGCCACCGTCTCGAGACTTGGCGGGGTCGCGCCGTCCTTCCCTGAGGCGCTGCTCCGGAGTTCGACATCGGCCGCATCTTGGATCGCGGCCTCGAGTGCGCCGACAACGGACGTGAAGTTCCCGAGGCGATCCGCGGGATCGTCGTGCAGGCAGCCCTCGAAGACGGGGAGCAGCCGGCGCGGGAAGTTCGCCGGCAGACCGTTCAGCGGCAGGGAAGACCTCGACTTCAGCCGGCGGGGAAGGGTCGGGTGCCGGCCCGGCTGGTAGGTCAGCAGGAAGTGGAGCAGAACGCCGAAGGCGTAGAGGTCGGTATGCACATCGATCGCGTCGCCGCGGAGGAGTTCCCGCGCGCGGTACCGGAGTTCGCCGGTGGCGCCCGGATTGGCGAAGCCGCGCAGTTGGGCCGTGCCGTCGGAACGGATCGTGACCATGCCGGGGTGCAGGTCGCCGTGAACGACGCCCATTCCGTGTGCGTACTCCAGGGCGCGCGCGATCTGCGCCAGCCAAGCGAGAGCAGTCTCTTTCGGCAGATCGCCGGCCTGCCGGAGCTTTGCCGCGAGGGTTTCGCCGTCGGCGAACTCCTCGATGCGGCACGAAGTGGCGCCGTCGATCCCGAAATCGAGAATGCGGGCGACCCCGTCGTGCTTGAGCCGCGCAACGGCGGCAGCCCGTTCGAGAAAGCGCGCCTGCGCGTCGGGAGTCTCCGGCGTCCAGATGTCGATCGTCGCCGAGGCGCCGTCGGTGGAGTTGCGGCCCAGGTAGGAAGCGGTGCCGGCGTGAGCGTTGAGACGGCCCACGATTTCGAAGCTGCCGATATGTTTGCTCATAGACCGATGCGAAGAAGTCGATCGACGGGTAGAAGGCAATGATAGCACGTTTTTCGGCTAAGTTGTTGTTTCTCAGTATGTTGTGTCTTTCTTGAGGGCTCGCGGGCGGGAACTGGTGCTACCCTCTCACTGCGGGATCGGTTGATGCGGGCGAACGGGAACACGTGGGCCAGCGGTCTCGTCTGCTCCGCGACCGGAGTTCAGGCGCCGCTTGACGAACCGGCGTTTCTGTCGCCCGCGGGCAAGCCCTGGCTGGTCGACTACGAACTCGACCGGAACCGGGGAAGAGCGTTGGCCCGGGCTCTGCACAGCCGGCCGTGGACGCTGTGGCGGTACCGCGAGTTGCTGCCGGTTGTCGACTTCCACCGCCGGGTCGATCTCGGCGAGGGCGGCACGCCGGTGCTCCGGCTTCGTTGCCTCGCGCCCGACGGAGTGCGCCTTTTTCTGAAGAACGAGGCGGGCAATCCGACCGGTTCCTTCAAGGATCGGGGACTGTCGCTGGCGGTGAACCGGGCGCGGGAACTCGGCGCCCCCGGCGTGCAGCTTCCGAGCGCCGGCAACGCGGCGACGGCGGCCGCGGCCTATGCTGCCGCCGCGGGGTTGCCCTGCCGCGTGGCTCTGCCCGAGGACACGCCGGCAACGGTGCGTGAGCGTTGCCGTGGCTTCGGCGCCGAGGTCATCGAGGCCGGGGGGACATTGGTCGACGCCGGCGCGGCGCTCCTGGAGCTGGGCGGCGACTTCTGGGATCTTTCGACCCTGCGCGAGCCGTACCGTGCGGAAGGCAAGAAGACGATGGGCTTCGAGGTCGCCGAGCAGTTCGGATGGCGGCTGCCGGACTGGATCGTCTATCCCACCGGCGGCGGCACCGGCATCGTGGGTATGGCGAAGGCGTTCGCTGAGCTACGCAGGCTCGGCCTCTTGAGCGGTCCGCCGGCGAAGTTCGCCGTCGTCCAGATGGCCGGGTGCGCGCCGATCGTGCGCGCCCACGAGGCCGGGAGCGACCATGCCGATCCCTGGCAGGAACCGGACACCGAAGTGTGGGGGTTGCGGGTGCCCAGGGCGATCGGCGACTTCCTCATCCTGCGCGCGCTGCGGGACAGCGGCGGTGCCGCGGTGGCGGTGGAGGAGGCCGAGGTCGCGGCAATGGCGGCCCGGGCGGCGGCAGAGGAAGGGCTCCTGGTCGGCCCCGAGACCGCGGCGGCCATGGCGGCGCTCTTCCGCCTGAGCGACTCCGGTACCATCCGTTCCGGCGAGTCCGTGCTGGTCTTCGCTACCGGCCATCCGGCCAACTATCGCTAGGGGAGGCTGACGCGCGATGCCCGAGGAACTGTTCGGGAAGGTAGCTGACGGGATCAACGGGCTTCTCGGGCCGGTAGCCGGCTGGCTCGAGGGGCTGGTCTGGAACACGCCGCCCCAGGCGCCGATCCTGGCGCTGGTGCTCTTGGGTACGGGTCTCTTCGTGACCGTGCGCCTGGGCCTGATCCAGTTGCGCGGCTTCCGGCACGCCTGGGCGATCCTGGGCGGCAAGTACGACGATCCGGACGACGACGGCGACCTGGTTCACTTCCAGGCTCTGACGACGGCGCTCTCGGCGACGGTCGGCATCGGGAACATCGCCGGCGTTGCCATCGCGATTCGCATGGGGGGGCCCGGCGCCCTGTTCTGGATGTGGGTGACCGCGTTCTTCGGCATGGCGCTCAAGTTCGCCGAGTGCACTCTGGCAGTCGCCTACCGGCGGGTTCACAAGGACGGTTCGGTTTCGGGCGGTCCGATGTACTACATCGAGAAGGGCCTGGGCGAGAACTGGAAGTGGATGGCCATGCTGTTCGCCGGCCTCGCGGTGATGTGCTCCTTCGGCACCGGCAACATGAACCAGGCGAACACGATGGCCGATCAGCTCGAGTCCCAGTTCGGTCTGGCGCCGGTGTGGACCGGTCTGGTCTTCGCCTCCGTGGTGGCGCTGGTCATCATCGGCGGTATCCGCCGCATCGGCAGGGTGACCTCGATCCTCGCGCCCGGCATGGCGGTGATCTACGTCGGCGGCGCGATGGTCATCCTGCTCATGAACATCGAGAGCGTGCCTGCGAGCCTGGCCCTGATTGTCGAGCAGGCGTTCCGGCCCACCTCCATGGTCGGCGGCGCTGCCGGCTCCTTCCTGATGACCATGATGTGGGGCATTCGCCGCGGTCTGTTCAGCAACGAGGCGGGGCAGGGCAGCGCGCCCATCGCCCACGCGGCGGCCCGGACCGACGAGCCGGTGCGCGAGGGGCTGGTCGCCTCGCTGGAGCCGTTCATCGACACCCTGGTCATCTGCACGATGACGGGTCTCGTCATCGTCACCACGGACGCGTGGCGCGACCACACCCCGCAGAGCTTCGGGCTCGACGAGGTCGAGGGCATCCACCGCGTGCTCGACGACGACTCCGACCTGCTCTCGGCGCGGGACGAGCGGTCGACGCGCGGCGGCGGCGCGGTCGATGTCGAGGGCGGGGTCGCCGGCGGTGCCTTCGTGGTGCTGAACTCCATGATCGCCGAGCCGCGCCTGGTGGACGGCACGGGCGCGGCCTGGAGCGGCAGATTGGAAATCGCCGGCGACGGAACGCTCCGCGCGGGGGACGAGCCGCCGAGGATCGAGGGCGGAGCGCTACTGACCGGAGCGCCGCTGACGGCGCGGGCTTTCAGTCTCGGTCTGCCCGGAAGCCGGGGCGATCTGATCGTCACGCTGTCGGTGCTGCTGTTCGCCGTGTCGACGGCGATCTCGTGGTCGTACTACGGCGACCGTTCGACCGAGTACCTGTTCGGCGCCAGAGCCATTCCCGTGTACCGCTGGGTTTATGTCGGCTTCTTCTTCCTGGGGTGCCTGCTGCCGCTCTCGACCGTCTGGACCTTCGGCGACGTCGCCCTGGGGCTGATGTCCTTCCCGAACCTGATTTCACTGCTGCTGCTCTCGGGAGCGGTCACCGGCATGACGAGGTCCTACTTCCGCCGCCAGGTCCGCAAGGGCGCTCCGAGGCGACCGTGAGCGGATGGGAGATCGCTGTCCTCCCGGTCGTTCGCGCCGGGAATGGCTGAGCACAGCCGCGATCGGGGTCCCTGGGCTTCTGTTGCGGCCGGCTTGGTCGGCGCGCCGATCCTGGCGGCGCTGGCCTACTTCCTGATCCCCGAGGCGGTTGTCGATGCCAACGGCGAGGTCGTCTCCGGGCTTTCCGACGGGGGCCGCGCGGTGGCGGCGACCGGGGTCCTCATGGGCGTGTTGTGGCTGACCGAGGCCCTGCCCGTGGCCGTCACCTCGTTGCTGCCGCTGGTCGCGATTCCGCTCTTGACCGGCGGGGACATCGGCATCGCACGGGTCGCGGCGCCCTACGCGAACCCGAACATCTTTCTCTTCCTGGGCGGTTTCATGATCGCCCTTTCGATGCAGACTTGGGGTCTGCACCGCCGCATGGCGCTCCACATCATCCTTCGTGTCGGCAGCCGGCCGGATCGCCTGGTGCTCGGTTTCATGGCCGCAAGCGCCTTCCTCAGCATGTGGATCTCCAACACGGCCACCACGGTCATGATGCTGCCGATCGCCCTGTCGGTGATCGATCTGGTCCGCCAGCGACTCGGCCCGGAGGTTGCGCCGGTTGGGAAGCCGTTTCCCTTCGCGTTGAATCTGCTGCTTGGGACGGCGTACGGCGCCTCGATCGGCGGCGTCGCGACCAAGATCGGCACCCCTCCCAACCTCCAGATGATGTCGTTCGTGGAGGACACCTACGGCCGGGAGATCACGTTTGCCCAGTGGATGCCGTTCGGTCTCCTGATCACCGTGTCCTTCCTGCCGCTGGCCTGGCTGGTGCTCACCCGGCTTGTCTACCGGTTGCAGATCCGGGAAGTGCCCGGCGGCGCGGAACTCATCCGCGGCGAGCTGCAGAAGCTGGGGCCGATCACCGGACCGGAGAAGGCGGTGCTCGCGATCTTCGTTTCGGCCGCCGCGCTGTGGACCACTCGAACGTGGCTCGCTGAGATCGAGATCGGCGGCACGGCGCCGCTGGCTGGACTGACCGACCCGGGCATCGCGATCGGCGCCGGCCTGTTGCTGTTCGCAATTCCGGTCCATTTTCGGCGTGGTGTCTTTCTGCTGAGTTGGAAGAAGGCGCTCGAGGCGCCGTGGGGGATCCTGCTGCTGTTCGGGGGCGGGCTCAGCCTCGCGGCCGCGGTAGTCGGTACCGGTGTCGACCGCTTCATCGGCAGCCTCCTGCTGGCACTCGAGGGGATGCCGGTGCTGGTTCTGGTCATCGGCGCCGCCACCCTGCTCATCATGCTGACGGAGGTCACCAGCAATACGGCGACGACCGCGACCTTCCTGCCGATCCTGGGCGCCACCGCGGCGGCGATCAACGTGGATCCGCTGCTCCTGATCGTGCCGGCCACGCTGGCGGCGAGCTGTGCCTTCATGATGCCGGTAGCGACGCCGCCGAACGCGATCGTGTTCGGTTCCGGGGAGATCACCATCCCCCAGATGGTCCGCGCCGGCCTGTGGCTCAACCTGATCGGCCTCGTGCTGGTCGTCTTCTGGGTCTACGTCGCCGGCGGTCTGATCGGCCTGTAGACACCGGCTGCGCCGCCCAACTCACGTCGGTAGCGGTAGCCGATGCACTTGTAGAGCAGCCTGGCCGCCGTGTAGTCGCTGGCCGGGTTGCCGGGGATCGGAGCCAGTTCGACCACGTCCATGGCGATGACCCGCTTGTGCTCGAACAGCAGCCGGAGCAGCGCCAGAGCCTGGCCCCAGGTGCCGCCGCCGGGCTCGGGCGTCCCGGTCGCGGGCAGCAGGGACGGGTCGAAGAAGTCGAGGTCGAAGGTCAGATAGGCGGTATCGGGAAGCGACGCCAGGAGACCCAGGAACAGGGCCTGGAGTTCGTGCGGGGCGAGGGCCTCCATCTGGGTGGCCCAGATGACGGGTAGGCCCTCGGTTTCGATCCGCACGGCCTCGGGGCGGCTCAGGGACCGGATGCCGATGGCCAGCGTGGACACGCCGAGGTCGAGCACCTGGCTCATGGCGCAGGCGTGGTTCCAGGGGGTGCCCGCGTAGGTCGGCCTCAGGTCGGCGTGGGCGTCGAACTGCACGACTCCCAGGTCGGGGCCCCGGTCCGAGCCGGCCGCTTCCACCACGCCGCGCACCAGGGCGGGCGTGACGGTGTGTTCGCCGCCGATCGCGGCGAGAAAACGGCCGCGTTCGATCACATCTCGTGCGGAGGCGCTGATCCGCTCCAGCGCGGCGTCCTCGCCGGCCTCGACATCGACCGGCGGCAGGGTCTCGATGCCGATGCGAAACGGTTCCAGTCGGAGTTCCTCGTCGTAGAGCTCGACATAGTGGGAGGCGCGGAGCAGGGCGGCCGGTCCATCCTCGGCGCCCCGTCCCCACGATGTCGTGCGTTCGTAGGGAACCGGCAGCACCGCGACGGCCGGCTCGCCGGACGGCGCCTCGAACTCGAGGAACGGCGGAAGTTCGGAACCGCGCATGGCGGCGGCAGGGTAGCAGTGCCGCGGCGAAAACGTCCTGGTCAACAGGGGAGATCGATGACGAAGGACACCAGGACCGGCAGCACGTTGAGAGAGATGCCTTCGGGCGAGCGTCCGCGAGAGCGGCTGTTGGCGCACGGCGCCGGCGTACTGACCGACTGCGAGTTGATCGCCATTCTGCTGCGCACAGGGCACCGTGGCTGCTCGGTGCTCGATCTCGCCTACGATCTGCTCTACGACGAGGGACGCGGGCTCGGCGGCCTGCCGGCGCTCGCCCTGCTGGTTGAGCGGGACCTGCCGTCGTTGCGCCGCAAGGGGCTGGGGGCCGCCAAGGCGGCTACTGTCCTGGCGGCCGTCGAGCTGGCCCGGCGGTTGGCCCGGGCGCAGCTCCCGGAGAGAAGGCCTCTGGGCGACGTGGTCGGCGTTGCCCGCTACCTGAACTTGCGCTACGCGCGCCGCGACCAGGAGGTGATGGGCGCAATCTACGTCGACATCCGCGGTCGCGTGATCAGCGAGCGGGAGCACTTCGTCGGCGCGCTGGACCGGACCTCGGTCGAGCCGCGGGTGGTCCTGAAGGAGGCGCTGCGCCTGGGCGCGACGGCTGCCGTGATCTTCCACAACCACCCCAGCGGCGACCCGGATCCAAGCCGGGAGGACGTGGCCTTCACCCGCCGGCTGGCGCGGGGCGGCGCCGCGGTCGGAGTCGAACTGGTCGACCACCTCATCCTGGGCGGTGGCGGTCGCTGGGTGTCGATGCGGGAAAGGGGATTCCTGTAGTGGACTCCGGCTGTGCCGGGCTGCGGGCTGCTATGGTGCGCCCGATGGCTGCTGGAGGCCCCGTACTGCTCCACATGGACTGTGCCAGCGGCATCTCGGGCGACATGTTCCTGGGCGCATGCCTGGACCTGGGGTTGCCGGTTGGCCTGCTCGAGGAGATGGTCGAGCGGCTGGGCCTGGACGGCGTCGAGTTGCAGGTGCGACGCGCGAAGCGGGGGACGCTGGCGGGCGTGCGCTTTAGCGTGCTTCGCTGTGGCCGGCCGGTGGAGGGAGGAGGCGGCGAGGGCGCCTCGCATCGGAACCTGTCCACGATCCTCCGCATGATCGAGCGGAGCGGTCTCGATGCCGGCACAAGGGAACGGGCCGCGGCGCTCTTCCGCCGTCTGGGAGAGGCGGAGGCGAGCGTGCACGGGGTCGGCCTGGACGAGGTGCACTTCCATGAAGTCGGCGCCGACGATTCGATCGTCGATCTGGTCGGCGCCGCGCTCGCCGTCGAGCATTTCGCTCCGGCGGGCGTGTCGTGCTCCACCGTGGTGGTGGGCAGCGGCACGGTCCGGACCCGGCACGGCGTGATGCCGGTGCCGGCGCCGGCGACGGCCCTGCTGCTTAAGGGCGTGCCTGTCAGCACAGGCGGTGTAGAGGGCGAGCTCACGACGCCGACCGGCGCCGTGATCGTGCGCGAGTTCGTGGACTCGTTCGAACCCTCGGCGGCCGGCAGCCCACGCCGGGTCGAGGACAGCGGCGTCGGGTTGGGCTGCAGGGAACTCGCCGATCGGCCGAACGCCTTGCGTGTCCAACTGGCGACCCCCGTGGCGGCCGGCTCGCCGTGGAACCGTGTCGCGGTGCTCGAATGTCAGGTCGACGACGCGACCGGCGAGGCGATCGGCTACGCCGCGGAGGCGCTGCTCCAGGCCGGCGCGCTCGATGTGTTCGCCACCCCGGTGCAGATGAAGAAGTCGCGCCCGGGCGTCGCCGTCACCGTCATCTGCCGCCCCGAGCGGGCGTCCGAACTCGCCGAGCGGCTACTCCTTGAGACGGGTTCCCTGGGCTGCCGGCGGACGGTCGTGGATCGGCTGGAGGCCGAGCGGTCGACCGTGTCGGTGACGACGCCCTTCGGCGAGGTCAGGGTCAAGACGGCCTCGATCGGCGGCCGGTCCCTGGGAGCGGCGCCGGAGTACGAGGACGTGCGACGGATCGCCCGGGAAAGGGGAGTCCCGTTCCGGGCGATCTATCGCGCTGCCCTCAGCGCGGCCGGCTGAACGGCCGGCCCGTGTCGGCCGGCCGACGCTAGTTGCGACGCGGGCCGCGACCGCCACCGCCACCGGGCCGCGGTCCGCGCCCGCCGCGCCCGCCAGGGCCGCGTCCACCAGGACCGCGTCCACCGGGACCGCGTCCACCCGGACCGCCGCGTCCGCCCGGGCCGCCGCGGCCGCCGGGACCGCCCCTGCGGTCGCCGCGTCCGCGGAAACCGCCCCTGCGGTCGCCGCCGGCGGGCGCCGGGACGCCCATGCCTTCGTAGTCCTTGGGATCGAAGTCGGGATCGTCCATGATCACCGCCTTGCGGGAGAGCCGCACCTTGCCCGACGGATCGATGTCGATCACCTTGACGGTCATCTCGTCGCCTTCCGTCACCAGGTCGCGAATCTCGCCGACCCGATAGGGCGCGAGTTCGCTGATGTGGACCAGACCGTCGGTGCCGGGGAGGATCTCGACGAACGCGCCGAACGGTTCCACCCTGCGCACCTGGCCGGTGTAGACCTTGTCGACCTCGGGCACTTCGGTCAGCCGCTCGATCATCGCGATCGCGTGTCCGGCCGCGGTGGAGTTCGGCGAGGCGACGACGACGCGGCCGTCGTCCTCGATGTCGATCTGGCAGCCGGTCTCCTCGGTGATGCCGCGGATCGTCTTGCCGCCCGGTCCGATCACGTCGCGAATCCGGTCGCGGGCGACCATCATCACGTGCAGGCGCGGTGCGTGGTCCGACATCTCCTCGCGCGGTTCGCCGATCTCGGCGGCCATGTGGTCGAGGATGTGCAGCCGGCCGGCCTTCGCCTGGGTCAGCGCCTGGCCCATGATGTCGCGGGTCACGCCGGTGATCTTGATGTCCATCTGCAGGGCGGTGATGCCGCCGCGGGTGCCGGCGACCTTGAAGTCCATGTCGCCGTGGTGGTCCTCCTGGCCCGCGATGTCGCTGAGCACGGCGAAGTCCTCGCCGTGCTTGACCAGGCCCATGGCGACGCCCGCGACCGGGGCCAGCATGGGCACGCCGGCGTCGAACAACGCCAGGGAGCCGGCGCAGACGGTGGCCATGGACGAGGATCCGTTCGATTCCAGGATCTCCGAGACCACCCGAACCGTGTAGGGGAAGTCGTCCTCGGTCGGCAGCACGGGAATCAGGGCGCGGCGAGCCAGAACGCCGTGGCCGATCTCACGCCGGCTGGAACCGCGCAGGAACCGCACCTCGCCCACCGAGAACGGTGGGAAGTTGTAGTGGAGGAGAAACTTCTGGTGGGTCTCCCCCTCGTACTCCTCGATGAGCTGCGCATCGCGGCGGGTGCCGAGCGTGACCGAGGCGAGGGCCTGGGTTTCGCCGCGGGTGAAGAGCGCCGAACCGTGGACGCGGGGCAGGAGACCCGTGTCGCTATCGAGCGACCGGATCTCGTCGAGTGCCCGGTTGTCGAAGCGCTTGCCCTCCTTCATCACGATCTCACGCAGCGCCCTGTCCTCGAGTTCGCTGACGATCTTGCCGACTTGGGCGCGGCGCTCGTCGTCCTCGGGAAGCTGCTCGAGGAAGCCGTTCACCACGGCCTTGACGGCATCGCGGCGCTCGAACTTCGCGGGCGTGTTGAGCGCCGACGTGAAGTCGTCCCAGATCGCGCTTTCGACCTGCTGCTGGAACTCGGCCGTGTAAGCCTCGGGGGCCTTCCAGTCGGGCTTCTCCAGGTTCATCTCGCGGAACAGGTCCTGCTGCGCGCGAACGATCTTCTGCAGCTCCTGGTGGCCCGCGAAGATGCAATCGAGGATCACGCTCTCATCGAGCTGGTTGGCGCCGGCCTCGACCATGGTCACCGCATCCTCCGTGCCGACGACGATCAGATCGAGGTCGGACACGTCGCGCTCGGCGCCGGTCGGGTTGAAGACGATCTCGTCGTCGATCAGTCCGACGCGGACGGCGCCTACCGGGTGGTAGAAGGGGATGTCGGAGAGCACGAGCGCCGTCGACGCACCGTTGATCGCGAGGATGTCGGGGTCGTTCTCCTGGTCGGCCGAGAGGACGAAACTGATGACCTGGGTCTCGTAGAAGTACCCTGACGGGAAGAGCGGCCGCAGCGGCCGGTCGGTCAGGCGGCAGGTGATGATCTCCTTCTCTGAGGGGCGTCCCTCGCGCTTGAAGAAGCCGCCCGGGATGCGACCCGCCGCGGATGTGTACTCGCGGTAGTCGACGGTGAGGGGCAGGAAGCCGCGCGGGGTGCTGTCCTGCGCCATGCAGGCGGTGGTGAGCACGATCGTCTCGCCGAGCTGCACGGTGCAGGAACCGTTGGCCTGCTTGGCCAGACGCCCGGATTCCAGGGTCATGGTGGAGTTCCCGATCGGGATGTCCTTGGTGAACTTCATTGCTGTTCTCTTGTCTTCCTTACTCTGTAGTTTGCGCCCGGCGACTTGAGTGGCGGGCATGTGCCTTCATCGGCGAATGATCGGGGGAAGTGACCCGAAGGGAAGGGGGGGTTGGCCCTTCGACTTCCTTCCTCGAACCGGGAAGTCTCGTCTGTTGGATCCGTTGTCGGATCCGAACTCACCTGCAAGGGCGAAACCGGTCGGTTCCGGCGAGGCGGAACCGCTTGGCGGCTCACGGGCTCTGGGGTCTACCTGCGGATGCCCAGACGCTCGATCGTCGTCCGGTAGCGCTCGAAGCCCTGGTTGCGGAGGTAGCCGAGCAGCCGACGGCGGCGCCCGACCAACTTCAACAGACCGCGACGGCCGTGATGGTCGTGCTTGTGGACCTTGAAGTGCTCGGTGAGTTCGTTGATGCGATTCGTCAGCAGCGCGACCTGGACCTCGGGGGATCCCGTGTCCGTCTCGTGGAGACGATAGTCACGGATGATCTGGCCCTTCACTTCGGTTGTCTGTGGCACTCTCTGATTCCTCGCTGACTCTGCTTGTTCCGTTCTGGTTGGTTTCTCTGTGTTGCCTTCTTACGGTTCCTTCGTCGTTCCTCTGTCCTTTCGCGGCGCGGAGTGTAGCACGGCCAGCCCACCGGCGCACTTCTCCAAAGTCGCTCCGTGCGAGGCGTTTGGCGCGACTGGGAGACTAGTGGAAGACGATCTTGGGCTGCACGACGGCGAGGCCGCGGTCGCCGATCCGCTCCGCGACGGCGCCCACGGCGAGGAACCGCCCACGGTTGTCCGTAATCTGTACCCAGTCTCCCTCTTCGGCCTCGCTTCCCGGCGCCAGCACGGACTGTCCGTGGGCGATGCGGCGTTCCTGTGTCGCGTCCATCGTGACGCGGGGAAAGGGCAGCGGAATGTCGTCGAAGGGCACCCAGGCGACTCCCAGATCGCCGGTCGCGAGCGGCTCGGCGCCGCGCTCGACCGCCTCGAGCCGTTCCGAATCGAGCGCGGCTTCGACCTCGAAGGCGCCGATGCGAAATCGGCGGAGTGTCGCAAGATGCCCGCCGCAGCCGAGCTGCTCGCCCAGGTCGTGGGCGAGGGAGCGCGCATAGGCCCCCGTGGAGCAACTCAGCCGGAAGGGGATCCGGTCGGGGCCCGGTCCTCCCAGCGGGCCGGTCGCCTCGAACTGGAAGATCTCGACGTCCTTGCCCTGTCGTTCGAACTCCTGTCCCCGGCGCGCGAGTTCGTAGTACTTGCGACCGCCGATCTTCTTGGCCGAGTAGGACGGCGGCAACTGGTGCTGCGGTCCCTCGAAGTCGCGCATTGCCCGGATGACCTGCTCGTGCGTCAGGTCCGCGGTGCTGCCCTCGAGGGTGACCTCGCCGGCCGCGTCGTAGGTGTCCGTGGCGACGCCGAACCGGATCTCGCCTTCGTAGACCTTGGGCGCGCCGATCAGGAAGCGCGTCAGACGGGTGCTGCGGCCGACGGTCAGCAGCAGGAGGCCGGTGGCGTTCGGATCGAGGGTGCCGCAGTGACCGATCTTCCGTTGGCCGAGCGCGCGCCGCGCTGCCTGTACCACGTCGTGCGAAGTGCCTCCCGGACGCTTGTCGACCAGGAGCAGGCCGTGGCGCTCGGGTCCCTGGGTCACGTCGCGTCCTCCGAAGCCGTCGCGCGCCGGCAATCCCCCATGGTCGCCTCGACTGCGGCCGCCAACTCGGCGATCACTGCGGACTCGTCCGCGCCCCGGTCGATCAGGCAGCCGGCGGCGTTGCGATGGCCGCCGCCGCCGCGCCGGCTGGCGATCGCCCCGACATCGACCTTGCCGCGGCTTCGCAGAGAGACCTTGACGTCTCCCTCGGGGCGGTCGCGGAACAGCGCCACCGCCTCGACGCCGCGAATCGACCGCGGGTAGTCGATCAGGCCCTCGGAGTCGGTCGCCGCCGCGCCGGCGCGTTCGAACATCCGCAAGTCGAGCCGGACGCTGGCGACGCGTTCATCGCAGTGGAGTTCCAGCGTCCCCAGCATCTCCCCCAACAGCCGTACGGCGCCGGGCGGCTGGGACTCGTAGAGCCACCCGGCAATCTGCTCCGGACGGGCGCCGAGGCGCACGAGTTCCGCGGCCGCGTCGAATGCCCGCGGGGTGGCGTTCGAGAAGCGGAAGCTGCCCGTATCGGTCGAGAGCCCGAGGTAGAGCGCGTTCGCGGTTGCGGGGTCGATCGGTGCGTCCAAGGCGTGCGCCAGGTGGAGCACCATCTCGGCCACGGCCGGCGCCTCCGTGTCGACCCAGTTGGCCGTTCCGTAGAGACGGTTGCCCAGGTGGTGGTCCATGTTCAGGACCTTTATCCGGCAGAGCGCCTGTTCGAGGCCGGTGCGGTCGAGCTGGGGACACTCGAGCGGTACCGCGAAATCGAAGTCGCCGGGAAAGCCGGGCGGCGGCGTCCGACCGACGTGAATGGGCACCTCTCCGATCACGCCGGCATAGGTTGCCGGGGCCGGATCGACGTTCCAGATCGTCGCCGATCGTCCAGTCGATCGGAGGATCCGCGCGAGCGCCACCTCGGCGCCGATTGCGTCGCCGTCCGGATGGGTGTGGCTGGAGAGCAGGAAGCTCCTGCCGCTGCGCAGCGCGCTGACGAACTCCTCGGGGACGGTGGGGGAGAGGCTTCCAGCGTTCACAACTTACTCAGGAGCTGGTCGATCCGCTCGGCGTGTTCCGCGCCGCGGTAGAGCTCGAAGTGGAGTTCCGGCGTCCGCTTCAGACGCAGGCGCCGCCCCAGGCGGCCGCGAATGAAGCCGGCTGCCCGTCGCAGGGCTCGGATCGCGGACTGGCGTTCATCGTCGTCGCCCAGCACGGAAAGCAGGATCCGGGCGTGACCGCGATCCGCGCTCAGGGTGAGATCGGCGATGCTGACGAGAGCCGCTCGGGGATCCTGGACTTCGCGCCGCAGAATGTCGGTCAACTCCCGGCGCAGCAGATCGCGTGCGCGGGCCTGGGATACGGATGTCAAGGGATCAGAGGGTCGGGGCGACGGCTTCGTGGTCGAAGGCCTCGATCAGATCGCCGGGTTTGACGTCCTGGAAGCGGTCGATGCCGATACCGCAATCGAAGCCGCTGCGCACCTCCGCCGTGTCGTCCTTGAATCGGCGCAGCGAGCCGATCCTGCCCTCGTGAACGACCACGCTGTCCCGTACCAGGCGAATCTGCGCGCGGCGCGGGATGACTCCCGCGACCACGTGGCAGCCGGCGACCATACCGACCTTGGGCACCTTGAACACCTCGCGCACCTCGGCGCGGCCCATGGAGACCTCTCGGTAGGTCGGTTCCAGCAGTCCGGTCATCGCCGCGAGGAGTTCTTCCGTCAACTCGTAGATCACCGTATGCAGCCGCACCTCGACATCCTCCTTGGCGGCGAGGTCGGTGGCGTTGCGCTCGGGGCGGACGTTGAAGCCGTAGATGATCGCTCCCCCAGCCGATGCCAGGAGCACATCGTGCGTGGTCACGGCGCCGACGGCGGCGCGGATCACGAGTACCTTGACCTTGTCCGTCGAAACCTTGTGCAGCGTATCCCGGAGCACCTCGACCGATCCCTGGACGTCGGCCTTGAGTACGACGGGCAGTTCCTTGACCTCGCCTTCCTTCAGGCTCGCGAACAGGCTTTCGAGGGAAACGCCGCTCGCGGTGGGAGCGAGTTCGATACGGCGCTTCTCCTCGCGCCGGAACTCGGCGACCGAGCGGGCCTTCGCCTCCCTGGCCGCCACCTGGAACGGGTCGCCCGCGTCGGGAAGATCGTTGAAGCCCGCGACCTCGACCGGCATGGACGGCGGAGCTTCCTTGACCCAATTGCCCAGATCGTCCATGAGAGACCGGACCCGGCCCCAGGTCGCACCGCAGACGAAGACGTCGCCGACCCGGAGAGTGCCGTTCTGAACCAGGATCGTCGCGACCGAGCCGCGGCCGGTTTCCTTGCTCGCTTCGATCACGACGCCCTGGGCCTGCAACTCCGGACTTGCCCGAAGCTCCGCGACCTCCGCGGTCAGCGTGAGCATATCGAGCAGATCGTCGATTCCCTCGGCCTTGAGGGCGGAGATCGGCACCGCGATTACGTCGCCGCCCCAGTCCTCGACCACGAGGTCGCGTTCCGACAACTGCTGCTTGACCCGGTCGACGTTGGCGTTCGGCCGGTCGATCTTGTTGATCGCAACCAGGATCGGCACCGACGCGGCGCGGGCGTGGTCAAGCGCTTCAAGGGTCTGGGGCATCACGCCGTCGTCGGCGGCAACGACCAGGACCACCATGTCGGTGACCTTGGCGCCCCGGGCCCGGAGCTGGGTGAACGCCTCGTGGCCGGGCGTGTCCAGGAACGTGATGCGACCATCGCCGTGCTCGACCTGGTAGGCCGCGATGTGCTGCGTGATCCCGCCGAACTCGCCTTCGGTGAGCCTGGACTTGCGGATCGCGTCGAGCAGGGAGGTCTTGCCGTGATCGACGTGGCCCATGATGGTGACGATCGGCGGTCGCTCGACCTGGGCCATCCCATCGGCGCTCTCGCCGCTGGCCTCCAGTTTTTCCTCCTGCTCGAACTGGATTTCCTCTTCGAAGGAGACGATCAGGGCGTCGAAGCCCATCTGCTCCGCGAGTTCGACCGCCACTTCCGGTTCCAGGACGTGGTTTACGGTCGCCATGACGCCCCGCTCGAACAGCATCTTGAGCAGGTCCTTCGCCTTGACACCCATCTTCTCGGCCAGGTCCCGGACCTGCAGGCCGTCCGACACGGTCAGAGTGCGGCGCGGGCCGTCCTCCGCAGCCGTCTTGGCCTGCCGCTCCTCCTGCCGCTCCCGGCGGCTGCGCAGATCGACGGCAGGAGGCGCGGCTGCCGGAATTGCCGGGGGCGCCGTTGACGGGGCGGGCGGCGCCACCGCGGGCGGTGCTGCCGGGGACGATGCCGGCGTGGTGGCCGGAGCGGTGGCCGGGGTCTCGGCCGGCGGCGGTCTCGGCGGCGCCGTATCCCGGCTTTGCGGCGCCGGCGTGCCCGCGGCCCTGGCCGCCTCCTCGGCCGCGATCTCCTTTGCCGCGATCTCCTCCGGCGTCGGCGGCTTCGGCTTCGACTCGGCCGGCGTCAGGGTGCGGATCGTGTGTTTGTGGACGACCTGACGCCGTCGATTCGGGCGCATCGGCCCGGAAGGCGGCCTGAGGCTCGAAATAGGACGGCGCCGGGGCGCGGCCGGCGGTGCCGCGCGGTCGCGCAGGATGACCTCGCGCTGGGGACCGGCGATCTTCTTGCCTTCCAGCAGGGCCTTGATGATCTCCGTGTCGATCATCGCGTCTTCGCCTTCTACGCGAACACCGATCGATCGGAACTTGAACAGCAGGTCCTGTTCGGCCACGTTCATCCGCTTGGCCAGATCCTGCAGCCGGATTTTTGCCATTGAGTCCTCTGTTCCCCGTCGTATCGGCTCAGGCGCCCCTAGGCTGCGCCGTTCCCCGTGTCGTTGTCGCCGCCCTCGTCGGCGCTGCCGGCCTCTTCCTCGCGGGTCTCTTCGCTAAAGGCGCGGGTCAGGGCCGCCATGAAATCGTCTTCGTCCATCGGGGGGCTGTCGCTGTCCGGCGCGGCGTCTTCGGCCTCGGCCGACCCGGAGCGTTCGGCGGCCCACTCGAGGATCGCCGCAGCCAGCGCGTCGTCGACGCCCGGAACCATCGTCAGGGCTTCCACGCCGGCGTTCTCGAGGGCCTCGAGTTCACCCAGGCCTGCCCCGGAGAGGGCGGCTGCTACTCCATCGTCGACGCCCGGAATCTCGGTCAGGTCGAGTTCGTCCGCGCCGCGGTCGACGTTCAGCATCCTGGCCAGCGCGTCGGCGACCTCGTCCTTGACGTCCGTTTCGCTCTTGATGTCGATCCGGGCGCCGATGAGTTCACTGGCCAGGCGCACGTTCTGGCCCCGCTTGCCGATCGCAAGCGAGAGCTGCTCGTCCTCGACGATCACGTCGAGGTGCGGGGTGGCGCCTTCGTGGGTCACCGATACGCGGGTGATCCGCGCCGGCGCCAGGGCGCTCTGCGCGAAGGTCACCTGGTCTTCCGAGTACTCGATGATGTCGATTTTCTCGCCGCGGAGCTCGCGGATGATCGACTGCACGCGCGATCCCTTCATGCCGACGCAGGCGCCGACCGGGTCGACGTCGCGTTCGCGGCTCAGGACGGCGACCTTGGCGCGTTCGCCGGGAGCGCGCACCGCAGTCTTGATCACCACGGTGCCGTCGTAGATCTCGGGCACTTCCATCTCGAACAGCTTCACCAGGAGGCGAGGGTCGGTGCGGGACATCACGATCTGAGGTCCCTTGGGCTGCTTGTGGACCTCGACGATCACTCCGCGGATTCGCTCACCCTGGCTGTAGCGTTCGTGGCGGGACTGCTCGCTGCGGGGGACGATCGCCTCCGTGCGGCCGAGGTCGACGATGATGTCGCCGCGCTCGAAGCGTCGCACCGTGCCGTTGACCACCTCGCCGACGCGATTCTCGAATTCGCCGAAGATCTTCTCCCGCTCGGCTTCCCGGACACGCTGGTAGAGCACCTGCTTCGCCGACTGGGCGGCGATCCGTCCAAGCCCTTCGGTGGAGATCGGGAGCTCGATTTCCTCGCCGATCTCGGCGTCCTCCTTGTGCTCGCGGGCCTCTTCGAGGGTCCACTCGGCGAAGGGGTCCTCAACCTCTTCCACCACCTGGCGGTAGAGGAAGGCGCTGAACTGGCCGGTTTCGCGGTCCATGTAGGAACGCACCGGCTCCTTGATGTGGTGCTGCTTCTTGGCCGCGGAGGCCACCGCGTCCTCGAGGGCGACGATCCAGCGGTCGAGATCGATGTCCTTCTCGTGGGCGACCTGCCTGAGAACCTCGTTGATGTTCACTTCGGGAGTGTGTGGCTGAGCCATTGTCAGAGTCCCCGGAGTCAGAGTTCGACCAGTAGTTTGGCCTTGTGAATGCCGTCGATGGTCAGGGGCAGGGTCTCGCCGCTGTCGTCCTCGAGGATGAGTGCGACACCTGGCGCCTCGGCGCTCAGACCCTCCAGGAGACCGCGCACCGTGCGCCGGCTTCCCGTCGCGGCGTCGGTGAAGGTCACCTTGGCCCGCCGTCCGCGAAAGCGTTGGTAGTCGCCCGGTGCGTAGAGTTCGCGGTCGAGTCCCGGCGAACTGACTTCCAGCAAGTAGCCGGAGGTGGGGCCGAAGTCCTCCGCGTCGAGCAGGACGGACGCCTCCTTTGAGACGCCGGCGCAGTGCTCGTGGGTCACGCCGTCGGGGTGATCGATCACCAGGCGCAGGCTGCCGCCACGAAACGCGGCGTCGAGCAACTCGCAGGAGTGGCTCGCTACCAGGCGCTCGAGGCGCCCAAGAAGGTCGGAGTCGATGGCGTTTCCCATGGGGTGGCGCGGTCCCGAAACCGATCCGACCGCTGGCGGTCCATCGGGCGCCTGTGGATCGGATGTGGGTTGGGGAGAGGGCATACGGTTACGGGTCGTCGTCTTGCTGACGGGTCTCTGGAACGAAGAACTGGTCCCTAAACAAAAGAGAGCGGGCCGAAGCACCCACTCTCAGCAGCCGCCTGCCGGTTTTCGGCGGATTCGCGCCCCGATCGCCGGAGACGATCTCCGACTCAGAGGCGTTCCCCCCTCTTCCAGGAGAAGCGTGGGAGAAGCGCCGGCAGTTAGGCGCAGACTATACAACCGATGATTGGGGCGGGCAACCGTGCCGTTGCGCCAGAATGGCGCGCTTCCGGCGGACCGTGGTGTCCAGCGACTCGACTCTGTGGCGCGGCAGGCGGCCGGCCGTACCCACGTAGGGAGGGTACGCCGCGACGGTTGTATGCTTCCCTTCACAAGCGAGGTATTCCTGACGATGAACACGAAGAAGCAGATCCTCCTTACCGCCCTGATGGTGTTCGGCGCCCTGGTGTTCGGCATGATCATCGCCGGCGGCCTGAACCTCACGGAACCGACCCGGGCCGAGGAGGCGGGTCGGATCGCGACGGCTTCGGAGGAGGACTCCCGCAAACAGCAGGCCAGGCGGGTCGAACGCCACGCCAGGACATCGATCGAGAGCTTCGCCGATCTGGCGGAGGCGGTGCTGCCGGCCGTGGTCACGGTCGAAGTGGCGAGGATCGAAGAAAGTTCGGGGCCCGACTTCTTCTTCCGTCGCAATCCATTCCAGCGGCAGCCGGATCGTGAGGCTGAACCTGACGAGCAACGGCTTCAGGGCGCGGGGAGCGGCTTCCTGATCTCCGCCGACGGTTGGATCGTGACGAACAACCACGTGATCGACGGGGCGGACGACATCAAGGTCCGTCTCGACGGGCGCGAGTACGAGGCCGAGGTCCGGGGTCGCGACGGGGAGACCGACCTGGCGCTGATCAAGATCGACGCGGACGAGGATCTGCCGTTCCTGCCGCTCGGAGACTCGGAAGCACTGCGCGTCGGCGACTGGATCATGGCGATCGGCAGCCCGCTGAGTTTCGAGGCGTCCGTGACGGTGGGCGTGGTCAGCGCCAAGGGACGTTCGTTCGGCATCGAGGGCGGCGCCACCAGCTTTGCGAACTACATCCAGACCGACGCCGCGATCAATCGGGGCAACTCCGGGGGACCGCTGGTGAACACCGCTGGCGAGGTCGTTGGAATCGCCACCGCGATGGCGTGGGCCGAGAACATCGGCTTTGCCGTGCCGGTGGACGTGCTCGAGGGAGTGCTTCCGCAGTTACGGGACGAAGGCAGGGTCCGGCGGGGCTACCTTGGCGTGGAGATCCGCGACCTGGAGCACATCGACGCGCGCTACTACAAGTTGGACGAGCCGAACGGCGCCCTGGTGCAAGGCGTGCTGCCGGACACGCCGGCGGAGAAGGCTGGAGTCGAATCCGGAGACGTGATCCTCGGCGTCGATGACCACGAGGTCGTCGGCACGCGCGATCTGATCGACTACGTGGCGGCGCTGGCGCCCGGTGAGGGAGTCGAACTGGAGATCCTCCGCGACTTCAAGCGGATCAAGCGCGACATCGTGCTCGATGAACGTCGGCTCCAGGTTGCCGAGAACGACTCCGCCAGGCCGGCGCCAACGCGAGATGAAGGCATGGACTGGCTCGGCCTGGAACTGCGGCCTCTGACCCCGAATCTCCGGGAGCGCTCCGGCCTGGACCGGCGACAGCGGGGGGTGTTCGTGTCGGATGTCTCGGCTCGCAGCGTCTTCGCCGAGAGGGGATTCCAGGCCGGGGTCGTGATCACCGGCATCGACGACACCGCGATTCGCGATCTGGATGACGTGGAGCAGGCGATGTCCGGTCTGGAGTCCGGTGACCTGGTTCGGGTCGAGGCGGTTGTTCCCCGCGGCCGGCGGTTCTACTCGGTCATCGAAGTCCCCTGACCCCCATGGGCCCCCGCGTGCTCGTGGTCGACGACGAGGAGTCGATCCGAAGCTCGCTGCGGATGATCCTCGAGTTCGAGCGCTACCGGGTCGAGGAGGCGTCGACCGGGAGGGAGGCGCTGCGACGCGTGATGACCAGGCCTCCGGCGGCCGTTCTGCTCGACATCAAGATGCCCGAAATGGACGGTCTGGCCACGCTCTCGAGCCTCCGGGCGCGCGGCCACGACATGCCGGTGGTGATGATCAGCGGCCACGGAGACATCGCCGCCGCGGTCGAGGCGACCCGGCTGGGGGCCTACGACTTCCTCGAGAAGCCGCTCGAACGGGACCGCGTGCTCCTGGCCCTTCGCAACGCCGTCGAGCGCCAGCGGCTCGAGGACGAGAACCGTCTCCTGCGCGGGGCGCCGTCCGAGTTGGTGGGCGAATCCGCCGCGATGCAGGAACTTCGGGCCACAATTGAGCGCACCGCGCCGACTCCGGCCACCGTGCTGATCACCGGGGAGAGCGGCGTCGGCAAGGAATTGGTGGCGCGCGCCATCCACGCCGGAAGCCCGCGCAGCGAAGCGCCGCTGGTGCAGGTCAACTGCGCCGCGATTCCCGACGAACTGATCGAGTCCGAGCTGTTCGGCCACGAAAAGGGCGCTTTCACCGGCGCCGTGCGCCGCCAGATCGGCAAGTTCACGGCCGCCGACGGCGGCACGATCTTTCTGGACGAGGTGGGGGACATGTCCGCCCGTACGCAGGCGAAGGTGCTGCGAGCGCTGCAGAGCGGCGAGATCGAGCCGGTCGGCGCCCGCACGACCGTTACCGTCGATGTCCGGGTGGTGGCGGCGACCCACCGGGATCTGCTGGCCGAGGTCGAGGCGGGCCGTTTCCGCGAGGACCTCTTTTACCGGCTGAACGTGGTCCCGGTTCACGCGCCGCCGCTGCGAGAGCACCTGGACGACCTACCGCTCCTGGTCGCCCATTTCATCGAGCGTTTCGCCGCCGAAAACAACTACCGGCCCAAGACCCTCACCGGGGAGGCGACCCGGCAGTTGCAAGCGATGCCGTGGCGGGGCAACGTCCGTGAACTGAAGAATCTCGTGGAACGGCTGCTGATCCTGACTCCGGGTGACGAGATCGACCGCGGAGACGTTCTCCGGCTCGCCGGTCCGGAGCGCGGGGCGCTGTCGGAGGCTATTCTCGCGGTGTCGACCCTGCGGGAGTTCAGGGAGACCGCGGAACGTCTCTACCTGGCGAAGAAACTCGAGGAGCATGGCTGGAACGTGACCCGTACCGCCAAGGCGATCGGAACGCCGAGAAGCAACCTGTACAAGAAGATGGACCAGCACGGCCTGCGCCGGGAGGGCGCGACTTGAACACGGAGCGGCCCGACGCGGCGACACCGCACCGGATTCTGGTCGCGAAGCCCGGACTCGACGGTCACGACCGGGGCGCGAAGGTCGTGGCGCGGGCGCTGCGGGACGCCGGCTTCGAGGTGATCTACACCGGTTTGCGCAAGACGCCCGGGCAGATCGTCGCGGCCGCGGTGCAGGAGGACGTCCGGGCCGTCGGCCTGTCGATCCTGTCCGGCGCCCACAACACCCTGCTCCCCGAAGTGGTCGAGGGGCTGCGCGCTGCGGACACCGGTGACGTGCTGGTGTTCGCCGGCGGCATCGTCCCGGAGACGGATATCGAAGGGCTCAAGGCGGCCGGTGTAGACGAGGTCTTTCCCCCGGGCTCCAGCACCGCCGCGATCATCGAGTACCTGAACCGGCGCCTCGGGACGCAATGAAGACACTGTGGGCAGCGGACGAAACCGCGGGCAGGGCGCTCGGGGCCGGCGACTGATGGCGGACAAAGAGGCCGCGGCGGGCGCCCGAACGGCGGGCGCGGCGATGGACAAGCGCTTTGACCCCGCGTCCTACGAGAGCAAGTGGCAGACGTGGTGGGACGAGCAGGAACTGTTCCGTTGTCCGCAGGATCCGGAAGACGAGGGACAGACCCCGTACTGCATCCTGATTCCGCCGCCGAATGTGACCGGCAAGCTGCACATGGGGCACGCCCTCCAGAGCACCCTGCAGGATCTGGTCACCCGCTGGCGCCGGATGCGAGGCGACAACGCCTTGTGGCTTCCGGGCACCGACCACGCCGGTATCGCGACCCAGCTCATGGTCGAACGCCAACTCGAGCAGGAGGGTACGAGCCGGCTCGAACTCGGGCGGGAGAAGTTCCTCGAGCGGGTGTGGTGGTGGAAGGACGAGTACCACGCGAACATCAAGCGGCAGTTGCAGCGCCTGGGCGCCTCGTGCGACTGGTCCCGTGAGCGATTCACCCTGGACGAGGGGCTGGCGCGGGCGGTCCGCACGGCCTTCGTCGGGCTCTACCGTGAGGGCCTGATCTACCGGGGCGAGTACATGGTGAACTGGTCTCCCGTGCTGCGGACCGCTGTGTCCGACCTGGAAGTCGAGAACCGCGAGGTCGAGGGCACGCTCTACCACCTGGCCTATGCGTTGGCGCCGGAGGAGGGAAGCGGCCACTCCGTCGAGGAACCGCTGATCGTCGCGACAACCCGCCCCGAGACGATGTTGGGCGACACCGCGGTGGCCTTCCACCCCGAGGACGGGCGCTACCGCCACCTCACGGGGCGTTTCGCGCGGCTACCGATTCTCGGCCGAAGCCTGCGGCTGGTCGCCGACGAGTACGTCGATCCGGAGTTCGGCACCGGGCTGGTCAAGGTCACGCCGTTCCACGACCCGAACGACTACGAGATCGCGCAGAGGCACGATCTGCCCGGTCTGCGGGTGATCGGCCTGGACGGCCGGATGACGGCCGAGGCGGGCGCCGACTTCGAGGGCCTGGACCGCTTCGAGGCCCGCCGCCGCGTCGTCGAGCGCCTCGAGGCGGAGGGGCGCCTCGTCAAGGCCGAGCGCCACGTCCACACCGTGGGACATTCGCAGCGGAGCGGCGAACCGATCGAACCGATGCTGTCGCCGCAGTGGTTCGCCGACGTCTCCGGCATGGCGAAGGACGCGCTCGCCGCCGCCTCCGACGGGCGCCTCGAGCTGATCCCGAACTCCTGGGACAAGACTTGGGAGCACTGGCTTACGAACATCCGGCCCTGGGTCATCTCCCGCCAGCTCTGGTGGGGGCACCGCATTCCGGCCTGGTACGACCAGGAGGGGGCCTGCTACGTGGCGATGAGCCGCGAGGAGGCCGAGGAGCAGGCGGGCACGTCCGAACTGACTCGCGATCCCGACGTTCTGGACACCTGGTTCTCGTCCGGGCTGTGGCCGATCTCGACTCTCGGCTGGCCCGACGAGGACGCGCCGGACCTGCGGACCTGGTACCCGACGGACGTCCTGATCACCGGCCACGACATCCTGTTCTTCTGGGTGGCGCGGATGGTCATGCTCTCCAACCACTTCTACGGCGATATCCCGTTCGGCGCCGTCCACCTGACCGGTCTGGTGCGGGATGCGCACGGCGAGAAGATGTCCAAGACCAAGGGCAATACGGTCGACCCGATGGACCTGGTGAAGGAGTACGGCGCCGACGCGATGCGCTTCACCCTGGCGGTGCTGGACGTGCCGGGGCGCGACATCCCGCTCGACCTGGAGCGCATGGCGGGGTACCGCGCCTTCGGAAACAAGATCTGGAACGCTGTCCGCTTCGCTCTGGCGCGCACCGAGGGCGCGAGTACGCCGGCGTCCGTGGCTGATCTGCAGGGTGACGATCTGGCTGCTCCGGAGCGGTGGATCCTCTCGCGCCTGTCGGCCACCGCGTCCGCGGTGAACGATGCCCTGGAGGCGTTCCGTTTCGATCGGGCGTGCAACGCCCTCTACCACTTCTTCTGGCACGAGCTCTGCGACTGGTACATCGAGTTCGCGAAGCCGGCCCTCTCGGGAAGGGCGCCGCGGCCGCGGACGGCCGAGACCCTTCTGTTTGCGATCGACTCCAGCCTGCGCCTGTTGCATCCGGTGATGCCGCACCTGACCGAGGAGCTCTGGCAGCGTCTGCCGCGAGAGGCGGCGCCGGAGCCCGCCGGACCCCGGAGCATCGCCGTTGCGGCCTACCCGCTGGGCGACGACGACCTCGTCTCGGATGAGATCGAGCGGGGCATGGACGTTCTGGTCGCCGTGGTGCAGACGGCCCGGAGTCTTCGCCGCGAACGGAACCTCGCCGGGGCCGCGAAGATGGCGGTCTTCGTCGAGGACGGCGACGCGGACCCGATCGCCTTCGTCGTCGAGCAGGCGTCCCTGCTGGGCGCCGTCGCCGGCGTCGGGCAGGTGACCGCGGGCCTGGGTCCGGTCGGGTCGGTCCGGGACCGGGCCGGAGGTCTGAACCTGGCATTCGAGGTCGAGGCGGCCGCGATGAGCGAGGCAGAGCGGGCGAAGCTCACCAAGGAGCTGGAGAAGATCGACGGCGAGATCGCCGGCGCGCGGGGCCGTTTGTCGAACCCCCGGTTTCTCGAGAAGGCCCCAGCCCACGTTATCGAGGGCAACCGCGCCCGTCTCGCCGAACTGGAGGAACAGCGCAGCCGGGTGAGTCAGATCCTGGCGCACTGAGCCGGCACCGACTCGGTTAGGCTTCGCGCCCCTATGGGGCACCGCTCTTGTGATTTCGACCAGTTTGTCGGGGAACTTCGGTCCCGGTCGCGGCGCCTGCCGGACAACCTGGTGTTGATGGACACCGTCGACTCGACGAACCGTTTCGTCAAGGCTCTGGTCGAACGGTTCTTCGAGGAGGAGTCCACGCCCCAGACGGCGCTGGTGGTGGCCTTCGAGCAGACCGCGGGCCGGGGTCGACAGGGTCGTTCCTGGGTCAGCACCGCGGGGCGCGGCCTCTACTGCACCTGGCTGCAGCCGCTGCCGGTCGCGGGGGCCGGCCCGCTGGAAGATCAGCTCGGTGCGCTGCCGCTGCTGGCCGGAGTCGGGGTGTGCCGCGCGTTGACGGGTTTGGTGGACGGCCGAGCGGGCCTGAAGTGGCCCAACGACGTGCTCGTGGACGGCCGCAAGATCGCGGGGATCCTGATCGAGACCGTCGTCGGCCGAGAAGGCGGCATGGTCGCCGTGATCGGTTTCGGCGTGAACTACGACTTCGGCGTCGGGGGCGAACTGCCGACGCCGGTATCGACATCGCTCGCGCTGGAAACGGAGCGCGCGCCTTCGCGGGCGGCCGTCGTCGAACGGCTCGCGACCTCGCTGGAACGCGAGCTGAGCCGCGCCGGAGACCCGGTGTACGCACTGGATGCCTACCGCCCCTGCAGCGTCCATCGCGAGGGCGACGAGGTGAGTTGCCGGATCGGCGGCGAGACGGTCTCCGGCCGTTTCGCGGGCTTCGACGACGGTGGCCGCTTCCGCCTCGAGACGCCGGCCGGTCTGCGCACGATCGCCTCGGGCGAGGTCATTGAGGCGTGACCCCGGGAGCGGATCCTGAGAGCGGGGGCCGCGACTACTTCGAGGCCATCGAAGAGGAATTCATCCGGCTGCGGGGAGCGCCGTTGCTGTTGAGTCCCGCCGACTGGCGGTTGGCGCAACAGTGGCGGCAGGAGGGCGTGCCGCTTGCGTTGGTCCTTGAGAGCATCCGCGAAGTGTTCGCGCGCCGGGCCGAGCGGGCGGCCGCCTCGCCGGAGGCGCCGAAGAGACGCGTGAGCAGTCTGCGCTACTGCCGGGCGGCGGTGGAGAAGGCATGGGCGGTCTACCGGGAGTTGGGGGCGGTACCGCCGGTGCGCCGCCGGCCGACCGCGATCGATGTGCCGGCGCGGCTTGGGGCGCTGGCGTGCGCGCTACCGGCGACGTTGGAAGGTGTCGACATCTGGCGGAGCAGGCTGCTCGGGCTGAGCGGTCCGGCGCCCGCGGTCGAAGCCCGGCTGGCCGAGCTGGATATCGAACTTGTGGCGCAGGCGTTCGAGTCCCTGGCGCCGGCGGACCGCGAAGCCGTTGTGGCGGGCGCTGACGAGGCGCTGGCTCGGATGGCCGGAAGAGTGGACGGGGACAGGCTGCCGGATCTCAGACAGCGCTTGGTGCGCCGCTCCGTGCGCGAGCGTCTCGGGCTTCCGCTGCTGTCTCTCTTTGCCGAGCCGGCCGGGTCGTCGCCCGGGAACTGACTTGGCAGTCGCATATTTGACCGCGCCCTCGCTACGGCCCTTAGGTCAAATATGCGGCTCAGCCGACCTGTTCTTCGCTGTTCCGGCGCCAGCGGTCGGCGCAGCGGTCGTAGAGCACGACGCCGACCGTCATGCCAAGGCTCAGCGACACGGCGGTCGGGACGCGAAGGCGGTGGTCGCTCCGCTTCAGGATGCGCTCGGAGACCGAGCCGCTCTCCGGTCCGAAGACGTAGCAGGCTCGCTCCGGGTGAATGAAGTCGGGAAGCGCTACGGCGTCCGGCACGATCTCGACCGCGACCAGAGCCGTGTCGCGAGGCGTCGCCTCGAGCAGATCCTCGACCTCGATCACCGGCACGTGCCGGTAGGCCCGGGTGGGATCCGTCGGCAGCCGGTGGATGTCGATGTCGTCCGATGGCCGGCCCAGGATGATCATGCGGGCCTGGAAGCAGAGCGCCGCGCGCAGGACGTGGCCGACGTTCACTGGATCGGCGGGCCGGTCCAGCGCGACGCAGGCGAAACCTCGGCCGCCGGCCAGATCAGCCCGTCGCTGGACTGGGCGTTCGATTCTCTTCGCCAATTCAGGACGCCTCGTCGCCGTACTGCTCGAACAGCCGCTCCATCAGGAGCTGGAGTGGGAACCGGTTCAGCCTGCCGGTGCCGGCGGCACGCTCGCCGTAGCTGGTTACCTCGTCGGGCGCGATCCCGTCGCCCCAGATCAGCACCGGCACCGGATCGGCGCCATGCGCGCCCACCTCGGACAGGGTGGCGTGGTCGGCCGTCGCGGCGACCCGGATCGGCTGTTCCAGCCTCTCGAGCAGGGCGCCGAGTTCGCGGTCAAGCCGCTCCAGGAAGGCGACCTTCAGATCGGGGCGGCGGTCGTGGGCGGCGATGTCGGCGCCCTTCACGTGGACCATGACCAGGTCATGCTCCTCGAGCGCCTCAGCGGCGCAGTCGAACTTGAGCGACAGGTCCGTGTCCACGTTTGCGGTCATGCCTCGTCGCCGGATCACGGAGGCGCCGAGCGCCGAGGCGATGCCCATCACCGTCCGGTCGCCGCCGATGCAGGCGGCGCTGAGCGGCAGGCCGCCCGGCTCCAGGGGCAGAAGCCGGTGGACCCGGCCCACTCCCCGGGTCAGAACGGCATTCGCCGGCAGTTCACCGTTCTCACGCCGTTCGTCGTTCACCGGATGCCGTGCCAGCACTCGCCGCGCCTCCTGCTCGAACAGGGCCAGAACGCGTGCGGTGCGTTCGGCGCTGTCGTCGTTCGGATCGAGAGGCCTCGGCGCCAGCGGTCGTCCGGAGGGTGCGCCGTCGCCGGGATCGGAGCCTTGGATGGCCGACGTGAGGCCTTCTCCGCGGAGAGTGATCGCGAGTCGATGCTCCGTCGTCGCTCGCACGCGGACCTTGACCCGGTCCGAAGCGGGCAGCTCCAGGCGGTCGATCGCCTTCGCCAGCTTCTTCGCGTCCTTGCGAATACGGCCGGCGCGCCGGTCGACAACGAAACCGCGCTCGTCGAGCGTGGCGAAGTTGCCCCGAATGGCGATCGTCCCCGTCTTCAGCTTGAGGCCGGCGCCCAGCGCCTCGATGGGTCCTCGGGTCATCACTCGCGGCGATTGGGCGAACAGGGCGAGGTTTCCCGACGCCGTATCCGGAACCACGCCGGGCGCTACCGGGTCAGCCAGACCGCAGATGCCTTCCCGGGCCAGCCGGTCGAGTGTGGGTGTCCGCGCCGCTTCGAGCGGCGTCCGCGCGCCGAGTGAGCGCAGAGGCCGGTCGGGAAGACCGTCGATCACCAGCAGAAGAGCCGGAACACGGCGTTCGCTCAGCGACTGCGCCGACGCCTGGGTAAGCCAGGGCAGTCGCTGGGACAGGCTTTGCCCGAGCAGGGCGATGGTGGTGGGAAGCAACTCCTCCCGGTCCGTCGTGTCGAGGATCGGAACCCCCGCTTCCTTCGCCAGACGGAGCAGATGGCTCTGCTGCCCACGGATGACCCGGAAGTGGTCGAGCTGCCGGTTCGGCCTTCTGCCGGCAAAGGACTCGCGGGCGAGGAAGTGGCTCCGGTGGATCTCCTCGTCAGGGGTCGAGAGCACGGTGAAGAACTGGTAGGCCTCGCCTTCGAGGTCGGTGAACGGAACCAGACCGGGGAGGAGGTGGACGCCCTCGACGACCAGGCTGAGGTTCTCGGCGATCGCCCGCTCGACGACCGCTCGGACGCCGACGCACACCCTGGTGGCCTGCTCTTCCAGGGTCGCTACCTGCGGGTTGCCAGCACCCGTAGCGAACTCGCTCGACGGATCCGCGGGCGCCTCGTAGCTCGAGACGTGAAGGGCCGGCAGGATCGCCGGCGCGAACACCATCCGCATCACCTGGCGGACAGTGTCGGTTGCATTGATCCGGTAGATGCGCAGTTGCGGCGCCAGATCGAGCGCCAGACTGGACTTGCCCGTGCCGCCGGCGCCGCCGATGTAGAGGATGAGGGGTTTCGGCAGCCGGCGCAGGCGCCGGATCAGGCGGTAGCGTGAAGCGGTGTCCGCGCCTTCTTCCGCTTCCAGGAGTTCGGCGATCCGCTGCGCGAGACGCCGCTTCTCGAGGCTGGTCGTGCCCTCGCGCTGCAACTCTCGCTGCAGTTGCTCCACCCGTCTGTAGGCCCGGTCGAAGTCGAGTCCGGCAGCGTAGAGGCTACGGGCTAGCAGTCCGCGGGAGAACGGCTGCGCTTCGCCGTGGTAGGTGATCCGGATCGGGCGCTCGGGACCACCCTCGGTGACAATCAGGTTTCCTCCCGCGCGCGTCGCAGCGGACAACTTGCGCAACTCAGAGGTTCACCGTCCGGTCCGACGACGTCCGGACCGCCACAGGAACCACGCAGACAGCGGCCGCTCAGCAGCACGCCGACCGACATGAGGATCACGCAAACGGCGATGACGGTGATGGACAGAAACAGGATCGCCATGGCTCGAAGGAGAGTCTAACGGTCTCGCAGCGGCGCGCGGCAGCGGGCGGCACCCGCCCGCCGGCTGGACGGCGTTGGGCCTGGTTTGTTGCTCCGGATGTGAACTGCTAGTCGGTGTTCCCGAATCGGGCGCGAAAGGCGGTGCTCGGGAGTTCCTCCAGCGAGTCCTGTTTGTAGATCAGGAGCAGGGCCGCGATGTCGTTCTCATCGGCCCAGCGCAGGCCTTCCTGGGGGCCGAGGACCATCAAGGCGGTGGCGTAGGCGTCCGCCACGGCGCAGGTTTCGTGGAACACGCTGGCCGAGGCGAGGGCATGTTCAACCGGCCGGCCGGTTCGGGGATCGATGGTGTGGGAGTAACGGATGCCGTTGCGCTCCCAGTAGTTCCGGTAGTCGCCCGAGGTCGCCAGGGCTCCGTCGGTGAACTCCAGCACCTGTTGGAGGCCGGGTGGCATTGTGTTCTCGGTTGCTTCGGCTGGGTCGCCGCTCTCTAGCTCCGCCATCCTCGGGGGCGGTCGTTCGATCGCTATGCGCCACGGGCCACCGGCGCTGGGATGGCCGGCGGTGCGCACTTCGCCGCCGATCTCGACGAGGTGGTTGGCATAGCCGGCCTTGGTTAGACCCTCGGAAATCCTGTCTGTGGCCCGTCCCTTGGCGATGGCCGAGAGGTCAAGCGCCGCACCCTCGTCGAGCTTGAGTATCCGCCGATCCCTCGACGACAGCTTGATCCCGCCGACGGCCCGCCGCAACATGGTGAGGTGGTCATCGGCGGGAGGGGTCGGCGACAAGTCACGTCCGGGCGCGCCGAACCCCCAAGCGTCGACCAGCAGCCCAACCGTCGCATCGAACGCGCCACCGCTCTCGTCGCGCACCCGCCAGGCAAGCTCCAGGACCGCCCAGGTTTCCTCCGAGAACACAAAGGACTCGCCGGCCGCAAGCCGGTTGAAGCGCGAAATCTCCGAGTCCTCGCGATAGGTCGACATCACCCGGTCCACCGCATCCAGCCGTTCCTCGACAAGGTCTTGGATCGCTTCACGATTCTCGGCTTCAGCGATAGCGCGAACCCGGTAGTAGGTGCCCATCGTGGGCCCCTGAAGCACGACCTCGTTCGGCGCCTGCGCGCAGCCCAAGACCAGGCTGACAAGGACCAGTAGCAAGGGCCAACCCCGTCGTCGGCACCACGGCGAAGCCAACGCGTCGCAGGGCGCAGCCAAGCCGCAGGGCGACGTCGTCCAGCCTGGTGCTACCCAAGTCCGGCGGCGCAGCCGCTCAGCCGAAGTCGTCGAAGGCGATGTTCTCAGGCTCGACTCCCAGGTCGTCGAGCATCTTCATGCAGGCCTGGAGCATCAGCGGCGGTCCGCAGAGGTAGTACTCGACGTCTTCCGGACAGGGGTGGTCCTTCAGGTAGTTGTCGTACAGGACCTGGTGGATGAATCCGGTGCAGCCCTCCCAGTGATCCTCCTCGAGCGGGTCGGAGAGCGCGAGATGCCAGGTGAAGTTCGGGTTCTCGGCCGCGATGCGGTCGAAGTGATCGGTGTAGAAGGCTTCGCGGTAGGAGCGGGCGCCGTACCAGAAGGACACCTTGCGGTCGGTGTGGAGCCGCTGGAACTGGTCGAAGATGTGGGAGCGCATGGGCGCCATGCCGGCGCCGCCGCCGACGTACACCATCTCGGCATCGGTCTCCTTGGCGAAGAACTCGCCGAAGGGGCCCGCGATCGTCACCTCGTCGCCCGGCTTCAGGTCGAAAATGTACGACGACATCTGGCCCGGGGGCAGGTCCATCTCGCGCGGAGGCGGCGTCGCCACCCGGACGTTCAGCATGATGATGCCCTTCTCCTCCGGGTAGTTCGCCATCGAGTAGGCGCGGATCACGGTCTCGTCGACCTTGGAGACGAGGTTCCAGAGCTTGAAGCGGTCCCAGTCGTCGTGGTACTCGTCCTCGATTTGGAACGTGCTGTAGTCCACCTTGTGCGGAGGGCACTCGATCTGGATGTAGCCGCCGGCGCGGAAGGGCACCTCCTCGCCGGCCGGGAGTTCCAGGAGCAGTTCCTTGATGAAGGTGGCGACGTTCTCGTTCGAGCGCACGGTGCACTGCCACTTCTTGACTCCGAAGACCTCGGCGGGGACCGCGATCTTCATGTCCTCCTTGATCTTCACCTGGCAGCTCAGGCGGCAGCCTTCGCGGGCCTCGCGGCGGCTGATGTGGGTTTTCTCGGTCGGCAGCATCGCGCCGCCGCCGTCGAGCACGTCGACGGTGCAGACTCCGCACGTGCCCTGGCCTCCGCAAGCCGACGGAATGAAGATCTGATGTTCGGCCAGGGTGCTGAGGAGGGTGCCGCCGGTGGTAGCGGTCAACGACTTCTCGTCGTTGATCAGGATCTGCACTTCGCCGCCGGCGACCAGGCGGGCCTTGGCCTGCATCAGGATCAGAACGAGAGCCAGGATGACGACCGTGAACATCACCACCCCGAGCAGGGCTTCGGTGATCACAGTTGGATGCCTCCGAAGGCCATGAAGCCGAACGCCATCAGCCCGGTGATGACGAAGGTCATGCCCAGGCCGCGCAGTCCGTGGGGCACGTTGCTGTAGCGCAGGCGCTCGCGGATCGACGCCAGGGAGACGATGGCCAGGAACCAGCCGATGCCGGAGCCGAGACCGAAGACGACGCTTTCGCCGAAGTCGTAGTCCCGCTCGACCATGAACAGGGAACCGCCCAGGATCGCGCAGTTCACCGCGATCAGGGGCAGGAAGATGCCCAGGGTGGCGTGGAGCGCGGGGAAGAAGCGGTCCGTCGTCATCTCGACGAGCTGGACCATCGCGGCGATCGTGCCGATGAAGCAAAGCAGGTTCAGGAAGGTCAGGTCGACGTCGGCGAACTCGGGGCTGATCCAGGCCAGAACCCCCTCGTTCAGGAGGTAGGTCTGGATCAGGTTGTTGATCGGCACGGTGACGGTGAGGACGAAGATGACCGCCAGGCCGAGGCCGACGGCGGTCTCCACCTTCTTCGACACGGCCAGGAAGGAGCACATGCCCAGGAAGAAGGTCAATGCCATGTTCTCGACGAAGATGGCCTTGACCGCGAGGTTGAGGTATTCCTCGAACATTGTTCTGAATCCCCCTCTAGCCGTCCATCTCGACCTGTGCTGGCTTCCATACACGGAGCGCCCAGATCAATCCGCCGATGATGAAGAACGCGGCGGGCGAGAGCAGCATCAGACCGTTCGGCAGGTACCAGCCGCCCTCGGACACCGTCGGCATCACCGAGTAGCCGTACAGCTTCCCGGCGCCGAACAACTCCCTCAGCACCGCGGTGGCCATCAGGATCGCGCTGTAACCGAGACCGTTGCCGATGCCGTCCATGATCGCGAGGGAGGGCGGGTTCTGCATCGCGAACGCCTCAGCCCGTCCCATGATGATGCAGTTCGTGATGATCAGGCCCACGAATACCGAGAGCTGCTTGCTGATCTCGAACACGTAGGCCTTGAGGATCTGGTCGGTGACGATGACGAGCGAAGCGATCACGGTCAACTGCACGATGATCCGGATGCTGTTCGGGATCTGGTGGCGGAGCAGGCTGATCGTCAGGTTGGACAGGGTGAGCACGCAGATGACGGCCGCGCACATGACCAGCGAGGTCTCCATCTTCGTGGTCACTGCCAGCGCCGAGCAGATGCCGAGCACCTGGAGTGCGATCGGGTTGTTGTTCCACAGCGGATCGAGCGCCGCTTCGCTCTTCTTGATCGCCATCAGTTCGCCTCCGCGCGGATCCGGTCGAGGTAGGGCTCGAAGCCGTTCTCGCCGAGCCAGAAATCGAGCATGTTGGTTACTCCGCGACTGGTGATCGTGGCGCCGCTCAGACCGTCGACGCGGTACGGGTCCTGTGCCGCGCTGGCGGCTTGACCCTTGATCACCTCCAGCAGGAACCTACCGTCCTCGCCGAAGGCTGCCCGGCGCCCCGGCCACCGCGCCTTCCAGCGCGGGTTGTCCACCTCGCCGCCCAGGCCCGGCGTCTCCTTGTGCTGGTAGTAGGTGATGCCGCGTACGGTCGTTGTGTCCGCGTCGAGCGCCAGGAAGCCGTAGAGCGTGCCCCAGAGCCCGAGGCCCTCGATCGGCAGGACGATCATCTCGAGCTCGCCGTCGTCGTCTCGCACTTCGTAGAGCAGTGCCTGGTCGGGGACCCGCTTGACCTTGGCCGGGTTGGTCGGCGCTTCGGTGCTGGTGGCCGGGTCGCGGGCCCGCCGCTGCTGGTCGAAGGTGGCCGCGTCGGCGTCGGCCTGCGGTTCGCCCGAGGCGAGGTCGACGATCACCGGTTCGATCGGCTCGAAGCGCTCGGCCACCTGTTCCGCGGTAACCGACTCGCCGGGTTGGAGCAGTCCCACCGCTTCGAGCACCCGCTTCTGCTTGTACAGAGCGGCGTTCTCGTTCTGGCGATCTTCGAGTGTGACCGCGGACGAGGAGACGAGGATCCCGGAGACGATGCAGATCGCGGTCGCGAACAGGAGGGTGTAGCCGGTGGCCTGTGGGTTGGGCATCGAGAAGCTCCGCGGGCCAGTCTATTGCGCGTAGCGCGCCTGGCGGCGCTTCATGTTCGCCTTCAGGACGTAGTGGTCGATCAGCGGTGCGAACAGGTTCATGAACAGGATCCCGAGCATCACGCCTTCCGGAAAGGCGGGGTTCACGGTACGGATCAGGATCGCCAGCACGCCGACCAGGAAACCGTAGATATACCGGCCCCGGTTCGTCTGTGCCGCGCTGACCGGATCGGTGGCCATGAAGACGATCCCGAAGACCCAGCCGCCGAGCACCACGTGCCAGTGGAAGGGCACGGAGAGCATCGGATTCGTCGCCGAAGAGGCCAGGTTCAGCAGCAGGGAGATGGCGAGTGATCCCGCGGTGGCGGCAACCATGATGCGCCAGGAGCCGATGCCCGTGGCGATCAGGATCGCGGCCCCGATCAGGCAGGCCAGGGTGGACGTCTCGCCCATCGAACCCGGGATGTCGCCGAGGAAGGCCTGGAGCCAAGACACGTCGCCCGTAATGGCGGCCAGCCCGTCGAGCGGGGCGCTCGAATCGGAGTCAGCCTCGTGTACCGCGATGGCGCCGAGCGCCGTAGCGCCGCTGTAGCCGTCGGCCGAAGTGCCGGCCGCGATCCACACCGCATCGCCCGAGATCTGGGCGGGATAGGCGAAGAACAGAAAGACGCGCGCGGTGAGCGCCGGGTTCAGCACGTTGTAGCCCGTGCCGCCGAAGATTTCCTTGCCCACAACGACGCCGAAGGCGATGCCGACCGCAACCTGCCAAAGGGGGATCGTCGGCGGCAGGACCAGCGGGAAGAGCATGCCGGTGACCAGGAAGCCTTCGTTGATGTCGTGGCGCCGGACGACCGCGAACAGCCCTTCGCAGGCGCCGCCGACGGCGAAGGTCACGATCAGGACCGGCAGGTAGTAGAGCGCGCCGTGGACCGAGTTGGCTACCAGGCTGCTCGCATCGAAGGGCAGCCCCAGCATCTCCATCGCGTCGGTGCGCCAGTTGGGCAGGGCGGTGGCGCCGCCGGCGATCGCCAGGTGGATCTGCCGTCCCGTGTTGAACATCGCCATCAGCACGCAGGGCACGAGCGCGGCGACGACCGTCATCATCAGGCGCTTCAGGTCGAGCGCGTCGCGCACGTGGGCGGCGCCGGCGGTCGTCTTGCCGGGCGTGTACAGGAAGGTGTCGGGCGCCTCGTACAGGGGGTAGAAGCGCTCGAAGCGGCCCCCGGGCTCGAAGTGGCGGGCCTGCCGGTCGAGAATGCGGCGCAGGAACTTCATTCGTCCGCGCCTTCCAGGAGGCTGCGCCGCGAAACGATACGCAGTGAGTTGTAGCGGTGCAGCGTCATGGTGAGGTGGGGGCTGGGGCCAAACACGGAGTCAGCGACGGGTTTGGCGGCGCTAGCCTTCCTTCTCGATCAGTTCGAGCGCGTCGCGCAGGTAGGGGCCGTACTCCGTCTTGCCGGGACACACGAAGGTGCAGAGCGCGAGATCCTCCTCCAGCAGCTCCAGGCAACCGAGTTCCTCGGCGCGTTCGATGTCGCCCGCGACCAGGGACTTGAGCAGGAAGGTCGGCTGCAAGTCCCATGGAAAGACGCTCTCGTAGAGGCCGATCGGCACGATCGCGCGCGGTGAACCCCAGGTCGTCGTCGTCATCGCGAAGGACCGGCGCGGCAGCAGCGTGGCGCCGAAGGCGCGGGCGCGCGAGAAGGCGCCGAAGCCGGGCTGCAGCCAGCCGAGAAAGCGACGGCTGTGGTCGTCCTCGAGCACCGAGACCGTGTCGTGGAAGCGACCCAGGTAGCCGTGGAGTTCCGTCGGCGCGCCCTCCCCGATCGCGGTTCGGCCGCTGAGAGGCGAGCCGCTGATGACCCGCGCGGCGACGTCGCCGTCAGCTTCGTCCGTGTTGCCCGTCTCGCCCCGCACAAGATCGGCGAGGGAGGCGCCGAGCCGCGTACGCAGCAGCCGCGGCGCGTGCACCGGCGGGCCGGCGAGAGCGACGATGCGCGCAACGTCGGGCTCGCCGGTCGCGAACAGGCGGCCGATCGCGACGGTGTCCTGGAGTCCGATCTGCCAGACGAGCTTGCTGCGGTCGACCGGGTCCAGCGTGTGGATGTGCAGGCCCGGAGCGCCGGCGGGGTGGGGGCCGACGAACTCCTCGATCCGCACCTGGCCGCTCGCTTCGACGGCCGCCAGCGTTCCGGGCGCGCGGCACAGATAGACCGGGCCGTCGGTCAGCCGTGCCAGAGCCGCGAGACCGCGTTCCAGGTCGCCGGCGCGTCCCTCGGCGATCCGGTCCCCGTCGGGGGCGAAGGGCTCGCTGTTCATCGCGGTCACGAAGATCGACTTGGGCTTCGATCCGAGAGCGGCGGTGCGCCCGAACGGACGCGCCCGCAGGGCGGTCCAGTCGCCGGACTCGACCAGCAGCGCCTCCACCTCCTCGCGCGAGAGGGCGCTCGGGTGCCGCCCCGTGTAGCTCGCGAAGTCGATCTGGGCGCCGCCGGATGCCGCCTGGTCCGAGGGATCCACCCGCACGACGACCGAGATCAGGGCCCGCTTGGCGCCCCGGTTCACGGCCGCGACTGTTCCGGCTGCGGGCGACGTGAAGCGGACACCAGGCTGCTTGCGGTCTTCGAACAGGAGTTGTCCGCGTCGTACCCCGTCGCCCGGAGAGACGTGCATCGCCGGCTTCATGCCGGGGTAGTCGGCGGCGACGACCGCCACGGTGCCGGGCGCCGGGGCGTCGTCGAGCGTCGGCTCGGGAGCGCCCGAAATGGGCAGGCTCAATCCCCGTCTAAAACGGTGCGTGGCCATCGATCGTGACGTGCTCTATTCCGGCGATCGAGCTCTAGTCCGGCGAGCGAGGGCGAATCGGAACGCGCGTCGCTCGACCAGTGAGGGACTATTCCACAACGGTGGGGGTAGGGCAAACTGCCCCCGCCGAAGAACTGCTTCAGGAGGCCGGGGGCCAGCAGAGGCCAACGGCGGCAGGCTTTGCACGGCTCGCGCCTCCGGATCCAAGCCCGTCGTGCTGTAACCACTGGGCGGCGGAAAGTGTTCCTGCTGATAGGTTCGATCTCTCATGGCGGTACGTACGGTCGCTTCGCCTCCTGACTTGGCGCCGCCCAGAGCGGCCGCCGACGCGCGCGCCTATGGCGGGTGTCGCCGAATCCCGATGTCGCCAGACGAGTACGAGAGCTTCGACGGCCGAGTGGAGTGCTGGGAAGCGAGCAGTGGTACGGCCAACGTGCTGCGTGAGCCCGTCGGTCTCCAGCACGAGTACATCTCGCGGCGGCTCGTGGTTCTGGTGCATGAGATCGGCCGGGCGCGGGGTTCCGCCATCGCTTCGGCCGGAACCGTGGACCTCGTGCAGCGCGGTACGGACGGGCGCAGGGAGCTGGTCCTGCGAGCGGACGAGACGATCTACCTTGACTTGCCCCGGGACCGCCCCGCCGGCTTGTACGTCGAGATCGGCGCCGACCCGCTTCCGGATGTCGTCTTCGAGGTGGATTTCTCGACCGACGTGCGGCGGGGGCACCGGGGCCGGGCCGGCAAGCTTGACGACTACGCGGCCTGGGGCATCCCGGAGGTTTGGGTGGAAGTGCCGGATTCGGCGAGGCTAGCAAGAAGCCGCCGGCCCGGTCTGACCATCTTCCTGTATCGCGGGTCGGGCTACGTGGAAGCGCCGAGCAGCCGGGCGTTTCCCGGCTGGACCGCAGTCGAGATCCACAGGGCGCTCAACGAGATCGAGGATTCGCCGGAAACCCTGGCAGCATTGCGGCGCGTCGGCCGCTCGATGGCGGCCGCGGAGGTCGGCCGATCGGCCAACGGTTCCTCCTCCGAAGAGTAGCGCCGCCATGTCCCGCGTCGGTGGGAGCCGCGCAAGTCGTGGGCGACAGGACACTGGCTTGCGGCCTGGCCTTGATCGCTTCGTTGCGTGGACCGCCCGAGCAGCTCCGCCGGCGCAGCGAGCGTCCTGACGGATCACGCTCGCTCCGGCGGGCTCCTCGGCAGGCGGCTCCGCGGCTACTGGGGCTGCGAGGTTCTGCCTGGAAGCGGACGCCACGATCTACCTGTACCCCGGGCGGGATCTGCCGGCCGGCCAGCACATCGAAGTCGCCAGCGATCCGCTGCCGGACGTCGTCCTCGAGGTCGATCACACCACGAACGTGCGCCTCCGTCGCCGCCGGGGTCGCCGTAGCAAGCTGGAAGACTACGCTGCCCTGGGGTTGCCGGAATTCTGGATCGAAGTACCCGATTCGTCGAGGCCGCGGGGTCTCCGACGGCCCGGGCTGACCATTTTGCTTCTTGAAGGCGGGGCGTACCGCGAGGCGCCGGCGAGCCGCGCCTTTCCGGGTTGGCGTGCGTCGGAGATCCACTGGGCCCTGAACGAAGTAACGGATTCACAGGAGACCGTCTCGGCGCTCCGCCGGGTGGGCTGGACGCTGGGTGCCGCGGAAGGCAGCGGAGCGGGCGATGACTTCCTGCTCGAGAGCGAACGGGCGGTGGGACGTGCTGAAGGCCGGGCAGAGGGGCGCCGAGAAGTGGTTCGGGACGGGATCACGGCGGTCCTGGCTGGGCGGGGAGTGCCGGTTTCGCCGGAACTTCGTCAGTGGCTCATGGAGGCGGGCGACTTGAGCGCCCCGGCCCGCTTGTTCCAGCTTGCGGCCGCCTGTAGCGACGCGGACGACTTGGTGCGCAGGCTACGGGAATCCAGGGAATCCGACGCCGCCTGAAGTCGGCGGGCTGACAGGGGTGGCCGCGACGAGACGTCCTACGGCGCGTAGTACGGGTTCGTGCCCGCGGCGTGGTCGGTCGTGTCGAGCACGCGTGTGACGGTCGGCACCGCTTCGAGGATGGCCTGTTCGACTCCCTGCTTCAGGGTGAGATCGGCCATGCCGCAGCCCTGGCAGCCGCCGCCCATGGTGATGAACGCGGTCTCGTCCTTGACCTCGAGCAGGGTGACGAAGCCCCCGTGGGCAGCGATCTGCGGATTGATCCGGTCGTCCAGGATGCGCTGGACGTCGGCCGCCACCGAGTCGCCCCAGGCCGAGTTCGGGTTCTCGAACTTGAAACCGCTCTCGGACAGGCGGGTGACGAAGTCGATCGTCGCGCCGTCGAGGTCCGGGGCGCTCTCGGAGTCGATGTAGACCTTGAACGTGTCGGTTTCCACCACCTCGTCGCCGGGCCGGGTCTCGTCGAGTCCGACCATGTCCATCTGGTACCGGAAGCCGCCGCCGGTGCGGCCGGTGATCGAGATGCGGAGGGCGAGGTCGTCGCGCTCCTCGTCCTTCATCGCTTCGGCGACCTGTTTCTGTGCCAGCTCGGTGATCGTTAGCATGCGCCGCATTGTACCGCCTGTCAGGCAGTCACGCAGTCACGCCTCGGCCGTCGCCGTCGATCGAGAAGAGGAGTACGCCATGAGTTTCGAGCACATCCTGCTGGACCACCAGGGTCCGATCACCCGGCTGACCCTCAACGCGCCGGAACAGTTGAACGCGATGACCACGGCAATGGGGAAGGAGATCCGGGATGCCGTACCGCAGATCAACGAGCGGCAGGAGACCCGGGTGGTCATCGTGCGCGGCGCCGGGCGCGCATTCAGCGCCGGCGGCAGCATCAAGAGCCTGCAGGAGGAGGTCAGCGAGGATCCGGACGCCGGCCCCGGCATTGGGGGCGGTTCGAACTTCTACCGTCTCTACCTCTCCGTTCGGGATCTTTCGGCGCCGTCGATCGCGGCCATCAACGGTCACGCGATCGGCGCCGGCCTGTGCTTCGCGCTCGGCTGCGACATGCGGGTGATCAAGACGGGCGCGCGGGTGGGAATGACCTTCGTCCGGCTCGGGCTCCACCCGGGGATGGCGGCGACCTGGACGCTCCCGCGCCTGATCGGCCCGGCCCGGGCTGCCGAGTTGCTCTACAGCGGCCGCGTGATCGACGCGGCCACGGCGGTCGACTGGGGCATCGCCAGCCGCGCGGCGGACGACGACTTCGACCAGGTCGTGGAGGATCTGGCGCTCGAGATCGCGGCGGCGGGTCCGGTCGCGGTGAAGGCGACCAAGCGGACAATCCGCGGCGCCTTCGAGCGGACGATCGGCGAGGCGCTCGACCTCGAGAGCGCGGAGCAGGTGGTCACCTTCGGCACGGCCGATGCGCGCGAGGGGGTTCAGGCTCTGAGCGAGCGACGATCGCCCCATTTCGTGGGCCGGTGAGCGACCCCGCATCCGCGGCAAGGCCCAGCCTCGCTGCGGACTGTGGGGTCCCGCGCTCGACGTGGGCGAAGAGTAAGCTACCGCGATGCCAACCGCGGCGGCGCTGATCATCGGGAACGAAATCCTCACCGGCAAGGTCGAGGAGGCGAACCTGACCCTGCTGGCGCGGGAGTTGTTCGGCCTGGGAATCGAGTTGCGGCGGGTGGTCGTCTGCCCGGACGACATCGCCGGAATCGCGGCCGACATTCAGAGGCTCAAGAACCGTTTCGACTACGTGATCACGTCGGGCGGCGTCGGTCCGACCCACGACGACGTCACTCTCAAGGCGGTGGCTGACGCCTTCGACCGGCCTCTGGTGCGCTCTCCGGAACTCGTGACCAAGATCCGCGAGATGGTGGGGGAACGCTGCACCGAGGGCCACCTGCGAATGGCCGACGTGCCCAAGGGCGCCGACCTGGTCAGCACGCCCGAGGTGCCATGGCCTTCCGTGGTGATGGGCAACGTCTACGTGCTGCCGGGGGTGCCGCGGATCTTCCGTATGAAGCTGCCCCTGCTGCGTGACCGGTTGGCGGCCGGGCGGCGGTTCTACAGCCGCGCCGTCTACACGCGTTGCCACGAGACGGACATTGCCGAGATGCTCGATTTGGTTGTCGCCGCTCACGGCGAGGTCGAGATCGGCAGCTACCCGGTGATGGACGGGGATTACCGGGTCAAGCTGACGGTGGACAGCCGCAGCCGCTCGGCCGCGGACCTTGCGGTGGCAGCCCTGGTGGAGGCCTTGCCGAGCGACGCCGTGGTGCGAGTAGAGGGCGGCCGTTTCTCATCGGGAGCGGCCGCGGTTGCAGGTAGCAGCTAGTGACGAAGGGAAAGCCATGATCGAGCGAAGTGTCCTTCCGATGTCCCGCAGACCGGGCTTGCCTAAAGCGGCCGTGAACACCGCGTTGCTCACCGCCTGGGTGTGTTCGTTTGGGGTCGGCGTCGCCGTCGCCCAGCAGGAAGCCGGCGGCGAAGCGACGGAGAGCGGCGGCGACTGGACCTACGAGCTGACCGAGGTCCTGCCCCAGGATCCGGCGGTGCTGACCGGTCAACTGGAGAACGGTCTTCGCTACTACGTGCGCAGCAACGGCCGGCCCGAGAACCGGGCCTTTCTGCGACTGATCGTGCGCGCCGGTTCGGTGCTCGAGGACGACGATCAACGCGGCTTGGCGCACTTCGTCGAGCACATGGCGTTCAACGGCACCAGGAACTTCGAGAAGACCGAGTTGCTCGACTACCTGCAGGGCATCGGCATGCGCTTCGGCCCCGACGTCAACGCTTACACGAGCTTCGACGAAACGGTCTACATGCTGGAAGTGCCGACCGACGATCCGGAGATCTTGGACACGGCGCTTCTGGTGCTTGAGGACTGGGCGTCCGGCGTCAGCCTGGAGGACGAGGAGATCGAGAGCGAGCGCGGGGTCGTGATCGAGGAATGGCGGGGAGGCCGGGGCGCCGGCGCGCGGCTGCGCGATGCCGAGATTCCGTACCGCTTCCACGGCTCGCGCTACGCCGAGCGGTTGCCGATCGGCGATCCGGAGATGCTGCGCGAAGCGCCGCCGGAGCGGCTGCGGGACTTCTACCGCGACTGGTACCGGCCCGACCTGATGGCGGTCATCGCGGTCGGCGACATCGAGGCGGCGGCGATCGAGGCGGAGGTGCGCCGTCGATTCGGCAAGCTCGAAGGACCGGAGCAGCCGCGCGAGCGGTTCGAGGCGGAGATCCCTTCCCACGAGGAAACGCTGGTGTCGGTCTTCGCCGATCCCGAGCTGCCGCGCTCCTCGATCTCGGTCGCCTACAAGGGCCCTGCGGATCCGTTCGTCACCGTCGCCGACTACCGAGCGCGGCTGGTGCGCGGCCTCTACAACGGCATGCTGAACAACCGGCTGGCCGAGCGGGCCGAGAAGGCCGACCCGCCGTTCATCGGCGCCACCAGCACCAGGGGAACTCTGGCCCGCACGCGCAGCCTCTACCTGCTTTCGGCCGGTGCCCGCGAGGGCGGCGCGGTGCGGGCGCTCGAAGCGGTACTGACCGAGTCGGAACGGGCCCGCCGCCACGGTTTCGAAGAGAGCGAGCTGGAAAGGGCGAAGGTCAACACGCTGCGCTCGATGGACCGGGCCTACGACGAGCGGGACAAGACCCATTCCGCAGCCTATGCCGGCGAGTATTCGCGGAACTTCCTGACCGACGAGCCGTTTCCGGGCATCGCCTACGAACGGGAGCTGGCGCGGCGGTACGTGCCCGAGATGGAGCTGGCCGAAGTGAACGCGGCCGCGGACTCCTGGATCCATGACAACGACCGTGTGATTCTCGCCAGCGGCCCTGAGAAGGAGGGGCTCGAACAGCCCCGCGAGGATGAGCTGGTCGCCGCCTTCGACCGGGTCGAGCAGGTCGAGGTCGCGGCTTACGAGGACGATGTCGGCGAGGGCGCTCTGGTGCCCGTCCGACCGTCACCGGGACGGATCGTCGAGCGGTCGACGATCGAGGAGCTCGAGGTCACCGAGTGGCAGCTCTCGAACGGCATCCGGGTCGTGCTGCGGCCCAGCGACTTCAAGAACGATGAGATCCTGGTCGCTTCCTTCAGTCCCGGGGGCATTTCCCTGGTCTCGGACGACGACTGGCTCGAAGCGAACATGGCGACCTCCGTGGCCCAGCTTTCCGGCTTCGGGAACTTCAGCCTGACCCAGTTGAACAAGGCGCTGGCCGGCAAGGTGGCGCGGGTCGGCCCGGTCATCGGCCCTCTCTTCGAGGGCATCAGCGGTCGGGGCTCGCCCAAGGACCTGGAGACGCTGTTCGAGCTGATCTACCTGGGCGGCACCTCGCCCCGCCGCGACGCGGAGGCGTACGAGTCCTTCCTGACCCGTCAGGGCGCCCTGCTGCGCAACCAGAGCGCGATGCCGAGGTACGCCTTCTTCAAGACCCTGGCGGAGATCGCGACTCAGGAGCACCCGCGGCGCCGCATGATCACAGAGGAGATGCTGGCGGAGCTCGATCAGGACCGCATCTTCGCCGTCTACGAGGACCGGTTCCGCGACTTCTCCGACTTCACCTTCCTCTTTGCCGGCAGTTTCGAGTTCGACGCGATCGAACCCCTGGTCGAGACCTGGCTGGGCGGCCTCCCGTCCACGGGCCGCGAGGAAGCCTGGAGAGACGTCGGCGTGCGGACCCCCGAGGGCCGCATCGAACGGACGGTGTACAAAGGCCTGGAGGAGCAGAGCCAGGTGGCGCTCGTGTACAGCGGCCCCTTCGAGCAGACCCAGTTGAACCGCTACCGCCTGAACTCGATGATCTCGCTGCTGCGGGACCGTCTCCGCGAACGGCTGCGGGAGGAACTCGGCGGCACCTACGGCGCGAACGTCGGCGGCGGTTCCGAGCGGGTCCCGGTGTCCGCGTTCGCCGTGCAGGTCTCCTTCGGCTGCGATCCCGACCGGGTCGAGGAGATGCTTGAGGCGGTCGACGAGGAGATTGCCCGTATTCGCACCGACCCGGCCACCGAGGAGGAGATCGGCCAAATCCAGGAGCAGCAGCGGCGGGGTCGCGAGACGGCCAAGGAGACCAACGGCTTCTGGTTGGGGGTGCTGCAGACCGTGTACCAATTCGGCGAGGATCCTCTCAGCATCCTGGAGTACGAAGAGTTGTTCGACCAGCTCGACTCGGACATGATCCGCGGCGCGGCCCGGGACTATCTCGGCGGCGAGAACCTGATCCAGGTGCTGTTGATGCCCGAGGCGTCCGAGCCGCAGGACGAGGCGGCCGGCGGGGAAGCCGGAGAGCCGGCCGCGGCGAGGGATGCGGCATGAGTCGCATCCGCCCGAGGTCCGCGGTTCGATCGGCCTTCGGGGGTCGCGTCCTGTGTGCGTCCATTTCGACCCTCGTCGCCGCCGCGGCGTTCGGGGCATCGGAGTGGCCGAACTGGCGGGGCCCCGACCGCAACGGGTACAGCGCCCACACCGGTCTGCCGGTCGAGTGGTCGCACGACGGCGAAACGGAGCGGAACATCGTCTGGAAGCTGCCGCTCCCGGATCGCTCGGGTTCGACTCCGATCGTGGTCGGCGAGCGGATCTTCCTCAACGTGGCCGAGGGGGACGATCTCTTCCTGTGGTTGGTCGACGCCGATACCGGAGAAGTGGTCTGGCGGCGGAAGGTCGGAGGCGGCAACCGGTTCCAGCGCAAGCACAACATGTCGTCGCCGTCGCCGGTGACGGACGGCGAGCGGGTCTGGGTGCTGACCGGCACGGGTGCGCTGCAGGCCTACGACATGGGCGGCAACCAGCTCTGGGCGCGCGAGTTGGAGCAGGACTACGGCGCCTTCGGCCTGAACCACGGCTACGGCTCCTCGGCGCTGCTGTGGAAGGGCGTGCTCTACGTGCCGGTCCTGCACGGCATGAAGACGGACGATCCGTCCTACCTGCTGGCGATCGACGCCGATTCGGGGGAGACGATCTGGCGGCAGGAGCGCCCCACGGACGCGCGCATGGAGTCGCCGGACGCCTACATCACGCCGGCGCTGGTGGAGAGCGGCGACGGGCACGTCCTGGTGTTGAACGGGGGCGACGTCGCCACCGGCCACGACCCGGAGAGCGGCCGCGAGCTGTGGCGGGTGGAGGGCTTCAACCCGAGGAACAGCCCGATGTACCGGGTGGTCGCGTCGCCGGTGGCGCACGGCGACCTGGTCTTCGTACCCACCCGGGTCAGGCCGATGAAGGCGTTGCGGCTGGGGGACGGCGGTGAGCCCGAGACCTTGTGGGAGACCGACCGCGGACCTGACGTGCCGACTCCGGCGACCGACGGCGAGACGCTCTATCTGCTCCGGGACAACGGTCTGCTGTCGCGGCTCGATGCGGTCACCGGCGAACCGGTCTGGAAGGATCGGAGGTTGACTCCAGGCACCTACAGCGCGTCGCTCCTGGTTGCCGACGGCAAGGTCTACGCCACGAATGAGGACGGGGTGACCACGGTCGTCCGCGACGGGCCCGAGTTCGAGATTCTGGCCCGGAATCAGGTCCAGGGCTTCACGCTGTCGTCGCTCGGAGTGGCGCTCAGCAGGCTCTATCTGCGCACCGCGAGCTTCCTCTACTGCATCGCCGAGCCGGGCGGCTGAGAACGGCGGCCGGGCGCGGTATCATCGCGGCGCCGCCCGATCCTTTCCATGCACCGTCAGCACGCCTGAGGGGACACCGTCGATGAAGATCCGTTCGCTTGCTCCGTTTCCGGCGCTCGTCCTGCTTCTCGCCTGCGGCGGGGGAGGGGGGGACGGCGGCGCCGGAGGGCCGCAGTTCATCAGCATGGGTACGGCCCCGGTCGGCGGCGCCTTCCCGGTGGTCGGCGGCGCGATCGCCGAGGTCCTGAACGAGAACCGGGGCGAGAACGAGTGGCGGGTGCAGCCGCGCGGCACGAAGGGATCGCAGGAGAACATCCGCCGGCTGGTGCGCGGCGAGCTGCAACTCGCCATGTCCAACTCGGCGATCAGCTACTTCGCGGTCCTCGGGGAGTCGGGCTGGGAGCAGAGCTACGACATCCGAGCGGTCGTGACGCTGGCGCCGAACATCGCGACCTTCATCACCAAGGCCGACTCGGGCGTCATGAGCATGAGCGATCTGGCGGGGCGGCGAGCGATGGTCGGGGTCGCCGGCGCCGGCTTCGAGATGTTCGTTGAACCGCTCCTGGCCGCCCACGGCGTGACCTACGGCGACTTCACCCAGGTCTACAGCACGCAGAGCGGCGCGGTCGACATGCTGGGCGACGGTTCGATCGACGCCGCCTTCCTGGGCGGGGCGGTGCCCACCGGCGCGGTTACCCAGGCCAGCAGCACTCACGACATCCGCTTCCTGCCCTTCGACGAAGAGAAGCGGCAGGAGCTCGCCAGGGATTATCCCTTCTTCCAGCTTGCTGTGATTCCGGCCGACGCCTATTCCGACCTGACGGAGGACTATCCAGGCCTCAACGTCGGTTCGATGCACCTGATCACCTCCGCCGATGCCGACGAGGAACTGATCTACCAGATGACGAAGACGATCTGGGAGAACCGTCAGGCGGTGGCCGAGAAGCACCCCGCCGGCCGGGCGATCAACGAGAGGAACGCCGCCCGCAATACCGGCACGCCCTTCCATTCCGGAGCGGAACGCTACTACCGAGAAATCGGCATCTGGCCCGAAGAGGCCGGTTGAACGCGGCAGATCCGCCCGCGCGGGCAGCCTCTGGCGGAGTTTTCCACCGGGGAGGCGAGGCGAGCTTCGTCGAGCGTGTTCGTGGCCCGTTGATTGGCGGGCTGGGAGTCGCGCTGTGCTTCTTCGTCCTGTTCGAGGTCAACTACGGCATCCTGCTGCCGCAATCGTCCCTGGCGGTGTTCGTCGGTCTCGGGCTCCTTCTTACCTTCCTTGCCTTCCCGGTTCACCGGAAGCTCGCTTCGAACCCCTGGCTGCGAGGGCTGGACGTTCTCCTGGGCCTGGCGGCGGCCGGGGCCTGCGCCTACGTCGTCGTGCAGACGGAACCGGCCTTCGAGCACCTCTGGGAGGGTGGCAGGTCGCTCGGAAACCGGGCGGGCATCGAAACCGGGGCCGACATCCTGTTCGGGCTGATCGGCCTGGTGCTCGTCCTTGAAGCGGCTCGCCGCAGCATCGGCTGGATCGTGCCGGCGCTGGCTCTGGTTTTCGTCGCCCACACGCTGTACTGCTTCTACAGCCTGCGCAACGGCTGGCCCGTGCTGCCCGACTGGCTCTTCCCGCACGCCGGCCAGAACCCACGCGACGTCGTCGGCACCACGTTCCTGCAGAGCCTGGGCGTGTTCGGCCCTGCCGCCTCGGTCATGTTCCGCTACGTCTTCCTGTTCGTCGTCTTCGGCGCCTTCCTCGAGATGTCGGGGGCGACGCAGTTCATCATGCGCTTCGCCGAGCGGTCCTTTGGGACGAAACCCGGCGGGCCGGCGAAGGTGGCCGTCCTCAGCAGTGGCCTGCTGGGCTCCCTCTCCGGCAGCGCGGTCGCGAACGCGGTGACCACCGGGGCCTTCACGATCCCGATGATGCGCAGCAACGGGTTCAAGCGCCACGTCGCGGCCGCTGTGGAGGCCGCCGCGGCCTCCGGCGGCGCGCTGGTGCCGCCGGTCATGGGCGCCGGCGCCTACATGATGCTCGAGATCGTCGAGCCCCAGGTGACCTTCCTGCAGATCGTGCAGGCGGCGCTGCTGCCCGCCGTTCTCTTCTACCTGTCCATCTTCCTGATCGTCCACTTCTACTCGAGGCGGATCGGGACGCCCGAGCGCGCAGGCGAACCGCCTCCGGTTCGGCGGTTCGACGCCCTGGTCTTCGTTTCCGCGCTGGGAGCGCTGATTCTCCTGCTGCTGCTGCGGTTCTCACCGTTCCGCGCGGTGACGGGCGCCTTGATCGTGATCCTGATCCTGGCCGTGATGCGGAGGGAGATCGAGCTGCCCCAAAGGCTCCGGTACCTGGCGCTCGGCTGCTTCGGAGCGGTGGCTCTTCTTCACCAGTTGCTCTGGGCCGATACGCCGGCCGGACCGTCCTTCCGGCAGGTCTTCGAATCCTGGCTGTCATCGGGCATCGTGGCGATGCTGGGTTTGCTCGTTTTCGGACTGATCCACCACGCCTGGCGGCCGTACATTCTGGGCGCACTGACCCGGGCTGCCCGCAATGGGATTCCCTTGGTCGCCGCGAGCGCGTGTGTGGGGACGATCATCGGCATCGTCCAGCAGACGGGAATCGCGACCGACTTCAGCGCTTCGATCAAGGCGGTCGTCGCCACGAACCTCTTCCTGGCCCTGCTCGGGATCATGGTCACCTCGCTCGTTCTCGGTATGGGCGTGCCCTCCGTCGTCTGCTATCTGTTGATGGCAACCCTGATGGGCTCCCTGCTCTCCGAACTCGGGGTCATTCCACTGGCGGCGCACCTGTTCATCTTCTACTTCGGGATGATGTCGATGGTGACGCCGCCGGTCGCGCTCGCGGCGTACGCGGCGTCCAGCCTGGCCCAGGCGCCGGTCATGCCCACGGCGCTGGCGGCGTTCCGCTTCGCCCTGGTCGGATTCACGCTGCCCTTCATGTTCATCTACCGGCCGGCGCTGCTGTTGATGGACGAGAATGGGGGGAGCCTCTTCGCCGCCGGGGCCGCCGGTCTGCCGCCCCTCGTGCTCGCGCTGGGGGCGGCGGTCGTCGGCATCTTCGCGCTTGCCGCCGGCATCGGCGGCTACCTGCGCGCTGAACTCAGCATGCCGCTGCGGGTCCTGATGCTGGTTTCGGCGGCCTTGCTTCTGGTTCCCGACCTGGGCGGTCCGGCCACGGGTGTTGCGGTGAACGGCGTGGGCCTGGTCCTGTTCGCGGGGCTGGCGTTCCTGAACCGGCCAGTCGCTACGGTTGCTCAAACGTGAAGCGGTTCGCCTTCAGTTCGTAGCGGGGCAGGGCGCCGGCGGCTGCGATCCGCACCGGTACCCGCAGGCTGAGGCGCTCCCCGAACAGATCCTGGAGCCGGGCCCGGACAGCTCCGGCGTCGCGGCCCGGTTCAGGCTCGATCTCCAGTTCGACCTCGACCATCTGCCGGCGTCGCCGCACCGTGGCGCGGTACTCGACGATGCCGCCGGACTCGCGGATCAGCGCGTCGACCGCGCTCGGGTAGACGTTGACGCCGCGGACGATGAACATGTCGTCGGCGCGAGCCAGGACCCCGCCGTCCAGGTATACGGTCGGCCGGCCGCAGGGGCAGCCGGCAGCGCACAGGCGTCCGATGTCGCCGGTGCGGTAGTGGACGACGGGACTGCCGATCCGGCCCAGGTTGGTCAGCACGAGTTCGCCGAGGTCGGCGTCGCCTGCGGCGGGATCGATGGGTTCCTTCAGTTCTCCCGATCGGCGGTCGATCCACTCGACGACGAACTCGCCCTCGAGGACGTGGAGGTTCTCGCCGACGCCGCAGGGGATGCCCCAGGCGCCGACTTCCGTCGCTCCTGCGTGGTCGAAGACCTGCGCTCCGAAGCCCGCCGCGAGCTGTTGTTTGACCGCCGGCACCCCGGCGCCCGGTTCGCCCGCGTGAATCGTTCGATCGAGAGTGCTGTCAGCCAGGTCGATGCCGAGGCGCCGGGCCACCTCCTGCAGGCGCAGAGCATAGGTGGGCGTGGAGAGAAGCACGGTCGCGTCGTCGTCGAACATCATCCGCAGGCGCTGTTCGGTGCTGAGGTGACCTCCAGGCATGACCAGGCAGCCGAGTTGCTGTGCCGCTTCGAACGCGGTCCAGAAGCCGATGAAGGGACCGAAACCGAAGGCCGTGAAGACCCGGTCGGCGGGCGTGACGCCGGCGCCGTCGTAGACCGCGAGCCAGCAGTCGAGGAACCACTGCCAGCTTGCCGGCGTGTCCAGCCAGCGGAGAGGCTGGCCCGTGGTGCCCGAAGTGCGGTGGAGCCGGACGTAGCGATCGAGAGGGAAGGTGAGGTTGGTACCCCAGGGGGCGTTCTCCTCCTGGTCTTTGGCGAGTTCGGCCTTGGTGGTGAAAGGAAGGCCGGGAAGGTCGCCGAGAGCTGGCGGCGAATCGAAACCGGCGGCTAGCCACTTGGCCCGGTAGAACGGGTTGTGGACGTGGACCTGCTCCGACATGCGGCCGAAACGGTCCACCTGCCGCGCCCTGAGCCGCTGGCGTTGGCGCGCCAGCCGGTCCGTCAATTCCGGGGTTCCTCGGTCACACCCTGCGAAGGCTCGAGGGCAGGCGCCGGCGACGCGGGCAGACTGTCGAACTCGTCGCGGAAACGGACCTCGATCCGGTAGCTCTCCACGTCGTCGCCGAACTGCGAGAGCAGGAACGTGCGCACGAAATCGGCCGTCTTGCGGCGTCCCAGCTCGCGCACCAGAGCGATGTTCTCGCCGGCGCGGGCGGACAACTGGTCCGTGATGCGGAGACGAAGCTGCTCCAGCACCGCCTCCTCGTCGCGCAGCACCGAATCCGCCTGCACACGGTACTCGATCGCCGAGGCGTCCACGGCGGGTCGGTTCGCGCGCACGCCGGGCGCCAGTACGGTGACCGTCTTGCCGTCGAGGGTCAGCAGCCATTCGTCTTCGAGGTCGAGGTAGTAGGTGTAGCGCACTGGGACGCGCGCTTCCACGACGACATCCGGCAGCCTGAGCCGGCCCCAGAGCAGGCTGGCCGACTCTGTGCGCTGCAGCACCTCGGTCTGGTCGAGAGTCGCGAACTGGAGAAAGGCGCTGCCCGAGACCTCAGTGGCGTAGCTCACGAACGAAGTCTGGACGGTGCCGGTGCGAAACGCCTGTGCGATCCGTTCGACGCTCTCAACGGCGTCGCGAGCGAGTTCGCGGGTACCCGAGACCACGTCGCCGGGAATCGCCGTCAGCCGGATGATCACGAAACCGATCACGATCGCCAGGAGCAACCCGAGGGTCAGGGTGACGAACGCGAGCGGCCACAGCACCTGGCTGCGGGTTCGGCGCGGGCCTCGCGCAGCGCCTCGATCGGTCCCTTCCGTCACCGGCGACATGGCCGGAGTCTATGCCCGACGCGGCGAAGGCTCGCTTGCTGCTAACCTCGCGCCCGTTTCGCTCCAGGAACCCACAAAGAAACCAGTGACTTGGAGACCGGACCATGGAACTAGGACTGCTCGCCGGCGCCTTCGGCAGCCAGATGAACATACCCATCGACCGCATCCGCCGGGCGGAGAGCGCCGGCTTCACGTCAGTTTGGACGGCCGAAGCCTACGGCTCCGACGCGGTCTCGACGGCGGCATGGATCCTCGCCCAGACCGAGACGATCAAGGTCGGCACCGCGATCATGCAGATGCCGGCGCGCAGTCCGGCCATGACGGCGATGACCGCGATGACCCTGAACCAGCTCTCCGGCGGCCGCTTCCTCGTCGGCCTGGGCCCATCCGGGCCGCAGGTCATCGAGGGCTGGCACGGCGTCGCTTACGGACGGCCGCTCACGCGCACGAAGGAGTACATCGAGATCATGCGCAAGGTCTTCGCCCGGGACGAGCCGGTCACCCACGACGGCTACCACTACCAGTTGCCGTATCGCGGCGACGACGCGACGGGTCTCGGCAAGCCGCTCAAGAGCATCCTGGCCGCGGATACCTCGATCCCGATCTACACCGCCTCGATCAGCCCGAACGGGCTCGAGTGCAGCGCCGAAGTGGCGGACGGCGTGTTCCCGATCTGGATGAATCCGGAACGCTTCGACCTGATCGAGGGCGCCCTCGACCGCGGCTTCGCCGAGGCCGGCAACGGCAAGAGCCTCGACGACTTCAAGGTCATGCCCTTCGTCACCGTCGTCATGGGCGACGACGTCGAGCAGTGCCGCACCCCGGTCAAGAGGAGCATGGCTCTCTACATCGGCGGCATGGGCGCGCGGGACAAGAACTTCTACAACGACTACGCGAAGCGCCTGGGGTACGCCGATGACGCGAAAGTGATCCAGGACAACTTCCTCGGCGGCAAGAGGAGCGAGGCGATCGGCGCGGTGCCGGACGCCCTCGTCGACGACGTCGCCCTGGTCGGCCCGAAGGAGCGGATCATCGACCGGCTGGCGGCCTGGAAGGAAGCGGCCGGCAAGGGCCATGTGGCTTCGATGCTGCTCGGCTGCCAGCAGCCGGAGGCGCTCGACGCGATCGCGGAGGCGGTGCTGTAGGCCGGAAGTGCGTCTTTCCTGGAACGAAGTAAAGGTCCGCGCCGCGGCGTTCGCCAGGGAATGGCGCGACGCTGAGTACGAGAAGGGAGAGACGCACAGCTTCTACAACGAGTTCTTCGAAGTCTTCGGGGTCAGACGCCGCACGGTCGCGCGCTACGAGGAACACGTTCAGAAGCTGGACGACAGGAGCGGCTTCATCGACCTTTTCTGGCCCGGCGTGCTCATCGTGGAGCAGAAGAGCGCCGGGCGGGATCTGGACAAGGCGTACGGTCAGGCGGGGGAGTACTTCGATGCTCTAGCGGAAGGCGAGCGGCCACGGTACATCCTGGTCAGCGACTTCCAGACCTTCGAACTGCACGATCTCGGCGAGCGGGCGGTCACCAGCTTCGATCTCCAGGACCTGCCGGCGAATGTCGAGAGCTTCGGCTTCATCCTCGGCGTCGAGCGCCGGGTGTTTCGCGACCAGGACCCGGCGAACATCGAAGCGGCCGAGCTGGTTGGCAGGGTCCACGACGCTCTCGCAGCAGCCGGTTACGCCGGGCACGATCTGGAGCGCTTCCTGGTCCGGCTCGTGTTCTGTCTCTTCGCGGACGACACGGGCATCTTCGAACCTCGCGACATCCTGTTCGACCTTCTGGAGAGCCGAACCAGCGAGGACGGCGCCGATTTCGGACTTTGGCTCTCGCAGTTGTTCGAGGTCCTGAACACTCCCGCCGAGACACGTCAGGCGACGCTGGACGAGGACCTCGCCCGCTTCCCCTACGTCAACGGCGACCTGTTCGACCGGCCTCTGACTATCCCGTCCTTCGACGCCTCGATGCGCCGGGCCGTCCTCGAAGCGTGCAGCTTCGACTGGTCCACGATCTCGCCCGCGATCTTCGGCGCCCTGTTCCAATCCGTCATGGCGCCCGCGGAGAGGCGCGCGCAAGGGGCGCACTACACGACCGAGAAGAACATACTGAAGGTCATCGAACCGTTGTTCCTCGACGATCTCGGGGGCGAGTTCGAACGGCTTCAGGCCCGGAAAGACGGCCGGCGGCGGACGGACCTACTGAAGTTCCAGAGACGTCTCGGTGAATTGGCGTTCTTCGACCCGGCCTGCGGCTGCGGCAACTTTCTGATCATCGCCTACCGGGAGCTGCGGACCCTCGAACTCGAGGTCCTGAAGGAACTCTACGCCGGCCCCATGTTGGAAACGCTCGCCGACCGGATGTCCGTCATCGACGTGGACCAGTTTCACGGCATCGAGATGGGCGAGTTCCCGGTCCGCATCGCGGAGACGGCCCTGTGGATGATGGACCACATCATGAACAACCGGCTCAGTCTGGAGTTCGGTCAGACCTACACGCGAATTCCGCTCCGGAAGTCACCGAACATCGTTCACGCCGACGCTCTGGAGACGAACTGGGAGGACGCATTGCCACCCGGGCAGTGCGATTTCGTGTTCGGCAATCCGCCGTTCGTCGGCGCCAAGTTCCAGTCCCCGGAGCAGCGGGCGCAGGTGCGCCGAATTGCCGATCTCGGCAGAAGCGGCGGCACGCTGGACTACGTTACGGCCTGGTTCCTGCGGGCGGGGGAGTACGTGCGCGGCGGCGAGATTCCGAGCGACACGTCGGGCGGCCCGTTCGACGAAGCTCAGGCGTCAGACTCGGGAGCGCAGCGCAAGCAGGCCCGCATCGGCTTCGTCGCCACGAACTCCATCACCCAGGGAGAGCAGGTGGCTCAGTTCTGGCCGCTCATCTTCGACCGGTTCGGGCTCGAGATCGCGTTCGCGCACCGAACGTTCGCCTGGGGTTCCGACGCCCGCGGCATGGCGCATGTCCATGTCGTGGTCGTCGGCTTGACGGTTGCGGCGGACGCTCCGTCCGACCGGCGGCTGTTCTCCTACCCGGATCTCAAGGGCGATGCCGAAGAGAGCCTGCACGCTGCGATCTCGCCGTACCTGTTCGATGCGGGCGGTCTCGCGAATCCGCACCTAGTCGTGAGCGAGACTTCTGCACCCATCAACGGACTGCCGAGGATCGTCATCGGCTCCAAGCCGATCGACGGCGGGCACTACATCTTCAAACAGGACGAGCGCGCCCCGTTCCTGGAACAGGAACCAGATGCCGCCCCGTTCCTGCGCCCTTACATCGGGGCGCGCGAGTACCTTCACGGCGGCAAACGCTACATCCTGGCCCTCCACGAGGCCGCCCCCGAGGTCCTTGCCGGCCTCCCTCGGGTTCGCGAGCGCATAGCCGCGGTTCGCGCCTATCGTTTGGCAAGCCGAAGCAGACCGACCCAGGTCCTCGCTCAGACGCCCAAGCTCTACCATGTGAATGTGCTCCCGGCGGAGCCCTTTCTCGTCGTGCCGGAGGTCAGTTCGGAGCGTCGCGAGTACGTTCCCATCGGCTGGCTCGAACCGCCCACGATCCCGAGCAACAAGGTGCGCATAGCCGAGTCCGCCACGAAGCCGCTCTTCGCCGTGCTCACCTCCGCCATGCACATGGCGTGGCTGCGCCAGATCGGGGGGCGCTTGGAGAGCCGCTTTAGCTATGGCATCGGGATCGTCTACAACACCTTCCCGCTGCCGCCGGTCGAAGCGGAGGCCCTCGAACGGCTGACTCCGCTTGCCGATGCCGTCCTTTCAGCGCGGGCCGCGCATCCCGGCGCCACGTTGGCCGAACTCTACGACCCCGACCTCATGCCGGTGGACCTGCGCCGCGCTCACCAAGCCATCGACCGCGCGGTCGACCGCCTCTATCGCCGGCGTCGCTTCCAGACCGAGAGCGAGCGGCTGGAGCACCTCCTCGGGCTCTACGAACAGATGCAGGCGCCGATTGCCGTCGAGGCCGCACGCGGATTCAGACGCCGCCGGCGCCAGCGGCCAACTACGCGGCGGTAGCTCGGAGGCTCCGTCGGCGCTTGTCCGCAATGTGAAGAATCCAGGCCAGCCATGCGTGGCAACGAGGCGAGTAGCGGAACTGAGTCGGGTCGGTGGCGGAACGAACGGTTCACGAGCACAGATTGAGTCGGTAGCGCTGTCGGGTGTTTACCGGCGACTTCAGATAGCACTCGTCGTTTCCGCCGATGAGCGCGACCAATAGTCGGCAGACAAGCGCAGCCATTTCAAGCACGAGGTTGCCTCCAAGCGTGTTTTGATGGACCGAGAAACCCAGGGGTTCCTCCATGAAGAGGCCTTCGTGAAGAGCCGCGTTTCGAATCGGCGCCACCCTGGTCCCGTGCCGTTCGGCATCTGAAGTGGTCGCCCACTCCGGGATCCCAACGCCGACTTGTTCACACATCCATTCGATGCGCTCATAGTGTCGAAGGTGTCTGTTCGGAGGCTTCAGAACCGTCATCAGGCGGTAGCAGGTATCGATTGCGGTGTAGAGATAGATGAACTTCTCGAACTGTAAGGCTCGGGGATACTGACCCAGAAACAGGGCGTGAACGGCAGCGGCGAATCGCCGGGCGTTTCGAGGACCCCACAGACTGCTTTTCCAGAAACTGTCCGCGAGTTCGACCGCTCGGACCAGACTCTGGCCCACTGGCACGAAGTCGACGAGCTTCCTTGGCTCTATCGGCGTGGCGTCAAGGAAGCCTGCCTCCTCCGTGGTCAGTCGCATGCCGACGAAGAACGACAAAGCCCACACGAGGAAGGTGAGGTGATCATCGTCTGTGGCGTGCTCGTGTTCGATCGCGTGGGTCTTCGGCAAACCGAACACACGGGAGCTGTAGGGCAGCTCACGGACCTGTCCGCTCAAGAAGTCGCGCTTCCCCTGGGGTGGCGAATAGATCCAGCCATTCTCAACGTCCTCCCAGGCAGCCGAGTCGTCAACTGTTGAGCGAAACTCAGGGAGGGGACGCACCTGAATGGGTCCCGCGTCGATCCGCAGGGCCTCTGGGCAGAAGCCGAACTTCTTGCTGAGGGCGACCACTGCTAGTGCTAGATGGTGACGGCCAGGGGATGCCCGGCGAGCTGCCAGTCCGCGGTCAGGAGCCTGAGCCCCTCTTCCTGGGCCTGAACGAGCAGCAGCTCGTCGAACGGATCCTTGTGGGGGATCGGTGTCTCGAGTGAGCACGCGGCGTGATGAGCCTTGAGGGGAACGAACTCCACCCGGTGTTCCCTGAGCATGGCGACGACGTCATCGGGGTCGTAGGGACTCTTGCGCTCTCCGGAAGGGTGGAGGGCTCGGTACTTCAACCTCATCTCCCAGATGGAGACCGCGCTCACGAAGAGATGAGCGCCGTATTCATCGAGGATGCCTCGGACTGATTCCGGAGAATCACCATAGGACGCCATCAGTCCGTAGAGGAAGGACGTGTCCAGGAGGGTTCGCACGTCCGCCGGCTCCGGGCCGAGCTACTCGTCTTCGAGTCCGAGCACGCGGCGGCTGAGAGCGGAATCCTCCAAGGCGGCCAACATCGCTTCGACCTCGTCCGGTGGGATGTCCCGGAATCCAAGTCGGCGGCAGTCCTCGTCCCACTTCTCCCAGTCGATGCTGCCCTTGCGGCGCTCGGCGCAGCCGACGAGTTCGACGGCGGGTTCTCCGCGCTTCGTGATGACGACGCGCTCGCCGTTCTGGGCGGCGGCGACGAGCTCGGAGAGGCGTGCCTTGGCCTCGGTGATTGCGAGTTCCATGAGATCCTCCTGCGTCGGGGATGGTAACGCAGGACAGTGATGCGTAGCGGGACTCGCGGGTGCCGGCGCTCCGCGCCGGGCCGCCCACGAACCGCTCAACGTGCCGACCGTCGGGGACGAGGATGAAACGCGTTCAGGCGCCGGGCGTCTATGGCGTGACGGAGAGGGGTGGCCGATGAGCTGACGGTCCGTTGTGAGGAGCCTGAGATCTTCCTCTTGGGCCTGCACGAGGAGGAGTTCGTCGAAGGGGTCGCTGTGGGGAATGGGAGTAGCCAGTTCCCGGGCGGAATGGTGTGGAGTAATCGTGAGGAGAGCGATGCCGAGCCCTTCAAGCGTGGCCAGGACGTCGTTCGGGTCGAATGGGCTCTTTCGTTCGCCCGAGGCGCGGCGCGAGTTGTACTTGAGCCGCATCTCCCAGATCGACACGGCACTGACGTGAAGCTCTGCAGCGTTTTGGTCGAAGAAGCGACGCTCGGGATCGCGAAACCGCCCGTAGCCCGTCATCAGACGGTACAGATAGAAGGTGTCCAGAAGAATGCGCAACGACGGTTAGCCGACTAGCCTTCGTCGAGGCCTAGAACCTTCCTGCTGAAGGCGGCGTCTTCGAAGTCGGCTTTCCAGGCCGCCGCTTCTTCAGGCGAGGGCTCCCTGATACCGAGCCGGCGGCGGTTGGCCTCAAGCTTCTTCCAGTCGAACCCGCCGCGGCGGCGCTTGCGGCAGCCGACGAGTTCGACGGCTGGTTCCCCGCGCTTCGTGATGACGACGCGCTCGCCGTTCTGGGCGGCTGTGACGAGTTCGGAGAGGCGGGCCTTGGCCTCGGTGATTGCGAGTTCCATCAGAGGTCTCCTGCGTCCCGAATGGTACCGCAGGTGCCCTTGCTGCGGCTGAGTTCCCGGAGCCGGCGCTCCGCGCCGGATGCCGGCCGGAGGCCGGCGCACCCAGCTTCCGCTAGCCGCCGTCCGCTTCTAGCCCCGGCCGCACCAGCCGTAGCGGGCCGGTGCGCTCGTAGCGGTGGGCCGGCGTGTTCAGCACGGCGGCCAGTTCCGCGGCCTGGAAGGAGGCCTCGACCCGTTCGGGCGGCGGCGTGCCGTAGGGAGTCGTCCGCTGCCTCGGGATGCGGCCGGCGCTTCGGATCAGCGTCTCCATCTCGGACGGTGGTAGCTCCTGGCCGTGCTCGGCGCCGGCGGCGCGGGTGATGCTCTCGTTCATCAGGGTGCCGCCGAGGTCGTTCACGCCGGCGCGGAGGCAGGCCGCGACGCCCTCGGGCCCCATCTTGACCCAGGAGGCCTGGACGTTCTCGAACCAGGGGTGGAGCGCCAGCCGGGCAACCGCGTGCATGAGCACCGCCTCGCGGAAGGTCGGTCCCTTGCGTGCGCGGCCCTTGAGGTAGAGCGGCGCCTCCATGTGCACGAAGGGCAGGGGCACGAACTCGGTGAAGCCGCGCGTGCGCTTCTGCAGGTTGCGCAGGCGGAGCAGGTGGCGGGCCCAGTTGCGGGGTCCATCGACGTGGCCGTACATGATCGTCGCCGTGGTGCGGTAGCCGACCCCGTGGGCGGTCTCCATCACTTCGAGCCACTGGTCCGTGTTCAGCTTGTCGGGGCAGATGATCGCGCGGATCTCGTCGTCGAGGATCTCGGCTGCGGTGCCGGGGAGGGTGCCCAGCCCCGCGTCCTTGAGGCGTAGCAGGTAGTCGCGCAGCGGCATGTCGAGCGTCGCCGCCCCCTGCCAGACCTCGAGCGGCGAGAAGGCGTGGACGTGGATCTCAGGGACCGCTTCCTTCACCGCGCGACAGATCCCGAGGTACGTGTCGCCGGTGTAGTCCGGGTGGATGCCGCCCTGCATGCAGACTTCGGTCGCGCCGCGCTGCCACGCCTCCACGGTGCGGCGCATGACCTCCTCGAGTTCCAGGTCGTAGGGCTTGCCGCGCAGGTTCTCGCTCAGCTTGCCTTTGGAGAAAGCGCAGAACTGGCACTTGAAGTAGCAGACGTTCGTGTAGTTGATGTTCCGATTGACGACGTAGGTCACCGTGTCGCCGTTTGTCTCGCGCCGGATCCGGTCGGCGGCGGTGCAGACGGCGGTGAAGTCGGCGCCGCGGGCGCCGAAGAGCGTGGCGATCTGACCCTCGGTCAGGTCCTCCCCGGAGCGGGCGCGGTCGAGGATCGCCCGGATGAGCGCCCGGCCGCCGACGCCGTTCGTGTTGCCGTTCCTGTTGCCGTTGCCGTTCCGGCCGGCCGGCCCCGCGACCGCCTCCAGGACCTCGCGTGGGGGCGGCGTCTGTTCGCCGGGAGACCACTCGTCTGTGCGCGGCAGGCCGGTGGCGTCGATCCGCTGCAGCACCGCGGCGCGGACACCGCCCATGCGGCGGATGTCGCGACTCTGGCCACGGCCGTCGTCGAGCCAGCGTTCCCCGTCAAGCGCCCATTCCGGGTAGACAGTCAGTCGCTCGACCAGGGTCTTGCCGGCGGCGGCGGTCTCCTCGGCCAGGCGTTCAAGGTGCGGCCAGGGCGCCTCGGGGTTGACGAAGTCCGGGGTGACCGGCGATACGCCGCCCCAGTCGTCGATGCCGGCCGCGACGAGTTGCGGCAGGACGCCCGGGCTCAGATTCGGCGGCGCCTGGATGTGCATCTCGGGTCCGAGCACGAGGCGCGCCGCGGCAATCGTCCACAGCAGATCCTCGAGCGTCGGCTCGGGCGCGTCCGCCATCCGGGTCTCGGGCTTGGCGCGGAAGTTCTGGATGATGACCTCCTGGATGTGGCCGTACTCACGGTGCAGGTCGCGCATCGCGAGCAGGGCGTCGATCCGTTCCTCGCGGGTCTCGCCGATGCCGATCAGGATGCCGGAGGTGAAGGGCGCCCTCGCCTCGCCTGCCAGCCGTAGCGTCTCCAGCCTGCGCTGTGGAACCTTGTCGGGACAGCCGTAGTGGGCCTGGCCCTTCTCGTGCAGGCGCGTCGAGACGCTCTCCAGCATGATGCCCATGGACGGCGATACGGGGCGTAGACGCTCGATGTCCCCGGCGGTCATCAGTCCCGGGTTCAGATGGGGCAGGAGTCCGGTCTCGGTCAGTACCCGTTCGGCGGCCTCGCGCAGGTAGGAGAGGGTCGTGTCGTGGCCGAGTTCGGCCAAGCCTTCACGGGCGGCCTTGTACCGCAACTCGGGATTGTCGCCGAGCGTGAACAGCGCTTCCTTGCAGCCGGCGGCGGCGGCGAGGCGGGCCTGGTTCAGGACGGTGTCGAGCGGCATGTAGGCCGCCTCGCCCTTCTTCGGGGCTCGGGCGAAGACGCAGTAGTGGCAGATGTCCCGGCACAGGTGGGTCAGCGGCAGGAACACCTTGCGCGAGTAGGAAACGAGATTGCCGTGGCCCTGGTCACGGAGTTCGCCGGCGATGGCGAGGAGTTCCTCGAGGCCGCTTTCCTGGCCTATCGCGGCGAGCGCGCGCGCCTCGTCGTTCGTCGGACGACGGTCCAGGTAGACGCTGAGCGGCGGGGACACGGTCATGTTTCGGGAAACTGCGCCAACGGCGGAGAGCGAACGGTATCAGCCCGGCGTCAACGGGCGTGGAGCCGCGCGGCGACGCCGATGCCGCGAAGAAAGCAGGCGCTCCTGCTGGCGCGATCACGGCGGAGCAGCTCGGCCAGGTCGTCCGGATGGTCGATATCGAGGCTCAGCCCGTCCAGCTCCAGGCTGGAGGTAGCGGCGTGCGAGCGTTCGCCTTCCCGAAGATGCGCCTGGAAGCTGCCGTCGCCGAAACGGAAGGGAATACAGCCGGGCGGTGAACAGACGAGGGCGTTGGTGCCGGAACGGAAGCGGTCGGGCGCGACGGTGACTGCGGCGCGCGCGGCCCGATTCCCGGCACTCTCGTTCCGGCTCTCCCGATGGTGTGCGCAGAGTTCGTCCAGGTCTCGCGCCGTGACCAGCGGCAGGTCGATCGGCAGCACGAGCATGGTCGAGGCCTCGCGGCGGGTCAGCTCCTCCGCGGCAGTGCCCAGCGCCCGGTTCAGGCCGCGCCTAGCCTCCGGCACGAGTTCGCAGCCGGCCCGTTCCAGGTACTCGCCGGCGACTCGGTCCGAGGTCACGGCGAGCACGCCGTCGATCCGGGAGGCGTCCGCGATCGCCCGCAGCAGGTCGTCGAGCATCGAGCAGGCGAGTTCCTGGCGTTCCTCGCCGCTCAGCACCGGGGACAACCGCCGTTTGGCCTCGGCCCATGCCTTGACCGGCAGGACGGTCCAGAGACTACTGGTGCTCACGCTTCGTGTTCCGTAGGCGCGCCGGCCCGAGCCTGCCGCCGTGGGTCGATGCTCCGGGCGAAGTCGATCACCTCGCGCGCCAGGAACTCCCGATCGTCCAGGCTCTCCATCACCGTGCCGGTGACCAGGGTCGGCAGGCCTGCGCTTTCAATCCGATGCCCCTCGGAAGCGTCCGCGCGGTCGACGACGAAGCCGTCCAGGAGATCGCGTTCCTGGTAGTGCCGTGCGGCGGCCGCGGCGGTGACCGGCATCTCGAGCTCCGCCATCATCTTGGCTGCGGGACCCTTGATTGCCGTACCGCCGACGATCGGCGATACCGCGACCACGGGCGCTGGGCTGTCTCGAAGAGCCGCCTCGATCCCCGGCAACGCTAGCACCGGATCGACGCTGACGAAGGGGTTCGAAGGGCAGATGACAACCGCCGCCGTCGCATCATCCTCGAGGGCCGCGATGAAGTCTGGCGCCGGACGGGCGCGGTCGATGCCGTCGAAGCGAAACCCGGTGACCGCCGGGGCGCAGCGATCGCGCACGAAGTAGTGCTGAAAGCTCAGTTCGCCGGACGGCGTCCCGACGACCGTGCGGACGGGATCGTCGCTCATCGGCAGGATCTCGGCTTCGACGCCGAGTGCCCGGCACAGGCGGGCGGTCACCGCGGTCAGGCTTTCGCCGGCTTGGAGCCTGTGGGTGCGCTCGACGTGGGTGGCGAGATCCCGGTCGCCGAGCCGGAACCAGGTCTTTCCGCCGAGCTTCGAAAGCGCCTCGAGGAAGGACCAGGTCTCGTGGGCCTGCCCCCATCCCGTGACGCGGTTCGCGACCCCGGCAAGCGTGTACATCACCGTGTCGAGATCGGGGCAGATCCGGAGGCCCAGATGGTCGAAGTCGTCGGCGGTGTTGCAGACGATGGTCAGGGCCTCCGGCGGCAGGACCCGCGACAGCCCGAGGGCGAGCTTGGCGCCGCCGACGCCGCCCGACAGCGCGAGGCAGCGGTGCGGAGCGGTGCTCACCGGAAGAGGTCCTGGTTGCGCGGCCGCAGGAGCGCGCGGGCTGTCTGGGGCGGCCCGAGTTCCGGCAGGCCGCGGACGCGGACCACCGGTGTGCCCTCGGCGCCCTCGCCCTGGACGATCTGGGCCGCGCTCGCGACCTGGTCGGCGATGCCGGTCTCGGAGACCAGGAGCTCGCGGTCGAACAGATCGCGTTCGCCCCGGAGGTCCCACAGCGCGGTCATGCCAGCGACGCCGATAGCCAGCCCGACGGTGCCCAGGCGCCAGGCGCGGCCGACGCTGTCGTTGACTATGACCCCGAGCTCGTCGACTCCGAAGCGAGCCGCCAGGGCGCCATGCAGGGCGGCGGCCGAGGCGCCCGGATCTTCAGGCAGGAGCAGGACGTAGCCGTGGTCGTCGCCCGGTCGGAGGTTCGACTGATCGATGCCCGCGTTCGCCATGATCAGACCGAGCCGGTGCTCGACGACGATGACGCCGGGCGCCGTACGAAGCACTTCATTCGACTCGCGAAGGATCAGCTCGATCAGGCGCGGGTCCTTGTCGACCTCCGTCGCCAGCCGAACGGCCTCGACGCGCGGCTCGACGGTGGCCAGCTCGACAATCCGGCCCTCGGCCTTGGAGACGATCTTCTGGGCGACTACGAGCACATCGCCGGGCCGCAACTTCAGGCGCGCCTGGCGCATCGCCTCGGCGATCAAGGCGGCCAGATCGTCATCGGGTTGGACCTCGGGCAGGCCGGGTACGGACTTGATGCTCAGCATGGTGCAGGAGGCGCGAAGGTCGGAGTCTGAAGGCTACCCGCCGTGTCGCGGCGAGTGCCGCGCGTGAGGCGGCCGCGGGCCAACGGTCTTCAGGGCGTACGGGTCGGTTCGCCGGTGATCCGGATCCCCGCGCCGGCAATGCCGTACTTCCCGTTCAACTGGATCAGGATGGATGTCAGGGCTTCCGCCGCGGCCGCGTTGTCGAGCGGCCCGGCGTGCCAGCCGCGCATCTCCAGCGCCTCGATCAGTTCGATGACCTCGGCGCGCGCGGCCGGGTCGTCGCCGGTCACAAGCACATCGCAGTCCACGGCGTCGTCCTCGCGCAGGTGCGCGGCGCCGACGTTCTGGAAGGCGGACACCACCCGCACGTCCGGGCCGACTGTCTGCTGGGCGATGACCGCGGCGCAGCCCTCGTCGGGGAGCTGCACGCGCGCGACCTTCGGCGGCACGAGCGGCACCGTGCAGTCGATCAGGATCTTTCCGTGGAGTGCGTCGCGCACGGCTTCCAGCGTGGCGCGCTGGAAGGCGTAGGGCACGGTCAGCACGACGACGTCGCCCTCCTCGGCGGCGGTCAGGTTGTCCGTGCCGCGGACTGAGGAGGGCAGGCCCAGCGCGCGGAGCTGCTCGTTCACGTCTTCGGCCGAGCCCGCACCCTTCTGCCGCGAACGGGAACCGATGACGATCGAGTAGCCCGCCGCCGCCCAGCGCCGGGCGAGACCGCCGCCCAGGTCGCCGGTGGCGCCGAGCATGGCGAGGGTGGGCAGGGAGGGGTTGGTCGATTCGTTGTCTGGCATGGCGGATCCGCTGGGTCTCAAGTGGAACTCGTCGCGCCGCCGTCCGAGACGTGCTTGCGCGAGGGCGGCGATCGTATACCGCATGGAGGCAGCCCTATCTGGTTCGATTCTGTTGATAAACTAACCTGAGTTAGTCCACTACGTGGAGCACCGCCATGCGCGTCGTCAACATTCACCAGGCGAAGACCCACCTTTCCCGACTCGTGCGGGCGGTCGTCGAAGGAGAGCCCTTCATCATCGCGCGCGCCGGAAAGCCCGTGGCCAAAGTCGTCCCGTTGGAACCGCCCGGACCTCGGAAGAGCCGGATCGGCTTCATCAAGGGAGAGATCAGGATCCCGGATGACTTCGATCGACTGGCAGCCGACGAGATCGAGGCCCTGTTCCACGGTGACGAGTGACGTTGCTTCTCGACACCCACCTCTTGGTGTGGTCGGCGGTCGATGCCCCCATGCTGCCGCTCGCGGCACGTCGGTTGCTCCATGAGCCGGAGTCGGAGCTCCTGTTCAGCGCGGCGTCGATCTGGGAGGTCGCGATCAAGCACGGGCTCCGACGTCCCGACTTCCCCTTGGACCCCCGAGTGCTCCGGCGGGGGTTGCTTGAAGTCGGCTACACGGAACTGCCGGTAACCGGAGCCCACGCGGCGGCCGTCGACCTCCTGCCGCCGATCCACCGCGACCCCTTCGATCGCCTGCTTGTCGCGCAGGCTCAGGTGGAGGGACTGACGCTCCTCACCGCGGACGAGGTTGTGGCCCGGTATCCCGGACCGATCCGCAGGGTCTAGGAGGCCGGCCCTACTTCCGTCGCCGGTGGAGCGTCACCGCGTCGACCTCCTGCTTGCGCTCCCACCAGTTCTGGTAGAGGTCGAGCGCGAACATCAGCAACAGGATGAAGATGACGATCCACTGCGGGATGTACGGGGTCGGGGCGCCGTTCACCGTCAGGTGGGCGCTGTGGCCGCCCTCGAGGATCAGCACGAAGCCGATCAGGAGGAGGACGAACAGGCCGAGGATCTCGAACTCGGGGTTCGAGCTGAGGAACCGCGAGATCGGGCCCGCGAAGAGCAGCATCAACGCCACGGAGATGAGCACCGAGCCGACCATGACCGCGAAGATGTCGGTCATGCCGACGACGGTGAGGATGGAGTCGACCGAGAAGATCAGGTTCATGCCGACGATCAGTGTCACGACCTCGGCGAAACGGCTTGCCTTCGCGACCTCGTGTTCCACGGCCTTCAGCTTGATCCGGAGCTCCTTGACGCCCTTCCAGACCAGGAAGAGACCGCCGATCACCAGCACCAGGGACTTGCCGTCGACCTGGCCGGAAACCTCGACGCCCAGGAACGAGCCGTCGGGATGCCAGAGTTGAGTGGTCGCTGCCTGCAGGACCAGGCTCACAACGAGCAGAAGGACGATCCGCAGCGCCATCGCCAGCACCAGGCCGAGCTGGATCGCCTGCTTGCGGCGGGCGGCAGGCAGCTTGTTGGCGATGATCGTGATGATGATCAGGTTGTCGGCGCCGAGCGCGATCTGAATCAGCGTCACGGAGAACAGGGCCGCCCAGAAGGACGGCTGGGCCAGGAGTTCGATCATGGGTTGTGTACCTGGATCCGGTTAGACTCCGCGCCCGTCGAACTTCCCATTCCGCTCATCAGTTGCCGACTTCCAGGAGACTGCCGCACGCCATGAAGCTACACGAAGCCGCCACCGCCCCCAACTGCCGCCGCGTACGCATCTTTCTGGCCGAGAAGGGCATCGAGGTTCCGATCGTACCGGTCGACCTGGGCAAGGCCGAGAACCGGGCGGCGCCGTTCCGGGTCAAGAATCCCATGGGCCGCGTGCCGGTCCTCGAGCTCGACGACGGCACCTTCATCGCCGAGTCGGTCGCCATCTGCCGCTACTTCGAGCAGTTGCAGCCTGAACCGGCGCTGATGGGCGGCGACGACCCGGAGCAGGCGGCCCGCATCGAGATGTGGCAGCGGCGGATGGAACTCGAGATCGCCCTCCCGATCATGCAGGTCTTCCGCAACACCCACCCGTACTTCGCCAAACTCATCGAGCAGTTCCCCGACTACGGCGAGGGTCAGCGCCGCCAAGCGACAAAGCGACTCGCCTGGCTCGACGAGGAGTTGGCCAACCGCGAGTTCGTCGCCGGCGACGAGTACTCGATCGCCGACATCACGGCCCAGATCGGGATCGACTTCGGCCGGGTGACCAAGTTCAAAGTCACCGAGGAGACGCCGAACCTGCTGCGCTGGCACCAGGCGGTGTCGGCGCGGCCGAGCGCGAAGGCGTAGCTCCTGAACTCACTGCCTCGACCGGGTTCTGAGCTGGCAGACGCCTTCGAACTCCACCTCTCGTAGCGACGAACATCAGCGGGGAAGGCCGGATTCATCGCAACCGATGATCTCGTCTGCGGACCGCCGGTCTCGCACCTGCAGCTTCCCGCCCCGTCGCCCGATCTCGTTGAGTTCGCCGGCCAGCGGCAAGCCGGCTTGCGCCTCCAACTCCTCGCGGAACTTCGGCGCGGCGATCCGGATCAGTCTTCGAGCCCGTTCCATGACGTCCACGCCGCGGACCTCGGCGACGCCGTACTCGGTGACGAACATGTCGGCGTCGGTGCGGAGTGCGGTGGCGGCGTGCGCTGCCGGGAGCGCCGGGACGATGCGGGAGAAGCGTCCGCTTCCGGCCGTTGCTTCGAGGGCGACAATCGAGCGTCCGCCGGCCGACATCCGTGCGCCGCGCATGAAGTCGACGGCGCCGCCCGTTCCGCTGATCTGGCGTCCGCGGACGATTTCCGAGTTGACCTGACCGAACAGGTCCACTTCGACCGCGGAGTTCAGCGCGACGAAGTTGTCGAGCCTTGCGATGACCCGCACGTCGTGGGTGTAGTCGACGGTACGAAGGTCGATCAGGTCGCAGCGGCTCGCCCAGTCGTACAGCGTCGGCGATCCAAGGACCATGGCGGCGACCAGACGTCCCTTGTCGAGCGTCTTTCGGGCGCCCGTGACGGCGCCGGCTTCCACGAGGTCCATCACGCCGTCCGACAGCAGGCCCGAGTGAAAGCCGAGGTCGCGGTGACCGTGGAGCGCGGCCAGGACCGCGCCCGGAATGGCGCCTACGCCGGTCTCGATGCAGTCGCCGTCCCGGACCAGGCCTGCGACCAGGCCGCCGATGCGCTCGGCCACGGGACCGCTTCGGCTGGCCAGCGTGGGCGGCTCGACCTCTGTTTCCACGACGTACTCGAACCGGTCGGCAGGGACGGTCGGCGCGCCCGGCAGCCGGGGCAGCGCGCGGTTCCATTCGGCGACGATGGGGATCTCGGGGCGGCCCAGCAGAGCCGGCAGGAACCCCGCGCCAATTCCGAGTGAGCAGTCGCCGTTCCCGTCCGGCGGCGTGAACTGGGCGATGGTCAGGTCGAACGGCGCCGCCACGAGATCGTCCCAGACGTGCCGGTACTGCATCGGCACGAAGCGGACGGAGCCGGCCTCGAAACCGGCGCGCATCTCGGGCGTGACAAAGAAGCTCCGCACCGTCGAGCCGGCCCAGGGTGCGAGCGTCGGCGAGGAGATGCCGGGAATGCGGGTAACCGTGAACTCCACGCCGGCGGTCGCCACCGGCTGAACGTGCAGGGCCGCGGCGATGCCGCGGGGTTCGTTGCAGCCGCCCAGGACGGCCACCTTCATGCCCGGGCGAAGCAGAGCGCCGACCTGTTCGGGAGCGAGTTTCTTCATCGCGGCCCGTAGCGTAGCCGGAACAACAGGTGACGTTGGGGCTCTGTCGCGCGTGCCCTTCGGGCGCGGCCCTCGCCGGTTAGGCTCCCCGCCCTATGCCCTGCGTCCGCGAAGCTATTCGTACCGTTCAACGCGATGGCTGGCGTCTCGTCGCAACGAAGGGCAGCCACCGGCAGTACCGGCATCCGACCAAGCCGGGCAAGGTGACCATCGCTGGTAAGCTGAGCAAAGACTTGCCGCCGGCTACGTGGAACAGCGTCCTCAAGCAGGCAGGCCTCAAGAAGTGAGAACCCCGTGAAGTACACGATCGTCATCGAGAAGGCGCCCGACAACTACGCGGCGTACGCTCCCGATCTCCCCGGCTGCGTTGCGGCGGCAGACACACGCGACGAAGTCATCCAACTGATGCGCGAAGCCATCGAGTTCCATCTCGAGGGCCTGCGCCGCGACGGCGATCCGGTGCCGCCGCCTCAAACCACGGCGGCCCAGGTCGACGTGGCGGCCTAGATACCGCCACGCCGCTCAGCAGCGGTCCATCACGGCGGCCGGCGGGCCATCGTCCCGGAAAACCCCTCGAAGTCCCCACCTTGTCCGCGCGGATCTCGAACTCGTCGCTCATCGTTGCCGACACCTGCCGGAGTCCACTTCGGCGGATCCCGCTCCCGGCTGATGGTTCGCCGCCGAGTCGCGGTCAAGGAGGGCGATCATGTCCCTATGGATGGCGCGCCAGTCCTGGGACAGGTTGATCGTCCGGGCCTGAATGTCGAAGCCCTCGAGCCGGACGTCGATCTTGAACGCTGCCTCGGACTGGGGGTAGAGGAGCATTCCCTCGTACGGCGGTTGGTCCGGCTTCGCCGCGCTGCGGTTTCGCAGATACGCGAGGAGTTGGTACAGATGCGCGGAACGCAGCTTCCGGCTGCCGTGCCGCCGCGAGAGCGGTTCTCGGTACCACTTCGTGTCGACGATGACCCGGCGATCATTCGACTCTAGGATTACGTCGGCCTCCATGCCTGGAATCCACCTCCGCTGGGCCTCGCGCGTGCCGGCGTCGACGAACCTGATGCCGCGCCCCCGATGATTGACGCGGAACCTCTGCTGCTCCCGCCTGAAGAACGCGATGGCGAAGTCCTCGAACAGCCCATGCATCGTCTCCGCGTTGGTCGGACTCCAAGCAGCCCGGACGCTGATACCCTGCCGCGGCCATGACGACCTCAACACTCGGCGAACGCACCCCCGCGGTCTCGCTCGCCGCCGTTCCCGGCCGCCGCCGGCTGACCCTGGACCTCGCCGCGGAGATCGAACGCCGCGGTTTCAGCGGCATCTACTGCCCCAGCATGGGCGATGGTCTGGCGCTGTGCGAGGCGCTCGCCCTGCGGACCGAACGGATCCACTTCGGCACCTCGATCGTCAACATCTACACGCGCCACGTGACGGAGTTCGCCCACACGGCGTCCTTCATCCACGAGGTCTCGCAGGGCCGCTTCTGGTTCGGCGTCGGCGTGAGCCACGCGCCGGCCCATGCGCGTCTGGGCGTCACCGTCGGCAAGCCGCTGGGTGACATCCGCGCCTTCGTGGAGGAGCTGAAGGCGGTGCGGGGGGCCGGCGAGCTGCCGCCGATCGTCCTCGCCACGCTGCGCGACCGGATGATCGCCACCGCCGCCGAGATCGCCGACGGCATGGTGTTCGCGAATGGCGCCCGCTCGCACATGGATCGCTCGCTGGCGGCGGCCGGGGGAAGGGCTGCCGATCCCGACTTCTTCGTCGGCAACATGATCCCGACAGTCATCTCCGACGACCGCGACCTGGCGGCGGCGCGCAACCGGAAGACGCTGTCCTCGTACGTCCGGCTGCCGAACTACCGCAACTACTGGAAGGCGGCCGGCTACGTGGAGGAGATGGAGGCGGTGGAGCAGGCAATCGAGCGCCGCGAGACGGACCGCATCCCGGGTCTGCTCTCCGACCGCTGGCTGGCCGACTGCACGCTGTTCGGCAACGCGGCGGAGGTTCGCGAGGGCGTCGAGCGTTGGTTCGACGCCGGTGTCGGTACGCCCATCCTGGTGCCGTCGTCGGCGGCCGGCAACCAGCTCAAGGCGTTCGAGGAACTGTTCGCCGCTTACTCGTAGGACGCAGGAGTCTGTTTCGATGACAACGACCGTAGAGAAGCGGCTCGCGGCGCTCGGCCTGAAACTCCCCGCGCCCGCGGCGCCCGCCGCGAACTACGTGCCGTTCGTACGCACCGGATCGCTCGTCTTCGTCTCCGGCCAGGTGCCGGTGCGGGACGGACGGCTGGCCTATCGCGGCAAGGTGGGTGTGGACTACTCGCTGGAGGAGGCTCAGGAAGCGGCGCGCCTGGTCGGAGTGAACATCGTCGCGGTCGTCGCGGCGGCATGCGACGGCGATTTGGAACGCGTCCGCCGCTGCGTGAAGCTCGGCGGCTTCGTCAACTGCAGCGACGACTTCGACAATCACCCGGCGGTGATCAACGGCGCCTCCGACCTGATGGTGGAGGTGTTCGGCGACAAGGGGCGGCACGCCCGCTTCGCGGTGGGCACGAACAAGCTGCCGTTCAATGTTCCGGTCGAGATCGACGCCGTCTTCGAGGTCGATAGCGGCCGGATCCCGGCCGGCAGGGTCGCGGAATGACCGCGGCTGGGTAGGGCTGGTCGACGTCGAACACCAGGACGGCGGGCGGCAGCCGTTGATGAACGGGCCCCCTGGGGTTTTGTCCAACCGGCTGAGGAGCCTTGGCTTAGGGGAGCGGCGCCGGCCGCCTCGGGGCCGGTCGCCCGGCCCCGGCTGGTACGATGCGGCTCGCCATGTCCACCCAGCGGGTAGAGATTCTCGGCGACACGATGCGCCGGCTGGCGCGCCGCGGGGCGCGGCGGAACCTGTCGCGCGTGCTGAGCAAGGTGCGGCCGGGAGACGTCGCCGCCGCGTTGCGGAAGCTGGTGCCCACGGAGCAGTTGTTCGTGGTCCGGCTGGCGCTCGATGACTACCCGGATTCGGCCGGCGAAGTGCTGCTGGAGCTGGAGCCCGGCGAGCGGCGGCCGCTGCTCGAGGAGCTCACTCCGGCCGAGATCGCCGGGCTGCTCGCGCCGCTTGCGGTCGACGACAGCGTGGAGATCGTCGACGGCCTGGAGGACGAACTGCGCGAGTCCGTGCTGGCGCTGCTCGACCGGCCCGACCGGGACGAACTGCAGACTCAGTTCGCCTACGAGGAGGACACGGCCGGGCGGATCATGAACACCGAGTTCTTCTCCCTGCCGGAGGACACTTCGGTCGGTGACGCGATCGCCAAGATCCGGGAGCACGGCGAGGTGGAGATGATCTTCTACCTCTACGTCGTCGATCCGGAGGGCCGCCTGGTCGGGGTGCTGTCGCTGCGGCAGCTCCTGCTCTCGGTTCCGAGCCGCACCCTGGGCGAGATCATGAACCGCGGTCTGGTCACCGCGAATACCGATACGGACCAGGAGGACGTGGCGCGGCTCGCTTCGCGCTACGACTTCCTCGCCATCCCCGTGGTCGACGACCGTCGCCGTCTGCTGGGTCTCGTGACCGTCGATGACGTGATCGACATCGTGCAGGAGGAGGCGGAAGAGGACTTCTACAAGATGGTCGGTACCTCGGACGACGAGTTGCTGTACCGGGAGCGAGCCTGGCGCGTGGCCGGCATCCGGCTGCCCTGGCTGCTCGTCAACCTGATCGGCCTGACGTTGACCGGAGTCCTGATGAAGGAGTTCCAGCTCAGATTGAACGAGGTCTTCCTGCTCGCCTTCGCTCCCGTGGTCATGGGCATGGGCGGCAACATCGGCAGTCAGACGATGACGTTGACCGTGCGCGGTCTGGCTACCGGCAGAATCGGCGAGGAAGGCGGCCGGATGCGGCGCTTCCTGATGCAGCAGATCCGGATCGGTCTCGTCGTGGGCCTGGTCTGCTCGACGGTCGCCGCCGGGGCCGCGGCGTTCCTCGAACAGAACCCGGCCTACAGCGCCGTGGTCGCGATCTCGCTGTTCCTCGCCATCGTGCTCGCGTCGCTGATCGGTTCGCTCCTGCCGATGGCCTTCGAGCGGATGGGCATCGACCCGGCGGTGGCCAGCGGCCCCATGGTCACGACCTTCAGCGACATCACCGGCATCCTCGTGTACTTCGGCCTCGCCACCCTGATGATCGACTGGCTGGTCCGCTGAGCGGCGGATGGACTATCGCACGGCGGCGCAGATCCCCAGTTTAGGGGACCGCTTCAGCGTGTACTGTAATTACCATGAAGCGGCGAAGCGGTGAGGCATTGCTGCTTCAGACCATCGACCTTCGTGAGCGCGACCGGATCGTCGTCTTCCTCAGCCGCGACTGGGGGTTGAAAAGAGGCGCCGCGCGCAGCGCCCGGGCGCGCTTCAGCCGCTTCGGCGGCGAACTGCAGCAACTGGCGAAGGTGCACCTGTCCTGGTTCGAGAAGCCCGACCGCGACTTGGTCCGGCTCGCTGACGCGGAGATGATCAGGAGCCCCGGCGCCCTGCACAGCGACCTGGAGGGGATTCTCGTCTCCTCGTATCTCGCCGAGCACATGCAGGTGTTCGCGCAGGAGCACGAACCGGACAATCACCTGTACCGGCTCCTGGACTCGACCGTGCAGGCACTGATCGCAGGCTGCGATCGCTCCCTGGCGGCGCGCTACCTGGAATGCTGGGCCCTGCGGCTGAGCGGCGTGTTCCCGGCGCCCCGGCACTGTCCGTCCTGCGGCGCCGCACTCGGTGACGAGGCCGTTCTGGCGGTCGACGCGGCCGGCCTGCTGTGCCCTGCGTGCGGCGCCGGCGCGGGGGCGAATCGCCGGATCTCCGAGCCCGCTCTTTCCTTCCTGCGCCGCATCGGCGCCGCGGACCTTCCGGGGCTCCAGGAGAACGGAGGGGTCGAGGAATCGACGCTCAAGTCGGTCGAGGCGGTTGCGCGCGAGGTCCGGCGCGCCTTCCTGGGCAAGGAACTGCGCAGCTACGGCGTGATGCAGCGGACGCTGCGGGATGTGGCGCCCTGATGGGGCCGGACCGGCGAGGCGCGACAGAGCGCCGTCCGCTGCAGCGGCTGCCCGACACGCTGATCTCCAAGATCGCGGCCGGCGAGGTCGTGGAGCGCCCGTCGTCGGTGGTCAAGGAACTGGTCGAGAATGCGCTCGACGCGGGCGCCACCCGGATCGAGATCGACCTTGTGAACGGCGGCAAGGACCTGATCGTGGTCGCGGACGACGGCAGCGGCATCGCCGCCGACGAGGCGATTCTGGCGGTCGAACGCCACGCGACCAGCAAGATCGGCTCCTTCGAGGACCTTCTCGAGGTTGCGACCCTGGGCTTCCGCGGCGAGGCGCTGTCCTCGATCGCCGCGGTCTCGAAGTGCGAACTGCTGACGGCGCGCACCGCCGGCGAGGGCCACCGACTCCTGGTCGAGGGGGGGGAGGTCACGATCGACGAGCCGGTGAGCCGGCCCCGCGGTACGACGGTGACGGTGGAGTCGCTGTTCTACAACGTGCCGGCCCGCAAGCAGTTCCTGAAGCGGCCGGCGACCGAGTTGCGGCATGCGACGACGGTGGTGCAGGGGTACGCCCTGGCGCGCCCGGACGTGACCTTCGTCCTGCGCCACAGTCCCGACAGCGCGTCTCCCCGGCGTGAAGTGCTGCGCACCCAGGCGACCGGAAAGGACTCGGCCGGCCGGCTGGAACGGATCGCCCAGTTGTTCGGCCCGGATCTGGCGAATCACCTCGTTCCGCTGCCCGAGGCCAGGAGGCGGCAGGGTGTCGACGGCTTCGTCGGCGACCGGGAGACCTCCAGGGGCCGGCGGCAGTTCGTCTTCGTCAACGGCCGCCTGTTGCGGGACCGGGCGGTGCTCGGGATCTACTACAAGGCGGTTCGGGACCTGATGAAGGGCGACCCGGCGCCGGCACTGTTCCTGTTCCTCGATGTGCCGCCGGAGTCGGTCGACGTGAACGTCCATCCCCAGAAAGCGGAGGTCCGCTTCCGCGATGCGGCGCTGCTCGGGCGCGTCGGCAGCGCGGTCCGCAAGGGACTGGAGGCGGCAAAGGGCGAGGCGCCGGCGCCGCTGCGGGAACTGGGCGGGCCGGTGGCGCCCCCCGGCTGGACCGGCATGGGAGAAGTCCGGGAGACGGGCGGCCCGGTGTCCTGGCACCGTGCCGGCGCGGGAGGAGACGGCGGCCGGCAGGAGGGCGATCCGGCGCCGGCGGCGCCCGCCTGGGCCGAGGAACTTGCCGCCCGCTACGGCGGTGCGCAGGTGGGGCCGGCGGGGAAGCTGGCGGAGGTCGCCTACAGGCCGGCGCCTTCCGCCCCGGTACCCCTGTCGGGCAGGGGCCGGGAGTCGCTGCGGCTGATCGGGCAGTACAAGGGCGCGATGATCCTGCTCGAGGGGCCTGAGTCGCTGCTGGTCGTGGACCAGCATGTGGCCCACGAACGCATCCTGTACGAGCGGTTCCGCCGCAGTCTTGCTGAGCAAGAGTCGGTCAGCCAGAGCCTGCTCGTCCCGCGGGTGCTGGAACTGTCCGCGGCCGAGAACGCGGCGCTTGCCGAATGTTCGGCGGGGCTGGCGCGGTGCGGCTACTCGGTCAGCAGCCTCTCCGGCGGCGCCGCCGCGATCACGGCGATTCCGGCCGTGCTGCCCGACTCCGAGGCGGAGAACCTGGTGCTGCGGATCGCGACCCGGGTCGCCGGCGGGGACGAACTGCCGAGCGAGGAGGAGGCGCTGGCGGAGTACCTCCTGACCCAGTTGGCGGCCAGCCGCGCCTGCCGCGCCGCGGTCAAGATGCACCAGGCGCTGTCGGCGGAGAAGATGGAGAGCCTGATCGGGGAGCTCTTCGCCTGCGAACACCCCTATACCTGCCCGCACGGCAGGCCGGTGGTGCTGGAACTCACCGACCGCGACCTGGAACGCCGCTTCAAGCGCCGCTGACGACGTCGCGCGCGGCCAGCTCTGCCAGCGCCCGGGCAGCCGCGCGGCGCTCGGCCGCTTTCTTCGATCGGCCCGTCGCGTTGGCCGCAGTCTCGCCGTCGATCAGGCACTCGACATGGAAGAGCGGATCGTGGTCGGGGCCCTCGCGGCCGACGTGGCGGTAGACGGGAGGCTCCAGGCCCTGTGCCTGGAGCAGTTCCTGGAGATCGGACTTGGCGTCCGGAGTGTCGATTGCCTCGGTGGCCTCGGACTCGATCCACGGCTCGACGAGGGTGCGGGCGGCCTCCAGACCGCCGTCGACGAACACGGCGCCGATGACGGCTTCGAGCGCGCAGGCGAGGAGGGATTGCTTGTCGCGGCCGCCGGAGCGCTCTTCGCCACGGCCGAGGCGAAGCGTCGAACCCAGATCGAGGCGCCGGGCGCGGCGGGCGAGCGCCTCGTCGTTCACCACGTGTGACTTGACGAGCGACAGTTCGCCTTCGGGCGCGAGAGGCCGACTTCGGTAGAGCCGGTCGGCCGCGACAAGACCAAGCACCGAGTCGCCCAGGAACTCGAGGCGCTCGTTGTGCTCCTCCAAGCCATGTTCGTTGGCGAAGGAGGTATGGGTCAGGGCCTGCTCGAGGAGAGCGCGGTTCTGGAACCGGTAGCCGAGGCGCTCCTCGAGCTGATCGGGGACCAGTGTCAGGGGTAGATCCGGTCCATCGTTCGCGGGTAGGGGATCGTCTCCCGCAGGTGGGCGACGCCGGCCATCCAGGCGACGAAGCGTTCGACGCCCATGCCGAAGCCGCTGTGCTCGAACGTGCCGTAGCGGCGGATGTCCAGGTACCACTGAAAGGCCGTAAGCGGCAGATCGTGCTCCTTGAGCCGCGACAGCAGCAGATCGTGGTCGTGGATGCGCTGGCTGCCGCCGATGATCTCGCCGTAGCCTTCCGGAGCGATCACGTCGAGCGCCAGGGCCAGGGTCGGGTCGTCCGGGTCGGGCTCCATGTAGAACGCCTTCAGCGAAGTCGGATAGTGGGTGACCATCACCGGGCGGTCGAACTGCTGGGCGATCGCGGTCTCTTCCGGAGCGCCGAAGTCGTTGCCGAACTCGATCTCCGACCCTTGGCGGCGCAGCAGGTCGATCGCTTCCGCGTAGCGGCGCCGCGGGAAGGGCTTGCGGATCGCTTCGAGCTTGGACGTGTCCCGTTCGAGGACCCTGAGCGGATCGCCGCAGTTCTCCAGCACCCGCTCCGCAAGGTAGACGACGAAGTCTTCGGCCAGCTCGGACAGGCCCTCGAAGTCGAGGAAGGCGGCTTCCGGCTCGACCATCCAGAATTCCATCAGATGGCGCCGGGTCTTCGACTTCTCGGCCCGGAAGGTGGGGCCGAAGCAGTAGACCTTGCCCAGGGCGGCGGCCGCCGGCTCCAGGTAGAGCTGACCGGACTGGCTCAGGTAGGCGTTGCCGTGGTCGAAGTACGGGGTCTCGAACAGGGTCGAGGTCCCCTCGCACGCGGCGGGCGTCAGGATCGGCGAGTCGACCAGGTAGTAGCCGCGCTCCCGGTGGAAGTCGTGGATTGCCTGGCAGACCTCGCTCCGGATCCGCAACACCGCCCGCTGGCGGCTCGAGCGCAGCCAGAGGTGGCGATGGTCCATCAGGAAGGCGGTGCCGTGTTCTTTCGGGGTGATGGGGTAGCCGTCGGCGCTGTGAACCAGGGCCAGAGAGGAAACGTGGATCTCGACCCCGCCGGGCGAGCGCGGGTCGGCGGCGGCGGTGCCGGTCACCGCGATCGTCGATTCCTGGGTGGCGTGCTGGAGCGCCTGCCAGGAGGCCTCGTCCACCTCCTTGCGGCTGATCACGAGCTGCACCGTGGCGCCCGAGTCGCGGAGCTGGATGAAGCCGATCCGGCCGCTGGAACGGCGACCGTCGACCCAGCCGCGGAGCCGGACCTCCTGGCCGACCAGGTCGCTGAGCTCGGGAATCGAGTGCCAGCCGCTCACTGATCGCTCCTCACGGCAGGGATCATACCGGCGGTAGGTGCGCCGGCGACTAGGCCTTCTTGTGGAAGAACGAAGCTCCCAAGAGGCCGCCGAGGGCAGCGAACAGCGTGTAGAGGACCAAGCTGAACACTAGGCCCAGGAGCAGCGCGTTCAGGACGAGTCCCTCACTGGAGGCGGTCAGCGATTCCAGGAGATCCCGTGGCAGTCCCTCGATTTGAACGGCCTCGCTGCTTTCCAGGAAGGTCGCGATTCCCTGTTGCGCCATGTTGCCGATGAGCAGCGCGACCGGGATGGAGATGATTGTGCCCACGACCGCGGCAAACACTCCCGAGAGGGCGCCGATCGCCGCGCCGTCGCCCAGGGGAGCGCTCTCGGTGGGTGGTTCGTTCCGGAGCGCCAGGTGAACGGCGAGCAGGGCGCCGCCGACGATGAGGGCGCAACAGGCCAGGTTGAGGACGTTGAGAAGTGGAATCTCGGAAGCAGCGCCTGCGATCGAGCCGCCGATCGCGGCTGCCTTCACTCGGTTCGGGGACATGAGTGCTCCTTCAGGTTGTACGGGCCAAGGGTGTAGTCGCTACACTAGCCCGCGATGCGTCGCCGCCGGCTCGGGGTTTCGCCCCAACCTGCAGCCACCGGGCCTGTGGAACGGCCTGGGGCGCAAGCGCCGGGCGCCGGAACTCCCGTGCCGTTCATGGCGAGCCCAGCTACGTGGGCAGTGACCGCGATGTTCGTTGGCTTGTGCTGCCTGGCGATCGGGCTGGTCGTTGCCGCGCCTCTCTTCGCCGTTTCCGGTGGCTTTGCAGCGCCGCTGCTCTACGAGCTGTTCGCCCCGGTCTGCCATCAGATCGCCGAACGCTGCTTTCATCTGGCGGGTCAGCCCCTCGCCGTCTGCCACCGCTGCTTCGGCTTCTACGTGGGGTTCACACTGGGCCTGGTCGTTCTGCCCCTTGTTCGCCCGCTCCGTGATTGGCTACTCGAGAAGCCCCGGCGCATTCTGTTCTTCCTGGCGCCGACCGCGATCGACTGGCTGCTGCCGATGAACACGCCGATGAGCCGGTTTTTGACCGCCTTGCTCGCTGCAGCGCCCATTGCCGTCCTCGTGTGGGCGGCGATCGGCCAGATCGTCCAACCTACGTCCCAAGAACCGCCTGAGGAGACTCCATGACACCGAAGAAACTGAAAGCAGCAGCCATTGGCGGGAGCGCGGCGGGTATCGCGTCGCAGATTCCGATCGTCTACTTCGCCAACTGCCTGTGCTGCGCCCTCGTGGTGGGCGGCGGCATGCTGGCCGTCTACCTGGCGATGAAGGATGAACCCGCGACCGCGACGGCGCCCTACGGCGACGGCGCGATGATCGGCGTTCTGGCCGGTGTTGCCGCGGCGGTCGTCGGTGCGATTGTCGCTATTCCGCTGACGGCGATCTTCGGCGACCCGATGGAACAGTTTCGGTCGTTCCTGGAGGGCCTGGAGGGCCTGGAGGGAATGCCGCCGGAAGCGCTCGAGGCAATGTCCGGCGCGGAGACCGGAGGCATGGCGGCGTTCGGCGCGGTCGCGTTCCTGCTGAGTCTGGTGGTCGATGTCGTGTTCTCTGCGATCGGCGGCGTGATCGGCGCCGCGGTATTCCACAAGAAGCCCTCGGCCTAGTCGGTGGCCGGGACATCAACCGGAGGAGATTCCATGACCGGAAAGAAACTCGCATCAGCGGCCATCGGCGGGGGCGCGGCAGCCATCGCTTCCCAGGTCCCCGGCCTCCAACTGCTCAACCTGGCCTGCTGCGCGCTGGTTATCGCGGGCGGCGTGCTGGCCGTCTACCTGGCGCTCAAGGACGAGCCGGCCTCCGAGGCGGCGCCCTATCGCGAAGGCGCGAAGATCGGGGCGCTTGCCGGTGTCGTCGGATCCGTCCTGAGCATTCTCATAGGTCTCCTGATCCTGGGGGGCCTCACGGGCCTGATGGGGCTCGGGGCTCTTTCGGACGGCTCAGCCGAGGACTTGGAGGCCTTGGGCTTCATCAGTGCCATCGCCGGCCTTGGAGTGATCGCCGCCGTCGTCTTTTCGCTGGTCCTCAACGTCGTGTTCTCGGCGGTCGGAGGCGTGATCGGGGCAGCCGTGGTGCATAAGAAGACCGCGCCTACAGCCTGACTCGGACTCAGGTCGACCTCAATCCTCCTCCGGTGCGCCGAGGGTGCGGGCGGCCGCGATGTCGGCGGAGTAGTCGCGGAGCTTCGTCGGCATCAGGGTCATCTCTTCGATCACGGTGCGTTCAGGAAGGGCGGCGGCGGTCAGGATCGCCTCGGCGATGTCCTCGGCGGCCATCATGTTCGCTCGCTCCTCGGCCGAGGGAGGCCGGGGCCGGTTGTCCAGGATCGGCGTGTCGACTTCGCCGGGCAGGACGCTGGTGGCGCGGATGCCGAGCTGCCGCAACTCGGCGCCGAGGCCGAGGATGTAGTTGCGGGAAGCCGCCTTGGCCGCCCCGTAGGCGGTGCCGGCCATGACTCCCGGGCGTATCGCCGCCATCGACGAGACCATGATCACGGTTGCGCCGCCGTGGGCGAGCATCGCCGGCAGCAGGGCCCTGGTCAGCATCGCGGGACCGGTGGCGTTGACCGCGATCACACTGTCCCACTCGGCCTGGGAGATGTAGCGGGTGCTGCGGACCTTGGAGCTGTGGCCTGCGTTGTGGACCAGGACGTCGACCGTGGCGTGGCGCTCCAGCACCGCCGCCGCGAGGCCCTGGACCGCGTCCGCGTCCTCCATGTCGGCGGAGTGCGCCCAGGCGCTGCCGCCGGCGGCCTCGATCTCGCCGGCGACGGCTTCAAGTGGTGCCAGTCGCCGGCCTGAGACGATGACTGTCGCCCCCTCGCGGGCGAAGAGCAGTGCGGTCGAGCGGCCGATGCCGGTGCCGCCGCCGGTGACTAGAGCGGTCTTTCCTTCGATTTTTCCCATGTGTAGGCCGGCCTCCCTGAAGCTGTTGGACGCTGTGTTGGCGGCACGGAGTGTAGCCCCAGCTAGCGCGGCAGAACTCCCAGAGACCGGCGCTTTGCGCCGGATGCGGGCCAGAAGGCCCGCGCCACCCAGTTTCTGCCGCGCAGTCTCCTAGCGGCTACTTCGTCGCAACGTCCGGCGGCGCGTTTGGAACTGCTCCTCCCGGCGTGAGGTAACGGCGCGCGGCTAAGCCGAGGGTGATCGCTCTTGCGGCCATCAGGCCGACCATGCTGAGCCAGAGCAGGCGTTCGTCGCGAAAGTGGGCCGCCGCCCAGGCGATCGGGGCGAAGCCGATCCCGAGACTGAGGACCATCGCGCGGCTGAGCAACCTGCCCTGGGTCAGGCCGAGGAAGAACCCGTCGAACGCGTAGGCGAGGGCGGCGAAGAGCAGCACCGGGAGCAGCCAGAAGTTGCTGCCCGCGGCAAGCGTCGCGACATCCTCGTGATCGACGAGCAGGCCGTAGACGGTGGTGGGGAACATCAGCACCGGGACGAGAAAGGCAACCGCGCAGACGATGGCCGCAGCCATGGTCAGGAGCAGGACGCGCCGGAGTTCCTGCCGGTCGCCGGCGCCGAAGGCCATGCCGGCAAGGGTCTCGCCGGCGAAGGCGGCGCCGTCGACGAGGTAGGAGGCGAGGCTCAGAACGCGGAGAATCAGGCCGTTGGCGGCCAGGCGGGCGGTGCCGAAGAGTGCGCTCATGTTCGTGAACACGGCGAACGCGGTGATCAGGAGCAGGGTGCGAATCACAAGGTGCCCGCTCAGGGCGACGATGCGTCGCAGGGCCGCCCGATCGAGAACAGTGCGCCAGGCGGGAACCGCGCCGCCTGTTGTCAGCGCCAGTGCCAGACCGAGGCAGGCGGCCAGCCACTGCGAGGCGGCGGTGGCGACGCCGGCGCCGAAGGCGGCCCAACCCAGCTCGATGATGAACCACCAGTTCAGCACGACGTTGCCGACGTAGGCCACCGCGACCAGGAGCAGGGCCCGCGCGGCCTCGGCCCGGCCCAGGAACCAACCGACCAGGGCCAGGTTCGCGAAGGCCGCGGGGGCGCCCCAGATGCGGGCGTCGTAGTAGCGGCGGCCTGCTTCCTCAACCTCGGCCGTACCGGCCAGGAGCCGGAAACCGGCATCGCCGAGCGGGCCTCGGAGCGCGATCGTCAGGAGGCCGAGAACGGCCGCCAGCAGCAGGGCCCGGTAGAGATGTGCGGCGACTTCCTGGATCTCTCCGCGGCCCCAGGCCTGGGCGGTGAGCCCGGTCGTCCCCATGCGCAGGAAAGCGCAGCCGAAGTACAGGTAGTCGAAGATCAGCGCCGCGAGGACCACCCCGGCCAGGAACCTGACGTCGTCCAGACGCCCGAGCATCACCGTGTCGGCCAGACCGGCCACGGGCACGGTCAGATTGGAGAGGGTGTTCAGTGCCGCCAGCCGCGCGAATCGGCGGGGCAGGCCGGGCGTCGCTGCGGCGTCCACGGCGCCGCCGCCGTCAACTGCGCGCACAGGCTGCTAGCCTGCGCGCGCTCATGGCGTCAGTACGTACCTCCGGCGAGTTCGTGGCTCGCTTCGTGGGATGGGTCGATCGCCTCAACTCACGGTTGGGGATCGCGGTTTCCTGGCTGACGCTGGCCATGGTCGCGGTCGGAGCGTACAACGCGGTGGTCCGCTACCTGGGCCGGTTCACCGGCTGGCACCTGAGTTCGAACGCCTACCTCGAACTGCAGTGGTACATGTTCAGCCTGGTGTTCCTGCTCGGCGCGTCGTACGCGCTGCAGACCAACGCCCACGTCCGGGTCGACGTGGTCTACAGCCGGCTGCCGGAGCGCTGGCGGCGGCGGATCGACCTCTGGGGTTCGCTGCTGTTTCTGATCCCGTTCGCGGTCTTCGGACTCTTCATGTCGTGGCCGGCGGTGCGGAACTCCTGGGCGGTGCTTGAAGTGTCTTCCGATCCCGGCGGTCTGCCGCGGTATCCGATCAAGAGCGTGCTACTGGTGGCATTCGCGCTCCTGGCCCTGCAGGGGATGGCCGAAGCGGCGCGCAACTGGCAGCGTCTGCGCGCCCTCCGCGGCGGCGCCGAAGAGGAGGATCTGCAGCAGGAGGGGTTGCTGTGAGCGGCGACTTCCTGGGCCCGCTGATGTTCGTGGTCGTGTTCCTGTTCATCTTCGCGGGCTATCCGGTCGCGTTCTCGCTCGGCGGCACGGCCCTCATCTTCGCCGTCATCGGCATCGAACTCGGGCTCTTCTCCTGGAACCTCCTCTACGCGTTTCCCGAGCGGGTCTTCGGCGTCATGTCGAACGGCGTTCTGCTGGCCGTGCCGTTCTTCATCTTCATGGGCACGATGCTGGAGAAGTCGCAGCTCGCGGAGGATCTTCTGCGCACGATCGGGATGCTGTTCGGCCGCCTCCGCGGCGGTCTGGCCCTGGCGGTGGTCATCGTCGGCGCCATGCTCGCCGCCGCCACCGGAGTGGTCGGGGCCTCGGTGGTCGCGATGGGCCTGATCTCGCTGCCGGTCATGCTGCGCTACGACTACTCGCCGATGCTGGCCACCGGCGTGATCAGCGCCGCCGGCACGCTGGGCCAGATCATCCCGCCCAGCGTCGTGCTCGTGGTGCTGGCCGACCAGCTCGGCATTTCGGTCGGCGACCTGTTCATCGGTTCCCTGATTCCGGGCCTCATGCTGGCAGGGTTCTATGCGGTCTACGTTGTCGGTGTGGCGATCGCCCGGCCAGAGGCGGCGCCGGCCCTTCCCGCCGAGGAGCGGACAGTCCATGGCGGTGCTCTGGCGCGTCAGGTGGCGGTCGTCATGGCGCCGCCCCTGGTCCTGATCATGGTTGTTCTGGGCAGCATCTTCGCCGGCATCGCGACCCCGACGGAGGCCGGCGCCCTGGGCGCCGTCGGCGCCATCGCGCTCGCTCTGTCCCGGGGCCGGCTGACCATGAAGGCGGTCAAGGACACGATGGACGCGACGGCGAAGCTGACCACGATGGTCATCTTCCTGCTCATCGGTTCGACCGCGTTCGCGCTTGTCTTCCGCGGCGTCTACGGGGACGTCTGGATCGAGGATCTGCTCACCGGCCTGCCGGGCGGGAAGATCGGCCTGTTGATCGTCGCCAACCTGGCGATCTTCATCCTCGGGTTCTTCATCGACTTCTTCGAGATCGCCTTCATCGTCATTCCGCTGATCGCTCCGGCGGCGCGCGTTCTCGATATCGACATGGTGTGGTTCGGCGTCATGATCGGCATGAACCTGCAGACGTCGTTCCTGACCCCGCCGTTCGGCTTCGCGATCTTCTACCTGCGCGGCGTGGCGCCGCGGCGGATCACGACCGTCCAGATGTACCGCGGGGTGATCCCCTTCATCGTCATTCAGCTCATCGGGCTAGCGCTGATCTGCCTCTACCCCGAGCTGGTGACGGCGCTGCTGTAGGGCTCCGGCCTAACCGCCGCCGAAGGAGAAGCGCGCGTACGCCTGCTCGGCGGTGCTGAACCAGCGGAAGGACGACTTGCGTACGTCATCCCAGGAGTCGAAGATCTTTCGGTAGCCGGGGTCGGCCGCCGCGTTCTCATTCATCAGTTCGAACGCGGCGTTCTGGGCCGCGGTCAGGATCTCGTCGGAGAAAGGCCGCAGCACGACGCCGTCGTTGACCAGGCGCTGGAGAGCGGCCGGATTCACGGCGTCATAGCGGGAGATCATGTCGATGTTCGCCTCCGCGGCGGCGGACTGGAAGATGGACTGGTATCCAGTGGGCAGGGAGTCCCACGCGGTCCGGTTGACGTACGCGGAGAGCGTCGGGCCCGGCTCCCACCAGCCGGGGTAGTAGTAGTTCTTCGCCACCCGCTGGAAGCCGAGCTTCTCGTCGTCGTAGGGGCCGACCCACTCGGCGGCGTCGACCACGCCGCGCTCGAGGGCGGGGTAGATCTCGCCGCCCGGGATCGTCTGTACGGTAACTCCGAGTCGGCTCAGAACCTCGGCGCCGAGACCGGGGATGCGCATCTTCAGACCCCGGAGTTCGTCCAGGGTACTCACCTCGCGCCGGAACCAACCGCCCATCTGGCCGCCGGTATTGCCGGCGGGGAAGTTGAGGATGTTGAAGTCGGCGAACACCTCGCGCATCAGCTCCAGGCCGCCGCCGTGGTAGAGCCAGGCGTTCTGCTGGCGGGTATTCAGGCCGAACGGCATCGCCGTGTCGAACGCCACCGCCGGGTTCTTGCCGGTGTAGTAGTAGCTCGCGGTGTGCCCGAGCTCGACCGTGCCCTGCTGCACGGCGTCCAGCACGCCGAGTCCGGGCACCAGTTCGCCGGCGGGGTAGGGACGGATCCGGAACCGGCCCTCGGACAGGCTCTCGACCCGTTCCGCGAGCACTTCCGCGCCGCCGTAGATCGTGTCGAGGCCGCGGGGGAAGCTGGAGGCCAGGCGCCAGTTCAGGCGGGGCTTGGTGACCACGGCCGGCGCGCCGTCGGGTCCCGCCGCGGGCCCGCCGCAGGCGGCTACGGCGCCCGCCCCGGCCGTCGCGAGAGCGGCCTTGCCCAGGAAGTCCCTACGTCTCAGTTTGGCCATGCTCCCTCCCGTCCTTGTCTGCGTGGCTGGTCATGCTACTTCGCTCAACCAGCGCTCGGCGTCGATCGCGGCCTGGCAGCCCGTACCGGCGGCAGTGACCGCCTGCCGGTAGTGGGGGTCCATCACGTCGCCGCAGGCGAACACGCCGTCGATGTTCGTCGCGGTGCCCGGATGGCGGACGTTGAGATAGCCGACATCGTCCATCGCCAGTTTGCCGCGGAACAGCTCCGTGTTCGGGTTGTGGCCGATGGCGGTGAACACGCCCTGGCAGGGGAAGTCCGATTCGTCGCCCGAGCGGGGGTCGCGTAGCCGGACGCCCCGGACGCCTTCCGCCTGGGAGCCGTAGATTTCCTCCACGGTGGCGTGGAACCGCCAGGCGATCTTCCCGTCCGCCGCGGCCCGGTCGCGCATGATCACGGAGGCCCGCAGTTCTCCGCGCCGGTGAACGATGGTCACCTTGCTGGCGAACTTGGTCAGGAATGTGGCTTCTTCCATCGCCGTGTCGCCGCCTCCGACCACGACGAGTTCCTTGTCGCGGAAGAAGAAGCCGTCGCAGGTGGCGCAAGCCGAGACGCCGTACCCCATCAGCTCCGCCTCCGAGGGGAGACCCAGTTGGCGGGCCGAGGCGCCGGTGGCGATGATCAGGGCGTCGGTGAGGTACTTACCGCCGTCCGTCGCGATCCGGAACGGCCGCTCGTTCAGGTCGACGCCCATGCCGGTCTCGAAGCGGGTGTCGGCGCCGAAGCGCTGGGCCTGGGCCCGCATCTGTTCGATCAGTTCGGGTCCCATGATGCCCTGTGGAAAACCCGGGTAGTTCTCGACGTCGGTCGTGATGGTCAACTGGCCGCCGGGCTGGCCGCCCTCGAGGACCAGGGGGGCGAGGTCGGCCCGGGCGGCGTAGAGAGCCGCGGTGAGACCCGCCGGTCCTGAGCCGAGGATGGAGAGGCGATGGTGGTTGCTGGGCGAGGCAGTCGTCATGGGCCGCGGAGAGTAGCAGCGCGGCGCCGGTCGCTAGGGGCCGGCGCCGCCGGCAGGCTCGACCCGGACCCGGGCGGCGCGGCGTCGCCTGCGCAACCTCCTTCCCAGCCAGGCCGTCGGCCCCGAGAGCGCGTAGCTCCAGGCGCCGACCAGGAAGAACAGGCCGATGTGGATCAGGGCGAGCACCACGATGGCGGCGATCACCACCACTACGCGGAAGCCCCTGCGTCGACGGAAGTCGAGCTCCTTGAAGCTGAGGTAGCGGAAAGTGGAAACCGAAAGCAGGCCCACGACGACCAGGGCGCCGAGAACCGCGAGCTGCAGAACGAAGGAGTCGCCCCTGGTGTCGACGAAGAAGAGGATCGAACCGATGGCGCCGGCTGCCGCCGGCGCCGGCAGACCTACGAAGTACGCGGGATCGCTGGTGCGCCGGCTGACGTTGAAGCGCGCGAGCCGGGCCGCACTGCAGAGCAGGTAGACGGCCGGCGCCGCGAAGCCGGCCCGGCCGAGTTCGTCCAGGCCCCAGAGGTAGCAGAGCAGGGCGGGCGCGAGGCCGAAGGAGACCAGGTCGGCTAGCGAGTCGTACTCCCGGCCGAAGGGGCTCGCGGTACCGGTCAGGCGGGCTATTCGCCCGTCCAGGGTATCGAGCACGGCAGCTGCGAAGATCATCAGGACCGCGGCCCTGAACTGTCCTTCCAACCCGGCCAGCAGGGCGTAGAAGCCGAGCAGCATGTTCGCCGTCGTGAACAGGCTGGGGATGAGGTAGGCCCCGGCGCGTAGGGGTCTGGCCCTCTTTCTGGGACGTCTCCAGGTCATCGGGCGCCTGCGGAACGGGCCGGCGGTCTCCTGACGGGGAAGTCGCCGGGCGGCGGGGTCGACGGGTCGGTAGGCATGGCGACCGGCGTCTCACCGGAGATCACACGCTGTCCCTTTTCGACCAGCGGGTCGTAGGACATCGGCACGAACACGTCGACTCGGGAGCCGAACTTGATCAGGCCCAGGGGTTCGCCCTGGGCCACTCGTTGACCGGCCTGCAGGCGTGAGACGATGCGCCGAGCGACCAGACCGGTAATCTGGCGCACCGCAATCAGGTCGCCGTGGGTGCGACGGAGCAGGGTCAGGTGGTTCTCGTTCACGTCGCCCGCTTCCTTGCGGTACGCCGGCAGCTTCTTGCCCGGTGTCGCGATGCTGCCGATCACGACGCCCTCGACCGGCGTCTTCTGCGTATGCACGTTGAACACCGAGAGAAAGATCGAGATGCGGCGCCACGTTTCGTCTCCGAGAGCGCTGTCGGTGATGACCTCGACCGCCGTGACCGTACCCTCGGCGGGCGCGAGAACGACCTCGGGTGGGCCGTCGTAGTTCCGGGTCGGATCGCGGAAGAAGAGAAGCACCAGCAGGCCGAGCACAGTCATCGAAACAGCGGCCAGGAGAATCCCGACCAGCCAGAACACGCCGGCTGCGGCCAGGAACGGCAGCACAAAGGGCCAGGCTTCCCGTGCGAATTTCATCCGTTCCTCCCTTGCCGGGTGTGGAACGGTTGGGAGGGGACGCAGCCTTACCGCGCTACTTGGCGGCTTGAAGAGCGTGGGACCGGATGATCGACTCCATGCGGTCCTTGAGGGCGAGTTTGTGGAGCTTGATGCGCTTGGCCTCGGAGTGGTCGATCGGCGAGAGGACGGAGCGACCGACCAGTTCTTCGAGTTGGCTCTCACATGCCTGATGCTCGTCGTAGAGCTTGCGGAACTCACCCTCCTGAGCCAGAAGTTCTTCCTTGACTGCGTCATCGCTCATTCGGTACGCGCCTCCCTTCGTTGTTGTCCCTGGGTTCGGCAGGTCTCGCTGAGAGCCTAGCAGCCCGTGGCGGGCTGGTGGCCGGCGAGCGAAGGTAGAGCGGCTCGGTCAACGTTCCGCCATCCCAGCCGAGGGCGCCGTCCGCCATGAGACGCAGCAGGGTCGGCGCGAGTTCGGACGGCTCGATCGCTCCTGCCGGGGCGGGAAGCCGGGAGACACCGTGCCCGACGACCGGCAGCGGGGCCCGGACGAGGTCGGCGCGATCCCTGATTTCCGGCGGACCGGCGGCTTCGACCCTGCCGTGCTCATCCAGTCGCATGGGCTGGGTGTACCAGCGTTCACGGAGGGCGTCGATGACGGCCACCACCTCCGTCGCGCCATTCTCGACACGCTCGAAGTAGTGGGCGGCCAGGATCTCGAACGTCGATGCGCCGCCCGCCCTGACGCCCGAGGCCTGGTGGAGCCCCAGCGCGGTGGCCAATCCCACGCGCAGGCCGGTGAAGCTGCCCGGTCCGCGAGCGGCCCCGATGCCCGACAGATCCCGCGGCTTGATGCCGGCGCGGGTCAGGAGCTCGTCGATCATCGCGATCAGCTCGCGCGACGAACGGCCCTGTGGCGCGGACAGCACGTCGAACCGGTCCCGCTCGCCGACCGCCACGCTGACGATGGCGGAGCCGGTGTCGAGCGCGAGCAGCGGTGCCATGCGGCTCAATATACTGGCGGTCGCCCGTGGTAGGAACCCGCGTAGCACCGAAGACGGCAAAGAACGCGGAGGATTCGCGGTCATCTGCCGCCGGAGCGCGGGGGTCGGCGCGGAAGCTCTCGGCGATGACGCCGATGCTCCGGCACTACGTGACGGTGAAGGCGGAGAATCCCGACGCCATCCTCCTGTACCGGATGGGCGACTTCTTCGAGATGTTCTTCGAGGACGCCGTCACCGCGGCGCCGGTGCTCGATGTGGCCCTGACCGCGCGTCAGAAGGGTACGGCCAGCGAGGTGCCGATGTGCGGCGTACCCCACCACGCGGTCGACGCCTACATCGGCAGGTTGCTGGACGCCGGCTACAAGGTGGCGGTGTGCGACCAGGTGGAGGATCCGGCGCAGGCCCGGGGCCTGGTTCGCCGGGAGGTCACTCGGATCGTGACGCCGGGCACGATCAGCGACCCAGAAATGCTGGACCAGGCCAGCCCGAACTACCTGGCCGGAATCCGTTTCGATGGGGCGTCCGGTGCGGGCGCGTTTCTCGATCTCTCGACCGGCGAGTTCTTCGTGCGGCGCTGGCCGGACGCGGGGGAGGCGGTCGAGGATCTGGAACGGCTGGCGCCCCGGGAAGTCCTCACCTGCGCCGCCGACTTCAAGGCCGGCGGGGGCGACCCCGACGGCCATCTACCGGCCTGGATCGGCCGTGCCGGCCCTTCCCACACCGAGGTCGACGGGGCCCAGGCGCCGCGGCCGGCGTCGGCCGAGCGCCTCCTGCGGCGACAGTTCGGGGTCCAGAACCTGCGCGGGTTCGGTCTGGTGGAGGGGGAGGCCGCGGTGACCGCGGCGGCCCTGGTCCTGGACTACGCCCGCGGCGCGGCCCGGTCCGACATCGAGCACATCGCCGCGCTGGACGTCCAGCACGACGATCGATGCGTGGTGCTGGACGAGACGACGCTGCGCAACCTGGAGGTCTTCCGCCACCTCCAGCACCAGGCGGGCCGGACCCTGGTCGAGGTGCTCGACCTGACGCTCACCGGGCCGGGCGCGCGCATGCTGCGGCGCTGGTTGAGCCGGCCGCTGCGCGACCTGACGGCGCTCGGCGACCGCCACGATGGGGTGGCGGTGTTGCTCTCGCAGATCGCCCGGCGGGAGGCGCTCCGGTCGCGCTTGAAGCGGATTGCCGATCTGGAGCGGCTGACCTCGCGTGCGGTGCTGGGGCGGATCACACCGCGGGAGGTGGGGGCGCTGCGGGATACCCTGCGCGAGGCGCCGTCCGTGCTGGGGGCCCTCGACGGGCTTCAGGCGGAACTCCTGGAGCGTCTCGCCGCGGTGGATCCGCTGGCCGAACTCCGGTCGACGCTGGACTCGGTGCTGGCGGAGACGCCCGGGTCCCTGACCGAGGGCGGCGTGATCGCCGCTGGCGTCGACGCGGAACTGGACCGGCTTCGGTCGCTGGCGCGGGACGGCAAGGGACACATCGCCGGCCTCGAAGCGCAGGAACGCGAGGCGACCGGCATCGCGACGCTCAAGGTCGGCTACAACCGGGTCTTCGGCTACTACTTCGAGGTGCGGAAGACCCAGCAGGATCGGGTTCCCGACCACTACGTCCGCCGTCAGACGCTGACCAACGCCGAGCGCTACGTCACCGACGAACTGAAGACGCTGGAGCAGCAGATCCTCGGCGCCGAGAGCGGCCAGCTCGCGCTGGAGCAGCAGTTGTTCGAGGGACTGCGGTCGGAGGCCGCGGAGCAGGCCCCGCGGCTGCTGGAATTGGCCGCCGCGCTGGCGGAGATCGACTGTCTGATCGCCCTGGCGGAGGCAGCCGGCCGCTATGACTACGTGCGGCCGCGCATGATGGCGTCCGGGGGCCGGATCGAGATCCGCGAGGGGCGGCACCCGGTGGTCGAACGGTCGGCGGCGGCAGTGCGGGGCGCGTCGGGCTTCGTTCCGAACGACGTCGCACTGGACCGGGACAAGGAGCAGATCGTCCTGCTCACGGGGCCCAACATGGGCGGCAAGTCGACCTACCTGCGGCAGGCGGCGCTGATCGTGCTCATGGCCCACGCCGGCAGCTTCGTGCCAGCTCAGAGCGCCGAGATCGGTCTGGTCGACCGCATCTTCACCCGCGTCGGCGCCAGCGACGACCTGGCCCGGGGCGAGTCCACCTTCATGGTGGAAATGGTCGAGACCGCGAACATCCTGCGCCACGCAACGCGCGATAGCCTGGTGGTGCTCGACGAAGTGGGCCGCGGCACGTCGACCTACGACGGGCTGTCACTCGCCTGGGCGATCATCGAGCGCCTGCACGAGCACAACGGGTGCCTGGGGCTCTTTGCCACCCACTACCACGAGCTGACCGGTCTGCCGGCAACCCTTGCGCGGGTTGCGAATCGGCGCATGGCCGTGAAGGAATGGCAGGACCAGATCCTGTTCCTTCACCGGGTCGCCGCCGGCCGCGCGGACAAGTCCTACGGGCTGCACGTCGCGCGTCTGGCGGGAGTGCCGGCGGAGGTGATCGAGCGCGCGGCAGCCGTACTGGCCAACGTCGAGTCGCAGCAGTACGGCTTTTCCGGCAAGCCGCGCGTGGTCGAAGGCGCGGCCGGCGCGCCGCCGGACACGGGACCCGACCAGCTTGCCCTGTGGGCCGGCGAGGACGAGGCGGTGGTCGAGGCGCTCAGAGTCGTCGACGTGAACCAGTTGACGCCTGTGGCCGCGCTGAACCTGGTGCAGACCCTGAAGGACCGGCTCAAGTCCGGCGCCAAGCCGCCGGAGACCTCACGGTCCGGCCGACGGTAGGAGGCGCCGGCGGTTGGCCGGCACGTGATCTCGGCCGCCGTTGGCGGTAGCCGGCCGGAAGGCCGGAGCACCGGGTGTTTGCCTAGAAGGGGATGTCGTCGTCGCCGCCGGCAGGATCGAAGCCGGCGTCTTGGGGGGCGGGCTGGGCCGGCGCCGCCTGGCTTCGCCCGTGGCCGGACTGTCCGCCGCTGTCGCCACGGCCGCCGAGCATCTGGAAGTTGCGGCAGATGACTTCGGTGCGATAGCGCTTCTGGCCGGACTGCTGATCGTCCCAGGAGCGGGTTTGGAGTCGACCCTCGACCGAGACCAGTTTGCCTCTGGTCAGGTACTGGCCGGCGACCTCGGCCTGGCGGCCCCAGCAGACGATGTAGTGCCACTCCGTCTCCTCCTGGCGGTTGCCGTCCCGGTCCGTCCAGCGCCGGTTCGTGGCGACACTGAAGTTGGCGACCGTCTGGCCGGATTGGGTCGTGCGGAGTTCCGGGTCGCGGCCGAGGTGGCCGATCAGGATCACGTGGTTCAGCATGTCGTGAGAGTCGTCCTTTCTGGTGGTTCGGGAGGGAGCGTCGGTTTGTCTTCGGCAGGCGAGTCGTTGACGGCACGACCGGCATCGCGCCTCTCGCTTGGTTGTACGGAACGCAGGTCCGGGGCGTCGCTGGTTGATCGTAACGGTTGAAAGCGCGCGCCGGGTAACGTCCCGGCGTTATGGTTCGGCCGTGCGCCTGGTCGTGCAGCGGGTCAGTTCGGCATCGGTGACGGTCGAAGGCCGGACCGTCGGTCGGATCGACGGCGGTTTGCTCGTGCTGGCGGGAGTGGAGGTCGGTGACGGTGAGGATCAGGTGGCGGCCGCGGCGTCCAAGTTGACCCGTCTGCGTCTCTTCGATGACGAGCAAGGAAGGATGAACCGGGATGTGCGGCAAGCCGGTGGCGGGATCCTGCTGGTGTCGCAGTTCACCCTCGCGGCCTCGACGCGGAAGGGAAGACGGCCCTCCTTCGACCGGGCGGCGCGTCCGGAGGTGGCCGAGCCGTTGCTGGCCGGCTTGCGCAGGCGGCTGGAAGAGGCGGGGCTGATCGTCGAAGGCGGCCGCTTCGGGGCCCGGATGCGGGTGGATCTTACGAACGACGGACCGGTGACGTTCGTGCTGGAGTTTCATCCGATCGCTCGATGACGAGCGCTCGGACTGGTTCGCGGGTGACGCGCGTTCGCGCCACCCGGGTTCCCGCCCGCCACCTGATGCGCCTGCGGGAGGGGCGGACTTAGAGGTTCTTGAGTTCCTTGCCAGGCTTGAAGCGGACAGTCTTGCCGGGAGCGATCGTCACCTCGACCCCGGTCTTCGGATTGCGCCCCACGCCGCGCTTGCGGTTGCGGACCTGGAAGACGCCGAAGCCGCGGAGCTCGATCCGCTTGCCGTCGCCGAGGGCGTCCTTCATGGCGCCGAGGATCGTGTCGACCGCACGCGCGGCCTTGACGCGGGGAAGATCCGAGTTCTCAGCGACGCGGTTCACGATGTCCGCCTTGATCATATGGGGCGCCTCCTCAGAGCCGTCAGCCGGTGTTGCGGACGCGGGTTGCGGGCAGAACGCCGAACACCGCTGCGCGGTTGGCCGTGGATCGGCCATTCTAGCGCGCACGGGCCCCTTCCGTAAAGGCTTCACACGTCTGCGTATCTGCAGAGAACAGGTCGCCGGGACTGCTAACCTTGGCGCCCCCATGGACTCTGGAGGACTCAACCAGGCGTCGTCGACACCACGGATGTGGCGTCGCCGAGTCGCTGTGGCGGCGTTTGTGGCGTTCTGCCTGGGAGCATCCGTCGCGGTCGGACAGGAGGCCGCCGAACCGGTCGCCGACAGCGGCCCGTTCCTGTTCGCGGCCGCCCGCATGCTGGCCGGTGAGCCCGGCCGGACCGACGAGGCGCTGGAGCTCTTCGAGCGGGCGGTGGCCATGGATCCGGAGGCGCCCTTTCTGAGGGCCGGGCTTGCCGACTTCCTGGGTCAGCTCCGGCGTTTCGACGAGGCCGCGGAACACCTGGCCGTTGCGTACCGGAATGCACCGAACGATGTCGACGTGCTACGCAAGTACGGGCGGATCCAGATGGAGCTTGCCGACGTCGGCCGGGACAGGGGAGCGGTCGACCGCGCCCTGGAAGCGCTCAAGGCCCTGCGCGAACTGGCGCCGAGCGACATTGACGGCATGGTGTTCCTGTCCCAGATTCACTCGAGGCTGGGGGAGTTCAAGGAGGCGGCCTCGGTTCTCGAAGAGTTGGTCAGCTACCACAACGGCAACCGTCAACTGCAGTACAGGCTGGTCAACGCCCTGAGGGAGGCCGGCGAAGACGATCGAGCGCAGGAGGTCCAGGCCGACATGCTGCGGTTCGATGATCTCTCGGTCGAAGAGCGGCTGGAGCTGGCGGGGAGGGAAAGCCGGCAGGGAAACCACACCAGGGCGATCGAGATGCTGGAGGGTCTGGCCGAGGAGCCCGACAGCGTTCCAGTCCGGGGCGCCCTGGCGGAGGAGTACTACCGGCGCGCCATGTCCCGCGGGCGGACGCCCGATCAGCGAACCGAAGATCTTGCCGAGGCCCTGCGGCGTCTGCGGGAGCTGCCGCGCGCCGCCCGCCGCAACCCGGGCGCCCGCTTTCTGGAAGCTCGCATCCTGGGCGCCTCGGGCCAGGGGCGGGAGGCGCTCGACCTGCTCGAAGGTCTGCGCAGGGAACAGCCCGACGAGCCGCGGGTTCTGAGGGAACTAGTGCGTCAATTGATGGCGGCGGACGAATGGGAGCGGATCCGCCGGATCGGCCGGAGCATGGTCGATCGAGCCGACCGGGGTACGGAGCTGGGCCGGGATACGGCCGACTTCGGTCTCGGTCTCCTGGTCGAGGCGCTACGGCGGTCGGGCGAGACGGATCAGGCCCTCGACGAGTTGGAGGCCGAAGTGGAACGGCGCGGCGAGTCGGTCGAACTCCTGCTGAGTCAGGCGGAGTTGCTGGCGGAGTCGGGCCGGAAGCGGCGTGCGATGGCCATCCTTCGGCGTGACGCGGTTGCCACCGAACGTCTGGTCCGCGGCGGGGAGGACGGCCGACCGGACGTGCAGGCGATCCGCAGGAAGGCCGGGATCTACGTCGATCTCGATGAGGAGCGCCTCGCCGTCCGCGTTCTCGATCGGTTTGCGGCGGCTGGAAACGTCGCGCAATTGATCGGAATCGCCGACTTCTGGCGCTCGCGCGGTCGGTTCGCGGAATCCGCGCCCCTGATCGAGCGGGCGCTGGACCGGGTCGATAGCGGCGCCGAGACCGACCTGGAATTTGACCCGAAGACTCTTCGCGCGGGCCTGTTTTTTCAGCTCGGCGAGGCATACGAGCGCACGCGCCGCTACGACGAGGCGGCCGACCAGTTCCAGGCGGTGCTCGAGATCCAGCCCGAGAACAGCACCGCGATGAACTACCTGGGCTACATGTGGGCGGACAACGGCGAGAACCTGGAGCAGGCGCTTGAACTCGTGCGCCGCGCGGTGGCTCTCGAACCGGACAACGGCGCCTACGTCGACTCCCTGGGCTGGGCGCTGTTCCGGCTGGGTGAATTCGAAGAGGCCCGCCGCCACCTGGAGCGGGCGAACCAGTTGGCGCCGGAGGACTCCACCATCCTGGAGCATCTCGGCGATGTCTATGTCGCGCTCGGCGATACGGGGCGAGCCCGCGAGGCCTACGAGCACGCACTGGCGATCAACGACGAGGAGAACGTCGAAGCCGTGCGCCGCAAGCTGGGCGAACTGTCTCGGCGGTAGCGGTCGCTGAAGCCTGCGAACCAGTCCGCGGCGCTGCTGCTGGTGCTGTCGAGTCTGCTCTGGCTCATGGGCTGCGCCAGTGCCGGCTCGACCCGCGATCTTCCGCCTGCCGGAGGTGCCGGCGCCGCCGCGGCAGCGTTGCCGTGGGAGATTCCCGAGGCGGAGTGGCGTACCCAGCGCATCGTCAAGATGCAGTACGACGGCCCGGAGGGGAACGGAACGCTGCGCCTCGTGTTGCGTTTCGAGTCGCCGGACCGTTTTCACGTGCAGGCCTCGGACCGGTTGGGGCGCCGGTGGTGGGACCTCAACGTTCAGGAGGGCGGCGCCCTGGTCCTGTGGGTGCGTGAGCGGACCTTCTGCCGGTATCGCGACGACCTGGAGATTCGCGCCCTGTCCCTGGGTCCGGTGCCTGCCGCTGCGGTCGCCGCGCTGCTGCTGCGGCGACTGCCGGCGCCGCCGCTCGACCCCGGAACCGTGGAGGCGGCAGCGGCCGCCGGTTCCGGCGCCGTTGAGCTCGACTTCGAGGACCGCTGGGGCCGGCGCTGGACGGCGGTGACGACGAAGGGCGGCCCGCGCCGTTGGACCCTGCACCGGGGCGCCGAGACGAGGGCCTCGTGGAGGCTCGACGCCGGCGGCATGTCGCGGCTGGTCGAGCCCGAGACCGGGCTGGAGTTGCTGTGGCGTCAGAGAAAGCCGGCACAGGAGCTGAGAGGTGCGCTGCCGGCGCCGGAAGTACCGGACGGTTTCCTGCCGGGCGCCTGCGATTCCGGCAGCGCCTGATGAAAACAGAGGTCAGCCTGACGTGTCCCGCCAAGGTCAACCTGAGTCTGCGGGTTCACGGCCGGCGCCCGGACGGCTACCACGCGATCTCGACCGTGCTGCAGACGGTCGATCTCTGCGACCGCCTGACGGTGCGCCGGATCGACCCGACTGAGCCCATGGGCCTCGAGGTGTCCGGGGGCGGGGCGCCGGCCGATGACTCGAACCTCGTGCTGGCGGCGGCGCGGGCGTTCTTCGAGGCCGTCGGCGAGCCGGCGCGGGGTGTCCGGTTCGAACTGAGGAAGAGCATTCCGGCCGGCAGCGGACTGGGTGGCGGCAGCAGCGACGCGGCGGGGACCCTGGGCGCCCTGCAGGAACTCTGGGGCGAACCGCTCAGTCCCGAGGGTCTCCACGCCGCGGCCGTCGCGGTCGGTTCGGATGTGCCCTTTTTCCTAGTCGGCGGGACGGTGCTGGCGACCGGCCGGGGTGAGAAGCTGCAGGCTCTGCAAGATGTCGAGGCGGCGCCGGTGGTCGTCGCGGCGCCGGCGGTGGAGGTGTCCACCGCGGAGGTGTACCGGCGCTGGCGCCGGACCCGAGCGTCAGCGACAGGGCGCCGGGAAGCAGAACTGCTGCCGCCGCCGACGGCGCGAAGCGAGGCGGCCCTGTGGCTCCGGGGGAACGACCTGGAAGCGGTTGTCCGGCGGCGCCATCCGGAGGTGGACCGGCTGCTCCTCGCCCTCCGCGACGCTTCGCTCGGTGAGTCGGACCGGGGTCCCCAGGTTTCCGGCAGCGGCGGCGCGGTGTTCGGGATCGGTAGCTGGAGGGATGCCGAGCGCGCGGTCGCAGGCCTCGACGTGCGACTGTTCCGAACCTCGACCCTGCCCAGGCGCCGCAGTGCGGCATCGAATCCCTGACGAACGTTGCCGGTGTTGCCTTCGAGCGTCCCTTTGCCGCCGCTTCATGTACAATCCGCCGGCCCGTCTGGGGCGTCGCCAAGTGGTAAGGCACGAGACTTTGGATCTCGCTATCGGGGGTTCGAATCCTCCCGCCCCAACCACGGAGATGCGCCGGCCTTCTCTCCCTGATGACCGTCCACGCCAACAACGTCGAGCGGGCCATGTACACGGAGCTGAAGATCTTCGGGGGCCGGGCGCACCCGGCGCTGACGAACGAGATCTGCAACTATCTGGGCATGGCGCCGGGCCAGGTCACGGCCTACAACTTCGCCGACGGCGAGCTCTTCTGCCAGATTCAGGAGAACGTTCGCGGTACGGACGTGTTCATCGTGCAGCCGACCTGTACGCCGGTCAACGACAACTTCGTCGAACTGCTGATCATGCTGGACGCGGTAAAGCGGGCCTCGGCGGCGCGTGTCACCGCCGTCCTGCCGTACTACGGCTATGCCCGCCAGGACAAGAAGGACAAGCCGAGGGTTCCCATCACGGCCAAGCTGGTGGCGGATCTCATCACGGCTGCCGGCGCCGACCGTTTGCTGACCATGGATGTCCACGCGGCGCAGATTTCGGGCTTCTTCGACATCCCCGTTGATCATCTGTTCGCGGCGCCGGTGTTGCTCGACGCGATCAGAGCGCTGGCCATCGACGACCTGATGATCGTGGCGCCCGACGCGGGTGGCGTGGCACGGGCTCGGGCGATCGCCAAGCGGCTGCACACGGATCTCGCCATCATCGACAAGCGCCGCGTGGCCGCGAACGAGGCCCAGGTGATGCACGTCATCGGAGACGTGAAGGGGCGGGACGTGCTGATCCTCGACGACATCATCGATACCGGCGGCACGCTGCTGAATTCGGTCGAGTCGCTGGCTGCCGGGGGGGCGCGGAGGATCTTCGCCGCCGGGATACACGGCGTTCTCTCGGCCTCCGCGATCGAACGAATCGAAAACTCGAAACTCGAGGGCGTCCTGGTGACGAACACGACGCCCCTCGAGGACAAGCTCGCCCGGAGCACACGGCTGCGTCCCCACAGCGTCGCGGCCCTGCTCGGCGAGGCGATCCGCAGAATCCACGACAACAGCTCCGTGACGTCCCTCTTCGTCTGAGCTGTTCGTCACGACAAGGAGCTCGAAGTGAGCGAACCCACAGTCACTGTCCGGCCGCGTGAGCAGACTGGAAAGAACGCAAATCGCCGTCTGCGGGCGTCGGGTGAGATCCCGGCCGTGGTCTACGGCGGCGACGCCGACTCGGCCGCCATCCGGGTCGACGGCAAGAGCGTGCTGGGTCTGATCCGGGAAGGCGGAGAGAATGCCGTCTTCCTGCTCCAACTGGAGGGTACGGATCGCACGCGCCACTCGATGATCCGCGACCTGCAGTGGAACCCCCTGACCGGTGCGCTGGTCCACATCGACTTTCAGCGCGTGAAGATGGACCAGGAAGTCCAGGTCTCGGTGCCGGTCGCGCTGACCGGAACCCCCGAAGGAGTCAAGAACGAGGGCGGCCTGGTGGAGTTCATCACCCGCGAGATCGCGGTCACCTGCCTGCCCGGCGACATTCCGTCTTCGATCGAACTCGATATTTCGGCGCTGCACATCGGCCAGCATGTGGAGGCCGGCGAGCTCGTGATCCCCGACGCAGTGCGGCTCGACGAGGACGACAACCGCGTTATCGTGTCGGTCGCCGCGCCGAGAATCGCCGAGGAGGAGGAAGAGGTCACCGACGAGGACGAACTGCTCGAAGCCTTCACCGACGAGCCCGAAATGGTGGGCGGGAAGGCCGAGTCGGAGGATGGGGACGAATAGCGAGAGCACGCGACTCGTCCTCGGCCTCGGCAATCCGGGAGAGCGCTACGCCGATACCCGTCACAATCTCGGCTTCCGTGTTGTCGAGGAACTGGCGAAGCGACTGGACGTCCGTCTCGGCCTGGAGGTCTGCGGCGCGCTCTGGACCGCCGCCGGCCCGGTCGACCTGGCGACTCCGCAGACCTACATGAACCGCAGCGGCTACAGTGCGCGCTGCCTCAGTGAACGCAATGGCTATGCTCCCGAGAACATCCTGGTCGTCTACGACGAAGTCCATCTGCCCCTGGGAAGGCTGCGCCTTCGCGGCAGGGGCAGTCCGGGCGGCCACCGTGGAATGGAGTCGATCATCGAGAACCTGCGCACCACGGCGGTGCCCCGGCTGAGGTTGGGCATCGGGGAGGACGAGGCGGAACAAGCGGATGGTAGTGCCACCGGGATGGAAGCGGGGTTCACGGACTACGTGCTCGCTCCTTTCGCCGGCGAGGAAGTCGAAACGGCAGCGCGCATGGTGCGCCGCGCCGCCGACTGCGTCCTGAGCTGGGTCGACCGCGGCGTCGACATCACCATGAACGAGTACAACGGATGAAGGTGTACACGGAATGAACGTGTACACGGGATGAACTTGTACAAGGGATGAACTTGTACAAGGGATGGAGGGGAAACGGATAGTGGACACCATGTACTACCTGCTGCCCGTGTGCGGCGCGGCAGCTCTGATCTACGCCTGGCTGCGGAGCCGGTGGATCAACCGGCAGGATGCCGGCGACGGCGTGATGGCTGAGATTGCCGGCCACATTCGCGATGGCGCGATGGCCTTCCTGGGCCGCGAATACCGCATCCTCGGGATCTTCGTCCTCCTGGCTGCGGCCTTGCTGGCGCTTGCCAATTCCGACCGCGCGGGAAGTTCCGCCTGGATCGGGGTTTCCGTGCTCGGCGGCGCCCTCTGTTCGGGCCTGGCCGGGTTCTTCGGCATGCGGGTCGCGACTTCCGCCAACGTGCGGACCGCCGCGGCCGCCCGCACCAGCCTGAACCGGGCCCTGGCGGTCGCCTTCTCGGGCGGCGCGGTGATGGGCTTCGCGGTGGTGGGGCTCGGCATCCTGGGCCTGTCGCTGCTCTACCTGCTCTACGCCTCGATGTTCGGCAGCGCCGACAACGATGCTCTCGGGCAGGTGGTGACGGTGCTGACCGGCTTCTCCTTCGGCGCTTCCTCGATCGCGCTCTTCGCGCGCGTCGGCGGCGGCATCTACACCAAGGCCGCCGATGTCGGCGCCGACCTGGTCGGCAAGGTGGAGGCAGGCATTCCCGAGGACGACCCGCGCAACCCGGCGGTGATCGCGGACAACGTGGGCGACAACGTCGGCGACGTGGCCGGCATGGGCGCCGACCTGTTCGAGTCCTACGTCGGCGCGATCGTCGGCACGCTCGTCCTCGGAGTCAGCACGACGACTCTCGCGGGCGAGGAGTTCACGCCGAACCTGATCCTCCTGCCGATGCTCCTGGCCGGCCTCGGCATCCTCGTGTCGCTGGCCTCGACCTTCCTGGTGCGCACCAGGGAGGGCGGCAACCCGCAGCACGCCCTGGACCTTGGCACTTTCGCGGCTGCCGTCATCATGCTGGTCGTGACCTGGTTCACGGCCCGCTGGCTGCTGGGGGACACCCGGTACGTCGTCGAGGGCCAGGAGTTCGGGTACATGGGAGTCTTCCTGGCCACGGTCGCCGGCCTCGTGGCCGGCCTCCTGATCGGTCTGATCACGCAGTACTACACCGCCGAGTCGAAGGGGCCGGCCCAGGGCATCGCCAGGGACAGCCTGACCGGCAGCGCCACGAACATCATCGGCGGTCTGGCCGTCGGCATGCAGTCGACGGCGCTTCCGATCGTCGTTCTGACCGCCGCGGTCCTTGTGGCCCACGCTCAGGCGGGCCTCTACGGCATCGCGATCGCGGCTCTGGGCATGCTGTCGACGACCGGAATTCAGCTTGCCGTAGACGCCTACGGACCGGTTGCCGACAACGCCGGCGGTATCGCCGAAATGAGCCATCTGGGCGCCGATGTGCGGGCCCGGACCGACAAGCTGGACGCGGTCGGCAACACGACGGCGGCGATCGGCAAGGGCTTCGCGATCGGCTCGGCGGCGCTGACCGCCCTGGTGCTGTTCGCGGCCTTCCGCACCACGGTCGGTCTGGAGAGCATGGACCTGGTGAACCCGCGCGTGATGTGCGGCCTGTTCATCGGCGCCATGCTGCCCTTCCTGTTCTCGTCGATGGCCATGAAGGCCGTGGGCAAGGCCGCCTTCGAGATGATCGAGGAGGTACGGCGCCAGTTCCGCACGATTCCCGGACTGATGGAGGGGAAGGCGAAGGCGGACTACGCCCGCTGCGTGGACATCTCCACCGCGGCGGCGCTCCGGCAGATGGTCGCGCCGGGTCTGCTTGCCATTCTGGTTCCGGTGGCGGTCGGCTTCTACGATGTCGAGGCGCTGGCGGGCGTGCTCGCCGGCGTCACGGCAGGCGGCGTCCTGCTCGCGATCTTCATGTCCAACGCCGGTGGCGCCTGGGACAACGCGAAGAAGTACATCGAGGCCGGCGCCCATGGCGGCAAGGGCTCCGACGCGCACAAGGCCGCGGTGGTCGGGGACACGGTGGGCGATCCGTTCAAGGACACCGCCGGCCCGAGCCTGAACATTCTGATCAAGCTGATGTCCGTCGTGTCCCTGGTCATCGCGCCCCTGCTCGTCCTATGACGGATAGCCGTGATAGATTCCGCCGCCGATTCGCTACGGCTTGGAAGCCAATGAACATGACCATGCGCTCGCGACAAACCTCGCCCTCCGTCTTCGATCAACCGCGACCGCCGCACCGAGGATGAACGATTGACACGGACATACGAACTGGTCTTTATTGCGGACCCACGCCTCTCGGACGAAGAGGCGGTGCAGTTGACCGACGGTTTTGCCGAGATGCTTGTGGCGGACGGCAAGGCCCGGATCACGCAGGAAGAATCCTGGGGTAAGCGCCGGCTCGCTTATCCGATCCGGAAGTTCACCGAGGGGCGGTACCACATCTACTACCTGGAGTCGGACGGAGGCGACCACGGCCTTGCCGAGGTCGGGCAGCGGATGCTCCAGAACGAGCGCATCCTGCGCCACCTGGTGGTGCGGACGGACCTTGATCTGAAGCGCGCGGCAAGCAAGGGCAAGGCGCCGGTCCAGTCGACGGTCCTCGCCGAGACCGCGAGCTAGTAAGGGGAGTCGAGAGAAATGCCGAAACGCAAGACCTTCTTCCGCCGCCGCAAGGTGTGCAAGTTCACCGCTGACGGGATCGAGTACATCGACTACAAGGATGTCGCGACCCTGCGGCCCTTCGTGCCGGAGAGGGCGAAGGTCCTCCCTCGCAGGATCTCGGGCAACTCGGCCCGCCACCAGAGAATGCTCGCCCGCGCCATCCGGCGGGCGCGCTTCCTGGCCCTGATTCCGTACACCACTGACTGAACGGCAGGAACGAAAGATGGAAGTCATCCTGCTTCAGGACATGAGAGCGCTCGGTGGGCGCGGCGAGGTGGTCGACGTCAAGCCCGGCTACGCACGGAACTACCTGTATCCAAAGGAGCTTGCGGCGCCGTCCACGGTGGCGAACCGGCACTGGTTCGAGTCGCAACGGACGAAGTTCGACGCCCGGCACGCGGAGGAGCGCTCGGCTGCTGCCGGGATCGCGGCCGAACTTGCCGCCTTGAAGCTCAAGATCGCCAAGCGGGCCAGCGAGTCGGGAACTCTCTACGGCTCCGTGACTCCGACGGAAGTGGTCGAGGCGCTCGCAGCCAAGGGCGTCCAGGTCCATCGCCGGATGGTGGACCTGTCGGGCGGCATCAAGGCGTTGGGCGATCATGTCGTGCGGGTCGACCTCCACACGGAAGTGATCGCCGAAGTTGCAGTCGAGGTCGTGCCTGAGACCTAGGGCCCCCAGCGAGGAGGACGTGCTCGACGGGGCGTCTGAGCAGACCGTCAGCGCGGACGGTGAAACGGTGGGCGCAGACAGCGGAGCTACGGAAGTCGAAGACTTCCTTGGGGATCGTCCGACGCAGCGTCTCAAAGACTGGCAGTACCTCTGGGAACGGGATATCCCGTTCCCCATACGCAGCCACCGGGGGCTCCCCGGGCGGCTCCTGGTGGCTCTCAAGCGGCTGCTGCGTCCCTTCGTCCACCTGCCGCAGAAGGACCTCTGGGAGCGCCAGCGGGTCTTCAACCTCATCCTGCTGGGCCATGTTCAGCGGCTTCGGGAGTGGCGGCGTCACCAGGAGGAGGTCGACCGGGTGTTCGAGCAGCGGCTCGGGGATCTGGATCGGCGGGCCGGTCACCTGGAGAACTTCCTGCGCCAGGGCCTGGACGAGGTGATGCGGCATGACGACGCGCTGTTCGGTCGCGTCGACCGCAAGCTGGACCGGTACCGCCGCGAAGCGGACGAACTCGCCGGCCTCCTGCGATCGGCCCTGGCGCGGGGCGGCGAGGAGGCGGCCGGGACGTTGCGGTCCAGCGTCGACGACGCCTCCTACCTGGCGTTCGAGCACCGGTTTCGCGGCGGCGAGGAAGAGATCCGGCAGCGCCTTCAGGTCTACCTGCCGCGGCTCCGCGAGGCGGCGCCGGTCCTGGACCTCGGCTGCGGCCGCGGCGAGGCGCTGGCGCTCCTCCAGGAGGAGGGAGTCGAGTGTCGCGGCATCGATTCCTCCGCTGCCATGGTGCGCCGTTCTTCCCAGCGGGGCCTTCGGGTCGAGCAGGGCGATCTGCTGGAGGCCCTGGCCGGCGTCGAGCCCGGATTCGTAGGCGGAATCGTGTCCTTTCACGTAATCGAGCACCTGCCTCCGGAAGCGGTCGACCGCTTGGTGCGGCTCGCCTTCGCGGCCCTTCGCCCCGGAGGACTTCTCCTGCTCGAGACGCCGAATCCGCTCTCGGTTTCCGTGACCGCCCGCAGCTTCTGGCTCGACCCGACGCACGTGCGGCCGGTTCACCCGGAGACGTTGCGCGCCAGCTACGAGAGCGCCGGGTTCGGCGGCATCGAACGGCTCGACCTGCGCCCCTACCCCGAAGAGGAGCGCCTGCCGGAGATCCCGCTCGATGGGTTGGACGGCCAGACCCGGGAACTGGCGGACCGCCTCAACCGTCTCCGCGACGAACTCGACGACCTCCTCTACGGCTACCGGGACTACGCGCTGATCGGCGTGCGGCCCGTGCCGGAGTCGGCGCGGCCCTGACGCAAGGCGGCCGGGAGCGCGTTCAACGAGCGTCGCTGGAAGCCGGGAGGACCGGTAGTTCCATGGCCCGGCCCCGCAGCATGACGCCAAACACCCGGTGGCGCTCGGCGAAGACCGACGGCAACGGCGCGCCCGGGACGTTGCCGCGAAAGCCGGTCCTCAGCAGCCGCGGATCGTCGAACTGCTCGACCACGTCCGGGCGCCCCGGCCCCGAGCGCCCGACGTTGGCGAGGAACTCGCCGTCGCAGTAGATGACGACTTGGCGCGCCGTCTCGGCCCGTTCGAGGTCGGCCACCCAGCCCGCGATGCGGGTGCCGCGCCGCAGCACCGCCACCCGGTCGACCGCGCCGTCGAAGCCGTCGCCGGGCGGATGCACGGGGAGCCGGCGACCGTCCGAGACGGGGACGATCTCCCTGCCGCCGCGCCCGCGCTCGAGTGGCCGGTAGGAGAATCGGAGCCGAGTGGCGACGCCGCCGTGACCGACCGCGAAGGCGACGACGCCCTCGCGCTCGACCTGTTCCCGGTCGGCCGCGAGCCGCAGCGTGAAGCCATTGTCCCTGAGCGCCGGGCCGCTGAAGGCGGTGACCTCCGAGCCGACGATGGTGACCACCGTGTTGGACCGTCCGGTGTTGACCGCGTCGGACGCCCGGCCGCTGAGCCGGAAGAGCGAGCGGCCGCCAGCCGCCGGCCGCTCGGGCACGGTCGCGTCCAGGTATCCGAACAGGTCGCGGGACGGCGGCGCCACGGGCAGGGTCTCCGACGCCCGGGCCTGGTCCCGGACGGAGCGCCGGCGCAGGCCCTCGATCAGGCCTTCACTGCCTCGCACTGCCTCGTACCGGTATTCGGAATCCATCCGGTAGGCGAAGGCCTCCGGAGAGTCGAGGCGTTCGAGCTCCAGTTCGCCCTCGCGATCCGTGGCCAGAAACAGGTCGATCCGGTTGCGGCCGGGGTGCAGTAGGGGCTCGGGCAGGATGGCCGAGATCCGAGTCCGGCCGCGCTCGAAGTGGGCGTGGACGGTGTCCGCGACGATTCCGTTCACGGCGATGACGACCGGTCGGTCCGGGGGCGTTTCCCGATCGACGAAGAACGCTTCGACGATAGCGGGCAGCAGCGTCGCCTCCAGGTCGATGTCGTCCCAGACGTGGGGGAGCTCGAGTCGAGCGCGGGTTGCGCCGGCGCGCACCGCCAGTTCGGAGACCGGCCGGCCGTGCAGCTCGGGCAACGAGCCGATCGCCGCCGGGTCGTTCGACTCGCCGAGCAACGCGGTCTGCTCCGCGAGGCGGGAGCGGCGCCAGGAATCCCGGTCCGCCGGAACCTCGACCTCGGCGCCGTGCTCACCGAACCACAGGGGTGCGGCGCCGACCCGCGCCCGTCCCGTGCCGGTGTTGCCGGCGCCCCCCGCGAGTTCCAGCATGCGCGGCGTCAGGTCGACCAGAGAGATGGGACTGCGGTCGATCTCCGGCCGGTCCTGGAATGGCGCCTTGACGATCAGGGGCACGGCGAGCAGGTCCAGGATCTGACCGCCCGAGGAGTCGGGCGCCGGCAGCCGCAACGACCGGCCCGGCTGGAACGAAAGGCCGTGATCCGCCGCGATCACGACCAGGCTGCGGTCGAACAGGGCGAGCGCTTCCAGTTTCTCCAGCAGCTCGCCGATCAGCCGGTCCACGAACTGGAGCTGCAGCAGGTAGCGCTTCTGGTGGTGCTTGACCGTCCAGGCGTCGGTGGTCCAGGTTCCGTCCTTGAGACCGTAGGCCCTGCTGCGGGAGTACCTCCGGCCGGACGGCAGGTACTCCCAGGGAGCGTGGGGCAGCAGGACGTGCGTGAAGTACAGGCCCGGCCGCGCTCCCGGCGGTCTGATCGAGTCCACGAAGCGGCGGAAGTCGTTGACCCGTTCGTCGTTCCGGCGATGGGGTTGGGCCCGCGCCAGTTGCCGATCGTCGGGTGTCGAAGGCGCGGCCTCAGCGGTCGCGCGGTCGAAGCCGCTCCAGGTCCGGTCGAGCGGCGGAATCCACTCCGTCCACGGTTCCGGCAGCGTCAGGCTGAGCCAGACGAAACGGAGGTCGGAGACCAGCAGGCCGAAGCGCTGGCCGAAGGAGGGCCGTTCGTCCTCCAGCAGGTTCAGACCGGGCGGGCACAGCGAGGTGACCGGCTCCATGGCGACCAGGTCGTGGCTCGGGGCGAGCAGCGTGAACAGATTGACCGGGTGGTCGGCGGCGGTCGGGAGCCGGTCCCGCTCGGGCGGCGAGCCGGTCAGCATCGCCGGCACCGCGTGGTTCGTCATGTTGGAGGCAGCCGTGGCGTTGGGATACCAGGTGGCCCGGTCGGCGAAGCGCGCCAGATTGGGAAAGCGCCGGCGGTCGATCGCGCCCTCGGCGTCGAGGATCGAGATCAGCGACCACTCGTCGAAGATCGCCAGGACGACCGGCGCCCGGGCGCCGGCGCTCTCGACTGAAACCATGGGATGGGGATCGGCGAGACTGCGCCTCACGTCGCGGTCGAAGATCAGGATCGCGGGGAGCACGATGACGGCCGCCGACAGCAGCAGGGCGAAGGAGCGGGCGGCCCGCGAATGGAGGTAAGCGAAGATGGCCCCGGCAGACACGACCGTTGCAAGAACTGCGGCGCCAAGCGGTGGCAGGCCGCGTGCTGCTTGCAGGCCGATCACGCCTGCGAGAAGCCCGGCTGGCGTCGCGATCGCCGGCCGAATCAAGGTCGGACGGAGCAGCCACGCCGACATGGCCGGCGCCGATAGGGCCAGAGTCGGACCGGCCGCGAAAAGGACTATCAGTGCCACGACGTGGCTCATCGAGAGTTCTCGAATAGCAAAGAACTCGGGTGCGCGCCGCAGCACGTCGTAGGTCGGCTGAGCGAATGCGAGGCTGCTCAGGCCGGCGATCGCGAGGACACCACGGCCAAGGCCGGTGCGCCGTCGGATGTTCCGTGACTTTGGGCCGCCCGACTCGGAAAGCGCCTCTCGGTTCTGCCGCAAGTCAGGACTCTTCTTCCTCGTCTTCCTTCCAGGTGTCCCGGACCAGGGACCAGTCGGTGACGTCCTCCGGCATGTTCTCGCCGGCCTTCGGCTCGCCGTACAGTGCCCGCTGCTGGTACCAGGGAAGGTCGTAGATGGGTCGCGTGTCGGGGTCGAAGGAAAGCACCGGCTCGGTGCCGGCGATGAACGCTTCGTCGATCAGGTACTGTCCGACGGGCCGACGCGCCGGGCGCAGGCCGGAGTTGTACTCGATCCGCTCCAGGCGGACCTGGTTGGGCCGGGTGAAGGTCTCCCGTGGATCGATCCAGCCGTCCTCGATTCCCTGGCGCAGGACCTCGTTCCAGATCGGCAGGGCAGCCGCGGCGCCGGTCATGTTGCGGCCGATGCGCTGCTGTTGGTCGTAGCCGACCCAGGCCACGAGCGTGTACCTGGGGGTGTAGCCGGCGAACCACGCGTCGGTGAAGCCGTCCGTGGTGCCGGTCTTGCCGGCCACGGCGGCAAGTCCGAGGCTCTTCGCCGACTGGGCGGTTCCGCGCTGGACCACGCCGGAGAGCACATGGGTCAGCAGGTACGCGACTTCCGGGGTCAGCACGGTCGACGCCCGGGGCACGTGGGCCTCGAGCTCGCGGCCGTCCCGGGTCGCGACGCTCTCGATCATGTACGGCTCGACGTGGACCCCCAGGTTGGCGATCGTGGCGTACGCTGTGGCCACCTCGAGCACGCTCAGGTCGGCGGCGCCCAGGGCCAGGCTCGGATACGGCGGCAGCGGCGAACGGATGCCGGTCCGGTAGGCGAAGTCGACCACCCGGTCGGGGCCGACAATGTCCTGGAGCTTGACCGAGGTGACGTTGATCGACTTCTCGAGCGCCTTGCGCAGGGTCAGGATGCCGAGGTACTTGCGGTAGTAGTTGCGGGGGCTGTAGTTCGGCAGGTTGTCGACGCCCACGAACACCGCCGGCGCATCGAAGAGAGTGTCGGCGGGGGTGAAGCCGTGTTCGAACGCGGCGCCGAAGACGAGCGGCTTGAAGAGCGAACCGACCTGGCGCCGGGCCTGGACAGCGCGGTTGAACTCGCTTCGCTCGTAGTCCCAGCCGCCGACCATCGCGCGCACCGCGCCCGTCGACGACTCGAGCAGCAGCACCGCGCCCTCGACGATCGGCGCCTGGACGAGCTCGAGCGCGAAGGGCTGCTCCGGATCGGTTCCGCCGTCCGTCTCGGCCTCTCCGGCGGGACGGAGTTCGAACCAGGCGATGTCGCCCCGCTCCAGGGGCGGCGCGTCGCGCCGGGTCCACGCGTACCCCTCGGGATGGAGCACGAAGCGGTGCTCGCCGATACGGATTTCCGCCTCGCGCCGTCCGCGCCGGAGGACGAGGCCGGGCGCCCACGCGCCGGCCTCCGGTTCGAATCCGACCCAGCCGGCGAGAAGACCCCCTACCGTCTCGGCAAGATCGTCCGCCTCGAGATCGTCCTGGTCGATTCGTGACGCGGGCCCACGGTAGCCCCGCAGCCGGTCGATTCGAACCAGACCCTGCCGTAGCGCCTGCTCCGCGGCGTTCTGCATCCGGGGGTCCAGGGTCGTCCTGACCTGCAGGCCCCGTTCGTAAAGGCCCTTCTGGCCGTAAGTACGGTAGAGGTCGACGCGAACCCGTTCGGCGAAGTAGGGCGCCACCGGCTTCGTTTCGCGCTGCTTGACGACGTTCAGCGGCTGCGTTGCCGCCTCCTCGGCCTGCTGCCTCGTGATCACGCCTCGCTCTGCCACGACCCGCAGGATCGCGTTGCGGCGGGTGCGCACGACCTCGGGGCGCAGATACGGCGTCCACACGCTCGGGCCCGGCAGGACCGCCACCAGGGTGGCGGATTCGACGTGGTCCAGCTCGGCCGCCGGCTTGCCGAAGTAGTAGCGGGAGGCGGCTTCGAGCCCGTAGTTGCCGTGGCCGAAGTAGGTCAGGTTGCAGTAGTAGGTCAGGATCTGCTGCTTGCTCAGGCGTTTCTCGAGCTCGACCGCGAACAGCGTCTCCCGGATCTTCCGGCGCCAGACCTTGGCGCGGTCGAGATAGAGCGTTCGCGCAACTTGCATGGTGATTGTCGAGGCGCCCGAGAACCTCTCGCCCCGCCGCCAGTTCTGTAGCGTGGCGCGCGCCACGCCGATGATGTCGAAGCCACCGTGGGAGTAGAAGTTCCGGTCCTCCGCGGTGAGCAGCACACGCTCGAAGATCTCCGGCACCTCGCCTTCCGCGAGCATGATCCGCTTCTCGACGGAATAACTACGGAAGACCTCGTCCCGGCGATCCAGGAGCCGGGTGATCTGACTCGGAGTCAACTCGGCGACGGTCTCCACCTGCGGCAGATCGATCGCCGCCGCGACGCCGATTCCCAGCAGGACCCCCGCGACCGGTGTCGCGACGATCGGCGTAAGCCACCGCCAGTGCCGCAAGCTCCAGGTAAGCACTGGTTGCAGGGCGTTCCGCGGCGCCTCCATCACGCGCGTATCATACGGCCCGACTCATGACGCCCGAAGCCGAGGAGCCGCGCGGTCTGCCGCCATTGCCGGAACCCTTCCCCGAGCCGTCGTCCGCGCGGCCGCGGGATCCGAACCGGACGCGGCGTGGCTGTCTGATCGCGGGCTTGGCCGGATGCGGACTGCTCGTGGTCCTCGTGGTGGTCGGGCTGGTGGTGGCCCTGACCCAGGCCGACGAACTGCTCGAGTTCGTATTGGACTTCGGTCGCGACCGGATCATGGAGGAACTGCCTGAGGACATCACGTCTGAAGAGCGCAACCGTCTCGACCGGGCCTTTGATTCCGTGCTCGAGCGCTACCGCACCCGTCCGGCGACGCCGGCCGACAACCGCCGGCTGCAGATGGCGCTCACCGACGCACTGCGGCGGGCAGAGCGGGGACTCCTCGACCGCGACGATCTGCGCCGCCTGACCGAGCGTCTCGAGCGGATTGCGGCCTCCGGCGCCAGCCCGGAGGTCTGACTTGCACCGGAGCCCTGACATCGGGCCGACGAACGGGCCCAAAGCTCCGGCGTCAGGCACGGAGGCCGGTCCGACGGATCGCTGGCGCCGGTCACGACGAGGACGCTTCGAGCTCATCTCGCCGTTCAAGCCGACGGGCGATCAGCCCGTGGCGATTGCGGAGTTGGTGGCGGGCCTCCAAGCAGGCGTTGGCGAGCAGGTGCTGCTCGGGGTGACCGGCTCCGGCAAGACCTACACCGTGGCGAAGGTCGTCGAGGCGGTGAACCGGCCGACCCTCGTGCTGTCGCACAACAAGACCCTGGCCGCGCAGCTCTACCAGGAGTTCAAGCGGTTCTTTCCCAACAACGCGGTCGAGTATTTCGTCTCCTATTACGACTACTACCAGCCGGAGGCCTACGTCCCGCAGTCCGATACCTATATCGAGAAGGAAACCAGCATCAACGACGAGATCGACCGCTTGCGCCTGCGCGCCACGATCTCGCCGTTCGAGCGCCGCGACGTGCTGATCGTGGCTTCGGTCTCCTGCATCTACGGCCTGGGAGCGCCGGAGGTGTTCTTCTCCATGCTTCAGTTCTTCGAGCGGGGGAAGGAGCTGCCGATGGAACGCGCACTGCGGAAGCTGGTCGAGATGCAGTACGAACGCACCCGGCTCGACCTCTTTCATGGCAGCTTCCGCGTGCGCGGCGACGTGCTGGAGATCCTCCCCGCCTACGACGATCGCGGCATCCGGGTGGAGTACTTCGGCGACGAAGTCGACCGCATCTGCCGCTTCGACGTGATCAGCGGCCGGGTACTCGAGGAGGTCGACCGGATGCCGGTCTTTCCGCGCAATCAGTACGTGACGCCGGAAGAGCGGATGCGGCGAGCGATCTCCTCCATCCAGGAGGAACTGGGCGAACACCTGGCGGTGCTCGAGCGGGAGAACCGGTTGCTCGAGATGCAGCGTTTGGAGCAGCGCACTCGCTACGACCTGGAGATGCTGCGGGAACTCGGCTCCTGCGCCGGGATCGAGAACTACTCGCGCCACCTCTCCGGGCGGGCGCCGGGCGAGGCCCCGCCGACCTTCCTGGACTACCTGCCGGAGGACTTCCTGCTGGTGGTGGACGAGAGCCATCAGACGATTCCCCAGGTGGGCGGGATGTACCGTGGCGACCGGGCGCGGAAGGAGACCCTCGTAGAGTTCGGCTTCCGCCTGCCGAGCGCGCTGGACAACCGGCCGCTGCGTTTCGACGAGTTCGAGGAACGCTGCGGTCAGCGGATCTACGTCTCCGCCACTCCCGGCCCGTTCGAACTGGAGCGGACCGGGGGCGTCGTGGTGGAGCAGGTCATTCGTCCGACGGGCCTGCTCGATCCCCCGATCGATGTCCGTCCGGCCGCCAACCAGATCGACGACCTGGTCGCCGAGGCCCGCACCGTGATCGATCGCGGCGAGCGTGTCCTGGTGACCACTCTGACCAAGAGAATGGCGGAGGAGCTCACCCAGTACCTCTCAGAGCTCGGGCTAAGGGTCCAGTACCTGCACAGCGACATCGTCACCCTGGAGCGAATCGAGATCACCGCTGGCCTGCGGCGCGGGGATTTCGACATCCTGGTCGGCATCAACCTGCTGCGGGAGGGCCTGGATCTGCCCGAGGTGTCCCTGGTCGCGATTCTGGACGCGGACAAGGAGGGCTTCCTGCGCAGCGAGGTGTCCCTCATCCAGACCGCGGGCCGGGCGGCCAGGAACCTGAACGGCAAGGTCATCTTCTATGCCGACCAGCGCACCGGCTCGATCGAACGGTCGTTGGCGGAGACGTGGCGGCGGCGCGAGGTCCAGGGCAGCTACAACCGGGAGCACGGGATCGAGCCGGCGTCCATCCTGAAGGAGGTCGACAGCCCGCTGGTGCGGATGAGCAACCTCGACTACCTGCACAAGGCCGGCGCGGCGGCCGAAGAGGCGGTGGAGGATCTGCTCCGCGAGGACGCGCCCGAAATGCCCCTCGAACGCCGCATCGCGCGCCTGGAGAAGGCGATGAAGCAGGCGTCACGGCGGTTGGAGTTCGAGCAGGCGGCGGTATTGCGCGACCGGCTCAAGGAACTCCGCAGTCTGAAGGTGATGGGAAGGTGATGGGGTGAACCACCCGGGCCTGCGCCGCAGACTCGCCGAACTTCCGGATCAGCCGGGGATCTACATCTTCAAGTCGGAGGCCGGCGAGGCGCTCTACGTCGGCAAGGCGAACTCGTTGCGCAAGCGGGGTGCGACCTACCGCCGGCCGGCGGAAGATCCGCGCATCGCCCTGATGCTCCAGGACGCGGCCGATCTCGAGTTCGTCGTCACGGACTCGGAAGCCGAGGCCCTGCTGCTTGAGAACAACTGGATCAAGCGCCGGCAGCCGCGATTCAACATCCGGCTGCGGGACGACAAGACGTACCCGTACCTCAAGCTCACCCTTGCCGACGGCCACCCGCGTCTCGCCTTCACCCGGCGCATTCGCCGCGACGGCGCGGAGTACTACGGTCCGTACCTGCCCGCCGGACTGGCGCGCAAGGCGATCAAGCTGACGCAGAAGCTGTTCGGCATCCGGGTGTGCCGGATCGAGATCGACGGCAGCCTGCCGCGGCCCTGCCTCTACTACGACATGAAGCGCTGCCTGGGGCCCTGCGTCGACGGACTGACCACCGACGAGGCTTATGCCGAGGCGGTGGAGAAGGCGCGTCTCTTTCTCGCCGGCAGGAACGACGAGTTGCTGCGGGACCTGCGCGGCCGGATGCGGACTCACGCGGCCGATCTGGAGTTCGAGACCGCGGCCCGTCTTCGCGACACGATGCAGGAGATTGCCTCCATCAGCCAGCGCCGGAAGCTGAGTTCGGACCGCGGCGAGGACGTCGACATCTTCGGCGTCCACATCAGCGGCGACAACGCGGCCGCCGTCGTCCTGGTCATGCGCGGCGGCCAGGTGCTCGATCGCCACGAGCTGTTCTGGGAGGGCGTTTCGAAGATCACCGCCGAACGCCTGCTGTCGGAGCTGCTGCCGCAGCTCTACGACCGGACCACCCTGATTCCCAAGGAGATCCACCTGCCGGCGCCGATCGAAGGCGAGGAGGCGCTGGTCGAGTGGCTGAGCGCGCGCCGCGAGTCGAAGGTCTACCTCCGCATGCCTTCGCGCGGACCGAAGGCGCATCGGGTAGCGCTCGCCAACCGGAACGCACAGGTGGCCTTCCGCCGGCGGTTCCGGGGCGCCGGCGCCGCCGGCGAGGCCGGCGAGGCGCTGCGGCACGCACTCGACCTCGAAGATCCTCCGCGGCGGATCGAGGGCTTCGACATCTCGACCTTCGGCGGCAGCCAGACCGTCGCCTCCCTGGTGGTCTGGAGCGACGGCCGGATGGTCAAGAACCAGTACCGCAGCTTCAACATCCGCGGTCTGGAACAGGCCGACGACTTCGCATCGATCCGCCAGGCGGTGGAACGACGCTACCGGCGCAGGCTGGAGGAGGTCGGCGAGATGCCGGACCTGATCCTGATCGACGGCGGCCGCGGCCAGTTGAACGCGGCGCTCGAGGCGCTGGCGGAACTCGGCGTCGACGAGACGCCGGTGGTTGGTCTGGCAAAACGGGAGGAGGAGATCTACGTCCCTGCGCGGCCGGCGCCGCTGCGATTGAAGCGGAATCACTCCGGCCTGCGCGTCCTCCAGCAGGTGCGGGACGAGGCGCACCGGTTCGCGGTGTCGCGCCACCGCCGCCGCCGCTCCAGGCGGACTCTGCACAGCCGGTTCGACGACCTGCGGGGCATCGGCCCGCAGCGGCGCAAAATGCTGGTGCGGCGCTTCGGCAGCTACGCCGGGGTGACGCAGGCGTCGGAGGAGCAGCTCCAGGAAGTCCTGGGGGCGAAGCTCGCCCGTTCGGTCTACGCCTCGGTCCAGCGCGAGCGGTCTGGTTGAGCGCGCGCGGAGAACTGCTAGCCTCCGTCCTGCCGGAGGACCGGATGCGGTCGCTCCCGGCGGTGCGTCCGCCGGGGGAGGAAAGTCCGGACTCCAACGGACGGCATGCTTGCTAACGGCAAGGCGTGGCGACGCGACGGAAAGTGCAACAGAGAGCAGACCGCCGGCCCAACGGTTCCGGAGTCCGATCCGGGTTTCGGGTGCCGGCGGGCCGGCAAGGGTGAAACGGTGCGGTAAGAGCGCACCGCTCGGCCGGCAACGGTGCGAGGCGATGGCAAACCCCATGTGGAGCAAGACCAAATAGGGAGTGCGGATCGGGCTGTCCGTCCCGATCCCGGGCTGTTCGCAGACCGGGACGCCCTCCGGGTAGGTCGCAGAGATGAATGGCCGCCTCCCTCGCCTGATGGTGATGGGACGAACAGAATCCGGCTTACGAGGTCCTCCGGCACTTGACCTACGCCAACCGCTCTCGAAGTCGTACCCCGGCGCCCATCCCAGGTCGCGCCGCGCCTCGGTTTCGTGACAGCTTGAGATGTCCGCCGGCGGTTCGGCCCGGCGACCGGATCGGCATCGCCGCGCTCTCGGGCCCGATCGACGGTGGACGTCTGTCTACGGGCGTAGCGGCGCTCGAAGACCTCGGTTTCGAGGTGGTGCTGGCGTCCAACCTCAGGGCCGGGGCGGTGCACCAAGGCCGGGCGCTGTTTGCGGGCTCGGACCGTCAGCGCCTGGCGGCGTTTCACGAACTGGCGGCGGACGACAGGGTAGCGGGAATCGTCTTCGCCCGCGGCGGCCACGGCGTTCTCAGGCTGCTGGAGAGGATCGACTGGCCGCTGCTTGCCTCCCGGCCACGGCCGTACGTGGGCTACTCCGACCTGACGCCCCTGCTTCTGGCCCTCGTCTCCCGCGTCCGGACGGTGGCGTACCACGGCCCGATGGTGGTCGACTTCGCGCGTGGGCTCCGGCCGGACGAACAAACGTCCTTTCTCGACGCGCTGGCCGGGAAGCGGGGTACACCGTGGCAGTTGGCGCCGGTTGTCCCCGGCGTGTCGGCCGGCCGACCCGAGGCGACCTGTGGGCGGTTGCTCGGAGGCTGCCTGACCATGCTGGCGGCGACCGTCGGGACGGGTTTCCTGCCCGGCTTCCGCGATTCCATCCTCGTGCTCGAGGACATCGACGAGCCCGAGTACCGCATCGACCGCCTGTTGACCCAGCTCCGAACGTCCCGCCGCATGGCCGGCGTGCGGGCGGTGGTCGCCGGTCACTTCACCAACTGCGACGCGCGCGACAGCCTGATCGACTTGCGGGGGCACTCGGAGTACCGCTCCTGGTCGGTTTAGCGGCGGGCCACGAGGCCCCCAATCACACGCTGCCATTGGGCGCCCAGGTCCGGCTCGATCCGGCGGCGGGCACGCTCGAGGTGATCGGCTAGCTGGGGCGCATGGCATCCCGCGCAACGATGGAAGCGCGCGACCCCATCACCAGTGCGCGCGGTGTGGGCCCCGTGTTGGGCCGCAAGCTGGCCGCCGCCGGTTGCCGGCGGATAGCGGACATGCTGGCGCACCTTCCCATCCGCTACGAGGACCGGCGCACGCTCGGGCGCCTGCCCGGCCCGGGCGACGACGGTCCGCCCGACGGCGCGCCGGGTGCGCTGACCGTGGTGGTGCGCCTGGAGAAGATCCGGCGGGTGTTCGCCCGCCGCCGGTTCTCGCGCGTGGAGGCGATTGCGGACGACGGCGAGAACCGGGCCGGCGTGGTCTGGTTCAACCGGCCCTATCTGCTGAATCAGTTGGAAGAGGGAGCGTCGTACCTCCTCCATGGCGTGCCCAGACGCCGGGGTCGGGGCGGCGCCTGGGAACTGGCGAATCCGACCGTCGAACGGGTGGGGGAGGCGCCCGCCTTCGGCGGTGGCGTACGGCCGGTGTACGGCCGCATCGGCGACGTGCCGCCCTCGCGGGTGGAGCGCTTGGTGGCCGGGGTCGTGGGCGGTCTGGCAGAGGCCCGGGGCCCCAACTGGATCGACGAGTGGTTGCCCGGCGAGGAGCTGGCACGGCACGGGCTGCCCAGCCTGGCGGAAGCCCTGGCCGAGGTTCATCGGCCAACGCCTCTGGCTTCGGTCGAAGAACTGAACGAGAGGCGCAGTCCGGCCCATGCCCGCCTCGCCTACGGGGAGTTTCTGCTCCAGCAGTTGCAGCTCGCCGCTGTTCGCAGGCAGCGCAGCCGGCAGGGGAAGCCGCACCGGTACCGTACCTGTGATGCGGTTTGGAGCGCGGCGCGGGACCTGCTGCCGTTCCAGTTGACCGGGGCCCAGGAACGGGTGCTGCAAGAGATCGTCGCCGATCTGTCGAGGCGGAGGCCGATGCTCCGCCTGGTGCAGGGCGATGTCGGCAGCGGCAAGACGGTCATCGCCGCCCTGGCCTGCCTGGTCGCGGCTCGGAGCGGTCTCCAGTCGGCGCTGATGGCGCCCACGGAGCTGCTCGCCGAGCAGCACTTCGCTTCCCTGGAGCGGTTGCTGGGATCACACCTGACGCTGGCCCTCCTGACTTCCAGCCAGCGAATCGCCGGCAACGGCTTCGGAACAGTGGAAGACAGGATCGCCGACGGCCGGGTCGCCCTCACCGTCGGCACTCACGCGTTGATTCAGGAGCGGACGCGTTTCGCGCGCCTGGGACTCGCCGTGATCGACGAGCAGCATCGTTTCGGCGTCGCTCAGCGTCAGTCGCTGGCCGAGAAGGGCCTGCGCCCCGACCTCCTGGTCATGACGGCGACGCCGATTCCGAGATCGCTGGCGCTGACCGTGTACGGTGACCTCGACGTGTCGATACTCGATGAAATGCCGCCGGGCCGCAGTCCGATCGAGACCCGGGTGATGACTGCGGACCGGCGGGATGAGGCGGTGGCCCTCGTCCGGCAGCGGCTGCGGCGCGGCGGCCGGGCATACATCGTCTTTCCCCTGATCGATCCCGGCGAGGGGGGCTTTGCCGCGTTGCCTTCTCTCGAGGAGTCCGGCGCCTGGTGGGCCGAGGCGCTCGGAGCGTCTTGTGACGTCGTCCACGGTCGTCTGGGGCGCGAAGAGCGCGACGCGACGATGAGTCGCTTCTCGGATGGCTCGATCCAGGTGCTGCTGGCGACGACCGTGATCGAGGTCGGCGTCGACGTGCCGGAGGCGACCGCGATGGTGATCCTCGGCGCGGAGCGGTTCGGACTGGCCCAATTGCACCAGCTCCGCGGCCGCATCGGCCGCGGTACGGACCAGGCGCTCGGGGAGTCGATCTGCGTCGCGGTCTGCGGCGGGTCATCGGCCGAGGCACAGCGGCGGTTGGCTGTGTTCGAGGCATCGAACGATGGTTTCTTGATCGCGGAGGAGGATCTCCGTCAGCGTGGGCCCGGTGAGGTGCTCGGGACGCGTCAGGCCGGTCTGCCGCAGTTCCGCTTCGGCGATCCGGCCCGGGACTGGAAGTGGTTGGTGGCGGCGCGTGCAGACGCCGCGAGGCTCCTCGACCGGCTGGCTGAGCCCGCGAACGAGCTGCTGCGGCGGCATTTGGAGCGCCGGATTCCCGCGCTCGGCGCCCCGGCGCAAGGGACCGCCGAACCGTGAAGGTTCTCCTGGTCGCCAATGTCCTGCCGCCGCGGGATCTCTCCGGCGCCGGCGAGCAGGTGCTGCAGCTCGCCTGGGGCCTGCGGCAGGTCGGCTGCGACGTGGATGTCCTGGGTCGCGACCGGTGTGGTCCGAAGGTCTCGAAGACCTCGTTTCCCTGGTACGCCCGGCGGGCCGTCGCGCGACGGGTCAGCGAGTGGCGGCCGGACGTGGTCCAGGTCCACGAGAGCGACGGCGGTCTCGTGATCCGGGACCTTGCCCGACGGGGCGGCGCGGACCGGCCCCTGCTCGCAGCCCTCCAGCAGGTGAGCTATGTCCGCGAGCGCCAGGCGGTCCGTCCACTGGTCGACGGCGACCGTGGCGCCGCGGTGGTTGCCCGTCCCGCGATGAGCGAGCGTGTCTTCCGCTCGCTGCGCACACCTCTGCACATCGCGCTGGGCCGGATCACGGCCCGGTGCGCCGACCTGCGTCTCGCCCCGAGCCGGGTCACTGCGAGGGAAATCGAGCTCGACTACGGGGTCACCGGCGTTCAGGTGGTCCCGAACGTCACGGGAGCGCCCCTGGACCACCCGGACGACCGCGACACAGGGAAGAGCCGGGGTGACGAGGTTGCCGGGCAGGCGCCGTTCGTGCTCGCGGTCGGCCGGATGCGGATCCGCAAGGGGTTCGAGATACTGCTTCATGCTGTGGCCGCGACCCGTGAACGGGGGCATCGGGCGCGGCTGGTCATCGCGGGCGACGGGGAGCGGCGTGCGTCGCTGTCCGCTCTGGCGCGCAGCCTTCGGCTGGGAACGAGCGTGCGCTTCGCGGGCCGCTGCTCGCGGTCGGAAGTCGCCCGGTTGCGGCAGCGGGCGACGGCCCTCGTGGTTCCCTCCACCTACGAAGGCATGCCGCTGGTGGTCCTCGAGGCGATGGGCGACGGGATCCCCGTTATCGCCTCGGCCGTCAGCGGCATTCCGGAGGTCGTCGTGGATGGGGAAACCGGCTGGCTGGCGCCGCCGGAACGTTCGAGCGCTCTCGCCGACGCGTTGATCGCGGCAACGTCCGACCCCGCTGAATCGCGTCGGCGGGGCGAGGCGGGACGGCGTCGCCTGCACCAGGGCTACCGGCCGCGGCACGCCGCGCAACAGTGGTTGGAGGCACTGGAGCGAGTGGGTGGATCGCCGCCGCCGGTGTGGAAGAATCCGGGCAGATGAGTACAGGACCCGCCAGCGCCCGGGCGGCAACCGTCTTGCTGCCGGCCTCCTGGCGGGTCGAGTTACCGGAGTTCGAGGGTCCCCTCGATCTGTTGCTGCACCTGGTGCGAATCAGCGAGATCGAGATCACGGACATCCCGGTTGCCCTGATCTGCGATCAGTTCCATGAGTACCTTGGCCTGATGGACGAACTCGATCTCGACATCGCCGCCGAGTACATCTACGAAGCGGCGCTCCTGATTCAGCTCAAGGCCAGAGTGTTGCTGCCGCAACCCGAACCCGGGCCCGGCGAGGCGCCGGAAGATCCGCGCCGGGAACTCATCGAACGGTTGCTGGAGTATCAGCGGCTCAAGGAGGCTGCACAGACCCTGGCCGAAGTCGACGACCTGCGCCATGGGCTCTGGACCCGCGGCGCCGCGGAAACCGTGGGGCCCGGTGAGGACGACGAGTTCGACATGGGTGATCTGTCGCTCTTCGACCTGCTCCAGGTGCTGCGCGGTGTGTTGAAGCGCTACGACGAGGAGCACCCCAGTCCGCTGATCTACCAGGGTGAGATCTTCAGCGTCCGGGGCCAGATCGAGCGGCTCCTGAGCCGCTTCGAGGGTGGGCGGTCGCTCGACCTGAAGGATGACCTGTTCGCTCTGTCGAACCGGGCTGAAGCGATCGCGTGTTTCCTGGCCGTGCTGGAGATGGCCCGGCTCAACCTCGTCCGGCTCCACGCGTCCGACGCCGGCGCCGTCTTCCTGTTCCGCACCACGCGAGCGCTGGATCCGGTTCTGCTGGAGGATCTCACCGGATGACCGACACGGCCGAGATGGAGGCGGTGTTCGAGGCGCTGCTCTTTGCCAGCCCCGATCCTCAACCGGAGGAGAAGCTTCTCGAAGTGTTCCCCGAACAGGATCGGCAACGCGCGGCTGAGGCACTGGAGGCGGTTCTCGACCGCTACCGGGTCGACGGTACGGGCGGGTCGCCGAACCGCGGCGTCGTCCTGGACCGGGCGGGCGGCGGCTACCGTCTGGTGACCCGCTCCGACCTTCACCCCTACCTCCGCAAGTTCTTCGAGGTGGCCGGCCGGAGCAGACTGTCCATGGCCGCGGTGGAGACGCTGGCGATCGTTGCCTACCGCCAGCCGGTCACGAGCCCGGAGATCCAGGAGCTGCGGGGCAGGAACTCCTCGGGCGTGTTGAAGACGCTCCTCGAGCGCCGGCTGATCCGGATCTCCGGTCGCAAGGAAGTCGTCGGGAGTCCCTTCCTCTACGCAACGACGCGCGACTTTCTGCTGCACTTCGGCTTGCGCTCGCTCTCCGAGCTACCGCCGCTGGAGGAGTTCGAAGAGACCTTCCTGGCCGCGGCCGAGGAAGAGCCGTCCCAGACTCCGATCGCCCTTGCGCCGGCGGAACCGATCGATGGCTGAGGCGCCGAGGGGAGAGCGGCTACAGAAGATCCTGTCTCGCGCCGGCGTCGCATCGCGCCGGGCTGCGGAGGATCTGATTCGGGCCGGGCGGGTCACGATCGGCGATCGGGTCGCGGTGCTCGGCGACCGGGTAGAGCAGCGGGGAAGGGGAACGGAGACGGTGCGGGTCGACGGCGAGGCCATCGCGCAGACTGCCGCGGCGCTCTACGTCCTGCTGAACAAGCCGGCCGGCCACGTCACGACCCGCAGCGACCCGGAAGGGCGCGCTACGGTCATGGACCTCCTCCCCGAGATGTGGCGCGGACGGCTCAAGCCCGTCGGGCGGCTCGACTACCGGACCGAAGGTCTGCTCCTGTTCACCGACGACGGCGAGCTCGCCAACCGCCTGACCCATCCCCGCTTCGGATGCTCCAAGCGGTATCTGGTCAAGGTCCGGGGTTTTCCCGGCAAGGAGGCGATCGAGCGACTCGGACGAGGCATGTTCATCGCCGGCCGCAGAACGGCGCCGGTGAGGCCGCGCCAGGTGCGAAGACGACGGGGAGGCAGGACCGCACGGTCGTCGAGTTGGTGGGAGATGGAACTGCGTGAAGGGAGGACCCGGCAGATCCGGGAGATGTTCTTCCGCGTCGGACACCCGGTGCAACGACTGCGCCGGGTGGCGATCGGCCGTCTCGAGGATGCCGGGCTCCGGCCCGGGAGCTGGCGCGAGCTCTCGCCCGCAGAAGTGGCGACCCTGCGGGCCGGTTCGGGGAGCGTCTCGGGGAAGCGTTCCAGCGGCGGCCACCGACGGGGACCACGGCGCCGGTGACGATCGTCGCCATCGACGGCCCGGCCGGCGTCGGCAAGAGCACCGTGGCCCGGAGGGTCGCGGCGGAACTCGGCGTTCCCTATCTCGACACGGGGGCCATGTACCGAGCGGTCGCGTGGAAAGCGCTGGAGGACGGTCTTGACCCGGCCGAGGAGTCGGCGGTGGTGGAGTTGATCGGGAGGGTCGGGTTCGAGCTGAGCATCCGGGCAGCCGAGGCAGAGGTGGTCATCGACGGCTTCGCTCCGGGGCCTCGGCTTCGCACTCCACGGGTCGACGCGGCGACCTCGCGGGTCGCGGTTCATCCCCAGGTGCGTTCCTGGCTGGTCGCAAGGCAGCGGGAGTTCGCTGCTGGGGAGGGCGCGGTGGTCGAGGGCCGCGACATCGGCACGGTCGTGTTTCCGCAGACCAGGCACAAGTTCTTTCTCGACGCGCCGCTCGAAGTCCGGACAGAACGACGTCTGCGCCAACTTGCCGGCCAGGATGCCGGCGACCGCGAGCGGCTCAGGCTGGAGATTCGGGCCCGGGACGAGCGCGACACCCGGCGCAGCGCCTCGCCGCTGCGGCACGATGCAAGCTACGAGATGATCGATACTTCGACCGGTGAGGCCGATCAGATCGCGGCCCGGATTCTCCGGTCGGTGCGGGCGGCAGAGGCGTAGAATCCCCCTTCATGCGTGGGGCATACAGCATGCGTCGGGTTCACAGCGGGTTCGGCAGCGACTGACCAATGTTGGCCTCCGCGGAAACCATGGCGGCCTCCGCGGACGAGCGCGGCGGGGGGACTGCTGAGCTTCGCATCATCTTCGGCCTGTTCACGCTGGCCGCGATCCTGTTGGCGGTCGAGCGATGGCCGCGGAGCGACGAGCCGCCGCTTCCGACTCGGGGGCAGCTCGCCGCGATGGAGACGGCCTACCAGGAACTGCTGCTCGATCTGCTGGCGGACGCCGAACGCGCGGCGGAGGGCGTCCGCCGGACCGGGACGGTCCCGCTCGACTCGGCGCGGGCCAGACAGAGTGTGTTCGAGGAGTTGGATCGGGCCAGCCGCGCGGGCGGCCGCACCCTGGTCCTGGTCGATCCCGACGGCCTGGCGCAGGCCTGGGGCGGCTCAGGGCTGAGGCACGATCTTCCCCTCGATCGCCTCCTGCCCGGAGGCATCAACCAGACCGCCGGCTTCACGGCAGTTTCGCTGTACGCGGCTGTCGACATGAGCACGGGTGAGGGCGGCTGGCGATTGGTCGTCGGCAACAGTTTTCCGACCGACGCATTGCCGGTCCAGACACCGTTCGGACTGCGCCGCTACGGCGTCAGGTGGTCGGTGCGGGACCACTCCGCGGAACCTCTGACGCCGGCCCTGGAGGCGAACGGCATTCGCGAACTCGCACCGCCGGACGGCGTTCCGGGGCCCTGGTTGCGTCTGCGATTCGAGCCTGCCTCCGAGCGGAAACCAAGAGCCGCCGGCTCGCTCGCCCAGGCGGCGCTTACTCTCGGTGTCGGCTTGTGGCTGGTCTGGGGCTTCCGCCGCTGGAGCAACAGGAGACCGAAGAGGCCGCGGCCTGCGGCGGCGGCGCTCGGCCTGACCGGGGTCTGCTCGGCGGTGGGCTACGGCCTCTATCGGTGGCAGATCTGGGCGGCCGACGCGGCGGGGGCGCCGGCGGATCTGGGAGGTTCATTCGGGGGTCCGATCGGACACTGGGTGGTCCTGCTGACGGGTTGGGTTCTGCTCGCCGGGAGCGCGCTCTGGGCCGCCGGTTGGCCGGACGGTCGTGACTGGATGCACGTTCTGCTGACCGCGACCGCGGCGGCTGTCGGAGTCGGCCTGCTTGCCGAAGCCACACACACGCCCGCGCTGCGTGCGTTGCTGGCCGAGGGTGTACGTGGCGGTCTCGATGCTCCGAGTCCCGGGGAAGTCGCCGCACTGGCGGGGAGAACGAGTTCCTTTGTGACAGCGAGCGATCTGAGGGACCTGGCGCTGGGCGATCCGAACGAGCTCGACGATCACCAGGATCTGGCCCTGGAGCTTTGGCGCAGGTCGCCCCTGGCCGCTTCCGAGACGTTCTCGGCTCTCGCCGTGATCCGGGAGGACGAGATTTCAACGTTCTCCTACGGCTTGCCGGTGGACGCGGCGACCGGCGACCTCGCGGGCGGCAGCGCGCGCTGGCCGCGTGGAGACCTGCCGGTCTGGCAGCAGCAGCGCAGCGCGTCGGGTGAGGTCACGGTGGTCTCCGCTGGACAGGACTGGGGTGCGGTCCGCTACTGGACGGCGGCGTTTCCGGGACGCGATGTCTGGAGCAGCGTCACCTCGGGAGCTGGCGCCGAACTCGAACTGCGCCTGCTCCGCGGTGGCCCGGGTCGAAGTCGGAGCGGCTCGAATCCGCCGGGAAAGGCGCTCATTGCCTATGTCGACGGCGCGGGACGACCGCTTGTCTCCCCGTGGCAGGAGGACTGGCTGTTGCCGGCGCCTTCGGAGGCCGTGGATCCGCGCCGGACCATGCGCGTCGAGACACCGGCAGGACCCGCCTTGGCCTGGTTCAACCCCAGCGCCCTCGAAGGCCTCTGGGTCGTCGCGCTGCTGCCCGAGCAGACCGTGGCCGAGCGCCTGTGGCGCATAGCGACGGTCGCCGCGCGGCTGGTGCTGGCTCTGACCGCGGTGGCGTTCGCCGTCCTCCTGATCGGCCTGCCGACGGCGAAACTGCGTGGGAGCCTGCTGCCCGATGTCCGGCGTTACTCGGTCCGGCTCACGGCCGTGCTGGCCCTGATCGCGATCGTGCCGCTGACGCTGCTCAACGGGTTGCTCTTCCGCAATCTGGGCGCCCGGATGCAGGCCGAGCAGGAAGTGGCCGGCCGTACCGCCCTCGTGTCGCTCGAGTACGTGCTGACGGACTTTCTCCTCGGCCTGGAGGCGGGATTCTCGATGGACGCCCAGTTGGACGACGAGCTCCTGGCCTGGCTGGCGGAAGTCGTGGGACACGAAGTGAATCTGTACTGGCGGGGCAGCGTCTACGCGTCGAGCAAGCCGGACCTCTTCACCGCCGGCCTGATGCCCAAGCGAATTCCGGGAAACGTCTACAGCAGGTTGGCCCTGCTCGGCCACCCGACTGCCGCCCGCATCCACACGGCGGGCCGAGGCGCCTCCTACCTGGAGCTGTACACGCCCGTGTCCCTGGGGGAGGAGCGTCCGGGCGAATCGGGTCTGTTCGTGTCGGTGCCGCTGCTGGCGCAACAGGAGGCGGCCACCCGCGAACTCGCCGCCCTGAGGCGGCAGGCCCTGGTCATCACGACGGCCCTGGTGCTGTTGCTGGTCACCGTCGGCGCTCGGCTCGCGCGCGGATTCACCCGTCCGCTGATGCGAATGATCGACGGCGCCGGCCGGATCGCCGGCGGAGCGGCCTCACTCGGCTTCGAGCCGCAGGAGACGGAGCTGAAGACGCTTGCCGTCGCCATCGACGGCATGGCGGCCCGGATCGCCTCGACCCGCGCCCGGGAAGAGGCGGCACAGCGTCTGGAGGCCTGGGCCGAGATGGCGCGGCTCATCGCGCACGAAGTGAAGAACCCTCTGACCCCGATCCGCCTCTCGACCGAGCACCTGCGGCAGGTGTGGCGGGATGCCCCGGAGCGGTTGGAAGAGATCTTCGAGCGCTGCACCGACAACATCCTGGTTCAGGTTGACGAACTGGCGCACACGGCGGGCGAGTTTTCGACCTACAGCAGGATTCCCCTGGCCCGGCTGGCGCCCGGGGACCTGGCCGCGGCCGTTCGTGAGGTTGTGGACGGCTATCGCCACCCGCCGCCGGACGGTGTGAAGGTGATCTTCGAGTCGGAAGTGGACGCGGAGGCGGCGCAGCTTCCCTTCGATCGGCGCCTGGTGCAGCGTGCGGTCCGCAACCTGCTCGAGAACGCCCTCCGCGCGAGCGAAAGCGGAGGCGAGGTCCGGGTCACCGTGGCGCCGACCGACGGCGACGGCGCGCTCGGCGTCACCGTGGATGACCGGGGCCGGGGTGTCTCGGACACCGACCTGGAACGCATCTTCGAGCCCTACTTCTCGACCTCGAGTGGCGGTACGGGCCTCGGTCTTCCGATCGCCCGGCGCATCGTGGAGGAGCACGGCGGCACGATTACGGCCGTTAGGAGGGCCGGGGGGGGGCTCTCGGTGCGGATCGTCCTGCCCGCCGATCAGGCTTCCGAGTCTTCGGGAGGAGACGGCGCCAACTGAATCGTCTGGGTGGGGAAGGCGATCCGGACGCCGAGACGATCCGCGAGGCGCAAGATGTCCAGGGCCAGATCGTGGCGGCGCCGCAGCTCGGTACTCCAGTCCGGCGCCAGGAAGAAGACGTAGAGCATGATCTCGAGCGCGTGGGGGCCGAACTCGTTCAGGTGAATCTCGAACGCGTCCTGCCGCATCGATTCGTTGTCGCGCACGAGCTGCCGGATGCCCTCGCAGAACGCGTCGACGCTGGCTGGCGGCGTGTCGTAGGTGATCTGGATGCGGGTGCTCCAGCGCCGGAAGCGTCTGGCGCCGTAGTTGTCGACCGAGGCGTCGATCAGGCGGGCGTTGGGCAGGGTGATCAGGGAGGCGTAGAAGGTGCGGACGCGGGTGCTCCGGAAGCCGACTTCTTCGACGACCCCCTCGACATCGCCGATCTTGATCCAGTCGCCGACCCGGAACGGGCGGTCGAGGAGTACCGTGATGGAGCCGAAGAGGTTCTTCAGCAGGTCCTGTGCCGCGAGCGCTATCGCCAACCCACTCAGGCCCAGGCCGGCTAGGAGCGCGGTGACGTCTCCGCCCAGCCGGGCGATCAGGAAGACCGCGCCGAAGATGCCTACAGCCAGCTTCAGGGTCTTCGTGACAAACGGAACCAACTGGTCCTGGAACCGGTTTTCGCTCCTGGCGGCGCGGGCCCGCAGCGCCGTCCCCAGGAGGTCGATCTGGGCGAAGGCGGCTCGGCCCAGAGCCAGCAGCAGGAGCACGAGGAGGGTCGTATCGAGCCAGGCGTCGACCTGTGGGGCCAAGCCCAGCCACTGGATTCCCAGCCACCACGCCGCGGCCAGACCCAGCAGTCCGGTGGGGCGCAGAATGCGGCGCGCTCCGGGCAGGTCGAGGTTCTCGTAGCGTCCGCTCAGCGGCTTCGCGAGCAGGCCGTAGGCGGTCCAGACGACGATCCGGTCGATCAGGAGGCCGAGCAGGAGCAGGAGCGGCAGGGCCAGCCACTGCCACGGGTAGAGGACGAAGCCGCCGCTCACAAGGGACTCCGGGATACGGTCCCGAAGCCACATCGTGGCGGTGACGGGCGCTTCCTCGACGCCCTCGACCACGGTGCGCTCGCGCACTTCCTGGTACAGGGCCCCAATTGCGGCGACCGTTGCCCGGTTGAACAGCCAGCGGCCGTCGCCGTCCGGCGCCAGGACGATCGGCAACGACAGTTCGTCGCTGAACACCCAACGTTCGAGGTCGCCGTCTACCGGGATGGCGTCGAACTCCACGAGCTCGAGCCGGTCGATCACGTGTTTCAGCTCGTTGGCCAGGTTCCGGCCCTGCCGGGCGCGGACGGGGAAGGGAAGATCGCCGAGGTCCAGGCAGGCTGCCGCGGCATCGAGATCCGGGCGGCCGTCCTCGGTCGCGAACGCCTCGAGGAAGACGCGCATCGTCTCGCGCGGACTGGTCAGCCGCGCGTCGGCGCCCGGCTGCGCGAACGCGAACCAGGCTGCCGCCAGCAGCGCGCCGACGGCGACCAGGGAGATCCTGCGGACGAAGGAGGCGTTCATGACGGGCGCCACTCTTGCAACCCGGTGGCGAACGGTCAAGGGGCGAGCGCCGCGGGACTTCGGAAAAGGGCTGGTAGCGTGGCCCGGATGCGCGGCTGCTGCCTGGCTCTCGCCCTCTCCCTTTGCCTGGCGGCCGGGTGCACGCCGGCGGAGTCGAGCGGTTCCGCGACGGAGGGGACCGGCGCGCAGCCGGAGCGGCCGCCCGAGTCCTGGCGGATCGAAGTACTGGACCGTCGTCCACACGACCTCAAGGCCTACACGCAGGGACTGCTGTGGCGCGAAGGCGTGGTGTATGAGAGCACCGGCTCGTACGGCTCCTCCAGCCTGCGCGCGTGGCGCTGGAGCGACGGCGAGGAGCTGGCCCGGGTGGACCTGGACCGGAGACTGTTCGGAGAGGGCATCACCCTCGTACCGGATGCCGGCGAGCGGCTCGTTCAGCTCACCTGGCGGCGGGGCGAGGCGCTCGTCTGGTCGCTCGACCCACTGCGGGAGCAGAGCCGAATCCGGTACGACGGCGAGGGCTGGGGGCTGGTCTACGACGGTTCCGACCTGATCATGAGCGACGGCACACCGGTTCTGACCCTCCGCGATCCCCGTACTCTCGAGGTTCGCCGCCGGCTGCGGGTGACGAGGCAGGGCATGCCGCTCCCCGACCTGAACGAGCTCGAACTGGTCGACAATCTTCTCTACGCGAACCTCTACGGGAGCGACGAGATTGCCGTGATCGAACTTGCCTCCGGCTCGGTGGTCGCCGTCGTCGACGCGTCGGGTCTGTTGACCGAGAAGGAGGTGGCCGCGGCCGATGTCCTGAACGGCATCGCCTACCGGCCCGACACGGGGACCTTTCTGTTGACGGGAAAGTACTGGCCGTGGGTGTTCGAGGTGCGCATCGTGGGCTACGATGCGCCCGGTCCATGACGGCGCCGCCTGCACGTCGCCCCTGGCGCCGGCCGGAGGTTCGCCGCGGGCTGTCAGGACCCCTGAGAGCAAACGTACACGGGCCCGCCTTCAAGCGAGCGTAGGAGTTGAGACGATGAGCGACCGTATCTGGTATCTGGCAACCTCCGGCAAGCAGGAAGGTCCCTTTCTGGCCGAAGAGATCGTAGAGAAGATTCGTACCGGCGCCGTTCCCCGAAGCGCACACGCGTACCGGGAGGGCCTGGGCAACTGGGCGCCCGTGGTCAGCGAACCCCAGTTCGCGTCCGCCTTCGGGAGTTCAATCCCGCGGCCGCCCGGGAGCGTCGCGGACGAGATCGACTACGTCATCGTCGGCGAGGAGATGCAGTTCGTCGCGATCACCCTCGATCCCGGCGAGGCGTGTGTCGCGGAGGCCGGGTCGTTCATGTACATGGACCCCGGCATCGAGATGAACACGATCTTCGGCGACGGTTCCGAGCGTGGCGGAGGCGGCTTCATGGACAAGTTGCTGTCTGCCGGCAAGCGGGTGCTGACTGGCGAGTCCCTGTTCATGACGGTGTTCGGAAACAGCGCCGGGGAACGCCGGAACGTCGCCTTCGCATCGCCCTACCCGGGCCGCATCATCCCCCTCGATCTGCCCTCCCACAACAACAGGATCCTGTGCCAGAAGGACGCGTTCCTGTGCGCCGCCAAGGGCGTGTCGGTCGGCATCGCGTTCCAGCGCAAGCTGGGCGCCGGGCTGTTCGGCGGCGAGGGATTCATCCTGCAGAAGCTGGAGGGAGACGGTCTGGCCTTCGTTCATGCCGGCGGTACGGTCGTCGAACGGGATCTGGCCGCCGGCGAGACGTTGCGGCTCGACACCGGCTGCCTGGTGGCGCTCGAGCACCAGGTCGACTACGACATCCAGATGGTCAGCGGGATCAAGACGGCGCTGTTCGGGGGCGAGGGACTCTTCTTCGCCAGTCTGACCGGACCGGGCAAGGTGTGGATCCAGTCTCTCCCGTTCAGCCGCCTCGCGAGCCGGGTCTTCGCGGCTGCGGCCCAGGGCGGCGGCGCGAAGAAGGGCGAGGGCTCGGTGCTCGGCGGTCTGGGAGGCTTGGTGATGGGTGACCGCCGCTAGCGTCGGCGGCGCTCAGGTTGCGACGGTTTCGATCTTCAGCATCCGCGCCCAGGCGGCGCGCAGGCTGTCGGGGAGGTCCAGATCCTCGAACAGATCACGCACTTCGTCTCGCGAAACGTAGTCCCAGATGTCCTCCCACTGGGCGTAACGGAGCATGCAGGAGACGGCGTAGCACCGTTCCTCTCTGCTTCCGCCATGGAGCATCACGTCCAGCTCCCCGCCCGTCACGCGCCGCTCCGGGAAGAAGTAGAGGGGCTCGTCTGGTTGCGGGGAGCTTGTAGCCATCAAGTGGGCCGACACAGGCGCGGAAGGGGGCGGCAGAGCATCATAGCTAAAGGCCGATCGCGTGCAGCAGATGGGTCCTGGCCAGGCAGCTTGACCGTCTGCGAGTGGCTGGGTTACCTTGGCGGTCGGCGCAGCTCTTGCGGGCATAGCTCAGTTGGTAGAGTGCCAGCTTCCCAAGCTGGATGTCGCGGGTTCGAGTCCCGTTGCCCGCTCCAGCCGCCCGTCCAGATGGCCCCTGTCCTGCCGAGTCCGGTACCGGGAGAAAAGGAAGTAGATGGCGCTATTCAAGAAGGATCCAGGCGAGTCGGCTGCGGAGGCGGCACTGACGCCCCCGGGTGAGGTGAGGTCGACTTCGGCCGCACCGGTCCGTACGTACGTTGCGGCCGGCTCCCACATCGAGGGCAGCATCTCCGGCGAAACGGAGGTTCTGGTCGACGGTTCCCTGGTTGGGTGTGTTGAACTCGAGGGGCGGTTCGTTCTCGGTCGCCGCGGCCGGATCCAGGGCGATGTCACGGCACACTCGGTTCAGGTCTCCGGTAAGGTGAAGGGCAAGGTCCGGGCAACGGAGAAGATCGAGGTAACCCCTTCCGGGTCGATTGAGGGTGATCTGGCCGCACCGTTGGTATCGATCGCCGAAGGCGGAGTCTGCAACGGCAGGATCGAGATGAGCGGCACGCTGGCGATCGGATCGCCGTCGGCTTAGGGGTTTTTCGGGCGAGGTCGCCGAGTCGGGCGCTTCCTAGGCCTCGTCGGCGGGCAGGCTCGACGCCAGATCGCAGGCGGCGCACAGCTCCCGGAGGTCCCGTGGCACGGGCGCGCTGTAGCTGGTGGGAGGTGCGCCGGAGAGGGCAGGGAGCGTCAGCTTCCGGGCGTGCAGCGCGGGACGTGGAAACTCCCGAAGGGAACGCCGAAAGGCCGGCGGCAGGCCGCGCCAGCGGTGTTCGCCGTAACCTGGATCCCCCACCAGGGGGTGGCCGATCGCCTTGCAGTGGACCCGGATCTGGTGTGTCCTGCCGGTGAGGAGTTCCACTTCCAGCAGCGAGACGCCGGTTCCGGACGCGAGCACGCGGTAGCGGGTTGTCGCGGGCCGGCCTCCCCGCGACTCCGAGACGATGGCCATGCGGGTGCGGACGGTGCGGTGGCGGCCGATCGGGAGTTCGATCGTTCCGGTTGCGGGTTCCGGCCGGCCGTAGACGACGGCCAGGTACAGCTTCCCGACTTCTCGTTCGGCAAAGGCCCGGCTCAACCTGCGGTAGGCCGGGTCGGTGCGGGCGATGGCCAGAGCACCGCTGGTGCCCATATCCAGGCGGTGGACGATTCCGGGCCGCTCCGGGGATCCGACGCCTGCGATCTCCGGATGGTGGTGCAGAAGCCGGTTCACGAGGGTGCCGCTCCGAACGCCGGCGCCGGGATGCACGATCAGCCCGGCCGGCTTGTCGACCACCAGCACGTGCTCGTCCTGATGGAGCAGTCGGATCGGCCCGGCCTCGGGCGTCAGACCGGTGGGCCGGGGTGGCGGAATCCGGCAGTCGATCCGCTCGTCGCCGCGCAGCAGGTAGGAGGGCTTGAGCGGCGTTCCGTTCACGGTCACGCGGCCGTCGCGGAGGAGGTTCTGAACCTGGTTGCGGGCCAGGTCCAGAACTCGCGCCAGGTAGCGGTCGATCCGTTCACCGGCCGCGGATGCCGGCGCCCTGAGGTGGCGCCGCGAACAGGGGAGTTCGGGAAGGTCGTGGGACGGCGGCGTGGTCTGGTCTATCGAGCTCACTTCGACGGGCGGGCGTGAATCAACCCGCGGCGGCTCGCCCTTGCCGCGCCCGGTCGTCGCCGAACCTGTGGTCCGAAACTGTGCGCCAGCATCAGTACGATGCCGACCGTCACTCCGCTGTCGGCGACGTTGAAAGCCGGCCAGTGGTGGGCGCCGACGTACACGTCCAGGAAGTCCGTCACGCCGCGCAACAGAAGGCGGTCGACCAGGTTGCCGACGGCCCCTCCGAGCACCAGGGCGAGGGAAAGCAGAAGGAGCGGCTCGCGCTCCGAAGTGCTGCGGAAGTACAGCGAGACGACGGTGAGCGCGGCGAAGCCGAGGGCCGTGAGCAGAAGCGTGCCCGCCAGCTCGCGACCGGCCGGGAACAGCCCGAAGGCGATGCCCGTGTTCTGGACGTGAACCAGGTCGAAGAAGCCCGGCAGGATCGGCAGCCGTCCCTGGAGTTCGAGGCTGGCTTCGATCCACAACTTGCTCCACTGATCGAGCGCCAGCACGAGCGCGGAGAGGACGAGGAATCTCGATTTCACGGGGGTGGGATCGTACCAGTCACGCGTGCCCACGCCCTTGCGAGAGCCGCGGCCGTGCCGGGATCGGCAAAGGCCCGGATGGCGGCCACGCCGTGTACGCCCGCGCGGGCCAGAAGAGCCGCGTTGCGGGAATCGACACCGCCGACGGCGAGGATCGGGAGGGCGCCGTGCGCCGCCCGCTGCAGTCGTTCGAGACCTTGGGGCGCACCGAACCGGAGCTTCTCGGGCGAGGCGAAAACGGGGCCGAAGAGAGCGTAGTCGACACCGGCATCGACGGCGGCCTCGATTTCCCGCTGGCTGTGCGTCGACACACCGAGCAGCAGGCCCCGCTCCCGGACCGCGGGGGCCACCTCGGCCCATGGTTGGTCCGAGCGCAGGTGGACGCCGTCGGCCCCGCAGGAGATAGCCACTTCCAGATTGCCGTTGACGATCAGGAGGCCGGCAGCGACGCTTCGGAGCGTGCGACCGATCGCGGTCAATGCGTCGGAGTCGAGATCCTTCTCGCGGAGCTGGATTGCGGCGCCGGCCGGCAGCGACAGGGCCCAGCGTCGCAGTCCGGATGCCCCGCCGCACAGGCGCCGGTCGCTGATGGCCAGCAGCGCCGGAATTTCGGGCCTCTGCTTCATCCCGCTCGATCGGGTTCCGGGATCGGCGCTTCCGGGTCGCCCGGACGCCTGCTGAGCAGGATGCGTTCGAGATCGTGGATGCCCCAGATGAGATGAACGAGCCCGAATCCGGTGACCGCGCCGCGGACCCACGGCAGCATGAGGAACGCTCCCAGATGCGCCTGAGAGAGTGCCGACCTGGCGACCAGCAGGTTCCAGAAATCCCGCCACGGCGCGATGACCAGGAACAGCCCCGCCTCGACGCAATAGATCACGAAGAGAACGCGGAGCAGGCTGGACCAGGCGACACCCCAGCGCATGGTCAGGAAGGAGACCTCATGGAAGACGCATTCTAGGTCTCAGGGCCGGACGCGGGCCAGAAGGCCCGCGCCACGGCCGGCCCAACCAGTGTTCCCCGGGTTCGCGTCAGCGCAGACGGGGCGGCGTGCGTCCGCTACTACTGGGTGGCGACGACGCCGGTGGTGGCGACGAGGCCCTGGGCGCTGAACTGCTTGACGGTCTCGACGGCGGCGAGTAGCTGCGCGACGGCGGCGATGACGAGCGCGGCGACGAAGTCCGGGGTGTCGACCGGGTCCGCGGGGGACGCGCGGAGCGCGGACTCGAGGTTCTCGGTGGCGCGGCGCGTGTGCGGGTTGGTGTCGACTTGGGCGCGGATGTCCGCGGCGGTGCGGACCGTGTCCGCGTGGGCGGCGTGGAGCGTGGGCTCGAGGTTCTCGGTGGCGCGGCGCGTGTGCGGGTCGGGGTGGACTTGGGCGCGGATGTCCGCGGCGGTGCGGACCGTGTCCGCGTGGGCGGCGTGGAGCGTGGGCTCGAGGTTCTCGGTGGCGCGGCGCGTGTGCGGGTCGGGGTGGACTTGGGCGCGGATGTCCGCGGCGGCGCGGACCGGGTGCGGGTCGGTGTTGCCCGCCGCGGTGTGCTGGCGCGATCCGGCCGCCTGGACGGCGGAGTCGCCGTCCGGGGGGAGCCCGGCGCCGCGTCCCGCCCGCGGATCGCGTCGAGGACGCGGCGCGCTGGCGTCGGCCTCCGGCTGCGATCGATCGCTCCTCCACTGGACCGTGGCGCTGCCACGCGGACCGGCGCCTTCTTGTCGGCGCTGCCAGGCGCTTCGACCGCGACCGTCGGCGTCGTGGCGGGCGCCGCCGTCAGACGTCCGGTACGGACGCGTGCGGGTTTCGGCGTTTCCACTCGCCGGATCCCGGTAGCGGTATCGGATGGCGCCGCCGCATCGGTGGGAACCGAGCTGGTCTCCCGCGGTTGGATCGTGGTCTTGACGGTGCCGCTGTCCGTGCGCCGAACCTCGCCGGGGGCCGCCCGCCGAAGCGTGACGTCCGTGGCGGAGTTCTGTCCGGCGCCCGTTACCTGGGATGTGGAACCCGCCCGGAGCCCCCCGGCCGTGACGCCGACCAGGCCTGGTCGGTTGGGACCGGATGGGGCGCCGGCCACCGTGACAATCCCCGGTTCGGCGTCGGTCCGCTTGAGCCTCGTCTGGAGCGACTCGTGCAGGTCGGCTCTGCGGGCGATGAAGTCCGTGACGTCGGGGAGTTCGCTCTCGGAGATGCTGCGGCGCTTTCCGAGAAGGACCTGCTGCGCGGCCTCAGGATCCCGCCAGTTTCGGTAGTCGATGCCGTTGGTGTCCGTCGTGATGACGCCGCGGGCAAGCTTCGGATGCCGCCGGCGCAGGGAGCGACCGTATGTGTAGCCGCGACCGTAGCCCAGGTAGTCCGACGGGCAGAAGATCCAGGTGTTGAACGGATCCCAGAGGCCGCCGGCCCATCCGTAGAGACCCCACCTGAGGCCGAAGCCCAGCCCCCCGTAGTAGCGGTTGTAGTAGCCGCGAGGGATCCAACCGACATAGGACGGCCCCCAGTACCAGTACACATGGCTGGGGGAGTAGATGGCGCTCGGGAACCAGAGCCAACCGTAGCCGGGGTGCAGGTTCCAACTGCCGTAGTGGTAGGTGAGCGGACCCCAGGGATCCCGGGCGACCCAGTACAGGCCGGCGGGTGTATGCGTCCAGCGGCCCCGGCTGTACGGCTGCCAGTCGTCTTCGACCTCGGGCTTCCAGACCCGGCGATCCTCGACTTCGACCCACTGGCCATGACCGGTCAAGGCGGAGCCGTAGCCGTCGACATCGACGGCCGCGTAGGCCGCGAGCTGAGCACGGTGACCCTCCGCCCATTGATCCAATGCTGCGGCAGCCGCGCCGGCGCCGCTCTGGAGCTCGATCCAGGGGTCGTCGAGGCCCCGAACCAGGAGCGCTTCGCCAGCGCGGACGATCACCGAACCCCGCTGGGTGACGACTTCGGCGAACCCTTCCAGCACCGCGACTTCGGTCCAACTGTCGCCGTCGCTCTCGACCTGGTAACGGCCTTCCTGCTTGGCGTAGACCCTGGCGTTGGTGGTGTCGACCGCCGGCAGCTCCGAGTCCAGCAGGTTGTTCGCAACCTCCAGACTCAGCCGGCCCCGGTGCAGGACGTAGAGAGAGTCCGCGTCGTCGGCGTCCGGTGAGCCGGCGATCTGGGCGAAGGTGACCTCACTGTCGTGGTCCAGGGCCAGAATCGAGCGGTCGGACATCAACACCGCCAGACGGCCGTACGGTCTCGTCCAGATTCGGTCTCCGCGCAGGACCGGCAGGTGGATCTCCAACTCGCTCTGAGCGCCCGAACGCGCGGCGAACAGGGTCGCATCTCCGTCCAGCGCGCCGACGAAGCTGTAGACGCCGTCGAGTTGTCCTCGTTCCTGCTCTACCGGCTGCTGCGCCTGCGTCGCGCTTGTGGCGCCGGCTGCTAGGACGATCAGGAGGGCTTGCGGGAGGGTGAATTTCATCTCGTCTCCTCCAACGGGTCGGAGTCTGCACGCTACCACCGGGGAATCCATCGCCGGGTTCCGTTGGGCCCGACGTCGTTGCGCGTGCTGTGCTGCAGGACAGTTGAGCAATCCGCGTGCCAGGTAAGCGGGCACTGTGCTCCTGTTTGGAGGCGGGGCGAGGCGGCCGCTGAGGCCGTGCCTCAGACGTCCTGGCCGGGAGCACGACCGCGAGTGCTGCAGCGAAGGCCGGTGCGACCGGCTGGGCTGAACCGTAGCGGGAACGTCACACCGGTGTCCATTCGTGGGGACAGTGCGTAAGCCCTCGGCCGGCCTTCCCGTATGATCGGCGCTGTCCTCCGCGCGGCGTAGGGATTGCATGTCCGTTCTTCCGATCCGTCTCTACCCGGACCCCGTGCTGCGGGTGCAGTGCGCACCGGTGGAGGAATTCGGCCCCGATCTGGCACGCCTGGTAGCGGACATGATCGAGACGATGCATGAGGCGCCCGGAGTCGGCCTTGCCGCGCCCCAGGTCGGTGTGGAGCTGCGCGTAGCGGTCGTCGATGCGACGGCCGGAATGGACCCCGACGCGGTGCGGGTCCTGGTGAACCCGCGCGTCGTCGACTCTGCCGGCGTGGAGACCGACACGGAAGGCTGTCTCTCCATTCCCGACTTCACCGAGAAGGTCACGCGGCCGTCCACGGTTCGCATCGCGGCGACGGACCTGGAGGGTTCACCCTTCGAGATGGCCGCGGAGGAACTCGAGGCGCGGGCCATCCAGCACGAACTGGATCACCTGGACGGCGTGCTCTTCGTCGATCGGCTGCGCGGGCTACGAAGACAGCGGGCCAGGAGCTTTCTCCGCCGGCTCCGCGCGAGCGAACCGGCGACCGCCGGCGGGGAACGCTGAGCGCTCCGGCAGCAGGGGCGCCATTGCGCTTTTCGGTACTGCCGGCGGCCCTTCTGGCGGCGCTGGGCATCGTGGCCTGCGACGGTGGAGGAGGAAGCCCTACTGCACCAATCTCTCCGACGCCCCGTGGTGTCAGCTTCTTCCCGGCGCCGGTCGGAGACACGTCGATCGGGCTGCGCGGCGCGGTGGTGGGGACTTCGCTCGAGGTCGAGGTCGTTGCCGCTGGCGTGGAAGGCCTTTACGGTCTGAGCTTCGAACTCCTGTTCCCCGCCAATCTGCTGCGCTACGAGGACTCGGGCGACGGCGCGTTCCCGAGCCTGGAGACTCGTGAGACCGCGCCGGGCCAGCTTCTTGTGGGCGTCACCCATTTCGGCGCAGTCGCCGGTCTGAACGGCAGCGCTACGGTCGCCGTCGTCCGCTTCACGGCAGTCGCCAACGGCAGCGGGAGTTTCGACTTCGCCGCGCAGGAGGCCTTCGACAGGTTCGGGGATCGGATCACCCTGAACTGGGCGGGGGCCACGGTTCAGGTCGATCTCTGAGGCTGTCCGCTCGTTCGTAGCGTCGCGGCGGCTGGACCGCCCCTGTCGCCGTTGCTACTGTCGCCGGTGCCATCCGCGCGCCCGATGACGGGCGCGCGGAATGGGTCGCGTGTGGCGCGAATCGCGCCACACGGGTTCAAAGTGGCTTCAGGAGTCGCTCGATGGAACCGGTGAAGCTCTACAACTCTCTCGGGCGACGGCTGGAGGAACTCGAGCCGCTAGAACCCGGTCACGTCCGCCTCTACACCTGCGGCCCGACCGTCTACGACCCGGTCCACATCGGCAACCTGCGCACGTTCGTGTTCGAGGACGTGCTGCGGAGGGCGCTCAGGTTCTTCGGGTACCGGGTGACGCAGGCGATGAACCTGACCGATGTCGAGGACAAGATCATCGCCGCGGCGATTGCGGCCGGCATCGACATCGGCGACTTCACCGCGCCCCACGTCAGATCCTTCTTCGAGGACCTGTCCGCCCTTCGGATCGAGCGGGTTGAGCACTACCCCAGGGCCACGGCCCACATCGACGAGATGATCGCGATGGTCGAGCAGTTGCTGGAGCAAGGCTACGCGTACCGGGCCGACGACTCGGTGTTCTTCCGCATCGCCGCCGACGCCGACTACGGCAAGCTGTCGGGAATCGACCTCGACCAGGTGCGGCAGGGCGCGCGCGTACAGAGCGACGAGTACGGCAAGGAGGATGCGCGCGACTTCGTCCTCTGGAAGGGCGCCAAGGAGGGCGAACCGGAGTGGGCGTCGCCCTGGGGGCCCGGTCGTCCGGGGTGGCACATCGAGTGCTCGGCGATGAGCCAGAAGTACCTGGGCACAACCTTCGACATCCACTGCGGAGGCGTCGACAACCTGTTTCCGCATCACGAGAACGAGATCGCCCAGAGTGAATCGGCGAACGGCAGCCCGCTCGCCCGCTACTGGCTCCACTCGGAGCACCTGACCGTCGACGGCGAGAAGATGTCCAAGTCCCTCGGCAACTGCCACACGCTCGGCGATCTTCAGGGCAGGGGTCTACCGGCCCGTTCGATTCGCTACCTGCTGATCTCGGTCCACTACCGGCAGCAACTCGATTTCACGTTCGCCAAGGTCGCGGAGGCGGAACGGGCGCTGAAGCGGGTCGACGACATGCGGTTCCGGCTCGCCCATGAAGCGGAGGAGGCCTGCGGCACGGCGCCGATCGAGGCGGCCGTGGCGGGCTTCGAGGGAGGCTTCGCCGCCGCTCTGGCCGACGATCTGAACACGTCCGCTGCCCTCGGCGCCGTGTTCCGGTTCGTGCACGACGTGAACGGGATCATCGACCGGGGCTTGCCCGCGGGCACCCAGGATCGTGTGGAGGGCGCGCTGGAACGAGCCGATCAGGTGCTTGCGGTGCTGGACGCCGGGGCCTGGACTGGGGACTCCGGTTCCGGGGCGGGAGAGGCCGGCGGCGGTCTGAGCGACGCAGAGATCGAGAGGTTGGTGGAGGCCAGGAGCGAGGCGCGAGCGGCGCGGGACTTCGCCGCCGCGGACCGTATCCGCGACGAACTGGCGGCCGCCGGCGTGGTGGTGGAGGACGCTCCGGGCGGCAGTCGCTGGAAGCGGTCCTGATCAAGGGCCGCATGAGCAGAACGCGAGCGGAGTGTGAACCGCGCCTGAGCGGTGCGGAGGCAGAGCAGGCCGCGGCCGACCTGCTGCGCAAGAGAGGGCATCGGATCGTGGGGCGGAACGTCGACACCGTTGCCGGCGAACTGGACCTGGTCACGATGGACAAAGACACGCTCTGCTTCGTCGAGGTCAAGGCCCGCTTCGACCCGCGTTTCGGCGGCGCGGCCGCTGCGGTGGACCGTCGCAAGCGGCGGCGGCTGGTCCGGGCGGCGGAGGCCTACCTGAGCGACCCGGACCGGACGCCGCTACGGCTCGGTCCGTGCCGTTTCGACGTCGTGGCGGCGACCTGGCAGCCCGAACAGGGCGAGTGGCGGTTCACTCACTATCCCGACGCCTTCACCGTTGACGACACGGGTAGACGAAGCTGGCTCTAGCGGCGCCCGCGAGTTGACAGTGGCGGAGAGGGGACCGTATCCTCCGCGACTCAGGGCCTGCCGGTTGTCCGGCGGGTTCGCTCCGGCGCGGGAATAGCTCAGTGGTAGAGCACAACCTTGCCAAGGTTGGGGTCGCGGGTTCGAATCCCGTTTCCCGCTCCATGCGAGCCGCGCCGCTTGAAACCGGCGCCGAAGTCCCCCAAGGGCGACGTGGCCAAGTGGTAAGGCGAGGGTCTGCAAAACCCTTATTCGCCGGTTCGAATCCGGCCGTCGCCTCCAGACTTTCTGATACGCCGGAGTGGCGGAACGGCAGACGCAGGGGACTTAAAATCCCCAGTCCGTAAAGGGCGTGTGGGTTCGAATCCCACCTCCGGCACGCCGCTGCGGCAGTGTAAGAAGCTCCCCTGCGGGGAGCGTAGGAAACTGGTACTATCCCGGTCCGGAATGGATCGGACACTGGCCGAGTTGGCGGATTCAGGCGACGACCGGCTGGTCGAGATCGCGGGAGTGACCGGGGACGGCCCGGTCAGTTGGCGTCTGCGGGAGATCGGTTTCTGCCGGGGCGCCGCGGTGCGGTTCGTTCGCCGCGCGCCGCTGGGCGATCCGGCCATGTACGAGCTCCACGGCGCCATCCTCAGCCTGCGCCGCAGCGAGGCGAGTCGGATCCGCGTCCGGCCCGGCCGCTCATGACGGAGCTGGTCCGGCTGCGGACGGCGCACGCCCCCCGGCGGCTCGCGCGTATCGCCATCCTCGGCGCCCCGAACTCGGGCAAGACGACGCTGTTCAACGCCCTCACCGGGCACCGGGCGAAGGCAGGAAACTACACGGGAGTTACGGTCGACCGGCGCGAAGGCGAGCTGCAGGGCCGGTTCACGGAAGAGTCCATTCGCCTGATCGACCTTCCGGGCGTGTACAGCCTGGAACCGCAATCGGAGGACGAAGCGGTAGCGGTGCGCGTGCTGCGCGGCGAGTTCGGCGAGCCGCCGCCCGACGGCATGGTCGTCGTCCTGGACGCGACGACGATCGAACGCGCCCTGCCTCTCGTGGCGGAGGCCGCGAGCCTGGGCCTGCCGCTCTGTATCGCTCTGACCATGATCGACGAGCTGAAGGCGCGGCATGGCGAGATCGACGTCACCGCCCTCGAGGCCGAACTCGGCGTTCCGGTGCTCGGGGTGGTCGGCAACCGCGGCCTCGGCATCGACGACCTCGGCGCCCTACTGTCCGGCCCCGGGGACTGGACCCCGTCTCCGGCTCTACGGGAGGCCGCAGCGGCGGCCACACCGGAGGAACGGTTCGATTGGACGTACGGGGTACTGGAGCGATGCCGCCGCGAGGTTCCGCGACCGGATCACTGGACCCGGCGACTGGACCGGTTTCTGCTCCATCCCGTGCTCGGGCCGGCGGTCTTTCTCACGTTCGTCGCCCTCTTCTTCCAGTCCATTTTCACCTGGGCCACGCCGGCGATGGATCTGCTGTCGGGGCTGATGGACGGCTTGGCCGACCGGTTGCTCACCGCTCTGCCGGACACGTGGTTGACGCGTCTGCTCGGGGACGGCGTGATCCGGGGCGTCGGGGCGGTGATCGTCTTCTTGCCCCAGATCGTCCTGCTGTTCACGGTCATCCTGTTCCTCGAAGGTTGCGGATACATGGCGCGGGCAGCCTTCGTCGTGGACCGGCTGATGGGTTGGGTGGGTCTCGAGGGGCGCTGTTTCCTGGCCCTGCTTTCCTCGTACGCCTGTGCCGTTCCCGGCATCATGGCGACCCGGACCATCCCCTCGGAACGGGATCGGCTGACCACGATCCTGGTGGCGCCGTTCGCCACCTGCTCGGCTCGGCTACCGGTCTACACGCTGCTGATCGCAGCGTTCATTCCCGCCGACCCGGTATTCGGGCCGTTCACCTGGCAGGGCCTGACCCTGGGCGGCCTCTACCTCCTGGGAACGGGAGCGGCGCTCCTTTCGGCCGCGGTGCTCAAGCGCGGTTTGAGACGCGGCGCGTCGCTGCCGTTCTACCTGGAGTTGCCGCCGTTCCGCCTGCCGCGCCCGAGCGACATCGCGCTGGGCGTCTGGGACCGCGCGCGCATGTTCCTGCGCCGCGCGGGCACGATCATCCTCAGCGTCAGCATCGTGCTCTGGTTCCTGCTCAACTTGCCGCGGCGCGACGCCGACCCCCAGCTCAGCGCCGCGGCCAACCAGCAGGCGATCCTCGAGGGCAGCTACGCGGCCTCCGTGGGCAGACTCCTGGAACCGGTGTTCGCCCCCATGGACTTCGACTGGCGCATCAACGTCGGTCTCGTCGCGTCTCAGGCCGCCCGCGAGGTCATGGTCGCCACGTTGGCGCAGATCTACGCCCACGAAGGCGAGGACGGCGAGGGCCTTGGCGGCGTCCTCGCCGGTGGCGGCGAGCGCGGGGGAGCGCCGGTGCTGTCCCGCGCGTCGGCGCTTGCCCTGCTCGCCTACTTCGCGTTCGCCATGCAGTGCATGTCGACCCTGGTCGTGATCCGTCGCGAGACAGGAAAATGGCGGTGGCCGGCCTTCACCTTCGTCTACATGACCGGCCTGGGCTGGCTGGGGGCCTGGGCCACGTTTCTGGTTGCCACGGCGGCCGGCGCCTGAGCAACGGCGTCGGCGAGCTACCGGCGTCCACCCGCGGAATGGCCGCAACGGGGGTCGGAGATCCGGGGCGGATCAGGAACCGGTGAAGCGCGGCAGGCGGCGTTCCGTCATCGCTCGCACACCCTCGGCGAAGTCCGCGGTCTGCCGCAGCCGGTCTTGCTCGACCTTCTCGTGGTCGGTGGCCGCGCGGATCTCGGCGGCGAGCCGGCCGCGGAGGGTCTCCCGGATCGATCGCACGGCGAGAGGCGCCGAGGCGGCGATCTCGCCGGCCAGTGCCCGCGCCCGCGCCCGCACGTCGTCACGGGGAACGAGTTCGTCGCAGAGGCCGATCCGAAACGCCTCTTCGCCCTTGACCCGGCGACCGGTGTAGAGCATCTCCATCGCCCGCTGGCGGCCGACCAGACGGGGGAGGGTGACGGTCAGGCCGAAGCCCTGGATGAAGCCCAGGCGAGCGAAGTTCGCGGCGAACCGGGCTTCGGCGCAGGCGACGCGGAAGTCCGGCATCAGGGCCAGCCCGAGACCACCGCCGATGGCCGCACCCTGGATGGCGCCGACGACGGGGGTCCGGGTCTCGAACAGGCGCACGGCTTCGTCGTAGAGGTGGCGCTGCGGAGTTCCGGTTGCTGGACGCGGAGAGTTCAAGTTTGCGCCCGCGCAGAAGTGCTTGCCCTCGGAACAGAGCACCACGGCGCGGCAGTCGCTCCGTTCGTCGAGTTCCTCGATCGCTGCCGCCAGAGTGGCAATCAGGTCCTGATCAAAGAAGTTGTTCGGCGGCCGGTGGACTTCCACCTCCGCTACCAGATCGTGGCCTACCGCAACCGTCACTTGGCCGTTCCCGGCGGCGCTACCGTTCATCCGTCTCCTCGCTTTCGCGTCGTGGTTCCGAGTCCGAAACCTTATCGGCCCGGCACCGGTGCGGCAGTACCCTGGCCGCGGTAGTCGCCGAACAGCATCTCGACGCCGAAACGCAGGATCGGAACCGAGTCCCTCGGTTCTCCCCGCACGTCCCGCCGCCAGGCCAAGCCCGGACCGATCTCGAGGAAGAGCCACTCGCGGAGGATCTGCTGGCGGTAGATCACCCGCACGAAGTAGTTCTCGATCAGAATCGGTGCGTCGGTCTCGCCGTTGGCGCCGACCTGGTGGGCGAGGGCGCGGCGGCGGCCCAGGCGGTGGTAGTAGCTCAACTCGGTGAACCAATCGGCGCCCAGCGTGATGTCGGAGATCTTCCCGGCGCCGCGCCAGCGCATCATCGAGCCGTTGGTGAAGGCGTGCTCGTAGTCGATCCGGGTCGACAGGCCCCAGCCGTCCTCCCGCTCCCAGAACAGGGCGTGGCGAAAGCGCACGAGATCCGTGTCCGAGAGGAACGTCCGGTGCTTGTAGCGCGCACGGGCAAAGGGTTCGATCGGGAAGTCGAAGTTCATGCCGACATCGAAGTCGAGGTCCCCGCCGCCGCCCGAGATCGGCCGGTAGCCGAGTCCCACCAGCCACTCGTCGTCGGCGGGATCGAACATCGTGGGCAAAGAGGTGGCGCCGCGGCGCTGGGAATCCTCCAGCAGGTCCTCCCGGTCATCGCGGCCGATGAAGGCATTGAGGCGCCGCTCCATGTTCGGGAAGTGCAGGCGGGCGCGAAAGCGCAGGTCGTCCTCGAAGCCGTACTGTTCGTCCCAGATCACGCCCACCAGGGCCCGCCCGTGCGTCGCTTCGAGTTCCTCGTCCAGCCGGTAGTCGCCGAACAGGTGGTCGAACCACAGGGCCGTCTCGCACGCCGTGCGGTGGAGGCGCAGGTTGAGCCAGTCGAGCCAGGATCGGCCCTCCAGGTACTCGGACGCGCACGGGTCGACCTCCTCGCCCGCGGCCTCGTCGTCGCCGTCGCCGTCGCCATCGACGTCGCCGTCGGTCCCGGCTTTGTCCGTGGAGCGGGGGTCCTGCCCGGGGTCGGGTTCGCGTTCCACTTCCTGGCCTGAGACGGGAGTGATGGCAAGAGCCCAGCCAAGGAGGACCGCGCAGACCATCCCTGGCGCCAACCAACCGCGCAACGGGTGCTGCGAGTGTCTTGCCAACATGGATTCAGGGGCATTGCTACCGGCTCTCGACCCAACCGCCGGCGCCTCCCCATCTTCGCACGCCATCCCGGAAATCCGCAGCCGCGACCCGGCGCGCGGCGGCGCCTGACGACGCCAGGCGCCGCCCAACCCGCCGCGGGCGCCGTGTAGGCTGGGCGCATCGTGCGCGCCCCGGTCGAGGAAACACACAGTCTGCCGCACAGCGAGGAGTCTGAGCGCGCGGTGCTGGCCGCGATTCTGCTCGACGCCGACCGGCATCTGGCGGCTACCTCGACCCGGCTGAAGCCGGAGGACTACTACTTCGAGAGGCATCGACTGCTGTACGAGGCGATGCTCGCGCTCCAGGAGGTGGACAGCCCGATCGACCTCCGGACAGTGCAGGCGCGGCTGGAGCAACGAGGCCAGTTCGACGCTGCCGGCGGGGTGGCGTATCTGGCCACGCTGGAGGTGGATCTGCCCGACCTCGGCCGGGTCGACTCCTACGTCGAGATCATCAAGGAACGGGCCCTGCGCAGGCGCCTGATCGATGCCTGCACGACGATCTACAGGACGGCGCTCGACGGCGGTCTCGAGGCGAGAGACGCCCTGGACCGCGCGGAGCAGGCCGTGATGGAACTGAGCGAGGAGGCGGTGGCGCGAACCTTCGTGCCCCTCGACCAGGTTTACCGCGAGACGGTCGAGCAGTTGGAACAGCAATCGGCGAACGACTTTCCCGGCCTGCGCACCGGCTTCGTGGACTTCGACCGCATGACCCACGGTCTCCAGCCGGGCAACCTGGTGATCGTTGCCGGCCGGCCGGGAATGGGCAAAACGAGTCTGGCCCTGAACATTGCCACTCACGTTGCGCATCAGGAAAAGAAGACGGCGGGCTTCTTCTCGCTTGAGATGAGCGAGCGCGAGATCGCCATGCGGGTGCTGTGCTCGACGACCGACATCCCCTTCCACCGGCTGCGAGGCGGTCGGCTCGGGGCGCGTGACTGGAGCCGCGTGCACCAGGCGGTGGAAAGCGGCCGGGACTCGACTCTGTTCATCGACGATTCCGCCAATCCGTCGCTGCTCGAAGTCGCCTCCAAGGCGCGGCGCCTGAAGGCGCAGCACGGCCTCGCGCTCCTGGTCGTGGACTACCTCCAGTTGATGAACGCGGGGGGCAGGTACGAGAACCGCAACCTGGAGATCGGAGCGATCACGCGCGGCCTGAAGCAACTGGCCAAGGAGCTCGACGTGCCGGTGGTGGCCCTGTCCCAGCTCTCGCGGCTGCCGGAGCGCCGGGGCAAGGACCACCGTCCCCAACTCGCCGATCTCCGGGAGTCGGGCAACATCGAACAGGACGCCGATATCGTCATCTTCGTCTACCGCGAGGAGCTGTACGAACCCGACGACCCGGATGTGGAAGGCATGGCCCAATTGATCATCGCCAAGCACCGCAACGGGGAAACGGGGAGCGTGGATCTCGTCTTCATGGGCGATACGACCACGTTTCGCAACTACGACGGCCGTCACACGCCGCCTGAGGGGCCGAACTGACCCGCGGCGCCAGCGCCCGGGTCGAGATCGACCTCGGTGTGCTGGCAGCCAACCTGCGTGTGGTTCGACAGGCCGTCGGTGAGGCAGGAGTATTCGGAGTCGTCAAGGCCGACGCCTACGGCCACGGCGCCGTGGCTGTGGCGCTCGAACTGGAGCGGCTGGGCGTCGACGGGATGGCGGCGGCGCGCGTGAGCGAGGTGGAGGAGCTGCGGCGCGCCGGCGTCCGGAGTACGCTGCTGCTCCTGGGGGGACCGGCCTCGATCGAGGAACTCGAGTGCGCCGTCCATTGGGACGCGACGCCGGTGCTCACCAGGCGAGAGCAGGTCGCCGACTGGTCGGTCTGGCGACGGCGGTCGTCCGATGGCGGAATCCCCCTCGGTGTCGTGATCGAGTTGGACACCGGCATGAGCCGCTACGGTGTGCCGCTCGACCAGTGGCCGTCGATGCTCCACGACCTTCGGGCCTCGTCCGAACTCAAGCTCACGGGCCTGATGTCCCACCTGGCGGAATCCGAACTGCCGGCAAGTCGCTTCACCGGCGAGCAGGAACGACGGTTTGCCGCCGCTGTGGCGGCGCTCGACCCGGGGGAGCGCCGGAGTGTCTCTGTTCATCTCTCGAACTCGTCCGGCGCGCTCAGACGCCTCTCCGCCCGCTGGAATGCGGTGCGCGTGGGCGGGGCGCTCTACGGGCTTGATCTGGCGGCGCGCGGCGATTCCTTGCCGGCGTCCGGGTTGCGCCCGGTGATGAGCGTGAAGGCGCCCGTTCTTGATCTTCGGCAGGTACCGGCCGGAACCGGCGTCGGCTACCGGCGCACCTGGAAGGCGCCGCGCGAGGCGACGATCGCGCTGGTACCGGTCGGGTACGGCGACGGGTTCAGCACCGGCTTCGGCCCCGGTGACGTTCTGGTGCGAGGCGCCCGCTGCCCGATCGCCGGCCAGATCAGCATGGACTCGCTGACCGTGGATGTCACCGGGGTCCCCGGCGTGGCGGTAGGGGACGAGTGCGTGCTGCTCGGCGCGCAGGAAGACGAGCGAATCGGTGTCGCCGAACTTGCCGCTCGCGCCAACGTCGCGGCCTACGAAGTCTGGTGCGGCTTCAGAAGCCGGCTGCCAAGGGCTGCTACGGGGGGAGACCGGCCTATAGGACCGGGTCGCGCCCGGTGACGCGCCGGAACGCGTCGAGGTAGCGCTCCCGGGTCTCGTTCACGACCTCTGGCGTCAGTTCGGGCGGCGGAGAGGCCTTGTCCCAGCCTGTGCCGGCCACCCAGTCGCGGACCGGCTGTTTGTCGAAGGACACCGGCTCGGCGCCCGGACTCCAGGCGGAGGCGTCCCAGTAGCGCGACGAGTCCGGAGTCAGAACCTCGTCGATCAGCAGCAGTTGGCCGTCGACCAGTCCGAACTCGAACTTGGTGTCGGCCAGGATCAGGCCTCGCCGCGCCGCGAGTTCCCGGCCGCGCGTGAAGAGTTCGAGCGTGATCCGGCGCAGCGTCGCCGCCATCTCAGGTCCCACGCCGCGGACAAGGGTGTCGTAGTCGATGTTCTCGTCGTGGCCCTCTTCGGCCTTCGTGGCCGGCGTGAAGATCGGCTGGTCCAGTTTCTCCGCCCGCCGCATGCCCGCTGGCAGTTCGTGACCGCAGGCCCGGCCGGTCTCCTGGTACTCCTTGAAGGCGCTGCCGGCAAGATAGCCGCGCGCCACGCACTCGTAGGGGACCACCTCCGCCTTGCGCACGAGCACGGAGCGCCCTTCCAGGTAGTCGGCGTGCCGCTGCAGGTCGGCCGGGAAGCGCCGCGCGTCGGTCTCGACCAGGTGACCTTGAATCGTGTCTCCGAGCCGATCGAACCAGAAGTTGGTCAACTGGTTCAGGACCTTGCCCTTGTCCGGAATCTCCGGCGAGAGCACGAAGTCGTAGGCGGACACGCGGTCGCTGGCCACCAGGAGCAACAGGTCGCCCAGGTCGTAGATGTCGCGGACCTTGCCGCGGCGGGGCGCCGGAAGACCCTCGAGAACGTTCATGGCGGCGGGAATGTAGCATGGCGATTCACCGCTCAGTCGGCCCTCGAATCTGCCCGCGAGGGCTATGACCGCAAGGAGCCAATTGTGGGAGACCGATCGTCCCGGGGAAGCAGTCGGTAACGGCGGCGCATCGCGCAGGACCGCCTGACCGGGACGCTGGATGAGGCGCGAGCAGTCGCCTACGATCTGCTGAAGGAGCGGTCCGCCACGGGATAGGGTGTGGCCGGTCCCGACCCGGGTTGGGGATCGTGCGGCTCGGACAGGCTACGCCTGAGGAGTTCGGGGCATAGGGTTGGTGAAACAACCTCGCCCCTCTCGCGTCAAAGAGGGAGACACGATGCGTGGCGGCCGTGCCGGCCGGGACGCGGTCGAAGGAAGGAACGCAGCCCGATGAGCCTGTTGCCAGTACAGCGAGTCCTAGCGGTGACAATCGCCGCGCTCTGTGCCGTTCTCATTCTGCCTGCGGCGTCGACCTCGCCGGCGGGAGCGCAGGTGCAGGTGGGTTCGACCTGGATCACTCAACCGGTCGTGCCGGAGTTGGACATCGCTGACGGGCAGCTTCGCCTGGACCTGGACGAGGCGATTGCGATCGCCCTGCAGAACAATCTCGGTCTGCTGGTGCAGCGCTACCAGCGGTCGCAGTCGCTGTTCCGGATCAACCAGGAGTACGGCATCTACGACCTTGTCCTTGATGTCAACAGCAGCGTGAACAGCGACAGCCGGCCGTCGGCCTCTCAACTCGACGGCGCCACCGTGACACAGAACGAGACAATCGCCGCGAACGCGGAGTTGCGGCAGCCGATCTCGTCCGGCGGCGACTTCACAATCAACTTCCAGAACAGCCGTTCCCAGTCGAACTCCCGCTTCTCCGACATCAACCCGAGCCTGCGGTCCAGCCTGACGGTCGCCTTCAACCAGCCCCTGCTCAAGAACCGCGGCAAGAAGATCACGGAGCGCAATCTCGCGGTGGCGCGGCTCAACAGCGACATCAGCCTGGAGGATCTGGAGGTCCAGGTCGTCGACACGGTGCAGACGGTGGCAAACGGCTATTGGGCTCTGGTCGAAGCGCTGGAGCAGCTCAAGGTCGCGGAGGAGAGTCTGGCCCTGGCCGAGGAACTCCACGAGATGAACCGGATCCAGATCGAGGTGGGTACGCTGGCGCCGCTCGAACTCGTGCAGAGCGAGGCCGGTATCGCCACCCGGGAGGAGGAGATCATCCGTGTGCAGGCGCAGATCCAGGACGCGGCGGACGAACTCAGGCGGTTGCTCAATCTGGACGAGGCATCGTTCTGGGATCTGGAGATCTTCCCGACAACCTCGCCGGAGATTCCCCGCGTCGTGATCGACCTGGAGGCTTCGCTGAGCTGGGCGCTTGATCGGCGGGCCGAGATCGACCGCCAGGAGTTTCAGATCGCGTCCCTGGTGATCGACTCGGAGTTCCTGAAGAACCAGGGGCGGCCCGACCTCAACCTGAGCGTGAGCTACGGGCGCAACGCGCTCGGCGGCGAGCGGATGGCCTGCGAGCGGCCCGGTACGCCCAGCATCGCGGATCTGTTCTCGCCGTGCCCCGAGGAATACATTCGGATCGACTCGCTCGACTACTTCTCGACCATCGGCCAGTTCTACAGCGGAATTCTCGGACAGGTCTTCGAGGGCTGGAACGTCGGCCTGAACTTCTCGAAGCCGCTCCAGAACCGGTCGGCCAGGGCCCAGAGCCGGATCGCCGAACTGGCGCTGGATCAGGGGCGGCTCGAACTCCAGGACGTGATGCTCTCGATCCGCACCGAGGTCCGTACCGCCTCCCGCGCGGTGGAGACCGCGGGCAAGCAGATCGACTCCGCCCGGGTGTCGCGAGAGCTGGCGGAGAAGAACCTCGATGCGGCCCAGAAGCGCTACGAGAACGGACTCTGGACAAGCTTCCAGGTGCTCGAGATCCAGGAGGATCTGACCGCGGCGCGAAGCCGTGAAGTCGCGGCGATCACGGGCTACCGGCGGGCCTTGCTGGCCTACTTCAAGGCGATCGGCATGCTGCTGGACCAGAAAGGCATCGAACTCGTCGACGACGCCGAAGCCGACAGTTGACGCACCCTTCCAAAGGCCGGGTTGGTGCCGGAGGTGGGAGTCGAACCCACACGCCCTTTTGGGGCGCAGGGTTATTGGAGTCCCCGCAGGGGACCCTTCAAGGGCTGCGGTGGTGCCGGAGGTGGGAGTCGAACCCACACGCCCAGTTAGGGCGGGGGATTTTGAGTCCCCTGCGTCTGCCATTCCGCCACTCCGGCATGGAAATCCGCATCCCCGGGGGGGTACCGCGGCGACGGTGGCGCAGAGTAGCACCGCCACGGCGCAACTTCCAGTACTGGAGCTGCAAAGTCCGTGCCTTCAACGACTTAGAGCCGACAGCGGGTGTAGGCGAAAATGGGGCGGTAACGGCTTGACGTTCTGAGCCCTCTCGGCTACAATCCGCGCCCGTTAACTGTGTGGCTATCCGTAACTTAGAGATATCCAGACGAGCAACTGGCGGCCGATCTCGGAACTGCATTCAAGGTTCCGGCGATGTTTGCCGAGACGGGCAACTGTCACGTGTCTGAAGGGGGTTCAGAGTGTTCCGAGTCGGTGAGAAGGTCGTATACCCCAACCACGGCGTGAGCGTGGTGGAACGCATCGCGCTGAGCGCCCCGGACGGCGGGGAGAAGCAAACCTACTACCACCTGCGAGTGCTGAGCAACGACTCGAAGGTGATGGTGCCGGAGGAGAATCTGGACCGCGTGGGCCTGCGGCGTCTGGCCAGGCCGCGGGAGATCAAGGATCTGCTGCGGTTGATCGAGGACGGCAACATCGACGTCTACAAGGACTGGAAGGGCCGCTACAAGCAGAACCTCGACAAGATGCGGACCGGTTCCCCGACTGACGCCGCCCAGGTGCTCAAGAACCTTCGCCTGGTGAGTCAGAAGAAGAGCCTGTCGTTCCGCGAGAAGAAGATGTACGAGAAGGCGAGGTACTTCATCGTCAGCGAGGTTCTGCACGTCAGAGAGATCGGCGAGGAGGAAGCGGAGGTGCTGGTCGAGAAGGCGCTCACGGGCAGCCTCGAGAAGATCTCCAAGGCCAAGGCCAGTTGAGACTCCTGGCCCGCGGCGCTTCCTGCCTCTAGCAACCAGGGCCACGACAGGCCGGATTCGAGGGCGGTTGGGGATCGGCAGGGGAACACGAGCGAGGGCTGATGTAGATCGTGACAAAGCTCCTCGTCATCCTGATTGCCCTGCTGGTGGCATGGATGTGGATCTCGCGGATCGTCCGCGGGCTGCTGCGGTCGCCACGAGCCGCGGAGGCGCGTTCCTTCCTGCGCCTGCTCCAGGTACTGCAACGATCCGCCGCCGGCACTCCCGGTACGGGCCGGACCGGAGGCAGGCGGAGTGCACGCGGTACGGCCGGCGGTTCCCCGACCGGGAGTTCCGGGCGCGACTCCGGGACGACTCGCGGCCCCGAACGGGCAAGCGCGCTGCTTCGGTGCCGTCGTTGCGGCGTTCACGTGCCTGAAGCTCAGTTGACCGCCGGGGTGTGCGGCAACTGTGTCGAGGAGGACCGGGCCGGCCGTGAGGCTGCGCCGCAGAACGGAACGAAGTGAGTTCGGCGACGCAGCCGCGGGATGCCGGGACCGGCGCCGCTGGAGGCGAGTACGCCGAAGTCGCGGTGCCGCTGCCGCTGCCGGATCCCCTGACCTACAGCGTACCCAGGCGCTGGAGCGGCCTGGTGAGGGTCGGCGTCCGCGTACGGGTGCCCCTGGGCAAGCGGCGCCTGACGGGCTGGATCGTGGGCCTTCCCGCCCACGCCCCGGCCGGCGTCGAGACCCAACTGCGCCCGATCGAGTCGGTCGTCGACCTGGAACCCGTCCTGCCGGACGACCTGATGGAAATCGCCCGTTTCGCCTCCTCTTACTACGCCGCGCCGATCGGCGAAGTACTGAGGAACATGGTTCCCGGCCAACTCACCGGCTGGGGCGACCGGCGCGCGGAACTCACCAACCGCGGCGCGCTCCACGATTGCCGCGACCCGCTGAGTCAGGCCCTGCAACGACTGCTCCTGGATCGGGGCCGCCTGACGCTGGCGACGATCTGGAACGAAATGGGGGAGGCGACGCTCTTCGATCGCATCGAGAGCTGGCGGGAGAGCGGTCGCATCAGGCTGTACGAACCGGGCAGCCGGAGTTCCCGCTACCGTGCGGCCGTCGAACTGCCGGCGGGGGACCGAGACGCGCAGCTTCAGGCCTGCGGCCGGTCTCCGGCGGGCCGGCTCGTGGTCGAGTACCTGGCGGAACTGAACCGGCCGGCGACGCTGGAGGAGTTGCGCGCCCAGACCGGTGCTTCGGCGGCGGTCGTTCGACGCCTGGTTCGACTTGGCGTTCTCCGCTCCTTTACCCAGATCGAGACGATGGATCTGGCCCGCCATCGCTTGGCCGGTGATGACCCAGCGGCGCCGATCGAGCTGCGCCCGGACCAGGCGGTCGCCGCCGACGAACTCGTGGCGGCGGTCCGGCGCCGGCAGTTCCGGCCCTGCTTCCTGGGCGGCATGACCGGGTCCGGAAAGACCGAGGTCTACCTTCAAGCGGCTCGGGCGGCGATAGAGGAGGACCGGTCCGTCATCGTTCTGGTGCCGGAGATCGCCCTGGTGCCGGCGCTGGCGCGGACGCTGAAGCAGCGCTTCGGCGACCTGGTCGCCCTGTTGCACTCGAACCTCGGCAGCGCCGAGCGCCATCAGGAGTGGGAGCGCATCCGCGGCGGCGAGGGCCGGATCGTCATCGGTCCCCGGTCGGCCGTCTTTGCTCCCGTTCAGAACCTGGGCCTGATCGTCGTCGACGAGGAGCAGGACGCGGCCTACAAGCAGGACACGCGTCCGCGGTACAGCGGCCGAGACCTGGCCCTGGTGCGGGCCCGCTCGTGCTCCGCGGCCGCGGTGCTGGTCTCCGCGACACCGAGTCTGGAGACCCGCTTGAACGTGGAGCGCAGTCGGTATCGCCACCTCCGGCTCACTGCCAGGGTTGGATCGGGCTCGCTTCCCGAACCGATCCTGGTCGACCTCCGCAAGGAAGCCGGGGCCCCCCGCCGGCCGGGAGACGTGACGTTCTCCCAGCCGCTGATCGACCAGATCACACACAGCCTGGAGCGAGGAGAGCAGGTGATCCTGCTGCGGAACCGGCGGGGCTACTCGCCGCAACTGCTGTGTCGCGCCTGCGGTGAGAACATGCCCTGCGAGGACTGTGGCCTGCCCAAGAGCTTTCACCGCCGGGAGCGAAGACTGATCTGCCACTACTGCGGCGCCCGCGAGGAAGTGCCGCGGCTCTGCCCCGACTGCGGCGAGGACGCCCTGCAGCCGATCGGCGCCGGCACGGAGAGGGTGGAGGAGGAGGTCATGGCGCGGTTTCCGGGCGCCGTGGTGGACGTGCTGGACCGGGACGCGACCCGGCGCGTCGGAGGCCCCGCGGCGGTCCTGGAGAGGTTTCGCGGCGGGCGCACACAGATCCTGATCGGCACTCAGATGGTGTCCAAGGGACACCACTTCCCTGACGTTGCGCTCGCGGCGGTACTGACCGCGGATTCCTACCTCGGGTTTCCGGATTTCCGGGCCGCGGAGCGCAGCTACGCCATGCTCACGCAGCTTGCCGGGCGCGCCGGTCGCGGCGAACGTTCCGGCCGGTTTGTGATCCAGACGTACCATCCGGACCACTATGCGATCCAGGCAGTGCTGAACGGAGATGAGGACGCCTTTGCCAGCCAGGAGATGCGGTTTCGCCGGGTGTTCCACTACCCGCCGTTCACTCGCATGGTCCAGATCGTGGTCCGGGATCGGGACCGGGAACGCGGTTGGGGCCGGATCCGGGAGCTTGCAGGGGCCGCCCGTGCCCACCCGCTGGCCGCCGGCGTGCGCTTTTCGGGTCCCGCTCCGGCGCCGCTCGAGCGCCTCAAGGGGCAGTGGCGGTTTCAACTCCTGATGCGCTCGGCCAGCGGCGCCGACGTGCGGCGGCTGACCCGTGCCGTCGTGCCGGCACCGGCGGCGGACCTGACCGTAGACGTTGACCCGCAGGATCTGATGTGACGATGCCGGAACAAGGCGACCGCCGCCGCAATGAGACGGTGGAGTGGGCGGAGAAGCCCGCTCCCGAGCCCACCGCAAGACTCCTGGCAGCGGGATACGGGCTGCTTGCCGCTCCCCTTGCCCGCCGAGGAGTGGAGACGGAGGCGGAGGCGGAGACCTTCCTCAGACCGCACCGCCGTGGCTTGCACGACCCCTTCCTGCTGAGAGGGATGGAGGAGGCGGCCGAGCGGGTGCTTGCCGTCTGCCGCGACCGCGGCACCGTCGCGGTGGTGGGGGACTACGATGTCGACGGGGTGAGCGCCTGTGCGCTGCTCACGGCTGTACTGCGCGCCCTGGCCGCCGATGTCGTTCCGATCCTTCCGAACCGGTTGACCGAGGGATACGGCTTTCAGGTCGTCCAGGTCGAGAAGGCGAAGCGTGCGGGCGCCTCCCTGATCGTCACGGTGGACTGCGGCACGACCTCGAACGAGGCGGTGGAGGAGGCGATCAGGCAGGGAATGGACGTGGTCGTGACCGATCATCACGTTGCCGGAAGCGACTTTCCGTCCCAGGCGATCCAGGTCAATCCTCAACAGGATGGCTGTACCTACCCCTTTCGCCACCTTAGCGGCGCCGGACTTGCGTTCAAGCTGGCGCAGGCCGTGCTGCGTCGGAGCGGTCGCGAGGCGCCGCTGGCTGCGCTGTTGCGCGTCGCATGTCTCGGCACGATTGCGGATGTGGTGCCCCTGGTGGGCGAGAACCGCGTCATCGCCGCGCTCGGCCTGCAGGCGCTGTCGAAGTCACGGTCCCCGGGGCTCCGGGCCCTGATGCGCGTCGCTCGCGTCGAGGGCGCGGTGTCGTCCACGGAAGTCGCCTTTCGGCTGGGGCCGAGGCTCAATGCTGCCGGCCGGCTGGCCAGCGCCGATCTGGCGCTCCGTTTGCTGCTGACCCGGGACACGGCCGAGGCCGATCGCCTCGCGGGGGAGCTCGACTCTCTGAACCGCCAGCGGCAGGGCGAAGAACGGCGGGTGGTGGAGGAGGCGACCGAGGTGTTCTCGGCCGACGGGAGGAGGCCCGGGATCCTCATGGCCTGGAGTCGGAACTGGCACCGGGGCGTGGTCGGCATTGCCGCCGGGCGCCTTGCCCGCGAGTTTCATCGTCCGGTGATCCTGCTTGGAGTCGATGGCGAGACGGGTACCGGCTCAGGTCGCAGCATCCCCGGTGTGGATCTCCACTCCTTCATGACCGGTTTCGAAGCGCGGATGGAGCGATTCGGAGGGCATCCCCAGGCCATCGGCCTGTCGGTGGGCGTGTCCGAACTGCCGGCTCTGAGGGCCGCGATGGAAGAGGCCGCCGATTGGGCGCCCGAGGTGCTGGTGCGGCGTCGGGAGTATGAGCTGGCCCTCTTTCCGGAACAGGTCGAGCCGGCTCTGTTCCGCGAACTCGCGCAGTTGGAGCCGTATGGCGAAGGGAATCGCCGGCCGCTGATCCGGCTCGGACCGCTGGAGCGGAGCGGTCCGGTGCGCGAGTTCGGCAAGGACCACGTCAAACTGCGTGTCAAGCGCGGGGGAAGCAGGGGTTCCGAGTCCGGCCGCCCCGTGCAGTTGCTCGGGTGGGGCTGGCGGGAACGACTGCCCGACCTCGACGGACTCTTCGAGGTACTCGGTGCGCTGGAATGGGACACGTACGCCGGTGGTCCTGTGGTCAGGGTCGAGGACGCCAGGCGAGTTGCGCGCGGCGAGGGGACCGGAACCGGCAGCGCCAAGTAGACTCCGCCCATGAGCACCGAGAGGCCCCCCGGATCCGACGAGGCATCCCCTTCGCCGGCAACGGACGGCCGGGACTCCGTCTACCGGCCCGGCGGGCGAAGGGACGTGCGCTTCGGACGGCGGCGGCAACTCCGCACCCGGCTTCTGAGGGCGTTTCTGCTCGTCGTGCTGATTGCCGGCGTCAGCGGGTTGGCCTCGGTCTTCCTGAGTGGACGGCAGCAGCGCCCCGCCGTCGTCGCCGAGGAGGGCGGCGAGGAGGCTACCGGTGCGGACGAGGCCGCGGTCCCGGGCGAAGAGACGGTCCAGCTCAGCGCTGAGCAGTTCGAATCGACGCTCGAGCGTGAAGGCGTGGAAGTGTTCCGCATTCGGGGGGCGCGGACGAGTTCCGACGACCAGGGCAACGTGTTGCTGCAGGAGGTCGAGGTCGACTATCCGCGCGGCGATGACCACTACCGCCTGCACGCCGATGGCGCGACCTACAACGAGGTCACGAACGCGACCCATCTGGAGGGCGCGGTGTCGCTGGAGGGGACGAACGGCCTCGTTGTCGACACGGACTGGATGGACCTGGCCGAGGGCGGCATGGTTCTGACGGCGGCGGACGACAGCCGGTTCACGTTCGAGGGCATCACCGCGGTCGGCGACGGCTTGCGGGTCGACTTCCGTCAAGAAGTGGCGAACCTCAGGGGCGGAGTTCGGGCGACCGGCGCCGCGGCCACGAGCGAGACGGGCGATTCACCGCAGCCGCTCTCCCTGAGCGCCGAGACGCTGGAGTATCGATGGCGTGAGGGACGGATGAGGGCGACCGGCGGCGCCGCGATGGAGTTCGGCGAGTCGCCCGAGCCGCTCTCCCTGACCGGCGAGACGCTGGAGTACCGCTGGAGCGAGGGGACCCTGACGGCCCGGGGCGGAACCACGACGCGGTTCGGCGACCTGAACCTCGCCGCCCGTTCACTGACGCTCGCCCTGGCCCGGGAAACCGGCGATGCGCTGACCGCACTCGAGGCCCGCGGTGAGATTGTGCTGCAGGCGCCTCTCGGAGGTGGCGGGTTGCCGACACAGGACGACGAAACGGACCCGGAAGGCTCGACGCTGTTCCTGATCGGCGATGCGCTGGATGTCGGATTCGACCCCGATCAACTCCCGAGCCGGCTGCTGTTGAGCGGCCCGAACCGGGGCGGCCCCGGCGTGCTGCGAATCGACTATGCGGACGGGGCTCGGCGACGGGTTCGGGCACAGGTTCTTGCCTTCACCTTCATCGACGGGGTGCCGTCCGAGTTCGAGTCTCGGCGGAGGGTCGTGCTCGACGAGAGGGTTCCAGAGCGGAGACAGCCCCTGCGAGTCGCTTCGAGCAGCGTCGCCAATGGCCGTTTCGACAGCGAAGGCGCTCTGACGGAGCTGGTCCTGGAAGGCGCCGTCGACCTGACGGATCGGCGCCGCGACCCGGTCCGTGCGCTCGCGGACCGCGCCGCGATCGATCCCTCGACCGGGCGGGTCGAGTTCTTCGGGCAACCGGGGAAGCTCATCCTTGCCCAAGGGGAACTCGAAGCACCCCGCACCGTGTTCGACCAGGCAGCGGCCTGTTCCGAAGCGAGCGGGGGCGTAGCGATCACCTTCAGAGGCGCGGACGAAGACGGAAGAGGCGCTCTGCCCTTCGTCGGCGCGGATCCGGCGGATGGCCCGTCGACGATCAGATCGGAGGAGGCCGTGCTCTGCGACGAGGACGGAAGCCTGTTCCGGGGGGAGGTCGAGGCGGTTGTCGGGGAGTACCATCTCGCGGCCGCGCAGCTACGGGTGAGCGGGGACCGCAAGCGTCTCTTGGCGAGCGGCGATGTACGCACGACCTGGCGCGCGGCGCCGGCGCTCGCGCCGACCGACGGCGGGGAACAGGAGGTCGACGCTGCTCCCGAAGAGTGGCTGGTGGTCTCGGAGAGGCTGAGCTTTTCGGAGGAGGACGGCGAGTTGCGCTACAGCGGCGGAACTTCGGCGGTCCTGGGAGACCAGCGCCTGAACTGCGACGAGTTGACGGTCGAGACGGAGGCTGCGAACGGTGATTCGGAGGATGTCCAGACGCAGGCGCTGTACTGCCTGGGGAACGCCCGACTCGAAGATGTCGCCCAGAACCTCTCGGTCGGCGCCGACCGAGCCGTCTATGTCGTGGCGGATCGCATGATCCGGCTCACCGGCGGCGTTGTCGTCCGCAAGGGAGGGGATCTGCTGAGAGGATCGCGCCTGCTCTACTGGCTCGATGAGGGCCGCTACGAGATGGGGCCGTCCGGCAGCGCGGTTGCCGGCGCCGGCAATCCGTGACCGAGCGGCCGGCGCCAGGCCATCGCATCCGCACCCAGGATGTGCGGAAGGTCTATCGGGGGCGATCAGTCGTCCAGGACGTGTCGGTCGAGGTCGGCCAGGGCGAAGTCGTGGGTCTGCTCGGACCGAATGGCGCCGGCAAGACGACCACGTTCTACATCGTCGTGGGCTTGACCCGGCCGGACGGAGGCCGCGTTTTCCTCGACGACGTGGACATCACCGACCTTCCCATGTACCTGCGCGCGCAGCAGGGCATCAGCTACCTGCCGCAGGAGCCTTCGGTGTTTCGACGGCTGTCGGTGGAAGGCAACCTCCGTGCGGTGTTCGAGACCCTCGGCCTGGGCCGCGCCGAGCAGCGCCGCCGAATCAACCAGTTGATCGGAGACTTCGATCTCGTGGCTGTTCGCCGCTCGAAGGGGAACCAGCTTTCCGGGGGCGAGCGACGCCGGCTCGAGATTGCCCGCGCGCTCGCGATCAGTCCCAGCTTCATCCTTCTCGACGAGCCGTTCGCCGGTATCGATCCGATCGCGGTGCTCGACATCCAGGCGATCATCCGGCAGCTTCGCGACATGGGAATCGGCGTCCTGGTCACGGATCACAACGTGCGGGAGACCCTGAAGATCACGGACCGCGCCTACATCATCAACGACGGCAGGATCCTCCGCACAGGGACGCCGGCGGAGCTCTCGGCTGATCCGACGGTCCGGAAGATCTACCTCGGCGCCGAGTTCACGCTCTAGAGCAGTTCAAGGTGATAGCGTCACCTTGGCATTGGTTTTGCTGGAACGCCGTTGGCGCACGGTCAGACACCGAGCGCGGTGGCACGGTGCGACGGCTTCGAGCGGGACCGGCCCGGCCCCAGGAACCGCTGCCGTTCGAACGCGATCATGGTGCTCCAACAGAGGCTCTCGCTCAAGCTGGCCCAACGGCTGGTCATGACGCCGGCGCTGCAGCAGGCGATCAAGCTGCTGCAGATGACCCGCCTTGAGCTGGAGGGCGTGCTCAACCAGGAGATTGTCGAGAACCCGGTGCTCGAGGATGGCGAGGATGGCGAGGATGAGGATTCCGAAGAGGGAGCTTCCGCCGAGGCTGCCGGCACGACGGACGGCGATGCTCCCGCCGCCCCGGGCGAGGAGACGGCGAAGTTGAACGGCGTAGAGGAAGGGGCGGAGGTCGACGATCCCGACCCCGGGGAAGAGCCCTCGATGGGAGACATCGACCTCGACGCGTACTTCAACGACTACCTCGGGCCTAATTCGACTGTCGCGAACACCTTCGAGAGCCGGGAGTTCTCGCCGATCGAGAACAACTTCAGTCGGGCGCCGGACCTCTACGACCATCTGCTCTGGCAGTTGCGCATGTCCGACGCACCACCGCTTCTTCGGGAGGTCGCCGAGTTGATCATCGGCAATCTCGATGCGGACGGCTTCCTGCAGGCGTCGGTCGAGGAGATTCAACTTCTGGGCGCCGAGGAATGGGAGGCGGAGCGGTACCGCTCGGAGGTCGCGACAGCTCGGGAGATGGAGGAAGCGCTCGCCGCCCGCCACCTCGACAACGGCGGCGGTCCGTCAGTTCCCGACCCGGAGGCGCCGGACCTGGCACCTTGTTCAGTCCCGGTTCCCGGGTATCGCGTCGAACTGGTGGAGCGGGCGCTGGAGTTGGTCCGGAGTTTCGATCCGCCCGGCGTCGCCTGGCACTCGTTGCAGGAGTGTCTGCTGGCGCAACTCGAGGCGAAGGACGCCACGGAGGGACTGGCCTACCGCATCGTCGGCGAATGTTGGGATCCGTTCACTCGACGGCAATTCCGGCTCGTCGCGCGCCGCTTGCGGACTCCGTTGGCGCAACTCGAGGCGCCGGTCGAAGAGATCAAGGCGCTGGAGGTGCGCCCGGGCCGGCAGTTCTCGAATGACCGCGTCGAGTACGTCGAGCCCGACGTGGTCGCGGTCAAGACTGGCGGCGAGTGGGCGATCCAGTTGAACGACGACGGCCTGCCCAGGTTGCGGATCAGCCGTGCCTACCGCAGGATGCTGCGACGAATGCAGCGGGACGGCAACCAGGCGGAGGCGCGGGACTTCCTCAAGGACAAGATGCGTTCCGCGATGTGGCTCATCAAGAGCCTCGACCAGCGTCAGAGAACGATCTACAAGGTCGCGGACTCCATTCTGCGGCAGCAGCGGAGGTTCTTCGACCACGGTCTCGACGAACTGCGGCCCATGGTGCTGCGGGACGTGGCCGACGACATCGGCATGCACGAGTCGACGGTGAGCCGCGTGGTGTCCAACAAGTACATTCACACGCCGCGGGGCCTGTTTCCGATGAAGTTCTTCTTCCACAGCGGCATCGACCGCTACTGGGGCGGGGAGATCTCCTCGTTGACGGTGAAGCGCATGCTGAGCGATCTGATCGGCGAGGAGGACGGCCGCAGGCCGCTATCGGATTCGGCGCTGACGCGCGAGTTGCAGCAGGATGGCATTAACATCGCTCGGCGAACTGTCGCCAAGTACCGGGATGAACTCGGTATTCCGTCCTCGACCGACCGCAGACGGATCTTCTGAGGCAGCAGCCAAGGGGCTAAGGGGGAACCGGCGAAGCAAGATGGATCTGGCAAGTCTGGCGAAGCCGCAACTGATCTTCTCCGATGTCGAGGCGAAGAGCCGCGACGGTGCACTGCGAACTCTGACCGAGCGGATCTGCCGTGTACTCGGCCTCTCGGACCCGGATACGGTCCTGTCCGCCCTGCAGGAGCGGGAGGAGTTGGGCTCGACGGCCGTGGGCGGGGGCATGGCGATTCCGCACGGACGGATCCGCGGTTTGCGGGACATCGTGCTGGCTGTGGCGGTGTCTAAGCGCGGTGTCGACTACGGCGCCGATGACGGCGTTCCGGTCCGGTTCTTCTTCGTTCTGCTTTCGCCCCGGGAGAACGCCGGCCGTCACCTCAAGGCCCTGGCAGCCATTTCCGAGTGGGTGAGCAGCGGCGGCCGCGAGCGCCTGCGCAGGGTGTCCAAGCCGCAGGAGATCTACGAGCTGCTGTGCGCCAACGGGCGTGTCTGAGCCGCCAATCCGTCTGTTCGTGATCACCGGCCTTTCAGGTTCGGGCAAGAGCACGGTTGCCCGGTGCTTCGAGGACCTCGGTCATCACTGCATCGACAACCTGCCTCTGCCTCTGCTGGGGCACCTCGTCCGCGAGCCGGCTGCCGCCGCGCCGGAACTCGAGGCGATCGTCCTGGTCACGGACCTGCGCACTCCCGGCCTGGCGGAGGAACTGCCGCGCCTGCTCGACGAAGCGGATCCGGGCCTGGTCCAGCCGGTGTTGATCTTTCTCGACAGCTCCGACGACGTGCTGGTCAGGAGGTACTCCGAGACGCGGCGCCGGCACCCCCTGACGGGCGAGGGGGAGCGCGTGATCGACGGCATTCGGCGTGAGCGGAAGATGCTCCTGGAACTGCGGGGCCGCGCCTCGCGCGTGTTCGACACCACGGACTCGACCATCCATGAACTCCGTGCCGCGATCTACAACGAGTTCGCCTCCAGCGATGCGGGCGGTCTGACCGTCAACATCGTCAGCTTCGGCTTCAAGTTCGGCGTCCCAGCGGGTGTCGATCTGATGTTCGATGTCCGGTTCTTGCCGAACCCGTACTTCGTCGCTGAACTGCGCGAGAAACCGGGGACCGACCCGGCGGTCCAGGAGTTCCTGCACGGACATGAGGCTTTCGGCGAACTGGTCGACCGGCTTGAGGGCCTTCTGGCCTATCTCCTGCCGAGATTCCGGGACGAGAACCGTAGCTACCTGACCGTCGGGATCGGCTGTACCGGCGGGCGGCACCGGTCGGTCGCGGTCTCGGAAGCCGTGGCGGACCGGCTCGCCGCCGGCGCCTGGCAGATCCGTTTAGAGCACCGGGACGTGGAGCGCCACCGGTCGGGGGCGGCGAGCGCGTCGTGACCGTCCCCGTGCTCATCGTTTCGCATGGGGAACTCGCCCAGCGACTGCTCGACTCCGCGCGTGCCATCTCCGGCCAGGATCGCGACACCTGTCCGGTACCGATCTACGCCCTCTGCGTCGACTGGCGCGCCGACGCCGCCGAGGCGGCGGACCTGGTTGAAGCCAGGGTCCGGCGGCTTGAAGAGGAGCACGGGGCGGGCGTTCTGATCCTGACCGAGATGTTCGGGGACACGCCCTCCAACAGCGCGCTGCGAGCGTCGGGAGTAGCGAACGCCGCAGTCGTGACAGGGGTCAACCTGCCGATGGTGCTCAGCCTCTGCTGCGAAGCGCCGGATCTCGAGCTGCCGGACCTGGCGAACTGGATCTGGAGCAATGGACGCAAGAGCATCCAGCTCGCCGCGAGCGGCAGCACGCGGCAGTCGAAGTGATGGAACGAGTGGTCGAGGTTGTCAACGAGCTGGGGCTGCACGCGCGCGCGGCCGCCAGGCTAGTGCGGACGGCAAAGCAGTTCCGGTCCGACGTCGTGTTGCGAGTGGGCGGCCGCGAGACCGAGGCGCGAAGCATCCTCGGCGTCCTGCTGCTGGGGGCCGGACGGGGCGCCAGGTTAACGGTCCGCTGCCTGGGTGAGGACGAGCAGGCCGCGATGACGGCGGTCTGCGACCTGATCGAGACCCGGTTCGGCGAGGACTCATGAGCCGGCCGGACAACACGAAACCGCAGGAGGCCCTTCAGGGCGCCGGCGCCGCGCCGGGAGTTGCGATCGGCCCCGCGGTCTGTCTTCGCGGCCACGGTGTCGAGGTGCTGCGGGTAACGATCCGGAGCGGCGGCCTGGACCGCGAGGTCGAGCGCTTCGGCGCCGCCGTACGCACTGTGGAGGCGGAACTCGAGGCCACCGAAAGCCGGATCGCCGAGACGTTCGGCAGCGACCTGGCCTCCATCTTCCATGCCCACTCGGTGATCCTGCGGGACTCGTCCTTCGCCCGCCGCATCGATCAGATGATCCGCGGCGATCGGGTCAATGCGGAGTGGGCGGTGCAGGCGGTCGCCGACGATCTCGGCGAGAAGTTCGCCCAGGTCAAGAGCCAGCATCTGCGCGAACGGGGCGAGGACCTTCGCGACGTCACCCGCTACCTGCTCCGGGCACTGGCGGGGAAGCGATCTTCGCCGGGTATCGGCGAGAACTTCGACCGCAACGTGGTCGTCGTCAGTCATGAGTTGACACCGGACGAGGTATTGCGCCTGGGACGCCGCGGGGCGGTGGGATTCGCGATCGAGGTCGGCGGCGCGAACTCGCACACCGCCATCGTTGCGCGTGCGCTGGACGTACCGTTGGTCACCGGCATCGTGGACATCACGAACCGCGTTGCCGACGATGACCCCGTGATCGTCGACGGGGAAGAGGGACGCCTCACTCTCCATCCCACGCCGGAGACGCTCGACCAGTACCGCAACCTTCAGCGCCGCCGGCGCCGTAACGAGGAAGCGCAGTCGACCGCGGCCAGAGATCTGCCGGCCCGAACCGTCGACGGGGCGGAGGTCGAGCTGCTGGCCAACGTGGAGTTGCCCGAAGAACTGGACGACGTGCGGCGGTTCGGCGCCTCCGGCATCGGCCTCTACCGAAGCGAGTTCCTGTATCTCGAGAAGAGCCCCGAGCTGCCCTCTGAGGAGGAGCACGTGGCCGTGATCCGGCAGCTCCTGGAGACCCTGGCGCCCCAACCGGTCGTGGTGCGGACCCTGGACCTCGGCGGCGGCAAGGTGGTGCGCGGCCTGGTGCCGCAGGACGAGGAGAACCCCGTGCTGGGTCAGCGCGGCATTCGGTTGACCCTGGCGCGCACGGATGTGTTCCGCGTCCAGTTGCGCGCCCTGTTCCGCGCCGCGCCCTTCGGCAACCTGCGCATCATGGCCCCGATGGTGACCGCTGTCGATGAGATCCGGGCGTTGCGCCGTCTTTGCGACGACGTTTGCGCCGAACTCGAGGCCGAGGGCGCCGAGTACCGGAGAGACGTGGAGCTCGGCGCCATGGTGGAGGTGCCGGCGGCGGTGATGATCGCCCGCCAGCTCGCGGCCGAAGTCGACTTTCTGTCCATCGGCACGAACGACCTGATCCAGTACACGCTGGCGGTCGATCGGACGAACGAACACGTGGCGGGCCTGTATCAACCCCTGCATCCCGCCGTCCTGAGCATGATTCAGCTCGTCGTCGAGGCGGGCCGGAGGCAGCGGGTTCCAGTGGCGCTGTGCGGCGAGATGGCGGCAAGCCCCGAGTGCGTGCCGCTCATGCTGGGTCTGGGCCTGCGGCAGCTTTCGATGAGTCCCCGGAGCATTCCCGGCGTCAAGGAGGTCGTGCGTTCGCTCGATATCTGCGACGCGGAGGAACTCGCACGCCGGTGCGTCACTGCTTCGACGGCGGAGGAGGTCGAGGACCTGCTCGCCGCAGCCGGCGCGACCGCCGCGCACCGGCGGACGCCGGCCCGGACCGGGTAGTAGTCTCCGCGCGTGGAGCGGTTCTACATCGAGACCTGGGGCTGCCAGATGAACGAGCTGGACAGCCAGCGCATGGCCGGCCAGTTGATGCAGCAGGGCCTCGTGCCGACGCGTGAGTTGCAGCAGGCGGACCTGATCCTTTTGAACTCCTGCTCGGTGCGCGAGAAGGCCGCTCAGAAGTCCTACTCCCGACTGGGGGAGTACCGGCTGCTGAAGCGCGAACGGACGAATCTCCGAATCGGCTTCTGCGGCTGCGTCGCGCAGCAGGAGGGCGAGGAGGCCCTGCGGCGCAACCCCGACATCGACTTCGTGGTCGGCGCCGGCCGGGTCGGCGAACTCGGGTCCGTTCTTAAGCGCAGCCGGCGCGGCGAGCGCGTCCTGGCGGTCGGGTTTCCCGAGGAGCGGCCGTACGACTTCGAGGCCATCAGCCGGGACAGCGTCCACAAGGGGATGGTCACGATCATCGAAGGCTGCAACAAGCGCTGCACGTTCTGCGTTGTGCCGAACACCCGGGGACCGGAGCGGTGCCGGCCGATGGCGCAGCTACTGAGCGAGATCGAGCACCTTCTCGAGTACGGTTTCCTCGAAGTGGAGCTGCTCGGCCAGACCGTGAACCACTGGCGCGAGCCGCCGCCGCCCCTGGGAAGCGGCCGGGCTCTGGACTTCGCCGATCTGTTGAACGCGGCGGCCGTGTTGCCGGGGCTGAAGCGGCTGCGTTTCGTGACCTCCTACCCGCGCGATTTCACCGACGCGATGATCGCGGCCGTGGCCACCCACCAGAACATCTCGCCCTACCTGCACCTGCCGGTTCAGTCGGGTTCGAACCGGGTTCTGCGGCGCATGGGACGCGGCTACACGGTGGAGGAGTACCTCGGCCTGGTGGGCCGGCTGCGCGTCGCCCGCGAGGGTTTGGCCCTGTCCACCGATCTGATCGTCGGCTTTCCGGGGGAGACCGAGCAGGACTTTCGGTGCACCCTCGATCTGGTCGAGACGGTCCGTTTCGCGTCCGTGTTCGCGTTCAAGTACAGCCCCAGACCCAATACGGCGGCGATCCGGCTACCCGCGGCGGACGAGGTTCCCCGGGAGGTCGCCGACGAGCGGCTCCAGCGCGTGTTCACGGCGCAGTCGGTCATCCAGCGCGAGCTGAACGAAGGGCTGGTGGGAAGGAAGTTCGACCTCCTGGTCACCGGCTGGAGCCGGCGCCCGGGCTATCAGGCCGGGCGAACGGATTGTCACCGGATCGTCCACTTCCCGGTCGAAGGGGAACCGGTCAAGGCCGGGACGCTGACGCGCATCCGGACGCTGGAGGCCTACGACCATTCCCTGCTTGGGCAACTGGCGTAGGATGCCGGGAATGGCGACGGACGGCGGCAGGGACCCGGCGGCCCGGGGGGACGCGGTGGATCGGAAGATCCCGGCTGAGGTCCACGGCCTCATGATGGAGCCGAACTCGAACCAGCCGATCGTGATTCTGCGTCTGCACGAGAAGGACGCGAACGAGAGTTCGGTCGTCCCGATCTGGATCGGGATCTTCGAGGCTGGAGCGATTCAACTCGCCATCGAAGGGAAGGACCCGGGCCGGCCGATGACCCACGACCTGCTGAAGAACGCACTCGACCTGGTCGGGGCCGAGGTGATCGAGGTCGTCGTGCGGGCGATCAAGGGCAACACCTTCCTGGCCGTGGTCGAACTCGTCGAGCGGAGCGGCGAGCATCGTCTCCTCGACGCACGGCCGAGCGACGCGATCGCGCTTGCTCTGCGTGCCGGGGCGCCGCTTTTTGTGCGCCAGTCGGTGGCCGATCTTGCCCGCGTCAGGCAGCAGACGACCAAGGGCGAGGGAACCGACGCGCCGTTGGCCGGCATGGACGAACAGAAGATGAAGGAGTGGCTCGAAGAGCTCGACCCGAAGGCACTTGGCAAGTACGAGATGTAACTGGGCACGGTCGATGAACATCCGAATGGTCCCTCTTTCCCGGATCGAGCCGGACCCCGATCAACCCAGGCAGCGGCTCGAAGACCTGGAGGAACTGACCGCTTCCATCCGGACGAAGGGCGTCCTGGAGCCGATCCTGGCCCGGCCGCTCCCTCCAGCCGACCTGGCCGGCGCCGGAGAGCAGCGTTACCGGATCATCTCCGGCGAGCGGCGTTTTCGCGCCGCCCAGCGCGCCGGGGTCAACGAGATTCCGTTGATCGAGATGGACGTCTCTCCCAGCGAGGCGCTCGAGATCGCGCTGGTCGAGAACCTCCAACGGGTCGACCTGACGCCATTCGAGGAAGCTGACGGCCTAAGCGCGCTGGTCGAGGAGCACGGCTACACGCACGAGCAGGTCGCCGCGGCGCTCGGCCGCTCCCGGGTCAGCGTAACCGAGTCCCTGGCCTTGCTGAGATTGCCCCTGGCCGTACGCGACAAGGCGATCGCGCTGGGCGTCTCGGCGAGGAAGTCGATTCTCCTGGAGGTCCTGAAGCTGGCCTCGGAGAGCGAGATGATCGAGATGCTCGAGCGCATTGGCGAACTCGGTCTCAAACGAGCCGATGTGCGCGCCGAAGTGCGGGCACGTCGATCCGACCCGCAACCGGACGAGGGCCCGAAGAAGGCCGAGGCGTCGACCGACGGGGGCGCTTGGAGCGCGAAGCCGCATGTGTTCCGCTTCCAGGCTTCTGACGAGCGCTACAGCGTCTCTCTGAGTTTTCGGCAGAGCGTCGTCGAGGAGGACGATCTGATCCGGGCCCTCGAGGAGCTCCTCGCGGCGCTCCGGCGCGAACGGGACACCACGGCGACCTCTTAGCTTCGACGGGGGGCCCCGGAGGTTCGCGGCGACGCTGGATCCCGTCGCGCGCTGTCGTAGCGCAGGTCTGATAATGTCTATTATGTCAACTCCATCCACCAAGGCACCGAAGGGCAACCTCGGAAGGCCGCGCTCTTGGAATCGGGGCTAGCCGGCCCCCTAACGGCCTCCGATCCGTCAGAATCGACTCGGCATGTTCCGCCTCCTCGACCGCTACCTCCTGCGCGAGACGGTCGGCCCACTGACCCTGGGCCTTCTCGTGTTCACGTTCCTCGCCCTGCTGCAGGAACTCTTCCAGTTGGCCGAACTGATCATCGAGCGCGACGTCGAGATTCGGGTCGTGCTCCAACTCCTGGCCTACACGCTGCCGCAGATCATCGTCCTGACGATTCCGATGGCGTTCCTGTTCGCCATCCTGCTGGCCATCGGCCGCATGGCTGCCGACAGCGAGCTGGTTGCCATGCGGGCCTCGGGGATCAGCCTGTTCTCGGTCTACCGGCCGATCCTGTTCATGAGTCTGCTGTTGGCCGCGGCAACCACATACCTGATGACCGTCACTCTGCCGGCGGGCAACAAGGCGACGAGCGAACTGCAGTTGGCGATCCTGAAGCGGAACGTGAACCAGCAGGTCAAGCCGAGGGTGTTCTACGACGGCCTCCAGGAGCGCGTTCTCTACGTCTTCGAGTCGGCCGAGAACGAGGATGGCTGGCGCGGCGTGTTCCTGGCCGACGCCGTTCCAGGTCCCGAACAGCAGGTCATCGTAGGCGAGACCGGGCGCATCAACGTGACTCCTGGCAACGGCCGTCCCCCGGTCCTGATGTTCGGTCTCGCCGACGTGCATGAGGTGGACACGAACGATCCCAGTACCTACCGGCTGCAGCGCCTCCGGGACGCGAATATCGTGATCGAGGACAGCCTGTTACGCCACAACGAGGGGCTGGTGCTGGCCAAGGGCGTGCGCTCGATGACCCTCTCGGAGTTGGTCGAGCGCGCCGAGGTTCCCGGGCTTCCCGACCAGGAGCGCAACAAGACCCTGGTCGAGATCCACAAGAAGTTCGCGATCCCGGGGGCCTGCCTCGTGTTCGGTCTCTACGGGATTCCTCTCGGCTTTCGGAACCGCCGCTCCGGGCGATCTTCGGGCTTCCTGATCTCGGTCACGATGTTCCTCTTCTACTACGTCATGCTGGGCAACGGAGAGGAAGCGGCCGTGAACGGCCAGGTTCCGCCCTGGCTGGCGATGTGGGCGCCGAACATGCTCCTCGTCGTTCTCGGCACCTTTCTGCTCTGGCGCAGAAACCGCGACAAGAGCCTGATGATCAGCGCGGTCGACCGCTACCTGCGGGAGCACCTGTGGCAGCGCATCCTGCGTCTCGGCAGACGGAGGGAGGTCAGGAGCCGCCGGAAGCGGGCGCTCGAGGATCGTCTCGCGCGCGCCCAGACCCAGTCGCTCGCGTCGGGCGGCGCCCCCGCCCAGCCCCGGCTGAGGTTGCGGATCGAACGGTTCAGCCTTCGCTTCCCGGGTGTCATGGACCGGTACATCTTCGGCGTCTTTGTGCGGGTCTTCGTGATTGCGGTCGTCGCGGCTCTGGCCGTATACATCGTGTCGGACTTCACCCAGCTCATCGACGAGATGTTCGAGAACAACGTCCCATCGAGCGTCTTCGCGGCCTACTACCCCTATCTCTCGCTCCAGATCTTCTACGACGTGGCGCCGGTCCTCGTCCTGGTGACCACTCTGGTCACTTTCGGCCTGCTCTCCCAGCGCAACGAGGTCGTGGCCGCCAAGGCCCTCGGCTTCAGCCTGTTCCGGCTGGCGATGCCGGCCCTGGTCGCGGCGGCCGGGATCGCCCTGCTCAGCGCGGCCCTCGAGAACTCGGTGCTGCCGGCTTCCAACGCCAAGGTCGCCGAATTGCACGACCGGATCCGAGGCAATGCGGGACCGGTCAAGAGCTACCACAGCGCCGATCGCCAGTGGCGCTACGCCCAGGACGACACCGGCGGCGGCTACATCTACAACTACCGCCACTACGATGCCGCCCGCCAGACCCTGCAGCGCCTGCAGGTGTTCCGCTTCGACCCCGAACACCGGTTGATCGGACGTCTGTACGCCGCCGCGGCCCGGTACGTGCGGGGGAACGAAGGTGAGACCGGCGGTTGGCAGTTGGTCGACGCCTGGGTCCGCGAGTTCGACGGTCTCACGACGACCAACAGCAGCCGGTTCGCAGGACCTCAACCCGTCGATCTACCCGAGGAACCCGAGTTCTTCGACACCGAGGTCAAGTACGCCGACCAGATGAACCGTCGCGAACTCAGGCGGCACGTCCAGGACCTGATGGCAGCCGGCAACGCCGTGCCGGACCTCCAGATGCAGCTCCACAACAAGACCGCACTGCCCGTCGTCTGCCTGGTGATGGGCCTTGTCGCCCTGCCCTTCGCCTTCCGGCTCGGGCGCCAGGGCGCGCTCTACGGAATCGGCATCTCGATCATGCTCGGAATCGTGTACTACACCGTGATCAGCGTGTTCGTGACCCTCGGCCAGTCGGAGGCCCTGCCCCCCCTGATCGCAGCCTGGAGCCCGAACGCGCTATTCGGGACGCTCGCGCTCTACCTGTTCCTGGGCGTGCGCACCTAGGCGTGCGCACCTAGGCGTGCGCACCTAGGCGACCGCACGGCGGAGGGCGGCCACGCGATCGGTCCGTTCCCAGGGGAACTCCGATCGGCCGAAGTGGCCGTAGGCCGCGGTCTGCAGGTAGCGCGGCTGACGCAGATCGAGCTCCTCGATGATCGCTTGGGGCTGCAGCGGGAACTCACTCCGTACGAGTTCCTCGAGAAAGCGATCGGATACTCCGTCCCGCGCGGTACGGAACGAATCGACGTGTACCGACACGGGCGCCGCTACACCGATGGCGTAGGCCAACTGGACCTCCAGGCGATCCGCCATGTCTGCCGCGACGAGGTTCTTCGCCACGTAACGCGCCATGTAGCTGGCGGAACGGTCCACCTTCGTCGGGTCCTTGCCTGAGAAGGCGCCGCCGCCATGGTGGCCGACGCCACCATAAGTGTCGACGATGATCTTGCGGCCGGTGAGTCCGCAATCCCCCTGTGGACCGCCGACCACGAACTGACCTGTCGGATTCACATGGAGGATCGTTTCGTCGTCGAGGAGGCGGCCCGGAACCGACTGTCTTACGATCTGCTCCTGGACGACCCGCCTGATCTCGTCCTGCCCCACTCCCCGGGCATGCTGCGTCGACACGACGATGGTATGCGCCCTCACGGCTTGTCCGTGCTGGTCGTACTGCACGGTGACTTGTGACTTGCCGTCCGGTCTCAGCCAGTCGCACTTGCCCGAGCGTCGCAGTTCAGCGAGGCGCCGGGTCAGGCGATGCGCGAGTTCGATCGGCAGCGGCATGAGTTCTTCGGTCTCCCGGCACGCATAGCCGAACATCAGACCCTGATCGCCGGCGCCGCCGGTGTTGACGCCGAGAGCGATGTCCTCGGACTGTGGATCGAGAGCGCAGAGCACGGCGCAGTCGTCGGCGGCGAAGCCGTAGTTCGAGTCGGTGTAGCCGATGTCGCGAATGGTCTGCCGTGCCAGAGCCGCGTAGTCGATGTCCGCGCCGGGCCTCAGCTTGATCTCGCCGGCGATGAGGACCAGACCGGTGTTGACCAGCGTCTCGCATGCGACCCGCGCTTGCGGATCGTGGCGCAACGCGGCATCGAGAACGGCATCCGAAATCTGATCCGCGACCTTGTCGGGATGACCCTCGGTCACCGACTCGGACGTGAACAGACGGCGTATTCCACTCGCACTGCTGCGCATCGGCAGCGAACCATACCAACTCATCGGCATCCCGTGGGGCCACGCCGCTTCCTTCCACCACGGCGTAACATCGCGGAGCGATGATCCGCAGCCGGAACAACCGCCAGGTACGGACGATTCGCCGGCTCCGCAACTCCCACGCACGCCGGCACACGGACCTGCTCCTGCTTGAGGGCCGGCATCTCGTTGTTGCAGCGGCCGAGGCCGGCCTCGAGTTCCACCACCTCCTGATCACGCCGGAGTTCGGCACGACTCACGCCGAATTCACCCGGCAGTTGGAAGACCGTTCACGGACCGCGGCAACCCTGATCCACCCCGATCGGCTGCGGGAGCAAGCCGACGCCGACGCTCCCCAGGGCATCGCCGCCCTGGTCGATCCGCCTCCCGGCTGGATCTCCGCGCGCGCAGCAGGAGGCGGGACCCTCGCCCTGCCCTCCGGCCTCCACCTCTACGTCGACGGCATCCAGGACCCTGGCAACCTGGGCGCCATGTCTCGATCCGCCGAAGCCGCGGGCGTTGCCTCCCTTCTCCTGGCGGCCGGCGCCGCCCGTCCCAATCAGCCCAGGGCTCTGCGAGCCTCCGCCGGCAGTCTGCTCCGACTACCCGTGTGGACCGGGGTTCGACTGGACCAGATCCCCGCGAACGCACGCTGCCTTGCCCTGACGCCTCATCATGAGGACAGCAAAGAACCGTCCATTGTTCGCATCTTCGCGGCCGACGCTCCGGATCAGAGGCTCATCCACCTGCTTGGTGGCGACCTGATCGTCCTCGCCGTGGGCAACGAGAGCAAGGGACTCTCAACCCCGGTTCTGGATCGAGCGGACATGCTCTTGACAGTTCCTACCGCCGGCGCCGTCGAATCCCTGAACGCCACGGTCGCCGCCTCCCTGGCCCTGTTCGAGCTGCTACGGCTGCGTGGGATGAGTCCCTGACCGCTCGTTCAGCAAGCGGGTCAGCGCCGGCGCCACTTCGTGCAAGTCGCCGACGATGCCGTAATGCGCGACGCTGAAGATCGGCGCCTCCGGATCCTTGTTCACCGCCACGATGACTCGTGATCCGCTCATGCCCATCAGGTGCTGGATCGAGCCGGATACACCGAGCGCCACATAGAGGTTCGGGGCCACGGTGTGCCCGCTCGATCCGACCTGGTGCTCGCGCGGCAGCCAGCCGTTGTCCACCACCGGCCTGCTGGCGCCGAGTTCGGCGCCGAGCGCGGCGGCCAGGTCGGCCGCTACCGCCACCTGGTCCGCGCCGCCCACTCCCCTCCCCGCGGTCACGATCCGTTCGGCGCCCGCCAGGTCGACGCCGCCGGCGCTTACCGCCTCGCGCCCCAGAATCTCCCGTTCCTGCTGCTGTTCCATGTCGGCCGGCAGACAGACTTCGAGGACTTGTCGCGGCGGCGCCAGCGCCTCGTCGCTGCTGAAGGCGCCGCTCTGCACGGTGGCGACGACGGTACGCGCCCTCGGGCGGACCTCGGCCTGGAGCTTGGCCTGCAGGATCGATCGGCGGAAGCGCAGGCCGCCTTCGTCGTCTTCGTCCGCCCCGCTGATCGACGGGACATAGGCGGCGCCGAGCCGCATGGCAAGGCGCGGCGCGAACTCCGCCGCCTGGTAGGTGTGCGGCAGGAGAACCAACGTCATCGGCACCGCTCCGTCGCCGCCCTCCCGCGCGATCAGATTACTGAGGGCCTCGGCGTAGATCCCCGGCGAATAGGGCCCGAGCCGTTCTTCGTCGAGCACGGCGAGCCGCAGGTCCGATCCGAGAGCCTGCCCGCACACGCGGGCCTCCCGGGATCCGGGGCCCGAGCCGGCGTTCTCCACGATCCAGACCACCGTTCCCGAGCTGCTCACAGCCGGGTGGCTCACAGCAGGGCCTCCCGCTCCAGGTGCCGGATGAGTTCCGCCGCGGCCGCCTCCGGGGCGGCATTCTCGATCAGCAGTCCGCCGCCGCCGGTCGGAGGAAGACGGATGGCCATCGTCTCGATCCGGGCGCCGGCCTCCCCCACCCGCTCCGGATCGACGCCGAGGCTCGCGCAATCGAGGGGCGCCAGCGGCTTCCTGCGGGCCTGCAGCGTGCCGCGCAGCGAGGCGAAGCGCGGCTTGTTGATTCCGGCCTGCACCGCGAGCACGGCGGGCAGGTCCAACCGGAGGACTTCGTTCATCCCACCCTCCAGTTCCCGCACGACGCGTACCGAGCCGTTGTCCGCCTCCAGCTCGACCGCCATCACCAGCCAGGCGTAGGGGCGGTCGAGCATCTCCGCGATGACCGCCGGGGTCGCAGCCTGTCCCAGGTCGTCGGACTGGGCGCCCGCGAGGACGAGATCGCATTCCTCCCGGCCGACGGCGGCGGCCAGAGCACGACCGTCAGCCAGCGCGTCGCCGCCCTGGAAGTCCTCGTCGCGGAGGTGCACAGCGCGGTCGGCCCCCAGCGCCAGCGCCTTGCGCAGCGCCTCCTCGACGCGTGCGGGGCCGAGGCTGATGGCGACGAGTTCGGGCCGGCCGGCCCCGGCCTCCTCGGCCGCTTCGACGAGCAGCATAGCCTCTTCGAGTGCGCAGAGATCGCAGCTCGAGATGACCCAATTCACATCGCCGTAGTCGATGCGGCGGCCCGAGTCCGCGATCCGCAGGTGTGCATCGGTATCCGGGACCTGTTTGATGCAGACGCCGATCCTCAACCCCGAATTCCCCTCAGTTTCTGGCGCGGCAGCATACCGCCCCTCCCCGCGTGTAGCGAACGCCTCTCCCTGCCCGGGGCTCTAGAGGCATAGACCTTTGGCTATCTGTCTGATAGCTTCTCGCGGTGGTGCCTTCGTTCGCCATCCCGATCGCCACCCTGATGGCCACCGGCGACACAGCCGTGGTGCACTTCTTTCTCCGTTCGGGCCCGGTGGCGAAGATCGTGCTTGGGATCCTGGTCCTGATGTCCCTGTCTTCCTGGTACGTGCTGCTGCAGCGCCTGATGCTCTTCCGGCGCACCGCGCGGCAGAACCAGGGCTTCCTCGAGGTGTTCCGCAAGGCCGCCCGCTTCAGCGACATCGGCAAGGCCGCTTCCGGCCACCGCGCGTCGTCGCTGGTCGGACTGTTCCAGGCCGGGTACCTCGAGATCGATACCCAGATCAAGGCCCTCAGCGAGCCCCGGGGAGACGAGGACAGCTTCCGCCTTCAGTCGTTGATGGGCCTTGAGCGGACCCTGCACCGGGCCGCAAACGTCGAACTTCGCGTTCTTGCCCGGAACACCTCCTGGTTGGCGACCACCGCTGCGGCAGCGCCCTTCATCGGCCTGTTCGGGACCGTCTGGGGAATCATGATCGCCTTCAACGACATTGGAACCTCGGGTACGGCCACCATCACCGCGGTCGCCCCCGGCATCGCCGAGGCGCTGGTCAACACGGCCGCCGGTCTGGTCGCGGCGATCCCCGCGCTGGTCGGGTACAACTACCTCGCCACCAGGCTTCGGCAACTGCGCGCGGAAATGGATGACTTCACGCTCGAGTTTCTGAATCTGGCCGAGCGCAACTTCGGCTGACCCGCGACCCAGGAGTCGGAATTGGCCTTCTTCCAGGACACCGACAGCGATGACTCCGTTCTGGCGGACATCAACGTGACGCCGCTCGTGGACGTCATGCTGGTGCTCCTGATCATCTTCATGATCGCCACGCCCATGCTGCACCAGGGCGTGGAAGTGACCCTGCCGGAAATGGAATCGCCTTCCTCGCTGGCGATCCGGGACGAGGACCCGATGATCCTGACCGTGGCTCAGAACGATCTCGTCTACATCAAGGACGAGCCGGTGGCCACCGCGCTGCTCGTCGATCGCCTGCTGCCCCTGCTGGAGCTGCGCGACTACGAGGCGGTGTTCATCAAGGGCGATGCCGAAGTGCCGTACGGAAGAATCATCCACGTGCTCGACGTTCTCGAACGTGCGGACATCCATCGCGTGTCGCTTGTCGTGCAACCAGAGGATCAAGGCCGCTAGCGGTCGCTGTCACGGAGCTCCAGCCAGGTGCCGAGTCAGGACGCCCCCACGCCTCCAGTCGAGTGGTCTCTCACGCGCCGGGAGCGCCGTGGCGCCGGCCTGAACCGGCTGTGCCTCGCCTTGTCGCTGACCCTCCATCTCGGTGTTCTTGGAGGGATTCTCTTCGGGCCCAGTCTGTTCGCCGAACCGAGCTTCCTGGAGCCCCGGACGTTCGAACTGGTCCGCCTGCCGCCGATCCGGCCGAAGCCGATTCCGGCGACTCCGCCCCCGGAGGAAGAGCCGCCGCCCGCGCCGGAGCCCGAGCCCGAACCCGAGCCCGAACCGCCGCCGGATGTGCCGGTGCTCGCCGAGGAAAAGCCCGAAGAGCCGGCGCCCGAGCCGCCGCCGCCGCCTCCTCCGCCCGAGCCCGAGCCCGAACCGCGGCCCAGGCTGGAACGTCCCTTCCAGCGCACCCGGACCGTCGACGACTCGCTGGCCGGGAGCGACGACGCCGAGGCGCCTGTGGTCGGCTACGACAGCGAAGACTTCACCTACGCCTACTACACGACACGCCTGGTCGCCGCGATCAAGTCCCGCTGGACGAGGCCTCCGATCGAAGGGGTCGAGGCCCTCGTTCGTTTCCGGATCGCGAGTGACGGCACCGTGAGCGAACTCGAACTGATCGAGTCCTCGGGCGTCACCCGTTTCGACAACGCCGGCCTGCGGGCGATCGAGCTGGCGTCGCCGGTGCCGCCGCTGCCGCGCAGCTTCCGCAAGCCGAGTCTCGGCGTGACGATGAGGATTAGGTGACCATGCGGTGCTTCCGTCCAACGCCGGTTCGGATCGCCGGCGCCGTGGTCGCGGCCCTCGTCTGCGGGGCACTGTCCCTGGGCGCGCAGCAGGGACTGGAAACGCCGCTTCCCGCTGGGCAGCTTCCTTCCGATGTCGAAGTGGTCCTCGACCGCGACGCGGCCGTGCGCCAGAATCTCGCCGTACCCCGTTCGGGGCGTCCGCCGGGCGCCAGGCCGGAGTTCCTTGACGCGATGAGCGAAGTGGAACGGACGCTGCGGGAGGATCTGGCATTCACCCAACTCTTCGACGTCCAGGGCCCGGAGGTCCTGTCGGCGGTTCGTCTCACCGGCGACCGAGCCAAGGATCTGGAGCAGTACCGCGCCTACGGAAATGAAGTGGCGCTGCTCACCGAGTTCAAGCTCAGCGGCGAGGAGCTGATCCTCGAGGGACGGGTCTACGACCTGGCCAGCGGGCAGTTCATACTGGGCAAGCGTTTCAACGGGGGAATCGATCTCGCGCGCCGCTTCGCCCATGCGATGTCCGACGAGATCGTCCTCTACTCCACTGGCCGCCGGGGCATCGCAATGACCGCGATTGCGTTCGTCTCGGACCGGGAGTCCCAGGGAAGCAAGGAGATCTTCCTGATGGACTACGACGGTCACGCGCAGCGGCGGATCACCGGGCATATCTCGACCAGCCTCTCGCCGGTCTGGGCGCGGGACGGTAGCGGGCTCCTGTACCTTTCCTTCTTCGAGGGACAACCGGGAATCTACTGGGCCGATCTCGTAACCGGCAGGAAGACGGCGATCGTCGCTGAGGAGCAGCCCGCCTACTCGCCCAGTATCTGTCCTGACGGCGACACCGTCGTCTTTGCCCGGCCCATCGACGGCAACATGGAGATCGTCCTCGTTTCGCGAAGCGGCGGCTCACGGCGGCGGATGACTCGCTCGAGCCGCATCGACACGAACCCGGAGTGCTCACCCGACGGCAAACGGATCGCCTTCACCTCGAGCCGCTCCGGCACACCGCAGATCTACGTGATGGGCATCGACGGCGCCGACCTGCAACGGGTGACGTTCCAAGGCCGCTACAACGAGGGCGCATCCTGGCACCCGGACGGCAGCCGGCTCGTCTACTCTCGCCGCGCCGACCGGGGGGACCGTCACGACATCGCGGTCGTCGACCTGGTGACCGGCGAGGATCAACTCCTGACGACCGGTCCCGGAAGTCACGAGAATCCGTCCTTCTCGCCAAACGGCGAGTGGATCGCCTTCGATACCCACCGCCGCGGAGGTCCCCGGCACATCTACATCATGAGCCAGGACGGCAGGTACACCCGCCAGGTGACCACCCGCGGCAACAACTCCCATCCTTCCTGGTCGCCGTACTTCGACTGACTCGAAGGGGCCTAACCGAAGACACCGGTTGCCGCAACCGCGTCGCTTTGGTACTATTTCCCTGTTTTCAACAAACCCAGGTTTCAGGTTTGAGGAGAAGTCCCGGTATGTTGGCCAGAAGGTTCCCCGCATTCATCCTCTCGGCTCTTGTGTTGCTGGCGGTTGGCGCCTGCAAGAAGGCGGAGCCCGTGATCCCAGACCCACCGCCTCCTCCGCCGCCGGTTGAGGAGCCTCCGCCGCCGGCGCCGGTTCCGCCGCCGCCGGCGCCGCCGGTTGAACCGGAATACAAGTCGCCCTGGTCCGAGGACATCGTAGAGGCGAACCGGGAGGTCCACGAGAAGGGTCTCCTGGGCGATGTCTACTTCGAGTTCGACAAGGCCACGCTGACCGACATGACGCGTTCTCAGCTCGGCAAGAACGCCGACTTCCTCAAGACCAGGGACGGCGAGAACCTCGTGATCACGATCGAGGGCCACTGCGACGAGCGGGGCACGAACGACTACAACCTCGCCCTCGGCGACCGCAGGTCCAACGCCGCACGGGACTACCTCCTGTCGCTGGGCGTGTCGGGCGATCGTCTCAAGACGATCAGCTACGGCGAGGAGCGCCCGCAGTGCGAGGACTCGAACGAGGACTGCTGGCAACTGAACCGCCGCGCCTATTTCCGGGTCACCGACTTCAGTTGACCCAGGGCGGCGCCTCAGGCGCCGGCCGGTCGCTGCACTTGCGCCGCAAGACGCTTCGTCGATAGCCGCGGTCCTGAACATGCGGCGGCCAGAAGCTCGAACGTCCGCCAACCGCAAGGGGCGAACGCGTTCGCTGGTGCTCGCCGGTTCGGTTCTGGCCCTGCTGGCGGTGGCCTGTGCCTCCTCGTCTACACAGTTGACCGACCTGGAGACCGGTCTTGCCGCTGTTGAACGGCGGCTGGACGAACTGAGGTCGCAGACGCCTACGCGCCAGGATCTGGCCACGGTCGTTCAAGCGCTCGAAAGTCAGGTCGACAGCGATCTGACCGCGAACGCGGATCTCAAGGAGGATCTGCGGCAGATCATCTCCGATCTCGAAGCGCTGCGAACCCTGGTCCAGGAGCAGCGCCAGATCCTCAACGCTTCGCTGGAACGCCTCGAGCAGACGGGTACGGATGTAGCCCTGATCCAGGACCGACTCGAACGCCAGGAGGCGTACCTTGCGGCTCTCGATCAGTTGCAGGAAACCAGCCGGCAGGCGCCCGCGGTGGAGGCGGTCGATCCGAAGACGATCTACGATGCCGCGTACCAGGACTACTCCGAGGGGAGGTATGAGCCGGCAATCACCGGCTTCCGCCGTTACCTCGACACGTTCCCGGACGGTGCCGATGCGGGCAGCGCACAGTACTGGCTCGGCGAGTCCCACCTGGGCCAGGGGCGCTACCGGGCGGCGATCGAAGAACTCGGCCTGGTCCGGGGGCGCTACCCGGAAAGCGACAAGGTCGCGAGTTCCATGCTCCGGATCGGAGTCGCTCTGAACGAGCTGGGCGAGCGCGAGCGCGCAATCGAGATGTTCCTCCGCGTTCGCGGCAGCTATCCCGACACCGACGAGGCGATCCTGGCGCTTCAGCAACTCGACAACCTGGGCGCCGAGCAGTAGACTGCGCCGCCGGTGGCGCCGCGTCCCGGGCCGCATAGGATGACGTACAGGTCAAAGGTGAGAGAAGACGATATGGCGAACACTAAACAGGCAGAGAAGCGCATCCGGCAGTCGCGAGTCCGAAGGGACCGCAACCGCGCCGCGATGTCGAAGCTCCGTACTTCGGTCAAGGCGCTGCGTACAGCCGCCGACACCGACGTTGAGCGTGCCCGGGAACTGCTTCCCGGCACGTTGAGCCTGATCGACGTCACAGCGCGCAAGGGCGTGATTCACCCGAACGCCGCCGCCCGCCGAAAGTCGAGACTCACCCGGCTCGTGAATGGCCGCACCGAGGCAGCAGCCGCGGCGGAAGCGGCTGCCGATTGACCCTGGCAGGGTAGATCCCCTCTCCGGATGGGGGGCTTCAGAAGCCCTCGAGCAGATCCGTCACCATCGTGTCGGCGAACCGCTCCGCGCTGTCTTCGATGGCGATGTTCTCGCGGTCGAAGAAGTCGCTGTCCACGCTCTCGACCTCGTAGCTCTCCTTGAACTGGTAGCGGTCATTCGCCCAGATCACTTCCCCTTCTTCTCCGCCAGGTACCTTGACGCTGCGGCGGAAGGAGACATCGGCGACGATTGCCAGTTCGTACTCCTGGGCGCGACCGTCGTTCGTGAAGGTGATGGGCGCGACCCGAAACGACGTGACGGCGCCCCGAATGGTGGCATCCGACTCCGCTTCGGTGGAGACAAGATCGAACCGGCGACGGGTCACCAGTTCGTCCGCGATCGCCTGGGTCAGGAACTGCTCGACCTCCGCTCGGGCGGTCCGATTCTCGAACGGCTGCAGGAACACCAGTTGCACGTCGTCAGGAATGTTGGACGCCTTGCCGACGAGCGCGTAGCCGCAACCGGCCAGGATCAGCACCGGCAGCAATGCCGCCGCCTCGCGAAGCCGCTTCTCACGAGTGCTCTGCATAGGTGTCAGCGTAGCAGTCGGTGACCGCAGTCCCCGGCGCCGGGGCCCTCGGCAGATGACGTCAGCGGCGCGGATCCAGATCCAGCGTAGTGCGCAGCGCGTCGAGGATCCCGTTCACGAAACGGCCCGACTGCTCGGAACCGAACTTCTTGGCCAGTTCGATCGCTTCGTCGATCACCACCACCGCGGGCACGTCGGACTGGAAGCGCATCTCGTAGACCGCCAGACGCAGGACGTTGCGATCGACCACGGGCATCCTCTCCAGTCGCCAATTGTCCGCCTGGTCCGCGACCAGCCGATCGATCGACTCCTTGTGGGCGAGACTGCCCTCCACCAGCGTGCGGGCATAGTCGAGCGCCAACTCCGAGGCCCGCGGGCTGGCGCCGGCGTCCGCGGTCTCGGCGCGGAACGCGTGGATGTCGAATGCCCTGAGCAGTTGAGCCGGTTCCGCGTCCCCCAGTTCCCGCTGGTAGAGCATCTGCAGCGCCATTTCTCTGGCCTGGCGGCGTTTGCCGCCCGCCCGTCGGGGCCGATCGCCGCTCGCCGGAAGCACGCCTTCCGCCGATGACGCTGCGCCGGCTCTGGTCACGACTTGAGCGACCGCAGAAGGTTCGCCATCTCAAGCGCTGCTTCAGCGGCCTCCTCGCCCTTGTTTCCCGCCCTGCCCCCGGCGCGCGCAACGGCCTGCTCCGCGTCGTTGCAGGTGAGAACGCCAAACCCGACGGGGATTCCGGTTCGCGCGGTGACTCCGGCGCATCCTGCCGCGCACTCGTTGCAGATGGTCTCGAAGTGCGGTGTCTCACCCCGGATCACAGCGCCGAGCGCCACCAGCGCATCCACCCTTCCGCCGGCGGCCAGGGCATCGAGAGCCGCCGGTATCTCCCAGGCGCCGGGAACCCGGACAAGCAGCAGGTCTTCGGTCCTGGCCCCGTGGTCCAGCAGGAGCTTCCGGGCGCCCTCGACCAGGCGCTCGACGATGCTGCCGTTAAAGCGCGCCGCCACCAGGCCGAACCTGACACCGGCCGCATCGGAGGCGGCCCTCACGTCAGGAGTGGCGGCATGTCTTGACCGGCGGCTTGGCGGGCGCTACAGGGCTGAACGAAACGTCAAATGGTCGGGACGGCGAGATTCGAACTCGCGACCCCCTGAACCCCATTCAGGTACGCTACCAGACTGCGCCACGTCCCGACCGAAGGGCCATTCTCTACCCAATTGCGGCGCTTGGCAACAGGCGCTGCGTCGCAGCGCGCGTTGAACGTCCGTGTCGCACCGAGAGCGGCGAGACGCGCGATCAGTCGTCCTCCACGCCCATCTCGGGCTTGAGTTCGGCCGCAAGCTGGCGCGCCTGCGAAACGAGCGCCGCTACTCCGCCCTCGAGCCTCTCGACCCGGCGAGTCAAAGCTCCTATCTCGCCGACGTCGGCGCCCTCCATACCCGCCGGAGCGCTGTCCAGAGCATCCTCCGCCTCCGGTTCCTCAACGTCGGCTTCTTCCGTCTCCGAGTCGTCTCCCTGCCCTTCCTCCGCCGGCAGCTCAGCCTCCGCCGGCAACTCGCCGCCGTTGGCCAGCGCCTCGGTCGCCGCCAGGGGGCGCCCGAGGAGGCCGCCCTCCTCGAGTTCGGCGGCGAGTTTCTTCTTGGCGCCGGCGATCGTGTAGCCCTCGTCGTACAGAAGCTCCTTGATCCGGCGAATGGTCTCCAGGTCCTCAGCGTCATACTCCCGACGGCCGCCCGCGATCTTCTTCGAGGCGAGAACCGGAAACTCGGTCTGCCAGTAACGCAGAACGTAGGGCTGGATATCCAGCACCCTGCACACATCGGCAATCTTGTACTGCTGCTTGGAGGGAATGACCGGTCTCCCGCCTGGTCCACAGATGATCCCCGGGCTTGGCCCAGAAACGGCGGCGACCCGGATCTCTGAAGTCAGGGAAACGGGTTGGAGACTATACGAAGCCCATGAGTTGCGGCGCTGGGGCGCCCAGCATCGGCTCAGCCCGGCCCCGGCTCGACTTCGCCGCGCCGTTCCCTGACCACGATGCGAAGCGGAACGCCCTCGAGATCGAACGCTCTTCGAAGCTGGTTCTCGAGGTACTTCCGGTAGGTGTGCCCACGTTTCAGGCGCCTGTTCGCGAACAGCAGAAACGTAGGAGGCGTCCCCCGCACCTGGGCCGCGTAGAAAAGCCGCCACGGTCTGCCCCGTTCTGCGGGCGGCTGGTGACGAGCCACGATGCGGTGCGTCACCCGGTTCAGTTCGGAGGTCGGCACCCGCAGCCGGTGGCGCTCCCGGACCCGATCGAGAGCGGGGAGGATGCCGCCCACGCCGCGTCCCGTCAACGCGGAGACGTTGACGCGAGGCGGTTTGGCGAACACCTCCACCAAGCGCTCCCAGCCCGCTTCGAGCCGCTCCCGACCCTCCCCGTCCAGGAGGTCCCACTTGTTGCAAACGATGACCGCCGAGCGTCCGGCCTGCCAGGCTGCATCGGCAATGGCCAGATCCCCGGTTGTGATTCCATGGCTCACGTCGATCACGAGGACCACCAGCTCGGCACGCTCTATCTGTCTCCGGGCGAACATGACGGCCAGTTCCTCGGGAGGGTCCTGGACCTGGGAACGGCGCCGGATACCGGCCGTATCCACGAGGAGGTAGTCCGGGCCCTCCGCGCGCTGCAGCAGGCTGTCGATCGGATCTCTCGTCGTTCCGGCAGTCGGCGACACGAGCGTCCGTTCCCTGCCCAGCAACCGGTTGATCAACGAGGACTTGCCCACATTCGGCCGACCCACGACCGCAACTCCCGAAGCCTCGGGTTCGAGCGCCGGCGCCGCATCGGAAAGATGCCCGGCGACCTCTTCGTGCAGCGAGCCCAGGCCCGCGCCATGTTCCGCGGACACGAGAACGAGTCCGTCGGCGCCCAGGGCGTAGAACTCCTGGTATCCCTCCTGGGCGGCGCGGGTATCCGATTTGTTGACCACAGTGACGATCGGCCGGCCGTAACCTCGAAGCCGCTCCATGACCTGCTCGTCGGCTGCGGCCAGCCCTTCCCTGCCGTCGACAACGAGCAGCAGTACGTCGCTCTCTTCGATCGCGAACTCGACCTGGGCGTTCAATCCCAGGGGATCGTCGCCCGGCACCAGGCCCCCGGTGTCGATCAACTCGACGCCGCCGCGACCCTCCAGTTCGAAGCGGCCAACCAGACGGTCCCGCGTCACGCCCGGCGTTCCGTGCACGATCGCCTGCCGGCGGCCGATCAGCCGGTTGAAGAGTGTCGACTTGCCGACATTGGGGCGACCGACGATCGCGATCGCGGCTGGCACGAGAGGGAGTCCGGTGTTAGGACTCGAACTGATACTCGATCCGGCGGTTGATCACCATCCAACCCTCGTCGCGCCGCTTGAACTGGTAGTGCACACGGTAGCGATCGATAGCTGACGCGAGTACCCGCTCGGTGCCGCTGGCCAGCGACTGGATGTCCCAGACCTCGAGGGTGGTCACGACCGCGTTGGAGTAACGCCAGACATCGATCCGCTCGATCTCGAAGCTCTTGAGCGTCGGTTGCAGGGTACGGCTCTCCCCCGTTTCCAGATCGTAGACCCGCCTCCTGACCGTCTCGACCTCCTTCGGCACGGCGCCGGAAGCGAGCGGCTCGAAGTCCCCCGTCGCGTAGGCCGCGCCGAGCTTCGGCAGGTAGTCCGTGAGAACGGCCTTGATCGCCAGTCGATCCTCGTCCCTTGCTCCGTCCGGCCCGGTCTCGGCGCAACCGGTCAGGCCTGCCGCCCACGCAAGGGCGAGCAGCAGAAAGAGCGCGGCGCGCGGGGTGCCGCCGATGAGAACCACACAGCGATGAAGTGATCTGCTCACGCAGCGAGCCTAGCAGTTCGATAGCGGCTACAATCCCGTCTCGGCTTTCGGGCCATTGCGAAAGTGGCGGAATTGGTAGACGCGCAAGATTCAGGATCTTGTGGTAGCAATACCGTGGGGGTTCGAGTCCCCCCTTTCGCACCAGATCCCCCTAGCCTCATAGAGGGCCAGGGCACTATCGCCGTAGCGCCTCTCGCCAGTGAGCCGGAGTCGGCCCGCACCAGCGGGCGGCCGGCGCCGGCTCGAGTGCTCCAGCGCAACTTCCCCGCCGTCCGCGATCAAGCCGGCAACTGCGGCCAGCAGGTTGTCGAGCCCGAGCGCCTCGTACGGCGGGTCGATGAAGGCCAGGTCGAAGGCGGCCTCACCACCTGTGGCGGCGCCCAGACGCTCGGGAAGGTGCGCTCGGGCCAGGCGCAGCCCCTCGGCACCCAGGCGCTCCCGGTTGCCTTCCATGCATTCCAGGGCGCCGCGATCCCACTCGACGGCGAGGGCCGACCCGGCGCCCCGGGACAACGCCTCCAGCGAGACGCAGCCGGAGCCCGCGTAGAGCTCCAGGAAACGGCAGCAGAGGACGCGGTCGCCCCAGTGGGAGAACAGCGCTTCGCGCACCCGGGCCTGCGTGGGGCGGATGCCCGCCGGAGTCGCGAGACGGCGGCCCCGCCAGCGGCCGCCCAGCAACTTCACTCCACCGGAGCGAATCGCCGAACCGGCCCTGCGAGGGCTCATCCGTCGCCTGGAGTCGGAGCCGACGGATGGCGGTAAGCCACCCGGCCGCCTACGATCGTGTAGACGACCTCGGTACCGGGAATCTCCTCCTCGGGCACGGTCATGATGTCGCGGGAGAGAACGGTCACATCAGCGAGCTTTCCGACCTCCAGGCTGCCCTTCTGATCCTCCTCGAAGGCCGAATAGGCCGCGTCGAGTGTGTAGGAACGGAGCGCCTCCTCCCGGGTCATCCGCTGGTGCGGCTCGAAGAACTCGCCGTTCGCCATCCGGCGGCTGACCGCGGCATAGAAGGACGCGATCGGATCGACGTCCTCGACCGGGGCGTCCGTGCCGTTGGTCACGACGGCGCCGGAGTCGATCAGCTTCCGCCACACGTAGGCGCCTTCCGCCGCGCGTTCCTCCCCGAGCCGGTCCGGCACCCAGGGTCCATCGGACGTGCAGTGAACCGCCTGCATCGAGGCGATCACGCCGAGACCGGAGAAGCGCGGAACATCGTCCGGATGCAGGTGCTGGGCATGTTCGATTCGCCAGCGTTGGTCCCGGTCGCCGGCAAGGGCCCGTTCGAACAGGTCGAGCGTCTCCCGGTTCGCCCGGTCGCCGATGGCGTGGACGCAGAGTTGGAAGTCGTGCTCCCGCGCCAGCCGTGCCGTCTCCTCCATGGCTTCGAGGCTCGTCGTGTTCAAACCGCTGGATTGCGGCAGATCCTCGTACGGCTGAAGCAGCCAGGCGCCGTGCGAACCCAGAGCGCCGTCGATGGACCGTTTGATGGCCCGGACGGTCAGGAAACCGTCTCCGCGGTCGATCATGCGGTAACGGCTCAAGGATGCGGCCAGGGATTCGTTGCCCTCCCCCACCATCACCCACAGACGCAGCGGAAGTGACCCTTCGTCCGCCATCTGTCGATAGGCGTCGATCAGTTCGAAACTCGAGCCGGCATCCTGAAAGCTGGTGATGCCCTTGGCGAGACATTCCTCGGCCGCGATGTCCACCACGCGCCGGACGTGGTTCCACTCCAGCGTCTCGCCGCGCAGGCCCGCGACCAGGTTCTCCGCCGTCTCTCTGAGGGCGCCGGTCGGCTGCCCATCCCCGTCGCGCACGATCTCGCCCCCGTCCGGGTCCGGAGTTGCCGCGTCGATGCCGGCGAGCTCCATGGCGCGGGCGTTGACGAAGGCCATGTGGCCGCTGGCGTGGGTCAGGAGCACGGGGTTTTCGAGCGACACCGCGCTCAGGCCGGCATGAACAGGTAGACCCTGCACACTCGCAACAGGGGGTTCCGACCACTTGGATTGATGCCAGCCCCGCCCCAGGATCCAGGTTCCCGGTGGGGTTCCTTGGACCGCTGCCGCCACCTGGGCGACGATCTCGTCCCAGGATGACGCGGACTCGAGCGCCAACTGGAGCTTCGACTCGCCGAGACCCCAGAAGTGTCCGTGCCCCTCGATCAGACCCGGCACCGCCAGGCGACCCTCCAGGTCGAGCACCTCCGTATCCGGGCCGACCCAACTCCTGGCCGCCTCGTCGGCGCCGACGAACACGATACGGCCGTCCATCGCGGCAAGCGCTTCCGGCTCGGCGGGAACTCCCTGCCCGTCTTCGCTCAGGGTAACCAGCCGGCCGCCCAGGAGAACCAGATCCGCTGCCCGTTCCGCCTCGTCACCACAGCCGGCAAGAAGGAATCCCGCCACCGCCGCGAGCGCCGCGGCGCATCTCACACGGCCGGACCGGAGACTCATCCTGCCGGAATGCGAAGCGTTTGCCCGACGACGATCAGGTTGCCGCGCAGGCCATTGGCCTGGCGGATCCTGGCCGCGGAGCTTCGGAACGTGCGCGCCAACTGACTCAGGGTGTCCCCCCGCCGGACCCGGTAGAGCACCTCCTCACCGTCCAGCGGAATCAGCAGGCGCTGTCCGGCGTGAATCAGTTCGGGTCGCCGCAGGTTATTCGCCGCCGCCAGAACCTTGACGGAGGCGCCGTACTTCCTGGCGATGCGGTGCAGAGATTCGCCCTTCCTGACGACATGGACCGTATCCCTGGGCGCCTGCTCCCGGTCACTCGCCACCTGGGGGGCCGAAGGCGTCGCGGTCTGCGCCGGTTCGTTCGTACCAGACGGCTCGAGCGCGGCCCGGCGAACCGGTCGCGGTGTGGCGGGCCCCGCACCGCGCTGCGGAATTCGCAGCCGCTGGCCTATGTAGATGCGGTCCGCCCTCGGCAGGCGATTTGCGCGCTGGAGCTCCGCCACGCTGGAGCCGAATCGCCGCGCGATCCCACCCAACGTGTCGCCCCGGCGGACCCGGTATCCGAATGCGGCCTGACGGTCGGCCTTGCGATCCGGCGGCAGTTGGGCATACGCCTGCTCGAACTGCTCGGCCATGCCATGCGGCACCCGAAGCGGGTAGCGCGGCGGCACCAGGAGAGAGCCCGCGAACACGGTCCGGTCCAGCGCGGGATTGAGTTCCGCAAGCCGGTCCATCGCAACGCCGGTCGCCGCGGCCAGGTCGGTCAGGGCCACGTAGCGATCCCGAAGGGCGACATCGAATCGGATCTCGGGGAACGGTTCGACATTCGGGAAGTGACGCTCGCGCTCGACGTAGGAGATCGCCGCCGCGATGAACTCGGCGTAGAAGTTGCGCGAGGCGAAGCCGAACGTGCGCGACTTGTACTTCTCCACCACCACCGCGATATCCCGCGTGCCCAGCCGGCGCACGGCCCGCGCCATACCGCCGGCGCCGTGGTTGTAGGCAGTCAACGCCAGAGGCCAGGCCTCGAGCGACTCGTAGTCCTGCCGCAACTTCCGCGCCGCGCCGGCGGCGGCCAGGAGCACGTCCGACCGCGCGTCGACCGCCTCGTCCATCTGCAGGAAGAACCGGCCGGTCGAGGCGGTGAACTGCCACGCACCGGAAGCCCCGACCTTCGAGCGTGCCCGGTAGTTGAACATCGACTCCACGAACGGCAGGCAGCGGAGCTCCATCGGCAGGCCGTGCTCCGCGAGTGTCCGCTCGATGCCGGGCATGAACATCCCCGAAATCTCGATCGCCTCCTCGAAACGGTTGCGCAGCCCCCGCTGGTCGCGGACCATTCCCGCGGCCCGCCGGTACTTCGACCTGCCGCCCGCCACATGCTCCATCCGGGTGGGTATGGACCGCAGATCCGCCGGCAGGTTCATCACCGGCCGTCCCGCCGCAAGATCCCGGAGGGCCTTGGAGATGCGGCTCATCTCGGCGCGGACCCGCTTGATCCGGGCGCGGTCGATCTGCAGTTCCGACGCCCCCTGGGTGCGCAGGTCGCTCGTGTCGACCACGCTGTAGATGACCTCCAGGCGCCTCTCGTCGTGGAGGACGACCTGGTCGCTGGTGTAGGTGGTGAACACCTTCTGCCAGAACTCCACCGCCGCTTCCAGGCTCTCCGGCACCGGGAACAGCCCCGGGTCGATCGCGGGGTGGAAACGGTCCTGGGCCTGGGTCCCGGACGCCGCAAGTGTCACGAGGGCGCTGCAGACCAGCGCAGGGATCCAGAGTGCGCTACTACGAGTTCTTGTCATGAGAGCCGTATCTTACTGAGAAACAACGACTTGTGCAGCACACCGGGTTGTGGTCCCGGCGTCTTCTTCCCGGGTTGTGACCGGCGCGAGGGAGCTGGCCACCGGTCGCGAGAAAGTGACGTTGTCGAGCACCGCGATCGAGTCAGTACCGGTAGTCGTCCCGCTTGTACGGACCATCGACCTGCACGCCGATGTACTCCGCCTGCTCCGCGGTCAACTCGGTCAGACGAACGCCCAGGTGATCGAGATGGAGACGGGCGACCTCCTCGTCGAGATGCCGCGGCAACAGGGATACCTTGCGCTCCCTCTGCTCGCCGCCGCAGTGCAGGTCGATCTGGGCCAGTACCTGGTTGGCGAACGATGTCGACATGACGAAACTGGGGTGTCCGGTCGCGCAACCGAGGTTCAACAGTCGGCCCTCGGCAAGGATCAGCAGACTGCGCCCGTCCGGGAAGATCCACTCGTCGACCTGGTCCTTGATGTTGCGGCTGCGGATGCCCGGAGTCCGTTTCAGGCCGGCGATGTCGATCTCGTTGTCGAAGTGGCCGATGTTGCCGACCACCGCCTTGTCCTTCATCCGGCTCATGAGCTCCGCTGTGATCACCGACTTGTTGCCGGTGCAGGTGACGAAGATGTCGGCGGTCTTCACTACGTCTTCGAGACGCGCCACCTGGTATCCCTCCATCGCGGCCTGCAGCGCGCAGATCGGGTCGATCTCGGTGACGATCACCCGGCAGCCCTGACCGCGCAGAGACTGGGCGCAACCCTTGCCGACCTCACCGTAGCCGCAGACGACCGCCGACTTGCCGCCGATCATCAGGTCCGTGGCCCGGTTGATGCCGTCGATCAGGGAGTGCCGGCAGCCGTAGATGTTGTCGAACTTGGACTTGGTTACCGAGTCGTTCACGTTGACGGCCGGGCACAGCAGCGCACCCTCTTCCTGCAGCTCGTAGAGACGGTGAACGCCCGTCGTCGTCTCCTCGCTGATCCCCTTGAGGCCCTCGGCCATGCGGGTGAAATAGTTCCCGTCCCAGGCGCGGACGCGGTGGATCAACTCCAGGATGACGCCCCATTCCTCGGGTTCCTCCTCGGGATCGAAGTCGGGCACGGTGCCCTGCCGCTCGTACTCCACGCTCCGGTGGATGAGCAGTGTGGCGTCGCCTCCGTCGTCGACGATCAGACTCGGGCCACTCTCGTTCGGCCAGTCCAGAGCGCGCAGCGTGCACCACCAGTACTCGGGCAGGGTCTCGCCCTTCCAGGCGAACACGGACACCCCCTTCGGGTCGGCCGCGGCGCCGCCCCGCTCCGGCCTGCCGACGACCACCGCCGCGGCCGCCTCGTCCTGGGTCGAGAAGATGTTGCAGGACGCCCAGCGCACCTCGGCGCCGAGGTCGACCAGGGTTTCGATCAGTACGGCAGTCTGCACCGTCATGTGCAGACTGCCGGTGATCCGCGCGCCGGCGAGCGGCTGCTCCGCCCGGTAGCGGCGGCGAAGCTCCATCAGCCCCGGCATCTCGTGCTCGGCGAGTTCGATCTGCCTCCGGCCGGCGTCCGCCAGCGACAGGTCGGCGACCGCGAAGTCCATGCCGCTCGAGGCCGGAAACAGCTCCGACACGCTTGCTCGCTCGCTCTGTTCGGTCACCAGGTCGGTTTCGATCCGCCTATCCACAATCGTCATCGTCGCACACCTCCAGGGACTCGAACGTCAACGAGTCCGTTCTCGCCTGTCAGAGTCCATTCTCGCCTGTCACAGTCCATTCTCGCCGAGCCCGTCGTGGATCCTCAGGCTTCAGGGGCGCGGCTGTCAAACGCGGGAAGCCCGACCGCCCCGGCCAGCAACTCGTACGAACGGACCCGGGCCTCGAAGCTGGGACAGATCGTCAGCACGACGAGTTCCTCCACCCCCAGGCGCCCCGCCAGTTCCTCCGCCCGTGCCTGCACGGCGTCCGGCGATCCGATCAGGCTGCGGGCCTGCATCCTCTCCATGACCACCCGGTCCCGATCCGTGAACTCGTACGCTTCGGCCTCCTCCAGGCTCGGAAAGGGACCGGGACGCCCCTGGGTCAACCGAATCCACCACAGGAAGCGACTGAGCGACTGCCGGCGCGCCTCCTTCTCCGTCTCGGCGACCATGACGCTGACCCCGACGCTTGCCTGCGGTTCGGGATGACGCTCGGAGGGCCGGTACTCGCTCCGGTAGAGGTCGAGCGCGGCTTCGGCGTCCCGGGGCTGAATGAAGTGGGCGAAGCTGTAGGGACAGCCGAACCAGGCAGCGAAACGGGCCGAGCCGAGACTGGAGCCGAGCAGCCACACATCCGGCTGCGTGTCGCCCTGGGGCATGGCGCGCACTCCGTTCAGGCGCTCGTCCTCGTGTCCCCGGCCCAGGTACCCGAGCAGATCGGCGACCTGCTCCGGGTAGTGCTGGACGCCCAGCCGGCCCGGGCCGTGCGCAAGGATCCTGGCGGTGAGGCGGTCCGAACCCGGCGCCCGACCGACGCCCAAGTCGATTCGCCCGGGGTACAGGGTCTCCAGCATCCGGAACACCTCGGCCACCTTGAACGCGCTGTAGTGACTCAGCATCACGCCGCCGGAACCGACCCGCATCCGCTTCGTCGCGGCGGCGACCTGCCCGATCAGGGCTTCGGGAGCGGCGCAGGCGAGGGATTCCGAGTTGTGGTGTTCCGCCAGCCAGTAGCGCCTGTAGCCGAGTCGGTCCACGGCCTGCGCCAGTTTCACCGCCTCCCGGATCGCGTCCGCCGCGGTGACGCCGGCCCGCACCGGACACTGGTCCAGAACGCTCAGCGCCAGGGCCGGCGAGGAATGTTCAGCCGGAAGGTTCCGGCTCAAAGCCGGTCCCGTAGCCGGCACTCAGTAGGCCTCGGAACGCCTGAAGCGTTCCACCACCCGGCCGTCGCCGTCGCGCTCGACCCGCGCCAGGAGCCTCGCGGCCCATTCCTTCCGTTGCTCGTCGACGATCCCGGGATCGTAGTGATCGACCAGGGCGCCGAACTGGCTGATATGGGCCGCCGACGCGCGCGCCTTCTTCTCCGCCACGTCGGTGATGTCGACCGTGTAGTTCGGGCTCGCGCTGTAGTAGAAGAACACGAGCGGCACGCTCCAAGCCTCGAAGCCCTCCGCCTCGAGCTCCGGGAAGTACAACCGCCAGCGCGCCGCCCGGATCGCGTCGACGGTGATCATCGCTCCGGAGCGGTGGTCCGACTTGTGGTACTGCTCGTAAGGCGATCCGGGATCCACCGAGAACAGGGCGTGGGGCTTGAACCGCCGGATCTCGCGCGCCACCTGCCGGGTCAGCTCGCGCCGGTCGACGTACTCGAGCATGCCGTCGTCGTGGCCGAGCCAGTGGATGTTCTCCTTCGGGATACCGAGGATCCGGCCGGCCTCCTCCTCTTCGGCGCGACGAATCGCCTTCAGCCGGTCCTTCGTCATCTCCGGGTCGCGCGAACCGGCGTTGTCCGTGGTGTAGATCACCACCTGGATGTCGTTCCCGTTCGCCGCCAGGAGGGCGAGCGTGCCGCCCGAAGTGAAGGTCTCGTCGTCCGGATGCGGCGTGACGACCAGAATGCGGCGGTCAGACCACTCCTCGATGCGGTCCGACCCCGTGTACTCCGGTTCGGGGCGGGATACCTGCGCCGTTGCCGGAGCGGTCGCGAGGCCGACGCCAAGGCAGACCGTCAGGAACGTCGCCGCCGCGGCAGGGAGCACCTGATTCGTGGCGCTCAAGCCCGCCCGGAACATAGCCTCAGTATAGTGAACGCATGGCATCCCGCCGCCGCGCGTTTCTGCTGACGGCCGTCTTCGTAGCGGTTCCAGTGGTGGCCGCCTCTCAAGCGCCCGCACAGCAGCCGGAGAGCCCGGACTCGCCGGCCGCCACGGTCGTCGACCAGGTGACGGTCAATGTCGTGAACATCGACGTTCACGTGACGAACCGCCGGGGGGAACCGATAGCGGACCTCACGGCCGCCGACTTCGAGGTCTACGAGGAAGGCGAGCAGGTGGAAGTCACGAACTTCCTGAGCGCCGCGACGCGTGACGGCCTCGAGTGGACCGAGGGAGACGAACTGGAAGAGCTGACCGACGCCGAGGCCCCCCTGATGGTGGCGCTCTATGTCGACCGCTACCGAACCACTCACGGCAACCTGCTCCGGATCGACGGTGACCTGGCGTCCTTCCTGAGCGGTCGCGGCGATCAGAGCCGGGGTATCCGGTTTCTTCTCGCTACCGCCGACCCGGAGCTGAACATTCGCGTGCCGTTCACGACCGATCCGCGAGAACTCCTCGGCGCCCTGGAGGAACTCCGTTCGGAACCGCGCTCTCCCGCCCATGACGACCAGTTGCTTCGGGGGCAGATCGTCCGTGAGGTGCGCCGCGGCTACGAGGCGTGCGCTCAGCCGACGGCAAGCCCCCTCGCTCCCGGCTGCGTGCCCTGCGTGGACCTGTGGCCCAACTTTCTCGGCTCGGCGAACCACTACGCCGCCGAGATGCAGTCCCGGAGCGCGGTTTCGGCTTCCGCTCTCGCCGAGCTGATAACGGCTCTCGGCGGCTTGCCGGGGCCGAAAGCGCTGATCTATGTCAGTGACGGCCTGCCTCAGCGGCCCGGGGCAGAGCTGTACCACTACCTGGGCGAGGTATGCCCCGAACGGCAGTCGGAAACCGATGCCCTGGAGCGCGAATGGGATGACACGACGAGATTCAATCGCCTCAGCGCGTTCAGCAACGCGAACCGGGTCACCATCTACCCGGTCGACGCCGGCGGCATTCGCGCATCCTCTTCGGTGGACCCGAGTCTCTCGGGCCCGATCGGCGCCGCGGAAGGCGGCGGCGCCGGAGGCCCGCGCCTTTCCACCGTTCTCGTTCCCAGCAACCAGAACGATCGCCTCAGGGTTGACAACCTGCAGGCGACCCTGAGCCTGCTGGCCGATGAGACCGGCGGCCGGACCGTGTTCAACCAGGCGCACCCGGCAGCGTCCCTGGAGGAAATCGCCGCCGACTTCGGTTCCTACTACTCGTTGGGCTACGCCGCGCTGCCCGGGCGCCGCCACCCCATCAGGCAGATCGATGTCCGGCTGAAACAACCCAGGAAGGGCTGGCGGTTGCGCTACCGCCGCTCCTACATCCTGAAGTCCGAGGAGCAGCGGCTGGCTGACCGGTTGTTTGCCGCCCTGAAGCTCGACGAGCAGAGCAATCCCCTGGCCATCGACGTGACGTTCGGCGAAGTTGAGACGCCGGTCGACCCCGACAAGGCCACCCTTCCGGTAGAGGTCCACGTACCGTTCTCCGAAGTGACTCTCCTGCCCGGTCCGTCCGGCCGGGCGGGCGCTGTAAGGATCTTCCTGGTGGCCGAGAACGAGGACGGCGACCGCACGCCGATGCGTCAGAAAATCCTGACCGTCAGCGACGCTCAGCTTTCGTCCGAACGGGAGAACGCTCTCGTCGTCGTCAACGTCGATCTTCCCCCGGGCCGGTTCTCGGTCGCGGTGGGCGTCCGCGACGAGGCGTCAGGCCGTGGCAGCTACCTGGTGCGCAGCGTCGACGTTGCCGTACCAGACGACCGCGCCCGCTGAGTTCGCCTCACCCGCCCGGCCGGGACCGGAACGCTTCGACGTCCTCGGCGCTGGTCAGCACATCCAGACCGGTGTAGATCGGGTCCTCGACCGTGCCCCCGTTCACGAGTTCCAGCAGGACCTCCATCGACCGGTAGCCCATCGCGTACGGGCGCTGCCCGACCTGGCCGTGACTCAGACCCTCGGCCAGCAGGTCCAACTGCATCGGCAGGACATCGGCGCCGATGATCACGAGATCACGCGAGTCGATCCGCCCCCGGTACGGCGCCACCGCCTGCCGGTACGCCTGGTCGACGAACTGCGGGAAGCCGCCTGTGATCGAGAACACGTCGAGGTCCGGCTCGGAGGCCAGCACGTCGGCCATCTGCTGAACCGCGAGCGGAAAGTCGTCGTTGGTGTAGAGCGGACAGGCCGCCGTCTCGGTCCAACCGTTCCGGCCCTCGAGCCGGTTGCCCGGCGGAGTGCTCGAGTCGACCCCAGCCAGCGTGTCCCGGAGTCCCTGCATCCGCTCGTTGTGGTTCATTGCAGCGGCGCCGCCCGACTGGATGCAGATGGCGCCCCCATCCGGTTTCAATCCCTGCAGCAGCTTCGCCTGCTCCACCCCCATCGCGCGGTTTTCCGTACCCACGTACGTCGTGCGCAAGCCGGAATCCTCAGCCAGCAGGTCGGAATCCCAGGTGATCACGGGGATGCCGACCTCGTTTGCCCGCACGAGTGCCCGTGCCATCGCGCTCGCGTTCGACGGCGACACCGCCAGGCCGTCCACGCGGCGCGTGATCAGATCCTCCACCACCTGGATCTGGTCGGCCTCCGTGTGCTCGCTGGGGCCGATGTAGAGGCATTCGACATCCTCGAGATCCGCGGCCGCCTGCATGCAGCCGTCGCGGGCGTAGTCGAAGAACGGGTTGTTCATGGCCTTCGGCACCAGGGCAAAGGTGTAGCCGGTCCGCTCCTGAGCGCAGCCTGCAACCCCGAATGCCAGGGTCACGACGACCGCGGCCGCGAACCACCCTGCCCGCGGACATCGGCCGTTTCCGGTACTCCCGCTCGAACACACTGGCAACCCCATGACGACTCCCGATTCCGATTTGGCGGCGAGCGTGAACCTGTTCTCAACCAGCGGTCCGGCCCGCCCGCCGGACCCGCTCCACGAGCATAGCGACGATGATCGAGCCACCGACGAACGCTCCCTGCCAGTACGGGTCGACGCCGAGCAAGAGCAGACTGTTGCGGATCAGCTCGATCAGCGCAGCGCCCGCGACCGCGCCGAAGGCGCCGCCCTCCCCGCCCATCAGGTTGGCGCCGCCGATCACGGCCGAGGCGATGACGCGCAGTTCGTAGCCCTGACCAAGCGCGTTCGTGACCGCCCCCAGCCAGCCGATCATCAGGATCGCCGATACACCCGCGAGCAGGGAGCTCAGGACGTAGACCGTGAGCTTGACCCGCGCCACCGGCACTCCCGCCAGGCGCGTCGAATCCTCGTTGCCGCCGACCGCCAGCACATGACGCGCCAGGCGGCTGTAGCGAAACCAGGCCGCGCCGGAGAATACTGCCGCGATGAGCAGCCAGACCGGGTTCGCGATCCCCAGGGTGCGGCCGCCGCCGAGGGACAGCAGCAGACCCTCGTCGGGGCCGAAATCATGGATCATCTTGTTGTTCGAGATGACCAGGGCGAGCGAGCGGGCGATGCTGAGCATGCCTAGGGTGACCACGAAGGGCGAGAGACGCAGGTAGCCGACCAGCACTCCGTTCACCAGCCCGCACGCAAGCGCACACGCAAGCCCCGCGGCGGCGGCGAGGAACAACGGTTGGCCCGCTCCCAGAACGAGTCCCGTCACGATCCCGGCGAGGCCCATGACCGAGCCGACCGAAAGATCGATCCCGCCGGTCGCGATCACCGCCGTCTGGCCCAGGGCGACCAGCCCGATGAAGGCGAAGTTGCGGCTGACGTTGAAGATGTTGTCCGCACTTGCGAACGGCTCGGAGACGAGGCTCATCACCCCGGCCAGGGCCGCTACCGTCAGCATTACCCAAAGCGACTGGGGCGTCCGGCGGAAGTTCTTCACGCGGCTTCGATCGCACCGGTGATCAGTGCGGTGACCTCCTCGGGCGACGAGTCGCCGATCGCCTTGTCGGCCACCTTCCGCCCCCGCCTGAGTACGACGACGCGGTCCGCCACCGCGAAGACGTCCGACATCCGGTGGGAGACCAGCAGCACCGAGACGCCCTGGTCTCGCAGGCTGCGGATCAACTCCAGCACCTCGGCGATCTGGCGCACGCTGATCGCCGCGGTCGGTTCGTCGAGCAGCATGAGCCGGGGCGCGCTCAGGCGGGCCCGGGCGATCGCTATGGCCTGCCGCTGCCCGCCCGACATCCTTCGCACGAGGTCGTCCGGGCGGGTGTCGGAACCGAGTTCCTCGAACAGCTCCGCCGACCTCCGCCGCATTCCGGCGTGGTCCAGCACCGGCAGGATCCCGAACAGCCTGCGGCTCAGCTCGCGGCCCAGGAACACGTTCGCTGCCGCCGAGAGGTTGTCGCACAGGGCGAGGTCCTGGTACACGGCCTCGATCCCGTGCTCTCGCGCCGACAATGGCGTGAGTGCGACCGCCCGTCCATCCCAGAGGATCTCACCCGAGGTCGGCGCAAAGTTCCCCGCGACGATCTTGAGCAGGGTCGACTTCCCGGCCCCGTTGTCGCCCATCAGTCCGACGACTTCGCCGGGAGCGAGTTCCAGATCGACCGCCTGAAGCGCCTCGACCGCGTCGAACAGCATGCCGACCGATCGGAGCTGGAGCATCGAGCGGAACCGGCTTCAGCCTGCCAGGGGCCCGAAGTAGCCCGGCCCCTGGGTCCAGACGTACCAGGCCATGAAACCGGTCAGGAAGACGGTCACGGCGACCATCGCGCCCCACCACAACCAGCCGCGGACCCCGTCCGGACGGTCCTCTCCCAGGTAACCCCTCTTTCGCTGCAGGATCACGAAGCCGACGTAGGCGGCGGGCAGGAACAGGCCGCAGATGATGTTCGTCGGCACCGCCAGCCACACCGCGATGTCGCCCCAGAACACCGGTCCGAGCACGCCCGGGGCCGGCAGCAGCATCGCCAGCCGGTGCTTGCGGCCGCCGAAAGGCCAACCGAACAGCTCGCACGCGACAAAACCGGTCGCCAGCATGTGAAGGGTGATCGTCGACAGCGCCATCCCCAGCACGCCAAGGTCGAAGACGACGCGGCCCGCCGCCGGGCCGGCGACCGCGGCCAGCGACTTCGCCGCCTCCACCGGGCCCAACCGCACGCCGTCGTAGGCGGGATCGAGGTGGATCGTGTTCGCCGCCGCGATGACCATCAGACTCGCGGCGAGAACGTAGGGGATGAAGGTGCCGCTCCAGAGGTCGAACCGCGCCAGAGACCGGTGTTCCCGCGACCAGCCGCGGGCCAGCAGCGAGTACGGATACAGGAACACCATGTTGATGCCGACCGCCGCCGACAGGCCGCTCAGGATCACCGTCACGCCGAGCACGCCGTTGCGCTCGCCGGGCACCGCGAAGCCCACGAAACCGCGGAAGAGTCCTCCCCAGTCCGATACCCCGGTGCGAACGACGACCCAGGCGAAACAGAAGACGATCCCCCACACCATGTACCGCAGCAGGCGCTCGTAGACGCGGATGAGTTCCGGCCGGCGCCCGTAGAGCGACGAGACGAGGATCGCCCAGAGGAGAACCAGGAAACCGAGCAGGGGCGCCGGCAGCCCCTCGACACCCGCGGCTTCGCCGAGATCGACCAGGACCGCGGAGGCCAGCGCGTACTGCGGGAAGTGCCACACGATCGACGCCACCAGCGCTCCCAGCGCCCAGCTCCAGGCCAGCGGCGCCCCGGCGAAGCGCCGCATGGCGTCGAACGGCCGCAGACCGGTGGACAGGGTCTGGTGGGCCACCGCGGACAGCATGACCAGGCCCAGCAGCATCGCCAGAGGCGCGACCCAGAGAAGTTGGTAACCGAACACCGCGCCGGCGAACAGGGCGGATGCCGCGGTGCCGCTGCCGAGCGTCATCGCGCTCTGCATGTAGCCGGGTCCGATCAGGCCGGCAAAGGCGCGCCAGCGGGTCGTTCGGGGCGCTGTTTCGAGATCGGACAGGCGCTGCCGTTCCGCCGCAAGGGCCACCGGATCAGGGGGATGGGCCATGCGCAGACCGACTTGCAGGTCGGCCCGCTCGGCAGCGGAAAGAGCCTCGGGCATCTGGGCTAGGCTACTCCACCGCGATGAACCGGCGAGCTCTCCTGTTGGTCCTGCTGGTCCTGACGGCGGCGCCGGGCGAGGCCCAGCGAGGCGACCGGGAGGGCCACGTCATGGACCAGGTGTGGCGCGGCTTCGAGGTGCCGGAGGCGCCTCCCCTGTCCCCCGCCGAGGCGATGGCGACCCTTCGCGTGGCACCGGGCTTCCGCATCGAACTGGTCGCCGCGGAGCCCCTGGTCGAGGACCCGGTGGCAATGGCGTGGGACGAACGGGGACTGCTCTACGTCGTCGAGATGCGGGGCTTCATGCCGAACGTCGACGGCGAGGGCGAGCAGGCGCCGGTTGGCCGCGTCGTCGTGCTTGAGGACACCGACCAGGACGGCGCGATGGACCGCGGCGGGGTCTACCTGGACGGCCTGATCAGCCCCCGCGCGATCGCCGCGGTCTCGGGCGGCATCCTGATCGGCGAGCCGCCGAACCTTTGGCTGTGCCGGAGCGAGGCGGAGGCCGGCGGACTGCCCCGCTGCGGGCGCCGCGAGCGCGTGCTCGACTACGGAGACCCCGATCCCGATCTGCTCGAGCACACCGAGAACGGTCTGCTGTGGGCGCTCGACAACTGGATCTACAACGCGAAGTCCGATCGCCGGTTCCGGCTTCGGCACGATTCCGGCGGAGTTTCCGTCGAGGTCGATCCGACTCTGTTCCGCGGCCAGTGGGGCATCGCTCAGGACGACTACGGCCGCCTCTACTACAACACGAACTCGCGCTATCTGTTTGCCGACCTGATTCCGGCCGACTACGCGCTGCTCGATCCGGAACATCAGCCCCGGGACGGCGGCGTGGGCGCCAGCGAACGGCTCGTCCATGACGAGTCGGTCTATTCGATCCGCGTGAATCCGGGCATCAACCGCGGCTACGAGAACAACATGCTGCGGGAGGACGGCCGGCTTGCTGTGACCACCTCGGTCAGCGGCCTGACGGTGTACCGCGGAGATCAGTTCCCCGCCACCTTCCGCGGCGACATCTTCGTGCCGGAACCCGCCGGCAATGTCGTGGCCCACTTCGACCTGGCCCCCGGCCCCGCCGAGCACGGCGTCCCGACCCTGGTCGCGGAACACCGGCTCTACGGCGACCCGGACTGGATCGAGCGCGAGTTCCTGGCCTCGACCGACGAACGGTTCCGCCCGGTGGACGCGAAGATCGGGCCCGACGGCGCCCTGTACGTCATCGACATGTACCGCGGCATCCTGCAGCACGTGAGGTACGTGAGCACCTACCTGCGCGAGTACATCCTCGAACACGGTCTCGACCGCCCGATCGGCATGGGCCGCATCTACCGCGTGGTCTGGGAGGGCTACACCTCGGATCCGGCGCCGGTCCGCCGCGCGCCGCCGGACCTCGCAACCGCCGCCGACCGCATCGCCGCGCTTTCCCATCCGAACGGCTGGCACCGCGACAATGCGCAGCGCCTGCTGGTCGAAGGCGAACTCGACGACGCGAGCCGCGACACGCTGCGGGAACTCGCCCGCTCCGGCGACAACTCGCTGGCGCGCATCCACGCCCTGTGGACACTCAGCGGCCACGGCGCGCTCGACGCGGCGACGGCGCAAGCGGCGATCCGGGATCGCGACCCCTGGCTCGTCGTCCACGGCCTGCGCGCGGGCGAGGAAACGCTCACAAGAAGCGGCGCCGGTCAGGCCGCGATCGCCGAACTGCTCGACTCGTCGTCGCCCCCGGTCCGCACCCAGGCGCTGCTGACTCTCGGCGCCGCAGCCCGCGAAGTGTCATGGGCGAGAACCACTCTGGCCGAGCGGCTGGCCGCGCGGCCCGACGATCCCTTCCACAACCAGGTCGCCCTCGCCGCGAATCTGGACGGAGGCAGCGGCGGCGGGCGCCCGGAAGCACCGGCCGCCGCACCCGCCCTGACCGCCGCCGAAGTGGCTCAGTTCACCAGCGGCCAGCGCCACTATCGCGCTTGCAGCTCCTGCCACAACGACGACGGCCGCGGCCAGGACGGCCTGGGCCCGAGCCTGGTCGATTCCCCCTGGATCCTGGGTTCGCCCGAACGCCTCACCGCCCTCGTCCTCCACGGCATGGAAGGCCCGATCGAAGTCCACGGCCAGACCTGGGACGACATGATGCCCGGCTTCGCCGTCGATCCCCGCCTCCCCGATCCGGCGATCGCGGCGTTGCTGACCTATGTGCGGCGAAGCTGGGGCAACACCGCATCTCCGGTCTCCACCGAATTGGTGACCGGCGTCCGCCGGCAAACCGAAGAGCGCCGGGAAGTCTGGACCGTCGAGGAGCTGGAGGCGGCCTTCCCTCCGTAGCGACCTACGCTCGCCGGTCGAGGAGCGTGTAGAGGGACGGGATGACGAGCAACGTGAGCAGGGTCGAGGTCATGAGGCCGCCTACCACCGTCAGCGCCATCGGCGTCCGCAACTCGGCGCCTTCGCCCAACCCCAGCGCCATCGGCAGAAGACCGAGTACGGTCGTCGACGAGGTCATCAGGATCGGCCGCAGCCGCACCAGGCAGGCTTCTCGCAGGGCCTCCACCTTCGCCCTTCCCTCGCGCCGCAACCGGTTCGTGTAGTCGACCAGAATGATCGCGTTGTTCACCACGATTCCGGCCAGCAGGATGCCGCCGATCAGGACGACGATGCTGACCGGCGTCCGCGTCAGGTACAGGATGCCGATCGCGCCGATGACGGAGAACGGCACCGCGAAGAGGATGACGAACGGGTGCAGCAGAGACTCGAACTGCGACGCCATGACCAGGTAGACCATGAACACCGCCAGCAGGATCGCCAGTCGCATGCTGTCGAAGGATCGCTCCATCTCCTGGCGCTGGCCGCCGACCCAGTAGTCGAAACCGACCGGGAACCGCGTGGAGTCGAGGATCTGCTGGATGTCGTCGGAGACGCTGCCGAGATCGCGGCCGACGATGTTCGCCTCGATCAGCGCCACGCGGCCCCCGTCGCTGCGCCGGATCTCAGCCGGCCCCTCGGTCTCGATCACCTCGGCAACGGCGGACAGGGGCAACGGCGTGGTGCCGCTCTGCCGGATGTTCAGGTTCCGCAAATCGCGGACGGAGTCACGGAAACTCTCGCCGGTGCGTAACCGGACCTCGATGTTCCGGTCCTCCCGGACGATGTCCGTGGCGATGTCGCCCTGCACCTTCGAGCGAATCACGCCGCCGAGCTGGGCGACGGTGTAGTTCAAGGCCGCCAGGCGCTCCCGGTCGAAGACGATCTGCAACTCCGGGTTGCCGCCCTCGGTCGACGACTTGACGTCGACGAGCCCCTCGACTTCCCGCATCCGCGAGACCACCTGATCGGCAAGGACCTCCAGCAAGGCCAGGTTGTGGCCGCGAATCTGAACCTCCACCGGACTCCGGAAACTGAAGTACGTCGGCCTTCCGAAGCGGTACTTGAGGCTGTTGTCCGCTGTCGGCGGCCCGGCGCCCGCGACCGGAGCGGTCCCAGAGGCGAACGACGCATTCTGGGTCTCGATCAGATCCCTGATCCGGCTCATCACCACCTCTTCCCGCTCGGGGTCGATCGGCGGCGCCATGCGAACGTTCACCTGGCCGATGTTCTCGCGCTTCTCACCGGCCGCGCCGCCCTGCTCGTTCGAGGTGCCGACGACGGTATAGACCGACTCGACGCCCGGGATCTCGCGGACGAACTCGTCCACCTTGCCCAGCCGGCGATCCGTCACTTCCAGACGGCTGCCGGGCGCCAGTTCGGCGTCGACGTAGAACTCGCCCTGGATCAACTCGGGCACCAGCTCGCTGCCCAGATTGCCGACCAGCGGGACGCTGCCTGCAAGGAGGGCGACCGCCACCAGAACGACCACTGCGGGATAGCGCAGCGCCCGATCCAGAATGCCCGCATAGACAGCCGTCACAGCCCTGAGCAGGGCATCGAAGCCGCCGAGGACCGGCCGCAGCAACAAGGACAGCACCGTGGAGACCCCGCGGAACCCGTACCTGACCCCCACGGCGATCCCAAGACCCACCGCGTGAAAGAAGGCGGAAAGGCCGCGCACGACGACGTTGGAACGCCCAACGCTTTCGACCGTTTCCAGCTTGCCCGAGTCGCTGAAGAACCTGCGTGAAGCGAGCATGGGGATTACGGTCAGGGCGACCCCCAACGACACGAGCAGCGAGAACGTGACGGTCAATGCCTGATCCCCGAACATCTGCCCGGCTACACCTTCGACGAAGACGATCGGCACGAACACGCAGACCGTGGTGATGGTGCTCGCGATCACCGCCCGGCCGACTTCCGAGGCGCCGGCGCGGGCGGCTTCGACGACACCTACTCCCTGATCGCGCCGGCGCTGGATCGCCTCCAGCACAACAATCGAGTTGTCGAGCAGCAAACCGATGCCAAGCGTGATGCCGCCCAGCGACATGATGTTGAGCGACACACCGGAGACGTACATCAAGAAGAAGGTCGCCACTACCGAGACCGGGATCGAGATACCGATGATCAGCGTCTTCGGCGCGCTGCGCAGGAAGAGGAAGAGAACGACGATCGCAAGCGAGCCCCCGATGAGAGCCGTCTCGATCACCGCCGACACGGACTCGCGGATGTAGCGCGACTGGTCCGCCAGGACACTCAGCTCCAGTTGCGGGTCGATCTCCTTGAGCCCCCGCTCCAGATCGTCGACCGTCTCCAGAACGGCGGCGGCGACGGTCACCGTGTTCGTGCCACCCTCCTTGTAGACCGCGATCTCGACGCTCTCGCGGCCGTCGACGCGGGTGATCACCTCCCGTTCCCGGGCGCCCTGGTAGACGAGGGCGATGTCCTCCAGGCGCACGATGGCGCCCTGGGACCGGTCGATCACGATCTCCCGCATCTGTTCCGGGCGCAGCAACTCGTTGATCGTTCGCACCATGTACTCGGTCTGGCCGTCGCGCAACCGCCCGCCGGTCAGGTTCACGTTCTCCTGCGCCAGGCGGTTGGTCACCTGGTTCATCGTCAACCCGAGACTGGTCAGGCGGCGTTCGTCGATCTCGACCTGAATCTCCTCTTCCAGACCCCCGCTCACGACCACCGCGGCGACGCCTTCCAAGCGCTCGATCTTCCGCTTCAGGTCCTCCTCGGCGAGGAGCCGCAGTGCGATCAGATCTTCCTCGCCCCCGGTCAGACCCATGCGCAGGATCGGGTCGAGCGAGGGGTCGTAGCGCAGCAGCACCGGCCGCTCGGCCTCGGTCGGCAACCGCACCTGATCCAGACGTTCGCGCACATCGAGCGAGGCGAAGTCCATGTTCGTGCCCCAGGAGAACTCAAGGGTGACTTCACTGGTGTCCGCGCGTGAACTCGAGATGACCCGATTGACACCGTTGACGACCCCGACCGCGTCTTCGACCGGCCGGGTGATCAGCGTCTCCATCTCGACCGGCGCCGCTCCCTCGTACTCGGTCTGCACCGTGAGCGACGGGTAGGTGATATCGGGCAGCAGGTCGACCGCGAGTTCGCGAAAGGCCACACCGCCGAACACCACCGCGGCAAGCGCGAAGATGAACACCGTGACCGGCCGCCGGGTGGCGAAGGAAACAACCCGCATGTCGAGTTCCTGGGGTGGGCCTCGGACCCGGCCTCAGGCCGGGGGACGGCGCGGCGGCGCCTGGCCGCTCTTCATCCGCTCGATCGCCTGGTCGATCTGCTCGTCGGTCATGCCCCGTTCCTTCATCCGCGAACGCATCATCTCGATGCGCTCGGGCGTTGGGCCCCGCTGTGTCGGCTGAGCGCCGGCCGCACCGTCTGCCGGCGCGCCAGCCCGCCGATCCGCCAGTTGGGCCGGCGACGCCCCGGCGTCCGGTTGCGATGTGAACATGGTGGCCGCCGGGGCCGGCCCCTCGCGTTCCTCGACCACCACCGGCGTCTGGTCGGACAGGCTGTCCTGCCCGATGGTCACGACATCCTCGCCCTCCGCGACGCCGGAGAGCACCTCCATGTGATCACTCTCCTCGAAACCGAGCTCCAGTTGGCGGCGCTGTGCGATCTTGCCGCCCTCGCCGTCGTCGACGACCACGTAGACGGTATCGGCCGTGCTCTCCAGGACCAGGGCCTGCTTCGGCGCCACCACGGCGTTGTCATGGACATCGGTCTCGACGAACACACTCGCGAACATCCCCGGCCGCAGACGACCTTCGCCCTGGACCTCCAGGGTGACCTTCACCGTGCCGGTCGCTGCATAGACGACCGGACTGATCCGGAGCACCCGGGCGGGAAAACGCACGCCGGTGAAAGCCTCGACAGTCAGGTAGGCAGGCTGTCCCAGCTTCAACCGCGTCAGATCCTTCTCGGGAAGCTGGATCGGACAGAGCAGCGGGTCGAAGTCCGAGATCCGGAACAGCCGCGCGTTGGCGCCGACGTGTTCCGCGTTCTTGATCACCCGCTCGATGATCAGCCCGTCGAACGGCGCCCGGATCACCGTGTAGTCCAGCAGGATCTCGGTGCCGACAATCTGCGCCGCCGCGCCGTCGTAGTTCGACTTCGCCAGGTCGAACGCCTCCTGGCTGATCACCTCCTCCCGGTAGGAGTCCTGGGCGCGCTTCCAGGCCAGATCGGCCTCCGCCAGGTTCACGCGGGCAATACCGAGCTGGGCCTCGATCTCGGCGGCGTCGATCCGCGCCAGAACCTGGCCGGCCCGCACGAAGTCGCCCTCCTCGACGTTCAGTTCGACGATCGGACCGGTCGTCCGGGCCACGATGTCGACCTCGTTCTCCGCCTCCAGCGAGCCATTCGTCTCCAGGTAGTCGGCAATCTGGCGGCGGATGACCGCCGTCACCTTGACCGGAATCGTGGCGCCGCCGGATGGATCGCCAAAGCCGGGCAAGCCCCCCGGTGGAAAACCGCCGCCGCCCCTACCACCGGGACCGCCCGGGCCCCGAGCGCCGGGGCCGCCACCCGGACCGCCTCCGGGGGCCTCGGCGTTCGACTGTCCACACCCCAGGCTCCCGGCGGCCAGGGCCACAACCAGCAGAACGGCGCCGGTTCCGCGAGCCGCGAACAGTTGTCTTTCGCGTTTCATGCCATCTCTCTCCGCGGACGGTTCAACGCCGTCCGCACAACCCGCCGGATGAACAGCTTCGCGTCATCCACCAGCGAGTAGATCGTCGGAATCACAAGCAGGGTCAGGAAGGTCGAGGTCGTCAACCCCCCCAGAATCACGAGTCCCACCGGCGCCCAATAGGAGGCCCTGCCCTCGGGTTGCCCGAACACCTCGGGCAGGAAGAACGGCGCCACCATCGGCGACAGGCCGAGGATCGTCGTCACCGCGGTCATCAAGATCGGTCGCAGCCGGTGCCTGCCGCCCAGAACGATCGCGTCGTAACGGCTCAGACCCTCCCGGCGCAACCGGTTGATGTGGTCGATCAGCACGATCGCGTTGTTCACCACGATCCCGGCCAGGATCAGGAGCCCCATGTTCGAGGAATCCGACTTCGGCTGTCCGGCGAGCGCCATGATCAGGCCGACACCGATGAATGCGAAGGGAATCGACAGCATGATCGTGAAGGGCTGCAGGAAGTCCTCGAACAGGGCCGCCATGATCATGTAGATCAGCACCACGGCCAGAATCAAGGCGATGATGGCTCGAGCGGCGTCCTCTTCGCCCTCCATGAACCTCCGGCCGAAGGACCACTCGTAGCCGGGCGGCAGGGAGACCGAACCCAGCGCCTCCTGGACCGGCCGCCGCAACATGTAGGACGGCGTCCCGCCGATCGTGTTCGCTTCGATCTCAACCTTGGAACGCCGGTTCTCCCGCTCGATCCGGGACGCTCCGTCCCCGACCTCGAACGACGCCAGACTCGACATGGGCAACGACACCGGGGCGCCCTCACCGTCCGGGTTGGACACGAACACCTGCATCTTCCTCAGTTGATCGAGGGTCTCGCGATCCTCCTCCCGGTACTGCATGACCATGCCGATCTCGCGCTCGGCACTCTTGAAGTAGGCGAGGGAACGGCTGGACAGCGCACCGCTCACCGTCATCGCAACGGCCTGGCTGGAGAGACCTCCCTGCAGCGCGCGCTCTCGGTTCACCGAGACCCGGATCTCGTCATCGCCGCTCTCGAGCGAGTTGTCGATGTCGGTAATGAAGGGGATCTGTTCCAAACGGTCGGTCACCCGGGGTATCAGGAGTTCGAGGATGTCCAGGTCGTCGCCGATCAACTCCATCTCGATTCCCGACCGTCTGGAGCCATGCGGCCCGAACTCCGCGCGGGCGATTCTGAACACCACGCCGACCCGCTGCGGTAGCGCTTCCCGGACCAGATCCTGGATCTCGTCCGTGGTCAGTTCCGATGTCTCCTCCGGCTTGAGGTAGAGCTCGAACCGGTTGCCGCCGCCGTACGACCTGCTCCTGCCCCCGCCACGGCGGACCGAATGGGCGATGTCGGCGATTTCCCACTCGTCGCGCTTGACATCGAGCAGGTCGTAGATCTCACCGTAGAACGCGAGCCGCTCGTCGGTTCCCATCTGCCGCGGCGTATCGACGAACAACGTCAACGCCCTGCCCTGGGAGGGCCGGGTGAAACTGCGTTCGATGCCGTTGTAGAGCACCCACGAGCCGTAGAGCAGGCCGCCGATCACCACCGTGAAGATGAAGCGATGGCGGAGCGTGAAGCCGAGCGTCGAGCCGTACATCTCACCGATCCGGTCGAACAGCTTGAATCGACGCTTGCTCTCCGAGCGCAACAGGATCGCCGCGATCATCGGCACCACGGTCAGCGAGATGACCAGCGAACCGAGCATGACGAGGCACACCGTCGTGCCGATGTCGCCCATGAAGCGGGAGAAGCTGCCAGGGCCGCCGCCGCCGCTGCCGAAGAAGATCAGGGGCACGAAGACGCACATCGTGGTGGCGGTCGAAGCGATGATCGGCATCGCCACGTCGCTGGCGCCGCAGAGAGCAGCGGTCTTCGCGTCGGCGCCGAGTTCCTGGCGGTGGCGGAAGATCGACTCGATGACCACGATCGAGTTGTCCAGCAGCATCCCGATTGCCAGCATCAGCCCCATCAGGCTCATCACGTTCAGCGTGATTTCCGTCACTCCCGCCTGCCGGCCGAGGTACATCATCACGAAGGTCATGACCAGCGACAGCGGCACCGCCAGAGCCACCAGCAACGTGGTTCGGAACTTGCGCAGGAACAGGAACATGAAGACGATCGCCAGACCGCCGCCGATCAGCCCGCTACGACCCAGTTCGGACAACCCCTGCTTCACGTCGACGGAGGTGTCATGGAAATGCCGCGCCGACAAACCCGCACCCTCGGGCGTCTGCTGGATCGCCTCCAACTCCTCCTTGACCCGGTTCACCACCCCCAGGAGGTTCGCGTCCGACTGCTTGTTGATGCTCAGGCTGATCGCCTCGACGCCGTTCAGGAAGCTGTACTCATGCTTGTCGGGATAGCCGAAGCGGACATCGGCGATATCGCTCACCCGCAGGCCGTCGCCGCGAATCGGCAGCCGGCGGATCTCGTCGGCCGTCTTGAACTCGCCGACAGTGCGCACCAGGAGCCGGCGGCTGCGCTCACGCAGGTAGCCGCCGGAAACGTTGACGTGGTTGTCTCGCAGAACCTGCGCCAACTCGCGGACATCCACGCCGTGGGCCGCCATCCGCTCGGGCAGGAGCTCGATTCGCAGTTCCCGGCTCATCATGCCCCGGACTTCGGCCTGCGCCACCCCTTCCAGCCTCTCGATCCGCGGCAGCAGGACATCTTCCACGAAGTCGTTCAGTTCGTCCTGCGTCCACGGCGCGCTGAGAACACTCCGTAGCACGGGAATGTCCGTGCTCTCGAAGCGGCGGATGCTGATCCGCTCCACGTCGCTGGGCAGGTCGTCGCGCACCCGATCGACGCGGTCACGGACATCGACGGCCGCCAGTTCCATGTCGGTCCCGTCCTGGAACTCGATATCGATCGAAGCTGAACTCCCGCTCGCCCGCGACCGCAGCAGCCGGACGCCGTTGATCGTCCCCAGGCTGTCCTCCAAGGGCCAAACGATCGAGCGTTCGACCTCTTCCGGAGAAGACGACTGGTAGGGAACCCAGACCGAGATGTTCGACGACTGGAACAGCGGCAGGAACTCGAGCGGCAGCCGCGAGAGGGAGAGCCAACCCAGGACCAGTACGCCGAGAGTCGCCATGAACATCGTCACCCGACGCTCGACCGCGAAGCGGACGATCGGATGAACGTGCCTATGGATGTCTACTTCATCCGGCGACGTGGTCTCGCTCGCGGGTTCAGACGGCAGGCGTGCCTGCCGGTCCGTTTCCTTCTCGGGTGTCACTAGCGGCAACCTCCGGACTCCGGCCCATTGTCCGGACGTTCACCGCGATAACCGTTTCCTTGGCGCCGGCTCCGCTCGGCCAGTTCGCTTCTCCACTCGTCGAAGCGTTCGGCCTGCTCCGGCCGCAGCAACTCGCTCATCCCCTGGTGAAAGTCCCCTTGCATCGCGCAGAACTCATCCCGGGCCCCGATCCAATACACCCGGCTCCGGTTCATGGCGTCGGCGACGATGGGCGCCAACGCCTCGATCTGCTCCGGATCCAGTTCCAGGCGCCGAGCCAGCCGGTTCGTCGCTCTGGAGCTATGTTCGCGGAGTCGGTCCGTTGGCGCAGTTTCGGTTTGCCCATCCCTTCCTGCATCCGCGGCCGCCGCCCCTTCGCTCTCCTCCGAGGCCCGGCAATCGAAATGGAACATCGGCGGGCGGGGGGCGTGCGCCTGAGGGTGGGCCGGCGCCTCGATCCTTTCGCCACCGCTCTCCCCCAGCAGCCGATCGGCGAGAAGACCGGCGCTCAAGCCCAGCAACAGGACGGATCCCAAAGCCAGCCACATCCAGATTCGCATAAGTCCGTTCCTCATCACCGCGTCCCCAGGGGCTCATAGAGCACGGCCAGGAGCTCATAGCCCGCCTCGTCGCTGCTCATCGCTACAGTCGCCACGCCCGCTTCTTCAAGACCCACAGCGAGAGGATCCTCGTAATCAAAGACCGTCGGATCGCTCGCAGCCGTCTCTGCCATCGGCGGGGTCGGGGCCAGCACCACCGTCAGTACCATCGCCGCGATAGCCGCGAGCCCCCCGACAGGCGTCAGGCGCAACGCCAGAATCCGCCACGCAGCGGCCTGCGCCCCGCGCTCGCGCCGGGCGCGGAACCCGGCCAGGAATCCCGGCGCCTCCGGCGGCACGGAGCACTCCTCGCGCAACGCATCGAGCGACGCTTCCAGCCTTCCCGTACTGTCTTCGACTTGCATCGTTACTCCTCTCCAACCCTCCTCGCGTCCACGCCTACTTGAGCCGACGCCGCAACTGGCGGCGGCCCCGGTGCACCCGGATCTGCGCCGTCCCGATCGGACAGTCCAGGAGCTCCGCAATCTCGACGTACTTCATCCCCACCACGTCCTTCAGCACCACCGCCGTGCGCTGGCTCTTCGGCAGTTCGGCCAGGGCCCGCACCAGAGCCCGGCGCAGCAGCCGCGACTCCACCGCGGACTCGGCGCCGGCCGCCGGCAGTTCGGCAAGCGCCTCGTCGCCCACGTTGCGGTCCAGGCGGCGTCCCCAGCGGGACTTGCGCCGCAGCTCGTCGTGAGCCCGGTTGATCGCGATCCGGTAGAGCCAGCTCTTGAAGGCCGCGTGCTCGTCCAACCGGTCGAGCTTCCTGAAGGCCAGCAGGAACGCATCCTGAGCCACGTCCTCGGCGACTTCCCAGTCCAGCACATAGCCGTAGACCAGTTTGCGCAGGGGCGTCTCGTAGCGCACGACGAGGGTCTCGAACGCACCCTGATCGCCGGCCGCGGCGCGGCGAACGAGTTGACGGTCCTCGGGGCCATCGACCGGGCCACTGGCCGAGCCCCGGACGGTCGGTTTGTGTGCTGGCAAGCCATCGTCCTCTGGGTGCAGGGACGACTCGCCGCCAATCCTTGTTTCGTTCATCCGGTTCCCGGCGATCCGCCTATGGCTCAGGCCGTTCGCTCCCGGTTGCCGGCCCGCCGCCGGCGGGCCTGCGCCGCAACAGCCGGTCGAGGTAGCGCAGGCCCTCGCTCCTGGCCTGGAAGTCGCCGTTCATTTGGGCCTGGTAGCAGCGCTCGACCAGGGCGCCGATCGCCGGGCCCGGCGTCATGCCGCGGGCGATCAGGTCGCGGCCCCGCACCATCGGCGCCGGCGCCTGATCCCGGATCCGCAGCGCCTCGGCGCGCGCCAGCAGCCAGTCGCAATCGCGGCACTCGACAGGCTTCAGCGGGGGACGCCCCAGGGCGTCCGCTCGCGCCACCCGCACCAGCCGGTCGATCCGCTTCACCCGGTGAGCGAGACGGCGCACGGCCGCGTCGCCGGCGCCGCCCTCGTAGAGCTGGCGCGGCTTGAGGTGATCGACCACCAGGCGCGCCACATCGTCGACGAGGCGAGTCCGTTTCGTCAGCCGGTCCAGGAGAGTGCGGGTCGGCCCCTCTCCCGCCGCCTCGTGTCCCCGCGACCGCACCCGACCGTCTGCGAAACACGTTGTCGACGGCTTGCCCAGGTCGTGGCAAAGGCAGGCGAGTCCCACCACCAGGTCCTCTCCCTCGTCACCGAGGCGCTCCCTGGCGAAGGCGTCGAGGACGTGCCCGGTGTGAGTCCAGACGTCGCCTTCAGGGTGCCACTCCGGGTCCTGCTCGCAGCCGACAAGAGCTTCCAGTTCGGGATACGCCCGCAGCCACCCCACCGTTTGCAGGAACCGGAGTCCGCGCCCGATCTCGACGCCCCCAAGGAGCATCTTGCGCCACTCCTCGAACACCCGCTCGACGCTCAGGTCGCTCCAGTCGATCCCGGAGCAGAGAGCTTCCGTCTCAGGATCGGGTTCGAGTGCAAGGCGGGCGATGAACTGCATGCCGCGCAGCACCCGCAACGGGTCCTCCGCGAAGCGGTGCGAGGCATGACGGAGCCGCCGATGCTTGAGGTCCGCCCTTCCGTTCAGGGGGTCATCGATCCGTCCGGCCAGGGGGTCGTACGAGATCGCGTTGATCGTGAAGTCCCGGCGCTCGGCCGCGGCCTCCACGCTCATGGCCGGATCCGCGTCGACGACAAAGTCCCGGTGACGTTTCCCCACCTTCCGTTCCCGCCGCGGCAGGGCGATGTCTATCGGGAGGCCTCGCAGCTTGGCGACGGAGAATGCCCGCCCCACCTGGTCGACCCGCAGGTCGAGGCCTCTCAGCACGCGGTGCAGGGCCTCGGGTGTCAGTCGGAACGCCTCCAGGTCGAACTCGCGAAACTCGCGGCCGAGCAAGGCGTCCCGAACGCAGCCTCCGACCAGGCGCATGGAACCGCCTCCCGCCGCCGCGGCCCGGCAGATCTCCAGCACCCTCGGCCAGGCCGGATTTCGCTCGAAGCCTGAGCCAGGATCCCGAACCACGGCTCTGTTATTCTATGGCCCGCTTCCGGCGGCTAGAGATCCGCCACTAGAGATCCGCTACTAGTCTGAGCGGCCGAAGGAGAAACCATGAAGTCGATTCGCGAATCGTGGACCATGGGGACAGCAGCCACGGTGCGGCGCGCAGTCATGCTCGCGGCGCTCATGGCCGGTCTTTCCCTGTTTGTAGCCGCGCCCGCAGCGGCACAGCTACCGGGCACCGTATACGGGCAGATCTTCGACGCCAACACCCGCGAGACGATCGAGGGCGTCCAGATCATCTTCACGGATCCCGAATCGCCGAACTTCCGCGCAGAGCACCTGTCCGGCAAGAACGGACGCTTCCGGATCATGCTCAAGAACGTCGTCAAGCACGAACGGTCGGGCTTCAACGTCGAGCTGAAGAAGGAAGGCTACGTCACCCGGCGCGTCGGCAACGTGCGGATTCCCGCCCGCCGGGAGACGAGGCTCAGCCAGCTCTCGGGAGGCGGCGACTGGAACCTCACCTCTATCGATGAGGCCCAGAAGGCCCAGAAGGCCCAGGCGGCCCTGGGCGGCGATCTCGGAGCGGCACCGGAAATCGACGTCGAAGCGCAGGCGCGCGGCAGTGCGGTCAAGCTCTACAACCAGGGCAGCAACGCCTTCAACTCAGGCGACTACGACACCGCCGAGCTCTTCTTCACGAGCGCACTCGAAAAGAAGCCCGATCTGGTGTCTGCCCTGGGTGGACTGGCGAAAGTCCTCTCGCACCGCGGCGACCACGTCAGGGCGGTCGAGTACGCCGAGCAGGTCGCGGCCGCAGGCGAGGATCTGGAGAACATGAACCAGATCCTCTACGCCGGCTATGACGCTCTCGGCATGGAGGACAAGGCCGAAGCCGCGCTCAAGGCCCTCCAGGCCACCGACATGGGCAAGGCCGGCAAGAACATGTTCAACAAGGCCGCCGATCTCTTCAACTCCGGCCAGATCCCGGAGGCCCAGGCCGAGCTGGAGAAACTCCTGGTCGCGGATCCGAATCACCCCGAGGCGAACTACATGCTCGGCATCTGCTACGCCGGGACCGATCCCGCCAAGGCAAAGGTCCAGTTCGAGAAGTTCCTGAGCCTGGCGCCGGACCACGTGGACGCTCCCACCGCTCAGGAGATGCTGAAATACCTGGAGTAGGCGTTCGATCACTCGCCTGCCCGATTCTCGCGGCAGGCTTGCTCCTTTGCTCGCCCGCCGCGCCCCAGGACGACCTGAGCCTGGAGCGGATCATGGCTCACCCGGACTGGCTCGGGCGTCAGCCGGAGGGGCCGTACTGGAGCAGTGACAGCCGCAGCGCGTACTTCCTGCGCAAGCGCGAGGGCGAAGAGACCCGCGATCTCTACCGGGTCGAGCTCGAGAGCCGGCAGACGAGTCTCGTCGCCGACGGCGACCGAGGCGCGGCGGAAACGCCCGGCGGCCGCTGGGATCACGAGAGACGACGCCGCGCCTTCGTCAAGGCGGGCGACATCTTCGTGCGCGATCTCGGCGCGGACGGCGGCCTGACCCAGCTCACCCGTACCGCCGCGAACGAGAGCGCCCCCTTCTTCACTGTCACCGGAGACGTCGCGTTCCGCCGCGGCGGCGCCTGGCTCGTGCGCGACCGGGACACGGGCCTCGTGTGGCAGCCCTTCGATGTCCGCGCGGAAGAGGATCCCGAAGCCGCCCGCGCAGAGAAGGACCTGGAGGCCGGCTATCTGGAGCGCCAGCAGCCGCGCCTGATCGAGATCGTCCGCCTGCGGCGGGAGCGCGACGAACGGTGGACCGAGGTGTCCAGAGAACGTCAGGCCGCCGACTCCAGCCGTACCGCCCTGCCCCACTACCTGGGCGAGGACGTCGAGGCCGCGGGCAGCTATCTCTCTCCATCGCTGGATCACCTGGTGCTGAGGCAGCGCCCCAGCGAACGGGACGAGGGGCTCAAGGACAAAATGCCGAACTACGTGACCCGCAGCGGCCTGGTCGAGCTCGAAGAGGTCCGCATGAAGGTCGGCACCGCCGAGTCGACCGGCGAATCCCTGGTGCTGCTTCGTCGGGGCGACCACGAGCCGATCACTCTGGATGTCTCGGTCCTCCCGGGCATCGCCGACGACCCGTTGGCGGCGCTGCGCGAGGCGGCTCAGGAGCGGAAGCGTCAGCGCGAGGCCGCGGCGAAGCAGGAGGAGGCCGGCGACCCTGTGGGCGACCCAGCGGGCGACCCGGAGACCGACGACAGCGGCGACAGCGGAGACGAGGCCGAGCCTGAACCGCGCACGCTGCGCTTCGGCCCCGTGTCGTTCAACCGCGACGGCACGCGGTCCGTCGTCCAGGCCTTCTCCACCGACAACAAGGACCGGTGGATCGCGGCGATCGACCTGGAGCAGGGCGTACTCCGCCCGCTGCACCGGATCAGCGATCCGGCCTGGATCAACTACGCCTTCCGCGACCTCGGCTGGATGCCGGACGAGGAGACGGTCTTCTTCCTGTCGGAGGAGACCGGCTACTCGCACCTGACGCTGATGAACAGCGCGACCGGCGAGCGAGCTCAGTTGACTGGGGGCCCGTTCGTCGTCCGCTCGCCCCAGGTGTCAGCGGATGGCGAGTTTCTCTACTTCGAGGCGAACCGCGGCCACCCCGGCGTCTTCGAAGTGTACCGAGCGGCCACGTCCAGGGCCGGCGCCGGCGAGATCGAGCAGATCACGAGGCTCGGCGGCCTGAACTCCTTCCGGCTCTCGCCCGACGACAGCCAGCTCCTGATCGTCCATTCCACCGCCACCCGGCCGCCGGAACTGTGGCGCCAGGAAACCGCTCCGGGGAGCGACGCAGTCCGCCTGACCGACACCGTGTCGCCGGAGTTCCTGGGCGTCGACTGGGCGGCGCCGCGGTTCGTCGAAGTGCCGTCATCCCACGTGGAACGCCCGATCCACGCCAGGCTCTACGAGCCCTCCAGTCCCGCCGACAGCGCCCGGCCCGCCGTCGTCTTCGTCCACGGCGCGGGTTACCTGCAGAACGCCCACCAGGGCTGGTCCTCGTACTTCCGCGAGTTCATGTTCCACACTCTGCTCACCCGCCGCGGCTACGTGGTCCTGGACATGGACTACCGCGCCTCCGCCGGCTACGGGCGCGACTGGCGCACCGCCATCTATCGCCAGATGGGTACGCCGGAACTCGAAGATCTGGCCGACGGCATCGACTACCTGGTCGCCGAGCACGGAGTCGACCGTCAGCGGATCGGCGTCTACGGCGGCTCCTACGGTGGCTTCGTGACCTTCATGGCCATGTTCCGCCGCCCCGAACTGTTCGCCGCCGGCGCCGCGCTGCGTCCGGTCACGGACTGGGCTCACTACAACCACGGCTACACGTCGAACATCCTGAACACCCCGGAACTCGACCCGGAGGCCTACGAGCGCAGCTCGCCGATCGAGTTCGCCGAGGGTCTCCGGAAGCCGCTCCTGATCTGCACCGGCATGCTCGACGACAACGTCCTCTTCCAGGACTCCGTCCGTCTCGTCCAGCGCCTCATCGAGCTCGGCAAGGAAGATTGGGAACTCGCCGTCTACCCGGCAGAGGCCCACGGCTTCGTCGAACCGTCGAGCTGGCTCGACGAGTACCGCCGGGTCCTCAAGCTGTTCGAGACGCACCTCCGGCCCTGACCGCTAGCCCGCATATCTCACGGGGTGATTTGAGATCGGGCCTCATCCGGCGGATAATCCAAGTGTTATCAGACATTTGGTCTACCCGCAGGAGTGAGGCCCGTGATCACAGAGTGTACTTCGTCGCAGCTTGAGTTCGGATTCCACGGTCGTCGCCGGGTGACGGCTTGTTTCGACGGCGGTCGGTTGACGACGGAGGGCGGCGGCTTGCTGCTTCGGGAAGCGGACGCTCGGATCGGCCTGTTGGCGCGCATGGCGTCTTGTTTTCGGGACTACTGGAATCCGTCGGCGGTGGAGCACACGGTCCGGGAGCTGGTGTCTCAGCGTGTCTACGGTCTGGCTCTGGGCTACGAGGACCTGAATGATCACACTCAGCTGCGCCTTGACGCGTTCATGGCGCTGTTGGTGGGCAAGCGGGACATCACGGGAGCGGATCGTCTTCGGGCGCGGGACAAGGGTCGCCCTCTGGCGAGCGCATCCGGGTTGAATCGGCTGGAGTTGTCCCTGCCGGAGAAAGCTTCAGTGGACCGCTACAAGCGGATTCCGGCGGACAGTGCGGCACTGGACGGTTTGTTGGTGGAGCTGTTCCTGGAGGCTCACGAGGAGGCTCCCGCGGAGATCGTGCTGGACCTCGACGCGACGGACGATCCGCTGCACGGGACCCAGGAGGGTCGGTTCTTTCACGGCTACTACCGGTGCTACTGCTACATGCCGCTGTACGCGTTCTGCGGCGAGCACCTGCTGCTTGCGCGGCTGCGGTGCGCGGATGAGGACGCAAGCGCCGGCACGGTCCGCGAGTTGGCGCCGATCGTCGCCCGGATTCGAGAAGCGTGGCCGGACACGCGGATCATCCTGCGCGGCGATTCGGGCTTCTGCCGGGAGCGGATCATGGCCTGGTGCGAGACGCAGGGACTCTTCTACGTGTTCGGCGTGGCAAAGAATCCGCGCCTTGCGAGGCGGCTTGCGAAGGCGCTTGCGAAGTCGCGGCGGCGCTTCTGCGCCACCGGCAAGGCGTCGCGCCGGTTCCGGGAGTTCCGCTACCGGACACGCTCCACCTGGTCTCGCAAGAGGCGCGTGGCGGGCAAGGCGGAATGGCTCGAGAAGGGCGGCAATCCTCGCTTCATCGTCTCCAATCTGCCGAAAAGCCGCGCCGGCAAGCAGGCACTCTACGAGCAGCTCTACTGCGCCCGCGGAGACATGGAGAACCGCATCAAGGAGCAGCAGCTCGACCTGTTCGCCGACCGCACCTCGACCGCCACCATGGCCGCCAATCAACTGCGCCTCTACTTCTCCTCCTTCGCCTACGTCCTGCTCGCCGCCGTGCGACGACTCGCCCTGCCAGGCACCTCAAAGGCCCGCCTGCAGTGCGGCACCCTGCGCCTCCAGTTCCTGAAGATCGCCGCCCGCATACGCATCACACACCGCCGCATCTGGATCCACCTGCCAACAGCCTTCCCCTGGCAGAACGACTTCGCCCAGGCCCTGGCAAACCTCCGAAGCAAACCCCTCTACCACCCGCCGGCCTGAGGCCGGACGCCAACCCGACCCCACAATACGGCGCCTCGCATCCCTACCGGGCCGGAGTGCGCCCGAAGACCACCCAGCAGCGCCGCCGCACGGCCTTGCCACGCCTCCGAGCACCGACTCGAACCCGCTCACCACCCCTGACGCCCACCGATAGCGCGCGGCCAACGCTCAAACGCCCGCCTCAGCTCCAAAACGAGCTCCTAAGCCGCATCGGTGAAACATGCGGGCTAGCTGCCCCGGAGCGCCGGCAGCAGCTCCTCCCTGGTCACGCGCCGCACTGCGGCCAAGCTGGCCAGGGTACCGGAGGCCATCACCAGGAGCAGAGTCAGGCCCAGGGAGAGCCACGGCACGAGGGCGTGGCCGCCGAGCAGGTGCGGGCTCACCGCGACCAGCGCCGACGCGGCGCCGACCGCGACCCCCGCAGTCAGGACAAGACCGTTCTCGGCCACGACGAGCCAGGCGAGCGCCCGCCGCCAGAAGCCGATCGCCTGCAGAGTGGCAAGTTCTCCACGGCGCTCCAGCAGGTTCCGGAGCAGAACGACCGCCAGTCCCAGCGTGCCGAGCAGGAGGCCGAGCCCGCCCAGGGTCTGGAACGTGCCGAGATACGTGTTCTCGACCGCCTGAAACGCCTGCAGCCGAGCTGCCGTGGGGACCGCGTCGAAGCCGAAGCCGCCGAGCGTTCGCTCGAGCTCCTGCATCGTACGGTCCTGCTCGCCGGGCGGAGTCCGCAACAGGAAGTAGGAGGCGCCGGTCCGGCTCGGGAAGTGCTCCGCCAGATTCGCTTCCGAGATCACGAGTTCGCTCTGGAACACGCTCTTGCGCAGGAGGCCGACCAGCCGCAGCTCGACGGTCTCGCCCCGTTCGGTCTCGATCTCGATCCCTTGGCCCAGGCCCGAGTGCAGAATCCACATGACCGAGTTGAAGTCGCCGATCGCGGGGATGACTCCAGGGCCCAGATCCTGCTCCAGCAGCCTCCAGGGCGCCTCTTCGGCCCCATCTGTGAGCGACTGGAAGCGGAAGCCGCCGCGCTCGATCAGTTCGGGCGGCGCTCCGAGCAGCCGCGGACGCTCCGGCTGGAACAGGTTCAGGCAACTGATGTCGTCTCCGGGCACGGTGCGGAAGACGAGGACCTGGCTCTGTCCGATGAGCTTGGAGGCTTCCTCCCCGAAACCCAACTCGTAGCGTCCATCCACAGTGGTCAGGTCGGCGAGAATCGAAACATCCGCCTCTGCTACAAGGTCGAAGCCTCCCGCGCCCGAGTCCAGGTCCCGCGTTTCCTCGCCGAAGTGCAGGCCGTAGGCGCCCACGGCCACGATCACGAACGACGCACTGGCCACCAGCGCCGCGCAGAGCAGGCTCCGTCCCGGGTTGAGAGACGCGTTGGCTGCCGCCATCCGCGAACCGGTGCGTAGCGACCAGCTTTCGAGCGGCGCCGCGGGGCGCCGCCGCAGCCAGAGAGTGAAGCCCGCCAGCCCGGCGATCAGGAGGCAGGCCCCGCCGCCGAAGAACAGGTAGGCCGCAGTAGACGCCGGCGCCACCGCGGAGCCACCGAGCAGCACCGCGGCCAGCCCGCCGCCCAGGCTCGCGGTCCAGCGCGCGCGCCGGCCCGGCATGCCGGCGCCAGACGGCTGGTCGGAAGTCTCGCCGCGCAACAGCCGGATCGGCGAAACCGCGGCAAGCCGGCCCACCGCGCCCCGGATCGCGAACAGCACCACCAGAACGGACGCCGCTCCGCCCATGGCCAGCGTCAGGGGCTCGACGTGCAGATAGAGGTGGCTCGAACCGACCGCGGATCGCCACAGGGTCCGCAGCGCGGCCATCATCGCGCCGGCATAGAGCACCGCGCCGCCCAGGCCGAGAAGCACGCCGACACCGCCCAACAGCGCTCCCTCGACCAGGAAGCCGCGTCGGACGCGCTTGACGCCGTAGCCGAGCGCCAGCAGCAGGCCCATTTCGTTCGCGCGACTCTCCGTCCCCAGGCGGAAGAAGAGCCCCACCAGGAGCGCCGCCGACACGATCAGAAACAGGCTGAAGCCCACGAAGAGGCCGCCGAAGTCCGTGGCGCCCGAGGCGCCGCGCAGGCCCCTGGCCTTCACCGGCTCGACCGCGAGGCCAGCGGCGTGGAGGGCGATACTGTTCGGCAGTTCCTCCTCGAGCGCCGCCCGGAGCTGCTCGGGCGTCAGGTCGGCCGGAGGCAGCAGCCGCAGCGAGGTCAGGAGACCGAAACGGCTCGACCAGAGTTCGGCGCCGTAGTCGAGGCCGACGAACAGCTTGGGGGTCGCGCGATACTCGTCCCAGTAGGCCTCGTCCTGATCCCGGATTCGACTCAGGTCGACCGGGAACGTCGGGTCCCAGTCGCTCATGTTGTCGGCGTCGGCGACGCCAGGGAAATCCGGCGTCAGGGTGCGGTCGGCGCCCCAGCCCGTCATCGCGACGACCCCCGCCACCGTGGTCTCGACCGTCTGCTCGAGCAACTGCTCCCGGTCGCCAAGCTGGAAGTAGTCAATCGCCAGGCGGTCGCCGGCCGCGACCGCCAGATCCTCGGCCAGAAACGAGTTGACCAGGACTTCACCCGGCCCCAGAGCCGGCGCCGGTCGGCCGTCCGTCAATCGCAGGGCCCCCAGTTCACCTGCACGCGCGGTGTTCAGCGCCGCGATCGTCGAGTAGGGAGCGGCCACGCCACTCTCGGCCGCTGCCCGATTTGCCAAGTAGGTCGAAACCTCGATCGTCTCCGCATCAAGCTCCAACGCCGCGGCGCTCACCTCGCCGGCCAATTCGGGGCCGAGAATGATCCGGGATGTCGTAACCAGCAGATGCTCGTCCGTCGCCTCGAGCCTGAGTCCGAAGTCCGCGACCTGGGCATGAGCACGGATGAGTCGCTCGACATCGGCCGTCGCCGCCGGCGAATCGGCGGCCGGCCCGGTACCTCCATCCGCCCGCTCCCCGACCAGCAGCGAGTTCACCAAGTTCCGGCGATCAAGCTCTCGCTGCAGGTCGCGCAGGCGGAGATAGCCGACGAGAGGCTGGCTCTGGTGCGGAACGAGCTGGAAACGCCCCGGGCCCTCGTCCTCCAGCACCGAGACCACGCTCAGCCGGACGCTCTCCAACTGCTCGGCGGGGTCCTTCTCGCCCATCAGGCTGGCCCGCGGTGCTTCGCTCGGCCGCTCCAGGTAGAGCACGACGGAGTCCCCCGGCTCGACGGCGAGAGCCGAGGCAAGCGACCGGTTGATCGCCAGCGACGCGAACAGTTGACCGTCCCGCCGGGACAGATCGAAGGCTTTCTCCATGCCCGGAAAGAAGGCGCCGAAGCCGTCGTCGATGCCCTGGACGTTGACCCGGGCCGCCCGGCGGCCGCTCTCCGGCGCCACCACGCTGCCCTGCATCAGGATCGCCGCCGAAACGGGGCTGTAACGGGCGGCAAACTCGGGATCCTCCATCAGTTCATCCCGCAACTTCTCGCGGAAGAAGCCTGCGCCGAGCAGTGCATGGTCGATGCCGCCGAGGCGGTCCAGCGTCAGATCGCGCAGGCTCCCTCGCACCGAGTCGCCCACCATCAGGGCGCCGGTGAGCACGGACGCCGCGACCGCCGCGGTCAGCACCACGGCGACGTTCGAGCGCCAGTAGTGCCGCAGACTGGGAAGAGGCCCGCTGGGTCTGGCTGCAGCCACGGCGTCAGCCTCCGGTCACCGGCGAGGGCGGCGCCTCCCCGAGCAGGCCGCCCCGCAACTCGACCCGCCGCGGCAGACGCGCCGCGAGTTCCAGGCTGTGGGTGACGACGATGAGAGCGCTGTCGCCCTCGGCGTGAAGTTCGAGCAGCAGATCGGCCACGGAACCGGCGGTCTCGGCGTCCAGATTACCGGTCGGTTCGTCGCACAGAAGCAGGTTCGGCCGGTTGATCAGCGCGCGAACGATGGCTGCTCGTTGCCGCTCTCCGCCGGACAACTGCGCCGGCCGGTGGTCGACCCGCGCGCCGAGGCCGACGGTCTGGAGCAGGCTCCGGGCCCTCTCCTCCGCGCCGTTTTCACCGCCTCTAGCAGCAACGGTGGGAAGAAGCACGTTCTGCAGCACCGTGTACTGCGGCAGCAGGTAATGGTCCTGAAACACGAGGCCGACCTGCCGGCTGCGGAACGCCGCCAGTTCCCGCTCGGGCAGGTCGTGGGCAGCCGCGCCGCCGATCCGGATGCGGCCGGAGGTCGGTTTCTCGAGCGTCGCGGCGAGATGCAGCAGGGTGCTCTTGCCGCTGCCCGAAGGCCCCGTGACGGCCATGGCTTCCCCCGTCTCGAGCACGAAGGAGATGCCACGCAGAACCTCCAGGGCGCCCGCCTCGGTCTCGTAGGACCTGGTGACCGCCTCGAACTCGACCGCCTCCGACATCGCCCACGAACAATAGCAACCGGCGCCCGGCGGCCTGGTACGGCGCTGCTCACAGGGCCGGCGTGCGCCCGAGCCACCCCAACCCCAGTCAAGGGCGACGACCGAAGACTACCGATCCCGCCGCTTCACTCCACGTCGAAGTGGATCACTTCCGTGAAGTCGTGGGAAACGAAGTTGCCTGCCCGGTCGTAGAGCGTCATGTCGGAAACCCCCCAGATTCCCGGCGCCGAGCCCGGAGGCAGGACATACACCACGGAATGCACCTTCCACTGGTTGGGATCATCCCGCGGAAAGAGGGAACCCCTGTCGTCATCATAGGCCCAGATATGGTGGGTCAGGCCCTGCGGATCGCGAAAGTCGATTCCTGCGATAGTAAAGCCCGAGATGTTGTCGCGGATGCGATACCTCAGCCTGACGACCGTTTCACCGTTCGGCTGGTCGGGGTTCGTGGGCTCCGCGTCGACGCTTATCCTGTTCAAATCGAGCTCCGGCGCCTCCGTGTCCGGGTTGGCAGTATCGAGTCGGATGCGTTGAGGCGGTTCGTCCCTGGCCTCCTCGGTGAAGTAAACGCCAGTCCAATTGCGGGCCCGATCGCCCATCACTATGTAGTTCAGGGAATAGGTAGAAGACGGCATGTAGTCCGGCATGAGAAAGTCCACCTTGCACAGCTTCCCGGCGGGCCGGAAGTCGCCGTAGTCTTCCAGCCGATACGTGGTGGGAATCTCGTCGTTGATGTAGGCGTAGCATGCCCCGCGCTCCAACATCACGTTGTTCTCGTCCACTCTCCAACTCGCCTCGATCGACTGAACAACCCGGCCCTCTACTACGTCCTGGCCCTTGCTCAGACGCGCTGATCGGGGAACATACTCAGGAGGCGTCCAGTCCTCGAGAGGGTTGTCGAGGTAGAGCTTCCATCCGAAATCATCATTCCGCTCGAACCGCTCATTGCCGGCCTGGTCGGCAATCACGAGCTGCGATGGAATCCAGTATCCCGCCTTGTTGTACTTGCTCAGGGTCTTCGTGCCCACGAGAACGTTGCCCACGTCGGCGTCGTTGCCGTTCTCGTCCACAGGGCGGAGATACAGATCGAAGTAGGTGCCGGTACTGCTGTTCACCCGCGCGAATGCGTCGGCGGCGCCTTCGAGAACCCTGTCGAGCGCGTGCAACTCGATCTCGATGCGGAATTCCTTGTCTTCCTCCGGTCCGCCCGCCACCGTGATGTCCACGCGACGAACCTTGCCGGGAAACACGTAGTCGGGGAACAGGTTGTACACGGTGAACGTCAGGTCCCCCCGGATCTGTGAGATGTACTGGTTCCCCTGCATGAGCCGATCCCGCACGAACTCGTACTTGGCAACGGATCGCGACCTCAGCTTGTCCGGATCGATGATGAAGTGGGAGATGCTCTCGGCCATGTCCTCGTTGGGGTTCAGTGCATGCCCGTAGGCGGAAACGAACTCCGTCTGCTTGGTGGTGGACCACCGGGACGGGCTCTTCGGATCCTCGTACCAGCCGCCAAGTTCGATCCACTCGTCCAGGGTCGCCCGGTCAAAGACATGAGCCCAGAGAAAGTGCGATTTCTCGTGGAGCACCAGGCGCTGGACGTGGTCGACGTCAAACGAAAGGAAGGCGCTGTCCATGAACTCGATGTAGCCCGAGTCCGGCCAGGCGACGGCTGCCGCTTCCCGGTACAGGGGATGAGGCGTGCCGTCGAGGCGCCGGATCAGGTGCTTGAGGCCCTGCGTCTTGTGCATGCCGCTTGGAAACTCCTCAAGCATGTTGAGCAAGGTGATGATCTCCTCGGCGTGGAAGCGCTGGAAACGGCCCGGACCTTCGTTGCCGGTCGGCCCCGTGAGAGCGGCGTAGTCGTCTATCTCCGTCGTGACGCCGTACCGGTCCTGGAAGATCTTCTCGTAGGCGTCCCGGTCGCGGCCGTTGTCCGTGACGTAGCGCACGAGTGCGTGGTGCAGTCGTTTCGAGAACCAGATTCCCCGCTTGCCGTCCACCGTGGCCACGCGTGGATTCGCATTCACGAAGGCGGCTTCAGAGATGAGGACGGTGGGGGAACCGCGGTCGGTCCTGATCTGGATGTCGCCGGGAAGGTAGCCGGGCGTCAGCAGCCACTGAGAAGAGACCAGCGACTGTTCGCGGTCGGACCTCCTCAGTTCCTGCGGGATGGTGCGCATGGTCGTCAGCAGGCGCCAGGCGTGTTCCTGCGACCACGAAGCGTCGTCGGAATCCACGAGCAGAAGGTTGTAGTCAAATGCCAGCATGTTCGCGGACGAGTGGTTGGCCACCGGGACCGTTTCACCTTCGAATTCGATCTCGTGCGGTCTGTTGACGGCGGCCGAGTACTCGGTGCCCGCGGTGCTCTGATCCTCTTCCCAGTGGAACACGAACGGGTCCGAAGGAATCGGCGTCAAGTCGAACGGCTCGACGCGGCCCGAATGAGGAACCCTGATCAATTCCGCTGGCGTAGCGCGATAGCCGTCGGCGCGCGCCTTCACGGCATACCGGCCGGCGGGGAGGTCATGAAATCCGAACCAGCCGGAAGGGTTCGGGTTCGTGACCCGGAGAACGCCCTTGGCGGTAAGCAGCACTTCGACGTCCCCGTAGGCGCCGCGATAGCCGATGACCTGGCCCTCGAACGAGTCTTCTCCTACGGCAGGCCTTTCGTCGACACAGGGGAACGCCTCGAGGTCGCTCCTTGCCGCGGCGGTCTGGTTGAGGCGGTTCCTGTGCTTCCAGGCGGCGCCGCCGCTGTGCGCCTCGATCGAGAGGTTGAACGCGAGGGTCGTCGCCGGGGCCACGAACACCCAACGGTGACCGTTGACGGCACATCCGTCCAGCACCTTGATCAGCACCTCCGCATTGTCGCGGTGGAAGAAGTACAGGATGGCGGATTGCTGGGAGTTCAGACCGTAGTTCCGCACCTCCTCCAGCATCGGTTCGCCACCTCTGAGGTGTTCGACGCACATGTTGACGATGAAGCCGCCCTTGAGGGTCGTCACGGGCCTGGGTATGCAATCCGTAGTTCCGCCGGCGCTGATGCTCCGAGTGTCTGCGATCCGCGGCCGCGACCAAGCGCCGGCGGGCGCCGGCGACGTCGGTGAGCCGGCCAGACCGGAACTCCCATCGACGAGGTCCAATCCACCGATGCCGCCGCTGCGAGCCGCCGTGACCGCGGAGGAAGCAGCCGGACTGCACGGGAAGGCCAGGAGGTCGCTCTCTGCCGTCGCGGTTTGACCGCCGCGCGGGTTCCGGTGTGCCCAGGACTTCTCGGTAGCCGTTTCGTCGACGCGCAGGTTGAACGCCAGCGTCGTCACCGGCGCTACGAACACCCAACGGTGACCGTTGACGGCACATCCGTCCAGCACCTTGATCAGCACCTCGGCGTTGTCCGGATCGAAGAAGTGAAGAAGGCCCGACTCCCGCGACCCGAGCCCGAAATCGAACGCGTCCGCCTGCACCGACTCGCCGTCTCTCTCGTACTCGATGCACATGCTCACCGTGTACCCGTGTTCGAACGTGATCTGCGGCGCCGACGGCACGCAGTCGGTGTACGTCGCTGGTTTCGCAGCCGTCCGCGAGATGCCGCCGGTCCCGGTGCCGTTAGTCTGACCCTGAACGGTCCCCGCGCCCGTCAAGGCCAGCACGCACATCGGGACGAACTTGCTCCGCATGGGGCCTCCTCTGCCTACGCCGAACTGCTGCCAAGAAGATGCCAACAACTTTACGGGACGCCTTCCGGCGCGTCAAACAGGCCAGAATCTCCCGCGCCGCTGGCTACGGAAGGCTTTACCGCGGCGCGCCGGGCGAACCCACGCCGATAGCAGGCCAGTGTCGCCTCCGCCATCTCGCCTGCCGAGTAGTGGCGGCGCACTCCTTCCTTCCCCGACCGCCCGAGTTGGTTCCTGCGCTCCGCGTCTCCGGCCAACTGCTCGACGGCATCCGCCAGCGCCGATGGATCGCCGGCCGGCACCAGCGTGCCGCCGCCCGTCCGCTCGAGCATCTCCGGGAAGGCGCCGTGATCGGGCAGCACGGCGGGGACGCCGTTCGCCATCGCCTCGAGCGCCGGCAGGCCCTTCGCCTCGCGATAGACCGTCGGCAGCACGAGCGCGTGCAGGCTGCACAGCAGCTCGATCTTCTCCTTGCGCGAAACCTCGCCGAGCCACTCGAAGTGCGGTTCCAGGCCCCAGTCGGCGATACGCCGGCGCTGGAGTTCGAAGTAGGTCCGATCCCGGCCGCCCAGGTAGCCGGCGGCTCGGAAGCGGACTCGGCCGGGACCCAGGCGGTCGCTCAACTCCTTGAACGCCTCAGCCGCGAGATGGAACCCCTTCTCGGGGCACATCCGCGCCAGGTAGCCCATGATCAGCGGCGACTCCTCCGGTTCCGCGGTGCGGTTTCCGTGCCCCTCGAGGTCGATGCCCAGACGGGCGACGTCGATGCGGGACGGCGGCAGATCCAGCAGCCCGGTCATCGTCGCGGCGTAGTAGTCGTTCGGGGCGACGAGCACGTCGACCTCGCGAACCCGGCGCCGCATTTCGGCGAGGACCTGCGACCGGTGCGGCTCCTCGAGATCCTCGAGGAAGATGTCCTCCCCCTGGAGGCCGCAGACGATGAGCGCCCGGGGCAGCACTTCGCGGAGGTGGTGGACCATCCCCAGGAGCATGGAGTTCGTCAGATGAACGACATCGGGCTGGAACTCGCCGGCGAGCCACTTGGCCAAACCCTGGAGTTCCGCCAATTGGCGGCCCGCCTCTCCGCGCACCATGGAGAGCGCCAGTTCGCCCAACTGCCGGGCATCGGTCGCTCCGGCCGAACGCGTCAACCGCGCCAGGAGACGCGGGTTGTCGAGCAGCCGCCGCAGACCCGCGGGCGCCCGGCTCCAGAGCGGCACTTTCTGCTCCAGGTAGACGTTCACGGCACCGAAGAAGACCCGGCCGTAGCTGACGTTCTCCTCGTCCGTCCGCAGCGGCGTATAGATCGGCAGCAGCAGGGCGTTGTGCCCCTGCTGCTGGAACGCGCGAACCAGCGCGTTGTCGTGGATGCAGCTCCCGCACAGCATGCCGCCGGCCCCGGCAGCCAGGTAGGCGATCCGCAGCGGTTCACCTTTGCCGGTCATGGATGGAATCGTGCCACCCGTTCCGGCCCGGGCGGTTTGGTGAACAGGGAACCGAGAACCATCGCAGCAATCGACCCGGCGAAGATGACGGCCACCGGCATCACGCCCGTACCGCCCACGCTGTAGTCCGGCTGATCGAACCCGCGAACGAAGAACCAGGTCCACAGAACGATCACGGTGACGATTGCGGCCGCCGCGCCCGCGGCCGTGCTGCGCCGCCAGTAGAGAGCCGCGACGACGACGGGCAACAGCGAGGCGAACCCCGTGAACGACCACACCGAGAGCGCGAAGATACTCCGCTCGGCGACCAGGGAGACGAGGAAGACGATTGTCACGACACCTACTACGAACAGCCGGCCCAGCAGGACCTGGCGGGACTCACTGAGCTTGCCGCCCAATCCGTAGTGCCGCACGATGTCCTGCGTGAACATCGTGCCCAGGGAAAGGGACTGCGAGTCGAGCGACGACATGATGGCAGCGAAGACCCCGGCGCCCAGCAGCCCGGCGAGAAGGTCCGGAGCGTAGAGGGTGATCATCCGGATCAGGACCGAGTTGGACGCCGGACCCTCGAGCCCCGGAAAGTCGATGTTCCCGAACACGCCCAGCAGCACGCTCGGGATCCACACCACGACGATGCACACCGCGTAGAGCACGACCGGGGCCTTGAAGGTCGCCGCGCGCCGCGCGGAAAGCCAGTGCGAGAAGATGTGCGGGAACGTCCCCACCGACAGCGGGATCAAGGTGTAGGTCAGGAGACGCAGGGGATGGATGGCGTCCCCGCGCACCAGGAGCTCCGGACGGCTCTCGGCTACACGGTCGAGTGCCGGTCCCACGCCGCCGAGTCGGGTCACGATCAGAATCGCCGTCACCGCGCCCAGGAGCATGAACATCGCGGTCTGGAACGTGTTCACCCAGGCGGTTCCGCGCAGACCGCCGCTCGTCACGTAGCCGACCACCACGCCCGAGATCAGCAGGCTGCCCAACCACGACGGCGCCGCGCCGTCGGTGATCTGCTGGAGTGTGATGCCGCCGCCCATCACGCCGATCAGCAGGTAGGGGGCCAGCAACAGGACGAGCACGATGAACAGCAGCAGACCGACCGCGTCCGAACCCCAGCGGGCGCGCACGAACTGCACCTGGGTCAGGAGGCCCAGGCGGCTGCCGACCGCCCACACCCGGGTACCCACGAAGAAGAACACGAGCGGCACCATGAGCGCCGACGACGACGCCATCAGGGCAAACACGCCGATCCCGACGCGGTACGACTCCGCCGAGGCGCCGAGCAGGGCGAACGACGTCATGTGGGTGCCGAACAGAGTCATCAGGAGCACGAACGGACCGATCGTCCGTCCCGCCACGAAGAAGTCCTCACCGGTCGCGGCCAGCCGCCGGCTGCTCCAGGCGCCGATCAGGAGCACGGCCAGGAGATAGCCGAGGATGATGGCCAGGGTCATCCGGAACCCTCCGGAGGCGCCGCCGCGGCCCCTTCGCCGGCGTCCGCAGCCTCCCCCGAGCCTGCACCCGTCGCCAGGCGATCGAGTTCGGCGGCGGGCCAGGCCCTTCGAACCAGCGACCACATGGTCAGAACCACCGCGGCCGAGAAGAGGATGTGGTAGGTCAGTCCGATCGGCAGCCCGAGGAACCGGCTGCCGTCATTCCAGAACCAGAGGTCGTTGTGGAGGAGGTACAGGACCGGCAGCGCCGCGTACGCCAGCCGCCGAACCGCCGTCGCCGACATGGATTCCACCGACTTCCGGGTCAGGACACAGGTGCGGGCACGGCCATCTGATCCGCCGCCGGGGCTGACTTGCCGCCACCGGCGGCCGCGAATGCCGCCATGTCCTCGAACATCGACGTGAAGTCCAGCTCGAACACGTCGCCGATCAGAATGCGGGTCACCTTGCTCTGGTGTTGGGGATACAGCCGCAGGAAGGAACCGACGCTGAAGTTCGGGTCGTAGAACACGTTGACCAACTGCCGTACCGCTTCGACACCCCTCATCAGGAGGGGTTGGAAGCCCCCAAGCCGCTCGGCCGATACGTCTCCGGCAGCAATCGCCTCGAGCGAAGCCTCGGCGGCCAGTTCTCCCGACTTGAGCGCCAGGAATACGCCGGAAGAGTACACGGGGTCGATGAAGGAGAACGCGTCGCCGATCGCGATCCAACCGTCGCCGGCCATCTTCTCGATCCGGTAGGAGAAGTCCTTCATCACGGACACCGGCCGGCACTGGTGGGCGGGAGCTATGCGCCGCTCGATCTCGGCGCAGCGAGCGACCTCCTCGAAGAAAGTCTCGTGCGGCCTGCCCTCCCGGTTGCGGATCAGGCTGTCCACCTTACCCACCACGCCGACGCTGACGACGTCGCCGGCCAGCGGGATGTACCAGAACCAGCATTCGCCGGTCTCGGTGTGCAATATCAGAGTGGCGCCCTCGTCCTTTCCCTCATCCCTGATCGCGCCCCGGAAGTGGGTGAAGATCGAAGCGTGCCGCAAACCGTAGTCGACCCGACCGAGGTCAAGCCGGCGCGACAGCATGGCGCTTTGACCGGTGGCGTCGATCACCACCCGGCTGCGCACCTCCACCGAATGGCCGTTGCCCGCGGACGTGGCGCGCACGCCGACCGCCCGGCCGTCCTCGAACAGCACGTCGCGAACGTTGACCCCGCGGTGGGTCTCCGCGCCCTGCTCTGCAGCCGTCTCCATCAGCAGTTGATCGAACTCCGACCGGCGCACCTGCCAAGTACGGGCCCTGTCCTCGCCGGGCCGCTCACGCTCGAAGTAGAACGGCATGGAGGCCTTGCCGGTCCTGGTGAAGAACTGGACCGAGTGCTTCTCCACGAAGTGGCTGCGCTGCATGTGTTCGAGCGCCCCCATCTTCTCGAACACGCCGTGCGTATCCGGCATCAGCGACTCGCCGATCTTGAACGTCGGCGCCGGCTCACGCTCCAGCAACAGGGTACGCAGACCGCCGCGGGCGGCAATCGCGGCAGCGGCGGCGCCGCCGGGGCCGCCGCCGATCACGATCACGTCGTAGGAGGAAGCGCGAAACACCGCTCGGAGTGTACGGCAACGAATCGGCAACGACCACCAAGTGTAGTGGCTCTGTCTCACTACAGGCCCATACGTCTCACATCCGTTTGAGCCATTGCACAGGCAACATTCTCAGGTCTCTGAACGTAGTGCCCTTTGTTGTAGCCTGACAGTTCTTCACTCGACAGGCGGAGGCCCACAGTTGAAACCTCTGCCCCTTACCCCAAGACTCGAGAGGTAGCTCCCGATGCGCACCACGCCCTCCCTCACCCTCGTTTCCTGTCTGCTGTTGCTGCTGGTTGCGGCAGCCGGAACCGCGCAGGATCCAGGCGATCCGACTTCCACGGTCACGGACGAGATCACGGTCACCGCCCAGCGCGTCGAGGAGGCCGTACAGGACGTGCCCATCTCGATCGTGACCCGTTCGGGCGACGAGCTCGAGCAGCAGGCAATAGGCGACGTGCGGGCGCTAGCCGAAGCCGCGCCCGGCGTAGTCGTGTCGGGGCAGAGCCCGACCAGCGGCGAAGTCGCCATCTACATTCGCGGCATCGGCTCGAGCACGCTCGGCATCGGCACGGAGCCAACGGTCGGCTACTACGTGGACGGCGTCTACATGCCGCGGCCCCAAGCCGCCGTCAACCCGTTCCTCGACCTGGAGCGAATCGAGATTCTGCGTGGACCTCAGGGCACTCTCTGGGGACGCAACTCGACCGCCGGAGCGGTGAACGTGGTCACGCGGGCGCCGCAGGGAGAGTTCCATGGGCGCCTCTTCACCTCGCTCTCCGAGCTGAGCTCAAGCGAGGCGGCCGAGGGACGCCGCTACGGTTTATCGCTCACCGGCCCGTTGTCGAGCAAGGTCTGGGCACGCTTCACCGGCGCCACTGCCCAGATCGAGGACGCCACCTACAACGACTACCTGAACGCCGGAACCGACAACTTCGACGGCGTTTCGCTCCGGGGCGCGCTCACCTTCCTGCCCTCCGACTCGCTGACCTTCACGATCCGGGCCGACAGCACGGACGACGACGCTCACAGCAACTTCCACTTCAAGCCGGCTGACGTGTCCCCCTACAGCACGGTGGGGACCCTGAACCGGTTCTACGGCTACTCCGAGCCAGGCGACGTCCATCGCATCTCCGTCGACACCGCACCCGTTTCGCCCTACCAGGAAAGCGGCTTCTCCCTCAACATCAACAAGGTGATGAGCGGCGGCACGGGCTTCACCTCGATCAGCAGTTGGCGCGAGTTCGATTCGATGCGTGACGCGGACATCGACGGTTCGCCTCACCGCTTCGTGACCACCTCCGGCACCTTCGAGTCCCAGTGGTGGTCGCAGGAGTTCCAGCTCCACGGCGCCAACGACCGCGCCAACTGGGTGGCCGGAGCGTACGCCTTCAGCGAGGACAGCCGGTCCCAGGTCAACACGGTCACCGACACGGCGCTGCTCGGCGTCTGGCTGTTCGCGAACAGTCCGCAGACGTTCCTGTTCGACCCGACGAACTTCTGTTCACTCGGCTTCCTGGCGCCGCCGTTTCTGTGCGGGCCGAGCTACTACAACGCCGTGGCGCCGTTCATCGGCTTGCCCGTGCCGGGAAACCCCCAGCCGCTTCCGTTCGAGACGCACCTCGACAGTTCCCTCTACGCAGCCTATGGCCAGGTCGACTGGACCCTCAGCGACCGCGTGACCCTGACCACCGGCGCCCGCTACACGGCCGACGAGAAGCACCACCTGCAGGCCGCCCTCAACTTCCAGACCTTCATGCCCCAGACCCAACTCCTGAACGACAGTTGGAGCGCCCTGACCCCCAAGCTCGGTCTGGAGATTCGTCCCGCGGACAACGTGATGCTCTACGGCGCCGTGACCGCCGGCTTCAAGAGCGGCGGCTACAACTCGGTCTCTCTGCAGCCGGCCTTCGACGAGGAGACCGTGACCAGTTACGAGATCGGCATCAAGTCCTCCCTCGCCGACCGCAGAGTGCGGATCAACGCGGCTGCATTCCACTACGACTACGACGATCTGCAGGTGGCGGTGCTTTATCCCGACCGCTCAGTGATCGAGAACGCGGCCAGTGCGCGCATCCGCGGCCTCGACTTCGAGTTCCTGGTGCGGCCGAACCCGCGGTTCGCCTTCGACGTTTCACTCGAACTCCTCGACGACGAGTTCGTCGACTTCACGTCGCTCGATCCCGTGCTGCAGGCTCAGTTCGTGGAGCAACTGCTTGCCGCGGGTCTGATCGATCCGGCCCAGGTCCTTCAGGGCGGCGGTGGCGCTCTCCCGATTCCGCCCAGCGACCTTTCCGGCAATGGACTGCCCCGGGCGCCCGATCTCTCGGCCACGGCGTCGCTGAGCTACACGTTCGACCTCGGCAGCAGCGGTTCGCTGACCGCACGCGGCGAGTACCAGTACACGGACGATGTCGCCTTCGATGCCTTCGAGCGCTTCGTCCAGCCCTCCTACAGCCTGCTCCACGCCCAGTTGCGCTGGACCTCAGGTCAGGGCCGCCTGTTCCTGGCCGCCTACGGCCGCAACCTCGGCGACGAGGAGTACAGACTCAGCCAGTTCTTCGTGAGCTACACCGGGTCGCTGGCGGTCTGGGCGCCGCCGGCCGAGGTCGGCCTCCAGTTCGGCATCGACTTCTGAAGCCGGGCCGGGATCAACTATCCGCGATCAGGTGTAGCGGGCGCCCCGGTACTGCTCGTCGTAGAACCGCGGCAGGAGCTGGTCGACGCGTAGAAGCCCGCCTTCGCTGAGCTCGATCCGTTCCGGCCCCACAGTCGCCAGCCCCTGCTCGGTCAGGCTGCCCAAGGCGTCCGCATAGCTCTCGACCACGTCCACGCCGAACTTCCGCTCGAACGCGGGCCTCTCCACCCAGCCGCGCTTCAACTGCAGGATGAGCTCGCGGGTGAGACGCTCGCGGGGTGTGGTCGCGAGCGCTCTGCGAGTGGCCAGACCGCCGCCCTCGATCGAGGCCAGGTAGTCGTCCCAGCGATCGTGGTTCTGCAGATGGATCCCGCCCATGTGACCGAACGATGAGACCCCGATCGGGATCATGTCGGCGCCGCTCCACACTTCGCGGGCATAGACGAACTTGCAGCCCCGGTCCCGGCGCATCATCGTGTAGGCGCTCCAGCGCTCGAAGCCGGCCCGCTCGAACTGCTCGAAGGCGTAGGCGTGCCATTCCCGCTTCGTGCGCCAGTCGGCGAAGGCGGGCACGTCGGCCTCTCCGCGAAGTTTGGCCTTCGAGTACACCGTGTTGAAGGGGAGTTCCATCTGATAGATGGTGATCGAGTCCGGGTCGTACTCGATGGTCAGGTCGACGGTCCGCTTCCAGCTCTCCCAGGTCTCTCCGACCATGCCGGCGATCAGGTCGACATTCAACTGCCGGAAGTTCTGCGCGCGGATCCAGTCGCGCACCCGGTAGATCTCCTTCGACACGTGGGCCCGGCCGTTTTCCTCCAGGATCCCGTCGTCGAAGTTCTCCACGCCGAGGCTCAACCGCGTGACGCCGATCCTCCGGATCGCCTCCAGCTTGGACTGGGTCAGCGTCCCCGGCTCGCACTCGAACGCCACCTCCTCGGCGCAGTCCCACGGGATCACGCTCTGCAGCCGCTCGGCCAGAGGAGTCAACTGCTTGGCCGCGATGTAGGACGGCGTGCCGCCGCCGAAGTAGACGAAGTCGAGGTTCCGGCCGCGGATGGCGGCGCGCTCGGCGTAACGCTCCAGTTCGACGCCCAAGGCGTCGAGGTAGCGGCCGATCTGCTCGTGGTTCTTGTCGATGTAGACACGGAAGTAGCAGAACTTGCAGCGCTTGCGGCAGAACGGGATGTGAATGTAGAGGCCGAGAGAATTCCCGACGGCGGGCTCGCGGTCGAGTGCCGCGATTGCCTCCCCAACCGCCGCCTCGTTCCAGGCTGAGTACGGCGGGTAGTTCGACACGAAGACCGAGCCGATGTCCGTCGCCTCCAGATCGAGCAGGCCCGTCGCTGGCTCCGCCATCACCCCACCTTGTTCACTCACGGTCGCCACGCAAGCCCCCTCACCCGAAGCAGTACAGGATGCCGTCAAGGCTGCCGATGACGAGCCGTTCCGAGGCCACCGCCGGCGAGGCGACGATCGCCGAACCGGTGTCGTACTCCCAGACCGGTTCCCCGGTCGCCTTGTCCAGGGCATGCACCAGGCCCCGCTTCGAGCCCAGGAACACCCGGTCGCCCACGATCACCGGCGAGGAGTCGAGCCGCGCGCCGCTGTTCCACTGCCACTTCCGCTCGCCGGTAACCGGATCCAGAGCGTGCACGATCTTGTCCCGACCACCGATGACCACGATCTCGTCGTCGGCGGCGGCCGATCCGTAGTACGGGAACTTGCGGACCTCGTGCTCGTAGCCCCATACGACCTGCCGGCGTTCCAGGTCGATCCCCAGGACTTCGTTCTCGAACGTCCCGACGTAGGCAAGCCCATCGACCACCGCCGGGCTCGAGGCGGCCTGCCCCCGGAGGTCGATCTTGTGAACCGTCTCACCGGTCTCGATGTCGATCAGCCACATGAAGCCGTCGCAACCGGACACCGTCGTCAGCCCATCGGCGACCGCCGGCGTGCCGTGGACGTAGCCCTCCGTCTCCACCTGCCACAGCTTCTCGCCGCTGTCCCGGTCCAGGCAGTAGAGCGAGTTGTCGTAGGAACCGACGAGCAGCCGGTCGCCGCGCAGAGACACGCCGGCGTAGATTTCGCCCAGCGTCTCGAACTTCCATTTCTCTTCGCCGCTCCTGGCGTCCAGCGCGTGAATGAGGCCGTACTCGTCGCCGATATAGACGACGCCGTCGAAGACCGAGACGGGCGCCTTGATCGGCGTTCCCGCGTCGAAGCGCCAGAGTTCCTTTCCCTCGGCGAGGGTCACGGCATAGACCCGGCCCTCGTAGTCGCCGAAGAAGACGACGCCGCCTGTGATCGCGGCCGTACTCTCGATCTCGCTCTCGGTATCGAAGGTCCAGAGCAGCTTTGGCTCCTCCGGCAGCGTCGTTCCCGCCACACCCGTGCCGAGCAGATTGCCGCGGAACACGGGCCAGGCATCCGCGGCAGGTTTGAGCAGGGCGTTCTTCGTCGCCGGATCCGGGTCCCCGCCATCCCCTGCCGTTGCCGCAGTTCCGACGGCAACCAGCCCGCTGAGCAACAACATCGCGGCCGGAATCGCGTTCCCGCCCAGGCGCGAAGGCGCCTGCACCACTCGGGCGTGGCGCCGGCGGCCTCGAAGGTGGACGATCTCTAACATGGCAGATACGAGGGCAGCGGCCTGCGGTTGGGAGCGATGCGGCGCCGCACGCCTCAGAATGCCGCCTGGTAGAGGTTCAGCATATCGGAGGCGGTGACGGCGCGCGGATTGAACTGCGCCGTCCACTGCTTTGATGCCTGGGACGCCAGGGCCTCGAGGTCCGCCTCCAAGACACCAAGATCCCTCAACCGGCCGGCAACGCCCGCGCGACGGCGAAGGCCTGTCCAGGAGTCGGCAAGACGCGTGCTCGCGGGCCGGTTGCCGGCTTCGGGCCCGTCGAGCAGGCGAACGAGCCCCAGGTAGCCTGGGTCGCCGGTCTCGCCGTTGTAGCGGACGACGTGATCCAACATGACGGCCACGGCCACGCCATGGGTGATGTCGTAGCGCGCTGTCAGTGGATTCGCCAACCCGTGGGCCGCGCCCAGCATCGATGCCTCGATCGCCGCTCCTGCAAGGTGAGCGCCGAGCAGCATGTCGCCCCAGAGATCGTTGATCTCCGCGTCGGTCTTCGAGTTCGGCGCCGCCGGAAGGCTGCCCCGCGCTTCGGCGACGACTTCGAATCCCCGCAGCAGACGCCGGAAGCCCTCCGAAGCGAACATCCGGGAGTATGGATTGGCCGCGGTCGCAACGAAGCTCTCCATGGCGTGGGAGAACGCGTCCAGGCCCGAAGCCGCCATGACCTGGGGCGGAGCGGTGCGCGCGAGTTCCGGATCGAGAAGAGTGGCCAGGAACCGTGCCTTCGGGTCGCCGCAGGCCATCTTCCGGTGGTCGTCTTCCCGTGAGATGACGGCGAACGACTGCGACTCGCTGCCGGTCCCGGCTGTGCACGGCACGCCGATCGACGGCAGCATCGGCTTCGAGGCCTTCCCGAAGCCCCAGTAGTCCTCCATCCGGCCGCCGTTCGTGAGCACGAAGTTCCCGCCCTTGGCGCAGTCCATCGCCGAGCCGCCCCCCAAGCCGACGAGGAACGTGGCCTGGTGGGCCCGCGCAGCGTCGGCCGCGGCGGCTACGTGTCGTTCCCCGGGGTTCTCTTCGACCCCGTCGAAGACGGCGACTTCCAGACCGGCACGCCGCAGGGAAACGAACGCGCGGTGGACATGGCCCGCGGCTGCGATGCCCGGGTCCGTGACCACCAGCACGCGGCCGCCGCCAAGTTCCTGGACGAGGTCGCCGATGAGGTCGATCACGCCAGCGCCGAAGAGGACCCGACCCGGCGCCGTGTCGACGCTCCAGGAGTCCTCGGTCTCGAGCGGTCGCTGCCCTCGCTTGATTCCCACGACCGCCTCGGCGCGGCCCCTTACTTCGATCCGATCGCGAACACGTCGGAGCGGGTGGCCACGTAGATCCGGCCGTCCTCGGCAACCGGCGTCGTGTACACGGCGGAGCCCATGTTCTGTTCCGCGATCACCTTCTCCTCGCGACCGGCCTCGAGGACGACGATATCCCCGTCCTCGTCGCCGAGGTAGACCTTGCCGTCCGCCACGAAGGGAGAACCCCACACGGCGGCGAAGGTGTCGTGGGTCCAGAGATGCTCGCCGGTGTCCACATCGAGTACGTAGAGGAAGCCGCTCAGGTCGGTGATGTAGAGGAGGCCGTCGGCGATCGCCGCGGTCGAGATCGTGCGGTTGAACTCCTCGCCGCCGAAGTGCCAGAAGACCGCGCTGTCGGTCACGTCGCCTTCGACGTTCGCGTCCAGGGCGTACAAATGGCCCGGTCCCTCACCGTGCTCGGGGTCCTGACCGACGCCCAGGTAGAAGCGGTTGTTGTAGAAGACCGGCGTCGAGATGATGTTGTTGCGGGTGCCTCCGCCCCCCAGTTCCCAGACCGAGTCCTTGGGGTTCAGGTCGAACTTCCACAGCAGCTTGCCGGTCGCGGGCTCGTAGGTGTAGAGCCAGCCGTCGCCGCCCGGGAAGGCGATCTGCGGCTGGCCGTCGACCACTCCGTAGGCCGGGTTCGACCATGAGCCGTGCAGGACCGCATCGCTGCTGTCGATGCTCTCCCAGACCAGTTCGCCGGTGTTCTTGTTCATCGCGACGAAGGTCGGCGAGGCCGGTGACGGGAGGTTGATGTGCCCCTCGTCGACTCCGGCGCCGGTCACCGTGAACAGCAAGTCGCCGACGACCAGGGGCGATCCGGCGGCCAGGTTGTGCGGGAACACGTCGAGCTCGGCGATCATGTCGTACTCCCACACGATGTCGGCGTCGAGTTCCTCGCGGTACTGCTCGTCGGTCATGCCGTCGTTCTTGCCGTCGCGAAAGCCGTCCACGTCCACGGCCACCACCGTGGCGCGGTTCGAGATGTAGTAGACCCGTTCGTCCTCGACGTACGGCGTGGAGCACACCCCCTGCAACGGCCAGTCGTTGACCCGGCCGGCCCCCAGCTTGTCGTGGGTCGCCTGCCACAGGAGTTCGCCGGTCGCCTTGTCGAGAGCAATGACGACTCCCTTGTCGCCCTCGATGCCGCCGCGCCGAAGTCCCTCGTTGTTCGTACCGACGAACACCCGCTCGCCGCGAACAACCGGGCCCGCATAGGTCTGGGAGCCGACCTTGGCCCGCCACAGGATGTTCTCTCCGCTGCGAACGTTCCACTCCGTCGGGAGGTTCTTGGCGTCGGAGACCATGTTCCGCGAGGGCGTGTTGCCGAACATCGCCGGCGGCTCGGGATCTGCCGCCGCGATCGGCGCCGAGGCCGTCCCCGCGAGAAGGAGCGCCTGGAGAAGAGAAAGTCGAGACTTCATGGTGATCCAGTCCGTAGTACGAATGAGCGTGTGGGAATGCTGCCAAGCAGGAACAGGAGAATGCGGCAACGACGACCGGTCACCGCAGCCACGCCGCCGAAGGCCGGCAACGGTATCAAAGGGTCCCAAGCGCGTAGAGCGTGTCGCTGGTTGCGAGGTACAGGACCGAGCCTTCAACCACCGGCGACGTGTAGACCGCCTGTGGCATGACGTTCTCCGCAAGCACGTCGAGCGTCCGGCCGCTGCGCAGGACCGCCACGTCGCCCTCCGTGTCGGCCGCGTAGACCTTGCCGTCCGCGACCAGGGGGGAACTCCAGAACGGCGCCAGGGCGTCGTACGCCCACAGCTTCTCGCCGGTATCCGCGTCGAGCGCGAACAGGAAACCGTTCAAGTCCGCCACGTAGATAACGCCGCCGGCAACCGCCACCGTGGCGATCGCGCGTCCGAAGTCCGGATCCTCGAACCGCCACCGGACCCCGCTCGCGGTGATGTCGCCGCTGCCGCCGGCGTCGATCGCCCACAGCACGCCCGGCCGAAGGGAAACCTCCGGATCGCGCCCCACCGCGATGTAGACCGTGTTCTCGTGCAGGACGGGCGTTGCCACGAACGCATGGCGGCTCGCGGCGCGCGCGGTGCTCGTGGTGTCGTCAGCGGCCGCCGCCGAATTGCCGTCGAAGCGCCACAGGGCGCGGCCCGTAGCCGGATCGAACGCGTAGAGCCAACCGTCGCCGCCCGGAAAGATCACCTGTTTCCGCCCGCCGGCGCGGCCATGCGCCGGGCTCCCCCACTGGCCGTCGATCAGGCCGGCGCCGGGGCTGGCGTCGCTCCACACCGGGCGCCCGTTCGAACGGCCAACCGCAACGAAGCTCGGTGCGTCCGGGGCAGGAACCCGCCCGTCGTCCGTCAGCCCGTTGCTGGTCGACGCGAACACGAGTTCCCCCACCGCAAGCGGCGTCGAGGCCGCCATGTGCTTCGGGAACACACCCCACTCGGCCAGCATGTCCAGCGACCAGGCGGCGTCGCCCGCCAGATCCACCGCCGCGAGTTGGCCCCGGTTGGAGACGTAGTAGAGCCGTTCGCCGTCGAAGGCCGGGGTCGAGCAGACGCCCTGCAACGGCCAGTCGTTCGCCTCCCCGGTCTCCAGCTTCTCGTGGGTGATCTGCCACCGGAAGCCGCCGGAAGTACGGTCGAAGGCCATCAGGACGCCCCGATCGCCCGTCGCCTCCGGGTCGCGCGGTCGCTCGTTGTTCGTTCCCACGACCACCAGGTCGCCGGCGACCGTGGGGCCGCCGTAGGTGACGGTGCCAAGTTCGGCCGACCACAGGACACCCTCACCGGAGCTGACGTCCCACGTTACGGGCAGGTTCTCCGCTGCCGCGACCCGGTTGCGCCCGGGGTTCGGGTCGTCGGCGCGGAGTGTCGGCGAGGTCGCCAGTGCCACACCGTAGAAGGCGGCGCTCGTCCTGGCAGCTAGCAGCCGGAAGCCCACGAACCGGATCAGGCGTCCCTCAACTGCGGCGTGATCACGCCCAGCTCAACCGACGTCTCCACCACCGCCTGGATCGTGTCCTCTACCGGCCGGATGGTTGCGCCGAGGACCGACGTGGCCTTCCGGCAGTGGTTGACGGTCTTCGGCCGGGGCGGCCCGCCGTTCTCCGGCGCCGCGGGCTTGCCGACGACGAAGGAGGGGAAGGCTTCCCGGATGATGTCGGCGACTTCGGTACCGAAACGCAGCGCCGAACGGCCGCCGCTGCCGTGCAGGATGTAGCGGCTGCCGCCATCGGTGGCCCGGTGGTCAACCTCCGACTCGGCGGCCAGACGCTGCGCCTTCACCAGATCGCGGACATCGATGATGTTGTAGTACATGTCGTAGGGCGTCGGCCAGGACGGTTCCAGCCCCGCCGCCAGCCGGCCGATCTGCTCGATCCACTGGCCGACCTGGGCCTTGAACAGGATGGGCCCGCAGATCATCGCCGGGTTCATGGTCACCACGTCCCTCCGACCGCCGCTGGACTCGGCCGCCCGGTTGATCAACCGCTCGGTGTCCACCTTGCTGCGGGCGTAGGAGTTCCGCCGGTGCTGCCACGCCTCCGGCGCCACGTTGTCGGAGGCCCAGTCCGTCTCCGTCCACTCGTAGCCCTCAGGCATCGTCGGAGCTCGGAGGCCCGAGACCGCCGCCATGGAACTCGTGTAGACGAGGCGCTTCACGCTGCCGCTCCGGTTGATCGCGTCGATCACGTTCTGCGTACCGGCAAGGCCGCCCTCGTAGACATCCGTCGCGACGTCGCCCGAGCCCAGCGGCTGGGACTTGCCGTCCGCCGAGTTGCCGAGCACCGCGGCGACGTGGAACACGGCCGAACAGCCGGCGAACGCCTCGTCGTACGAACCAGGCACGAACAGGTCGCAACCGTCCACCAGTTCGACATCCGGCAGCCGGCTCAGGTACGAGACGCAGTCCCGGCCGCGCCAGGAATCCGCGTCCCGGAGGCAGGCCCGCACCTCGTACCCGTGGATCACGAGTTCGCGAACCATGTGGCCGCCGGTGAAGCCGGAGCAGCCGGTGACGGCAACGGGGCCGTCGTGGGGAGAGATGGCGGTCATGACCGGGTGACCTCTCGGGCTCTACTCCGCCGGTTCCGGTTCGTGCGACACCATCCAGTTGACGCCGAAGCGGTCGGTGCACATCCCGAAGTAGGAGCCCCAGAACGTCTCCTCCATCGGCATGGACGCCGCGCCTCCCTCCGCCAGCCCCGCGTGGAGGACGTCGGCGTGCTCCCGGCTCTCCGCCGCCACCGAGATCGAGAAGTTGTTGCCGAGCTGATGCGGCGGCCCGAAGTGCGGGCTGCTGTCGCTCCCCAGGAGGACGCTGTCTCCGACCGGCAGCGAAACGTGCATGACCCTGTCCTTCTCGTCCTCTCCAACCCCCATGTCGTCCGGCCCTTCGCCGAAGGTCGTGAAGACCTGGTACTCGCCGCCGAACACGGAGCGGTAGAACTCGAACGCCTCCCGGCAGTTGCCGTCGAAGGTCAGGTAGGTGCTAAGTGCCATCAAGAATCTCCTGTCGAGGAAGTGCGCGCGGATTGGGTCCGGCGTTTCCTTCGCGGGTTGCGGGGCGGCGGGGAGTGTACGTCAAGCTCGGGCGTGCCACGGCCGTATCGCCCGTCGCACTCAACGTCGCCGCGGCGACTCCACCTCGAACTCCTCCCGAGCTAGCCCGCACTGCCGAATGATCGCCCGCAGGGTCCCGACCGCCAGTTCTCGGTGGTCCGGCACGGGGACCGTCACAACATCGCCTTCTGCCCTCTTCTGCATGACGACGTGACTGCCCCTTCTTCGCACTGGAGCGAACCCGTGTCGCTTGAGGATGCGTCTAACCTCTGCACCGGACAGCCGGCGCAATCTACCCAACGGCGACGTCCAGATTCGTCACGTACACCTCGGGCTGGTAACGGCGCTCCTGCTCTTCGATCGGCGCCTCCTCGAAGAACAACTCGAGCGCCTCCTGAAGGTTCTTCCTTGCTTCGCTGACTGACGCACCCTGACTCGCGATGTCGAACTCCGGACACAATGCCACGAAGAGTTCGTCCTCTCGCTCGATGATCGCCGTCAGAGTCCGGTTCATAGCTACTCTCCGGGTCGGTTCATGGGCCGCCAAGGCCCGTACCGGCAGTATACGGCCCGCCTCGCCCTACCCACTGGTCGTCACAACTGCGTCCCTAGCCCAAGTCGTCCAGGAACTCAGAAGCCGGATTCACTCCAGTTACCACCAGGCGGTCGCGAGCCCGCGTGCAGGCGACGTAGAGCAGATGCCGTTCCGTGTTGTAGACGTCCTCCAGGTCCGCCTCGTCGGCCACGTTCTCGATCCTCGCCTGCAGCGGCACTACCTCGTCATCGCAGGCCATGACGGCCACTGCCCGGAACTCAAGTCCCTTGGCGCGGTGCATGGTGCCGATCGCGACCTGAGGCGTGTCCGAGCCGCTCGATGGGTCCGCAAGCCCCCGGGTCGATGCTGCCTCGGGCGTACCCAGCCGGGTCGCCTGGAGCCCAGCCGTCTCTACAGCTTGGAGAGCTCGTGCGATCTGGCTCGACGACCGAACGAAGAGCCCAAGTGCGCCAAGGCCGGACCCGGTATCCGCGGCTTCGCCGGATTCCACTGACAAGCCACGAAGCCACTCGCCGACCGTCGCAATCTCCTCTGCCTCCGATTCGAGAACTCGAATCTCGGGCTCGGGACCGTTGAACACCGACACCGTGCCACGCCGATCCTCCTCAATACCGTCGACATCGGTGATCTTGGGCGGTAGCAGTCGGTCAGCCTGCGAGCGAATCTGGTGCGAGGTGCGGTAGTTCACCCGTAGTGTGTGAGACCGCCCCCGAACGTCGACCCCGAGCTTCCGCCAGGAGAACGGCGCGCGGAAGATCCGCTGCCCTAGGTCGCCGGCAAAGAACAGGCTGTTCGGTCGGTCCTCGCTGAGCGCAGCCAGGAACCGGAGTTCGGCGACGCTTACGTCCTGGGCCTCGTCGATCACGTAGCAGTCGAAGGGAGACCGCGGCGCCTGATTGAAGTGCTCCTCCAGCCGCCCGAACATGGCGGCCGTGGTCAAGACATCTTGACGCTCCAGTTCGTTTCGCACACTGGCGAAGATGCTCCAGAGCACTTTCCGGCGGGCTTCTGCGAGCCGGGTCCGACGACCAAGTCGGGGGACGGCGCGATACTCGTCCCAGTTCCTCAACTGCCAGGCATCGACCACGCCGTTCCACTCCGCCCAAAGGAAGCGGTCCGAGAAGCCGTGATCAGGTACTTCCGCTCCGGCCCGGCTCAGCAATTCGCGCTGCTGCTCTTCGCTGGCCGGCTTGAGGGGAGCGATGTTCAGTTCATAGAGCCGTTGGGCAAGGCCGGCCATCGACTTGACCTCGATCCGTTCCGCCAAGCGAGGTCGCTTGCCGATCAGTAGCCGCAACCGCCGCTGCAGGGCCTCGGCGAGAGGCTCCGAGAACGTGGCCAGCAGTATGCGTCCGTCGCGATCCGACTCGGCCAGATGCACAGCCCGGTGCAAGGCCACGATCGTCTTGCCGGTGCCGGCCGACCCCGCGACCCACGCCGGCCCGCCGTAGTCCCGTTCCACCAACGTCCTCTGCCCAGGGTGGAGGAACACCGTCCACTTCTCCCAAGGAGCCTCCAGCGCGCGCTCCAGCTCCTTGCGGTCGGCCATGATGCGAAAGCGGCGAGAGGCATCGGGGTGGGTGAACGCGTCCGCATCGGGTGGGAGCCGTGTTGGAACCTGTGGCGTTCCCCCGGTAGCCAACTCAAGCAACGCCTCCGCCGCTTCTGCCGGAAGGTGGTCGGCCAACTCGAGCAGGGTGTCCTCGGTGGCGGACCTGGCTTCTTCAAGCCAGTCCGCGGGCACTCCATAGCCCAGCAGTTCGTCATCCGTCTTGTCGGCGAAAGGAAGTTGCTCGGCTGCGAGCCCACCCGGGCCGGCCGGGGAAGCCGCTCCGGCGGCCGTTCCCGCTTCCGCCCCACCTGAGGCCACCGGAAGCTCCAGCGCTTCAGCCTCCACCGGCTCGCCAGTCGCGTCCCATTGTGCCGCCGCGGATCGTGGCGCTTCGACCTCCCGTACGACCTCCCGAATCTCGACCAACTGAGCCGCGCCGGTGCGCGGGTGCCGCTCCAGTCGGCGCCGCTCGGCCCAGCGGTAGGCCTGGTCGTGATGATCGACGTAGCAAATCAGGAAGCTGTTCGCTGTTCGATGGACGATCACCCGCAGATCGCGACCCGCACGCACCGACCAGAAGCTCCGGTCCCGCGCCGAGTCAACACGGTGCAGCCTCAGACTCGGCCGCGCAGCGTCGACCTGCAGGTCGAAGACCGTCGTCTTCACCGCCTTCTGCTCGTCGACGCGAAGCCGAGCCAAGCTATTCGTGAACGTGTCTGCGATCCTGAACTCCACGGCGCCGCGTAGCCTATGGGAGAATGCCGCGCTGCTCACGCCAAGGAAGGGCTCCCCTGACCCAAGGGAGAAACCCTTCTCCTGCTACTTCCCACCCACTCACGTTGGATAGACCGCTATGCCCTTCGAACCAGAGGAAGCAACCATTCCCGCCTCAACACTGGAACGCGCGGAACTCATGAAGGACCTCCTTACTGCTGCGGCTACTGGTGGCGCTCGGGACGATCCTCGCTACACACCACTAAGGCGGGAGTTCTTGAACTCACCCCAGCATCGCGATCGCCTTCCGCCCTTCGTGCTGAGGTACAGGGACCTGGGGGCTTTCTGGCCGTTTATCCGAGATGAGGCTCCGAGCTACGCAGAACGCCGGCGGATCATCAGTCAAGGATTCAACCCCCTTCTCGACCTTCTCGATGGGGCCGAAGCGCAGCCCGCTGACGAGGCCATTGCCGCGGCGTTAGCGACCCTTGGGGGCGACCAAGTGGAACAAGCCTGGTCCAAGGCGCTTCGCCGTCGCGAAAGCGACCCAGAGGGCGCTCTCACGTTGGCACGGACGCTCCTGGAGATAGTGATCAAGCACATTCTCGATCAACACTCCATCGACTATGAGGACAAAGACAACCTCCCCAAGCTCTACGGGAAGGCCTCGGAGGCGCTGAACTTGGCTCCCAGTCAGCACTTGGAACCTGCATTCAAGACGATCTTGGGAAGCGCGATGAACTTGGTCAACGGTCTCGGAACACTACGGAATCGGCTATCGGATTCTCACGGGCGAAGCAGCCGCCTGCCAGTCCGGCCGGCGGCGCGGCATGCCAGCCTTGCCGTCAACACAGCCGGTGCAATCGCGGCGTTCCTCGTGGAGACGCATCTTCACAGAGCCGAAGAGCCTGCCGAAGGGGCCTGCACAGCCGAGTAGACACGCCTCCAGGGTTCCCCTTGCGCTTCCAGACTTCGACCCTAGGGCTCTGGCACGGCCTCCTCTCCACCGTGGTTCTCAGCGGCGCGCCGCCACTCCTCGACGACCAATCGGACCTCGGCCATGGGATCCTGCTCTGCTTCGCTCAACCACTTCTCGACGACCGGCTCCTCGTGCAGCCCCGCGTTCGCCATAGCAACTGCGACCTGCACGCAACGCAAGCGCAAGAGCGGCACGTCAAGATCGGCGCTGTCAGACCCGAACTCGATGGCCTCCTCTTCCTGGCCCGGCACGCCATAGGCCAGATCACGCGCTAGATGCGCCAGGCCGTCAAGCACTAGCCTACGGATGAGGTCTCGCTGCTCCTGCGTTCCACGATTGAAGACCCAGTCGGCAATCTCCAGTACGTTGGCCAGCGCCCCTCGCCTGCGTGACGCGATGACTAGGCCAACCTCCCGAATCAGAGCGTCAGGCGGCGGTTCGAGCCGCGCTCCTGCCCTCCTTGTTTCGTTGAGCCAGAGGTACACGGCTCTCGCAGCACTGAGGAGTTCGTCGAAATCCCCACTTGCGAGGCCGGTATGGAGGCACTCGACCAAGCGTTCCCGGCGGCTTGGGCAAGAGATTACGAGGCCCGGCACGAGTTCGTGGAGGAAGGTCAACGCCTCGTGCAGAACAGTTTCACTAAAGAAGGCGAGCCCAGGATCTTCCCCTCTCCGCCGGGCCCTCTCCGTCTCGACAAGGTTGCTTCTCCCCAACACTCGCTGGATAAGTTCCGATCCGAGTTTCTCGGGAAGGCGAATCCTCAGCAGAATCCGCGCCAAGCCTCTGACTCCGACTGCAGAAATGGAGAGAGGCGGTCGCTCGGCCCAAGCTTGAACAGCCACACGCAAGCTCTGCTCTTCAGTCTCTGAGAGTGGGAAGTCCCTAGCCCGCTCCTTAAGAGAATCGAGACCAAGACCTACACGGTCGAAGAACTTCGACAAGGTCTCGCTCTCCTGTCCGCGCCAGTCGACACTTCCGAACCAATCGGCACGGAGACGTTCCTCCGCGACTCCCTCCTGTGGCTCCCAGAAAAGCAGTACCGGCCACGACGTAAGCCCGGTATCCTCCGGCAGTTTGCTCGTGCCTTCCCAATCAGACCCCCATAGGGCTTTGCCCAGCCTCGCCTTTTCGATGCTCGAAAGGCTTCCCGCCTCGGTAAGGCGGGCCGCCCTGACCGCGGCCCGTTTGCGCGGCTCGCCCGCCTTACCCATGGCCTCTTCCAGGAGCGAGACTGTCTCGCACCATTGGGCATCGTTCTCGGCCGTCCTAGAAGGTGTCAGGTGGTGAGGCCACCGAAGTACTCCCACTGGGTCCGGATAGTGGGCGGGCACCCGAACATCGAAGCCACGAACACCCACGATAGGAGCCGCCAACAGATCCAGTGCCCTGGCCCTGCGGCTAGCAGGCTCCAACGCTTCCCACGACCTTGAGATCAGGTTCTGCAGGGGCGTCCCGAACCAGACATCCCTCCGGACAGGAGAATCCGCGTACAGTTCCAGGCTCAGACTCAGAATGTCGTCCACCTTGCTGCCAGCCAACCGGGGAAGGAGGCGGGAAACCGTCTCCACCGCCACCCGCAGCCGTTCCCGCCAGAACAGACGCTGGCGGCCCTCGAGCGCCCGAAGCCGCGCCAAAGCGAACTGGACTACGCCGAGTTGGTTTCCAGCAAGTTCCTCCGCCTCCGCAACCTGCATCGACGCCACTCGACGTCTGCTTAAAGCTGCTTTGTACGTGGAATCCTGATCGTAGGTCGCCGAACGAATGCTAACCTTGATTCGCAGGAACAATGCGTTAGTTTGACGTGACGCAAAGGCCGGGAGGGCCTTACGGGATGGGGTATTCTCGTGGTTGCAAACGATCACAAGCCCCCTCCACGAAAGGCCACTCCCAGTGCGATCTAGAAGAGCAGATCTGAAGCGCCGTGTCAACGGCAACGTGCAGTACAGAATCGGACGACAGGAAGTCACCTCGCATGCCGGACTGGAGTTGGTTCGGGAGTACCTGAAGCGAACCGGTCTTGTGGCCATGCTCCGCCGCGCCGTGGGTTCGGGATTCCCCGCCACCGACTTCGGCGCCGTGCCGATGATTCTGACTCTGCTGGGCCTGATCCTGGTCGGCGGCAGGCGCATCCTGCACTTGCGCCACGAGCAGGGCGACCCGGTGCTGGCTCGCTTCGGCGGCCTTTCGAGGTTGCCGGCGCCAAGAACGGCGAGCGCCTGGATGCAACGGCTCGGCAGCGAGGACGTCGAACGGCTCTCGAAGCTCAACGAAGAACTGGTTGGCGCCGCCTTGCGGCGGACCGGCGGTCGCCGACTCACCCTCGACGTCGACGGTTCGGTGGTCAGCACCGGACTGAAGGTCAAGGGGGCGTACCGGGGCTACAACCCCCACCGCCGGAAGGTCCCCAGCTACTACCCGATCACCGCCTGCGAGGCCCAGGAGGGGCAGATCGTGCGGCTTCAGAACCGCCCCGGCAACATCCACGACGGCAAGGCCGCCGTCGGTTTCATCGACGACCTGATCCGGCAGCTCCGCGACGCGGTGGGCAAGCGCCGCACCCTGGAACTCCGCATGGACGGGGCCTTCTTCCGCAGGGACGTGCTCGGGGTGCTCGACCCAGCAGGCGTCGAGTACGCGATCAAGGTCCCCTTCTATCCCTGGCTGAATCTCAAGCAGGTCGCGGCCAGGGCCCGCTGGAAGCGCGTCGACGACCGCACTTGGTGCTACGAGACCCGGCAGACGATCTGGGGCCGGGTCCGACGAGTCGTGCTCTACCGACGCCATGTCGCGCACAAGACCAGGGGGAACTTCCAACTCGACCTCTTCGACCCGGACGACGGCCACTACGAGTACTCGGCCATCGCCACCAACAAGCGTGTCCAGGGCCGCACCCTGTGGCACTTCTACAACGGCCGCGGCAGCCACGAGAAAGCCTATGGCGAACTCAAGGGAGGCTTCGCCTTCGACTGCGTGCCCAGCCTCGAGGAGCAGGCCAACGCCGCCTGGCAGATGCTCAGCGTACTCGCCTTCAACCTCTCGCGAGCCTTCCAGGCCCACACCCTCGCCCCGGCCAGAAACACCAACCGCAAGCGCCGCGCGCGCCGCCGATTCCAAAGCATCCACACCCTCCGCTACAAGCTCCTCGGACGAGCGGCCGTCTTGCTCAAACGGGTCTTCAGGCTGTTGTGTGGGCATGGAGCTGGGAGAGAGGCTGCCGATCGGCCATAGACTGGCGGGATGAAGAGTGCCAAGACGTTCGAGAGGCTGTTGGGGGTCAAGCCGCCGTGGCGTGTGCGGGAGGTGGTGCTTCGCATGGAGGAGCGCCATCCGCGTCGCCGGGGTCCGGTGGTTGGCGGCACGGTGGAGATCCACGTCGAGCATCGTGGAGAGACGCGCTGTCCGGAGTGCGGTTTGCCGTGTCCGGGGTACGACAGGCGGCATCGCCGTTGGCGTCACTTGGACACGATGCAGCACCAGACTCGGGTTCACGCGGAGGTGCCTCGGGTGCGTTGCGTCGAGCACGGCATTCGCCAGTTGAAGGTGCCTTGGGCGGACTCGGGTTCGCGGTTCACGGCGCTGTTCGAGGCGGAGGCCATCGAGTGGCTGCGTGAGGCGAGCGTGCATGCGGTGGCGCGCCGTCTGGGCCTGAGTTGGGATCAGGCGGCGGGGATTCAGCGCCGGGCCGTGGAACGGGGTCTGTCACGGCGGGAGCTGAAGCCGCCTCGGGTGATCGGGGTGGACGAGACGTCGTTTCGGAAGCGCCACGAGTACGTGACGGTAGTCAACGATCTGGAACGCGGGGTGGTGACCCATGTGGCCGACGGTCGTGGTCGGTCGGCCATCGACGGCTACTTCGAGGAGTTGGGAGAGCAAAGCTGCGCGGGTATCGAGCAGGTGGCGATGGACATGTGGCCGGCCTACATCTCCTCGGTGGCGGAGTACACGGATGCGGACATCGTGCACGACAGGTTCCACATCGTCGCGCACCTGAACCACGCCGTGGACCTGGTTCGCCGTGCTGAGCAGCGGGAGCTGCTCGAAGCAGGGGATTCGCGTCTGAAGCGGAGCCGCTACCTGTGGTTGATGAAGCGTGGGGGAATGACGGGTTCGCAGCAGCGGCGTTTCGCCGCTCTTCGCGCGAGTCATCTTCGCGTGGCCCGCGCCTGGGCGATCAAGGAGATGGCGCGCTCCTCGTGGGGCTACGTGCGCCGCGGCTGGGCCGAGCGGCGGTGGAAGCGCTGGTACAACTGGGCCGTCCGCAGCCGCCTGGAACCGATCAAGCAGGTGGCGAAGATGATCAAGAACCACTGGGATAGCGTCATCAACGCTGCTGTGTCCAGCATCTCCAACGCCCGCGCCGAAGGCATCAACGCGAAGATCCAGGAGATCAAGCGAAAAGCGCACGGCTATCGAAACCGAGCACACTTCCGGCTCGCCATCTACTTCCATCTCGGCGGACTCGACCTCGCGCCGGAGTCACTTCATGCCCACACACAACCCTGAAGCGCCGCTCAAACCGGCCGGAAAGACCACCCTGCATCTCGGCGACTCGCCTGCCGTCGCCAACCACTTCCTTGCCATTGCAAACGCCATCCGTGCGTGATCTTTTTGGCGAATCAAGGCTAAGAGACGGGGACAGGAACGGCTCGCTCGCACCGAGGATATCCGCGGCCATCGTCAGGAGGCGCTCTCCACCGGGAAAACTCTGGCCAAAACCCACAATTTCAGTGAGCCGAACCGTCCGGTAAGCCTGCCGGAGCCGATGCCGCTCCCTCCAAGCCGACTGCGGGACCTCCTGAGGCCTCACTGCAAGATCGAAGGAGGGAACTGAATCGCCGTCGCTGGGACGCATGCTACGGAGATACGAGGCCACCTCTGCCCCCGGGTCACAACGACACGGGGCTAGCTCACGCCATCGAGGCCAGACCGTTTGGGTGAGGTACAGGTAGCGCTCCGACCGATTCGGCTTGACGCTGAACCAGTGCCCCAGCAGCCAACTCTCCCGAGCTTGGCCGCCTAGACTCCCCGATCGCTTTGGCCAGGCCCGGAGACGATCCAGGGCCCCTTCGACAAGTTCATCTGCCGCATCTGCTCTTCCGACGAGGGCCAAGATGGATGCCTTTCTCATCAGCCATACGGGGTCCTTCTCCTCCCCGTCCGCTTCCCAATTCCCGAGTAGCTCGTCGAGAGAGTCATAGTTCTCTCGTTCTATCTCCCACAAGCACCTCTCGTGGTGGAGGCGCTGCTGCACATCCGGTTCTACGTTTCCAACATCGGAAAGCTCGCGTATCCAGCGGTCGAACTTCTGCTGGTCGCGCTCATAGCGAGCGTCCGTCACCATAGCGAGTGCAAGTGCTCGCCAGGCACGCCCCGCACGGAGCCACTCGTCGTCCGTGCGCTCTGGTTCTCCGCCTCGTCTTTCAACGCAGTCGACCTCGACCAGGACCTTTTCCACGGCCTCTGCAAGGTCAGGCGAGAGCCGGTCCAGGAGGACCTCTCGCCGCCAGACCAGCTCACGGAGCGCGATGACTCGTTCCACTCCGTCCCGTAGAGCAGCGAGGTCCTGGAGAATAGGACCTTCCCACTCGTCCGTGCGGTCCGACACGCCGTGTGAAGACGCAAAGGGCAGCGCCAGCCATCCTGGGTACAAACGTCTGTTGTGCGCCCAAATGCCCAGAAGGTCCTTCACCTCCGAACCGCTCCGGAACCTGTCAACGACATTGACACAGCGGGGTTCTGGATTTACTGAGTCGTCTCTGCAGTCTCGTTGTCGGGCTTGTTGATCCAGACGGCCTTGGGCAGTGGCGTGTGCATCGGTTGGCCGCCGACGAATCGTTCGGGGGAGCCTTCCCAGGCGGCGCTCAGGGTGCGTTGGCGCTGCTCGATCACGGCTTGCGCCCGGCCGTAGTGGACGGTCTCGGGGGTCAGCATGGCGATGCCGGCATGGCGGTGTTCCGTGTTGTACCAGGGGAAGAAGGACCTGCAGTAGTCGGTCGCGGCGTCCTGGTTGGGGAAGCGGCTGGGGAAGTCGGGGTGGTACTTGAGGGTCTTGAACTGTGCTTCGGAGTAGGGGTTGTCGTCGCTGACCCGCGGGCGGCCCAGGGACCGGTTCACGCCGAGGCGGGCGAGCAGTTGGGCGGTACCCTGGCTGGTCATGGGGGCGCCTCGATCGGAATGCAGGGTCAGGACATGGGGCTTGACGCCGTGCTTGAGGCAGGTCTCCTCGATGAGCCTTTGGGCGAGCGCGGAGTTCTCGCGGTCGGCGACCATCCAGCCGACCGCGTAGCGGCTGAAGAGGTCAAGCAGGACGTAGAGGTAGTAGTAGGTCCAGGTCTGCGGTCCGAGCAGCCTGGTGATGTCCCACGACCAGACCTGGTTGGGCGCGACAGCGACCAGCTCCGGCTTGGCGTACGACGGATGGACGCGCTGGTTGCGGCGGTCCCTCACGGGGTGGTTCGCTTCGAGGATGCGGTACATCGTGCGCTCCGAGCACAGGTAGCGGCTCTCGTCGAGCAGGGTGGCCACCACTTCTCCCGGCGAACGATCGACGAAACGCGGCGACGCAAGCGTGGCCTCGACCCGTTTCCGCTCGATCTGGCTCAGTGCCCGGGCAGGCGTGGGGCGCGGCTGCCGTCGCCCGGGAGCGGGCCTCGCACGACGATAGAAGGTCGATCGCGACACGCCCAGCGCCCGGCACGCCGGCGCGATGCCGACCTGCCGGGCCAGGGACCTTGCCGCCATCAGCAGTCCTTCCCGTCTTCGAGGCTGAATCCCAGCAGCCCTGCAACTTTTCCCTGGACGTCCAGGATCGTGTGCGCGGCGGCGACTTCCCTCTCGAGCCGCTTGACCTTCGCTTCCAGCCGCTTCACCTTCGGCATCAGAGGGTTGGCCTCGACAGGCTTGCGGCCCCGCTTCGTCGGCCTCAGACCGGAAAGCGCGCCCTCTCGCCGCGCCTTGCGCCAGTTGGCCAGATGGGAGCTGTACAGACCCTCTCGCCGCAGCAGCCGACCCACCTCGCCGCGGTGGGTGCATCGGTCCGCTTCCTCCAGAATCCGCAGCCGGTACTCCGCCGTGAACTGCCGCCTGGTCGGTCTCGCCAGCACTTCCGGGTCGGGAACCGCCCCGGCGGGCGCCGCGCCGGCCGCGGGGGCCTCGTCGCTACGCTCCTCAACCCCCGCGGCCGGGAGCTCCGAGCCGCCGCCAAACCTCTGCTCTCGTCTTGACATTGATCCTCCTTGCCAACGTGTGCCCTCCACTATTCAACGGGATGGCCGCTGTGTCACGTACGTTGGCAGAGAGGGCTCGCCGGCTTCCCTGTTCTGCGTAGTACGGTCTCCTGCATAGGAGTGTCTTCTGAAAGGTGCCCTTCGATACACTTCGGCCACTCTTCGGCTGGATACGGCCGACCTCGGTGCAACTCCTGGAGGAACCACCTGATTGCTGACTCGTGCCGTCGCGGCCATTGCTGTGCCTCGGGGCACCGTGCAAGGTCAATGGGGACCACGTTCTGACCCTCAAGCCGACGCCGCTCGTGATCGGGGAGATCCAACCAACCCGCCAGATAGATTTTGGGAGCAGAGTCCCGAAGGTTGTCGCGCACCCATCCCAGCCACCGTTGGAAATTCGGATCATCGCCGGAGAACCCGACAAGAACGAGCACGGTCTCCAGCATGGCCTGTTGAACCGTGTTTACGAATGCTGCGAACTTAGAGGGATAGCGGCGGTAGTCCTCTTCCGTGAACACAAGAGGAAACTGAGCCGGCAAACTGCCATGGAGCTTGACGATTCGCGGAGGATCCTGGATGGCCAATTGGTCCGGCCGCACTACCACACGGTAGTCGGCGTCCGGTTGCTTCCGAGCTCGCTCCAGAAGGGTGTCCCAATTGGTCGTGAACACGTCACGCCACGGCAACCGAAGAAACTCAGAGTGCAAGTCGCCGGGTTCGTACTCCTCATCCCGCAGCGCTTCCGTGATGAACTGATGCAGACGCTGGCGCCCGAATGCCACCCGATACTCCTGCGCCAGCCGAAGCGGGTCCGCCGAGCCGACGGGGCACTTCCCCTGCGGCCGGTCTGATTGGGGTTCGGCGTCGACCTCCAGCCCTTTTGCAAGCGCCTCTACCAAATCGCTCCAAAGCGGAAGGGGCTCAGCGTCTGGGCGGACAGGGATAGCGTTCCGCGAGAATCCGCTGCCGACCATGACAGTGGCGCCCTTGGAAGGGCGCCACAGGGCTTCCCTTACTCGGCTCAGGTAGAGCTGGTCCGGGAAGACGTCCTCGCTCTGGTTCGTCATGCAGGCGCCACTAGCGTTGGTTTCGGGGACCACGCGCGGATGCTAGCCAGACCGGCCTGACCCCTGATCAAAGAGGCAGAGCAACAACCAACGCCCGAACTTCACCGGCTTCAGACCCGAAAGACCTTCATCACCTCGTCGCCGAGGTGGTTGATCACCTTGACGGCGATGCGGCCTGAGTTGGGCTGTTGGAATGGCCGCGAGGTGTCGCTGTGGAGGGTCTCCCAGGCTTCGCGGTCGATCTCGGCCTTGAGGGTGGTCTTGAGGGACTTGTAGGGGTCGTTGGCGCCGAGGAAGTAGGCGTGGCGTACGAAGAAGCTCTCGCCGTCATAGTCGGTGTCGATGAACCAGCAGGCGATGCCGTCTGCGGAGTCGCTACGGACTTTGCCGGTGCGGGGGTCGAAGACGTCGACACCGTTGAGCTTGACCTGGAACTGCTCTTCGCCGCCGTTCTCGGCGGGTACGGGGAGGATGTCGATGTCGGGTTCGCCGAAGATGACGAAGAGGTTGCCCTTGCCGGTGTTCTTCAAGTCCTCGGCCATGTGGAGGTCGGCGTTCATCCGGGCCTTGAGCACCCGGACGCGGCCAAGCTTGCTGAACTCGGAGGCCTGGGCGTCGTAGCTGAAGGCGCAGGAGATCACGACATCGAAGCCGGCGTCGGCGGCCTCCCGGGCTGCATCGACGAGGTCAGGGCGCGTCACGCTGCCGAACTCCGGTCCAACCAAGATGCCCGCGCGGCGGTCTTCTCCACTCCCGGTCTCCAGGTAAGAACCCTCCGCGGCGATCATCCTGCCGGGCCAGGGCCTGAGCGACGTGAAGTCGATGCGGTCTTCACGATGGGCCTGCTGGACTCCGGCGCGCCGGAGCTGCTCCAGGATCATGCCACCGAAGTCCTGGCCGGTCCCGTTGGTCTTCCGCGCTTCCCCGATCGTGTCGACGAGGTTGTCTTCCTCATCGATGAGGAGTGAACGATGGGGAGAGAGCGACTCGACCGTGAACGGGCCGGCCACTCGGACCTTCGTCTTGTCCTCGTAGGGCTTGTCGTAGAGGTAGTCGAATTCGACCTTGGCGGCAATCGAGGCATCGATCTCCTTCTGCCGGGCGATGCGGGATTCCCAGAACGCTCCCAGTGCTTCACTCGCCTCTTGATGCCAGTCGACCGGCGCTTCACGCGGAACCTCCCACTCCAGCAGTTTGTTCGGCGGTGCTTCCTCCCCTGACGGGAGAGTGACCGTGCCCCCAGCGGGTACGCGAAAGTCCACCGTCGCCCCTTTGCGGCCCCCTGCGGCCACTTCGAACGGCTCCGGATGGCTCGCCAGAACCTCGTTCAGTCGACGCAGGGCGGCCTGCACGGCCGGCTGCAGCCGCTCATAGATGACGTCGATCTCCGCGTTGTTGGCGATCGCCTTCAAAGTGATGTGGGGAACTCGCTCGTAGACGAAGCCCTGCCGCAGCCGACCGAAGGTCTCAGCCTGTTTCGGTGGAGTCCGCGCAATCTCCGCCTCTTTTTCCTGCCCCTCCCGGCTGTCCGCGAGCATGTAGTACGGGTAGCGGGCGCCCATAGCCCTGGCACGAGCCAAAGCCAAGGCGACCCGGGACGTGTCGATCGTGATCCAGCGTCGGCCCCATTGTTCGGAGACGTAGGCGGTCGTACCCGAACCGCAGGTTGGATCTAGGACGAGGTCGCCGGGATCAGTGGCCATGAGGATGCAGCGTTCTACGACCTCAGGATTCGTCTCGACGATGTAGCTCTTGGCATATCCGAAGCCGGACGGCCGAAGATCTAGCCAAGTCGAGTTGATCCCCGACCGCCGATCATCTCCCCTATAGGACTTCCAAAGAAGGCTCTTGCCAACGGAGTACAAGTACCCGGCCTGACTGACTCGGGCGAGCCCGTCATCAGAAACCGACCATCCTCGAGCACCGCTTGGCTGGTGGAGCCGACCCCAATAGCAGAAAGGTCGACGCGAAGAGTCGCTTCCGGTCTGCGAAGTCGTGTCCGTGAGCCTCAGAATCTGCCCAGCCGGAATCGGTTCTTCCCCACTCTTCTGTTTGAAGGACAGATCGATGAGTTCGCCTAGCCGCGGCTCAACGCATACGTAACGCTCCCTTGGGTTGTGTCAACTCACGTCTCTTGAGCCTCCCGAGATCCCGCGCGTACCAGAGTAGGTAGTCTGTGACAGAGGGTATGGCACCTCCGGATTGGCCCGTGGTCTTCGAGAAGGCGATCTGCCCCGCAAAGTTCTCTTCCCCAAACACCTCATCCATCAACGCGCGAACCCGATGCACGTTCTCATCGCCGATCTGCACGAACACAGAGCCGCTTTCCGTCAGCAGCTCCCGCGCCATCGTCAGCCGGTCCCGCAAGTAGCTCAGGTACGAGTGAATCTCATCCCGCCAGGTATCCCGGAACGCCTTGACCTGCTCCGGTTCTCTAGTGATGTGGTCCGCCTTGCCGTCCTTGACGTCCCGACTGGTCGTGGACCACTGGAAATTCGAGTTGAACTTGATGCCGTAGGGCGGGTCGATGTAGATGCACTGCACCTTGCCCCGGAAGCCCTCGCGGTCCGCCAGTGAGGCCATGACCTGGAGCGAATCGCCCAGGATCATCCGGTTCGACCAGTTCGCGTCGTGCTGGTAGAACTCGGTGCGCGCCTCCGCCGACGGCAGGCCGTTGAAGTCGTCGAACAAAGACGCCTGGTCCTCCGGCGCCTTCCCCTCGGCGGAAACCCTCTTCAGGTCGTCGATCAACGCCTTGGGGTGGACCTTCTCCTGGATGAACAGCGGCGGCGCCTGGACTGCGAAGCTCTCGCCGTCGTCCTTGCCGCGCCATACGAGCTGCGGGTCAAGGTCGCGGTTTCGCCGCTCGATGGCGGAACGAATCGGCGTCTGATCCTCCACCGACATGACGGACTGATGCTCGGCCGACGGCAGGTTGGGCCGCTTCGCCTCGTCGTGACGAAAGGACTCGACCCGCTTGGGGGCCTTGGATCTGCGCTTCCTCGGCACTGTCAGCGCTCGGCGTCCGACGGCGCCGGCGAACCACCCATCGCCACAGCCAGACTGGTGTCGTTTGCGCGGTCGGGAAGTTCGTCCGCTGACTCCAGCCTGCGTTGCCCCTCCATCCCGGCCACCGGGTTGTTCGACGCCTGCTCGTACAGGTACTCCGGGGCCAGATCGGCGCCGGTCGGCCACGCGATGGTGTTCAACTCACGCTCTAGCCGGAACTGCCTGAACAGGGCCACGTCCTGCAGGGGCTCGAACACGCCGCGCCATCGCCGGTTTCCCATGTCCAGCACGCCCGCGCAACCGTCCTCGAACTCCAGGCGAATGCGATGGCCGTCCAGCCACGTCGCGTCTACCAGTTCCGGCGTTACCGGATCACTCCAAGCCATCAACTCCCTCCAAGGTCTCCTCCTACCGGACCTGCCTCCAGTTCTCCCAACACTCGCCACGGTCTCGCACCCGGACTCATCGCGGCTCGGCGGCGAGCAGTGCCACCAACGCTGCCCGGAGCGACGGGACATCGTTCGCTATGGTCCGCCAGACAACGTCGGCGTCCACGCCCGGATAGCCGTGAATCAGGCGATTCCTCGTCGCAGTCATCTCCCGCCACGGAACATCGCCGTATCGCGCGCGAATCGAGTCAGGGACTTTCGTCGCGGCCTCTCCAAGGACGATCAGGTTGTATCGCACACTCTCGTACCGCAGGCGATCCGCAACCAGGGAGTCGCGCGCAAGGCCGGTTGTCTCCTCCAGAATCCGGTCGCAACACCCGATCATGTCGTGAACGAAGCAGCGCCACAACCGCGTCGGGCGCCGCTCAGACACGGATCGCCTCGCTCTCGACGAACGGTACGAACTCGCGCCGGAGCGCCGGCTCCGTGACCAGGTCGATCTCGCGCTCCAGCAGATCCTCAAGATAGAACATGAGGCCGAAGTAGGCCTTCGAGCGCGACTTCGCCCCCGTGAACTCGACCAGCAGATCCAGGTCGCTGCCCTCCTCCGCTTGGTCGCGAGCCACCGAGCCGAACAGGGTCAGACGCTCAACGTCGAACCGTTCGACGAACACCGGCCGGTGGGCCTGGAGAATCGCGAGCACCTCATCGCGCCTCATGGGAGAGCCGCCGGCGCGAATCCGCGCGGTCATCTCCCGGACCTCGGGGCTGCCTACCGGCGTGCCGGTTGCCCGTTCTGTCCCCGTAGCGGCCTTGGTCTCCACGGTCATTGCCCGTAGTCTGCCAAACCCGCCGGTCCTGAAGCCGCGCCTGTCATGCGGCCGGCTCGACACCGGCAAGCCGGCGGACAAGCTCCTCGAACTCCGACGCGATGTCGAAGACGTTCGTGAACTCGGCGAACGTCCAGCGGCCGTGCGATCCAAGGTTGTTGACGCCTGGGACCCAGTAGGTCTCAGTGGCTTCCCTCTTGGCCTTCGCGTCTTCGCCGCGAAGACCCTTGATCTCGACCAGGAGCCGCAAGGGGTGGTCGCGACCGTGGCCGTCGTCCAACACGACGACGAAGTCCGGGAGGTAGCGTCTCGTAGTCGAACCATACAAGTACGGGATCTCCAGACCCAGACGGTCGTTCTTGACGTACGCGATGACGTGATCGTGCTTTTCGGCGACGCGGCAGAACTCCTTCTCCCACCCGCTGTCCAGCACCGCGTGGTCCACATGGCAACGCCGGGGATCGGTGCGGTAGACGGTCTTGGACGTGAGAAAGTGAACGTCGGCCGTGGTTCCGGTGGGTCGATACGGGTCGAGCACGGCAAGCACCGGCCGATCGTCCTTCCGGCTGCGAACGATCGCGGCGTGGATCTTCTCGCAGGCCATGTCGGCTAGCTGCCGGTACATGAGCTGCGCCGGGACAGTGCCGCCCTTGCACTCCAGGTGCGCATCGAGCCAGCGGCGGGTGACCCCCTTCAGTTTGCCGAACAGCCCGTAGTTGAACTCCCCGTCAGGTTCCCGGTACTTCGTCTCCAGGAGCCTGACGGTCAGGTGGAAGATCAGAGACGATCGGCGGTAGTCCTCGAGGTGCCCGACATCGATGTCCGCCCCCTCGCCGATGATCGCCTCGTTGCGCGTGTCCGTTGCGCCGACGGTGTCTGGCGTGAGCGTCAACGTTGAGTCCTTCGTGAAATCGGCCTTGATGCGATCCTCCGGCAGTTCCACGCGGTAGCCCTCGACCCGGGGGAAGCGGATCTCCGCGTGGTCGCGGTCCGGGCTGATGGCCCGCACGGCGATTGTCGGCTTTACCACCGGCCGCGGCGCCGGAACCGGTTCGGCCGTGAAGTCGAAGGGCACCCCGAAAACATCGGCGTACTCAACGTCGAAGAGGCCCTTGTCGTTCAACTCGTAGGACTGGCGCCGCAGGGCACGGCCGATCACCTGCTCGCAGAGGAGCTGGGTACCGAAGGCGCGGACGCCGAGGATGTGGGTCACCGTGTTCGCATCCCAGCCTTCCGTGAGCATGGAAACAGAGACGACGCAACGGATCGAACCGCCGAGACGGCCCTGCTTCCCCACTGTGTTCATCACTTCGCGGAGGAGGTCCTCGTCGGTCAGGCTGTCGGCCCCTACCCGATCCCCCGTGCGGTCCATCTCTTCCGAGCGGAAGCGCTCGATCTCGTCGGCGGCGGCAGTACGGAAGGCCTTGTCCAGCCCTTCTCCCGACTCGAGTTGGACGCTGTCGATCAAGAGCGTGCGCGGCCGCGGCAGCGGGTTGTCGTACTCGTCGAAGTTACGGAAGAGTTCGAGCCGCCCCGGCACGATGTTGCTGGACCCGTCGTCATGCTTGCGTTCGTAGCCGGAGATGTAGTCGTAGAGCAACTTCGAGGTCGAGGTGTTGTTGCAGACCACGATGAAGCACGGCGGACTCACGATGTCCGCTTCGCCCCAGGCCTTGGACACCTTCTCGTAGTGACCGTAGAGCGCGTCCAGGGCGTTCTGAAGAGGCAACGGCAGGTTCTGAGGATCGAGTCCCGCGGACTGGGCCGTTCGGCGCCCCTTGGGCATCTTCTTGCCGATGTGCTTCCACAGTTCCCGGTACATCGGCACGTCGGCGCTGGGCAAGTCGTCCGCCACCGGCACCCGGGGCAGCTTGACGATGCCGCTCTCGATCGCGTCCATCAGCGAGAAGTCGCTCATCGTCCACGGGAACAGCGTGCCCTCGGGGTAACCCGAGCCGCGCAGGAAGAAGGGCGTGGCCGACAGGTCGAACACGCGGCCGAGGCCCAGGCGCCGGTGGATGCCCTCCAGGCCGGAGATCCACACTCGCGCCGCTTCCCTGTTGGCCTTCGCCTCACCCAGGTCGTCGCCCTTGAGCTTCACTTCGTCGGGATCGCCGGGTTTCTCTCGGTAGCAGTGGTGCGCCTCGTCGTTGAAGACGACGATGTTCTTCATGCCCATCAGCCCGGGCAGGACCCGCTGGAGCATCTGCCCCTCTGTCTCCAGCGTTTCAAGATCTTCTCCACCGCGGCCACGAAGCAAGGATCGGGCGCCCTTGGACAAGGACATCCGCTCGCGGCGCTGGAACGCGTGGAAGTTCGTGATCACGATTGTCGCCCGGTCGACATCGCCGACCATGTCCGAGGGAACCAGCCCCCGTCGCCCGTAGTAGTTGTCGGGGTCGTTCGGCTGCAGTACTCGGAGACGGTCCCGGATCGTCAGTCCGGGCGCCACGATCAAGAAGCCACGGGAGAAGTACGGGCTGTTCGGCCGTCGCACCGCGTTGATGGTCTGCCACGCAATCAACATGGCCATGACCATCGTCTTGCCGGCACCCGTGGCGAGCTTGAGGGCCAGGCGCGGCAACTCGGCGTGCTCCGCGTTGACTTTCTCCAGCCGCCTCAGGAAGCGGCGAGTCCTGAGATTCCGTCGCTTGGGAGCCACTTCGGTCAACCAGATCGCCGTTTCCACCGCCTCCACCTGACAGAAAAAGGGCCGAATGTCCTTCCACCCCTCCTGTCGGCGCCAGTGGGCCAACAGGCGAGCCGTCTCCGGTGTCACCTGCCATTGGTGCGGGTTTGGGAGTTGGCGCCAGCGGGTGACTTCCCCGCGCAGGTCCTGGATCACCCGCGCCAGGTCGAACTTCGCCTCGTCGGCTTCGTCCGGGTCGGCGGCCAATTCCAACTGGGTGCCGCCGCCGCGCTTCTTCGGCGCCGGAATCGGCGAGTCGAACCGGACCTGTCGGCGCGTCTCGATCAACAGATGGGTCGGCTGCCCGTTCGCGTCGAGCTCCCAGTGGCGCGAAGGCGCCTCGTAGGGCGAGTTGAGGATCGGCTGTTCGAAGAACTTCGGGTTCATCTGTGTGGGGCTCGGCTCATGACGGACCGGGAGAATGCGGGCGAGACGCCCGCGTTCCCAGGGTTTCTACCCCGGCGCCAGCTCGCGGATCGTCGTCCGCAGATCCTCGCCCGGGTGCAGGATCGACAGGGCCGGAGTATGAACGCCGGCCTCGATGTACTCCTGGATGCGCTCGCGGCACTTGCCGGGCGAACCGATGATGAAGATGTCGTGAAGCGCCTCTTCCGGGATCACCTCGACCGCCTTCTTGCGGTCGCCGGCGGCCCAGGCGTCCCACATCGGTCCGAGCAGCTCGCGGCGGCCGAGCCAGTCGTGGAAGGCGGCGTATACGGGGACGTTCAGGTAGGCGGCCATGCCGCGGCGGCCGACGTAGTCGATGATCGCCTTGTCCTCGGTCGGCAGGACGAAAATCCGCGCCGCGATCTCTTTGCCGGGCCCGCCCTCGTGAACGTAGGGAACGACGGTCTTCACGTCGCCGGGCGACAGCCAGTTCAGGATCGCACCGTCGCCTTCGCGCCCGGCCATCCGGAGCATTCCCTGGCGGAGCGCCGCAACCAGGATCGGTGGGCATTCCTCGAGGGGTCGGCCCATGCGGAAGCCGCGCACGTTGAAGGTGTCGAACTCTTCGTCGATCCGGTCGCCGGTCAGCGCCTTCTTGAGGAACCGCACCATGTCACGGGTCTTGTAGTACGGCCGCTCGAAGGGGATGCCGTTCCACTGCTCGACGATCACGTTGGACGAGGTGCCGACACCCATGACAAAGCGGCCGGGGGCGGCCTCGGCCATCGCCCCGACCGTCATCGCCATCAGCGCCGGTCCGCGAGTGTAGGCGGGAATGATCGCGATCCCGAGTCGTGCCGTGGGCGCCCAGATCGACGCCTGAACGAGCGGCGTGAAGCCGTCGGCGCCGTTCGACTCGGAGGACCAGAAGTCCGTGTAGCCGAGATCCACCATCTCCTTGATCAGGTCTTCCTGCTCCGCCAGGGGCAGGCCGAATGGGATCGTCATTCCGTATCGCTGCATGGTTCGAGGCTCTCCCCCGCCGCGGTCCGGGAACGCGGTTCCCGGCCGGCGTCTGTTGGTCCATCTGCTGGCTCGTCGGGCGACGGGATTGTACGGCAGAGTCCTGGAGCCGTCTCCTATACTGGCCCGCCTTCATTCCCCAACCAACGTTCACTCGGAGACACGGATCATGGGACCACTCGACGGCTACCGCATTCTTGAGATCGCCGGCATTGGACCCGGGCCGTTCTGCGCCATGGTGCTCTCGGATCTGGGCGCCGAGGTCGTTCGCATCGACCGGCGGGCCTACGCCGGCCGGGGCTCGAAGTTCGACGTTCTGAACCGCGGCCGGCGCTCCCTCGCGATGGACTTGAAACGTCCCGAGGCGATTGCCGCGATGCTCGACATGGTCGAACAGGCCGACGGCTTGATCGAGGGCTTCCGCCCGGGGGTCATGGAGCGGCTCGGTCTCGGACCGGACGTCTGCCTGGAGCGGAATCCGAAGCTAGTCTTTGGGCGCATGACCGGCTGGGGGCAGCACGGCACGATCGCCCACGCCGCCGGCCACGACATCAACTACATCGCCCTCTCCGGCGTGCTGCACTCGATCGGCAACGCCGGAGCCAAGCCGGTGCCGCCGGTCAACCTGGTCGGCGACTTCGGCGGCGGCGGCATGCTCCTCGCCCTGGGCGTCGTCGCCGGTCTGCTGGAGGCCCAGAAATCGGGCAAGGGGCAAGTCGTGGACGCCGCGATGACGGACGGTTCGGCGCTGCTATTGGCGGCGGTCGTCGGGATGCACGGTTCCGGCGTATGGAACGACGAGCGCGGGTCGAACATGCTCGATAGCGGCGCCCACTTCTACGACACCTACGAGTGTTCTGACGGCGAGTACGTCTCGGTCGGATCGCTCGAGCCGCAGTTCTACGCCTTGCTGCGCGAGAAGGCGGAGCTTATCGGCAGCGAGTGGGACGACCACATTGTGAACCGCGACCGCTGGCCCGAACTCTCCGCCAGACTGGCCGAAGTGTTCCGCGCCAAGACGCGCGAGGAGTGGTGCGAGATCATGGAGGGCAGCGATGTCTGTTTCGCTCCTGTTCTCAGCATCGACGAGGCGGTCGCTCATCCGCACAACCGGGCGCGCCAGACCTTCGTCGAGGTCGAAGGCGTGCCGCAGCCGGCGCCGGCGCCGCGCTTCAGCCGTACCACGGTCGCGGTCCAGGGGCCGCCGCCCAAGGCCGGCGAACATAGCGACGCGGTACTCGCCGACTGGGGCTTCAGCGACCAGCAGATCAACGCGATGCGCTCCGCCGGGGCGATTTGAGGAGATGACCATGACATGCAACGCTCGATTCGTTTTCGCCCTCCTCGCGGCTGCACTGCTGCTCTCCAGTTGCGGCGGCGCCGAGGCGGTCACCGACGCCGGCCCCGCCCCAGGCGACATTCTGAAGCAGTACGTCGACACACCCGATCCGGCCTACGACTGGAATCTCGTCGCCAGCCAGCCCGGCGACGGCTACACCCTCCACACGATCGAGATGACGAGCCAGAGCTGGCTCACCGAGGCCGAGGTCGACCGGCCGCTGTGGACCCACTGGCTGATGGTGGTGGCGCCGGATGAAATCAAGAGCGACGCGGCCTTTCTCTACATTTCGGGCGGTCGGAACGGCGACGACCCGCCGGAGCAAGCGAACCCGCTGACGATCCAGCCGGCCCTCGCCACCGGTTCGTTCACGGCCGAGCTGCGGATGGTGCCGAACCAGCCGCTGAACTTCGTCGGCGACGACTTCGGGGAGCGCCGCGAGGACCAGTTGATCGCCTACGGCTGGGACAAGTTCCTGCGCGGGGAGGACGCGATCTGGCTGGCGCGGCTGCCGATGACCAAGGCCGCGGTGCGCGCGATGGACACGATGACGGCGTTCGCGGCGTCCGAAGACGGCAGCCAGTCCGAAGTGAACCGGTTCGTCGTCGCGGGCGGCTCGAAGCGCGGCTGGACCACCTGGACGACGGCGATCGTCGACGAGCGGGTGATCGCGATCGCGCCCATCGTCATCGACATGCTGAACCTCGAGCCCTCCTTCGTCCACCACTGGCAGGCCTACGGGTTCTGGGCGCCGGCCGTCGGCGACTACGAGCGCGAGGGGATCATGGACTGGTTCGACGACCCCCGGTACCTTGAACTCCAGCAGATCGTCGAGCCGTACCAGCACCGCGAGAAGCTCGATCTGCCGAAGTACCTGATCAACGCCACCGGCGACCAGTTCTTCCTTTCCGACAGTTCCCAGTTTTATTTCGACGACCTGGTCGGCGAGAAGCACTTGCGCTACGTGCCGAACACCGAGCACTCGCTCGGCGGCAGCGACGCGGCGGTCGGCTTCCTCGCCTTCTACCAAGCGGTGCTCGAAGGCGTCGAACGCCCGGACGTCGACTGGAGCCTCTCCTCCACCGGCGACGGCGCCGCGATCACGGCGTGGGTGGCGAACAGCGTCGAGCCGAGCGAGGTTCTGCTCTGGCAGGCAACGAACCCGGAAGCGAGGGACTTCCGGGTCGACACGATCGGCAGGGCGTGGACCAGCACCGCGGTCGATGCCACCGGCGACGGGGAGTGGATCGGCGCCGTCGACACGCCGGCGACCGGCTGGAGCGCCTTCTTCCTGGAGTTCACCTTCCCGGGGCCGGGCGAGGCGCCGTTCAAGTTCTCGACCGAGATCAAGGTGGTGCCGGAGAACCTGCCGTTCGGCTGGCCGCCGGAAGCGACTGCGGGCGAGTAGGTCGATGGCGCAGAACCCCAAAAGGCGCGAACGTTCGCTACCGGAACGGTCGGTGTCGTGGATCGCCAAGCCCATGGGAGCACGGGTCCAACTCTCCGACAAGGAAGCGGTCTACCGCGCCTTGGGAGGCCAGGCCGGGAGCGCCAGCATCACCGGTCCGAAAGATCGAGAGCGATCGCCTCGAGTAGCCGCGGAACGTAGCTCCTGAATCTTCGGTCGAGACCCTCCAGCTCCCTCGGCAGAGCGGCCAACCGATCCCGCCACGCCTGCACGTCGGGCGCACCCAGCACCTCCGGATCCAGGTAGTCCAGCGCGTTCAGCGCCAGCAGGGCGTCGAAGAAGTCGTTCTCGGTGATCGAGGCCGAAGCGAGCAGCAGTTCGACGACCGGCGCCCGGTCCGCGTCCTCCCCGAAGCGGCCCAGGGCCTCGGCGGCGTGGATGCGGACAGGAGCGGAGGCGCCCCTGAGTGCCGCGCGCAGTTCGGCGAGGGCGGACCGCACACCCGCTTCGCCGCGGGCACGGAGTCCGATCGCGGCCCACGTCCGAACCGCGGAGTCCGGATCGCCGAGCAACCTTCTCAAGCGCTCCACCGCCGCCTCGTCCCACGCCGAGCGGTCGGATGCCAGCTCCGCCGCGGCCAGCACCCGCTCGACCTGGTAGCTGCCCTGGCCATATGCCCAGGGCACGGCGCCCATGGCCGCCGCCCGCCGGTGCATTTCGCCTTCGGGCAGGAAGCCGAGGTCGCGGATGGTCAAGAGTTGCCTGCGCAGGGCGCCGGCGAGCCGTTCCCGTTCGGCCGCGTGCTCGGGTGAATCCGCCAGGTTGCGGGCCTGGTCCGGGTCGTTCTCCAGATCGTAGAGTTCTTCGCTCGGCTTCTCTCGCCAGAACGCCGACTGGGCCTCGTTCAGCTTGCCCTCCTGGAACAGCCGCAGCCAGACCTGGGTGGTCGGCGTCTGCATCTGGTAGTCCAACCGCTGCCCGTAGGGCCGGTCGATCAGGAAGTTGCGGGCGTAGACGTACCGCTTGTCCCGCACGCTGCGCACCATGTCGTAGCGCTCGTCCATGCGATCGGAGAACCCGAAGATGACCTCGTTCGGCGCCGCCTCGTGCGCGCCGAGAAACGCCCGGCCCTGCAGGTGCGGCCGCGGCTCGATGCCGGCCAGGCTCAGCATCGTGGGCGCGAAGTCGATGAATCCGACCAGGCGATCGGTCTCCCCGCCGGGCTCGTACTCCGCCGGCGCCAAGTGCCGGTACTTCTCCGGGATGGAGACGATCAACGGCACGCCGAGCCCGGTCTGGAGCGCGGCGCGCTTGCCGCGCGGCAGGCCGGGACCATGGTCGCCCCAGTAGAAGACGATCGTGTCGTCGAGCAGACCCGCCGCCTCGACTTCCGCCAGACGCTCCCCCGCCAACCGGTCCATTTCGGTCAGCTTGTCGTAGTACTGCGCCCAGTCCTGCCGTACCTCCGGCGCGTCGGGGTGGTAGGCGGGCACCCGTACCGCCGCCGGGTCGTGGACCGGCGTCTGGGGAGGCCGCCGGATCTGGCTCTCGTGGGTCACCGTGAAGTTGAAGACGGCGAAGAAGGGCGCGCCCTCCGGCCGGTTCCGCCAGTGCGCTTCGCGGGACGTCTCGTGCCACACGGAGCCTTCGCCGCCGGGCTTGGCCAGGTTGTAGTCCTGCTTCGAGTTGTTCGTCGTGTAGTAGCCGGCCTCGCGGAGCAGTCCCGGGAAGAACCGGAAGCCCTCCGGCAGCCGCGACTGGCTGCGCATGTGGTGGGCGCCGGTCGAGACCGGGTAGAGGCCGCTGATGATCGTGGTGCGGGCAGGCGCGCACACGGGAGCGGTCGACCAGGCTTTGCGGTAGATCAGGCCGCGGGCGGCGAGGCGGTCGAGGTTCGGGGTGTCGGCGAAGGCATCGCCGTAGGCGCCGAGGTGGGGACCGTTGTCCTCGCTCGAGATCCAGAGGACGTTCGGGGGAGGCAGGGTTTCGGGCGGTTGGGCGGCGCCGGCGGGCACAGCCAGGATCAGGACGGCCAGAAGCCGCACCAGATGCGGGCAGGATGCCCGCGTTCCCAGGACGAATGCGGACAACACCACTAGACCACCCGCTCGGCCCGGAACCCCTCGATCTCGTCGCCGCTGTAGCCGAGATCGCCCAGGATCTCGTCCGTGTGTTCGCCGAGAGTCGGCGCACGGTCACGGATCGTGGCCGGTGTGCCGGTCAGGCGCACGGACGGGCCGGCTACCGGCGCCGGTCGAGACATGCCCGGATAGTCGAGCTCGACGAAGGACTCGACCTCGGCGATGTGTGGATCGTCCAGCGTTTCCTGCATCGAGTACGCCGGCGCCGAGGGGATCATCGCCGCGTTCAGCGCCTCGACGGCGTCCGCCGTTGAGCGCGAAGCGCACCAGGCGTTCATCCGGTCGCCGATCGCTTCAGGGTTGTCGCCGCGGGCGAGGTCGTCCGCGAAGCGGGGATCGTTCAGCCAGTCGATTCCGTGCCCGTCGCCTCCCGCGCCATCATCCTCGGCCATCAGATCCACCCAGCGCCTGAACAGGGGCTCGCCGATCACCGAACACAGCAACCAGCCGTCGGCGGTCCGGTAGATGTCGGACGGCGCCGAAGTTTGGTTCCGGTTTCCGGTCGGTTGCCGGTTCCTCTCGATCACCGCCTGCTCGATCAGGTTCGCGTTCCCCATCATCAGGGCGGTCTGCAGCAGGGCGCCTTCGACCATCTGGCCCTCGCCGGTCTGCTGCCGGGCCATCAGCGCCGCCAGCGTGCCGTAGGCGCAGGAGAGCGCGGTCCCGAAGTCGACAAAGGGGGCCGCCGCCCGCCGGGGACGGTCGGGATCGCCGGTCATGTAGGCGATCCCCGACATCACCTGACCGATGCCGTCGAAACCGACCCGGTCGCTGTAGCGGCCGCCCCGGCCGTAGGCCGAAACCGTGGTCAGGATGATGTCCTCCTTCGCTTCGCGCAGGCTGTCCAGGTCGAGCGCCATCGCCCGCAGCGTCGCCGGCGGCAGGTTCGCGACGACGACATCGGCCGTTGCCACCAGCCTGCGGACGATCTTTCTGCCCGCCGGCTTCGTCGGATTCAGTGTCATGGACCGCTTGTTCCGGTTCATCTGCAGGAACATGCCGCCTTCGCCGGTCGGCGCGACGGGGGCGATGAAGCGGTCCTCGCTGCCACGCACCTTCTCGATGCGAATCACATCGGCGCCGAGATCACCCAGCAGGGCGGCGCAGAACGGGCCGGCGATGTAGCGGCCGAAGTCCAGAACGCGGACGCCGGCGAGCACCTGATGCATGGAGACTCCCCTGGGTCTGGAAGGCAGGTTACCGAGGCAGGAAAGCCGGGATCGTAGCAAGCCTGCCTCTCTCCTCTATACTCGCGCGCCACCCTCGAACAACCAGCCTGGAGACAGAAATGAAGGTTGACGGCAGACTGCCCACCGATCTGCGCGAAGTCCCGGCCCGCATAAGGGAACTCGAAGGTGCAGGCTTCGCGGCGGCGATGACCGCGGAGACGGCGCACGACCCCTTCTTCCCCCTGTTGCTCGCCGCGGAACACAGCGAGCGGATCGAGTTGATGACCTCGATCGCGGTCGCCTTCGCACGCAGCCCGATGACGCTGGCCCATGTAGGCCACGACCTGAATGCCTACTCGAAGGGACGCTTCATCCTCGGTTTGGGGTCCCAGATCAGGCCCCACATCACGAAGCGCTTCAGCATGCCGTGGTCGAGCCCGGCCAAGCGCATGAAGGAGATGATCCTGGCGATGCGGGCGATCTGGGACAACTGGTACGAAGGCGAGCGGCTGCGCTTCCAGGGCGAGTTCTACTCCCACACCCTGATGACCCCGATGTTCACGCCAACCGACACCGAGTACGGGCCGCCGCGAGTCTTCCTGGCCGCCGTCGGCCCCCTGATGACGGAGGTCGCGGGCGAAGTGGCGGACGGCCTGATCGTTCACCCGTTCACGACCCAGTCCTACATGCGCGATACGACCCTGCCGGCGATCGAGCGCGGTCTGGCCGCCGCCGGACGCGACCGCTCCGAGTTCCAGATCAGCTACCCCGGCTTCATCGTCTCGGGTCAGGACGAGAAGACCTACGAAGAGACGAAGCGGGCGGTCAAGAAGCAGATCTCGTTCTACGGTTCGACTCCCGCCTACCGTCCAGTGCTCGAGTCGGAGGGCTGGGGCGACCTGCAGCTCGAGCTCAACCGGATGTCCAAGCAGGGGCAGTGGGACGAGATGGGCCATCTCATCACCGACGAAATGCTTGGCGCCTTCGCGGTGGTCGGCGAACCGGACGGCATCGCCTCGGCCGTCCTCGCGCGCTACGGCGACGTCGTGGACCGCATCAGCCCCAGCCTCCGCTTCCTCGACGATCGAACGCAACGCGACGTGATCGCCGCCCTGTCGGCGAACTGAATCGAAGCCACCGCTCGAACGACACGCTCAACAGGAGTTGCACGCGATGAAGGAACTCATCTTCCACCGGTTCTTCGTCCCCGCCCTGAACTACCTGGCCAACCAGGAGTCCATCATCGACGGCGCCTACAGCGCGACTTTCGGGGAGCACGCCGACCGCACGATGCGCCTGTTTTCCGCGCTCACCGGCGAACTCGGCATCGGCCGCACCGACCGCTTTGCGGTGATGGCGCTGACCTGCCACCAGTACGTCGAGCTGTACCACGCCGCCTACCTCGGCGCCGGTGTGATCAACCCACTCAACCTGCGCCTGGCGGGCAAGGAGCTCGACTACATCGTCCGCGACTCGGGCACCGAGGTCGCGTTCGTGGACAAGACCTTCGCCCCGGCCTTCGCCCAGGCCATGGCCCTTGCCGGCGACGACTGCACAATCCGGCACACGGTGCTGATCGACGGCCCCGGCCACGACACGGACGCGCCCTGCGACCTCCGCTACGAGGACCTGATTGCGGGCAGCGAGCCGGTGCTGCCGGACGAGCCGGAGGAGACCGATCCGGTGGTCCTGATGTACACCGGCGGCACGACCGGCCTGCCCAAGGGCGTGCTCTGCAACCAGCGCGCGGAGATCCTGAACACGTACCACGCGGTGATGCGGTTCCCCCAACTCTCCGAAGGCACGGCGCTGCTGCAGACGCCGATCTTCCATGCCGCCTCCATGGTCGGCGTCATCGCAACCCAGACGTTCGGCGGCAAGATGGTCCTGATGCCGATGTTCGACCCCGGCATAGCGATCGCGTTGATCGAGAAGCACAAGGTGACCACGACGACCATGGTGCCGACCATGATCCACATGTTGATGAGCCACCCGGACTTCACGCCCGAGAAGCTCGCGTCGGTGCGCAACCTGGCCTACGGCGCCTCGCCGATGCCGGCGGCCCTGCTCGACCGGCTGCGGACGCTCTTCCCGGAGATGGAGATCGGGCAGGGCTACGGCATGACGGAGAGTTCGTCGCTCCTGACCGTGCTCGACGCCGAGGACCACAAGGCCGGCGGCGACCGCCTGCGCTCCGTCGGACGCGCGGTGCCCGGCGTCGTGCTACAGGTCCAGGACGAGGACGGCAACGAGCTGCCCAGCGGCGAAGTCGGCGAGGTCTGCGCCCGAGGCGGCAACTACATGACCGAGTACTGGAACAAGCCCGAGGCCACCGAAGAGGCGTTCCAGGGCGGCTGGTACCACACCGGCGACGCAGGCTACCTCGACGAGGAGGGGTACCTGTTCCTGGTCGACCGGGTCAAGGACATGATCGTCTCCGGCGGCGAGAACGTCTACTCGGCCGAGGTCGAGAGCGCGATCTCGACCCACCCCGTGGTCGGCCAGGTGGCAGTGATCGGCATTCCCCACGACGTCTGGGGCGAGCAGGTTCACGCGATTGTCGTGCCCAAGGAGGGGGCCGAAGTGGACGAGAACACGGCGGCCTCGATCATCAGCTACGCCCGCGAGTCGATCGCCGGCTACAAGGCGCCCAAGTCGGTCGAGTTCCGGGCCGAACCGCTACCGCTTTCCGGCGCGATGAAGGTCCTCAAGCGCGAACTGCGCGCGCCCTTCTGGAAGGGCAAGGAGCGCGGCATCAACTAAGGCGCGCCGTCAACTGGATGCGCCGGCGGCCCCCTACTTGACCCCCGCGCACAGCCACTTGATCGGCTTGAACAGGGCCAGGAACACGACGCCCGCGACGGCGACGATCAGCGCCACGGTGCGGAACAGTTCGGCCGGCGGCAGCGACTCGATGTAGCCCGCCACCCGCCCGGCGATCAGGTTGCCGAGCGCGGCGCCCATGAACCAGGTGCCCATCATCTGGGAAACCAGGCGGTCGGGCGCCAGCTTGGTCATGCTGCTCAGCCCCACCGGACTCAGGCACAACTCGCCGACCGTGTGGAAGAAGTAGGTCACGACCAGCCAGCTCATCGCCGCCTGACCGCCGCCCGCTTGGGCCAGCGAAGCGCCCCAGGACAGGACCAGGAAGCCGACGCCGAGCAGCACCAGGCCGATCCCGAACTTGACCGGAATCGACGGGTTGCGGGCGCCGAGGCGCACCCACAGCACGCCCATCACCGGCGCCAGAACGATGATGAAGAACGGATTGATGGCCTGAAGCGAGCCGATCGTCACCTCGAGTCCGAACAGGTCGCGGTTCACGTAGTCGCGCGTGAACAGGTTGAGCGACGACGAGGCCTGCTCGAAGCCCGACCAGAACAGCGCCGCGCCGACGAAGAGCGCCGCGCAGGCGCCGATCCGTCGCCTCTCGATGTCGTCCTTGCAGACGAAGCCGATCACGTAGGCGAAATAGACAACCGCCAGCAACACGACGATCACGCCCGTCGCGTCCGCAAAGCCGAGCAGCGTGATCGGCGCGGTGCCGCTCGCCCCCAGCCACCACAGAACGCCCGCCAGCACCACCATGCAGCCCGTGCCCGCGATCAGGTTCCGCTTGGCGCCCGCCACCTGCACCGGATCCGCGGCCGGGCCGCGCGCATCGCCGGCGCCCTCGAGGTACTTCTGGCCCTTGATGTAGGCGACGATGGCCGCGGTCATGCCGACCCCGGCGGCGCCGAAACCGAGGTGCCAGTCGACCCTCTCACCAAGCCAGGAACATAGGAGAGGCCCCAGCATCGCGCCGATGTTGATCCCGGAGTAGAAGATCGAGAAACCGGCGTCGCGCCGCGCGGCCGCGTCGTTGGCGTACAGATCGCCGACCACCGCCGAAACGTTCGGCTTGAGCAGTCCGGTGCCGACCACCACCAGGAACAGGCCCAGGAAGAACGTGAACATCGTCGGCACGGCCAGGGCGTAGTGGCCGAGCGCGATGATGATCCCGCCCCACAGCACCGCCTTCTTCTGGCCGAGAATCCGGTCGGCGATCCAGCCGCCGGGCAGCGCCAGGGCGTATACGCCGAAGGTGTAGAGCCCCAGCACGATGGTTGCGGTTTCGGTCTCGAAGCCGAGGCCGCCGGTGGCGACGTCCGTCATGTAGAGCACCAGCAGCGCCCGCATGCCGTAGTAGCTGAAGCGTTCCCACAGCTCGGTGAAGAAGAGGGTGGAAAGCCCCCGTGGATGGCCGAACCACTGTGCCGTAGATGTCGTCATGGGATGCGATTGTGTCACTTCGGCTCAGCCTTCTCCGCTGCCGCCACGAGCCGCAGCAGCGCGGCGCCGTAGCGTTTGACCGTGGCGGGTCCAATGCCGGGGATCCCGAGCAACTGATCGCGGTTCGCGGGCTTGGCAACCGCAACGGCGACAAGCGCACGGTTCTGGAGCACGGTGTACGCGGGCCACCGCTTCTTCCGGGCCTCATCGAGCCGCCATTCGCGCAGGGCCTCCACCAGGGCCGGGTCGGCGTCAGCCTCCGCGATCTCCGACGCCGCAGCGGTCTTCCGCTTCCGGCGCGCCTTCGGCTCATCCGGCGGATCGTCCGGCAGCAGCACCTGCCCCGCCAGGTCGATACCGCGGCGACGGCCGCTGGGCGTCAGCCCGGCCCGCTGGTAGCGGATCGTCTCGCCGTCCTTCTGGAACGAATCGTCCTCCACGAACACCACCCGCGCCTGCCCGAGCGCGCCGAGAAGGTCCTCGAACGCGCCACGATCGTACGAGCCATGGACCGATCTGAACTCCTGGAACAGCCGGCCCGTACCCTGGCCCTCGCGGCGGCGCAGCAGCGACACCACCGTCTCCATCGCCTGCACCTCCTCGGGCAGCGGCGCGCGGAACCGGCGCACCAGGCAGTCGTCCGGCCGGCAGACATCGCAGACGCCGCAGAGTGCGCCGGTGTCCGCGCGGTCGCCGAAGTGCCGGACCAGGCGCAGCATCCGGCAGCCCCGGTGGTCCGCGAACCGGGTCATCTCGTCGATCTGGTCCAGCCGGTGCTGGCGCTGGACGCGGTAGGTCCGCATCCACGAGTCCCCGCCCCGGCGCACGCGGTAGCCACCGCCAATGGTCGCGCCGCCGTGGATGCGGAGCTGATCCAGAGCCGCTTCGAACACCTCCTCGTCGAAGCGGAGTCGGCGCTGCAGATCGGCCTGGTCACGCGGCTCGTCCGACAACGCGTCGTACAGCTCCTTGAGATAGCCGATCTCCGGATAGGAGAGCTTGTGCAGGAACTCCTGGGTACGGCGATCGGCCCAGGAGTACAGGAGCAGCGCCCGGGCCGGCTCGCCGTCCCGACCGGCGCGGCCGATCTCCTGGTAGTAGCCCTCCACCGTCGCCGGCATCGCGGTGTGAATCACCGTGCGGATGTTCGGTTTGTCGATCCCCATGCCGAAGGCGGTGGTGGCGACCACCACTTCGATTTCGCCGTCGAGAAACGCGGCCTGCGCCTCGTCCCGCTCCGCCGTCGGCAGCCCCGCGTGGTACGCCGCGGCCGGAAAATTGTCGGCCAGCCGACCAGCGAGAGTCTCCGTCTGCTTGCGTGTCGGCGCATAGACGATGGCAGGCCGCCGCTCACGCTCACCCAACACCTCGGAAACCACCGCGGCTCGCGCCCCGGGCCGCTTCTGCACCACCTCCACTGCCAGGTTGTCGCGCCGGAAGCCGTAGATGTACCGCTCGTCCCCCTGCAGATCGAGCTGCGCCGCGATGTCGTCCTGGATGCGCGGCGTCGCGGTCGCGGTGAGGGCTAGCACCGGCGCCGGGCGCAGGCGCGGCAGGCGTTGCCCCAGGAGCCGGTAGTCGGGACGGAAGTCATGCCCCCACTGCGAGATGCAGTGCGCCTCGTCGACCGCGATCAGGGCCGGCCGGCAACGCTCGAGGAACTCGATGAAGCCGGGGACGCCGAGGCGCTCCGGAGCGATGAACAGGAAGTCGAGTTCGCCGTCGCGGTACAGGCGACAGGCCTCGCGCGACTCGTGGCGCGGCCGTCCCGAGTGGATCCGCTCGGCGCGCAGGCCGATCTGCCGGAGCTTCGCGGTCTGATCCTCCATGAGGGCGATCAGCGGCGAGAACACGAGCGTCGGGCCGCCCCGCAGCAGGCCCGGAAGCTGGTAGCAGAGCGACTTGCCGGCCCCGGTCGGCATCACGACCAGCCCGTCGGCGCCCTCCGCGGTGCGGAGGCACACTTCCTCTTGGTGGGGACGGAAGCTCGAGTGGCCGAAGACGCTCCCCAGCCGTCCTTTCAAATCAAGAGCCGTTGCCACGACGCTGGTAATCCTCCTAGGATGTGCCTCCGTCTGACAACGACTCCCCTCCAGGAGGCTTCTGCCAATGTCTCGACCTTACCGAATCTTCGGCGCCGAACTCTCGCCCTACTCGATCAAGGTCCGCTCCTACTTCCGCTACAAGCGCATCCCCCACGAGTGGATCGGGCGCAGCGCCCGAAACCAGGAGGAGTTCCGGCGCTACGCCAAGCTGCCCCTGGTCCCCCTGGTGGTCACGCCGGACGACCGGGGCATGCAGGACTCGACGCCGATCCTGGAGAAGATGGAGGCCCGATACCCGGAGCCGTCGATCTACCCGGACGATCCCACCGCGGCGTTCATCTCGGCGCTCCTCGAGGAGTTCGGCGACGAGTGGGGCAACAAGTGGATGTTCCACTACCGCTGGGCCCGACCAGTGGATCAGGAGTCCGGGGCCCGGCGCCTCGCCCAGGACCAGAACCCCGACGCCGACGAGGAGACCTTGCAGGCAATGACGACCCAGATCGTGTCCCGCATGGTGCCCCGGGTCTGGTTCGTCGGCTCGAACAAGCAGACGGCGCCCCAGATCGAGCAGTCGTTCCTCGACACGGCCGACCTGATCGAGGCCCACCTCGACGGGCGGGACTACCTCTTTGGCGGCCGCCCCGGGTTCGGCGACTTCGGCGTCGGCTTCCAAATCCATCAGGCATCGACGGATCCGACGCCCGGCCGCCTGCTCAAGGAGAGGGCGCCTCGCACCGCCGCCTGGGTCAAGCGCCTCGTGGACGCGACGGCGAACGGCGACTTCGAGGACTGGGAGTCGCTGGCGCCGACCCTCACGCCGCTGCTCGAGCAGCAGGTCGGCGGCCTGTTCCTGCCCTGGAGCGTCGCCAACGCCAAGGCGATCGCCGGCGGCCAGGACGAGTTCTCGGTGGATCTCGCCAGCGGCGAGTGGACCCAGAAGCCGCAGAAGTACCACGCGAGGTCGCTGGCGGCACTGCGCCGCAGGTACAGCGAGCTGTCTGACCGCAGCCAGATCGACGCGGTGCTGGAATCGACCGGCTGCCTCCAGTGGCTGGCTGCCTGACCGCCTAGCCCGCATATCTCACGGGGTGATTTGAGATCGGGCCTCATCCGGCGGATAATCCAAGTGTTATCAGACATTTGGTCTACCCGCAGGAGTGAGGCCCGTGATCACAGAGTGTACTTCGTCGCAGCTTGAGTTCGGATTCCACGGTCGTCGCCGGGTGACGGCTTGTTTCGACGGCGGTCGGTTGACGACGGAGGGCGGCGGCTTGCTGCTTCGGGAAGCGGACGCTCGGATCGGCCTGTTGGCGCGCATGGCGTCTTGTTTTCGGGACTACCGGAATCCGTCGGCGGTGGAGCACACGGTCCGGGAGCTGGTGTCTCAGCGTGTCTACGGTCTGGCTCTGGGCTACGAGGACCTGAATGATCACACTCAGCTGCGCCTTGACGCGTTCATGGCGCTGTTGGTGGGCAAGCGGGACATCACGGGAGCGGATCGTCTTCGGGCGCGGGACAAGGGTCGCCCTCTGGCGAGCGCATCCGGGTTGAATCGGCTGGAGTTGTCCCTGCCGGAGAAAGCTTCAGTGGACCGCTACAAGCGGATTCCGGCGGACAGTGCGGCACTGGACGGTTTGTTGGTGGAGCTGTTCCTGGAGGCTCACGAGGAGGCTCCCGCGGAGATCGTGCTGGACCTCGACGCGACGGACGATCCGCTGCACGGGACCCAGGAGGGTCGGTTCTTTCACGGCTACTACCGGTGCTACTGCTACATGCCGCTGTACGCGTTCTGCGGCGAGCACCTGCTGCTTGCGCGGCTGCGGTGCGCGGATGAGGACGCAAGCGCCGGCACGGTCCGCGAGTTGGCGCCGATCGTCGCCCGGATTCGAGAAGCGTGGCCGGACACGCGGATCATCCTGCGCGGCGATTCGGGCTTCTGCCGGGAGCGGATCATGGCCTGGTGCGAGACGCAGGGACTCTTCTACGTGTTCGGCGTGGCAAGAATCCGCGCCTTGCGAGGCGGCTTGCGAAGGCGCTTGCGAAGTCGCGGCGGCGCTTCTGCGCCACCGGCAAGGCGTCGCGCCGGTTCCGGGAGTTCCGCTACCGGACACGCTCCACCTGGTCTCGCAAGAGGCGCGTGGCGGGCAAGGCGGAATGGCTCGAGAAGGGCGGCAATCCTCGCTTCATCGTCTCCAATCTGCCGAAAAGCCGCGCCGGCAAGCAGGCACTCTACGAGCAGCTCTACTGCGCCCGCGGAGACATGGAGAACCGCATCAAGGAGCAGCAGCTCGACCTGTTCGCCGACCGCACCTCGACCGCCACCATGGCCGCCAATCAACTGCGCCTCTACTTCTCCTCCTTCGCCTACGTCCTGCTCGCCGCCGTGCGACGACTCGCCCTGCCAGGCACCTCAAAGGCCCGCCTGCAGTGCGGCACCCTGCGCCTCCAGTTCCTGAAGATCGCCGCCCGCATACGCATCACACACCGCCGCATCTGGATCCACCTGCCAACAGCCTTCCCCTGGCAGAACGACTTCGCCCAGGCCCTGGCAAACCTCCGAAGCAAACCCCTCTACCACCCGCCGGCCTGAGGCCGGACGCCAACCCGACCCCACAATACGGCGCCTCGCATCCCTACCGGGCCGGAGTGCGCCCGAAGACCACCCAGCAGCGCCGCCGCACGGCCTTGCCACGCCTCCGAGCACCGACTCGAACCCGCTCACCACCCCTGACGCCCACCGATAGCGCGCGGCCAACGCTCAAACGCCCGCCTCAGCTCCAAAACGAGCTCCTAAGCCGCATCGGTGAAACATGCGGGCTAGGAGCCGTTGCCGCCCGTGCCGCGCGACCGGCGCCGCCAGAACTTCTCCATCGCCTGTTTCGGTTCGCCGGTCCCATAGGCGGCCCTGAACGCGGAGACGCCCGCTTCCACAGCCTGGTCCATGGGCAGGTTGAGCCAGCGGCCGATCAGCCGCTTCTGCAGCGCCAGGGCGCCTGGACTGAGACGCAACAACCGCTCGACCTTGGCGTTCACAGCCGCTTCCAGGTCCTCGGCGGCTACGACCTCGCCCACAAGTCCGATGCGGGCCGCCTCGGCGGCGTCGATCGGATCGCCCAGGAACAGCAGCTCCCGGGCGCGGCCGAGTCCGACGACGCCCGGCAGCAACGCCGCCTCGATCACCGACGGCAGGCCGACGTGCGGTTCCGGCATGCCGAAGATCGCGTCGTCGGCGGCCACCGACAAGTCGCACGAGACGAGGAGTTCCAGGCCCGCACCGAGGGCTGCGCCACGGACTTCGGCGATCACCGGCGCCGGATGCTCGCGGAGGGCCAGGAACGCCTCGTGCAGGCCGCGGATGAACCGCTCGGCGCTGACTGCGTCGAGCCCCTCCATCTCCCGAATGTCGGCCCCGCCGCAGAACACGCCGTCGCCCGTGATGACCAGCACACGAGGGTTCGCCGCGGCAGACTCGCGGACCGCGGTCTGCAACTCCGCGGTCGTGGCGGAATCGAGTGCGTTCGCCCTGAAACGCCTGCTGAGGGTGATGCGCGCCACCTCGCCGTCGGCTTCGAGTCGTACGTTAGACATCGCGCCTGGAATCGTACTGCGCGCCACACGTCCCGCTCTGAAGCGGCTGCCGATCGGGCGAAAGAACCTATAGCGGCCACCATTCCAAACCGGTGCTCTGATACAAGAAAGCGCGGATCATGGCTTTCCCATCGAGGAAGACGAACAGCACCGCCCGGTGGTCCATTGCCCAGTGGATCGGTGTGGTCGTGCTTGGCGCGATGCTGCCGGGCGGGGCGACCGCCCTTTCCGAGAGCAGCAGCGATCCAGAGACGCGCACCGCCTGGGCTGCCGCAGCCGAAGTCATCGAAGCGGTCGAGTCGAGCCGACGAGGAATCCGCCGGGCCACCTTCGGCACCGGAGCGACCACCGGGAACTGGCCACCGTCGCCATCCACGAACGCGCGATTCGAAGCCGACCTCCGGCCCGCCTCGGACGATGCGGCGACCCTGATCTTCGATGTCACCCCCGAGCGCCCGGTCCGGCTCGTCATCGTGCAAGGCGGAGGTGGGCTTGCACCGGTTACGAAGACCTTGGCTGCCACCGCGGAGGAACTGAGCCCGCTGATCGCCGAGCTCCGCCGCCTCGCTCTGCTCCGACCCCAGGCGTCGCTGGGCCAAATCGTCCGGCTCGGCGACGACCTGGGGCACAAGCTCCTCGCTCCGGTCGCCGACGAACTGCGCGGAACATCGACTCTCGTGCTGTTGGCCAACGGTCCCCTGGTCGAGCTCCCCTTCGGCGCCATCCGCGCCCCACGATCCATCGACCCCGAGGGCCGCTACCTGATCGAGACGAGGGAGCTCTGCTGGTTGACCCCGGGCGGTCGCCGTCTCCAGAAAGCAGCCGAAGGTGAGCCCCGGCAACGACCGCCGGCGACCGTCGCCATCGCCGACGCCGTGTACCGGCCTCCGGCACGGCCGCTCGGCGCTTCGATGAGCGATGGCGGCATCTCCTGGCGCCGGCACGCCGCGCGCCGCAATCAGTCCCGGACACTCGAGGCGCTGGACCTGAGGAACGTAGCCGCGTTCGGCCAGGGCGCGACCCCGGAAGCGCTTTGGGAACTGAGCGCCGGTCACCGAATCGAAGTCCTCCACCTTGCGGTCGAAGCGATCGTCGACCCCGGAAATCCCGCTGCCTCGGCACTGTTGCTCTCGCCGAGCCGGTACGACCAGCAGGCGATCCCCGTGACTGTCGGCGCCCTGGCCTCGGACCTCGAACTCGGCCGAGAGCCCGTCGTCGTGCTCTCCGGTCTCGACTCCGGCGGGACCGGGTTGGGGCCGAACCCATTCGTCGACGCATTCGACGCCGCCGGCGCCTCCACGGTCATCAGTTCGTTGTGGCCGGTTGTCGATGAGACCGCGACCAGGCTGTTCGAGGTCTTTTACCGGCGCCTTGCACGTGGCACGGCACCCTCCACCGCACTCCGAGAAGCCCAATTGACGCTCCTCGCCGAACCACTGCGATTTGATCAAGGGGAGGGTCAGGAGCCGCTGGAGTTCGATGCCTCACACCCGTCCTTTTGGGCCGGGTACGCAGTGCACGAACGCTCAGCCGCGGCATGTAGCCGATCCGCCGCGTTGAATTGACTCGACACGAGAATTCCTCGGCACGGAGCGGGGAGAGAGCCTGAACGCCACCGTACTCCGAGTGCTCCGAGAAGCCGTGGGACCGGAGGCCCGTCGAACCCGGCTTCTCCGCTACCCCACCTGGACCGAAGGAGATGCCGAGGAGTTCAACGCCGCACTGGCCGAACAGCGGGTGCTCGACCGGCGGCTCTGGGAATGAACGGTCCGGCACTCGCAGCCGCGAACACCGGGGATAAGATCGCGCGCCATGATCGAACGGACGCAACGCAACCAACCACGCGTGGCCGCGGCGCCACGCGTGGCCGCGGCGCTGTGCGCGCTGCTCGTAGTGGTCACGGCCCTGTCCTGTGGCGACTCCTCGTCATGGACCCCCGTCTACTACGATCCGGTCATGGCCGACCTCCTGGCTTCGCCGATGGAAGAACTGATGGAGCATGACGCCAGGATCGAGCTGACGGTCGAGCAGGAAGAGATCAAGCGGGCCGCGCTGACTGCGATCCCGGCGCCCTGCTGCAGCGATCGCACGGCATACACATGCTGCTGCACCTGCAACCTGGCGCGGGCCTGGTGGGGCCTGTCGAAGGTCCTGATCACGGAACACGGCCAGAGCGCCGCCGAGGTCCAGGCGAATGTCGAGCATTGGATTCAAGAGCTGCGCCCCAAGGGCTTCGCCGGGGACTCCTGCTACACCGGACGCTGCTCGACCGCCGCGAAGCACGACGGCTGCTCGGGCATGGACCCGAACCGGATCGTGAGTTGACGCGAAAGCGCTTGCCCGCGCTTCTGGTCCTTTCCTTCTTCGCCCTTCTCTGGCCCGCGTTCGGGACGGCCCAGGAAAGCAGTCCGGGCTCGCCCGCGGAGGTGGAAGCCTCTTCGGCGGCGGACACCGAGCACTCCCACGAGCACCACGCGCACGAAGTCGAGACCTTCAGCCACTCGGTCACCGTCACCGGTTCGTGGATACCCGGCACGCCCGAGGACGCACCGCAGCCGGTGTCGGTCCTCTCCCGCGAGGACCTGGAGGCGGAAGGGTCGCCCTCCATGCTGGGCGTAGTCCGCAACCTGTCCTTCAGCCTTGGCGCCGACCTCGAGTCCGACCAGTTCGGTTCGCGCACCGGCGAGGATCGCTCGACGCTCAACCTGCGCGGTCTCGGGCCGAGCCGGTCCCTGGTGCTGCTGAACGGCGACCGGCTGACCTGGTCCCCGGGGGCGATCCCGGACCAGGCCCAGTTGCTGGTCGACACCAACGTCCTGCCCATGGTCGCCGTGGAGCGGGTCGAGTTCCTGCGCGACGGCGGCGCGGCGACCTACGGTTCGGACGCCATCGCCGGGGTCATGAACGTGATCACACGCAGCCACTTCGACGGTCTCTCGTTCGAGGGCAAGCACAGCGTGATCGACGGGTCGAACGGCGACGGCGAGATCGGTCTCATCGGCGGTGGCCCCTTCGGCGGCGGCCGTGGTCACGCCGTGAGTTCTCTCGGCTTCTCGCGCCGGCGCCCGATCCGGCTCCGCGACCGCGACTGGGCGGTCAGGCCCTACGCCGAGAATCCCCGCGGCGGCTGGTCGGGGACGGGTCGGCCGGCGGTCTTCTATCCGCTCTCGGGTGAGCCGGCGATCCGGGATCCGAACTGCGAGCGCGTCGGGGGCGCGGTCAGCAGTGCGAGCAGCCCGCTCTGCCGCGTCCAGTACACGCCTTTCGACAACCTGGTCCAGGACACCCGTCGTGGTCAGTGGTTCACCGAAGCCTCGTGGGACACGGAGGGTGGCTGGCACATTGGCGCCGAGGTCCTGTTCGCACAGAGCGACGTGCCCTCGTGGCAGACCTCGCCGTCCTACCCGCCGAACAAGGTCGTCGACCCCACGCGATCGGTCCGCGCAAACAATCCGGGCCTGATCGACATGGCGAGGCTCTACCCGGATCTCTACGGCCCCTACGCCCTCTGCGACGCTCCCTACTGCGGCTGGCAGGGCGACGGCGGCGCCCAGGACGCGGCCGGCGTCGATCCAGCCTGGCAGGAGGTGGCGTGGATTCGAGGCCGGATGTTCGGGCAGGACGGTCCCCTACGCAGCCACATCCGGGCGTCCGAGACGGAGCGGTTCGCCTTTGACCTGGAGGGAGTGACCGGCGAGACTCTCTGGGCGTTCCGCGCTTCCTGGTCGACCGCCGTTCGCAAGTTCGAGGACGGCGACGCCCTGGACTACCGCGCGCGGCGTGCGCTGGCCGGCCTCGGTGGCTTCGCCTGCGAGGAGCAGGCGCCGAACGAGTACGACGCGAGCGGCAACCTGTCCTTTTCGCTGGATACGTTGCGCCGGCACGCGGGCCAAAGCGACTGCAGGTACTGGACTGCGTTCTCCAACTCGATCAAGCCCCACCATCTGGTGCCGAACGCCTCGAACCCCGACTACGAGCCGGCGTTCGACAGCGGCCCCCTGCACGAGTACCTGACGACGATCCTCGGCAACCGGGGCGAAACCTCCCTGTTCGTCCTCGAGGCGGTGGCCAGTGGCCTGCTCGATTGGGATCCGGGCGGCGGCGCAGCCGAATACGCAGCCGGCGCCCAGTGGCGGAGCGAAACCTACGAACTGATCCCCTACACGGTCGGCGCGCCGACACCCCGCGGCGGCGCCCTCCACGACATAGCCAGCTACCCGTGCCCGGGCGGCCCGGACATCACTTCGTGCGAGAACCGCGAGGGAGTCTTCGCCTACTTGCCACCAGCTTTCCCGATTGAGGATGATCGTGGGATCGGCTCCGTCTTCGGCGAACTCTCGCTGCCCCTCGCCCCCTCGATCGAAAGCCAGGTGTCGCTCCGTTTCGAGGACTACGGCGGCGACGTGGGCGCCAGCCTCGATCCCAAGGCCACGAAAGCCCTCGCCCTCCGCGGTTCCTTCGGCACCACCTTCCGCGGTCCGACCCTCAATCAGACCATCGCCGGCATCGCCGACACGTCGCGCCAGTTCATCGGCCGCATCGGCACCTTCAAGCCGATCCACATCCACGGCGACCCGGCGCTCGATCCGGAGTCCGCGACGACGCTGAACGCGGGCCTCGTGTTCGAGCGCAGCGGCATCTCAGGCGGCAGCGGCCGTCTCTTCGCCACCGTCGACTACTGACGCTACGAGTTCACGGATCCCCTCGTCATCCAGCCCTTCAACTTCATTCTCGGTCTGGCCTGCCCGCCGGCGACCCACCCGCTGTGCAACCCGGGCTTGACCTGGTTCGACTCCCTCACCATCAGCGGCGCCGTGCCGAGCATCGAGAACCTCGACACCCTCTCGGTGCGGATCGTCAACGGACCGGACATCGACACCGACGGCATCGACCTCAAGGCCGAGTTCCAGGCCCCTGCCGGTCCCGGCCGCCTGAGCCTGGGCGTATCCGGCGCCTACACGCTGTCCTGGCACATCGACGCCTGGGAGCTCGGCCAGGCCTACGACGCAAAGGGCCGCTTGAACTACGACACGTCTCTGGCCCGGGCCCTGCCGACGCTCAAGGGCCGACTCCACGCGGGCTACACCTTGGGCCGCTTCACCGCCCGCTGGCACCTCAACTACACCGACTCCTACGTCCACGACGCCCCGGCGCCCCACGGCGACAACTATCCCATCGACGCCCACGCCACCCACGACCTGCACGCCTCCTGGTCCCTCCCCGGCGACCGCGCCACCCTCTTTGCCTCCATCCTCAACCTCGCCGACGAAGATCCCCCAAGGGTCTTCCGCCAACTGAACTACGACCCCTCGACCCACAACCCCCTGGGGCGGGTTCTCAGCCTCGGCCTGCGGTTCGAGTTGTAGCGGCCTAGAAGCCGCGGAGCTCGGCGAAGCGCTGGCGGTGGAAGGCGGCGTCGCCGAAGGCGAACTCGAGCGCCCGGGCGCGCTTCATGAAGAGCCCGATGTCGTGCTCGTCGGTCATGCCGATGCCGCCGTGCATCTGCAGGGCTTCGTTGGTGACCAGGATCAGGGCGTCGGAGCAGCGCGCCTTGGCGTTCGAGACCTGGAGCTGCGCCTCGCCGTCGCCGGCGTCGAGCGCTCGGGCCGCCGCCATGACGGCCGAGCGGGAGAGTTCGATCTCGATGAACATCTTCGCCGCGCGGTGCTTGAGCGCCTGGAAGGTGCCGATCAGGACGCCGAACTGACTGCGCGTCTTGAGGTACTCGATCGTCCGTTCGAAGGACTCGGTCATTACCCCGAGCATCTCGCCGCACACGGCCACCGTGGCCCGATCCACGGCGCGACCGAGCGGTTTCAGACCGCCGCCGACATCGCCCAGGACGCCGCCGGCCTCCACTGCAACACCGTTCAGTCTGATGATCGCCGAGTTGCGGGAGTCGACCCGGTTCTGAGCCACCACCTCGAGACCGTCGGCTCCCCCCGGCACGAGGAAGAGCATTAGACCATCGTCGTCACCTTCCGTTTTCGCGGCGATCAGGAAACCGTCGGCGCCGACACCGCCCACGACCTGGGTCTTCTCGCCCGACAGCGACCAGCCTTCGCCGTTCATCTGCGCCCGGGTTGCGACCCGGTCGAGCCGGTACCTGCCCTGTGCCTCAACTAGCGCCGGCGCCAGGCGTTTCTCCCCGTCGATCAACGCCGGCAACCACTCGGCTCGCTGTTCCGCGTTGCCGGCATCCGCAATCAGTCCGCCGGCGAAGACAACCGCCGATACGAACGGCTCGGGCGCCAGGCCACGGCCCATCGCCTCCGTGATCAGGACCGTTTCGGCCATGCCCATGCCGAGACCTCCGTGGTCCTCGGCGAAGGGAATGCCGAGCCAGCCGAGATCGGCCATCTCGGCCCACACGGCGGGGCTGTAGCCGAGGTCGCCGCCCTCGTCGCGGAGCCTTCGTTGGCGGTCCACACCGCCGTGCTTCGAAACGAGCTCTGCCGCGGTGCGGGCGAGCATTTCCTGGGGTGGGGTAAGGACCAGAGCAGCCACTAGTCCGGCAGTCCCAGCACGCGCTTGGCGATGATGTACCTAGCTGAAGCAGTCATCAGTCCGGCAGTCCCAACACGCGCTTAGCGATGATATTCAGTTGAATCTCCGACGTCCCGCCCTCGATGCTGTTCGCCCGGGAACGGAGCCAGGTCCGGGTCTGGTTCAACTCAGCGGGCTCGAAGCCCTCGCCCTCCCAGCCAAGGGCCTGCGGGCCGCGGATCGAGAGCATGAGTTCCTCGCGACGCATGTTCAGCTCTGTGCCGTAGTACTTGAACATCGAGCTCTCGGGGCCGGGCTTGTGCCCGGCTTCGAGCCCGTCACCGTGCCGCCTGACGGTGAGGCCGTAGGACATCGCGTCCATCTCACACTGGATGACCCGTTCGCGAAGCGCCGGATCGTCGATCCGGCCCAGTTCGTCGACGCCGACGTAGTCGCGCGCCAGGTCCGGCAGGGACGTTCGGGCGCCGCCCCGTCCCATGCCGCCGATCGAGGTCCGTTCGTGGCCGAGCAGCGCCTTGGCCACCGTCCAGCCCCCGTTCACTTCGCCGATGACCTGGTGAACCGGCGCCCGCACATTGTGGAAGAAGGTCTCGCAGAAGGGAGAAGCGCCGCTGATCAGCCGAATCGGCCGCGCCTCGACACCCGGCGACTCCATGTCCACCAGGATGAAGGTGATGCCCCGCTGCTTCCTGACGTCCGGGTTGGTGCGCACGAGCATGAAGATCCAGTCCGCCTGATCGGCGCCCGAGGTCCAGATCTTCTGGCCGTTGATCACGTAGAAATCGCCGTCGCGAACCGCCGAGGTCGCCAGCGAGGCGAGGTCGGAGCCCGCGTTCGGCTCGGAGTAGCCCTGACACCAGCGGATCTCGCCGCGGGCGATCTTCGGCAGATGTTCGGCCTTCTGACCTTCGGTGCCGTGATCGAGCAGCGTCGGTCCGATCATGCTGTAGCCGAAGCCCGTGAGCGGCATCGGCAGCTCCAGGCGCGCGAACTCCTCGTGCAGGACGAGCGCCTCGTCGCGCGAGAGCCCGGCGCCCCCGTACTTCTCCGGCCAGGCCGGCACGGAGAATCCCCGGTCGGCCGCGGCCAGCAGCCAGTCGCGGCTTTCCGGGTAGATGAAGGGTGCCTTGCGGCCGCCGGCCGCCCAGGCGTTCGGGTCGGACGCCTTGCCCCGCAGCGCCTCGGGTGCGTTCGCCTCCACCCAGGTGCGGGCTTCCTCTCGAAACGCGGACAGATCACTCATGCGGTTACCTCGGCAGGTTGAACCTGGGTGGCGCGATCCGCGCCACCCGTGAACCACTCCGTGCGCCGTCAGCGGGCGCACGGATGGCACGGCGCGCATTCTGGCACGGTGCCGATGACGCGGGCGCGTCTCGACTATAGACTCCGGCTCCGCCGCGCTCTGACCCCGCGCCGCCCTGGAACCGTACCCATGACGACCCTGGCAGAGTCAGTTGCCCGCCGCCGCACGTTCGCCATCATCTCCCACCCGGACGCGGGCAAGACCACGCTGACCGAGAAGCTGCTGCTCTTCGCCGGGGCGATTCAGCTCGCCGGCGCGGTGAAGGCCCGCGGCGAGGCGCGCCGGGCCCGCTCGGACTGGATGAAGGTCGAGCGGGAGCGCGGCATCTCGGTGAGCGCCTCGGTGATGACGTTCGAGTACGAAGGCAACCGGTTCAACCTGCTAGACACCCCGGGTCACGAGGATTTCAGCGAGGACACGTACCGCACCCTGACCGCCGTGGACTCGGCGGTCATGGTGCTCGACGCCGCAAAGGGCATCGAGTCGCAGACCCGGAAGCTGTTCGAGGTCTGCCGCCTGCGCGACGTGCCGATCACGACCTTCATCAACAAGCTCGATCGCGACGTGCGCGACCCATTCGATCTGCTTGACGAGATCGCCGACACGCTGCAACTGGAGGTCTCTCCGGTGAGCTGGCCGGTCGGCATGGGGCGAAGCTTCCAGGGCTGCTACGACCTGGTCCGCGATCACCTCGTGCTGCTCGAGAACGGGGCCAGGGAGCGGCGGGGCGCCGAACGGATCGTGCCGGGCCTGGACAACTCCGAGATCGATGAGGCGATCGGCGCCCGGCCGGCGGCCAAGCTGCGCGAAGAGGTCGAGATGGTGCGCGAGCTTTGCCCGCCGTTCGCCGCCGATCACTACCACGAGGGGAATCGCACACCGGTCTACTTCGGCAGCGCCCTGCGCAGCTTCGGCGTGCGGGCGTTGCTCGACGGGCTGGGCCGGCACGCGCCTCCGCCGAGGCCGCAGCAGGCAACCGAACGGACGGTGGCGCCCGACGAGGATCCGGTCACCGGCTTCGTGTTCAAGATCCAGGCGAACATGGACCCGAAGCACCGCGACCGAATCGCCTTCGTGCGCCTGTGTTCCGGCCGCTTCTTCCGCGGCATCAAGATGTTCCACACCCGTACCGGCCGGACCCTCAACGTCCACAACCCGGTGCTCTTCCTCGCCCGCGAGCGGGAGCTCGCCGAAGAGGCCTGGCCCGGCGACATCATCGGCATTCCCAATCACGGCAACCTGCGAATCGGCGATGCGCTGACGGGCGGCGAGCCGCTGCGCTTCGTCGGCGTTCCGAGTTTCGCGCCGGACCTTCTCCGCCGCGTACGCCCGGAGGATCCGCTGCGCGCCAAGCACCTCGGCCGCGCCCTGCTGCAACTGGCGGAAGAGGGTGTGGCGCAGGTCTTCCGGACCCAGGGCGGCAACGAGTGGATCGTCGGCGTCGCCGGCGCGCTCCAGTTCGATGTCCTCGCCGACCGCATCCGCACGGAGTACCAGGTGCCGGTGCGGTTCGAATCGACGGCCATGTCCCTGGCGCGCTGGATCGAGTCCGACGACGAACGAACGGTTCGGGACTTCGTGCGACGCAACGAAGCGAAGATCGCGCACGACCACAACGGCGCGCCGCTGTTTCTGGCCGCCAACCGTTACTGGCTCGACCGCGCGGCCGAGAACGCCCCGGAAGTGCGCTTCCTGGCGGCTCGGGAACAGGCGGTGTAGCGGGCCGGCTCAGAGCGACCCGGGAACGGCCGTGTAGCAGCCTGCGCTGCATGGAACTGGCCGCCTACTGGGTGCGCCGGCGCCCTCGCCGGCTGCCGCCGAAGGCGGCCGGAAACAAGCGCCGGCCGTCAGGTCGGCGCCGCTTCGGCGACCAGTTCCATGCAGACTAGAAGAGATCGCGCACCCTGGCCTTCAGTTCCGCCAACCGGTCCGCGGCTTCGCCGACCGGCGCCGGCCAGATTACCCGCCGGTCCTCGAGCTGCCGGTCGAGCCGATGCCAGAGTTCGGCGTTCTTGACCTGCCCGCCGCCCTTCGTGCGCCACCGGTTGCGCTTCCACGAGTGGATCCACAGGGAGGCGCCCCGTCGCAGGTAGTCGTTGCCGGTGTATACGGCCGCGGGCTGTCCTTCAGGCAGAGCGGCGAGCAGATCGAGAACGCACGTGAGCTCCAGGCGGTTGGGGGTGGTCTCCGAAGCCCGACCGGTTCGTTGTTCGGCGCCGTCCGGCATCTCCATCTCCGCCGCCCACACGCCGCGGCCGTCGACGCAACGGACCTTCAGGAAGATTCGCACGCTCCCGGGCGGGATCTCCACTTCGGAGTCCGGTTCCGCCGCGGCGCCGCCCCCGCGAGCCGCGATCTCGGCGCTCGCCAGGGCATCGACCCGCTCGTTCCACTCGTTCCCGGCATGGCCCTTGACCCAGTGCCAGTGGACGCGGTGGCGCTTGTTCAGACCTTCCAGTCGCCGCCACAGATCGACGTTCTTGACCGCTCCGCCGTCGCGCCGGCGCCAGTTCTGGGTGCGCCACCGAGCCAGCCACGATGTGATCCCTTGCCGGACATACTGGGAGTCCGTGTAGAGGTCTACCGCTGTCGGTTCGGACAGATCCGCAAGCGCGGAGATCGCCGCCTGGAGTTCCATGCGGTTGTTCGTCGTGCTCGGCGCACCGCCCGCGAGTTCCCGCGGGTTCGCGCCCGGCGCCAGGATCACCGCCGCCCAGCCGCCCGGGCCGGGGTTGGGGCTGGCGCCGCCGTCGGTGTAGATGACAAGGGTCCGGCGGGCGGCAGGCTGGGCGCTCACGACGGCGTGAATGTAACAGCCGCCGGGCGAGATCCGTCGGCGAAGTACGGGGCCCGGTCGGGAGGTCCCGAACGCCCCATTCGGGCGCAATAGACTAGGCGGTCTGTGATGAATGTCTCGCGCCTGGGGCTGTCCGCGGCCGTCCTTGTCGTCCTGCCCGTCTGTGCGGGAACCGCATGGAGCCAGACGGAGTCAGAGCCCTTCGAGGGGCTTGAGTTCCGCCTCGTCGGGCCCAGCCGCGGCGGCCGGGTGACGGCGGTGGCAGGCCATGTGTCCCACCCGTACACGTTCTACATGGGGTCGACCGGCGGCGGGGTATGGCGCACCACGAACGCGGGCCGTACGTGGCAGAACCTGACCGACGACGACTTCGGGGCAGGTTCGGTCGGCGCCGTGGCGGTCGCCCCGAGCGATCCGAACGTGATCTACGTCGGCACCGGCTCGGCGTGTCCGCGCGGCAACGTATCGATCGGGGACGGCATGTACCGCTCGACCGACGCCGGCGCCTCGTGGCAACACATCGGCCTGGAGCGGGCGGGCGCGATCAGCCGCATCCGCATTCACCCCAAGGATCCGAACCGGCTCTGGGTCGCGGTGCTCGGACAGATCTTCGGCAGCAACCCGGAGCGCGGCGTCTACCGCTCGACCGACGGCGGCGAGACCTGGGAGCAGGTGCTCTTCCTGTCCGACGACGCCGGCATGGCAGACCTCGAGCTCGACCCCTTCAATCCGCGCGTCCTCTACGCCGCCGCCTGGCGCGTCGAGCGCAAGCCCTGGACCCTGATCGACGGCAGCGACGAGGGCGGCCTGTTCCGCTCCACCGATGGCGGCGACACCTGGGACCGCCTCGAAGGCGGCCTGCCGACCGGCGTGCTGGGCCGGATCGGCGTCTCCGCCTCGCCGGCGCGCCGCGGCCGGCTGTGGACGATCGTCACCGCCGCGGATGGCCGCGGCGGCATCTTTCGCTCCGAGGACCACGGCGACTCCTGGAAGAAGGTGAGCGACGAGCCCGAGCTGCTCACCCGCGGCTGGTACTACAGCCACATCTACGCCGATCCCGCCGACCCGAACACGGTCTGGGGCGCCAACGTCCGTTTCTTCCGCTCGGTCGACGCCGGCGCCAACTGGGAGCGCGTGCCCACGCCCCACGGCGACAACCACGACATCTGGATCAACCCCGAACAACCCCACATCATCGTGCAGGCGAACGACGGCGGTGCCAACGTCAGCGTGGACGGCGGCCGCTCCTGGTCGACCCAGAACAACCAGCCGACCGCGGAGTTCTACCGGGTCACCGTCGACAATCAGTTCCCCTACCGCATTTACGGCGCCCAGCAGGACAACAGCACGATCTCGGTGCCGTCGCGCCCGATGCCCGAACTGACGCCGACGCAGCACTGGCACTCGGTAGCGGGCGCGGAGAGCGGCCACATCGCCGTCCATCCCGAGCAGCCGCACCTGGTCTATTCGGGCAACTATCTCGGGCGCATCGACCGCTACGACCACCGCAGCGGCGCCGCCCGCAACATGATCCTCTACCCTGAGATGCAGGACGGAACGGCCCCCCGCGACCTGCGCTACCGCTTCCAGTGGAACGCGCCGATCCTGATCTCCAGGCACGATCCGGACGTCGTGTACCACACCTCGAACTACGTCCACCGCACCCGCGACGGGGGCTGGACCTGGGAGACGATCTCGCCGGACCTGACCACGGACGACGACGAGAAGCAGGGCACGCCGGGAGGCCCCGTCCAGCACGACCACACGGGCGTCGAGGTCTACAACACGGTCTTCGCGCTGGCCGAGTCCCCTCAACAGGCGGGAGAGATCTGGGCAGGAAGCGACGACGGCCGGATCCACGTCAGCCGGGACACCGGCGCCACCTGGGTCGATGTCACGCCGGCCGGAATGCCGGCCGACGGCACGATCAACTCGATCGATGTCTCGAACCACGATCCGGCGCGGGTCTACGTCGCGGCCTACCGCTACCGGCTGAACGACTACACGCCGTACATCTTCCGCACCGACGACGGCGGCGCCACCTGGACCACCGCGACCGAGGGCCTGCCCGCGAACCACTTCGTCCGCGTCGTGCGCGAGGATCCGGGGGCCGACGGCCTGCTCTTCGCCGGCGCCGAGTTCGGCCTCTACGTCTCGTTCGATCGCGGGGGCGCCTGGGAGTCCTTCCAGTTGAACCTGCCGCGGACCCCGGTCACCGACCTGCTCGTCCACACGAACGCCGGCAACCCCGACCTCGTGCTGGCGACCCAGGGGCGGAGCTTCTGGGTGCTCGACGACCTGGGCGTGGTTCGGGAACTCGCCCGGGAACAGGCAGCCGGCGGCGGTCGCGACACGCCCCGGCTGTTCGCGCCCGAGCCGACCGTGCGCGTCGACCGGCCGGGGGGCGGCGACGGCTTCGTGAACGGCGCTTCGATCTGGTTCCACCTTCCCGAGGCGCCCGAGGGCCCGGTCGAACTGACGATCGCCCCCGAAGGCAGCGAGCGCGTCCTGCGCCGCTTCGTCGCCCTTCCGGAGGAAGACGCCGGACAGGACGAGGACCACGACGACGAACGCCCGCGGGTCGAGTCCTTCGAGGCAGAGAAGGGCCTCAATCGCATCGAATGGGACCTGAAGGACCAGGCGCCCCACCTGGTCGAAGGCGCCATCATGTCCCTGTCCTACACCGGCGGCCCCTTCCTGCCACCGGGGACCTACCGGGCGACCCTCGAGGTCGGAAGCGCCGCCGAGGATGCGGAAGACGCCGACGAAACCTGGAGCGACAGCCGCACCTTCGAGGTAATCGCCGACCCCCGGCTCGACGACGTTACGCAAGCCGACCTCGAAGAGCAGTACCGGATGCTCGACGGGCTGTCGGCGCAGTTGACGGCGGTCCACGACGCGATCGCAGGTCTGCGCAGCGTTCGCGAGCAGGCCGAAACCCTGGGGGACCGCCTCGAGGCCGCCGGGGCCGGCGAACTGAAGCCCGCCATAGTGGAGGTCGCGGAGCGCGCCGACGAACTGAACGACCGGCTCATCCAGGCCAGAAGTCGCGTATCCCAGGATGCGCTGAACTTCCCGCCGAGGATCGACAACCAGTACGCCTACCTCTACACTCACGTGTTCGGCAACACCGCGCGGCCGACCGCCGGCGCGCGTCGTCGCTTCGAAGACCTTGAGGCGGAGCTGCTGCCGATCCTCGAAGCGGTGGACGAGTTGACCGGTCCCCGCCTCGAGGAGCTGAACCGGCGGGCAAGGGAACTGGAAGTACCCGCCGTCCAGCCCCCTGCCAGCCGCGAAGCAGATCGAGTTCCCGCACAACCGTAACCGTCATGCACCGAATCCCACTTCGGCGCGGCGCCGTCGCGCTGGCCGCCTTTCTTGCGGCCCAGGGCGGGGCCGGGGCCGCAGAGCAAGAGCCCCGTTCCGACCGGCCGCAGCTCCGGGCACATCGGTTGCAGGAGCAGCCGGTCATCGACGGCGATGTGCTCGGGGAACCCCTCTGGCAACAGGTGGACGCAGCCACCGGCTTCCAGCAGACCGAGCCCTTCGAAGGGCAGCCGGCCTCCGAGCGCACCGAAGTTCGGATCGCCTTCGACGAGCAGAACCTGTACATCGCCGCCATCCTCTTCGACAGCGAGGCCTCGACGCTGGTCATCTCCGACAGCCGGCGCGACGTTTCTCTCCGCGACGAGGACAGCTTCCGCTTTATCCTCGACACCTACCGCGACCGGCAGAACGCGTTCATGTTCGGCACCAACGTCGGCGCCATCCAGTACGACGGCCAGGTGACCAACGAGGGTTCCGGCAGCGGTGGCTCCTTCTCCCACGGCTCCTCTTCGGGCGCCAACCTGGACTGGGACACGTCCTGGACCGTCAGGACCCGCGTCGGCGACTTCGGATGGAGCGCCGAGATGGCGATTCCCTTCCGCAGCCTCCGCTTCGACTCAGGGACCGGCGCCTGGGGCGTCAACTTCGAGCGCAACATCCGGCGCAAGAACGAGACCGCGTACTGGGCGCACCTCGCCCGGCAGCACCGTCTGTACCGGGTGTCCGAGGCCGGCACGCTGGTCGGTCTGGTCACGCCCCGCCAGCGCAACCTCCAGTTGACCCCGTATGCCGTGTCCTCGACCCGCGACGACGGCGCCTCGGACCGCAGGTCCGAGTGGGACGGCGGATTGGACCTGAAGTACGGCATCACGCCAAGCCTCACCCTCGATGTGACCCTCAACACGGACTTCGCGCAGGTCGAGGCCGACGATCAGCAGGTCAACCTCGACCGCTTCAGTCTCTTCTTTCCCGAAAAGAGGCCGTTCTTCCTGGAGAACGCGGGTCAGTTCCGGGTCGGCGGCCGGAGTTCCGGCCGCGGCGGGGTGGAGCTCTTCTTCAGCCGGCGCATCGGTCTGGCCCGCGGTCGTCCGGTCCCCATCCTCGGCGGTGTCCGGCTGTCCGGCAAGGCAGGCGGACTGAACGTCGGCTTCCTGAACATGCAGACCGACGAGTTGGGGGACCTTCACGGCAACAACTTCACGGTTGCCCGCGTGAGCCGCGAATACCGGAATCGGAGCCGGGCGGGCGTACTGGTCGTCAACCGCCAGGGTACGGGCGCCCTGGCGCCCGAGGGCGACTTCAATCGCACGTACGCGGTCGACGGACAGATCGGGGTCGGCGACTACACCGAGCTCACCGGCTGGGCGGGCCAGACCGAGACGCCGGGGCTCACGGGCCGCGACCACGGTTTCGGCCTCGGCAGTTCCTACAGCTCGCCGTTCTGGCGCTGGCGGGCCGGCTACACGGAGATCGGCGAGGACTTCAATCCGGAAGTTGGGTTCCTCAGTCGCTCCGGCTACCGGCAGTTGAACGGCTACGCCCGCCGTCGTTTTCGGCCCGCCGGCGAGGGTCGGGTCAAGGAGTTCGGGCCCCGCGTCTACTACGACAGCTTCTGGGACTTCGACGGTTTTCACCAGACCCAGCGCTACTCCATCGGCGGCCAGGTCGAGTTCCGCAGCGGCGCCCAGATCAGCTTCTCGGGCGGCGGCCGCTACGAGGGTCTGGTCGAGCCGTTTCTGATTCGCGAGGACATCGAGATCGAGGCCGGCCGGTACGACGACTACGGCGTCTTCCTGTTCATGAATACGAACCGCGGGCGCGCAGTCAGTCTGTTCGCAATGGTCCAGGCCGCCGGTTTCTTCGGCGGCGACCAATTCGCCATCAATCCCGCACTGAGCATCCGTCTGGGCGACTACCTGACTTCGGAGATCAGTTGGTCCTACAACGACATCAAGGTCGCCGGCGGCGCGTTCAAGGCGAATCTGGGGCGTCTTCGCGTCACCTACGCCTTCAGCACGAGCCTGCTGCTACAGGCTCTGGTCCAGTACAACGACACGACGGACAGCGTGTCGACGAACCTGCGCTTCAGTTGGCTGAACGAGGCCAACAGGGGCCTCTTCCTGGTCTACAACGAGATCTCCGAGTTCGGGCTCCTGGGTCGTGAGGAACCCGATCGCAGCCTCATCGTGAAGTACAACCGTACTTTCGACGTGTTCCGCTAACCATGGCTGTCCAGAGGCTCGCCAGTCCCCACCGGTCCGGCCGGAGCCTCGTCATGGCGCGCCGGGGCATGGTGGCGACATCCCACCCGCAGGCGACGCTTGCGGGCCTCGACATGCTGCGCGCCGGCGGCTCGGCGATCGACGGCGCGGTCGCGGCGGCCGCGATGCTGGCTGTGGTCGAACCGATGATGACCGGTATCGGCGGCGACGCGTTCCTGCTCTACTACCGGGCCGATCCCGAAGGCGGGCCGGGCGAACTCCTGGGCCTCAACGGCAGCGGCCGCTCGCCCATGGGGCTGGCGCCCGATGCCCTCGCCGGCGACGCGATCGAAGCCGACTCGTGGCCGGCGGTCACGGTCCCCGGCGCCGTCGATCTCTGGCAGACCGCGCACGAACGGTTCGGCCGTCTCCGGTTTGCCGATCTGCTCGGCCCGGCGATCGAGACCGCCGAGGAGGGATTCCCGGTCAGCGAGCGCGTGCAGAGCATGTGGCGCGCCTGCGTGGACAGGTTGCGCCGCGACCAGGCGGCCGCGACGCACTATCTCCCGGACGGCGACGCGCCGGAACCCGGCGCCCCCTTCCGGTCCCCCGCCCTCGCGCGCTCGCTCCGTCGCATCGCACGGGACGGCCGGGACGCCTTCTACCGTGGACCCATCGCCGAGGAGATCGTCCGCTACGCCCATCGCACCGGCGGCTTCCTCCAGCTCGTGGACTTCGAGCGCCACACGTCGACCTGGGTGCAGCCGATCGGCGCCTGTTACCGCAGCCGCGAGGTCGCCCAGTTGCCGCCGAACGGCCAGGGACTCGGCGTTCTCCTGATGCTCAATCTGCTCGAGAACTTCGATCTGGCAGCCATGGACCTGGGAGGCGCCCTTCACACCCACCTGCTGGTCGAAGCGAAGAAGCTGGCCTACGCCGACCTCCACGCTCACGTCGGCGATCCGGACGGCCATCCCCTGCGCACCGGCGGTGGCGTACCGCTGCCCGAGTTGCTGGACAAGGGCTACGCCCGGGAACGGAGTCGACGGATCGATCCCGGCCGCGCGGCATCGCTCGTCGGGGCCGGAGAAGTCGCCACCGGCCGCGGTCGCGTCGGTTCGGACACCGTCTACCTGGCGGTCGTCGACGGCGACGGCAACGCCGCTTCCTTCATCAACTCCCTCTTCGCGCCCTTCGGCGCCGCGATCGTGGGCGGAGACACGGGCATCCTGCTCCACAACCGCGGCGCCGGCTTCACGCTCAAGCCCGGACACCCCAACGAGTACCAGCCCGGCAAGCGTCCCTTCCATACGATCATCCCCGGCATGGTCCTGAACGCAGGGAAACTGGAGCTCTGCTACGGCGTGATGGGCGGGCCGTTCCAGCCCCAAGGACACGTGCAACTCCTGACCAACCACTACGACCACGGCCTTTCTCTGCAGGCGGCGATCGACCGCCCGCGCTGGCGCCACACCGCCGGTCTGGAGCTCCTGTGCGAACGCGGCACGGAACCGCTGACCGTCGCCGGTCTCGAGGAACTCGGTCACCAAGTGCGGAACGCCGGCGGCGCCGAGTTCGGCGGCGCCCAGGCGATCGGCATCGACCGCCACGGCACCCTGGCGGGCGCCTCGGATCCCCGCAAGGATGGAGCTGCGCTCGGCTACTGACCAAGGCGCCGCCCGCCACGCGGGTCGCGGAGCGCCCCGAACCGAGCTTGCGCAGCGGCGAGCGGAAGGAATAGGACGCCCGCCCAAACCGTTCACAGTGCTTGGATAGACGCCCCGCGGAATGGGAGACACACCGGCAGTGAGCAGAGGCCGGCGGGGCACCCCCACGTGGGTGTGGTGGACCGCAAACAAGGACGCGGCGTGGGCCCTGCACGAGCTCCGGTCGGACCCGGCCTGGGATGTGTTCGGGCTGATTTCAGCGGTCAGCCGATTCGACGGCCGAGGGGCCTGCCACGGACTGCGAAGGGAACTGCTGGAGGAACAGGCGGAGGCAGCCGGACTGCCCCTGCTGGTGGTCGAGTGCGCGGCCCGCGGAGGTTCCTTCAGCGTCTGCGATCTGGATCTCGAGCGCGCCTTCCGAGACCTTCGTCGCCGTGGAGCAGAGGCGGTTGCCTTTGGCGACCTCGTGCCCCGGCTCGAGGACCGCCCGCTCGTTCTGCTGCCGGGCGCTGGCCTGAAGGCGGCCTTTCCACTCGCGGGACGCGATCCCAGGCGGCACGTCGAAGCGATGTTCGCGGCCGGTCTTTCTGCTTGGGTGTACGCCGTCGAGAAAGCCCAACTCCCTGCGAACCTGGTGGGCCACAGGTTCGACGAGACCTTTCTGGCCCATCTGCCGGCTCACGTCAACCCCAGCGGCGAGAACAACGAGTTCCAGACCTTCGCCGAATGGGCGCCCGGCTGGCGCCGCCGCGTCAGGGTCGTTCCGAGAGTGTCGACGGAGTGCTACGGCGCCGCCTACGTCGACCTCCGTTCGATCGCCTACGGAGGCGGCTCGAGCACGATCTATGGGGACTCTTCCGCCTCGCCCGATGGTCCATACGACCCGTTCCACTACTTCGAGCGCCTGGCGCGCGTTCGCCGCCACGTCGACGAGCACATCGGCGACGAGCTGACCCTCGACTCGATCGCCGCCATTGCCGCATTGGCGCCTTCGAGCTTCGGCCGCTACTTCCGGCAGCGTGTGGGAGTGACGTTTCGCTGCTGGCTGGCCCGCCACCGCGTCGAGAGCGCCTGCCTGATGCTCCGGGAGTCCGATGTTCCCGTGGCGGAGGTCGCGCGCGCGGCGGGATTCCAATGCGACCGCAGCCTCCGGCGCGTGTTCCGCGCCGCCGTGGGCTGCAGCCCCTCCGAGTACCGGAAGAGGCTGATCCCCGACGAATCGGCAACGGTGACACCTGACTCTTGACGCTCGGCATGGACCGGGCACGGCAGGCGGCGCGGCGGACATGCCAAACTGGCGATTGATGGACGACTCCACGGCCGCACAGCGCCCGGAAAGCGCCGATCGGACCGTTGAGCTGCGCATCGTCCAGTCGATGGCGGACATCCCGCGACCGAGCTGGGACGGCCTGCTCAAGCCGGGCGACCGGCCCTTCCTGTCCTGGACCTTCCTGGAGGCGCTCGAGCGCGCGGGCTGCGTGGCCGGCGAGCGGGGTTGGCTTCCGTTTCACCTGACCGCCTGGACCTCGGACGACGCCCTTCTCGCCGCCGCTCCCGCTTACATCAAGAACGATGGGCTCGGCGACTTCTCGCGGGACTGGGCTTTCGGCGACGCGGTGCGCGCCGCCGGCGGCCGCTTCTACCCGAAACTCGTGGTGGGAGTGCCCTTCTCCCCTGTTACCGGGCGTCGAATCCTGGTTTCGAACGGCATCGATCCGGCGCTCGCCGCGCGGATGTTGGTCCAGCTTGCCGCCCACACCGCCCGGCAGGTCGGGATCGCCTCCGTCCACGTGCTCTACCACAGCGCTACGGAGGTCGATGCTCTCGCGGGCGCCGGGCTTGCCCAGCGCGTCATGGTCCAGTACCACTGGCGCAACTACGACTACCGGACTCCGGATGACTGGCTGGCGAGACTGCGCTCCAAGCGCCGCACCCAGTGCCGGCGCGAACGCCGCGAGCCGAACAAGCAAGGCATCGACATCCGGACGGTAAGGGGCGAGGAGATCGTTACCGATCCGGAGCGCTGGGCGGATACCGCCTTCGACCTCTACGGTACGACCTGCGACAGATACATGTGGGGCGGCCGCTACCTGAACCGCGAGCTGTTCCACACGCTGTTCGGGGAGCTCGGCAACGAGGTCGAGTTGGTGATCGCCGAGCGCCAGGACCGGGTCATCGCCGGCGCCATCAACCTGCGCTCCGATACCCACCTGTACGGCCGTTACTGGGGTTGCCACGAGGAGCACCGCTTCCTGCACTTCAATGTCTGCCTCTACCACTCGATCGACGAGTGCATCGAACGCGGCGTCCAGGTCTTCGAAGGCGGCGCCGGCGGAGAGCACAAGATCAGCCGGGGCTTCGAGCCGGCGCCGGTGTACAGCTCCCACCTGTTCATGGACGAGAAGCTCAATGCCCTGCTCGCCGCAGCCCTGCAACGGGACGCATCGCGCCACCTGCAGGGCATCGAGGCCTGGCGCCGCAACCGGCGCCAGCTCGGCTGACCGCGCTGCGCGCGGCCCTGTGCGGGAACCTATAGTCTGGCAAGTCATGCCGCACTTCGAAGACGATGCGCGCGGGGACAGCAAGGTCCTCACGAAGACGAAGACCCGGACCCGCCTGGCCCGGCCCCGGCTCTACAAGGTACTTCTCCACAACGACGACTTCACGCCGCGCGAGTTCGTCGTCGTGGTCCTGCAGCACGTCTTCCACATGACCGAATCGGACGCCTCGCGCCTGATGCTCTACGTCCACAAGAACGGCGTTGGCGTGGCCGGGCTCTACCCCTTCTCCATCGCCGAGACCAAGGTCGCCGAAGTCGGCAGCCTGGCCCAGCAGGCGGAAGTGCCGCTGCTCTGCACCATCGAGCCCGACGAGGGTGACGGTTCCGGAGACGGCGACGGTTCCCGCGACGACGGCCGCTCGGATAGCGGCGACGTGAACTGAAGGACTCGGGAGGGCCCTGACCATCGCTTCCGTGCGCATGACCGAAGAGCTGCGGCAGTCCTTGCGCCGCGCGATGCTGGAGGCGTCATCGCGCCGGCACGAGTACGTGACGCTCGAGCACCTGCTGCTCGCCCTGTGCAGCGACCCCGTGGGCGCCCGGGTGCTGCAGGCGGCCGGCGTCCGTCTCCCCCGTCTGGTGCGGGATGTCGAGGAGTTCCTGGACCACCAACTCGAGATCCTGCCGCCCGCCCTGTCGGCGGAGGCCGCGGAGGAAGCGGCCTCCCCCGCCGCCGGTACACAGGCGGCCGACGACGAAGACGGTGCGGGTCGGGCGAACGGCAATCGCGAACACGGCGGCACGGAAGCGCCGGGAGACGAGCAGGGCGACGAGCAACTCCCCAAGCAGACGATCGCGTTCTGGCGCGTGGTCGAGCGGGCCGCGATGCACGCTCACGGCGCCGGCAAGAGCGAGCTGGACGCCGGCGCCGTGATCGCCTCCCTGCTGCGTGAGCAGGAGTCCCACGCGGTCTACGTCCTGAAGATCCAGGACGTGTCGCGCCTCGACGTCATCCGCTACCTCTCCCACGGAACGGTCAAGTCGGCGCCGGGCCTGACCGCGACGCAGTCCCCGGAATCGGACGCGGAAGAGGGCGACGAGGAGGAAGTCGAGGATCCCCTCGAACGCTTTGCCTCGAACCTGAACGAGCGCGCGGCGGAGGGCGCCATCGACCCCCTCGTCGGACGTCTGGATGAGATGCGCGTGGTGTGCGAGACGCTGGCGCGCCGGCGCAAGAACAATCCGGTCCTGGTCGGAGACCCCGGCGTCGGCAAGACCGCGATCGTCGAGGGGCTGGCCCTCGCCGTGCACGAAGGGAACGTGCCCGAACTCCTGTCCAAGGTCACGATCTACGCCCTGGACATGGGCGCGCTCCTGGCCGGGACGCGCTACCGGGGCGACTTCGAAGAACGGCTCAAGGCGGTGATCGAGCGCATCATCTCCGAGCCCGAACACATCCTGTTCATCGACGAGATCCACACCATCGTCGGCGCCGGCGCGGTGTCGTCCGGCTCGCTCGACGCCTCGAACATCCTGAAACCCGGCCTGGCCTCCGGCAAGCTGCGCTGCATCGGCTCCACCACCCACGCCGAGTACAAGGGCTCGTTCGACCGCGACCGCGCTCTGGCGCGCCGCTTCCAGATGATCGAGATCGACGAGCCCACCGTCGAGGAATCGGCGGAGATCCTGCGCGGCCTGCGCGACCGCTACGAGGAACACCACGAGGTCAAGTACGCAAACGAGGCACTGGACGCGGCCGCGGACCTCTCGGCCCGCTACCTGCTCGACCGCCGGCTGCCGGACAAGGCGATCGACCTCGTGGACCAGGCAGGCGCCTCAAACCGGCTGCAGACAGCCGACGAGCGGAAGAGCGTTCTCGACCCGGTCGACATGGAGCGGGTCGTCGCCTCGATGGCGAAGATCCCGGAGAAGTCCGTGTCGAGCGACGATCGCGATGCGCTTGCCCACCTGGAAGAAGAACTGGAGGCGGTGATCTTCGGCCAGGACGACGCGATCCGGTCGATCAGTTCAGCGGTCAAGCTGGGCCGCGCAGGGCTGGGCGCTCTCGAGCGACCGATCGGCAGCTTCCTGTTCTCGGGCCCCACGGGAGTCGGCAAGACTGAGCTGGCCCGCCAACTCGCCGAGGTGCTCGGCATTGCCTTCACCCGCTTCGACATGAGCGAGTACATGGAAAAGCACACCGTCTCCCGGCTGATCGGCGCTCCGCCCGGCTATGTCGGCTTCGACCAGGGCGGACTCCTCACGGACGCCATCCGCCGCACGCCGCACACCGTGCTGCTGCTCGACGAGATCGAGAAGGCCCACCCGGACGTCTACAACATCCTGCTCCAGGTCATGGACCACGCCACCCTGACCGACAACAACGGCCGCAAGGCGGACTTCCGCCACGTGATCCTGATCATGACGACGAACGCCGGCGGCCGCGAGTTGGCCACCAAGCCGATGGGCTTCGGCGACCGCTCCAGGCTCACCGCCGAGGCCGCCTCCAAGCCGGCCGTCGAACGGCTGTTCACGCCCGAGTTCCGCAACCGGATAGACGCCTGGGTCGTGTTCAAGGCGCTGGAGATGGACTCCGTGAAACGCATCGTCGACAAGCTGGTCGGCGAACTCGGCGGCCAGCTCGAAGAGCGCGGCATCGCCATCGAACTGACCGATGGCGCCCGCGACTGGCTGGCCGAGAACGGCTACGAGCCGGACTTCGGCGCTCGCCCGATGCGGCGCCTGATCGACGAGAAGATCAAGCGCAAGCTGGCCGACGAGATCCTGTTCGGCAAGCTCGCGGACGGCGGGAAGATCGTCGTCGACGCGAAAGAGGGCGCGACGGCCAACGACGGCCTGCTGCTCAAGACCGGCCGCAAGCGCAAGGCGCGGCGAAAGAAGCCACACTGACCGGCCGGCACGGCTCCCCTCTGACTGACGAAACTCTGCTCAGCCACGGGCTCCTCGAAGCCGCGCAAAGCCCCGTCCTACAAGGGGTTGCTGCGTGCTCCACGGGCCGCTCCAGCCTCCTGTTCTCGGCCTTCAGAGGCCTTTCTGGCCCAATAGCCACTTGGCTAGGGCTAGGCGAAGAGCAGGGACAGCGCCGCAAAAGCCGCGAGGACCGACAGCAGAAGCGAGAGCCGTTCCAGCTTCACCCCCAGCCCATCGACCTTCTCGCCTAGCGCTGAGAGCCGCTGAGAAACCGCTTCCGTCCGGTCGCTGAGCTTCGAAAGCTGCCCCTTCACATCGTCGAGCTGCTTGGCCGTATCCGAGTCGCCAGAGACCTTCGCCTCCAGCACCGGCACCAAGGCAGTCAGGAGAGGGACGGCTCAGGGAATCAGCCTCAACAGGCCGACCACCGCGCCGATGATCACGCCGGTCTGTATCAGCATGGCACGGTACATGTCGGCTCGCAGGGCGGACATGTCAGATCGCAGGGCGGCGATATCGGCGCGGGTCGCCAACCCTTCGATGGCTTCGCCTACCGCCTCGTCCGTCGCCCGCGCGTGGGCGGTAGCTTGGCGGTCCGGTACGCCGGCCTCGCGCAAGGTCTCGGCAGTACGCAGCGTGTCCGTCGCGGCGCTCATCGCCGGGTCTTCTCCAGTGACCGGCGTCGGCAGTCAACTCGCCCGCTCAACACCAAGTGTCGGCGAGTCAGGTTGCGCCGGTAGGCGCCTCTCGGACGGTCACTCATTCCTACTTCATCCTGCCTTGTCACGCTATCACCGCGGCATCCACACTCATCGATACGTCTGAGCAGGTCAGAGCGTCTACGCGACCCCCCAACCCCGCTACCGGCACCCGACCGCGCGACGGAGGAGACTCGACCAGGTTCTCGCAAAGACTGTTGTACGTTGAGCTACGCGTCGCCGACTCGAGGCAACACCTCGGTGGCGAAGCGCTCGATCGTCGTCATCAGCCGTGCGTGCGGCAGCAGGCCGTTGTAGGCCCAGAAGTAGAGCCAGGTCACGGGCAGGCGCTCGCGGAGGGCCTCGAGCTGCCGGGCCACCGTGTCGACGGTGCCCACGAGCGCCATGCCGGCGCCCATGAAGTCGTCGAACTCCTCGCCGGTATCCGGATCCAGCATGCCGCGGCTGAACCCGAAGGGCTCGAACCAGGCGGAGCCGCAGAAGGCGCCGCTCGCCTTCCACAGGCGCTCCGCTTCCTCGTCCGTGTCCGCGATGACGATGTCCCGCAACACGCCCATTCCGTCGCCGAGAGGCCGGCCCGACTCGCTGGCGAAGAGCTCGAACAGCGCCTGCTCCCGCTTCGGGTGAAGCGGCGGCAGAATCGCCGTCACCCCCTCCCTGGCGCACCATCGGATGCTCTCCTCGGAGGCGGCGAAAGGCTGGAAGATCGGCGGATGCGGCTTCTGCACCGGCTTCGGCACCACGCCGACCTGTCGCAGTACGCCGTCCTCGACTCCGGCGCCCCACTGCTCAGTGGCTTCGAGCGTCCACGGCGTGCCGCCCTCGGGACCGCCCACCGGGATCTTCCAGAACCGCCCGTCGTAGTCGAGCATCGGCTCGGTCCACGCCTTCTTGACGATCCGGAAGCACTCCTCGAACGCGGCCCGGTTCGTGCGGTCGATCTCGTCCCGCTGGTGCGGCAGCGCGCCGGAGATGCCGTGCGTCTGCTGCGCCATCACGTCGACCCAGCGCCGCTGATAGCCGCGCGCGAAGCCCGCGTTGGCGCGGCCGCCCGTCATCCGGTCGAGCATCGCGATGTCCTCGGCCACCCGGATCGGGTTCCTGGCCGGCAACACGATGCCCAACTGCCCGACCCGGATGTTCTTCGTCTGCATGCCGATGAACAGGTCGAGCAGCACCGGGTTGTTCGAGAGTTCGAAGCCCTCGATGTGGAAGTGGTGCTCGGTGAAGCTGATCGAGTCGTAGCCGAGATCGTCAGCCAGGCGGGCCTGCTCGGAGACCTCCGCGAGCATTTGGTCGTAGAGGTCGCCGCGCAGGCCGGCCATGCCCTTCTTGATGTCGGCCCGCGAGCCGATCGAGGGCAGGTAGAAGAGAGAGACCTTCAACAGAGCCCTGGCCTCAGCCGCCCCGGTCGTAGCCGGGAAGCTCGCGGATCCAGATGTTGCGGAAGCGGGTCGGGTTCCGGTGGTCCTGGAGGCCGATCCAGCCGCGCGGCTCGTGGGGACGGTCGTAGACGCCGACCCGGCGGTGAATCGTGCGGCCGATGTACTCCTTGCGGTGGTGGATCACGACCCCGTTGTGGATCACCGTGACATGCGCCTTCTTCGTCAGCTCGCCGTTCTCCCAGCGCGGCGACTCGAAGATGATGTCGTAGGTCTGCCAGGCGCCGGGAGGACGCGCCGAGTTGACCATCGGCGGCGTCTGCCCGTAGATCGCGCCCGCCTGGCCGTCGGCGTAAGTGCGGTTCTCGTACGAGTCGAGGATCTGGACCTCGTAGTCGCCGTAGATCATCACGCCGCTGTTGCCCCGGCCCTGGCTGTTGCTCTCGACCTTGGCGGGGGTCGCGAACTCCAGGTGGAGCTGGAAGTCGCCGAACTCGTCCCGGGTGCGGATCGAAGCGGTCGACGTGACCTCCATGTACCCGTTCTCGACCTTCCACTCGGCGTTGCCGCCGTTCCCTTTCTGCCACTTGGAGAGGTCCGTGCCGTCGAACAGCACGACCGCGTCGGCCGGGGCGGCGGCCATGTCGCTGAACGAGGCGCCGGGCGCAACCACCGGCGGCAGCGGCCGGTTCGGGTCATGCACCTTCCAGGGCAATCCCGGCAGTTTGGGCGTGTCGTCGTAGCCGACCGGCTGCTGCTGGGCGGCTAGGGCTGCGGTCAGCAGCAGGCCCGCGGCCAGAACGGCGGACAACGTCTGCGTCTCTCGGTTCGCTGGCATCGTAGGTCTCCTCAGGCGTTCCCTCACCGCACCCGTGACGCGAGCAGCGGCTCGGACAACTTCAGCCACTTGACGACTTCGGCTCGGGTGCTCCGTGGATCGATCAGGTCGTGGACCGAGAACCCCTCGGCCCGCGGGAACGGAGTACGGCGCTTGGCGAACTCGGCCTCGAGTTCGGCCCGCTTCCTGTCCGGATCCGGCGCCGCCGCGATCTCGCGCCGGAAGGCGACCGCCACCCCGCCCTCGATCGGCAGCGCGCCGCTCTCCGCCGACGGCCAGATGAGCACCCGGCCGCCTGGCCCGAAGTGGGCCGCGGCGGCGACGCCGTAGGCCTTTCGGATCTGGACAGCGCACCAGGGCACGGTGGAACGCACGGTCGCCGCGATCGCCTCCATGCCGTAGCGGATCGTGCCGGACGCCTCCGACTCCGAGCCGATCATGAAGCCGGGTTCGTCGACCAGGCTCAGGATCGGCAGGTGGAAGGTCTCGCACAACTCGACGAAGCGCCGAAACTTCTGCGCCCCGGCGGCGTCCATCGCGCCGCCGATATGCCGGCAGTCGTTGGCGACCACGCCGACCGTGTGGCCGTCGACGCGCGCCAGGCCGGTGACCTGGGACGGTCCGTAGCCGGCGGTCATCTCGAAGAAGCTGTCGCGGTCGACGACCAGGGAGATCAGTTCGCGCATGTCGTATAGGAAGCGCCGGTCGCGCGGCACGATGGAGAGGAGTCGCTCCTCGCGCCGATCCGCGGGGTCGCCGATGGAACGCCGCGGCGGCAGCGAGTCGACGTTCGGCGGCAGGTAGCTCAGGAAGCGGCGGACCTGCTCCATTGCGTCGTCCTCGTCCTCGGCCACGTTGTCGACGACGCCGCTCCGGCTGTGGACCTGCCAGCCGCCCAGTTCCTCCTTCGTCTTCTTCTCGCCCAGGGCCCGCTCCACCAGCGCCGGGCCGCCGATCAGGATCTGCGCCGTACGCCGTGTCATCACCGAGAAGTGGGATGCGACCAGGCGCGCCGCGGGGAATCCCGCCACCGCCCCGACTCCGATCGAGGCCACCGGCGCCGTCCGCAGGATCTCGGCGATCGACCAGAAACGGGCCCGCGAGTAGACCGGCTCGCCCATCGGTCGCGGCGGCTTCTTCGGCGCCCCCTTGACCCGACCGCCGCTGCCGCGGACGCTGCCGCCGCCACCCTCGAGGAACCGCAGCAGGGGCAACCGGTACTTGAGCGCGAGTTCCTCCGAATAGACGCTCTTGCGCAGACCGGCCGGCGACGGCGAGCCCCCGGCCTGGGTGAAGTCCTCCCCCGCCACGATCAACCGCCGGCCATCGACGTCGGCAAAACCGACGACGTAGTTCGCCGGCGTGAACGCAACGACCCGGCCCTCCTCGTCCACTTCGGCCGCGCCCGCCTGCCGGCCCTCCTCGATGAAGGATCCCGGATCGGCGACCCGCTCGACCCGCTCGCGCACGGTCAACCGGCCGCGTTCGTGCTGCCGCGCCACCGCCTCGTCGCCGCCCATATCGAGCGCCAGGCGCCGGCGCCGTTCGATCTCGTCGACCTCGGGCTTCCAGGACATAGACGGGGATTCTAGATCGCCGGCCGCCATCGCACCTCCTCCGCTATTCTGCGCGCCCTGAAGGAGGATCAGATGACGTCACGACGCAAGCTCTGTGGTTGGGGTTACGAAGGGCAGGGACTCAACGCCACGGAGGCGGACGCGTTCCGCGCGCGCACCGCGGAGCGCTTCGGCACGCCGGTCGAACCGCGGGCGACGGCGCCGCAGATCGCCGACTTCGACCTGCGCGCGCCGCGACTGCGGCCGCCCTCCTCGCTCGCGGCCCTGTTTCGCGACGACCCGTACGAGCGGCTTCTCCACGCCTACGGCAAGTCGTTTCCCGATGCGGTCCGCATGTTCCGGCGCGAGGTGTCGGATCCCCCTGACCTCGTCGCCTACCCGGAGACGACGGAGGACATCGTCCGCATCCTGGACTGGGCAGGCGACGCCGGCGCCGCCGTGATCCCCTTCGGCGGCGGCTCAAGCGTGGTCGGCGGCGTCGAGCCGGCGGTCGGCGGCAGCTACGCCGGCGCGGTAACCATCGATCTGCTCAAGCTCGACCAGGTGCTCGAAGTCGACCGCACCAGCCGTGCCGCGCGCATCCAGGCCGGCGCCCGTGGGCCTCACATCGAGGCTCAGCTCCGAGAGCACGGGCTGACGCTGCGCCACTTCCCGCAGAGCTTCGAACACTCCACCCTGGGCGGCTGGATCGCTACCCGCTCCGGCGGCCACTACGCCAGCCTCTACACCCACATCGACGACTTCGTCGAGGCGACGACGACGGTCACGCCCCAGGGGATCATGGAAACCCGCAGGCTGCCGGGCTCGGGCGCCGGACCGTCACCCGACCGCATGGTCATCGGCTCCGAGGGCATCCTCGGCGTGATCACCGAGGCCTGGATGCGGCTCCAGGATCGTCCCGTCCACCGCGGCTCGGCCGCCGTCCACTTCGCCGACTATGCAAGCGCCGTCGAGGCGGTGCGGATGCTCTCCCAGAGTGGTCTCTACCCCTCGAACTGCCGGCTGGTCGACCCCCGGGAGACCGCCGACGCGGGTGCGGGCGACGGCTCAACGTCCCTACTCGTGCTGGGCTTCGAGTCGGCCGATCACCCCGTAGGGCCTTGGATGAAGCGGGCGCTCGAGTTGACCGCCGACTGCGGCGGCGACCACAGCGCTTCCGCCGGCCGCTCGCACCGCGAGGGTGCCGCCGGGGCCTGGCGCGACGCCTTCATCAAGGGGCCCTACTACCGCGAGGTCGGCGTGCCCCTGGGCGTGATCGGAGACACCTTCGAAACCGCGATCACGTGGGACCGCTTCGCCGACTTCCACGCCAGCATCACGGCCCAGACCGCGGGGATCCTTGAGGCCGCGACCGGCAGGCCCGGTCGTGTCACCTGCCGCTTCACCCACGTTTACCCTGATGGACCCGCGCCCTACTTCACGTTCTCCGCCCTGGGGGATTGGGAACGCCTCGCGGACCAATGGCGCGAGATCAAGCTGGCCTCGAATGCGGCTGTGGTGGATGCCGGCGGCACCGTGACGCATCACCACGCCGTCGGCCGCGACCACCGCCCGGCCGGCTACGACAGCCAGCGTCCCGAGCCCTTCGCGCGCGCCATGGCGGGCGCCAAGGCGGCCGTCGATCCGGGCGGCCTGATGAACCCGGGGGTGCTCATCGACCCGCAGGGGCGGGACGTCGGCGTCACCGGCGCGATGGCGCCGTAGCGCGGCACCCGCCCGACGCGGGCACAGTTCGGGCAGTCGTTCCAAGGTCCCTCTTGCGGAGTCCGCAGCACGCGTTGGCGTTCCACAACGCTGTGGCGGTACCGCGAAGCGTCACGGGATCAGGCGGAGCAGAGCAACGACCGCGCCAACTATGACCCCGGCCTGAATGAGCAGTGCACGGTAGAGGTCGGCGCGCGTGACCAAGTCGCCGACCGCATCTCGGGCAGCATCGTCAATCGCTCGCGCATGGGCGGTCGCTTGACGTTCCGGGACGCCGGCCTCCCGCAGCGTCTCGGCAGTACGCAGCGTGTCGGTAGCAGTCATGAGTCGCTCAGGTCCGTGTCCTGTCCGGTAAACGTGGTGCGGTCTCTCCGCGCCAGTGGTTCCGCGAGGCTATCAGGGGCGGTTTCGCCCTCGCAACGGCGGATGGCCGTAACGGACCCGTCCGCCAGTGCCCTCCACAGGCTCGACGGCATCGAGCCTTGCGACCAGGGCGGCTACGTGGGTGTCCTCGATACCAAACGCGTTGAGCGCTGCGTGCAGGTCGCGCACGTAGTCGGCGTTGGCACCGCTCGGGCCTGTTGCTTCGCCGACTTGGGACGCGATCTCGGCGATTCGGGCCGGACCGGCGTAGTTCCGGTTCCCGGGCCAGCCCTGGTAGGTGAGGCCCGCAGCGCTTTGCGGTGACGCCGCTGAGAGGTCCGGCGCTCGCTCGGTAGACTCGTCCAACTCGAGTTCGACCTCCATTCGGACATAGCCGCCCCGTTCCCGCACGTCCAGGTCGTCGAGGACCTTGTCCGCCCGGGCCTCGTCGAGCCGGTACGCGACGCCCCAGCAGCACTCCTCCGGCGACGGCGCCAAGGTAACGACCCGACCGGGACGCCAGGGCTCGCCCCGGTGGTCCGTCGACCATTGCCAGAACCGCCGCGCCCAACCCCGCAAAAGCGCGCGCCGACGATACACGAAGGGTATGTCCGGCCGGAAGATCAGCGAGCCATAGCCGAAGATCCACAGCGGACGCGGTCCATTCACGGCGGGCGATTGTAGCCGGCAGTTCGCGGCAAACCACCGTGACAGCTAGCGCGGCCCGCTACAATCCCGCCGCCGTCATGCGCCATCTCTTCGTTATCGATCCGATCGAGCGTCTGGATCCCGAGAAGGACACCACGATCGCGTTCCTGCGCGAGGCGGACAGCCGCGGCCACGACCTGGCGGTATGCACCATCGACACGCTGGACCTCGGGCCGGACGGCCGACCTCAGGCGGAAGCCATCCCGGCCCGGACCGTCGACCCCGGCGCCGGCGGCGCCTGGAACGAGGTCGGTACCGGCCGAACCGCCTTCCTGGACGAGTTCGACGTCGTCTGGATGCGCAAGGACCCGCCCTTCGACATGTCCTTCTTTTACGCCACCCACCTGCTGTCCATGGTGGCGAAGGGCACCCTGGTCGTGAACGACCCGCTGGCGCTGCGGGACGCGAACGAGAAGCTGTTCGCGCTCCGCTTCCCCGCTGTCTGTCCACCTGCGCGCGTGTCCCGTCGCATTACCGAGCTGCTCGCGTTCCAGGACGAGATGGGCGGCGAGATGATCGTCAAGCCCCTCGACGGGGCCGGCGGCGAAGGCATCTTCCACCTGAAGGCGGGCGACCGGAACACCAGGGCCATCCTCGAGGCGGCGACCGCCCACGAGAGCCGCTACCTGATGGCTCAGCGCTACCTGCCTGAGATCCGACAGGGCGACAAGAGGGTGATCCTGGTCGAAGGCGAGGCCCTCGGCGCGGTGCTGCGCGTGCCCGCAGAGGGCGAATCGCGGGCCAACTTCCACGTCGGCGGCCAGCCTGCCGCCACGGAGGTCGACGACCGAGACCGCGAGATCGCCGCCGCGGTCGGCCCGGAACTGGTCCGGCTGGGCATCGTCTTCGCCGGCATCGACGTGATCGGCGGTTGGCTGACCGAGGTCAACGTGACCAGCCCGACCGGCCTGCGCGAGATCGCTGACCTCGGCGGTCCGCGCCTCGAAGTCGACGTGCTCGACGCCGTCGAGCGCCGGCGAAGGACGGCCTGAGCGGAGCACGCCTGCGGCGAATGCGGGCCAGAAGGCACGCGCATCCCGCGACTCGATCACCGCAGGGTGACGAACTCCTCGGCGGAGGTCGGGTGGATCGCCATCGCGGCGTCGAAGTCGTTCTTGGTGGCGCCCATCTTCACCGCCACGGCGAGGCCCTGGATGATCTCCGGCGCGTCGGCGCCGAGCATGTGGGCGCCGAGGACCCGGCCGTTGCCGCGTTCGACGATCAGCTTGACCAGGGTGCGCTCCTGGTTGTCCGTCAGCGTCAGTTTGAGCGGCCGGAAGCGGCTGCGGTAGACGTCGACCTCGCCGTACCGCTCCCTCGCCTCCTCCTCGGTCAGGCCGACCGCGGCCAGGGGCGGTTGGCTGAAGACGGCGGTGGCGACGGTCTCGTGGTCCACCGCTGTCGGCTCGCCGGCAAACAGCGTCCGAGCCAGGCACATGCCCTCGTGGATCGCCACCGGGGTCAGGTTCAGACGGTCCGTCACGTCACCGATCGCCCAGATGTTGGAGATGTTCGTGCGCGAGAACTCGTCGACCCGAACCGCGCCGTTCTCACGCAGGGCGACGCCGCAGTCTTCGAGCCCCAGCCCCACGACCTCGGGACTGCGGCCGGTCGCGAAGAGCGCCTCGCCGGACCGCAACTCGCCGCCGCCTGTGAGCCGAAGCAGGAGACGGTCGCCGCCCGACCCGCCGACGCCGTTGCCGGACGGCCCCGGCCCGATCCACTCGATCGCATCGACCTCGCAGCCGAACCGCAGGTCGATTCCGCGCGACCGCATCTCGTCGGCGAGATGGCGGCGAATCTCCTCGTCGAAGCCGCGCAGGAAGAGCTCGCCGCGGTAGATCAGGGTGACCTGGCACCCAAGCCCGGCCAGGATGCCGGCGAACTCGACGCCGATGTAGCCGCCCCCGACCACCGCGAAGCGCTCCGGCAGACGCTTCAGGTGAAAGGCCTCGTTCGAGGTGATGGCGTACTCGATGCCGGGGATCTGCGGCCTGTGAGGCCAGCTTCCGCTCGCCACCAGGATGTTCTTGGCGCCGACCTGGCGCCGCATCCGGTTGCCGAGATCGATCTCCACCCTGTCGGCGTCGACCAGACGCGCCCTACCCTCGAAGAGTTCCACACCTGCGCCTTCGAGCAGGCCGCGGTAGATTCCGTTCAGACGCTCGATCTCCCGGTCCTTGTTGGCGACGAGACGCGCCCAATCGAACGCGGAACGTCCCGTGGTCCAGCCGAATCCAGAAGCTTCGCGGTAGTGGTCGGCAAAGGCCGACGCACAGACGAGGAGCTTCTTCGGCACGCAGCCGACGTTCACACACGTGCCGCCCAGGTGGCGAGCCTCGGCGATTGCCACCCGCGCGCCGTAGCCGGCAGCCATCCGGGCGGCGCGGACGCCGCCCGAGCCGGCGCCGATCACAAACAGGTCGTAGTCGTAGTCCGTCATCGGCGTAACGGTAAACGAATCCGCAACGAAAACCGACCCCTGCCCGCGGAGCGCCCGTAGACTCCGACCCGATGGCCGCGGAAGCAAGCAGGCCGAACGCAGCGGGAGTCGCTTCCTGGGCGCCGCGCGCACTGGCGGGCGGCGCATTGATGGGCCTGGCGAACCTGGTGCCCGGGATCAGCGGCGGCACGATGCTGCTCGCGGTCGGCATCTATCCCCGCTTCATCGAGGCGGTGGCGGACACGACTCGGCTGCGGTTCCGCCTTCAGCCGCTCCTGCTGCTGATCGTGGTGGCGGCATCCGGCGGGCTGGCCATCCTGTTGCTCGCCGGCACGCTGGGCGACCTCGTGAACCACCAGCAGTGGATCATGTACAGCGCCTTCATCGGCCTGACCCTGGGCGGCGTGCCCCTGGTGTGGCGCCTCGCCCAACCGGCCGGCCACGCCGTGTGGGGCGGCGCCGCGGGCGGGTTCGCCGCCATGGCGGCGCTCGCTCTGCTGCAGGGCGGTTCAACCGCCGCCGGGGCCGGCGGCAGCGGGCCGCTTCTTCTCGCCGTGGCCGGCGCGGCCGGCGCCGCGGCCATGATCCTGCCGGGCCTGAGCGGCGCCTATCTGCTCCTCGTCCTCGGTCAGTACGCGCCGATCCTGAACGCCGTCGACGGGTTGCTGGTCGCGCTCAAAGACCGCGATGCCGGGGGCCTGGTCGAGGTCGCCGGCGTCCTGCTGCCGGTTCTCCTCGGCATCGTCGTGGGCGCCACGGTCATCAGCAACGCGGTGCGTCTGGCACTGCACCGATTCCGGCAGGCGACGCTGGGCGTGCTCCTTGGGCTTCTCCTGGGCGCGGTCGTCGGGCTCTGGCCCTTCGAGGGCTTCGCACCCACCCCGTTCCAGGGCGGCGCCGCCCTGGGAATCGCCGGCGCCGGCTTCGTCCTGACCTGGGCCATCAGCCGCTTGGGTTCCTCAACGTCCGCCCGGCGTGAAAACGCCCGCTGAAAGCGGAGCGGCGCCGTCCCGCCGGCAATAGTGCGGACCGGCCCTGCGCTACAGTCCCGGCGCCCGTTCGACTCAACTCCAGGAGCTTGCCGACGATGAACAACCGACTCTTTCTCCTTCGCGTAGCCACGTTCCTCTTTCTGGCCGCCCTCCTGCTGCTCGGGCCGTCCAGCGGCCTCGCCGCCGAGGGCCGCACCGTCATCCACGCCGGCGCCCTGGTCGATGTAGAAGCCGGCGAGGTCCTGGGCCAGCGCACGATCCTGGTCGAGGGCGAAACGATCGCCGCGGTCGAGGAAGGCTTGGTCGACCCCGAAGACGGCGACACCCTGATCGACCTCTCCGGGCACACCGTCCTGCCCGGCCTGATGGACATGCACGTCCACCTGACGTCCCAGCAGGCGGGCGCCGCTTCCTACCTGGAGCGCTTCCAGGCGAACCCGGCTGACGTGACCGTCAAGGCCCTGATCTACGCCGAGAGAACGCTCCTCGCCGGCTTCACGACCGTCCGCGATCTGGGTGGCGAGGCGACCGCGATCCTCGCGGTCCGCAACGCGATCAACCAAGGCGAGATGCCCGGTCCGCGGATCTTCGCCGCCACGACCTCGCTCGCCACGACCGGCGGCCACGCCGATCGGACCAACGGCATGCGGGCCGACCTGCAGGGCGACCCCGGCCCGAAGCAGGGCATCGTGAACGGCATCGAGGATGCCCGCAAGGCGGTCCGGCAGCGTTACAAGGAAGGCGCCGACCTGATCAAGATCACCGCCACCGGGGGCGTTCTGAGTCTGGCAAAGAGCGGCCAGAACCCTCAGTTCACCGAGGAGGAGATCCGGGCCATCGTCGACACCGCGAAGGACTACGGCTTCATGGTCGCGGCCCATGCTCACGGCGCGGAGGGCATGAAGCGCGCCATCCGGGCCGGCGTGACGACGATCGAGCACGGCACCTACATGGACGAAGAGGCCTTCGAGTTGATGAAGGAGCACGGCGCCTACTTCGTGCCCACGATCTCGGCCGGCAACTTCGTGGCCGAGAAGGCGGCGATCCCCGGCTATTTCCCCGAAGTCATCCGTCCCAAGGCGGCGGCGATCGGACCCGTCATCCAGGACACGTTCGCCAAGGCGCACCGCGCCGGGGTGCCGATCGCCTTCGGCACGGACTGCGGCGTCTGCCCCCACGGCAGCAACGCGCGCGAGTTCCTGCTCATGGTCGAAGGCGGCATGGCGCCGATGACGGCGATCCAGTCGGCGACGGCAGTCAACGCGAAGCTGCTTGGCATCTGGGAAGAGACCGGCTCGATCGCGGCCGGCAAGGCCGCCGATCTGATCGCGGTGGAGGGCGACCCGATAGCCGACGTGACCCAGCTCCAGGATGTCCGCTTCGTGATGAAGGCGGGAACTGTCTACAAGTCGCCGGCGGACTGAGAGCCGGCGGTCCGTGACGCTCCAACTCCAGGTTCTCGGCTGCGGCGACGCGTTCAGCAGCGGCGGCCGGCTGCACACCTGCTTCCTGCTCCGGGGCGAGGCGCGTGACGGGACCCTGCCGCCGACCCTGCTCGACTGCGGGGCAACCTCGCTTTCCGCGATGAAGGGCAGGGGCATCGAGCCGGCGACGATCCGCACCATTCTGATCACCCACCTGCACGGCGACCACTTCGGCGGCCTGCCCTTCCTCCTGTCGGACGCCCACTACCGCGCCCGCCGCACCGAGCCCCTGACGCTGGCCGGCCCGCCCGGACTGGCTGCGCGGCTCAAGGAGGCTCAGGAAGCGCTTTACCCCGGCTCAACGACGCGCGGCCTGGCATTCGAACTGGAGATCGTCGAACTCCACGAGCGGCGCTCGGCCGAAGTCAACGGGCTCGCGGTGACCGCATTCGAGGTCGTCCACCCGTCCGGAGCCCCGAGCTACGCGCTGCGGATCGAGCACGCAGGCCGCGTGCTGGTCTTCTCCGGCGACACCGAGTGGACCGAGGTGCTGGTCGATGCCGCCGCCGGCGCCGACCTCTTCATCTGCGAGTGCAACTCCTACGACCGGCAGATCCCGAACCATCTGAACTACCGCGAACTGCTCGCCCAGAGGCGCCGGTTCGGCTGCCGGCGGATGCTCCTCACCCACCTCGGTGACGACATGCTGGCGCGGGACGATCTGGAGATCGAGGCCCTGGTTGAAGGCCGCACCTACGAGGTCTAACGAGCGTCTTTCGACTGTTACACTCCGCGTTCCAAAACAGAACCTCTCGTTCCAGGACAGACGCTCAGGAGCAGCAATGAACTTCGACTTCTCGGATGCCCAGAAGGCATTGAAGCAGCAGACGCGCGGCTTCCTCCGCGCGGCCTGCGACACCACCGTTCCCCGGCGCGTGCTGGAGAACGCGGACGAGCCCTTCGCGCGCGATCTCTGGCAGCAGATCTGCGCCAACGAGTCACCCGGGATTGCGATTCCCGAGGAGTACGGCGGCATCGGCTTCGGCTACCTTGAGCTCTGCGTCGTCGCCGAGGAACTCGGCCGGGCCATCGCACCGGTGCCCTTCTCTTCCTCCGTCTACCTGGCCACCGAGGCGGTGCTCCTGGCGGGTTCGGAGGACCAGAAGCACAGACTGCTCCCCAAGCTGGCCGCCGGTGAGGCGATCGGTACGTTCGCGCTCTCCGAGGGACCGGGTCAGGCCACGGAAACGAACCTGCAGGCGACGCTCGAGGACGGCCGTCTGAGCGGCACGAAGATGCCTGTGCCCGAAGGCGATGTGGCCGACTTCTGCGTCGTCGTCGCCAGGGACGGCGGCGGCACGTCACTGGCCGTCGTCGATCTCGCCGGCGACGGCGTGTCCCGCCGGCAGGTGGACACGCTCGATCCTTCACGTTCCAACGCCCGGATCACCTTCGACGGCGCCGAGGCCGAACTCCTGGGCGAGTCCGGTCAGGGCTGGGCGATCAAGGATCGGGTGTTCGATCGCGCCGCGGTGCTCTTCGCCATGGAGCAGCTCGGCGGCGCCGACGCCTGTCTCGAGATGGCGATCGGCTACGCCAAGGGCCGCTACGCCTTCGGCCGGCCGATCGGATCCTTCCAGGCGATCAAGCACAAGCTCGCCGACATCTACATCAAGAACGAACTGGCGCGGGCGAACTGCTACTACGGCGCCTGGGCGCTGTCGACCGACGCCCCCGAGCTGCCGGTGGCGGCGGCAGCGGCCCGAGTGGCGGCGATCCAGGCCTTCCACTTCGCCTCAAAGGAGAACATTCAGACCCACGGCGGCATCGGCTTCACCTGGGAGTCGGACTGCCATCTCTTCTACCGCCGCGCCAAGCTGCTGGCGCTCAGCATCGGCAGTGAACGGGTATGGAAGGACCGGTTGATCTCCAGTCTGGAAAGGGAGGCCGCCTGATGGACTTCAACGACACCCCCGAACAGGCCGCATACCGCGCCGAGGTGCTCGCCTGGCTCAGCGCCAACGCGGCGCCGCGCAAGGACCGCCCCAGCGTCAGCCGCAGGCTGGACGCCGAGGAAGGGCTCATCCTCGCCAAGAAATGGCAGAACAAGAAGGCCGAGGCCGGTTACGCCTGCCGCCACTGGCCGAGCGGGCACGGCGGCCAGGGCCGGCCGATAGTCGAGACGATCATCTACGACCAGGAGGAGGCCCAGTTCGACGTTCCGACCGGCTTCTTCGGCATCGGGCTCGGCATGTGCGGCCCGATCATGGCGAAGTACGCCACCGAGGAGCAGCAGGCGCGCTACATCCCGCCCATGATCCGCGGCCAGGAGGTCTGGTGCCAGTTGTTCTCCGAGCCGGCGGCCGGCTCCGATGTCGCCGGGCTACGGACCCGCTGCCACCGCGACGGCGACGACTGGGTCGTCAACGGCCAGAAGGTCTGGACCTCGGGCGCCCACTACTCCGACTACGGCATCCTGGTCGCCCGTCACGACTCGTCCCTGCCCAAGCACAAGGGCCTGACGTTCTTCTTCATCGACATGAAGTCGCCCGGAATTGACGTCAAGCCGATCAGGCAGATCAACGGCGGTTGCAACTTCAACGAGGTTTTCTTCACCAACGTCCGCGTGCCGGACAGCCAGCGGCTCGGCGCGATCGGCGAGGGCTGGCAGGTCGCCATCGCGACGCTGATGAACGAACGCCTGGCGGTCGGCGATGCACCGCCGCCGGACTTCCGCGAGGTGATGAAGCTGGCCGCGAACTGCCTGCTCGACGGCCGGCCGGCCATCGATGACTCCGCCGTGCGCGAGAGGATCGCCGACTGGTACGTCGAGTCGATGGGCATGAAGCACACCAAGGCGCGCACGTTGACCGCCCTGTCCCAGGGCCGCATCCCCGGCCCTGAGAACTCGATCGGCAAGCTCGTCTCCGCCTCGAAGCTGCAAGACGTGTCCTCCTTCGGCGCCGACCTGATGGACATGGGCGGTGTGATCACCGACCCCTCCCTGATGCCGGCCTCCGCCCTTTTCCAGCAGTCCTACCTCTACTCCCCCGGCCTCCGCATCGCCGGCGGAACCGACGAGATCCTGCGCAACATCATCGCCGAACGCGTCCTCGGCCTCCCCGGCGAGATCCGCGTCGACCGCGACGTGCCGTACAGCGACATCCCGACGGGGAGCTGAGCGAGCGGCGAGCAACGGCGTAGGGCGGGTGAGCCCGACTCCAGTCCACGGCTCCGCCGCAGGCGCTAGCTCTCGTTGGCGAGCTTGCGGAAGTACTCGTCGACGAGTTCGCGGTAGCCGGCCGGGACCTGGTCGGAGTTGCCGAGGTAGACGCGTTCGGTGTCGGCGCCGCGCAGGTCGCGCCACAGGCGGTACTCGAACTGCCGGAGGCCTTCGACGATGTCGCGGCGGAGGGACTCGAGGGCGAGGGGATCCCGGTTGAGCCCGAGCAGGTTCAGATCGCCCATCCGGCGCAGGACCTGATCCAGATCGGAGGTGTCCATCCGTTCGCGCCGGAGCTCGCCTCTCAGGGCCTCGAGGTCCTGCTGCCGCCGCTGCAACTCGCGATCGAACTGGCGCAGGTCCTCGGCGGTGAAGATGCCGGGCTGGTAGTAGCCGCCGGAACTCGATCCATACTGGTTGGGACGACCCCAGTCCCCGGCGCCGCCTTGCTGGTTGCGAGCGCCACCGCGCTCCGAAGCCTCGCCCGGTTGGCCACCCTCTTGGTTGCCGCCCTGCTGCTGGCCGCCCTGCTGCTGACCGCCTTGTTGGTCGCCACCCGGCTGCTCGCCGCCCTGCTGCCGGCCACCCTGCTGCCGGCCCTCCTCTTCGCCCCGCTGGCCGGGACGCCGGCCGAGCCTGGCGCCGGCCTCGGCCCGGTCACGCAGACGCGCCTCGAATGAAGACAGGTTTTCGACCAGATCGCGGGTCTGCTCGAGCATCCGGTCCTGGCGACCGCCTCCCCCTTCACCGACGCTCTCCCGTGCTTCGGCGATTCGCTCGGTCACCTCGTCGATGTCTTGGCGGATCTGACCCTCGAACAGGCGCGCGAACTCCGCGTCACGGCCGGCCAGCACACCCTTCGAGTAGCGGATCTTCTCCTTCAACTGCTCGTCCCGAATCACCTCCGCCGACGCCTGGAGCTTGCGCGCCGCTTCCGGCTGCTCGTCGCGGGCGCTTCTCGTCATCCGGTTGAGCTGGGCTTCCAGGCCGCCCACCTCATCGGTCAGGCGATCCTTGCGCTCCATGATCCGCTCGATCAGTGCCGCACGTTCCCGCGCCGTGAGATCGCTCCGTCGCCGGCCGTCTTCGCCCTCCTGACCCGCCAGCTCTTCCACCTGCTCCTCGATCCGGCTCTGCATCTGCGATACGCGCTCGGCGCGCTGCTGCAGTTCCTCCATGTCCCGGCCGAGCTGCTGGCGGCGGTTGCGGTCCAGCAGGCGGCGCGCGTCGCGCAACTTGTCCAGGGCCGCAATGCCCTGGGCGCCGGCACTCGATTGGGAACCGGAGGCGCCGGCCTGTGAGCGCTTCATCTGCTCCACCGCCTCCTGCAATGCCTGGGTCGTCTGCTGGAGTTCCGAACGCTGCTGCTCGCGCGCCAACCGTTCCAGCCGCCGCGCCAACTCCTCGGTCTCGTCGATCAGTTGCTGCTGACTGCCACCGCCGCCGCCTCCCTGCTGCTGGCGACCGCGCAGCCGGTTCTGGCGTTCGTTCTCGCGCTGCTGACGGCGGGCCAGCTCGCGCAGCTTCTGCATCAGTTCGTCGATCTCGCCCTGGGCCTGCTCGGCTTCGCCGCGCTGCACCGTCTCGTACTGGTTACGCAGCTTGTCGAGCTCCAGCTCGAACAGATCGGCGAGGTCCTCCGATAGCTGCTGGTTGCCGCCGCCGCCACCGCCGCCGCCCTGCTGGAACGAAACCGTCAGTTCGCGGAACGCCGATTCCGCTCGCTGCAGCGAGGCCAGGGCCTGCTTCTCCACCGGCATCGCCTCGTCGGGCCGCTCCGCCTCGAGTTCCCCTTGGGCGACCGCCATCTCTGTGCCGGCCTGCTGAAGGAACTCGATGATCTGGGAGAACTCCTCGTCCTCGAGCAACTGCTGGCCGCGGTTGCCCATCCGCGTGATCAGCGAGCCCACCTGCTCCCGCAGCCGTCCCTGCATCAGGGCGATCGTGGTCAGGTTCTCGGACATTTCCTTGCGGGAGTACTCGTCCGCGTCCCTGACCAGCCGGAAGGTGGCTGAGATGATCATCTTCTGCTGCACGGACAGCGTGTTGTCGAAACCGCCATCGCCACCCATGCCGCCACCGCCGCCCTGCTCGGCCTGCTTGTAGTTCCGATCGAAGGGCCTGATCTCCAGGAAGTAGATGTCGCTGATCACAGGCTTCGAGCGCCCGCGATCCCAGGCCTCCGCGTAGTAGGAGATCGAATCCCCGATCTCGAGATCCATCTCCTCCAGAAAGAGCGTATGCCCGGCGCTGACCTTCTTCATCGACGACCGGCTGTCCACGAGTTTCAGCGCGGTCTCCTCGCCGCCGTTCACCGTGTAGCGGATGACCAGACGACTCACACCGTAGTCGTCCTCGGCTTCCACCTGGGCGAACACTTCATCGACCAGCGTCACCTGAATGTCCCGGCCGGGACTGGTGAAACGGACGATCGGCGGCTGATCCTCGAGTGCGGTGATCATGTATTCCGCCGAAGCCCGGTGCCACCGGCCCTCGCCGTCCATCAGCTCGATGCGGTAGTACGTGTTGCCGCTGATCGTGTAGGCGGCCGACAGTCTTCCGCCTCCGGCACTGAGCTCGATCGGCGCCTCGTCCTCGATCAGGAGCCGTCCTTCCGGCACTTGGAAGATCGGCAGGATGCTGAACAGGACCTCCGTGCCCTCGAGCACGGCGATGTCTCCGCCGTCCTCGACCGTCCGGTCGGACAGACCGCTGTACTCGGGGAACCTGTACTCCAGGTCGATCTGCTCCACGTAGGGCAGATCCTTGACCCGGATGCGGTAGATCGGCGAGCGCACGCCGGACGCGTCGACGTAGTAGTCCGTGTCCGCGCGCAGGTTCACGGCAATGAAGTCGTGGGTGGCCCTCACCTCGCCGATCATAAGATCGGCGTCGACATCGACCTCGCGGTCGACGCGGTTCATGGGCCACTGCTGCCAGTCGCCCTGCGCGTTTCCGCTCGCATCCAGTGGCCGGCGCCCGACTTCGACGCGGTCCGGATCGAAACCCAGGACGGCCGCGTTGATCAACTGGTCCGATCCACGCGCCACGGTCACGTTGCCCGGCCCCACCCGCAATTGGTAGGGATTGTCCGCCGCAGCCGCCCGCCAGGGCGCGAACAGCAGCATGGCGCCGTGTTGCAGGAAGGCGGGGCTGAGCAGGACCGCGGCCATCCCGGCGCCCGCCACTCCCGCCAGGGCGGCCGAGAAGCGGCGCAGCGATCCGCGCTCGATCCGGGAGGCAAAGCTGCTGTTCTGGCAGCGCTCGATCGCTTCTTCCAGAACCCGCCGCTGGAGTTCGGGCGATACGCGCTCCGTATCGCGGGGCGAGCCCTGCTGCACCGGTCCGAGTTCGACCGCGCTCAGGACCGAGGCCTTGAGCGTCGGCTCGTGCTCTTCGACGTAGAGAGCCACCTGCTGCTTGGACACCCGCTGAACCAGGGGCGCCACCAGCAGCCGGACGGCAAGCGCGATCAGGGCCACATAGGTCAGCCAGCGGAAGACCTGGACCGCCCCCTCGTTGTAGAGGAAGTAGTCCATGCCCCACACCGACATCGCAAAGGCGACGAATCCGGCCACCGCCAGCATGACGAGGCCGCGCAAGGCCACCTTCACGCGCCAGCGCGCGCGCACGCGCCGGATGACGCTCATCAGTTCGCCGTAGGTCGGGTCGTAGATGGGATCGAAGCTGGCTGCCATCACGTCTCCTCGCCGGTGGGACCCCATGCTGTCACGATCGGCGCCGCCGCGGCCCGCCGACGGTTACCGAACAGGCCCTCCGCCGCCAGAACCGCCGCCGCCACGGCGATCAGATACCACCACAGACGCTGCCGCCGCTCCCGTTCCTCGGCCGTCACCGCGCTCCCCAGGTCGGCCTCTGCGTCTGCAGCCGGTTCCGGTCTGATCCGGGACATGAACTCGTCGAGATCAAGCGCACCCAGGTCCGACTCCAACACCGGCACGTTGGCTGCGAGGGTCAGACGCTCGGCGGTGACCTCGGCCCTCACTTCCCGGAAGTCGTAGAAGCCCGGCTCTTCCACGTCAAGCAGGAGATCACCGCTACCGGTGCCGAGGCGGCGCTCCTTGCCGGACGGAGCGACCGAGATGTACCCGTCACCCTCGCCTCCCGCCGGCCCGGGCAACTCGACCGAGGCGACCTCGCCGACGCGGTACCACGAACGGGGCAACGAGTAACCGGCCAGGTACTGCACCGAACGATGCACGAAGGGAAGGAACACCGCCTGGACAGGCAGGGTGTTCCAGAACGTATCGAACGACGTGGGCAGCACCAGGACGCGCCCGCCCTTGCGGTCGACGGCATTGGAGCCCCCGTCCTCCGACACCGCGGGCATCAAGTCGAGCAGAGCCGGCGAGCCGTCGTCGAAGAGGGCGATCGCGACCGCACCTTCGGGTATCTCCAGCCGGTGGTAGCGGAAGAACGACGCCGATGAAAAGTCGCCGCTCCGCGCCGCGGCGAAGACGTCGAAGACCGGGTGGCCGGTGTCGAACCAGGCCAGAGAACCCGGAGTGCCGGACAGCCGGTCCACCTGCTGCGAGCTTTCGACCCCGAACTCCCCGAGCAGAGCCGAAGTCGAGTTCAGGCCGCGCTCGACTCCGAGCAACAGGCCGCCACCTTCGCGGACGAAGCGGACGACCGCCGCGACGGCCGCGGAGGAAAGCTGCTGCGCCGCGTCGTTGATCACGAGGACGGACTTGCCTTCCAGCATCGTCGGCTCAACACCGGAAGCCTGGACTCTGTTCACCCTCAGGAACGGACGGCGGCCGAGCGACAACGCCTCCTCGAGGTAGCGCCCGCGGCGCCGGTCACCGCCGGGCTCGATGACCAGCACACCGACTTCGTGCGCGGGAGACAGCACAAAGTGGAACTCGTTGTCGGTATCCAGAGCGTCCTCGCGGAGCCGCACCGTGCCCCGTGTGGTGCGTTCCCGCTCCAGGACCTCGGGCGCGAAACCCACCATCGTCGACGAGTCGAGCGGCAGCTCCACAGCCCGGGTCTGGATGACCTCTCCGTCGAAGAGCAGATCGACTTTGGCCTGCAGGGTCCCGACCGCTTCATCCTCCTCGGCTGCTCCACCGACACCCTGGTAGCTGACGCGCGCCGCGATGCCCACCCGTTCCCGGTCGCCCCCTCCGGATTCGGAGGAAGACACGCGAGAGTGATCGAGCACCACGTCGGTGACGGCGGCATTGCCCCGGTCCTCCGTATCCGAACGGACATCGACCAGACGCAGTTCGACGCCCTGGGGCAACGACGCCGCGTTGTCGGGCGCCCAGGACGAACGCTGGAAGTCGCTGACGATCACCAGTTCCCTCACGGCGAGGCTTCCCGCGTCCGCGAGCACCCCACGGGCCACCTGAATCGCGGGCAGCAGGGACGTGGCGCGGGGGCCGATTTCCGCCTCCCTCGCCAGCGTCGCCAGTAAAGATCCGTCGGACGTCGGCGCACTCACCATCTCCGCCTGATCCGAGTAGACGATCAAGGCGCCGCGATCTCCCGTACCCAGCCCGTCAAACTCCCTAGCCGCCGCCGTCACAGCACGCTGCCACCTCTCTCCGAAGCCCATACTGAACGAGTTGTCCAGCAACACGACGGTCAGCCGGTTGGCGGCGGCGGCGTTGGCCGCTCCGTCGCCCTGAAACAGAGGCCGCGCAAAGGCCACAGCCAGGAGCGCCAGCGCCAGGCAGCGCAGCGCCAGAAGCAGAAGATCGCGCAGACGGCGCCGGCGAACGGAGCGATACGGCGCCCTGGAGATGAACATCAGGGACGGGAACGCGACCACCTGACTGCGGTGACGCAAGCGCATGTGGATGATCACCGGCACCGCGACCGCGGCCAGGCCGATCAGGAAGAGGGGCGCCAGCAGACCCATGGTTCCCTACCTCGCCCTCATCGCGTACAGGCGCGCCGACAGGTAGCTGTACAGCGCCGCGTCCAGGGGCTGCGATGTGTCGACCAGCGTGTAGTCGATGCCGGCCTCGACCAGTGACCGGTCGAGGGTCTGTGTGTGCTCGCGAATCAGGTCCAGGTACTGGTCTCGCAGCACGTCCGGCATCACCGCCTGCCGCGTACCCGTCTCCAGGTCACGCAGGTCCAGTTCGCCCTCGAAGTCGAAGCGGAGTTCCGCCGGATCGAGAAGGTGGAAGAGGATGACGTCGTTGCCCTTGTGCCGGAACCCCGCGGCCGCCTTGATCACCGTCTCGAGATCCTCGTAGAAGTCCGAGATGAGGACCACCATGCTCCGCCGGCGCACCGAATCCACGACTTCGAGCAGCGGTTCGCGCAGGCTGCCTCCCCCGCCCGGCTCGATGCGGTCGATCGTGTGCAGGACGACCTGGAGGTGCTTGGCCGCCGGGGGAACGAAGTCGACGATCGAGCTGTCGAAGGTCACCAGGCCGATGCGGTCCTTCTGCTTGGACGCGAAGTAGCCAAGGCACGCGGCGAGGTAACGCCCGTAGTCCAGCTTGGTCAGCGCCCCGGTACCGAAGTCCATCGAGCGGGAGACGTCGAGTGCGATGGTCAGGTTGGTGTTCGTGTCCGCCTCGAACTCCTTGACGTAGAACCGGTCCGTGCGGCAGAAGAGCTTCCAGTCGACGCGGCGGATGTCGTCGCCGGGCTGGTAGGCGCGGTACTCGGCGAAGTCCATCGAACGCCCCAGGAACGGCGAGCGGTGCAGACCGCTGACGAAGCCCTCGACCACCGCCCTGGCGAGCAGGTCCAGGCTGCTGATGCGACTCAGCGTCTCGGTATCGACGAACCTGCCGTAGCTCACGCCGTCACCGTCCGTCAGCTCATCCCGCTCGCCGTCACCGGCGCGAGTGTGACGCGGGTCTTCTGACCCGCGATCTCGGACTTCAGCACCACTTCCCCGCCCTTGCCTTTCACTTCATGCCGCTCGCCGTCACCGGCGCCAGTTCAAGCAGACGGGAGACGATCTCGTCGGTCGTGACCCGCTCCGACTCGGCGTGGAAGTTGGTCAGGATGCGGTGCCGCATGACCGGCGCGGCCAGGGACCGGACGTCCTCGTGCGCGACGTGGTAGCGGCCATCCATCAACGCCTTCGCCTTGGCGCCGAGAACCATGAACTGGGCCGCGCGCACACTCGCGCCGTACTGGACCCACTTGTTCACGAAGTCGGGCGCCTCGGGGTTGCCGGGCCGCGTCATGCGGACCAGGTGGACGGCGTAGCGGAGAATCGGATCGGCGATCGGCACCCGCCGGACCAGGCGGTGGAACGCACGCAGATCGGCGCCAGTCACGTGGGTCTCCAGCGTGAACTCCCGCACCGTGGTCGTCACGTCGACGATCTCCATCTCCTCGTCCTCGGCCAGATGGTCGATGACGATGTTGAACATGAAGCGGTCGAGCTGGGCCTCCGGCAGCGGGTAGGTGCCCTCGAGTTCGATCGGGTTCTGGGTGGCGAAGACGAAGAACGGTTGTTCCAGGTCGTAGGTCCGGCCCTGCACCGTGACCCGGTGCTCCTGCATCGCCTCGAGCAGCGCCGCCTGCGTCTTGGGCGGCGTCCGGTTGATCTCATCCGCGAGCACGATCTGGGCGAAGATCGGCCCCCGCATGAAGACCATCTCCCGCCTGCCCGTGTCGTGGTCCTCCTGGATGATGTCCGTGCCGGTAATGTCGCTCGGCATCAGGTCGGGCGTGAACTGGATGCGGCTGAACTTGAGGTCCAGTATCTCCGCCACGGTCTGGACGATCAGCGTCTTCGCCAGGCCCGGAACGCCGGTCAGAATGCTGTTGCCGCCCACGAACAGGGTCATCAGCACCTGCCCCAGCACGTCCTCCTGGCCGACGATCTGCTTGGCGAGCTGAGTCAGAATCTGCTCCCTGCCCGTCGCCAACCGCGCCGCCAGTTCAACGTCGCTCTCGCTGGTCAAGCCCTGGGCTCTCGCTGCGTCGCCGGCCGTTTGGTCCTGGGTGTCGTTCATCGAGTTCTCCATCGTTCGGGGGTATTGGCAGGCTCCGTCGGAGTCCGGGGACGCCTTAGTGAGTCATGCCGTAGATCAGGTAGTTGACGCCCAGCTTGAAGCCCTTCTGGGTCACGTCCACCGGGTAGATGGCGTACTCCGACCACTCCCAGAAGTCGCCGATGTCCATGTTGTAGTTGATGGCGACCATCAGCCGGCGGGTCGGGTCGTTGTCCTCGAAGACGCCGTAGATCTTGCCGTGGACCGGGTAAACGTTCGGCATGTCGAGGTCGAAATCGAGGTTCTCGAGACGGAAAAAGGCCCGGAAGACCGGGTGGTCGATCGTCATCGGAACCAACTCGTAGCCAGGCAGAAGCCGCCCCATCTGACGCTCGAAGTTCTCCCACTGCAGCGGATAGCCGCGCACGTCGAAGAAGTCGTCGATGACCAGGAAGCCACCCTTGAACAGGTACGACCGAAGGTTGGCCAATTCCTGCTCGGTCGGGTTCCAGAACCCCGGTTCGCAGAGATAGGCCCAGGGATGCTCGAAGAGCCGCGAATCGGTCAACTCGAGCACGTTGCCGCCGCCCGTGAAGACATCGATGTGGGTCATTTCCTCGACGATCCGGGTGAAGTTCCGTTCGGCGTCCGGATAGTCGTGGTTCCACTTCAGATCCAGGCCCCACATGAACGGGCCGCCGCCCCAGCGGGTCGGCTCGAACTTGATGCGGGCGAAGGTGAATCCGCCCGAGTAGGGGAACGACGGCGTCTCCACCTTGGGCGCCCGCCAGAAGTCGTCGCGGGCGAACAGGGCGCCGGCCAGCACGGCGAGCGCGACAAGACCCGCCACTACGGGGCGCCTGCTCCGCAACAGGATCACGAGCCCTTCCCCCCTGGGAACGCGGGCGTCTCGCCCGCATCCGGCCGAGCGTCCTTCCCCACCAGGTCGAGCAGAAGTTCCTGCGCCGGGTCGTACCCGGGCGCCACCTCGAGCGCCCGCAGCACGCTCCGGCGCGCGCGTTCGGGCTGACCGGCGTCCCGTTGCGCCAGCGCCAGTTCGTACAGCGCGACCGCGCGATCGGGCGGATCGAGAGCGACCAGGGCCGCGCGTTCGCGCACGGCGAGACCGAAACGCTCAGAAGCGGTGGCTAGTTCGGCGAGACGGCGATGCACGTCGAGATCGTAGGGCGAGATGTAGAGCGCCCGCTCCAGGATCTCGGCCTGCTCCTCCTCGCGGCCGGCGCCGGCGAGCAGCTCGGCAAGAGCCAGGTGCTCATCCCAGGCCATCTCGTTGGTTGCCACCAGCGTCATGAGCGCCTCGATCGCCTCCTCCTCGCGTTCCTGGTGCCGGTAGATTTCGGCCAGCAGAGTGTAGGCGTTTCCGGCGCCGACGTACTCCGGGAACAGGTTGCGACCTCGCAACAGCGGCGCCTCCGCCTCGGCGAAGCGCTCCTCCCGGAACAGGGCGTAGCCGTACGTCATCTGGATTCTGAAATCGTCCGGGTTTTCCCTCGCCGCCAGCGCCAACTGCTCGAGATTCGGCTCGCGGTGCTCGAACGGGTTCCGCGTCGGGGCGCGGGACGGTCCGCCCTCGCCCGATTCCTGCTCCTCTTCACCGGAGCTGGCCGGCGCATCGCCGAGCGACGCCACGGCAGAGCCGAAGCGCGCGCGGAGATGGCCGAAAAACCGTTCGTCGAAGTCCTCGAGAGCGAGGGACATCGCCTCCTCGAACACCTCCTCCGTGCTCCTGCCGTCGCGATAGCCCGCGAGCATCGTGAGAATCGCGTCAAAGCCATGGTTCTGCTCGATCCAGTCGCAGATCAGGGAGGCCTGGAAGTAGGACAGAAGGATCTGGTTCGGAAACTTGGGCCGCACGAAGCCGTCGTTGATCTCGGCGATGCTGAGCAACTCGTCGTCCCGCAGCGCGGTGAGGAAACGCACCTGCACGTCGTCTCCCCAACCCGGCCGCGCCCGCCGTTCCTCGAACACGGACAGACCTTCGGTCAACCAGCGCGGAATCTTCGCGTCGGTGACGAGCAGGGTGAACGTGTGGGCGATCTCGTGCCAGAGGGTGCCGCCCCAGTTGAAGTGGCCGACCTGACGCGCCGACGGCGAGTCGAGCGCGAGTACCGGCCCGAAGCACACGCCGAGCGCGCCGAGCCCGGCCAGCCCGACGGTGCGAACCGAGAAGTCGGCGTGCGACGGATAGACCTCCACCCTGACCTTTGCCGGGGGCTCGAAGCGGTAGCGCTCGGAGAGCGTCGCCCAGGCCTCCTCGGCCAGCTCGACCATGTAGGGGGCCAGCAGGTCGGCTTCGCGATCGTGGATGTGGAACTCGAAGTGCTCGCTCTCGACCTTCCGGTAGTCGCCGAACGTGTCGAGCAGGTCGAGCGTGTTCTTGGTCCAGACGTTGTAGGGGTCGCCCGCGAAGGAGGTCTCAAGAGAGGCCCGTCCTGCCTCGATATCGCCCAGCCGAAGCTGGTTCATGCCCAGCACCCCGTAACCGCGCCAGGACTTTGGATCGATGCGCACGGCCTCGGCGGCGAAGTCGCGCGCCTGCGGGTAGAGCCGGTTGTCGACGCTGGCATCGGCCAGGTCGTTGAACAGATCGGCGTAGCGGGGGTTGTCGGCCAGCACGCCGTCGCGGAGACGCGCGAAGTCCTCGCCGCGCCCCTCGAGGAACGCTGCCGCCGCCAGCAGGGTCCGGGCCGTGAGCGAACCCGGATCGACCTCAAGCGCCTTCTCGGCCTCCTCCCGGGCCTCTCCGAACTGCTCCGCCCCCAGGCGGCGCCAGGCTTGGTGCACACGCGCCGGCACCAGGTTCGGATTCACATCGAGGGCGGCGTCGAGGACTTCCCGGGACCGTGGATCGCCGTCGAACCGCATCGTTTGCGCCATCGCCAGCAGCGCCTCCGGATGGCGCGGGTTCGCCCGCAGCACGTCGCTCAGCGACGAACGCGCCTGACTGCTGTCGTACTTCTCGAGGAACAGCTCGCCGATCCGGACTCGAGGCGCCGGCCAGGACGGTGCGAGCGCGACCGCCTCGTCGTAGGCGCGCAGCGCGTCCTTGAACAACTCCGGATCGTCGCGCCCCAGCAACTGGCAGGCCTGCCCCACCGCCACGAGTTCCTCGGCCATGTCGGCGGCGCCCAGGTTGTAGGCGTCGATCATCCGGTAGAATCCTTCAGTCGCCTCATCGATCTCGCCCCGGTCCCAGGCCAACCGCGCGAGTTCGAACGTAGCAACCAGGGCGTCAGGGCCCCGGGCGGCCTGAGCCTCTTCGAAGGAACGCCTGGCCTCCTCCCGCTCGCCGCCAAGGAGCGCGACCCTGCCCCGCAGCACCCCGAGACCGAGAGCCGGCGCGTCGACGCCCTCAAACGCGGCGGCCGCCTCGTCGTAGCGGCCGGTCGACGTCAACGCCTCCACGCGCAGCCTCAACGCCCGGGGATCGCCCGCCTCGTCGGCCCGCGCGTCGAGCTGCTCCACCGCTTCGTCGTAGCGGCCGGTCAGGATCCACTGCTCGATGTCGTCCAGCGACACCGGCTCGTCCTGGGCCGCGGCGGCTGCGGGAGACCAGGCGGCCACCGCCAGAACAAGGGCCACCGGTCCGATCCACCGGCGGACGGGATCGAGCCGGGCGCTCATCGGTCCGGATCCCCGTCCGCATCGCCGGAATCGCCGTCTTCTCCGCCCTCCGCCCCAGCCGCCGCCAGTTCCCGGTCGACCAGGGCCAGTTCGACCATCAGATCCTGGAGTTCGCTGAGGTAGACCTCCTCGTCGAGCGTCTCCCGCTGCAGCCGGAGTTCGTCGATCCGGCGCTCGATCTCGCCGCGCCGCAGGGCGAGCTCCCGGCTCTCCTCCGTCAGTGCCTGAGGAAGCTCTTCCTCGCCGAGGAGAACGAGACTCGCAAGCCTTCCGTCGACCGTCCCTCCGGCATCGACGCCGGCCGGTTCCAAGCTCCCCTCACCGTCGCCGTCGTCCTCAAGGAGCGCATGTTCGGTGCGGATCTGCCCTGCCTGCCGGTAGTAGCGCTCGACCTCGCGCTGAGCGAACTCGAAGGCCTCGAGTGCGGACGTGCGCCCGTCCTTGTTCAGGTCTCCCGCGGCGCCGTCGAAGGCCTCCGCGATGTAGCCGCCGAACAGCGCCTCGTTGCCCTGCGCGCCCGACCTGGTGGCGGTGATCACCACCCGGCCCTCCTTCGCCAGCGGCGCGATGAAGCCGCCGGATGCGGAACTCGCGTTGATGAACACCAGGCGGCGGTCCGTGAGCGGCTCGAGCGCGGCGGCGTACTGGTCGGCCACGAGATCTCGCCCCGGCAAATTGAATCGCGGCGGACCCGCCGAACCGCTGCCGTGCCCGAAGAGCAGGATCCACACATCGTCGCCGGCGCTCGACCGCTTGCTGAGCGCCTCGATCTCCGCGAGCAGGTTCTCGCCCGTGGACCGTGCCCGGATCCGCTCCGGATCGAGATCCGGACGTTCGCCGAGGTAGACCACGTTGTCCTCGCTCAGGCCCGCCCCAAGCGCGGCCTCCACCACCCGCGTCGCCCAGGCGTGGAAACGCTCGGTGTAGACCTGCTCGCCGCCAATCCCGGTCACCACCAGGAGGTGGCTCTCCGCAGCGAGCGGGGCGACGGCAAGCGAGCACGCCAATGCCGCCGCCGGAACCAGTCCCGTGCGCCTGCGGCAATTCACGCCAAACCCAGGCGGCGCCGAACCGCCCATTCGCCGCCCAGGAGAACGACCAGCAGCAGGAACAGGATCGGCATGTCCCAGAGGTCCCGCGCCTCACGCACGGTGGTGCCTTCGCGGCTGACCGAGAGGTCCTCGACCAGACTGGCCATCTCGTCCAACTCGTACTGACGGCCGCCGGTCTCGCGGGCGATCCTCCCCAGCACCGAGTTCCGGCGAGCGGCGCCGAAGAGTTCCTCGTTGAGGGTGTCGACGGCAAAGCGCGACGCCGCGACACCGAGCAGTTCGCCCTCCGACCGCGCGTCGACCTCGACCCGGTAGTGACCGCGCTCGCCGGCCACGAAGGCGCCGACGAACTCGCCGTCACGCTCCACCGACCAATCGAGCGGCACTTCGACCTCGTCGCCGGACGGCATCTCGATTGCTGCCGTGACCTGGGCCCGATTCACCTCCCGAAACGCCGCATCGCGCACCATGGCGCGCAACGTCACCGTGCTGCCGGGCTCGAACCGGTCGCGATCCGTCTCGACCTCGACCCGGTCCGGCACGTAGGACACCAGCCAGCGCAGCATCTGCCGCCACAGCCGCTCGTGAGTCTGATCCTCGAGCGGGATCTCGGCGCTCATCTGCCAGTGCCAGGAGTCGTGCGGCGTGAAGGCGATCGCCCGTCCGCGGCCGATCCGCTGATGCGCCAGGGCGATCAACGGATCGCGCACCATGGGAGTCTCCGCCCTCAGCAGCGCCGTGGCGCCGGCCTTCAGTTCGGTCGCCCGCTGGTATGCGGAAAGCCGCGGCAAGGTCGACCAGAGCTCGTTGGACTCGGTCCGGTCGTCGCGCAGAAGCATTGCGGGGTGGGCGCGTCCCTGGGGCGTCAACTCCAGTTGCAGGTCGTAGATCAGTTCAGGACGGCCGTCTCCCGCCGGCGGTTCGTAGAGGACAAGCGGCGACAGCTCGGCGATCGGCGTACCGGCGAAGCCCCCTTCCGAGAACGACCTGTGGGTACCCAGCAGCAGTACGCCGCCGCCGCGCTGAGCGGCGAAGTCGACCAGCATCCGCATCTGGTCGTGGGTGAAGAAGCTCGCCTCCATGCTGCCCACAATGACGCCCTGGTACTCGAACAGATCCTCGCGGCGGGTCGGAAAACCGTCGAAGCGCTTCGTGTCCTCATCGAAGTTGATGCCGTAGAACTTGTTCGCCGCCTGGCGCGTCATGGACACGAGCTGGAGATTCTCGTCGAACTGGACCGCCCGCCGCAGGAACCTGGACTCGTGTCGCGGTTCGCCCTCGAAGAAGAAGATCTTCTCCTGCCTGTTCGTCACTTCCACCAGCGCGACCCGCTCGTTGTTCAGCGTCAGTTCCTCCCCCGGCTGGCCGGCGACCCGAAAACGGAACTCACGCGCCCCCGCGGCGCTGGCCGCGAACATCACCCGGGCCGTGACCGCCGAGCTCCGGCGGGGAAAGGTCACCGGCGCCACGTTCACGAGCCGCCCGTCGTCCTCGACTTCGAGGTTCACGCTACGGCCGCCGAACCCGGTCTGACTCAGCGTGACCTCGACCTCGACGGTTGAACCTTCGAGCACCCGCCGCGGTGCGACCACACGGGACACCTCGATGTCCTTCTCCAGGCGCGGCCGCCCGACGCCGATCGCGTGTACCGGCGTGCCGGCGGCCTTGAGCCCCAGCAGGGCGTCGCCGAGCTCGGCCGGCGCGGAGTCGGCGCCGTCGGAGAGCAGGACGAGGCCCGCCAGGGGCAATCCGGCCAGTTCGTCCGAGGCCGCGCTCAGGGCTTCGCCGATGCGGCTGTCGGAGCGGGCGAACCGGAGCTGATCGATGGACTCGATCCGCTCGGCGCCGCGGCCGAAGGCAAGTTGGCGGACCTGGAAGCGCCGCCCGAGGAGTTCCAGCAGCGACCCCGGCGCCCCGGAGAGCGCCTCCCGTACCGCCCCGGCCCGGGTGCCGTCCCCGGCAGCGTCCTCGTCCGGCATCGCCATGCTGCCCGAGTCGTCGATCAGGACGCCGACGAAGGACTCCTGCGGCACCACGGTCGACAGGACCAGGGCCGGTTGCAGCAGGCACAGGACCAGCACAAAGGTAGCCAGCGAGCGCAGCGTCGGCGGCAGCCAGCGGTAGCGCTCGGCGCCGCCGCTCGGACCCGGACGCATTCGCCGGTACGTGAAGGCGGCGAACACGAGCGCGCCACCGGCAAGCAGCGCCGCCACCTGCATCCAGCCCGGAGCGGCGAGGGCGAACCGGCCCTCGTCGAACAGAGACGGCCGGTACTTGAACAGGAACTCGAAAAGGCCAGTCATCAGGAACGAGGACAGGAACGAAGAGACGCAGACGTGGTGTCGCGGCGGCGTCAGTGCGACATGGCGTAGACGACGAAGTTGACTCCCATCTGGTACGCGTAGTGTGAGAACCGCACCGGGTACCACTCGTCTTCCGCCCACTCCCAGGCGTCGCCCAGGTCGGTGTTCCAGTTGATCACCACCATCAGGCGACCGTGGTCGTCGAAAATGCCCCTTACGTGCGGGGTGTAGCCGTCCTGCTCCCACGTCGGTCCGCCGTGCCGACCCTGGCCCACGTTCGGCACCTGGAGGATCTCCTCGACGTCGTAGAAGCAGTGGAAGATCGGGTGCTCCAGCGGAATCTCGACGATCGGATACTCCGGCAGCAGGAGAGAGAGTTCCCGCTCCAGGTTCGCCCACTCCCGACTGCCCCAGAAATCGTCGATGACCCAGAAACCGCCGGCCAGCAGGTACCGGCGCAGAGCGTCGCGCTCATCCGGCCTCAGCATCATGTGGCCGACCTCCACGGAGTAGAGGAAGGGAAAGCGGGACAGCTTCGGGTCCGTGGCCTCCAGCGCGTTGTCGTAGTCGTAGGCGTCCAACTGGTCGAGCAGTCGCTTGAGACCGAGCATGAACTGGCGGTCGGCCTTGGGGAAGTCGACCGACCAACTGCCTCCGCCCATGTAGGGCATGCCGCTGTAAGCGAGGCGGGTGAAGTAGAACTCGCGCAGCACTTCGTCCGGATGGACCGGCCGCGGCAAGTACCGCTCGAACATCCTCATCGCCTGGGGAGGCAGGGAACGCCGGTAGCGGGTGCGGGGGTTGCGTCGATCGTCCGGTCCGGCGATCTGAGGGTTCGGCGCCGGCGCCGGGGCCCTGATCGGCAGGCCGGCGCCGGCGGCCGCCACGAGGCCTGCGGCAGCAACGACCAGAAACGCTGTTCGCCGGATCGGCACGGCGGGATCGTACCGCACCCCCGAAGCGGGCTCGGCGGTCCACCGGCGAGAGCCGGGCGCCTGCGGCGGCGCCCGATCAGCGCTCGACCGCGTCCCAGACCTCGGGCAGCACTTCGACTCCGGTCAGGGACTCGACCAGGGTGAAGATCAGGTCGTCCTCATCCGCGCCAAGCTGCTCGGCCAGGTTGCGCATCACCTCGTCGATCGACGACACGAGAGCGCTGAACCGGAACTTCCACATCCCGCCCTCGTTCACGAAGCGGTACTCCAGTTCGTCGATGCCGCCGCCAAGCGCAGGGTCCTCGATGGACGCCCGCGTCCGAGCCGCAGCATAGGCCTCGTCGCCTTCGATCCGGACCTCACCCACGGCGAGCTGCTCGATCGCCGCGGAGTTGATCCAGCCGATCTCCATTGCCCGCACGATCACGTCGGCCAGTTCCATCGCGGTCAACTCCGCAGCGTCGAACTGGTGCCGGAAGGCGACGATCAGGAAGCGGTCGACAAAGGTCCGCTGCCGCACCTCCTCCTCACCGCCGTTCAGGACCAGCCGCTTCAGCTCCCTGTAGTAGCCACCCGTCTCCCTGTCGACCAGAGCTGCCGCCCGTTCGCCGTCACCGGCGATCAACGCCTGGCGGTAGGCCTCGAAAGTCGCCCTTACCGCGGCCTCTGCGTCGCCCGACTCCGGGGTCGGCGGCTGAGCGGCCAGAGCCGCCGCCACCAGGACCAGCGCCGCTGCCACGACCATCGGCCGCACCGAGACGATCAAGCGATCTGGCCCTCGCGGAGCAACCGGTTGACGCCCTTGAACTGGGGATGGTTCTTGTCGCGCGCGAGTTCGAAGGCAACGGATTCGTGGTTCGTGATCTGGGCGCCGGCCGCGCCCATCCGCTCGAGCGCGTGGCGCCGGTACTCCTCGCCCCGCGAACTCACACAGTCCCAGCACACGTGGACGTCCGTACCGCGCGAGACGAGATCGAGCACCGTCTGCACGACGCAGATGTGGGCCTCGATCCCCGCCACGACAACCTGCTGATCCGCCGGAGCGAGGCCCGGTCTCGCTGCCGCCAGGGCCTCCTCGAACGCCGGCTCGCCGCAGCAGCCGAAGGAGTCCTTCTCCACCCTGCGTGTGCGGCTGCCGCCCGGATCCGTTTCCTCGATCACCGCCGCCAATTCCTCGCGCGTCGAACCCAGCCCTTGCGGGTACTGCTCGGTCACGATCACCGGCAGGTCGAACATTCGCGCCAGCCGCAGCAGCCGGGCCGTGCCGTCGATGATCATCCGGGGTCGATGCATCAGGTCGACGAGCCGGCCCTGCATGTCGATCACGAGAACGATGGCGCGCTCCTGGTCGAGAGCGGGCAGCGCGGGGGGAGCGGATGAGGTCATGGGAACGGTCTCCGGATGTTCTTTGGATCGGCGCCGGCGGCTGCGAGGCGCGGTCTACTGGATCAGATGGAGGGTGCGGCGCAGCGCCTCGGTCGCTTCGCGCCCCGAGATCGCCGCCTGGGGCCGGCATTCCGCGGGCTCGGAGATCAGGCGACAACGATGAGCCGCCTCGCACACGGCGTCCGTGTCGTCCGCCGCCGGACCGCCGCCATCCCCGACACAGGCGGCGCCGCTGCCGATCCGGCCCGGCATGCGAAGCAGGGTGGCCAGCGCCGGGCCCCGGCGCATGTAGTCGTTGGGAGCGAACCGGCGCACCGCCGCATCGACCGGCGCCATCAGCCCCAGGTTCAGCACCCGGGCGATCTCGCGGCGCTGAGGATGCTCCACGATGTCGCTGACGATCACCGTCCTGCCGGCGGAACCGGTCCGTACGCCCGCCACGAGCCAGTACGTCAGCGCCGCGAAGTCGCCGCGCAACAGGCTCGAGGCATCGAGCAGCCGCTCCACCCTGGGCGGCAGCAGCTTCGTGCGCCAGGTGAATCGAGCGACTGCCAGAGCCGCCGCGATCTCCACGTTGTCCGGATGGCGCTCCGCGAGTCGCTCGTAGAGATCGAGGCCGGCGCGGGTGTCACCGCTCTCGACTTCGAGCGCCGCCCGCCGCTCCAACAACTCCAACGACGTGTCGCCGCGCGCGATCAGAGCGCGGGTCGCCTCCAACTCCTCCTCCGCGTCGCCGCGGGCGCGTGCCAGACGCCGCCGCAGATCGACCGTCGCCGTGTCGCCAGGTGCCCACGTCCGCAGTGTCTCGAGCGCCGCGCCGGCTTCCGCCAGCCGGCCCGCGTCAAGCGCCGCCCCGATCCGTTCGCCGAGTTCCGCTGTCGCCCCGGTGCGAAGGGCCGCGGCCCGGGCGGCAGCCTCCTCATCGAGGCCTGCTATGTCGCGGTAGGCGCCGTAGGCGGCAACGGCATCGCCGGTGAGTTCTGCCGCCCGCGCGTAGACGAGTTGTCCGGCGGTGTATTCGGGCCGGCCGGCCAACGGCTCAGCGAGGAGTTCGAGCGCCCGCTCCGGATCCCCGGCAGCCAAGTGAGCCTGGGCCAGCAGTACGGTCGCCGGCAGCAGTGTCGGATCGATTCCGAGCAGCGTCTCCGCACCGCTCCGTGCCGTTTCGAACTCGCCTCGGCTAAGCGCCTCCCACGCGGAGGCCAGTTCGTAGCGGCTCTGCTCGGGGATGTTCTCCTTGAAGCCTTCGAGCGGTGGACGGAGGATCGGACCGCCACGATAGTCGAACGAGGCCTCCGGCTGCGGCGGCTCCGGCGTCGACGTTGAACCAGCGCAGGCAGCCAGGAGGACGGTCAGAACGGTACCTGCGGCGTGCAGCGTCTTCACTCCGTCACCGCGTCCGTTCGGGTTCCGGCTACAGCCTCGACGATCCCCTGCAGACCTCGCTCCACACATTCCATTCGCGAGGCGTCGACCCAGCGCACGTCCGTCTCGCGGCGGAACCACGTCTCCTGCCGTTTGGCGTAGCGGCGAGTGGCGCGGATCGTCTCCTCCAAGGCTTGCTCCAGTGTCAACTTCCCATCAAGGTGATCGGCGAATTGCCGGTAGCCGATGGCTTGACACGCCGGCAAGTCAACCCAGGAACGCCCGCCCGAAACGCGCGCGCGTTCCCGCAGGCGCTTCACTTCGGCCAGCCAGCCACGGTCCAGCATGCGTCCGGCCCGCGCCCCGATGGCATCGTACAGAAGGGCTCTCGGCAGGGTCAATCCAACCTTGAGCACCCGTCTGTCGAGCGCCAGTTCCGAGCCACTGCGATGCCAGCTCGGGAGCGTCCGGCCGGTGAAACGAACCACCTCCAGCGCCCTCAGAATGCGCTGCGTGTCGCCGGCGAATAGCGCCGCCGCGCTTTCCGGGTCGACGACCCGCAGCTCCTCGAACAACACCTCGAGGCCCCCGGATCGCAGCTCGCTCCGCAAACCGGCCCGCACCTCGGGCGGAACCGGCGGCACCGGCGCCAGACCCTGGAACAACGCACGAAGGTAGAAGCCGCCGCCGCCCACCAGGATCGGGAGACGTCCGCGCCCCTCGATCTCCTTCACCGCGGAGCGCGCCCGGCGCGCGAACTCCCCCGCCGAGAAGGCCTGGTGCGGTTCGAGCACGTCGACCAGGTGATGCCGCACCCGGGTCCGCGCTCGCGGCCCCGGCTTGGCGGTGCCGATGTCGAAGCCGCGATACGCCTGCAACGCGTCGGCGCTGATCACTTCCGTCCCGAAGCCCCTCCCTCCGAGATTCTCGGCGACTTCCATCGCAAACGCGCTCTTGCCGGTCGCCGTCGGGCCGAGAACGGCCATCACCTGCCACGGGAGTTCCCGCATGGGCGCAGGATAACCGGCCTTGGCCCGCATGTTTCACCGACGACCTACTGCGCCCCTCGGCGAAACATGCGGCCTAGTCGACGCCCCTGCGCGGCGAGGCCGCAACCTGGTACACGGGCCGCCGAGCGCCCGAGTCGTGGCGCCGGAAGCGGACCGCGATTCGCCCGTGACGATCCGTGCGCAGGACGACGGCCTCCCGACCTTCGATTCGCTCGACCACTTCAGGCGACGGATGGCCGTACGAGTTGCGTCGGCCGGCCGACATCAGAGCCAGCCGCGGCCGCACGGCGTCGAGGAATTCCGGGCCGCTCGACGTGCGGCTGCCGTGATGAGCGACCTTGAGCACGTCGCTTCGAAGCGACCTTCCCCGGCTTCGGGTCCAGCCCAGCAGCTCCCTTTCGCCAGCCAGGTCGAGGTCGCCGGTGAGCAACACGCAAGAGCGCTCGGCACAGGCGCGGATCACCAGGGACGCCGAGTTGCCGTCAGCGACCGGTTCCGGTCCCGGGTGATGGACCTCGAGCCCCCAGACGCCGACTGTCTCCGCGTAGCCGCGCTCGACCAGCTCCACGCGCCCCCGGAGCTGCTCGGCCAGCTCCCGGCCGCAGCCGTCCCGGACTTCCACTTCCGCCGCCCACAGACGCTCAACCCACAGATACCGGGCCAGTTCGAGCAGACCGTGGCAGTGGTCGGCGTCCCCATGCGACAGGACCGCCAAGTCGATCCGACGGACACCTTCCGCGGCCAGGACCCGAAGCAGCGCCGCCTCCGCGAAGTTTCCCTGGCGGAACCCTCCGCCGTCGACCAGGATCACCGGGCCGCGGTCTCCGCTCCGCAGCAGCAGCGCCTCCCCCTGGCCCACGTCCAGCATCGCCAGACTCGGCTCAGGGGTGGCCGGCGGGGGCGTGCACACAAGAACCAGCGACAGCGCGTAGGGGCACCGCCGGAATCCGGACAGGAGGATCCCAAGCCAGACCGCCAGCGTCAGCGCGGCGCCGAATTCGACGCTCACCGGCACAGCCAACCAGGCGCCCGGAGGCAGTTGGGCGAGCCACGCGAAGGGCAGGCTCAGAGCGTCGAGAATCCCCAGGAGCACGGCTGCGGCAGGCTCGGCGACCGTCGACACCAGGGGCATCGAGGCGCTGGCCGCCACGACGACCCAGATCAGAGAGAACGCCAGCGCCAACGCCGTCCAGGGCACGAACAAGAGGTTGAGCGCCGGCGCCAGCGGCGTCAGCACGCCGATCCGGACGGCCGTGATCGGCAAGGTGGCGAGTTGGGCGGCGACGGTCACCGCCAGGGCGGCGGCGACATGCCCAGCCGGCCCCGCAACTCCGCGTCGCCGCCACGACTTGAGCAGCCGTGGGGCCACCAGGAGAATCCCCGCGGTGGCCAGGAAACTGAGCTGGAAGCCGAGATCGAAGGCCGCCGCCGGGTCGAAGGACAGGATCAGGATCAGCGCGGCGCAGAGCGAGTTCAGCGCCCGCGGCGGCCGTTCGAGGACCAACGCCAGGATGACGAGCAGGGCCATGACCGCCGCCCGCAGCAGCGACGGCCGCGGACCGACGAGGCAGCCGTACAGCAGGAGGACCGACGCGCCGCCCAACGCGGTCAGTCGATTCGAGATCCCGCCGAACAGCCACCAGAAGCCCCCCAGGATCAGTCCCACGTGAAGACCCGACACGGCGAGCAGGTGGGAAAGGCCGGCGCGACGCAGTCCGGTCTTCCAATCCGGAGGCACGCGGCGCGCATCTCCGAACACCAGCGCCTGGGCGAGTATGGCGCCCGGCCGGTCGGTCGACATCACAGCGTCGAGGAGCCGCTGCCGCAATCGCGGCGCCGCCCGCTGAAGCCGGCCCGGCGCCACGCCCGTGCCGGCCAGAAGCAGCCGGCTCTTCACACTCAGCCCCCACTGTCCGGGTCCGGTAGCGTCCAGATTCAGGTAGGGCTGGCGGCGGCTGAAGTACCCGCGCACCCGAAGCTGCCGCTCCGGCGGCGGCGGCAACCCGCCGCGCAGCCGAAGCCAGGCTCGATCCGGACCTCTGACCTGACGCCCCGCCTGCTCGACCGCCACGACCCGGACCCTCGCGACCCAGCCATCGTCGGCACGCTGCCAGGCCGCAGCACCGAGCGCGGGAACAGCGACTTCGGCGGTGACCGGCCGCGCGGGGTCAAGCACACCGAGCTGCTCGCGGCCGCGCCCATCAGCAACGAACGCGACCACGAGCACTGCGGCCAGGGGCAGAAGCGGCGCCTGGACCAGCGCCGGGGTCCTCTTGGCTGACCTTCGGGGCCGCGGCCACACAGACTTAGACGAAAAGACGCGCGGAAACCCGATTCCGGCGCTTGCGCCGGCGCCCCGGCGGTGAGAAGCTAGCGACGTTACGGCGGCGCGGCACGGTCCCGGCCCGTTCCTCGCGGCGTAGACTCTTCCTACCGAGCATGGCCCCGGACTTCGTCCACCTCCACCTTCACTCCGAGTACTCGCTGCTCGACGGGGGCAACCGGATCGGGCCCCTGGTCGACCGCATCGAGGGGCTCGGCATGGACGCGGTCGCGCTCACGGATCACGGCAATCTGTACGGCTCGGTTGCCTTCTACGAGGCCTGCCGCAAGAAGGGCGTCAAGCCGATCCTCGGCATCGAGGCCTATGTGGCGCCGGACATCAAGACGGAGACCTCCGACCGCCGTTACAAGGAGAGTCAGGGCGTCGCCGACGGCGGATTTCACCTGGTCCTGCTGGCCCGCAACGAAACGGGCTGGCGCAACCTGGTGAGACTCTCGTCGGACAGTTTCCTCGAGGGCTTCTACTACAAGCCGCGGATGGACAAGGAGACGCTCCGGCAGTGGAACGAGGGCCTGATCGCGATCAACGGCCACCTCGGCTCCTCCCTCGCCTACCACCTGAGACGGCACATCGAGACCGGCGCCGACAGCCACTGGGAGCGCGCCCGCGAGGAAGCCGAGTGGCACCGGCAGACCTTTGCCTGTGACGAGCACGGCGAGCCCTGCTTCTACCTGGAACTGCAACGGCACGACACGCCCGAGCAGGATCAGGTCAACGAGCAGATTCTGCGCCTCGCCGGGGAGCTCGACCTGCCTCTGGTGTGCGACAACGACTCCCACTTCCTGACCGCCGAGGACTGGGACAGCCACGACACGCTGATCTGCGTCTCGACCGGCAAGAACAAGCAGGACGAGGACCGGCTCCATTACCCCAAGGAGCTCTACGTCAAGAGCCCCGAGCAGATGGCCCGGCTCTTCGTCGACGAGGAGACGGCCGAGGCGTTCCGCAACACCCGCCGGATCGCCGACCGCTGCAACGTCGAGCTCGACTTCTCCGCCAACCATGCACCGCTTGTGCGCGTCGAGCGCTCGCCGCCCGAACCGCTGCCGGAGGGCGCCGCCGAACCGACTCGCGGCAGTAGCGCGTGGTTCGAGCGGTTCTGCGCCGGCTACCGCGTCGAACCGCTTGCCGTGCCCCCGGGCGAGGAGGAGTTGGCCGCGCTTCAGGGCGAGTGCGACGAAGCGCTGCGCGAACTCGCCGAGGCCGGCCTCGTCTGGCGCTACGGCGACGGGATTGAGAAGGCGCACCGCGAACGCCTCGATCGCGAACTCGGAGTGCTCGCCGACAAGAGGATCAGCGCCTACTTCCTGATCGTCTGGGACTTCGTCAACGAGGCCCGCAAACGGAAGATCCCGGCTGCCGCGCGCGGCTCGGGCGTCGGCACCATGGTCGGCTACGCCCTCGGCCTGTCGCACGCCTGCCCGGTGCGCTACGGGCTGCTGTTCGAGCGCTTCACGGATCCCGACCGCAGCGAGTACCCCGACATCGACATCGACCTGTGCCAGGACGGCCGGGCCGAGATCCTCGAGTACGTCCGCGAGAAGTACGGCTACGTCGCCCAGATCATCACCTTCGGCACGATGAAGGCGCGCGCCGCGATCCGGGACGTCGGACGGGTACACGATCTGCCGCTCGCCCAGGTCGACCGGATCTCGAAGCTCATCGGGTCCGAACTCGGGGTGACGATCGACCAGGCAGTGCAGCGCGAGAAGGAGCTCAAGGGGCTCTACGACGACCACGAGCAGGTCCGCGAGGTGATCGACACCGCGCGGGAACTCGAGGGCATCACCCGGCACAGCGGCGTGCACGCAGCCGGCCTCGTCATCGCGACCCAGCCGCTCGTGAATCTGGTGCCGCTGGCCACCAGCCGTACCCAGGGGTCGAAGGACGTTCTGGTGACGCAGTGGGACGGTCCCACGGTCGAGAAAATGGGCCTGCTCAAGATGGACTTCCTCGGGCTGACGACCCTGTCCATCATCGAGCGCTGCCGCCAACTGGTGCGCGAGACGCTGCCGCCGGAAGCGATCGCGGAGGCGGTTCCCGGCACCGCCGAAGGCCGGGATCCCCTCGATCTCGACCACATCGATCTCGCCGACCCGAAGGTTCTCGACGTCTTCGCCCGCGCGGACACGGCGGGCACCTTCCAGTTCGAGTCGGAGGGCATGCGCAACCTGCTCCTCCAGATGAAGCCCGACCGGCTCGAGGACCTGGTCGCCGCCAACGCCCTCTTCCGCCCCGGCCCGATGGCTCTCATAGGCACCTACTGCGACCGCAAGCACGGCCGGGAGGCGACGCCGCAAGTCCACGAGATCGTCGACCGCCACACCGCCGAAACCCACGGCATCATGGTGTTCCAGGAACAGGTGATGCAGATCGTCCACGAGCTGGGCGACGTGCCGCTGCGCGAGGCGTACACGCTGATCAAGGCGATCAGCAAGAAGAGCCGCAAGACGATCAATGCCGCACGGAAACGTTTCCTATCCGGCGCCCAGGACAAGGGACTGAGCAAGCTCCAGGCCACGAAGTTGTTCAGCCTGATCGAGGAGTTCGCAGGCTACGGCTTCAACAAGTCCCATTCCGTGGGCTACACCCTGCTCGCCTACCAGACGGCCTACCTGAAGACCTACTTCCCGGTCCAGTACATGGCCGCGGTCCTCACCTACACCGCCGACAGCACGGACAAGCTCGTCAAGTACGTCGACGAGTGCGGCCGGGTGAAGCTTCCGGACGGCCGCACCGGGATCGAAGTCGGCGTGCCCGACATCGACCGCTCCGGAGTCCGCTTCCACGTCGTGTTCGAGCCCGGCGAGGAGCACCAAAGCGGCAACGGTCACATCCGCTTCGGCCTCTTCGCGGTCAAGGGCGTCGGCGAGAAGGCGGTGCTCGCGATCCTCGAAGCGCGGAACGAGGGCGGCCCCTTCCGCAGTCTGTGGAACTTCTGCCGGCGGGTGCCGCTCCAGCTCGTCAACCGCACCGCCGTCGACGCCCTGATCAAGTCGGGCGCCTTCGACGGAGTCCATGGCAAGGCCGAGCGCGCGGCCATGCTCCAGGCTCTGGAACCGGCGATCAAGGCCGGCCAGCGGGCCGCGGCGGATCGCGAAAGCGGCCAGTCGAGCCTGTTGTTCGGCAGCGGGGACGACTCCAAGGCGAAGGACGAGGCCGAACAGGACCTGCCGTCCGTGCCGCCCTGGAGCGCGAGCGAACTTCTGGCCCACGAGAAGGAGGCGCTCGGCTTCTTCGCCACCAGCCATCCCCTCGACGATCACCGGGAGATTCTCCAGCGCTTCGGCAACGTGAATGTCGAGCAGTTGAAGGCGCTGCCGGCTGACACCGAAGTGGTCCTGGGCGCGCTGCTCGGTGGTCTCCGCACGACCCGCACCCGCAAGGGGCGCAATCCCGGCCAGAAGATGGCGATCGTTCACCTCGAGGACCGCAGCGACCGGATCGAAGGCGTCCTGTTCGCGGACGCCTACGCCGAGTACGAGGCGGAGTTGGACCGCGGCGCCGTGCTGTTCTTCACCGGCCGGGTCGACCGGCGCCGCGAAGACCCGAACCTGGTGGTCAGCAAGGTGGTCGGCATTGCCGAGGCCGAGGCGAAGCTCGCCCGGCGCCTCCGCATCCACCTCGACGGCACGAGCACTGCGGGCGCCGCCGCCGACGTCTTGGGCGACGACCTGGAGCGCCTCCGCGACCTGCTCGACCAGCACCGTCATCGTGGCTCGAACGGCAGACCGAATGACGGGGTCGACGTGGAATTCAGGATCGAACTCGACGAAATGACCGTCACCGCTGGCGCCAACGGCAGCCGCGCCCCGGTCGACCAGGCGGTCAAGAGCAGGATCGACGAGCTGCTCGGCGCGCGGGGCCACTGCGAGTACGTCGGCCCGCCGCCGCCCGGTCCGCGGTGAGTTCCCGGCGCTGGGTCTCCCGGCACTGGGTCTCCCGGCGCTGGGTCGCCGTGCTGATCGCCCTGGTGGCGGTCGGCCTCTGGGGTCACTGCCGCGGCAGCTCCTACCGGAACTTCTTCCAGCACGATCCGCGGCAGGCACACGACTACGCCCTGGAGCGACGCGATGGCCGGACCTTCGAAGTCCGCCTTGCCCGCAGGGGCTTCGACTGGCCGCAAGAGGCCCCCGGCGCCGGCGTCACGGCGTTCCTCGAACTCCACGTCAAGACCAGACCGCTGCTGCCGTCGCTCGGCCCCTACATCGAGTTCCGCTCCGGCGGCCGGAGCTTCACCCAGTCCTTCGCCCCGCGCTCGACCGGCCGCCGCTACCTGAATGTCTCACCCGCGGCAGGCCGCGGCCGGATCGAGATGGTCGGCCGGCAGATCGGCTGGCGCACAGGATCGGCGCGACTGGTCGTGTTCGCGAACCAACCGATCGATGCCACGACCAGGGTGCTGGTGGTCGCTCCCCACCCCGACGACGCCGAGATCGCCGCCTTCGGCCTCTACGCCACCACGCTGGCCGACGTGGTCACGGTGACCGCTGGCGACTACGGCGGCAGGAACTATGGCGGGCTGTTTCCCGACACCGGCGAGCACTACCGCATCAAGGGCTGGATCCGCACCTGGGACAGTCTGACCGTACCCTTCCTCGGCGGTGTGCCCATGGGCCGCGCACGCAACCTCGGCTACTTCGACGGCACGCTGCATACGCTCTATCAGCGCCGGCCGGCGGTCGTGCCGCCGATCCTGACGGACCTCGAAGAGCCCGGCCATTTCCGCCGGTTCAACCCCGAGCCGCAGTTGGCCACCCGGCCGTTCGAGTCGAGCTGGCCCGAGCTGGTGGCCGACCTGCGCCGCGAAGTCGACTGGACGGGCCCGGACCTCATCGCGGCGCCGAACCCGCTGCTCGACAACCACGCCGACCACCAGTACACGACGGTGGCGCTGATCGAGGCGCTCGAAGAACGCGGATGGGAGGGCGCCTTGCTGCTCTACACGAACCACCCGACACGGGCGGAGCCCTACCCGCTGGGGCCGAATGAGGCGCTCGAGTCCCTGCCGCCCTGGTTCGGTGACGAGCTTCCCTTCGGCACGGTGCTGTCGTACCCGGTCGACGAGACGACACGCCGCCTGAATTACCTGGCGCTCGAAGCGATGCACGACCTGCGGCCGTTCGAGCATCGCGTTGTGACGCCCTTTGCCGAACGCGCCCGCGACCTTGCCGAGGAGGGCCTGTGGCGCGCCCTCGGCCGCCACGACAAGCTGCCCGGCTACCTCTACGACTACCTGCGGCGCGGGCCGCGGCCGAACGAGATCTACCTGGTGCTCAATCTCGAGCAGGCGGTGCGCCTCAAGGAGCGGTTCCTGGAGATCGAACGAGTCCGCCGACCCTAAGAGTACTCGCCACATAGTCCCTGCGGGGCAGCGCAGCGATCTCGCTGCGAGTACTTCAGCGCCGCAGGAAGGCGAGCAGGTCGGCCATGTCAGCGGGTTCGAGGCCCGCCTCCAACTCTTCGGGCATCATGGACAGGCCGTCACTGCGCACTTCCCGAATCCGTTCGGCGGGGACTTCGATCAGCGTGTCTTCGGCCGCGCGCAGGACCACACCGCCGCCTGAACTCTCCGCAAGGAGTCCGGAGAAGGCCTCGCCCTCGACGGTCTCGACGATGTAGTTCACGTAGCCGGTATCGACCGCGGCATTCGGATCCAGGATGTCGTGCAGGAGCGTCTCCGCGCTCTTGCGGCCGATACCGGAGAGGTCCGGACCCGGCCCGGCGCCGCTCTCGCCGCTGCGGTGGCAGCGGGCGCAGAGGTCCAGAAACAGTGTCTCACCCCGCTCCGAGTCGCCTTCGAGATCAAGCGCCGGCTGCATCGCCGCGAGCGCTTCCGGGCGGGAGACAACACCCGCGTCGTCGAATAGCGCCGCCGCCCGTCGCCCGATCTCCGGATCCGGCGAACGCAGCAGGAAACGGCGCCGCTCGAGGATGAAGTTCATCTCACCGAGCCGGATACGGCCGCTCTCGAGCGCGTCGAGGAGTGCGCCGTGCCGCCCCCTGCCCCGGATCAGATAGCTGCCGGCATCCCGCCTGGCGGCCGGTCCCAGGTAAGGCCAGCGATCGACCAGGTAGCCGGTGACCGCCGCTTCCTCGGCCGCGACCAGTTCCGCCATGGCGGCCCGCTGCAGCGCCTCCGGCTGGCCGGCATCGAGCAACGCACCCATCCGTTCCAGCCACGCCGCGCCCGAGAGCACCACCCCGGGCCTCGCCCCGCCCTCAGGGCACGAAACGGCGCCTTCTTCCGCGGTGCCGGGCCAGAGCCGGCGAAGACCGAAGAGAGCCAGAGCTTCGAGCCGCTCCCCCACCTCCAGGGCCGAGTCCGCGGCCCGCAATCCGGCGCAGTCGAGGAGCGCGATCTCTTCCGCCGGCACATCGGCGTCCAGAGCGGAGCTCATGCGCCAGGCCGCCGCGGCGAGGCGATCGTCGTGCGAACGGCGCAGACGCCGCAAGGGTCGAAGCAGCTCGGCGCCGGCGATTCCCGTGTCAGCGGCGCCGGATGCCGCCTCGGTGAGGCCGGCAAGCAGGGCACGCCCCGTGCCGGCGCCGTCCTCACCCAACTCGGTCAGGGCACGAAGCACCGCTCGATCGCCGACGATCTCGCCCAACCGGTCGGCGGGAACGAGCGCCGCCACCCGTTCGATCACGTCGGCGGCGCCCGGATCCGCCGGCCCGCCGACCTCGAGCAGCAGTCTCAGCGCGGACGCCGGATCGTCGGCCAGGACCGAAACGGCGGCCAGGCGCAGCCAGGGTCCGTCGCGCTCGATGTCCCTTGGCGTCGGCGTCTCCGCCGCTGACGACGCGGGGGTCTCGCCTGCGGGGCGCGCCACACCGGCAACGATCGCGGATGCCACGGCACGGCCGAAGTCCGGCCCCGGAAGGGCATCCGACCCGAGCAGGAGGCCGGCGGTCAGGATCGCCTGCAGCCGCACGCCCGGGTCCCGATCCCCGATCAGACTCGCCACGGCGTCGGCGAGTTCCGGCGTGTTCGTCGCCCGGCCACCGTCGCGAAGCGACTCTTCGAGCGCCAACAACGCGTTCCGGCGCAGCTCCGGGTGGGAGTCACCGAGCAGAGCCTCCAGCGACTCGCGGTCGAGCGCCCCGACGCCAGCCAGGGTCCAAAGAGCATGGAGCCGGCCCAGGGGGGCGCCCGGTTCGGCGATGCGCTCCCGCAGGGCCACCACCAGCGTCGCCGGCGGCGCGGCGCCGTGTTCTTCGACGAGGAGCCGCTGTGCCGTCAGGCGACGCCACCTGTTCGCATGACCCAGCGCTTCGACCAGGTGATCGGACCGCGACCGGTCGAAACCCCCGAAGTCCGCTGCCCAGGCCGGCAGACCGCCCGCCGGTACGACCCGGTAGATGCGCCCACGGTCGTCACCCTCGTAGAGGTCGAGCGCGGCCTCCATTCGATCCGGAATCCACTCCGGGTGCTCGATCACGCCGCGGTGCATGTCCAGCACGTAGAGGGCACCGTCCGGGCCCACGCGCAGGTTGACCGGCCGGAAGAGGGGATCGGTCGAAGCCAGAAACTCGACGCCGGGCCGCCCGCTGCCCGCTTCGGCCGCCGCGCCGGCCGCGTCGACCACCGCGCGGTGCACCACGTTCGCCGCCGGATCCGCCACGAAGACGGCAAGGCCCTCATCCGTCAGCCCGGCGCCGTCGAAGGCGCCGCCCCCGTACGCCGTCACGGCGCAGGCAGCCGAGAACCGGCTCGACTGTTCCGGGTGATTGGGGCGGGTCTGCCGCACGCCGATGGGAAACAGTTCGGCGGGACCGCCGTCCGCGTGCGCGGCCAGGCGCAGGCGGGCGTTCTGCCACGAGGCCGGGAGGCGAGCGAGGTAGCGGCGCGGAATCACGAGCTGGCTCAGGTGATCCAGATTGTGGGCGCCGAACGAGCGGCCCCAGACGCCGAAGGTCATCCCGAACCCTCCCGCGCCGCGGCCGGTCCGCTCGAAGCGGCGCGACGCCGGTTCACCCCGCGAGTCATCTCGGAAGTCGACCCGGAAGTCGTCCTGGCCGAGTTCGATGGCGTCGTCCGGCGCATCCGGCCAGAACGGACGGCCGCCGTTGCCTCCGTTGGCCCCGTGGATCCAGTTGTCCAGGCCGTAGCGGAGGGCGTTCACGTTGTGCTGGGGATTGCCCTCGGCAAAGCCGCTCAGCAGCACGTCACGTCGGTCCGCGCGACCGTCACCGTCCGTGTCTTCAAGGTAGACGAGGTACGGAGGGGCCGCCACCACGAGACCTTGACGCCACGGCAGGATCGAGTCCGCCATGCCAAGGTCGGCCGCGAACAGACGCCGCCGGTCCCATCGCCCGTCGCCGTCACTGTCCGAGAGCGCGACGATTCGCGCCGGGCGCTCCATGTCCGGATAGCCCGGCAACTCGAGCACGAACGCCCGGCCCAGTTCGTCGAAGACGAGATCAATCGGGTCGACGACGACGGGCTCGGCCGCGGCGAGTTCGAGTCCGAACGCCGGGTGGAGTTCGAAGCCCGCCGGCACCCCGTCAGGCGCCGGCGGTGCGCAGGCGGCGAACAGTACCGCTGCCGCCACCGCCGCAGGGCTGGCGACGCGGCGACGCAGGGTTCCTACTCGCCGCCAGTCGCCGCGCCCGCCGCGTCGGCTTCCAGCAGCCGGGCGCCGCGCATGATGTTCCCCATCGCGTAGTTCCCCTCGTGGCAGGCGTACTCCTAAACTTGGCCGTCCGCCGTCGGCCACGGGAACCCTCCAGCGCTTCGCCGAGTGGTCATCGCCTAGTCGCACAGTGTACAGCAGCCCATTGCCAGGACTGCTACACTCGCGCGCTTCTCGCCTCCTGGCGCACGAAACCCGAGAACCTGGAGACTTCCATGATCCGTTGCGCACCCTCGGCGCTCCTCCTGGCCGCGGCCGCGTTCGCCTCAGCCCCCGCCAGCGGCGCTTCCCTCGACGTCGGTGACGCGGCGCCCGATTTCACGCTGCCCAGCACGGACGGCGCCCAGGTGACCCTGTCGTCCTTTGCCGGCCGGAAGAACGTCGTCCTGGCCTTCTTCCCCAAAGCCTTCACCAGCGGGTGAACGATGGAGATGAAGGGATACCAGGCTGGTATCTCCGACTTTGTAGGCAGTGACTCCATCGTCTTCGGCATCAGCGCCGACAAACTGGACGACAACAAGAAGTTCGCCGCGGAGTTGGAACTCGACTTCGCGCTGCTGAGCGATGTCGGCGCCACGGTCATCAATCAGTACGGCGGGACCATGGAGCAGTACGCCGGCCTCGCCAAGCGCATGACCTACGTGGTCGGCAAGGACGGCAAGATCGCCTACATCGGCGATGGTCGCGAGGCGATGGACCCGACCGGCGCAAAGAGCGCCTGTCAGGGGCTGGAGTAGAACGACCCCTCAGCCGCTTTGTGCGGCTGTCTCCAGGGCGGCTTCGGTACGAGGCTGATACAGCTCGACCCGGTTCCCTTCCGCGTCCCGGATCCAGGCGAACAGCGCGTAGCCCTCGTCGTCACGGCGCAGCGGCTTCACGCCCCGCTCGGCAAGGTGCTCCAGCACCGCGTCCAGGTCCCGAACCCGCAGGTTGACCATGAACGGCTGATCGCCGTACATGTCGCCCGGTTCCGTGCCCTCGTTGGGAATCATCCGCGGCATCGGCCGCTTCGCCTTCATGATCGCGAAGGTCGTGTCCATGACCCAGGCGGCGTCGTTCGGGTCCGAGGCGACGTACCGAATGTAGAAGGCGCCGAACTCCTCACCGCCCTCGAACTCGATGCCGAGGTGCTCCGTGTACCAGTCGGCGAGCCGCTTCGGATCCTCGCTGAAGACGAACGCGCCGCCAACGCCGTCGATCAGGCTCACTGGGCGGCGCCTTCCGTATCGGTCGCGTCCACCCTGAAGGCGACCTGTCTGCGCGTACTCACGGTCTGTCTGCTCACCGGATCGTGAATCGACACCACAAGGTCATGGGGTCTGCGCCGCAGGGTCAGGCTCGCGGTGTAGGGCATGACAGCGTCCGCAGCCGGCTGAGACCGCCCACGGAGATTGATGGGGATGAGCGGCATCCCAGCCTGCTGGCCGTTCCGGTCGACGACGGCGAACCGCAGTTCCAGCCGGGCGAAGAACTGATCGTTCCAAGGCACCAGCGGGAAGTAGCCGATCGGGACGAACACGGTCACCGGCACCCGCATCTTGCGCACGCCGGCGCGCTCGGGCACCCCGAAGTCGACGCGCAGGACGGGTTCGCCAAGCGTCCGCTCCATGCTCGGAAACAGGAGCCGGCCCTGCGTCTCCATGTCGGCCTCGGCGCGCCGCGAGACATCGACGTAGCCCCGGCGCGAGCGCACCCGCAGGTTCGGACGAAGGACCTCGACCCGGACGTCGTGGACCTGGTCGTTACGCCGGTACTCGGGAACGAAGCCGAGCCAGTAGTAGTTCGCGACATCGTCGCTCACCCGGCCCAGCGCCGCCAGGTTCGATCCCGCCATGTAGGCCTGACCGCCGGTGTCCCGCGCGACCTGACGGAAGTTCTGCCACAGAATGAAATTGGGACTTCCGCTCTGCTGATCCATCGGATAGACCGTGTAGCCGAGGACATTGGCCGTGTCGACCAGCCCGTCGAGCATCTCCCGGTCGGTGCGGAGACCGATGCCCTGGCCCGGCCGGAACATACCTGTGGGCCAATCCCCGGCCAGCAGCAACAGGACCTTGCGACCTTCTGGAACGTCGAGCGCCCGCATCGTCGAGGAGACCGCCGTGATCGAGAACTCCAGGTCGCGCGCCAGCGTCTCCAGACGGGCTTCGTTGAGGGACTCCGGCACGTTCATCGTCGGGAACGGCAGGTCCCCTTCCACCGACGTCAGATCCCCGTCGACCCGGCCGCCGGGCGGCGGCGTCAACCGACCGTCGCGCATGAACAGTTGATCGATCAACCGCGGCGAGCGCAAGGCGCCGCCGAAGCGCCGGCCACGTTCGAGTTCTTCGAGGGCGGCGCGCGTCCGCTCCCGGTCGGAGGTGAAGGGGCTCAGAACCTCGAGCCGGCGACGGCTCTGCACAACTACCGCCACCTGATCGCGCAGACCCAGGCTCGCCAACTGGTCGGCCAACCCGCGGAGCACGGGCCGCCTGAACGTCACGTGCGTGTGATCGTCGTCGACGAATAACACGTAGTTCGTCGGCACCGACTCGCCGTCGCCGATCGCGGGCGGGGCGGCGCCGGCGCCGGCCTCGACGGCTCGGCTCTCCAGGATCTCGGTGAAGTAGTCGACATCGACTTCGAAGCCGTCTACGAAGATGCGAAAATCGTCAGGCTCCAGGCCGTGGACCCGGTTCCCCGACCGGTCCTCGACAACCACCTCCACGTTGACCACCCGAACATCGATCTCCTCGCCGAAGAGCAGATCGGCCGGAGGCGCCGAATCGGGCTGAGCCATCGAGGGCGCCGACATCCAGATCAACCCCAGCGCAATCGCGCCGGCGAAGAACGGCCGACGCATGGTCCCTTCTCTGCTCACGCTTCCCCTTGCTTCAGGGCTCTGCTCAGAACTCGCCGTCATTCCAGCCGAGCGCCCGATGACGGGCGCTCGGCTGGTTCGCGGGTGGCGCGGTACGCGCCCCACCCGGGTTCACGGCGCCACCTCGACCCGGGCGCTGGAGGTCTGACCGGATACCTGATCATGCACAGTGACCACGACGGTATGGGGCAGGTGCCGCATGGTCACATCGGCATGGTACTGGAACACGGCATCCGGTTCCGGGGCGGTATCGCTCCACAGCTCCAGCGGGATCGCCGGCTGCTCGGCGCGCCAACCGCGGCCGTCGATCGTGGCGAAACGCACTTCCAAACGCTGCACGTACTCATCTCCGTAGGGCAGGGCCGCGAACATCCCGCTCGGTACTTCGATGTCGATCGGGACCTCCATCATCCGTCCACGGAGCGGCTTCGCGCCGCCGACCCAGACCTTCAGTTTCGCCGTGGCCGGTTCGTTCTGCCCCGGCAAGAGCAACGCGCGTTGAGCTTCCATGTCCGCTTCGGCGCTCCGGGACAGGTCCACGTACCCCCGCCGCGCTCGCACCTCGAGTCCCGGCCGCAGCACTTCGACATCGATGTCGTGGGCCCGGTCGTCCCGCCGGTACTCGGGCACGAAGCCGAGCCAGTAGTAGTTCGATGTGTCGGCGTTCACTCGCTTCAGGGCGTCGATGTTGCTTCCGGCCATGAAGGCCATGCCGCCAGTGTCGCGGGCGACATAGCGCAAGTTCTGCCATAACCGACCGTTCGGCGCGCTCGCCTGCTGGTCCATCGGATACACCGTGTAGCCGAGAAGATTGGCCGTGTCGATCAGACCGTCCAGCAACTCGAGATCAGTCCGCAGACCCGCGCCTCGACCGAAAGGACGAAACTCGCCCGTCGGCCAGTTGCCCGCCAGAAGCAGGAGCACCTTGCGACCCTGCGGCGGATCGAGCGCGCGCATGGTGGCGACGGCAGCGTTGACCGACAAGCTCAGATCCCGCTCCAGGATCGAGGCCCGCGCCTCCTGCTCGAAAGTGTCGGGCCTCATACTCTCGAAGGCCAGGTCCGAGGCGATCACCTGGCCGGCCGGTCCAAGTCCGTCGCTGACGCGAGCGGAAAAGTCGACACCTGCATCCCGGAGCGACCATTCGCCATCACCGTACGCCAAGGTTCGGGGCGCAAGATCACGCAACGGGCCAGACTCGGCGAAGTAACCAGCGGTACCGCTTCGTCCGCCGAGAAACTCCCTGTGCAACCTTCCGGACGTGAGGTAGCCGCCAAAGCGCCGGCCGTCGTCCAGTTCCGCCAAGGCTGCGCGCGTCGCCTCGCGGTCGGTCGTGAACGGGCTAAGCATTTCCAGGCGATTGCGGCTCCGCACGACCACCGCCACACGGTCCCCCGACCCGAGTTGATCGAGCCCGGCAGCGAAGCCGCGCAGCACGGGCCGCCTGAAGCTCACCATGGTGTGGTCGTCATCGACGAAGAGCACATAGTTCGTGGCGACAAACTCGCCCTCGCCTACGGCGGGCGGCGTCTCGCCATTGCCACTCGTTCCAGCCCGGCCCTGGGACACCTCGGAGAAGTACTCGACGCCAACCTCCTCGCCATCGAGGAGAATCCGGAACTCCTCCCGATCCAGGCCGTGTACACGCTCTCCACTCCCGTCCTCGACGACGACCTCCAGGTTGACGACCCGGACATCCATCTCCTCGCCGAAGAGCAGATCGCCCGGCGGTACTGCTCCGAGCTCCTCAGCGAGCTGGCCCACTGCCGGAGAACCCGAGGCCGTCGCCACCACCGCACAGACCAGCAAGCACCGACAGACGCTACCGATCCTCATCATGGTTTCTCCTCGCGACCTCATGGCTTCCTCCTCTATGACTACGGCGCCACCGTGGCCCGCGCAGCAGCCGTCAACCGGGACAGCGGATCATGGACCGTGACCACCAGGTCCTGGGGTTGGCGGCGCATGGAAAGGAACGTCCGGTACAGGACGACTTCGCCGGCAACAGGCTCGGCGCCGCCGCCCAGGGACAGCGGAATCACAGGAATCTGGGCCTGCCTGCCGAGGCGGTCGACGATGGCGAAGCGCAGTTCCAGTTGCTGCACGAAACGGCCGTCGTACGGCAGCGCCGGGAAGCGCCCCACGGGCAGGTAGACCGTGACCGGCACGCTCATTTTGCGGCGGTTCACTCTCTCCGCCTCGCCGATCTCGACGCGCAGAGGATCGCCCTCGGACCGTCCTTCAGAAGGGAACAGTAGCGCGCGCTGAGCCTCCATGTCGGCCTCAGCGCGGCGGGACAGGTCCAGGTAGCCCCTGCGCGAGCGCACCCGGAGTCTCGGCTTCAGGACCTCGACCCGGAGGTCGTGCGCCCGGTCGTCGCGCCGGTACTCCGGAACGAAGCCCAGCCAGTAGTAGTTCGACGTATCGGCGTTCACGATCTCCAGGGCCTTGACGTTGCTTCCGGCCATGAACGCCTTGCCGCCCGTGTCCCGGGCCATGTAGCGCAAGTTCTGCCACAACCGCATACGCAGCCGGTTGGTTTGCTGGTCCATCGGATAGACGGTGTAGCCGAGCAGGTTGGCCGTGTCGATCAAACCGTCGAGGAGATCAAGGTCCGTCGTGTAGTCGACGCCTTCGTCGCGAACCCGGAAGTTCCCGGTTTGCCAGTTCCCGGCCAGCAAGAGGAGAACCTTGCGCCCCGCCGGGGGGGCGAGTGTGCGCATCGTGGAAACGACCGCGTCGATGGAGAACCGGAGGTCCTGCCACCGGATATCCGCGTACGCGAACTCCCCCAGGAACGCGCTACGCCCGAGTTGCTGCCCGGCAACCCCGAGTACGTCAGTCACGCGCTGCTGCAGATGCCAAGAAAAGGCCTGTGAGTTGGCGCGCAGAAAGCCCCCGTAACGTCCGCCCTTGTCCAGCGCGTCGAGCGCGGTCCGGGTTGCATCGCGGTCCGTTGTGAAAGGACTCAGGATCTCCAACCGGCGCCGGCTCTGCACCACCACGGCTACCTGATCGTGCGCGGGAAGCTCCTCTAGCCGGTTACTGAACCCGCGCAGCACCGGCCGCCGGAAGGTCACATGGGTATGGTCATCGTCGACGAAGAGCACGTAGTTCGTGGCGACCGGCTCGCCCTCGGCGACGGCCGGCGGCGTTTCGGCGCCGGTGACGGTCACGGCCTGCTTCTGGGACACCTCGGTGAAGTACTGGACGTCGACCTCCTCGCCGTCCACGAGGATACGAAAGTCGTCACGGCTCAGGCCGCCGACCCGCTGCCCGGACCGGTCCTCGACCACAACCTCGAGGTTGACCACCCGGACCTCGACTTCCTCGCCGAAGACGAGTTCGCCCGGAGACTGCGGCGCCACCTCCTGAGCTGCCGACGGCGCCGCTGCCGACGCCATCCAGCCCAGGCCCAGTATCGCCGCCGAAACGAGCAGCGTCCTGCGAATGGTCTGTTCCACTTTCATGGCTCCACCTCCATGCGTGCGCTTGCGGTCAGGCGCGACAACGGATCGTGAACTGTGACAACCAACGTATGCCGCAGACGCCGCATCGTCACCTCGGCCTAGTAAGGGTACCGCGGTTTCCCGCAGACTTGGTCATTCGTACCGCTTCCTCATCTTCCGCTCACAGCGACAGCATGGTCAGGGGATCTCGCATGCAGGAATGGTGCCACCGAGTCGCACTGCTACCCTCCGCGCCATGAACGCTCCAGCGCCTGCATCCGCCGCTTCTCTGACCTCCCCTGAGGACGCCGCCTACTGGTCCACCGGCGAGGCCGCAGCCGCGATCCGAACCGGCCGCGTCTCATCCCGTGACTACCTGGAACTTCTGCTCGACCGGGTCGAGCGGCTGAACCCGCCTCTCAACGCCGTCGTCACGCTCGACGCCGGGCGCGCGCGGCGCGAGGCGGACGCCGCCGACCGGGCGCTGGCCGAGGGCCGGGATCCAGGGCCGCTCCACGGCGTCGCGATGACGATCAAGGACTCCTTCCAGACCGTCGGCATGCGGACGACCTCCGGCGCACCCGAACTGAGCGGCCACATCCCCGAGGTCGACGCGGTGCCGGTGGCCCGGCTCCGCGCCGCCGGCGCGGTCATCTTCGGCAAGACGAACCTGCCGATCTACGCCGGCGACACGCAGAGCTACAACGCAGTCTTCGGCCAGACGAACAACCCGTGGAATCTGGAGCGCACGCCGGGCGGATCGTCGGGCGGTTCTGCCGCCGCGCTCACCGCCGGCTTCACGCCGCTCGAACTCGGCAGCGACATCGGCGGTTCGATTCGCGGTCCCGCCTCGACCTGCGGCGTCTTCGGACACAAGCCGAGCTACGGCATCGTGTCGGCGCTCGGCCAGATCCCCGGTCCGCCCGGCACCCTGACCCAGGCGGACATTGCGGTGGCCGGGCCGATGGCGCGCACCGCGGAGGACCTGGAACTCGGCCTTGACATCCTCGCCGGCCCGGACGACTGGCACGCTCCCGCCTATCGCCTCGAACTGCCGCCGCCGCGGCACGAGAACCTGGCCGACTACCGGGTTGCGGTGTGGTTCAAGGAGCCGTCCTGTCCGATCGACGATGTGGTGCACGAGCAGCTCGAAAGGGCGGCGGACGCGCTGGAGAGCGCCGGCGCCGTCGTCGACCGCGGGGCGCGGCCGGACTTCACCTTCGACTACGCGACGAGGGTCTTCGGCCAACTGCTGGGCGCCGCAATGTGCGGCGGCTTCAGCCACGGCGAGATCGAGGAACTCGCCGAACGCGGCATATCGATCGACGAGGAAGGCGCGCTCGCCGCCCGCTGGGCCTCCCAGCGGCACCGCGCCTGGCTGTCGGCGAACGAGCGCCGGCTCCAGATGCGGCGCAAGTGGCACGACTTCTTCAAGAACTGGGACGCCGTGCTCCTGCCCAACCTGCCGACCACGGCGATCCCCCACGACCACAGCGAGCCGATGGGAGCGCGGCGCATCACCGTCAACGGCGAGCAGCGCGCCTACGGCGAGCAAACCCTCTGGGTCGGCCTCACCGGTGTCGCCTACCTGCCAGCGACCGTGATTCCGGCCGGGGTCGCGGCCGACGGCCTCCCTGTCGGTCTCCAGATCGCCGGCCCCTTCCTGGAGGACCGGACGACCCTCGACCTCGGCCGCCGGCTCGGCGAACGGATCGGGGGCTTCAAGCGTCCGCCGGGGTACTAGAGACCTGCGCGATCGAAGGAAGCGTCGCTCCGGACCTGGGAACGCGGGCGTCTCGCCCGCATCCGGCGCGCAGCGCCGATCTCGCCGCCCTGGCTGCCCGCTTCCAGAAACGAGCGCAGGTCCTCCCGGCTGACCGCCGGTTCGCCCGGGGCCACGTTGTCCAGCCGCCCGGCGCCGAGCCAACCCTCCAGCCGGCGGACCTCGCGCTCAAGCTGGTCGAAACCGTCGATCACGAAGAGCAGCGGCTGCAGCGAATCGATCTCGAAGCTCTGGTTCACGACCCAGTCGAGCTGGAACGGAATCCGTTGCACGTCGGGGGATTCCAGCGCGTGCTCGATCTCGCCGGCCGAACTCAGAAGACCGCTGCCGTATGCGCACAGTCCGTCCCCTTCCGGCCGTCGCATGAGGCCGAACTCGATCGTGAACCAGAAGAACCGGGCCAGCGCCCGGAGCGCGCTCTCGACCCGCCGGCAGCTACCCTCCCGTGCCCGCTGCGCGGCCGTGCGGGCAGCCTCGCCGAAGCGCACCAGCACATCCGCGAACGCCGGGTCCGTGTGCATCGGGACGTGCCCGGCCAGGTCGTGGAAGACGTCGGGCTCGGGGAGGTAGTCCAACCTCGCGCCGTCGCGGACCGTGATCGTGGTCGGAAACTCCCTCCGCCTCAGACAGTCGAAGAACAGGTACGCCGGCACGTAACCGCTCACCGCCCGTGCCTTGAAGCCGCTCAACGGCTCCAAGAACCGGTTGATGTCGGCGAGGCGTGGGATCCGGTCCGGGTCGAGCCCCAGGCGTGTCACGCCGTCGAGGAAACGCGGGTGGGCGTGCTTCTCCCAGCGACCGGCCAGCGCCCGGTAGAGGCGCCTCCAGGTCCGCTGGTTCGACTCGCTGTAGAGCTCGTACGGCTGCTCGATGAACAACTCGCCCTCCGTCTGGGCCCGCTCGATGAAGTCGGCCCGGCCGGTGGTCAGATCCCGGCCGGCGGTCCCTTCGCGAACCGCCGGTTCAACCGCGCCAGCTATAGGCATAGCTCTCGTCCTCCAGGTCGGCCGCGGCAGCCGTCATCTGCAGCGGCCGGAAGGTATCCACCATGACCGCGAGTTCGTCGGTGCGCTCCTTGCCGATCGATCCCTCGTAGGCGCCCGGATGGGGCCCGTGCGGAATGCCGTTCGGATGCACGGTCAGAGCTCCCGGTTCCACTCCGCGCCGCGACATGAAGTCGCCTTCGACGTAGTAGATGACCTCGTCCGAATCGACGTTCGAGTGGTTGTAGGGCGCCGGAATCGCCTGCGGGTGGTAGTCGAACAGGCGCGGCACGAAGGAGCAGACGACGAACCCGGGCCCGTCGAAGGTCTGGTGCACCGGCGGCGGCTGGTGGACGCGACCGGTGATCGGCTCGAAGTCCTCGATATTGAAGGCATAGGGCCACAGGTGGCCGTCCCAGCCGACGGCGTCCATCGGGTGACGGCGGTACAGGTAGCGGGTGACGCCGCCCCGGGCCTTCACCCGGACCTCGAACTCGCCTTCCTCGTCGCGCGGCTCCGCCCACTGCGGAGCGCGGATGTCGCGCTCGCAGTATGGCGAGTTCTCGAGAAACTGGCCGTAGCGGTTCACGTAGCGTCGTGGCGGCTCGATGTGGCCGGCGGCTTCGACACAGAGCATCCGCTGCGGCTCGCCCGCCCGCGGCAACAGACGCCATATGACTCCGGTGGGCAGCACCAGATAGTCCCCGGGGCGGTACTCCAGCCGCCCGAACTGGGTCTCGAGCACGCCGCGCCCCTCGTGCACGAACAGCAGCTCGTCGCCGTGCGCGTAGCGGTACCAGTAGTCCATCGCTTCACGGAACCGGACCACGGACAGCACAAGGTCGCGGTTGGTGAGCAGCGCCACCCGGCCGCTCACCGCGTTTCCCTGCTCAGGCGCCTTGGCGGCGCGGATCAGGCGATGCCGCAGGGGCCCCGCGTACTCCAGCTTGAGACCGTTCCCGATCCGTTCCTCGATCCGCTCGACCGCGGTCGGCGGATGCAGGTGGTAGAGGATCGACTGGACGCCCGAGAAGCCGTGGATCCCCATCACCTCTTCGTGGTGAAGCGATCCGTCGGGCTTGCGAAACTGCGTATGTCGCTTGTGCGGGATCTCGCCCGCGCGCAGGTAGTAGCTCACAGGTTTCCCCTCGCTGCCTGCTCTCGCTCGAGCGCCACGAACAGGCTCTTGAAGTTGCCCTCGCCGAACCCCTTCGCCCCGTGGCGCTCGATGATCTCGTAGAACAGGGTCGGCCGGTCCTCGACCGGCTTGGTGAAGATCTGAAGCAGGTAACCGTCCTCGTCGCGGTCTGCGAGAATGCCGAGTTCGGCCAGGCGATCGATCGGCTCGTGGATCTTCCCTACCCGTTGCTCGAGGTCGTCGTAGTAGGCGCCCGGCACGTTGAGGAACTCGACCCCGTTCTCGCGCAACCGGGACACGGTGCCCAGGATGTCGTCCGTGCGGCAGGCGATGTGCTGCACCCCGGGACCCTCGTGGAAATCGAGGTACTCCTCGATCTGCGACTTCTTGCGGCCCTCGGCGGGCTCGTTGATCGGGAACTTGATGACCCCCGAGCCGTCCTGCATCACCTTGGACATCAGCGCCGAGTACTCGGTGGAGATCGCCGCGTCGTCGAAGTGGACGAGCTGGCTGAAGCCCAGAACGCGCGAGAAGAAGCTCGCCCACTCGTTCATCCGGCCCAACTCCACGTTGGCCACGACGTGGTCGACCGCGAGCAGGCCGCAGCCCCGGGGCCCCGCGGCACCGGGGACCTCCGGCGCCGGTCCGAAACCGGGGCCGAAGACGCCTCCGTAGTCCCGGCGCTCCATGAACTGCAACACGCAGTCGCCATAAAGCTGGATCGAGGCGTGGCGCAGTTCGCCGTGCTCATCTCGGGCGGTTGCCGGCGAAGCCGCGGCCTCCGCGCCTCGCGACACCGCGGCGGAAAACGCCTCGTCCGCGCTCGGTACCGAGAGCGCGATCACCGCTACCGAATCGCCGTGCCGCCGGACAGACTGGGCGGCATCGTGCGAGGAGTGCAGCGCACTGGTCAACACGAGCCGGATATCGCCCTGCTCCACCAGGTACGACGCGCGCGCCCGCTCGCCGGTCTCGAGCCCCCGAATCGCCGTGCACTCGAAACCGAACGCGTGGCAGTAGTAGGCAGCCGACTGCTTCGCGTTGCCGACGTACAGCTCCAGGTGATCGAAGCCGAGAATCGGACAGAAGTCGTCCCCGGTCGCGGCGCTTCGACCAACGAACCCCGGCTGTGTCTGTTCAGTAGCCCTTAAACTCATTCCTTCCCTCCTCGTCTTCGTTGTTCGGCCCGGCAGGGACCTCAAATGCAGGCGGCGAAGTTCGCCACCGCCTCGCGCAGAGCCGCCGGTTCCAGGCGCGAGAAACTCAAGCGGGCGGCGTTCGTGGGCACGGCGCGGTCCGCCCCGTCCGCGAACGCAGCCGCGGGAACGAAGGCGACCTTCCGCTCGGCCAGGGTCCGTCGCAGCAGTTGCTCCCCGTCCGTCCCCTCGGGCAGTTGCACCCACACGAACATGCCGCCCCCGGGCTGAGTGAAGGCGCAGCCCGCCGGGAGATGAGCGGCAAGTGCCTCGATCATCGCGTTCCGACGGCCCCGGTAGGTCGCTCGCAGCAGTTCGAGGTGGCGGTCGAAGTCCAGATCTCCCAGCAGGCGGGCCACGGCAAGCACGCTGAGCCTGGAGCACTCGAGGTCCCCGATCTCCTTGACGGCGCCGAATGTCTCGATCAGCGACGCCGGCAGTCGCAGCCAGCCGAGGCGCAGCGCCGGGGCCAGGATCTTGGAGAAGGTGCCCGCGTAGACGACCCGCTCCGAGTCGAGGGCCGCGAGCGGGGGCTCGAACTCGCCGTCGCAGCACAGCAGGCCGTAGGGATCGTCCTCCAGGATCACGAAGTCGTAGTCGTAAGCCAGAACCACCAACCGTTCCCTGGCCTCGCGCGCCAGGCTGACGCCGAGCGGGTTGTGCGCATCCGGGATCACGTACACCAGCCGCGGCCGGGCGCCGGCGACCAGGCAGCGCTCCAGCGCCTCGACATCGAGCCCGTCGTCCAGGCTGCTCGGCAGAGTGACGAGTCGCGGCCGGAGCGGCGCCAGAACCTCCCTGAAGCCCGCATACGCATAACGCTCGACGGCGACACTCTCACCCACACTCACGAATGCACGAACAACGACATCGAGGGCCTGCTGCGCGCCCGTCGTGATCAGGATCTCCTCCACTCTGCAATCGACGCCACGGCGCCGCATGACCTCCACGACGCGTTCCTTCAGTTCCCCGCATGACGGGACGTACTGCATGGACTGGGGATGGGCCAGCAGTCGGCGCACCACTTCGCCGTAGGCCTGCGATGGAAACAGCTCCACAGCCGGCAGCCCGCCGGCGAGCGAAACCACGCCGGGGCGCGCCACCTGATTGACCAGCCGACGCAACAGCGAGCGCTCGCGACCCTGTAGCCACGGCGCGATACGCGGCGTCTTCGACGGCTGCCGCTCCCCCGTCCGGGCTGCCAACGGAGGCTCCATTGCGGCCGTTGCGGTGGTGGAAATCGCTTGCATGGCCACACTCGGAACGATAACAGAGCCAGCACCGGGAGACAAGCGTTGATTCCACGCCCAGCGGAACCTGTACGTGTAGACTCCGCTTCCATGGACAAGACAGACGATCGGCGGGCAGCGGAGTCAAGCCGCTCCCCGAGCCGGCCCCTTGACGCCACCGACTACGCCATCCTCGCGCTCCTGCAGGAGGATTCGAATCGAACCGACGTGGACCTCGCGCGCCAGGTGCGCCTGTCCGCCTCGGGCCTGAAGAAGCGCCTGCGCAAGCTGGAACAGCGCGGCGTGATCCAGCAGCGAGTCACCCTGCTGGACCGCAACGCCGTGGATCTGGATCTGCTGTGCTTCGTTCAGGTGTTCCTGACCCACCATCAACCGGATGCCGTCCGGCACTTCAGCGATATGGTCCGCAAGCTCCCGGAGGTGCTCGAGTGCCACTTCCTGACCGGCGAGCACGACTATCTGTTGAAGATCGTCGCCCGGGACTATCGCCACCTCGAACACATCCTGGCGGACAAGCTCGCCGCCATACCCGGCGTCGATCGGCTTCTGACGAGTATTGTGCTCAACGAGATCAAGCGCACGACGGCCCTGCCGCTCGAACCGCCGCAGGAGCTCGCGGCGACCGCTTCCTGAGAGTCAACAAGGCCCCCCTGTTTCTGGTCCGAGGTCCTGACACGGCCTTCTTCCGCCGGGCTTGCTACCCTTCGCTCCGCGATGAACGGCGCCCAGGCCATGATCCGGACCGCCGCCAATGCCGGCGTCGAGGTCTGCTTCGCGAACCCCGGCACGTCGGAGATCCATCTCGTCGCCGCGCTCGACGAGATCCCCGGCGTGCGCGGCGTCCTGGCGCAGTTCGAGGGCGTCGCCACCGGCGCCGCCGACGGCTACGGCCGCATGGCCGGCAAACCGGCGCTGACCCTGGTCCATCTCGGCCCCGGCTTCGCCAACGGCATCGCCAACCTGCACAACGCGCGGCGCGGCCGCACACCGGTCGTCAACGTGATCGGCCACCATCCGACGTGGCACCGCAACTACGACCCGCCGCTCAACACGAAGGTCGAGAGCCTAGTGGAGGGAGCCTCCGACTGGCAACGCACCGTCGCCTCGGCCGATCACATCTCGCGCGACATGGCCGCCGCCATCTCGGCTTCCCTGCACCACCCGGGGCAGATCGCCACCCTGATCGTGCCCACCGACTGCCAGTGGAGCGAGGCCTACGGTCCGATCGTCGAACCGGCCCCTCCACTCGGCGGCCGCGTCGCCCCGGAGGCCGTCGAGCGCGCCCGGACGGCGGTAGCCCGGGGCGCGCGCACGATGCTGATGCTGGGCAGTTCCGGCCATACGGATGCGGCACAGCGCGAAGCCGCCAAGGTGCAGCGAGCGACCGGCTGCCGGCTCGTCGCCGAGACCTTCTCGGGGCGCATGGAGCGTGGTCCCCAGCTTCCGGCGCTCCCGCGGGTGCCCTACTTTCCCGAGCAGGCCGCCCCGTTCATGGGCGGTGTCGACACGGTGGTTCTGGCCGGCGCGCTCGATCCCGTCGCCTTCTTCGGCTACGAGGGCGGTGTGAGCCGCTTGACTCCGGAGTCGGTGGAAGTCGTCATTCTGAGCCATCCGACCGAGGACAGCGGCCACGCGCTCAGCGAACTGGCCGTCGCGCTCGACGCGAACGAAGAGCCGCCGGCGCGCGCGGTCGAGCGGCCGCCGGCGCCGACGGGGCCGATCGGCACCCGGGTCGCGGCCCAGGCGGTCGCGGCTACCCTGCCCGAGAACGCGATCGTCATGGACGAGGGAATCACCGCCGGTTCCGGCTTCTACCCCGCCACGATGAACGGTCCCGCCCACACCTATCTGCAGGAGAACGGCGGCGCAATCGGTCTCGGCCTGCCGGCGTCGCTCGGCGCCGCGATCGCCTGCCCGGACCGCAAGGTGCTGGCGCTCGAGGGCGACGGCAGCGGCCTATATACGGTCCAGGCGCTCTGGAGCCAGGTGCGGGAAGGAGTCGACGTCGTCAACCTGGTGTTCGCCAACGACGCCTACCGCATCCTTCAGGTCGAGCTGCAACGGGCCGGGGTCGAGGAGTTCGGGCCGCAGAGCCTGAACCTGACCGAGTTCGGCAAGCCACGGGTCGAGTGGCTCGACCTGGCCCGAGGCTTCGGCATGCCCGCCGTGCAGGTCCGCACCGGCGAAGAGCTGACGGCGGCGCTCGAGCGCGGCTTCGCCGAGCCTGGCCCCTGCCTGATCGAGGCGCTGGTGAGCGACTCCACCTTCTAGAGACGCGAATCGGGCCCGGTTGAAGTACGCGGTCACACTCCTGCCAGGGGACGGCATCGGTCCCGAAGTCAGCAAGGCGATGGTGCGCGCGATCGACTTCGTCACCGGCGGCCGGATCGAATGGGAACCGGTCGTCGCCGGCAGCACGGCCGTCGACCAGGGACTCTCGCCGCTTCCGGAGGAGGCGATCGAGTCGATCCGGCGCAACCGGATCGCGATCAAGGGCCCTCTGCAGACGCCGGTGGCCGGCGGCTGGCGCAGCGTCAACGTCCTCCTGCGGCAGTCGCTGGAGTTGTTCGCGTGCGTGCGGCCGGTGCGGTCGATGCCCGGCAACACCCGCGCCCGCTACGAGAACGTCGACCTGATCATCGTGCGCGAGAACACCGAGGGCCTCTACAGCGGCCGCGAACACGAAGTCGTCGACGGCGTGGTCGAGGCTCTCAAGATCGTCACTCGGGACGCCTCCCGGCGGATCATGCAGTTCGCCTTCGAGTATGCGCGCAGCCACGGCCGCAAGAAGCTGACGATCGTCCACAAGGCGTCGATCACGCCGCTCTCCGACAACCTGTTCCTGGACTGCGCCCGCGAGTGCGAGCAGAACTACCCCTTCTTCCAGGTCGACTATCTGCCGCTCGACAACCTCGCGCTTGAGCTGGCCAGGGACCCGACCCGGTTCGACATGCTGGTCATGGGCAACCTGGACGGCGACCTGATGAGCGACCTGTGCGCCGGACTGGTCGGCGGCCTGGGCGTCGTGCCCGGCGCGAACTACGGCAACGGCTGCGCGGTGTTCGAGGCCGTCCACGGAACGGCGCCCGACATCGCCGGCCGCGACCTGGCGAATCCGATCGCCCTGATCCTGTCCGCCGAACTGCTGCTCCGCTACGTCGGTGAGGCGGAGGCGGCGGCCCACCTGCGCGCGGGGGTCGAGCGCCTGCTGATCGCGGGCAAGGCGCTCACCCGCGACCTCGGGGGCACGGCAAACACCTCGGAACTGACCGACGCCCTGCTGGCCGAACTCGAGGCCGTGGCCCTGGAGCGCGAGGCCGCACGATGAGCGGCAACGCCGAGCGGAGCGGTGGTCCGCCGCGCGTCGCGCTGATCGTCGGCGCCAGCGGCATCGGCGCCGAAACCGCGCCGCCTGTACTCGCGATCCTGGAGGCGGTGGGCGCCGAGTTCGACTTCGTCCGGGTCGACGTGCCCACGGCCGTGCGTCGCAACACGGAGACGGTGCTGAGCGAGGCGGCCGAGACGATCCGCGACTGTCGGGTGGCGCTCAAGACCCGGCTCATCGGCCCGGGTCCCAACGCCGTGCGAGTCGGACCGGGCCCGCAGAACCCCAACGTCGCCTTGAGGCAGATGCTGGGGCTGTGGGCGAGCGTCCGGCCGATCCGCTCGATCCCGGGCCTGCCGACGCGCTACCCGGACCTCGACGTGCTGCTGATCCGGGAGATCACCGAGGGTGTGTACCGCGGCATCGAGCACGAGATCGTGGACGGGGTGGTCGAGAGCATGAAGGTCGTCAGCCGCGCGGCTTGCCAGAGGATCGCCGACTACGCCTTCCGCATCGCCCTACGGCACCACCGCAGGAAGATCACGGCCATCCACAAGGCGAACATCTTGAAGCAGAGCGATGGTCTCTTCCTGGACACCGTACGCTCCGTCGCCGCCGGCTACCCCGACATCGAAGTCGACGACTGCATCGTCGATGCCGCGTGCATGCGTCTGGTGCTCGATCCGTACGAGTTCGACGTGCTGCTGACCGAGAATCTCTACGGCGACATCCTGAGCAACCTCGGCACCGGACTCGCGGGCGGCATTTCCGCCGGCCACGCGATCAACGTCGGCGACGACTGCCACGTCTTCGAGGCCGTTCACGGCGACGCGCCGCACCTGATCGGCACCGGTCAGGCGAATCTCCTCCCGCTGCTGACGCCGGCCACCGCGCTGCTCAGGCACTTCGACCTCGACGACGAGGCCGACCGGATCGACCAGGCGGTGACCACCGTCCTCGAGGCGCACCGCAGTCTGACCCCCGATCTGGGAGGCCGATCCTCGACCTGGCAGATGGCGCGCAGCATCATCGCCGCGCTCGACTAGCGCCAACGCAGCGAAGAGCCGGCGCAGCCCAACCCTCACACGCTCCACGTCCGCCTCCTCCAGGTACGGATCCAGGACCAGCAAGTCCGCGGGCGCCGGTTCCTCCACCGGACGTCCAACCGCTGCCCTCAAGGACCGCACTTGGCGCCGGCCGAGGCGGTTCAGGACCGGACGGATCTCCTCCAGATCCATCGTTGACGCAGCCGTGGCGCTGCGACGCTGCACCACCTTGGCCAGGTCGATCTGGAGTGCGACCCAATCCCGCACGGGGGCTGGATCCAACCCGAACTCCAGAGCCGACGCCTCGGCCGCGTCGAGCACCAGCTGCTCGCGCTCCACATCCTCAATCGGCACTCCTCTTTCTGCCTTCCAGGCCGCGACCGCGGGCATGAAGGCGAGCCGGCGCGCGGTCAGGTCCAGCAGGTGGTCCAGCTCGTCGCGGCCCTGACCGCGACCGAACCACTCCCGGCGCCGGCCCTCAAGCCAACCCTCGTTGCGCTGGATCCAGCGGTCGACCGCCGGGCCCAGGTCGTCCGCCCGCCCCGGAGCTACCCAGAAGACCTTGCGGTCGAGGGGCGGTTTGCAGTCCTGACGCCAGCCCTCACGGGCAAAGTGCTCGACTTCGAACGAGTCGCTGACGAACGCGTCCACCTCGCCCCGTTCCAGGCGGCCGGGCAGCGACAGGTTGTCGTCGACCGCAATCACACCGGTGGAGCGACCTTCCCCGGTCTCGAACCGCTTCCGGGCCCAGCGCTCGAGGATGCCGCCGCGATTGACGGCCACGCGTCGCTGCGGGGTCGGTGCGTTCTCCGAACTGACGACGCAGGGGCCGCCCGCGGCGACCGCCCGGCTCATCCAACCGACAACCGCCCGATCGGGCCTCCACGTGACGCCGCTCATCGCGACGTCGAAGTCGCCTGCCGCCACCGCGGCGGTCAGGTCCGGCCAGTCGAAGGGCCGGAACTCCACGTCGAACCCCAGGTCCGAGGCCAACCGGCGCCCGACCTCGATGGCGAAGCCCCTGCGGTCGTGGCCATCGGCGTCCGGGTCACCGGCGTCATCGCCCACGGCGGGGCCTGCCTCTTCGCTGCTTTCCGAGGACACAAGCACCGAGAACGGCGGATAGTCGCCACTCGTCCCCACCCGGAGCACCGGCCTCGACGGCGCCTTCACCGGTGCCGCCAATGCCGACGCGTCGAGTTCCGCCGCCGCGAAGCGAACCGCGGCAACCCACGGCTCCTCGCCGGCAGTGAAATGACCATATGTCGTGGTCACGAACGTGCCGTCGGGCAGCAACTCCAGGCCCGGATAGGCGGTATCCGCGGCGTAGGTGTTGTCCATCAGCCGCACACGCACTTCGCCGGCCCAGGGATCCCGCTTGCCGCGGTGCAGATCCTCGTAGCGCCCGAGCCAGCCCACCCAGTCGCCGCGCCACGGGCTGAACGGCGCCTGGTCGCGGAAGGTCACGAACAGTCGCCCGTCCGGCGTGTAGCGGCCGACGTGCCGATCGCCGGTGAGGGACGACGGCAGCTCCACCGGCCGGCTCCAGGTGCGCCCCTCGTCGCGCGAGAAGATGACGAAGGAGTTGAACCGGCGGCTGTTCTCCCGCAGCAGCACGGCGATCTCGCGGCCGTCGGGCGAACGGATCAGTCCCGGCTCGCACAGGTGCGCCTCGGGATGCGCCGCGATGACCTCCGGCTCCGACCAGGTCAATCCGTCGTCGAGCGAGATCGTCTTGTAGACCTCGAGACGGGGCTCGAAGTCCGGGATCCGCTCGTGGCGCGAAGTCGGCCGGCGCAGGAAGCGGCCGTCGTCGTGAAACAGGGCCATCAACTCGCCGTCGACGCTCCGGAGACGCTCGACCGACGACATCGCGACAACGCCGCCGAAGTGGCCGATCGGTTCGAGTTCGGTCCAGGTCCGGCCCTCGTCTTCCGACCGCGCCATCCGGATCGGGTACAGCCCCGAGAATATGATCAGCCGCCGCCGACCGTCCGGCAGGTCGACCGGGAAGACGGTGGGCGTCTCCATCGACGTCGCCCAGCTCGCCGGCGTCGGCAGCCGCTCACTCCAGGTCAGGCCGCCGTCGTCGCTGCGCTTCATCACGATCGCACCAGCGCCGTGGCCCTTCGGGTACACGGTCAGGATTGTGTGCTGATCGGACAGCAGCACGGTCGTGGGATGGCCCAAGTACTGCCCGGGCTCCCGGTCGACCACGACCTGGCGATGGGTCTCGTCCGCCCAGTCGACCCAGCGCAGTGGCATGTCGCTCCCGCCCCGGCAGGCGACGGCCACGGGCAGTACCAGCGCCACGACGGCGAGAGACAACCCACGCTCCGCCAACTTCATGACACGCCTCCAAGTGTCATCCCCGCGCCCGTCATCGGGCGCGGGGACTGTGTCGCGCGTGGCGCGCATGCGCGCCACGCAGGTTCTTCAGCGCTTCCCGGCGGCTCAACGGACTCAAGCGACCCTCGTGCTCGCGGACGAACCGGCGCACCTCGTCGGGGTCGTGCCAGACGAGGTCGCGCAGCGCCCAGCCAATCGCCTTGCGGATGAAGAACTCGCCGCCGAAGCGCGACTCCAGGAGGTTCTCGCCGATCGTCGCGTACAGAAGTTCCAGATCCGTGTCGCCCTTGCGGCCGAGCTGGCAGATCATCGAGGAGCGCCGCTTCCAGAGATCCCCGCAGCGGCTCCAGATCCGCATCCGCTTCGCCATCGTCTTCGGATAGCGCTCGACCAGTTCCCGCAACCGGTGGCTGGCCACCGCGTCGACGAAATCCCACCAGGCGCCGGAGACGATCAACTCCTCGAAGACGGGCAGCGCCCGCATCGTCCGCAGCGGCTGGTACGCGCGATAGCCGCTGAGATCGATCGCCGCGTGCCGCTCCTCGCGCCGGCCCGCGGTGCGCCACAGGGTCAGGATGGTCGACCGCCACTCCTCGAAGTCCTCCAACGGGTAGCGCCGAAAGAGCGTGCGGCCGATCTTCCGCAACTCCGGCGTCTTGACGCCCCAGAAGGGCATGGCGGACTTCATGTACGCCTGCTGCCCCTGAGCACGAACGGGGTCACCGGCCGCCGCCAACTCGCGCCGCAGTTCCCGAATCAGCTTCCGGCCCGCCGGCGGGGGCAGCAGTTCCGCCATCCGCTGGAGAGTAGCAGCGGGCTACCGGCTGTTACCCTCCGAAGTCGTGTCTCAAGCAGCCCGTGGCGCCGCCAGGGTCGCGCGGGGCCTCACCATCGCGCTCCTGACCATGGCGAACGTTCCCGCATTTGCCGCTCCGCCGCCTGGAGCGCCAGCTCGTCCGCCCGAGCTCCAGGCCCAGCTCGAAGCGGCGCTCGCGGCCATGCCGGCCGACTACGAGCCGCGCACCGAACTTCTCGATCCGGACGGCGAACCGCTGTTCCTGAACCGTCTGATCCTCGAAACGTCGCCCTACCTGCGGCAGCATGCCCACAACCCGGTCGACTGGTTCCCCTGGGGTGAAGAAGCCTTCGAGCGGGCCCGGGCCGAGGACAAGCCGGTCTTCCTGTCGATCGGCTACTCCACCTGCCACTGGTGTCACGTGATGGAGCGCGAGAGCTTCGACAACGTGGAGATCGCGGCGCTGATGAACGAGAAGTTCATCTGCATCAAGGTCGACCGCGAACAGCGGCCCGACATCGACGACATCTACATGACCGCGGTCCAGGTCACGCAGCAGCGCGGCGGGTGGCCGATGTCGAGCTTCCTGCTGCCCGACCGGAGGCCCTTCTTCGGCGCCACGTACTTCCCGCCGCAGCAGTTCGTCAACCTGATGCAGCAGGTCGACGCCGCCTGGCGGGAGCGGCGGGACGCTCTGGAAACCAGCGCCGCCCAGATCACGGACCTCGTGAAGCGAATCACGTCGGCGCGAGGAACGGCGAAGAACCTGGGACGCGCGGTCATCGGCGAAGCCGTCCAAGGCCTGCTCGCGAGCACGGACCGCGTCTACGGCGGCTTCGGCGGCGCACCGAAGTTTCCCAACGAGACGAACCTCCTGCTGCTGCTCGAGGAGGCGCTCCGCACTGGGGACAGGAAGCCCCTCGACGCCGCCCTGATCACCTTGCGCGCGATGGCGCGCGGCGGCATGTACGACCAGGTCGGCGGCGGATTCCACCGCTACTCGGTGGACGCACGGTGGCTCGTTCCCCACTTCGAGAAGATGCTCTACAACCAGGCCCACCTGCTCCGCGCCTACGCCCTGGCGTACCGCCTGACCGGCGATCCGCTGCTGGCGCGGGTGGCGCGCGAGACCGCCGACTACGTGCTGCGCGACATGACCTCGCCGGACGGGGCCTTCTACTCCGCCACCGACGCGGACAGCGAGGCGGCCGACGGGGAGTCGGTCGAGGGCGAGTTCTTCGTCTGGACCAAGGCCCAGCTACGGGACGCGCTCGGGCCCCAGGACGCCCAACTCACGATCCGGCTCTTCGGGGTCACGGACGAAGGGAACTTCGAGCACCGGAACATCCTGTTCCTGGACAGGCCGCTCGACGAGAGTGCAGCCGACCTCGGACTGTCGCTCGAGGATCTGCTCGGCCGGCTCGACCGCATCCGCGAGCGCCTCTATCAGGTCCGCGAAGAGCGCCTGCACCCCCTGCGCGACGACAAGATCCTGACCTCCTGGAACGGCATGATGATCCGGGCGCTGGCCGAGGCCGCCGACGCGCTGGGCGAGCCGGCCTATGCCGAGGCCGCCGCCCAGGCCGCGGAGTTCCTCTGGAAACACTGCCGGCGCGAGGATGGCGGCCTCTGGCGGGTCTGGCTCATGGGCGTTGCCTCGACGTCGGGTCTGGTCCAGGACTACGCCCACCTGGCGCATGCCTTTGTTGCGCTCCACGACGTGACGGGTGAGGCCGACTGGCTCGAACGGTCCCAGGCCGTGGCCACCGAGATGGTCGAACGCTTCTGGGATCCCGGACCGACCGCCACGGGCTCCGCGCCAAGCCTGGGCGACGGCTTCTTCATCGCCGAGCGGGACGCGGCCAATCTGCTGATCGCCCAGCCCAAGAGCCCGACTGACGGCGCCGTCCCCTCAGGCAACTCGGTCGCAGTCCGTGCCCTGGCCGAACTCGGCCGCCGCAACGGCGACCAGCAAGCGATCGACCGGTCCCTCGCCACGATCGCAGCCTTCGCCGAGAGCGTAGAACGAGCACCCGCCGCCTACACCTACATGCTCACCGGACTGGCCGTTGCCCTCGACGGCGACGCCGGCCCCCGAGGAACCGCCGGCCGCGGCGCGGTGACCGTCGCCGCCAGCCTGCGTCCGGGCCCCGCTTCAGGTGAGTACGAAGTCGACCTCGACCTGGTGATCGGCAACGGTTGGCACTTGAACGGCCCCGAACCGCTCCAGGAGGACCTGATCGGCACCAAGGTCATCGGCGCCGGCAACGGCTTCGAGGTGACCGACCTCCGCTATCCCGAACCTCGACGCACCCAGGTCGGCACCCAGCCCGGCGATGTCCTCATCTACGAAGACACCCAGCGCATCAAGTTCCGGGTGCGACCGGCGGCCGGTGTTCCGCCCGCAGTCCTCGTCTCGATACCGATCTCGGTCCGGCTCCAGGCCTGCGACGACCGCCTCTGCCTGCTGCCGGAAACAGTGGTGCTGGAAGTGCCGCTGCTCCCGGTTGCTGCGGCCGGTTCGCTGTAGCTACGGCGCCGCGATGCAGTACAGGTTGCGGCGGCCGCGCAGGTAGATCTCGTCGCCGACGATCGCGGGCGAAGCGTCAAAGCGGTCGTCCAGCTCACTCTCGGCGAGGACCTCGAAGGTCGGCCCCGCCTTGGCGACCAGGAACTCGCCGTCGCGGCTGGTGAAATAGACGCGGTCGCCGACTGCCACCGGCGAGGCGTAGATGTTGCGCACCGCATCCAGACGCTGGTTCGCGTAGAGCGGCTCGCCGGTCTCGGCGTCAAAGGCCGACAGGATGCCGCGATTGACCTTCGTGAAGTAGATGACGCCGTCGTGAAGCAGGGGCGAGGGCACGTAGGGCGTGTCGCGGTCCACCGACCAGACCACCTGATCCGTCCCGGTGATGTCGCCCGCGGCGCCGTCGATCCGCACCGCCAGCAGCTTGCTGCCCCGGAAGCCGCTGGTCAGGTAGACCACGCCGTCCGAGTAGACCGGCGAAGGGATCGCGTTCAGGGTCATGCCGGTGGTGTCCCAGATCGGCTCGCCGGTGTCGGCGTCATAGGCGCGGACGCGGTTCGTCGCGCTCGTGATGACCTGCGCTCGACCGCCGTGCTCGACCACCAACGGAGTCGTCCACGACGTGATCTCGTCGCGCTCCCGGCGCCAGATCTCGTCGCCCGACTTCTTGTCCAGGGCGGCGATGAAGGAGTCGTCTTCGTGGTCCCAGACCACGAAGATCCGATCCTCGTAGAGCGCCGGCGAACTCCCTTCGCCGAAGCCGAGGCGCGTCCTCATGTCGCCGAAGTCGAGGCGCCAGAGTTCGTTGCCGTCGAGATCGAAGGCGTAAAGCCCGCGCGATCCGAAGAACGCGATCAGAACTTCCCCGTCCGTGACGGGAGAGCCGGACGCCCAGGTGCCGTCCGGGTGGTGCCCCTCGTGGGGCGCCTCCGTGAGCACCGAGCGCTTCCACACGATCGCGCCGTCAGCGCGGTTCAGAGCGTGAACCTCGTAGCTCAGCACCTCGTCCGGAGCGATGCCGTCTCCCCGGCCTGCCGGCGGGGCATTCTCGACCCGTTCGCCGGTGCTGACGGCCGTGGTCAGGAAGAGCCGATCGCCCCAGACGATCGGCGACGACAGGCCGAGGCCCGGCACGGCCTTCTTCCAGCGCACGTTCTCTTCTTCCGACCAGTGGATCGGCGGGTTTCCGGCCGGCGCCGATCCAGTTCGGCTCGGACCGCGCCAGGCCGGCCAGCCGCCTTCGACATCCGGGGCGGGGTCGGACGCCGGAGGCGCAGCGGGCGCGGCAGCCACGACAAGCAAGGCCGAACAGATGCCGAACAGGCAACACCGCCTCAGCCGAGCGAAGCGCACGGATCCCTTCGAGATCCAACCTTCCATCGTCTGCTCCTACAGGCTCTCGAAGATGAAACCGATGAAGACCGACTCGTTGATGAAGCCGGAACCCCAGCCCTCCCACTCGTCGGAGAGGCCGGCGGCCTGAATCTCCTCCACCGACTTGCCGGCTTCCCTGGCCGCCTTCACCGTCGCGACGGACTCCTCGAGCATCCGGTGATACGTGCGCAGGTGATCGACGGACGAGAGCGGGCCGTGACCCGGGATCACCTTCGCGTCCTCCGGCAGACGGTCGAGCACGTTGCCGATGCTGTCCCGCAGCCCCACCGCGTTGCCGCCGCTCGCAACGTCGACAAACGGGAAACGTCCCGCGAAGAACTGATCCCCCAGATGGATCACGTTCGAGTCCATGAAGTAGACGAAGCTGTCCCCGTCCGTGTGCCCTCCGGCCAGATGGCCGATCATGATCTGCTCGTCGTTGAAGTGGATCGACACGCCGATGTCGTAGGTAACGACCGGCAACGCCACCTTCGGCGCCGGCTCCACCGACTGGCCGCGCGCGCCGGCGCCCTCCGTCAGGCGCTTGCGCACGTTCGTGTGCGCCAAGATCAGCGCTTCCTCGCCGAAGACGACGTTGCCGCCGGTGTGGTCGCCGTGGAAGTGGGTGTTCACCACGAACTCCAGGTCGCCGGCCGAGATCCCCGCGATCGCGGCCCGGATCTTGTCGGCCAGCGGCGCGAACTGATCGTCGACGATCAGGATGCCGTCCTCGCCGGCCGAAACGCCGATGTTGCCGCCGGCGCCCGTGAGCATGTGGACCGAGCCCGCGACATGCTCGGCGGTCACCTCCACGGACGAGAGATCCTGCTGCGCCACGGCGGGAACGGCAAGACAAGCGGCCGCGACGGCAAGCGCGGGGAAACGGGAACGAAGCGTCATGCGGGTCATGTGTCTCTCCTCGTTTGGCGGAGTGATGAGGCGGCGCCCGGCAACATCGCCGGGCGCTTCGCCGGACCCTATAGCAGGCGGCGACCGTCAGCCGGAAAGTCCGCTCCCGGTCGTCCTACAGGCTGTCGTAGATGAAACCAATGAAGACGGACTCGCTGATGCCGGGGGAAGCCCAACCGCTCCACTCTTCGGGGAGTCCGGCGGCACGGATCTTCTTCAGCCGCTTCCCGGCATCCTTGGCCGCTTTCACCACGGCCACACACTCCGTGAGCATCCGGTGGTACGTCTCGAGATCGTCGACCGAAGACAACGGGCCATGGCCGGGGATCACCTTCGCATCGGCCGGCAGGTACTCGAGCAGCCACCCGAGGCTGTCTCTGAGCCCGACCGCGTTGCCGCCGTTCGCCATATCGATGTACGGAAGACCGCGGCCGGCGTTGAACTGGTCGCCGACGTGGACCACGTTCGAGCCGGTGAAGTAGACGAAGCTGTCGCCGTCCGTGTGCCCGGCGGTCAGGTGGCCGATCACGACCTCTTCGCCGTTGAATCGGATCGACATGCCGTCGTCGTAGGTCACGACCGGCATGGCTTCCTTCAAGGGTGTACGCGCGCTCGCCCCTGCAGGCCGGCGTCTGCGAAGCCGCGGCACGACCACTGGCTCGTAGACCCACTGGCCGCCATTGGCGCCGGGGGTGTAGCCGCGGTCCACGAACTCGAAGTCCAGGTAGTGGCCGTCTACGTGTGGGAGATGGCTGACGATAGCTTCAACCCTGCGCTTGCCGGGCCGGAGCTTGCCGGTCAGGCGGTCGCGCACGTTCGTGTGCGCCACGATCCGCGCCTCCCTGCCGAAGGTCGCGTTGCCGCCCGTGTGGTCGGAGTGAAAGTGCGTGTTCACGACTAACTTGGGCTCTCCGGGAGCGATCCCCTTGAGCGCCGCGCGGACCTTGTCGGCCAAGAAATCCGGCCCGCTGTCTACGAGCAGGAAGCCGTCGTCCCCTGCCGAGACGCCGATGTTGCCGCCTGCGCCGGCCAGCACGTAGACCGGGCCGGAGACGCGCTCGACCGTAACCTGGGACTCTGAGGAATCCGGTTGAGCCGCGGCCGGAGCGGCGAACGCAACCGTCGCAGCCATTGCGGCATAGGCCACGCAGAATCGCGGACGAAATGTCGTGCGAGCCATTCAGTGCGCCAGCGCGTACAGCACCAGGTTGACGCCGAACGGGTACGACTTGGTCAGCGAGAAGCGCTCGAAGAACTCGCGCGACTCGCCCTCCCGCTCCCAGCCGTCGGCGATGTCCGTGTTGTGGGTCATCGCCACCAGGAGCCGCCCCGTCTCGTCGAAGATGCCGCGGAAGTGGGGCTCGGCGGAGTTCATGCCGCGCTCCGAAGTGTCCGAACCGCCGGTCATGTTCCAGTACTGGATCGACGGGATCTGGGGGACTTCATCGACGGTGAAGAAGGTCCTGAAGATCGGGTGGGTTACCGGGATGTCAACGATCGGGTAGTCACCAGGCGGCAGCACCCTGCCGATCTGCCGCGACCAGTGGTTCCAGGCCCGTGGCCCCCAGAAGTCGTCGACGTACAGGAAGCCGCCCGCCAGCAGGTAGCGCCTCAGGTTCTCCGCCTCGATGTCGTTGATGCCGATCGTGCCGACGTCCGACATGAAGAGGAACGGGAACTCGAACAGACGCGAGTCGTCCAGGGTCAGGACCAGGTGTTCCGGATCCCCGTACGCCGTGCGCTGGATCTCGACCGTCGTCAACTGGGACAGCCGGGTCATGAAGTTGTACTCGGAGTCCGGGTAGTCGGTGAACCAGCCCTGTCCCAGCCACTCGTCGACCACCTGCCGGTACTGGCCGCGGCAGAAAACGAACCCCTCGAGGTACTGACGACCCTCCTCCGGGTAGCGGGCCGGCACCCGGCGCCACCACTGGGCCGGCAGCAGGGAGGCCAGGAGCAGAGTCGACGCGGCCAGAACCGCCGCCAGCCGCCACCTCGGTTTGCGCCCCATCCTGGTCTCCATGCCGCGATCGTAGCGCGTGGCGGAGGCTAAGATGGCCGGACCCCTCAACCCCCAAGCTCGCAAAACGTCTAGCCGGAGGACCGCCCATGAACGCCGAACCCCTGTCCCGCAGGACCCTGATCGCAGGCGCTGCAGCGGTCGCGGCGGCCTCGGCCGCACCGTCCGGAATCGCTGCCCAGCAGGAACGGGTGATCAAGAACGGACGGATCCGCCAGTCCGTGTGCCGCTGGTGCTATGGCCGCATGCCGCTCGACGAACTCGCGGCGGCATCGAAGGCGATGGGCCTCGAGTCGGTCGAGATCCTCGATGCATCGGACTTCCCCACCATCCAGAAGTACGGCTTGAGTTGCGCGATGACGAACAGCCACAGCATCCCCAAGGGCCTGAACGATCCGGCCAACCATGAAGCCTGCCTGGGAGCGATTCGCGCCAGCATCGACGCCGCGGCCGAGGCCGGCTTCCCCAACGTGATCACGTTCTCGGGCAACCGCAACGGCATGGCCGACAGCGAGGGTCTCGACAACTGCGTCCAGGCCCTGAAGCAGATCGTCGGCCACGCCGAGCAGAAGGGCGTCACCATCTGCATGGAGTTGCTCAACTCCAAGGTCAACCACGCCGACTACATGGCCGACAACATGCCCTGGCTGGTCGAACTCGTGGACCGCGTCGGCTCAGACCGCTTCAGGATCCTCTATGACATCTACCACGCGCAGATCATGGAAGGCGACGTCATTCGCACGATCCGTGACCATCACCAGCACATCGGCCACTACCACACCGCCGGCAACCCGGGCCGCAACGAACTGGACGACAACCAGGAGCTCTACTACCCGGCGATCATGCGCGCGATTCTCGAAACCGGCTACACCGGCATCGTAGGCCAGGAATTCATCCCCAAGGGCGAGGACAAACTGGCCGCCCTCGCGCACGGCGTGCAGGTCTGCGACGTCTGAGACGGCCTAGCCGCCCTCGGCCTGCGTCTCGTCCCGGAACAGGGCCGCGAATCCAACCATCGTCAGCACGGCGATCAATGACAGCGAGTACCACAGCGCCGAGTAGTCGAGCACGCCCGCCTCGTCCGTAAACAGAGCCGACAGCACCTGCAGCACGGGTGCGGCCAGCACCGGCCCCAGGCCCAGAATCACGATCCCGAACACGGTCTGCGCCGAGTGGCGGACATCCGCCTCCGCAATGCGATCGACGTAGATGAAGGCGGCGGCGAAGAAGCACGCGTAGCACAGACCGTGCAGCGCCTGGCTGGCGATGATGACCTCTGACGGGAGGAACACGCTGCCGAAGATCGCGTACCGGGCGGCGTAGGCGAGCACGCCGATCGTGATCACGCCGCGGAAACCGAACCGGGCCAGGAGCCAGCCCGCGGCCACCATGACCGCGATCTCCGCGAACTGGCCGATGCTCATCGCCGGCCCGATGCGGCTGTCGGGCAGACCGAGCACCTGGCTCATGAACGGCGCCGTCTGCATGAAGTAGATCTGGTGGATCACCGCGATCGGCAAGCTCGCCGCCACCAGAACCACGAAGGACCGATGCCGGAAGAGCCCGAACGCCTTGGCGAAGGCCAGCTTCTCCTTGGCGTCGCGGCGCGGCGGCGTCGGCGGCAGGAAGAGGCAGAAGAGCGCGTAGCCGAAGGCGAGAACGCCGCTCCACACCAGGGAATCCACGAGTCGGGCCGTCGCGTCCGGGGCCTCCACACCGGCATAGAACGGCGGCAGCCAGGAGAGCCGCACGTCGGAGAGCAACCAGAACAGCGGGAAGGCCCAACCGGCAACGATCCAGCCGATGGTGCCCCACACCCGCACCCGCGGGAACTCCCGATCGCCGTCGTCCATGTGGGCGAAGGCGAGCGAGTTGGAGAGGGCCAGGGTCGGCGTGTAGAGCACCGAATAGAGCACCGACAGCCACAGCCAGGCGCCGAAGCTGGTCTGGGAGGCGGTGACGATCTTGACCACGCCGCCCGCCACCAGGAGCACCGCCAGCACCCGCTGGGTGGAGAACGACCGGTCGGCAAGCTGCCCCGCGACAAAGGGCGCCGTGACGGCCCCGATCGAACTCGCAAGCCCCAGGATCCAACCGATCTGGCCCGGAGTGAAGCCGAGCCCCCCCTCCGAAGGCGCCGCCTGGAGGTAGCGCGCGAGCACCGGCAACCAGACGCCCCATACCCCGTACTGCAGGAGCATCATCACGGAAAGGCGCAGGTAGGTCTGCCGTTTCACGCGGGCATCCTACGCCGACGCCTGGCACGCGGGCGTCTCGCCCGCATCCGCCGCAGGCGGCGTCCGCCACGATCTACAATCCCGCGTCGACCTCAATTCGGATGAAGAGCCAAGAACCAGCAGCCGGCGGCGAGAAGCCCCAAAGCGGCGGCGCCCTCGACGGCATCCACGTCGTCGACCTCGCCGGCACCGTCGCGACCGCCTACTGCGGCAAGCTCTTCCGCGACCTCGGCGCTGAGGTAACGAACCTCGAGCCGCCCGGCGAGGGGCACGCAATCCGGCGCCTGCCGCCGTTCCATCCCGAAGCCGCAACGCCTGAGGCGAGCGGACTGGCGACCTACCTGTCGCTCGGCAAGCGGAGTGTCGCCGCAGACGCGGGCGACGAGAGCGGTCTGGCGCTCCTCCGTGCCGCCGACGTCATCCTCGACACCGACCCCGGTCCCAACCGGCAACTCGAGGCCGATCAGATCCGCCTCTCCCTCTCCTGGTTCGGGGCTAGCGGACCCTATGCCGGTCGCGCCGCCACCGACCAGGTGATCAGCGCCCACACCGGCACCGTGCGGGCGGTCGGCCCGGCGGAGGGACCGCCCATGCTGACCACGGGCCACACGCCGCAGGTCATAGCCGGCACGCTCGCCTACGTCGCCGGCGTCGGTCATCTCCTCGCACGCGAGATCGGCGGCCTCGCAACGCCGATCCACCTCGACGTGTCCATCTTCGAGGCCGCGATGTGCATCACCGAGCCCGGCCCGCCCGGCAGCCTCGCGACGGGAGTGATCCGGCCCCGGATCGGCATCAACCGGTTCTGGCCCACCTACCCGACCGGCATCTACCCCTGCCGTGACGGCTGGCTCGGCGTCACCACGGTCACGCCGTCGCAATGGCGAAACCTGTGCTCGATGCTCGGCCTTGCCGAGATGGGCGCCGAGCCCCGCTACCAGGTATCGGTCAACCGCCTGGAGGACGCCGATGCGATCGACGCAGCGCTTGGACCCCGCTTCCTCGAACGAACCGCCCTGGAGTGGGTGGAGGCCGGCCAGGCGGCCCGCGTTCCGCTGGCGCTCGCTCCCACTCCGGCCGAGCTGTTCGAACTCGACCAGTTCCGCGACCGTGGCGTCTGGGTGGAAGCCGAGCACCCGGACCAGGGGCGCTTTGCCACCGCCGGCACGCCGTTCCGGCTCCACCGCACGCCGGCCGTCGCGGGCGGCCGGGCGCCACGGCTGGGCGAGCACAACGGCGTCGCGCTCGAATCGCCACAGTCCGACTCCGCCCTGCCAAAGGGGGCATCCTGCTCGCATCCGGCCGACGGCGCCTGTCGCCGCCCCGGCCTCCTCCGGGGCATCCGCATCGTCGACCTGACCATGGGCTGGGCCGGACCGCTCGCCACCCGTCAACTCGCCGACATGGGCGCCGAAGTGATCAAGGTCGAGTCCTGCCAGTACTTCGACTGGTGGCGCGGCTGGGAGTCGACGCCCGAGTCGATCGAACAGAAGCTCTACGAGCAGTCCACCGCCTTCAACACGACGGGCCGCAACAAGTTCGGGGTCACGCTCGACCTGACCAGCCGCCGCGGCAAGGGTCTCTTGCTGCGCCTGGTCGCCATGTCGGACGCCGTGATCGAGAACTACACGGCCAGCGTCCTGCCCAAGCTGGGGCTCGGCTACGAACGGCTGCGCGAAGTGAACCCCGAACTGGTCATGGTGTCGATGCCGCCGTTCGGCGCCAGCGGCGAATGGATGGTCCACCGCGCCTACGGATCGACCGTCGAGCAGGCGTCCGGCCTGCCCCACCTGAACGGCCGCGCCGAGGATCCGCCGACGATGCAGCACGTCGCCTTCGGCGATCCGATCGCGGGGATCAACGCCGCCGCGGCTCTCCTGACCGCGCTCCGGCACCGCCGGCGGACCGGCGAGGGCCAGTACGTCGACCTCTCCCACGTCGAATCGATGTTCCCGCTCGCCGCCCACGGACTCGTCGAGCAGGCCATCCGCGGCGAGCCGCCTGCTCGTTGCGGCGGCCGCCACCCGCTGCACGCGCCCTGGGGCGTCTACCCGTGCATCGGCGCGGAACCGTGGATCGCGATCACGATCGAGACGGACGAGCAGTGGCGGCGGCTATGCGACACGCTGGGAATGGACGAGTCCGACTCCCGCTTCGAAACCGCCTGTGCCCGCAAGGCTCGCGAGGACGAGCTCGACCGCGCGCTCAAGGCCCGCACCCGGCTCTACGACGGCCTCGCGCTGGAACGTCGCCTGGCCGCTGTCGAGGTGCCGTCAGCGGTCGTCCGCAACACGCTGGACGTGCTCTACGATCCGCATCTCGAAGCCCGCGGCTACTGGCAGTGGCGCGAACGCGCCTTCGTCGGCAACCAGCCGAATCCCTCCGCGCCCTACCGGCCGGTGGGCGGAGACGGCGAGAACGGCCCCTACGCCGTCGAGTGGCCGGCGCCGACCCTGGGCCAGCACGGCCGCCAAGTGCTGTCCAGGTTGCTGGGCCTGAGCGAGGCGGAACTCGACGCGCTGGAGGCCGACGATGTCATCGGCACGGTGCCGGTGCGTTAGCGCCTCCAACTCCGGCACACCCTCGACGACCCGGTACAACCGGTCCATCTCGACCCCGGTGAACGCCTGCGTGCTGTCCGTGGTCGGCCAGTACACCTCCACCTTCTCGACCGCCCCGGCCCGTCCGAGACCGATCGTCTGGCGGAGCGGATTGCCGCCGAAGCTGCCGCCGCCGTTGACCCGTCGGTGAACACTTCGCGGACCCCCGTCCGCATCCACCACATCGACGCGGATGCGAGCCCCGATCGCGGAGCGGTTGCTGCCTTTACCGACCAGCCGCAACCCGAGCCAACGATTCCCGAAGCCCGGATTCTCGAACAGGGCGTCGCCGAAGCCGTCGCCCGGGTAGGCGCCGCCCATCTGTTCGAACACGTCCAGATCGCCGTCCGAGTCGATGTCGGCGAACACCACCGCGTGTCCCTTCTGCAGGTGGCCGAAGCCGGCGGCGAGGCTGACATCGACGAAGCGCTCGCCGCCCAGGCTGCGGTAGAGGACGTTGGGCATTACCGCCTCGTAGTCCGGGTAGCCGGTGCCGAGGTAGAAGTCGAGGAAACCGTCCGCGTCCAGGTCGCCGAAGTTCGATCCCATGGGCAGATGGAGCCGGGTCAGGCCGGCGCGGGCCGCGACATCCTCGAACCGGCCGCCGCCCGTGCCCCGGTAGAGCCGCGCCAGCTCCCAGGGACCCGGGAATCCCTGGTAGCTCGCGGCAACGAAACCCAGGCCGCCCCGGTCGCCGGTATAGCTGGAGACGAACAGGTCGAGGTTGCCGTCGTTGTCGACGTCCCAGAACCAGGCCGGGAAGCTCTGGCGAGGCCCCGTGACGCTGAGCTTCTCGGCCACGTCCTCGAAAGTCCCGTCCCCCCGGTTCCGGTAGAGCCGGTTCGCCCCGCCCAGCACCGAGACGTAGAGGTCGGGGAATCGATCGTTGTCGTAGTCGCCCCATACCGCCGCCTTGACGAAGGCGCGCACCTCAACGCCGGCAGCCGCCGCAACATCGCGGAACCGGACCACGCCGTCCGGCCCCGCGCCCTCGTTGCGGAAAAGCTGTGACGGCGCCGGCTGCCCGGCGCTGTGCTCGTTGCCGACGAACAGGTCCAGGTCGCCGTCGTTGTCGAAGTCGGCCCAGGCGGCGGTCTGGGTCGGGTAGTGGGCGTCGCCGACGCCGCTCAGGAAGGTCACGTCGCGGAAGAGCGGCATGCCGCCATTCTCCGCGCTCTCCCCACCCGCGGACTCCCCCTCCGCGTTGACCGATTCATTGCGGAGCAGCGAGTTCGGATGCCGGCCGTGGGGCCCGAACCAGGCGCCCCGGAGCACGTAGAGGTCCAGGTCGCCATCGTTGTCGTAGTCGCCGTGGACCACGTTGAGACCGCCGTAGAGCCCCTCGAGGCCCGCGGCGGATGTCCGATCCTCGAACCCGCCGGCCCCGTCGCCCACGAAGAACCGCGGTTCGCCCGCGGGATCGAAGGTCGTGGTGAAGATGTCTAGGTCGGTATCGCCGTCGAAGTCGTCGACCACGGCGCCGCCCGACAGATTGAACGTGTCGACGCCCAGCGCCGGCGCGACATTCTTGAACCGCGGGAAGTCGGCGCCGCTGCCGAACGCTTCGAGCGGCAGCCGGTACTCCGGCTCTACTCCGCCGGGATGGTCGCCCAGCGTCATGTGCACGAGGTTCAGCAGCCACTTCCCCTGAACCTGCTGGACCGAGTTTGCAGGCGCCGCCTCCAGGTACTCCCGCAGATAGCGAGCCGCCTGCTCGGAGCCCTCCCGTTCCCGGTGAATTGCACCTTCGCGGATCGGCAGGATACAGGCCTCCGCACTGTGGCTGGCGGCACAGTTCCGGCTCTCGCCGTATCGCAGCCAGGCGACGGCGAGACGAAACAGCGCTGCCGTCCTCTCCCCTTCCGTCAGGCTGTCGGTCGCTGGCAACAGTTCGTAGGCCTCGCCGAACCGGCGCAACGCGTCGGTCTCGTTGCCGAGCCGAAGTTCCTCTTCCGCCACCTCGATCAGGAGCCGGAGGAGGCGGCTATCCGAAGCGTCCCCGGCGTCGGCCAACGCCGCCCTGGCCGCCACAGCCGTGCGGTCACCCAGCCAGGGATTCTCGCCCGCGCTCTCCATCCGGATCCGTTCAAGAAGGGCCAGCATCCGCCGATGACCGTCGCCCAGCTTCCCGTCGCCGGCGCGTTCCGGAACCGCGTGCGGCTGGCCCTGAACGGCCCGCGGCGCGAAACTTGCCACTGCCGCGACCAGCCAGACGGCAGCGGTGAGTGCCCCGAATCGCGTGACACGGCAACGCCCGGAACGCCCGCCCGTGGAGGACCTCGACGGCGGGCCGCCGGTCACGGGAACACGCGGGGTTCGAAGTCCGGTTCGTTGACGATGCTGGCGCTGCTGCCGGTGGCCCGGATGACGAAGAGCCCCCGCCGCTCCGCCTGCCTGGTCACCGAACTGTCGCTCCTCAGGTAGGCCACCGCGCCGTAGACCGGCCGTCCCCGGTACCCCGTGAACCACTCGGAAAACCACGACAGCTTGTCCAGAAACCAGGCGACGTCTTTCGACCTGAGGGTCGTCTTGACTTCGACGACCACGACTTCCGTTCCGTTGGCGGCCACGATGTCGAACTCGATGTGTTCCCCGTTCCGCCTTCCGGTTAGCCTCTCGAATGTCTCTTCCACCGCGATGCCGCGCTCCTTCAGGAGGGCCACGAGGTCACCTTCGACCAGGCTCTCCATCAACTTGCCCCATTGGGAGGTAAACAGATCTTCCGCCTTCTTCAGGCGTCGGTCGGTTTTCTTCATCCGCCGGTCGATCCGCCGATCGGTCTCCTGCATCTGCCGATCGGTCTCCTGCATCCGCCGGTCGGTCTCCTTCATGCTCTCCTTGAGTTCGGCCATTCCGGCCTGGTTCTCCGCCATCAGGTCGGAAGTGCGTCGCAGGGCCGCCCAAACCTCTTCTGGCCCGCCCAGGGCGCCGGGGTTCCCTTCGTGTGGATTGTTGCTCGTCATCGGTTCCTCTTTTTCTCCCGGCGCCGGCCTCGCCGCATCGGTTCTCGTTTTGGTGCGGGCGAGACAGGCAGCGCCCTCCACTCGTTTGCCACCCCGCCCGCACGGAATCGTATCGCGACCTCAACGTGCGCAACCGCGGCGTCGCCTGACCTCCACCGACCGCCAAGGGCGCCTCCCCCGTAGGCCCACGACGCGATGCGAGGGAGAGCGCCCCGGAGGCCGGGAATCACCGCGAGCAGGCGGAACGCAGACGCGCCAAGTGGCCGTCCAGGCAGCGGTCGCCCGGCCGGAACCGTCGCCCCTCTTCGAGGGTTCGATCACGCGCTCCAGGTACTTCACCGCTCCTTCGGCATCCGCCCGCAGCCGGCAAGCAACCCGGCGAATGCCACGCACGGGATGGTCGGCGGGAACCGGGCTCTCATCGGACCGGCGCGCCCAACCGCGAGATCAGGCTGGCGTCCGTGTACATCCCGCCGCCGTCGTTGCGGTAGAGGGTATTCGGCCTCTGCCGAGATGTCGGTGAACCGGAGGGCGCTTGTTTCGGAAAGCTCGTTGCGGAACAGGCGGTCTCCCGAATCGGCAACGCCATCGTGCGCGCCGCCACCCGGCTCAAGGTCCGTGCCCTGAACCAGGTAGGCGTCCAGGTCGCCATCCCCATCGACATCCACCAACGGCCCACCCGCGCTCATGATCTCGGGAAGAAAGTAGCGGCCCGCGGCGCCGTTCCAGCCGGGCTACGGTCTTGCCGGTGCAATGAGCGGTTGGCGCGCCCGGTACAGGGCCATACGCTGGCGCCGTTCATCCGAGTTGACGCCGGTCGATCGGCGTTCGAGCTCCAGGGCCTCCTCCTGCCGAGACACCGCCTCGTCGAACCGGCCTGCAGCCGCCAGAGCCATCGCCAGAGTCTCCAGGTGATCCAGTGCCGGCTGCTCGAAAACGACGGCATGTGCCAGTTCCACGGCCCGCGCGCCGTCCAAAGCCCCGGGAACCGGACTCGTAGCAAGCAGCCGCGCCAGCAGGTGGCGCACCGCGACATCGCCGGGGAAACGCTCCAGGGCCGCCTCGAGCGTGGTCCGGCAATCCACGTAAAGGCCGGCCTGGAACTGCATCAGGCCGAGATTGAAGCGGGCAGCGAGGTCGTCGGGGGTCAGCGCGACCAGAGCCTCCAGTTGGATAGCGGCCCGCTCCGGCTCGCCGGTGCCGACCAGCAGCGCCGCCAGTGCGCGCCGGGCCTCGATCAGGCCCGGATCGAGGTCCACGATCTCCTCGAGCTCGGCGATCGCGCCGGCGGTGTTGCCGGCGTCGGCCCGCGCCCGCGCCCGCGCCACACGCCAGGGCAGGTTCTCGGGATCGATATCGGCAGCGCGCTCCAGGTGCGCGGTGGCCTCGATGTCGCGGCCGGCGCGGCCCAGGAGCAGCGCCAGGTTGAAGTGCGCGGCGCCGTGGTCGGGCCGCACCTCCAGCGCGCGCCGCAGGTGGCCCTCCGCCCGGCTGTGATCGCCGGTCTCGATCAGCGACCGGGCCAGGTTGAAGTGGACGTCAGCGTCACGGTCGCTCGCGGCCAGCAGTAGCTCGTAGAGGGCGACCGCCTTGATGTGGTCGCCTGAGCGCGCGACTCGCACGGCCCGGTCGAAGATCGCCTCTTCCTTGACGCCCAGAACCTGGAGGCGCTCGCGCAGGGGGTCCGCCATCGCGATCGGCACCTGCCGGTTCCGGCTCAGCTCGGCTCGCGCCCGCTCCGGCTCGCCGGCCGCGCGCAGGGCCATGCCGAGGTGATGACGGACGATGCTGCCTTCGGGCTGAGTGGCCGCCACCGCCTCGAGGATCTGGACGGCCCGCGCGGCATCGCCGCGGTCGAGTGCCACCCGCCCGAGCCCGAAACGAGCGGCGGCGCTCTCGGGGCGCCCCGACGCCGCCCTGCCGTAGGCGGCTTCGGCCGCGTCGAGCTCACCTTCGGTCAGCAGCAGATCGCCGGCGCGAATCAGGGTCGGCGTGTCGTTCGGTCGCAGGTCGAGCGCGGCGCCGGCGCTCGCGCGCGCCCGCTCCAGGTCGCCGGTCGCATCGTGCAGCAACAGCTCGTAGTAGGCCCACGGGAAGTCGCCCGGGGCAAGCGTCCGGAGCTGCCTCAGACAGACCGAGGCGGGGCCGTAGAGCTCGTAGTGCAGGTAGGTCAGGCAGAGATCGGCGAAGGCATTCGCCGCCGACTGAGCCTGCGCCTCGTCGGCGGCGCCGGCGAGAGCGGCCGTCACCGCGGCACGATTCTCCTCGATCTGCTGGCGGACCTCCGGGTCCAGGTGGTCCAGGCCCGGTTCCGGTACGGCGTCGATCGCGAGAAACGTCCGCACCCGGTTCACGCCGTCTTCCGCGGCCGGTTCCTGGGCATGAACCGAGCCGGCCGCGACGGCGGCGACGAGACCGACCGCCACCGCGAGGTGTCGCGGACTCCCGCCGAGCGACCGGGTCACGGCTTCTCCACGGCCGAGCCGGCGCCCCGGCGCAACACGTGGTAGCGGTTCGGCGCGACGCCACGGAACTCCTCGGCGGCGCCGTCCAGCCAGACCACCTCGACCGTCGCAGGCGCCGCCCCGTCCCTCAGCGGAAACAGCAGGCGCGGATCGCTGGCGGCGGCGTAACTGCCGTCGGTATGCGCCCACTGCCAGCCGCCCTGCCCGGCGATCCGGGCGCGCGCGCCGTACATGTCGATGAACGGCAGCACGGAGGCCTTCACTGGGTGCGCCGGCCTTCCGGCCGGCATCCGGGCGTTCCCACCGGCACGGTTGGCCGGGTCGTCACCCGCACCGACGCCGGAGACCAACCGCAGGCCAAGCCACGCACGCCCCGGCGCTCGGCGGTTCAGCAACACCCGCGCCCGGCCACCGTTGTTCGTGATCACGAGGTCCGGATCGCCGTCGTTGTCCAGGTCGCCGACCGCGAGACCCCGACTGACCTCGCTCAGCACCGGCCGCTCCCGCTGCGCGGCGGGCACGACCTCGAACCGGCCGCCGGCCAGGCCGCGGAAGAGCTGGTTCTCCATCCGTAGCGGGTGCGGCTCGCCGGCTTCGACTTGGCTCCCGATCCGGCGCACGGCGCCGTTGACGACGAACAGGTCGAGCACGCCATCGCCATCGTAGTCGAGCGGCGCGGTCCCGAACCCGGTCATCGGCCAGCTTGGGTCGACCAGGCCCCCCTCACGCGAACGGTCGGCGAACAGTCCGGCGCCGTCGTTCAGGTACAACGTGTTGTGCTCCCGCACGAGGTGAGACAAAAAGATGTCCGGAGCCCCGTTGCCGTCGAAGTCCGCGACCGCGACGCCCATGCTCGCCTGGGCCCGCCCGTCGCGGTCGAAGGCAGCGCCGGCGAACACCGCGTTCTCGACGAACGTGCCGTCGCCCTGGTTGAGCCAGAGCTGGTTGGCCATCTGGTCGTTGGCGACGTAGAGGTCGATCCGGCCGTCGCCGTTGAAGTCGACCGCCGCGGCGCCCAGGGCCGTGTGCGGCGCCCCCGCCAGCCCCGATCGCTCCGTCGCGTCGAGGAAGCCGCCATTGCCGAGATTTCGCAGCAGGCGGTCACCCTCGGCCGGCTGACTGAGCGGACCGCAGTAGTCCGGCTGACCGCTGGTCAGGAAGCACCGTTTCCGGTTGGCGCGGTGGAAGCGGTGGTAGTTGCCGACGTAAAGGTCGAGCCAACCGTCGGCGTCGTAGTCGAAGAAGGTCGCCGGAACGCTGAATCGCCGGTCGTCGGCGCCGGCGCGTTCGGTGACGTCCTCGAAGCCGCGACCGCCTCGATTGCGAAGCAACTGGTTCGAACCCAGGTTGGTCACGTAGAGGTCGACGTACCCGTCCCGGTCGTAGTCGCCGGTGGCGATACCGATGTTGTAGCCGGGGGCGTCGAGGCCCAGCTCGGCCGTGACGTCGACGAAGAGCAGCCCCGGCTCGCCCGCCGGCGAGGCGTCCCCACCGTTTGAGACGGCGGCGCTCACCAGGTCGTTGCGGAAGATGCGGTCACCCGCAGGCTTCCCCGCCTCCCGCGCGAACACCAGCGCGCGGTCCTCGTCGCCCTCGAACTCGCGGCCCTGGCCCAGGTAGATGTCCAGGTCGCCGTCGTTGTCGTAGTCGAAGAGTGCCACTCCAGGGCCGACCACCTCCGCGGTGTAGAGCTTCCCCGTCATGCCGTTGAAGTGGACGAAATCGACACCGACCCCGCCGGCCGCCTCCTCGAACGCAGGAGTTGCGCCGCTGGCCGCTACCGCCAGACAGGCAGACGCTAAAACGAGCAGTACGGCCATGGGAAGCGGAGACTATCGAGGCGGGCTCCAGAACGCTGAACCGCGAACCAGAAAGTTGGATCTCGCCACCCCTTCGGACCCCATTCCCCACCAGGATTTGACACGACGCCAAGAGTCGGTGAGGATGCGCCGCTTACTTCGCACCGTTGTCTCATCAACCGACAAGGAGAAGGACTGAGATGAAGCGACTGATCCTGGCTGCGTTGCTGGTTCTGTTGCCCGTCTGCGTGCTCGCAGACGCGCCGGAAACCGCGACGATCACCGGCCACATAGTGGATCCCGGCGGCTCCCCGCTGCCCGGCGTGAGCATCACGCTGAGCGGCGAGCGCGGCGACAGATTCGGCATCACTGACGAGAACGGCGCCTACCGCTTCGTCGGCGTGGTTCCGGGCGACTACACCCTGACCGCCACGCTGGAAGGCCTGGGCGAAGCGACCGCCGAAGTGCGCGCCGTGGCCGGCGAACGCAGGTCTCTCGACGTCACCTTGCAGGCGACAATCGAGGGCGAAGTCACCGTCACCGGTGAGACGCCCATGGTCGACAAGTTCAACGTCACCGCCGGCACCACCGTCTCCGGCGAGATCGGCGAACAGATCGGCGGCACGACCCGCACCTACTACGGCATCATCAACGCCCTGCCCGGCGTCACCGCCGACGCCGAGAACGACGACATCCAGCAGACCCGGCCCTCCGTCAACGGCGCTCACTTTGCCGATCAGGGCGTCTTCATCGACGGCGTCGACACGACCTTCGCCAAGTTCGGCGGCAGCCGAGTCCGCGTGCCGACCACGGCGCTGACCGAGGTCTCGATGGAAGCAGGCGGTTCCTCCGCCGAGTACGGCCGCTACGTGGGCTCCGCGACCAACGTGATCGTCAAGTCCGGCACCAACCGCTGGCACGCCGACACGCTCTGGAACCACCAGCGGATCGACTGGGGCGGCGACTACAAGGACCAGCCCTCGCTCACCGAGCGGACCAACAAGCCCTACCCGGCGGACTGGTTCAAGCGCTGTCACGGCGATGAGCGGGATGCCGGCCGCGGCCTAATCCCCGGCGGCACCGACGGTTCCCGCGAACTCGAGCCCTGCCGACCCGGCGGCTCCGAGTGGGCCGGCGCGAGCGACGGCTTCGAGGTTTCGCTCGGCGGCCCGGTCAAGCGAGACAAGTTCTGGTTCTACGCCGGCTATAGCGAGTTCGACGACGCCTACGCGGAACGGCTGGTCGGCGGCGACCCCTACGACATCAGCCTGTTCGACGACACCCGGATCCTGAAGTTGAACCTGCAGTCGAGCGCCGCCCACTCCTTCAACGCCTCGACGATTGAAACGCCGACGTTCCGGAACTACTTCAACCCGCAGTCGTTCGACTACTGGACGCCGACGCCGCACGAGAACGACAGCACCCTGGCCACGCTGAACTGGAATTGGGCCATCTCCTCCAACTGGTTCCTCGAGATGAAGGTCGCCCAGCAGGAGACGCAGGAGAACAAGTTCCTGGGTTGCCACAACACGCTGGCGCAGGAGAATCCCAACGTCCTGAACGTGGACGGAATGCCGATTCTCGACTGGCTCGGCCTGCAGCACCTGCCGGAAGTGCCAGCCGAGATGGTCACCACCTGCTTGCAGGCCAAGGCGCTCGACCGCGGGCCGGAAGCGGGCCACACTGAGCTCAGCACCTCGGGCGGCGACGAGAGCTTCGGCCTCCGCTTCCCGTTCGACCCGAGTCAGGGCTTCTTCTGGCCGGGCAACAACTACAACGTGTACGTCGACGGCGAGAACCTCGGCGCCTGGCACAACGGCTGGATCCTCTCCGACGGCTTCGGCTTCAACGCCTTCCCCCGCGACCAAGCCAACGTTGGCCTGACCCAGTTCGTCGGCGCCAACCACGAACTGAAGTATGGGCTCGACTACCAGGACACGAAGTGGGAAGGCGAGAACGCCCGCACCTCCTTCATGAACGGTTGGGGCTACGACTCGTACAACCCGTTCGGGTACGGCGGCGCCGGCGGTCTCGGCGACGACAGTTGCGGGCTCCAGTGGGCCCGCCCCTTGGACACGTCCCCGGACAGCCCGTACACGCCAATTCCCGGTTTTATTCCTCCGCAGACGACCCGCTCCCGCATCTGTACCTATGTTGACTACAACTCGCCGAGGCTGAGTTGCCAGGGTCCGATCGGCGAGGAACTCACGCCGATCGAAATCACGAGGGTGAACGGTGAGATTCACCGCACTGATTTCGACCAGGGCAACTGCATCGGACGCGGCACCGGCGACGCCGAGATGAAGGACACCGCCTTCTACCTGAGGGACCGGTTTACCGTCGGCGACCACTGGACCTTCAACGTCGGCGTGCGCGGCGAGATTCAGGAAGGCTGGAACGATGTCCGCCGCCAGGTGGTGGACGCCACTTACGTCGACCCGCGGGTGAACATCACCTACGACGTGAAGGGTGACGGGCGCCTGCTGTTCACCGCGAACTGGGGCCAGTATCACGCGATGCTGAACCAGGCCTGGATCTCAGGCGGCGGCGACACCGCCGGCGGCATGCACGATCAGTGGAACGGATACGAAGGCTTCGAGGTGTGGCTGTTCTGCGACCCGATCGAGGCCGCGGTGTTCTGTCCCGTCCCGGATCGGACGGACACCCGGGCAGCCGGCACCGTCGGCGCGGGTATCCCTGGCTTCAACTACGCTTGGAGCACCCTGATTCCAGGCCTGATGTGGGATGCCGTGCGACCCTGCCAGGACCGCGAGATGTCCGGCGTGGATTGCGAGATCTGGAGTCACGGCATCGATCCCTACTACCGGGACGATCTGATCCTGGGACTCGAGTGGCAGTTCGCTCCGAACTGGGCGCTCGACGTCAAGTACATCGACTGGAAGATGCAGGACATGATGTTCTCCAACACCCAGCTCGATCACAAGGGCCGAAACATCTTCATCACCGGCAACTACCACGACTTGGCGGAGATCGTCACCAACGCCGCGGACGCGCGTGAAGCGAGGGGGATCGATCGAAACCTGAACGACGAGGCCTTGGCCCGCGCCGACTCGGCCCAGAACGGCTACCGAGGTCTGCAGATCCAGCTCAACCGACGGTTCGCCAACGGATGGGCTCTCTACAACAACGTTTCGTGGTCGGAGACCGACACCACCGGCGCCGGCGCCTGGTGGAACAACACGAACAGCAGCTACCTCGAGAACCTCAGCGCCGTACTGACCGAGGAGATGATCGACACTTGTAACACCGGCCAGACCATCCCCGACCGCCGTACCGGCCGCGCGGAACTCTTCCCGGTGGATTGCAACCAGGCGCTGGCCGAGTGGCTGGGCTACCCGGTGTCGATGATCAACCGGCGCGGCCTGAACCAGGCTTACGACCGGACCTGGATCTACAACTCCTTCGGCTTCAAGACGTGGCGCCTCGGGAACCAGGATTTGACCCTCTCCGGTCACTTGAGCTTCCAGACGGGTACACCCTGGGTCCGGTCCGAGGGCGTGTCGATCGTCAAGATCGACCCGAACGATCCGAAGCCGGGCACGCCGAACGACGGTGTCAGCTTCAACCTGCACGCGCCGGGCACGCAGGGGCGCTTCACCTCGGACGAGTACACCCTGAACCTGAGCGGCGCCTGGGGCTTCCCCATGGGCTACCGGGAGGTGCGTGGTGAACTCCGGGTCGAGGCGCTGAACGTCACCAACCAGCAGCGGCGACGCTCCTGGGGCGGCGACGGTCAGGTCTACCCGGTGCGGCGCTTCTTCCAACGTCCCCGCCAGGTGCGCGCCTCGCTGAAGTTCCGCTTCTAGTAGCCGGACCGCACAGATCGCCGGGCTCTGAATCTGGCGATCACAGGATCAGAGGGGGAGAGGGCTTAGGCTCTCTCCCCTTTTCGTCTTGGCGACCCAAGCACCGCCCATCCGGCCGGCATCCGGCCCCTGGGAACGCGGGCGTCTCGCCCGCATCTGGCGCGATGCCACAACGACGCGGCGTACGTCCGCACGCCCAACAACGCCGCCAAGCCCCCGTTCGATCCAGAATCCCGGATCCCCGTTGCCCCACAAGCCCAAATGGCACTCTCCTTGACATCCCGTTAGGCCGTCGTATAGTCGCTGTCACGTTCGACTCTTACAACTTGATCCGAGGAGGAGCTCATGAAGCGACTCGCAGTGGCCCTGATGCTGCTCATACCGGTCGGCCTTTTCGCCGATGCCCCGGAGACTGCCACCGTCAGTGGCACCATCGTTGATCCTGGGGGCTCCCCCCTGCCGGGCGTCACCGTCACCCTGTCCAGCGATCGCGGCGACAAGTTCTCGATCACGGACGACAACGGCAACTTCCGCTTTGTCGGCCTCGTCCCCGACGACTACAGCCTGAAGGCGGAATTGCAGGGCCTTGGCGAAGCCCACGCCGAGTTCCACGCCGCGGCTGGAGACCGAAAGTCGGTCGACCTGACCCTGCAGGCAGCCATCGAAGGCGAAGAGCTGACGATCACGGCCGACACGCCCATGGTCGACAAGTTCAACGTCACCGCGGGCACCACCGTGACGTCCGAGATCGGCGAACAGACCGCCGGCACGACGCGCACCTACTACGGCGTGATCAACGCTCTGCCCGGCGTCACCTCCGACGCACGGAACGACGACATCCAGCAGACGCGGCCATCGGTCAACGGAACCCACTTCGCCGACCAGGGCGTCTACATCGACGGCGTCGACACGACCTTCGCCAAGTTCGGCGGCAGCCGCGTCTTCCTGCCCACCACGGCGGTGACCGAGGTCTCCATGGAGGCTGGCGGATCCTCCGCCGAGTACGGCCGCTACATCGGCTCCTCGACCAACGTGATCGTCAAGTCGGGCACCAACCGGTGGCACGTCGACGCGCTCTGGCTGCACCAGAAGATCGCCTGGAGCGCCGACTACCAGGACCAACCGTCCCTGACCGAGCGCCAGAACAAGCCGTATCCCGCGGACTGGTTCAGGCGTTGCCACGGCGACGAGCGGGACGCGGGACGCGGCCTGATCCCAGGCGGCACGGACACCTCGGAAGTGTTCACCACGAACCGCGAACCGTGCCTGCCCGGCAGTGACGAGTGGGCCGGCGCCTCGAATGGCTACGAGTTCTCGGCAGGCGGTCCGCTCAGGCGTGACAAGTTCTGGTTCTTCCTGGGCGTAAGCGAGTTCGACGACGCCTACTCGGAGCGGCTGCTTGGCGGTGACCCGTACGACATCAGCCTGTTCAACGACGCGCGCATCTTCAAGCTGAACATGCAGCCGACGGCGTCCCATTCGTTTGCCGCTTCGGCAATCGACACGCCAGCCTTCCGGAACTACTTCAACGACCAGTCGTCCGACTATTGGACGCCGACTCCGCACGAGAACGACAGCGTGCTGTCGACGATCAACTGGAACTACGCGGTTTCGGGCAACTGGTTCCTGGAAGCCAAGGTCGCCCAGCAGGAAACGCAGGAGAACAAGTACCTCTCCTGCTACAACAAGCTGGAGCAGGAGAACCCCGAAGTTCTGAACCCGGACGGCGTTCCTCTTCTCGAGTGGCTGGCCCAGGACAACTTCCCCGATGCGCCGGCGCGCATGGTGGAGACCTGCCTGCAGGCGAAGTCGCTCGACCGCGGACCGATCGCCGGCCACAGCGCGACGAACACCTCCGGCGGCGACACCAGCTATCCACTCCGGTTCCCGTTCAACCCCAGCTTGGGCATCTTCTACCCGGGCAACAACTACAACGTGTATCGGGACAACGAGAACCTGCAGGCCTGGCACAACGGCTGGATCCTCTCGGACGGCTTCGGCTTCAACGCCTTCCCGCGCGATCAGGCGAACGTGGGTCTGACCCAGTTCGTGGGCGCCAACCACGAGTTGAAGTACGGCCTCGACTACCAGGATACGAAGTGGGAAGGCGAGAACGCCCGCGTGCCGCTGTTCAACGGCTGGGGCTTCGACGCCTCAAGTCCCTTCGGCTACGCCGGCGCCGGGTCGCTCGGCCACGACACGTGTTCCCTTCTCCGCGGCAACGACACGTCGCCAACGAACCCAACGTTCGTCGGTGGTACGACGCGCGGCCGCAGCTGCTACTTCGTCGACTACAACTCGCCGCTTCTCACCTGCGAGGGGCTCCACACTGACGGCTTGCCGCACCGGCCGACCCAGATCGAGCGGGTGAACGGCGAGATCGTTCGTACTCCGGGCACCTGCGTCGGCGCGGGTACCGGCGACACCGAGGTTCGGGACGTCGGGTTCTACATCCGCGACCGCTTCACGATCGGTGATCACTGGACGATCAACCTGGGGCTCCGGGCGGAGAACCAGGAGGCATGGAACGATGTCCGGCGCCGAGTCGTCGACGACAGCTACGTCGACCCCCGGATCAACATCACCTACGACGTGAAGGGCGACGGCGCCTTCCTGTTCAACGCCACCTACGGTCAGTACCACGCGATGTTGAACCAGGCCTGGATCTCCGGCGGCGACGTGGCACGGCCCAGCATGCACGACCTGTGGAACGGGTACGAGGGAAGGGAAGTCTTCCTGTTCTGCGACCCGGGAGACATCGCCGGCCTGGACTATCTGAGGTCCGTCGGTTACGTCAGCTACGACTGCCGGCACCCGTCGCGGCGCGACACGCTCCGCAACGGCACGGTGGGGGCAGCCATTCCGGGCTACAACGTCTCCTGGGAGCTGGCGCAACCCGGCCTCATGTGGGATGCCGTCCAGGCAGGCCTCTACGACTTCGACATCCAGACCTACTACAAGCAGGAGGCGATCCTCGGCCTGGAGTGGCAGTTCCGTCCGGATTGGGCATTGGATGTGAAGTACATCGACTGGAAGTTGCAGGACATGATGTTCTCCAACTACCAGATCGATCATCGGGGCCGCGCGATCGGCGTCACCGAGAACTACCACGACCTGGAGAAGATCGTGCTCGCGTTCGATGACGCGCGCGCGCAGAAGTGGGCGGACGCCGGCTTCGATCCGGCGGACAGGCCCAGCACGGTCAATCGCGAGGCCTTGGCCAACGCCGATCCGGCCATGAACTCCTACCGCGGCCTCCAGATCCAGTTGAACCGTCGCTTCGCCGACGGTTGGGCGCTCTACAACAATGTGGCCTGGTCGGAGACGGACACGACGGGAGGAGGCGTCTGGTGGAACAACACCGACAGCGGGTACCTGGAACTCGTTCATGTGAACCTCGACGAGGGCCACATTTCATCCTGTCAGGCGAGCCAGACCAATCCGGACCGCCGGACCGGCAGGACCCGGCTCTATCCGGAAGACTGCGCAGCGCGTCTGTCTGAGTTCATCGGCCAGCCGGGGAGCATGATCAACCAGCGCGGCGCCAACGGCGTCGCCGACCGCACGTGGATCTACAACTCCTTCGGGTTCAAGACCTGGCGCATCGGCAACCAGGATCTGACGGTCGGCGGCCATCTCACCTTCCAGACCGGAACCCCCTGGGCCCGGGGTGAAGGCGCGGGCATCAGCGCCGCGAAGACCTGCGCGCCGGGCGCGCGGCCAGACGGTCTCGCGACCTGCCCGCCGATCACTCCCTCCGACCCGACGAGTGACGCCCGGCCCAGCACGGCGAACGCCGGCATCGGCGTCCGCCTCCACCCGCTGGGAGCGGAGGGGCGCCGGACCTCGGACGAGTACACGATCAATCTGACCGGCGCCTGGGGCTTCCCCATGGGCTACCGGGACGTTCGTGGCGAACTCCGCGTCGAGGTTCTCAACGCGACCAACCAGCAGCGCCGCCGCCGCTGGGACGGCCGCGGCGAGGTCTACCCCTCGCGCCGGTACTACCAGCGCCCGCGGCAGATCCGAGCCAACATCAAGTTCCGGTTCTAGACCGGATCAACAGAACCTGGGGGCCCCGGCCCCTGGGTTCGCAGGACTCAAGAGGGAGAGGGCTTCGGCTCTCTCCCCTTCCCGCTTTCTCGGGCCAGCCAATTGCCACAAATCGAGCCGACTCAACGACCCGTCCCGGCATCGCCACCGCTCCGCTGAGGACACCGAGCAGTCGGCTGGTCACCTCAAGGTTACCTGGAGACTGCGAGTCGGGGACTCGCTCGTAGACGGAGATTCAGCGCAAACCGTCTCCATCCGACTTGGCAAACGGATCGACCGTGTCCACGCCGAACACCTCGAAGTCGCGGACGTTGCGGGTCGCTACCGTCAACCGGTGGACAACGGCGACGGCCGCGATGATGCCGTCCTGCATCAGCGTGGAGATACGAGGGCTACTCGAACCGCGGCGGCTGCGTGCCTCAATGAACGCCACGGAATCCGTCTCTGTCAGTGGCGGCCTTCTACGCGGATCAAGCGGTCGGCGGGCGGAAAGTGCGCCGGTCGCGATCCGTCGATCGTCGCCGTTCGAGTTGGCGACGGAAGGCATGCACCAGATGTTCACGACGGCTGCACAGTGGCAGGAGGATCAGGAAATGGGAAGCTATCCAGTACACTCAGGAGTGCGGGAGACAAGGCGTCGGCTTGAGGACGCTGGTTTCAAGGGACTCCAGATGGAGGCACTGGTCGAGATGATGGCCGGCATGGAAGAGAGGCTCGCGACGAAGGAGGATGTCGCCCATGCCCAAGGCGTTCTGAAGCAGGACATCGCAGAGGTCCGGGAAGACCTGAACCAGCTCGCGACCACCGTGGCGAAGAACACGACGCGGATCGAGGACCTGGAACGGGCGATGGAAGCTCTACGCCAAGAGTTCAGGGATGGCTTCGAGAGCTTCCGGCTGGAGGTTACCGCCAAGATAGACGGCCTGCGGGGAGAGATCAACGGCCTGCGGGGCGAAATGCGGACGATCAAGTGGATCGGCGGCGCAATCTTCGCCCTGATGGTCCCGATGGTCGGAGGCATCATCGGTATCGCCCTGCGCCTGGGCCAAGGCTAGGCAGAACGCGGTTCAGGCCGGCGTTTTCGACTTCGACCTGCACGGGCCCTCGACGCCTTCTAGCGAGCCTGGTGTCTGAGCGGCGTCGCTACGTTCAGCGACCGCGGGCGGCGGCGGGCCGCAACGGATGTAGCCAGCGCAGGTCTGGGAACCGGTCGAAATCGGCATCGGTCGAGACGAGCGTGCAGCCATGCTCGATGGCTACCGCCGCATGCTGGGCGTCCGCCACCAGCTTCCCGGTGGCGGCGGACCCTCGGCAGACCCGCTCGAGAACGGCAAGGTGATCGGGACCGGGACCGACAACCCGCGCGTTCGGACGCTCCGTCAGCTCCGCCAGAAAGGCGAAGGCCTGATCGAGCGTGGACGGCGGTCCGAAGATGCGGGCATTGGTCACGATCCGGACGAAGCCCACCAGAACAAGAACAGAGAGCGCAAAGGGCTCGGGACCTGTCGCCAGCCGGGTCAACCACTCGGCGTACCGCGGATGGTCCAGACTCGAGTCCTCCCGGTGCGCGTAGATCAACACGTTGACGTCAGGGAGGAGCACGTCAGAGGCTCGCGATCAACCTTTCGGTCTCCCGAGGCGGACCTCGTCCTCGGCCACTTCAAGCGCGCGGGGCCGGTCGAGGTCAACCCCCGAGCGCGGACCACCGCCGCCGACCGTCAGCAGCCGGAACGGACGCGACGCCGCGGGTTCAGGCCGTTTGATCGCATCGTCCAGGGTCTTGGCAATGAAGCGGCTCACGCTGAGTCCCCGAGCCGCAGCTTCGTGCCGTACCTGCATGGCAAGCCTGTCTTCAAGCGAGATCGTCGTTCTCATGGTGTGAAAAGCATAACGCTGCCGCACCAATGCAGCAACACCCTGTGTGGCTCAGTAGTGGCTCAGTACAGGAGACTGCGAGACTCACTCGCAAACGGAGATCAGCGCAAACCGTCCCCAACTGACCTGGCAAACGGATCGACCGTGTCCACGCCGAACACCTCGAAGTCGCGGACGTTGCGGGTCGCTACCGTCAACCGGTGGACAACGGCGACGGCCGCGATCATGCCGTCCTGCATCAGCGTGTCCGATCGCCTGTGCATCAGCTTGGCCCACTCGCGGAACACGTCGGCGTCCACCGGCAGGACGCTGTAGGCGCCGAGCACACTGTCGAGCCACCTCTCCAACCTCGGCGCATCGCGGCGCCGGAGCGCGCGACGTGGCGGGGTGAGTGTTTCGGTGCGGTCCTCAGACGCCAGCAGCCGGGACGCGGCTCAAGAACGACTCGGGAGCAATGCGCAACGCCGACCGCCCTATACAATCACTCGCATGGCCGAGCCCGTCCACGCCACGATTCCGCCGCTACACGAAGAACGTCGCGACCCGGAAGCGGCGCCTCTGGACTCGGCCGACTTCCCCGGCTGCAGAGCAGTTGACATCCCGCGTGACGAGATTGAGGACTACGAGGGACGCATCGAGTACTGGGAGGCGCGCACGGAGACCGCAATGGTCGTGTGCGAACCGACCACGCGCTTCCACGAGCAGCCTTCCCATCAGTTGGCTGGGCTGACTCGACTGATCGCCGCGGCGCGCGGGTCGGTCATTCAGGCGTACGGGACGACCGACCTGGGCAGGTTGGATGCCCGCGGCAAGTTCAAGGTGCTGATGCAGGCGGACCAGATTCTCTATCTCCATCCGCCGCCCCCCGAGGAGTTGACGCCGCGGGTCGACGTGGACCGCGACGACCTCCCGGAGGTGGTCCTCGAGGTCGACTACTCGACCGATGTCCGGGTGCGCAAGCTGCCGCTCTACGAGGCCTGGGGCTTCCCCGAGGTCTGGGTCGACGTGCCGGACGCGCGCTCGCCGAGCCGCCCAAAGTCCCGGATCTCGGGTCTGACGATCCATGTCCTTGAAGGCGGCCGCTTCAGAGAGGCAGGGAGCAGCCGCGCCTTTCCCGGCTGGACCGCGGACGAGATCCACCAGGCGCTCAACGAGCACACGATGTCGACGGCGACGGCTGCCGCACTGCACCGCGTGGGGGCCGCCTTGGGCGCAGCCGAAGGCACTGGTCCGGACGACGATTCGTGGTTGCGACGCCACCGCGACGAGGGGCGCGCCGAGGGGTTGGCGGAGGGTCGAGCCGAGGGTTTGGCAGAGGGTCGAGCCGTGTTGGTGCTCGCGCTCCTCGAGCAACGCGGCATCCCGACTACGCCGGTCTTGCCAGTGCGGCTTGCGGAACTCGGAGAGCTACGCGAGGCCGATCTGATTCGTGGCGCGCTCAACTGCCAGAGCGAGGCGGAGTTCCTGGAGTTCTGCGCGGCGCTTACCCCCGGGTAGGGGTGGCTTGCCACCGTAGTTCAGCAGGCTCTCTCCCCTTCATGACCACTTGAAGTCCGCACTTCGCCAGGTCCTCGCGCCCCCGGCGGTCGCCGCAGCCCTCATCGCCGTGGCCGCAATCGCCGGCTGTTCCGAGCAACCCCGGGGCGCGCGCGGACATGAACCGGCGGACTCGGACACGCCTGCACCGACGACCGAGCCCGTCGCCTTCGAAGAGCGCGCCGCGGAGGTGGGTCTCCTTTTCGACCACGTGAACGGCGGCGCCGGTCGGTACCTGCTGCCCGAGATCATGGGTTCCGGCGCCGCACTCTTCGATTTCGACGGCGACGGCGACCTCGACGCGTTCCTGGTGCAGGGATCCGGCCTGGAGCCCGGCGCAGGTGGCGCCGCCACGGACTCCCCCGCCCGCGACCGCCTGTTTCGCAACGAACTGGCGGAACGCGGCGAGCTCCGATTCGTCGACGTCACCGCGAACTCGGGCATCGACTCCACCGGCTACGGCATGGGCGTCACCGCTGCCGACTACGACGGCGACGGCCGTATCGACCTCTACGTGACGAACTTCGGGCCGAACCGCCTCTGGCGCAATCTAGCCAAAGGCCGGTTCGAGGATGCGACCCGGGTGGCCGGCGCCGACGACCCCAGGTGGAGCGTCCCCGCGGTCTTCTTCGACTACGACGGGGACGGCGCCCTGGACCTGTTCGTCGGCAACTACGTGGACTTCAATCTCGGCAACCACACGTTGTGCACCTTCGGCAGCGGCGAACCGGACTACTGCAGCCCGAAGACGTACCGGGCGGAGCCGGACCGCCTGTTCCGTAACGTCGGCGACGGCCGCTTCGTCCGAACGACGGACCGCACCGGCCTCGCCCTGGAGTTCGGCAACGGACTCGGCGCCGTCCCCGCCGACTTCGACCTCGACGGCCGGCTCGACCTCTACGTCGCCAACGACGGCACGCCGAACCAACTGTGGATGAACCGTGGCGGCGGCCGCTTCGAGAACCGGGCCCTGTTCGCCGGTTCGGCGGTCAACGGCAGGGGCGAAGCCGAAGCCGGGATGGGAGTCGACGCCGGCGACCTGGACAGCGACGGCGACGAGGACCTCTACGTGACCCACATCACCGGCGAGACCAGCACCCTCTACCTGAACGACGGCAGCGGTCTGTTCTCGGACGCCGGCATGGTCGCCGGGCTGGATAGCCCCAGCCTGGCGATGACCGGCTTCGGCACCGGCTGGTTCGACTTCGACAACGACGGCGACCTGGACCTGCTGGCTGTCAACGGCGCCGTGCGCCGCCTCGATCGTGCCCGCACCGGCGGTGAGGCCGCTGCGCGAACGGCCGCGGCCACCGACCACGAACGCCGCTTCGGACAGCCGAACCAGCTCTTCCGCAACCTCGGAAACGGCCGCTTCGAGGACAGCTCGGCGCTTGGAGGCGCCTCCTTCACGGCCTACGAAGTCTCCCGCGGCGCCGCCTTCGGCGATGTGGACAACGACGGCGATACGGACGTCCTGATCTCCAACAACAACGGACCCGTTCGGCTGCTGGTGAATCTCGTCGGCCAGGACAGCGGCTGGATCGGTCTACGGCTGGTCACCGGGGACGGCAGGCGGGACGCTCTAGGCAGCCTGGTCCGCGTCGCACTGGATGACGGCCGGACGATCACGCGCCGGATCCGCGCGTCAATGAGCTACGCCTCCTCCAGCGATCCGAGAGTCCTGGTCGGACTCGGCGCCGGCGGCATCGAGGAAGTTCGGGTCACCTGGCTCGGCGGCGGCGAGGAGTCGTTCGGCCCGCTCTCGCCCCGGACCTACCACGAACTGCGCGAGGGACGGGGCGAACAGTGACCGCCGCGCCGACCCGATACCGGGCGCTCCGGGCGTCCCTCGCCACGATCGCCGTCGCCCTGCCGGCCTGCGCAGGCGGCGAACGCCTTCCGCTGCCCTCCAGCTACGAACCGCACGACCCGGCGGTCCGTTCACAGATCGCAAGCCTCGAGCGGCGCGTCCGCAACCTCGAAGCGGACGAAGCAACCGACGCCCTACTGGCAACCGCGGTCGGCGAACTGGGCAAGCTCTACCACGGCCTGCAACTGCTCGACAGCCATGCGTTTACCGCGCTCCAGGCCGCCGAAGACTGCTACCGGGAAGCGAGCCGCCTCGATCCAACCGATCATCGCTGGCCGTACCTGACCGCCTTCGCGGCTCAGACCGCCGGCGATCTCGAAGCGGCAGCCTCTTCCTACCGCGAAGCGCTCGCGCTCGAGCCCGACATGATCCAGGCCTTGCAGCACCTCGCCGAGACCGAGGCCGCACGCGGCCGTCCCGAAGAAGCGGCCGCGCTCTGGAACCGCACACTCGAAGTTCAGCCCGAGTTCGCCCCTGGGCTCTACGGCCTCGGCGCCCTGGCGCTCGACCGCGGCGACCCCCGGACCACAACCGGCTACCTGGAGCGGGCGCTCGCAGCCGAACCCGGGGCCGGCCGCGGTCACTACTCCCTCGGCATGGCGTACCGCCTCCTGGGCGACGAAGAGCGGACAGCCGCCCACTTGGCACAGGCCAGTCACACGGACTTCACGTTGGACGATCCCCTCGTCCGCGAACTCGCCTACCTGCCCACCGGCAGCACCGCCCTGGTCCAGCAGGGCCTGATCGCGGTCCAGGCGGGCGAGTACGCTGCCGCGGCTACCTTGTTCGGCCGTGCCGTGGAGGCGGATCCCACGAACATGGATGCCCGAAGACAGCTCGCACTGGCTCAGGACGACGCGGGTCAGCCCGACCTGGCCCAGACCACCTATGAAGAACTGCTTTCGCTCGACCCGAGCCAGACCTCGGCGCACCTCGAGTTGGCCCAACTTCTCGCCAGTCGCGGCCGACCGAGCCAGGCGATCGGCCACCTGGTCCGCGCGACAGAGCTGGCGCCGGACTACAAGCAGGCCCACTACCAGTTCGCCCTTCTCCTCGACCGCGCGGGCCGGCCCAGCGAAGCGCTCGCACGCTACGACCGGGTCCTCGCCCTGGACCCCGACTACGCTGAGGCAGCCACAAGACGCGCCGCCACCCTTGCCACTCTTGGACGCTCCGCCGAAGCGATCGGGATCCTCGAGGCCGGAATCGCCGCCGCTCCCGCCGACGCCGCCGCGCTTCAGGCACTCAGCGTCGTCCTGCGGCAGCAGAACCGGCTCGCCGAGGCGCGAACGGCCCTGGAGCGCGGCCTCGCGTCCAGCTCGTTTGCCGCCCCCGACGAGGCGCGGCTGCGGACCGAACTCGGCGGCATCCTGGCGATCCAGGGCCGGCTACGGCCAGCCCTGACCCACCTCCAGGCCGCGGCGCGCCTCGACCCGACCCAGGCCGAGACCAGCTTTCTGCTCGGCATGGTGCAGGCCGACCTGGGCCGCATCGAAGAGGCCGCCCGGTCCCTGGCCGCCGCGCTCGCGGTCCGCCCCGACCTGACCCCGGCCCGTCTCCGCCTCGCCTCGATCCTGGCCCAGACCGACCGCTGCGCGGAAGCCATGGAACTCGTGGAAGACGGCCGGCGCATCGTCGGGAGCGACCCGGCGTTGGCCCAGGCGCTGCGGCAACTACGGACGGTCTGCGCGGAGCGCTGACGCCGCAGACCCTGGGAACCGTGTCTGTGCTGGGCCAAGTCGGAGTGAGTCTACATGCGGCCGAAGCGCGGCACTCCGTCCACGGGCAGGCTCACGCGCCGCCGGGCGCCAAGGCCCAACGCGGTATGATCACCCGCAGCATGCGTCGAAAGCAGCGTCGGGTACCGCCTTGGCCTGGCAACGGATCAGGGGTGGCGCACCGTACATCGGCGCACCGGACGCGGCCCGTCGCCAGTACGCGTGCGGCACTGGCGCTGGCCTTCTTGACGTCAGCGTCAGCCGGCGCCCAGACCGCACAAACCCCGGCCGACGGCATCAAGCTGTTCGAAGAGAACATCCGGCCTGTCCTGGAGCAGAACTGCTTCATGTGCCACTCGGACCCGGAACGGGCCGAGAACGGCTTCCTGCTCACCACCAGGGCGGGACTGCTACGCGGCGGCGAACGGGGCCCCGCGATCTCCACCTCGGAGCCCGCCCTGAGCCTGTTGCTCCAGGCGGTCGGGTACCACGACGAGCAGTTGCAGATGCCGCCCACAGGAAGGCTCGCCGACGTGGACATCGAGGCGATCCGGCAATGGGTTCAGCTCGGTGCGCCCTTCGGCAGCGGCGAGGACGACCTCACGGAGGTAGCGGCGGCCGGCCACGAGTTCCAGATCACCGATGCCGACCGCGCATGGTGGTCCGTGCGACCGCTCGTGCGCCCCGATGCCCCCGCCGTGGCGGACTCGGACTGGCCGCTCAACGCGATCGACAAGTTTCTGCTCGCCCGGATCGAGGCGGCCGACCTCGAGCCGCCGCCGACCGCAGGCCGCCGGGCCCTGATCCGGCGCGCGAGCTACGACCTGACCGGGCTGCCGCCGACCTTCGAGGAGGTCCAGGCCTTCGAGCAGGACCAGCGCCCCGACGCCTGGGAACACCTCATCGACCGCCTGCTGGCGTCACCCCACTACGGCGAGCGCTGGGGCCGCCACTGGCTCGACCTCGTCCGCTACGCCGAGACCGACGGCTACGAGCGGGACCGCAAGAAGCCCTCCGCCTGGCGCTACCGCGACTGGGTGATCGACGCGCTCAACGCGGACATGCCGTACAACGAGTTCCTGACCCACCAGCTCGCCGGCGACGAGATCGACCACCCCACCGCCGCGTCGATCATTGCCACCGGGTATCTGCGGCTGGGGATCTGGGACGACGAGCCGACCGACACAGCACTCGCCCAGTACGACGATCTCGACTCGGTCCTCGATACGACCTCCCGGGTGATGCTCGGCATGTCGATCGGCTGCGCGCGATGCCACAACCACCGCGGCGATCCGATTCCGCAGACCGACTACTACCGGATGCTGTCGTTCTTCCGGGGCATCGCGCCCTACAAGGTCGGCGGCGGCAACCAGCCGACGCCCGAGAACTACCGCGACCTCATCCCCGAGGATCTCGGCTCCGCCGAGGCCGAAGCGGAGGCGGAGCGCTGGCGCGCCGAACGGCGGCAGCTCATCCAGGCAGCGCGCTCGTCGGCCCAAACCCTCATCGACGCCGCCACGGCCGAAGAACTCGAAGCGGCGCGGAAGACCGCGGAAACGGGGTTGGTTGCCCATCTTCCGCTCGACGAAGACGTGGCCCTGGTCGCGGGCGACCGCAGGGGCCGCTTCCACGGTCGGGTCGAGGAGGCACAGGTGGGCGCCGACGGCATCGCCGGCAACGCCTACACATTCGACGGCGAGAACGACTCGGTACGCCTGCCGCGCCCGGTGGCGGACGACTTCACCGTCAGTCTGTGGTTCAGAACCACGGACGCTGCCCCGGGCGGCGTTCAGTTCGAATGGGCGAAGGGAAGAGCTCTCGTCAGTTCCGGGCAACCCATGCTGGGGTTCGGCCTGTCGACGGTGGGCGACGGCTACGTCGTTGCCGGCGTCTCCGAGAAGACCGACGACGGCCCCAAGCGAACGAGCGTCTCGTCCGGCCCCGGCTACAACGACGGGCACTGGCGCCACGCCGCGTTTACCCGCGATGGGGATTCCGGCGCCATCGTCCTCTTCGTCGACGGTGTGACGGCCGATGAGGACAAGGGCAACGGAAACGAACTGGGACAGGTCCCGTTCCTCGACCTGGGACGGCGCGGCGCCGGCGGCCACTTCGCCGGCTCGATGGACGAGGTGAGGTTCTACGACCGGGTGCTGTCGCCGCGGGAAATCCTCGGGCTGGCGATCGATCCGGCCACGGGCGGGGCGGCGCTGGCCCTTGCTGCCGGCCTGCAGCCGGATGCGGGCGAGACGCCCGCGTTCCCAGGGACCGAGCCGGCAAGGGCCTACAACGACGCGGTCCAGGCTCTCACCGACCATGCCCCCAACCCGCGCAAGACCGTCGAGGTGCTGCGGGTCAAGGAGATCGGGCCCGAGGCGCCGCCTACCCACGTGCTCATCCGCGGCAACCCGCACGCGCCGGCGGAACGGGTCGAGCCCGGGTTCCCGCTCATCCTCGGCAACGCGGATCCGGGCCTTGCCGAGCGCGCGGCCCACTCGCCCACCACCGGCCGCCGCCGCGCCCTCGCCCGTTGGATCGCCGAGGACGGCAACCTGCGCACGTCCCGCGTGATGGCGAACCGCCTGTGGCAGTATCACTTCGGCCGCGGGCTGTCGCCGACCCCGAACGACTTCGGCCGCTTCGGGCAGAAGGCAACCCACCCCGACCTGCTCGACTGGCTGGCGACCGAGTTCACAGCCCGGGACTGGCGCCTCAAGGCGATGCACCGGCTGATCATGACCAGCCGGGCCTACCAGATGTCCTCGCGCCCGCCGGCGGGAGCGCTCGAAGCCGATCCCGGCAATGACCTCTTCAGCCGCTTCAACATGAGGCGGTTGACCGCGGAGGAGATCCGGGACTCGGTCCTGGCAGCTACCGGGCGTCTCAACCTCGAGTTCGGCGGCCCCAGCGTCTATCCGCCCATGCCGGCAGCGGTTCTCGCCACCGCTTCGCAGCCCGACCAGGCCTGGGGCGACGCGACGCCCGAACAGGCCTCGCGGCGCAGCGTCTACATCCACGTCAAGCGTTCCCTGCTGCATCCGTTGCTCGAGAGCCTGGACTTCGCAGACACCGACTCCACCTGCCCCGTCCGCTTCACGACCACCCAGCCGACCCAGGCGCTGATGATGCTCAACGGGGCCTTCATGGGCGAGCAGGCGGCGGCCCTGGCGGATCGCGTTGACGGCGCCGGCGGATCGATCGAGGACCGGGTTGCCGAAGCGCTCCGGGTCGTGCTCGCACGCCAACCGGGGACCGCGGAGATCGCCCGCGGCGTCGGCCTGGTCGAGGAGCTCGAGCGGGAAGAGGGTTTCGACTCCTCTGCCGCGTTCGCCAGTCTCTCCCTTATGCTGTTGAATCTGAACGAGTTCGTCTACCTCGACTAAGCTGAGGAATAGAACGATGACCCACGACCCTGAACGCCCACGCAACACTTTCTGCGGTCAGACCCGGCGCGAGTTCCTCTGGGAGGCCGGAGGCGCCTTCACCTCCGTCGCTCTGGCGAGCATGCTGTTCAACGACAACTTCCTCGCCGCCCAGACCGTCGCCGCCGACGGCGCCACCGCGTGGAAGAACCCCTTGGCCGCCAAGCCGCCCCACTTCGACGGCCCGGCCAAGGCGGTGATCTTCCTGTTCATGTACGGCGGACCCAGCCAGGTCGACACCTTCGACTACAAGCCGAAGCTCTACCCCCTCGACGGCAAGACGATCGAGATCAGGACCAAGGGTCGCGGCGGCTCGCGGAGCCAGGGCCGGGTGGTCGGCCCGAAGTGGAAGTTCAAGCAGTACGGGGAGTGCGGCAAATGGGTCTCCGACCTGTTCCCGAACATCGGCGGCTGCGTCGACGACATCGCGTTCATCCACTCGATGACCGCGGACGCGCCGCTCCACGGCTCCGCGATGCTGCAGATGAACAGCGGTCGCATCCTCTCCGGCAGCCCCGCCATCGGTTCCTGGGTGAACTACGGCCTCGGCACCGAGAACGAGAACCTGCCCGGCTTCGTCGTCATGCTCGACCCCACCGGCGGCCCGATCAGCGGCGCCAAGAACTGGTCGAGCGGCTACATGCCGGCCAGCTACCAAGGCACGGTGATCCGCTCGAGCGGCACGCCGATCCTGGCGCTCGACCCGCCGCCGGGCATGTCGCGTCAGGCCCAGCGCCGACTGCTCGACCGCCTGCGCGAGTACAACGACGAGCACGCCGCGCCCCGGTCCGAGAACAGCGAGCTCGCGGCTCGCATCGCCAGCTACGAACTCGCCTACCGGATGCAGCAGCACGCTCCCGAAGCAGTCGATCTGTCCGGCGAGTCGGAGAGGATCCGGAACCTCTACGGTCTCGACCAGGACCGCACGAAGGCCTTCGGCCGCCGCTGCCTGCTGGCGCGCCGCCTGGTCGAGCGCGGCGTCCGGTTCGTGCAGGTCTACTCCGGCGGCAACCACAACGACAACAACTGGGACGCCCACGGCGATCTGGTCAAGAACCACGAGTACCACGCCGGCGCCACGGACAGGCCCATCGCCGGCCTGCTGCGCGACCTGAAGCAACGCGGTCTGCTCGACAGCACCCTGGTCATCTGGGGCGGCGAGTTCGGCCGGCAGCCCACCGCCGAGTACGCCGAGGGCACCGGCCGCGATCACAACGCCTACGGCTTCACGATGTGGATGGCCGGCGGCGGTATTGCGGGCGGCGCCAGCGTCGGCGAGACGGACGAACTCGGCAACCGGGCCGAGGTTGACCGCTTCCACGTGAAGAACCTGCACGCGACCGTGCTGCAGCAGCTCGGTCTCGACCCCAACGCCCTGTCGTACTTCCACGCCGGCCTCGACCAGAAGCTCGTCGGTGTCGAAGGCGCGAAGCCGATCCACCAGATCGTCGCTTAGGCTGTGGCGTCGGTGGCGTCGGTCTTGCAAGGATAAAGGCCGGACCGATGTTGACGCGAAGCAGATGGCCGGCGGCGGTTCTGTTGTGGGTGTGCGGGGCGAGCGCGGCACTGGCACAGCAGACCGTGACGTTCGAGGCGGAAGGGGCGTCTCCGGCCGACTTGAACGGGCAACTGGAACTCCGGGTCGACGGAACGCCGGTCGAGATCGAGGGCATCGCGACGGCCGAAGACGGCTGGAAGACCCTGGTCTATGTCGATCTGGCACTGACCACGCCGGGGCCTGTCTATCAACTGGCCAACGCACTGCTCGACCAGCTCGACGCGTTACTTGCCGTGGGGAGCCTGGAGATCGTGATCGCCGATCCGGCGGCACGAACAGTCCTGCCGGCGACCCGGCAGCGCGGATTGGCAAGGGAGGCGTTGGAACGCCTTTCCACGGGGTTCGACATCGCGAGCGCGCTGGTCGAAAGGCGGCGCCTGTTCGCCAGCGAGCGGCAGATCGAGATCTCGCGGGCCCGACAGGTTCAGGCGTCCGCCGATCGGGTTGCGGATCTCGAGGCCGTGCTCCAGCAGATGGCCACCGACGCGATCCGCGACGAAGCGGCGATGCGCAGCAACCAGATCGACGAGCTCGTCACGTTCCTCGCGGCACGGGAGGATCTCCGGCGGGAGAATCTACGGGCAGACGAACCGGATGTCACAGGCACGGACGAGAGCGAGGGGCCCCCCACGGCAGACGGCAGTGCGCGCCGTCACCTGGTTCTGCTCGCGGAGGGTCTGGTCACCGATCCCCTGAGCTACTACCTTGACCTCGTGCCGACCGCCGGCTCGCTCGCCGTTGAAGGGGCGACCATGCCAGGCCTGCAGCCAGTAGCCCGCACCGCCGCCGCATTCGGCTGGACCGCGGCCCCGGTCACCTTCGCGCCGCATGAAGAGGACGGCCTCGATATCCGCTCGAACGACGTGACCGTCGGCTTCACACTCCGCTTCGGAAGACCCCGATCCGGCGCACCCGAGACCGTCGAGGAGGAACTCGGGCTCTTCCTCCAACCGTCGGACTGGGACGTGGCCGCCGCGGCCACCGGCGGCGAGGTGCTCTCGAACGGTCTGGAGATCGCGGATTGGATCGAGCGGCTTCCCCGCCGCTTTGAGGCGAGGTTCGAGCTTCCGGACGGCGCCGTCGCCGCCGGCCCGTTCGAACTGCGGTCGCGAGACGAAGATCGCGAACTCCGTGCGCCGACCGTGGTTCCCGGCGCGGGTTCGCCGGACGACGTCGCCGAGGTGCGGCTGCGGCGCGCCTTCGAGGGCGAACTGGACAGCGAGTTCGAAGGCGGCGGCAACAGCGGCATCGAAGTCGTCGCCTCGATTCAGATCGAGTCCACGTCGCCCGAGCGGACTGTCGGCCGGCTGACCAGTACCATCGTGCCGCCCGCGGGCGCACCACCAGGCGAGGCCGCATCGTGGCGGGTCAGCACCGGACTCCACCGCGAGGACGGCAGCGTGGTCGCCAGTCACGGCCGGCCCTTTGCACCGCCGGGCGCTGAACACCTGTCCTTCGAGCGGCCGCTCCAGCTCCCGCCCGGCACCGACTCCGCGATCGTGCTGGCCGAGAACCTCGCCTCCGGACGCTGGGGCTATGCGCTGGTCGACTTCGTGGACGTGGCGGACCTGAGAGCGGAGGCCGACGCCCGTACACTCTCGCGCGCGATCAACCTGAGGCCCGAGGATCCGAACGACCGACGTGGTCGGGTCGCCTTCGTAGCCGAGGTCCAGGAAGGGTTCACCGACCGGGTGCAGCGGGTCGTCTTCTACTACAACGGCCGGCGCGTGGCAGCCCGCAACCGGGCGCCGTACCGGGCTCGCATCGACCTCGGGCGGGGCGATCGCCTCGGCCGGGTCGAGGCCGTAGCCTTCGACGCCGAGGACCGGGAACTCGACCGCCACGAGCTGCTCGTCAACCAGCCCCCGCACGCGTTCTGGGTGAGCATCACCGAACCGGAAAGCGGTCCCCAGGCCGGTCCCGTCGACGTAGCCGCCGAGGTCAAGGTGCCGCGCGGCAGCCGACTCGCCGAGATGCGCTTCTTCGTCAAGAACAGGCTGGCGGCGACAGCCCGCGAAGAGCCATTCCGCCGTGAAGTGCTGGTGCCGGTGGGCGACCCGGAGACTTTCCTGCGGGTCGAGGCCCAGTTGCTGGACGGCCGCATCGCGGAGGACGTCATCTTCCTCAGCCGACCCGGCCTTTCGGCCCGTATCGGTGTCGAACTGGTACAGCTCTACGTCGTCGCCACCGACCGTTCCGGACTACCCGTGCGGGATCTGTCGGCCGCGGACTTCTCCGTCTTCGAGGACGACCGCGCCCAGGAACTGGAGTCGTTCCGGGTCGCCTTCGACCTCCCCCTGACCCTGGGCCTGGCAATCGACACCTCGAGCAGCCTCTTCCTGCGCATGCCCGACGTCAAACGCGCCGCGACCGCGTTCCTCGATTCGCTCGAGACCAGCCGCGACCGCGCCTTCCTGGTCGGCTTCGGCAGCGAACCGCGGCTGGTTCGTGCCGCCACGTACAACCTGAACGCAGTACGCGGCGGCATCGGTTCGCTGCGACCGCGAGGCCGCACCGCTGTGTGGGGTGCGCTTTCCCTGGCCCTGGACCAGCTCGAGGGCCTACGGGGCCGCAAGGCCCTGGTCGTCTTCTACGACGGAGACGACCAGGACTCCGACGCCGCCTTCAGACAGAGCCTGGAGCAGGCCCGGCGCGCCCGCGTTCCGGTCTACCTCGTGCTGATGAACGACGAGGCGGCGCGCACGGACGGGCGCAGCTTCAGTACGCGCACCTTCGTCAGCAAACTGGAACGGATGGCGAAGGCCGGCGGCGGCCGCGTCTACTACGTTCCGCACGACCAGGACCTGGCGCCGATCTTCGATTCGATCAGTCGCGAGCTCCGCAGCCACTACCTGCTCACCTACTACCCGAAGGAAGAGCCGGGCGGACCGAACTGGCGGCAGGTCAACGTGGAACTCGGCCGCAATGGAGTGACGGCGAGGACGATCGAGGGCCGCGAGGTGCGGTAGAAACGGGATGACCGCTTCACACTCCCGGCGTCGGCTGCTGGACCTCGTCCTTACCGCACTCGCGGTGTCGGCCGGGATCCATCCCGCTGCGGCGGCCGCGCAGGTGCTGAGCCGGGAGAGTGACCTCATCTTTCAGGTTCCCTCCGAGGCCGCCCTGCGGCTGGACGCCGAGGCGGTCGAAATCCTGGAGAACGGCGAGCCGCGGGAGGTGTCTACGGTCGACCGGGTCACCGATCGCTGGCGCATCGTCGTCTACTTCGACCTGCCCGCATCGACCCCGGAAGGCATCGAGGCCGCGGCAGCGGCGATTGGCCACGCCGCCGACCGGCTGGTAGCACTCGGCGAAGTCGAGATGATCACCGGCGACCGGATCGCAGAGGTGGTCCTGGAACCGACCGCGGACGCCGGCGAAGTGCGTGAGGCCGCGGCCGGGGTCGCGGGACGCGCCCACGAGGCCGGCGGCGTGCTCGCTCTGCGCAGGGAAATGCAGGCCGCGGCCGATGCGCGCTCCGGCGATCCGGACGCCGACGGCCTGCGCACGGCCGACCTCCTGGAGGGCTTCCTGCAGGAACTGGACACCCTGGACCGGCAGCGGGCGAACCTGCTCGAATCGCTGCGCACGGCCTCGTGGGCGCGGGGGCCGCCAAGGGCCCTGTTCCTGGTGCGCGACGGCATGGACCTGAACGCCGACGCCTTCGCACACCGACTGCTCGGCGAACCGACACCGACCTTCGAGCGTGCTGCCGTCAGTGAACAGCGCCGGCAACGGAGTCTGGCGCGGGCCGTTGCCGCCCTGGGCTGGCGCGTCTACCCGCTTCATACAGCGCCTCCGGCCGCGGCGACCCTTGATCTCCTTCCCGGACGCCGGCAGCATTCGGAGGAGTTCGCTCAGGCCAGCGGCGGTCAGGTGCTGACCAGTTCCGAGGAGGTCACCGCCGCGACCCTGCAGCTCGGCGAATCGTGGCGCGCGCGCTACCACTCGGCCGGCCCTCGTGACGGGGCACCGCACCCGGTCGACGTGCGCGTCGCTTCCTCCTCCGGCGGCCCGCCGCCGGACCTCGCCGCTCGCCGCTGGGCCACGGTCGCGGCGCCGACGGACCTGGTCGCCCTGCGCGCGAACCGGGCGCTGGAGACCATGACCCGGGGCGGTGGCGACGCCGCAGCCGCCGGCGCCGTCGAACTCGCCCTCCGGGGCGTCCTGCTGCCGCAGGGCATCGAGTCGACCGCCGGCGGAGCGCCCGCCGAACTGGTCACGATCGACGGCCTCGCCACCGTTGGCGACCGGCCGCCAACGTCCAGCGACGCCCTGCGGATCACCATCTACGGCCGCGGTCTGGACGCCCCTCCCCTGCTGATCCATCGCACCGGCTCGGGCGCCGAACTCGACCGCGGGATCTGGCGGTTCCGCACCCTGTTCGACCTGCCGACGGCGATCGACGAACTGGTCTTGATGGTCGAGGATCTGCGAAACGACCGGTGGCATGTCACCTTCCTCGAACAGGGAACCCACCCCCTCGACGAGCGCAGCGACGCCGAGTTGCTGACTCCGGACGGTGTCGGTGGACCCGTTTCGGCCGAGCTCAGCGAAGCCGGCATCCTTGCCGCGGCGCGGTCCGCCGCCCGGCGCGCCGGCTGGGGCGGCAGCGCCGCTGCCGGCGAACGGGACACAGCGCCGCAGGGGAACTGGGTGCGCCTGCTGCCTCCCCGCGGCGAGCGCTCGGGACTCCGAGGCAAGAAGTCCTTCGGCACGGTGACGACGAGCGACATCGTGCGGCGGGTCGAGTTCTACCTCGACGGCGAACTGGTCTTCGAGGACAAGCGGAAGCCCTTTGAGACCCGGATCGACCTCGGACCGGAGGCGGTTCCTCACGTCATCCGCATCGTCGGTTACGACCGCGCGGACCGGCGGCTGGACGACGATGAACTGCCGATCAACCAGCCGCGGAGGAACGCCGAGATCGGCATCGTCTCGGTCGAAGCCGAGGCGGGAGGAAGCTACGCCATCGAAGCGCAGGTCGAACTGGTCGCCGGACGCAGGCTCGACCGGGTCGAGTTCTACCGCAACGGCCGGCTCGCGGTGACCATGACCCGGCCGCCCTTCCGCACCGTCCTGCCCGGACCCGCCATGCCGGGCGCCGACTTCGCCCGGATCGCCGTCTACCTCGACGACGGCACGATGATCGAGGACGTGGAGTTCCTGTCCTCCGACACCCCCGTGGCCGAGACGATCGTCAACCTGGTCGAGGTGTACGTCGTCGTCAACGACGAGGAGGGCAAGCCGATCACCACGCTGACTCAGGAGGACTTCGTCCTGCTTGGCGGTCGCGACCAGATCCCGATCGAGCGCTTCGCGGTCGCCGAGGACGTGCCCCTGGTGCTGGGACTCGCCGTCGACAGCTCCCTGAGCATGGACGCCCTGATGCCGGACGTGCGCATGGCGGCCGCCCGCTTCCTCGGCAACACCCTGACCAAGATCGATCAGGCGTTCCTGGTCGACTTCGATACCCGGCCGCGGCTGATCTCGGACACGACCGCCAGGGTCAGGGACCTGATCGGCAGCCTGAACGAAGTCCAGGCCGACGGGCGGACCGCGCTGTACGACGCGATGGAGTTCTCCCTCGTCCATCTCGCCCGGGACCAGGGCCGCCGCGCCCTGGTGGTGCTTACGGACGGCGACGACATCGGCAGCCAGAGCAGCTACCGCAGGACGTTCAGGACCGCCAGAAACACCGGCGTCCCGATCTACGTGATCAGCATGAACCAGGGCCAAGACCCGAGGGGACGCGGCCCCCGAAAGCTCGACATGGAGGCGATCTCCAAGGCCAGCGGCGGCCGCGTCTACTACGTCGGCGGCATGGACGCCGTGCTCTGGGCCTACGAGCACATCGGCAACGAACTCCGCAGCCAGTACATGCTCGGGTACTCGACGAGCGCGCCCCTGACTTCGAATGAAGTCCAGTCGATCAAGGTCGAGCTGAAGTCCAAGCGGCCCGATCGCGAAGTGCGCATGGCGGTCGGCCGCGGACGCGGCTAGGGGCTTGCGCGGCAGAACGATCTGACCTGGGAACGCGGGCATCCTGCCCGCATCCGGCGCGAAGCGCCGGCCTCTGGGAGTTCTGCCGCGCTAGCGGGCTACGGCTCGGCGACCACCGGGTTCTCCAACGCACCGAGACCGTCGATCTCGATCCGCACGACATCTCCGGGGACCAGGAACTTCGGCGGCTTGTGACCCATACCGACGCCCGCCGGCGTGCCCGTGGTCACCACGTCGCCGGGCTCAAGCGTACACATCGTCGAGATCGTCTCGACCAGCTTCGGACAGTCGAAGACCAACTCGCGCGTGTTCGAGTCCTGCCGCAGCTCGCCGTTGACCCAGGTGCGGATGCCGAGCGAGTTGGGGTCATCGACTTCGTCTGATGTGACCAGGTACGGGCCCATCGGACCGTGGGTATCCCAGCCCTTGCCCAGGATCATCGTCGGCGAGCGGCGCTGCCAGTCGCGGACCGAGACGTCGTTGACGATCGTGTAGCCGGCGATCACGGCATCCGCGTCGGCCGCGGCAACGCCGCGGCAACGGCGCCCGATGACGAAGGCGAACTCGCCCTCGTAGTCGACCGCGGTCGATGCCCGCGGGATGTGGATGTCGCCGCCCGGCCGGTTGATGCAGGTGACCTGCTTGTTGAAGACCGTCGGGAACGACGGCGGCTTCTGCCCGGCCTCGGCCGCGTGGTCGGCGTAGTTCAGCCCGATGGCGAGGAACTTCCGCGGCCGCGGCACCGGGGCCAGCAGTTTCTGGTCGGCCAGCGGCGCCCGGCCGGCGCCGGACGCGGCAGCGCGACGAGCCGCCTGCATCGCCTCCTCGCCGGCGGCCAGGAACCGGCACATGCCGCGCGGCAGGTCCGGCGCGGCGACGCTCAGATCGACGACGGTTTCCTCGTTCGCCAGCACGCCGATCGCGGACCGGCCGTCTCGCAGCAGGGAAAGGAGTTTCATTCGCCCGTTCTCCCTACTCTGCTTCCGGCAACGCCAGGGCAATGATCTCTGCCCGGCCCTCGCCGCCGGCCGCCATGGCGATGTACTGCCGTCCGTCGATCTCGTAGGACATCGGCGTCCCGCTCGGCGCCAGTTCGAGTTCCATTTCGTGAACCACGTCGCCTGTCTTCTTGTCGAGTGCCCGCAGCACGGAGCTCTCGCCACCGCCACCGCCGCCCATTCCCGGCGCACCGCCCTGGGCCTGGAACAGCAGTGTCTTCGTCAGCAGCGGCCCGGCTGCCGGCGGACCGCCGAGGGGGCCGGGATCCTCGCCGCTTATCCGCTCGATCTGCCGCCGCGGGCCGTCACCCAGGGGCTTCATCCAGGCGTGCTCGCCGGTGTTCAGATCGATCGCCGTGATCCGGCCGTATGGCGGCCTGGTCAGGGGCAGCCCCATCGGCCCCGGAAGGAAGAAGCTCTCGATGCCGCTCATGCCGCGGACGTAGCGGAAGTTCGAGCGGGCGCCGTCCGGTTCGGTCAGCTTGACCACCATCGGCATGGTGAAGGACGGGATGTAGATCATCGCGGTTTCGGGATCAACCGCCGCGCCGTACCAGTTCGCGCCGCCGCCCCAACCCGGCAACAGCACGGTGCCCTGGAGGGAAGGCGGCGTGAACAGCGGTCCGTAGACCCACTTGTCGCGGATCTTCTTCGCCGCCTCGTGCAGTTCGGGCGTGAACGAGATCAGCATGTCGTCGCCGACGAGCCCCTGGTGCTCATAGGGCGCCGGCTTGGTCGGGAACGGCTGGGTAGGCGAAGTGCGCTCGCCCGGCACGTCCGTCTGCAGTACTTCCCGCTCCTCGATCGGCCATACTTCTTCTCCCGTCCGGCGGTCGAAGACGTAGATGAAGCCTTGCTTCGTGATCTGGGCGACCGCCTTGATCTCGTTGCCGTCGACCACGATGTCGACCAGGTTCGGCGCCGCCGGCACGTCGTAGTCCCACAGGCCGTGATGGACGAACTGGAAGTGCCACACCTTCTCGCCCGTCTCCGCGTCGAGGCAGACCAGGCTCTCGGCGTACAGGTTGTCGCCGAGGCGGTGGCCGCCGTACCAGTCGTTCGTCGGCGTGCTGATGGGCAGGTAGACGTAGCCCAGCTCCGGGTCGCCGCTCATCACGGACCAGACGTTCGTGTTGCCGCTGTAGGTCCACGACTCGTTCTCCCAGGTCTCGACTCCGGGTTCGTCGCCCTGGGGAATGGTGTGGAAGATCCACTTCTGCTCGCCGGTGCGCACGTCGAATCCGCGCACATGGCCGGGGGGCATCTCCTTGCGGATCGGACCGTCGAAGATCGACGACCCCACGACCACCGTGTCGCCGATGACCATCGGCGCCGAGATCACCGAGTACACGCGGCGCGGCACCCGCCGCCCGAGGCCCACTGTCAGGTCGACCTTGCCCTCCGCACCGAAGCCGCCGACCGGTTCGCCGGTGTGGGCATCGATCGCCCACAGGTAGGCCTGGTTCGTCGGCATCAGGATCCGCGCCTGCTCGCCGTCGGTCCAGTAGCCGACGCCGCGGTGGTTGTAGCCGAGGTTCGTGGGTCGGCTGGTGCGCCAGTCCTCGGTGTCGAACACCCACTTCGACTCCCCGGTCTCCCCGTCGATCGCGGCTACCTGGCCATATGAGGTCGACACGTAGAGCACGCCGTCGACCATCAACGGCGTCACCTTGTAGGCGTCCGGCCTGAGCATCCGGTTCCTGGTCTCCGCCTCGGCGTTGTCGGGAGACTCCCAGCGCCAGGCGACCTCGAGGTCGGCCACGTTGTCGCGGTCGATCTGATCGAGCGCGGTGTACTTCGTGCTGCCGTAGTCGCCGCCGTAGGACGGCCAGTCACCGGCGCCGACGCCCTGCTGTGCCCCCACCGCTCCAGAGCAGAAGGCCAGCAGCGCCGGAACCAGGGTGAACGATCTGAGCGGTCCGTGTAATCGGGTCAATGCGGCTTCTCCTTCAGGTGGGTGCGCGGCCGCGCGATCATACCGGCGGTAGAGCACGATACGGCGGTCCGGCACCTGAGTTTCCTTCTCCGCCACGTGAAGCCGCCGCGAAGCCGTCCGACTTGCCATATGCTTGCCCTCCTCTTCACAGCGACGATTCGCATCCCCCCCGACCCCCACAACCAAGAATGCTCACGCCGGCCACGATCGCGCTGGCCATGGCAGCCCTCACGGCCATGGGGGCCGCCGGTGCGCCCGTAGAGGACCAGACCGACGATCCGGCCCTGCCACGGGCATCAGCGCGGCTGCAGCAGTACCTGCGGATCGACACGACGAACCCGCCCGGCAACGAGAGCCGCGCCGTCGCCTTCTTCGCGGACATCTTCGAGCGCGAGGGGATCCCCTACGAAACCGTGGAGCCGGAGGCCGGCCGGGGCAGCATCTGGGCGCGTCTTACGGGCGGTTCGGCCCCGGGGATCATCCTCCTCCACCACACGGACGTGGTGCCGGCGGACAGCCGCTTCTGGAAGCACGGTCCGCTCTCCGGCGCTTACGACGAGGGTTACCTCCACGGTCGCGGCGCCCTGGATACGAAGGGTCTGGGCGTCATGCACCTGGAGGCGTTCCTCGCCCTCGCCCGCTCCGGCAAGCCCCTCGACCGCGACGTCATCTTCCTCGCCACGGCGGACGAGGAGGCCGGCGGTCTGAAGGGCGCCGGCTGGCTCGTCCGCAACCGTCCGGACCTGCTCGAAGGCGTCGGTCTGCTCCTGAACGAGGGTGGCAGTGGACGGATTCTGGGCAACCGCGTGGCCTTCAGCGTCGAGGTGACGCAGAAGGTGCCGCTCTGGCTGAGGCTGAACGCGGTGGGTCCCGCCGGACACGGCTCGAGTCCGTCTCCCCGAAGCGCGGTCACCGACCTGGTCGAAGCGCTGGAACGTCTGCGTCGGAACCCCTTCGCGTCTCGTATCGTGCCCGCCGTGGGCGACTTCTTCCGAAGTCTGGCTGGGCTTGAGGCCGGAGCAGCGGATCTGGCCGATCCCGAGCGGCTGATCGCGGAACCGGAACGACTCGCGGCGCTACACCGGACGAATCCGATGCTGCACGCCCTGACCCGCAACACCTGCGCGGTGACCCGGCTCGAAGCGTCGAGCAAGATCAACGTCGTGGCTCCCGCCGCTACCGCCGAGCTCGACTGCCGCCTGTTGCCCGATCAAAGCCCGCGCCTCTTCATCCGCGACCTGAGAGCCAGCCTCGACCAGCCTTCCGTCTCGATCGAGGTCCTCATGTCCTTCACGCCGGCCGTCTCCTCGACCGACACCGAGCTCTACCGCGCCATCGAGAACGTCACCGCCCGCCGCTACCCCGGTTCGACGGTCTTGCCCGCCGTCACCGCCGGCTTCACCGACAGCCACTTCTTCCGCGACCTCGGGATCGTCGCCTACGGCTTCTCGCCGGTCGTCGTCCCGAACTCCGATCAGGGCGGAGTGCACGGCAACAATGAGCGGATCTCAGTCCAGAACGTCGAGCGCGGGTGGCAGACGATGCTCGACCTGCTGCAGACGATTGCCGTCCCACCCGACCGCCGGCCGGCCACGGCAGCCGGGATTCCACCGACCGCCGGCGGAAACGCTCGCTGACCCACTGGGTACGCCGGCCCTTTTTGGCCGGCATCCGCCCCTGGGAACGCGGGCATCTTGCCCGCATCCGGCGCCTAGCGGTGGCTATCCCCGCGTCGGCACTCCACCGCTAGGATTCCCCCACCATGAAGATCCCATTCCGCATCCTCCTCACCCTTACCCTCACCCTCCTAACTCTCCTCGCCTGCGCCTCCGAGCCGTCCGACCCGTTCCTTGTCCACACCGACGCCGGCCCGATCCAAGGGTTCGCGCCGGAAGGCAGCGCCGACATCGCCGCCTTCCTCGGTATCCCCTTCGCCCAAGCACCCCAAGGCGAGCTGCGCTGGCGCCCGCCCCAACCGGTTGCTTCCTGGGAGGAACCGCGCGAGGCCAACGAGTACGGCTCCATCTGCCCGCAAGGACGCGCCCAGCTCCCCCAGAGCGAGGACTGCCTGTACCTGAACGTGTGGACGGCGACCGATCGCGGCGGCGACGATCCGCTGCCGGTTATGGTCTGGATTCACGGTGGCGGCTTCCGAGCCGGCAACGGCCGTCTCGGCGAAGCTCCGGCCGCGGGTCGAGGTGCCGGCCTGGCGCGGCGCGGCGTCGTTGTAGTCAGCATCCAGTACCGGTTGGGCGTCCTCGGCTTCTTCGCCCATCCGGCCCTGGCCGCGGAGGCCGAGGCCGCCGGCGAACCCGAGGCGAACCACGGCGTGCTCGACATGGTGGCCGCTCTCGAGTGGGTCCAGCGCAACGCCGCGGCCTTCGGAGGCGACCCGGAGCGGGTGACGATCTTCGGCGTCTCGGCGGGCGGGATGGCAGTGAACACGCTGATGAGCGCGCCTGCCGCCGACGGGCTGTTCCACCGCGCGATCGCGGAGAGCGGCTACGGCACCTGGTCACTGCCCCACATCAGCGAGGCCAGGTGGGGCCTGCCTTCCGCGCGCGACCAGGGCGCCGCGCTGATCGACGGTGGTTCCGATCTCGGGGAGAACCCTTCCGGCGCCGACCTGCGGGCGATTCCCTTCGAGAAACTCATCGCCCAGCGCGCCAGCTTCTGGGTGCCGATTGTGGGTACCGTCCTCCCGGACGAGCCCGGCGTCGTGTTCGCCCGCGGCGAGCAGCACGACGTGCCCTATATCACCGGCGGCAACAGCTTCGAAGGGACGATCTTCCGCGCCTTCGCGATGGCGCCCGACGACTACTTCGCCACCTTCGGCGACCGCGAACAGCAGGCCCGGAGTCTCTACGACGCGGACGAAGGAACCGACGACGACGCCGAGCGCGTCGCCGCGGCCACCCTGTTCGGCGACCAGCGCTACGCGATCTCCGCCCGCTACCTCGCGGAACAGATGAAGAGCGTCTCCTCGCCGGGATGGGCCTACTACTTCCAGTTCGTCCCCGAAGCCCAGGGCGACACGTTCCCCGGCGCCCCCCACGGTTCCGAGGTCGCCTACGCCTTCGGCGACACGAACGACCCGGAGTCCGAGCGCTACCCCGGAGCAGACGGCGCCGACCTCGGCGACGCGATGGCCGGCTACTGGACCCGCTTCGCCGCCACCGGCGACCCGAACGGCGACGGCGCCCCGGAGTGGCCCGAGTACGACCGGGAGAGCGACACCTGGATGGTCCTCGACGCTCCTGAGCCCAGAGCCACTGAGGGAGTGCTCAAGGACAAACTCGACCTGCTGGAGGCGGTGTACCTGGAGCGGGTCGGCGGAGGTTGAGGCGAGCCGGTCATCGCTATCGGTGGGGCGCTTCGCTGGACGTACCGGGCCACATCTCAAGTTCGGCCAAGTCCGGCCACTCGACCCGCAATGACCGTTTGTCGAACGGCAGCAGTCGATCCGGAACATCATTCCACGACGTATCCAGCACGCCAGCGCCCGCTGCCGCTTGAGCAGCAATCAGGTATCGCCGGAAGACCAGAATCGAGGGGAAACGGCCCTTCCCCACGAGCCACAGAACCATGTCATGCGGTCCTTTCGAACTGTTGCAACTCCGACACGCATAACTGATGTTCTCCGCCGCGTCCGCGCCGCCGCTGAACTTCGGCATGACGTGATCTAGCGTCAGCCGCCCCTCGTTGCCGCAGTAGCAGCACGTCGTTGGGTGCTCGATCTTCGTTCTCTCGTCGTCAGTGAGCGGACGCATCCCCATCGTTCCGGCCAGGTAGCCGTTGCGGAATCTCGAACGAATCATGTAGTGCAACCGGCCGTAGCTGCCGGCGCCGGAAGTGAGAGCAGCGTGAGTCATCGCGAGGGTTCCGTAGGTCCACGCGAAGTGCTCCCGGAGAGTGCCCTCGTCGTTCGGCTGGTTGACGGGCATCTCCGCAGAGTAGCCGGTCAGAAGCTCAGCGGCCGCTGTTCGGGGCTTGGCGGCGTCTGGTCGCCCGTCTTCGACCCCGAGCCCGCGGTTGACTTCCGCGGGGCCTGCGACTCCCCCGTGGCAGTCGCGTGTGACGGCGCAGCAAGACCTCTCGCGCCAACCGAATCGCCGTCGCCGGGTGCAACGCCGAGAATGTCCGCCAAGACCCCGGGACTCTGAGGATTCGGCCACGGGAGAGCTCCTCGAGCCTCCAGTTCAGCAAGCCCTTCGGAGCGGCCCAACGTCGACCGCACATACACCGGACAGACCGAACGCCTGTTGAGTTGCGCTGTGGCGCCAGCCCAGGTACCCCCCCGGCCCACCAGCGCCTCAACGACCAGCGAGGCATCGGCGAGGCTGTAGACGGAGTGGTTTCTTTCCATCGCATGCCCGGCAACGAACCGCGCCGCAGGATCGTACGGCGAGACCAGCGCCAGTCTCCCATCGAGCAGAGCATCCCGGTTCTCCCGCTGTGTCGAGGCCCGAGCAAGGTCGTTGGCGAGGACGCCCACCGCCCAGCCACCGACAGTGAGCGCACCGCCCATCGCCGCCCGGTCAACCCCCCTGGCGGCCCCCGAGATGACAACCCGGCCTGACTTGGCTGCAAGTACACCGACCTCCTGCGCGTAGTCAATCAGGTTTGTTTCGACGTCCCGCGGGCCGACAACTGCCAGACCGCCCCTATCCACCAAAGATCGGTCGCCGCAGCCATAGAGAATGGGAGGCGCCTTCTCACGAAGCCGCGCCTTCAGTCGCCTGGGGTAGCCGTTGTCGGCTCGACTTACGACCCAGATCGCTCGGGTCTGCCACCGTTCTACCGCGAGACTCAACTGGACTCCCCGCCCCAGCAGGGACTCGATCCGCTGGCGATCGATTCGAGGCCCGGCGACCGCCAAACACTCGTCGAGCAGGGCGCTACCGTTTACGCCGACCAGGTCCGCCGGCTCGCGCCCGATCTCACGGAGGCGCCTAACCAGTTCGGAGTACTCGCGTTTCAAGGAGAGTGGCCTCAGGGTCGTGCCCCGGGACGACCCAGCGCCCACAATCAACGGCGCCGTCAGCAGCAGGATGGCCTTGGTATTTGCCGAAAGCGACTCGTTCATCGCTGCACTCAAGCTTGGGCGAGCGCCAACGGCCACACCTCGCCACTGCCTCCGCTTCGTAGCAGCCGAGCCGCGACTGTAAGCGTCCAGCGCGAATCGACGATGTCGTCCACTAACAGGACCGGTTCCGTCGGAGGGCTATCGTCCAGAGCAAGCGAGCCCCAGACGTTCGCTACCTGCTGGGCGCTGTTCTCCATTTTCTTCTGTTCGGGCCGGTTCTCTGTCTTTATCAGAATCGGCCGAAACGGCAGGCCCAACGCCGCGGCGAGCCGCTCCGCAAAACCCGACACCAACTCGGGATGACGCAGTGACGGAATGCAAGTCACCCATTGCGGCGCCGGATCCTGATGCCAACCTCGAAGCAGCTCGACGCAGGCATCGACAAGTTCATCAGAGAAACGTCCTTCTCGGTACTTCCCGCTCTGTACGAGGCGTCCCCATCCGGCGTCCTTCCAGTGACACAACGCTCTTCCCGGTTCGGCGCGCAACTGCGGCGGGATCAGCTTTCTTGGACCCTTCTTCCTGGGCGCGATCTCATGGAACGTGCCCTTGAGGAATGCAATCGCATCAAGGACGGCGCGCCGCTGCGGTTCCGCGGGTAACTCACCGTGCGCTTTCGCGGTTGCCTCGGCCGGATCCCCATCAAGGGCACGAATCAGGAACTCCATGTGCCCCGACCCCAGATCGACGTACCGCTGCATCTGCTCCTGTTCCTGCCGGCGCAGGGTGGTCAAGCGCTCAACTCGCTGCCAGAACTCCTCAGCCAGCGGCGCCGCCGTCAGTTGCCACCTGGCATCCTCTTTCACCACAGGCGCCGGCGCTTCAAGCGAGAGAATCTTCATCAACTGCTTCAGTCTGCCCTGCCGTATGTTCACCAGCGACAGAATCTTAGGCTCGGAGAGGCCTCTCGGCTCCGCTTCGAGTGCCGCAATCACTTCATCAACCTGCCGCCGCGCAGGGAACGCCGTGTCGATGAAGAAGTCGGTGATGTCCGTATCCTCCTCACCGCCGAGCAACACGCCATAAGCCGAGTCGAGCGCCCGACCCGCTCGCCCCACCTGTTGATAGTAGGCCACGACGGACCCCGGTGCCTGGTAGTGGACGACGAAGGCGAGGTCCGGTTTGTCGAAGCCCATGCCCAGCGCGGTCGTTGCCACGAGGGCCTTTACTTCGTTGTCCAACAGAGCCTGCTCAAGTGCGGGCCGGCGTTCGCCGGACTTCCCGGTGTAGGCCTCGACGGTCAAGTCCCGGCACCGCAACCAGTCCGCAACCTGCTCGGCATCCCGGACCGTCAGCGTGTAGATGATGCCGCTGCCAGGCATGGTAGGCACCTGCTCAGCCAACCAGGCGAGCCGTTCAGCCTGACTACGAAGACGGATGGTCTGTAGCGCCAACGAAGGCCGGTTCAGGCTGCCTCGGGAGATGGCGAGGTTCGGCCCAAGCACAGCCTGAAGGTCTTGGGCGACCCGGTCGTTCGCCGTCGCCGTCGTCGCCAGCAGACGCAGATTCGGCGGCAGAGCAGCAACAATCCTCCCGATCCGCCGGTAGTCCGGCCGGAAGTCGTGGCCCCAATCGGAGATGCAGTGCGCTTCGTCGATGACGAGCAACGAGATCCGGTCGCTCACCGCGGCAAGGACGCGCTCGACGAACCGTTGATTCCCCAGCCGCTCTGGTGAGATGAGCAGGATGTCGACCTCGTCGCGGAGAACTGCCCCCTCAACGCGCTCCCAAACCTCCCTGTTGTCGGAGTTGATCGTCTCCGCTCGGACGCCCATCCGCTCGGCAGCGGCGATCTGGTTTCGCATCAAGGCAAGGAGCGGCGACACCAGAAGGGCCGGGCCCATTCCGGCCTCGCGCAGGAGCTTCCCGGCAATGAAGTAGACGAAGCTCTTGCCCCAGCCCGTGCGCTGCACGACCAGCAGCCGGCCTCGCCCCTCGACGACATGCCGGACGGCCTCCTCTTGGCCGCGCCTAAACGCCGCCTGAGGCAAAGCGGTTCCAAGCCGGAGAAACTCCAGCGCCCGGGGCCCGTCGTAGTTCAAGACGCTCCAGCCGCAGCCATCGGCATCAAGGCAGCAGAGCCTTGAACACGCCGTCCGTCGGGTCGCTGTAGTACTCGATGTTGACCTTGGTCCAGAGGTCGTCCGGCAGATCATTGAGCGCACGCCGCGCGCCTACCGGCATCAGCAGTGTCGTCGCCCGCTTGTCGACCGCCAGCTCGGCGATGCCAACGGGATCCGCGATGAGGTCTGTGCTCCCTCCAAGATTCAGCGGGCCGACGACGATCGCGCCGCCGCGCGTTCCGCGATCGAGGAGCGCTCCGACACAGGCGGTCAGCACCGGCATACCGAGTCCAACACCGGACTTGTCGGCATCGAAGGGCCGTAGCTGAACCGAGTACTCGTAGCCACGCGGGTCACGATGGCCCACCAGTTCCTTCGCCGCACGGTACAGGTTCTGGCTACCGACGTTGACACTCTGCCGAAAGGCCGGCGGTACCGGATGGTTGAGGATCCTCACGCCACTGCCAGGGCCGATCGCAACTTCGATCCGGTACAGCCCGGCGCCTGTCTCGCCGGTTCCCGGACCAATCGCCCAGACCTGTCCGGGCGGTAGCGGATCGCTATCGATCGCCTCATCGCTGTGAAGCTCCGGCGTAGCGACGAACTGCTCCACTCCATCAACGCCCAGAGTGAAGGAGAAGTGCGTGTTGCTGAACTCGCTCCTGAGACAACGCTTCTGCTGCTCCTTCACGCGCCGCCGTGACTCCAGGGCCAGCCGCACGATCCACTCCAGATCCTCATCTTCTACTGGCATCTCCTGGTCGGGGTACAGGAGTTTCAAGAGGCCCGAGCACGTCTTGTTGACTGCTTCGATGTCCCGGCCGCTAAGGGCGCCGCCCCAAAAGACTCGGTTCTGTAGGGCACTCAACCGGCTCGACTGCCGGGACTGATTCCAGCACTCGCTCAGGAAGTCACAGACCAGCCCGAAGTGATTCGTCAGGTGGTTCTCGGGATTCAGCTTCGGGAAGTCCCAGCCCGGAGCGTAAGCGTGGATCCGGTCGTGGAAGGCGGTGTCGTCCCGCATTTCCTTCGGCAGCGGGCTGAGCAGGTGCCCGATGCGCTGCTGCTGTTCCACGTCGACACCGAAGTTGCCCACCATGACGATGCCACCGTCAGCCCGGATGCTCTCCTTCCCGCGGCTGAACTCGCCCGAGGCCATGTAGCCCTTCATGATGTTCACACCGTCCTTCTGATCGAAAGAGACACCGGAGACCTCGTCGAAACACACGATGTCGTACTGGCACACCAAGCCGCGCTGGCCGTTGGCCATGTTCACGAACATCTTGGCGACGGTCGCCTTGCCGCCCGAGAGCAGGTGTGAGTACGGCGATATTTGCTGGAAGATGTGACTCTTCCCCGTGCCGCGAGGGCCGAGTTCCACAAGGTCGTAGTTCCGCTCAACGAACGGGACCATTCGGAGTAGCGCCACGCGCTTCGCGCGATCATCCAGCGCCTCTGGTTCCAGGCCCACGGACCGCATTAGGAAGTCACACCACTCGCCTGTAGTGAAGTGACCGCGCCCGAGCGCGAACACGTCGAGCACGCGCGGTTCCGACATCTGAATCGGCCGCAGAGACGAGATGCGGAACGGGTTGCCGCGCTCGTCCACTGCAACGACCGCATCGTACTCAAGCGTCACCTCGGCGTAGAAGCCGTCGGTCAGCATCCGCTGGTTGTCCTTGACGATCGAGTCCCCGACATCGATGTCTCTCAAGCCGAGGCTCGGCAGTTCGGCAAGGTAGCGATCGTTGCGAGCATCGAGCCGGGCGCGGACGATGTCGATCAGCTTGACGGAGCCGCGTTCCCGGGCGCGCGACTTGAACATCTCCTGCTCGCTCGGCCGCACGGTCCGCCCTTCGAGTTGCTTCTCGACGATGACCAGGCCTTCGGTGATCTCGGTCTCGTCCACGCTCGCGCAGTAACGCCCGAGAAGGAACTCGACCACGTAGGTCGGCACCGGGTACGTCCGGGCGTAGCGCCGCACCAAGTCCTTCCGCACCAGGTAGCCCGGAAACGCCTCCGCGGCGAGTTCGTCAAGACGGTCCATTTCGAGGTTCAGTGAGTTCACGAGTCCTCTCCCACGGCAGTCTCGCGGCGGTCGAGAATTCGGTCCCCGTCATCGACCAAGACGAGAACCAGCCGCGAGTGTTCGTGATCGTCGTCGGCGAGCAGCAGGCTCACCAGGCCGTCGGCCTCCACCGGCTTGCCGGAACCGGAAACGGACCGGCTCAGTTCATCCCGCAAACGCAGGTCCGCAGTCACTTCGGCGCCACCGACGGTAGCTTCAACCAGGCAACGGAATCCTCGCCAGGCAATCGTCGTGATACTGGCCACCGCTTCGACCCGACCGGTTGCCTTCACCAGGAGATCCGGAATCAGGCACTCCTGGATGCTCAGGCCGCCGTGTGCGTACTCAACCGACCGCCGAAACGCGCCGATGCCCCTGGCCGTGGCGAACGACTCGTTCGTGTTCCAGTGCCACGGCGCGATCAGCGCGTCCGGTCTCGATTCACCGGCAATCGCGGCGCAACGGGCTCCCCTGGTGACCGTCAGGTGCTGCGGCAGGTCCACCCTGGGCAAGCCTCCCGGCATCAGCAGCCAACCATGATCGGTAGTCACCCGAACAGCCGTCCAGCCGACCGTCAACAGCCGTGCGATGCGCTCCCTCAGGCTCTCCAGTTCATCCTCGATCTTCCGGGCGAAGTCCGCCGCGTCAAGCTCGTGTCCGAGGGTGTCGATCTTGCCCCACTCCGCCCAACCCCGAGCCTGAGTGCCCATTGGCGCATCAAACGTCCCGGCGCCGAGAATCCGATAGCCGCGCCGCTCCATCGCGGCTCGGAGCGCCTGAGCATCGGCCCGCTTGCCGGTGGCTACGAAGCTCGGTGCGAAGTCGCCGCCGAGCATTCCCCCGCCGATGTCCCCGGCCACCGGGGTCGCCGCGGGCTTCCCCGTCGCCGTCAGAGTCGGAAGCGCCGCCCAGCGATGCTGTAGGTCCGTGCCGAAGCCTCTCGCTTCGAGCCGTTCCGCCAAAGCCCGAGCCAGTTCGTAGCGAAGGCCGTCCACGAACAGCAGGCAGACATCATCCTGCGCTTCGATCAACGGCTGATCGCCCCGCGCCGGCAATGTCCCGCGCTCGACGGCACTTTGGAAGGCGTGAGCCGAGTCTTCGAGCCAGGAGAGAGCCAAGCGCCTCACGATCCCGGCTACAAGTTCCTGTTCCCCGGTTCGAGCGGCTGCCAGAGCCTCCCGGGCCGCGGCATCCGCTCTCCAGCCGTGCTCGACATAGGCCGAAGCAATCTCGCCGGGCGTGGCGCCTCCCAGTGTCGTCCGGGCTTCACGGCCGAGCTGCGCCAGCGGCCCGATCGCAGCCGCCATCGGGGATCGACCCAGGCGCGCCCAGACCCAGCCTCGCCGGGTGCCGTGTTCCTCTTCGAGCTCGAGCACCCGGTCACAGGCGGCCTCGTGATTCAGTCCGGCCACCTCGCCGAGCCTCCGGCGTAGACGCTCCTCGTCGCTGTCGTTCAAATGGGGCCAGCGCTCACGGTCGAACAGCGGCACGGATGCGGGCCGGCTTCGGAGCAGCACGTCCGCGACGGGCGCGTAGTTCTCCGGCGACTCCAGGAACCGGTCCCAGACCCGGGCCCACTCGCCCGAACCGGCGCCCAGGCGCTCCCCGGCCACAACATCCGGTTCCGTCTGTGGGTCGAGGCCAAGTTCGGAGCGGCACCGGTTGCGGAAGGCATCCCACTTCTCTGCGCCGAGCCGAGCCGCCATCGCGCCACCTTCCACCATCCACCGGAGGACATCGCGCGGCAGATCGGGGGTCAGCAAGCGGTGGAAGTAGTCGGCGTCCAAGCGCCTTCCACCGAGCCGGGATAGGGGCACAGCAGCAACCTCGGGCAGAGCCTGCAGCATCGCCAGCCTCGTCGCATTGTCGTCCGCGACATCGAGGCCGAGCGACTTCGGCGAACCGAGGAACCCGCGCACCGTCAACTCGCGGCCGTTCGGGTGAACCCACACAGCGCCCCGGTAGAGCAGCTCGACCAAGGGCTTCAAGCGGTTCGGGCAGTCGTCGCCAGCCCGGAGCTGCTGGCGAGAGGTGTCGGGCAGGTAGAGGATCGGCGTCCCGCCCTCGGGCGCTACGGGCTCACCGAGGGCTCCCTCGATCAACGCCCGCAGCCAGATCGCCGGGCCGGTGCGCGCGCGCTCGTCAAAGTCGCCCAGAACGAACAGCTCGGGCAGCCGCTCACGAAGCGCACCGATGAGCGGCCGCCACTCGCCCTGCGGGTCGGGCCAGAGAACGGCGGCCGGCGGCTCCTGGCCGTCCACGGGTCCCGCCTTGTCGCGCAGACTGGCGATCAGGCGGTCGAGAACGCTGTCGGCAGGAAGCTGAGAGCTGGCGGACACCTCCGAAACCACCCAGGAATCTCAAGTCCCGCCAAGCCGGAACGTGACGCGAGTGAACTGCCCTTCCTCGCTCACCAACTCCGGCTCCGTACCGTTGAACTCCCGCATGTTCTTTCGCATCAGGAGCCACCCCCGGCCGCGTCTCTCCATCAACCGCGCGACGACCATCGCGTTCGCCATCATCTCGTTGCGAGAGCGTGGCGCTCCACCTCCACGCGCCTGTTCGACCGTCATGCGATTCGGCAGCCCGCCGGGGCTCGTCACGTCGACTCGGTCGCTGAACACCTCCAACATGACCTGCGACCCCGTGATCGCATAGTCGCGGTGAATCACCGCGTTGACCAGCGCCTCGCGCAGGACGCCGACCGGGAGCAACTGTAAATCCTCGCGGAAGATCCCCCGGTAGCGCTCACCATGTCCGAGGGCTCCGAACCACTCCACCGAGCGGCGAACCTGATCCTCAAGTCGCCCCCGAACCGCGGCGGCGCTGACGGTGTCGGCGCTCCGGTCGTTCCCCTCGTACGCCGCGCACACGGTGTAGAGGCCGGCAGTCGAGGCAAACGCCTGCGGATCGCGTCCAAAAGCCATCAGGCCGTACAGAGTTGGGCGCGCCTCGCCGGAGAACTCCTCCACAACGGACCCGGTCCGCATGTCGTCCTCCAGACGCGGCTGTGCCTCCCCAGTCATGTCAACTCCCTGCGCAACCATGAAGCGCCGGAACGCTCGCAGGTCGATGTCATCCAGGCCAGCGCCGTGCACAACCTGTTCCTCAGTGAGCACTAGGCCAAACGAGTTCATTAAGTCCTGCAGCTCCGACGGCGACGGAGCCACGCTGCTCCTCCCGCGACGCACCCAGTAGCGGCCACCAGACGAGAACGGCTCGTAACCTCGGCCCTGGTTGTGCACTTCGATCCAGTGCACCCACTTTTCGTCGTCCCTGTGGCGTCCGAGGCCTGCGATCACAGGTCTTCCGCAGCCGCTCTGCAGGAAGCTCGTAAGTCTCTCCTGTACCGCCTCCGACGACTCCTTGACCCCCACGATCATGCCCGAGTTGTCCACACCCAATACAAGCAGGCCGCCGCGACCGTTGCCGAATGCGCAGACCGACCGACCGATGGCGCTCAGATCGCTCGCACCGCTCTTGAACTCGGTGATCTGATCCTCGCCCCGCTCGATCCTCTTCAAGACGCCTAGCCAGTCCATCAGCCCTTCCTTCTCAGAAGCCGTACTTCTGCCGTCGCAGCCAAAACGCATACCGCCCGCCGTCCACCGTCTGCACGATCGCGTCGCGAACTGCCGGTTCGTCAATCGCTCCGGCGGAGGCAACTCCGCCCTTGTAGGCCGTCGCTTCGAGTTGGATGACCATGTCGGCGTCGCCGTTCACAACGATGTTCGCGTTGTGGGTTGCGACAATCACCTGTCTCCGACCTTTCAACTTCTTGAGTACGGGCAGCACCGCCTCAAACAGGAATCGACTGTCCAACTCGTCCTCCGGCTGGTCGATAACCAATGGCCGATCGTCCTCGGTCTCAAACAGGAGGGTCAGCAGAACGCTGACTCTCTGGCCTCCCGAAAGCTCCGACAGCGGCCTGTAGTCTCCAGTTTCGACTTGAAGCTCGAGAACATATTGGTCATGACAACGAAGCGTGGCGAGCCTTCGCCGACGGCCCGCCGTCATCACCTCCCGGAACGTCCCCTGCACTGCGGAACTCATGCCGAGAGTCCCCAAAGTCTTCCCCTCCAAAACATCAAGAAGAACCGCAGGCGTCGGTCGAGGCTCAGAAAGGTCCCGCCACCATCTCGTTATGCCACGCTTCTTCAGCGACTCCAGAAAGTCTCTGAGCGGAGCAGAGATCCCTTCGTCGATCCGCCGCCCACGAATGCGGGAACCCGGTTGGCCAACAACGCCTGAGATCACACGGTCGAAGGAGGAACGATACTCGTCCACGACGATCTTGCGGGCCTCCAAGAGTTCCGCGAAACGCTCCGACTTTTCCAAGCGCTCCCTCCGGATTTCTTCGAAGTGCTTGGCATAACTCGGCAAGAGAGCAGCCTGCCTGCTCAGCTCCTGGAACTCCCGCAGCTCCGCCCGGCCGTGTCCATGCGCCGCCATCGTCTGCTCGACAACCTCACGAAGGGAACTCTCACCCGCGCCAATCTGTTCTGCGAAGCCGCTCACATCCCGGCTCCAAACCCGAATTGCCCTCCGGGCCTTCTCGAACTGTTCGCCGATCCCGCTCCAGCGCGCCCTTAGCTCACTCGCCGTCGATCCCGCGAACTTGTCGGTCTCCAATGCCCGTTCGACAGCCTCATCAGCATCCGGGAGTCCAAAGGCCACAATGCTACCGGTCACCTCGTCGGCTTTGCGTGCAAGCTCCTTTGCTTCTCCAGACGCTCCTCTCCAGCTCTGATGTGCGCGAGAGACCCGATGAAAGTCCTCCACGCCCGCCTCTTCAAAAGCCTGCAACTCGCCCTGCGCCCTGCGCGCACGCGCCTCAGCCTGTTCTGCCTCACTTAGTTGCTCGTCCAAGTGACTCAGGGCAGTCGCCAAGCTGCTGAGCTCCGCGTCCTGCGCCCTCAGCAGGTCCCGCCTTGTCGCTATCAGCAGCGCCTCACCACTGTCCAACTTGGCCAGAATCTCCTCGACTGCCGCATCCTTCTGTGCGAGTCGCTGCAACTCGTTCTGGGCGAAGAACTGTGCCGGCCATTGCTCGCACAGCGGTGCCGTATGATCCCTTCCAGGGCAGTCCAAGGCCACCTGCGCTGCGCCAGCGAGAAAGTTCTCTCCCCGCGACTTCACCTGCTCCGACATAGACGCTCTCTGAGGAAGGTCGGCTTCGGTGTGCACCCGAAGCCCATCAAGCAGGGTGCTCTTTCCAGTCATACTGCCACCGATAACGCACGTGAGGTCAGGGCTGAAGAAGAAGCTGGTCGCGCCTCCATCTTTGGCCCCAAAGAAGGAGGCCCGACCTTCCACCGTTACGCGTCTTAGCCAAGGACGGCGGCCCCCGGCGGCCTCCGGCGGCTCATCGATGGGAACAAGGCTTCCATCGCATGCCCTTTGCAGGGACTCCCGCATCCGGCTGTCGCTAGCGACAAACGCCTGGCGAAGAGCTTCGATCCGCGGACTGGCCAGCTTGATCCATGTGTAGCGACAACCCATCTCGGCCAGCGTGTAGGCGTCACTGCCTCGAAAGAACGCCTGACGGCGATCCTTCATCCGTGGAAGCCAGTAGCGACCTGGCTTCTTTGCCTCGTCGTAGTCCTCCAGGAGTTTCTCGCGTGGCATTCCGATGCCCGCCAGCCGCGCCACTGGGAATAGCTCCCGCGCCTGATGTCCCATCTCGCGCTGAAGGCCATGTGAAGCGAGAAGATGTGGCGCAAGCGCGAGGTACCCAAGAGAATGTTCTCCCCCGCTTCCGGCCAAGCGACCGCCGTCGAGCGTATCGAGCACATCCTCGGCACTCTTCCTCGTCATGGCAAGGCTCCCTCCCTCCCAGGCAGTAGCCCCATCCATCACCGCGTCGAAGAGCCTAAGGTAACGATCTCGCCCGGTCTCCGGGTCGAACAAAAACAGGAGATGTACCCCCTGAGCGCCGTCGCGCACCTTGATCTCAAAGCCGGGAAACACGGCGAAGATCTTCTCCCGGAACGGGACGCCGTCATCGTCCACGCCAGCGTTCCACTCCTCGATGATCCGCCACGTAGCACTGCTTTCCGGACCTGACCCCGCCCGTGGCGAGTGCGGCGTCAAACCAGCTACTCGGATTCCCTGGGCCACCAAGCGCTGCAAAAAGAGGCGCGCATACCGCCCTTGGACGGCGCTGTCGTCAGGCTCACCCGTCAAGCCCTCCGGTAACTTGGCCTTGCCCCCCGGGTGGTCGTCGATCGTGTGGAGGTGGAGGTCCGCCTTGAACCAGCGCGCACCGGGCACCTCGAGCTGCCAGTTCTCAGCCTCCATGCGTTCAAAGGTCATCGTTCATTCCCGTCGCCCACTCGCCTCCCGGGCCGCCCGCTTGGCCGCCCGCGTGTAGTGAAGGTCGTTCCAGCGGCTGCCATCGTATGCGGCCTCCGCAGGCGCTGCGTAGTCCGTGCGGCCGGCCTCGGCACCTTGTCCGGGGCAGGAGTAGAACCACGGGAAGTCCTCTCTCGGGCGGAGACTCTCGGGTTCATTGCCGCGGTCCTTGTTCCACTTGACGTTCGGCTTGGCGCGGAGAATCCCAGCGCCCTTCCTCCCGCCTGATTGGAGTTCGGCGCGCATGAAGGGGCGGATGTTGAGTCTCACGCCGTCGTCGAGGTTCGGCTCCCAGCCGAGCGGTTGTTCGTGAAGCGGCCGCCAGCGGACGAAGAGGTCGTACGGCGGTTCACCCTCCAGGATGAGGGCCAACTGGCGCTGGAAGTCCTGGCCGGCGGCGAGGCGGGCGTCGGCACCCTCTTCGCCTTTGCTCTGCGCCGCGCGCTGACGGTCTAGCCACTCGCCAAGGTGGCGGTAGGCGAGTGCCTCCAGGGTCCGCCGGCCTTCGCCGTCCGGGCCGCAGAGGCGGTGGCAGTTGACGAGGGCGTGGAAGCCGTCCTTCCGGCCGTCCCAGATGTGCCAGATGAACGGCCGGCTGTGGAAGAGCTTGCAGTGCTCAGCGAAGAACCGGTCCCGCAGCCACTCGTTCAGGGACTTGGGCGGCCTCCTGCCGTCCGCAGCCGCGGACAGGAGTTCCTGCTCCTTCGCCGCCGTCCACTCCTCGCCGTAGGCGGCCGCTAACAGGCGCCGCAGCCGGTCGACCGCCGGCGGTTCGCCAGCCGCGGCCTGAAGGCACACGATGCCGTCCGCGTCGGCGAAGCCGTCGAGTTCCCGGCACCGCTCGACCCACTCTTTCGATTCCGCCGCCAGGCGCATGTCGGGGTCCAGCTCCGCCGGCCAGCGGTAGCCGAGCAACCGCGCCACCGCGACCTGGAGCACGGAGGCGTCCGTCCGGAGCGGACCGTGGGCGGTCCATTTCGTCTCCTCGTCCCAGACCACGGAGCCGCAGGCGTGGCCGTGGAAGAGCCACTGAGTGGGGTCGTCGGTGTGGGGTTCGGGAAGGCCGTTGGGATACTTGGTGACGGCGATGCTCTGCCAGTGGGCTAGATCGAAGGGGACCTTGACCAAGTTCGCATTCGTCACGTTGAGTTTCTGGTCGAACTCTCGGACCCCGGAAGCGAAGCGCTCCGACTCGCAGAAGCACCAGACCGCTGGAAGATGATCTTCCTTGTCGACAGTCAGGACCGCTACGTTGTTGTCGAAATACTCACCTGTGTATCGGGTGACGGGAAGAGGCCCCAATCTGGGATACGGCGACTCCATCTCTACCCCACGCTCCCCCCCCCTGTATACGTACGCTTTCGCTGCGTTGAAGGGGACCTTCTCCCGCCTCCCAATGTAGGACATGCTCGCGTCCTCCCACTTGTCTCGTTTCTCTAACCGTACTTTGCTGAAACTCCCAACTCGATCCGCGGTCCGGCAACTCCCAGAACTTCCTGCCGAAGCAGGCGTAGTCGGCCGTGGCGATGCCTTGATGACCGTAGCTGTACTCCTTCAAGAGGGTGGCGCCCCTGAGCGGGCGCAAGAGCACACACGCGTCCGGGTTGAAGAGCTGATCACTCTGAAGGGGTAGAAGCACCGGAGCCCGGCGCAGAAGCTTCGCTTTCTCCCGCGGCGAAGTCGGCCTCTCGCCCTCACGCGACGACACGTCCATGCCAGCCATGTGCCACGTCTCGTTCGGAGCCTCCGCGGAAAGAACGATCATCGCGACGTTGACAACATGCCCGCTGATCGTCTCGAACGCGCCTGTGCCCAGCCTGACGTCGAAGTTCCAGGCGCGTTCCCTAAGTAACCTCTCGCGCAACTTCCGGTAGGTAGTCAGGAACAGCCAGTTCTGAGGGACTACGACGGCCTGAGTCCCAGCGTCAGCCAAGAGCCGTAGAATTCGGGCCACGAACACGGTAGCAAGGTCAGCTTTCGCGTCCGGATAGCCATCGGCGGCCAGCCTCCGAAGGAGCGCCGACTGCTTGCCCCGCGCCAAGTAGGGCACGTTCGTCACGACAAGGTCGTACTTGCGGCTCAGCATGTGGGACGCTTCGAACATCCCTAGTGCCGCGACCGCCCGCTCCCGGATCTCGGCATCCCTCGATTTCGCCGAACGCTCTAGAAGCCGCTCGGCCCTTTGGTACTCATCCTGGAACAGACCCTCGCCGATACCGGCAGGATCGGCCAGCGTTCCAAGCGTGCTCGATTCCCGGAACATCTCGTAGAGCCTGTCGAGAGCGTGCGACACTGTCCGGTCGCGGCCAGCCAAAGAGAGCCACTCTTGCTTCCTCGATGCAACCGTCAGCCCGGAACAGGCGATTTGAAGCGGCGGTAGATCGACCGGCCGCCCCACCGTCCTCCACGCCGCGAGCGCCACACTGAAGGTCGCGATCTGCGTGCAGCGCTGGTCGATCTCCAAACCGAAGAGGTTGTCCCGCAACACGGCCGTAACCGCTTCCTCGACTCCAAGGTTCTCTTCCTCCATCCGCAGCCGCACGAGGAGATCAAGACCCTCGACGAGGAAGTGCCCGCTGCCGCAACACGGGTCAAGCACGCGGAGATCTGCCGCCCGGCTCGGCCAGCCGCGGAAGACGCCCGAGGCCGGCCGCCACCGGCCAGCAGGGCCGGCACCCGCCGAATCCTCCCCGTCAGCAGCGGCCGGTTCCCGCACGTACCGCAGATACTCGAAGTCATACCCTTCGAGGCCGCCCCGCGGCTCGATGCGCATGGCCGCCGCCAGTTCGGCTTCGCTCGCTGCGCTGCGCGCCAACTCCGGCCGCTCCGCCAGCACCTTGCCGGCGCGCCACGCGCCGACCGTGTTGTGAAACAGGAACCTGACCATGTAGTTCTCGGTGAACAACTGGGTCACTGCCGGCAGCTCGTCGGCACCGATCTTCGCGCCGGACCGGTTCACCTCGTCCTTCCGGTCCGCCTGCCAGAACTGGTACGTCCAGCCCAGGGAGTCGCTCGCCGTGAACACAGCCGGCGGCAGCTCGGCGACCAACTTCTCCAGCGCTTGCCTCGTCTCCGGCGCCAGCTTCACCGCAAGGGCCGGGTCGTCCGGCCGGAAGATCCTGGGCAGCATCTCAGCGGCGAAGCGCCCCGCCACCTGCCAGCCGTCCGTGTCCGACTCTTCCCGCGCCAACTCGGCGCACTCCTCAAGCGATACCGGAACGCCGGACTTGGGCTGGACCAGCAGGCCGTTCTCCGCCAGAAACCGCGCGAAGAGCATCCGGTGCCAGTGCTCGTAGGCCACCTCGTGGACCAGTCGCCCGATCGCCTGCGTTCCACGCTGGCCGTTCGCCTGGTCGCCCAACTGCCGGCCGTGGGCCCGAAGCCGCCGCCGCAGCGCACGCTCGTCCTCCGACACCCCCTCGTAGGGCCGTGACTCATGCACCGCCAACGCCCGCAGCGCGGCGCGAGCGCCGGCTTCGCCAAGGCGCCGGGCGTCGCGCACGGCCTTCTCCAACTGCTTGCGCAGTTCCGGGGCGAGGGGTTCGGTCACGTCAGGCGGCCTCGATCACCGAGGTCAGTGTGTCGAACAGGCGCTTGCAGTGCCGGCAGCGCGCCTTGACCTTCTCGGGGTCGACACGAGCCAGGAGCTCGCTGGCGTGCCGGATCTTGTGGTACTCGCCCTTCTGAGTCTTCTGGGTCGCCCGAGCGAGCGCCAAACTGACGTTCTCTTTCGGGACCTTCTCCAGGTCCTGCCGCCTAGGTAACGCGTTGTCGTTGAACTGATTGCCATAGTAAGAACGAAGAGTCTCAACGTCCGCGATCAACCAGGTCTCCATCGTTCGGACCATCAACTGAATCCGGTCCTCCGCGACGTCCTCCAGGTCATCCCAGCCATCCCTAGCCACCAGGTGGAGCCGCGGACTCCTCCTCACGCCGTCCTCCGAGTCCACGAGCAGGAAGAGGACGTTCCCTCGTCCTCGGGCGGCGGCCTCACAGAACCGGCGGTACGCCTCGTTCCGGGGCCCGCAGGGCACGACCTGCCACTTCATCGACTTCCGGCGAGCAGCGGCTTTGACGCTGCGGAGAAACGCGTCCATGCCTCTGCGCAGGGCCGCTCTCCGCTCCCCCTTTCCGCCCCCCTCCATGAAGATGGAAACACCGGTCACGGATTCCCGCCCAACGCGCCCATGCGCCAAACGTCCCCCAACCCATATTCACCCAGCCAGGTTGAAAGCTCGTCGGGATCAAGCCGCCGCAACTCGGTTCCCGCACCCGGCCGTTCGCACACGACGACCGACTGCACATCGTCGGACAACGCCGACACGAGGGCGTCCGAGTGCGTCGTGACAACCAACTGCATGCGCTCCGACGCCTCCACCAGCATTGCGCCCACCGACGACAAGGCGTCGGGATGAAGGCCCAACTCCGGCTCTTCGATGCAGACCAGCGGCGGCGGCACGGGATTGAGCAAGGTGACAAGCAGAGCCATGAACCGAAGGGTGCCGTCCGAAAGGCGAGTGGCCGGTATCGGCGAAGCGAACCCCGTCTCGTGAAGGTAGAACTGCACGGCACCCCCCGCAACGCGCGTGGACAGGCGTTGGAATCGCGGAAAGAACTCCCTCATCCGCTCTTCCAGCCGCGTTTCGCCTGAGTGCTCGATGTAGTTCAGAACGAGGGCGAGATTCCGGTTGTCCGGCAGCAACGAGTCGTCAGGGAGGTCGGCGTGCTGAGGCTGACGTAAAGGCGCCTCCTGCCCGAAAGTCCAGTTGCGAAACGTTGTGAACGTCGGCAGCCGCCTACCGGCCCAGGTAAGCTCCGGATAGAGGTCCGGGTCTTTCCGCTGCGCCAACACCGACTGGTCCGGTCGCAGTGACTCCCGCTTTAGCCCCCGCTTGACGTCGCCGTCTGTTCGCCTTTCATTGATCGCCGGGTGCCCATTCCGGAACCGATAGTAGAAGAAGACACCGTCCCGACCGGGCAACGGCTCGACCTCCTCCAGGATCTCGTCCAAGACCTCGACGCGCTTTTCCACCGCTCCAAACTCGAGCCCATAGCGAAGCGGCCTGCCCGTCGGTGTCCCGTCACCGAACACGACCTCGATCCGCGCTCGATTGGCACCTCCGTCCCCCTTCCAGAGCCACTCCCCGGCACCGCCAGAACGGGCAGCGGCGGCAAAGTCCCGCGGTGCCGCCGCGAGCAGCTCGAACGCCTCGATGAAGTTCGACTTTCCCGAACCGTTGGGGCCGATCAGGAGGTTCAACGGCTGAAGCTCGAAAGCCGGCGAGCTTGGTGGAAACGACAGGAAGCCGTCGAGTCGAATGCTATCGATGCAAGTCATTCTGAAGTCTCCCAACTGGCTCTGTGGGCTCCCTTCTCATCAAGAGCGCCTCCCCGGACCCACACGCCCAAGTTCACGAGCACGGATCTTCCAGGCCAGGCCAGACGCCGCCCGTCCTTGCCATTCCGGTTCGGCCTGGCCGAAGCCTTCTCCGGCCCCCCGTTTCCATGCCACCGGAACACCTACTCGCCTTCCGCCGACCACACCGGTTTCCTCAGGTCGAACGTCTCTCCCGACTTCGGCCACTGCAACGGGTAGTCGGCCTCGCTGACGCCCAACTGTCCGCTCTCCGGCTCAACCCGTGCCAGCTTGACCCGAATCTCCTCCCGCCTATTGCCCATGAACTCCAGGTAAGTCGCCATGTCGTCGGGCCGAGAGGAACACGGCAGCAAGACCGCATAGTCCTTGCCCTCTCCGAGCGGCACTCTCACGATCGCCCCCCACGGATTGCCCGAGCCCGTCCAAGCGACCAGTAGCGACCGGTCCGTTACGGTGCCCTTGGAGCCCCAGGCACCGCCCAGCAGAGGCCGCACCATATGGACCCACTCACTCAGAATCGCGCGAGCTTGCTCCTCTGCCTCGCGTGGCGAAGAGGAAATCGTTACCCGGAAGATCTTGCCGAGAACCTCTGCGCCGATGAGGTGCCCACCACACGTAAGGGCGTACCTGTACCCCAAGAGCGCGAACAGAGTCAGGTGCGCCGACTTGATCAGAGAGACGGCTGCGGGAACCCGCAGATCCGACGTCGTCTCGATGCACCAGCGCTCATTGATCGTGCGGTCGACCTCCTCGGGGGTCTTCTTCAGGAAGATCGTCCGGTTCGAATCTACGAGGTGCAGCCCCGTAAAGCCCTCGCCCGGCCAACTGCTGGCCGAGAAGTACGGAATCTCCTCGCCTCCGGCAAGCACCCGCGTCTTGAACCGCGAAGGCAGGTCGTTCTTGCCCAGACCGCCGCCTTGGGCGACTGCTTTCTCGAACTCGGCCAAGGTCGTAAAGCCCGCCTCGAACCTCGATCCGAAGTGATTGTCGACGTCCTTTCTCTGAACCGTCCAGGCCCGGGGAGCACCTTCGAAGGCTCTGTTGACGATATGGGCCCTGCATAGTTCCACCGGGTCGTCCTGGTAGAGAATCGGGCAGAAGAAGTGCTTGAAGGGCGACCCCGTCACTCCCTCGAAGTCGGCCCGCAGCATTCCGACACGTGCCGCTATTGCTCGAGGCACCAACTGCGTATCGGCCGGGCGCCCTGTCCCCGCTGGCCTGCGGCCGCCAGTCGCGGAGGACTTACTACCACTCACGGCGGGTTCACCGCCCCGATCCACCACGAACTGCCGTTCGCGCGTTCTCACGGGTTCGTCCCCGTTTCACCCATGGCCCAAAGGTCGCCAAGGCGGTACTCGTCCAGCCTACGGGCGAGCCGATCCGCCTCAATGCGGTTCAACCCGGTGCCGGCACCGGGTCGGCCACAGACCATCACTGCATCGGGCTGGTTCAACGTCGCTCGACTTTCGTCATTCTCCACCGGCCCCTCGCCCGAGATCTCGCGTGATCTCCAACACACTCGTACCCCCGGGCTCTCTACGTGCCTCGTCGAATCCAGACGCCTGATGGCCAAAGATGGAGTCGGTAGCCCGCAAGAGGACCGCCTCTTTAGTCTGCTGGTCCGCCGCCGCGTTGACGAAAGTCTCGAAGGTCTGCAGCGCGTTCGCCCGATGCTGGTTCACGACTCGGTTGTGGCACGCTGAGCGGTACATCCGGGCAAGCCAGACGAGGCCGAAGTACAGCACGCTGAACAGGACCAACTTCGCGACTGAGAGCTGTACGGCTTGGCCGACATCGAGCTTCTCTTCAGTCAACGAGCCATAGAGCCACAAAATGTTCAAGACTGCGAGGACCACAGTCACGGCACCGGTGGCTGCGACACTCCAGAGCCACCGCCTGCTGGTGGTCTCCTGTTGGTCAGCTTCGTCCTGGAACTGCGTCGAGTGCTGAGAGACGCCAACTTCCGCAGCGGCCCGCTTCACGCTCTCCGCTGTCTGCTTCACTTCCTCCAGTTGCGTAGATGCTTCGTTCTTGACGGCAGCCACGCCATCGACGAGTTCCCGCGCCGTTCTCTGCATCTGTTCAAGATTCGCGCCAGTCTGCTGCCCGTAGGCAACCGCGAGCCCGACTGTGTTGAACTCGTCGTCGTACCGACTCTCGATCTGTTGGATCAAGCGGTCCCTTTGCTGTTGCGGGTTCTGGCCCGCAGGTGAGAAATCCAGAACCTGTTGAAATTCCGCCCGTGCCTGAGTTGCGAGGTTCCGTATGTTCTCTAGAAGTGGGAAGGGCAGATCGTTCAAGCCGGCATCCTGCAGCTTCCGGTAGAGATCCTGTCGTCTCTCGAAGACGGGGCGCCCTGAACTGAAATCCAACGCCTTCCCCAAGTCCTCGCTCCTGACGAGATCCATCGGGTCGGTTGCCAGCAAGCCGGCAAGCTCCTCTCCGACTGCCTCCAGAGCGGCCTTCCGTTCGTTCTCACTTGACATCAGTCACAACTCCTCCAAGAGCGACACGGGCAATCAGCCCCGGCCATTCCGCCGCAGCCTCACGTCCGGGTGGCGGCCAAACGACTCAAACGGCATCTTGAACCGCGCTGTCTCCAACTGCGCCTTGACGCGGTCCGCCTCCGCGACACTGAGTTGTCCCTCACGTATCGCCAACACCAGCAGGGCCGGCGTGGTCAGTACGCGACCATCGCCGAGAAGCTGCCGAGCTCTGTTCGGGAAGCCGCGCCGTTCGTCGCAGGCGACCAGCCAACTGCGAGCGGCCGCTACTGCAAGGCAGGCAGACTCGCCAGGGCCGAAGGTCCCACGCAGGCTGGCGTACGTCGCCAACTCGCCCGGCGCCATGTCGCCAAGTGCCCGAACTACCCCTTTCTCAAGCTCCTGTCCGAGCAACTGAACCTGCGCAGGGCGACGCACTTCCGCCCTGACCTGCTCGGGCACGATGAACTCCAGTGCCGGCAAGGCACCCAACAGGCCGACTTTGCCGACGATCAGGAAGTTGATCAGCACGCTTGCATCGACCGCTACTCGTTGCACGGTCCGGCTCCTTCAAGAGCGGCCCAGTCCACCGGCGACACATCGACAAGCGGCCGCGGGTCGATGCCTGCACCGACGACGATTTCCTCAAGATCCTCCTCCCCAACATCGACCAGTCGGGCCAGCTCGCGGAGCTTGCTGTAGGAGATGATGTCCCGCTGCAGGGCCTCGATACCGAGCGCCACGAGGCGCTTGCGAGGTACTCGCCGGGAGGCGACGTCCGGGCACCCAAGGCCGAGCAGACTCGCAGTCCGCTTGCCGTAGCGAACGTTCTGTTCACTCAGGGCGGCGCGCTGCTGCTCGGTGACGACCCGCAGGCTCTTCAGACGGTACAACGTCGCCACGCGGCTGGTGCCGAAGTGATGAGCCAGCATCGCGAGATCGTGGAGGCGAAGCTCCTGGCTGCCGGGCGGCAGCCGCCGCTCCGCGGTGTGGACGTCGCGGCCATCGGAAACCTGCCGCCGACTCCGGCTCGCCCGACCCTTGGCCAGGTACTCGACGAAGCGGCGCACTCCATCGGCGGGAAGCAGGAAGGCGGCGGCGAAGGAGTTCGCCCGCACTTCCATAAGGGATTCCTGGTCCGCCCGCCGGCTCAGGCAAGCCCGCCTGTCACGGTCGAGAAGGACATGCGCGTACTCGTGCGCTAGGGAAAAGCGCTGGCGATTGAACCCTTGACGCCCATTGACCGCGACGACAACGCCGGCCGCGTCGTCCACCAGGGTCAGGCCGGATACCTCGCTGGGCATCGGCGCCGCAACCGCGCGCACTCCCTGCCTCTCCATCAGATCCACCAGGTCCGGCAGCGGCTCGACGCCCAGGCCCAATCGCCCTCGCTCCGCCTCGGCGGCATCCTCGCCTTGCTCGATGGCCTCCCACTTGCTCTTCAGGGCGGAAGTCCGATACGCGGCCGCCACCGTCTCACGCCTGTCGGTCTGAAGCAGGTCTTCAAGGTTGGCAACGGAACGCCCGAACTTCAGCGCGTCGCCCACCGCCTCGCGGAGGTCGGACTCGCTGCCCGCCTCCGGATGCCGCCTGAACAGGGCAGCCGTCGCACTCCCGTCAGACGAGAACGCATCGCCGAAGAAGTCGACCATGCTCCTGCCGCACAAGCGCGCAAGACGCTCGAGTTCGAGACTTGACACGGCGCGATTCCCGGACTCCATCTGGGACACGGCAGGGCGAGAAACTCCCAGCGCGCTGGCGACGGCCTCCTGGGTCAACCCGGCAGCCTCCCTCGCTGCTCGGATGCGCGCTGCGAGTTCCTGGGCGGTGATGGACATTCCGTTTCTCCCTGGTCGCGACCTGTGGGCCGCCCGGCCGGGCTCGGCTCTGCCGCACGATAGTACGGTAATCGAACAGAAATCGTCAATCATCGACTTTTCTCTGTTCGACTATCGGACGCACGGGCATCATCGGAGAATCACCGGCCCCTTCCGGACCGCCTCCAGCAATCGCTCCTCTTGCTCCCGCAGCCACTCGCGCACCGCCGCCTCGTCGGCCAGCGTTCCACGGCGAAGCGTGACGCTCGTGGGCGCAGCAGCACTCTCGCCCTCCGCGTGCAAACGCCTGACGGCCTCGGCCAGGGCCTGGGACGTTCGCTCGCGGACAGCGTCGATGTTGGACTGCCAGGCGGAGAGCGATCGCTCGTCGAGACTCGCGAGAAGCTCCTCGTCGGTGGCGACCGGAAGATCCTCGGGCGGCTCCAGGTGGCACTCCCGGCGAATCTGCTGCTGCGCCTCGCAGTCGAGCCGCTGCCAGGTGGCGTCCACGGCGAGTTCGCTCTCGGCAGTTGCCACGGCGTCCGCGAGCCTGTCCCGCCGTTGGGTGACGGCCGCCCGCAGGTCGGAGGCGAGCCGTGCGGCCAGGGGCGCCGCATGGTCGGTCTCGGCCAGAAGCGAGCGCTGCGTCTCGATGGCACGAATCTCCCCGGCCACCGGCTCGGCCCCGGGGAGACTCGCGGCGTGCCGCAGCAGGCCGGTCAACCTGCGCCACACAGGCAGCCGTTCGCCGCTTCGCTTGCGGAGCGCCTTCCACTCGGCAATCGATTCGCGGGTGGCCTCACGCCGCGCGTGGATCGCGGCCAACTGCTCGGCCTCAACCAGCCGCGAGAGTTCGTCGATGAACACGGTCCCCGGCGCCGGCGGGAGCGGTGCCTCGCCGCCGGCGGAAACCGCGAGCGCCCGGAGGCTATCGAGGAAGGCGCGCGCGGCTAAGCCCTCTTCGCCGCTCCGCGAACGGATTCCCAACTCCTGGAACAGCCCGCGCAGATCGATCCGCTGGCTAGCCGTGAGCACGACCTTCTCCGGTCGGAACTCGGCGCTCTTGATTCCAGTCTGGTCGAGCGCTCCGGCCGGAACAGTGGCGCCGTTGCGCGTGACCCGCACGTGGCCGCTCCGGTACAGGGCCACGAGCACAGCGTCCACAGCATCTTGCGGCCAGCCGAAGGGCGCGGCCTTCATGGCGCGGTGCAGTTCGGTGCCCCGGGCGCCAGCGCCCATCTTCGCCAGCACTTCGCGGGCGACCGGATGATCGGCGGTGGCACGGTCCCAGCCGACGACCTGCAGCGGCTCGTCGTTGCCGTCCCGGGCCCGCCGCAGCGCGACCTCCCAGGCTCGGTGGTCTCCCTTGTCGAAATCCGGGAACAGTCTCGCCACGGAAGCCTTGGCGCCGGCTTCGATTCTCTGGCGCAGATCTTCGCCGTGGACCTCCGTCCCGCCTCCCTGGTAGACACTCGCCGCCCGCAGTGTGTCGAGGACGAGTTCGGCGCGCCCGCGAAATGCGTCCTCGCGCCGACTCTCCATGCCGGCCTTCGCGTCCTGCCCCTCGGGGGAGGCCGGGCTTCCCTTCAGGTTGAGCACCCGCTGCGCCGCTTCCACCGAGAGGATGCGGTCCTTCAACGCGTCCGCATGCCGCCGCGGCAGGAACACGAAGAGCGTCGGACTCTCGACCCCCGCGCGCCGGGCCTCGTTCTCCACCGCCCTCCGGTTGCACGACCAGCCGTCCCGCAGCCAGACGATCACCGCCTCCTGGTCCAGCGACGGCGGTTCGCTCGAGGCATGCAGCTTGACGGCGCGGCGCATCTTCGACGCCCCTTGGGTGATGCGGAGAGATGAGATGGCCTCCTCAAGGGCCCGACCGAAAAGCTGGTTACGAACCCGCGCGACCTCGACCTCATCCTGCCGGAGCGCGCTGACCTGCTCGCGGTAGGCGCGGTCCCACTCGGCCCCCTCGGTCGTCTGAAGGCGGTACTCGTCGCCGACTTTCAGGAGCACGCCGTCATCGGCGAGGAACTCGAGTTGCTCGGCCACCAGACCGCGGAATCCGGAGGCGTCTTCGGCGATGTCGCTCACCATCAGGTCGGCGATGGCCGCAGCCGTCGCGCGCACTCCGAGGTCGACGGCAGCTTCGCGCGGCAGCTTTCCGATCAGAAACGCAAGACCGCAGAGGTCGCGCCGCAGCCGACCGTGCTCCGGGTCGCTGTCGAGTCGCTGAATCCGGGTGTTCAGTTCGCCCAGCAGCACTCCCGTGCTGACCATGTCGGGCGCCAGAGCACCAAAGAGGTCGGAGGCGGGTATCGCGGCCCCCAGCCCGCGCCCGGCGACAACCTCCAGCGAGTCGTGGAGGATCCGCAACTGCGACCGGAGCTGACTGTGCCCGCCGCCAGCGTCCACCGCCTGGAAACACGCCTCCCAGAAGCGGCGCCGGGTCGGCAGCAGGGGGTAGTCCTCGACCCGGTGACGCTCGTCCTCCGCCCTCGCCCCGATCCGCGTGTTCTGGAGGTGCCGCGCGACCTCACCGGCGTGGGTCTCGAACAGCTTCTCGATCGCCGGAACGGCGGTCGGCTTCTTGCGCAGCAGCACCTTGCGGGTCACGGCCTCGACATCGGCGTCCGTCAGTTCGACGCGGATAACGAACCGGTCGCGCAGTTTCGCCAGGTACGGCGTATCGGCTGACAGCGCCGACTGCCCGGCGCCGATCAGCATGACCCGACCGTCAAAGCGGGTCTGGACAGCCTCCGCGAGTTCGGTGATCGCGGACGACCGGGCCTCGTCGTCACCGATGTACTGCTGCACTTCGTCCAGCACGAGGACGGTGTGCGGGAGCTCGCCGCCGCCCGAGAGCGCCCGGCGCGCGATGTCGACGAACTCTTCGGTCGTGATGTCTACGCGGGTCGGCGGGAACTGGCTGTGGATCGCCTGTCTGGCGCCCGGCACGTCGCCCGCAAAGCCGGGCACGGCGTCGATCACCGCTCGAGCGAGAAAGGGGCTGACGTAGAGGTTGTTCAGTTCACGGCGCCAGTCCTTGCCGGCAGCTTCGACTGCGCCCCGCACGGCGTCAAGCCGTCCCTCGTCCAGCAGCCACGAGCAGAACCGCGCCTGCGCGTACTGCGCCGGCCAGCCCAGAGCGCGGAGAACGATCTCCAGCACCGTGCGCCGGACCCACTCGTTGCCGCCGAGCAGAGTCCCCGCCGCCGCCACCGGCATCTGACCGACCCGTCTCGCCTGCGTGTCCAATTCACGCAGCGATGCGACGACGTCATCGGGAAGAGAGGCAGCCGCCAGACCGCGCGCGGTGGCGCCGTCCGCGAACTCCGTATTGCGCCAGAGGTGCGCCGCCATCTTCAACAGATGGGACTTGCCGCTGCCGAAGAAGCCGCTGACCCAGGCCGCATCCTGGCGCGCCGAACCGAGATTGCTCAGATAGCGGTCCAGGATGCGCCGAAGCGCGTCGCCGAACTTCCCGTCGCAAACGAAGGTCGAGAGTTCCTCGCGGAGCACGCGCGTCCCGCGGTCATCATCGCCGTCGATCCGGGCCTGACCGTTGTTCGCAAGGCGCGCGCCGCGCGGGTCGCGGTCGAGGAGGTCGTGAATCTTCATCGCAGCGGCGCCCGTTCGTCGCGCAGCGTAACCGCGTCATGCCAGGTGATGGGTTGCGCCAAGTAATTCCAGCCGTCCCTCGCGTCGAGCAGCCGGAAGTTGTTCTCTGTCCTGCTGCCGGGGAAGAAGACCACGAGACGCCCCTTGATTGCCGGTTCGACAGAACGAATCAGGTCCGATACGCGAAGGAAGCCGTAGAGCGAAGCGACACCTAGCAGAGCGACCACGTCGTCGTGGCCCGCCTCTTCCAGTGCCGCGCAGAGCATCTGGGCGGACTTGGAACGAAACTCGCTCTCGAGCTTCAGGTCGAGCAGGGACGGATCCTCGAAGTAGGCCTCGCGGTAGTCGTCGTCCGCCATCCAGTCGGCGAACCAGGACGTGCAGTCGACCAAGGTCCAACCGTGCCCGGCGTCGCGGGTTGCCACTGCGAAATCCCCGACCCGCGCTCGAAGCGTACGCTCCAGCTCCTTCTCGTACACGACGAAGACCACCCTCTGGGCACCGGCCAGCGTGCGCTGCCAGGGCGTCCCGATATGACGCTCGTAGGCGCGCGTCAGTTTCTCGATCCGGCTCAGACTCATCTTGGCACCGCCGGGTCGAGGATGGTCGGATCGATCGAGACGATTCCAGCCGCGGCCCGCGCGCGGATGTAGCCGAGTTGGCTCGCCTTGAGAGCGAACGGGAGCAGGTCCTGGCCACTGCCCCCGCAGATTCGAGCCCATGGCGAATCGAGCAATCGGCCGACCGGATAGCGCTCCAACCGGCCGAGCCAAAGCGCCAGCGCGACGGTTCCGGGCGTGGGTTCCACCTGACAACGGACCTTGCGCACCCGGCCGCGAAGAAAACCCGCCTGGGCCCACGAACTGGCGGCGTTCCGGGCCACCTTGTCGACCACCGCGTCGTTCAGCCGGTCGCCGACCGTCTCGCGGAGTCGGGCCAGGAGAGTCGAACGCATCATCTCGTCGCCGACCTGCAGAAGGACGACAACCGGCGCCGTCGCCGTCAGCAGCGGATCGCGCGCCATGGCCGTCAGCAGGGCCAGCCGGGGTCGACCGGCTGTGTCGCTGTCCCAGAGACGTCGAAGCACCCGGAAGAGCGGAATCCGCGGGTCGAGGCCGTAGAGCTCCCGCAGCCGCTGGAAACTGAGGCGCCGCGTCGCCGCAGTCTGCTTGCCGAGCACGTTGTCCTCGACTACCGCCTCGGTGTAGGCCCTCCGGTCCGCATCTGCGGGCACGGAGGCAAGGAGATCTTTCAGGTCCCTCAACATGATCGTCCGGCTCGTGTGGGTTCCGCGCGCGCCGAGACGGAATCCCGCCCTTTCGAGGTCGACAGCGGAGGCAACGGGCATCGCTTCTGTCGGCACGGTTGCCGACCCTACAGAAACGGCCTCAGGTCGTCAACCATGTTGCCGGCAAGTTTGCCGGCGAACAAGGAGCAGGTCGCTGAGGAATACCAAGGCGTCGAGGACGAAGGGCATCAGAGACGCCGCCCCTCATCACGGGAAGCGAGGATCTCCTCCCCCGCGAGCGAAGGACGTCTGCGACGTGCGGCCCTTATCCGATCGATCACGGCCGCTGTCGCCTCGCCAGCTTCGCCCTCCACCCCGACGATTCGAGCGATAGGCTCGCCGCGCCGTGTGATCGTCACAAGCTCGCCCCGTTCCACGGCACGCAGGAGTTCGGGCAACCGCGTTTTTGCCTCGTAGGATCCGACTGTCGTCATGATGGCCCCCCGGGTAGACCAGACCTGTAGACCAGTGTATTCCAGGCCCTCCGGCGTGCCCCCGAGGCTCCCGGTGTCCGTCATCTGCGCATTCATCCTGGCCGTCGCTGCGGGTGCAGGCTTCGCTCAGGACTCGACCTCAGCCGACTCGCCCGTTCTCGACAACGACCTCGGACGCCAGGCCTTCCTCCGCTACTGCCGCGAGTGCCACGGCGAGGAAGGCGACGGCCTGGGCAAGTTCAGCTACACCACCGGCGAACGGCCGCGCAGCTTCCAGTCGGGTCGTTTCAAGCTGGCGACGACCGAGAACCTGATCCCCTCGGACCGGGACCTTGAGAACACGATCCGGCGCGGCATGCCGGGTACGGGGATGTCGGCCTGGGCACAACTCCCGGACGCCGAGATCGAGGCGGTGGCGCGCTACACGCGCAGTTTCAGCCTCGAGGCGCTGCGAGAGGAACTCGAAGCCGAGGTTGCGGCCGGCGAACTGGGCGAAGCCGAGGCCGATGCCGAGTTCGCGCGGCGCACCACCCCCGGCCCGCCGATCGAGGTGCCACCGGCGCCGCCGTTCGACGATGAGCGGCTCGCCCGGGGCGAGCGCCTCTACCTGGAAGCCTGCGCCTCCTGCCATGGCCCGAACGGCCGGCGGCTACGCAACGACCCGATGCCCGACTTCGAGGGCAACCACACCCTGCCGACCAACATCGTGGGCGGTGTCTTCAAGGGCGGCGCCGGCAGCGGCGCGATCTACGGCCGCCTCTATCTCGGCATGGACGGCACCGCGATGCCCGGTTACCGCGATGCGTACGGCACGGACGAGATCTGGGATCTGGTACTCACGGTACAGCGGATCATCGCCGAAGGCGGTCTGGGGCAGCCCGAGGACGAGGCGGCGATGGCAGCGGCGACGGCGGCCGCGCAGGACTTCACCTCGCTCTTCGACGAGCCGGAGTACGAGGAGGTTCCGGAGAACGTCGAGGAGGGGACATCGCCGATCCTGTTGGGAGTGGGAGGCGTGCTGTTGTTGTTGGTGCTCGTCGGGGTGGCGCTGCTGACGAGTCGGCGGTAGTGGCGCGCTCAGTGGGCGGCGCGGAACTCCAGCATGTAGTCGCGCAGGCGCTCGACGCCCTCGGCGGGCATCGCGTTGTAGGCGGAGATGCGGAAGCCGCCGACCGAGCGGTGGCCCTTGATCGACATCAGATCCCGCTCGGCCGCGCCGGCGACGAACGACTCCTCCAACTCGGAGCGCCGCAGCCGGAAGGTCACGTTCATGTGGGAGCGGCTCTCCGGTTCGGCGTGCGCAACGAAGAACTCGCCGCCGTCCCGGTCCAGCACGTCGTAGATCATCGCGCTCTTCGCCGCCGCCCGGGCGGCCGCCGCTTCCATGCCGCCGACCTCGTCCCGCAGCCAACGCGTCAGGAGAAGAAAGACGTAGACGCCGAATACGTTCGGGGTGTTGAGCCGCGACCCCTTCTCCGCCTGACGACGGTAACTGAGCATCGAGTGCAGGTCGTCGCCGCAGCGTTCGAGCAGGCGATCCGAAACGACGACCAAGGTCAAACCCGAGGGCCCGGCGTTCTTCTGGGCGCAGGCGTAGAGCAGGCCGAACTGGCGCACGTCGACCGGGCGCGACAGGAAGTCCGACGACACGTCACACACCAGGGGCGAGTCCCCGACCGCGGGCGGGCGGCGGAACTGGACGCCCTGGATCGTCTCGTTCGACGTGCAGTGGACGTAGGCCGAGGCCGGCGGCAGATCGAGTTCCGCGTCACCAGGCACGCGAACGAAGTTGTCGCCCTTGCCGTCCCAGGCCACGTGGACCTCACCCTCGCGCGCCGCCTCGACCGCCGCCTTGCTGCCCCAGGCGCCGGTCAGGATGTAGCTCGCCGGCAGGTCCTGACCGCGCAGCAGGTTGATCGGGATCATCGAGAACTGCAGCGAGGCGCCGCCCTGCAGAAACAGCACCTGGTAGTCGTCCGGAACCGCAAGCAGCTCGCGCAGGTTGGCCTCCGCTTCGGCCAGGATCGTGTCGAACGCCGGCGAGCGGTGACTCATCTCCAGAACGGAACTGCCGGCGCCCGGAAGCGCGAGCAAGTCGCGCTGAATCTCCTCCAGGACCGGTACTGGAAGCACCGCCGGTCCCGGCGAGAAGTTGAAGACCCGGCGGTCGAGTGCGGGCGGGTTGGAAGTCCGTCGATCGAGGGTCAGGGTCATGGGTGCGGTCCGTGTGGTTGCCGGCCGTGCGGTGGGGCCGGTCAGGGAGCGCGAATCGTAACCCGGATGCGGGCGAGACGCCCGCGTTCCCAGGGCAGATGCGGGCGAGACGCCCTCGTACCGTCCAAAGGGGGGTGTACGCTTCCACGCATGGCAGTCGCCGATCCGACTCCTACCCAGGTGCCGCAGGCCACCCTCCACCACACCGCCTGCACGCTCGACTGCCCCGACTCCTGCTCGCTCGAGGTCGAGGTCGAGGACGGCCGGGTCGCCAAGGTCCGGGCGTCGTCGCCGGCCGTGATCCGCTGCGGCTGGGGCGTCGAGCGCAACCGCAACGGCGGCTCGGCCGTGGCGGCGATCCTCGCCTTGCCGGCGGTGGCCGGGAAGTTCAAGGTCCGCGCCGGCGGCTACACGATGAGCAACAGCGGCGCCTTCCGCGACATCGGCCGGCGCGAGCCCTCGCCGGGCGCCCGGATCGTGAACATGAACCACGTCGGCCGGGTGCTGACCGACCCGGACGCCGGCGTCACGCTGCTGCCCAAGGGGGTGTGGTTCCGCAGCACCGAGTCGGGCACCAACGCCTGCGCCCTGGCGCCCGATACGCTGACCGACGTCGGCGCCGGCGCTTGCTTCAACGACGCCCGGGTCGAGGTCGAGGCGCTGGCCGGCTGAGCCGAAACGTGGATTCCAGAGTCCTGCTCGCAGTTGGCGCCCTCGTCTGCGTCTCGGCAGTGCCCACGGTCGAGGCCGCCGAGGAAGGAGCAGCAGACGACGCCGTGAGCACGCCCACCAAGATCGTCATCGCCCACCGCGGCGCGAGCGGCTACCTGCCCGAGCACACCCTGCCGGCCTACGCCCTCGCCCACGGCATGGGCGCCGACTTCATCGAGCCGGACCTGGTGCTCACCCGCGACGGCCACCTCATCTGCCTCCACGACATCTACCTGCAGGCGACCACGAACGTCGAGCAGCTCTTCGCCGATCGCGCCCGCGACGACGGTCGCTGGTACGCAGCCGACTTCACGCTCGAGGAGATCCGCCTGCTCCAGGCGGACGAACGCCTAGACGGCCGGTTTCCGAAGGGCGCCAGCCGTTTCGCCGTCCCCGCCTTCACCGACATGATCGAGCTGATCCAGGGTCTGAACGGGCGCACCGGCCGGGCCGTGGGGATCTACCCCGAGCTCAAGGCCCCGGCCTGGCACCGCGCGGAGGGACTGCCGATGGAGGAAGCGCTGCTGGAAGTCCTCGGCCGCTACGGCTACCTCGAAGACGGCGCGCCGGTGTTCGTCCAGAGCTTCGAGGAGGAGAGCCTGCGGCGCCTGCGGGAGCTCGGTTCCGAGCTGCCTCAGGTGTTCCTGATGGCAGAGGTCGACCAGTACCGCCACTTCCTGAGCGCCGAGGGCATGGCCGGCATCGCCGAGTTCGCCACCGGCATCGGACCGGCGAAGACGATGCTGGAACGGCAGCCGGAACTGATCGGCTGGGCCCACGACGCCGGTCTCCTCGTCCATCCCTACACCTTCCGGGCCGACCAGGTGCCCGACCGCGACGACAGTCACGAGGCGGAACTCCGCCGCTACCTGTTCGACCTCGGCGTCGACGGCCTGTTCACCGACTTTGCGGATCGGGCGCGAGCGGTGGTGGATCGCTAACGATCCGGCCGGCGCTTCGCGCCGGATGCGGGCAGGATGCCCGCGTTCCCAGGGTCGGAGCGTTCTCGCGGCGTGCGAACCTGGGCGTCCGGCCCCAACAAGTCGAGTTCCGCCCCGCGCGCCGCGGCCTCCAGCCCCGCCAAGCGCTCGACTTCGGCGAGAAAGACCGGGAAGTTCTCGCCGGAAGACTCGAGCAAGGCGTGGAACGCCGGCACGAGATCGTTGTAGGTGGCGACCGAGACCAGGTCGGCGTTGTTCAGACGCGACAACCATCCGCCCATATCCGACTCGCCACCTACGGCGGCGCCGTTCCCGGCAGCGCGCCAGACCGGGACCAGATCACGCCGGTAGCGCGCCGCAAGCGACCGGAACACTTCGGCCTTCAGCACCAGCTTCCGTTCGTCGCTGTCTTCGCTCCGGTAGACCGCTGCCAGTTCTTCCCGAACTTCCACAAGGAACCTGTTCAGGTCGCGCCGGCGCTCCCGGCCCCGCTCGAAGGCGGCCAGTTCGTCGCTCCGGTCCTGGGAGCGTAGCCACCGGCGCACGCCGGCGACCTCGACCGCGGTCGCGAACGACTCGTTGAAGGCGCTGTCGTCCTTGACGTACGCCACCTGGTGCGCGAGTTCGTGGAAGATCAGCGCCGCGAGATCCGCATCGGCGTAGTCGAGAAAGGTATTCAGGACCGGATCCGCGAACCAGCCCAGGGTCGAGTACGCGGCCACACCGCCGACGCGCACGTCATAGCCCTGGGCGGCCAAGCGGTCGCCGTAGCGCCGGGCCGTGCGCTCGTCGAAGTAGCCGCGGTAGGCGGCACAGCCGGCAAACGGATAGCACCAGGTCTTCGGTTCCAGGCTCAAGTGCGGCGCGGCGACCACATTCCACACCGCGTACGGGCGGCCCAGGTCGGCGAAGCTCCGATAGCTCCTGTTGTCCGGCAGGGCGAGCTCCCGGCTGGCGAAGTCGCGAATCTCCAGAGCCAGGCGCAATCGCTCCCGGGTGGCGGCGGAGAGCACCTGCGCCCGCCCCGGTTCCAGCAGACGGTCGATCGACCGGCGCTTGACCAGCACTCCGGCGCCGCCCCAAACCGCCTGCGAGTAGTAGCGCATGCTGCCGCAACTTGCCGCCAAAACCGCCAGAACCAGGGCGACGGCGACCGCCAAGAACCGTTTGCGGACCGGCGTCTTCCAGGATCTCCGCGTGCTAGCCTGCCTAGCCATGAAACTCGCTCTTCACTGGCAGGTACTGATCGGAATGGTGCTGGGTCTGTGCTTCGCCCTGGTCTTCGGCGAGGTGGGCTGGATCGCATGGGTGGCGGAAACTTTCATGCGGCTGCTCAGGATGGTCATCGTGCCCCTGATCTTCACCTCGATCGTCCATGGCGTTTCCGGGATCGGCGACGGCAAGTCCATCGGCCGGCTGGGCGCAAAGACCCTCGGTTGGTACGGGCTCAGCAGTCTCGCAGCCATCCTGATCGGCCTCACCCTGGCGAACAGCATACGCCCCGGCGCCGGTCTCGAGCTTCCGGAAGGCATCGAACCAGTCGATCCCGGGACCTTGGAGACTCCAAGCGGTTTCATGGACATCATTCAGCGCCTGATCCCGGACAATCCGATCGGAGCTGCCGCCGACTTCGACATCCTGGGGTTGATCTTCTTCTCGATCTGCTTCGGGGCCGCTCTCGGCGTGATGACCGGTCCCCGTGGCGACCAGCTACGCGGCGCCTTCGACGCTGCCTTCCAGGTCATGATGAAGCTGACCACCGCGGTCATCCGTCTGCTGCCGATCGGCGTCTTCGCCCTGCTGGCCCGGGCGGTGGCCGAAATGGGGCCGGAGGTCTTCGTCCAGGTCGGCAAGTACATGCTGACCATCGCGAGCGGGCTGACGATCCACATCCTGGTCGTGTTGCCGCTCCTGTTCTTCCTGTTGACGCGCAAGAACCCGCTACACCACTACCGGGCGATGGCTTCTGCGATGGCCATGGCCTTCTCCACCAGCTCGTCCGCGGCCACCCTGCCGATGACGATGAAGTGCGTCAAGGAGAAGGTGGGCGCCTCGAACAAGGTGACGAGCTTCGTCCTGCCGATGGGCGCCACGGTCAACATGGACGGTACGGCCCTGTTCGAATGCGCGGGCGCGCTGTTCATCGCCCAGGCTCTGGGCGCCGACCTGGCATTCAGCACCCAGCTCCTGGTCGTCCTCACCGCGCTCCTGGCGTCAGTCGGCGCGGCCGCGATTCCCTCTGCCGGCCTGGTCATGATCTTCATCGTGCTCGAGGCGATCAACCTGAGCACGCCTGAGGCATACGCTCTCGCCGGCTTGATGCTCTCGGTCGACCGTCCGCTCGACATGTTCCGAACCATGGTCAACATCACCTCGGACTCGGTCGGCGCCGCAGTGATCGCCAAGTCCGAAGGCGAAGAGCTGCACTACTAGCGAAGTGCCACGGATCAGGCTGAGAGCGCCGCGTAGCGGTCGAGCCGTGGCATGGCCGTATCCCGGCCCTCCGGCGGCAGCGGCAGGATGACCCGACCGACACCGAGTTCGGCATAGGCGTCGAGCACGTCCTGCTGCGGCGGCGCCCCGAAGACGCTTACCTGGATCGACTCGAAGGCGCGGCCAGCGCGCTCGGCGCGCCGCTTCAGGTCCTTGATGCCGGTCAGTACGGCCTCCGTCGAACGGCCAATCGGCAGCCAGCCGTCACAGAAATCGACCACCCGCTGCCGCGTGTAGCCGGTGCCGCCGCCGAGCACGATCGGCGGATGCGGCTTCTGCGCGGGCTTCGGCCACGACCAGATCGGCTCGAAGTCGACGTGGCGGCCGTGGAACTCCGCCTCGTCCTGGGTCCAGATCGTCTTGAACGCGGCCACCTGCTCCTCCAGCTTCGCGAAGCGGGTGCCGTAGTCCGTGCCGTGGTGCTCCATCTCCTCCCGGTTCCAGCCGCCGCCGATACCGAAGATGAAGCGACCGCCCGACAGCACGTCGAGGCTCGCCACCGCCTTGGCCGTGGTGATCACATCACGCTCGATGATCAGGCAGATGCCGGTGCCGAGCTTGATCGTATTCGTGCTCATCGCCGCCGCGGTGAGCGCCACAAAGGGATCGAACGAGCGCGAGTACTCGGGCGGTAGCTCGCCGCCGCCCGGGAACGGCGTGCGCCGCGATGTCGGGATGTGGGTGTGCTCCGGGAACCACAGAGACTCGAAGTCGCGGGCCTCGACCTCCGCGCCGAGTTCGTCCGGTCGGATGGAGTCGCCGGTGGGAAACATGAAGATGCCGATGTCCATGACGGCGGAGTGTATTCCAGCACCATGGGTAGACTCGCGCACCGTGACCAGACGTCTCACCGTCGGACCGATCCAGAGCACCGCCGAGCTGGAGGCGCAGGCCCACAACGAGGCCCTGGCCTTCAACACGCCCTACGACTCCTGTGTGGCGTTGTTGCACGCATCGCGCGACCATGTGCGCGTCGTCCGCAGCGGCGGAAAGGTGGTCGGCGGCCTGGTCCAGTACCAGATGGGCCAGTTCCTGGGCGGCCGATCGGTTCGGAACATCGGCATCGCCGACGTCGCGGTCGACCCGACCGCCCGCGGCCACGGCGCCGCCAAGGCTCTCATGGGAGCGACCCTGAACGAGCTCCACCGAGAGGGCGTCGCCGTCTCCACCCTCTACCCCACCACGTTCACGCTCTACGGCCGCGCCGGCTATGCGGCGGCCGGGCATCGGTACCGCTTCCGGTTGCCGCTCGACAAACTGGGCCGCATCGTCGCCGACGGGGCACTCCGTCGTCTCGATTCCGAAGGCGACGCGAAGGCCCTCGAACGCCTGTACCGCGGTATCGCCAGGAACCGCCCCGGCTGGCTCGACCGCAACCACTTGATCTGGGAGCGCGTCTACCGGGATCCCGGCGGCGAGGACATCCACGGCTACGTCGTCCCCGGCAGCGACGGCGGTGTCGACGGCTACGTCGTCTACACCCAGGGCGAGGTGGGGCGCTACCCGTACAGCATCAAGGTCCGGGACCTGCAGGCCAGGAGCGGCGCCGCGGCTCGCAGGATCCTGGCGCTCTTCTCGGAGTGCCGGACTTTGGCCGGGGACGTGACCTGGTACGGCGCGCTGGACGACCACATGCTGCTCCAGGTGCCCGAGGTCGGCACCGAGATCTCGGTGGCCGAGACCTGGATGCTGCGGATCGTCGACGTGCAGGCGGCACTCGGCGAGCGTGGCTATCCAACGGGCACGAGCGCCCGCCTCGACTTCGACGTCGCCGACGACGTGATCGCCGGCAACCGGGGTCGCTGGGTGCTCGCGGTCGACCGCGGAACCGGCAAGGTCAGCCGCACGACCCGGAAGGCCGGGCGCAACACCCTGCGTCTGGACATCCGGGCGCTTGCCTCCCTGTACACCGGCCACCTGAGCGCCCGTCGCCTGGCCGACCTCGACCTGATCGACGGGTCGACCGCCTCCCTGAACCTGGCGGACCGGCTCTTCGCCGGCCCGCCTCCCTCGATGCCGGACTACTTCTGAGTTCCAGACCTCCCGCGACCGACCAACGGAGACTCTTCAAGATGCAACGCACACGGTACTTCGTCGCCCCAGCTCTCACCGCCGCACTGACCCTCGCCGGCGCCGCGCTGGCTCAGGACGCACCACCCGCCGAGGCGCCGCACCTCGACACCGACGAAATCGAGGCCTTCCTCGGCGAGTGGGTACTGGAAGCGCTCACCGACCGGGGCTCGCTGAACAGCCTGATCACGTTCTCGGATGACGACGGCAAGGCAACCGCCGACTTCTACCTGGCCCGGCTCGCCGACGACATCGTCGAGAACATCAGCCGCACCGAAACCGGCCTCCTGCTCAAGTGGGATCTCGAACTCGGTGGTCAGACCGTCCCGGTCGAGCTGGAACTCGCCCGCGACGGGGACGGCTTGGCGGGCGAACTGCGTACCGCCTTCTTTGAAGCGACGATCAAGGGCATGACCAAGGAGGCCGCCGACGCCGCCGGTGTCATCGTCCGCAGGCAGCCGGTCGGCCAGCGCGAAGACCTGTCCTCGTCGCGCATCCAGATCGCCGGCCATGCGATCCGGCTCCGCTTCGACCGGCTGCCCGCGCCAGGGCCCGACTACGACAAGCTCGAGACCCTTGGCGACGGCGAAGTTCTGGGGCCGATCCACGGCAAACCGTTCAAGTTCTGGACCGACGCCGATCTCGCGTTCGAGGACGTTGAAGTAGCCGCCCACAACCATGGCCCCACTTATCCCGGCGTTTACAGCCTGTGGCTCAAGCGCGACGGCGACAGTTGGAAGCTCGTGTTCAATCACCTCGCCGATGTCTGGGGCACGATGCACACGGCCGAGCACGACACGGGCGAGACTCCCCTCACATTCCGCACGCTGGCCGAATCCGCGGCCACAACGCAGGGCTCGCTGGAGGCGGCCGACGACGGCGGCAGGCTGGTGATCCGCTGGGGCTCGATGGAGTGGTCGGCCCCGTTCCGGCTCGCCGAGTGACCCCGCTCAGGCGTCAGAGTTCAGCCGCGACCGGCGAGCCGTCGTTCAGACTGTCGCTCGGATAGACGACGACCTGTTGGCCAAGGTCCAGGCCGGACAGCACCTGAGCCTCCTGCGAATTGCGCTCGCCGACCTCGATCGGCCTGAGCGCCGCCGTGCCGTTCTCGACCACGAACACCGCCCAGTCGTTGCCGCGCCGGAACAGGGCGCCGGTCGGGGTCTTCAACTCGTCCTCGCTCTCCCAGACGACGACCCGGGTCTCGACCCGGAACCCATCGCCGAGACCGGCCCATACCTGCGGCGGATCGGTGATGTCCATCACCACGTTGACGCGCTGCTCCTCGACGCCGAGGGCCGAGATCTTCGTGAAGCCCGAGGGCTCCACCCGTCTCACCCGTCCCTGCAGCGGCCGGTCGCCCCCCCAGCGATCAATGAGGACCTGCTGGCCCGGCCGGATCCGCACCGCGTCCTTCGACAGGTAGTCGGTGACCACCTCGATCTGTTCCGGGTCGCCGACCTCGAGCAGCGCCTCGCCGGCCGGAACGACCGACTCGCTCTCGCGCAGGCGGCGCAGCACGACGCCACTGACCGGCGATGTGATCTCGATCGTCTCGCCGTCGGCGGCAGCGCTCTGCCCGCTGAACTGCAGCAGGCGCACGCGGGCCGCCTGCAGTCGGCTCAGCACCGTGCGCACCGCGTACTCTGCCGCCTCCAGCGCCTCCTGGCGGGTGTCCAGGTCGAGTTGGGCGGTCTCCATCTGCTCCACGGAAACGATCCCGTCCCGCGTCAGCCGCCGGTAGCGCTCGACTTCAGCACGCGAGAAGGCCACCTCCGCCGCGGCCCGTTCATAGTGCGCCTCGGCCTCGCCCACGGCCGCGAGCGCGGTCTCCACGGCGGCCTGCGCCTCGGCCCGGCTGCGGGCGTCCAGCAGCACCGGCGCCGAGGGCAGAAACACGGCCAGTACCGTCTCGCCCGCGACCACCGTGTCTCCCGGCTCCAGTTCGATCCGCAGCACCCTGCCGCCAAGCGGCGCCGAGACGACGAAACGGTCCCGGACCCTGGTCTCGCCTTCCTCGTCGATCGTCACTTCGATCGGCCCGCGGGTCACCTGGGACACTTCCGCCGGCACCGGCTGCGGCCGCGTTCCCAGGAACACCGCGGCGGCAACCACAATCGCCCCCACGATCCAGAGAGCCCAGCGCCGTGTCTTCATCGCTTCGTCGTCCTCAGGTTCGTCCTACTCGCGGGTCTTCAACACCGCGACCAGATCAAGGTCGTGGAGCTTACGCCGGACCGTCCAGGCCGAGATGGCCATCGACCCGAGAACGGTCGCTGCCGAAACCAGGAACGTGTTCGCCTCGACCACCACGGGCAAGCGGAACAGCTCGCTCTCGAACGCGCTCATTGCGCCGGCGATCGTGGCGTATCCCAGGATCAGCCCGAGCGGAATCGACGCCAGCGTCAGGATGGCGAGTTCGCCAAGCAGGATCGAGGAGATCTCGGCGCGGGTGAAGCCGATCACCCGCAGGCTGGCGAGTTCGCGGCTGGTCTCGGACAGGGAGATGCGTGCCGTGTTGTAGATCACGCCGAAGGCGATGATCACCGCGAAGAACAGGTTGACTCCCATGACCATCGACATGTTGTCGACCATGTAGGTCTGGATGTTCTCGAGCGCGGCGCTCCGCAGCGTCACGCCGGCCACGGCCGGCATCACCTTGAGAAGGGCGAACAGCCGTTCCTCGGCCAGGTTGTCGATCTTCAACATCGCGCCACTCAACGTGTCGTCGCGCCGCACCAGCCGCCGCAGCGACTCCTGTTCCATGTAGGCGGCCACTCCGAGCAGGTCGTCCACGGTGTCGGTCAGCACGACTTCGCGCACGGGCCGGGCCGCCTCCATGACCTCGACCACGAGCGTGTCGCCCGGCTCGACCTGCAACTGATCGGCAAGCAACACGGACAGGACCAGGCCCGGCCGGTCGAGCTGGATGGCGCGGTAGTCGACATCGACCACGCGCCGCAGTCTGGCGTCGGGAGCGAGAGCCTGAATCGCGGTCTGTTTCTGCAGGTGGCCGTTGCGCAGCCGGGCCGCGACTCCGCTGGTCGGCTCCACCTGCATCACGCCGGAGAGAGACGCGAGTTCGTGCACCGCGCTCCGTTCGACCGGCTCGAAGAAGCTCACCGACAGGTCCTGGCGCTGGATGATGTTGAACTGCACCTCGAGCAGTTCGTCCAACGAGTCCGTCATCGCGCTGCCGATCACCATGATCGCGCCGGCGAAGGCGATGCCGATCACGGACAGAGCCGCGCGCAGCGGTCGGCGCGACAGGTTGCGGAGCACCATCCGCGCCGGCTGCGAGAGCCACCTCCTGGCGCCCAGCCGTTCGAACAGCGATACCCGGAAGCTCTCCGGCGCCGCCGGGCGCATCGCCTCGGCGGGCGGCAGCGAGGCAACGCTGCGCACAGCGCCAACCGCGCCCACCGCCGCCGCCGCGAAACTGACCGCGATGGCGATCAGGATGCTCGGCACCGACACCTCGTAGACCAGGAACGGAAAGCGGAAGTACTCCATGTAGAAGTGCAGCATGCCGTTCGCAAGCACAAGTCCGGCCACGATGCCGAGGACCGAGCCGATCATCACGACAGCGATCGCCCACTGCACGTAGTGGAGCCCCAGACGGGAGTTCGAGTAGCCCAGCGCCTTGAGGGCCGCGATCTGCTCCCGCTGCACGGCGACCGTCCGCCGGAGAACCACGTTGAGCAGGAAGGCGGCCACGCCGAGGAAGATCAGCGGCACGATGAACGCCATGTTCTGCAGTTGGGTCAGCTCGTTCTGCAGGTACCAGTGCGAGAGTTGCTCCGACCGCGGGATGGCGCCCAGGCCGCCGTAGGTGTCGAGAATGCGGTCGAGTTCGGTGATCGCGGCCCGCTCGGCGCTCGGCGACGAGCTGGTCAGGGCCAGGGCGACATCGTTGAAGCCGCCCTCCATCTCGAACGCGGTAGCCAAGTGCCGCCGGGACATCCACAACAGGCCGAAGTGCTTCGGGTCGGGGAAGAACTCGCCCGGACCGATGTTGTAGATGAACTCCGGACTGAGCGCGATCCCCACCACCTCGAGCGGCTGCCGGCGGCCGTTGATCACCGCCGCTATGCGATCGCCCAGGTCGAGGCTGTGGGCCTCGGCGAAGCGCTCGCTGACCAAGGCCTCCTCCGCCCGGTCCGGATCGAGCCAGCGGCCGCGGCGCAGGACGACGTCATTGAGCACCGGACGGCCCCGCTCAGGCATGGAGATCAACCGGCCGTTGACTGGCTCCGCGACGCCGGGCACATCCAGCGTGACGCCCACGACCACCCGCGTCTGCACCTTCTCCACCCCGGGAATCGCCTCGATCCGCTGCTCGACCCAGTTCGGCGCGCGCTTGGCGCCCGCGAACACGTCCGCGAAGGCGTAGCGGGCGTAGTACGCCGCCCGGGTGGTCGTCAGCGAGCCGAACACTCCGAGCGACATGACCAGCAGGGCGATGCCCGAGGCCACGACCAGCGCGATCGCCAGCACCTGGGAACGCACGTTCCACAGGTCGCGCAGCAGCTTGCGGTCGAGAGCTCTCATGAGCCGGCTTCGGAACGCACCCTGTTCCGCCCTACCACTCGATCGCCGACGCCGGCAGCTTGGTCGTGTTGTGCACGTCGTTCGCGATCTGACCGTCGGCGAGCGAGATCACCCGGTCCGCCATCGCCGAGATCGCCGCGTTGTGCGTGATCACCGCCGTCGTCGTTCCCAGGTCGGCGTTCACCTTCTCGATCGCCTCGAGGACCGCGATGCCGGTTGTGATGTCCAGGGCGCCCGTCGGCTCGTCGCACAGGAGCACGTCGGGACGCTTGGCGATCGCGCGGGCGATCGCCACCCGCTGCTGTTCGCCGCCGGACATCTGGGAGGGAAAGTGGTCGAGCCGATGCCCGAGCCCGACCAGGGCCAGGGCGTCTTCCGGGGTCAGCGGATCGTCCGCGATCTCGGTCACGAGCGCCACGTTCTCGCGCGCGGTCAGCGACGGGATCAGGTTGTAGAACTGGAACACGAAGCCGACGTGACGGCGCCGGTAACGGGTCAGGGCGCGTTCGCCCGCCTCGCTCAGGTCGCTGCCGCGGTAGGTGACACGGCCGGTCGTCGGCCCGTCGAGACCGCCGAGGATGTTCAGCAGGGTCGACTTGCCGCTGCCCGACGGCCCGAGCAGGACGGTTAAAACACCTTCGTGCAGATCCAGGTCGACACCGCGCAAGGCATGAACCTCGACCTCGCCCATCACGTACACCTTGGTCACGCCGCGCATACCGAAGACCGGACTCGGGTGCATCGGGTCGGCTGGCGCCTGTGTCGGGATGGCGGCGTACATGCGGCCTCAAGCCCCCACGTCCGCCAAGACCGTCCGCCGACGGGCGGCGACGTGGACCGTCGGCGATGCTATCCCGTCGCAGCGCCGGGGACGCGGCCCTACGAAGGGGGCAGCAGCGCGTCGAAGTCCGGTGGCGCCGCGGACAACTCCACGATCATCTCCGTGAACTCCCCGGGCTCCGTGAACACCCGGATCGTGCCGCCGTGCTCGCGGACGATGTCGGCCGAGAGCGCGAGGCCCAGACCCGTCCCCTGGTCGGTCGGCTTGGTGGTGAAGAACGGATTGAAGATCTTGTCCACGACCTCCGGGGGAATTCCGCTGCCGTTGTCACGGATCCGCACCTCGACGCCGTCGTCCATCTTTCTCGTCGTCACCGTAAGCGTGGGTTCATACGACTCGTCGGCCGAGCGCCGCTTCTCGTTGGTGGCGTAGCAGGCGTTGCTGACCAAGTTGAGGAACACCCGGCCCACATCCTGCGACACGACCTCCAGGGGCGCCAGGTCCGGGTCGTAGTCCTTCTCGATCGTGACGTTGAAGTTCGGGTCCGTGGCCCGCGCGCTGTGGTACGCCAGACCCACATGCTCGTCGACCAGGCGGTTGATGTCGGCAGCCTCCCGCTGTGCGGCGCCGCGGCCCATCTTCAGCATGTCGGTGACGATCCGGTTCGCCCGCTCGCCGTGGCCCAGGATCAGCTTCAGGTTGCCGCTCAGGTCCTCGAAGATCTCCGCGATCTCCTCCCGCTGGTCCTCGGTCAGGCTGCCGTCGCCGTTCTCCTTCATGATCTCCTCGACTTCCTCGAGCAGTTCCGAGGAGACTTCCGAGAAGTTCTTGACGAAGTTCAGGGGATTCTTGATTTCGTGGGCAACGCCCGCGGTCAACTCGCCAAGCGCCGCCAGCTTCTCGCGCATCACGATCTGATCCTGCGCCTTCTGCAGGTCGACCAGCACGACCTCCAGCTCGTCGTTCTTCTCCTTGAGCTCGTCGGCCAGCTTCTCGACCAGGTTCAGCCGCTGCACCTCCAGCGCGTGCCGGCGGAAGACCTCGAGGGCCGCCGCCATGTCCGCGACTTCGTCCTTGCCGCCGATGCCGATCTCCGCCTCCAGGTTGCCGTCGGCCATCTCCCGCATGCTGCTGGAGAGAGCCTGGAAGCGCCGCACGAGCAAACGGCCGACGAACAGCCAGGCGATGAAGACGGCGCCGGCGATGCTGACGATGTTGAGCGCCAGCAGCAGGGCCCGACCGGTGCGGATCGCCTGCGACGAAGCAAGGGTCGCCACGTCGGCGCGGGAACGGGAATCCGCGACCAGGTCCTCCACGTCCTCGCCCAGGTCCAGGGCGAGTTCCTGGTTCTCCAGCAAGAGTTCCTGCTGCCGGTCCATCACGCCGACCTCCTCCCTTCTCAGGTCGAAGGCAGCTCGGCTCTTCGCCAGCATCTGCCCGAAGAGCTCCTTCAGCCGATCCGAGGTCGCCGTCTCGTCGATCGCGCTGAGGGCGCGCTCAATGCTCGTCGCGGCCGACTCGTACTGCTCCTCGACGGGCTCGATCTTCGCCCGATCCGCGAGTACCGCGAGGCTGGCCAGGAGCTGATCGACGATCGTGATGTCCTGCTGCAAGCCAACGAGCACGCGGTAGCGGTCGATCTCGGGCTCGGAGAAGTGGACGTCATGGGGCGCGGGCGGTTCGCGGAAGGACCGGTAGCCGGTCATCGCATAGAAGAGCTGGTTGTCGAGAGCGGGGACCAGGAGCGCCGCGATCTCGTCCCTGAGCAGCGAGAGTTCGGAGCGCAGCGCTTCGCTCGCGTTGCCAAGCTCGAAGCCCTCGGAGACGGACTGCTGAATGGCCTCGATGTTCCCGATCAGCTCTCCCCCACGCGCCTGGATGCTCACGAACCTGGTTTCGTCGCGGGGCGAGTCATCCACGCCGGCCTCCTGGCTCATGAGCAGCTCAAGCTCGGACTCGAAGGCCCGCCGGTCATCCGCGATCTCGACCGCGGCACGGTCCAGTTCCCCCTGCGTCGCCGAGGCAGTCAATCGCGGACCCGCAGCGACCAGCGTTCCGCTGCCGCGGGCGACGCCGAACGCGGCCGCGAGTTCGGGCACGGTGCCTTCGTTGACCCGGCTTTGCGAATCGCCCACCTGAGCGAAAGCGAACAGAGCCACCAGACTGGCCGCCAGAGTCAGTACGGCCGCGCCGCCGATACCGACGTAGAGCTGGGTCGCGATCCTGAACCGGCCCTCGGTCAGCCTGCGAAACCAGGCGATCATTGCTTCGCCTGAGCCCCGAGACGAGTCGCAGGTCGATATCGCCCCTGTTCGTCGATCACGGTCAGGAACACGGCATCCGATCCCTGGTTGTCCCCCTCGCCGAACGCGAGGCGAAAGCCGTCGAGGTCGATGTAGCCCGCGTCACGCAGAGCCTTCACAAACCGATCGCGGTCGATTTCCGGCCCACAGCGCTCGAGCGCCTCGACCACGAGGCGTCCCGCCAGGTAGCCCTCGAAGGAGACGAAGCCGGGTTCCGCCCCGGCGGAATGAGCCCGTAGAGCGCGCCGGTAGGAGGCGGCGATTCTCGGGCTGCCCGCGGTCGGGAATGGCACGACCTGGGTGACATAGACGCCGGCGCCGGTGGGGCCCAGCTCCTCCGCCAGAGCGTTGCTGCCAACGAAGGACAACGTCATGAACACGGGGTCGAGGCCGATATGGCGAGCCCAGGCGATCAGGCTGGCGACCGGCTGGTAGGCGCCAACCATGATCACCGCCTCCGGCTGACCCACTTTGATGTCGACCAGCGCCGTCTTGACGGCTGTCGTATTGCGGGGATAGACGCCGATCGAAACCGCCTCCATGCCACGCTTCTCGAACGCGGCGCGGACGCCGGCGAGGCCGGCGCGACCGAAGGAGTCGTTCTGAATGACGACCGCGATGCGCGTGATGCCGAGGTCCCTGGTCAGGCGCTCCACCATCTCCTCCGTTTCCTGCGCGTAGGAAGCACGGAGGTTGATCACGTGCGGCTCATCGCGCAGGAAGCCAGCTCCGGTGAAGGGAGCGACGTACGGCACTCCCGCATCCCTCGCCACCGGAACCGCGGAGCGGGAGGTCGGCGTGCCGACGCCGCCGACGAGAGCAAACACGGCTTCCTCCTCGATCAGCCGGCGGGTGTTCTCGATCGCGTCCTCCGGCTCGTAGCGGTCGTCACGCGACACCAGTTCCAGCATGCGGCCGTGCACACCGCCGGAATCGTTCGCCTCCTCGAAAGCCGCCTCGATGCCGAGCCGCATTCCTCTGCCCAGCTCGGCGGCGGGGCCGCTGAAGGCGGCCGATTGACCGAACAGGACGCGCTCAGAAGATACGCCCGGGACCTCTTCCGGCTGTGCCCCGACAGGGGCCGAACCGAGAGCGACAGTCGCGGCGCAGGCCGCTGCAGTCAGGGCCACCTGTGCACGGACGCGCATCGGGTGCCGCCGGGTTCAACTCCGGCGCTTGACCATCGTCACGTGGTTGCGGCCGTCCTCACGCCGGTAGGACGCCTCGTCCATCAGCACACGCACGAAGTGGACACCGAGACCGCCGATCGTCCGGTCCTCGAGCGCCGCGTCGATATCCGGCTCGGGAGCGTCGTGGAACGGGTCGAACGGCTTGCCGCTGTCGCGAACCTCGACCCGGACTTCCTCGTCCGTCGAGATGACTTCGATCTCGATCTCGCTGGTCCCTTCCTCGCCACCACCGTGACGAACGACATTCGTCGCCACCTCCTCGAGCGCCAGGACGATGGCGTACGACACATCCGGGGCCCAGTCTTCCTCCTGGCCAAGCGCCTCCACAGTCTCCGAGACGGCCGGAAGCTCCTCGATCCGGTTCGGAACACGCAGTGTGCGGGTAGCGCTCATTCGTCAGCAACCCGCAAGGTCATGCAGGTCAGGTCGTCGAACTGCGGCGCCTCGCCGGCGAACTCGCTCACCGCCTGCAGGATCATCTCCGCGGACTCCCGGGCACTCCGGGACTTGCCGTCCTCAAACAACGCCTGTACGGCTTTAAGGCCGAACTCCTCGTTCAAGGCATTGATCGCCTCGGTCACACCGTCGGTGAAGAAGACGACCATGTCGCCCCGCTTGAGTTGAACGCTGGCCTGGCCGTACTTGCATTGCGGGATCGCCCCCAGGGCAATACCGCCGGTCAGTTCGAGCTCCTCGGAGCTGCCGTCGGCGTGAACCACGAGAGGAGGGTTGTGGCCGCCGTTGGAGAACGTCAGCACCCTGGTCGATGGGTCGTACACACCGTAGAAGACGGTCACGAACATCGCTGCGTCGTTCGCTTCGTTCAGCAGATCGTTCACTTCACCGAGAACCAGGCCCGGAGCGCCGACGCCGACCGCCGCGCCCTTGAGCAGGGTGCGGCTCGACATCATGAACAGAGCCGCAGGAACGCCCTTGTCCGAGACATCGGCGACCGCGAGCCCGAGGCGGCCTCCGTCGAGCCGGATCACGTCGAAGAAGTCGCCGCCAACGTTGCGGGCCGCCTCCATGCAGCCGTACACCTCGCAACCGTCAACGTGGGGGAATTTGTCCGGCAGGATCGACTGCTGGATCTTGGTCGCCACGTCCAGCTCGTTCTGGAGCGCCACCAGCTTGTCTCTCGACGCCAGAGCGGCGCGCCACTCGTCCAGGTGCCTGAGTGTCCGCTCGATCGTGACCTCCAGATCCCTGAAGTCGATCGGCTTGGTGACGAAATCGAACGCGCCGCGGTTCATCGCCGTGCGAATATTCTCCATGTCGCCGTACGCCGACACGATGACGGAGCGGATGTCCGGATTGATCTGCGGGATCTGCTGCAGCAGGCTCAGACCGTCCATCTTCGGCATGTTGATGTCCGAGAGGACGATGTCGATGTCCCTGTTCTCGGCGAGTTTATCGAGCGCCTCGAGACCGTTGCCGGCGAACTCGAAGCCGTACCGACCCGAGCGGATGTGACGGCGCATGCGCTGCCTGACGAGACGCTCCAGGTCCGGCTCGTCGTCGACGACCAGGATCATGTAGTCGGGATTGGCCGAACGTGCGGCTCGGGCACTCGATCTGTCGGACATGCGGCGACGCCGGGACGACCTACTTTCCAGCAGCGGCCAAGGCGTCGGTCTGGGTGTCGTAGATCTGGATGATGCGGTTGAAACCGCTGATCTCGAAGACCGACTGGACAGGGTCGGAGAGCGAGCAGAGGGAGATACTCACGTTGCGCTGCCCCAGGGTCTTGGCCACCAGAAGGACGACCCTCAGGCCGGCACTGCTGATGTACGCGAGCTGACCGAGGTCCATCACAACGGCCCCGATGTCGTCGCCGATAGCCGCCTGCAACTGGCGCTCGAAGTCTTGAGAGTTCGAGCTGTCGACCCGACCCTCGACCTTCGCCACAAGAACCCCGTCTAAATGCTCAGCCTGGACGTTCATCCTCTCTGCCTCCTGTTTCTTCCGCTCACAGTTTCGTCCTGTCCCAGAGGGGCGACAGCATTCACTATCACATCGACCTCGATCTCCGCATCCCCGTTTCCCCGAAACACGCCGCTGGTTGCAGAGACGTCGGCATAGTCCCTTCCCGCCGCCACGCGGATGTGGCGTTCATCGCTGACCGTCGCGTTGGTCGGGTCGAAGCCGACCCAACCCGCCCCGAGCAACCTGCACTCGACCCAGGCGTGACTGCCGGTCGCTCCCGTCAGCACGAAGAGGCGCAGGTCGACGTGGCGCGGCTCCGCGCGGTCCGTTCCGAACCCTCGAAGTTCTCGTCGAATCTACACCAGCGCCGGAATCGTCGCGTCGACCGGGTTCTCTTGGACGTTCCGGGCGCCCGCCCCGTATGATCCTGTGAGGCCCGACGAAGCGAGACGCACGCGCGGCCGAACCAACGAACACAGCCAAGGAGCACGAAGAATGACTGGAGCGCGCTCCCACTCCCGCGAAAGCGGATTCACACTGATCGAACTGCTGATCGTCGTGGCGATCATCGGCATCATCTCCGCGTTGCTGGTGCCGAACCTGATGACTGGACTGCAGAACGCGAACCAGACACGGACCCAGGCCGACATGAAGAGCGTCGGCACCGCCTGGATGCAGTGGCTCACCGACCAGGTGAGCGCCGCAGCAGCCGGATCGAGCACAACCGCCACTTTCACCTGGAGCGAGTTCACCTACCCCGACTTCGCCCATGCCGACCTGTTCGCCCTGCTCAGGCCGTCGAACTCCTTCTTCTACATGCAGGACGTGCCGGAACGCGACGGCTGGAACCACCCCTACCGATACGGTTTCGCGGGTTCGGACAAGCTGCTCAGCATCCAGGTCATTGGCATCTGGAGCGGCGGCCGCGACGGCTCGACCACCGCGCAACCGGAGTCCAGCTACGAGATCGGCGCCTTCCCGGGCACCGATTTCAACCAGGATCTGGTCTGGGCCGACGGCTACTGGGTGCGCTGGCCCGGCAGCGCAGCGGCGGCCGGCGCCGAGGACGGGACTGACTAGGAGCTGGCGCCACTCTGCGCGGCGCCGGCCCGACCGGAGTCGCCGACGATCAGATCTGGGAGAAGGCGGTCGGCCGGAGGAAGACGTTCTCGATCCCCGAGACGGTCCCCTTGTACATCTCCATGTCCCGCATCCGCACCCACTCCGGGTGGGCGAGGAACGCCTGCCAGTGCTCCCGGTGCGATTCCATGTCCGGCGCCGACAGGATGTAGACCAGGGCCGGCACGTTGGCGCCGATCAGGAGTTCGCCATACAGGAGAGGCGCCATGTCGACGTCACGCATGATGTCGATCTCGCCGTTGTCGAACATGTGGACTTTGCGGCGCGCCGTGTCCTCGTTGTGGCTTTCGTAGAGGCGGAGCTCGAAGATCCGGTCTTCCCCGGCCGCGGTCTGGGGCGGCAGCTCCATCGCCGGCATGCCCTGGAATGCCCGCAGGAACCAGCTCTCGACCCGTTCGTAGATCGGCTCCCGGGTCGGCGTGGCGTACATCGGCGCCGCGGCCTCCAGGTAGTCCGCGTCGGCTTCCAGCGTTGACTTCATGCCCGTAAAGTCCTCGACGCCAGGGAAGGCGATGATCGCCCACAGGGACATCGCGTCCACGGGATCGACGGGCTCTTCCTCTTCCGAGGGCGGTTCGACGCCGAACACGCCGACACGGTCGATTCCGGCGCGGGCGAGCGCAGGCACCAGGGCGTTCTCCAGGTAGGCGAGGACGGTCTGCCGGCTGCCCTCCTCGGCCACGCGGTAGCGGCGGATCTCGTAGTACTCGCGGGCAGGCTCGCTCTCCATCTCCTGCTCGCTCGCCGCGTCCTCCGCGGGGGCGTCTGACGGCGCGCACGCCGGGATCGAACAGACCGCAGCCAGCGTAGCCGCGATAGGGAACAACGGTTGCCGCAGCAACCGGGTCATATGCATCCTTCGACCTACCTTCCTGGAGGCGCTCACTCCCTGGCCAGCAGCCAGGCGCGCATCGTGTTCGAGACCAGAACCGCCGCTTCCAACTGGACCCAGTGGCTCACCGACGGCACAGTGACCAGTGTGTAGTCGCGGTCGATCCAGTCCCAGGTGTTCTTCAATCCGTCCTTGTCCACCGCCGTGTCCTTCAGGCCGTGGAACTGCAGCACCGGCATCTGCAGGTTCGGCATATCGCCGCCACCCGCGACCTGGCCGTAGTTCGCCCGGTAGTAGTTCAGCATGCCGTCCCAGGAGGAGCGCGAGAAGGCCTCCCGATAGTGGCCGGCCACCTTCTCGCCCTCGCTGTCGTAGCGGCCCAGAAGACCCTCCGGCACCGGGCTGCCGTCCGGCTTGGACGTCGCGAAGTTCCGCGCGTACTGGGTGTTCTGCCGCTGCGCCTCGGTGGCGTTCGCGATCACGTTGCCGTAGCCCTTGGGATGGGTCAGGTTGAGGATCACCAAGCGCTCGATCTGCTCCGGATTCGCCATCGCGTAGCGCCAGGCGATGGCCCCGCCCCAGTCGTGCCCCACCAGGGTCACCGGCGCGCCGAGATCCTCGATCACGGCCGCCACGTCACCCAGGATCAGCGGCAGCCGGTAGTCCTCGACCCGCTTCGGCTGACCGCTCCGGTTGTAGCCGCGCAGATCCATCGCCGCGGTGCGGAACTCGCCCGCAAGCGCCGCCATCTGATGCCGCCAGGAGTACCAGAGGTCCGGGAAGCCGTGAAGGAACAGGACCGGCTTGCCCTCGCCCAGAGTGACGTAGTGGATGTCGATCTCGCCGCTCTTTGTCGTGTGGTGCTCGACACGGTCCCAGACATCCGCGTTCGAGTCGTCGGCGCCGAGCGAGGCCGGGACGGCAGCGATGGCGAGCAGCAACCCCGCCAGGGAAACCGAACGAAGCCTGCCCTCGATACGCATCACAGCTCGCCTCCAGAGAATGAAGCCGTCATCGTAGCAGCGGTTTTTCACCGTCCGGGGCCGACGGTCAGTAGGGCAGCGAACTGGTGATGGTAGCAGCGGTTTTCATACGCCCACGTGCCCAAGCGTCGAAACGCGGAGACAGGACACTATGATGGCATGATCGAGCCGGCGCGCAGCCCCGGCACAACCGGCGCCCGCGCCACTCTGACGGTCGCTTCGACACTCTTCGACGACCGCCAACGACCAACCGGAGACCCTCCCAACCCATGAAGAAACAGCATCTCTGCGTGGCCGCCGCCGCGCTCGCTCTGGTCGCCTGCGCCGAACAGGACGGGCCTCTCCACCCTGGCGCCAACGACCACAAGACGTTGCAGGAGGCGCTGCTTGTCGCCGAGCCCGGTGCGGTCATCGAACTGGGCGCGGGCCGTTTCGAGTTCGACGCCACCCTGTCCCTCGACGTCGAGGGCGTGACGCTGCGCGGCCAGGGCATGGACGAGACGATCCTCGACTTCGCCGCGCAGGCGCCGGGCACCGGCGGCGAGGGGGTCCTGGTGACGGCCGACGACTTCACGGTCGAGAGCCTCGCGGTCGAGAACACGCGCGGCGACGGCATCAAGGTCGAGGGCACCACCGGCGCCGCCTTCCGCAGCGTGCGCGTCGAGTGGACGAACGGACCGGACACGAACAACGGCGCCTACGGTCTCTACCCGGTCCAGGTGACCAACGTGCTGATCGAGGACAGCCGCGTGCGCGGCGCCTCGGACGCCGGCATCTACGTCGGCCAGTCCGCCAACGTCGTCGTCCGGCGCAACGAGGTCTGGGAGAACGTGGCGGGCATCGAGATCGAGAACACCACCGGAGCGGACGTCTACCAAAACCGGGCCCACGGCAACACCGGCGGCCTGCTCGTCTTCTCCCTCCCCGAGCTTCCCGTCAAGGACGGCCGCGACGCGCGCGTCTACGACAACGAGATCGCCGACAACAACCTGCCCAACTTCGGCAAGGAGGGAGCGATCGTCTCCACGATTCCGGCCGGCTCGGGGGTCATCGTCATGGCCAGCGACAACGTCGAACTGTTCGGAAACCGGATCCACAACAACCAGAACTCGAACCTGGCGGTGATCTCGTACCTCTCCACCGGGCGCACCTACAACGACCCCGGCTACGACCCCTACACCGAAGGCGTCTACATCCACGACAACGAGTTCGTCGGCGGCGGGGAGAGCCCGAACGGCGCCTTCGCGGACGCGTTCGTCGCCCTCGCCGGAGGCGCCTTCCCGGACATCGTGTGGGACGGCATGACGAACCCGGACAAGCTGGTCGAGGGCGCGGTGCCGGACGAACTCCGCCTGTACATCGAGAACAACGGGGACGCGGACTTCGTGAACCTCGATCTCGGATCCGTGTTCGCGGGCGGTCAGCCGAACGTGACCACCGATCTCGGCCCCTACCAGGGGGCGTTGCCGGCGGTTCCGCAGCCGGTCGATCTCGGCGTCGTGACGGGCGCCGGCAGTCCCTGATGAAGGCGCTGCTCGTCCCGGCGGTCGCCCTGCTGGCGGCAGCCGGCTGTTCGAGCGGTGATTCTCCGCCCGGAGGCGGCCCATTCGACCGCTATCCGCAGACGCTGGCGGCCTGGGATCTCTTCGCGGGCGACGGTTCGACCCAGACGCCTGCCCCTGGAGTCGAACCCTACGACCTGAACACGCCTCTCTTCTCCGACTACACGCTGAAGTTCCGCTTCGTCCGGCTCCCTACCGCCCCGGACGGCGCCCTTCAGCCGGCGCAGTACCGCGCTGCGGGACCGTTCGAGTTTCCCATCGGCACGGTGATCGCGAAGACGTTCGCCTACCCCGCCGACTTCCGCGCGAAGGCGGCCGGCGTACGGCTGCTCGAGACCCGGCTGCTCATTCACGAAGAAGGCGGCTGGGTGGGCCTTCCCTACATCTGGAACGAAGAACAGACCGAGGCGGAACTGGCGATCGTCGGCGGACCCCTCGACGTTTCCTGGGTCGATAGCAGCGGCCGGACCGTCGAACACACCTACCGGGTGCCCAACACGAACCAGTGCAAGACCTGCCACCGCACGGACGGCGAGCACATGCTGCCGATCGGCCCACGTGCCGGCCAGTTGAACCGGGAGTTCGTCCATGCCGCCGAAGGCGGCGGTCCCGGCCGCGCCGAGAATCAGCTCGCCCGCTGGCGCCGCATCGGCTTCCTCGAGGGCGCCCCGCCGCCGGCCGAGGCGCCCCGGGCGCCGGTCTGGAACGAGCCCTCGACCGGCAGCGTCGGCGAACGCGCCCGCACCTGGCTCGACGTCAACTGCGCCCACTGCCACAACCTCAAGGGCAGCGGACGCACGTCGGGCCTCGATCTCCGCGCGGAGCATGACGACCGGACCCGGCTCGGGGTCTACAAGCATCCGGTCGCGGCCGGCCAGGGCACCGGCGACCGCCTCTACGGCGTCGTGCCCGGCAGTCCCGACGAATCGATCCTTGTCTACCGGCTCGAATCGACCCACCCCGGCATCATGATGCCCGAACTCGGCCGCGGACTCGTCGACACCGAGGCCGTGGCCCTCATCCGCGAGTGGATTCAGGGGATGGCGCCCCGAACCGAAGCCTGACCGCCACCGGGACATCGGAGGGAACGGGCCGACTGGGTGCGCGGGCCTGCCTTCCGTGCGCCCGATGACGGGCGCACGGACTGGTTCACGGGTGGCGCGGATCGCGCCACCCGGGTTCTGGCCCGCTGCCGCCGCAGGCGGCCAGGTAGAGCGCGCCGGCCACAGGCCGGCGTCTACTTGGGCCCGGCCCGTTCCCTCCGATGTCCCGCGCCTACTCCGCCAGGAGCTGCCGCGTGCGGTGGAAGACCTCGTCGAGGCCGACCTCGTCCGAGCCGTAGTAGCCGCGGACGCCACCGCCGCGGTCCACCAGAACCAGCCGCGCCGCGTGCGCCACGTCGACCAGGCCGCCGGCGAGATCGATGCGCTCACCCATGGGCAGGGCGAAGCCAGAGACCACGACGGAGCGCACCTCCTGTTCGTCCCCGGTCACCAGGCGCCATCGTTCCAGGTCCAGGCCGCGGCTTGCCGCGTAGTCGCGAAGCCGTTCGGGCTTGTCGTATTCGGGGTCGACCGAGAAGCTGACCAGCCGCACGCCCTCGACGCCCTCCTCCCGGTAGCGGCGCTCCAACCGGCTGAGTTCTGCGGTCAGCCGCGGACAGACCGTCGCGCAGCGAGTGAACACGAAGGAGGCGACGTAGACCTCGCCTGCAAGATCGGCGCTGCCGAAAGCCCCGCCGTCCTGGTCCACCAGCCGCCATTCGGGCAACTGCCGCAGAACCGGCGGCGGATCGGGCTCCATACGGAGCAGGGGCCGCAGCGCCGGGATGAGTACCACACCCGCGAGCGCCGCCAGAAACCAGGGATTGAGGAGCCGGCGACGGGGTGGAATCCCCGCTTCGTCCGACCTCTTGGAACCCTCTCCGAACACGCCCCGACACTATCTCGACACCATCCTTTGACCGCCTTGAAGGCACGCTGTACACTGCGCGCGACCTCGGATCGGGCAGGGGCTTCCTACCCTGCATTCGCTGCATTCCGGGTACGGAGTTTTGGCTCAAGTCTTCCCCAAGTGGACTCTCAAGGCGCCGCTGTACTTGGCGGCCGCTCTGCCGATCGCGGGCGCCGCGGCGGTGGGCGCCATCTGGTACTACGGCTCGCCCGAGTACACCGATGTCGGCTACCGGCCGGCGCAGCCGGTGCCCTACAGCCACAAGCTGCACGTCGGCGAGCTCGGCCTCGACTGCCGCTACTGCCACGCCTCGGTCGAGGAGTCCGCGGTGTCGACGCTCCCTCCCACCCAGGTGTGCATGAACTGCCACCACGTCGCGGCGAGAGAGAGCGAACTCCTGGCGCCGATCCGCAAGAGCGCGGACCAGGGCCGACCGATGCGCTGGGTACGGGTCCACAACCTGCCCGACTACGCGTTCTTCAATCACAGCGTCCATGTCGGCGCCGGCGTCGGCTGCAAGTCCTGCCACGGTCCCGTCCATGAGATGGAGGTCGTGGCCCAGGCGGCGCCCCTGAGCATGAGTTGGTGCCTCGACTGCCACCGCGATCCGGGACCGCACCTGCGACCGCTCGACGCGGTCACCGACATGGAGTGGACGCCCACCGGCGATCACGAAGCCTTCGCCGAACAGGCGATCGCGGAACGCGCTCTTGCGCCGCCCGAGGACTGCACGGGGTGCCATCGATGAGCGCAGGCAACGGCCAGCCGCCGGCAAAGACCTACTGGCGCAGCCTGGAACAGGTGCAGGGCGATGCACGGGCAACCGACTTCCTGCACCGGGAGTTTCCGGAAGGCGCCTCCGAGGCGCCGCCCGAACTGCTCCAGGACGGCCTCAGCCGGCGCAGCGTCCTCGCGATGCTCGGTTCCACCGCCTCCCTGGCCGGCCTGGCCGGCTGCGACGTCATCCGGCGTCCGGTGGAACACATCGTTCCCTACGTCGACGCGCCGGAAGGCATGGTCCCCGGCATCCCGCTGGCCTACGCCACCACGATGCCGTTCGGCAACCGGGCCCTCGGCGTGGTCATGGAGAGCCACGAGGGCAGGCCGACGAAGGTCGAGGGGAACGAACTCCATCCGTCTTCCGGCGGCGCCTCGAGCGTCTGGGCGCAGTCCTCGATCCTCGACCTGTACGACCCGGACCGCGCCAAGACGGTGCGATTCGGCGACCAGGCGTCGTCCTGGGACGACTTCGTCGCCGCCTGGACCGAGGGCGACCTCGCTCCCGCCGCCGACGGCGCCGGTCTGGCGATCCTCGCTGAGCCGTCCTCTTCGCCGACCCTGCTCCGGCTCAAGTCGGCGCTGCTCGAGCGCTATCCCCAGGCCCGCTGGGTGACCTGGCAACCGGTGAGCGACGAGAACGCCGACCGCGGCCTCGAATCGGCGGCCGGCGACCACTACCATGCTCTCTACCACCTGGATCGGGCGCAGGTCCTGCTCTCCCTGGACTCCGACCTCCTGAGCACGGAGGGCGACAGCGTCCGCAATCTGCGTGGCTACGCCGAGGCTCGGCGCGTAGGCGACAACGGTGCCGCGGAGATGCTCCGGCACTACGCCGTCGACGGCGTTCACTCGGTCACGTCCGCCAACGCGGACCACCGGCTGCGGGTTCAGAGCGGCCGGGTCGCCGCCTTCGTGGCCGCGCTGGGATATGCCCTCGCCGCACACGGCCTGGAACTGTCGCTGGACGGCGGCGCGCCGGCCGCGGACATCGACGACGTCTGGGTGCAGGCGGTCGCTAAGGATCTGGTCGATCATCGCGGCGCCGGCCTGATCGTCGCCGGCGATCGCCAGCCGGCGGAGGTCCACGCGGCGGTCTACGCACTGAACTCGGCGCTCGGCAACGTCGGCGGTACGGTGACCTACCACCAAACGCCGGACAGCGGCAGTTCGAGCGACGACGACCTGGCCGCCCTGGTGGCGGCGATGAACGAAGGCGCCGTCGACCGCCTTCTCATCCTAGAGGCGAACCCGGCCTACAGCGCTCCCGCCGACCTCGACTTCGCCGCCGCGCTCGACAATCTGAACAGCGCGGGCGCGGTCATCCATGTCGGTACCCACCGCGACGAGACGAGCCTGTCCGCGCGTTGGCACGTGCCGCTCGCCCACTACCTCGAGAGCTGGGGCGACGCCCGCGCCACCGACGGCACAGCCAGCGTGGTGCAGCCCCTGATCGAGCCCCTCTACGGCGCCAGGAGCGTCGTCGAGGTACTGGCGCTGGCCGCCCTGGGCGAGGCGCGGGACGGCCGTGACCTGGTCCGCGAGACCTGGTCCGAACTGCTCGGGCTGCCCCTCGACGACGGCGCCGGGGCCGAGGCGTCGGTGGCGGAAGACGCCGAGGCCGCGGCAGGAGACGGCAGCGAGGAGGCGGACGCCCCGCCCGTCGATCCCATGTCGCTGCCGGTTCCCGTCGCTCTCTCCGAGTTCGAAGTCGCCTGGCGCCGGGTGCTCCATGACGGCGTGCAGGACGGCAGCGCCGCGCCCGCTGCCGAGCTGGCAACCGTTGCGCCCGAAGACTGCGCCGCCGCGGTCCAGGCCGCCGGCGACGCGGCCAAGGCGGTCGTCGATGGCGAAGAGCTGGAGGTCGTCTTCCGCTGCTCCGCGGCGGTCTACGACGGACGCTTCGCGAACAACGGCTGGCTCCAGGAGCTGCCCGACCCGATCACCAAGCTGACCTGGGACAACGCGGCCCTGATCAGCCCGGCCACCGCCAGCGCCCTCGGCCTGGAGAACGAGGACCTGGTCACCGTCGCCTGCGGCGAACGGGAACTCGATCTGCCGGTGTGGCAGGTGCCCGGCCAGGCCGACCACACGGTAACGATCGACCTTGGCTACGGCCGCGACTTCCCCGGCCGAATCGCCAGCAGCGCCAACGACGAGGATCACAACCCGGGCAGGAACGCCTACCTGCTGCGCACCTCGGACGCCCTCCACGTCGGCCGCTGCGCCTTGCGGGCCAGCGGCGGTTCGTACGCCTTGGCGCAAACCCAGGACCATCACTCGATGGAGGGCCGCAGCATCGTCAAGGAAGCGGCCCTCGACTATTTCGAGGAGCACCCCGACTTCGCCACCGCCCACAGCGAGAAGCCGCACGAGAACTCGATGTGGGACGAGTGGACCTACAAGGACTCGCCCCAGTGGGGCATGACGATCGATCTGAACGCCTGCACGGGCTGCAACGCCTGCGTCATCGCCTGCCAGAGCGAGAACAACATTCCGATCGTCGGCAAGGAACAGGTGATGGAAGGCCGGGAGATGCACTGGCTGCGCATCGACCGCTACTTCTCCTCCGAGGGCGAACGCGACGGCCTCGTCGACGATCTGCCCCACGATCCGCAGACCAACTTCCAGCCGGTGCCCTGCATGCAGTGCGAGAACGCGCCCTGCGAACAGGTCTGCCCCGTCTCCGCCACCGTCCACGATGACGAGGGGCTGAACGCGATGGTCTACAACCGCTGCATCGGCACCCGCTACTGCTCGAACAACTGCCCGTACAAGGTCAGGCGCTTCAACTACTTCAACTTCACCAAGGACACCCCCGAAGTGATGCACCTGGGCAAGAACCCGGACGTCACGGTGCGTTCTCGCGGAGTCATGGAGAAGTGCACCTACTGCGTGCAGCGGATCAGCCGCGCCAAGGTCGACGCGAAGCAGGACGGCCGACCTCTGGCTGACGGCGATGTCGTCACCGCCTGCCAGCAGGCCTGCCCGGCCGAGGCGATCCGCTTCGGCGACATCACGGACGCGGCAAGCCAGGTCGTGGAAGCGAAGGCGAGCCCCCGCAACTACAACCTGCTCGACGATCTGCACACGAAGCCGCGGACCACCTACCTGGCGAAGATCCGCCATCCGAATAGGGAGATCGCGGCGAACCGCGAGATCGTGCCCGCCCCGCCGCCGGTCGAAGACCACGGCGCGGGCGACGACGGGGGCCACGGCGAGGACGCGCACTGATGCGCTTCCCGCGCCAGCGCCCAGGTCGCCTCGCACGGCTCTCGCTTGCAGCTCCGGCGGCGGTGCTGCTCCTGCTCGGCTGCCGGGGCATGCCCTCGCCGTATCCGCCCATCCACCTGAACCCGAACATGGACTACCAGGAGCGATACGACCCCCAGGAGGCGAGCGGCTTCTTCTACGACGGGATGGCGATGCGCCAGCCGGTCGCCGGCACCGTGGCCCGCGGTCAGCTCGACATCGACCACCGCCTCGGCTTCGGTCGCGACGACGAAGGCTACTTCCTCGAGAGTTCGCCGATCCCGGTCACCGGCGAGATCCTGGCCCGGGGCAGGAACCGCTACACGATCTACTGTCAGCCCTGCCACGACGAACGCGGCACCGGCCAGGGCATCCTGTTCGAACGGGCCAGCACACCCACAGCCTCGCTTCACGACGAGCGGATCGCCGGCTACAACGACGGCCGCCTCTACGATGTCATCACCAACGGTTCCGGGCTGATGGCGGGCTATCGCTATCCGCTTGGAGCCGAGGATCGCTGGGCGGTCGTCGCCTACGTCCGCGAGTTGCAGGAAGAACGCCGGACGATGCAGGCGGAGCGGGAAGCCCGCCAGTAACGCGCTCGGGGTGGAGAGCCAGTGAGCAGAAACAAGATCCTCTTCGGTATCGGCGTTCTCGCCTTCGTGGCGGTGATCGTCACGGTGCGCCTGGGCGGCTTCCTGGTGGACAACGAGTACCGCCAGCCGGAGCGTCAGGTGGCGGCCGAGGAAGCGGTGGGCGAGGCCGAACCGACCCCGCGTCAGCAGGGCATCGCCGACGAGCAGGCCGCTGACGAAGCGGAGGCGAAGGCCAGGCCCTACGTGGAGGCCGAGTACCGCGAGGTTCCGTTCGTCGGCAGCCGGGTCACGGTATGGGTGCTGGCGCAGCTCCACCTGCTGTTCGCCGCCTTCGTGCTCGCGGTGCCGCTGTTCGCCTTCATCATCGAGTTCGTCGGCTACGTCACCAAGGAGGAGCGCTACGACAAGCTGGCGTACGAGTTCACGAAGCTGCTCAGCGTCTCGTTCTCGATGACCGCCACCTTCGGCGCGTTCCTGACCTTCGGGCTGATCATCCTCTACCCGAAGTTCACGAACTACCTGATGCACATCTTCTCGCCGACGTTCCTGCCGTACGTCCTGCTGTTCTTCCTGGAGGCGCTGTTCCTCTACAGCTACTACTACGGCTGGGGCAAGTTCGGGCCGAAGATGCACCTGTTCCTCGGTTTCATGCTGAACGTGGTCGGCACCGCGATCATGTTCATCGCCAATGCCTGGCTGACCTTCATGATGTCGCCCGGCAAGCGGGAGGACGTGGACGGCGACGGCATCCCGGACTTCGTCTCCGCCGTCTCGGAAAGCGGCGCCCTGCTGAGCCTCCGGGACGCGTTCTTCAACTTCACCTGGATGCCGATCAACATCCACCGGATCATCGCCAATGTCGCCTTCGGCGGCTCGATTGCCGCCGCCTACGCCGCCTTCCGCTACCTCCAAGCGAAGACCGACGAGGAGAAGGCCCACTTCGACTGGATGGGCTACATCGGCAACTTCGTCGCCATCATCGCCTTCCTGCCCCTGCCCTTCGCCGGCTACTACCTGGCAAGCGAGATCTACGCCTACAGCCAGACCCTGGGTATCCAGATGATGGGCGGCACCTTCTCCTGGCTCTTCGTCCTCCAGGCGGCTCTGATCGGCAACCTGTTCCTGGGCGCGAACTACTACCTGTGGCTGGGGATGGGCCGGATCGAGGGCACAGCCCACTTTCAGAAGTTCATCAAGTGGCTGCTGATCGCGATCGCTCTCTGCTTCGCCGTCTGGGCAACGCCGCGCTATGCGATCTCGTCCGTTTCCGAGATCGCCGCCATGGGCGGCAGCAGCCACCCGCAGCTCGACGTCCTGGGCCAGATGTCGGCCAAGAACACGGCGGTCAACATCCTGATCCTGTCGACCTACATGAGCTTCCTGCTCTACCGGCGGACCGGCAAGCAGTCGATTCACCCGCGGAGGCAGCTCCTGAGCCGCGCCCAGGTGGTGGTCTTCGCCGCTACCGCCGCGCTGGTCATCTTCTTCGGCGTCTACGGCTACCAAGTCGACGCCGCAACGCGAGTCCGATTCGCAATACCCCAGGTCTACTCGGTGCTCGCGGCGATGGCCGTGATCACCATCATCGACCTGCCTCTGTACCGAAACGCCAAGCGGTCCGGCGAGACGCAATGGGGCAAGATGCCCGCGATCTCGCAGTACGCGCTGATCTTCATCGCGCTCAGCTTCACCTGGCTGATGGGGCTGATGGGCTACGTCCGCTCCGGCCTGCGACAGGAATGGCACGTGTACGGCGTCGTCCTCGACACCTCCCCGGACGCCTATACGCCCACCCTCGGCTTCGCCACCCAGGTCGTCTCGGTCACCGTTCTCATCTTCTTCGGCCTGATCGGCGTCGTCTTCTGGCTCAGCAGCCTCGCCGGCAAGAAGCCGTGGCAGCCGAAGACCGCCACTGAAGGCGGCGGCCGGCTCAAGGAGGGGCAGACGGCATGAAGCTGAACGTCCCGATGCCGCTCAAGATGGTCCTCCTGGTGTTGGGCACCACGGCCTTCTACATGTACCTGGGCCAGATCGTGCCCCAGAAGGAGGTGCATCCCCCGCCGCCGGTGCTGATCAGCGCGGAGATGACGACCGAAGACCTGATTGAGGTCGGCCGCGAGCTGGTCAACGGCAAGGGCATATGCATGGACTGTCACAACGAGGTCCGCGCTCCGGCACTCGACGGCGTCGGCTCGCGGGCCGGCAGCCGCATCGAAGGGTATTCCGACATCGAGTACCTGGCGCAATCGCTGTACGATCCCGACGCGTTCCTCGTTCCCGGCTTCGCCCAGGGAATGCAGAAGATGAACGAACCTCCAATCAGTTTCAGCGACGATGAAATGAAGGCCGTCATCGCTTGGCTGCAAAGCCAGGGCGGCGCCCCGACCGTCACCCTGGATACGGATCTGGGCTATTGAACCGAGTTTTCAGAAACTTCTGAAATCATGAGGAACAACTATCGGCACCCCTCCGTTCTGAAGAGTGACTGCTCCCTGGTGGGCAGCCACCCGGCCCCCGAACCTTCACGGAACTGACTCGATCATGTGGGGACTCAACCTACCGGTTCTTCTTGGCCTGGCCGCGGTCGCCGGCGTGCTGATCTGGCGCCGGGCGAACACACTCACCTGGCTGCTCTTCAGTTGGATCGCGCTGTGGGCCTTCTTCAAGTTCGGCTTCGCCGTACCGATCCCGCAGTCGGTGGCGACGATCTACCTCGGGATCGCTACGCTCGCTCTGGTCTGCTACGCCTCGTCGAGCCGCGAGCGCCTGTCCGAGACCGTCGGGCCGATCGTGCGGCTCATCCTTGAACCGCGGCGCCGGCCGCTTCTGGCCGCGGTACTCGTGGCGCTGCCGGCCCTGGCCGCCTACAACGTCTACGCGGACATGAATGTTCCGCTCGAGGCGCCCGGTTTCGGGCGCGAGGTTCATCCGCCTCCGCCCGCGGAGATCACCGTCCACGACGAGACGATCGACATGGCGACCGCCGACAACCCGTACACCGATCTTCACGAGGACGACCCGGAAGCGTACGAGGAGCACCTGGAGAACGGCCGCCGCGTCTACTACGAGAACTGCTTCTGGTGCCACGGCGACGGCATGGGCGGCGACGGCATGTTCGCCCACGGCCTGAACCCGGTGCCCAGCAACTTCAACGACGTCGGCACCTTGCCGATCCTGCAGTCCTCCTTTGTTCACTGGCGGATCGCCAAGGGGGGACCCGGTCTTCCCGCGGGAGGCACTCCCTGGGACAGCGCCATGCCCGCGTGGGAGCTGTTCCTGACCACCGAGGAGATGTGGGACGTCAACCTGTTCCTCTACGACTTCAACGGCTACGAGCCGCGCGCGCTGGGGCAGCACTGATGTCGGGTCATTCCATCCGCTTCGCCGCCTACGAGCCACGCGTCCCGGGGCAGCACTGATGTCCGTGCGTCACATTCTCGCGGCCGTACCGTCCGTAGCCGTGGGCGCCGCCCTGCTGGCCGCGCCCCTGGCCGCCCAGGTCGACCTCGGCACCGAGGAACAGCGAGCGGCCGGCAAGGTGGTCTACGACAAGTACTGCGGCCAGTGCCACGGTGACACCGGCGACGGCAACGGCCACGCCACACTACGGGTCAAGCCGAAGCCGCGCGACTTCACGTCCGGCAAGTACAAGTTCCGCACCACGCCGAACGGGATGCTTCCCACGGACGACGACCTGCGCCGCGCGATCGAAATCGGCCTCCCCTACACGTCGATGCCGGGCTGGCCCAACCTGACGAGCACCGAAATCGACAACGTCATCTACTACATCAAGTCCTTCTCGCCCGACTTCGAGAACCCGGACCGCTACGGTGAGCCCATCGACATTCCCCGGCCGCTCGAGTCGACCGAGGAGTCGATCGCCCGTGGCCGGCAGTTGTACGAGGAGCAGGCTTGCGGCGCATGCCACGGCGACGTCGGTCGCGGCGACGGCTCTTCGGCACCGACCCTGGTCAACGACAAGGGCGATCCCATCAAGATCGCCGACCTGACCCAACGCTGGACGTTCCGCGGCGGTCCGACCAAGGAGGACATCTACCGCACCTTCTCCACCGGGCTGAACGGCACCCCGATGCCGTCGTACGCCGACTCGCTGGAAGTGGAGGACCGCCAGCACCTGGTGAACTACGTGTACTTCCTGGGCGACGGAGACGACTCCGGCTACGGCACCCTGATCACCGCTGCCTGGACCGAGGAGGCGATCGACCTGCAGGACGCGGAAGCGCTCGACGCCCTGTTCGAGACCGCGCCGATGACCCGCTTCCCCCTGGTCGGGCAGATCACCGAACCGGGTCGCAACTTCTATCCGTCCGTGACCTCGATCGAGGCTCAGGCCGTCTACAACCGCGGCGAGATCGCCTTCCGTGTGCGTTGGAACGACCTGCGCGCCGACAACACCGGCCGGAACAGTCCGGCCCTCGAAGTACCGATGTGGGACGAGGACAACGACATCGACTCGGGAGACAGTGACGGAGGGGACGGCGGCTTCTTCGGCGTCGAGGAGGAGCCCGAGGACGACAGCGCCGACGACTTCTTCGGCACGGACGACGACTTCTTTGGCGGCGGCGACGACGCCGGCAGCGACGGCGCCGAGTTCTCGGATGCGGTGGCGCTCCAGTTCCCGGCCTCGCTCGCGCCCGAGGACACCCCCCAGCTCAAACCGTACTTCCTGTTCGGCGACAGCTCGAACCCCGTCGACCTCTGGTTCGTCAACCTGACCTATGGCGTCGCGGACACCTTCCGCGGTCGCGGCAGCGACGCGATCGAGCCGACCGAGGCCGACATCGTCGAGGCCGTGACCTCCTACGACCAGGGCGAGTGGACGGTGACAACCAAGCGCCGGCGCGCGTCGCGCGCCGGCGTCAGCTTCGCCGAGCAGCAGTACACCCCGATCGCCTTCAGCGTCTGGGACGGCTTCAACCGGGAACGCGGCAACAAGCGCGCCCTGTCGTCCTGGTTCTACGTCTACACCGAACCCAGCGTGAGGCAGGCAGCGACGATCCCGGTGCTGCGCGCCGCCTTCATCGTGCTTGTGATCGAATTGCTCGTCGTGTTCCTGGTCCGCCGACGCGCGAACCAGGCATCGGCCGGCGACGAGACCGCCCTCGCGGGTACCGAGGCCACCGCCGTCTGACCGCAGCCCATTCCGGCATCGATAGCCCCACATCTCGGAAGACCACTTCTCCTCTCTCGGACTACTCTCCTCTCTCGGACACCACCTGAGCCCAACTCAAGAGAAACCGCCATGTACAAGACGATCTACGTCCCGCTCGACAACTCGGACTACTCCAACCAGGCGATCGCCTCCGCGGTCGAACTGGGCCGGAAGTTCGACTCCAGGATGGTCGGCTGCCACGTCTACGCGGCCAGCATGCACGACTACCGCTTCAAGCAGATGGAGTACACGCTGCCGGACGAGTACCTCGAGGAGACGGAACTCGACCGCCAGCGGAAGATCCACGACTCCCTGATCACGATGGGGCTGGAGCTCATCTCGGAGAGCTACCTCGAGCCGATGAAGGCGGTCTGCGACGAAGCCGACCTCGAGTTCGAGCCGAAGATGATGGACGGCAAGCACCACGTCGAGATCGTGCGCGACATCCGCGAGTCCGGTTACGACCTGACCGTGCTCGGCGTGATGGGCATCGGCCGCGTCCGCGACACGCAGATCGGCTCGGTCTGCGAGCGGGTCGCCCGCACCGCCGACAAGGACGTGCTGGTGATCAAGCGCCTGCCTTCGAAGAGCAACGGCACGGCGACCAACGGCAACGGCCACCACGACAAGGCCGACGGCCGCGACACGATCCTGGTCGGAGTCGACGGTTCGCCCCAGTCCTTCGGCGCCCTGATGACCGCCATCGACCTGGCGAAGCGCTTCGGCAAGAAGGTCGAGGCGATCTCGGTCTACGATCCGTACCTCCATTACTCCGTGTTCAAGGGCGTGGTCAACGTGCTGACGGAGCGCGCCGCGAAGATCTTCCGCTTCGAGGAGCAGAACCAGCTCCACGAGGAGATCATCGACACCGGCTTGGCGCAGATCTACCAGTCGCACCTGGACGTCGCCGAGACGATGGCAACCGGGGTCGGCGTCGAGCTGACGAAGAGCCTGCTCGACGGCAAGGCGTTCCAGAAGGTCCTCGACCACGCCCGGAAGATCGATCCCTGGATGCTCGTGATCGGCCGCGTCGGCGTGCATAGCGACGAGAGCGAGACCGGCCTCGGCAGCAACGCCGAGAACCTGCTCCGTTCCTGCCCCTGCGACCTCCTGCTGACCACCCGTCTCGAGTACCCCGAACTCGACGTCAAGGCCGAGGAGAGCATCCGCTGGACGCCCGAGGCCGAGGAGCGCTTCGAGCGCGTCCCCGAGCAGGTCCGCGGGATCGCCCGCACCGCGCTCTACCGGCTGGCAGTCGAGCAGGGACACAGCGTGATCTCGAGCGACGTGCTGGACGAGGCGATGGACCGCTACATGCCGAAGTACACGGCACGCGAGACGGAGGCGCTGGCCGAGCAGGTCGCCCTGGAGCTCGCGCGCAGCCGGCCCACCTTCATCTGCCGCAAGTGCGGCGTGACCTCGGCCGAGCCGGATCCGGTCCGCTGCGGCGTCTGCGGCAGCGAATCGTTCGAGCAGATCACGGAGGAGATGCTGGACCGGATCGCCGAGATGGAGGGCGGTTTCGAGGTCGAGACGACCTACGACGGCCGCAAGCTGAAGTGGACCGCGGACGCCCGTCTGGCCCTCAAGACGATCGAGGACGCCTACCGGCGCCGCCGCGCCAAGGCCCGGATCGAGAAGAAGGCGCGGATGAGCAAGCTGCCGACCGTCACCTTCGAGTTCGCCCGCGCGCTGATCGAGGACGAGACCGGTGAGCCGGTGACGATCGAGGCCCGTGAGCAGGCGGCCGAGACGGCCGGCAACGGCGCGTCCGAGGCGGCCGACGAGCGGAAGCTCATCGCCCGCGACGCCGACCGGGTGCCGATGCTCTCGAGCTACGAGTGGACGGCCGAAGCGACCTCCCGCATCCTCCGGGTTCCCGCCGGCTTCATGCGGGACCGGACCCAGGAGCGTGTCGAGTTGGTGGCCCGTGAGAAGCACATCTCGCGGATCGGGATCAAGACGGTCGAAGAGGGCATCGAGCTCGGCCGCGAGCTGATGGAGCAGATGATCGCCGCCTACGAGATCGGCAAGGGCGAAGGAACCCAGGCGACCGAGGTCGCGGAGGCCGAGACGAAGGCCGCGACGGCCGCCGGCCGGTGTCCCTTCTCCGCTCTCGCCGAAGCCGGCGCGAGCGAGGCACAGGTCGAGGCGGCGAAGGACGCGAAGGCCGGCGCTTACCTGAACGAGGTCGGCCTGATGTCGGCACTTGACGAGAAGCGCAAGGCCGGCGAACCGGAAGCCTGAGTTCCGCTTTCTCCGCCGGCCGCCGTGTTCAAGCTGGACGATCTGCTCGGCCAGGAGGCTGCACCGCAGAACGCAACGAACCCGGATGGCGCGACCCCCACGGCGGCCGCGCTCGGGGCGCCTGCCGGTCCGCAGTCCGAGTAGGCCGGTGTCCGCGTACCGCTTCTGCCGCTCCGACGACGTTCCCCTGATCGTCGAGGCCTTCCACCGCTGCAACGTGGGACCCGGCGCCGTCCCGTGGCGGCTCACAGTCGACCACATGAAGCGGCTCGCCAGGGAGATCAACCTCTGGACCAGCAGTTGCATGGTCGCGTTCGCAGGATCCGACCCGATCGGCGTCCTGATCGCAGCGAAGAGGGCGCCCACGGCCAACCTCGTGCTCCACATCGCGGTCCACCCCGAACACCGCCGGCAGGGCCATGCCCGCCACATGATGACCTCGCTCAGCCAGAAGATGGCGATCCTCGAGCCGACCCGCATGCTCGTCGAAGTTCCGGCGGAAGCCGTCGCCGCCCACCGTTTCCTCAACGCCTGCGGTTTCGCTGAACGGCAAACCCTGATCGACTACCTCCACACAGGCGAAAGCCCTGCCGCCAGCCCCTTCCTCGCCCTGGTCGGGACTGTTGCACCGACGGAGATCACCGCCGGCGCCGAGTTCGCCGATGTCTCGGAGCGGAACCGTTGCTGGCAGCGCTCCGCTCAGACGATCCGCAACCTGCGGGAGCGAGCACTGGGCGTCGGCATCGCCACCGACCGCGGCTTCGAGGCCTATCTTCTCTACCGGGGCGTCCGGAACGCCGACGACCCCCTGCCGTTCATCGCCCGCCCGCTGCCTCCCACGTCGGCCGGCGCCCTGCCTGCCGACTCCACAGCCTGCGAGATCCTCGCGATCGGCGGCAAGCGGCCGGTGCCCGCGCTTCTTGGACCCCTCCTCGCCTTCGCCGCCAACGATTCCAAACGACCGCTCTACCTGCCGCGGGTGCACCCCGCCGAACCATTGGCGGATCGGCTCGAAGACTGCGGCTTCCAGGCGACGCGGAAGACCCTCCGATACGAAAGCGACGCGGCCCGGTCGTGACTGTTACGCTGCCCATCATGTCCGCTCATTCCGCCGAAGAAACGCCAATCGGAGCGCAGTCCGAGGTTCAGCCCAAACCGGAGAAACTCGAACTGCTCGAGACGGCCTTCGAGCTCGCCGACTTCCGGTCTTTCGCCGACCTTGGCGCCTGCTGGGGCGTCGATGGCGCCTACACGTTCCACGCCGCCGAACTCTGCGGAAACGAGCTGGAGAGAGCGGTGATCGTCGACGGCAACCTGACTCCTCTGACCCGGGAGCGCGCGAAGGAACATCCAAGAGTGGAACTCGTCGAGGCCCTCCTCGGATCGCAGCAGGCGCTCGACGCGGTCGGCGAGGTCGATGCCCTCATCATGTACGACATCCTGCTGCACCAGGTCAAGCCGGACTGGGACAGGTTCCTGCTGAACTGGCTGCCGCACACGAACGTTCTGATTGTCTTCAATCAGAACTGGTTGAAGACTGCACGAACCATACGGTTCGTCGATCGCGGCCTCGACTGGTACTACAGGAATGTCTACGTTTGGGAAGACGATTGGAACACGCGCGCCCGGCTGGAGGCGTGGTTTGACAAGCATCACCAACGTGACGAAGACGGACGGCTGGAGCGGGACAACCATTGGTACTGGCAGTTTGGAATCCGTCCCCAGGAGTTGATCGGCCTGCTGGCGAAGAACGGTTTCGAACTCGTCTACATGAAGAGGCATCGTCACGCCTTCGGTCGCAGCCGCCCCTGGATCGTGAACGATGGGCTCATCTTTCAGCGCGCGGCCTATCCGGAACTCGGCCGCCGCGGGCGGCTTCGCGCCGCGGCCCGCTCGCTGGCTGGACGAACCGGCCTTCTCGAATGCATCCGCGGGCCATGAAGACCTACTTCGACGTCGCCGGAGACGGCGGTTCCGACGTTCTCGGGCAGGTTCTCCAGCAGCGTGAGCGCATCGCCGAGGCCATGGCCGGCATCGATCACGTGGTCGCGATCGGTTCCGGCAAGGGAGGCGTGGGCAAGAGCACGCTGACCATGCAGCTCGCCCTGGCGCTCGGGCGCGCCGGCTGCCGGTGCGCGATCCTCGACGCCGACCTGAACGGTCCCTGCCAGGCCCGGTTGGCCGGACTGGAACAGGTTCCGCTGCTGCCTGGCGATCGGGGCATGGCCCTGCCGCGCACGCCTGACGGTCTGGGCGTCCTGTCGGTGGGCTCCATGGTACCCGCATCGGAGCACCTCGAGTTCGAGAGCGTCGCGAAGGGCGACTCCCACGTGTGGCGCGCAACCCGCGAGTTCAACCTGTTCCAGCAGTTGCTCGGCCTGGTGGACTGGGGTCGTCTCGACTTCCTGCTGGTCGACCTGCCGCCCGGCGCCGAGCGCACCCTGCAGTACGCCGAGGTCCTGGGGCCGACCGCACGCTTCGTGCTCGTCACGATTCCTGCCGCGCTGGCCCGCGGGGTCGTCGCGCGCTCGGCGGCGGCGCTCGGCACGACGCCGAACGAGGTGCTCGGGTACATCGAGAACATGAGCGGCTACTACTGCGGAACGTGCGAAGGGGTCCGCCCGCTGTTCGATGGCGCCGCCGGCGAAGCGCCCGAGCTTGGACTCCCCTGCCTGGCTAAGGTACCGTTCGACCCGCGTCTGGCTGCGGCCTCCGATGCCGGTGAAGCGGACCTGGCCCCAGGACCGGTCATCCGCGCGATCGAGGAGGCAGCCGCTTCGATCCTGAGCCGCCTCGCCAAGCCAACCTGAATCGGACCAAGCACCTGATTCTGATCGGCCAACCTGATCCCCACCAAGCCAACCTAATTCCCACCGACAGAGACCAAAGAATGAAGTTCCTCTGCGTACCCTGCGACGAACAGATGAAGCTGAAGCACGCCCTGGGCCCCGATGGCGGTTCCGTGGCTCTGGTCTATGCCTGCCCTTCCTGCTCCGCCGAGATGGCCATGATGACCAATCCCCACGAGACCCAGGTGGTCGGATCGCTCGGCGTACGGATCGGCCCCGAGACCGGCACCGAGGCCGGGGCCACGTCATCGAAGTGTCCCTTCACGGGCATGCTGGCCGAGATGGGCATGCCGACTACCGGGACCGACTCGGCCGGCAGCGGCGGCGCTACCGGCAACGGTGAATCAGGAGGCATCCCCTGGACCGCCGAGGCCCGCGAGCGGTTGGCGAACATCCCGGACATCGTGCGCACTTCGGCGGTCGCCGGAATCGAGAAGTTCGCTCTCGACCATGGCTACGAGGAGGTCGACGCGGCGGTGCTGGAGCGGGCCCGCTCCTTCTTCGGCATTGCCTGATCGAGTGCGCACGAGGCTCTCGCCATGACCCTGTCACCCTTGGAGCGACCGACGAGCGCCGTGCCGGCGGCGTTCGCCCGCCCCTACGTCATCTCCTGGAACCTGACGTACCGCTGCAACCTGGCCTGCGAACACTGCTACCTCGACGCCGGCGGCAAGCCCCTGGTCGAGACCGCCAACTTCGCCGATCGCTCGGAACTCTCCACCGACCAGTGCCGGAAGGTGATCGACGACATCTGCGAGTTCGCGCCCGAGGCCCTGGTCATCCTCACCGGCGGCGAACCGCTGCTGCGGCGCGACATCCTCGACATCGTCCGCTACGCCGCGGAGCGCGAGCTGTGGGTCGTGGTCGGCAGCAACGGCGTCCGGATCACCGAGAACCTGGCCCGCATCCTGGCCGGCGAAGGAGTCCGCGGTCTCGCCCTGTCGCTGGACGCGCTGGATCCGTCGGTCCACGACGGTTTCCGCCGCGTGCGCGGCGCCTGGCAGAACACGGTCGACGGCGCCAAACACCTGGCCGCAGCCAGCCTTCCCTTCATCATCCAGACCACCGCCGGGGCACACAACCGCGGGGAACTGGAGGAGATCGCCGCGTTCGCCTATACCGAGCTCCAGGCCCGGGTCTGGAACCTGTACTTCCTGGTGCCCACGGGCCGCGGCCAGTTCGTGTCCGACCTCTCGCCGTCCGACTACGACGACGTCCTCGCCTCCCTGGAACAGATTCAGCGCGACTACCGCGGCCGCATGGTGGTCAACGCGAAGTGCGCGCCCCACTACGTTCGTCAACTGCTGTCCGGCGATCCCGACTCGCCCTTCCTCAAGGCCTTCGACGGCGGCGCCGGCGGCTGCCCGGCCGGCACCCACTACATGGGGATCCGCCCGAACGGCGACGTCACCCCTTGCCCGTACCTGCCCGTCTTCGGCGGCAACCTGAAGCGTTCGACGCTGTCCGCGGTCTGGAACGACTCCGAGCTGTTCCAGGACATCCGGCGCCGCAAGGACCTCGGCGGCCGGTGCGGTTCCTGCGAGCTGCAGTCGGTCTGCGGCGGCTGCCGCGCCCGCGCCTACGGCATGACCGGCGACCTCATGGCGGAAGATCCGCTGTGCACCCACGACCCCGGGTCCTTCTCGCCGCAGCAACTCGCGGCGCTCGGGGACCGAACCGGGCTCGCGTCCCTTTCCCGCTACGGCGAGGACACCTCGACCAGCATCGCCTGGGAACCCGAGGCGGAAGCGCGGATGAAGCGGGTGCCGGCCTTTGTCCGCGGCATGGTCGTCCGCTCGGTGGAGTCCCACTGCCGCAAGAACGGCATTTCGACCGTGACCGTCGAGGAACTCGACGCGATCCGTGCCCGGATGCCGACGCCCAAGGTGTTCGGCCGACCGTCCTGACTCAGGTAGCCCCGTGGCCAGCACCGAGCGCCGCCCGCTGCCCCGCTCCTACGCCCACGTTCCGCGCACCATCCTGTGGTTGATCCCGGGTGGCGAGATCGAGACCGAGGGGCGCCCGGCGCCGGTCGAGCCCTTCTACCTCAGCAAGTGGCCGGTCACGAACGAACAGTTCGAGGCCTTCGACCCGGACTACCAGCGGCCACCGCTGTCAGCGGGCGACCGCGACCTCGCCGTCGGGGTGAGCTGGCGGCAGGCCGACGCCTACTGCCGGTGGTACGCAGAGGTCTCCCGCAAACCGATGCGGCTGCCGACCGAAGTCGAGTGGCGCTATGCCTGCCGAGGCACTTCCGTGGCCAACGAGGTTCCCTCCTGGAACACCACACCGGAGTCGATCGACCGATGTTGCTGGCACGCCGGCAACTCGGACGGGCTTGTCCAGCCGCCCGAGCACCTGGCTGCAAACGATTTCGGCCTCCACGGCATGCTGGGCAGTGTCTGGGAATGGGTCGCCTCCGACCCGGACGACGACGAACGCCACCGATCGCTCTGCGGCGGTTCCTTCCGGCTTGAAGCTGCTGAACTTCACTGCGGCCTACGGAAGCGCGAATCCACCGACTTCGCGGCCGACGACACGGGCTTCCGTGTCGCCCGCTCGTTCCGAAGTTAGGGACCGCCGTCCTCGTGCCGGTGATCACTCCGGCCCTGGTGGAAGACGACGTGCAACAGGGAACCGGCCACGAACGCCTGGAACAGGTCCAGGCCCATGCCGTTCGAGGGCGACGCCAACAGACTCCCTCCGGCAGCACCCGTCAGGGTCGCCGCAACGATCGCCCCGACCCCTACCAAAGCCGCCGCTCCCCCGTGCCGCGGACGGATCAACCACCAGACCACCAGGCCAACCGGAAACCGGTGCAGCACGACGGCGAAGACGAAGAACGCGTCTGACTGATCCATACCTGGCGCCAGCGCAGCACCCTCCAGGAGCGCGTGTAACACCAGCCCCGAGAGAGCAACCAGGATCGCGAGATTGTCCGCCTGCGCGGCAAGCACCCTCGACATCCGCTCGAGGACGAAGTAGAGGCCGGCGCCGAGAGCCACCGCCACCAAGCTCAACAGGTCCTCGGTGTTCAAGGAATGCGGAAACACCTGCACCGCCACGAGGATGGGTACCGCCAGGTACACCAGCCCGTCCACCACCCGGGTCGCCCCCGATCGGTGATGCAGCAATCCGTAGAACGCCGCGCCCAGGATCGGCGCCGCGAGCGCTGCCGCCAGTGGAATCACGCCGCTAGCGTGTCCCGCGGACGACCGGCGTCGGCGGATCCTCGCCCCGGTGAAGCGCCAGGACGTTGTCCACGGCGAGTTCGGCCATGGCCAGACGGGTCGGGATCGAGGCGCTCGCGATGTGCGGCAGCAGGACCGCGTTGTCGAGCCCAAGGAGCTCCGGGTGAACTTCCGGTTCGCGTTCGAAGACGTCCAGGCCGGCGGCCCAGATGGCGCCTGAGCGGAGCGCCGCGGACAGTGCCGCTTCGTCGACGATCGGCCCGCGGGCCGTGTTGACGAGCACAGCGGTCGGCTTCATCTGCGCGAGCCGTTCGGCGTCGATCAGCCCGGCAGTGCCCTCGGTCAGCGGCAAGTGGATGGAGACGAAGTCCGCGGCGCCGAGGAGCGTGTCGAGATCGGTTCTGCGGACCCCGAGTTCCTCCTCCAGGTCCGGGCGGCCCCGTTCGTCCCAGTAGAGAATCTCCATGCCGAACCCGAGCTGCGCGCGGCGGGCGACCGCCTCGCCGATACGGCCCATACCGAGGATGCCGAGCGTGCGGCCGTGGACCTCCTGGCCACACAGGAGCATCGGTCCCCAGCGCCGGTAGCGGCCGGCGCGCAGGAAACGCTCGGCCTCCGGCAGCCGCCGTGCAGCCGCCAGCAGCAGCGCCATCGCCAGGTCCGCGGTGGCGCCGTCGAGCACTCCCGGCGTGTTCGTGACCCGGATTCCGCGCGCAGCCGCCGCGTCGATGTCGACGTTGTCGAAGCCGACCGCCATGTTCGCCACCATGCGCAGGTTCGGCGACCGATCGAAGAGTTCCGCGTCCATGCGCTCGGTGAGCAGGGCCAGGATCACGTCCGCGCCCGCGGCCGCTTCGAGCAGCACCGTGCGGTCCATGGCAACGTCCTCTTCGAGCACGGTCGTCTCCAGGCCCGGCTCGGCGCGCAACCGCGTCACCGCCTGCTCGGGAATCGGCCGGGTCACCAGCAGCTTCATCCATCGATCTCCCACTCATGCCCGACCTCGAACAGGCTGGGTTCGAAGCGCTTCGCCTCGATCTCCAGCACGTTCGCCTCCACCTTGCGGTCGTAGACGTGCAGGGACTCTTCGTCCAGCAGGAAGACGCAGGCGGAGTAGTCGCCCTTGGTCATCGGCAACCGCGGCACGCGGACCACGGCGCGGTGAAGGCCGGCGCCGGTCATCGGGGCGAGTCCGGCGCGCTGGGTGGTGAACGCGCAGACCTGTACGCCGTCCGCGGTGTCGAGTCCGACCGCCAGGTGGAAACCGAGATCGTCGTCCCGACTCTCCCATTCGACCTCCAGAGCCCAGGACTCCGAGGCACGCTTGTGCGCCTCGCCGCGGAGCGGCCGGATCGCGACGATCCGCGCCGCGGTCGCCGCCGGATCATCGGTCGTCTCCTCTTCCGCCTCGGCGCTCTCGCCGGTCTTCGCCATCAGAAACCGCTCGTACTCGCCGACCACGCCGAGCGCAGGCCCCGCCCCCGCCACTTCGCCGCCGCGCAGCCACAGCGCCTGCTGGCAGAACGCGGTGACGTAGTACATCGCGTGGGAGCAGAACAGCAGTGTGCCGCCGTCCGCCATGAACCTCTGCAGGCGGTCCATGCACTTCTTCTGGAAGTAGCCGTCGCCGACCGAGAGCGCCTCGTCGACGACCAGAATGTCCGGCTCGACCTGGACCGCGATCGAGAAGCCGAGCCGCATGGTCATGCCGGTCGAGTACGAACGGACCGGCTGATCGATCGCGGCGCCGAGTTCGCTGAACTCGATGATGTCCCGTGTGCGCTCGCGCAGCTCCCGCTCGTCGAGACCGACTATCGCCGCGCTGAGCCGGATGTTCTGGCGTCCCGTGAACTCGTGGTGAAAGCCCGAGCCGAGTTCCAGGATCGAGGCGACCCTTCCCCGGATCGCGAGTTCACCCGAAGTCGGCCGCGTCACGCCGGCGACGATCTTGAGCAGCGTGCTCTTGCCGGCGCCATTCTCCCCCACGATGCCGAGACCCTCGCCTGGGGGCAGTGCGAAGCTGACGTCACTGAGAGCCCGGAACGGCCGGTGCGCGGGGCGCCTCAGCACCGCCTCCCGCAACCGGCCCCATGGAGTGTCGTAGATCTTGTAGACCTTGGTCAGACGATCTGCCGAGACCGCGGGCGCCGGCCGGTCGGGAACTACCGCTTTCTCCTGCCGGTCGGGGACGACCGCTTTAGCGGAATCCTGCCGGTCGGGGACGACCGCTTTGTTGCCGGCGGTCGTCATGCCCTCACCCGGCGTCGCCCTCACCCGAGGCGGCGATCATCGCGGCCACATGCTCCGGCTGCACCCGGGTGATCAGGGGCTTGAAGGGCAGGATCTTGTGGTCCACCAGGGGCGTGTGGACATCATCCCAGACCAGCGGGTCGATGCCCAGAAAGCTCTCCGCCCGGGCCGCGATCGTCGGCACGACCGGCTTGAGATAGACGATCAACTGACGGAACAGCTCGATGCCCGTGGTGCACACCGTCTGGACCTCGGCGGCGCGCTCCGGATCACGCGCCAGTTCCCAGGGTCGCCGGTCGTCGATGTAGCGGTTCGCCCGGTCCGCCATGGCGATGACACGCCGCAGGGCCCGGTTGTAGTCGCGGCCCTCGTAGAGTTCCGCAATCTCCTCCGCCTGGGAGGCGGCCGCCGCCGCGAGTTCGGGGGCGTCCAGCGACGCCGCCATCCGGCCGCCTGACTGACGGTGCAGGAACCCGGCGCAGCGGCTGGCGATGTTGACCACCTTGCCGACCAGATCCGAGTTGACGCGCAGAACGAAGTCCTCGAGGTTGATGTCGATGTCGGCGAGGCCCTTGCTGAACTTCGCGGCGATGTAGTAGCGGAACGCCTCCGGATCGAGATGCTCCAGGTACGTGCGCGCCATCACGAACGTGCCGCGCGACTTGGACATCTTGGCGCCGTCGACGGTCAGGAAGCCGTGAACGAAGACCGAGGACGGCGTCCGGTAGCCGCCGCCGTGAAGCATGGCCGGCCAGAACAGGCAGTGGAAGTAGAGGATGTCCTTGCCGATGAAGTGGTACAGCTCGGCGTCGCTGTCCGGACCCCAGAAGTCGTCGAAGGCGATGCCCCGGCGGTCGCAGAACTGGCGGAAGCTCGCCATGTAGCCGATAGGCGCGTCGACCCAGACGTAGAAGTACTTGTTCGGCGCGTCCGGGATCTCGAAGCCGAAGTACGGCGCGTCGCGCGAGATGTCCCAGTCCCGCAGTCCGTCGTCGAACCACTCGCGGAGCTTGTTGACGACCTCGGCCTGCAGGCGGCCGTCCCCGACCCACTCCAGGAGCAGTTCCCGGTAGTCGGAGAGGCGCAGGAAGAAGTGCTCGGACTCCCGCTCGACCGGCAGCGCGCCGGTGACGATCGAGCGCGGGTCGATCAGGTCCGCCGGCGTGTAGGTCGAGCCGCATTCGTCGCAACTGTCGCCGTTCTGGTCCTTCGACCCGCACCGCGGGCAGGCACCCTTGACGAAGCGGTCCGGCAGGAACATCTCTCGTTCCGGGTCGTAGAACTGCCGCACCGTCCGGCGGTCGATGGAACCCCGGTCGCGCAGACGGCCGTAGATGCCCTCCACCAGTTCCCGGTTCTCCGGAGAGTGGGTCGTGTAGAAATTGTCGAAGTGAACCTGGAACGCTCTGTAGTCCTCCAGATGCTCGTCCGCCAGCCGGACGATGAGTTCCTCCGGCGTGATTCCTTCCCGCTCGGCGCGAAGCATGATCGGCGTGCCGTGCGCGTCCTCGGCGCAGACGTAGTAGCACTCGTGACCGCGCATCCGTTGCACGCGGCACCAGATGTCCGTCTGGACCGCCTCCACCAGATGGCCCATGTGGATCGGACCGTTGGCGTAGGGCAGGCCGCTCGTGACCAGGATGCGTCGTCGTTCCGGCATGGCGATTCCGCCGAAGCGCCCGGCGCCCGGCGGACCGGGATTATGCAGCATCCGCGTGGTTGCCACCCGCGTGGCGCGATCCGTCCGCCCGTCATCGGGCGCGCAGATGCAACCCGGGCGTGCCGGCATACGTCTTCCTGAACAGACCCCGATGACGACTTCGCCACAAACTCCGGGCCCGAATCCCGACCTGTTCCTGGCCCGGCGGGCCGCTGCCGGCCATGCCGACGCCTGGACCGAACTGATCGAACGCTACGGCCGCCGCATCTACAACATCGCCTTCCAGTTCGCCGGCAACACCGCGGAGGCCGAGGACCTGACCCAGGAGATCTTCCTGAAGCTCTACCGCAACCTCGGCCGCTACCGGGGCGACGTGCCGCTCGCCGGCTGGACGCTTCGGCTGTCGCGGAACCTGTGCGTCGACCACTACCGCCGGACACGCACCGAGCGACGGACCGTGGTCGTCTCAGAGGAGTTGTTGAAGCACCAGGCCGGCGGCATGGACACTGCGGCACGCGCCGAACGGCGCGAACGGCTGCGCATGGTCTACCAGACGCTCGAGAAGATGCCGGAGGCGTTCGCCGAGATCCTCATGCTGCGGGATCTGCAGGGCTTGAGCTACGCCGACATCTGCGCCTTCCTCGACCTGCCCGAGGGAACGATGAAGTCCCGCCTGAGGCGCGCGCGTCTGGAGCTCATGCGCCGGATCGACCGCAGGCGGCGAGCCCTTGGCGATCCCACTCCGACCCGCAGCGGGGCCTACAAGTGAGCAGCGAGCGCCAGCACACGGATACCCGTCCGGGAACGGCGCCCCTGGAACGGATGCCAGGCATCGGCGAACTCGGCGCCGACCTCCCGATCTCCGACGAACTCCGCGCCGGGCTGCTCGAGATCGCTGTCGGCGCTTCCTACGACCGCGACGGCGAGGCGCGCGCCCCGGAGCTGGAATCGCTGGTCTGGTCCGAACTCGAACCGTCGCCGGCCCTGATGCAGCGGCTCCGCGAGATCCCCGCGCGCAGCCCGGCTCGCCGGTCCGCGGTCTTCGCCAACCTACCCGGAACCGGCATGGCACTCGCCGCCAGCTACCTGCTCGCGGTCGCCCTCACCCTCGTCCTCGGCGACCCGGTCGCCGCGGGCCGCACGGCCGCGACGAACCTGGGCGCGGCGGCCGGCGAGCACCTGCTCGAACCGGCTGCGGACGCCGGTGCATCGGTGCAGGCGGGCCTGAGCCGGCGCCTTGGCGCCCTCCAGGGACTCTGGCGCCCGGCCGGGTTCTTCGCCGAACCGCTGGATCTTCCCACCGACCGCGTCCGGGCCTGGTTCCAGGGCGCCGTCGACTCGTCGTCCGGGGCCTTCCGTGAGCTGGCCGGTCTATGGCCGCTCAGCGATTCCGGCAGCGACGACAAACCACCGCCAACGACTCGAAACCGCACGCAGACCCACCAGGAGAGGAGTTCCGCATGAACGTCGAGCACGAACAGGACCCGTCGCAGACCGAGGGCACGGAGACTGCCGGCCATGAGCCCGCCCCGGTAGCGGACGCTCCGCCGCCTCCACCGCCGCAGGACGCCTCCGGGCAGGCGGCGCCGCCCCCAGAACCGCCGCCGCCGGCGCCCGCCCAGGGAAGCCTCACCGCCCGCCACGTCGTGAGCGTGATCCTCGCCCTCTTCCCCGGACTTGGCCACATCTACAACGGCCTCTACCAGCGGGGCATCGTGCTCTTCCTGCTCGCGGTCGGCTCCATCTACCTCGCCACCGAGGAGGGGGTGATGGGCATGGTCGTGGCCTTCGTGTGGCTCTTCAACATCATCGACGCCTACCGGCAGGCCACCCTGATCGAACTCGGCCACGGTACCGACCTGGGTCTGCAGGACACCCCGAAGCCGCCCGCCAACGGCCAGCTCGGCCTCCTGGCCGGCGCCGGCCTGTTCGTCATCGGCTTCCTGGCCCTGCTCGACCACACGTTCGGCTACGACATCGACCGCGTGTGGGAGTTCTGGCCCCTCGGCTTGCTCGCGGCCGGCGCCTGGCTGATGATCGGCGCCTACCGGCAGTGGCGCCGCAACCGGGACGAGTCGGCCTAGCCCAGCTCGGCCCGCAGCTTGTCGTGGAGGGCGCCCGCGCCGTCGATCATCGCATCGACGCTGCGGGCCCCGGCCAGGAAGAGGCCGGTCAGGTTGAGCGCCACACCGTCGAACCCCAACTCGCACAGCTTCGCGGCCGCCGCGGCGACGCGGTCCGGCTCGGTGTAGAAGGTGCGGTCGCCCTCGTTCCCCGGTCGCGGCGGCGGCGAGACCTGGGCCTGGAACTCGAGCGCCTCTGGATCGCGACCGGCCTTCTCCGCGTAGCCGCGGATCGAGGCGATGGCCTGATCTCCGTTCTCGAACAGCTCTTTCGAGGCGACACCCATCCAGCCGTCGCCGAACCGGCCTGCACGGCGAAACGCCGCCTCGCTGTGGCCTCCGATCCAGACCGGTATGTCCGCTCCGCGCGGCGGCTTCGGCTCCATCGCCATCGCCTCCACGCGGTAGAACTCACCCTCGAAGTCGATCGGGTCCTGACCCCAGCAGGTGCGGAGCACCGCGATCGCCTCGTCCATGCGCCGCCCGCGGTTGTGGAAGTCCTGCCCCATCGCCTCGTACTCGGATTCCTGCCAACCGACCCCGAGACCCAGGCGCAGCCGGCCACCGGAGAGCGTATCCAGGGTCGACGCCTGCTTCGCGGTCAAGACCGGATCGCGCTGCGGCAGGACCAGCACCTCGGTGCCGAGCCCGATGCGCGAGGTGCAGGCCGCCATGTATCCGAGGGTGGCCAACGCCTCCATGATCGGCATCTTGGCCGGGTAGCGGTTTCTCTCCCGGCCCTCGGTGTCGTGGCCCATCACCACATGATCGAAGATGTCCAGTTGATCGAAACCGATCTCGTCCATCGCCCCGGCCAGACGGGCGACGGCCTCCGGCCCTTCCCTGTACACCACACTCGGGAACTCAACGGCGAGCTTCATCGGCAAGACTCCTCGGACTCCAGTCGTGAGCCGGGCAGTATAGTTCTCACTCGCCCCGAGCGTCACGGAATCCGGCGGGTCGCCAGAGGACCTCAGGGGCTATGGAACTACCAAAAGCATGCTGAGAATCGTCCTCGCCGTTCCCGCTGGCCTGATCGCCGGCGGCATCGTGATCAGCATCGTTCAGATCGCGGCGACCACGCTGCTTCCGCTGCCCGAAGGGGTGCCGACCGACCGGGCGTTGATCGAACCGGGCGACATTCCGGCCGTGAACATGGCCTTCGTCCTCATCGCCTGGGCCGCCGGCGCGTTCATTGGCGGCGGAACGGCGGCGCGCATCGCGCGGCAGGCGAAGCGGCGGTTGGCCCTGATCGTCGGCGCCTTCTTTCTCATCGCCGGGATCTACAACATGGCCACGATCCCGTCCCCGCTCTGGTTCTGGGTCGTCGGCATCCTCCTGTTCCTGCCCAGCGCCCACCTGGGCGCCAGCCTGCTCGGCGGCTCGGAAGAGCAGTAGCAGCGCTCCCGTCGGAGCGCTCGCGGACCGGCGTTGGAGAACATCAGGTCGATGTCGCCGAACGCCGCCTCGGCCTGCGCGACCATCTCCTGCACTTGTTCCTCCACCGCCACGGCGACGGTCACGGCGATTGCTCCTTCGCCGATCTCACTCGCCACCGCCGCGGCGCCCTCGCCGTCGCGGTCGGCGACCACGACTCCCCTGACGCCGTCGGCCGCGAATCGGCAGCAAAGCGCCCTGCCGATGCCACTCGCGCCGCCGGTGACGACGCACGTCCTGCCCCGTATCTCCATGAGGCCGATCGTAGCAACGTCGATAACGTCTTTGCCGCAATTGCTAGAATCGCGCCTCAACCGGCGCCGCGGCCCCTCCGTCGCTCAGCGCTTCACGGATTGGCAGCTGCCCGTGCTGCGCCTGAGTTACCCATGACCGCCGACCACCATTCGTTGCATCGTCAGTTGCTGAAGGGCCTCGAGGAAGAGGTCTACACCGGCACCCCCGACGGCCACGTGCTGCCGCTCTCGCCGCACGTGAAGGCCGCCCTGGACGGCTACACAACAGAGCCGGACGGCCGCAACGTCGAGTTCACGACCGCTCCCTACCGCAACTACCAGGTCCTCGTCGACCGCCTGATGGCGAAGCGGTGCGCGCTCAGGCGCTACCTGGAGGCAAAGCATGGCTGCACCCTGGTGCCGGGAGGCGCGTTGGCCCTGGCCGATCCCGACTCCTTCTACCTCTCGGATCCGGCGAACTCGTACTACCGCTACATCCGCGACACCTACGGCACCCGTGTCGTCACCGCTTCGACGCACATCAACTTAGGCGTAGACGACCCGGAGGAGTTGCTGCGCGCCTACCGGGTCCTGCGGCTCGAGGCCTCGCTGTTCCTCGCCCTGACCGCGGCGTCGCCCTTTCTGGCGGGCGAGACCACCGGGCAGCACTCGGCGCGCTGGCTGCGCTTCCCCCTGACCCCGGAGCGGGTTCCCTTCTTCCCCGACGCCGCATCGTTCGCCACCTGGATGGACGAACAGCTCGAGACCGGCGCGATGCAGAATCGGCGTCACCTCTGGCTCGGCATCCGGCCGAACGGACCAGCGACGCCCAGGGTTCTGGATCGCCTGGAACTCAGGATCTGCGACCGGATCAGCGAACCGGACATCCTGCAGGCGGTCACCGCTCTCTACGAGGCACGGGTGTGGCAGGTCCTGGAGCGGCCGAAACTCGATCCCCTGCGCGGACGGTCGTCGCGCGAGCTGGAAGAGCTCGCCGCCGCCAATGAACGCGCCGCGGGCGCCGCGAGCCTCGAAGCGGAGGGCACGAACTGGGTCGACGGCAGCACCGTCACGTTCCGGGACTGGGCCGCATCGATGCTCGAGAGCGCCCGCGAGACCGCCCACCGCCATGGCTTCGGCGCCCTTCTCGGCCCGATCGAGGAGATCCTCGAACAGGGCAACCCGGCGATGCAGTGGCTGCGTCGGATCGAGCAGGGCGCAACGCCCCCCGAGGTGATCAGAGAGGCGATCGTCGACCTGGCCGCGGTCGACCGGGCGTTCGACCCGAGCTGTCCGCTGGTGGCCTGACGACAACGTTCAGCCCGACCCGGACGAGCTCAACCGGACAATCTCGCGTAGCGGCCGCCGTAGAAGAGCAGCGGTTCGGCATCCCGCACCTGCCTACCGGCCACCACGTCACCGATCACGATGATGTGGTCGCCGCCACAGATACGCTCCGCGACCCGGCACTCCAGGTGGACGAGCGCGTTCTCGATCAGGGGCTCACCCAGACTGCCGAGCCGGTAGTCGACACCCAGCAACGAGCCTTCCGTGGGTTCTGTGGTGCGAGCAAACCGGTTCGAGATACCCTCCTGGTCGGCCGCGAGAACGCTGACGCCGAAAGCCCCCGCCTCCAGCATCTGCACGTAGCAGTTCGACTCTCGGTCGACGCAGACGAGTAGCTGAAGCGGCTCGAGCGAAAGCGAGCAGACTGCATTCGCCGTCATCCCGTGAAGGCAGCCGCCGACGTTCGTCGTCACCACCGTCACGCCGGTGGCGAAGCGGCCGATCAAGCCTCGGTACGTGTCCTCGTCCATCGTCAATGTAGAGGGATCGTGCGACTTCGAAGAGGCGTCGGTGTCGACTAGAAGGCCTCTGTATCGATCACACCGCAGATGCTTCCCGCTTCGTTGCGATAGGGCTTGGCACTGCCGGTCACCGTGTCCGTGACCGTGATCTCGTACTCGACATCCGACAGGCCCCCATAGAGGAGCCAGAAGTGGCTGTTGAGGGCGCGGCCGTCCAGCATCTTCACAGCCAGCTCGATGTTCGAGGGGCTGAAGAACCAGAAGAACCCGGTCTTCTCCATGGCGAGCGACGAGATCGCCTTCGCAGGCTCCTGAAGGCCGGTCTCGCCGTTCGGATCGACGAAGCCGACCTCAACGGAAAAGCGGCCGTCCAGGAGACACAGCCGATAGTCACCCGCCTCGCAGTGACCGCCTTCATGGCTCGCTCGGCCGATGCCTTTCACGTCGAGCGGCACCGCGTTCATCCGCAGCAGGTCGACACCCGGTAGACCTGGACCGAGCCCACCGGCGGCCTGCCGGCCCGACCTCACGGTCGCATCGCTGAACGCTACGAGGTCCCTCTGCCCGCACACCTCCCTCGGCGGGTTGTGGTACGTCTGCCACCCAACGCTCGCCGCATCTCTTACGGTGATCCAGTACTCAACATCGGACAACGCGCCAAAGAACACCCAGTAACGGTCATTGAATGTCCGGCCGTCCAGGACCTTCACCACCAACTCGATGTTCTCCGGTTCAAAGAACCAGAACAGTCCGGACTCGTCCGAAACATCCACCGGCACGGCCGTGCCCAAGCCGTACTCACCGACGCTGTCCGGCTTGCTCCAGTGCACCCGCACTTCAAAGCGCCCGTCTCGCAGACAGAGGTACCCCGAGCCCTCCCGGCAAGCACCCTCAAAGGCGCCGGTCGTCACACTGACATCTTCGGAGTAGTCCGCCCGGCCGGCACGAAGCCGGAACGTGTAGGGCGTCTCCGCCTCCAAACCCGTGACAACGGTGTTCCCGAGCGTCGGGGCGGCAGCCGCCACTTCGACCCAGCCGCTGGCCGGGTTTCGCGCCTCGATAGAGAGCGTGCCCCGAGCCGCCCGAGTCCACCTGCCCGTCCAGGACAGCTCCACCGAGGTTTCGCCGGATGGAATCGCCGTCAGCCGGCCGTCCTCCGCCGGCGGCGGGTCGGGGTCCTGAAACGGGTTCCCTCTGACCGTGTTGCTGCTCTTCGAGAAACCGGTCTCGTTGTAGGCAAAGACGCGGTAGTCGACTTCCTCGCTGCGATCCAAGTCGAACGATCTGGCGCCAGTGGGCGCCATGGCCACCCGGGTCCAGCGGCCGCCCCCGACGACGACGGTGTCCTGAGTCTCGTAGTCGGGACGCGACTGAATCTCGAATCCCGTCTCGTCGCGCGAGTTGTCGTCCCAGGTGAGACGGGCAACGCCACCAGAGACACCCCAGCGGAGCTTCGTCGGCGCGGCGGGACCTCGCCCGGCGGTCTCCAGCGGCAGGGCGACCCCGATGCGATCGCCAGGGCCCGCATCGTTGTACGGCCACACAAAAAAGACGTAGCTGCCGCCGCGCGCGAGCCCATCGATCTCGATCGACTCGCTGCCGGCTTCCGCCTCGAACAGACCGAACCAGCCCGAGACCAAGGCCAGGACCCGGAAGCCGCGTTCGTCGTCGGAGTTGTCGGTCCAGGTCAGACGAACCGACGAGGCGCTATCGGCACTCGCTGTCAGGTTCATGACCGGCCTCGGGCCGGGCGCGGCGGGCGACAGGAGACCCAATAACTCGCTGCTGCGGGAGATGCCCCCCGGACCAAGGGCATACACGCGCACCTGGTAGCGGCGGCCGGGCGCCAGCCGCGAGATCACGGTCGAATCCGCGTTCCCTGATACGTAACTGCGCCGCAATAGCTGCCCGTCAGACAGCAGATGTACTTCGAACAAGTAGGCGTCGTCGTCCGAGTCGTCCACCCAGGTCACCCGCGCGCTGTTCGTTCCCATCCGGGCCGGATCCTCCACAGGCACCGGTTGCCACATGAGACCGGACGGTGCCGCTGGCTCAGCGCCCGGAGTCACGAGTGTGACGGTGCTTGACCTCGCGGAATCGGTTTCGCCCCTTACGGCATTGACCCAGAAGAAGTACCGCGCACCGGCATCGGCCACGGGAAGGTCGACCACCGCCGTCGTGCGACCTTCCAACGGCCTCGTGGCCTCATCCTGTCCTAGACGCCAGAACGTCACTTCATAGCCATCCTCGTCCGTCGCGTTGTCCTGCCAGTTGAGCCGAACCGAGGTTTCGCTCTCCATCACCACCTGCAGACTCGTCGGCGCCGCCGGAGCGTCCGGCGGCAGCCGAGCGACCGAATCGCTGTAATGGACGCCGATGTGAATCGTCTCCTGCAGCGCGCGTTCGTTCTCGCGCTCGCCGGCGACACCGATGACCCGACCCTGGGGCTTGACCCGGACACTCGAAAGGTACGGCTCGCCCTGGCCGGTGTAGCTCATGATCGTGCCGACGTTCGGGATGTGATCGTGATTGCCGTGACCGAAGGCATAAGGCCTGAACGCAAACACCGGAGGGGGGCCGTTTGCCGGGTCGTGGTGGGCGCCCAGACCGTGGCCCACTTCGTGGGCGAAGATCGGTCCGTCGCCCGAGCACGCGTTCGACGTCCATCCGTAGGCCAACTCCGAGAAGTCTTCGGCGGTCTGATCGCGACTAAGGACGTAGTGCTGGCCGCAGGCTTCGAACAACCACGGAGACTCACCGGTGAACAGGTGGACCAGGTCGGCTCTGTGCTCTCTTCGCAGTCGGAGCGCCTCCCCGTGGAAGCCGAGCTGATCGATGATCGAGGCGCCGTACAGACCACTCCCATTCCTGCCCACCCGATCGATGCCGGAAATCTGGGCGCTATGGACGATGTTCGCGCTCACATCCACGCGGCCATTTCGCAGAACCATGTTCAGGTAGTCGCCGGCGCTCTGGATCGCCGCTTGGGCGCCGCCGCGATTCGCCCAGTTCCGCGCCGCCTCGGGGTTGTAGACGACAACGATGTCAAGCGCGTCGTGACTCTGCGCGGCGCCCACTCGCGTGGGCGGATCGTGGAACAGCGCCCCAGCCATACGCACCGGAGCGACCGGTGCTTGCCGGTCGGCGCCGGCGCCCACCGCACAGACGGCCTCCGGCTCTCGACCCGGCAGGGCGAACCCGGACTCCATGCGACCGACGCCGTCAGGACGGGCGCTGATCCGGTACCTCACTCCCCCGGGCTCGTGGAACCAACCCACGAAGCGGCCACCTTCCAACGTGAGGACTACGCTGTCGTAGCCTGCGCCCGGTAGACCGCCGGACCACATCAGGTCTCCGCTGCCGCGATCCTCGAACACGTTGCGCTCCGCAACCAGCACACGGCCGTCCGGTGTCGGCAACTCCAGCCGCGGTGGCCCGCTACGAAGCAGGTCCAGATCGACTTGCGCGGCAAACGAAGGGTTAGCGAACGGCAGGTCCGGAGCGCCGGCAGATACGGGCTGAGCCGCCTGCGACACCAGACTCAACAAGCGTTGGCCCTGGACCGGCGCCGCGACCAGCATGATCGCCGTCATCGCCAGTAGACCCGCTCGCGCTGTACCCAAGAGATGCCCACGGATGCCGGCGATCCGCCGCGCCGCGCTGCGCGACATCAAGAAACAAGACATGAGAGCCTCCACTCACAGGGGCCGTCGATCAATAGGAGTCGCTGAGCCGGGAACCTGCGACTCGTCCAGAGTCCCTCGTCCCCAATCTACCAGCATCTTAGCGGCTACGGCCCGCACTGGGCGCACGTCAGCAACACGCCCTCCCGCGTGTACAAGGACTGGGTCCACGAGGGCGGGATCGCCTCGCCGCTGATCGTTCACTGGCCGGAGAGGATCGCCGAGGGCGGCGGCATCGTCGCAACTCATCGAACGGCGGAGAGCCGCGCGCGAAGCAAACCAGGGTTCTCGACACCGGCCTGCGTGATACTCTGCCCGCCATGCGAACCACGACTTTCCTAGCCGGCGCGGCCCTTGTCAGCGCTACCGTTTCTTCCGCTTCCGCCGCCGACGTTCCGGCCTCGGCAGAGGACATTCGGCCGCTCCTGGTTGGCAGCGCCGTACCGGACGTTCGACTCCCCACCGCCGACGGCGGCGAAGTCGATCTGCTCACCGAGGCGCAGGCCAAGCCGACGATCCTGATCTTCTACCGCGGCGGCTGGTGACCGTACTGCAATACGCAACTGGGTCAGTTGCAAGAAATCGAGCAGGATCTGATCAACCTCGGCTACCAGTTGTTCGCCATCTCACCCGATATCGCGGACCAACTGCAGGCCACCGTCGACAAGAACGAGCTGAAGTACCGGCTGCTCTCCGACCGGGGCATGGAGGCCTCGCGGGCGTTCGGGATCGCCTTCCGCGACGAGGAGATTGTCCGGCGGTATCGGGAGTCCTACCGGCTCGACCTCGAGGAGTACGCCGGGGACGATCACCACATGCTGCCCGTGCCTGCCGTCTTCGTGCTGGATACCGAGGGCCGGATCGCTTTCCACTACGTGAATCCGGACTACAAGGTCCGTCTACCGGAAACCGTCCTGCTCGAGGCCGCCAGGGCGGCAGTCCAGTAGTCACTCGGGACAAGCTGAGCCCGGCGCAGGCCTGAGTCAAGTGCAATGGAAGCGAACCGGCAGGCGCTGGCGCGCAACGATCCCGCCGTCTGGGCGGCAATCGTCGGCGAGGAAGAGCGCGAACGGCGCGGCATCGAGCTGATTCCGTCCGAGAACTACACCTACCCCGAGGTGTTCGCCGCGAACGGCTCGGTGTTGACCAACAAGTACGCCGAGGGCTACCCCGGCCGCCGCTACTACGGCGGGCAGGAGTTCACGGACGCGGTCGAACGGCTTGCGATCGAGCGCGCCTGCCGGGTGTTCCGATCCGAGCACGCGAACGTGCAGGCGCTGTCCGGCTCACCGATGAACCAGGCGGCCTACTTCGCGTTCCTCGACCCCGGTGACACGGTGCTGGCAATGGACCTGTCGCACGGAGGCCACCTGACGCACGGAGCGCCGGTGTCCCACATGGGCCGCGTGTTCAACTTCATCCGCTACAAGACGGATCCGGACAATGCCGGCGCGATCGACTTCGACGCCATGCTCGCCCAGGCCCGCGAGCACCGGCCGCAGATGATTCTCTGCGGCTACTCGTCCTATCCCCGGGACTACGACTATCGCGAGTTCAAGCGGATCGCGGACGACATCGGCGCGCTCACGATGGCCGACGTATCGCACATCGGCGGCCTGATCGCCGGCAACGCGATGTCCAACCCGATGGACCACGGTTTCGACGTGATGACGACGACCGGCCACAAGACCCTGCGCGGGCCCCGCAGCGGCCTGATCCTGTGCCGCGCCGAACACCGGCGGAAGATCGACAAGGCGGTCTTCCCCGGCCTCCAGGGCGGACCCCACATGAACGCCGTGGCGGCGCTGGCGATCACCCTCGGCAAGGCGCTTGAGCCCGAGTTCGCGGTCTACGCCCGGCAGGTGCTGACCAACGCGAAGGTGATGGCCGAGGAACTGATCGACCGGGACGCCGAGCTGGTGACAGGCGGCACCGACAACCACATGATGGTGCTCGACACCCAGAAGAGCTTCGGCATCGACGGACGGGTCGCCGAGGAGACCCTCGACAAAGTGTCGATTACGGTCAACAAGCAACTGATCCCCGACGACCCCCGGCCGCCGCTCAGGCCCAGCGGCATCCGGCTCGGCAGTCCCGCGGCAACCACGCGTGGCATGGAAGAAGCCGAGATGAAGCTGCTAGCCGAGTGGATCGTTGACGCATTGCGGCGACACACCGACGACGAGCGGCTGGACGCGATGCGGCAGGACATCGAGCGCTTCTGCCTGCGTTTCCCGGTGCCCGGCGTGTCAGGCGCCGCTTGACCGCTGCGGGAACGGCGGCAGGGCAGACCCAACGGAAGACAGACAGGTAGGAACGACGAGATGCCCCAGGAACCCACCTACGAAGCGATCCGATACGAGACGGACAATGGCGTGCTGGTGATCACGCTGAACCGTCCCGAGCGCTTGAACGCCTTCAACGGCGAGATGATGCGCGAGATGATGGACGCCCTCGAACGTGCCGATGGAGACGATTCCGTGCGCGCGGTGATCGTCACCGGCGAAGGGCGCGGCTTCTGCGCCGGCGCCGATCTGTCCTCCGGCGGCGACACCTTCTCCCGTCCGGAGGCGAACATCGACACCTACCGCGACGGCGGCGGCGTTCTGTCGCTGGCGATCTACAAGGTGCGCAAGCCGGTCATCGCCGCGATCAACGGCCCCGCGGTCGGCATCGGGATCACGATGACCCTGCCGATGGACATCCGGCTGGCCTCGACCGAGGCGCGAATGGGCTTCGTCTTCGTCCGCCGCGGCATGGTGCCCGAAGCGTGCAGCAGCTACTTTCTGCCCCGCCTGGTCGGCATGGGCAGAGCCTCCGAGTGGGCGCTGACCGGCCGGGTCTTTCCCGCCGCCGAAGCGCTCGAAGCCGGTCTCGTCAGCCGCGTTCTGCCGCCCGACGAGCTGCTGCCGGCGGCCTGCGAACTCGCCTCGGAGATCGCCGCAAACACGTCGCCCGTGTCGGTTGCGCTTACCCGGCACATGCTGTGGAAGGGGCTCGACGCCGACTCGCCGATGGCCGCGCACCGGGTCGAGTCGAAGGGCATCTACACGCGCGGCAGGAGCGACGATGCGAGAGAGGGGGTCACTTCCTTCCTCGACAAGCGACCGGCCGCGTTTCCGATGAAAGTCAGCTCGGACATGCCGTCGTACTTTCCCTGGTGGGAGGACGAACCGTTCTAGATAGCGACGGCAGCGGATCGCGGCCCGCCGCTCGCCGCGGGGCGGTGGCGTCCTGGTGTCTCTACGACTGGGCCAACTCCGCCTTCACCACCCTGGTGGTGACCTTCGTCTACGCCACCTACTTCACCCAGACTTTCGCCGAGGACGCGGACCGGGGCACCGCGCTGTGGTCACGCGGGATCACGATCAGTTCCCTGATCATCGCGCTGATCGCACCGGTCCTGGGGGCGATGGCGGACCGCTCGGGCCTTCGCCGCCGCTTCCTGGTAGTCGCCACCCTGGTCTCGGTCGGCGCCACCGCCTGGCTGACCTTCATCGTCCCGGGAAGCGGCAACGCCGTCCTCGCGGCTCTCGTCCTGTTCGTGATCGCGAACGTCGGTTTCGAGGTCGGCATGGTGTTCTACAACTCCTTCCTCCCCCAGTTGTCGACGCCCCGGACGATCGGACGGATCTCGGGCTACGCCTGGGGACTCGGCTACGCCGGCGGCCTGGTCTGCCTGGTCGTCGCGTTGCTCGGGCTGATCGGTCTGGGCGACGGCGCGCCCTGGCTTCCGCTCAGCACGGAGGACGGCTTCAACATCCGCGCCTCGAACCTGCTGGTAGGGCTTTGGTTCCTGCTCTTCAGCCTTCCGGCGCTCATTCTTCTGCGCGATGAGGTCGCGCCACGCGCCGGTACGTCCGCCGGCGGCGCGGTCTCTTCCATTCGCAGCGTTTTCCAGGATCTCCGCCGCACCCTGACCCGCATCCGCGACTTCAAGGACATCGTCCGCTTCCTTGTCGCGCGTCTGATCTACAACGACGGCCTGATCACCGTGTTCGCCTTCGGCGGCGTCTACGCCGCGGGCACCTTCGGCATGGACACGGCGGAGGTGATCGTGTTCGGCATCGCCCTGAACGTGGCGGCCGGACTCGGCGCGTTCCTGTTCGGCCTCGTCGACGACCGGGTGGGCGGCCGCACCACCGTGCTCTGGAGCCTGGTCGGCCTGTTCGTCTGCTCCCTGGTCGCGGTCGCGGCGCCGAACCGGACCTGGTTCTGGGCCGCGGCGCTGGTGCTGGGCCTGTTCATGGGCCCCAACCAGTCCGCGAGCCGGTCGCTGATGGGGCGCTTCGCGCCGAAGCGCTACGAGTCCGAGTTCTTCGGCTTCTTCGCCTTTTCGGGCAAGGCGACGGCGTTCCTGGGTCCGATGCTGCTGGGTCTCATCACCGCCGGCTACGGTCAGCGCGCCGGCATCGCGGTGGTTCTGGTGTTCTTCCTGGTCGGCGGCCTGCTCCTGCTCCGGGTCGATGAGGCGCGCGGCATCGAACGGGCGGCGCGCGGAGCGTAGCGGCATCAACAATGGACTCCGAAACCACGTAGAAGGGAGAAGGGAGCGATGGAGGCAGTCAGCAACTGGTGGGGGTCACTGGAAGGGGCGTACCGCGTCTTCTACACGCTCGGCATCGTCTCCGCCCTGGCCCTCCTGATCCAGGTCGTCCTCACCGTCTTCGGGCTCGACGATCTTCTCGACGCCGCCGACGGAGAAGGCACTTCCCTGCTCTCGATGCGCACCGTCAGCGGGTTCCTGGCCGGTTTCGGCTGGACCGGCGTCGTGTTGATGCGAGCCGGTTACTCGACCCTGGCCGCGTCGGTCGGCGGCACCGTCGTCGGTCTCCTCTTTGCCGGCATCCTGTTCCTGATCATGCGGGTACTGATGGGCTTGCGCCACAGCGGCACGGTCGACTACCAGAACGCGGTCGGCGTGGCGGGCAAGGTCTACACGCCGATCGGCGCCAGTCTCAGGAAGCCCGGCCAGGTCGAAGTCCTCGTCCAGGGCAGGCTGCGGACGGTCGCCGCGATGACGCGCCACGATGCCGATCTGCCTACCCTGACCCGCATCCGCGTGGTCGACATCCTCGATCCCAACACCCTGCTCGTAGCGCCTCTGGCCGCTGAGGCCGACGCCGAACCTGGGAGCGCGGGCCTCTCGCCCGCATCCGGCGCCAGCCACTGGCAAGATCGGCAAGAACAATAGCAATCCGTTAGGAGAACCAATCCGTGGACCTCATCATCCTCATCCTGTCCGCCCTGGCGGCGGTCCTCATCCTCATCTTCTCGCTCTCGAACCGCTACCGTCGCTGCCCGTCGGACCGCATCCTCGTGGTCTACGGCAAGATCGGCGGCACCGGCTCGGCGAGGTGCTACCACGGCGGCGCCGCCTTCATCATCCCGATCCTGCAGGCCCACCAGTTCCTCGATCTCGAGCCGATGACGATGGATATCAACCTGACCGGGGCGCTCTCGAAGCAGAACATCCGCGTCAACTGCCCGTCGACGTTCACGGTTGGCATCTCGACCGAGTCCGGCGTGATGGAGAACGCCGCCGAGCGTCTGCTCGGTATGCAGATGGAGCGCGTCTCCGCGCTCGCGCGCGACATCATCTTCGGTCAGATGCGCGTCGTTCTGGCGACGATGCCGATCGAGGAGATCAACGCCGACCGCGACAAGCTGATCGAGAACATCTCGAACGGCGTCGAGGTCGAGTTGAAGAAGGTCGGCCTGCGGCTGATCAACGTGAACATCCAGGACATCACGGACGAGTCCGGCTACATCGACGCGCTCGGCAAGGAGGCCGCCGCGCGGGCGATCAACGAGGCGAAGGTCAAGGTCGCCGAGCAGGAACGCGACGGCGAGGTCGGCGCCGCGGCCGCCGAGCGCGACCGGCGCATCCAGGTCGCCCAGTCCCTGGCGACCGCCCAGGAGGGCGAGAACGAATCCGCCGTGCGGGTGGCCCAGTCCGACTCCAGTCGAAGAAAGAAAGAGGCCGAGGCCGAGCGCGACGCGTCCGCCGCCGAGAAGGTCAAGGCAGCGCAGGCGCTGCAGGAGGCATACGCCGCCCAGGAAGAGTCCGAGGTCGCGCGCGCCAGCCGCGAACAAGCCACACAGCGCGCCGATGTCGTCGTGCCAGCCGAGATCAAGAAGGAAGAGATGGCCACGCTGGCCGAGGCCGAAGCGGAACGCAACCGTCGCCTGAAGAAGGGCGAGGCGGACGGCATCCAGTCGCTGACGGCGGCCGACGCGGACCGCATCCGGCGACTGAAGGAGGGCGAGGCCGGCGGCCTGCGCGCCCTGATGGAGGCCGAAGCCGCCGGTATCGAAGCGGTGCTGACGAAGAAGGCCCAGGGTTTCGACCGGATCGTCGAAGCGATCGGCGGCGCCGACAACGCCGCCCTGCTGCTGGTCACCGAGCAGCTCCCGAAGCTGGTCGAGGAGCAGGTCAAGGCGATCGCGGGCCTCAAGATCGACAACGTGACCGTGTGGGACGCGGGACGAGGCGACAACGGCAAGACCGCGACAGCGGACTTCGTCTCCGGCCTGATCGGCGCCCTTCCGCCCCTGCACGAGCTGACGAAGAACGTCGGCATCAAGCTGCCGGAGTACCTCGGCGCCCGCGACGACGGCGAAGCCGCCTCGCCCGCTTCGTCACCCGAGGAACCGGAGGCCGATCCCGAACCCTGAACGCCTACGTGACGTCGCGCAGGGTCAGGCCCTGACTCTTGAGATAGGTCACCAGGCCCTTCTTGTCGATCGTCCGCAGGGCGCGCGTCGACACCTTGAGCTTGATCGTCCGCTTGAGTTCGGGGACGTACAGCCGCTTGGCCTGAATGTTCGGCCGCTGCCACTTGTTCGTGACGTTGTGCGCGTGGGAGATGTTATGGCCGCTGAGCGGCTTCTTGCCGGTGATCTGGCAGATTCTGGGCATGTCGACTCCATCGCCGCGCCATCGTGCTGAAGGCCCGCTTCGGGCGCCGCGGCGGTCTCGTTGGGCGCGCGATCATAGCAGCGAAAGACGTTTCGTTGCCGAGCGCCTCGTGCCTGGCTGCTACGCTGACGCAACCACATCCTGACGACAAGGGAGGCCCACCGTGAACGACCTGGTCTACCGCTTCCTCCGCAACGATCTCTCTCGCCGCGGCTTCATCCAGGCCCTGACGGCGCTCGGTCTGACCGGCACGATCGCCGAGTCCACGGCGAACGCGGCGGCAGCCGCGGCGAACGCCGATCCCGATTCCGGCAGCCGCACGGCCCGCGGAACCGGCGGCGAACTGATGGTCGAGCAGATGGCCGCGGCCGGCACCCGATTCCTGTTCACGAACCCCGGCTCGTTCGAGGTCGGATTCTTCGACGCCTTCCTCGACCGACCGGGCATGCAGCTCATCATGGGGCTGCACGAAGGCATCGTCATCTCGATGGCCGATGGCTACCACAAGGCCTCCGGCGAACCCGGCTTCGTCAACGTCCACGTCATCGCAGGTACCGCGCAGTCCGCCGGTCAGCTCTACAACTCGAGCCGGGACGGCTCGGCGCTGATCGTCACCGCCGGCCTGCTCGACAACGAGATGCAGGACGACAACCTGCTGCTGGGGCCCAGGCCCGGCTTCGACCAGAAGGACGTGAACCGCCAGTTCACGAAGATGTCCTGGGAGACCCGCGACCCCGGCTCGATCCCGGTGATGCTCCGCCGGGCCTTCAAGGTGGCGACGACTGCTCCCGGCGGCCCGACCTACCTGGCCCTGGCCAACCACGCCCTGGAGGCGAAGGGCATCAGCGCCGCGATCCACGACCGGGCCTCCTTCATCATCCCGGACGACATCCCGGCCCGGGACGAGGACATCGAGGCGGTGGCGCGGATGCTGATCGAGGCCGAGGCGCCGATCATCCACGTCGGCGACGAGATCAGCAAGGCCGGCGCGCAGCAGGCCGTGCTCGAGCTGGCCGAACTGCTGCAGGTCCCAGTGGGCGACGTGAACTGGCCGTTCCACAGCTTCCCGCGCATGCATCCGCTGTATGCCGGCGGCTACAGCAGCCGCGACCGTGACTTCGTTCTCCGCATCGGCGTCGGCGACATCGGCGGCACCGCCGCCGCCGGCCCCGACGCCGAGGGCTCGCAGAGCGCCTGGATCGGCCTCAACACGGGGGCGATCGGCGGCGACCGGCCGTTCGGCCGCGCCCTCGTCGCGAACACGAAGCTGGCCGCCGAGGCCTTGGCGGAAGCGGTCGAATCGCTGACCACGGAAGAGCGCCGCAAGAAGATCCGCGCGTCGCGCCCGGAGGCCGCGCGCAAGCCGCCCCAGCTCGACCGGGCGAATGTCGGCCGCAGTCCGATCCACGCCGACGAGCTGGGCCATGTACTCGAGACGGAACTCGACCCGAACGCGATCATCGTCAGTGAGAACCTGAGCGGCTCGAACCAGTTCTTCTCCACCGGCCACCGCGACAACGAGAAGACCTGGCTCGCTACGTCCGGCGCCGGTCTCGGCTGGGGCATCGGCGCTTCGACCGGCGCCAAGCTCGGCCAACCCGACCGCCAGGTCGTCTGCAACATCGGCGACGGCTCGGTGATGTACAGCGCCTCCGGCTTCTGGACCCAGGCCCGCTACGGCGTGCCGGTCCTGACGGTGGTCACCAACAACCGGAACTACCAGACCGTCCGCCTCGCCTACGCCCGCTACGACGGCAAGATGAAGGCGGAGAACCGCTACACCGGCATGCACCTCGGCGACCCCGACATCGACTTCGCCGGTCTCGCCCGAAGCCAGGGCGTCGACGGCACAACCGTCGAGTCGGCGGCCGACCTCCGGCCGGCGATCCGCCGCGGCATCGAAGCCACCCGCGCCGGCGAACCCTTCCTCGTCGACGTGGTCGTCGACCGCAAGGGCGACGGCGGCGACTCCACCTGGCACCAGGAGTTCCGCCTCGCCGACGAGCGGACGAAGGCAGTCTAAGGGGCGGCACGCCGGGCTAAGGTCTGTGCAATCGGTCGTAGACTCCGGGCATGACACGCCTACTCGCCAGTCCCAGCCTTCCCTTCCACTTCGCTACCGTCCAAGGCACGGGGCGGGATCGGCCGGCCAGCCCGCGGTCCGGACTGCTGCCAGCGGTGGCGTCGGCGTTCCTCCTGGCACTCGCCGCCGTCCCGGCCCTGGCCGACGACGACGAGGCGAAGTGGGACGTCAACGACCCTCCCGGCGACGAGTACGAGTTCGAGCTCGATGTGACCGAGGGCACCTGGATGAGTCTCGATCTGTCACCGGACGGCGAGCGGATCGCGTTCGACCTCCTGGGCGACCTCTACGTGCTGCCGATCGGCGGCGGCGACGCGGAAGCACTGACGAACGGCATGGCGTGGGACATGATGCCCCGTTTCAGCCCGGACGGCTCCGAGATCGCCTTCATCAGCGACCGCAGCGGGGGCGACAACGTCTGGACGATCCCGACCGCGGGCGGCGAGCCGCGGCAAATCAGCCGTGAGGACTTCCGGCTCGTCAACAACCCGGTCTGGAGCCCGGATGGACGCTTCATCGCCGCACGCAAGCACTTCGTGTCGACCCGTTCGCTCGGCAGCGGCGAGATCTGGCTCTACCACGCCAGCGGCGAGGGCGGCGGACTGCAACTGAACGAGAAGCCGAACGATCAGAAGGACCTCGGCGAACCGGCGTTCTCGCCCGACGGGCGATACGTCTACTTCAGCCAGGACACGACGCCGGGCGGATTCTTCGAGTACGGCAAGAACTCGGCCGAGGGCATCTACTCGATTCGCCGCATCGACCGCGAGACCGGCGAGATCGAGAACGTGATCGCAGGCCCCGGCGGCGCGGTGCGGCCGACCCCGTCGCCGGACGGGAAGTACCTTGCCTTCGTGCGCCGGATCCGATTCCAGAGCCACCTGTTCCTGCACGATCTGCAAAGCGGCGAGAACATCCCCATCTACGATGCTCTCGACCGCGACATGCAGGAGATCTGGGCGGTCCACGGCGTCTACCCCACGATGGCCTGGACACCGGACAGCGCCGGAATCGTCTTCTGGGCGCAGGGCGGCCTGCACCGGATCGACATCGAGAGCCGGGAGGTGCAGGAGATCCCCTTCCGCGTCCGCGCGACCCACCGGATGAAGGAAGCGCTGGCGTTCGACTTCGAGGCCGCGCCGGAGAGCTTCCGGACGAAGATGCTGCGCTGGACCCAGGTTTCCCCAAGCGGCGACCAGATCGTCTTTCAGACGCTGGGCCGGTTGTGGACGCGAAGCCGCAACCCCGAAACCGGGGAGATCGGCGAGGCGCAGCGGCTGACGACCCAGGACGGCCACTTCGAGTTCTACCCGTCCTACTCGCGCGACGGGCAGTCGATCGTCTATGTGAGCTGGCATGACGAGGAGTTCGGCGCGGTGCGCATCGCCCGCGCCTCGGGAGGCGAGGGACGCGCGATCACGCCCGAGCCCGGCCACTACGTCGAGCCCGCGTTCTCACCCGACGGCGGCACGGTCGTCTACCGCAAGACCCGCGGCGGCGGCACCCGCAGCCCGTTGTGGTCGAAGGACCCGGGCGTCTACCGTACCTCTGCCGGCGGCCAGACCGCGCCGGTGCGCATCTCCCGGTCCGGCGCCAGCCCCCACTTCGGCGCCGACTCCGGGCGCGTCTACTTCACCGCCACGGAAAGTTGGGACCGGCACGTGCTCCGCAGCCTGCCGCTCTTGAGCGCCGGCGAAGCCGAAGCCCGCGATCATGCCGGCAGCAAGGTCGCGACCGAGATGCGCGTGTCGCCCGACGGCCGCTGGCTGGCGTTCGCGGAGCGCTTCGACGCCCATGTCGTACCGTTCACACCGGCCTCGAAGGCGATCGAGGTCGGCCCGAAGACGCCCGGCCTGCCGGTGCGCAACGTCTCCACCGACGACGGCACCGACCTGCATTTCTCCGGCGACAGCTCGACGCTGTACTGGTCCCTGGGACCGGAGCTGTTCGAGCGGCGGCTGGAGGAAGCCTTCGCGCCTGCGGATCCGGAGGCGGACGAGGACGGCGAAGAAGCCGCGGACGACGGCGACGAAGACACGGAGGCCGAGCCTCCTCCTCCAACAGGCATCGACCTCGGCTTCGAAGTGAACACCCGGCGGCCGACCGGGAAGATCGCGATCACCGACGCGCGGCTGATCACGATGGCCGGCGCGGACGGGATGGAGATCATCCGCCGCGGCACCGTCGTCGTCGACGGTGACCGGATCGTGGCGATCGGCCCGTCGCGGCAGATCGACGTGCCCGCGGACGCCACCGTGATCGACGGCTCAGGGCTAACCGTGATGCCGGGCCTGATCGATGTCCACTGGCACGGCTCGCCGGGCAGCCAGGAGATCACGCCGCAACAGGTCCCCGACTTCTACGCCGCGCTCGCCTTCGGCGTCACCACCATCCACAACCCCTCGACCGACACCAGCACCTTCTTCGCCGCCAGCGAGATGCAGCGCGCCGGCGAGATCACAGCCCCGCGGCTGTTTGCGACCGGCACGATTCTCTACGGCGCCATGGGCGCCTTTCGGGCCATCATCGAAACGCCGGACGACGCGGTCCAGCACCTGCGCCGGCTGCAGAAGGCCGGCGCCTTCAGCGTCAAGAGCTACAACCAGCCGCGCCGCGACCAGCGCCAGAAGATCGTCGCGGCCGCCCAGGAGCTCGGCATGCTGGTCGTCAACGAAGGCGGCGCCCTGTTCCAGCACAACATGACGATGGTCGCCGACGGCCACACCGGTATCGAGCATTCGCTCTCCGTGGGCGCCATCTACGACGACGTGATCCAGTTCTGGGGCAACAGCCGGGTCGGCAACACACCCACCCTCGGCGTCGCCTACGGCGGCATCCAGGGCGAGGACTACTGGTACGAACACACCGACGTCTGGGCCAACGAGCGGCTCCTGAACTACGTCCCGCAGGAGGAGATCGACGCCCGCTCCCGCCGCCGCCAGAAGGCGCCGGACGGCGAGTACAACCACATCCTGACCGCCCGCGTGGTCAACGCGCTCGACCAGGCCGGCGTGCCGATCATGCTCGGCGCCCACGGCCAGCGCGAAGGACTCGCCGCCCACTGGGAGATGTGGATGTTCGAGCAGGGCGGGATGAGTCCGCACCGGGCCCTGATCGCCGGCACGTTGAGCGGCGCCCGCTACCTCGGCATGGAGGCCGACCTCGGCTCGCTGGAGGCCGGCAAGCTCGCCGACCTGATCGTCCTCGAACAGAACCCGCTCGACAACCTCCGCAGCTCCGAGCTCGTTCGCTACGTCATGGTCGGCGGCCGCATCTTCGACGCCCTGTCGATGAACGAGATCGCCGGCGAGAAGCAGCAGCGGAAGCCGTTCTGGTTCCAGCGCTAGGGTCCCACTGTCAATGGAGCGGCTGGAGATCCGCCCCTATCGCAAGGCGGACCAAGACGCCGTGGTCGCCCTGTGGCGGGAGTGCGAGCTGGTCAGGCCCTGGAACGACCCGGTGAAGGATATTGAGCGCAAACTGCGGATCCAGCGGGATCTGTTTCTGGTCGGACTCGACAACGGCCGGCTGGTCGCGACCGGCATGGCAGGGTACGAGGGCCACCGCGGTTGGACCAACTATATTGCCGTTGCTCCGGACAGCAGAGAGCAGGGGCTCAGGCGGCTCGTGATGGACGAGGCCGAAGCACGGCTGCGCGAGATCGGCTGTCCGAAGATCAGCCTCCACGTCAGGCGATCGAACGCCGAGGCCGCCGAGTTCTACCGCTCGATCGGATACGCGGAAGACGATGTTCTGAGCATGGGTAAGCGCCTGGTCGAAGACTGAGACGCCTGAGACAACGAGCGATTGCTGAACGACGCCGCAGAAGGAGATCGACGCCCGCGCAGGCCGCTGCCAGAAGGCGCCGGACGGCGCGTACAACCGCATGCTCACCGCCCGCGTCGTCAACGACCACGGCCGGCCGGCGTGCCGCTCATGCACGGCGCCCACGACCGGCGCGGAGGTCTCGCCACTCGACGGGCAATCTGGATGTTCGAGCAAGGCGGGACGAACCGGCACCGCGCGCTGATCGCCAGCACGATCAAGGGCGCCCGCCACATTGGCATGGAGGCCGACCTCGGCTCGCTCGAGGCCGTCAAGCTGGCCGACCTGATCGGCCTCGAAGGGACCCCGATCGAGAACCTCCGCAACTCCGAACTCGTCCGCTACGTCATGGTAGGCGGCCGCATCTTCGATGCCCTGTCGATGAACGAGATCGCGGGCGAAAAGCTGCAGCGGAAGCCGTTCTGGTTCCAGCGTCGAAGACCGCTAAGCCCCTTAGACCCGACCTAGTAGCAGCCGGGGCGTGATGTCCGTACACACCGATATCCAAGAGAAGAAACATCTCGACTACGCCCACGGGGGATCGCAGGTGGCGGTTGCCGCCGGCTAGCGCTAGTAGGACGCCTAGGCGCGCAAGGTGACAGCGGCCCAGTTCAGCATGAGTTCGAGTCTTGGTAGCGGCGGAACATCGAGGTCCTCCGGCAGCAAGTCTCGCCATTGGCCGCGCTGCTTGCGCACGTTCAGCGGTCGCTCAAGGCTGCGAATCAACTTTGTTTCGAAGTCGAGCGCTTCCTTCCTGGTCAGACCGCCGCCGGGGAATCGGAACTCCAACCGATGTCCCAAGAGGACACGTGCCCGAATACGGCGGTCAGCGAGGCCCTCGCCCTTGAGGTGTTCACGCAGCCTGTGCCATGCGCGCTCGGCGACTCCGACGTACGCTGAGCCGTCCGTTCGGTCGCCGATCAAGTAGACCGCGTGCGCAGGCGGTTCCTTGCCTACGCCGCGCATCGTGCCGGCTAATACTCGCGCCGTATGAAGGTCCAACCAAACGCCGATGCGTCTTGCATCTCTGCAGGCCGCTCGCGATGCCAATAGCTGTGCTAGGCCAAGGCCTCGTTCGTCTGCAGCGAGGCCGCAAACTGGAAATCCTTGGACGGGTTGCGCCAGACGGCGGCCCTTGTCCGGGTGTTCGTACGCTCCAGCCCAAACCGTCCCGGTTGTGGTCATCGGCCTGGACCCCCCTCCCCAAAGGAGCGGAGAATACCAACGGGAGTGTTCCGCCAGCCCTCTTTTCCGAGCCCGTCGCCGGGCTTCGCGGCTCTACCAGCCCTGCCTAGCGACATGAGTGAGTAGTTCACAAGCTCGTCTGAGCCCATGAAACAACCGCCTCCGCCATCTCTACTGCTTTCGAGTGCTCATTCGGCGTAACCGGACTCTCGGTGCCGGGATACCGAGTCGCCCAGGCGTACTGCGTAAGCGCTTCTGCTCTTCGGACTTCGCCCGGGATCGTCTCCCCTGCGTCTTCAAGCAGAGAAAGCAAATGAGCGAGATCATGGACGTAGGGAAAGTCGACGCCCCGCGCGATCATCACGGCCTTGATCGCCTTCTCCGCCGCCTGCTGAGCGTCGAAGCACAGATCCTCGAGGTAGACGGTCGGTTTCGACTCCCTGGCGAGTGCCAGGTTGCTCTTGGCCCGGTTCATCCACTCCCGTGGATCATCCGGCGGGAAGCGTTCAGGCGGCTTCATAGACCACCTTGCCCTCCCGCAATGCGGGTTTGATCACCAGTGCATGGCTGTCCTTGTATCGCCTCACGTCTTCGGGAGTGACCATGACCGCGTCCACGGCGGCTCCGACACCGTGCAGCCGCCGATAGATCCTGCCGGTCAGACCGCGCAAATTCGAATCGTCCTTGATGATCAGCAGGTCAACATCGCTGTGCGGTCCCATCTCGCCTCGCGCCGCCGAGCCGAAGAGAATGATCCGCTCAGGCTCAACGACCTCGACCACACGGCGGATGATCTCGTCGAGAGTCTCTTGATCGACCATTTTCTCCAACCTCTGGGTTGCAGGGAGCCTACCGCGTCCGCTCCGACACCAAACTCTGCGTCCAATACCTCTACGGTGGCGAGTGTCCCTCTCCGGCGGCCAAACCCGAGTCCGACCGCGCCAGCATGTCCGCGACCGCGTCCGCCGTCGTCGCCGCGCCGCCCCGGTCGGGGGTTCGAGGGCCGGCCGCCCGGTGCTCAGCGAGGACCTCCTGGACGCGGACTGCGGCGTCGGCAAGACCGACCCGCTCCAGCAAGAGCGCTGCGGCGGCCAAGGCGGCGATCGGATTCGCGATTCCCCGGCCGGCGATGTCCGGGGCACTGCCGTGCACCGGCTCGGCGAGGCAGAAGTGCTCGCCGCAGTTGGCCGAGCCCACGACGCCGAGGCCGCCGACCAGGGCGGCGCCGGCGTCGCTCAGGATGTCGCCGTAGAGGTTGGGGGCGACGATCACGTCGTACCGCTCCGGCTCGAGGATCAGCCGGTAGACCATGGAGTCGACGAGCTGCTCCTCGACCTCGATCTCCGGGAAACCGGCGGCAACTTCGAGTGATGCCTCCCGGAACAAGCCGTCGCTCAGGCGCAGGACGTTTGCTTTGTGAACGACGGTGAGCCGAGGCGAGCTTCCTGAGCGAGCCGCGCGGGACACCGCGAGTTCGCAGGCGAAGCGGGCGATCCGTTCTGTCGCCCGGCGGCTGATCACCCGCTCCGCCACCGCCACTTCGTTCTCCCGCTCCCAGCGTTCGCGGCCGGCGTAGAGACCTTCCGTGTTCTCTCGGACGACGACGGCGTCGACGGCTCCGCCGCGGAGCGGCCGCACGTTCGCGTAGAGATCGAGACGACGCCTTAGTTCGACGATCGGACTGCGGTAGCCGCCAACCGCATGGCTCGGTGACGAGACGGCGCCGAACAGGCCGCCGGCGCAGCCTTCGAGGATCTCGACCGTGGCCTCGGGCAGCGCGCGACCGGTCCGGTCGAAGGTCCCCCAGCCCATCTCGGTTTCGACCCAGTCGACCCGGCCGCCGCAGACCGCGTCGACGACGCGCACCGCGGCGTCAACGACCTCGGGGCCTATTCCGTCGCCGCCAATCCGAGCGAGACGGACCGGTGCCGAGGCCAATTCGTCGCGGCTTCGCGTCACGGTACGGCTACCCCGCCGCCAGACGCCGTTTCGTCTGCTCGATCAGGCCGCCGACCGCGATCATCGAGCGGACGGCCGGGCTGAAGGGTGAGAAACCGAAACCGGAACTGCCGCAGCGGATGATCGACCCCTCAAGATCCACCTCCACTTCGGCACCTTCCTCCAGCGAGTCGACCGCCTCCGGGCAGACGATCGCGAGCAGACCGTTGTTCAGTGCATTGCGGTAGAAGATGCGGCCAAAGCTGCGCGCCACCGCGCCGACACCGGCGTAGCGTAGGCACACCGCGGCCTGCTCGCGGCTCGAGCCGCAGCCCCAGTTCCAGCCGGCGACGATCACGTCGCCTGAGCCCACGCGCTCAACGAACGTCGGGTCGAGGTCCTCCAGGGCGTGGGGCGCGACCTCCTCCGGCCGGCTCTTCGTGTACGTGTAGCGACCGGGGAAGATGACGTCCGTGTTCACGTGGTCGCCGTAGCGGAAGACCCGGCCTCGGAAGGGCCGTCCCACATCGACCGGAACGCTCATCCCACGACCTCCCCCGGGTGGACGATCCGGCCCGCCACCGCGCTGGCCGCGACCACAGCCGGCGACGCCAGGTAGATCTCCGCGCCCCGGTCCCCCATCCGGCCCTGGAAGTTCCGGTTGGCGCTGGAGATGCACACCTCGCCCGGCGCCAGCACACCGAGATGATTGCCCATGCACGGGCCGCAGCCCGGAGTGCCGAAGACGGCGCCGGCGTCGGCGAGGTCGGCGACCCAGCCGCGCGCCAGGGCCTCGTTCCAGACCTCACTGGACGCGGGCACGATGACCATGCGCGTGCCGCGGGCGAGCCGGCGTCCTGCCATCACGCGGTGAACCGCGCCGAGATCCTCGATCCGCCCGTTCGTGCAGGTGCCGATGAACGCCTGGTCGACCCGCACCGAGTCGAGCTCGCCAACCGCCACCGTGTCGTCGACGTGGTGCGGGCGCGCCACCCGGGGCTCGACGGCCGACAGATCGAGCAGGTGATCGGCCGAGTAGACCGCACCGGGATCGGGATAGAGCGCCCCCCTCTCCAGCCGGGCCGCCACCGCCTCCGCCGTCTCGCCGGCCTCCGCCCCGCGGCCCGCGCGACGTCCCGGCCGTGCCAGCAGCCGTTCGGCCAGGTACCGGAACACGTCCTCGTCCGACTGCATGTACGCGTTCTTCGCCCCCATCTCGGCCATCATGTTGACGAGCGCCGCGCGCGAGTCGAGGCTCAGACCAGCGATCGCCGGCCCATCGAACTCGACGCTGCGGTAGAGCGCGCCATCCGACCCCAAATCGCCGATCAGCGTCAGCGCCGCGTCCTTCGTGGTCACCCAGTCGCCGAGCACACCTTCGAGCCCGATCCGGATCGACTCCGGCACCCGCAGCCACAGCTCGCCGGTGGCCCACAAGACAGCCATCTCGCTTCGACCGACGCCGGCGCCGAAGGCTCCCAGCCAGCCGAAGTGGGGCGTATGGGAGTCGGAACCGAGGATCACATCACCCGGCAGCACGACCGCCTCCTCGCTCAGCACCTGGTGGCAGATGCCCCGACCGACCTCGAAGAAGTGACCGACGCCCTGCTCGGCGACGAAGGCCCGGACTTCCGAGTGGTTCTGGGCGTGACGAACGGTCGACGCCGGCACGGCGTGGTCGAGGGTGACGGCCATCCGCTCCGGGATGGCGACCCGGGGCTGCCCGAACTGCCGCCAGATCTCTGCGATCGGCGCCGTGTTGTCGTGGCTGAGCGCGATGTCGGGACGCGCGTCGACGATCTCGCCGACCGCCACCGTCTGCTGCCCGCTGGCTCGCGCCAGCGCCTTCTGCGCGAAGGTGCGGGCGGTGTCGGCCGGCCGACCGGACTGGGTCACCCTGTCGCTCCGGCGACCGCCGGCAGCGGCTCCGCCGTGTGGTACTCGCGTAGCAGCGTGTCCACGTCCGAGAGGCTAAGCGGCTTCTCGTCCGCCAGCGCCTTGATGTGGGCCGTGATCTCCTTGATCTGCGCGTCGGTGAGCTCCAGGCGCAACTGCTCGACACGGGACTTGATCGCGTTCCAACCGGTCAGCCGGTGGGCCACATGGACGTACCGGTCGAGCCCGAAGTCGGCCGGATCGAGGATCTCGTAGCTCGAGGGATCGTTGAGGATCGCCTTCGCGTGAATGCCGGCTTTGTGGGTGAAGGCCGTGTAGCCGGTGATGTAGTTGTTGAACGGCACGTCGACCTCGACCAGGGAGGCGACGTAGTTCTCGATCTCGCGCAGCAGCGGCAGGTCGTAACGCGCGCGCACGCCCGGGGGATCCTCGGCGTAGAGGCGCGCCACCAGGCCCCCGAGCGGCGTGATGCCGTTCCGTTCGCCGATCCCGAGCACCGAGGTGTCGACGTGGGTAGCCCCCGCCTCCAGGGCGCAGAACGCGTTGGCCACCGCGCAACCCGTGTCGTTGTGGCCATGGAACTCGATGTCGCAGTCCACTTCCTGCCGCAGACGCCGCACCAGGTCGTAGACCTGCCGGGGACTCGCCACCCCCACGGTGTCCGCGACGCCCACGCGGTTCACACCCACCGCGTTCACCGCCCGGTAGGCGCGGATCAGGTCGGCCAGCTCGCTGCGGAACGAGTCCTCGGTGCTGAAGCGGACCTCGACATCGTGCGACCGGATGTACTGGACCACCTCGATCGCGGTCTCGATCACCTCGTCCATGCTCTTGCCGTGCGAGTACTCCCGCAGGTAGCGGGAGGTGCCGAACACGACGTCGATGCCGTCGACGCCGGTCTCGAGCGCCAGTTTCGCGTCGCCCTTGTGACAGCGGGTATGGGTCAGCACCTTGGCTCGCAGCCCCAGCTTCGCCACCCGTTCACAGTCGTCCCGGCTGCGGCGGCTGGCCGCAGGCGAGGTCAATTCGAGGTACTCGACCCCGAACGCGTCGAGCATACGTGCGATCTCCACCTTCTGCTCACTGTCGAAGAAGGCGTTGGCGAACTGCTCGCCTTCACGGAGGGTCGATTCGATGATGGCTGGATGCCATTCGATGGTTGCTGGATGGGAAGCCATGGACTGTCCTCTAGGTACAGAGAAGCCGGCGCATCCCAGAACTGGATGGCCGGCCGAAAGGTCTCGCTGCGTTGATCTCTAGCCCGTAGGCACCCAGTCCTGAAGCCGGGGCTTCGCGCCCGGCTTGTCGAGCCGGTTGAGCAGAGACGAGGCGTGTGTCGAGTGGATCATGTCGCGGTTGTCGCGCCGCACCGAACCCCCGCCCGCAGACGAGTCGGAAGGACGGTGAGCGCGGATTGTGCGCGCTCAGGCTCCGCCATGTCAAGCCGCGCGGCGGGGTCTGGACATGCGACAGAGCGAGACCGCCGCCGCCGGACAGCCTCGGGGGCTCGCCGTTCGGATCACACTGGATCGAAGAGGCTTGACAGGCCAGATCGACCTGGCCAGAATAGCCAGATGAAGCGAGCCAGTGTGAGTGAAGCGAAGGACGGATTCAGTGCGCTGCTGAAGGAGGTCCGTCGCGGCGAGAGCGTGCTGATCACGCACCGCGGCGAGCCCGTGGCCCGGCTGGAGCCTTGCCGGCTGGACGAGCTGGGGTTGAGCGAGGCTGCCAAAGCGCTGGTACGGCGCGGAGTCGTGACGCCTCCCCGCAAGCGGCTCGATGTGGAGGGCTTTCTGGCCAAGCCGCTCCCCAAGCTGAAGGATGGCCTCAGCGCAAGCGAGATCGTCGTGGCCGAACGCAGAGGAAGCCGCTGAAGTACTGGGACTCCTCCGCGCTGGTCTCGCTGCTGGTCAGCGAACCGAGGTCGGGAGAGCGCCAGGCGATCTTCGACCGGGACCATGAAATTGTCACCTGGTGGGGTTCGGTCGTCGAATGCACGTCCGCCCTGAACCGCATTGACCGGGAAGGCCGCCTTGAGGAAGGGTTGGTCAGACCCATGGAGCAACTGCGCCGGTTGGCGGAGGACTGGCTGGAAGTCCTTCCCACCAAGGCCGTACGACAACGGGCGACCCTTCTGCTTCGGCTCCACCCGCTACGCGCCGCCGACGCCTTCCAACTGGGCTCGGCGTTGACCGCGACGGCGGATCATCCAGATGTCATCGACGTCGTCTGCAGCGACGAGAGGCTCTCGGCGGCCGCGCGCCTCGAGGGCTTCCGGGTTCTGTAACGCCTTCATGACCGACCCGCAGCCCATCTGGACCGGCACGGTCCTGCCCGAGTGGATCGACCACAATGGCCACATGAATGCCGGCTACTACCTGGTCGTGTTCGACGACGCGACCGGCCCCTGGACCGCGTTCCTGGGCGTCGATCAGACGTACCGCAAGTCGAACCGGCGCTCCACTTTCTCGATAGACAGCCACCTCACCTGGCTGCGGGAGTTGCCCGAGGGCGCGCCGATCATCGTAGAAGCGGAACTCCTCGGCTTCGACGACAAGAAGTACCACACCTTCATGCGCATGCTTCACGCCGACGAGGGCTACGTCGCCGCCACCCACGAACTGCTGAGCATTCACATCGATCTGGACACACGGCGCAGTACGCCGTTTCCGCCCGAGATCCACGCGCGGATGAACGAGGTTCTGCAGGTTCAGCGCAGAATCGCCAGTCCCAGCGACGTAGGCCGGGTGATCCGCACAAGACCCTGGCCGTCCCCACCGACGGGTGCGGAGCCTGAGACAGGCTGAAGAACAGGGGCCGGGCCCTCAGCTACGATTCCCCGCCATGACCACACACGACGATTCGAACGACTCCGACACACCCATGACCCGCCGCACACTGATCGCCGGTTCGACCCTGAGCGCCGCAGCGCTAGCGGCCAACGCGAAACCCGCGGCGGCCGCCGAGCACGAGACCCCGGCCTGGCCCGAACCGAACTACATCCGCACGGGCACCGGCCTGCGGATGGCCGTCTACGAGGCGGGATCCGAAGGCGTGCCGGTCATCTTCAGCCACGGCTTCCCCGAGCTCGCCTACTCGTGGCGCCACCAGTTGCCGGAGGTGTCGGCGGCTGGCTTCCGTGCCCTGGCGCCTGATCAGCGGGGCTACGGCAACACCCAGCGTCCGCTGGCGATCGAGGCCTACAACATGGCCGAGCTGTGCGCCGACCTGGTCGGTCTGCTCGACGCCCGGGGCATCGAGAAAGCGGTCTTCGTGGGCCACGACTGGGGCGGCGGCGTGGTCTGGGCGATGCCGCGGCTGCACTCCGACCGCGTCCTCGGCGTCGTCGGCGTGAACACGCCCACCGGCCAACCGACCGCGCCGCCGATCGAGATCCTGCGCCGGGTGCGCGGCGAGGACAACTACGTCGTCGCTTTCCAGGAACCGTACAGGGCGGAAGCAGTGCTCGAGGCGGACACCGAGAAGACCTTCCGCACCTTCATGCGCCGCGGAACGTGGGATGCCGAAGCCTTCAACAAGCTTCCCGCCGACGCGCCGGAGCGGAAGTTCCAGTTGCTGGAGATCATCAAGCACGGAACGGCAGACGACTTGCGCGGCGAACTCCTGCTCACCGAGGAAGAACTGGCCCATTTCGTCACCACCTACGAGCGCACCGGCTTCACCGGCGGCGTCAACTGGTACCGGAACATCGACCGCAACTGGGAGTTGATGAAGGACATCGACCAGAAGATCGAGCAGCCGTGCCTATACATCGGCGCCGAGAACGACGTCGTCCTTCCCCCCTCGTCCGCCGACGGCATCGAAGCGCTGGCGCCGAACATCGACAAGCACACGATCAAGGACTGCGGCCACTGGACCCAGCAGGAGAAGCCCGAGGAGTTCAACCGGGTGCTGATCGATTGGCTGACTGCGACGTTCAGCGCGTAGGGGTGCCGCAGCCGGGAGTCGATCTCGTCACGATACGCCGCCGGCTGGCGGCTCACGAGGCCCTCATCCGTCCGTCGGCCGAGTTCGAGGCCAGCGTAGGGATCATCCTTCGCCCTTCGGCTGCGGGACCTGAGTCACTGTTCATCGAGCGCGCCCGCAAACCAGGAGACCCGTGGTCGGGTCAGATGGCGTTTCCCGGCGGCCGCCATGACGACACCGACCGGGATCTGCAACACACCGCCGAGCGGGAGACCGCGGAGGAAGTCGGCCTGTCGCTCGAGAGCGCCCGCCTGATCGGCCGGCTCGACGATCAGACGGGACAGCGTGCCGGCCAGGGAAGGCAGCTCCGCATCGCGGCCTTCGTCTACGAGGTCGAGGGAACTACAGGCAACGACCTGGTCCTGAACTACGAAGTCGCCGAGGCGTTCTGGGTGCCCCTGGCCTGGTTCGAGGATCCCTCCCGGGTCATCGACTACCGCCATCCGCCCTATCCCGAGGTGAGCTTCCCCGGCGTCGTCGTCGGCGAATCCGAGCGGCACATCGTGTGGGGCCTGACGTTCCGGTTCCTTGCCGCCTTCTTCGGGATCGTCGGACGTCGCTTCGCCGCGAACCGTTGACGGCTCAGAGCCGTTTGGGAGCCCTTGCCTCCCTTGACCTGCTCAAAGCCGAGCAACGACAACTGCCGGACTACCTGCCGGTAGAAGCCCTGCGCCACGTCAAGCCGCGTGCCCCGCTGGAACCTGTGCCTGCAACAAGATCGCCGGGATGAGATCCCCGAGCGACATTCTCGCGATGTCCCTCGGCTTCAGGTGGTTCGCGATGATCAGCTCAGGCGCGTGCTCGGCAATCAGGCCCTGGAACTCCTCAAGCGTAGCCGCCTCGATATGGAGGCCTTCGATGTCGCTCTCGCAGTAGAACACCTGGGCCTCATCGTCCCAAACTGCTGTGACCGAGTACATCCGTCTCATGCGATTCTCCTCAAGACATCTGCGCTGCGCTCACTCTACAAGCTCCACGTATTCGCGCTTCGACCAGCCCCGCTGACCATCCGGCAGCTCGATGCGGATCCACTCCGGTCGCTGTTCGATGACCTGTACCTCGGTGCCGGCATGGAGGCGGAAGCGGACAACCGAGCCTTCCCCGGCGGCGGCGTGGAGGTCGATCTCCTGCGGCAGGACGACGGCTGTGGCGGGCGCGAAGGCCGCGTGGGCGACGAGCGAGCCGCCCAGCGCGAGCCCCACGACAAGCAGGCAGACGGCGGACCACCGGAGCACCTCCGAAGCGCGCCGGTAGAGCCGCAGGGCGAGCACGATCCAGAACGCCGCGCTGACCAGCACGACGCTGCGAAGAACCTCGGCCGGCGCCAGGCTGTAGTGCCAGAACAGCAGGGTCCGCAGCAGTACCGGAGGCGCCGGCGGCGCGATCTCGTCGCGGGCGCTGCGGCGAGCGAAAGCCAGGTTCGCGAGAGCATCCTCGTCGCGCGGCAACAGGCGCAGCGACCGGCGGTACGACGCGACCGCCCGTCCCAGCTCGCCGGCGCGCAGGTAGGCGTTCCCGAGGTTGTAGTGGAGGTGACCGTTCTCGACCCCCATGCCGTCCATTTCACGGTAGAGCGACACCGCGGTCTCGAAGTCCCCGGCCTCGTAGGCGGCATTGCCGTTGACCCAGAGCTCCGCGGGCTCCGGCGCCTCCGGCGTCTCCTCGACGGCCGGGGCCTCGGTGACCACGGGCAGCGGCGCCGGCTGGCCGGCGATGGATCCCGCCGCAGCCACAAGAACGAAGAAGAGCGCCAAACCCCGTCTCACGTCCTTCTCCCCCGGAACTGCCGGTCGATGGTCCGGATCAACTCGCTCAAACCGTCGCCCGCGCCGCCAGCCACAGCCTCGGCGCCCCCGGAAACCGCCGCAACGCCGTACTGAGCCGCCTCGAACCGTTCCAGTTCCGCCCGGCAGTGCGCCGCCACGCCCGGCGCCACACCGGCCTGAACCAGCGCCGTCTCCGCTTCGGCCGGCGTCAGGGCCGCACCCTCGATGCCCAACTTGTCGCCGACGTAGGACCGCAGCACCCTGGAAGCTTCGGCCGCTGCTGCTTGTCCCGAACCGGATGGCAGCTTCTTCGCCCCGGCCAGAGCCTGCCGCAGAGCCCGCTGGCGCCGGCGCAGCGTCCTGTCGGCGGCGTACCGGCGCTCGCGCCGATACTGGGTGAGCAGGACCAGGTACAGGACCGGCGGCAGCACGCCGCCGGCCAGCCACAACCACGCCAGCCAGCCCTGAGGGGCGGCGGACACGATGCCGGCGGCCGTCCGGCGGATCGGCAGAATGTCGTCGGCGAGGATCCGCACCGCCACCTTGCCGGTGGTCGGCGCCAGCGATTCGGTAAGCATCAGCTCCTCCTCGCCATCCGCCGGGGTCACCTCCAGGTCGATGCGATCCGTCGAGCGCTCCACGTAGTCGCCAAGCTCCGGATCGAAGTAGACGAGCTCGAGTGGCGGAATGTCGAGCGCGCCGACCACGAGAGGCACCAGCGCCCGGCGAAAGACCTTGCGACCGCTGAGCAGGCGGCCGCTGTTGTCGACGGTGCCGGTCGGTTGGTCCGGATAGATCTTGAACGCCGGCAGTTCGGGAAACGGCGGCTCGGACAGAAGCTGCACATTGCCGGCGCCGGCGACCCGCACCTCCAGCGTGGCCGACTGACCCACCTGCAACGCGCGCCGGCTCAGCGAGGCACTGATGTCGAAATCCCCGACCAGACCGTTCCAACCCGCGGGAGGCGGCGGCAGCGGCCGCACGTTGAGAGTCACGGGTTCCGTGACCAGGTACTTCGTCTCCCAGCGTCCACCACGACCGAGCAGACTGTCGAAGTCGTCGAAGATGCCGCGCCGCCGGCTCTGCCGGCGCGGCGCCTCCACCAGCACCTCCACGCTGAGCTGGGTCGGCGGCAGCACGATCTCACCGGCCCGCTGTGGAAAGAGCGCCTTGCGCACCTCGTTCACCGAGTACTGAACGCCCTCGATCGCGGTCGGAAACTGGCGTACCTCGCCCAAGTCTTCGGCCACCACATCGCCGCCGAAATCCATCGATTCGATCGACCCCTGGCCGACCTGCACGCGGCTGTAGAAGCGCCACGTGTAGATCACCTGCTGCCCCTGCCATGGCCGGCCGGTGGAGACGGAGGCGGTGACGAAGAGATCCCGGTTCTGCTCACCGCCGTCTTCCTCGGCAGCGGCGACCTGGACCGTGAACGGCTGGCTCCTGACCTCGGCTCCGTTGACCAGGGCCGTCGCCGCTCCGACCTCGAACGTGCCGGCCCGCACCGGGATCAGCAGGTAGGTGTAGGAAGTGCTGTTGCTGACCCTGCCGTTGTCGATCCGGGTCTGCCGCTCTTCACCACGCGACACGACCCGGAAGTCCGGCAGCTCGGGCAGCCTCGGCGGCTCGTCGGGGGAGCCGTTGAGCCTGATCGTCAGGTAGATCTGGGTCCCGAGAGCGACCTGGTTGCGGTCCACCGTGACCTGGATCGCCCCCGGTTCCTGTGCCCCGACCGCCGTTGCCCCCGGCATGGCCAAGAACGACGCACAAAGGACCGCAGACCATCCGAGGGCGACAGAGCGCCTCCTGCTCGGCCGACGGAACGGTCGTCTCCTCGAATCCATCGACCTACCAGTCCTTCGCCTGACGGCTACTGCGGCCGCGCTGACCACGCCGATTCGGGTCGAGGCGCCCCTCCTCCAGTGCCTGCAGGTAGCGCTCGGCCTCCTCCGGCGTCATGCCCGGCGGCGGTTCCTGGGGCCCGCCCTGATTGCCGGGGTCCGAGCCATCCTCCTCGGGCGGTGAATCCGCCGCGTCGGGGATGCCGTCACCGTCGCTGTCCTGCGGCGCCTGGTCCTCCGACTGGTCCTGGCCCTGGGCGCCGTGGTCCTGCTGCTGGTCTTCGGGCTGCTCGTCCCCGCCCTGGTCCGAGTCCTCCGGCTGCTGCTCGGCGCCCTCCTGGCTCTGCTGTTCCTGGTCCTGCTGCTCTTGGTCCTGACCGTTCTGGTTCTGCTGCTGTTGCTGCTTCTTCAACTCCTCGCGCACGAACTCCAGATTGAACTTCGTGTCCACGTCGTCCGGATTCGCCTCCAGGGAAGCCATGTAGAGGTCGATCGCTTCTCCCAGCTTGCCCTGGCGGTAGGCGCTGTTGCCGAAGTTGTAGAGCGCCTGAGCCCGCAACTCGTCGTCGCCGATCGCCGCGGCGCGGTAGAACTGGGCGTCTGCAGACTCGAAGTCGTTCAACTTGAAGTGCGCCGCGCCGACGTTGAGGCTCAGTTCCGGATCGTCGGGCCGCCTGCTCTGCCGGTCCACGAAGCCGTCGAGGGCCTGGGCGTAGTCGCCGGCGTCGAACGCATCGTAGGGCGAGGAGTACTCGACCGGCGGCGTCTCGGGCGCCGCCTGCGGCGGAAGCGGTTGCGGCGGCCCCCCGGCCGGCGGCTGTGCGCCCGCGGTGAGCGGAAGCAACAGCCCCCACGCAAGGAGAACGAGCGGCTCGAAGCGGGCTTCACGCCGTGGCTGCATGGTCGCCTCCTTCGAGCGTCACGTCGCGGCGCCGCAAGCGGTCGCCGATCAGCGGTTCCAGCATCAGCGCGACCAGCGCGATGACCAGCAGCCACTGGAAGCGCTCCTGCCAGCGCTGGCGACGGCTGGAACCGAGTTCCTGGTCTTGTAGCTGTGCCTTGATGCCCTGGGCGTAGATCTGCTCCAGGTCCACATCGCCGGTCACCGAGCGGACGTAGCGGCCGCCGGTGGTCAGGGCGATCCGCTGCAGAGCCGCCTCGTCCAGCCGGCTCAGGATGATCTCGCCCCGGCGGTCGGTGCGGAAACCGCCGCCCGCCCTGGGAATGGGCGCACCCTCGTCGCGCCCGATGCCGATCGCGAACACCCTCACGCCGGCCGCGGCGGCGGCCCCGGCGACTTCCTGCGCCTCGCCGAGATGATCCTCCCCGTCGGTGATCAGGATCACGGCGCGCGACTGCCGCGATCCGACCGAGGCGACCCGGTCGAACGCATCGAGCGAGACCCGCAGCGCCTCACCGATCGCGGTGCCCTTGGTTGGGATCAGATCCGGCGCCATGGCCTCCAGAAAGAGAGCGGCCGCCGAGTAGTCGAGCGTCAGCGGCAGTTCCAGGAAGGCCGCACCGGCAAACGCCACGAGGGCGATGCGATCGCCCTCCAGGCGTCGGAGCAGATCGGCGATCTCGCGCTTGGCGCGCTCGAGCCGGCTGAGTTCGCCGCCCGCTTCCGCGTCACGCACCAGCATCGAGTCCGAGACATCGAGAGCGACCACGATGTCGACGCCCTCGCGGTGGACCTCCTCCCAGACGAAGCCCCAGCGGGGCTGGGCAAGAGACGCCACCAGGGCGAGCAGCGCCACCAGCACGAGAAACGCCTTCAGACGACGCCGGGGCCGGCTGACTCCGGCGACCAGGACCGACAACATCTCGCGCGAAGCGAAGCGGCCGAGCAACCGGGCCCGGGTGCGGAACGCGTATGCGTAGAAGAGCAGCAGGCCCGGCCCCAACCACAGCAGCCAGAGCGCGTCCGGCCGTCCCGTGCGGACCTCGCAACCGAGCACGAGGAACGCGACCGGCACAAGCGCCAGCAGCGTTCGGCCCCGGTGCTCACCCCGGCTTCGTGCCGACCCGGACATCATCCAGTTCCCCCTCACGGCAACTTCCTCAAGCGGGTATCGAGCAGCACCACTTCGAGCAGGAGCAGGAACACCGCCGGCGTCACCAGCCAGGCGAAACGCTCCTCGTACTCCATGTAGGACTCCTGGCTGATCTCGGTTTTCTCGAGTTCGTCGATCCGCTCGTAGATCTCCTCCAGTCCCGATACGTCTTCGGCCCGGAAGTAGGCGCCGCCAGTGACCGTCGCCATCTGCCGCAGGGTGTCCTCGTCGATCTCCACATCCTCATAGACGACGCGCGGCCCGAACCGCGTCTCCACCACGATGGGGGCCTGACCGCGGGTGCCGACGCCGATCGTGTACAGCTTGACGCCGAGCGCCCCGGCGGCCTCGGCGGCCCGCAGCGGCGTCAGGGCGCCGGCGTTGCTCCGCCCATCCGTCAGCAGGACCGCGACCTTCGATTCGGCCTCCGAGTCCTTGAGGCGCTTGGTCGCCACCCCGACGGCCGATCCGATCGCCGTGGCGTCGCCCGCCATGCCGATCTCCAACTGCTCGAGGAAGGTCGCGGCGATGCCGTGGTCGAGAGTGAGCGGACACTGCGTGAAGGCCTCCTCGCCGAAGACGACGAGACCGATGCGGTCGTTCGTTCTACGCCCGATGAACGTCTCGACCACTCCCTTGGCCACCTCCAGACGGTCCCTCCGGCGACTCAACGAACGCTCGTGCGCGTCGAGATCGAGCGCCCTCATCGACCCCGAGGTGTCGATCACGAGCACGATGTCGATGCCCTCAGTGGTCACCTCGGTGAGTGCACGCCCGGTCTGGGGGCGCATCACGGCGAGCAGCACCAGGGCGACGACCACGAGACGCAGCGCCGACACCAGGCGACGGGCCGTGGGCGTTCCCGAGCGCGCCGACTGGCGCGCATGCACTAGCGACGAGTAGGCCACGGCGGTTCTGCCCGCGGCGTTGTGTCCGATGGAGAAACCGCGCCGCTCCGCCAGGTGACGCCAGCGCGGCCGGAGCCACCACAGGAGCGACCAGATCACGTACAGCGGCAGCAGCATCCAGAGCCAGCGGGCATCGGCGAACAGGAGTTGCTCGTTCATGCCGCCTTCCCCGCCTGGTCGGGCGCCGACGCGGGGGCCTCCGCGTTGCCGCCGTCCTCGCCGGCATCGTCCTTCGGCCGCCCGGTCGCGCGCACGAAGCCCAGGGCCTGCTCGTAGGTGCGGTCGATCTCCTCGGGCAGAGGCAGGTGGGCCGCGAACTTGACCTGGTCCGTGGCGACCAGGAACCGCTCCAGGCGCCTCGCCTGCACCGGATCGAGCCGGATCAGAGCCAGCCGGCTCAGGATCTCCTCCGTCGTCAGATCGGTCGCGTTCAGGCCGAAGCGACCCTCGACATAGGCCCGGACGACCGCCGAGACGGCAAAGTAGTAGCGGCGCAGTTCCCGCAGGTTCGAGAAGTCGGTGCGCCGAAGCCGCTCCAACTCCTGGATCGCCAGGTCGTAGGGCGGAATCCGGGGCACTTTCGGAGTATCGCCCCCACTTCCCCGGCGACGGCGCCACCACCATGCCGCTGTCGCCAACGCGAGAACCGCGGCGGCAAGTCCGAGCCACAGCAGCCACAGCCGGCCGGTCTCGACCCGCAGCAGCGGCTTGATGTCGCGGATGTCCGTCACCTCGGTCCCGTCCGCCGGCAGCACCGACTCGACTTCGACCGGGATCTCCGGCGTCTCGAGGTCGCCCCCGTCGCCCGCAGTACCGCTGTACGAAGCGGAGAGCGCCGGCAGCACGTAGGCGCCGACCAGATCGGCGCGGAGCTGGAACCAGCGCCGTTCCAGAATGCGGCCCGAAGCAAGAGTCTCCGGCGAGTCCTGGCCGAGGTCGACGATCCGGAAGCCCGCGATGTCGACTCCGGGATCCGCCAGCTCGACGTTCACGTCCGGGTCGCGCTCGACTTCCACTTCGTAGGTGATCAGGTCGCCCGTCGTGGCGGTGGCGCGGTCGACCGCGGCCCGTAGCTCGGCGGGCGGCTTCGGCCCGGGAGGCGTGTCCCCAGGGGATTCGCCGACGCCGCACGCCAGGAGGAAGAGCGCCGCGACAAGTCCGGTAGCGAAGCGAACGATCACGACCTACACCCGCACCGTCTGTGCCATCCGTGCGCCCGATGACGGGCCCACGGACTGGTTCACGGATGGCGCGGGATCGCGCCATCCGTGTTCGCGCGCCCGCAGGTAGCGGACGATCGGATCAATCCACGGACGGTCCGCCCAGACCTGGATCTCGCCGACGCCGGCCTGGCGAAACTGCTCGGAACGCCGCCTCAGATCCTCGCGGGCCAGGCGCGCGAAGCTCTCCGACACCCGCCGGCTCGCCGTGTCGATCACGATCGTCTCCCCGGTCTCCGCGTCCTCGAGTTCGACCAGACCCATCCGCGGCAGGCTGACCTCGCGCTGGTCGAGGACACGGATCGCGGTCAGGTCGTGGCGGCGAGCCGCAACGCGCAAGCGCTCGGAGAAGCCCTCATCCAGGAAGTCCGAGATGACGAAGCCCACCGACCGGCGCGGCACCACCCGGCCAAGGTAGTCCAGAGCGCCGTCGAGGTCGGTGCCCCGGCCTGTCGGGCGAAAGCTCAGCACTTCCCGGATCACGCGCCAGACGTGGGAACGCCCCTTCTTGGGCGGGATGAAGTGCTCGATCCGGTCCGAGAAGATGATCATCCCGACACGGTCGTTGTTCTGGATCGCGAGGTAGGCAAGCACGGCGGCGACTTCGGCGACGACCTCGCGCTTCTGCTTCTCGGCGGTGCCGAAGGCGCCCGACGAACTGACGTCGACGATCAGCATGACCGTCAGCTCCCGCTCCTCCCGGTGTTCCTTGACGAAGGGGCTCGACATCCTCGCCGTCACGTTCCAGTCGATGTGGCGGATGTCGTCCCCCGCCGTGTACTCGCGCACCTGCTCGAACTCCATGCCCCGCCCCTTGAAGGCGCTGTGGTACTCGCCCGCGAGGGCGTCGGTCACCAGGCGCTGGGTGCGAAGCTGGATCGTCTTGATCCGCGCCAGCAACTCAGGCGAGAGGGTCGCCTCCTGCCGCTCCTGGTCCGCGGTTTCGTTACGCCGGAAGAACCACATCGATCACGCTCCGAAGCGACCTCAGGGAACGTCGACGGTGCCCATGATCTCCTGGATCAGATCGTCCGAACTGAGGTCCCGGGCCTCCGCCTCGTACGAAATCAGCACACGGTGCCTCAGAACGTCGGCGCCCACCGTCTTGACGTCCTGCGGCGTCACGTAGGCCCGGCCCGACATCAGCGCCTGCACGCGGGCCGCAGCGGCGAGAAAGATCGTGGCGCGCGGCGACGCCCCGTACTCGATCAGCGGCTCGAGGCGCTCCAGTCCGACCTCTGCCGGCTGCCTTGTCGCGAACACCAGGTCGACGATGTACTCCTCGACCTTGGGGTCCAGGTAGATCGCGTCGGCCACGTCCCGCGCCCGCCGAACGTCGTCCGGGCTCACGACCGCCTCGACGGTAGGCCGCTCGCGCCGGCCCATCCGGCGCATGATCTCGCGCTCCTCCTCCCGGCTCGGATAGTCCACGCGCAGCTTGAGCATGAACCGGTCGACCTGGGCTTCCGGCAACGGATAGGTGCCCTCCTGCTCGATCGGGTTCTGGGTCGCCAGGACCAGGAACGGATCGGGCAGTTCGAAGGTCTCGTCTCCGAGGGTCACCTGACGCTCCTGCATCGCCTCGAGCAAAGCGCTCTGCACCTTGGCGGGGGCCCGGTTGATCTCGTCCGCGAGCAGCAGGTTGGTGAAGATCGGCCCCTGCTTGACCTGGAAGTCGTGCTGATCCACGCGGTAGATCTGGGTGCCGAGCAGATCCGCGGGCAGCAGATCGGGCGTGAACTGAATGCGCGAGAAGCCGGTCTCGACCGCCTGGGCGAGCGTCTTGATCGCGGTCGTCTTGGCCAGACCCGGAATGCCCTCGATCAGAACGTGCCCGTCCGCGATCAGCGCCATCAGCAGGCGGTCGATCATGTAGGTCTGACCCACGATGACCTTCCCCACTTCCGTGCGAACGCGGTGCAGCATGTCGGCCTGGGCCGCGATCTCGGCCCGGAATTCTTCGCTGACGCCGGGCACGGCCGGGGCAGTGTGCGGCGGCGCCTGGGGCGCCGCCGACGGGTCGGAGGGAACGGTCTCGCTCAAGTCCACGGTCATGTCGGTCGGATCCGTATCGGTCATTTCCTGGATGAGCGCCAGCAGGGGTTCCGGCCAGGGAGGGACAAGCCTCGGATTCGCGCACGGGTAGCCCCGTCTACGCCTTCTCCAACCCGCCACCCGCCTCGGTTGTTCCCGAGCCGGCGCAGTCTGGAAAACTCTATCCGAGCCGCGGCCCGACGGCCGCAGGATCGGCGCGGTCGGGGGACCGCGGCCGCGTCGTCGTCAGATGCCGGACATCTGACCGCCGTCGGCGGTCGTCGCGTCCAGGTGGTCGCAGCAGTTGATCCGGGTCGCCCTCCACGGCGCCCGAGCCTCGACGTGGGTGACCGAGGTGTTCCCCCAACGATCGGGCTGCTCCACACCGTCGCCAAGATGCAGGTGATGCAGCGCCAGGGAGTGGCAGACGAGGCCGTGGGTGACGAAGACGCTGTCGCCCTCGGTTTCCCGCGCGAGTTCACGAATTCTGCTCCAGGCCTGGGTGACCCGCCGGTGGAACGACGGCCAGTCCTCCCCAGCCGGCGGTTCGTAGCCGGGCTCCATGATGTCGAGACCGAGGTCGGCGTACGCCCTTCCACGCAGGTCGCCGAAGTTGCGCTCGGCCAGCAGGGGCTCGATGATCAGCGGCAGGCCGAGAGCCGCGGCCACCGGCGCCGCGGTCATCTCGGCGCGTCGCAGATGGCTGGCAACGACGCGCCCGATGGGACGCTCCCGGTGATCGTTCATCAGCCGCGTCGCCAACTGCTCCGCCTGCGCCATGCCGCGCTCGTTGAGCGGCGTCTCCGGCACCTGGACGATCCGGGCGGCGTTCGAGGCGGTCTCGCCGTGGCGCACGATGAGCAGCACGGGCGGCAGGGTATCAACGTGAACCGCCAGCAGCAGCGAACTGCCAAGCCCGCGCAGGAAACGATGCGGACCGCCGGCGGCGCTAGGATCGCAACCCGAGGCCGCCATGCCGCCAAAGCTCTCGATCGTCGCCCCGGTCCTCAACGAAGCGGGCAACCTGGAACGTCTGGCTGCCCAGACCGCCGACGCGATGGCCTCGGCCGGCATCGACTACGAGCTGATCCTCGTTGACGACCTGAGTACGGACGGCAGCCGCGATGAACTTGCCGTACTGGCAGAGAGCGACGCGAGGGTGCGGGTCTTCGGCCTCGACCGTCACGCCGGCCAGTCGGCGGCCCTGCTCGCGGGGATACGCGCCGCCCGGGCGCCCTTGATCGTGACCATGGACGCCGATCTGCAGAACGACCCCGCCGACATCCCGGCCATCGTCGCCCTGCTCGACGACCACGACGTCGCTTCCGGCATCCGGGCAAAGCGCCGCGACACACTCCTGCGTCGACTGACGAGCCGGGTCTCCAACCGGGCCCGGCGGCTGGTCCTCGGCGACCCGTGCACCGACATCGGCTGCGCGCTCAAGGGGTACCGGGCCGCCGTGCTCGACGATCTCCCCGCGTTCGACGGACTTCACCGGTTCCTGCCCGTGCTGGCCCTGCGGCACGGCGGCACCTACGCCGAGATCCCGGTTGGACACCGTCCGCGCACCCATGGCGCGAGCAAGTACAACATCCGGGGTCGCTTCCTGCGCGGCGTCCTGGACCTGTTCGGCGTGTCCTGGTACCGCCGTCGCGCAGTATCCATAACCGCCCACGCCCTGGAGAGCCCACCATGCCATCACTCACGCCCGAGAACATCTGGGTAGCCGTCGGATTCGGAGGGCAGGCCCTCTTCGGCTCTCGCTTCCTCGTCCAGTGGATCGCCACCGAACGCCGCCGTCAGAGCGTCGTCCCGATCGTGTTCTGGTACCTGAGCCTGGGCGGCGGCCTGATGCTTCTGAGCTACGCGGTATGGATCCAGGAATGGGTGTTCATCGTCGGCCAAAGCGGCGGCATTCTCGTGTACTCCCGCAACCTCTGGTTCGTGCATCGGGGCAAGGCGAACGCGACCGGCTGAGCGCCGGCGAGTCGCCTGCACCCCGGGCTTCAGGATGCGGGCGAGAGGCCCCGGGTGATCAGAAGTTGTACTTGATCCCGAGCTGAACGACCCTGCCGTCGCCGTTGGTCGCGGTGATGACGCCGTAGCCCCGGTCTCCGATCCGGTTGCCCGGCTGGGCGAAGTTGACCCGGTCGAAGACGTTGAAGGCCTCGACCCGAAGCTGCAGCGAACGGTCGTCGCCGCCCAGCGGGATGTTCTTGATCAGAGACAGGTCGATCCGCTCGAAGTCCGGCCCGCGGATGACGTTGCGGCCAGCGTTGCCGCGCTGCGTGGCGGTCTCGGCCAGGCTCAGTCGCACGAAGCACTCCGTGTTGAACCACTGCTCGACGGTGCGCGGCGCACCCTGGTTCGGGTCGCACACCTGGTTCGGCCTCGAGGTGAGGCCGCGGATGTCGTCGCCGCGGACCCGGATCGGGAACGGATAGCCGGTCTGGTACTGGAGAATCCCGTTCACCTGCCAGTTGCCGAACAGTCCGCGCACGAAGCCGCTGCTGTTCTCGAGCGACGGCAGGTCGTAGCCGAAGCTGAGCACCAGGCGGTGCCGGACGTCGAACAGCGCATCGCCCCGCTCACGCTCGAGCGCCCGGTCGATCGAGCTCAGCCGCTCCAGGTCCACCGGAAAAATAGGCCGCTCCTCGCCGCCGATGTTCAAGCCCGAGACGTGATCTTCCGCAGTGCCGTAGGTGTACGAGAAGAGGAAGTTGAGGCCGCGCGTGGGCCGCATCCGCACACTCGCCTGCAACGCGTCGTACCAGGATTTCGCCACCGTGAAGGTCGGCCGCACCAGGCTGAAGGCCGAGAACGTGCGCGGCCCGAGCGTTGTCTGGCCGGGTTCGACCACTCGCGGATTGACCTCCATGAAGATCGGCAGGTTCCGGCCCCGTGACCCGACGTAGCCGACCTCGAGGCCGATGTTCTGCCCGAGCTGGCGTTGATAGGTGAGGTTGAAGTGCTGGTAGTTCGGCGTCGTGAAGTGAGAACCCCAGCCGATGAAGATGATCCCCGGCGGGAATCTCGTTGGCCCGCCCACGAGGTTGGCGAGCGGGTCGGCAAGGCTGACCATGGTCGGCGGCGCATCGAGCTGCAGCAGCGGGTTGAAAGGCGGCGCCAGGACCGAGTTCTGGAAGAAGTCGCCCTGCCCCGGGATGCTGTCGAAGAAGAGTCCCCAACCGGCGCGAAGGCTCGAGCGGCCGTCCCCCGTGGGGTCCCAGGCCAGCGCCAGCCTGGGCGCGAAGTTGTTCCTGTCCGTGTCGTAGGTCCCCTTGGGCACACCCTCATCGCCCGGATAGACCAGACCGGTGGGCGCCTCCGGGAAGCGGGTCGACTGCTGACCGGGCCGGAAGCTGTTCAGGGCGTCGCCCGAGTCCTCGAACGGCGTCGCAAGTTCGTAGCGCAGCCCGAGGTTCAGGGTCATCCGCGGAGTGACCCGGAACTCATCCTGGACGTAGTACGAGTAGAGCGAGCCCTCGCCCTCGTTGATCGAGTCGGCGCCCGGTACCGCGGTGCGGAACCTGGAGGGCATGCCGAGCAGGAAGTCGGCGGCGGCGCTGCCGCTGTGGCGGCCGTTGAACGCAAAGTCGCCGTTCGGCCGATTGATGAAGCCGATGAACATCTTCTCGTTGCGGATGTCCACTCCGGCCTTGATCGTGTGGCGGCCGGCGAGAATCGTGAAGTCGTCGGTGAATTGCTCGACCTCATTCTCGCGCTTGACGAAGGGCTGGTTCCGGTCGCCCATGCTGGAGAACCCCGAGATCGAGAACTGCGGCAGGCCGACCGCCAGGTCGTTGATGTTCGGCAGGTTGATGTCGTACTCGGAGGTCGCGATGCCGCTGGTCACGACCGGTTCCGCGTCGATCATGCTCGACAGGACGCGCGCCTGGTTGAAGGCGTTCGAACCGATCGCCGACGTGTGGGAGAGCATGTAGTCGTCGAGGGTCGACGCGGACGTGTTGCCGATCGGCCGCACCGTGGGCGGCTCGAAGCGGTCGGACGAACTGCGAAGCACCCGCAACAGCACGTTCTGCCCGTCGGTGATCCGGTAGTCGAGGCGCAATCCGAACTGATCGCGGTCATCCGTGACATCCGGCGAAACGATGTACCGACCGCCCACGTTCGGCAGCGGCATGAAGTCGTTGATCAGCCGCACCGCGATCGGACTCAGCCGGTCGGCGGGGATCACGTTTCCCGGGAACGGCTCGCCGGTCATCGGATCGACGATCGTCGACCCGCCGGAGAAGTCTCCCATTCGCTGGGCAGCGCTCATCACCGCGATGTTCTGGGTCGTGCCGCGCGTGTTGCGGAAGCCCTCGTAGTAGCCGAAGCCGAACAGCCGGTCGGTCATCAGCGGACCGCCGAGGCTGCCGCCGAACTGGTCCTGCGCGAGCGTCGGCTTGTCCTGGTCGGGCGGCGAGAAGTAGTTCCGCGATTCGAACGAATCGTCGCGGTTGAACTCCCACACGCTGCCCCGCACGCTGTTGCCGCCCGACTTGGTCACCACGTTGACGATCGAGCCGGCGCTCTTGCCGAACTCGGCCGTGTAGGAGTGGGTCAGGATCTTGAACTCCTCGATCGCGTCCGGCGGCGGCCGCACGATGAAGCCGGTGTTGAAGGTGTCGTTGTTCGCGGCGCCGTCGAGCAGGAAGTTGTTCGACTGGTTGCGTACGCCGTTGACGCTGAAGCCCGAGGTCACCGCGCCGAAGCCGTGGATCGCCGCGTCGGCATCTCCCCGCGCTCCGCCGAGCCGGGCCGGCGGTTCGACCACGCCCGGTATCAGGGTGCCCAACTGGGTGAAGTTCCGGCCGTTGAGCGGCAACTGGACGATCTTCACCTCGTCGACGACGATGCCCAGTGTCGCGTTCGAGGTCTCGATCAGGGGCGCTTCTCCCGTCACCGTCATCGTCTCCGAGAACTCGCCCACGGCCAGCGTCATGCTGATCCGCGCTGTCTCCGCGGCGCTGACGCGGACCCCTTCCCGGCTCAACTGGACGAAGCCCTCGAGCGCCGCCGTCACGTTGTAGTCCCCCGGCGGCAGCAGCGGCGCCGCGAAGTACCCGTCCTGGCCAGTCATCACCAACCGGGACTGATTCGTCGCGACGTTCGTCACCGTAACGCTGACGCCCGGCAGGGCGCCGCCCTCGTCATCCGTGACGAAGCCGCTCAATTGGCCCGTCGCCTGCGCCCAGGCGCCGGATGCACACAAGACAATCGCAAGCGCGGTGAGCGCATGCCCTAGAACACGACCAGCCAAGTTCCTCATCCCAGGTCTCCTAGTAAATGCACTCCCGGAACTGGAAGTGCGGGCAACCAAGTCAAGCAAGCCGGAACGGCCGACGCTGCACTTCGATCAACGTCGACCGTGGTTCGGTCTGTGTCGTGCCGCAGCATAGCAGGTCGCCTGCTCTGACCTTGGCAACGCCAACGGACGATCTGCTACGATCCCCTGCGTTCCGGTGCGGTTCCCGTCGCCGGAGCACTCATCGAGACCGGCCGAGGGATTGGGCCCGTTGAAGCCGGGGCAACCACCGGGGCTTCGCAACCCAGGGAAGGTGCCAACTCCTACGGGAGTCCGCTCGCGGGGCTACCGAGAGATGAGTCAACGAGCCGCGTATCCGCGGTCTCGGCGCCTCCTCCGGTTCACTCTCCTGTAGAAGTCTTCTCGAGAGAGCGTTGAAGCCGTCTCGCTTGCGGGACCACCAACCCCCTTCTCGACCGGAGACTCACATGACTTCGAACCACCACCCGGCAACCCGCGCCGTGCGGGCGGCGCTCGCTACCGACACGCAGCACGGCGCGGTCGTTCCGCCGCTCCACCTGTCGGCCAACTTCACCTTTGAAGGCCTCGACCGCAAGCGGCGGTACGACTACACGCGCTCCGGCAACCCGACGCGCTCCGCCCTCGCCGGCGCGCTCGCCGAGGCCGAGGGCGGCCACGGCGCTGTGGTCACCGCCTCGGGCATGGCCGCGGTGACCCTGGTGTCCCAACTGCTCGACCCCGGCGACCGGATCGTCGCCGCCCACGACTGCTACGGCGGCACGTTCCGGCTCTTCGACCGGCTCCAGCGGCGCGGTCTCCTCCAGGTCGAGTTCGTCGACCTGACGGACCCGGAGGCCATGGCGGCGGCCCTCGCCTCCCGCCCCAAGCTGGTCCTGGTCGAGACGCCGAGCAATCCCCTGCTCCGAATCACCGACCTGGAAGCCGTCCGCCGGCACGCAGGAAGGGCCGGCACGCTGGTCGTCGCCGACAACACGTTCCTGTCGCCCGCGCTCCAGCGGCCGATCGAGTGGGGCGCCGATGCGGTGATCCACTCGACGACCAAGTACCTGAACGGCCACAGCGACGTAGTCGGCGGCGCGGTCGTCGCGGCCACGCAGGAACTCCATGAGTTCTTCGAGGACTGGGCGAACATGATGGGCGTAGCCGGAGCTCCCTTCGACAGCTACCTGACGCTGCGCGGACTGCGCACATTGCACAGTCGTCTACGTTGCCACGAGAAAAACGCGCTGGCCGTGGTCGAAATGCTCGCCGAACATCCGGCCGTGGAACGCGTCTACCACCCCAGCCTTCCCGATCACCCCGGTCACCAGATCGCCAAGCGCCAGCAGGACGGGTTCGGCGCCATGGTCAGCTTCGAACTCGCCGGGGAGACCGAGGACGTTGCGGTCCTGGTCTCGAACCTCACCTGCCTCTCGCTCGCCGAGTCGCTCGGCGGCGTCGAGAGCCTGATCTCCCACCCGGCCACCATGTCCCACGCCTCCATGTCGGCGGAAGCACGAGCCGCGGCCGGCATCAGCGACCAGCTTCTCCGGCTGTCGATCGGGATCGAGCGCGCGGACGATCTGGTGGCCGACCTGCGCGGCGCCCTCGACCGGGTCTTGAACCGGCCGCTCAGTCGCCGCGCCGGCTGAGCGCCAGACCGACCATCCGATCGCAGAGCTCATCGAAGGAGATCCCGAACACCGCGGCCGACTGCGGCAACAGACTGGTCTGGGTCATGCCAGGCAGCGTGTTCACCTCCAGGCAGTATGGCTCGCCGGCGGCATCGAGCCGGAAGTCGACGCGCGAGAAGTCGCGCAGACCGAGCGCCCGGTGGGCGGCCAGCCCAAGCGCGCGCAGACGCTCCGTGAGTTCGTCATCGATCTCAGCCGGGAAGACCTCCCGGGCCACTCCCGGCGTGTACTTGCTGTGGTAGTCGAAGATCTCGCCGGGCGGCACGATCTCCCCCACTCCAACAGCCTGTCCGTCGAGTACACCGACGGTGTACTCGCGGCCGGGCAGGAACCGTTCCAGCAGCACCTCGTCATCGAACTGGAGCGCGCGGCCGACCGCCATATCGATTTCCGACAGGCCCCGCACCAAGGTGAGTCCCACCGTGGATCCGACCCGCGACGGTTTGACCACGATGGGCAGTCCCAAAGCCTCGACCTCGGCGCGTGCCGCGGGCCACACGGTGCCTTCGGGCGCCGGTATCCCTGCGACGCGAAAGAGACGCTTGCTCGCGGTCTTGTCCATCGCCCGTGAGCTGGCGATGGCGCCGCTGCCGGTGAAAGCGAGACCCGCGTTCTCCAGCAGTTCCTGCACTTCGCCGCCTTCTCCCTGCCGGCCGTGGAGGACCAGGAACACCGCGTCGTGGTTCGCGAGGCCGCCACGGGCTACCAGAGCCGGCAGGTCCTCCTGCGCCTCGAGGGCCCGCAGGTCGGCCAAGGACGGTGGCCTGACGCCGACCGTCGAATCCAGCAGCCGCTCCTCGAGTTCCTGGTCGAGCGGCCCCGACTCCACCGTGTCGAAGACTGTGACTTCGTAACCCCGGTCGCGCAGCGCCCTTGCCACCTGGCCCGCGCCCGCGAGGGCGACCGTCCGTTCCGGCGTCGAGCCTCCCGTCAGTACACCAATTCGCGCCACCCGATCCCCTCCGGTGCGGATCGTACTGACAACTCGGCCCGGCGTGGAACCGCCTGCCGAGGAAGCGCGATGAGAGCGGGCTTCTCGGGATCCCGACTGTTACGCTGAATCCATGCCGACCTGTAACTTCCGATCCGTACTCCCGGCCCTGACCGTCGCCGCCGTGGCGATGTTCGCCGCCGCAGCCGGTGCAGTCGCCGACGAGGCGGCCGGCGAGCCGCTCGCGCCGATGCTCGAAGGCCTGGGCGATCTCCACTACCCCATCACTACCTCGTCCGAGGCGGCGCAGCGCTTCTTCGACCAGGGACTGCGCCTCGTCTACGCCTTCAACCACGCCGAGGCCGTGAGGGCCTTCGAGGAGGCGGCGCGCCTCGACCCGGAGGCGGCGATGCCGCATTGGGGCAAGGCCCTGGCCCTCGGTCGTAACCTGAACGACTCGATGCCGCACGAGCGCGAGCTCCAGGCGCTTCAGAGTCTGAGGCAGGCTCAGGAGCGGCGCGACAACGCCGGCGAGCGTGAGCAGGCCCTGATCGACGCGCTCGCAAGCCGGTACTCCGCCGACGAGGACGCCGACCGCGCGGCCCTGGACGCGGCCTGGGTCGAGGCCATCGCCAAGGTGGCCGAGCAGTTTCCCGACGATCCGGAGCCCTCCACCCTGCACGCGGCCGCGATCATGAACACGATGCCCTGGGACTACTGGCGCGGCGGCGAACCCCAGCCCGGGACGCTCGAAGCGAAGGGACTGCTCGAGCGGGTGATCGCCGAGCATCCCCGCCACCCGGGGCCACACCACTACTACATCCACCTGATGGAGGCCCGCGAACCCCACCTCGCCGAGCCCAGCGCCGACGCTCTGGGCGCGCTAATGCCCTCGGCCGGACACCTGGTCCACATGCCCGCGCACATCTACATCCGCGTCGGCCGCTACGACGACGCCGTGGACTCGAACCAGCGCGCCATCGAGGCAGATCTCGACTACATCGCCCAATGCAGCGCACAGGGCCTCTACCCGGTCGCCTATTACCCCCACAACATCCACTTCCTGTGGGCATCGGCCACCTTCGGCGGCCGCTCCGAACTGGCGATCGAGAGCGCCGACTCGTTGGCCGGGGAAGTTCCAACGGAGATGGCTTCCACGCTCGCCTTCCTGCAGAACTACCTGGCCACGCCGCTGTTCGCCCGCGTCCGCTTCGGCCGCTGGCAGGAGATCCTGGCCACCCCGCAGCCGCCGGCCGGACAGACCTTCCAGTCCGCGATGTGGCGCTATGCCCAGGGCCTCGCCGCGGCGGCCACCGGAGACTCCAAGGCTGCCAAGAGGCACCTGAAGGCGCTCGGCAAGTTGCGGCGCAACCCCGAACTGGCCGACCTCCGCATCTCCTTCGCCCAGGGAAGAGACCTGGTCCGCCTCACCGAGCACCTGGTAGCGGGCGAGATCCACGCCGCGAAGGGACGCACGGAGCGCGCGATCGAGGAAATGCGATCGGCCGTCACGCTCCAGGACAGTCTCCGCTACGCCGAACCGCCAGCGTTCCACTACCCGGTGCGCCAGTCACTCGGCACCATGCTGCTCGAAGCCGGCCACGCCCCGGAAGCCGAGGCCGTCTACCGCCAGGACCTGGAGCACAACCCGCACAACGGCTGGTCGCTGTTCGGCCTCGCGAGGTCCCTCGCCGACCAGGGCCGCGACGAGGAGGCGGAGGAAGCGGAACAGCGCTTCCGCAAGGCGTGGCAGAGCGCCGACGTGGAGCTCGAGGCGTCGGTCTTCCGCTAGGCCCCAGGCAACTCCCACTCCGCGGCCAGCCGGTCGGCGCGGGCCATCCCCTCAAGCGTCGGTTGCAAGCGGCGCCCGCTGATCCGCAGCCAGCCTGCCCTCGCCCAGGCTTCGATCTGCCGAGCGTTCCGAAACCCGAAATCGAATCCAAACCGCCGCTCCAGCGCGGCGCCGTCGATACCGGACCGCTGGCGAAGTCCCATCATGACGGTCTCAAGGAGCAACTCGCGGTCCGTCAGTTCTTCGACATCGCCGATCGGCGACTCACCGCCTTCCACGACCTCGCTCCAGCGCTTCCATGGCGCGATGTTCCACCAACGGCACCGCCCATCGAAGGAGTGCGCCGACGGACCGAGGCCCAGGTAGGGAGTGTGGTTCCAGTACTTCCGGTTGTGTCGACTCCGGTCCGCAGGGCGACGCGCAAAGTTGGAGACCTCGTAACCCTCGTAGCCGAGTTCCTCCAGGCAACGATGCGTCGCGACGAAGTTCGCGGCCCGCTCGTCCTCACCGGTCTCCCGCAGCCTGCCCGCGTCCCGCCAGCGTCCGAACGGCGTCCCGTCGTGGATCGTCAGCTCGTAGCAGGAGAGGTGATCCGGTCCAAGCGCCGCCGCCTCGTCAAGGGTCCGAAGCCACCAGTCCGCGTCAAAGCCGGGCAGGGAGTAGATCAGGTCCACCGCCACCGACCGGAAGCCCGCCTCCCGCGCCCGTTCGACACTGGCACGCGCCTGCCCTCCATCGTGCCGCCGTCCGAGAAAGCGCAGTGCCCCGTCGTCCAGGGCCTGAACCCCAAGACTGATCCGATTGAAGCCGAGACCACGCCAGCCCCGGAGTGACTCCGCTGCGGCATCCTCCGGGTTCACCTCGATTGTCCACTCAGCCTCAGGATCGATCTCGAACGTCGTGACAAGCCGTCGCCGGATCCTCCCAAGCTGCTCCAGGCCCAGCGCCGACGGCGTACCGCCGCCGAAGTACACCGTGTCGAACCGGCCGGCCTCGAAACGAGCAGCCTCACCAGTCCAGTCCCCCTTGCGCCCACCGGAACCACTGTGATCGATCTCGTCCAGCAGGGCCTCAACGAACCGTTCACGGTCAGCCGCCCCACCCCGCGCTACGGCAAAGTCGCAATACGGGCAGATCGCCGAGCAGAACGGGATGTGGACGTAAAGCCCCGCCGCGTCCGTCACACCGATCCCAAACGAGTTGCCCCCGTGCCGGCCACCTGTGAACCCTACCGCCGCCCGCCCTCACGGCCCCGCACACGCCGGCTACATAGCTCCGCCCCAGTGGCGTTGGACGTTCCCTTGGACCCAGGTCGCACCGGCAGTCCGCCAAAGCCGGCCCGCCAGCCCGGCGCCGTCCAGCCGGTCCGGGGGGTGCTTGCGCCTAGCGCGGTTTCTCGCCGCCGACCCACCATGGGCTCGACCACGCGAGGTGGCCGTCGATCTGCTCGACGCGCAGGTAGTACCAGTCCTCCTGGTCGCCGAAGTCGGCGAAGCGGAAGGTCATGTCGTCGCGGAGCCCCTCGAGGAGGTCGACCCGCACGCTGTCGCGGTAGTCGCCCACATGGAACGCGTGCTCGTTGCCGCCGCGGGAGGCAGAGCCCGCCCCTGGGTCTTCAGGCAGGGCCAGGGTGAAGCCGGCGGCGGCGAACTGCTGCGGAGTGCGTACCTGAGTGGGCGCCGTGCCGTACTCGACTCCGGCCTCGATCTCGAAGTTGAGCCGGACCTCCGACGGATCGCCCTCCAGCACCAGGGCGAAGGAGCGGCGCGAGCCGCGGGTGGTCACGTCGAAGCGGGCGCCGTCGCCGTCGACGCCGAACCGATCGGCCGGCAGCGGCGTACCGGTGAGCCTGCCGCTCACCAGTTCCGCCCCCTCGACGGTCACGGTCCCAGCCCACGGGCGCTGGCCGCGCGGGTTGTCCCGGATGTCCACCCAGGTGTCGGAGAAGAAGCTGACCAGGGCCTCGAACTGGCCGTCAGGCAGCGCCGAACCACCGGCGCCGCGCGTGTCGAAGGTCGCGACCACCGCGCCGTTACGGATCAGGTCGACGCGGCGGATCGGCGCCGTGCCGATGGCCCGACCTTCCAGCACCCGGCGGTCCGTCTGGTCCAGTTCACTGCCCATGGGAGCGCCGTTCAGCCGAGCGTCGAGCACGATCCGTTGCGCACCGGTCGTCGCGTACGCGCGGCGCGCCTTGAGCGCCCCGAACACCGCGTCCGTGGTGCGGGCCGGCGCCCAGGCCGCAGCGAGACCGCCGAACTGGAAGATGTTCGACCGTCGCCCGGAAGCACCGGCCTGATGGCCGGGCGAGTAGCCCGGATGCCCCCGGTGGTCATCCGACGCGGACACGAAGCCGACCCGGAAGCCCTGCTCGAGGTAGCGGCTGCCGAACCACTCGAAGGTGCCGTGGCCGGACATGATCTCGATCAGGTTCTCCATCTGGAAGTCGTTCTGCCGCCAGTCGCCGTTCTGGTGGGCGTGCGGGATGATCAGGACGTCGTCCGTGTCGTACTCGGCGCGCAGGCCCCGGTAGAGCTCAGACAAGTTCGGCGCGACCTGGACTCCGACCCGCTGCATGTCGGCGCGACGGAAGAACACGTTGTGGTGACCGCCGCGTTGCCGCGGCGATGTCCACTCGTAACCGGCGAAGACGAGCAGCTCGCCCTCCCGGTGGTACTCGCACACCGCCCTGGTCATATGGTCCCACAGACCGTCGGTCAGCCACAGGTCGTGCTCGCTCAGGGTGACGAAGTCGAGACGGGCGTCGTCGCGGGCAAAGGCGAAGTACCCCTCGGGCGTGCCCTGCCCCTCGGCGAAGCCGGAGTGTCCGTGCGTCTCGCCCCAGAACAGGCGCTGCTCGGGATCGGCCTTCACCCAGACCGGGTTGGCAGCCCCCGTGACCTCGCCGTCCGGGCTACGGAAGGTGTAGCGGCGGACCCCCTCCCCCTCCGCCGTGACCTCCATCAGGTGGATCGCCTGGCCGGCCGGCAGCTCGCCCACCTGCTCGCCGTCGCGGAACACCTGAAGGCCCGGAATGTCCCTGGTCGCCCGGTTGTAGCGCCGGTCCTCGCTGCGCACCGAGATCACGAATGTCTCCCCGTCGCCGACGATGGACGGGGCGAAGCCGTGAACCCGCTCCGCCGCGCCGCCCACGACCTCGAACGTCGCCGGCGGCAACTCGTAGACCCTGCCGCCGCCCGGATCGACGTGGAACGGCAGGGCGATCCGGTCGTTGCTGAACTCGCCGACTCCGAGACCGCGGCCGCCACCGCTCCTGTCGCCGTAGGTCAACGTGATCGTGTCGCCCGGGGACAGGTCCCCGCCGCGCACCCGAAGGGTCGGGAAACCGGCCGGACCGCGGAAGCCGCCGTACGGGCCCCAGATCGGGTACGTGTCCTGCTCGAGGCTGATGCCTTCCCTGCCCACCCGGGCGGACACGTAGTGGTCGTCGGCGGGGTCCGTGGTCTGCAGCCGGCCGTAACCCCCGGCGCCCTGCGTCGAGATCACGATTCCGCCGCCTTCCTCCATGCCGAGCGAACCGACCATGTAGACGACCTCGAGGCTGGCCCAACTGCGCGCCTCGAACACCTCGGACCCGGTTCGCGTCACGGTGCCGAGCGCCTCCTCGTCCCCGTCGAGCCAGGCGAGCTGCCGCACGTAGTCGTCCACCGCTTCGACCTGAAACGGCGACAGTTCGCTGCCAGGCCGGGGAAACGGACCGTAGAACGCGATGAGAGGCAGGTTCTTGGGCACGAAGCCCCCCTGGAGCGAGACCGCGTTCGCCCACTCCCAGAGCACCGCTACCCGCTCGGCAATGTTCGAGGCGGTGGTCGGCGAGCGGTCGACCTCCGTGATCAGGGCATCGACCCGGGACCTGAGATCCGCATCCAATCCCTGGCTGACGGCCGGCGACGCCACCACCAAGCCACCCAAAGCGACAAGAACGAGTCCACCGATCAGTTTCCGCACAACGCTACCTCCCTTGTAGTCCGGCGCGAGAAATCCAAACAACGATAGTAGAACGAATAGTAGACTCTCGCGACACTGCTCTCGAGGAGAACCGATGAAGAAGCTCACGATGGTCGCGGCGATAGCCGCGTTCTCCGCCTTCCTGATCGCCGCCTGCGCTCCCGGCGACGACGCTGCCGACGGCGACGCGGCGGCGGCCGATACGGCCGAAGGGCCGAACCCGACCCGGAACGCCTATTTCGGCGACCTCCATGTCCACACGCGCTACTCCTTCGACGCCTTCATCTTCGGCACCACGACGGACCCGAACGACGCCTACGAGTTCGCCAAGGGCGGGACGATCAAGCATCCGGCCGGCTTCGACATGCAGCTCGACCGGCCGCTCGACTTCCAGGCCGTCGCCGACCACGGCATGTACCTCGGCATGCTGCCGGCGATGACCGAGGAGGATTCCGCTGCCTATGGCCACCCCATCGCCGCCGACCTGCGCGTGGCCGAGGAGGCCGACGAGCGGCGCGGCATCTTCGTCGGCATGGGCCCCTACCTGCGCGGCGACCCGGGCACCGAGGAACATCTGAACATGGACATCGTGCGCGGCGCCTGGTCGAAGATCGTCGAGGCCGCCGAGGCGCACAACGACCCGGGCAACTTCACCGCCTTCATCGGCTACGAGTACACGTCGTCGGGCTACGAGCGGAACAACCTGCACCGCAACGTGATCTTCCGCGGTTCCGAGCACCCGGACGCGCCCTTCAGCCGGCTCGATTCCCAGAACCCCGAGGACCTCTGGGCCGCGATGGACGGTTGGCGGGATCAGGGGATCGAGGCCCTCGCCATTCCGCACAACTCGAACGGCTCCGGCGGCCGCATGTTCGAGATGGAGAAGTTCTACGGCGATCCCTTCGACGACGCGTACTCCGACGTTCGGATGCGCAACGAACCGATCGTCGAAATGACCCAGGTCAAGGGCACGTCGGATACCCACCCTGCGCTGTCGCCCAACGACGAATGGGCGAACTTCGAGATCATGCCGTACAAGATCGCGACCACGATCATCAGCGACCCGCCCGGCAGCTACGTCCGCGACGCCCTGATCCGGGGTCTCCGCCTCGCCGACGGCGGCACGATGAACCCGTACAAGTTCGGCCTCATCGGCGCCAGCGACACGCATGTCTCCGCCGGCTCGTTCGAGGAGGACAACTACTGGGCCAAGGTCGGGATCCTGGACGCCGAGGCGCAGCTTCGCGGCTCCGTGCCCGGCACCGGCGCCAACCAGACGCTGGGCGATCCGACCCAGCAGTCGGACGCGGCGATGCGCACCGGCGACGGCTCCGGCCGCACCTTCCGCGACACCTACTACTACACCTGGGGGGCCTCCGGCCTTGCCGGCGTGTGGGCCGAGGAGAACACCCGCGAGGCGATCTTCGACGCGATGCGGCGCAAGGAGACCTTCGCCACCTCCGGCCCGCGCATCAAGATCCGGTTCTTCGCCGGCGACTTCGCAGACGGCGACCTGGACGACGCCGAGTTCCTGACCAAGGCCTACGCCGAGGGAGTGCCCATGGGCGGCGACCTGCTGGTCATCGATGCCGGCTCGGCGCCCACCTTCGCGGTCATGGCGATGCGCGATTCGATGGGGGCGCCGCTGCAGCGGCTGCAGGTGATCAAGGGATCGTCGAAGGACGGCGAAGGGGCGGAGGTCGTCTACGATGTCGCCTGCTCCGACGGCAACGACGTCGACCCGGCCACCAACCGCTGTCCGGACAACGGCGCAATGGTCGACCTCGCCACTTGCGAAATCAGCGCCGACGCCGGCGCCGACGAACTCAAGGCGGTCTGGACCGACACCGACTTCGACGCCTCGGAGCGCGCCTTCTACTACGTCCGGGCGCTCGAGAACCCCACCTGCCGCTGGTCGACCTGGGACGCCATGCGCGCCGGCGTCGAACCGCGACAGGACATCTCGCCGACGCTCCAGGAACGGGCCTGGTCCTCGCCGATCTGGTACAGCGCGGACTGACACCGTCGCGAGTTCAGAACGGTATGCGCCGGCCTTCCGGCCGGCATCCGCCTTGAGAACAGAGGGAACCATGGACTTCGACGTTGCGGCTCACCTCAACACCGTAGAACGCTCCGTATCGTCGCTGGAACGGGACGGACAACCCGCTCGCGCAATCACCCTCGCTCGCAGCTATGAGACGACGGTTGAGGATCTGTGGGACGCAGTCACCAACGGCGACCGTCTTCCCCGCTGGTTTCCGCCGGTCACCGGCGAACTCCAGCTCGGCGGCCGCTATCAGTTGGTGGGCAACGCCGGCGGCCTGATCACGGCGTGCGACCGACTCTCACATCTCGGGCTCACCTGGGAGTTCGGCGAGGACAGTCAGTTGGGTGGAGGTCCGCTTCTGCGACGACGGCGCCGGCCATGCGCGCCTCACCCTCACGCACACGGCGCTCCTCTCCGAACACTGGGACCAGTACGGACCAGGCGCAACCGGCGTCGGCTGGGAGATGGGCCTCATGGGCCTTGCACTCCATCTCGATCAACCCGACGCGCCGATGCCGGACGAAGCCGCGTTCGCCACCCCTCCCCGTGCCGGCCGCGACCGGGGCAAGAACTCCGGGCCGACGCCAGTTTGGTGGGGTACGCTACATGGATGCGCTCGGCCGTTCGCTTTATTCGTCGCGGCCAAGTCACGAGCCTCGAAAAATTCGCCCCCGCCGAGACTCTCCTCGATCATCTGCGCCTCCGCGAACGGGCTGTGGGCACCAAGGAAGGTTGCGCCGAAGGAGACTGCGGGGCCTGCACCGTTGCCGTCGGACGCCTGCGCGGCGGGCGAGTGGTCTACGAGCCTACGAACAGTTGCATCCAGCTCCTCGGCGCCCTTGACGGCGCCGAAGTCGTCACCGTCGAAGATCTGGCCCCGTCGGCCGCGGAACTGCATCCTGTCCAGCAGGCGCTCGTCGACCACCACGCTTCCCAGTGCGGGTTCTGTACGCCCGGCTTCGTCATGACCCTGTTCGCCCTCTACCATGCGAACGAGAAGCCGGACCGCGCCGCCGTGAACGACTGGCTCGCCGGCAACCTCTGCCGCTGTACCGGCTACCGTCCGATCGCCGACGCCGCTCTCGCCTGCTGCCGCGGACCGGCGCAGGACGACTTCGCCCGGAACGCGCCTCGCACCGCCGCCCAGCTCGAGGCCCTCGACGACGGCCAGGACCTCCTCGTCGGCAGCGACGAGACGTTCTATGCGGCGCCGGCCTCGGAGGACAGCCTCGCGGACATCTGCGCCCGGCATCCCGATGCCGTCATCGCAGGCGGCGCCACCGACGTCGGCCTGTGGATCACGAAGGAACTGCGGCGCCTGCCCCGGATCATTCACACCGGCCGCGCCGCCTCCCTCCGGGCGGTTCGCGAAGAGGACGACCGGGTGGAGCTCGGCGCCGCCGTCACCTATGCCGAGGCCGAGGCGGCGCTTCAACGCATCGACCCGGACATCGGCGAAGTGCTCCGGCGGTTGGGTTCGAAGCAGGTGCGGGCGGTCGGCACCGTCGGCGGCAACATTGCGAACGGGTCGCCGATCGGCGATATGCCTCCCGTCCTGATCGCGCTCGGCGCCTCCGTCGAGCTTCGCCTGGGCGCGCGGCGCCGAACACTGCCGATCGAGGAGTTCTTCATCGACTACGGCGTTCAGGACCGCGCACCCGGAGAGTTCCTGACCCGCATCCAGGTGCCCCGCCTCCGCCCGGACGAGCGCTTTCGCGCCTACAAGATCTCGAAGCGCTACGACCAGGACATTTCGTCCGTGCTCGGGGCGTTCCGCTTCCAGGTGGCCGACGGCCGCATCGTTTCCGCGGCGATGGCCTGGGGCGGCATGGCGGCGACGCCGCAACGCTCCCCACGAACCGAGAAGGCCGTCATCGGGCTCGGGCTGGAGAACCGAGCACTTCGGCGCGACGCGGAAGAGTCCGTCCGCGCGGCGCTGGCCGCGGACTTCTCGCCGATCGACGATCATCGGGCGAGCGCCCGCTACCGGCTGCGGATCGCCGGCGCCCTCGTGCTCAAGGCGCTCGACGAAACTGCGGGTCGTGCGACCAGGGAGACGCGGGTCCGGGGCTGCAGGGAAGACGCGGCATGAGCACACCCGTTCAGGCCAAGACCGTCGATGAGGCGAACACCACGGCAACGGAGAACGACTGGACTTCCTTGGCGAAGCCCGCCGCCGGCGACGCACCGGGCCGGAGCGTCGGACGGGCCCTGCCTCACGACAGCGCGGCGCGGCACGTCCGGGGCACGGCGAACTACGTCGACGATCTGCCCGAGCCTCCGGGCACGGTGCACGTGGCGCCCGGCGCCGCCGACGCCGGCAGCGGCGCCATCCGTTCCCTGGACCTTTCCGCCGTGCGCTCCTTCCCGGGGGTTTTGGCCGTTCTGGAAGCCTCGGACATTCCCGGCCGGAACGACTGCAGCCCCGCCGCCGGGGATGACCCGATCCTGGCCGAAGACGCGATCCGATTCCCCGGCGATGTGGTGTTTGCCGTCGTCGCCGAGAGCCACGACATCGCTCGCCGGGCTGTGAGGAGAGCCCGCATCGAGGTCGAGTCCGGACCGGTTCGGATCAACGTGGACGACGCGCTCGCTCAGGGAACCGACCTGCTCCCGCCCTACGGTTTCGAACGGGGCGATGCCGCGTCGGCCTGTGCTGCCGCCCCGCACCGCCTCGAGGGGAGTCTGCGGATCGGCGGTCAGGAACACTTCTACCTGGAAGGTCAGGCGGCGCTGGCGGTACCCGGCGAGGACGACGAAATCCGGGTTTTCTCCTCCACCCAGCACCCGGCCGAGATCCAGGGGCTGGTCGCGCGCATGCTGGACATCCCGGATGCGGCGGTCGTCTGCGAGTGCCGCCGGATGGGCGGCGCCTTTGGTGGCAAGGAGACCCAGGCCGCCCAGTGGGCCTGTCTGGCCGCCCTCGCCGCCAGCGTCGTCGGCCGCCCGGCCAAACTCCGGCTCGATCGCGACGACGACATGGCGATGACCGGCAAACGTCACGACTTCCGGGCAGCCTTTCGCTGCGGCCTGGACGCTACCGGTGTCCTGGCAGGAGTCGAGATCGAGTTGGCCGCCCGCTGCGGCTGTTCGGTCGATCTGTCGATGGGCGTCTGCGACCGATCGCTGTTTCACGCCGACAACGCCTATTACTACCCCGCGGCTACGATCCGCTCCCGCCGCCTCCGGACCGACACCGTCTCGAACACGGCATTCCGGGGCTTCGGCGGGCCCCAGGGGATGATCGTGGCCGAGCGGATCATGGACGCGGCGGCGATCGCCCTTGATCTCGATCCGCTTCTGGTCCGCAAGCGCAATCTCTACCGGCCGGGCCGCGATACGACGCCCTACGGCATGGCGGTGGGCGAGCACGTGCTCGAAGACATGATGGGCTCGCTGGAGCGGACCAGCGACTACGCCGCGCGGCGAGAGGCGGCGGCGCGCTTCAACGCCCTGGGCGGCGCGTTACGCAAGGGGATCGCACTGACGCCGGTCAAGTTCGGGATCGCCTACACGCTGCTGCCGCTCAATCAAGCCGGCGCCCTGGTCCACCTCTTCGTGGACGGTTCGGTTCAGGTAAACCACGGCGGAACCGAGATGGGCCAGGGGCTTTACATCAAGGTCGCCCAGGTCGTGGCCGAGGAACTGGGAACGGACATCGCCCAGGTGCGGGTCACTGCGACGCGAACGGACAAGGTTCCCAACTCACCCGCCACGGCGGCTTCGTCGGGCTCGGACCTGAACGGCATGGCGGCGCGGCTGGCGGCCCGCAAGATCCGGCGGCGGCTCGCGGATCTCGCCGCTCGACACTTCGGAGTCGAGCCGCAGGCCGTCTCCTTTGCGAACGGACGGGTAGGTCCCGCGGGCGGAGACTGCCGCCGTCCGGACACGATCTCGCTCGGAGAACTGGCGGCGCTCGCGTTCGGCGAACGCATCTCCCTCTCAGCCACCGGCTTCTTCCGCACGCCGAAGATCGGCTGGAACCGCGACCGACGAAGCGGACGGCCGTTCCTTTACTTCGCCTGCGGCGCCGCCTGCAGCGAGGTCACGGTCGACACCGAGACGGGCGAAACCCGGCTCGACCGGGTGGACATCCTGCACGACGCCGGACGGTCCCTCAATCCCGCGATCGACATCGGCCAGATCGAAGGCGGCTTCGTCCAGGGTCTGGGATGGCTCACCACCGAGGAGTTGGTGTTCGATCCACAGGGACGGTTGCTCACCCACGCGCCGTCGACCTACAAGATCCCGACCTGCTCGGACGTTCCGGCCGACTTTCGGGTGACGCTCTACCGGCCGGGGGGTAATCCGGAACCCACGATTCACCGTTCGAAGGCGGTCGGCGAACCTCCCCTGATGCTTGCCCTCTCCGTATTCTCGGCCATCACCCACGCGGTGGCGAGCCTGGCGCCGGGCAGGGCGCCGCCTCTCGACGTGCCGGCCACGCCGGAAGCCATCCTGGGCGCCGCGGACGCGCTACGGCACGACCACCGTCCGGCAGCCGCGCTAGCGGTCGAGGCGCCGGCTGCGGGTTGACTCGATGCGCCCAGTCTGGCCGAGAGTCGCCTGTGTCCTGGAGGCGCACGGCATTTGCGCCTTGGTCACGATCGCAGCCGTGCGCGGGTCCGCACCCCGCGAGGCCGGCGCCCGGATGATCATCGGACCCGACGGCGCCGGCTTCTCCGGCACCATCGGCGGCGGCGAACTCGAGTGGCGCGTCCTCGGCGCCGCGCGGCGAGCGCTTGCCGAAGGCGTGCAGTCCGCTGCCCTTGGCCGGTACTCCCTCGGGCCCGATCTGGGCCAGTGCTGCGGCGGAAGCGTCGACGTGCTGTCCGAGGTGCTCGTTGCAGGGCAGCTCGACGCCGTCCGGGCGCTTGCGGCACGGGAGGAGGAGGGTCCGTTCCTGACCCGGGGCCGGATGGGCCGCCGCGGTGTTGATCGCATCCCGGTCGAGGACGGCGAAGGAGAGACCGACGCCCCGGGAACGGGTGCCGGGCTACGGCTCGACGCTCGGGCGGCCGACGGCCGGCTCGAGATCATCGAGCGGTTCGGCGCCCGGTCCCAGGAGGTCTGGCTCTTCGGCGCCGGGCACGTCGGTCGGGCGCTCATGCTCGCGTTGGCCCCTCTCTCCTTCGCGGTCACCTGGATCGACGAGCGTCGGGAAGCGTTCCCGTCCATCCTGCCCGGCCGCGTCCGGACCATCGAGACCAGGAACGCCCCGGCGGAACTGGCTGCCGCCCCCTCGCATGCGGCCGTCGTCGTGATGACCCATAGCCATCCGCTCGATCTTGCGATCGTCCATGCCGCCCTCGCGGCGGCGCGATTCAGCTACGTCGGACTCATCGGCTCCGCAAGCAAGCGAGCTCGATTCCTGCACCGGCTGAGGAGCGCCGGTTTAGCCGATGAACAGACCGACGCCCTGGTGTGTCCGATCGGGCTCCCCGAGATCGGGTCCAAGGCGCCGGCCGCCATCGCTGCCGGCGTCGCCGCCCAGCTCCTGGATCGCTTTCCCGCGTGACGATCCGCGAACGGGTGATCCGCGGCGCGGTCCTTCACTACGGCCACGTTCCCCCTGGCACAGGCGCAGAACTCGGCCACGCCCGACATCTCCGCCTCGATCAGGGCCAGACGATGGCCGTCGGTAGCCACCAACTCGACCGCGCCATCCTTGAGGCGGTCCGTTTCCACCCAAGGGGCTGCGTCGCGGTTGACGAGACGGGCCGCATCGTCTTCTGCGGGGACGCGGCGGCGTTGCCTGGGCGCTGCCGGAACCTGCCTCAGGATGACTACGGCGACTCGCTGATCCTGCCCGGCTTCATCGACGCACACATCCACTTCCCCCAGTACCGGATGCTCGCCGCGCCGGGCTGCGATCTGCTCGACTGGCTCGATCGCTTCACCTGGCGCGAGGAACTTCGCTACGGCGACCCGGCTCACGCCGCCGCAGCGGCCGGGACGTTCCTGGAGCGGCTGGTCGAGCACGGAACGACCGCCGCGGTCGTGTTCTCATCGGTTCATGCCCTGGCCGCCGATGCGCTGTTCGCCGCTGCCGAGACCCGCGGCATGGCCATCGTCGCAGGCAAGACGATGATGGATCGGAACGCGCCGGCCGGACTTCTGGACGACCCCGAGACGGGCGTCGCCGACAGCGAGGCTCTGGCGGCCCGCTGGCATCTTCGGAGCCGGCTTCGGTACGCCATTACGGTCCGGTTCGCCGTCACTTCCAGCAGGAGCCAATTGCGGCTGGCCGGCGAACTCGCGGCCGCCCGACCCGACCTGCCGGTTCAGTCGCATCTCTGCGAAAGCCAAGCAGAGATCGCTCGCGTCGGGGAGCTCTTCCCGGAGGCGCTCGACTACACGGACGTCTACGACCGCGCAGGTCTCCTGGGGCCCCGCACGCTCCTGGCGCACGGGGTCCACCTCACGGAGCGGGAATGCCGGCGGCTCCACGACACCGGAGCAACGGTGGTCCACTGTCCGACCGCGAACTCCTTCCTGGGCTCAGGAATCTTCGATCGGGGCATGGTCGGCCGCCCGGAGCGTCCTGTCGGCATCGCGGTGGGAAGCGACGTCGGCGCCGGCACCGGCTATTCGATGCTTCACACCCTCGCCGGCGCCTACCAGGCGGCCCTGCTGCGAGGGAATCACCTCGGCGCGCACGAGCTGTTCTATTCAGCCACCCGGGGCAACGCCGCGCTACTCGGTCTCGAAGAGGAGATCGGGTGTCTGGCGCCCGGCTGCTGGGCGGACATCGTCGTCCTCGATCCGATCGCAACGCCGACGCTCCGGGATCGCCACGCTCTTTCCGAGAGCCTGGAGGACACCCTCTACGGGCTCGCCCTGCTCGGCGACGATCGGGCGGTGCGAGCGGTGTATGTCGCCGGCCGCCTCGCCCTGGACCGCAGCCCGGGCGCCTCGCCGTAGGTGCGGATGTGCTCGTTGACGTCAGATCGCTGGCGCGAACGGCGGTCCCTGAGCGGCCTCGCAGTTGCAATCACCCGTCGCTGCGCAGCACGGAGACGAACGCTTCCTGGGGGATGTCGACGGCACCGACGCGCTTCATGCGCTTCTTGCCCTCGCGTTGCTTCTCGAGCAGTTTGCGCTTGCGGGTGATGTCGCCGCCGTAGCACTTGGCGGTCACGTCCTTGCGGAAGGCGCCGATCGTGGTGCGGGCGATGATCTGACCGCCGATCGCGCCCTGGATCGCGATCTTGAACTGCTGGCGCGGGATAGTGTCCTTGAGGCGCTCGCAGTAGCGCAGGGCCCGCCGTCGCGCCTTGTCGCGATGGACGAGCTGGGAAAGCGCGTCGACCCGCTCACCGTTGACGAGGATGTCGACCTTGACCAGGTCGGCTACCCGTGACTCGATGAGTTCGTAGTCGAACGAACCGTACCCTTGGGTCACGGTCTTCAAACGGTCGTAGAAGTCGAAGAGCACTTCGGCGAGCGGCAGCTCGCAGGTCAGTTCGACCCGTCCCACCGCCAAGTAGTGGATGTTCGTCTTGCCGCCGCGACGATCCAGGCACAGTTCCATGACCGCCCCGAGGTAGCGCTCCGGCAGCATGATCGAGGCCTTGATGAACGGCTCGGCGACGCTCGCGATCTCGGACGGGTCCGGGTACGCCGACGGATTGTCGATCCGTCGCGTCGAACCGTCCGACATCTCCACCAGGTACTGCACCGACGGCGCCGACAGCACCAGGGACAGCCCATACTCGCGCTCCAGGCGCTCCTGCACCACGTCCACGTGCAGCAGGCCCAGAAAGCCGCAGCGAAAGCCGAAGCCGAGGGCCGAGGACGAGTCCTTGTCGTAGGTCAGCGCGGCGTCGTTCAGGGCCAGCTTCTCGAGCGCGTGAGTCAGGTCCTCGTAGTCGTTGCTCGATACCGGGTAGATCGATGAGAAGACCACCGGCTTCGCCTCGCGATACCCGGGGATCGGTTCGGCCGCGCCGTCCGCCGCGGTCGTGATCGTGTCGCCGATGTCGATTTCCGAGATGTTCCGGATCCCGGCGATCACGTAGCCCACCGCCCCTGCCTCGAGTTCCTCGGTCTGGCGCCGTTTGAGCAGCAGGGTCCCCACCTCTTCGACGTCGTGCTCGCTGCCGGTGTGCATCAGGCGCACCTTCTGCTTCGGCCGCAACCGGCCGTCGCGCACCCGCACCAGCAGCACGACGCCGCGGTACGGGTCGTACTGGGCGTCGAACACCAGCGCCTTGAGTGGGGCTTCCAGCGCGCCCGACGGCGGCGGCAACCGGGCCGTGATCGCGTCCAGGACCTTGTCCACACCCTCGCCGGTCTTGGCGGAGCACAGCACCGCCTCGAACGGATCCAGGCCCAGGTCGCTCTCGATCTCCTCCAGCACCCGGTCGACATCTGCGGACGGAAGGTCGATCTTGTTGATCACCGGAATGATCGCGAGGTCGTACTCGAGCGCCAGGTAGAGATTGGCGACCGTCTGCGCCTCCACTCCCTGGGAGGCGTCGATGAGCAGCAACGCCCCTTCGCAGGACATGAGCGACCGCCGCACCTCGTGCGAGAAGTCGACGTGGCCCGGCGTGTCGATCAGGTTCAGACGGCAGAGCCGGCCCTCGTCGTCCTGGTGCCGCAGGGTCACCGTGTTGCTCTTGATCGTGATCCCCCGCTCCCGTTCGATGTCCATCGAGTCCAGGATCTGGTCCCGGAACTGACGATCCTCCACCGCGCCGCAGTGCTGGATCAGCCGGTCGGCAAGCGTCGACTTGCCGTGATCGACGTGAGCGATGATGCAGAAGTTACGGACCGACATGCGCGGTCCGCATCCTATTGCGCCCGGCCGGAATCGGGGCGGCGCACTCGGTTGCTAACCTCACACCATGCCGACCCCGGCCGCAGCCGTCCAGACAACGATCCGCATCGTGGGCGCACCGCTCGACCTCGGCCAATCCCGCCGCGGAGTCGATCTGGGACCCACCGCGCTGCGCTACGCGGGCCTCAAGTCGGCCCTGACGCGACTCGGCTACCAGGTCGAGGACCGGGGCAACATCGAGACCGTCGAGCGGGACACGCTGCCCGACGCGCCCGGAATGGCCTTCCTGCAGCCGGTCGTCGACGCCTGCGAGCGCATCTACGAGGCCAGCCGGCAGGCGGTGGCCGACGGCGCCGTGCCGCTTGTCCTCGGCGGCGACCACTCAATCGCCGTCGGCACGGTCGGCGGCGTCTCGCACGAGCACCGCACCGGCGTTCTCTGGATCGACGCCCACGGCGACTTCAACACCCCCGACACCTCGCCCAGCGGCAACCTGCACGGCATGCCCCTGGCCGCTCTGTGCGGGCACGGCGCGCCGGAGTTGGTCGATGCCGGTCGCCCCGGCGCCAAGCTCCGGCCCGAGGACGTCATCCTGTTCGGCGTCCGCGACCTCGATCCAAGCGAGCAGGCCCTGATCCAGCACGCCGGCATCACCACGTACACGATGCGTCAGATCGACGAGCGGGGTCTGGCGCCGCTCGCCACCGAGGCTCTCGAACGGTTGGACCACGTGGACCGGATCCACGTCAGCCTGGACATGGACTCGATCGATCCCCGGGAGGCCCCTGGCGTCGGCACCCAGGTGCCCGGCGGCCTGAGCTACCGCGAGGGACACCTGTTGATGGAACTGATCGCCGAGCACGGGGCAATCGGCTCCGTGGACGTGGTCGAAGTGAACCCGATCCTCGACACCCGCAACCAGACCGCGAAGCTCGCCCTCGGCCTGCTGAGTTCCCTCTTCGGCCGCAGCATCCTGGGGCCGGCGCCACGACCAGGAGACCCCCAGTGACCGACGAGCCACGCCAGTACTGGCTGATGAAGAGCGAGCCGGGCGCCTACTCGATCGACGACCTCGAACGGGACGGCACGATCTACTGGGACGGCGTGCGCAACTACCAGGCCCGCAACCTGATGCGCGACCGCATGCGGATCGGCGACGGGGTTCTCTACTACCACTCGAACGCCAAGCCGATGGCCGTGGTCGGTCTGGCGCGCGTGTGCAGCGAGTCGTATCCGGACCCGACCCAGTTCGATCCGGACGATCCTCACTACGACGCGAAGTCGGATCCGGAGAATCCCCGCTGGTACCTGGTCGACATCGAGTTCCAGCGCAAGTTCGACGAACCCGTGACCCTGGCGGAGCTACGCCAGCGTCCCGATCTCGAAGGGATGGCCCTGCTCCGCCGGGGACAGCGCCTCTCGGTACAGCCGGTCACCGCCCGCGAGTGGCGGATCGTCTGCGAGATGGCGGGGGTGGCCTCGGAGTAGCGCCACCACCGGATGCGGGCGAGACGCCCGCGTGCCATCCGTGCGCCCGATGACGGGCGCACGGAGTGGTTCGCGTGTGGCGCGGGTCGCGCCACACGGGTTCCCAGGTCAGATCGTTCTGCCGCACTAGTTGACGCTGGCGACACGCACACTGCCGGAGCCGGTGTCGAGGACTACGGTCGCGGCGCCGTCGCCGGCGACGAATCGCATCTCGCCCCGGCTCTTGTGCAGCGTCTTGGTGATCGGCACATCGACATCGATGCCGCCACTGCCGATGTCGATGTCGAACCGGGCCGACAGGTCGTCGGGAACCAGCATGACGATGCCGCCCGAACCGGTGTCGATCTCGAACCTGCCATCGCCCATCCGCTCCAGAGCCAGGTGCACTCTGCCGCTGCCCGTATCGATCACCGCGGCGTCGGCGCCCGCGGACTCGACCCGCACGCTGCCACTCCCCGTGTCGATCGTGAGCCTCTTGGCTTCCACGCCGTCCACGGTCACTCCGCCACTGCCGGTGTCGATATCGATCGCGTCCGCCGCTACCTCAGTGACCGCCACGGAGCCGCTACCGGTGTCGATCGAGAGCGCGGCGCCCTCGAAGCCGTCGAGGCGGGCCTTGCCGCTGCCGGTGTCCATGACCAGGCGGCCGCGAGCATCCTGCACCGCCAGCCCGCCGCTGCCGACACCGATCTTCACATCGCCGTCAAGGCCGGCGGCTTCCGCCATGCCGGCCCTGGTCTTCAGTTCCAGGTCAGCCGCGACATCGGACACATCAATGTCGCCCGCTCCCAACTCGACTTTGAGCGACCGGCCCTCCGGCACGCGAATCGTCACATCGGCCCAGGCCTCCAGGCCGCTGCCGGTCCTCACAACCCGAGTACGGCGGCCCGACACGGAGCGCAGGATCTCGCCCAGCAGACTGTCGGAGCCGCTCTGCCGGCGCGACCACAGGTTCGCCGAACGACGGCTGAACTCGGGGTAGACGTACCGCCTCTCCTCGTCGACCGGGAACTCGACGGCCAGCCGCGTCCGCGACCCGCGTGTGTCCTGGTCGAGCTTGATGTTCTCGCGCGTGCCGTCCTTGCCGCGGACCGACACCTCCACTTCGAATTCATCGCCGGTCGCCTGCCTGATCTCCATCTTGCCAATCAGACTGGAGACCGAGAGAGAGTCGGCGTCGAAACGGAAACTCTCGTCGAACTCGCCGAACGCGGGTGTCGCCAGGGCCGCAGCCGCAAGCACTGCGCAGAGACCGAGCCGGCCGCCGCGCCGGCGCCGCCTCCGGGCGCTGGTTCGATGCCGGGAGTCGGGTACGCGGTGCGAAGGTCGGATGGTCATCGCTTTCTCCTGCTTCCAGAGCGGTGGTCTGCCGGTCGCTTCAAGCGCCCTTCATCGCTACACAACGCAAACGAGAAGGCAGGGTTTCACCGAACGCGCTCCGGCGCCTCGGCAGACTGCTATCGTCCCCCTCGTCGATCCGTTGCCGAGGAGGGCGGTCCCAGATCATGGCCACCTACAACATGAACCAGGTCCGGACCGGACTGAAGGTGATCGAGAGCGGTGACCCGAACGTGATCATCGCCTGCGACTTCATCAAACCCGGCAAGGGTCAAGCGTTCACCCGCGTCAAGATGCGCAACCTGCTGAGCGGACGGGTCAACGAGAAGACCCTCAAGCCCGGCGATCTGCTCGCGGGCGCCGATATCGTCGACACGTCGATGCAGTACCTCTACAGCGACGGCGAACACTGGTTCTTCATGAATCCCGACACCTACGACCAGGTCGAAGCCGACGACCAGGCCCTCGCGGGCGCCGAACAGTGGATCAAGGAAGAGGACGTCTGCGACGTGACGCTCTGGAACGGCCTCCCGATCCAGGTCAAGCCGCCGAACTTCGTGGTCCGGCAAATCGTCGAGACGGACCCCGGCCTCAAGGGCGACACGTCGAGCGGTGGCAGCAAGCCCGCCAAGCTGGAGACCGGGGCCACAGTCAAGGTGCCGCTGTTCATTCAGAACGGCGAGTCGATCCGGGTGGACACCCGCACCGGGGAGTACGTTTCCCGCGCCAAGAGTTAGGGCCGCCACGTGACCTCCCCCGGCGCCGACTGGCGCCCCACCGCTACGCCTGATGCGCTGCGCCGGCGGGCGGCGATGCTGGCCGAACTGCGCGCCTTCTTCGCCGAGCGGGGCGTACTCGAAGTCGAGACGCCGCTCCTGAGCGCCGAGACCACGCTCGACCTGCATCTGGAGAGCCTGACCTCCGAGATCGAAGCGCCGGGGTTCCCGAAGCGCCGGATGTACCTCCAGACCTCGCCGGAGCTGGCAATGAAGCGGCTGCTGGCCGCCGGTTCCGGTTCGATCTACCAGGTCTGCAAGGCGTTTCGCGGCGGTGAACGCGGCCGCTGGCACAACCCCGAGTTCACGATTCTCGAGTGGTACCGCGCCGGCTGGGGCCACCACCGGCTGATGCGAGAGGTCGTGGCTCTGATCGAGACGCTTCTCGCCGGTTCGCGGCGCCTCGAAGCAGCGGTCTACGCGAGCTACGCCGACCTGATGAAACAACACGCCGGAGTCGATCCGCACGACACGCCGACCCGAACCCTGCGCCAGGCCGTGGAACGGTCACCTGCACACCGGAACGCCGAGGGTCTCGACCGCGACGACCTGCTCTGCCGGCTGTTCGTCGACAAGGTCGAGCCCCACTTCGCACCCAACCAGGTCACCGTGGTCTTCGACTATCCGGCCTCCCAAGCCGCGATGGCCCGGCTTGGCGCCAGCGATCCGAGGACGGCAGAGCGCTTCGAGGCCTACGTGGGGCGTATCGAGCTCGCCAACGGCTACGGCGAATTGGGCGACCCGGCCGAACAACGACAGCGCCTCGACCGCGACCTGACCAGGCGCCACGAGCTCGGCCGGCCACTGCCGCCGATGCCATCCCGGTTCCTTGCCGCCCTCGAGGTCGGTCTGCCCTGTTGCGCCGGGGTCGCCCTGGGCTTCGACCGCCTGCTCGGACTCGACCTGGGCGCCCAGAGGATCGACGAGCTGATCGCCTTCCCCGTCGAGAGTGCCTGACGGCCACTTCCGCTACGGCGCCGGCCGGCCCGCGGACACCGCGACGGCGGCTGGTCCCGGCGGCACGACTTCCAGGAGCTCGACCGCGGGCCGCTCGTCACAGAAGATCGTCGCCAAGCGCCCATGCACCCGCTCTGCCGCCCCCGTGCGCGGCCCCGAAAGACCGAAGTGCCGACGAATCTCCGAATCCGGCTCGATCTCGAGCAGGCTGTGCGTACTGATCCGCCGCAACTGCCGGTGGCGGATCAGGATGTGCCCGAGCGGCGACTTCTCGCTCAAGATATCGAGCCGCGCTTCGTCGGTCGCGAACCGCAGGTTGAAGAGCATGATCCCGAACTGGACCACGCCGGTATTGCCCCGCCCCGTCTCACCACCGGCGCCCGCAATTCGGCGAAGGAGAATCCTCCGCGCGTAATGGTGCTCGTGGACCACCCGGTCCAGAACGACGACCTCGACCGGCCCGCGGTGGTATTGCTCAAGGGTCACCGTCATATGGCTCTCGTGAGCCAGCAGACTCCGTTGCGGTTGCGGAACGGCGCTTTCCGGCACGACGGTCGACGGCGGCGAATCCCTACGGAACAGCCCGTACAGGTCGCTGACCGTGTGCGGCAACCGATCGACCTGCCTCATCTCACTCCCGCTCCCCGCGGTCCCGCGTTTCGGCTGCGCGAGCCTGTCTCACGGTACGGCCTCTCCGGGCCCGGCTACGACCACTCCCGGCCCTCTTTCCCGACTCCAGCAGGCCGGCGCCTTCGACCTCGGGCGCCAGCACCAAGCGGCGCCAACCCTCGATCTCGCCTGGCCAGACCCAGGCCCCGCGCTCCAGACTTCGCGCCGCCCATGTCTCCAGCGTCCGCCGGGGTACGAGAGTCTCGGCCGGGAGATCGAGGTCCCCGGCAACGCGCGCAACCAGCTTCCGCAACCCCTCCGCAAGATGGCTCGACGACCGCCCCCCCGAGCGGTCCAACCGCTGCGGGAGTTCGCTCTCGGGCAAGGTTGCAGCGCCTCGCGCCAGGTCCAGCAGGGTCGGACCGTACCGGCGCGCCTGTCTCGGCCCGAGCCCCTTCACTGAAGCCAGGTCCCGGCCGCTCCGCGGCAGCCGCCTCGCCAAGTCGATGAGGGTTTCATCCTTGAGCACGAAACCGCGGGGCAGGTCGCGCCTGCGTGCGCGCGCTTCGCGCCACGCGCAGAGAGCTCGCAGCGCCGCCAGTTGACGCCGCGACATTCCCGGACGACGCAACCTCGCGTACGACCATTCCCGATCAAGGCGCGCAGTCGCAGCAACCAGCAGCCGGCCGAACTCCTCCTCAGCCCAGGCCTCACGACCGAGGTCCACCAGCTTCGCCTGCAACAGCTCGTGAGCGGGCAGAAGATACGCGACATCGAGACCCGCGTAGCGCACTTGCTCCTCGCTCAGAGGCCGCCGCAACCAGTTGGACCGTTGCGCTCCCTTGGCCAGCTCGACCTCGAACAGGCTCGAGACCAGGTGCACGTAGCCCAGCGAACCACCCAAGCTGCACAGCGTGGATGCGATCTGGCAGTCGAACAGCCGCTCGGGAGCAAGACCGAAGGCGTGGTGGAAGATCTCCAGATCCTCGCTCGGCGAGTGGAACACCTTGGTCACCGCGGGCGAACTGACCACCGCCGCAAGTGGGGAGCTGTCCCCGATCGCCACCATGTCGACCAGGTAACAGCCGGACGAGTCGGCGACCTGGATCAGGCCGAGCCGCGGAAAGAACGTCCGTTCGCGGACGAACTCCGTGTCCAGACCGACCGCCGGCTCGCTCAGCCAGCGACGGGCGAGATCGGCCAGGCGATCGTCACGATCCACGACCTCGGGCGGCGGCGGCGGGGGAAGTTTCATCAGCACGCAAGCGACGGCCGGGCGACCGTCCGCCGGATGCTAGCGCGGCAGATCGCTCCCCCACGTCTTGGGCGCCCGCCCTCCCCCAACATAGAATCGGTCAGCCCTCGGAGAACCGGATTCCACCATGACCTCCAAGTCCGTACCCCTGATCGTCCTCGGGGGGAGCGACCGCCGCCCGGCCTACATGCCTCCCGACGGCCGCTCCAAGCATCCGCTCGCAGGCATCAAGGGCGTCGACGTGAAGATCGGCGGCAGGCCGCTCATCGACGTCGTGATCGACCGCATCCGTCAGGCGGACGCTTTCGACCCGATCTATGTCGCCGGGCCGGGACACGCCTACCGCTCGCTCTCGGACGGCGTCTCGATCGATACGGACGGCGGCTTCGGCCGTAATATTCAGGTCGGCGTCGAAACCGCCCGTCGACTGCACGGCGACGGACCGCTGGCGATCGCCACCTGCGACATCATCCCGGACCCGGGCGAGATGCGGACGGTGGTCGAGGACTTCTGGGAGCACAGCCCGCTGGACTTCTTCTTCCCCATGATCAAGGCGCCGCGGGACCCCGAACGGCTCGGTGCGTCCGAGTGGAAGCCGCGATACCACGTCAAGCCCGAGGGAGTGTCCACGCCAGTACCCGTGCTGCCCGGTCATCTGGCGATCTTCGACTCCGCGGCGCTACGCTGGAAGTTCATGTACCGGCTGATGGATCTCGCGTACCGCACTCGCAACCGCCCGATCCTCTACCGCAACACCTACATGGCCCGACGCCTCCTGTGGATCATGCTCGTTCAGGACTTCATTCACCTGCTGAACCTCCGGCTGCCCACCTTCACCTGGGACACGCTGCTCTCCGGCACCTGGGCCGCCCGGCGCCTCAAGGAAAAGGTCATCCAGCAGTCCGAACTCGAGCTCGCTGTTCGCCGCATGTTCATCAAGCGCCGCCACCGACGCAGGCATCCCGACCGCAAGGTTCGGATGCCCGTCCTCGACGCCATGTCCCTGGCCCGCGACATCGACACCCAGGAAGAAGCCGTAGCCTTCGGGGCCGTGACTGCGTGAACGCGGGCGCCCGCGCTACCCGTGCGGCCTTCCTGGGGACGTTGCTCAGCGCATCTCTCTCGGCCGAGCCGCACTTGGTGCTGCTCTCGGTAGACACCCTGCGCGCGGACGCTGTCGGCGCGTACGGGGCCGAAGACGCGAAGACACCTGCCATCGACGCCCTCGCCGCCGTGGGAATGCTGTTCGAGGACGCCAACACCACGATCGGCAAGACGGGACCCGCCTTCGCCTCCATCTTCACCTCCCTTTATCCCCCGACGCACGGCGCCCGCCGCAACGCGCAGAGGATGCGGAGCGACATCCCGGTCCTGGCCGAGATCCTGAGCGAAGGCGGCTACGAGGCCGCGGCTTTCATTTCGAACTGGACGCTGCGAGCCGACCTGGTCGGTCTGGACCGTGGCTTCGACCACTACGACGAGGAGTTCAACCAGTCGCGAAACGCGGTCGGCGTCATGGAACGAAACGCCGACGACATCACCAGGGCGGCGGAGCGCTGGCTGCGCCGGCGCGCCGGCGACCAGGAACGAAACGGGCAACCGCTGTTCCTCTGGGTCCACTTCTCCGACCCCCACAACCCCTACGTGGAGCGCGCCGGGTTCACGCGCGCCGGGTGCGCGCTGCCGCCGAAGGACGCGCGCACCGCCGGCTGGCAGAAGCGCTGGCGTTACCAGTCGGAAGTGAACTACGTCGACCACTGGCTCGGCAGGTTGTCCGAGGCGATCGAGGAACTGCTGCCTGGGCCCCGGTTCACCCTGTTCCTCAGCGATCACGGTGAGAGCATGGGCGAGCACAGCTATTGGGGACACGGCAAGAACGTCCACTGGCCGAACGCCCGCATCCCGATGGTCCTCGCCGGTCCCGGACTACCGGCAGCCCTCGCGGTGAAGGCCCCGGTCGGCGTCGTCGACGTGCTGCCGACTGTCCTGGAACTGCTTGGCTTCGAGGCGCCTGCCGGCCTCGAGGGACGGAGCCTGGCGCCAGCCGGAGGGGAGGCGGAAACCACGCCGCGGCCGCGATTCGTCATCGGCGACCGGCACACCGCGCTGTTCGGCAAGTCGCGCCGCAGCGCGCCCTACGAGAACCCCCTGCAGATCAGCATGGAGCTGAACGGCGCGAAGGTGCTGCACGACTTCTCGAAACGCCGAACCGTGTACTTCGACCTGACCGTCGATCCGCGCGAGGAGAAGCCGCTCCCAGAGCCCCCGGTCGAGCTGGTCCCGCCCCTCGGCCGCCGCCTCGTGAACTGGTACCGCGCCCTGCCGAAGTACGAGGCGAAGAGCTCGGCCGTCTTGAGCGAAGACGACATCAAGCAACTCAAGAGCCTCGGCTACATCGACAACTAAGACTAAGGGCTCGGTTCTTCAGTTGCCGCCAGGCTACTGATGAACCGTGCCCGTCAGTCGCCGTCAGGCCATTGGTGGACAGAGTCCATCCAATGGCCGCCCGGCCACTAGGCGTTGCCGGCGCTGACCAGAACGATGCAGTCGGCCAACAGTCCCGTCGCGGTCTCGATCTCGCCCTGAGCCGGCATCGTCGGGGCGATGCGGATGTTGCGGTCCTGCGGGTCGATGCCGTAGGGAAAGGTGGCGCCGGCAGGCGTCAGCTTGACCCCCGCTTCACCCGCCATCTCGACCACCGCCCGAGCGCAACCGGGCGCCGTATCCAGGTTGACGAAGTAGCCCCCGCGAGGCCGGCTCCACGAAGCGACTCCCAAGTCGCCGAGGCGCTCGTCGAGCACCCGCAGCACGGCCTCGAACTTCGGCCGGATCAGGTCCGCGTGCCCCTTCATGTGATTCCGGACGGCCGAGACGGCGCCGGCGAAGAAGTGGGCGTGCGCGAGCTGGTTCAGCTTGTTGGGGCCGATCGTCTGGATCGAGCGGAAGCCCCGGATCCAGTCGCCGTTTCTCGGGCTCGCGGCCACCGCGGCCAGACCCGAGCCACCGAAAGTGACCTTGGAGAACGACGAGACGAGCAGCGCCCGATCCTCGTTGCCGTGGGCTGCGCAGCGGTCGTAGAGACTGGCCAGCCGATCCGGTGCACCGTCGAAGGCGTGCATTGCGTAGGCGTCGTCCCAGATGACGCGGAAGTCCGGCGCCGCGGTGCGCATGGAGGCAATCGCCTCGACCACGTCGTCCGAGTACGTGACGCCGGTCGGGTTGCTGTAGCGCGGCACACAGAACATCCCCTTGACGTTCGGGTTCGAACCTGCGAGACGCGCGATCTCATCCACATCGGGGCCGTCCTCACCCATGGCTACCCGCAGCATCTCGATGCCGTAGCGCTCGAGCAGCGCGAAGTGCCGGTCGTAGCCGGGACAGGGACAGAGGAACTTGACGGGCACTTCGCGGTCCCGACCACCCCAAGGTTCACCACCCGGAACCCCGACCAGCATCGCCTGCACGACCAGGTCATGCATCCACTGCAAGCTGGCGTTGCCGCCGACGAAGACCAGGTCCGCATCGACACCCAGGATCTCGCCGAAGATGGCTCGCATCTCCGGCAGACCTCGGGGATCGCCGCCGTAGTTCCGGCAGTCGGTACCGTCGGCGGCGCGGTCGTCCTCCCGTTCGACTGCCCGCAGCAGGCCGTGGGAACGGGCGAGCTGCTCCGGAGACGGCTTGCCGCGGGTCATGTCGAGGCTGAGACCGGCGGAGCGGGCGACGTCGTAACGAGCACGTGCCGCCTCGACGACTGCAGCACCTATGGCCGCCACGCCCCTACTCTCCCGACCGCGGACGCGGCGTCGTAGGCGATCCGGTAGATCACGCCGCGCATGTCATCGGACACCAGGAGGGACCCGTCGGCCTGCTCCATCACGTCGACCGGCCGGCCCCACGACTCTTCGTCCTGGAGCCAACCGGTGGCGAATTCTTCGTACTCCGAGGGCCGCCCATCGGCGCCGAGGCGAACCACCATGACGCGGTAGCCAATCTTCTCGCTGCGATTCCAGGAACCGTGCTCGGCAATGAAGATCTGCCCGCGGTAGCGCTCGGGAAAGGCGCTGCCGCGGTAGAAGCGCATGCCCACGGCAGCCACGTGAGGGTCGAGGTAGAGAGCCGGCGGCACGAGTTCGCCGCAGGGACGCTTGTCGCCGAACTTCGGGTCGGCGATGTCCCGGCCGTGGCAGTACGGATAACCGAAGTGCTGGCCGTCCTCGGTCAGCACGTTCAGCTCGTCAGGCGGGACATCGTCTCCCATCATGTCCCGGCCGTTGTCGGTGAACCAGAGTTCGTTCGTGCCCGGGCGCCAGTCGAATCCGACCGTGTTACGCACCCCTCGGGCGACGACTTCGTAGGCGCCGCCCTCGTCCAGGCGGAGGATGGCCGCGAAGGGATCGCCCTCGTCGCAGATGTTGCACGGGGCGCCGACCGGCACGTAGAGGCGCCCGTCGGGGCCGAAACGAATGAACTTCCAGCCGTGGTGGGTCTTGTCGGGCAGATCGGCTGTCACCACGACCGGCTCGGGCGGCGAGTCGAGACGGTTTTCGATGTCCTCGAAACGCAGAACGCGACTGATCTCGGCGACGTAGAGATGGCCCTCGTGGAAGGCGACGCCGTTGGGCCAGTTCAGGTCGGAGCCGATCCGGTAGCGGTCCTCGGCCTTCCCGTCTCCGTCGCGATCGACGACCGCGTGGACGATGTCGCCGCCCCGGCGTCCGGTGCCCACGAAGACCGTCCCGGCCGGGCTCCGGGCCAGCGAGCGTGCGTTGCCGATATCTGCAGCGAAGACCTCGATGGAGAACCCGGCCGGGAGTTCGATCTCGTCCAGACGAAGTTCCTTGTCATCGGCCGCGAACACGGTCCCGCCGACAAGAGCGAGAGTCGCGAAGAACGCAACGAAGCGAAACACAACGTCGCGGATCATAGCAACGGCCGACGGCCCCTACTCTGCCCACCGCCCCGGAATCACTACGGGCGGCAACTGTCGGGGAAGGCCTTGCCGTCCGTGATCGCGGGGGCCGGACGCCCGGGCTCGTTCCGGTACTCCTTGACGGCGCCGATAGCCGTGTCCCTCACCCGGATTGCGTAACCCAGATCCGTCGTCGAGGCCCCGTACACCCAGTAGTGGCCGTTGACGGCGCAGCCGTCCAGCACCTTGACCAGAATCTCCCAGTTGTCCGCATCAAAGAACCGGAACAGGCCGGAGTCCTTCGTCGCCTCTGGAACCACCAGGGCCGAACCCGTCTCCCCGTCACCAGTCCACCATTCGACCCGAACCTCGTAGCGGTCGTCGTGAAGGCAGAGAGTCTCCGCGCTCGGCATGCAGGGACCATCGAGAGGAGGCGGGTCGGGATCCGCGTCAGGATCGGGGTCCGGGTCGGAATCGGGGTCCGGGTCGGGTTCGGGTTCGGGATCGGGGTCCGGGTCAGGCGGTGGCGGCGGTTCGGGATCCGGGTCCGGGTTGCTCTCGGTCTCATGAGCGATGCGATAGATCGCTCCGAGCCGATCGTCCGAGACCAGCAACGAACCGTCGGCCCGCACCATCACGTCGACCGGCCTCCCCCACGCGGTTCGGCCCTGAAGCCACCCGGTAGCGAACTCCTCGTAGGCCGTGGGCTGCCCCGGCTGTTCAGGCGAACCACCATCACCCGGTATCCGATCGGATCGGTCCGATTCCACGACCCGTGTTCGGCGATGAAGATCTGACCCCGGTAGCGCTCCGGAAACACCTCTCCGGTGTAGAAGCGCATGCCCAGCGCCGCCACGTGCGGTCCGAGTTCCTGGGCCGGTGATCGAAACTCCGAACAGGAACGCAGGGAACCGAAGTCCGGATCGGCGATGTTCCGGCCGTGACAGTAGGGGTATCCGAAGTGCTGACCGTGCGAGGTCAGCAGGTTGAGCTCATCCGGCGGCTGGTCGTCGCCCAGCCAGTCGCGGCCGTTGTCCGTGAACCACAGCCTTCGCGTCTCGGGATGCCAGTCGAAGCCGACCGTGTTTCGGACCCCCCGCGCCACGATCTCGTAGCTGCCGTCGCCGGCCATGCTCAGAATGGCGTTGTACGGGTCGCCTGCGTTGCAGATGTTGCACGGCGCACCGACCGGCACGTAGAGCCGCCCGTCCGGACCGAAACGGATGAACTTCCAACCATGGCGCGTGTCGGTCGGAAGCGCGTCGGTGACCACGAACGGCTGCGGGGGCGAGTCCAACCGGTTCTCGATGCCGTCGTACCGGAGTATCCGGCTGATCTCGGCCACGTAGAGGCTTCCGTTGCGGAAGGCGACTCCGTTCGGCGAGTTCAGACCCGATGCGATCAGATGCTGCGCATCCGCGACGCCGTCGCCGTCGGAATCGACCAGGGCGTACACCGCGCCGACCTGCCGCGTGCCGACGAACACCGTGCCGCCCGGGCTCTGTGCGAGCGATCGGGCGCCGGTGACGCCCTCGGCGAAGTAGCCGATCGAGAACCCCTCCGGAAGTTCTAGCTGGGACAGCCGCGATACCTGGGCGTCACCCAGGCCGACCCCGACCATCGAAGCAACCAGCGCAAGCTGAAAGCGCAGCCGGGGGCCTGCGGGAACCGAGCGAACCACGGTCCGCCAAACTACCAGAGCATCAACGTGACACCGGCCGCGATCACAGCCACGGTCAAGACCTTGCGGGGGGTAAGAGGCTCGGCAAAGAACAGGCGGCCGAGGAGCAGCGCCAGCGACGCCCCGACGCCTTGCTTCACCGTCTCCACGAAGCCCACCCACACATGCTGCAGCGAAAGCAACTGGAGTCCTTGCGCCGCCGCCCCGACAGCCACGGCCGAGAGCAGCAGCAGCCATGTCCCGGCGCCGGTGCGCGTGCTGGCCGCCCGACGCCCGCCAAGTGCACCTCTGAAGCTCCGGCCTGCGATTGTCGCACCGGAGAGGCCGACGCCCAGATGCAGGACCAAGCCGTGGAAAGGCGCGTTGGAAGCCTCCGTTGCCAGTTTGTCGAGCGGAAGCGCCGTCGCCCACAGCAACGCGACCAGAATCATCCACCAAGCGCCCGGCCCCAACCTCCAGGTCCCTCCCCGGTCGCCGGAGCGCTTGTCGAGCTGCAGCGAGACGGCGGCGCACACGACCACGGCGATACCCAGCCACTCGCGCGCTTCGGGTAGTTCACCGAGGAGCGGGATCGCCAGCAGGGAGGTGAACACCGGCGTCAGCGACAACAGGGGAACTACGGCGCTCAGCCCTCCGAGCCGCACCGAACGCAGGAATCCGTAGTTCGCGCCGAGGTTGCAGGCGACAGACGCCAAGCCTGGCCACAGATACGCCGCGTTCACCTCCGCCGGCGGCTGACCCAGAACCCACACGCCATAAAGCGGCACCGCCCCCAAGGCCAGAACCATGACCAGAAAGGCATCGTTCAAACGCCCTGTGAGCATCTTCCGCAGCAGGTTGAGCAGCGAGAAGCAGAGCGTCGCGCCAACGACCAGCGAGATGCCGAGAAACGAAACCATGAGTGGAGGTCAGTCTAAGGCCACTCCCGCCGTCCAACCGGCGGCACTCGTGGACCGACGTATACAATCCGGCCGCCCGTGACCGCACCCGAATCACCGTCCGCCGACTCGCCTTCGGGGGATGCACCCTCGTCATCAGGTGGTCTCCTGGCGAGCCGCCGCGGCCTGATCGTCGGCGTCGCGAACAAGCGCTCACTGGCCTGGGGCATCGCCCAGCGCGCGCATCGCGAAGGTGCGGAACTGGCATTCACCTTCCAGGGCGATGCCCTGGAGCGCCGGGTACGGCCCCTTGCCGCGAGCATCGGTTCGACGATCGTCGAGCCGCTCGACGTGACCGACGATGCTCAGATCGAGGCCGTATTCGCCACCCTCGGCGAACACTGGGGGCGCCTCGATTTCCTCGTCCACTCGGTGGCCTTCGCGAACCGGGAGGATCTGTTGGGCCGGACCGTCGACACGTCCCGCGCCGGATTCGCCACCGCCCTCGACATCAGTTGCTACTCCCTGATCGCGCTAGCCCGGGCCGCCGAACCGCTGATGACCGACGGCGGCAGCATGATCGCGATGACCTACTACGGCGCGACCAAGGCGACCCCCAACTACAACGTGATGGGCATCGCCAAGGCGGCGCTCGAGGCCTCGATCCGCTACCTCGCAGTCGACCTGGGTCCGAAGAACATTCGCGTTCACGGCATATCCGCCGGCCCGGTGAGGACCCTGGCCGCCTCGGGAGTGTCCGGCATGCGCGGGATGCTGAAGGTCATGCCTGAACGGGCGCCCCTCGGCCGCAACATCACGGTCGACGATGTCGGCGCCACAGCCGCCTACCTGCTCTCCGATCTGAGTGCGGGGACCACCGGCGGCATCCACTTCGTGGACGCCGGGTTCAACATCACCTCGATGCGGCATCCGGACCGGCAAGCGAAGAGCAGCTAGGCCGCGCCACCGAGGCCGCAACCGGGTGCGGCGTCCGAAACCCTGCCTCTCCGCATGCGTAAACCGGAGCAGGGCGGAGCGGCACGCTCCTCATTGAAGTGTGTGACGTCAACTGACTACCTCCCCAGTGGACAGCAGCACGCCGTTCCGCCCTCTCGACCAAACATCGCTGCTACGAGGCGCAACGCGACGACCTACTCCAGGGCATTGTGAGCGCCGGGTTCATCTTCGCGTTCTGACGGATCGCCGAGGCGTCCGAGATCAGGCGGCGGTTCCCGACAGCTCCGACGACGCCCGGCGGGCGGCCGCCGCGAGCAGGGCGCCGCCGACGAAGATGGCCTCCTCGGCGGGCGCGAAGTACGGCGTGTGGGCGCCGACAACGGGAAGGCCGGGAAGCCGCGCGCCGACGCGGATGAAACAGCCGGGAATGCGCTCAAGGTAGAAGGCGAAGTCCTCGCCGCCCATGTTGGCCGCCGGCAGCGGCTTCACGGCATCGGCGCCGATCACCGACGACGCAGCCGCCCGCGCCCAACCCGTCGCCCGTTCATCGTTCAGCACCGCGGGCGTACCCTGCAGCATCCGTACCCGGGCCTCCAGGCGACACGCGGCGGCGACCGATTCGGCGACGTGCCTGACCTCGTCCGCGAGCAGTTGACGCACCTCCGGGTCGAGCGAGCGCAGCGTGCCCTTGAGGACGGCCCGCTCCGGGATCACGTTGTGGGCTGAGCCTGCTTCCAGAACGCCGACAGTGACCACCGCCGGCTGGTCGGGCGGCACCCGCCGGGTCACAATGGTCTGCAAGGCCGAAATCACCTGCGCCGCGCCGACGATCGGATCCAGACCCTGGTGGGGCCTGGCGCCGTGCGCCCCCTTTCCCAGAAGCTCGACCTCGAAGCGGTCCGCCGCGGCGCCCACCGCGCCCGCCTGGATCATTGCCTGGCCGATCTCGAAGGTCAGGTCGACGTGGGCGCCGAAGATCGCCGAGACCTCGTCCAGGACCCCGGTCGCCAGCACGGCCGCGGCGCCCTCGCCGGTCTCCTCCGCCGGCTGAAGCACGAGCAGCACGTCGCCGGCAGCGGGCTCGGCCTGGAGCAGGCGTGCCGCGGCGACCGTCCACGAAGCGTGGACGTCGTGCCCGCAGGCGTGCATCACGCCGTCGTTGCGGGAGGCGAACGGCAGGCCGGTGGCTTCCAGGATCGGCAACGCGTCGATGTCGCCGCGGACCGCGACGGTGGGCGCACCGGGCTCGCGGCCGGGAATCCGGCCCACCACGCCCGTGCCGGCCACACGTGTGACGTCGCGAACGCCAAGCCCGTGCAGCGTCTCTTCAAGGCGCCCAGCCGTCCGCTCCTCCCGGAGCGAGAGTTCGGGATCGGCGTGGAGGGTGCGTCGAAGACCGACGAGTTCGGCGACCTCGCCAGCGCTGTAGAGGCCGGCGACGGCGGCCGGCAGCCGGAGCGATGCGGCCTCCGCGCCGGTCATCGTGACAGCGCCACCCCCGACAGCCAACCGGGTTCCGCGCTCCAGGACGCGAACGCCACGCCGCCGGGGCCGACGCTGCAACCGATCGGCGAGCCGTCCGGGGCCCGCAGCGGCCGCGGCAATGCAACGGAGCGTGGGTCGTCGAGGAAGCGTCCGATCAGCCACGCCGAATGGGATCGGTGGTCTCGCTCGGCCGCGTCCGGACCGCCCGCCGGCGCCGGATTGGCCTCCAGCCACTCGCGCAGCTCGACCACCACCGCAAGCGCCTCGGCACGCACCTGCTGAGAAGCGGCGGAGACGACCGGCCCGGAGGCGAGCAGGTTGGCCGGCACGCCGGACGGCGCACCTCCGGCTGGTGTTCCCGAAGCCAGGGCCAGCAGCCGCCGCAACAGGGCTGCATCCACCGAGCGGCCGACCTCCCCCGCCAGCCCGGGCAGGGGATCCGCGCGCCAAGTCGCCCCGAGCAGCCGGTCGAGGATCCCGGTCAGGCCCGGCTGCTCCGCGTCCCGGGCGCGGTGATCGACAAGCCGCGTGGCGCGTGCATCGTCGAGGATCATCCCGAAGGTCAGGTCCGCGGCCATCTCCGCGGCGGCCACCGGGTCGAACGCGGGACCGGCGCGCGACGGCAGATTCTCCCGCCCGCGGCCGCGGCCCGGCGAGGGCGGCGGGATCAGATCCAGGATCCGTTGCGGCAGGGTCAGTTCGACCGGATCGACCGTCGACAGCAACGCGTCGAGAGCGTCGAGTTGCATCGCCGGCGGCAGCAGAGACACCGGCGCCCGACCGTCACCCCGCACGGCGTAGCTGTAGTCGACGCCGCCGACGACCTTCGCCGCCGCCTCGAGCTGGTAGCGGTGCAGCAGGTAGAGCGGCGGGAGCACATCCTCGAGCCCGGACAGCGGCTCGCCGACGCGGATACTCTGTTCGGAGAACCCGTCGAGAGCGGCCCGCCGCACCGCCAGAACGCGCCGCAGCTCGCCGGCCGCCGAACGGCCGTTGTCCCAGAGGTGCGCGAGTGGATGGGCGCCGCCCACCGGTCGCGCGTCCTCATCGCTGATGAAGTGGAGGCCCGCGTCGATCGTCTGGCGGAGAATGCCGTCGAGTTCCGCCGCTTCGTCCACGCCTTCCGCAAAGTCGGCGTAGCCGTAAAGGATCGCCAGCTCGTCCCAGGCGCCGACGCCCACATCGTAGGCGGCGCTCAGGTCGATCGTGCCGTCCTCGCGCAGCTCGGCCAGAGGATGGGGGTAGTCCATCACCGACTCGCGGCCATCCGGGCCGTCGACACTGGAGGCGAAGTTGTGGACCAGCCCGATGGTGTGACCCACTTCGTGGGCCGAGAGCTGGCGCAACCGGGCGAGCGCCATCTCGCTCAGCGCCTCGGTCGACGAACCCGCATCCTCGAAGGGCGACAAGAGACCCTGGGCGATCAGGAAGTCCTGGCGCACCCGCAGCGAACCGAGGGTCACGTGGCCCTTCAGGATCTCGCCGGTGCGCGGATCGGTGACCGAGCCGCCGTACGACCATCCGCGCGTCGATCGGTGGACCCACTGGATCACGTTGTAGCGGATGTCCAGCGGGTCCGCCCCTTTAGGCAGCAGCTCCACCCGGAAGGCATCGATGTACCCCGCCGCCTCGAACGCCTCGTTCCACCAGCGCGCGCCGTCGAGCAGCGCCGACCGGATCGGTTCCGGCGCGCCCCTGTCGAGGTAGTAGACGATCGGTTCGATCGCCTCGCTCCGGGCCGCGCCCGGGTTCTTCTTCTGCAGCCGGTGGCGAACGATGAAACTCGCCTCGATCGGCGCGTCGATCGGTGTCGCGTAGTCCAGATAGCTGGTCGTGATGTAACCGGAACGCGGGTCCGCCCGGCGGGGCTCGTATCCCGGCTCGGGCAGCGCAACGAAGGAATGCCGCAACCGCACCGTCACCGCGTCGGGCGAGGGAGCGACCTGGCTCACCCACCGGCCCGGGCCGCGGTCGTTCGAGCGCAGCACGAAGGTCTGCGTGCCCTCGAGCTCGGAGTTGCGCGGAAACGCGGCCATGCCGGCGCGATGGATCGCCGACCGCGACGCGTCCAACTGGTAGCTGCCCTGGCCGCTGCGCTGGAGCCTCGCCGCCACGCCGTGGGCGTCCCGCAGTACGAAGGTCGTCGCGTCCACCAGGACGGTTCCATCCTCGTCCTCGGCCGCGACCTCGAATCCCCAGAGCACGGATCGCGCGAAGGCGTCGGCCACCGCGCGGCGCTCGTCCTCGTTGTCGCTGAGCGCCCGGTAGCGCGTGTTCTGCTGCACCAGCAGCACCTTCGGCCCGACCCGCTCGAAACGGGCCAGGTGAGTGCGCCCGAGTTGGCCGCGGTCGAGCCCGATGTCGTTCGATCCCAGGCCCGCCGACAGCGTCTCGATGTAGAGCAGATCCGCGTCGAAGGCGTCGACGCGCAGGAAGAGCCTGCCGCCGCGGCGGTCCCAGAACAGGTCGAGAAATCCGGGCAGGTGCTCGTAGCCCTCGGTGGCGTCCGCCACCGGGGGCGGTTCCTCGGACTGCTTCTTCTGTTCCTCCTGCGCAGGCAGCGTCTGCGCCCAGAGCGCAAGCGCCAGGCCTACGACCGCCGGCAGGGCCCCGCTCGCCGCGGCAAAGCGCGACCGGGCCTGCCGGCCGGCGGCCGCGATCACGAAGCGGCCCGCACCGGCACCGGTTCCGTCTTCTCGATCAGTGCCGTGAGCGACTCGTGGTCCGGTTCGGCGAGTTCCCGCAACCGTTCCCGGTTGACCGCGGCGACGATGATCTCGCCCACCTCGGTGTTCGCGCTCTCGAAGATACCGAGGTCGATCATCCGCCGGGTCTGGTGCTGGTTGTCGTCGGTCGGGCTGACGTAGTGCACCCACACCGCACCGTAGCGGTGGATCAGGAAGACGTGGATCAGCGCCATCAGACGCCGGCGCCTCAGATCGAGGTCGAACGTGTTCTGGTCGCGGACCGAGAGGATCATCCGCTCGCGGCGGTCCCGGATCGGCGCGAAGACCACGTTCGCGGCCTTCGATTCACTGCCCCCCGCCTGAGCCAGAACGCTCAGTTCCAGGAGTTCGGAGCCGGCAACGTGGGGCCGCATCTCCACCCGCAGGGACTCCTCGATGCCGTACTTGTCGCGCCAGATCTCGAGCCACTCCTCAAGCAGTCGCGGCGGCACTTCCGTCTGCACCAGGTGCTGGGCCTGGGTCGAGCCCTTGCCCATCGCCTTGGTCGTCGCCGTATGGCCGGTCGAAGCCGAGAGCGCGCCGTCGAGCCGGGCGCCGCCCACCAGGCTCTGCGGCGTGCGGTAGGGCGACCCCACCAGACGCAGCTTGCGCTGCAGCCGGGCCAGGGCCAGCATGCCGTCCTCGCGCAGAGCCGTGGCGAAGTCCTCGGCGGCCAGACCGTCGATCTGATGGCCGCCGTAGGTGATGAAGTTGAACACGAAGCCGAGCTTGCCGAGTTCCTCCGGGAACGCCCTCATCTCTTCGTCGTTCATGCCGGTCGTGTCCCAGTTGAAGGACGGCGACAGGTTGTAGGCCAGCAACTGATCCGGGTAGACCGCGTGGATCGCCTCGGCGAAGCGGCGGGCGTCGGCCAGGTCGGCCGTCTTCGTCTCCATCCAGAGCAGGTCCGCGTAAGGCGCCGCCTGGAGGGAACGCGAGATCGCGTACTCGATGCCGCCCCGGATCTGGTAGTAGCCCTCGGGCGTACGGGCAATCTCGCTGTTCCAGACCAGGTTGATACCCATCTTGCGGGCACGGGCGGCGGCCTCTTCGACGGACACCGAGTGAGCGAACGCCAACCACTCCTCGACGGAGAGATCGAACACGGCGCCTTCCTCTTCCCGGAACGTCATCTCGTCCGCTACCGCGTGCGCGTAGGTCACCAGGCGCGCCTCCAACTGCCAGGCGTCGAGGAAGCGAGCCATCGTCTGGTCGAGAACCGCCTCGGTGTCCGACCCGCCGCTCGCCACCATTTTCCGGTAGCCCGACTCGAGCTGCCCGTAAACGCCCACGCCGTCCAGCCAGACGTCGGCGCGGTGGTAGGCGGCCTCGGACACCCGGTAGAGCTCGTGGCCCCGGACCTCTTCCGCGCCCAGGGCACACAATCGCCGCAGAATCGCGAGGGTCGCCGTCTTGTAGCTCGGCAGGTCGAGGTTCGTGGCGCCGAGGAGGTAGGCCTGGTCCCGCTCATCGCCGTTGCCGTCGAGGAAGGTCGCGGCCTCCGCGTCGGTGCGGGCGACGATGATCCCCGGCACGCCCATCACGTCCAACTGGAAGCGGGCCGAGTTCAAGCGCTTGTTCTGTTCGTCCTGGGGTACGAGAACCTTGCCGGCCTGGTGGCCGCACTTCTTGACCCCGGGCTTCTGGTCTTCGATGTGGTAGCCCGGCACCCCGACCTCGACGAAACGGCGGACCAGGTTGCGCACGTGGGCCTCGCCGCCGTGGCCGGTATCGGCGTCGGCGACGATGAAGGGGCGGAAGTCGGTCGCCGGGTTGGCGCGACGCTCCTCCTCGCTCATCCGCGAGCGGGTGAAGGTCTGGTTCCGGTCCGCCGTGAGCAGGGCGCGTACGATGGGCGCGGCCTCGTCGGGCACCTGGCTCAATGGATAGCTCGCCAGGTCCGGCCCCGGATCCTCGGTGATCGAGCCCTTCGCCGAGGTCGCCCAACCGCCGAGGTAGATGCCCTCGATGCCGCGACGCTTCATCGCCACCGCCTGACCCGGCGAGTACGGGCCGAAGCTGGTGATGGACCGCTTCTGCTCGAACAGCTCGCGCAGCCGGCCGTAGAACGCCCTGGCGGTCTCCCGGGCCACCGTGTAGTCCTGAGGGATCGTGCCGCGCTGCTCCGCGACCTCCCGCGCGGTATGAAGCCGCCTGATCCCCTCGAAGCGCGCGTCGGCGAAGAACTCCGCCGCCGACGCCGTCTCCCGTTTCACTACCTCGTTGACCGTTTCACGCCTACCCGTTTCATCCCGATCCATGCCGTGTCTCCATCCGGCTCGTTGCGATTCGCCTTGACGGCTGCGAAAGGAACTAACCGTAGCACCGGAAGAACGGCTTCGGCCACGTCGCCGGGGGCGGCCCGAACCTCCGCCGGTCGCACCACCGGTCGGCGCCGGTGGCCCAGGTTCCGATCCATGTTGCAGGTTCGTTGGGACTGGTACCCTCCCCGGCCATGAGCGTGCCAGCGATCCGTCCCCGACACACACCCAAGCGCGGCGGCGACGTTCTGCTCGATGCCCTGTCCGAGTACGGCGTCCCCTTCCTGTTCGGCAACCCGGGCACCACCGAGAGCCCCCTGATGGACCGCCTCGGCGACCATCCGGACCTGAACTACGTGCTCGCCCTGCACGAGTCCGTGGCTCTGGGCGCGGCCCACTACTACACCCAGTCGACGGGCATCACGGGGGTCGTCAACCTGCATGTGGCGCCGGGTCTCGGCAACGGCCTCGGCATGCTCTACAACGCCTGGGAGGCGAACAGCCCGATGGTGATCACGGCCGGCCAGCAGGACACGCGCTCCAGGCTGCGCGAACCCCTGCTCGGCCACGACCTGGTGGCGATGGCAGCGCCACTGGTCAAGTGGAGCGTGCAGGTCGAGCACGGGGACGAGTTCGCGCCGGTGCTGCACCGCGCCTTCAAGATCGCGCACGATCCGCCGGCCGGCCCGGTGTTCGTCGCCCTGCCGATCAACGTCCTGGAGCAGGAGACCACGGAAGCGGCCCGGCCCCTCGGCGATCTCTACCGGGCACCGCAGCCCGAAGCCGCCGCTGCCGAGCGCTTCGCCGCCGCTCTCCGGCGCGCGCGTCGGCCCGCAATCGTCGTCGGCGACGGCGTCGCCCGCAGCAATGGCCAGGCAGAGCTGGTCGCCCTGGCCGAGATGCTGGGAGCGGGCGTCTACCCCGAGGGTCTGGTTCACCGCCTGAACTTCCCGCAGAGCCACGTCTGTTTCCGGCCGCGGATGCCGCTCAACCACGCCGGCATCCGGCATGCGCTCGGCGACGCCGACGTCGTGCTGCTGGTCGGCGGCTCCTTCTTCGAGGAGGTCTGGTTCGATCCCGACCCACCCTTCGACCCGGAAGCGACGGTGCTCCAGATCGAGGACTCACCGAGTCGTCTGGCGTTCAACATCGCGGTCGATGCGGGCATGGTGGCCGACCCGCGCGCCGGGCTCGCGGCCGTGCGCGAGGCGATCGAGGCCGCGGTCGACGCCGGTTTCCGCGCTGGCGCCGCGGACCGGATGGAGGCTCTGCGAACCGCGAACGCCGGCGATCGCGCGGCGCGGCAGAAGCGCCTTGCCGCCCACTTCGACGATGCCCCCATGTCGCCGGCCCGGCTCATGTCCGAGGTCGCCATGGCCCTGCCCGACGATGCGGTGGTGGTCAACGAGTCGATCACCGCCGGCGGCGACCTGCTCGGCTTCCTGCCCATCGACGACCCGGATCGCTACTGCGGCACGCGCGGCGGCGGCATCGGCCAGGGGCTCGTCGGCGGCATCGGCGCCTCGCTCGCGCATCCGGAGCGGCCGGTCATCGTCTTCTCGGGCGACGGCTCGGCGATGTACTCGATCCAGGCGCTCTGGACCGCGGCCCACTACGACATGCCGATCGTGTTCCTGATCCTGCACAACCGCGAGTACAAGATCCTGAAGATCAACATGGACATCTACCGGGAACGCTTCGGCATTCCCGCCGACCGGCCCTACCCCCACATGAACCTGACCGAACCCGAGCTCGATTTCGTCGAGATGGCGGCCGGCATGGGGGTTCCGGGACGCCGGATCGAGGATCCGGCCGAGGTCGAGGACGCGGTGCGGGAAGCGTTCGCCACCGGCGGCCCGTACCTGCTCGACGTGGTCATCGGCGGGCGCATCTGACCCGCGAACACCCGCGGTTCATGTTGTATGCTCTTCCGCACAAGCTGAAGACAGCCTGGAGGCAGCACCTCCCCTAGCACCACTCCCCCAACGGAGGTTGGAGATCATGGATGAGCTGAGAGAAGACACGTTCCTGCAGGACGACCTGCTCGAGGATCTGCGGGAGGAAGACCTGGACTCCGAGGCCGAAAGCTCGGGCGAGAGCCTCTCGAACGTCAGCCGACGGACCTTCATCCAGGGTTCGGTCGCCACCGGTGCCGCCGTCACCCTGGCGGGAGGGAACCTGCTGCAGCCGGATGTACTGCACGCCGCCACCGAGCCGGTCGGCAGCACGATCAACCTGAACGTGAACGGCGAGAGCCACGAACTCGAGGTGGAGCCCCAGGACACGCTGGCCATGGTGCTGCGCTTCAAGCTGAACCTGACCGGCACCAAGTTCGGCTGCGACCGCGCCGAATGCGGCGCCTGCACGGTCCTGATCGACGACGTGCCCCACTACGGCTGCTCGATCCTGGTCCACCAGGTGCGCGGCCGCGAGGTCACGACCGTCGAGGGCCTGGAGCAGGACGGCCACCTGCACCCGGTGCAGCAGGCAGTGCTCGATGAGATGGGTTTCCAGTGCGCCTTCTGCGCCCCGGGCTTCATCATGAGCATGGCGGGCCTGGTCAAGGCGAACCCGAACGCCACCCGCGCGGACGCCCGGAAGTGGCTCGCCGGCCACATCTGCCGCTGCGGCGACTACAACAAGATCCTGAACACGGCCGAACGCGCGCTCGAGAACGCGCGCACGGCCTGAGCCGAGGAGCAAAGATGGCCAAGACGACACTCGTAGGCACCGACTACGCTCCACCCGATCTGATCGAGAAAATCACGGGACGCGCCAAGTACGCCGAAGACTGGCGTGCCGATGGCATGCTGTTCGCCAAGCAGTTGCTCTCGCCGATGCCCCACGCGCGGGTGCGGAACATCGACGCCTCGGCGGCCCTCGAGATGGAAGGCGTGGAGGCGATCCTCACCGCCGACGACCTCGCCGAGTTCATGGGCGAGCCGGGGCCGCTGGATGAGCGCGCGCTGACCAACCACCCCAAGTACGAGGGTGAGCCGGTGCTCGCCGTCGCCGCGGTGAGCGAGAAGATCGCGGCCGACGCGATCGAGAAGATCCAGGTCGACTTCGAGCCGCTGCCGTTCGCGCTCGACCCGCTGGACACGATCGCGCCGGGCGGAGCGAACTCCCTGCCCGACGGCAACAGCATCGTCCGCGAGCGGACCGACACCGGTGTCGAAACGGTCGTCAAGCACGTCGAGTGGACGGCCGAGGACCTCGCCGCAGCGAGGGGCACGAACGGCGAGAAGGGCAAGATGCCGGCCGGCGTGTTCCAGGACGAGTGGACCAACGGCGACCTGGAGAAGGGCTTCGCCGACGCCGACTACATCATCGAGGAGCCGCTGTTCTTCCAGTCGGTCACCCACCACCCGATGGAGCCGCGGAGCTGCATGGCTCACTGGGACGGCGACATCTGTCACCTCTACCCCTCGACCCAGAGCGTGGCCTTCACGGTGGTCGCGTCCCAGAACACGATCGGCGTACCGCCGGAGAACCTCATCGTCCACGCCGAGTACACCGGCGGCGGCTTCGGCAGCAAGATCGTCGGTTCGAGCAACATGGCGGTGCCGGTCTACCTGGCCAAGAAGACGGGCAAGCCGGTCCTGCACCGGGTCACCCGCTACGAGGAGAACTACATCGGCCGCGCCCGCCCCGGCTTCCAGGGATGGGCCAAGATCGGCTTCAAGAAGAACGGCCGGATCTCCGCCTTCGACTGGGCGGTGATCCAGGACAACGGCCCCTACGGCCGGCAGAGCGACATGGGCACCTCGGGCAACTTGGTGTCGCTGATGTACCAGCCGGAGAGCGTCCGTCATCGCGGGCTCTCGATCGCCACGAACACACCGCCGCGCGCTCCGCAGCGGGCGCCGGGCGGCGTCCAGATGTCGGCCATGGTCGAGCCGTTGCTTGACCGCGCAGCCGATCACCTCGGCATCGACCGGCTGGAGATTCGCCGCATCAACATCGCCAGGAACGGCGCGAAGTTCGGGGCCCAGGAAGGCCGCAACGTAACCACGGCCTATGTCACGGAGGCCTGGGACAGGCTGGCCGAGATGGTCGGCTGGGAAGACGCCAAGGCGCGCAGCGGCCAGATGAACGGATCCAAGATCACCGGCGTCGGCATCGCCAGTTCCGCCTACACCGCCGGTTCGAGCGGCTTCGACGGCCTGATGCTGATCACTCCCGAAGGCCGGCTCGAGATCCACACCGGCGTCGGCAACCTCGGCACCCATTCCTACTCCGACACCGCGCGGGTCGCCGCCGACCTGCTCGACGTGCCGTGGGAGAAGGTCGACATGGTCTGGGGCCAGACCGGCGAGGGCATACCCCACACCTGCGTACAGGCCGGCAGCCAGACTACACACGCGATCAGCCGCGCGATTCACGCCACCGCGACCGACATGAAGACCAAGCTCATGGAGATCGCCGCCGCGACTCATGGCGGCTCGGCCTCGCGCTACGTCGTCGCCGGCGAGCGTGTGTACCAGCGCGGCAACCGGGCCGCGGGCATGAGCCTGGCCCAGGCCGCCGGGAAGGCGGTGGAGATGGGAGGCCGCTACGACGGCACGGAGTTGGGCGAGGGTCTGAGCCCGATCACGATCGGCGGCATAGCACTCCTCAAGGGCCGCGGACTGCTCGCGGCGGCCAAGGACAACTACGGCCGCGCCGGCGACGTCTACTCCTGGGTCGTCGCCTACGCCGAGATCGAACTCGACAAGGAGACCGGCGTCATCGAGTTGAAGGACTACAAGGCGGTCACCGATTGCGGCACGGTCATGAACCCCCGGAGCCTCGGCGGCCAGCTCCACGGCGGCGCCGTCCAGGGCTTCGGCTGCGCGGTCGGCCAGAAGTGGGTCTTCGACCCGCAGTGGGGCATTCCGTTCGCGAACCGCTTCTACACCGCGCGCCCGTCGACGATCCTCGACGTACCGCTCCGGATGGATTGGGACGCGGTCAACCTGCCAGACCCGAACAACCCGGTGGGCTCCAAGGGCATCGGCGAGCCGCCGATGGGCGCCGGCTGCGCTTCGCTCCTGTGCGCCATCCAGGACGCGCTGGGGCAGGACACGGTCGCCTACCTGCCGCTCATGACCGACCACATCATCAATCAGCTCGAGGGCCGCGAGCAGGACAGCGAGTTCCTGGCCGCGCATACCTGATCGGCTCGGGATTCGCAAGAGACCGGATCAGCCAGGATCTCTGAACTGGAGGAATACACAGCATGGCCGTCATCCACGACATGATCCCCGACTTCGAGCTCTACCAGCCCGAGAACCTGGCCGGTGCGCTCGAAGTCCTCGACCGTCACCGCGACAAGGCCTGGGTGCTGGCCGGCGGCATGGACACCTTCGACTGGTTCAAGGACCGGGTGAAGCGTCCCGACGCGGTCGTCGACATCGGCGGTATCCCGGAGCTGTCCGGGATCAGCGAAGCAGGCGGAGGCGTCGAGATCGGCGCCATGACCCCGCTCACCGAGGTCGTCCAGAACGAGCTGATCCGTGAGCGCTACGGCATCCTCGCCGAGGCGGCCGAGACGGTCGCCACGCCGCAGATCCGCAACCAGGGCACGCTGGGCGGAAACCTGATCCAGGACACGCGCTGCTGGTACTACCGTGCCGGCTGGCCGTGCTACCGCGCCGGCGGCAACATCTGCTACGCCGACACGCCGGAGTCGATGAACCGCGAGCACTGCATCTTCGACGCCTCGCGCTGCGTCGCGGTCACCCCTTCGGACACCGCGCCGGCGCTGATCGCTCTCGATGCCGAGATGGTCATCCGCGGCCGTCGCGGCGAGCGGACGGTGGCGGCGGAGGACTTCTTCGTCGGGCCGGCGATCGACATCACGAGGATGACCGTTCTGCAGCCGAACGAGATCCTCCAGTCGGTCCGGATCCCCGGCACCTGGGCAGGCGCCGACTTCTACTTCGAGAAGGTCCGCGACCGGAACGCCTGGGACTTCCCGCTGGTCAACGTCGCCTCGGCGATGCGGATCGAAGACGGCGTGGTCCAGGACTGCCGGCTCTCGGTCGGCGCCGTGTCGCCGGTGCCGCTGCGCATGGACCGCTGCGAGGAGTTGCTGCGCGGCCAGACGATCAGCGAGGATATCGCCACCCGGATCGCCGAGCTGGGCGTCATCGGCGCCGAGCCGCTCCGCCACAACGGCTATAAGGTGCCGCTGATGAGAAACCTGATTCGCCGCGCCATCCGCGGACAGGCGCCGGTCTAGACACCGCATGCCATTCACAGAAAGCGCCATCAACCCATGGGGACAGGATGTCCTCATCGGGATCGACTGGAGTCTGTTCTGGATCGCGCTCGTCGCCGGCGGCGTGTTCCTCATCCTGCACCTGGCGCTTCGCCGCCGGTGGATCGGCGACGAGAAGAAGGCCGCCGCGAACGCACCTGACGATCCCGGCCTGCCGCAGAAGATAAAGCGTCACAGCCTCGCGGCCCGGCTGTTCCACGGCGTGATGGGGATCTCGATGATCCTGCTGCTGATCACCGGCTTCCTGCCCAAGGTCGGTCTTGAGTTCGCGTGGCTCGAGATCCACTGGATCACCGGCCTGATCCTGACCGCCTCGATCGTCTTCCACATCATCCACGCCACCTTCTTCCAGAGCCTGCGCAACGTCTGGGTCGGCGTCAAGGACCTCAGCGACATGATCCGCGAGATGCGCAACGCGGTCAGCGGCGGCGAGCCACCCGCAAAGCCCGGTAAGTACCCGGCGGCGCAGAAGATGTTCCACCACGCGGCGACCCTTTTCGGAATGGCCGCGATCGTCACGGGCATCCTGATGATGTGGCGGATCGAGCAGCCCCTGTGGGCGCAGAACGACTACAAGTTCTTCGACGACGCCGGCTGGGGCTGGGTCTACGTCCTCCACGGCGTCGGCGGCGTCGTCCTGGTCACGCTGACCGTGGCCCACGTCTACTTCGCCATCCTGCCCGAGAAGCGGTGGATGACCTGGTCGATGATTCTCGGCTGGATCGACCGCAAGGACTACCTCCGCCACCACGACCCGGCCAAGTGGCCGGTCGCCGGCGGCAAGTAGAGCCCAAGGCGGGCCACGCCGCCGCGCCGTCCGGCCTCGCGTGTAATCACTCGCGTGGACCGGCGTCAGGTCTGACGGAGGCACAAGGAAACCAGGGACGCCTGCGGCCAGCCTGATCCCGGGCTGTCCCGCGCAAGGTGTCGACGGATGGGCTGCTGCTCCGCTACAGCGACCCTCGCGGGCCTCAGGAAGGCGGCTTCGTGCGAGGCGTTCGTTCCATCCCGTTGGTGGTCGCGTGCGCGCTGTCTCAATCAACAAGGAAAGCTACGGGATCGCGGACATCGCGAACGCGTCCGCACTTATCGCCGTATTCGTGGATTCGGGAAGCGAGTCCGCTGCGAATACTCTTGGCAGTCCGTTGCTAGCATCAGGTCGTGGTCGTGGAGCCAAGAAGCGTACAGAGACAGCCCATGACCTCGGTCACGGAAGCGACGCTCGAGCGCATGGTACGGGCGATCGTCGAAGAAGTTGACCCCGAGCAGGTCATCCTCTTTGGCTCCCGAGCTCGCGGCGAACAGCGCGAAGATTCGGATGTGGATTTGATCGTTGTCGAGTCCGAGCCCTTCGGTCCCGAGCGAAGTCGTCACCAGGAACTCGTCAGGCTCTATCACGCAATCACTGGGTCGGGCGTCCCGACGGACGTCCTCGTCTTCTCCCAGGAAGACGTGGACTACTGGCGCGATTCTCTCAACCACGTGCTGGCACGGGCGCTACGTGAGGGCAGAGTGCTGTATGCGCGACCCTAAGTGCGAACGAGGTCCGGCGGGAGCTCGCCGAGGCAGAGCCAGGCTGACCGACGGGCCAAACGCCGCCGTTCAATCCTCGATCTCGACTTCCGCAGCCCGCCGGCGCTCCGTCCAGACGGTCCGGACCTGGTTCCCCCAGCGCAGGGTGTACTCGCCGACCGGCAGGTTGGAGATCGTCTCGCCGACCGAGAATGCCGTCGCGCCGCCGAACCAGATTCGGAGCGAGCCGATGTCCCAACCGCCAGGGCCGGTCACCCGCACCGCTGCAGTGGACGGCTCGCCTTCCAGGACGATCGAAGAGTCCGACTCGAACGGGTCGACCTCGACGCCCCGCTCCAGCGCGCGTTCCAGGTCCTGCCAACCGGCGAGAACCCAGCGTCCGTCCGCCTGACAGGCGATCCGGACGCGGTCGGTCAACGGCGGGGTGAGTTGCGTCCTCGCAACGCCGCCATCGATCCGAGCCACCCGCTGGGCAGACCCTTCCATCTCGATGAAGCAGAACCCGCCGCCGCCACCGCGTACGCGAACGGTGAGTTCGTCGCTCGGCGGGTCGTCACTAAGCTGGAGCTGCACCGTTTGACGATCGCTGTAGTCCCGCAGCTCGACATCGACGAAGTCGGACCGCAGCAGGCGGAACCGCGCCCGTAACTGGTACACGCCCGGCGCCAGGCCCAGAACCTGGAATCGACCGCCCTGATCCGAGACGACCCAGGAGCGCTCGGGGAAGATATCGACCGTCGCTGACTGGACCGGCCGACCATCGGGATCGGTCACGACGCCTTCGATCGACACCCCGCCGTAGTCGAAGTTCAGTGTGACTTCATCGCCCGGTCCGTCCGGGACGGTCACGTCCCGGAACTCCTGCCGTCCGCCGCCGGGCTCCGACCAACTCACCTCCCAGTCGCCGGGAAGCACTGTGTCCCGGCGGTAACGGCCTTCACTGTCCAGTTGAACCTCGAAGGAGTGCGGGCGCCGGGCCTGGAAACCGCCTCCGGTAACGGCGACATGCCCCAGTCCCCCGGAGACGCTCCTCTTCTCCGACCACCAGAGCTTCCCGCCCGCAGGCTGACCCGACATCGTGACTCGGCCCTGCACGCGCATCGTACGGCGGTTACAGGTGACGAGAACATCGCCCTTCCCGTCTTCACCCGCTTTCTCGCAGACGGGCTCCCCGTGCTCGTAGACCACCAGATTGAAGGGATCCTCGGGCACCGCCTCGACGACGGCCTCACCTTCGATCAACATCCCCTCGATTCGATCTTCCGGCAGTCCCTTCAGACCCGGATCGAGTTCCACCCGCCCCCGGTCGACATCGGAGCGAACCGTGACCTGCCGGCCGCGGGAAAGCCCTACGGTGCCGGCATCGACCCAACCAACGGCCTGGGCTTCGACCGTGAATCTGTGGGGCGCGAACCCGCCGGCCTCCACGCGCAGGTTCGAGGCGCCCAACTCCAGGCCGTGGAGCTCGAAGTAGCCTTCCTCGTTCGTCGCGACCTCCGCGATATCGCCGATCATGGACGAGAAAACGGGACCGTACTCCGATGGGCGCAGGTAGGACACCGATGCACCCGACACCGGCGCGTAGCCATCACTGACGACATAACCCGAAACCCAGGCGGACGCCGGCGCCACGATGACCCCAAGGCGGCGCACTTCGCGCGGCGCCCCCCGGACCTCCAGACGGCGGACACCGGCGTTGCCGGCCATCAACTCGAGTTCCCAGACGCCCGGGCGAAGATCGACCGAGAACGAACCGTCAGGCTCCAGGTTCGTAACTGTGAAGGTGTTCGACATCCGGGTCGTCAGACGGCCACCTATGGCAGGCGTCTGCCCATCAGCCGCAACGTACGTGCCTTCGATGGTGAAAGCCGGCGACAGCGAGATGCCAAACGGCTCCTGCGGCGACCTGCCGACCCCCCGCGGCAGGTCGACAACCTCAGGTCTGTACCCTTCGGCGCCGACTCCGATGCGGCGTCCGCCTTGGGTCGATACGGCCACCACGCCGTCGTCGCCAGCGACCGTCATGTCTCCACCGAAGACGTTGACCCGCCCTCCCGCTATCGCCGCACCGGTCTCCGCGTCGAGCACCCGGATCCACACCTGTTCAGGACGGCCCAAGGCGATCCGACCGAGGTCGACCGAGTCGTCCAGCGTCAGGGAACGGGCGAACTCCAAATCGCCGGCATCGGCGCGTAGAGACATCGCCCCGCGAGGGAACCCGGTCAGTTCGAAGCGTCCGTCCGGACCGGATCGGCTCTCGTGCCGCTGCCGCAGGAGGAAGCTATCCGGCACCTTGGAAGAACCGAGGACCTGCACCTCGACCGGCGCCCCCGCTTCGTCCACCAGTTGGCCGCTGACCGACAATCCCGCTTCCAGCTCGATCGTCGGAGGCACGCGCTGAAGTTCAAGAAACGCCACACCCATTCGGGTCGCGCTGGAGACCACAACCGGCGACTGGTGTCCCGCGGGCAGGGTCAGGCCGATTCGGCCTTCGCTATCTGAACTGGCGAAACCGAGCCGTTCCGTCGGGCGCATGCGAGCGATACTTCCCGGTCGGGCCAGAGAGAAGCGTGCAGCCGCGAGCGGCGCGCCATCCGCCGTGATGAGACGGGAGTACTCGCCAGATGGCATCAGGGTCAAGTCCACCGAATCCTCCGTAGCCGCCACGTCGACCCACGGGGAGGCGTGTTCCTCCGCGACCGCCTGAACCCGCCAGGGACTGCCGCTACGCGGGAGAGTGAGCGATCCGGACATCGTCGTCACCACCGGCAAGAGGGAGCGCGGTACATCCCGCCACATTTCGGCCGGCGCGGCAGTGAAACGGAATGAACCGGTTCTTCCCTGAGTCGCAACTGGATCGCTCCCAGCCGCCCGTTGGACGATCCGCAAGCTCAACCGGCTAGTCGACGCCACCGCCGCTTCGCAGGCGCCGACCGGATCGTCACCGCGCTGGATACGCTGCGGGGGACAGGCATCGCTCCAGGACCAGCAGTGCGTGAGCGGCAGCTCCGCCGCGGCGGTCTCGAGACGCTGCCAGAGGTCGTCCGGCCCACCCGGCGTTGCTTCGGACGCAAACGCCCGCCGGTTCTCGTCCAGACAGACGAACCGCATGGCCTCGCCGCCTGCAACTGCTTCCTCCTGCCCGACAGCAGGAACCGCTGAGAAGCAGAGCACCGTGAACAACGCAACGGCCGCCCTTCCGACCAGGCGAGGAGCGTCATCAGCCATCGACCTCAACCTCGACGGCACGCCGCCGCTCCGTCCAGACGGTCCGCACCTGGTTCCCCCAGCGCAGCGTGTACTCGCCGACCGGCAGGTTGGAGATCGTGTCGCCGACGGCGAAGGCCGAGACGCCGCCGAACCAGAGCCGCAGTTTTCCAAGATCCCAACCGCCCGGGCCGGTGACCTTCACCGCGGCGGTCGACGGGCCGCCGGTCAGGACGATCGAGGAGGTCGACTCGAAGGGGTCGACCTCAACGCCGCGGTCGAGTGCCCGTTCAAGGTCCTGCCAACCAGTGAGAATCCAGCGCCCATCCGCCTGACAGGCGATGCGGACGCGGTCGGTATGGGGCGGGGTGAGTTTCGACCTCGCTACGCCGCCATCGATCCGTGCCACCCGCTGACCGGCCCCTTCCATCTCGATGAAGCAGAACCCACCACCGCCACCGCGTACGTGAACGGTGAGTTCGTCGTTCGGCGGATCGTCACTGAGCTGGAGCTGCACCGTCTGACGGTCGCTGAAGTCCCGCAGCTCGACATCGACGAGGTCGGACCGCTGGTGACGGAACCGCGCCCGCAACTGGTAGGCGCCCGGCGCCAGCCCGAGGACCTGGAATCGACCGTTCGGATCCGAGATGACCGCCGAGCGCTGAGGAAACAGGTCGACCGTCGCGAAGTGGACCGGCTGGCCCTCCGGATCCGTCACGACGCCTTCAATCGACACGGCGCCGTAGTCGAAGTTCAGCGTGACTTCTCCACCCGGAACGTCCGGGACGGTCACTTCGCGGCGCTCCGGCTGGCCGCCATCAGGCGGCGACCAACGGACGTTCCATTCGCCGGGAAGCACTGCCTCGAGGCGGTAGTTGCCGTCGAGGTCGACAGAGGCCTGCAGGTTCTGCGACCGGCTGGGCCCTACTTCCCGCGTCCTGGTGAGACCGCCGGAGATTGTTGTGATGAAGCCTCCCCCGTAGCGGCTGTTCTCCTTCGCACCCCAGAACAGATCTCCGGCACCAGGCTGACCAGCGAGAGTGACGCGGCCCATGACCGTCACCGTGCTGCGATCGCAGGTAACGACATCGTCGCCGCTGGCCTCCTCCACCTCCTTCTCGCAGACCGCCAGGCCGTTTTCGGACACGCGGACAACGAAGGCGCCCTCCGGCACAGCATCGAGCAGCGCCCGGCCCTCTTCCAGATCGCCCGTGATCAGATCCCGCGGCCGGCTTCGGCCACCAGGGTCAAGCAGGACCTGCCCGCGCTCGACATCCGAACGCACCGTGATGCGGCGGCCTCGCGAGAGCTCCAGCAACCCGGCATCGATCCACTCGACCGCGTTCGCTTCGACCTCGAACTCGAGCGGCGCGAACCCTTCGGCTTCCACCCGGAGCGTCGATGTTCCCACCTCAAGGCCGTGGAGTTCAAAGGCGCCATCGACATCCGTGGTGACCGTGGCGACCTGGCCCATTGCCCGGGTCATCAACCGGCCGTACTCGGACGGTCTCGTGTAGGACACCGAGGCTTCGAACACCGGCACGTACTCGGAGTTCACCACGGTGCCGGAGACCCAGGCCGACGCCGGGGCCACGATGACCCCCAGGTCGCGGGCGTCCCCCGCCGACCCCTGGACGCTGAGCACCGTCCTCCCGGCATTAGTGGCCGTCAGTTCCAGCGTGTAGGCACCCGGCTCGAGGTCCGCGGAGAAGGATCCATCCGCGGCGAGAGCTCTGCGATTGGTCGCGCTCCCGTTCCCCATGTCGCGAGCGGCAACCAGGTGGCCCGAGGCGGCCGGGGTTACGCCGTCGGCCGCAATGAAGACGCCCTCGACCGTGAAGGCCGGCTCCAGCCGAAGCACCAGGGGTTCTTCAGCCGTCGCGCCGGCGCCGCCCGCCACATCGACCGGGAGAGTCGGCAAGCCAGGCAGCGAGGGTTTCTTCGCCGTGGTGTCGCCATCGCCGGCAATCTTGAATTGCGCCATCCGGTACCCCTTCGCCGTGATCAGGAAGGTGCGGCCGAAACGGGGCGACACCAGCGCGATTCCATCCCGGTCCGTCGTGGTCTGCTCCCCGGCTTCGGACGATGCGCCTGCGCCGGGTATCGGCGTTCCACGGCTCGCATCGACGACCTGAATCCAGTAGGTTTCGGCCGCCGCCAGCACGATCGACCCAAGGTCCAGGGAACCCTCCAGATCGAACGCCTCGGAGTACTCCAATTCGCCGCCGTCGGTTCGCAGAGACGCGGTGCCCTTCGTGAAGCCGGTGAGCGAGAACCGGCCGTCGGGACCGGAGAGCCCCAGGTGGCGCCGCATCACTGGAAGCTCGTGCTCCACCCACGACAGACCCAGCAGCCGCACTCCGGCTACGGGCCGTCCTTCCAGGTCGACGGTCCGACCGGTGACGGCAAGGCCCGGACCGAGCTCGACCACCGGCGGCGCCGCGGCGACACGCTGGAACGCCGCCGCGGTCCGGGCAACGTGGAAGACGAGGACCGCGGCGCGCTCACGCTCGGACACAGTCAAACTCACCTTGCCATCAGCGTCCGAGGTCCCAAAGCCCAGAGCCTCGGGTCGTACGGAGGCCGTCCCTGAGCCCACCCGCAGCAGGTCCACTCGCGCGCCGGCAAGGGGCGCGCCATCGGCGGTCACCTGCAAGGTGAGATCCACCGCTTCCTGCAGCGGGAGTTCCACCGACCCCTCTTCAGGGGCCACGTCCCGCCAGGTCGAGGCACGACCGTCGCGCAGCGCCTGGAGGCGCCATGTTTCGTCATTGCGGAGCAGGGGGAGCGACGCGGACGCGACGGTCGTCGTCGGCAGCAGATATCGCGGCACCTGCCGCCACATCGCCGCGGGCGCCGCGGTCACCTTGGACTCCGCTGCGGCGGCCTCCCCGTCCACCGAGTCCCTGTTCAAGTCCGGCGCCTCGGGGGCCAGCATACGGACGGTCAATGGCTTGAACGAGTCAGCGCCGGCGCGGCAGGCGGCAGCCGCGTTCTGTCCGGGCTCGAGAAGCCGCGGTGGACAGGAGTCGCTCCACGCCCAGCACTCGGCCGGCGCTCGGCCTGCCGGGACATCGTCCCGTCGTTCCCACATCTCGTCGGCCGGCACGGCCATCCCGTTAAGGAAGACAGGTTCGCTCTCCTTGACGCATACGAACCGGAACGGAGCGTCCGCCACCGCTTCGTCCTGTGCCAACGCCGGGGCTGCAACCGCCCCGGCCACCAACCAGGGAACAATGACTGAGAACCGCATCGCCCTAGTCCTCGGCGCCAGCCGGTGGGCGAACACGGGCTTCGAACGCCTCCGCGGACCGAACGTCCGCTCCCCGCAACGCCCCGCCCCGGAGCAGGATCACCGCACGGTCTCCCCGCAGATCGGCCCGCAGCCGCGTATCGGCGAACTCCGACTCGACCACGCACGACTGACTGGTCACCGCACGGAGGTCGTCAACGCGGGCGTGGACCAGGTCCCAGCACACCCTGCCCGTGGGCGGAGGTACCGAGGCAACGACACGGTCACTGATCGACCCGCCCTGTACTCTGACTTGCGAGGTCACGGTCTGCCCGGGCTGCTTGACCGCCTCGTCCGGCTGCTGTCGACGCAGTCCTTTGACGGTGGGCGGCTGCTGCCACGCCGGCCGGGCGGCTGCGCTTGAACGCAACGCGACGTGATGTCTGTACCGCCCCCAGGTGGACTCCACATCGCGCGTAGTCTCTGCCGGCCGCCAATCGTACGCGCCCCCCGCGGGCATCCGTCCCGGCACGGCGCGCTCGTAACAGAGCGGGACGGAACAGTCCGAGTCTGTGTTCGGAAGAGTAGCCGCGATGTCGGCGGCGGCGGCGGGGCGCCGGCGCAGTTCAAACGGAGTTTCGGTATCGGCTGTCCGATCCGCCGCCGGACCGGCCGCCGCATACCGAACGAAGAAGTACACGTTGCCTTCACCGTCGGCCACGACTTCGTCGATCAGCCGCCGCTGACCCAACCAGTCGGCCCGAACGTACGCATCGAAGAGAGGCGACCTCCCCCACTCGTTGGCCTCGACGTCGCAGCCGCCCTCGGCGAAGAAGGTCTCCGCGTCCAGACTGTCGTGGAACACGCCCTCACGGTCGTAGACGAAGACACCGGGTTCGGCGCCCGGAATCACGAGCAGGCGATCCTCGGAGATGAAACGGATCACCGAGAGCTCCGCATCGCTGCACAGCTCCAGTCCACGCCCGCCGTCCCTCGTCGGTAGCAGCCCACGAGCGGTTTCCGCGCCGTCGTGGATCAACCAGGCGGCGTGTTCCGCCCAACCGTCTTCATCCTTCCGCATGAGGCCCACAGCCGCGGTCAGCGAACCGCGCCGGTCCAGGTCGCCCACGTGCTCCAGATCCGCCAGCGAGTCGACCCCATCCTCCGTCGCCAAGTGGATGCCGGAGAACAGGTCCGTGAACGCCATTTCGTCTGGCGAACCGGCAAGGCGGCCGTAGTCCCGTTCATACTGATTGGAGTTGACAACGGCCCGACCGCCGACATTCAAGACATCAGCCTCAGGTTCCTCGAGCGCCACGCGGAGTTGGCCCGCCTTCTCGCCGACCCGCCAGGAGTAGAGGCCCCGTCCGATCACACCGACGACGAGTTCTCCCTCCTGCAGCCAGCGGACATCGCTCGCCCGGGCGATCTCGTCCGGCAGGTCGAGCTGCTCCAACGTCTCGAGGCGCGGTCCGCCACCGGATTCCTGGGCCCTCAGCGTTCCCGGAACCGCGGAGAGCACCGCCACGACGGACAGCAGAATGATTGCTACCAAGCCAAAGCGACGGCGATCGCTTTCCCGAAACGGCTGGCGCAGCATGCGAGCCTCCTCCGGGTGCCTGAGTCTCTCAGGCCTCCGATGCGAATCTGGGTGTCGGAAAGGACAACATCAACTACGACGGCAACCATTCCGAGATCGCTGAACCGATCTCGTCGGGCGAATCCTCCTGAACGAAGTGCGAGCCCTTGACCGTCACTTCCGTCTGGTTAGGCCAGGTCCGGCAGAGTTCCCGCATGGCGCCGGTCAGGATCGCGCCGGGCTTCGCGTTGACGAACAGCTTGGGCACGTCGGACCCGGCGAGCCAGTCGGCGTAGGACTGCACGACGGCGACGACATCCGCCGGCTCGCCGGCGATCGGGATCTGGCGCGGCCAGGTCAGCGTCGGCCGGCGCGACTCGCCCTCGGCCTCGAACGGGCGCCGGTAGACGGCCATTTCCTCGTCCGTCATCTTGCGCAGCACCGAACCCGGCAGCACCCGCTCGACGAAGACGTTCTTGGCCAGCACCATGCCCTCGCCCGCCGGCGAACGGAACCCCTGGAACACGCCCCGCGCCGCCTCGGGCCACGCGTCCCAGGTCGGGACCGGACTGACGATCGCCTCCATGTAGGCGATACCGCGAACCGCGTCACGGTGGCGGTTGGCCCAGTCGAAGCCGAGCGCGGATCCCCAGTCGTGGATCACGAAGACCACGTTGTCCACGACGCCGATCGCCTCCAGCAGCCCGTCGAGGTAGTGCCGATGCTCGACGAACCGGTACCGATCCGGCCCGCTGTCCGGCAGCTTGGCCGAGTCGCCCATGCCGATCAGGTCCGGCGCCACCAGCCGACCCCTGCCCTCCAGGTGCGGCATCACGTTGCGCCACAGGTAGGACGAAGTCGGATTGCCATGCAGGAAGACGATCGGATCGCCCTCACCATGGTCGACGTAGGCCATCTCGTGGCCATGAACCTCGATCCGTTTCTTCTCGTAGCGCGCGTCGGCGGAGATCATCTAAGCCGGTTCCTCTCTGTTCTGTTCGCGGTGTGGATTCTGTGGCCCGCAGAGCCTATACGGGCATGCATGGCTGGTTGGGGGCTCCCCGGATGCGGGCCAGAAGGCCCGCGCACCCAGAGACACACCGTCATCCTGGCGTACTTCTCTACTGCACACGCGACCACCGTCCTCCGGGGATATGCCGAGAAGAAGACGATCCGTCCGGCACTCGCCACCAACGACGTCGTGCCGACGCCCCTAGCCGGCGCCGGTGCCGGCGGCAGACTCGCTACGGCCCGGATGACTCGCCGTAGCGGAAGCCGGTGCGGGACCGCACCTTGTACTTGCCCTCGCGGACCTTGACCTTGATGTTGCGGTAGCCCCCGGTACCGGCTTCGTACTCGGAGCGGAAGCTCACTAGGTAGTAGCCCTGGTTCTCCTCGGCGACCTGACGCATCGGCGTCATGATGTTGGTGAAGTGCGCGTAGTAGTGGCCACCAGTATCGTTCGAGATCAGGCTCAGGGAGTCGTTGAGCGACCCTGACCCGATCACCCTGCGGCGGCTGCCCATGGTGTCGATCGTGTATACCGCAACGTTACCGGCGTTCAGCGCCTCACGCATCGGCGGGTAGTAGCGCGTGTCCGGCGTGTAGCTCCCGAACTGACCGATCTCCCCGAAACCGAGGCTGAACATGATCAGGTTCTTGCGACCCGCGATGCCCTCGGCGGCGTAACCTACAAGCTCCAGGCCCTGTTGCAGTTTGCGGCTCCGGCGCGCCAACTCCTTGCCGGTCGGCAGGTTGACAGCCAGGGAGGGCGAGTTCGGGTCGAACTCCGGCTCCGACCGGCTAGCCCAGCGGTCCAAATCCCTCTTGCCGCGCGAAGCAGCATCGACCGCCGCCAGAATCTCCTCCCGATCGCGGCTGAAGTCGAGGTAGAACTTGAGCCGTGCCTGGTACGCGAACACCGCCACCTGGTCGTTCGGCTGCAACTCCTGTTCGATCCAACGCTTGAGCCAGCGCGCGTTGTCCATCTGCGGTCCAGACAGGGACGGCGCCTGCATGCGCTGGTCGTGGAACATCAGGATGAAGTACCGGTCGGTGCGCGTGGTCGAGCCCTCGCCCGTTGCCGCCAACTCGCTCGGGCCGCCGTAGAAGGAGGCGCTCACCACCTCCTGCTCCTCGCCGTCGTGAAGCACGACGAAGTCCCCCACGCCAAGATCGTCGATCACGTTGCCCTTCCTGTCCGTGACCAGGACATCGAGCAGCACCTCGGCGACGCGGATCCGCTCGTTGAGGCTTATGTCTGCGGGCGCCGCCGCCGCGGCTCGAACTCGCGTCCTCGCCGGCACGGGCGCCGCCGCCACGGCGCGCGGCGTCTCCCGCCGCGGACTCGGAGCCGGAGCGGTCCGTGCCGGTTCAGGCGCAGGCCGGGGCGCCGGTTCTCTCACGGCTGATCTGGCCGGAGCAGGCTTCGGTTCGGCCACCGGCGCCGCGACCACCTCCTTCGCTGCCGCGGGTTCAGGCGCTGGTGTCGCGACAGCTTCACGCGCAGGCGCCGCCGCCGGCGCCGAAGCCGGCGCCGAGGGAACGACGACCGCTCGCACAGTCTTGCCCCGCGGGCGCCGCTGCTTCTGCAGCCGCTTCTCTTCCTTCGCCGCCCTGGCGGCTGCCTTCTTCTCCGCCTTCCGCTTCTTCTTCTCGTCGTCCGCCGCGCTCTCCTGTGCCGTCGCCCCGCTGCCCACTACCGCATCCGCGGCAACAGCCAGTCCGAGACCGGTCGATAGCAACAACGCACTCCCCACCAGCGCGACCGCAAGGGCCCACCGTCGTCCAACCGTCGCGATTCTGCTCACGCTTCGGACCTCCTATGTTCTTGACTGCCAGTCGCAAATGACAGCGACGGCACGGAGAAGCGACGCTCCCGCCATCCTACCAACCTCCGACCCCATCCGGTTCTTCCCCCAACTCACGCGTCACTCCAACTTAGCGTCTTGCAACACTCAAGCCATCGCGCCTTGCTGTCGAGTGCTCCGTCCCGAGTAGCATGTCGCCGCCGTGACTCTGCCCGCCCCGGATCGCCGCACCGCGGAGCTCTCCGCCGCCTTCGTTGAACTGCGAACGGCGCTGGGACGGGTGCTCGTCGGCCAGGACGACGCCGCGACCGGGCTGACCCTGGCGCTGCTGTCCGAGCAGCACGCCTACCTGGAAGGTCCGCCCGGATGCGGCAAGTCGGAACTTGCCGCGGCGCTCGCGGCAATGTCCGGCGCTCGAACCCACACGCTGGTCTTCCACCGCGACATCCGCGAAACGGACCTGCTCGGCGACGTGCTGCTCAGCCGGCGCCGCCACGGCGGCCATGAGCGCCTCCGACGCGAGCTGCTCCCGGGACCGTTGCTTCAAGCAGAGGTTGCGCTGCTCGAGGATCTACCCCGCTCCCCGGGGGAAGCCCTCGGTCCCCTGCTGCGGATCCTCGCCGAGCGGCGCGCCCTGGGGCAGGTGCTGCCGCTCGAGTCGGCGGTTGCCACCGGCCCGCTGGAGCAGGTCGAAGCGCCGACCGACCCGCTGGAACCGGGTCAGCTCGATCGCTTCGCGGTGCAACTCCGGGTCACCGGCCTGCTGGTGGGCGGGCTCTTCGACGAGGCGGCTGTCCTGCTCCAACGGGCTTCCCGCCGTCCCCGGCAGGTTGCGCGACCGTCCCCGGTGATGAACACCGCCACCCGCAAGGCCGCCCAACGGGCCGCAGCGACCCTCCAGATTGAGCCACGAACCCTCTCGGCCTACCACCGCCTGCTGGACCGGTTGCGTCAGCGCAGCGCCGACGAGTCGGCGTCGGGCGACCGCCTGATGTCCGACCGCTCCTTCAGTTCCGCCGCCCTGAGACTGGTCCGTGCCCACGCCTTCCTGCGCGGGGCGCCGGCCGCGGCGCCGCGCGACCTTCACGCCATCCGCTACATGGTCGCCCACCGCCTGCCGGACGAGGTACAGGAGGACTTCGACCACATTCTCGAGGAGCTGCTCGGCGACCCGCCCAACGTGACGATGGCCGAGACCGGCGCCCAGATGCCCGGCGCCCAGTCCCAGGGCGACGACGACGCCGATGCAGCGGCAGCGGCTTCTCCCGCATCCGACTCGTGGATCGACGACCAGGCCGACCTGCCGGCGCCGCCCACGCTGTTCGGAAAGCCACCGCCGCCCGCGCAAGTCGATCTCCTGCTGCGCGCACTGGTCGGCCGGATCGAGCGCGGCCGGATCGACCCGGACACGGACCCCGGCGGCCAGCCCCGCGGCTACCGGCCTCTGCGCGACCTGGACGAGTTGATCGACGCGGACCTGATCGAAGCCCTGCTGTTCACCGAAGGCCGGCTCCCCGGGACGCCGCGCACGTTCGAGCGCAAGCGCAGGAGCGCCGGCGGCGCGGTCGCCGTGCTGCGAGACATTTCCGCGTCGATGGCCGGCCGCCTGACCGTGTGGTCGAGCCAGGTGGTGCTCGGCATCCTGCGCGTCGCAGCGCGGAGGCGGATGCGCGTCGGCTACGTCGAGTTCCATCACCGCGCCCTGCCCCACCGGGTCGGCGGCCGGCTGCTGCACCGCTCTTACTCCCGGCTCGCCGAGCAGGCCGGCCAGGCCAAGGCGGTCGGACAGACGAACTACGAGGCGCCGCTCCGCACCGCCCTCGAGGGCCTGCGCGGCGGGTCGGGCCGCAACCGCCACATCGTCCTCCTGACCGACGGCCTGCCGATCATCGGCGACACGACCGTCCGTCGCGAGCGGCAGTTGGCGCGCCGGCTCGGCGTGGCCCTCCACACCGTGTTCCTGGGCAACGGCGACTGCCCACCGGTGCTCGACGACATCTCGCTCGAAACCGGCGGGCTGCGCTTCTGCGGCCGTCCTCTGCCCGGCGGCGGACTCAGGCTGGAGGAGCGGTGATCCGACTAGCGATAAAGTCGCGCGTTCCGTGAACGACCTCACCCCGCTCCGCGACCTGCTCGACCACCACGTCGTCGGCCACGACGAGGTGAAGACGGCCCTGCTCCTGGCACTCGTAACCAGGGAGCACATCTACGTCGAAGGGCCTCCGGGAACCGCCAAGACGCGGCTTGCCGAGGTCGCCGCCAAGGGGTCCGAGCTCGACTTCTTCTTCTACCAGTTGCACCGCGACACCCGACTCGCCGAACTGGTCGGCGACATCGTCCTCGAACGCCGGCGGGTGAAGACGCCAGACGCCGAACCGGGAATGGCGGAAGAGGCCGAGCGGATCCACCAACGGATCGAACCCGGGGGCCTGCTGACCGCCGAGATCGCGGTGCTGGACGACATCTCCCGCGCCCCCGGCGAGGCGCTCAACGTGCTGCTCCGGATTCTGAACGAAAGGCGCTTCGGCGCCGAGCCGATCCCGCTCATGGCCGCCATCGCGACCGGCAACCCGATGGACGACGAGTACTACAACGAGCCGCTCGATCCCGCGAACCTCGACCGCTTCGCTCTCCAGTTGCGGGTCTCCGGCCTGATCCAGAGCGGCGCCGAGGAAGCGAGGACGCTCATCGACCGTTTCGCTGCCGGATCCGTGGTCGAACAGCCCGACCCCGACGCGGTCACCGACCGCGCCACGCTGGACGCCCTGAATCGCCGCATGTACAAGGTCGAGGTCGGACCGGCGGTGCGCGCCGCCCTGCTCGACATCCTGCGCACCCTGGTGCTCGAGTTCGAGTGCAACGAGACGAACTCCCTGCTCACCGACCGCACCTTCCTGGTCAAGGCGATCAAGATCCTGCGGGGGGCGGCGCTGTTGGCCGGGCGGAACGCCGTCGACCTGACCGATCTCGCCGCGCTGTCCTGGATGACGACCTTCCGGGTGCCGACGGAGGCTCACGAGGCCCTGCCCCGGATCATCGGCCGGGTCAACCGACAGGTGCGGGCGGTTTAGCCGGCGCACCCAGTCAGACGCCCCAGGCTAGGACCTACTCCTGGCCGGTACTCGACTGCGACTGGAATTCCGACTCCAGCAGCCGCGCGCCGCGCAGCATGTTGCCCATCGCGTAGTTCCCTTCGTGGCAGGCGTACTCGTAGCTCTTGTCCGTCGTCTTCGGCCACGGCAGCTCACCGCTGTACGGCGCCTCGTACTCCGGGTTCTCGACCGTGAAGCTGTAGAGCAGTCTGTCGCCGCCCAAGGGGCTGAAGCGTTCGACGACCCGCACTCCCTCGCCGCGCAAGTCCGGCATGTCACGGAAGTTCGTCGTCTCGACGACCAGCGTGTCGCCCTCCCACGAGCCGATCGAGTCGCCGCTCAGGGAACGGTACGAGTCCGAGGCGTGCTCACCGCCGATCCGGACGACCCGGGTCCAGTGCATCCACTCGATCATGATCATGAAGTGGTCCTCGGTCTGGACGATCGTCTTCACGTTATTGTAGGGAAGCGGACGGATCGCGACCGAGGCCGTCGGCTGGTAGAAACAGCGCACACCGACGATGTTCGTCTCCGGACCGTCGTAGGGGGTGTCGCCGGACTCGAGCCACCAAGCATAGCCCTTGTTCGGCCACGCGAACTTCGGCGCGGCCGCGGCCCGCTTCTTCCCTTCATCGGTCATCGCCGGCATCTGACCGTCCGGCGGATCGGTCAGCACGGAGGTCCTGTACTTGCCGTCGATCATGAAGTTCTGGCTCCCCCACTCGAACCAGAAATTGTTGTAGGCGCCGACATTGCCGCCCTCCGCCGGCGCCGAGCGCTCCGGATCGCTGGGCGCGGCCTGGGTGGCGTTCGTCTCGGCTCGCCACTTCGCCCTTGCCTGCGCCTCCTCAGGGGTGAGGTACAGCTTGTCGCCGAACTCCTTCGGCCTTGAGAAGGGCGTGATACTCGAGATGTCGTAGACGCCGGTGAAGTCCGGCTTGCCACTGGCGGTTCTCTTGATCTCGCCTTCGGCGGCGCCGGCTGCTGAAGCGGCGGCGACGATTCCAACCAGCACGGCGGTAGCGGTCAGCGACTTTCTCATGTCGGCCTCCAAGCTCTGAGACGTGGTTCTCCGTTGATGAATGGGGTGATCGTAGCAGCCCGTGCCTGCGATACGCTTCCGCGCCACGACACCGATCCCTCGTAGGAGGTCCGATGCCACGATCCGTCCCTGTCGCCATCACCGTCAACGGCAGCAAATGCGAGCGAGACGTCGAGCCGCGCACGCTGCTGGTCCACTTCCTGCGCGAGGAACTCGACCTCACGGGCGTCCATATCGGCTGCGAGAGCACGCTCTGCGGCGCCTGTACCGTGCATCTGAACGGACGCGCCGTGAAGAGCTGCACCGTGCTGGCGGTCCAGGCGGACGGCCAGGAGGTGACGACGATCGAGGGGCTCGCCGCCGACGCCGATCACCTCCATCCGCTGCAGGTCGGCTTCTGGGAAAAGCACGGTCTGCAGTGCGGCTACTGCACCCCGGGGATGATCATGGCCGCGAAGCAACTGCTGGACGACAACCCGAATCCGAGCGAGGCCGAGATCCGGGAAGCGATCGACGGCAACATCTGCCGCTGCACCGGTTACCAGCAGATCGTGGACGCGGTGCAGCACGCCGCCGAAGTCGCGGGGGCAGCGTCATGACCACCTTTCGACCCAACTCAGTCGGCAAGGCGATCAAGCGCCGCGAAGATCCCCGCCTGATCCGGGGTCTCGCCACTTACACGGACGACGTGAAGCTGCCGCGGATGACCTATGCCGCCTTCGTGCGCAGCGACTTCGCGGCCGGCGCCATCCGTTCCATCGACACCGCCGCTGCGGCCGCTCATCCGGGCGTCGTCGGCGTTTACACCTACGCCGACATGGACGGGCAGGTCGGACCCAGCCCTGTCGGCGTCGAGCTGCCCGCAATGGGCAGGGCCGACCATCCGCTGCTGGCGAGTGGCAGGGTGCTCTACGTCGGCCAGCCGATGGCGGTTGTCGTGGCTGAGACTCCCTACGCCGCCCGCGACGCTGCCTTGAAGGTCGATGTAGACATCGAACCGCGCGAAGCGGTCGTCGATGTCGAGGCGGCGATGGCGCCGGGCGCGCCCAGGGTGTACGAGGAGCTCGACAGCAACATCTGCCTCCAGGTCCCGGCTCCGAACCCGGAGGCCGACAAGCTCTTCGAGCAGGCCGACCAGACGCTCTCGATGCGCCTGCTCAACCAGCGCGTGGCCCCCTTCCCGATCGAAGGCCGGGCCATCTGCGCACACTGGGAGGAAGGCCCCGGCAAGCTGACCATCTGGACCTCCAACCAGGCGCCGCACTTCGTCAAGCAGCAGGTAGCGATGTGCCTCGGCATCCCCGAGATCCGCGTCCGCGCCATCGCACCCGAAGTCGGCGGCGGCTTCGGAGCGAAGATACCGACCTACCCGGAGGACCCGCTCCTGTGCTGGGTTTCCCGCGCCCTGCGCCGGCCGGTCAAGTGGGCCGAGACCCGAACCGAGAATCTCCTCGGCATGACCCACGGCCGGGGCCACGTCGAGAAGATCGAGGTCGCCTTCCAGAACGACGGCCGGGTGCTGGCGCTCAAGGGCCAGACGATCTCCGACATCGGCGCCTTCCGTTCCTTTTACGGCCCCTTCATCGCTCTCTCTACCCACACCATGTCCTGCGGTTGTTACGACATCAAGGCGGTCGCCTGGGACACCGCTTCGGTCTACACGAACACCATGGCGACCGAGGCCTACCGCGGCGCCGGACGCCCTGAGGCCGCCTACATCATCGAACGGGTGATGGACGAAGTGGCGGCGGCCACCGGTCTGGATCCGGCCGCCGTGCGGCGCCGGAACTTCGTCGACAAGAGCGCCTTCCCCCACACCACCGCCACGGGCGCCGTGTACGACACCGGCGACTACGACAAGACGCTCGATCGGATGATCGAACTGGCTGGCTACGACGAAGCGCGCGCAGCGCAGCGTAGCGCGCGGGCGGACGGCCGCTTGGTCGGAATCGGTCTCGCCACGTTCACCGAGGTCTGCGGCATCGGGCCCTCGGCCGGCACCGCGCCGCAGCAGCGCATGGGCACCTGGGAAAGCGCCACCGTACGCGTCGAGCCGAGCGGAAACGTCACCGTCTACACGGGCGTTTCGCCCCACGGTCAGGGTCAGGAGACGGCCTTCGCCCAGATGGCGTCCGACGCTTTCGGCGTCGGCCTCGACGACGTGGTCGTTGTCCACGGTGACACGGACCAGGTCCAACACGGCGTCGGTACCTTCGGCAGCCGCGGTATCGCGGTCGGCGGTGCGGCGCTGCACATGGCCCTGACCAAGGTCCACGCCAAGGCCACGCGCCTCGCGGCCCACCACCTGGACGCACCGGTCGATCAGATCGAGTACGACGACGGCGAGTTCACCGTCAGCGGCACGGACCGGAAGCTCACCTTCCGCGAGGTCGCCGAGATGGCCCATCTCTGGAACGTCCCCGTGCCGGGCGAGGAGCCGGGCCTCGAGGCCGTCGCCCGTTTCGAACCCTCGGCGACCACGTTCCCCTTCGGCGCCCACCTGTGCCAGGTCGAGATCGACCCGGAAAGCGGGCAGATCGACATCCAGAGCTACGTCGCGGTCGACGACTTCGGTGTCGTGATCAACCCGATGCTGGCGGACGGCCAGCGCCTCGGCGGCGTCGTCCAGGGCATCGGCCAGGCGATGTGGGAGGAGGTCCAGTACGACGACGGCGGTCAGCTCCTCTCCGGCACCCTGATGGACTACGCCGTCCCCCGCGCCAAGCACTTCCCGCGCATGGTGCTGGACAACACGGTAACGCCGACGCCGATCAATCCGCTCGGCGCCAAGGGCATCGGCGAGTTGGGCACGATCGGGGCGACTCCGTGCATCGTGAACGCGATCATCGACGCGCTGCGGCCGCTCGGCATCACGAACATCGACATGCCGGCCAAGCCCGAGCGCATCTGGCAGGCGATCCAGGAAGCCGGCGCGGCCTAGCTTCCAGCGATTCGCACTGAAACGTCTTGGAGGCGCGGTCCTCGCGGCCGCGATCGTGCTGGCCACTGCCATTCCGGCAGTGGCCCAGAAGCACCGGTTCGGTCCGCTGCCGGTGGGCGAGGCCTGGTTGGCGAGCGGATCGGGCTTCCTGAGCCTGCCGGTGGAGGCGCCGCCGGACCCGCAGTCGGCGCAGGGACGCTGGCAGGTCACAACGTCCTTCGGCCTTTCCAGCTTCTGGCTCCGCTCGCCCGCGGTATCCGAGGTCATCGAAGCGCGGCCCGAGCGCGGTCCGGTGACGGTCGAGGAACTCGACGGCATCGCGCCCTGGCCGGGGCCGGAGGGAATCTACTTCGCAGACGCTGAACTGCATCGCCTTACGGTCGATGTTCGCCGCCGCTTCGGTAGCCGACTCGAAGTGGGTCTCAGGACGTCGATCGTCGACGCCGGCGGCGGAGTCCTCGATCCCGCGATCGAGGGCTTCCACTACCTCTTCGGGTTCCGCCAATCCGGCCGGCCTCAGTCGCTGCAAAACGACTACGGCCTGTACTTCCGGCGCGATGGCAAAGGCGGACCCAGCAGCTACGGGGACCGCCTGCGCTTCATCCGCTTCGAGGAGCCAGGACCCGGCCTGGGTGAGACTGTTGCCTCCCTCAAGTGGGGTTTCGGCGCCGCATCAGCGGCGTGGCGACAGGCCGTCCAGGTCCAGGTCAAGTTGCCAACCGGCAGCGACGACGACTTCTACGGCACCGGCTCGGTCGATGCTGCGGCCCAGTACCTGGTCAGCCGGCCGTTGGGCCGCTGGACCCTCTACGGCAACGCCGGCTTCACCCGCCTCGGCGGGCACGACCTGCTCGAGCTGGAACCGCAGGACCTGGTCACGATCGCCATTGCCGGCGAACGTCCTTTCGGCCCCCGGTCCTCACTGGTCCTCCAGATCCGGCACCAGAAGAGCCCGTTCCGCCAATTGAAGCTCTCGATCCTGGGCGTCACGGCAACCCTGATCGATGTCGGCTGGACCCGCAGCCTGAAGCCGAGCCCAGGAGGACTTGACCGCGCCGCCTACTTCAGCCTCAGCAACAACACGGCAAAGTACGGCTCCGCCGTCGACATCAGCCTGCACGCGGGCGTACGGTGGCGAGCGGCGCCGAACTAGCGGCCCGGCGGCTTGCGGTAGTCCAGGGGTGGCTCCTGGCCCTCCTCCAAAGCCGCGCGGTAGGGGCGGTCGGCGAGCCGCCGATCGAGTTCCTCCAGCGCCGCCTTGACGATCGAAGGATCGGCAAGCAGGTCCCATGCCGTGGCCGCTAGCACGCGGGCCGCCATCAACATGCCCTGGCGGCCGATCGTCGTGCCGCCCGCGGCGACCGCCTGCCAGGAGTGGGCCGGCGTGCCCGGAACCCAGCATGCCGTGCGGATGCCGGTGGTCGGCGCCACCCAGGAGACGTCGCCGACGTCGGTCGAGCCCAGGGTCGTGTTGCCCGTGTCGTCGCGCAGTTCGGACACCGAGGCAAGCGGCAGCGGCCGGAGCAGAGACTTCTGCAACTCCTGAGCCCAGCGACGCTCCTCGTCGCTGTAGTCCATGTCGATCAGGTCTTTGAAGTTCCGAAGCGAGACCTTGGAGAGAGTGTCGTTCGGGAGGAGATTGTGGATTCCGCCGAGGAATTCGATCTCCAGTTCCGTCTCCGTGGCGTGGGCGGCGCCTTCGGCCACCAGCACCAGCCGGTCGTAGATCGAGCGCGCGATGCCGATGTCCGGGTGGCGCACGTAGTAGTACGCCTCGGCGAACGCCGGCACCACGTTCGGCGCGTCGCCGCCGGCCGTAATCACGTGGTGAATGCGTGTGCGGTCGGGCGTGTGTTCGCGCAGCAGTTCGGCGCCGTAGTTCAGGATCGCCACCGCGTCGAGCGCCGACCGGCCCGCTTCCGGCGACGCGGCCGCGTGGGCGCTGCGCCCGCGGTAGCGGAACTTGGCCGCCACCCGGGCGAGGTTGGTCGGATCGCCGGCCGAGTTGACATCGCCCGGATGCCAGTGCAGGACCGCGTCGACATCCTCGAACAGGCCGGCGCGGGCCATGAACGCCTTGGCGCCGCCGCCTTCCTCGGCCGGCGTGCCGTAGAGCCGCACCGTCCCCTGGATGGCGCCGCTGCGGATGCCGTCCGCCACCGCGAGCGCCGCCCCGAGCGAGCCGGCGCCGAACAGATGGTGGCCGCAGGCATGGCCCCAGTCGGGACCCTCGCGCGGAGCGCGGGTGGGAACCGCCTGCTGGGACAATCCGGGCAGCGCGTCGAACTCGGCCAGGATCGCGATCACCGGGCGTCCCGCGCCGTAGGACGCCACGAAGCTCGTCGGAATGCCGGCGACGCCGCGCTCGACCTCGAAGCCCTCCTCCTCCATCAGCGAGGCGAGCAGGGCCGAGGACTTCGTCTCCTGGTAGCCGGGCTCGGCCCACTCCCAGACCTTCCGCGCCGCGTCCCAGAGCAGGTCGGCCCGCTTGGCCACTGCGGTCTCGAGGCCGGCCTTCTCCGCCACCCCGTCCGCCGCCGCTGCCGCCTGAGTCGGTGCCAGGAGTACCAGAGCGACCGCGACGACACCTCCCCTGGGAACGCGGGCATCTTGCCCGCATCCGGTCTTCCGCCTAGCCATCGAAGACGATGACCTGCCGCGCCACCTCGCCCTTCTTCAGGTTCTGCAGCGCCTCGTTGATCTGGGAGAACCCGACCCGATCAGAGATCAACTCGTCGAGCTTCAGCTTGCCGGCCAGGTAGAAATCGATCAGTCGCGGCATGTCGATGCGGAAGCGGTTCGAACCCATGACGCAGCCCTGGATCGCCTTCGCCTGGAGCATCTCGTGGCCGGGAATCTCGATCTTCTCGCCCATCGGAACCATGCCGATCACGGTCGCGGTGCCGCCGGGCCGCAGCATCGCCCACGCCTGCTCGGCGGTCACCTTGAGGCCGATCGCCTCGAACGCGTACTGCACGCCGCCGCCGGTCATCTCCCGCACCTGTTCGACCGGATCGCCGGCCGCCGCGTCCACGGTGTCCGTGGCGCCGAACTGACGTGCCAGTTCGAGCTTGGAGGCCACTCGATCGATGGCAATGACCCGCCCGGCGCCGGCCAGCTCGGCCCCGTTGATCGTCGACAGGCCGATGCCGCCGCAGCCGATCACAGCCACCGTCGATCCCGGTTCGACCTGCGCCGTCCGGAAGGCCGCGCCGACACCCGTCGTCACCGCACAGCCGATCACCGCCGCGCGGTCAAGCGGCATGTCCTCGCGGATTTTCACCACCGCGTTCTCGTGCACCAGCATCTGCTCCGCGAACGAGGCCAGGTCCGCGAACTGCGACACCGGCCGCGGACCGCCGCCATTGCTGGCCGGAAGCGCCAGCCGCGGCTCGGCGCTCCGCGGCCGCCGTGTCGCCCGCTTGTCGCAGAGCGTCGGTTCGCCACTCATGCAGTACTCGCAGTAGCCGCAGAACACCGACAGGCAGGTGATCACGTGGTCGCCCGGCTTGACGTAGCGGACTTCGGAGCCGACCTGCTCGACGATCCCGGATGCCTCGTGGCCAAGGATCGCGGGCGTACGGATCGGCCACAGCCCGTCCACGAAATGCAGGTCGCTGTGGCAGACGCCGACGACCGCGCTCCGGATCAGGATCTCGTGCGGTCCCGGCTTGCTGATCGAGACATCGGTGATCTCGAGCGGCTGACCGACCTCGTGGAACACGGCTGCTTTCATGTCTGGAACCCCTCCTGAATCCCCGGAAACCGCGGGGACGTTTTCGACTGGCCGCACCGGCTTGGCAAGGACCGGCAGGCTATCAGCGGCACCGGCAGCCGCGGTGATCGGAGCCGAGCTTCAGGGAAGCAAGCCGGGGCTGGTGTAGCCTCTCAAGCCCAGCCAGGATCTCGTCCATGCGCAAAGCCAAGATCGTCGTTGACCCCCGACCGGACCGCGTCCACTTCAGGATGGATGTCCCCGTGGAATTTCACCTGGAGGGAGACGCGTGGATCGCATCATGTCCTCTTCTGGACGTGGCAAGCCACGGTGCGAACCGGGAAGAGGCCCAGGCGATGCTGGGCGAGGCTCTGGGCGCCTTCCTCTTCACCTGCTACGACATCGGAACCCTGGACGAAGTCCTGAGGGACTGCGGCTTCGAGGCCTCGACCGAGAACCGGTACTCCGCGGCCAGCACCATTGATCGCTTGGTGCCCTTTCAGATGAGGCAGCAGCTTGTCCAGGCCGCTGCGGCCCACTAGGCCGCGCCGGCTCATCCGCGCCTTCGAACGGGACGGCTGGACTCGGAAGCACCAGGTCGGATCGCACCTGACGCTGACCAAGACAGGCGCGAGTCGTCCAGTGGTGATTCCGATGGGCAAGGACGTGCCTGTGGGCATCATCCTCAAGAACATGCGCACTGCCGGCATGAGCCGGGCACGGCTCTTCGAGCTTCTCGACGAATAGTCGGCGTATCGTTGCTACATGTGATCCGAGACTGAACCCATCGACTTCGTGTCCCTGGTGCGGCGGGAGAACGAGGAGCAGTTCGGCCCCGCGGCTCGTCCAGCCGTCGAGCAGATGTTGTCTGCCGGCCATTCCCATCCCTGGACGTACGTCTACGAACTCACCCAGAACGCCATCGACGCGGGCGCGCGGCGGGTCTTTTGGCGGCGGATCGGGGAAGAAACCGTCCTGTTCCAGCACGACGGCACCATGCCATTCGACGAAGCACACGTCCGGCGTCTGGCATCGCTCGGTCAATCGACGAAGGGTTTCGCCACGATCGGCTTCATGGGAGTCGGTTTCAAGTCCGTCTTCGCTCGCTTCCGCCGGGCGCGCGTATCGGGTTTCGAATGGCGCTTCCGGTTCGACATCGCCACTGACCGTGGAGACCTGGGGGCGAGAGTCACGCGTCGGTTCGACACGCTGCGTCCCAAGTGGGACCCGGAGTCCCTGAACCCGGACACTGACTACACGACCGCTTTCCTGCTCAGCCGACCGGCAGATCCCGACCGCCCGCTGGCCGCCGATCTTGACAAGCTCGCGGCCCCCGCCGATCCGATACCGCTGGCGGTCCTGGCGCTTCGCGGCCTCGAAGAGGTCCGCATGGACGACTTGACCTGGAGTCTGTCCGCCAGGGACGGCCTCGTCGAAGTCCGATCGTCGTCCGGCCAAAGCGTCCGACGCTGGCGGTCGTTCGCCTCCCGCTATCGGCCCGATGACGGCGCGATGCGCGCTCTTCTGGAGGCGCGCCGCCATCTCCAAGAAGAACGCGACGACCACGGACAGCGGCCCGAACGAAACGTCGTCGCGCTGCTACCGCTCGACGACGATGGCCAACCAGCCCCGCCAAGCCGCGGGCTCGCGTACGCGACGCTGCCGACCCAGACGCCACTGCCATTCGGCTTCCACCTGCAGGCGGACTGGCTGGTCGATCTCGACCGCCAGAACCTGAGGCCCGTTGAAGGCGACGCCTGGCAGGAAGCCATCATGCGCCAAGTGCCGGAACTCGTCCGGCAACTCCTTCTCTGGCTCAAGGAGGAACCCGAGCAAGCGAGGGAACGAGGGTATCGCGCCCTGTCCGACCCCACGAAGGACGACGGCCCGCTGTCGAGTCCCCTGCGACACCTCCGGGACGACTTCATCGGGGCGATAGGCGAGATCAAGATCGTGCCGATTCATGCCGGCGCGGACGACAGCGGGTACTGCGCTCCGTTCAGTGCCACCCGGCTACCGGGCCGGTTCCGGGACGACTTCGGGCGACAACCCCGCTGGCGCCCGGATCTTCTCTTCGATCGGGAGCTAGCGAACGAGCGGGTCCTGGGGAAACGGGGCACGGACTTCCTGGTCTGGTTGGGTTACGTACCCGAGGTAGAAGAATGCGACGCTCGTTGGTCCGAGACACTGCCGAACTGGTGGACCGCACTAGCCGAACTGCCTGAGGTTGAACGAACGGATGCCCTGTTCGCGCTCTGGCACGGCGTCGACGACCAGGGGTGGCACGATGCGCCAGTCGTGCCGACCGAGGCCGGCAAGTGGCTACCGGCCGGAAGTACCCGCTGGCTGAACGAGGAACCGCCGTCAGAGAAGGAAGCGAGCGGCACCGTAGTTGCCAAGGCGCTTGGCGACTTCCTGCCACGACCCGATGAACGCCTGCAAGCTGGGCTCCGCAGCCGTGTGGCCCAGTCAAGTGACCCCGGCACCGAGTGGCTCAAGGCCCGGCGCCAGAACGTGATCCTCGAGTCGGTCATTCGCCGCGTCTGCGACGCCGCCGACAACCGGGACAAACTTCCCTTGGTTGAACTCCTGGAGTGGGCCCTCGGCCGTGGTGACCGGAGACAGGGGCTCGTGCCTCTTGTGATGACCGAGCATGGTGCTCGTCGACCCGTTGAGGCCGTGCTTGCCGATCCGCTCGTCGACCACGGCATTTGCCGCCGGATGCTCTTCCACCACATGCCGCCACTGGTCGAGGACTACGCGATCATCGAGGACCGGCACGCGGTAGTTCTCTTCCTTGAGCGACTCCAAGTTCCTGGTCGAGTGGAACTCAAACCGCTGACCACACTGTACAGGTCGCATGACAAGCAACAAGTCCAACGACGTATCGGCGCCGAGGCGCCCCAAACGAAACAGAGTCGCGGGTACACGGTGTTCGACTACGACTTCCCGTTCAAGGTGGAAAACATCCCTGCTGAGGCTCTGCAGGACTGGTTGACCAGCGAGCCTTCACGCCTGCGTAGCCGTGGCCGCTTGCGAGCTGTAGGCAGCTACTACGGCCCCCAAGAAAGCCGCGGAACGAATCCCTGCGCCTGGATTCAAGAGCTGCGCGGACATGCTTGGCTGCTCTGCAAGGACGGCGAACGGCGCAAGCCGAGCGAGGTCCGGCTCTCGCCCGATCCAGACTACGAGGACGCGCCAGTCGCTGACATCGACCCGGAACTCGCTACATGTCTGCAGCAGGAGGGCATCGACTTCGGCACCGCCGTCCCCAAGTCGCCAGTCTTGCGTCGCCTTACGCTGCGTGGCGGCGAGGACATCCCGGACGCCCAACTCGCCGCCCTTCTCCGGGACGCAAAGGAGGACCTGGTCGCCGGAAGATCCAGCCGGACTGAGCTAGACACCGCGCTCGGCGGGGTGAAACTCCACGAAGCGCCGCTTCTGAGTCGCGTCGTGGAGCGTTGCGGCGCGGGCGAGGGTCTGCGCAGCGACCTGGGCGAATGGGTCGTCGCGCTGTCATCCGTAGACGAAGAGCTGGCGGCCGCCGTAAGAGATCTCTCCCTGTCCTTTCCATGGACGACGACGGGAGGCCAAGCCCTCGAGTTTCTCGTCCACATTTGGGAGAAAAAACCAGCCCGGGTAGAGCAAGTCCGCAGCCGGGTCGCGGCCGCGTATAGGTACGTCCTGGAGGACCTTAGGGTCGGCCATCTTCCGCTGTCCGATTGGGAGAAGCACAGGAGCCGGGCCTGCCTCTACGGGCAGGGGAAGTGGCATCCGGCCAACGCATCCTCGCTCGTTGTGGACGACGTCCAGTCCCCGTTCATTCGCCAGTTCCTCCCCGGCGACAGGATTACTGTGGCAGCGGCTCACTTAGGCGAGACGCGCAAACAGATCCGCCGAGTCGCGGAACACCTCGATGTAAGCCTGCTGTCGGACCAAGTCGAAGTCCGTCCCGGCAGCCCCCTCAACCACGAGCCGTCGTGGCAGAGCCGGCTCCAGCGACTGGTCCAAACGTTAGCGTTGCTAGAGGATCGGCAGGCGGTGCGGAAACTGGCCCTCTACGACGGCCTCACCCTCCGGGTTGGGGACTCTAAGCGACCTATCCGTGCCTACGTCCAGGACCGTGTTCTCCAACTCGCCGGCGAGCCTCCCGGTCTCGCAGTAGAAGCCGCCGACCAACTCGTGAACTACTTCCAACTCCGCCAGCGAGGAAACGACGTCGCATGGCTCACGGGAGCGCTCTTCGCACTGGAACGGTCGGAGGCCTTTCGGACTCATCTCAAGATGCTGGCAGCTGGGCTCGGCGTGGAGGCCGATCTCGACGAGTTGGAGCCCGAGGACCGCACTGAGCCCGACACGGACAACCACGAAGGCCGAGGACTTGACGCTGAACCGGAGGGGCCGGTGCTGAAGGCGGCCTCGGAATCGCATCGTTCGGCGGCGAACCAAGTCGCAATCTTCGTCCAGCCCGGGGGCAACGACGAGACGGCGGCAAACACGGCCGACAGTGCCTCGGCTAAGGCCGGAACAGCGCCGCGGAGCGACGAAGAGGCCCGGAAGGCCGTGGTCGAATTCGAGAACGAGCAAGGTCGGCCTGCGGAAGAGATGCCGGCCAACCAGCCCGGCTACGATGTCCTCAGCCGAGATCGGAGCACGGGCAAGGAACTGCGGCGTATCGAAGTGAAGAGCGTCCAGGGACGATTCGAAGGAAAAGAAGCTAGCGTCCTCCTGTCAGCCCGGCAGGTCAACGACGCACTGCAGCAAGAGGGGGACACCGAGTACTGGCTCTACGTCGTCGATTCGACCGAGACAGCGAAGCCGCGGGTGTTCCCAGTTCCGTGGACCCGGTGGCGCAAGAAGCTACGTTACGGCTTCTTTGCCAATGGCTGGATCCAGCACGCCGAAAAGCCAAGCGACCCTCCGGATCGGAACGAAGCCTCCTGACTCCGTCAGGCTGCCCTGAAGCAGCGGGCCAGCCGAACAAGCGTAGCGGCGGACAATGCAGCCGAACGCCGGCCGCCCAAGGAACGATGCAGTGGTCCGTACCGGCGATAGGCTGCCACGATGACGAGACGACCGATCATCGCGCTCAGCACCCTGGCCCTCGCCCTCGCCGTCACGGCTGCCGAAGCCCAGCGCACCGTCAAACCCGTGCTGCATGGTCGCCACTGGGTCGCGATCACCGGCAAACCGCTTGCGGCGACGGCCGGGGCGACGGTGTTCGCCCGCGGCGGCAACGCGGTCGACGCGACCTGCGCCATGCTGGCGGCGACCTCGACCATGTGGGACACGCTCGGCTGGGGTGGCGAAACGCAGGCTCTGATCTTCGATCCGCGCACCCGGGAAGTGGTCGGGATCAACGCACTCGGGGTGGCCCCTACCGGCGCCACGGTCGACTTCTTCCGCGAACGGAACTTCGTCTATCCGCCGGAGTACGGTCCGCTCGCGGCTGTGACGCCGGGCACCCCGGGCGGGCTCATCGTGATGCTCGCGCACTACGGCACGATGAGCCTCGCCGAGGTCCTCGAACCCGCGATGCAGATGGCCGACGGCTATCCGATCGAGCAGTCGCAGGCGGACAACATCGAGCGGCGCAAGGAGATGCTGCAGCAGTGGCCGGACTCGGCACGCGTCTTCCTGCCCCACCTGTCGTCGTCAAAGGGGGGCGAGGATCGCGCGGCGCCGCGCGCCGGTGAGATCTTCCGGCAGCCGGACCTGCTGGACACGCTGCGCAAGCTGGTCGAAGCGGAGGCGTCAGCGTTGAAGAAGGGCAAGACCCGCGAGCAGGCCCTGGCCGCCGCCTACGACCGCTTCTACCGCGGCGACATCGCCGAGGAGTTCGTTCGCGGGTCACAGGAATTAGGCGGGCTGCACACGATGGCCGACCTCGACCGCTGGCAGGTCCACATCGAGGCGCCGGTGCGCACGAACTACCGCGGAATCGACGTCTACAAGCTGACCTCCTGGGTCCAGGGACCGGTGATGCTCCAGTCGCTGAACATCCTGGAGAACGCCGATCTCGTGTCCATGGGCTACAACTCGGCCCGCTACATCCACGCCCTCTACCAGGCGATGAACCTCGCCTTCGCGGACCGCGACTTCTACTACGGCGACCCCTACTACCCGCCGGAGGAGCCGCTCGAAGGTCTGCTCTCGAAGGACTACGCCCGCGCCCGCTACGAGTCGATCGACTGGTCGAAGAACGACGACGATGCGCGCCCCGGCGATCCGTACGGCTTCCAGGAGGGCGAGAACCCATTCCTCGACCTGCTGGAGCAGTGGACACCGATCCCGCCGGCGGCGAACGCCGAGGGCGAGCAGGGCTTCCAGCAAGCGTCGGCCGGCCGACCGCCGCTGCACCGAATGACGTACGAGGAGGCGTTCACCGCCGGCACGACGTCAATCCAGGCCGCCGACGCCGAAGGTTGGGTCGTATCGGTCACCCCCAGCGGCGCCTGGATTCCCGCCGTGATCGCGGGACGCACCGGCATCGGCATGAGCCAGCGGATGCAGAGCTTCGTGCTCGACCCGAGACTCAACCCGTACAACCTGCCCGAGCCGGGCAAGCGCCCGCGCGCGACGCTGACGCCCGGCATGGCGCTTGTGGACGGCTCGCCGTACCTTTCGTTCGCGGTACAGGGCGGCGACACGCAGGACCAGAACCTGCTCCAGTTCTTCTTGGGCGTGGTCGAGTTCGGCATGAATGTCCAGCAGGCGGTGGAAGCGGCGAACATCACCAGCCACCAGATGCAGAGCTCCTTCGGCGCCCACGAGTCTCGGCCGGGGGACATCGACGTGCGCCGGGACGTGCCGCCGTGGGTGCGCGAAGAGCTCCGCAACATGGGGTACCGTGTACGCGCGCTCGACCGCACCTCGGGGCCGATCACCGCCATCTGGTTCGACCGCGAGAACGGCACCATGTGGGGCGGCGCCAGCGACTTCGGCGAGGACTACGGCATCGCCTGGTGACCGGAACCGCGATCCCGCCGCCTAGAATCCAACCGGCCCCCTCTCGACTCAGGAGATCACCGTGAAACGACTGCTCGGAATCGCGCTTGCCCTCTCGGTCCTCGCCGCCTGTGGCGGCCCGGCGGATGCCCCCTCCTCCACCTCGTCCGACGTGGTCGACATCCCCTACACGAAGTACCTGCTGGACAACGGGCTCCGCCTGATCGTCCATGAGGACCACAAGGCGCCGATCGTGGCCGTCAACGTCTGGTACGACGTCGGCGCCGGCGACGAGAAGACCGGCAAGACCGGTTTCGCGCACCTGTTCGAGCACCTGATGTTCAACGGCAGCGAGCACTTCAACGACGACTACTTCAAGCCCTTCGACCGCGTCGGCGCCACCGGCATGAACGGGACGACCAACCAGGACCGCACCAACTACTTCCAGGTCGTGCCGACGACGGCCCTCGACATGGCGCTCTGGATGGAGTCCGACCGCATGGGACACATGCAGGCGGCCGTGACCCAGGCCCGGCTCGATGAGCAGCGCGGCGTGGTCCAGAACGAGAAGCGCCAGGGCGAGAACCAGCCCTACGGCAAGGTCTTCCTCACGATCTTCGAGAACACCTATCCGGACGGCCATCCCTACGACCATTCGACGATCGGTTCGTTGGAGGACCTGAACGCCGCCTCGCTCGAGGACGTGCATGAGTGGTTCCAGACCTGGTACGGCGCCGCCAACGCGGTGCTGGTGGTCGCCGGCGATGTCGACGCCGAAGACGTCAAGGCCCGCGTCGAGCGCTACTTCGGCCACATCCCATCCGGGCCGCCGCTGATCAAGCCGGATGTCCAGCTCGCCCGCCGCAGCGAGCCGAGCCGCATCGTCCTCCAGGACCGGGTGCCGCAGGCGCGGATCTACAAGGTGTGGAACGTCGCCACCGTGAAGGACCCGTCCGTCGACCACCTCTCCCTGGCCAGCGACGTACTGAGCGTCGGCAAGAGTTCCCGCCTCTACCGGCGCATGGTCTACGACGACCAGATCGCCACCGATGTGGGCTCCTTCGTGTTGACCCGGCAGTTCGGCAGCATGTTCATGGTCTTCGCCACAGCGCAGCCGGACCAGGATCTGGCCGAAGTCGAGGCGGTGCTCGAAGAGGAACTCGAGGCCTTCCTCGAGTCGGGCCCCACCGGGGAAGAGCTCGCCCGCGCGCAGGCCAGCCAGCGGGCGATCTTCATTCGCGGGGTCGAGCGCATCGGCGGTTTCGGCGGCAAGTCGGACGTCCTGGCCGCGAGCGAGGTCTATCTCGGCAGCCCGGACGGCCACGCGCGAACCCAGGAGAACCTGGCGAACGCCACGGTCGCCGATGTCCATGACGCCGCGGTCGAGTGGCTCGGCGACGGTGTCCTGACGGTCGAGGCCAGGCCGTACGCCACCTACACGACGACCGAGAGCACGATCGACCGCTCCTCCGGCCCGCCCGAGGTCACCGAGTTCCCGTCCGCCTCGTTCCCGGCGCGGGAGACGGCAGAACTCTCGAACGGATTGAAGGTCATCCTCGCCCAACGCGACGCGGTCCCGGTCGTCAATCTGACCCTGCAGCTCGACGCCGGCTACGCCTCGGACCAGTTCTTGCTGGCCGGCACCGCGCGGATGGCGATGGACATGCTCGACGAGGGCACGTCGTCGCGAGACGCGCTCGAGATCTCGGAAGAACTCGACACGCTCGGCGCCACGCTCGGCGCCGCCTCGAACCTGGACACGTCGAGGGTCATGATGAGCGCCCTGGTGGAAAACCTGGACGCGTCGCTCGATCTCTACGCCGACGTGATCCAGAATCCCGCGTTCCCCGAGGCGGAGTTCGACCGCCGGCGCAGCCAGCAACTCGCCGCCATCGGCCGCGAGAAGGTCCAACCGGTGGCGATGGCCCAGCGCGTCCTGCCGCGGATCCTCTACGGCGACGGCCACGCCTACAGCAACCCGCTGACCGGCTCGGGAACCGAGGCGTCGGTGAACGAACTCACGCTCGACTCGCTGCGCGCCTTCCACGACACCTGGTTCGTCCCGAACAACGCGACCCTGATCGTCGTCGGCGACATCACGATGGCCGAACTCGAGCCCGCAATCGAAGCACGTTTCGCTTCGTGGGCGCCGGGCGACGTGCCGGAGAAGAACCTGGCCGAGGTGACGCCCCAGACGGAGACGGTTGTCTACCTGATCGACCGCCCGGACTCCGCGCAGTCGATCATCTTCGCCGGCCACGTCGCGCCGCCGAAGGGGGACCCCGCCAATCTCCAGATCGAGGCGATGAACGACATCATCGGCGGCAGCTTCACCTCGCGGATCAACATGAACCTGCGCGAGGACAAGCACTGGTCCTACGGTGCACGGGCCATCCTGCTCGACGCCGCCGGCCAGCGGCCCTACTACGCCTACGCGCCGGTCCAGACCGACAAGACCGCGGAGTCGATGGCCGAGATCGACAGGGAGCTGCGCGGCATCCGCGGCGGCGGCGGCAGGCCGCCGACCCAGGCGGAACTCAGCCGGGTCACCGACCAGAACACGCTGACGCTGCCGGGCCGCTGGGAGACGAACGCATCGGTGATGGCCAGCCTCGCCGAGATGAGCCGCTTCGGGTTCCCCGACGACTACTGGGACACCTTCGCCGACGCGGTACGCACCGTCACCCTGGCCGACGTGAGAGCCCAGGCCGACCGGGTGCTTCAGCCCGACAACCTCGTCTGGATCGTGGTAGGGGACCGCGTCGTGATCGAGGAGAAGATCCGCGCCCTCGACCTCGGCGAGATGCGTTTCCTGGACGCCGACGGCAATCCGGTGGACGGGTAGCCGAGCTAAACGGAACTTCACGGTCGATTTCCGGCGTCGTTTGGCGGCAGATCGTTGATGGCAGTTGGTTTTAGGGCACTTGGGGCTGGTCCAGGAGCGGGATATTTGTTTACATGCAAACGAATGAGTACATGTAGACAGATCTATGAATTTCCGGTAGGATTCTCGCCACAGCGTGTTTACATGCTGGCTAAGGCGACATGTCCTTCCGCATCGATGTCATCTCCAACCGCGGCCGCTCGCCGCAGACTCTGCTCCGGCAGTCCTGGCGAGAAGGCAAGCGCGTACGACACAAGACGGTCGCAAACCTCACCAAGCTCCCGCCGCACGTCGTAGACGGATTCCGCGCCGTCCTCAAGGGCGGCGCCGTCTTCGCCGGCATCGACCAGGCCGTCTCCATCCGAAGGGCCCTTCTGCACGGCCACGTCGCCGCCATCCTCGGCGTCGCCCGACAGCTCGGACTCCCGCGCATCCTCGACCGCAAGAGCACACGCCGCGGCAAGCTCGCTCTCGCGGCCGTCGTCGCCCGCATCATCGACCCGGCCTCGAAGCTCTCCACGGCACGGCATCTCTCGCCGGATACGGCCGCCTCGAGTCTCGGGACCGTCCTCGGACTCGGGCGCGTCACCGGCAACGAGATGCTCGCCATGCTCGATTGGCTTCACTCTCGGCAGCGTCACATCGAAGCCAGTCTCGCGAGGCGGCATCTCGCCGGAAGCACACTGATCCTCTACGACGTCAGCTCAAGCTTCGTGGAGGGCAGGTGCTGCCCGCTCGCCGCCTTCGGCCACAACCGGGACGGAAAGAAAGGCAAGAAGCAGATCACCTACGGGCTTCTCTGCAGCGCCGACGGATGCCCAGTGGCCGTCGAGGTGTTCTCCGGCAACGTCAGCGACCCGTCCACGGTGAGCGCTCAGGTGCTCAAGCTCCGCAAGCGCTTTCGCATCGAGCGGATCGCGCTCGTCGGGGATCGGGGCATGCTCACCAGCGCGCGCATCCGCGAGGACGTCGAGCCCGCCGGGCTCGACTGGATCTCGGCACTGAAGACGACCGAGATCCGAAAGCTCCTCGTCACGCGAGACCCCGAGGAGAATGCCCGGCCGCCGCTTCGCCCGGAGGATCTCGTGGCCGACCAGGTGGCCGAAATCACCAGCCCGGACTTCCCCGGCGAGCGCCTCATGGTCTGCTTGAACCCGCGTCTGCGGGAGGAACGGGCGCGAAAACGCGAGGACCTGCTTGCGGCAACCGATGCCGCCCTCGCCGAAATCGACGCAAGTGCCCGGAGGCGACGGCCCGGAACAAGCAACCGCGACCGCATCCACGCCGCGGTCGGCGAACAGGCCAACCGGTGGAAGATGCGCAAGCACTTCGAAATCGAGATGCGCGACGACGGAATCTGTTGGGAGCGCAACTAGGAGAAGATCGACGCCGAGTCCCGGCTCGACGGCGTCTACATCATACGCACCAGCCTCTCAGGCGCCGCGATCGACGCCGAGCGGACGGTCGAGGCCTACAAGGCACTCTCACGCGTCGAACGCGCCTTCCGCGCGATCAAGACCGACCGCCTCCAAGTGCGTCCGATCCATGTCTACGCGGAAAACCGGGTACGGGCACATGTCTTCCTCTGCATGCTCGCCTGGTACCTGGAACGGCACATGCGCCGCGCGCTCGCGCCGCTCCTCTTCGAGGACGACGATCCCGAAGGCGCGAGCGCCAAGCGATCCACCCCGGTCCAAAAGGCACGACCGTCCGACAGCGCCAAAAGGAAGACCGCATCCAAAACCACGCCCGACGGCCTCCCCGTCCAGGCCATGTCCGATCTCCTGAACCACCTCGGAAGCCTGACCCTCAACGAGGTCGCCCTCCCAGGTCAGCCCGACAGCCGGTTCATGGTCACCGCCGAACCGACGCCACTACAGGAAAAGGCCTTCCAACTCCTCGAACTCCCAGCGAAACCCGTGTTTACAGCAGTCTGACACCGCAATCTGGAGATCCTGCCCGTGTCTACTGCCGCTTCTGCGTCCAGGCCAAGTGAAGTTCCGGCTAAAGGCCGGCGTCTCCCCCGCCCGTGGGAACGCGGGCGTCTCGCCCGCATCCGGCGTTCTCGGACTCGTCTTCCGGCCAGTGGAGGATTCGCCGGGCTCCGGCAAACTCGACGGTCCGGCAGTCCTCGGACACCGTACGCAGCAACGCAAAGCGGGGCGTGTCAGCGATCTCGACCAGCCCATGCTGCGCCGACGACGCGAACAGCCGTTCCTGATCGTTGAGGCGCAGCGAATCGGGATCGAGGGTGTCCGTGCGGCCGTTGTTCAGGTCGGCGACGACTTCGCCGGCACGATCCTTGGCATCCTCCCGTATCTGAATGGCGACAAGCGGCGTGGTGGCGCAGTCGAGATAGCACTTGTCCCACCAGCCGTCGTTCACGCGGTACTCCACGAAGTAGACGCCGAGCGCCTCTTCGAACCCGATGTGCTGGATGAAGAAGCGGCGGATGCGGTCGGCCACCGGACGGCCCTTCCAGACCCAGCGCCGGTCGGCGTCCACCGTGATCGGCGGATAGTGGAACGACATCAGGGCGTCGTCGAAGGCCCGGCCCGCCGCCACGGCGCGGGCCAGGGGTACCGGGAAGTAGGTGCCCCGCTCAAGCCAGTCCAGACGACTCGGCAACTCCTCGGCGACGACCGCTACGACGGCCTGATCCCGGGCGGCCTCCGAGTCCGCCAAGGCCTCCCGGTCGGCGGGCGCCAACGGATTGCGGAACCGCGCATTGTGGGAGAGGAAGATCGAGATCCCCTGAGGCCACAGCCGCTCGCACGCCCGAACCAGATCGTCCATGACGCAAGCGGCGCTGCCGGCGGGCCAACCGGTCCTCAGGACTGCGGCGCCGGCTCGGGCGCCCGTCCGAACACCGCCCAATGCAGACCGTGCTTGAGGTCCTCGATCATCATGTACATGCAGGGAACCAGAACCAGGGCGATGCCGGTCACGAACAGGACGCCGAAGCCGAGGCTGAGGGCCATCGGCACGAGCCATTGAGCCTGGTTCGAACGTTCCAGGATGATCGGCATCAGGCCGAAGAAGGTTGTCAGGGAGGTCAGGACGACCGGCCTCACGCGCCGGGTCACGCCGCCGATCACCGCATCCAGCGCGCTCTTGCCTTCCTTCCGCAACTGGTTCACCGCGTCGATCAGCACCAGGGAGTCGTTGACCACCACGCCGGCCAGCGCGACCAGGCCGAAGATGCTCAGGAAACTCAGGTCGTAGCCCATCACCAGGTGGCCGATCACGGCGCCGAACATGCCGAAGGGCACGGCTGCGAGAATCACGATCGGCTGCAAGTAGCTGCGGAAGGCGACTGCCATCAGCGCATACATCGCGAGCATTGCGATGCCCAGACCCTGGGCCAGAGACCCCACCGCCTCGGCCTGCGCTTCCTGTTCGCCGCTGAAGTTGAACGTCAGGCCGGGCGTGTCGGCCACCACGTCGGGCAAGATGTCACGCGCCAGGGCGGCGCGGATGTCGTTGCCGGTCGTCAAGGTGGGATCGATGTCCGAAGTCACGGTCACGGTGCGGCGGCCGTCGACGCGCAGAATTTCGGTGAACGACGTTCCCTGGCTCACGTAGGCGGCCTGGTGGAGCGGAATCTCACCGCCGGCCGGAGTGCGGACGAGCAGGTTCTCGATCGCATAGACCGAATCACGCTCCCCCTTCGGTAGGCGAACGTAGACCCGCAACTCGTCGCGACCCCGCTGCTGCCGGCTGGCCTCGGCGCCGAAGAACGCACCCCGGACCTGGGCCGCCAGATCCCGCTCGGTCAGGCCCAATCCCTTGGCGGCAGGCTTGAGCTCCAGGTCGAGTTGCGGCTTGCCGACCTTGAAGCCATCGTCGACATCGAAGACGCCGGCGTAGTTCGCAAGTCCCGCAGCCACCCGCCCCGCGGCCGCTTCAAGGGGAGGGGTGTCGGTGTGCTCGAGCTGAACCGAGACCTTCGCGCCGGCCGAGGGACCGTCGTTGAAGTCGAACGACAGGCGGTCCACGCCGGGAACGTCGCCGACCCGCTCGCGCCAGCGCCGCGTGAACTCGGCCGAGCCGAACTCGCGGTCGCCGTCAGGAACCAGATAGGCGGTAACGACCGCCACATGACCACCGGTCGCGGCAATGCCGCTACCCGGCCCGAACGCGCCGGTGTCCGCACTTCCGATCCGCGCCTTGATCCCCTCGAAGACGGTCTCGGAGATCGAGCCATCGCGCCGCGGTCGCATTCGTGCCTCCGCCACGAGTTCGGCGCCGACCTCCTCGGCGGCACGGGTCACCAGGCGCGCCACCTCGCGCGTGTCCGCCACCGGTGCGCCGAAAGGCAGCTCGATCACCCCGTTTGCGAACTCGCCCTCGATCTGGGGGAAGAAGTTGAACTTCAGGTGTCCTCCGGCGACCACACTGACGGCCACCATGAGTCCCGCAACGAGGACGGCCACGGTCACGTACCGATCACGCACCAGCCGCCGGGTCAGCGGCGGCACCCGCGCCGCAATGACCCGCTCGACGCACTCGGAGAAGCGAAGCTGGAGTGCGGCCAGCCGCCTGAACGGATTGATCGACCGCCTGCGCCCCGTCCTGCCCCGCAGCTTGGTCCGCCCCACGTGCCTCAAGTGCGCCGGCAGGATGAACACGGACTCCACCAGGGAGAACACGAGGACCGGGATGACGATCAGCGGTATGTTGCGGAAGAACTTGCCGGTGATGCCGGGCACCAGCGCCAGGGGAATGAACGCGATGATCGTCGTGACGACGGCGAACACGACCGGCGTCAGCACTTCGCGGGTTCCGACGATCGCGGCCTCGAGCCGGTTGTCGCTGCGGCGGTGGTAGAAGATCGCCTCGCCGACGACGACCGCGTCGTCCACCGCGATCCCCAGCACCAGGATGAAGGCGAACAGGGAGATCATGTTGATCGACACGCCGAACATCGAGATGAGGAAGAACGAGCCGCAGAACGCGATCCCGATGCCGGCACTGACCCAGAAGGCGACGGCAGGCCGGAGGAAGATGCCCAGCACCGTGATCACCAGGATCAGGCCGATCAGCCCATTCCTGCCCAGGATCGACAGACGGTCGCGGTAGTCCTCCGACTCGTCGGCGACGATCGCCAGACCCACCGTGTCGGGAAGGGTGCCCCGCCGACGATCGAGCAGGTCGTACACCGCGCTCGAGACCGAGAGCGGCACCTCGGCGCCCACCCGAAACACCTGCAGGTCGATCGCCGGCTGACCGTTGTAGAGGAGTTCCTCGTCCGTCTCCCGGTAGCCGTCGATCACCTCAGCCACGTCCCGAAGGCGCACGCGGGTACCGTCGGCGCGGGCGATCAGCGTGATGTCCCGGAACTCCTCGCCGTAGTCACGCCGCTCCGTGGTGCGCACCAGCACTTCGCCACCCTCGGTCTTGACCGAGCCGCCCGGCAGGTCGATCGAGGCGGCCCGGACCGCGGCCGCAATCTGGGGCAGGGTGAGGCCATAGCGGCGGAGGTTCTCCGACGGCACCTCGACACTGATTTCGGGCGGCGGAATGCCCGTCTTCTCGACCAGAGTGATTCGGTCATCGGAGAGCAGTTCGCTACGGATCTCCTCGGCGAGCCGGTCGAGGGACTTCAGGTCCACGTCGCCATGAACGAGCAGCGACAGGACCTGCCTGCGGTTCGTGACCAGGGAGATCACCGGCCGCTCGGCATCCTGCGGGAAGGACGTGATCCGGTCCACCGCGCTCTTGATGTCGTTCAGCGTGCGGTCCGAGCTCGCGTTGGTGAGCAGTTCGGCCATCACGGTCCCTAGCCCCTCGACGGAGATCGAGTTGATCTTCTTGATCCCGTCCAGAGAGCTGATCTCGTCCTCGATCGCCAGAACGACGCCCTCTTCCACTTCCTGCGGCGATGCCCCCGGATAGGCGACTACGACGGTCACCATGTCCATCTCGATCTCGGGAAACACCTCGCGCTTGATGCTCAGCGCGAACAGGATCCCGCCAATGACCAGGACGAACATCAGCAGATTCGCCGCCACCGGGTTGGAAGCCATCCACGCGATGGGGCCCTTCTTGTCGACGGGACCGTGGTCGTGGGACATCAGGCTCATGGCGACACCACGGCGCCTTCCGCTCCACTCCCCCACGCCGAGACATCCCAGCGACTCGTCACAGGCAGGAACTCCGACGCAACCCTCGGCAGCGCATCGTCGACCCGGCGCAGCTTCATCCCTTCAATCGGGGTCGCAAGGCGACTGGTCACGACCAGTTCCCCGTCGTTCAAGCCGCTGTCGATGCAAACGCTGTCCTCGAAGCGCCACGCGACCTCGACCGGGCGCAACTCAAGGCGCCCCTCGCTGTACATCCGCAGGTTCCTCCCCTCGTGCAGCCAATCGCGGGGCAACTCGAACAGGTCGCGGACGGCGGCGCCCTCGAGCATCAGATCGACATAGCTGTCGAGGAACAGCAACCCGCGGCGACCGACTTTGCCATGCCCACTTCCGAGTCCGAGCGGATCCGCGACTTCGACCAGCACCCGGGCCATCCGGCCGGCGGTGTCGAGATCGCCGAGAAGACGGACGATGCGGCCCTGCAGAACGTCACCGTTCTCCGCATCGAGCCGCACCAGGGCACGCGAACCATCGGCGGCCCCATGCAGACCCGGCACCCTCAGTTGATCGAGTTCGTCCGTGCGGACCGCGGCGCGCACCCAGAAGGCATCCGTGCCCGCCAAGGTCACTGCCTGACTCTGCGGCGTCACGATCTGCCCAACCTCGATCGACTCGGAAAGAACCACTGCGTTGAAGGGACTGCGAACGACCGTGCGCTCCAGGTCCAGTCTGGCCCGCGCGAGGTTGGCGCGAGCCGTCTGGACAGCCGAGAGCCGCGAGCGCAATTGGGGCTCTCGCAGGGCGAGCGAAGCCGCCTTCTGCTCAGCGTCCAGTTCGTCCTGGAACAGCTCCCACTCCCGCTCGGCAACGCGGCCCCGGCCCTGTTCGAGTTCCAACTGAGCCGCCGCCTCGGCGACCGCGGCGGTAGCCCTGGCCACCACCAGCTTGAAGTCGGCGTCCTCGATCGCGAAGATCAGGTCGCCTTCCCGGAGGATGGTCCCGGGAGCGAGGTTTGCAGCCACAACATCGATGCGGCCACTGACCTGGGGCTGCACGACGACCCGCCGGGCCGGCACGACCGTGCCCTGCGCCTCGACGTCGATGCGCCGTGGAAGACGCCTCACCTCGGCTACTTCAACCAACACGCCCGAGTCGTCGGGCGGGACCTGCACCGCCTGCGGCCGGGAACGGATGATCCCCAGCGCGACCGCCACACCCACCGCCAGCACGAGCACGACGAGTCCAACCCGGGCCAGGGTGGCCATCAGTACGCTCCTTCCGTGCTGACCGTCGGAGGACCCGACGCCAGTTGGGCTGCCAGCCGCTCAACGGAAGTACCCGGCGCAAAGCCCAGCGCCCGGCAGAGCTGCAGCCGGCTGGCGAGCTGCTGGCGCCGGGCATCGATCAAGGCCTGCTCGAGTCCTTGCTGCGACAACAGCGCGGTCAACACGTTCAGGTAGTCCGTGGCGCCCTCCCGGTACGACTCGCTGGTCAGGAGCAGCACCCGGCGCGCCTCACCGAGCCGTGCCTGGAGATTGATGACGAATTCCCGGTTGCTTCGACCCACGGACAGCGCCGTCTGCACCTCGCCGACGGCATTGACCACGGACTGCGCATAGGCGTAGAGACTCTCTTCGGCCGCCGCGTACGCCTGATCGATGCGCGCCCGCCGTCCCCCGCCGCCATAGAGAGCCTGCGACGCGGCGCCGCCGATCTGCCGCACCAGGTCATCCAGCACGTCGACGATCTCCAGCGCGCGACCGGTCAAGAGGGCGTTCAGCGACAGCGAGGGCAACCACTCCTTCACCGCCGCCGCCGCGCGACGGTCGGCCGCCTCGACCCGGCGGCGCGCCGCCAGGAGATCGGGCCGCCGCTCCAGCAGCTCGGCCGGCACGCCGAGGCCGGGTTGCGCCGCTGTCTCCAGAAGCGGCCCGAGGCCCGGCGACTCCGCCGGCGTCTGGCGCTCCCCACTGCCCAGGAGCACGGCGAGCTGGAACTCCAGTGACTCCAGCCGCCCCCGAGCCAGGTCGATCCGGCCCTGCAGCCCCAGCAACTGCTCCCGCTGACGACCGATGTCCTGTGCGGGACCCAGTCCCTGGCCGAAGCGAAGCTGGGTGAGTTCCAGGAACCTCTCGGAGGTCTGCTGCTGACTCTCGAGGAGCGCGATCAGCTCGCGCTCGGCGACGATGCCGAACCACGCTTCGGCCAGCACCGATGACATCGTGATGGCGAGCGAGCGCAGATCCTGAACGCTCGCCTCGGCATCCAAGAGGGCCGCCACTTCCCGATTCCGCAACCGGCCCCAGAGATCGATCTCGAAGCCGGCCGCCAGACTCGCGTCGAAAGCCGCGCCCTGCAGCAGGAACTGGTTGACGATCCCGCTGCTCGGGAAGGTCAGTTCATTCCCCGCCATCGTCGCGTCGACACGCGGCATCAGGTAGGCGCCGCTCTCCCGGGCGCGGGCGTCGGCCGCTTCGACCCGACTCCAGGCCGCCTGAAGGTCAAAGCTCTGGCCGGCCAGCCGGTCCTGCAGCTCCCGCAGGGTCTGGTCGCCCAGGGCGCCGCAGGCGCCGGGCGCCTCCGCGACCGTCTCCAGGTCGACGCCCCGGTCGAACTCGGCGGGCGGTTCCGCCACCTCCGGAATGCGCTCGAGCACGCTCGTGTGCGCGCACCCCAACACCACCGCAGCCAGGACGCCGACCGCGAGACAAGTCCCGTACGCCCAAGAAGATGGGCCTTGGGCGCGGGCAGCCGTATCGAGTGGGAAACGCATGGGCGACAAAGCGGGAGGAACAGGCAACTCTATGCCAATCCCTTACGGGGATTACTGAGGACAGCCTGAGATACGTCCTCCCTCTCCGGAAGTTCCATCCGTGCGCTCGATGACTCGCGTACGGAGTGGTTCGCAGGTGGCGCCGACCGCCCCACCTGGGTTCCGAAGCGGCGCGGAGAGCTATACGTCCGCGTTCCAGCTCAGAACCAGAGCGTGCGCGTCGTCGACACGCAGGTTCCAGCCCGGCTCGACCACCGTGATGCTGTGCCGTTCCTGCACCAGGTACGGGCCGGAGCGCTCGAAACCGGCAGCGAGGCTCTCGCGCCACAGGATCTCGGCCGTCCTCCAGCCGTCGAACCAGGCCCGGTGCTCCCCGGACTTGAACTCGCCAGCCGGGCCCTCGACCCTACGGCCGAGTCGCCCCGCTGCCGGAGCGGTCGAGGCCAGGACCCGAATCGACTCGACTTCGATCGGGTGCTCGGGCGGCGGATAGCCGTAGACCGCCCCGTAGCGGTCGGCGAAGAGCGACGCGATGGCCCCGGTCGAGCGCGCCGCCGCCGCCGAGGCCGGCTCGACTTCCAGCGCCGTTTCCTGTCCCTGCAACCGCAGCCGAACGATCCGCCGCCGCACCGCGGCGCCTTCCAGGTTCGCCCCGCGTTCGCTCACGAGCGCAGCCAACGCCTCCTGCTCGAGCTCTTCGACCAGCGGTCCGACCGCAACGCCCCCCAAGGGCGCCAGCACCTGCCGGTGCGCGAAACGCTCCAGCACCGCGTGCCCCAGACCGACCGCGCTCAAGAGCGACGTATCGACCGGCACGATCACCGTGCGCATTCCCAGCTCGGATGCGATCGCGCAGGCGTGCTGGCCGCCGGCGCCGCCGAAACTGACCAGGGCGTAGTCCGCCGGGTCGTAACCGCGCGAGATGGAGATGCGCCGAATCGCGTCCGCCATGCGCTCGTTGGCGACCTGCAGGAAGCCCGCCAGCAACTGCTCCTCCGAGCCGGCCAGGCCGCTGAGCGCCTCCGCCGACCGTCGCTCGGCAGCGGCGATATCGATGGGCAGGCCAAAGGCCGCCGGGTCGATGCGGCCGAGCAGCAGGTTCACGTCCGTGATGGTCAGCGGTCCGCCGGCGCCGTAGCAGGACGGCCCCGGCCGCGCTCCGGCGCTCTCGGGCCCGACCTTGAGCTGGCCGTGATCGACACCGCAGATCGAGCCGCCGCCCGCGGCCACCGTCTCGATCGCCAGTGCCGGCGCCACCACGATCGCGTCGCCGACGCGGAACTCGAAGTTGTACTCGAAGTCGCCGTCGTAGCGGGAGACATCGGTGCTCGTGCCGCCCATGTCGAAGCCGATGACCCGCTCCATGCCGCTCGCGAGACCCGCCGCCGCCGCTCCGACAACGCCGCCGGCAGGACCCGAAAGCAGGCTGTCCTTGGGCCTGAAGCTCGAGAAGCTCGCCAGGCCGCCGGCGCTGGTCATCACCCGCGGCGCGAGGTGGCCCTCCTCCGCAGCCGGCCCGGCCGAGAGCGCTGCGCCCGTGGTCTCGAGGTAGCTGCCGACGGCGCGCCCCAGGTAGGCGTCGACCACCGCCGTGTGCGCCCGTGGCACGATCTTGATCAGGGGCGCCAGTTCGGCCGAGCACGAAACGGTCTTGAAACCAGCGCCGCGCAGGATCGCTTCGGCACGCTTCTCGTGCGACGGATCCCGGTAGCTGTGCATCAGAGCCACGGCCGCGGCCCGGAAGCCCTCGCCGACCAGTGCCCGCGCGGTCGTCCGCAACCCGTCCTCGTCGAGCGGCAACAGCTCGCGTCCCTCCGCGTCAAGGCGGCCGCCGACCTCGACCGCGCGTTCGTACAGAGGCGCCGGACGCTCGATGTGGAGCGCGAAGATGTCCGGCCGCGCCTGGTCTCCAATCAGGAGCAGATCGGCGAAGCCCTCGGTGACGAACAGCACCGTCCGCGAGCCGGCCCTCTCGAGCAGGGCGTTCGTTCCCCGAGTCGTCGCGAGCCGGAGGTCGCAGGCCGGCAACGGCTCGTTGAGCGTCCTGCCGGTGGCAATCCGCGCCGCGAGGATGGGCGCGTTCTCGGGCGAAACGAGTTCCACGACCAGGTCGCGCTTGAAGCGACTCCCGTTCCATCCGAGCGCTCGATGACGAGCGCTCGGACTGGTTCGCGGGTGGCGCGGGTTCGCGCCACCCGGGTTCCCGCTGCCCCTACCGTCCGCCAACCGGCAGGAACCGTCAGCTGACCACTTCTCGACCTGCACGGGAGCACCGCCGGAAAGCGGTGTCAGTCCGTAGCCCTCGAAGAAGCCGTCCGGGAGATCGAACGGTGTCTCCAAGCGCAGGCCGTCCGCGCCGTTCGCGCCGTCCGAGACGACCGTCGCCCGTACCGCTCCGGAACTGAGGACCTTGATGCACTGAACGGCGCCGGCCGGGTCGAGTGCTATGCAGTCCGTGAACGTACCGCCGGTATCGATCCAGAGCTGCCAGAGGGATGAGGGGGAGCAGCGCTCCCCCGCAGAAGTCATCACAACCGAACTCCACTCGGGCGGGGCACGTCGGAATCCGGTGGCAAACGGCCCGGCAGCCTCTCAGGCGCCCGCCAGCAGGCGGGCCAGGCGATCGATCCGCTGGCCACCGTCGGGCTGCAGCCGCCGCGCGCGCCGGAGGAGCTTCTCGGCCGCCCGCCGCTCGCCCCGCCGCAGCAGCACCTCGCCCAGCGCGGCCGCCGGCGCCGCTTCGTCGGGCCCGAGCCGCCGCGCCCTGCTGTAGAAGCGCTCCGCCTCGTCCAACCGGCCGTAGCGCAAGCTCAGATCGCCCAGGGCGATGTACGTGAACGGGTTGCGGTTGCGGCTCGTCGCCGTCAACCGGAGCAACTCCTCGGCCTCGTCGGTGCGCCCGTTCATCCGCAGCAGCACCGCAAGGTTGGCGAGCGCCGAGCTGGCGCGCGGATCGATCTCAAGCGCCTGCCGGTAGCTCCCCTCGGCCGCGTCGGCGCGGCCACTCCGCCTTTGAGCCACGCCCAGATTGACCCAGGCAGAGGCGAGTTCGGGATCGATCCGGACCGCGTCCTCGAGCCAGGCCACGGCTTCGTCGAGCCGCTCCGCACGGAGCGCCTCGGCGCCACGGTTCGAGTAGAAGAGCGCGGTGGCCGTCAGGTCACTGATCGGATTCACCCGCCAGCCTTCCTCTTCCTGACGGCGCCCGAAGTCGATCACCCTCATCGTATGCCGCGGTCCGAACCCCACGGCGACATGGTCCGAGATGACGATCAGGTCCCCGGAGCGCTCGAAGGTCTCGACGTGCGCCACTTCGACGAAGTACGCCGCCAGATCCAGTTCGCGCGCGAGCCCCACGAACATCTGGGTGAATGCCAGGCAGTTAGCCGTCCGGTTCTCGAACACCTCAACCGCGGCGCCCGTGCGCCCGGCCTCGTACTCCACGCCGAGCAGGGAGGTGTCCATCACGACTTCGACCAGGCGGTCAAGGCGCTCCTCTCTCAGCGTCTCGGCGACCGAGCCGCGAGCCCACGCCGCCATCTCCTCGTTCAGCGCGAACGGCACCAGAACGCGGCTGACTCCACGCCGCTCCAGTTCTTTCTCAAGAGCACCCTCGCCGGTTTCTCGCACACCGGTCGAAGCGCATCCCAGAAACAGCGCGGCGAGGACCGCCGCCACAGCCGGACGATTCAGCCGGCGGCGCCCGACCCGCGGTTCAATGTCCCCAGTCGTCACAGCGGTCACACCCTCCATCGGCGCCCGTACCATCCTAGCGCCGTCATGCCTCAACCTGCGCGGAGGCTGGGTGATTCCCGGAGGGCCGAACGGTTGCCGGCGTCCCTCCTACGCGCCAGCTACGGAAGGCCCAAGCGGCGGTTCAGGAGTCGGCGTGTCGCGCCTTGGGCACGCGCCGCCGCAGGAGCCGGGCGCTGACCACCGCCACCAGCAGCAGCACGGCGGCCAGAGCGAGCACGGGCATCGTGATCGCTACGAGTGACAGGCCGGCGGCCGATCCAGCTTCTCCGGTCGACACCACGGGATTGCCGATCCCGGCCGTCATCATGGTCGAGGCGCCCCGCAGCAGCGTTGTCCCCGTCTGGACCACCGCTGCCGCCGTACCGCCCGCCACGGCAGCGAGAGCCCAGTCCAGGAGTGGCGTCGCGGTCTCGATGTTCGCCGCCGCCACGACAATGCCGGCAGTGACCGCGGCCGGCATCGCCGCTACGTCGAGGACGTTGTCGAGCCAGGGGATGTAGTAGGCGCCGACTTCACAGACGGCCGCGACGCCGAGAGCCAGCAGGGCCGGAGTCCCCGCCATCCATTCGAATCCCTCGGACAGGTCGAGCGCGCCTGCCCGCGCCGCCACGCCCATGGCCAGGACGGGCAGAAAGACCCGGAAGCCGCACGCGGCCGCCAGACCGACTCCGAGACCGACACTGAGCAGAATCTCCACGTTGCACCTTCCTCCTTCTTCTCACCGCCTAGCCCAGACTACGGCGCTTCTCGACGCCGGGTTTCGCTCAGCCAGCGCCCCAGAGCCCGCGCCTCCGGCACCTTCAGCAGGTGCGACACCGACAGATACGTGACCGCGAAGCCGATGACGGGGACAACGCCGGCAATCCAGGGCGGGCCCGGCACCAGGGTCTGCGTTGCCGCCCAGGGCAAGAGACACAGGATCGCCATCGGCAGATGCCGGCGCCACGCCCGCCACGGCGACCGCACCGGCACCTCGCGCTGACGAAGCCGCCGTAGCAGCAGCACCAGCTCGAGCCAACTGCCGACCGCCGAGGCCAAGGCCAGGCCGACCACACCAAGCCGAAGGGTCTGGACGGCCTCCGGAGCGACGGGCCCCAGCCAACCGGACAGCGCGACCTCCGCCACCGGGATCCGATCGAGCCAGGTCATCAGCACCGCGCCGAGTCCCGCCGCAACGATCAGCCGCATCACCGCGATCCGGGCCGGGCTCCGGGTGTCGCCGAACGAGAAGAACACGCTCTGCAGCAGGCGCGAGGCGCTCGAGGCGAGCAAACCCAGCGAATAGGCGGCGAGCACGAAGAACACGAGCCAGTTGTCGGCGATGCCGAACTCGCCGCGGCGATAGACGGCGCCGACGATTCCTACACCCAAAGCCAGATAGCCGACCAGGGTCGGCGCCACCAGGAAGGACATCGCGGCCAACGAACCCTGAGCGTGCGTCGCGGCAGCTCTTGACCGCTCCTCAACATCGCCCCGGAGTCGCGCCAACTCCGGCAGTTGGGCGGCCGCCACCGAGACGCCGAACAGGCCGATCGGAAGCAGGTACAACCTCTGACCGAGACCGAGCGCACCCACCGCACCCTCCGCCAGGAAGGAGGCCAGCCAAAGATCGACGTAGGCGCCCAGTTGACCCACGCCGCGGCCCGCGATCGCCGGCCCCAGGTTGGTCACGGTCTTCCGCACACCCGGCGCCCGCAGACTGAACGATGGGCGCAACCCGGCGGTAACCCGCAGAACCGTGGGCAGTTGCACCGCGAACTGCAGCACGCCGCCGAGCAGGCCGCCCCAGCAGACGGCAAGCACAAGCGACTCGATCCTCTCGGCTTCACCACCTATGCTCCGCGCGGCGACAAACCAGACGACCCCGATCACGCTCGCGTTCCAGAAACACGGCGCGAGGTACGGGAGCAGGAAGCGGCGATGGCTGTTCAGGATTCCGAGACACCAAGCCGACAGCGTGATCGCCGCCACCATCGGGAAGCAGATGCGAACCGCCGTCGTGGTCAGCGTCAAACGGTCGACTGTCGCCGTGCCCGCTGCCACCGCCTCGGCATCGCCCGCGAAGCCGGCAAACAGGACCCGCACGAGCCAGGGCGCCAGGATGACGCCGAGCAGGCTGAGCGCTGCCGTCACGGCGAACAGCAGACCGAACATCGCCCCGGCCAGGGCGCCGGCCTCCCGCCGCTTCCCCTCGGCGACCATGCGGCTGTAGACCGGAATGAAGGAAGCCGAAAGCGCCTGATCTCCGAGCAGGTTCTGCAGCACGTTGGGCGCCCGGAAAGCCGCCGACACGACGTCCATCAGGGCGCCGACCCCGGCGAGACTCGCGACCACCGCCTCCCGAACCAGGCCGAAGACCCGGCTGGCCAGCATGCCGGCCGCAACTCTGGCCGCGCCGCCCGAAGCGCGCGGCGTGCTAGCTCCTCCGGCGGATCCCGCCAGCGTCAATCCGAAAGGTTGACGACGACCCGGTCGCCCCGTCGCTCGACCGTCGCCGCGATGTCGGACGCGGTGAGATCGAGCACAACGTGCAGGTTCCGAGTCGCCCCCCGGCCATGAACGCCGGCGCGTACTCCGCGCAGTCTGGGTCCCTTGACCGCGCTCGCGTCGTAGTCCTCGCGGACGCCGATCAGCCGCACGACCAACCGCGGCGGCGCTTGGAGCGGCATGATGTGGTGCCGCTGGAAGGGAGCGTTGCCGACGATTTCGATCACCGTCCGGTCACCTGCCGTCGACGCGGTGATCGAACGCAGCGCGGTCGCATTGGCAGGCGGCGCCGCCGGAGCGGCGGTCGACGGTCGGGGCGACGACGGCCGTGCGGCGGCCGGCGCCGCGGCGGGCGCCTGTTCCTCCAGGGGGACGAACAGCCGGCTCGTCGTGGACGACTCTTCGGCGCCCTCCGGCGGAACGTCATCTCCCGCGCGAGGCGTCGAAATCTCGAAGCTTGGAGCGTCGGCCGGCGCACCCTCTTCGGCGGGAGCGCCACCCATTCCGACCAACTGCATCAGCGGTCCCCGGAAGGCAATCAAGGCGATCAGGAGCGCGGCCGCGCCGACCGCGGGCCACAGCCAGGGGCGAGACCTCGACTCCGGCTTCATCCAGTCGTCGTCGCCGTCTTCCGCCAGCTCACCGAACAGTTCCGCGTGCGTGGCCTCGATCTCGTCGGCCGTCTCCGCCTCGACCTCACTCTCGGCCGCCTCCGTCGCCGCTTCGTCTTCGGCGTCCTGGTCTTCGGCGTCTTCGGCTTCGGCGTCCTGGGCCTCGGCCTCCTCGACTTCGGGCACGGGCGCCGGTGGAATCACGTCGGCCTCCGCCTGCCGCTCCGAGAACAGCAGCGCCAGACGCTCCTCACCCGCTGGTTCGACACGGCTGAACTGCATCCCCATCCCGGCAGGCTGATCGGCGCCGCCGGCCTCCGGGCGTACCCAGACCACGGTCGCCTCGCCCTCAACGTCGGCCGGCTCATCGTCCGACCCGAGCTGCAACACGAAGTGCACCCCGGCGCCGACCGGCATCGGCGCCGGGGTCGACACGAACATGCCGCCGGTCGCGATGTCGCGGGTCAAGGCGGAGAGTTCGCCGTCCTCACCGAGCGCTGAGAGACGAACGGCCACCTCGCGCAACAGGCGTCGCGACTCGCGGAAGCGGAAACTCTGACTAGCCGGGGACATAGCTCAAGGTCCTCACGGGGCAGTGAGACGCCAATACTACCCGGTCAGGATGTCGAGGCCCCCTTGCGCGCCACGAGCAGGGCCATCTCGAGGGCCTGCTCGTAGTTCAGCCTCGGATCGACCTGAGACCGGTAGGCTCTCCGCAGGCCCTGCTCGTCGAGACCCCGGGCGCCGCCGACGCACTCCGTCACGTCTTCGCCGGTGAGCTCGAAGTGCACGCCGCCGAGGATCGTGCCGTTCGCGGCATGGAGGTCGAAGGCCTGCTCCAACTCCGACAGGATGGCGCTGAAGGTCCTGGTCTTCATCCCCTCCCGAGTGCTCTTCGTGTTGCCGTGCATCGGATCGCAGATCCAGAGCACCGGCTTGCCGGTCGCGCACACGGCCTGCAGGATGGGAGGCAACTCCCCGGCGATCTTCTCCGCACCGCAGCGGTGGATGAGAGCCAGCCGGCCCTCCTCGCCGTCGGGGTTCAGCACCTCGACCAGATAGGCGACGTCTGCCGGGCTCATCCCGGTCCCCACCTTGACACCGAGGGGATTGCGAATGCCCCGCGCGTACTCGATGTGGGCCGAGCCCCGGAAGGCGGTGCGCAGGCCGATCCAGGGCAGGTGGGTCGAGAGGTTGTACCAGCCCTCCCGCCGCGGCACGGTCCGGGTCTGCGCCTGCTCGTACACCAGGTGCAGCGCTTCGTGGCTGGTGTAGAAGTCGACGCGATCGATCTGCCCCACTTCGACGCCGGCCAGCGTCTCCATGAACTTGAGCGAATCGGCGATGGACTCGACCCGGCGCTGGTACTCGGCAGCGTTCTGGGAGTGGTCGACAAAGTCCAGGTTCCAGTACTCGGGATGGTGGAGATCGGCGAAGCCGCCGTCGATCAGTCCGCGGATGAAGTTCAGGGTCAGAGCGGAGCGCTGGTAGCCGCGAAGGAGATTCAGCGGGTCGGGCGCCCTCGCCTCGGCGGTGAAGTCGAGCGAGTTCACCAGGTCGCCGCGGTACGAGGGCAGGGTTTCGCCGTTCCGCGTCTCCGTATCGGACGAGCGCGGCTTGGCGTACTGACCGGCAAACCGGCCGATGCGCGTCACCCGCTTCTTCAAGCTGTGAGTCAGCACCAGACTCATCTGGAGGAGGATCTTCAGCTTCGCGGTGATCGAGTCCGACGTGCACTCGGCGAAGCTCTCGGCGCAGTCACCGCCCTGCAGGACGAAGCGCTCTCCGCGCGCCGCGGAGGCCAACTGCCCCCTCAGAGTCTCGACTTCCCAGGAAGTCACCAGCGGCGGCAGCACGGCGAGTCGAGCCGCAACCGCCTCCACCGCCTCCGGATCGCCGTAGGTGGGCTGCTGGCGCACGTCGGCGCTCTGCCAGGAAGTCGGGCTCCAAGTGTCCATAAAGGGCGACGGATTCTACTTCAACCGTCTTCGATCTGGAGGTAGCGCCGCAGCCAGCGGGTGCCGAGATAGAAGGGCAGCGTATCCACGGCCGCCGCCGCGAACTTGAACACGTAAGCCGTGCCGATGAACACCCACAACTGAGGCCAGATCGGCTCTGCCCTCTCGACCGGGATGGCGCCGGCGGCGAAGTGGGTGATCACAATGACCGCGAACGAGTCGACGAACTGGCTGACCACCGTCGAGCCGTTGTTGCGAAGCCACAGATGACGGCCCTTCGTGAGCCGTTTCCAGAAGTGGAACACGTAGACGTCGCACAACTGGGCGCTCAGGTAGGCGATCATCGACGCCGCGATCACCCCCAGAGTCATGGTCCGGATCTCGAAGAAGATCGGCAGCCGTCCATCGGGGCCCGGAACCGGCGAGTCGAAACCCGGCAGGGCGCCCCCCAGCCACAGCACGACGGCGAGCCAGATGTTGACGAGGAAGCCGACCCAGACCAGGGAGTTGGCCCGCTTGCGCCCGTAGATCTCGGAGATGAAGTCGGTGCAGAGGAAGGTCAGGGGATAGGGCAGCACGCCGACCGCCAGGGGCATCGGAATGCGCACGCCGAAGACGGTGAAGCTCAGGTCCAGGAACCGCGTCACGCCCAGGATGTTGAGCATCGTCATCGAGCCCAGGAACAGGCCCGCGAGGATCAGGAAGACCCGTTCGCGGCGCGCGTGCAGCGCACTCGCCTCGATCGGATGGAGGCCGTCCCTGTGCGGCTTCGGTGAAGAAGGGGCTTCGGTCATCTAAGACTCTTCCTGAGCGTGGCGCTTCGCCCGCTGTCTGGCGGCGATGAAGTCCGCGTGCGGGACGTGAAGGAGCCGGGCGATCTTGCGGATCAGGAACTCCTCCTGGGCCTCCAGCACCCGATCGGCAAAGGCCACGCGCCACAGTTCCTCGAGCAACCGGACCCTGCGCTCCGCGTCGAAAGACTCGTGGATGAGGCGGGTGAACTCGTAGAGGCAGACCGCACCTTCGGTCTCCTCCTCGGCCAGCGCCACGAGTTCCGCCGTCTCCCCCTCGGTGAGACCCAGTTGGCGCCGGACCGCGGCGAGCACCTCCGCCTTCTCCGCTTCGGCAGCGTCGAAGTCGGCGCGCATCACTTCCACCATCAGCGCCGCCGCAGCCAACCGCAAACGGGCCTCCGGGTCGCCGAACCGTTCCGGGTCCATCCGTTCGCCGAAGAAACTGCGGATGCGGTCAAGCACGTTCGAGCCGCCGCCATGCCGCTTGACGGCGGAGTTCCTTGGCCCGGGCCGCCACGCCGGCGCCCGACGTAGCGCGCCGCCAGGCCGCCGCCGCCTCGTCGTCCACCAGTTCCCAGTGTGCGGTATGCGCCTCACGCACACGCACGGTGGCGCGGCCGAGCGCCGCGACCCCCAGGTGGGCGGCCGGCTCATCCAACGGACCGAAGGCCAGAGCTTCCGCGGTCGCCAGCAGCAACAGCAGATCCTCCACCGCCGCCGCCGGCCAGCCCGACCTGCGGGCAAGCGCCAGGTTGTAGGCCGTCATCGCGGCGCCGATGTAGAGATCCTCGATGGTCCGGAAGGGCTTGATCGCATCGGCGTAGCCGTCGCCTTGCAGCAGCTCCCGGGCCGCCACCGGCACTTCGTTGAGCTCGATCACGGCATGGCGCACTTCGGGATTCGAGGTCACCCGCCCGCCCCCTCCGGTGGGAGAGTTCACTGTCATCGGAGCGATCGCGATGCCCCGCCGGTCGCTCGGCACGCACAGCGCCCGCAGACGGTTGCGCTCGCCCTCGCGGCCCACGGAGGCGATGAGCAGAAGCGCGGCCGCGGACGGCGCCAGGGTCGCCCACCGCTTCTGGCCGCTGAGGCGGAAGTCGCCATCCGGCATCGCATCGAGGGACGATTGGACCGCACGCGGATGCGCCCCGCCCTCCTCGCTGGCGCAGAAGGCGACGATGCCGCCTTCCGGCATCAGATGCAGTCCGCCGCGCTCCCAGGCCAGACGGCGGATCGCTCCCTGGTGTCCGGCCACCATCGCCCAGGCGGGCCGATCGGCCATGAAGCCGCCGACCAGGCCGTGAGCGAAATGAACCCTGCCGGCGTCGGCCTCGCTGTCTCGCTCCTTGCCCTTCCAGGACACAAGGGCACCATCGCTGAAAGCCCGATACCAGCCGGCCGGCTCGTCACCCCCGACGAGCGGTTCCGGCTCTGCCGACAGCAGATGACTCAGGACCGGATCGAGGGTCACGAACCGCTCCCCAAGGCCGCTCCCGCCACCGACGAGACTCGAATAGGCTCCACAGCAGCCCGGATGATAGAGGAACTTCTGCCCGCCGCCGCAACGCCCGCTATCACAGCTACAGCCGGCTCAGCTTCGGCCCCTCGATGGAGACCCTGGAACGCGGCGCCGAGCGGATCGAGAAGCTGATCCGCGCCCACTCCTAAGGACTCAGGCGAAGCCGACCAGCCGCCGGATCTCGGCCGCCTTCGGTTCGGCGACCGCCCGCGCCCGCTCCGCACCGACGGCCAGCAGCCGGTCCAGCTCCTCCGGAGCGGACATCAGCTCCTCGTACCGCTGCCGGATCGGCGCTGTGACCTCGATCACGGCCTCCGCAACGACCGCCTTCAGATCGCCGTAGCCGCGGGCGTCGGCGAAGTCGGCCAGCACCTTCTCGCGACTGCGGTCGGTGATCGCCTGGTAGATCACGAGCAGGTTGTTCACCCCGGCACGCTCCGGGTCGTCGCTGAACTCGATCTCGCGCCCGGAGTCGGTGACCGCACGCTTGAGCGACCGGCGTATCTCCGCGTCCGAGTCCGTCAGTCGTACCGCGTGGCCGCGGCCCGCCGTTTCGCTCTTCGACATCTTCACCGTCGGATCGTCCAGGGCCATCACCCGAGCTCCGGCGGTCGGAATCACCGGCTCGGGCAGGGTGAAGGTCTCACCGTAGAGGTGGTTGAAGCGCCCGGCGATGTCCCGCGCCAGCTCCACATGTTGCTTCTGGTCCTCCCCGACCGGCACCTCGTCCGCGTCGTAGAGCAGGATGTCGGCTGCCTGGAGCACCGGGTACGTGAACAGACCGACGCCGATCCGCTCGCGGCCGCCCTGGCGCTCCGACTTCGACTTGTACTGCGTCATCCGCTCAAGCCAGCCGATCGGCGTCGTGCAGCCGAGGATCCACGCCGCCTCGGCGTGCGCGCGAACATGGCTCTGAACGAACAGGGTCGTGCGCTCCTGATCGATGCCGCAGGCGAAGAGCATGGCCGTCAACTCGCGGGCGCCGGCGCGCAGGGTTTCCGGGTCCTGGCGCACCGTGATCGCATGCAGATCGACGACGCAGATGAAGTTCTCGCGATCGTCCTGGCGCGCGGCCCAGTGCTTCACCGCCCCCAGGTAGTTCCCCAGGTGCAGCGCGCCGGACGGCTGGATGCCGGAGAAGACCCGGCGTCTGGCTGCCTTCGCGCTCACGCGGCGGCCGCCGGGGGCCGGACGGGCCGGAGCAGCGTCCAGCCGACGCAGACGCCGTAGTTCAGGAGCAGCCCCCAGACGCCGGCGGCGACGCCCCAGGGACTGCGGGTCGGCCACAGGTCCACCATCACGCCGCACCAGATGACCAGGGTGAGAGCTGTACCCAGGAGCATGCCGGCGAGGGCGGCCGAGGACGACATCCGCCGCCAGTAGATACCGAGCATGAAGAGCGGCGAGAGCTGGACCATGAACTCGAGTTTCAGCTTGATCAGCAGCCAGATCGAGCTCTCCGTCTCCAGCGACACCCAGGCCATCGCGATCAGGACGGCCATCACGCCCCACGAGAAGGTCTTGCCCACCATCAACATCTCGCGTGAAGTGGCCTGGCGGTGGAGATAGTTCTTGTAGATGTCCTTGGTGAACATCGAGCCCATCGAGAGCAGCGCCGAGTCGGCGGTCGACATGATCGCAGCGACCACCGCCGCGAACACCATCACGATCAGCCAGTACATGACCGGCGAGCGGTCGATCAGGCCACCGAGAACGTAGATCGTGACCTTGTCGCTCTCCAGTTCGCTCAGACCCGGGAACCGGCTGAGGGCGATGAACCCGATCAGGAACGCGAGCAGGGTCGTGCCCAGCGGCATGAAGGCCATCGCCCCCAGCGACCTTCGCAGGCTGGTCTCGTCGCGGGCCGCGAAGATGCGCTGGATCGCGTGCGGGTAGAGGGCGACTCCGAGGCCGAGCATCAGCAGCGTGCTGACCCAGCTTCGGAGGCCCTCAGCGTCCGGACTTTCGAGTTTGGCCGGGGCCGTTACGCGGATCCCGTCGGCCGCGGCCGCCAGGCCACCGTCAGCGGTGACCAGGGTGTAGAGGATCACGGCGCACCCGCAAAGCAGCAGGGACCCCTGCACGGCATCCGTCCACGCCACCGCCCTCATGCCGCCCAGCGACTCGTAGATCAGCATCACGCCGACCAGGAGCAACACCCCCTGCATGAAGCTCATGCGGCCGCCGCTGATCGCCTCGACGCCGTGCCCCATGGCGACCAACTGTTCGAGCACGTAGTTCGCCAGTCCCCAGCACAGAAGAGCGACGCACAGGATGCGCAGCGGATGAGACCCGAAGCGGTGGTACACGAAGTCGGCGGGCGTGATGTAGCCGAACCTCCGCGCCAGGTGGAAGAGGCGCGGCGCGTAGATCATGAACACCGTGATCACCAGAATCATGAACGTGATGCTGACGATGTAGGTCGTTCCCTGCTGGTAGGAGCGGCCGGCGAAGCCGAGCAGTGTGTTGCCGCTGTACTGGGTCGCGAACAGCGTCAGGAACAGAACCGCGAAGCCGAAGGACGAACCGGCCAGGTAGAAATCGCGCAGCGAGCGCTCCTTCTGGTGCAGGCGGCCCAGAAAACCGAGGCCGAGCATGATGACCAGGTAACCGCCGAGCACCGCCAGCGCGCCAGGACCGAACGTCACCTCGGGAACGGAGGAGTTCACGGCCCGTCCTTCCCGCCGGAGTCGGCTTCGCGGCCTTCCTGAACCTCGCTGGCAGCCGCATCCGACCCGTCCCGCCACAGCCGCAACGACGCGAAGGCGGTCACCATGGCCAGGGCCAGACCGCAGAGGATCGTGACCCAGGTCCAGACCGGCAGGCCGAGCGCGAGCCGGTCGCCGACCGACGGCGGCAGGTACCAGGGCACGCTGACGATGAGGATCGTCACCACCGCCGGCAGGAACCAGCGGTGACGCAGGGGCTCGTCAGCCGGCCGGACCGCCGCCCAGAAAACTTCCGGATCCCGCTCGTCCCTGTACTCCGATAGCCGCTTGTCGTCTCTCACAGGGGGCGGATTATGTCGCACCGGCGTCCGGCGGACGGAAGAGCCTATTTCCCGGGCGAAGCGGTCGTATCCCACTTTGGATCCCCGCGCCGTCGGTCTTCGGCGTGCTACGCTTCTGAAGCCCTCCCAACGTGCCCCACCAATCGTTCAACCGCCTCCGCCGTCAGGCGCGACGCCGCGGTCGGCTGGAGAGATCCGGCTGCGGGTATCCGGGCGGAGGGGGCACAACGGGATGGCTCAGCCGGTTCTCACAAGTAGCCGCCAACGACTCGCGGGGGGTTCGAACGTTGTGAGCGTACATCGACAACCGGCAGCGATTCTCCGGGCGGCCGTGGTCGCGGCTATGGCGCTGGCCACTGGAGGATGCACTCTGCCCGACTTCTCGGACGATCAAACCAACACGGAAGAGCAGCAGGACTTGAATCAGACAAACGGCGAGCAGGCCGAGGCGCCGACCCCCGACTGGGCTCTGGCCATCCACGGCGGCGCCGGCAGCGCGAATCGCGCCACGACCGACGCGGAGGACTACTACCAGGCCCTGCGGGCTGCCCTTTCCCTTGGCGCCGAGCAGTTGGCCGCCGGCGAAGCGAGTGTTCAGGTGGTCGAGAACGTGGTCGCGGCGCTCGAAGACGACCCGCGCTTCAACGCCGGCCGCGGCTCCGTCTTCACATCCATCGGAACCCACGAGATGGATGCCGCGATCATGGACGGACGCACCTTGGCCTGCGGCGCGGTGGCCGCTGTGAAGAACGTCCGCAACCCGGTCAGACTGGCGCGCCGGGTGATGGAGGACACGCCGCATGTCTTGATCGGCGGCCCCGGGGCTGACGACTTCGGCGTCATCTCCGGCGTACGCCGGCAGCCGCAGGCCTACTTCACCACGGAGCAGCAGCTTCAGAGGTACCGCGAACTCCGGGCCCAGAGAAGGGCCGCCAGACAAGGCAGCGGAGGTGCCGTCGCGAGCGCCGTCGGCGACTACACCGGCAACGCCGGCGCACCGAGCATTCTCGGGGGCGCCTCTCACCTGGGCACCGTCGGCGCCGTGGCCATGGACCGCTACGGCAACCTGGCAGCGGCCACGTCGACCGGAGGCACGATGCTGAAGCGGATCGGCCGTGTCGGCGACGTACCGGTGATCGGCGCCGGCACGTACGCCAACAACGCCACCGCGGCCATCTCCTGCACCGGCCGGGGCGAGGAGTTCATCCGTCACACCGTGGCCTACGACGTTTCGGCGCAGATCGAATACGGCGGCGTCTCGCTGGCGGAAGCCGCCCGCCGCGTGATCCGGGACAAGCTGCAGCAGGGCGACGGCGGTCTGATCGCGGTCAGCCCGGACGGCACGATCGCGATGGAATTCAACACGAACGCCATGTTCCGGGGCGCGACGAACTCGCTGGGCCGCTTCGAAGTCGGCATCTGGGACGAAGTCCAGAGCCGGCAGGTGGAGGCCGGACAACCCGAAGCCGACGCCACGCAGTAACCCGCAGTCGGCCCGGGACGCCCGGAGGCGGCGGCTATCATCGCCGGCCGTGAGCAGTCTCTACGAACAGACGCTGCGCCGGGCCAGCGGTGACCCGGAGGAGTTTTGGGCCGAGGCCGCGGAATCCATCTCCTGGGTCAGGCGCTGGGATCGCGTGCTGGACGACTCGAACCCGCCGTTCTACCGCTGGTTCGCGGGCGCGCAGGTGAACACCTGCTACAACGCGGTCGACCGGCACGTCGAGGCCGGCCGCGGACAGCAGCCGGCGCTAATCTACGACAGCCCGGTCACCGGCACGGCGGCGACGCTGACCTACGCGGATCTACAGGAGCAGACGGCCCGCCTCGCCGGCGTCCTCAGAAACCTCGGCGTACGGACCGGCGACCGGGTGCTGATCTACATGCCGATGATCCCGGAGGCCGCGGTCGCCATGCTGGCCTGCGCCCGGATCGGCGCCGTCCACTCGGTGGTGTTCGGCGGCTTTGCGGCGAAGGAACTCGCCACACGGATCGACGACGCGAAGCCCCAGGTCGTGCTGACGGCCTCGTGCGGAATCGAGATCGCGCGGATCGTCGAGTACAAGCCGCTGCTCGACGCAGCCATCGCCATGTCGGCCCACAAGCCGGCGGCGACCGTGCTGCTTCAACGCCCGCAGCACACCGCCGAACTCGGCCGCCGCGACCGCGACTGGCAGGAGGCGATGGCCGCCGTCCAACCAGCCGACTGCGTCGCGGTGCAGGCCACCGATCCGCTGTACATCCTGTACACGTCGGGGACGACGGGCGTTCCCAAGGGCGTCGTACGCGACAACGGCGGCCACCTCGTCGCGCTCGACTGGAGCATGAGGAATGTCTACGGCGTTGCGCCCGGAGAGGTCTACTGGGCCGCGTCGGACATCGGCTGGGTCGTAGGCCATTCCTACATCGTCTACGCGCCGCTCATCCACGGCTGCACCACAGTGCTCTACGAAGGCAAGCCGGTCGGGACGCCGAACGCCGGCGCCTTCTGGCGCGTCATCGCCGAGCACGGCGTGTCGGTGCTGTTCACGGCGCCGACCGCGTTCCGCGCGATCAAGCGCGAGGATCCCCAAGGCAAGCTGATCGGCAACTTCGATCTGACTACCCTCCGGACCCTGTTCCTCGCCGGCGAGCGCGCCGACCCGGACACGGTGCGCTGGGCCGAGGAGAAACTCGACGTACCCGTGATCGACCACTGGTGGCAGACGGAGACGGGCTGGCCGATCGCCGCAAACTGCGTTGGCCTGGGGGCGCTGCCGGTCAAGCACGGATCCCCCACCAAGGTCGTCCCCGGCTACGACGTGCGCATCCTCGAACACGAAGGCGACGCCGGCGGCAGCCGCGAACTGCCACCCGGCGAGACGGGCGCCATCGCCCTGCGTCTCCCCCTACCTCCCGGCTGCCTGTCGACCCTGTGGAAAAACGACGGCGGCTACGTCGACTCTTATCTCGCGGAGTTCGAGGGCTACTACCAGACCGGCGACGCCGGGTTCGTCGACCAGGACGGCTACTTCTACATCATGAGCCGCACCGACGACTTGATCAACGTCGCCGGCCACCGCCTGTCCACGGGCGCCATGGAGGAGATCCTCGCGTCTCACCCGGATGTCGCCGAGTGCGCCGTGATCGGGATCGCCGACTCGCTCAAGGGGCAGGTGCCCATGGGGCTCGCAGTGCTCTATGCGGGTTCCGATCGCACCGAAGCCGAGATCGTGCCGGAGCTCGTCCAGACCGTGCGGGACCAGCTCGGACCGGTCGCCTCGTTCAAGATCGCGGCGGTGGTCGACCGGCTGCCCAAGACCCGTTCCGGCAAGGTCCTCCGAGGCACGATGCGGCGGATCGCGGACGGCGAGCCCTACACGGCGCCGGCCACGATCGACGAGCCCGCGATCCTGGACGAAATAGAGCAAACCCTGGCTGAGCTCGGCTATCCGAGAATCGGATAGCCGAGACCCCGGGACCGCACGACACCGGGCTTCCCAAGGGCCCAGCAACCCAAGCAGGACTGCTCGCCGGGGTTGGAAGGGTCCCGAATCCCCGTCGGAGTCCGCAGAATATGCGGAAAACTCTGTGGAGAAGCACCATACTCAGACCTTGTAAGCTCTTTTTCTTCAGTGGTTTACGTCCGCTCCGCACCGGATCCGGTGCGGCCGGCGCCTCCGGCGTAAGTCATTCATGAGCAAGAGGTTAGGCGGAACTTCACTTGGCCTGGACGCAGAAGCGGCAGTAAACACGGGCAGGATCTCCAGATTGCGGTGTCAGACTGCTGTAAACACGGGTTTCGCTGGGAGTTTGAGGAGTTGGAAGGCCTTTTGCTGTAGTGGCGTCGGTTCGGCGGTGACCATGAACCGGCTGTCGGGCTGACCTTGGAGGGTGACCTCGTTGAGTGTCAGGCTTCCGAGGTGGTTCAACAGATCGGCCATGTTCTGGACGGGGAGGCCGTCGGGCGTGGTCTTGGAAGCGGTCTTCCTTCTTGCGCTGTCGGACGGTCGTGCCTTTTCGACCGGGGTGGATCGCTTGGCTCTCGCGCCTTCGGGATCGTCGTCCTCGAAGAGGAGCGGCGCGAGCGTGCGGCGCATGTGCCATTCCAGGTACCAGGCGAGCATGCAGAGGAAGACATGTGCCCGTACCCGGTTCTCCGCGTAGACATGGATCGGGCGCACTTGGAGGCGGTCGGTCTTGATCGCCCGGAAGGCTCGTTCAACGCGTGCGAGCGCCTTGTAGGCCTCGACCGTCTGCTCGGCGTCGATCTCGGCGCCCGAGAGGCTGGTGCGTATGATGTAGACGCCGTCGAGCCGGGACTCGGCGTCGATCTTCTCCTGGTTGCGCTCCCAACTGATTCCGTCGTCGCGCACCTCGATGTCGAAGTGCTTGCGCACCTTCCACCGGTTGGCCTGTTCGCCGACCGCGGCGTGGATGCGGTCGCGGTTGCTTGCTCCGGGCCGTCGCCTCCGGGCACTTGCGTCGATTTCGGCGAGGGCGGCATCGGTTGCTGCAAGCAGGTCCTCGCGTTTTCGCGCCCGTTCCTCACGCAGACGCGGGTTCAAGCAGACCATGAGGCGCTCGCCGGGGAAGTCCGGGCTGGTGATTTCGGCCACCTGGTCGGCCACGAGATCCTCCGGGCGAAGCGGCGGCCGGGCATTCTCCTCGGGGTCTCGCGTGACGAGGAGCTTTCGGATCTCGGTCGTCTTCAGTGCCGAGATCCAGTCGAGCCCGGCGGGCTCGACGTCCTCGCGGATGCGCGCGCTGGTGAGCATGCCCCGATCCCCGACGAGCGCGATCCGCTCGATGCGAAAGCGCTTGCGGAGCTTGAGCACCTGAGCGCTCACCGTGGACGGGTCGCTGACGTTGCCGGAGAACACCTCGACGGCCACCGGGCATCCGTCGGCGCTGCAGAGAAGCCCGTAGGTGATCTGCTTCTTGCCTTTCTTCCCGTCCCGGTTGTGGCCGAAGGCGGCGAGCGGGCAGCACCTGCCTTCCACGAAGCTTGAGCTGACGTCGTAGAGGATCAGTGTGCTTCCGGCGAGATGCCGCCTCGCGAGACTGGCTTCGATGTGACGCTGCCGAGAGTGAAGCCAGTCGAGCATGGCGAGCATCTCGTTGCCGGTGACGCGCCCGAGTCCGAGGACGGTCCCGAGACTCGAGGCGGCCGTATCCGGCGAGAGATGCCGTGCCGTGGAGAGCTTCGAGGCCGGGTCGATGATGCGGGCGACGACGGCCGCGAGAGCGAGCTTGCCGCGGCGTGTGCTCTTGCGGTCGAGGATGCGCGGGAGTCCGAGCTGTCGGGCGACGCCGAGGATGGCGGCGACGTGGCCGTGCAGGAGGGCCCTTCGGATGGAGACGGCCTGGTCGATGCCGGCGAAGACGGCGCCGCCCTTGAGGACGGCGCGGAATCCGTCTACGACGTGCGGCGGGAGCTTGGTGAGGTTTGCGACCGTCTTGTGTCGTACGCGCTTGCCTTCTCGCCAGGACTGCCGGAGCAGAGTCTGCGGCGAGCGGCCGCGGTTGGAGATGACATCGATGCGGAAGGACATGTCGCCTTGGCCAGCATGTAAACACGCTGTGGCGAGAATCCTACCGGCAATACATAGATCTGTCTACATGTCCGCATTCGTTTGCATGTAAACAAATATCCCGCTCCTGGACTAGCCCCAAGTGCCCGAAAACCAACTGCCATCAACGATCTGCCGCCAAACGACGCCGGAAATCGACCGTGAAGTTCCGGTTAGGACGCGGAAAGCGCTGACCGGAATTGCCGGATACTTCGACTCGGCGGTACAGTGACACCCATGGATCCCACGCAGGCAACACGCGAGGTCTTCTGGAACATCCAGTACTCGTGGTTGGTGTACGTCCTGATGGTCCCCACTCTGGGCATCTTGGCATGGGGCTTCTGGCTCAAGATCCGCCGCTGGCGCGCCGGCCGGCCGGCGGAGCGGTTCGACCGGCTGGGCGAGCGGTTCCAGCTCTTCCTCAGGAACGCCGTCGGCCAGGGCCGCACCCTGCGCAGCCGTTACGCCGGCCTCTTCCACAGCCTCGTCTACAGCGGCTTCATCGTCCTGTTCCTGGCGACCACCGTGGTGGCGATCCACCATGACACGCCCCTGCACATCATGAAGGGGCACTTCTACCTGATCTTCCAGTCGCTGATCGTCGATGTCTTCGGTCTGTTCGTGCTCCTGGGCGTCGCCCTGGCCGCGGTGCGCCGCTGGGTCTCGAAGCCGGCGAAGCTGGTCTACACCGACGAGGCGAGCTGGATCCTGGTCGCGATCTTCGTGATGGCCTTCACCGGCTTCATGGTCGAGGGCTGGCGGATCGCGGTCACCGACGATGTCTGGGCCGCCTGGTCGCCGGTCGGCAATCTGTTCGCACGCGCCTCGGACCCGTTCATGAGCGACGCCGCGATGCAGACCGGTCACGTCGTCATCTGGTGGTTCCATTTGGCTGTGGCGTTCGGCTTCATCGCCTGGGTGCCCTTCAGCAAGATGTCGCACGTCTTCACGGCGCCGCTCAACATCTTCACCGCCAACCTCGACGGCTACGGCGGCAGCCTGAAGGCGATCGACTTCGAGACCGCCGAGCGGTTCGGCATCAACCACCTCGGCGACTTCACCTGGAAGGACCTGCTCGACTTCGACGCCTGCACCGAGTGCGGCCGCTGCACCGACGTCTGCCCCGCGAACACGGTCGGCAAGAGCCTGTCTCCACGCGACATCATCCTCGACCTGCAAGCCCTGATGCACAAGCGCGGCGACAGCCTTGTGGCCAGCGGCAATGGCAATGGAAAGGGCGACGCCGAACTGCTGCCCATCATCGACCAGAAGACCGCCGTCTCCCCCGAGGCGCTCTTCTCCTGCACCACCTGCGCCGCCTGCATGGAGGCCTGCCCGGTCCACATCGAGCATCTGCCCAAGATCGTCGACGCCCGCCGCTACCTGGTCATGGAAGAGGCCGACTTCCCGGAAGGGATGATGGACATGATGAACTCGCTCGAACAGCGGAAGCACCCGTTCGCGGGCACCCAGTTCAGCCGGGTCGACTGGACCGAGGGCCTCGACATCGACGTGATGGCCGACATGGACGATCCGAACCAGGCCGAGGTCCTGATGTGGGTCGGTTGCGGCGGCGCCCTCGTCGAGCGCAATCGCAACACCGTCCGCGCCACCGCGAAGCTCTTGAAGAAGGCGGGCGTCAAGTTCGCGATCCTCGGCCGCGAGGAATCGTGCAGCGGCGACCCGGCCCGCCGCGTCGGCAACGAGTTCCTGTTCGAGATGCTGGCCAAGGGCAACGTCGAGACCCTGGATCGCTACGGCGTGCGCAAGGTCGTCACCTCCTGCCCCCACTGCTTCAACTCGTTCAAGAACGAGTACTCGCAGTTCGGCGGCAGCTACGAGGTCTACCACCACACGCAGTTCCTGGATCAACTCCTGTCCTCCGGCCGATTGAACGGGGCCGACGCGGAAACCGGTGGCGCAAACGGCGGCGAAACGATCACGTTCCACGATCCCTGCTACCTCGGCCGCCACAACGGCGAGTACGACGCGCCCCGCAACCTGCTGGCGAAGGTCGGCGGCGCCCGGCAGGTCGAGATGGAGCGCTCCCGCAACCAGAGCTTCTGCTGTGGCGGCGGCGGCGGCATGGCATTCGTCGACGAGCCGCCCGACCAACGCGTCAACCAGGAGCGCGCCCAGGAAGCGGTCGACACCGGGGCCGACGTGGTCGCCGTGGGCTGCCCGTTCTGCGCCACCATGCTCGACGACGGCGTCAACGCCCGGCGCGGCGAGCGCGACGTCAAGGTCAAGGACGTGGCGGAACTGCTCTGGGACGCTGTCGGCGAGAGCGCCGAACCAGCTCCGTAGGAACGGACTCCGCCACGACAACCCGTTGCGCACCTACCGGGCGGTCGGTAGACTCCACCACAGCCTCGTTCGCAACCTCGATCCGATGACTGCCCTGGACAACGCCCTGCACGCCACCGGTCGCACGACCGGCGAAAGCGACCCGGACCGCCGGGCCGAGATCTACCGCAACGCGGCGCGCATCTTCCACCGCAAGGGGTACCACGCCACCTCGATCAACGACATCGCGGCCGCCGTGGGGCTGACCAAGGCCGGGCTCTACTACTACATCAAGGGCAAGCAGGACCTGCTGTTCGCGATCATGAGCTTCGCCATGGACCAGCTCGACGAACAGGTCATCGAACCGGCCCGCCGGCACCAGGATCCGGAAACGCGGCTGCGCACGATCGTCGCCTGCCACGCCCGCCTGATCACGCAGGACTCGTCGGCGCTGACCATCCTCGTCAACGAACTCGAAGGGCTGCTCCCCGACGACCGGATCGACATCATCGGCAGGCAGCGGGACTACGTCGAGTTCATCGCCGACACGCTCGCCGCCCTGCGCGACGAGGGCAAGGTCGTGGGCCTCGACCCCACGGTCGGCGCCTTCAGCCTGGTCGGCATGGTGCTGTGGATTTCGCGCTGGTACCGGGCGGACGGGCGGCTCGACGCGGACGAGGTGGTGGCGGAAGTGACCCGGATGGCGGTCTCCGCCGTGTTGAATCGAAACGCCGAGCAGGCCAGGGATCCCGACCACTAGCGGTACGCGCAATAGGGGTACGCGGCAATCGGCAACGGAGCCACGCCCACAGCGAAGGAGAACCGAGAATGAGAGTGCTCGTCTGCCTGAAGCAGATCCTCGACCCGGACGTCCCGGCCCGCGACTTCCAGATCGACCCCGCGGCCAAGGCCGCGAAGCGCGGCGGCGCGAACCTGGTCACGAACATCTTCTGCGAGAACGCGATCGAAACCGCGCTGCAGTTCCGGGAGGCGGCAGGTGACGTCAAGATCACCGCCCTCTGCTACGGAGAGTCCTCGGCCGAGGACTGCCTGCGCAAGGCGATGGCGATGACCGTCGACGAGGCGTGCCTGGTGGTGCGTGACGGCGCCACGAACCCGGACGCCGGCGCCGTGGGCCAGGTGCTGGCCGCAGCGATCCGGCGCCTCGAGCAGGACGGCGGACCGTTCGATGCCGTGCTGGTCGGCCGGGAGTCGGGCGACTGGGGCACGGGTCAGACCGGCGGCGCACTGTCGGAGGAACTGGGACGGCCGGCGCTCGGCTTCGTGGAGAGCCTGAATCCCGGCGACGGCAGCGTCACCCTCCGCCGTCAGACCGATGTCGGCATCGAGGTCGCGGAAGCCGAACCTCCGTTCGTGGTCACGATCACGAACAACGAGGACAACGTGCCGCGCATCCCGAAGACGCGGGACGTGATGATGTCCTACCGCAAGCCGCTCCAGAAGCTGAGCCTCGCCGATCTCGGACTGGACAGCGACGAGATCCGGAACGGCGCCTCCAACTTCGAGGTCGAGGAGATCTTCGTGCCGGCGGACGAAGTCGACTGCCAACTGGCCGAGGGCGACACCCTGGAAGAGCGGGTCGATCAACTCGCGCGGAGAATCCACGAAGTCGTGGCCTCGATCGGCTGACGCGGACCGGGATCTTGGATAGAGAGGGGTAGAAGGAGAGAACGATGGCGAACGTTGCAGTCTGTGTTCTTGGCAGTTTCGGCTATGACCGCGCCGCGCAGGGCGCGATCGGCGCCGGACGGGCGCTGGCCGAAGGCGTCGGCGTCGAACTCCATGTGCTGGTGATCGGCCCGGCCGCGGACGATGCCGTCACCGCACTGGCGGCCGTCTCCGACCGCGTCCTGATCGGCGGCGGCGGAGAACTGAGCGATCACCAGCCCGAGCAGGCGTTGCAGGCGGCCGAACAGCTTCACGCCGCCGGAGGCGGGGACTACGTCGCCGTGCTGATGAGCAACGACACCTACAGCCAGGAGATCGCGCCCCGGCTCGCCCACCGCCTGGGCGGCAGCTCGATGGCCGACGCGGCCGCGATCCGCATGGACGGCGACCACCTGCTGGCCCAGCGCACCGCCTACGGCGGCAAGGCGATCTCGATCTACCGGCTCAAGAAGAGCCCGGCCGTCGTGTGGCTGCGGGCCCGGGGTTTCGAACCGGCGCCCGAACAGCCGTCATCGGGCGACGTGACGTCGGTCGATCTCAACCTCGACCCGCCGCGAATCCGCATCGTCGGCCGTGAAGTGGCCGCCCAGGAAGGCGTCCGGCTCGAGGACGCCCAGGTCATCGTCTCCGGCGGCCGCGGTCTCGGCGGTCCCGAACCCTTCCAGGAACTGAAGAAGCTCGCCGACACCATCGGCGCCGAGCAGGGCGCGTCACGCGCCGCCTGCGACGCCGGCTGGGTGCCCCCGAACTGGCAAGTCGGGCAGACCGGCAAGAAGGTCGCTCCCCAGCTCTACCTCGCGATCGCCATCTCCGGCGCCAGCCAGCACCTGCTCGGCATGGGCGACAGCAAGGTCGTCGCCGCGATCAACACCGACGCCGACGCGCCGATCTTCAAGCACTGCAGCTTCGGCATCGTCGAGGACTACAAACAGGTCGTGCCGCTGCTGACCGACAAGCTGGCCGCGCTGTCCGGCTAGCCGTCCTCGCCGCCCCGACCGCCCACGATCACCCTGTGGGCCCGCAGGCGCAACGCGTTGAGGCGAATAAACCCGCGCGCGTCGGTCTGGTCGTAGCCGCCCTCGACGTCCATGGACGACAGGTTCTGGTCGTAGAGCGAGCTCGGCGACTCGCGGCCGAGGATGCTCACGCCGCCCTTGTAGAGGCGCAGGTGGACGGCGCCGTCGATGATCCGCTCGGCTTGGAGGAAGGCGGCGCGAATGAACTCCATTTCCGGCGAGAACCAGAAGCCGTTGTAGATCAACTCCGCGAACTTGGGCGACAGGCCGTCGCGCAGCCGCTGCACCTCCCGGTCCATGGCGACTCCCTCGAGGTCGCGCAGGGCGTGGTGGAGGATCGTGCCGCCCGGGGTCTCGTAGACGCCGCGCGACTTGATGCCCACGAAACGGTTCTCGACGATGTCGATGCGGCCGATGCCGTTCCGGCCGCCGATTTCGTTCAGGTACTCGAACAGGGCCAGGGATTCCGAGTGCTCGACACCGGCGGTGCGGTCGCGCACGCGCACCGGGCGCGCGTCCTTGAACTCGACTTCGATGTCGGAGGGTTCGTCCGGTGCGTCGAGCGGCGAGACGGTGAGCGAGAACATGTCTTCGGTCGGCGTCTGCATCGGGTCTTCCAGCAAGCCGGCCTCGTAGCTCTTGTGCATGAGGTTCTCGTCCATGCTGTAGGGCTTCTCGGACGAGGCCTCGATCGGGATGCCCTGCTCTTCGGCGTAGTTCAGAAGGTCGGTCCGGCCCTGGAAGCGGCGCAGGAACTCGGCGTCCTTCCACGGCGCATAGACCTCGATCTGTGGCGCCAGCGCGGCGTAGGCGAGTTCGAACCGGACCTGGTCATTGCCCTTGCCGGTAGCGCCATGGGAGAGCACGTCGGCGCCCTCGCGAATCGCGATCTCGGCCTGGCAGCGCGCGATCAGCGGCCGCGCCAGCGCGGTACCGAGCAGGTAGCGGTTCTCGTAGACCGCGTTGCCGGCGATCGCCGGGTAGATGAAGTCGGTCACGAACTCGCGCCGCAGATCCTCGACGTAGACCTTCGAGGCGCCGATCGCCTCGGCCCGGCGGGCCTGGCGGTCGAAGTCCTCGCGCTGGCCCACGTCGACGATCACGGCGACGACGTCGAAACCCCGCTCCTGCAACGTACGCAGGATCACGGAGGTGTCGAGACCTCCGCTGTAGGCGAGTACGGCCTTCTTCTTCGGAAAGACTGGCTTGCTCGGCATGGCTCAATGGACCTCTCTGGGGCCCGGAGATCGCGCCGGGCCGGCGGGAGACTATCCGGGCTGCGGCCCGCGGTGAAGCTTGGCCACCGGCGGCTACCGCCTTGCCACTGATCGAGGTGGAGATGTCCGGCGTCGCCGCGGTCAGTCGTCGTCCACGGAGTCGGCCGGCAGCAGCGGGACCAGGCTTCGACGCCACAGACGCCAGCGCACGCGAAACGCGAGGAAGATCGCCACAAAGACCAGCCCGAAGGTCAGGCCCCACCACACCCCACTCGGGCCAAGCCCTCTCTCGAATGTCAGCCACGCGCCGGCCGGCATGCCCACCACCCAGTAGCCCACGAGAGCGACCCCCGCGGGGAAACGCGTGTCGGCAGCTCCGCGGAGCACACCGGCGGCGGCCACCTGGAGGCCATCGGCGACCTGGAACAGCCCGGCGATCGGGATCAGCGCGGCGGCCGCCGCGATCACGCCAGGCATATCGCTGAACAAGCGCGCCAGAAGCTGCGGCAGCGAGAAGAAGACGAGGCCGAAGGCGGTCATCACACCGGTGCCGAGGCCGAGGCAGACCAGGGCCGAGCGGCGAGCGGCCACCTGATCCCGGCGCCCGATCGCGTTGCCGACCCGGGTGGTGGCGGCGCCCGCGAAACCCAGCGGAACCATGAAGGAGATCGAGGCCAGACTGATCGCCACCTGGTGACCGCTCAGTTCGGCCTCGCCCAGCCGGCCGATGAGGACGGCCGCGAAACTGAACACACTGACCTCGAGCGAAACCTGAACCGCGATCGGCACGCCCACGAACAGGAAGGGCCGCAACGCGGCCGGGCGCAACCAGGACAGCCGCCATCCGCCGACGTACGGGCGCAGGTAACGCCAGCCGAACACCGCGATCATGATCAGCATCACCCAGCGGGCTCCCGACGTGGCGTAGGCGGAGCCCCGTACACCGAGCGGCGGAAAGCCGAGGTTGCCGAAGATCAGCGCCCAGTTCGCGAGCGCGTTGAACACGTTGGCGACGGCGATCGAGATCAGGGCCGGCCGCACGATGCTCATCGCCTGCAGCGTCTGCCGCAGACACATGAAGAGCAGGAACGCGATCACGCCGGGGCCGATGCCGCGAAGGTAGGCGGTGGCCGGTTCGATGATGGCTTGCGGTTGATCCGTGAGCGGAAGGACGCGATCCAGTTCAATCACGATCAGCGTGGCCGGCACCGACAGCAGGACCGCCATTCCCACGCCCCGGCAGAGCACGCGGCCGATTCGCCGGTGGTCGCCGGCGCCGAACGCCTGCGCCGCCATCGGATCGATTGCCAGCAGAATGCCGATGAAGGACCAGATCACCGCAATGCTGAGCGCGTTGCCGATCGAGCCGGCCGCCAGGTCGGTCTCGGAAACCCGGCCGAGCATCATGGTGTCCACGGCGCCCATCAACACCATGCCGACCTGCACCACAATGACCGGCGTCGCCAGGCGCAGCACGGCACCCAACTCACGCCGCACCGGCCGGGCGTCACTGACTGGGATCGCGCTCTTCAAGGGACGGTATTGTAGGCGCCGCTCACACTTCGAGATCGACCTTGCTCAGCTACATCCTCCGCAGGCTTGCCACCGGGCTGGTCACCCTGTTCGGCATCTCGGTCATCTCGTTCTTCATCATCCAGCTCGTTCCGGGGGATCCGGCGCAGCTCCAGACCTCCCAGATCGCCGACGCCGCGGTCTCGGAGCGCGTCTACCAGCAGTTGCGCGAGCTCTACGGACTCGACAAGCCGATTCCGGTTCAGTACTGGAACTGGGTCCGCAAGCTGGCCGTCGGCGACCTCGGATCGTCCTTCCACGACGGAAGGAGGGTGTCCGCCAAGATCGGCGAGGCGCTGTGGCCGACCTTGTCGGTCGCGCTCCTGTCCTTCATGCTGACCCTGATCATCTCCACGCCGATCGGGATCTACAGCGCGCTCAAACAGGGCGGCGGCTTCGACCGCTCGGTCAGCACCGGCCTCTACATGCTCTATTCGGTGCCGAACTACGTCGCCGGCATGCTGCTGATCCTGTACCTGGGCGTGAAGTGGGACCTGCTCCCCTTCCGCGGCATGCGGTCCGACGGCTACGACGACATGACGACTCTCGGCCAGATGTGGGACCTGGCGCAGCACTACGTCCTGATCACCTTCTGCTTCACCTTCGGCAATCTCGCCTATTACTCCCGCTTCATCCGCCAGAACCTGCTCGAGGTGGTGCGGCAGGACTACGTCCGCACCGCGCGCGCCAAGGGCCTCGGGGAGCGCAGCGTCGTGCTCAAGCACGCCTTCACGAACAGCCTCATCCCCCTGATCTCCCTGATCGGTCTGACCTTCCCGTTCGTGCTCAGCGGCAGCGTCATCCTCGAGTACATGTTCAACTGGCCGGGGCTGGGCCGCCTGTACTTCGAGTCCGTGCTGCAGCGCGACTATCCCACGATCATGGCGCTCAACTTCATCACCGCCCTGCTCGTGCTGGGCATCACCTTCATCGCCGACCTGACCTACGGTCTCGTCGACCCCCGAATCAGTTACGACAAGTGAGATGACGACCAAGGCGACGAACAATCCGCCGGCGGCGCGCTCCTACTGGCACATCACCTGGCGGCGCTTCCGCGGCCACCGACTCGGCATGGTCGGGCTGTGCGTGGTGGCGGCGCTGTTCCTGGTCTCGTTCCTGTCGCCCATGCTGGCCAACGAACAGCCGATCCTGTGCCGCTTCGACGGCAGCTTCTACTACCCGGCGGTGATCGATCTGATCCACCAGGTGCCGGGAAGCAAACTGATCATCCAGAAGCAGCGGCCCTACCGCCTCGCGACCTTCGACTTCAAGCGCGAGTTCACTCCGGAACGCGGCGACTGGGCGCTGTGGACACCGATGCGCTACGGTCCGCGCGAGATCGCCGCCGAGCCCCTGGCCGGGCCGTCCAGGCGCCACTGGCTGGGCACCGATCAGTCCGGGCGCGATGTTCTGTCGCGCATGGTCCACGGCACCGTGGTGTCGATGAAGGTCGGCTTCCTGTCGATGGGCATCGCGGTCATTCTCGGTCTGGTCCTGGGCTGCATCGCCGGCTACGCCGGCGGCATCGCCGACCTCGTCATCTCGCGCTTCATCGAGATCGTCATGTGCTTCCCGCCGTTCTTCCTGATCCTCGCGGTCCTGGCCTGGTTCCCGCCCAGCATCGAGAACGTGATGATCGTGATCGGACTGACCCGCTGGGTCGGCATCGCGCGCTTCGCCCGCGGCGAGATCCTGCGCATCCGCGAGACGGACTACGCGCTTGCGGCGCGCTCGCTGGGCGTCCGGCCGGCCCAGCTCGTGCTCCGCCACCTGCTGCCCAACGCCCTGGCGCCGGTGCTGGTCAGCGTCACCTTCGGCATCGCCGTGTCGATCCTGATCGAGGCCGGCCTTTCCTGGCTCGGCTTCGGCGTCCAGCCGCCGGACCCGTCCTGGGGCACGATCCTGCGTTCCGGCTACGAGAACCTGTTCACGGCCGGCCACATGATTCCGCCCGCCTGCGTCGCGATCTTCCTCGCCGTGCTGAGTTTCAACCTGGTCGGCGATACGCTGAGGGACGTGATCGATCCGCGGCTCCAGGCGGAGCGCGGGTAGGCTGCTAGCGTTCGATCAAGGAGGTGGGCAGCGATGAGCCAACCAGCGCAACTGCATAGCCTCTCTCTCGACTACGTCGAAGCCCTCCTGGCGCAGTACCGGCGGGATCCGGCGTCACTCGACGAGCAGTGGCGACGGTACTTCGACTCCCTGGCCGCGGCCGGGGAACTCGGCGACGGCGCCCTGGCGCCGTCGCTCCAGCCGCCGTCCCTGTTCGGCGGCAACGGGGCGGCAACGCCGGCGGCGTCCGTCGCGACAGCCCCACCGGCGCGCCCGGCACCGCCCCCACCGGCGCCGGAACCGGCCACCAGGACAGCCCGCGCCGCTACGCCGACCCTGACGACAGACGTCGAACTCCAGCGCCGCGTCGACGACATGATCCGCAATTACCGGATTCGCGGCCACCTGTTCGCCAACATCAACCCGCTCCGCAATCCGCCGGCGCTGCCGGAGGAACTCGAACTCGAGGGCCTGGGCATCAAGGAGAGCGACCTCGACCGCACGGTGTCGACCGCCGGCATCCCCGGGGCCGACACCGCAACCGTGCGCGAAGTGATGGAGCGGATGCGCGAGACGTACTGCCAGTACATCAGCGCCGAGTTCATGCACATCGACGACCTGAAAGTCCGCAGTTGGCTGCAGGAGCGGATGGAGATCAGTCGCAACCGGGTCCACCTGGACCGCCGCGAGCAGGTCCGGATCCTGAAGAAGCTCATCGACGCCGCCGTCTTCGAGGAGTTCATCCAGCGGAAGTACCTGGGCGCGAAGAGCTTCTCGCTCGAGGGCGCGGAAAGCCTGATTCCCCTGCTCGACCTGGCGATCGAGAAGGTCGCCGAACAGGGCGCGATCGAGATCGTCTTCGGCATGTCCCACCGCGGCCGCCTGAACGTGCTCGCGAACATCATCGGCAAGCCGACCAGGGACATCTTCCGCGAGTTCGAGGACCTCGACGCGGAGCAGTACATCGGCGGCGGCGACGTGAAGTACCACATGGGCCACTCGAGCGACTGGACAACGGACCTGGGGCGCAGGATCCACCTCTCCCTGTCGTTCAACCCCAGCCACCTCGAGTTCATCAACCCGGTGGCGATGGGGCGCGTACGGGCCAAGCAGGACCGGATCGGCAACGAACTCCGCGACCGCGCGGCGCTGTTCCTGATCCACGGCGACGCCGCCTTCGCCGGTGAGGGGATCGTCCAGGAGTCGCTCAACCTGTCCCAGCTTCCCGCCTACACGATCGGCGGCGCGCTGCACGTGGTCGTGAACAACCAGATCGGGTTCACCACACCGCCCGAGAGTTCGCGCTCGAACACCTACTGCACCGACGTCGCGAAGATGCTCCAGGTGCCGATCTTCCACGTCAACGGCGAGTACCCGGAGGCGGTGGCCCAGGTCGTGAACGTCGCTCTCGACTTCCGGCAGCGCTACCAACGGGACGTGGTCATCGACCTCTACTGCTACCGGCGGCGCGGCCACAACGAGGGCGACGAACCCGCGTTCACGCAGCCGATGCTGTACGACGGCATCCGCGCCCGCGACCCGGTCCGGGTCCACTATCTGGAGCACCTGCTCGAACTCGGAGAGATCAAGCCCGAGGAAGCCGAGATCTACATCGAGCGCGAGGAGAAGCGGCTCGAGGGGGCGCTCGCCACCGCCCGGAGAATGAACGAGAAGACGAGTCCGCAGGCCTACGACGGCGTCTGGAACGCGTTCGTCGGGGGCCGCACCGAGGACATCCCGGAGCCCGACACCGGGGCGCCGGAGGCGAAGCTCCGCGGCTACCTGAAGCGGTTGGTCGAGTTGCCCGAGGGCTTCAACCTGCACCGCAACCTGCGCCGGTTCATCGCCGCCCGCGCCGAGATGGCGGAGGGCAAACGGCCGCTCGACTGGGCCGCGGCCGAGGCGCTCGCCTTCGCGGCAACGGCCGATTCCGGCCAGCGCGTACGGCTGACCGGACAGGACTGCGAACGTGGAACCTTCAGCCAGCGCCATTCCGTGCTGCACGACCGCGTCACCGACGAGAACTACCGGCCGCTGATGAACGCGGCCAAGAACCAGGAGGCGGTCGAGATCTACAACAGCCCGCTGTCGGAGGCCGGCGTGCTCGGCTTCGAGTACGGCTTCAGCCTCGACTACCCGGACGCACTGGTGCTCTGGGAAGCGCAGTTCGGCGACTTCGTGAACGCGGCGCAGGTGATCATCGATCAGTTCATCACCAGCGCCGAGGACAAGTGGAACCGGCTCAGCGGCCTCGTCCTTCTGCTGCCCCACGGTTTCGAGGGGCAGGGGCCCGAGCACTCGAGCGCCCGGATCGAGCGCTGGCTATTGCTGGCCGCCGAAGAGAACGTCCAGATCGTCTACCCCTCGACGCCGGCACAGTACTTCCACCTGCTGCGCCGGCAGGTGGAGCGGGCCCAGCGCAAGCCGCTGATCGCGTTTACCCCGAAGAGCCTGCTGCGCCGCAAGGAAGTCGGCTCGGAGCTGGCCGACCTGGCCCAGGGCCGCTACCAGCCCGTGCTGTCCGACTCGGCGCTCGGAACCGACGAGGAGAGGGCGAAGGTCCGCCGCATCCTGCTCTGCTCCGGCAAGATCTTCTACGACCTGGACGCCCACCGCCGGCAGGTCGGCGCCCACGATCACGCGATCCTGCGCATGGAGCAGTTCTACCCCGCTCCGAAACAGGAACTCGACGCGGCGCTGGCCGAGTTCCCGGCCGATGCGAAGGTTCGCTGGGTGCAGGAGGAACCGCGGAACATGGGCGCCTGGTCCTACCTGCGGCTCAACTTCGGCTTTCTGATGGGCGGCCGGCACCTCTCGGCCGTCTACCGTCCCCAGTCGGCGAGCCCGGCGACCGGTTCGCCCAGCAGCCACAAGCTGGAGCAGCAGCAACTGATCGAGGCGGCGTTCGCCGACTCGGTCGAATCAGCGTAAGAACTCGGCGAAGGCACCCCGGATGACGTACGAAGTCACGATCCCCGAGATCGGCGAATCGATCACAGAAGCGTTGATCGTGCGCTGGATCAAACAGGCCGGCGAAGCCGTCGGCCGCGACGAGCCGCTGGTGGAACTCGAGACGGACAAGGTGACCGTCGAGATGCCGTCGCCGGTAGCCGGCGTCGTGTCCGAAATCGTGTGCGCGGAAGGCGAGACCGTGCCGGTCGGCGGCGTGATCGCTCGGATCGAGGAGGGCGCGACCGCCACGGCCGCAGCGCCGGCTGTAAGCGTCGCGGCGTCAGAGCCCGCAGCTACGGCAGCCGTCGGCGCACAGGCGGAACTGCTCGCCGGTGCGGCGCCGTCTGCCGAAAGCACGCCCGCGGCACCGGCGGCCCCACCAGCCGACGAGCCGCTACGCATCCTGCCCGCGGCGCAGCGCCTGATCGCCGAGCACGACCTCGACGCCGCCGCCATTCCCTCGACCGGCAAGGGCGGCCGGCTGCTGAAGAGCGACGTGATTGCCTACCTCGCCTCCCGCGAAGCGGAAGAGCCGGCGCCCGCCGCGCCGAGCCCGACCGTCGATCCGGTCCCCGTCTCTCCCGCGCCGGCGCCCCGGGCCGCACCGGCGCCTCCCGCGGCGCCCGTCCAACCGCGACCGGCGCCCCCGGCCGCATCCGCGCCGGCCGGCGCACGCGCCGAGGAACGGGTGACGATGACCCCGATCCGCCGCCGGATCGCCGAACGGCTGGTCGAGTCCCAGCAGCAGGCCGCTCTCCTGACCACGTTCAACGAGATCGACATGTCCGCGGTGAAGGACTTCCGGACGCAATACCGGGACGACTTCGAGAAACGTCACGATGTCCGGCTCGGCTTCCTGTCCTTCTTCGTCAAGGCGGTCGTCGACGCCCTGCGCCGCTTCCCGCGCCTGAACGCCGAAATCTCCGGCGCCGACATCATCTACCGGAACTACTACGACATCGGCATCGCCGTCAGCACCGACCGCGGCCTCATGGTGCCGGTCCTGCGCAGCGCGGAGCGGATGTCCTTCGCCGAGATCGAGTCCCAGATTGCCGACTTCGCAGGCCGAGCCCGCACCGGGCGCATCCGGATCGACGAACTCCAGGGCGGCACCTTCACGATCACCAACGGCGGCATCTTCGGTTCCCTGCTGTCGACGCCGATCATCAATCCTCCGCAGAGCGGCGTCCTCGGCCTGCACGCGATCCAGGACCGTCCCGTTGTCCAGGACGGCGAGATCGTCGTCCGGCCGATGATGTACGTCGCCCTGACCTACGACCACCGCATCGTCGACGGCCGCGAGGCGGTGACCTTCCTGGTCCGCATCAAGGAAGCGATCGAGGACCCGGCGAGGATGCTGATCGAGGTGTAGCAGACCGGCGGTGATGTTCGGGCCTCGTGGGCGGACCTCTCCGCCGTGTCAGAGCGGTTGACACCCGCGGCACCGGGGTAATACCGTAATACGCATGAGCACGATCTCGTTCAAGGTCGACGAACACGAGGCGCGGGCAATCCGCCTGCAGGCGAAGCGGGAAGGGGTCAGCGTGTCGGAGTTCCTTCGCCGCCGGGCGCGCCTCGCCCTGGCGCCGCCTGAGAAACCCCGGACGGTCCGCTGCCGCCATACCGGTGCAAAGATCTTCAACGCTCCCGAGCACCTGCCTCCGCTCTCCACGGAGATTGTGCGCGATCTGCTCTCCGACTTCCCGTGAAGTACTTGCTGGACGTCAACATTCTCGTCGCGTGGGGCTGGTCCGATCACGTTGCGTACGAACGCACGGCGACATGGATCGCAGCCACTCGCAGAGAACTCGAGTCGAAGCTGTTGACGTCGGCGATCCCCGAACTCGGTTTCGTGCGGGTATCGGTCCAGCGTACCGGAGGCAGCGTGACGGTCGCGGAGGCTGCCGACACGCTGGCAGGAATGTTGCTCTCGCTGGGTGCCGCCCATGCCTTTCTTCCCGACGATAGCGCCGCCCGGGACTTCCCCGACTGGTGCCGACACGCATCCCAGACGACCGACGCCCATCTGGTGCAACTGGCGGCCGCGCACGGCGCCGTGCTCGCCACCTTGGACACGGCTATCCCTGGGGCGTTCGTCGTACCCGGCGTCAAGTCCGAAAGCTGACATCACATGACCGATAGCACATTCGACCTTGCCGTCATCGGCGCCGGGCCCGGGGGCTACGTGGCCGCGATCCGCGCGGCGCAGCTCGGTTTCCGGACCGCCGTGGTCGACGAGCACCCGGCGGCGGGCGGTGTCTGCCTGCGGGTGGGCTGCATTCCGAGCAAGGCGCTGCTCGAGTCGAGCCAGCGGCTCGTCGCGGCGCGCAGCGAACTCGCGGTGCACGGCGGCGTGGCGGGAGAGATCGGGCTCGACCTTGCGGCGATGCTGAAGCGGAAGGACCGGGTCGTGACGACCCTGACCCGCGGCGTTTCGTCACTGCTCAAGAAGAACAAGATCGAGCACATCCAGGGCCGGGCGAAGCTCGGCGAACTCAGCGGGGGACTGCGGAGCGTCGCGGTGGCGACCGCGGACGGCGAGCAGGCGATCCAGGCCCGCAACGTGATCGTCGCCACGGGTTCCCGTCCGGCCACCCTTCCCGGCATCGCACTCGACGGCGACCGCATCGGGACCAGCACGGAGGCGCTGGCGTACGACGCGGCGCCCGAGCGCCTGGTCGTGATCGGCGCCGGCTACATCGGCCTCGAGCTCGGCGCGGTCTGGAACCGGCTCGGCTCGCAGGTCATCGTGCTCGAGTACCTGGACCGCATCCTGCCCGGCGCCGATGCCGAGATTGCCGCGGCTGCCGGGAAGATCTTCAGCCGCCAGGGTCTCGACATCCGGCTCGGCAGCCGGGTCCTGGGGGCCTCGGTCCAGACCGGCAAGGCCGGCGACCGCTGCGTGGTCGAGATCGACGGCGCCGACCCGATCGAATGCGATCGCGTCCTGGTCGCGGTCGGCCGCAAACCGATCAGCGACGATCTGGGTCTGGAGGAAGCGGGCGTCGCCACCGACGACCGTGGCTACATCCAGGTCGACGAGCGCTTCGCCACTTCCACGCCCGGCGTCTTCGCAATCGGCGACGTGATCGGCGGCCCCCAACTGGCTCACAAGGCCGAGGAGGAGGGCACGGCCTGCGTCGAGGGCATCGCCGGCGGCTACGTCCATATCGACTACGACGCGATCCCCGGGGTCGTCTACACCGAACCCGAGGTCGCGTCCGTGGGCAAGACGGAGGAGCAGCTCAGCGAAGCCGGCGTCGCCTACCGGAAGGGCACGTTCCCCTTCCGCGCCATCGGCCGCGCCCGCGCCACCGGCAGCCTGGAGGGCTTCGTCAAGATCCTGGCCGGCGCCGAGACGGACGAGGTGCTCGGCGTCCACATCCTGGGCAGCCACGCCGGCGACCTGATTGCCGAGGCGGTGGCGGCGATCAGCTTCGGGGCCTCGGCGGAGGATCTCTTCCGCACCTCCCACGCCCACCCGACGCTCGCCGAGGCGGTCAAGGAAGCCGCCTTGGCGGTACACGGCCGGCCGATCCACATGTAGGTTCAGCGCGCCAGCGGCCCACGGGTTGCGGCGCTCAAGCGCAATCGAGTTCCCGGGAGGAGTCGCCGGATTCAAGGCCACACCGTGCGGCTCAACCCTTCGCCACCAACCGCCGGCGCTGCCGGCGAAATAGCGGCCTTGGGACGGTGGTCGACGTAGAGGTTCGCCGGCATCCTCGATTCCGCGGCCGCGACGGCGGTGTCTGCAGCTACCTCACTACGCCTCATGGGGATCGGGAACTTGGATCGTGCGCGCGTCGGCTACCGCCTACGATTATCGGTCTCATTACCCCTCATGGGGATCGGGAACCTACATGCCTCCGGGCACCATCGTTGACGACCCTGACTCATTACCCCTCATGGGGATCGGGAACCGCTTGAGCACGCGGGAAGCCACTGTGGGCTGCATTCCCTCATTACCCCTCATGGGGATCGGGAACGCGTCACATGGAGCAGGGTGACGCCGACATCACCAACTCATTACCCCTCATGGGGATCGGGAACTTGGGTTACGCGGCAAGTCATTCTCGCGCTGGATCGACTCATTACCCCTCATGGGGATCGGGAACTCATCTTCGTGTCTCCGTTTGGGGAGGTTGTTTGATTCTCATTACCCCTCATGGGGATCGGGAACTCGGAATTCTGTGAGTCCCATCGGGCAGCGGAGAAGTGCTCATTACCCCTCTCATGGGGATCGGGAACTCTGACCACAGAATTCACCGTCATGGTCAAGGCTGACTCATTACCCCTCATGGGGATCGGGAACCCCGAGGAGGATGACCCTCTGGGGTGGCCGTGTGTCTCATTACCCCTCATGGGGATCGGGAACCGGGCGGGATCGACTTGCCGGGCATCCGTCCGCCGTTGCGCTCATTACCCCTCATGGGGATCGGGAACGCCGCTCTAGCGCGCAATCCAGGTGCCGGGCGTCCGCTCATTACCCCTCATGGGGATCGGGAACGATCCTCCGGTGCCTGATCGACCAGGCGGTCGACGACTCATTACCCCTCATGGGGATCGGGAACGCCGCCGTCGCACGCCTCCTCCTGGGATGCTTCTCCTACTCATTACCCCTCATGGGGATCGGGAACGCCGCCGTCGCACGCCTCCTCCTGGGATGCTTCTCCTACTCATTACCCCTCATGGGGATCGGGAACGCGGAGTACGCGGCGCGGCTGGAGGGTCGCGGCTTGGTCTCATTACCCCTCATGGGGATCGGGAACCCTCCCACGGCTCGTCGTCCCAGTGGCGGATGAGGCACAACTCATTACCCCTCATGGGGATCGGGAACACTTTCAGCATCGCAGATGACAGCGGCCATGCCCTGCTCATTACCCCTCATGGGGATCGGGAACTGACGATCAGGTCGAACTCCTGGCCGACCGCATAGTTCTCATTACCCCTCATGGGGATCGGGAACGTTGCTCTCTGTGTGCAGGACTACTCGCCGACTGAGTTCAACTCATTACCCCTCATGGGGATCGGGAACCGCCCAATGGGTATCCGCTCAGGTCGCGGATCCGTGCCTCATTACCCCTCATGGGGATCGGGAACCGCCCAATGGGTATCCGCTCAGGTCGCGGATCCGTGCCTCATTACCCCTCATGGGGATCGGGAACGATCGACTCGGACGCGGCCCCGGCGATATCGGCTCCCTCATTACCCCTCATGGGGATCGGGAACCCAGCTCAGATCCCGCAGGGCCTCCCACATCTTCGGGCTCATTACCCCTCATGGGGATCGGGAACCCACAAGACGCCGGCAACGGCGGCGAAGGCGATGGCTCATTACCCCTCATGGGGATCGGGAACGCTAGGCGTCATTCACTGTTCCACGAAGGGCGTACCGCTCATTACCCCTCATGGGGATCGGGAACGCGGCCCTCGGCGGCGTCCAGGCCCCGCATGTGCAGGGACTCATTACCCCTCATGGGGATCGGGAACCGCAGCGGCAGATGCCGACGCACTCCGACCTGACCGACTCATTACCCCTCATGGGGATCGGGAACTCTCCTTCTTCCTTCGACTATCTGCGTTCGGAACTCACGAAGAGCATGCAGAAACACCCTGGGACGGCCAGGATCTGCGCCTGAGCGCGCAACCAGCGATAGTCTTCCGCTCAGGCGCAAGAGCTCTCGCATTAGAGAACAGACCAGTCCCTACCGTGCCACTCATGATCTACCTGGCTCATCGGCCCGCCCCGTGCATCCTTGCTCAGCCTTTGGATGGCCACGTTGTGCCGGTTCCGGCATACAAGCTTCAGTACGCGGTCCTTCGGCTCGATCTTGTCCGCGATCTTCGCAGTCAATCTGACAATCGCCGACTCTGGCAGATCGCCCATGAACACGGATGCCTGTTCATGCACGAGGAACTCTCTCAGCAACTTCCGGTATACCTCCGTTCGGTTTGCCGGCACGTCGTAGGTCACCACCACGAACATGGTTCATCCTCTCCATACGAACGGCTTGAACTCCCCGATGCCAAGTGCCGCCCGTTCCAGAGAAAGACACTGGCGGTGAATCGCCTGCCGCAGAGTGGAACCGCCAATTCGCTCCTCTATGCGCGTCCAGAAACGCCTACTCGCCTTGGTCCTGCCCTTCTCGCTCAGCAGACAGACTCCCGGCGTCCAATCGAACCAGGATGCGTTAACCTCGCCACGCCTAAACATGGCCAGCAGCAACGCGTCCGACAGAATCGGTCTGAAGGTCTCCGCCATGTCAATCGACAACGAACGCCGCCCAACTCCTGGTGCATGAAGATACGCAATGCTCCTGTCAAGATGAGTCTTCGCCAACTCGCCCGCACACGCCGCATACAACGACATGTTGAAGAACGACATCAGGCAGTTGACGGGATCCGGCGGAGGCCGCCGGACCCTCCGCTTCATGCGCGCCGTCGGTGCGATCCGCCCGAACGAATCGTGAAGACAAGCGCGGGCCTGTCCCTCGGCGCCTCTCAGGGCTTCGACGCCATCCGCTCGTTCGACCATGGCCACGACCCCATCCAACGCATTCAACGGCGGCTCCAGAGCGCCAGTACCGTTTCGTCGATAGCGCTGGAGAAGCCCACGCATCGACCTCACCTGCGCGCCAACGATGGCCACCGCGATTCTCAGGCGTTCGTCCTCATTCAGGAACAACGACGCCTGCCCAATACGTACCCGCCCGGACGGCGTGTCGTCCTCGGGCTCAAACGCGCCCAAGAAGCCACCCCAGCCATCCAATACCGAGAACCGTATTCCTCTTCGCGCCATTGCCTTGAGCAGAGGAATAGAGATGGAGCCGTTCCCCATACAGACAACATGGTTCACGCCGCTAAGGGGAATAGGCACACGGCCAGCATCCGAAACCACCACCAGGGCATTCTCGCGTCGGCTCAGCCGAGCGTCCCGCGGTATGACCACTACGTCCATGTCTCGTCCCCACCCTCGGCATCCCAACACAGGTCGTGGCAGCTACAACTGTCGCACAACGGCAGGACGCGAGCCACGGGCGGATCGCCCGCCAACAGGTCACGGGCGTACCGCGCGTCCACGATCAGTTGATCGAGCACAGTCTCCGTCAGTCGATGGGTCACCCTGCGTCGAGTGCCATACACCTGAACTTCCGCACGCCATATCGTCCCAGTCGCCGCGGTCATGAACGCCGCATAGAACAGCGCCTGACGAGACACTGCGTCACTCGCGCCGCCACTACCTTTCCGCTCAATCACGAGGCGCTGGTCAAAATCTATGGCGTCGGGCGCGATACCGAGGCCCCGTGGAACATCGCCCGCCCTCTTTTCCGTCTGATGCAATGCCAGACCCCGCTGGGCCCTCCGGTTGCGCGCGACATGAGTGGCGCCGGCCAGGTGAAGCCACGCGCGCCGCCGGCACAGGGCGACATGCTGAAAGTAGAGGCCGTGCAGCTCAAGCTCCTCGGCCAGCTCACGCAGGAGCGCCGACTTCTCCATGATCGTCATAGTCCTCCTCCAAGGGCGGTGCACCGAGCCGTTCGACCAGCGCGGTCGCTGCCGCCACCACGCGCCGACGGGGATCGTCGCTGCCCTCGCCCTGAACGGGAATGAAGCGGTCGAACCGATGCCGCCACTCCCTGACCAGTCTCGTGTTGAGCCTCTCCGTGCCCCTGTCGCTTTCACGAATCGACACAGAGAAGCTCCCCTCGTCAACGGGCGACCGAATGTGCAGGCTCAGCCGGCCGGCGCCACGGCCCTGCCTCCCCAAGCGTATCTCTTCGTCAAGCCCGCACCGTAGTAGACGCACGACTCTCGCCCCATCCTCGTACTCCTCAACGAACCGATCCAGGACATCCGTTGTCCGACGAAGAAACGACTCCTGCACCGTCCTGCGGTCGCCGTTCGGATCGACGACCTCGATCGTGGCCCCGATGTCACGGTACGCCAGGGCCATACGAAACAATGCATCGACCCACGCCTTGTGGGGCTGAGCTCGCAAAGGCAGACAGTCGTTGACCTCCCTGACGGACAGAATCTCCGTGATCTTCGCGTTGACGAACTCAACGATCCCCGGCGACAGCCCGTGCAGACGATTCCTCGCTCCCCGCTGCACCCCCATCCTGGTCCGCTGGACAGCCACAACAAACAGCGCCGCCCAGAACGCGCCTCGCCAAGACGCGCGCCCAAAGAACGGAACTGCCGATCCCTCCGCGGTGGGGCCTGTCTTCGTTTCTCTGCGCGTAGGTTCGAGACGGCGTCGCGCGTCGCGAAGAATCTCTGCGGTGAACGTCCGGACATCTATCGCATCGGACCTCTCGATCATCGCTGCGATGTTCCGCGTCCAGGCATGGCGATTGCGTCTACCTTCGGGAATGGACACGATGACGCGCCCGTTCCTCATGCCGCGCGAGACTCGTCCGACGCGCTGCACGAAGCTCGCGAGCCTGTGACCAGGATCCATGACCATGAGCGTACTGTGGAACGTGACGCCGACTTCGACCGAGGACGTGCAGAGCAGCACCGCGTACTCACGCGGGTCCGTATAGGGTCTGCCTCGGCGCGGCTCGCCGGGCTTCCTCCTCGAGTCGTCGATTGAGTTGATAGAAAGCACGTTCTCGTCCCTGACTCCGATTCCAGACAGCATCGCCCTTATCGCCGGTTCCTCCACCTTCAGGCGCTGCAAGGAGTCGTAGATGACGATCACCGTGCCGCCCTCGGAAATCGATGCCTGCACCGTTTCCAAGTTGCAACTCAGTGCTTCGACGATAGAGCTCTCGCTCCAGCCGAGCGTCACGTCGCCGTGGATTGGGCGATGGTCCGGCGGATGGCCCGTGACCACTTCCTCGGAAATCTGCTCAATGTCGCCTGATCCAACTCCCAGCCGTTCAAGAACCTTGGTGACGTCGATCGGCGTCGCCGACAAGAACGACACCTTCCCTTGTCGCTCCTCGACAGCCAACAGCGCGAACAAAGCGGCCAGGCCGAAGGAACGGTCGTCGATCGTGTGGAACTCGTCGAAGACCAGGTGGTCGAAGGCGCGCAGATAGAAGAAGGGGTTGATAGCCCCCGCACCTCTGACTCGAACGCCCGAGATCATGCTGACCACGACCTCGGGGATCGCGAATACGACGCCGGCATCCGAAGGTGCCCCGACGTTGAGCAACTGTCTGACCCGCACGGCGGGAAGACCCTCGCGCGCAGCGCCCACCTGATTGCCCGACCATTCAAGGATTCGCTCTTCTATCCATGCCTCGATCTGGCGCTCGGCCCACCCGCGCTCCCCCAGTTTCTCACGCGCCTGACCCCGAGCATCCTCTATCAGGTTCTGCAGCAGCCGCTTCGTAGGAACGATGAAGAGGACGCGCGCCTCTTCATCGAGCACGGCCCGCATGAAGGCATAGGACTTTCCGGAACCGGTCGGCGCTGACACAAGGCGAACGAGTTTCTCAGAGCGGAGCAGGCGTTCCTGCATCGGCGACAAGCCACTCGCCAGCATCGGCACCGCGTGGGCCCGGATGAGCATAGAACTCGATCTATCTCCAGTCTGCCGAGATCCTCAGCGCCTCGCCTTGTTCCAGTGGCCGACTGGGCTGGATGTTGTGAAGGAGGTACGGCCCTGCCTCGAGCCTCACCTCCGGGTCGAACAGCCGGGCCGTGTGCAGGTTCAGGCAGATGTCCCACCCTGGCGCACAGCGCTCGAGCAGACCGATGCCCGCGCGGCCCAGGCCAAGTCTGAGGACGAGCTGGTCGACCCGCTCACCGTAGGCTTCCTGCGCGAGGACCAGTGGGTCCGCGTGCAGGAAGGAGCCGTGGAAGACAGAGCCCACAGCGACTTCCTGGACGTGGTAGTAGTCCTTGATGTTTCCACTCTTGCGGGCACTCTCGATGCTCTTCGGCAGGCCACATTCAGCGTCCAAGGTCAAGCGGCGCGCCAGGGGCCGGTTGAGCCGGTTGTCCCGCCCTAAGAACAGCGACGTCTTGAACGGCAACGAGGAAAGGTGGCCACGATAGTCGGGTGCTTCGGGGAGGCACGGACAACGTAGTCCCATGCCAAGGGCGAACGCCGTCGCAAAGGCAACCGCTGTGTCCGTCACGACATCCTGGAGTGTCGCGGTGCCTGAGGGGACGGCCACTCCGTGCCACGCCCAAGGTGCCAACGTAGTCAGCCGGTAGGTTTCTTGCGCGCCCGCCACGTCTTACGCTCTCCTGGGCATGAAGTACTGCTCGAACATGTCGGCAACAGAGGCAGCGGCAGCCTCATATCGTTCCCGCAAGGCCGGATCGTCCTTCTCGAAGGCCTCGACGAGCCGCCGTTGGTGAGTTGACGCTTCGTTCCCACCGGCGTGGGATTGGTAGTTCCCAGCCATCGCCTTCGTGATGGCGGACTTGAGTTCCTCTACCGAGTCGGTCATCGGGATCTTTCGCAGCAGTTCGTACGGCGACGAGATCGCCTTCTCGAACCGTGAAGCGAACACGCCTGCGATATGGGTCCGTACGTTGACCCCGGTAACCGACGTCTGCCCTCCGTAAGATCCGGCAAGACCGAGGCTGAGGAGCAAGTGATCGAAGCCGACAGGTGGAAGCTGCCGGCCATTGCTCGTGAGGACCTGCACGAGGAGACTGCCGGGCAGCACGTAGTGGCGCGTAAACAGGTTGTCAGTATTCTTCTTGCTCTCGGCGTCCCATAGGGTTCCGGTCTCATCTCCGCGGTGGTGAAAGCTCTCGCCCACGCTGTCTCGGTACGGTGCGACGCTCAGCGCGTCGGAGTACTGGACCGCAGCCTTCACGGGCAACACGCGCGCCCCCAACATGGCAGAGTCCCCGAACACGAGCGTGTTCAGGTCGAACGCATCCCGGATGGGCATCATGTCGCCGACTGCGGTGCGGTTCTGTGGCGATCGCCCGCCGACGTCCCATGCCCGCAGGACGAGCAGGCCCCGTCCTCGCTCGCCAAACTTGAACTTGCTTGGCGTCGCACGGACACGCCGGACGCCATCACGGTCCTGAATATCCGTGATCTCCTCCTCGGCATTGCGAAAAACCGTGGGAGCCACGATCTCGCGAATCAAGGCGATGGCTAGGTGGCCGGCGTTGCGGCGCCTTGGCATCACGTAGGTAGCCTTGCCGCTCGCGGTGACCATGTCTTCAACGAGATCGCCATCATTGAGGTAGTGCATGAACTTGTCGAGCATCGTCGTCTCCTTGTTGGTTTGGTTGGACACGTCAGGACGTCCGGGACCTGTCAATGGGCGCGTCGGCCTCGACTTCGGAGATGCCGCGTTCTCTGTACACCTCCAGCAGGGCGAAGCGGTAGATCGCCGCTGCCCGTCTCTGTTCCTGGGAGGCTGGCTCCTTCGACTTGAAGACCTTCGTCCAAACCTCCTCGGCGAAGTGGGTCGCGAACTCGATGCAGGCCTGGGCAAGAGGTTGGTCGTCTCGGTACTTCCTCGCGGCCGCGTCGTTCTTGCCGCGCAAGAGATTTTCCTCAAGTGTTCCGGCGAGGCCCAGGATCAGCGCAGCCGTGTCCCGTGTCGTCGAGCGTTCGGCAGCCGGGTAGAAGTCCAGAGCGGTCTTCCAGCACAGAATCTGCTTGTTCGTGGCGTCTCGAGAGCTGCGTCGTCTCTGAATCCGGCTAGCGAGCCACGCCAGTCGAACTAGAGGGTCATTGTTGTTCTTCAGCGTCACGCGTTCACCTCCCGTGTTCTTCATGATCGCAAGCGCCTGCTCGCGGGTTTGGTCCCCGATCCGTGACCATGAGTGTTTCCGGTCACCACCGTCTCGCTGGGCTGCAGAGTGCGCCCACGCGACGCACAACACACCAAGCCTGACCGTCGGGACGGGATCGGCAAGCTGTTTGGCCCACTCGATGCCGAGTCCGTTTGCACCGGCCAGAGCAGAGAACAGTTCCAGCTTGGCGAGGGCGCTAGGAATCTGCTCGATGCGCAGAGAGTCGCCACCGAGGAGGCGCTCCAGCCACATCGGTAGCGAATCGGAGTAGAAGATCGCAGGGTGCCGACGCGGAGCACCGCGGAAGATGTGGATAGGGCGGCCGAGGCGTCCAGCGGCCCGCAAGGTCATGTGGAGTTGCGTCACCAAGTCCTTGTCCTTGTTCGGTAGCGTCTCCAGCCGCGCGATACGGATACGCCGCGTCTGGCAGTCGAGCCCTTGGTAGACGCTGCCCTTCTTGACTTCGAGCCGGTTCAGATCGTGCAGCCCCATGGATACGTCCGTATCCTCACCCTTGAACGCCATTCCGCCGAATAGCCCGGTTGCCACCGGCGACGAGACGAGCGGGGGCAGGTCTCCGCTTCCCCGGAACTCCTCCTGCGCGTCTTGCCGCAGTTGGAGTTCGGCAAGACACACAGGGCACAGGTGGGTATCGCCGGCCGGGGCCGCCAAGTGGTCGTTGCGCCCGTCACGACCGGAGAACGCCGACACTTTGACGCCGTGAGCGCGGGAGGCGGTATCGACACGCCATGCCGCGCCGACCGGCTCGTTGCAGAGGATGCAGCGCTTTTCCGCGGCATCGTCGTCGAACCGTCGCACGAGACTACCGTTCAGGTAGGTAGAGAATCGCTGCCGCAGCGACTCCAAGATGTCGCTCGACGTGTCCTTGATCTGCTGCGAAAGACCTGTTCTACCCTCGCCGCCTTCGAGCCAGAGCCCGACCAGACCATCACGCCCAACGATGGCATTCAGAAGCTCCTGTGCGCCGTCCGGGTCATCTTCCGCCAGTTTCCACACGACGCCGACCGCCCGCAGCGCGAGCACGACACGGCGTGTACGACCGCCCTGCACAGAAACAGCGGCAACGAACTCGGGCGGCTCCTTGCCCTCGGCCTGCAGACGCTCAACCAACTCGCTTTCCCGGCAGTTCGCATTGGGCGCCGACGTCTTGCCCGTTTTATCGGTGTGGTTGAGGGCGATGGCGAGGAACGCCAACGCGTGCGCCGGCTCCATGTCCAGGTCGCACAAGTCACCGCCGGGATCATCGAGCGCCGGCTTCGCAGTCGCGCCAACGGCACTATCTTCGAGCGATCCCCAGGACGCCGCCATTCCGGCAGCTTCGAACAGCCGCTCGATCTCCACGCGGTGGTCTCGGGCGAACGACCGGGGAAGCGCCAGCAGATTGACGAAGCCGCCGCCGCGCCAGTCGCGCGGTTCCATAACCCTGCGACATGCTTCCCACGATGCGGTTCCCCCGACGAACCCGCAGGCCAGCCGGTTGTTAATGGCGAAGCGGAGGCCGTAGGGAAGGTCGCCCAAGAAACGGTCGAGGCCGCGCTCCCTCACGGCACGAGCGTGTCCCTGGGGGATCAGACAAAGCAGTCGCCCATCATGGGCGATCTCGATGAGAGGAAGGCTGCCGGTGACTTCCCTGCAGACGTTGGAGAGGGCGCGCTGAAGACGATCGAGCAGAAAGGGGTGAAGGTGATCATGGACTTCCACCTTCTGCCACTCCTTGAAGGCGCTGTTTCGAAGTCCGGGCCAGCGATCGAGCCAAGAGAGCGCGCCATCGACCCCTTCTCCTCGCTTCGCGAACGCTCCTTCCAGTTTGTCGGCGAGCTCAACGTAGCGGCACACCGCCGCAATTCCCCGGTCATACTCCGGCGCGGCGCGGCTTCGGGCGGCTTGGGTGCCCTCGACTTCTTCGATGTAGTTCAGCATCGCGGCAGGCGAAATTCGGATGCCGCGGTTCCTCAGGAACTCGTCGATCCCGTAGCGGTCCATCCGCTCGGCTACGGCGGCAACACCGATCTCATCGCCGCGCCGCAAGCCGAGGTCCTTGTCGATGTCATGGAGGAAAGCAATACAGACCAGCGCATAGGCCCGCCGCTTGATCTCCGCCATATCCCCCTCGCCCGACCATTCACGGAGAGCGTCGGCAAGCCAGAACATCAGGGCTCCGCGAGCTACCGACAACAAGTGGTCGAGCAGGCTGATGTTGTTGCTAAGGCTCCACCCTTCCGCCAGTCCCGGGTCGGCCGACCAACCTCCCTTGCCACTGATCGTCACCAGCCGGACGGGCCTCCCGTCGATCTTCGTCCCGGAGACCTTCCCCTTGGGGACGGGACCCTCGCGATCCTCACCGACTCGGGGCACGACGCACTCATCCAGGAAGGTGTAGTAGACATCCTTGGCCGTTCGGTGTGCGAAGTCCTGGGGGTGAGCGGTCACCGCGAACTCCCCGCGTATCCGACGCAGCCGAAGCCATAGCGATTCTTCTCACCAATTCCGAGAGCCCAAGCGGAACGCAGATCCTCGATCGTTCCCTCGATGCACAGGGGGCACATCGTGCCAATCACGAACGCCGGCGCGCCACCGCGAATAGCTCGGACACGCACCCGCGTCGAATGCCGCGGGTTGGCTCGCAGAAACAGCTTGTCCGGCTCCACCTTCAGCGTGACATTGCGGCCGGTCAGGCGTGACAGGCGAAAGTTGACCGCTGCCTCCAGGTGAGGACCGGCCTCCCTCAGATCATCGTGCCAGCGCCCCTTCTGACCACGGACCGACAAGGCAAGCGGCGAGAGCATGATCGTCGGTAGTGTTGCCGTCTGGCCCGGTTCGCAGACGACCGGAGGGTTCTCGACGGCCACGTCCCACGAGGCAAGGTCCACGATGTCGCCGTTGACCGAGTTTTTCCGAACGGTCTCGGGAAGTAAACGGCGAAGAACCGGCTCAAGCGGCTTTCCCTCCGCTCCAATCACCAAGGACTTCAGAACTAAGCCGCTGCCCGTCGCCACCCCGACCGCACCGAACGACCAGTTGCCAGCGTCGTGGCCTACCACCTCGACCCCGCGGGCCCCGCAAGTGGTCCATGCGTTGACGAGGGCCCCGTGCAGACTGTCCAAGAATCGCACACGCACCGATTCGCCTCGTGGCGCGGTCATCCTTACTCGCATTCTCAGTCTCCCCTTGAATGGCCCTGTGGAGAGCGGCATACTACCGATTGTTCGCCGGTTGTAAACTGCAATAGTTGCAGCTTAGAAACGCGGACGACTCATCTATGCGGATCGACCATCGAGTTGCCCGTCGCTTCGCCGCTGCGATGTTGTTCTGGCGAGGCCACCTCCAAGCGAACGAGGTTCGGGACTTCGTGGGAGTCTCCGAGCGCACGGCGAGAAGCCTCCTCTCGCATTGGAGAGCGGGAGGCCTGCTGCCGCCCTACCGTCGCTCGGGTGCCGAGCGGCGTCTCGTCCCTGCGGAGGACTTCGACCCCGGCCCATCGGTCGCCGATCCTGCCATCGCCTTCGCCTTGCTTCTGACAGCCGACTATTGCCCAGGAAACCCGTTCTCGGCGGTTGTACCGCCCGGCAGCGGGCACGATCTATCGCTATCCGCCGCAGTTCCAGTGCAGCCGACGCGCGCGATCGTAGGTGCCTACCTCGACCAGGAGACGATTCGCTTGATCTATGCCGCGAAATCGGGCCGTCAGGAGTTCGTGTTTTCCCCCGCCGCCCTGGTCCGCTCGCGTGGCCGCTATCACATGCGCGGCTACAGGTCGGAAGGCCGTGATTCCTTTGGCGATCAACTAGCCGACCGCTACGTGGATATCGTTCCCGCGCGAGCTATCGAGGCATGGCGCGGAACGGCAGCCTTCGTCGGGCTGGATGGGGACCCTGACTGGCACACATTTGAAGAGCGCCGGTTCCACCTCTCGCGCGAGCTCTCCGACGATGAGCGGCTCTGCTACGAGCATGAGTACGGCATCGCCGAGACGGGTGTCCTCACCGTCAAGAAGCGCCGCGCGCTAATGCCCTACGTGCTGCAGGAACTCCAGGAGCGTCGGTGCTGGCGCCGAGACGGAACATCGGCGCGGATCTGGTCCGGGGCACCGGCTCGAAACTCGGTGCCGTGATCCCTGCACACCCCGCTGATAGACTCCGCCGAGTCTCTACTCCCGCACCCGGCACCCCCGAGAAACGAGCGCTGTGACCCTCATCCGCACCAGTCCGCCCATCTGGCTGGCGATGTTCGCCGCCATGATCCTGCTCGCCGCGCTACCGGTGACCGCCCAGGAACCCACTGATCAGGAGGCGGATGCAGAAGACGCCGACCAGGCCGACGGCGCCGAAGAGGGCAGCGCCGCGGACGAGGAAAAGCCGCCCGTTCCGCCCGGCGCTGAGCTCCAGGTCTCGCCCACCGAACTGACCCTCGAGGTCGGCGACAAGGCCTCTCTGACCGCGACCGTCGTGGACGAGGACGGCGAACCGATCGAAGGCGTCGACGTCGTCTTCTTCTCTCGCAACCGCCGGCGGCTCGGGGTCACCCCGGCCGGCGAGGTGGAAGCGCACGGTCCCGGAGAGGTCACGGTCATTGCGCTGGTGCCGAAGGAGGTCGAGGACGAACCCCGGCGGGCGGAAGCGCTGCTCCGGGTCGAAGTGGAAGTGACGATCCCGAACCCGCCGGTGGAGAGCGTCGAGATCGTGGACCTGCCCAGCGCCTTCTATGCCGGCACCGACTTAGCCCTTCAGGCCCGCGTGATCGACATCACGGCAGTCGAGCGGGATGATGTCGAGGTCGGCTACTCGAGCTCCGACACCGGCGTCGCGGCGCCCGACGGTTTCGGAGGCCTGGACCTGGTCGCGCCCGGGCAGACGACGCTCACGGCAACCGCCGAGGACGCCTCCCACGAAGTCGAGATCACCGTCGTCCGGAACCCCACCGAGAGACTCGAAGTGACCGCCTCCGCCGACAACGCGCGCACCGGCGACGTGGTCTGGTTCGAAGCGGTCGGCCTCGACGGGGACGGCGACGCGGTCGAGGAACTGCCCGTACGCTTCCTGATCGCCGGCGCACCGTCGGCGCAGATTCTGGCGCCCGGCGCCGCGGCGCAGATCGACCAGGAGGGCGCCTTCGTCGCCGAACGGTCGGGCATCTACACGGTGACGGCTCTGGCGGGCAATCACTCCGCGAGCCTGCCGGTCCGGGTCACGCCGCGGCGCGTGAACAAGGAGATCGAGTTCATCGGCCAGGGCAAGGTCAGCGACCGCCGCACATCCGACCTCTGGGTATGGGAAGGAACCGACGGCAACGACTACGCGATCACGGGCACCTGGGGCGCCGAGGGCCACGCCTACGTCTGGGACGTGACGAATCCGGAGAGCATCGTGCTCATCGACGCGGTCCGCGTGGACGCCCGTACCGTGAACGACGTCAAGGTCTCCGAGGACGGCCGGGTCGCGGTGATCAGCCGTGAGGGCGCCTCGAACCGCAAGAACGGCTTCGTCGTCCTCGACGTTTCGGAGCCCCAGGTCGGGGTGCGCATCCTGTCCCGGTTCGACGACGAGTTGCGCGGCGGAGTCCACAACGTGTTCATCCACGACGAGCACGTCTACGCGCTCTCGAACGGCCGGCGTTTCGACGTGATCAGCATCGAGGATCCGACCCAGCCGTACCGCGTCGGCCGCTTCGAGCTCGACACGCCGGGCCACTCGATCCACGATGTCTGGGTCGCCTCTGGCGTCGCCTTCACTTCGAACTGGGAGGACGGCGTGGTCGCGATCGATGTCGGCGGCGCCGGCATGGGCGGCGCGCCGAACAACCCCGTGCAGCTCGGCAGCTACGCCTATCCCAGCGGCTGGAACCACGCCGCCTATCCCTACCGCAGCGAATCGACGGGCACGTTTTACGTCTTCGCCGGCGACGAGGCGTTCCCATACGGCGAGATCGGACGCGACCCGGGCACCGCGCCGCCCCGCGCCGCCGGCTGGATCCACGTCATCTCGTGGGACGACTGGGAGAACCCCCGCGAGGTCGCCCGCTATCAGGTGCCCGAGGCCGGGACCCACAACCTCTGGATCGAGGACGACATCCTCTACGTCGCCTACTACAACGGGGGCCTGCGCGTCGTCGACGTCTCGGGCGAGTTGCGAGGCGATCTCTACCGGCAGGGCCGCGAGATCGGCATGTTCATGCCCTTCGATCCCGACGCCATCGTGCCCAATGCCCCCTTCGTCTGGGGCCCGCAGCCCTACAAGGACCACGTTTTCTTCTCGGACTGGCATTCCGGGTTGTGGGCGGTCAAGCTGAAGGATCCCGAAGATCCGAACCGCATCATCGGAGAGCCGCACTAGCGGCTGGATGCCGGTGTCTACGTCCTGGCTGCCGCAGTGGGCAGCGCCGCTGGCAGCCCTCGTCCTGGCCGCCGCAACGGTGACCCCGGCGCCGGTCCGCGCCGAGTCCGATCCCGTCCCGCCGTCCCGCAACTACTACGCCTACGTCTGCGCCGAGTCCGAGGACGAGGTGGCCCTGATCCGGTTCGGACCCTCCGGTACCTCGATCGTCAAGACGATCGCGGTCGGCAGCTTCCCGGCTGAGATCGAGGGTCCCCACGGCATCAACATCTCGGCCGGCGGCCGCTACTGGTACGTCTCGATCGCCCACGGCAACCCCTTCGGTTCCATCCACAAGTACGCCACGGGTACCGACGAGTGGCTGGGCGACACAAGGGTCGGCATGTTCCCGGCCACCCTCGACATCGCCGCGACCACGGGGCTGCTGTTCGTCGTCAACTCGGACTTCTACGGCGACCACGTACCGAGCACCATCTCCGTCGTCGAGACATCGACCATGACCGAGATCGCGCAGTTTAGGAGCGGCACCATGCCGCACGGGGCGAGGCTCAGCCGCGACGGCCGGAAGCTCTACAGCGTGAACATGATGGACGACGAACTCGTCGAGGTCGACGCGCTCCGCTTCGAGGTCGGCCGGCGCCTCAAGCTGAGTACTGAGACCGACATGGGCGCCGCCCACGGAGACCACGGCGATCATCAGACCGCAGAGAGCCACGGAAGCGCCCACGCCGGCGCCGCGGTCGAGCCCTCCTGGGTCACGCCGCCGACGGCCGGCGGCCTCGTCTACATCACGGCTCTTTCAGGCAACGCGATCTACGAGGTCGACACCGGCAAGTGGAGTGTCTCGCGACGCCTGGACACCCCGGTACCCGGCCCCTACAACGCCGCCGTTGCACCCGACGAACGCCTGCTGGTCGTGACCTACAAGAAGAGCGATTCGGTCGGCTTCTGGGATCTCGAAGCGGGCAGCGAAGTGGCTCGCGTCGACACCACCCGGCGCATCCCGCACGGCGTGGCCATCACCTCGGACGGCCGCTTCAGCCTGGTCACAGTCGAGGGCATCGGCGGCGAACCCGGCGTCGTCGAGGTCTATGACAACGGCGCGTTCCGGCGCGTCGCCCAGATCGACATCGGCAAGCAGGCCGGCGGCATCGCGCTCTGGGAACCGAATTGAGCCCGCCTGAAGCCGATTCCCCGGTCGCCGGCCAGGCCGCGGCCGACCTGCGCCGCGACTTCCTGGGCCGTCTGGCCGCTGTCGACCGCCGGCGCCGCCTACGGCGCGCCCTCGCGGCGCTCGTTTGGCTGACGCCGGCCGCCTGCCTCTGGCTGCTCTCGACCTGGCTGCTGAACGTCTCGGCCGGCGCCGACGGCAGCGCCGCGGCGTTGTGGCCGTCGTGGGCGGGCGGCATCGTCCTCCTCGCGCTGCTGGTCCGCGAGGCCGCCTCGCTCGGCCGCGATCTTCCCGCCGCGGCCCGCGCCGTGGACCAGGCGGGCGATCTGCACGACACGGTCGCCACCGCCCTGGAGATGCAGAAGCGCCTGGGGCCCGACTCCGGCGACCGGCACGCGAAGACCGACGCCGAGGCTGTCTGGCCGCTACCCTGGATCGCGCTCGTCCTCGAACGCGCAGTCGCGGGCCTGGACCGGACCGGCGCGCGGCAGGCGGCGCCCCGCCTCGTTCCCCGGGGCGCGGCGGCCTCTGCCATCCTCAGCGCGGTCCTCCTGGCGCCGATCGCCCTGCCGACATCCTTCGTCGGCGAGGCGCTGGCCGCGGCGATGACTGGCGACGGCGCGGAATCAGCCGCTCGAGGCCTCGAAGCTGCAGCGCTGCTGGAGGAGGAACCCGGTCGCCGGCCCGGCGTGCCGGAGTTCGATGTGCGACTCAGCGACCTGCCCTTCCTGACCCTCCGGGTCCGCGAGCCCGATTCCTCTGACGATGCCCGCAGAGGCGCCGGAGAGGCCTCCAAGGGCGCCCAGGGAAGTCTCGGCGACGACACGGAGGCCGAGGCCACCGAAGGCGCCGCCGAAGGCGGCGAGGCCGCGGCAGGCGACCTCGCCGGAGAAGAGAACGCCGAGACCGGCGCCGACCTCATGCGCGAGCTCGACACCGGCGAAGGTGCCGGAGAAGACGAGCTGAACGCCCCCGGCACGCCGGGCGAAGGTGAGGGCGCCGAGGCCGGCGCCGAAACGGCAGCCGGTGAGGGCGCCGGCGGCCAACCGACGGAAGACGGCGAAGGCGCCGGCAACGAGAGCGGAACGGCGGCGGCGGTCAGCGAAGAACCCGGCGCCAGCAGCGCCGAGGCCGATGGCGGCACGGCCGGCATCGGCACCGGACCGCAGGACGAGATGGTCGACCCCTTCGGCGACCTCCTCGCCCCTGCCCTCAGCCTCGAACAGGCACTCGAGACGGCCCTGCTCGAGTCCCACGAGGAGATCGAACGCCGGCCCCTGACCACGACCAGCGCGACCCAGTTCCGGGCCGCGGAGGTGGCCATGCGCGGCGCCAGCGCCGGCGTCGGCGCCAGCCCCACCGCCGCAAGCGGCGATCTGCCGACGCCCCGGCATCCGATCGCCTGGCGCCACCGCGTTTCCGTGCGGCGCTACCTCGAGTCGCTGGAGGACGATTCCCGGGAGGACGGGGAGTGAACGACACCGCCGAGCCCCGGACCGCGGCCGACCTGGCGCTGCAGTTGACCGAGTTCGCCGAACGCTGCAGCCAACTGCGCACCGAGATCGGCAACGTCATCGTCGGCCAGGAGGAGGTGGTCGACGGCGTGATCATCGGTCTGCTCGCCGACGGCCACGTCCTGCTCGAGGGCATTCCCGGCCTCGGCAAGACGCTGCTGGTGCGCACCCTGGCCGAGGCTCTTCATGTCGAGTTCTCCCGCATCCAGTTCACACCGGACCTGATGCCCGCCGACATCGTCGGCACCCACGTCCTGCGCGAAGACGAGACGGGAGGCCGGCGGCTCGTGTTCGAGCGCGGACCGATCTTCGCGAACCTCGTGCTCGCGGACGAGATCAACCGCGCCACGCCGAAGACCCAGTCGGCCCTGCTCGAGGCGATGCAGGAGACGACGGTCACCGTCGGCGGCGTGACGAACGCCCTGGGGCCGCCCTTCTTCGTCCTCGCCACCCAGAACCCGCTGGAGATGGAGGGGACGTACCCGTTGCCCGAGGCGCAGCTCGACCGCTTCCTGTTCAAGCTGCGGATGTCGTACCCGGGGACCGAGGAACTGCACACGATTCTCGACCGCACGACATCAGGGCACACGCCGACCGCGGCCGCGCTGTGGACGGGCGAACAGGTCATTGCGATGCGGCGCGCCGCCCGCCTCGCCCCGATCGCGCGTCCGGTCCAGGACTACGCGATCCGGCTCGGCTTGGCGACGCGGCCCGAAGGAGACCGGCCCGCGGAGGCGGTTCGCCGCTACCTGCGTATCGGCGCCAGCCCGCGCGGCGTCCAGGCGATGGTCCTCGGCGCCAAGGTCCACGCCCTGATCCGCGGCCGAGCCCACGTCGCCCGCGAGGACATCCGCGCCGTCGCCCTGCCAGCCCTGCGCCACCGGCTCCTGCTCAACTTCGAGGGCGAGGCGGAGCGGATCGACCTGGACGATCTGCTCCAGGATCTGGTCGACAGCGTGCCCGAGGGCTGAAGAAAGCCTCGGGGGAGCCCTCCTGACCGTGGCCGACCATTCCGCCTTCGCCTTCGAGCCGGCCTTCCTCGCCCGGCTGGAGCGCCTGCGGCTGCTGACGCGCCGCGTGCCCGCCGGCGGCTTCAAGGGGGAGCACCGCGCCACCCACCTCGGCGCCGGAATCGAGTTCGCGGACTACCGCCCCTACGTCGAGGGCGACGACGTACGCCACCTCGACTGGCGCGCGTACCTGCGGTTCGACCGCCTGCTGCTGCGAATGTTCGAGGAACACGGCGATCTCGCGGTCTACATCCTGCTCGACTGCAGCCGCTCCATGGCGCCGACGCCCGGCGCCGCCGGCCGCCGCAAGTTCGATGCCGCGCGCCGGATCGCCGCCGCCCTGACCTACATCGCCCTCGCCACCCTCGATCGGGTCACGCTGGCGCCCTACTCGAGCCACGCGCACCAGGTTCTCGGGCCGCTGCACGGCTCGCGACAGGTATGGCGCGCGCTCGACTTTCTCGCCAATCTCGACACCGGCGGCGACACCCGGCTCGACCACGCCGTGCGCCAGGTGTTCGCAGCCGGCCGCCGGCGCGGTCTGGTGATCCTGATCTCGGACCTGCTCTCGGACACGACGGAAGGCGGTCTCGACCTGCTGCTGCCGCTGCGCCACGATGTCGCGGTCCTCCAGGTCACCGATCACCAGGACCTGGAAGCGCCGCTCGACCGCGACACGACGCTGGTCGACAGCGAGACCGGCGACACGATCCGCGTCCATGGCGCCCCCACGCTGCTGCACAAGCTGGAAAACGAGGCCGACGTCCACAGGGACGAGATCCGCGCCCGCTGCACTGCCCGTGGCTGGTCCTTCATCCAGGCGCCGGTCGAGATGCGCTTCGAGGAGCTGGCCCTCGGCGCCCTTCGCCGCGGCCTGCTGAGCCGGGGACGCTAGAGCCGGCTGTTCGCTGTGCCTGTCTGGCTTCCACTCCTGCTCGCCGCCCTGGCGGTGCTCGCGATCTACCTGATCCGGCCCACGGCGCAGACGCTGTCGGTGGCCTCCACGTTGCTCTGGCGGCGGCTGCTGGCGGCCCGGCGGCGACGGGACGACCGCCTGCGCTGGCTGATCTCGCTGCTCCTCGCGATGACCGTGGCCGGCTGCCTGGCGCTGGCCGCGGGCCAGGCCCCCTGGCTGCAGCCCGGCGGCGGCGATCTGATCGCCCTGGCCTTCGACTCCTCCCCCACCATGCGCGCCGCCCTGCCGGGCGGGACGGCGACCCGGTTCGACCTGGCCGTCGCCGAAGCGCGCCGGATCGTAGCCGCTGCCGACACCGGCAGCCGCTTCACGCTGGGCGCCGACCCGACTCCGCTGACGCCCGCGGAGGCCCTGCTCGCCCTCTCCGGATCGACCCTGGGAACGCGGGCGTCCTCCGATCCCGAGGACGCGGAAAGTGACCCCGAACCGGCGATTCCCGCCGCCGAGACCGCCTTCCTCTTCACCGACGGCGCCTCTGACTGGAGGCCGATCACGGACCCCGCCACCGCGACCCACACGGTGTCCGTCCTCGCCCCGGCCAGGAACGCCGGCATCGTCCTCTTCGTGACCCGCCCGGCGCCGAGCCACGAAGCGAAGCCGGAGGCGCTGCTCGTAGTGCTGGCGACGGACTCCGCCGACGCCTCCAGTCCTGTGCCGGTCGAACTGACGGTCGCCGATTCCGAGACGATTCGCATCCGCCGGCAACTCGAACTGCCTCCCGGCAACCGCTTCACCGCCCTGATCGACATCAGCGGCTTCGCCCCCGGCCCGGTGACGGCGCGGCTGCAGACCCCCGGCGACGTCTTCCCGCTGGACGACCGGGCCACGTTGATCGACGCACGCAGCACCGCGGCCGCCGACGCGGTGCGGACTGCCAAACGACGCCATAGCCGGCTGAGCAGCGAACGGCGCCTGTTCGTTCAGACCCGCAGTCGAGCCTCCTTCGTCGATTCGGCCGCCGCGCGCGCCTTCGAGGCGGACCCTTCGGTCGAGGTCGTCGCCGTGCAGGCAGCAACCGACGAGACGGCCGGCGAAGCCGGCGCGCAGTCACCGGCAGCAGCATCCGGCGATGGGGACGCCGCCAGCACACCGGTCATAGCCGACATCGCCGTCTTCCACCGCACCGCGCCGGCGAAGCCCCCGGCCCTGCCCAGCCTGTTCCTCGACCCACCGGAAGCCTCGGCGGCCGGCGGACTCTCGCCCACCGAAGCCGCGCCCCGAGCCTTGCGCCTGATCGACCGCGTCGCAGTCGACCACCCGATCCTGGCCGGCGTCTCGCTGCTCGGTCTGCCGGCCATGATCCCGGTGCGCGAACTCGACCCCCGCTGCAGACCCCTCGCCGCCGCCGGCAACCTGACCGCAATCGCCGTCTGCGACCCAGCCGACCCGGCACCAATGCCGGCCTCCTCCGTCCCCGATCCGACGCTGCCGGACCTCACGGCCCGCTCCGTCGTCATCGCCTTCGATCTCGACCTCTCCCCCCTGTCGCAGCGTCCGGATCTGGCCGCCCTGCTCCAGAACGCCACCGAGTGGCTCGCCCTCGGCGACATCAGCGCCGACGAAGAGGCCTTCACCGGCCTCCAGGACGCCATCAATCTCCAGGAAGAATGGGCCACCCGGATCAACGACTCCGACCTCGAACCCGTCGCCCCCGATCGCCTTGCCGAACTCACCGAAGACACCCGCCGCCCCTGGTCCTGGCGCACCCTCGCCCTGGTAGGCCTTCTCCTCGCCTCCATCGAGGCGGTCACCTTCTTCCGCGGCCTCACGGTGTGAATGGTGTGACCACTTTCCGGCCTCCGGTTCGCTCAACGACGGCCGCCAGCCTGCTCCACCCACGCCCATGACCTTGCTCGAGCCGTTCTGGTTGCTCGCGGCGCTGCCGCTCGCGGTGCTGCTGTGGTCGCAGCGCAGCGATCGGCCCGACCGTCAGCGGCGGCGGCTGCTCTGGATGCGTGGATCGCTGCTGGCGCTGGTCGTGCTGGCGCTCGCGGAACCCGTCGCTACGTGGAGGAGCCGTGATCTCGATGTCGCCGTGCTGGTCGATGTCTCCGCCAGCGTCGAGCCGGCGAGCCTGAACCGCGCGCTCCAGGCGATCGACCGCGGCATCGATCCGGAGGGTGCGGTGCGGTTGTTCGCGTACGCCGACCGCGCGGCGGCCGCAGGCGGCGCGGAGGATCTGCGGCGCCTGGAAGTCGCCGACTCCAGCACCGCTTCGGCCGGCAACGCCACGCTCGACCGCGGCAGCACGCGGCCGGAGGCCGCCCTTCGCCAGACCGCGGCCGCGCTCCGGGCCGATCGCGTCCGCCGTATTCTGCTCCTTTCGGACGGCCAGAACACGGGCGGCATCGCCGCCCGAACCGCGGCCCGGTATCCGGAGCTCCGCATCGACACGGCGGTTCTCGACCGGGTGGCGCCGCCGGTCTGGATCGAGTCGGTCGTACCAGACGACGACGAGCGCCCGTTGCGTGCCGGCGAGCCCCGCAACTGGGTCTTCCGCCTCGGCAGCCGCGCGTCCGTGCCCGAGGCCCCTCTGGCCCTGCGCGATGGCGGCGCCGAAGAGCTGCACAGCGTCCCGCTCGCCCCCGGGGTCACCGAGATCGAGGTTGAATGGACCTTCGCCGAGCCGGGACTCCAGACGTTCGAAGCCGTACTGGGAAGCGGCGAGGGTGAGGCGCCGAGCCAGGGCGCGGTCTGGCGCGGCAGCCTCCGCGTGGCGCCCAAGCACCGCGTCCTGCTGCTGGCGCCAGCCGACCACTCGGGCGATCTGGAGCGGCTACTCGAGGCTCAGGGAATCCAGGTGACCCGAAGGGCGCCGAACCGCACCTCGCTCAACCCGGCCGCGCTTCTTCGGTACGACGCCGTCCTGCTGAGCAACGTCGCGGCCGCCAGCCTTCCCGGACCGGCCCAGCAAGCGCTCGGCGAATGGGTCGAGGAAGAGGGCGGCGGCCTGCTGTTCGTGGCCGGCGAAGCGACCTTCGGCGAGGAGGGGTACCGGGACTCACCGCTCGAACGCGTGCTGCCGCTCGACTTCGAGATCGAGGAGGAGCGCAGCGAGGTCGCACTGATGATCGCGCTCGACAAGTCCTACAGCATGAAGGGTCCGAAGATGGAGCTGGCGAAGGAGGCCGCCAAGGCCGCCCTCGGCATGCTGAACGAGCAACACCGCTTCGGCCTGGTCGCCTTCGACTGGCACACCCACGAGATCGTCCCCTTGCAGTTCGTGCGCGAACAGGAGCGGCTCTCGGACCGCGTCGACCGCATCGAGGCCAGCGCCCAGACCAACTTCTATCCCGCGCTCGAGGCCTGCCTGGATCAGCTCTCGGAAGTCCAGTCCGAGGTCAAGCACGTGATCCTGGTCTCGGACGGCCGCACCTACCCGGACGAATACGAGAGCCTGGTGCTCCGCATGCGGCAGGCGGAGATCACCGTCTCCACCGTCGCCATCGGCGTCGAGTCCGACCGCGAGCTGCTCGCTGACATCGCCGACTGGGGCGACGGCAACGCCTACACCATCGAGGATCCCTCGTCGGTGCAGAGCATCCTGATCGACGAGACGATGAACCAGCTCCCCGACTCGACCCGGGAAGAGGAGATCCGTGTCGAGCAGCGCGGCCAGTCCGAAGCGCTCGTGGGAGTCGACATCGCCAAAGCACCCCGGCTCTACGGTCGCATTGCCGCCGTGGCCAAGGACAGCGCGGAGGTCATTCTCGGCGCAAGCCCAAGAACCGGTGAAGGCGGCGACCCGATCCTGGCCAGCCGCTATGTCGGCCTGGGCAAGACCTGGATGTTCACCTCCGACCTCGAGCCCCGCTGGGCGAGCGACTGGCTGCGGTGGCCCGAACTGCCCCGCCTCGTCGCCCAGGTCGTCCGCGACGCCGCCGACCGGCGCGCCAGCGCCGAGTGGGAACTGCGCCTCGGCCGCCGGGACGAACTCCTCGAAGCGGAACTCAGCGTGATCGAGGACGGCGGGCGCTTCGCCAGCGACCTCTCGCCACGGCTCGTCGTGCTCCGCGGCGAGCGCCGCCTCGAGGCGCCGATGCAGCGCAACGGTCCCGGTCTCTACCGTCTGTCGCCCGAAGAGGGTATGCAACTCGCGCCAAGCATCGAGCCCTACCGGGTCGAGATCCACACCGGCGCACCGGGCGCCCAGGCGAGCGTCGGACCCGGCCGCACGATCTTCTTCCCCGCCCGCGACGAACTGCGCCCCGGCGCCCCCGACATTGCCGCGCTCGCCGAACTCGCCACCGCCACCGGAGGCCTGCTCCACGAGACCGTGGCCGGCGCCGTGGCCGCCATCACGGCGCCCGGCCCCTCCACCGCGATCCGGCGGTTCGAGCTGTGGCCTGTGCTCGCCGCCGCGGCCACCCTGCTCTTCCTGGCCGAACTGCTCCTCCGCCGCCGCCGGCGGCATGTGGCTACCGCTACCGCCACTGCAGTCCGAACCGAGAACCGGCCAGCCGCATAAGTATCGCCGGCCAATGCGTCCGAATCGTCTGACCCTGAAGGACCTCAAGTCCGAACGAGCGTCCGCGCGGCGCCAGGGCCGTTCCAAAGTCGATGATTCTGCGGCCGGAGGTGCGGACATCACTCTCGGATCGATGGATCGGTGCCGAACCGGCTCTCCGAGCCTGGGAACGCGGGCATCCTGCCCGCATCCGACGCGGAGCGTCGGACTTTGGAATGGTCCTGCCGCGCGGCGCTGACGCCGGCGACCAAACCGATATGCTCAAGCCATGCTGGCCAAGTCCCAGATCCAGAAAGAGGCGCTCAACCTTCCGGCGCGGGAGCGCATCGAACTCGTGGTGGAGCTCTGGGACAGTCTGAGGCCGGGCGAGATTCCGATCCCCGAGTGGCAGCGGAATCTGATCCGTGACCGGCTAGCGGCTCTGGAGGACATCCCGCCGGAGGAGCGTTCGGTGCCTTGGGAAGCGGTCCGCCGGCGAATCTTCGCCGACAGGGCGTGAACCTTGCTGTCCGCCTGACGTCTGCCGCAGTGCAGGATCTGACGCTCGCCGAACGGTGGTATCTCGACGAGGCTTCCGGGGCGCAGGGCTACCGGCTTCGTGAAGCAGAGGCGGCCCACACCAGCGCGCCGGCCAGGCCGGCGTCGGTGCCGAGAACGGCTGGTTCGACGCGCACGTCGTCGATCGGGAACACGCGCACGCGCTCAGCTAGCTCCCGCCGTACGCCGTCGAGCAGCAGGGCGCCGAGGCCGGCGACGCCGCCGCCGATCACGATGAGCTCCGGATGGAGGGCGACGACGACGTTGGCCGCCGCGACTCCGACGAGGCCCGCGATCCGCTCCAGTTCGCGGGTCACCGCCTCGTCGCCGGCTTTTGCCGCCTCGCCCATGGTCTCCGCCGTGACTCGCCCCGCGTCGCCGCCGGTCCGTTCGAACAGGAGCGGCGCCTGACCGGAGCGCAGGAGCCGTACACCCGCCGCGGCGATCGCCGGACCGGACGCTACCGCTTCCAGGCAACCCCGGTTGCCACAGCCGCACAGCGGTCCGTTGGCGTCGACGGTCTGGTGGCCGAGTTCTCCCGCCGAACCAAGCGGTCCCAGACGTAGCTTGCCGTCCACCACGACGCCGCCTCCGATCCCGGTGCCAAGCGCGAACAGGGCCATCGTGGAGACGCCGCGGCCGGCGCCGAGCGTGAACTCACCCAGCGTCGCCGCGCGCACGTCGTTCAGCAGATGGACGCGCGTACCCAGCCGTTCGTCGAGAATCCGCGCGACCGGCACGTCCCGCCACTGAGTCGGCAGGTTGGGCAGAAAGCGGGTTACGCCGGCCTCGAGGTCCACCCATCCCGGGCAGCCGACGCCAACCGCGGCAGGGCGCTCTCCGACCTCCTGCCCCAGTTCGAGGATGCCCTTGGCAATCCGGTCAAGCACCGGCGCCCACCCGTCGTAGCCGCCGCCTTCGAGGTTCTGCCGCGCGACCAGACGGTACTCGCCGGCCGCCGGGTCGACGGACCCTATTGCCAGCCCGATGTGGGAACCCCCAAGATCGACGGCGCCGTAGAACCGTTCAGCCGTCATCGCGGCGGTCAAGTCGTCGGATGCGGGCCAGACGCCCGGGTTCCATCCGTGCGCCCGATGACGGGCGCACGGACTGGTTCACGGGTGGCGCGGGTCGCGCCACCCGGGTTCCCAGGGGCCCGCTCCTCCTCACGCCTCCGCGCGCGTTACTCGCCGCCGCCGGCGGCCGGCGTCGCAGTGGCCGGAGGGTCCTCGGTTTCGGTGACCTGCGCGTCACCGCGATCCTCCGAGTAGTCGATGAAACCGATCATCATCTCGTCGGTGGTCGGACCGCCGAAGCGGATGGCGCGGGTGGTGTCGAGTTCCAGCGCCGTGGCCTCGTTCCGCTCCTCGGTGTTGACGTAGGTCATCAGCACGTCGATGCGGGTGCCGGCCGGAATGTCCTTCGGCTCCTTGTAGGTGTAGTTCGCCTGCCAGTTCCAGTCGTAGGCCGGAACATCGAGCAGGACCTCCTCGGTGCCGTCTGGGTAGTACGCGGTGTACTTCGCGTCCAGACCGCGCAGATGGGAGTGCGGCAGGTAGCCGTAGATCGTGGTCGGGTACTCGAAGACCTTGGAGGCGCCGATCATCCAGTTCTCGTGGCCCGGCGGGATCTCGAAGGCGCTGTTGCCGACGCCTTCCCACTTGGCGATGCGGTCGATCTTCGCGTCCTTGCGGTGGAACTTGAAGGCCATCTGGGAGCGATCCCAGACGCCGGTGTCCACGCCCGGCTCCTTGTTGTAGTGCATCGAGAAGTAGAGCTGAGCACCCGGCATCAGCAGGCGGCCGGCGCCGTCAGGAAGCTGGAAGGGCTCGGTGCCGGGAGCGATGCCTCCGATCAGGCCCGAAGCGCCGGGCCTCTCGGCCTCGGCCGCAATCCGGGAACCGACGACGTGGTGAACCACGTCGCTGCCGGCGCGGAACTCGATCGCCTTGATCCAGCGCGCGTCCGGCAGCATCTCCTCGGTGATCAGTTCGGCCTTGAGGCTGATGTTCAGATCCTTCACGTCGTCGTCGACCCAGAACGGCTCGGCCAGGTCGAGCACCAGGTCCGGCTCGCCGATCAGCCATCCGCTCGGCCACTCGACCGGCGCCGGAGCGTTCGCCGGATCGCCGCGGCGGGCGCCGCTGCCGGCCCAACGGACGAGCGTGTCGATCTCTTCCGTGCTCAGCACGCGCTCGTTCGTGAACTGGCCGTGGGTCTCCTCGCTCGCGAACCAGGGCGGCATCCGCTTCGCCTCCACCTGACGGGCGATGCTCCGGGCCCAGGGCCGGGTCTCCTCGTAGGAGGTCAACGCCATCGGCGCCTTCATGCCGCCGTAGGCGACACCCTCGGGACGGTGGCAACCCTGGCAGGAGCGCTGCAGGATCGGCTCGACGTCCTCATGGAACGCAACCGTGTCCTTCGAGCGGTCGACCTCGTTGGGGCCGGCGGCCAAAGCCGGAGCGGCAGCGACAAGCAGCACGGCGACAAGAGCGCTGAAGCGCCAACGGTTGGGAATCACGAGGTTGGAGATCACGAGCGTCCTCCCGGGTCCAGGGTTGCTGGTTGACGGTTCAGAATCTCTCGGGGAATGTACCACGTCCGGGCCGGTTCACTCAAACCCGGCGCCGGCTGCCGGGCTAGTCCGCGGTCGGCAACACGGTCTCCAGCCGGTCGATCGCATGAACCGGCGCTCCCTCGCCCTTCATCAGGGGGGCGACAGCCCGCAATACAAGCCGCTGACGGGCCAGCCGGCCCTGGCCGGCGAAAGCGGCGGACTCCACCCGCAGGCTGAAGTGGCTGCCCTCGCCCATCACCTCGATCCGGGCGCCCGGCAGCGCTGCCGCCACCGCCTCCCGGATCCGTTCCGCCGTTTCGTGCGGCGACGGCTGAGCGGCAATCTCCATTCCAGGCGCCGTTCCGTACAGCCGCCGAGCGATCAGCCGCCGGCGCTGGCAGACGGGATATCGATGTCGAGGCGCTGGCCGTGCTCGCTGTCGACCACGGTGATCGAGGCGCCCTGGGCGCGCGCCGCGGTGTCCCGATCGAGCAGGAAGAACAGATCCCCGACCGGAACCCGGACCTCCGAGCCTGTCGCCGGGCCGAAGCCGAGGAAGGGCTGGAACTTCGCGTCGATGCCGAAGTGAAGCTCCGCCTGCTGCTGCTGTTGGGCGTTGCGGAGGATCTGCTCCGCGTCGGCGCTTACCTTGATCGCGACCTGGTCGCCGGTCAACGCCGGACGCTCCATGCCCAGGGCATCGTGGAGTTCGCCGTTGTCGTACATCTCCTTGACGATGTCGCAGCCGCCCATGAACTCGCCCCCGACGTAGAGCTGCGGGATCGTCGGCCAGTCGGAAAACTCCTTGACGCCCTCGCGGACTTCCCCGTCCGACAGCACATCGAATGTCTGGTACTCGGGGAGCAGGCGATTCAGCACCTGCACGACCTGAGCCGAGAACCCGCACTGCGGAGCGACCGGGTTGCCCTTCATGAACAGGACACACGGAGAGGAGTCGACGATGCCCTGAATGCGGGCCTGGAGTTCGGGGGGAATTGACATGGCGGAGTGACCTCTCGGAAGGGCGACTGAGGCCGGAAGAACGAGCTGGAATCGCCGGTCAGGGAGCGCGCCCAGGGTGGGCGGGAGCGTTCGCTGCGTTTGGAGACTACCAGCACAAGGAGCCTGACGAGTGGCGACTACGCCGCGCCGGCTCGCTCCACGATCCAGCCCCGTTGCCGGTCCAGATGCGGGCAAGATGCCCGCGTGCCATCCGTGCGCCCGATGACGGGCGCTCGGATGGTTCGCGGGTGGCGCGGGACGCGCCACCCGGGTTCCCAGGATCGACCGAGGACCCTACTGCTCCGTCTCCGCGCCGAAGGCGGTGCTCTTGAACTCCCCTCCTTCGGCCCATCTCTCCCAGATGGGCCTGTTGTCGGTCGCGTTGACAAGCCACCGGTCGCCGTACTTCTTGACCATGTAGAACTGCTCCATGATCGCCTGCCGGCGTGGCCGGAAGTCGATGAAGATGCCCCGGACGATCGCCGTCTCACCGAGCCACTCGACGTACATCGACTTGGTGTCGTACCCGAGCGGAGAACCGATCCGCCCGATCCGGTCGAAGATGTTCCGGTACATGACGACCCAGTCCGCCTTCGTCTGGCCGGAGTAGTCGCTGAAGTCCTCGGCCCAGTAGCTCAGGTGCTCCTCGACCTGCTCCCAGCTCGTGGCTTCCTTCTGCGTGTCGAGCAACCTGTTGACGGCCTCGAGTGCCGCCGCCTCGTCTTCCGGCGTCGGCGTCCATGCGGCCGCGACGACCGCTCCAGCCGGGCTGTCCGAAGCCTCCGTGACCTGGTCGGCCGCGATCTCGAATACGGCGAGATGCGCCTCGTCCTTGACGTACATCCGCGACCCGGCGACCGTCAGATGGGTAAAGACTGGAGTGTCGGCGACCTCCCATGAGGCCAACTCCTGGTACTCGGAGGGATCCGCCGCGAGCACCTTGATGTCGCCGTTGTCCGTGAGCACCAGGAGCCGGTCCTCGCCGACGACGACGAAGGCCGCGTACCGCGCCGCCTGAGGCGGACCCTGCCAGCACTGCTCGCCGGTCCGGATGTCGACGCAGACCATCGTTCCGAGCCTCTTGTGCGAACGAAAGTAGACGTAGTCGCCGATCAGCACCGGCGAGTCCATGTACAGCTCGTGCCGCTTCGTCGCCCAGACGCTGTCGACGTCCCAGAGCTCGTCGCTGCCGCTCGGCTCTAAACCAAGCAGCGCATTCCCCCAGTGGTAGCCACCGATCAGAACCTTGCCGTCGTACAGGACCGGGGTCGGGATGTTCTGCTCCATGAAGATCCGCATTTCCTTCTTCCACAGCGTCTTGCCGTCGCTGGCGCGAATCCCGACCACGTGGTTCTGGGTCGTGGTGACGATCTGCCGGACCCCCTCGATCGTGAACGCCATCGGCGAGGCGTAGCCCGGCGGAAAGTACTCGCTGCGCCATACCTCTTCGCCGGTGTGCCGGTTGTAGGCCACCAGCTCTCCCAGGCTCTCAAGAGACGGATCCGGCCAGGTCTGCCCAATCGGCACGATGACCAGATCGCCCTCGACCAGGGGCGAAGCGCTGGTGCCGCACTCGGGGTACGGCTGCGCGTAGATGTCGCTGTAGTTCTTGTCCCAACGTACATCGCCCTGCTCCGTGTCGATGGCGTGCAGCCTCTCGGTGACGCCAAATGTGTAGAGCGTGTCCCCGACGGCGGTCAGCGTCGACTTGGGGCCGGGGCCCCACGCCGAAGCGTGATTCACCTCCACGTAGGGAACCGGGTACGCGTAGCGCCAGATCTCCTCCCCCGTCTCCGGGTCAAGCGCCAGCACGACTTCGTCCTCACCCTGCCGCACGTGGATGTAGAGCTTGCCCTGGTGGAGAATCGGCGCCGACTGCCCGAGCCCGACCTCCAACTTCCAGACCTGGTGAAGCGACGCCGGCAGCGGCTCGTGAAGCGCCGCAGCGAGCCTCTCGTTGCCGGCCACGGGCGCGTAACCGTCCCTGGCGGGCCCCCGCCACTGCGACCAGTCGCCTTCCGCGGCAAGGGTCGGCGCGGACCACGAAACCGCGAGCAGAGCCAGGCAGAGAGGGAGCTTCAACGCTCCGTTTGACCGAACGACTGTCGCTTTCCGCATCACGTGATCTCCCTTGTCGAGGTCAGCAGTCAGACCGGGACCGAACGGCCTAGAAGTCGAAGCTCAGCCGCAGCATCAGCCGGCGCGGATACTGGTAGAGGGTAGGAACGAGATTGCCGTCCCTGAACGCTCCGCTCTGCCAGTAGTCCCAGCCGTCGTCGTTCAGGGCATTCAGGACCTGCAAGTCGATACCGAGCGAGACGTCATTCCGGAGCGAGAAGGAACGCCCGATTCCGAGGTCGAGGAGCGTGTTGCCCGGCATCCGCCGACCATCTTCACGCGGGGTCAACCCGATATCGACTCTCCCCTGGGCCAGTTGCACGCGCTGGAACAGCGCATGCGGCCGCCCGTCCTGGACCTTCAACACGCCCGTTCCCCGGAGCTTCCAGGGCAGGTCGACCTGCCCCTGGGCGGCGAAAACCCAGGTCCGGTCCGCCTGCAGCAACCCTTCCGCCTTGATATGGTGGTTCGGATCCGCGCCCTCCAGACCGCCGTAGATGGGCTCGGCCTGGCGCTGGTCGCGGTGCCGGGAAGTCCGCCCCTCCGACTTCGACCAGCCAAGCGACATGTTGAGCCCCCATCTGCCGACCTTCCGCTTGGTCAGGCTGACGAAGATCCCCTGGTAGTCCTGGTAGTACCTCGCATCGGGCGGCGCGTTGGCGCCCGGTCCCGGGCTGTTGCCCTTGCGGCGTGTCGGCTCCTCGATGACGCTGTAGAGCGTCATCGTCTCGCCCGTCTCCGGATTGACATAGGGCACCTCCTCGTAGACGCCGTCGTCGAGAATCTGCCAGCCGATCAGGTTCTTGCCCTCCTTGATGACGACCTCGGCACCGATCGTCAGGGTCTCGCTGAGTTGCTGCTCATAGCCGAGCGCGTACTGGTCGTACTCGGGCGCCTTCATGTTCGGGTCCGGTTCGATGAGGCTTTCGTCAGAAACGGTGCGGTAGACGTAGAACGGTCCGTTCCGGTAGTAGCTGAAGGCGTACACGGAAGGCGGCCGGTCGGGATGGGGGCCGTTCCACATCGAGGTGGCGTTCGCTTCGAAGTACTTGCCGTAGGACGCGCGCAGCACGCCCTGCCGTTCGCCTTCGCCGACCTGGTGGGCGATCCCCAGCCGCGGCGAGATGTTCTCCCAGTCGACCAGGTCGTCGTAGGCGGGGTAGAACTCGCCGCTGAACACGGCGTTCCCCTTGCCGCCCCCGTGGGACAGCAGCACCTCGTACGGTGGAATGCCGCCGTTGTCCTTGTCGTAGCGCACACCCAGGTTCAGCGTCGTCTTCCCGCCCAGGTTCCACGAGTCGTCCACGAACAGCCCGAGGGACGTCGAGTCGCTGCCGTAGTAGTGCTGCTGCCGGGTGTAGCGCCAGTAGAAGCTCTCGGAGAACTTGGCGTAGTAGAGACCGCCCGAGCCAGGGTAGAGCTGGGGCGTCTTGGTCGTGGCGTCCGTAAACTGGACACCGAACTTGAACTCGTGACTACCCGCCAAGTCGTCCGCGAAGTGGGTCAGCTTGGCGCTTGAACGCACCATCTTGGGGCCGTAGTCGTACGGATATCGCGGCCCGCCGACGGTGGTGGGGACCGGCTGCGTGTAGTCCACGAAGGGCGGGTTCGTGCTGCCGGTGACCGAGGCCACGCGGTCGTAGTTGTCGAACTCCGCTACGTTGACTTCGAAGAAGGTCCGGTTCGAGAACACGGACTGCCAGCCGAGCCGGAAGGCAGGCCGGGTGCCGAACTCGTGCGTCTGCGCGTCCTGCGAACGGAAGGGGTCCGAAGCCTGCTGCCAGTCGTAGTCCTCGTACTGGGCGCTGAGCGTCAGCGTGTTCGAGGGGTTGAAGGTCCAGTCAAGCTTCAGGCTGTAGCGCTCCCAGAGGTCCGGCCGGACGAACTCCCGAATCGAGCCCGGCTCCCCGAGTGCGTCCTCCTTGTACTCGAGCGACAGGAAATACCACAGCTTGTCCGGGATGAACCCGCCGCCCAGCGCCAGAGTGTAGTTGTTGAACTTGTCCCGATAGAAGCCGGTCTCCTCGCCGGTCAGTCCGGGGGACGTCGGGCCCTCGGCGGTCATCGAGTCGAACTGGCCGTAGTAGTTCAGGCGGCCGTCGAACTCGTTCGTGCCGGACTTCGTGACCACGTTGATCGCCGCGCCGGACATGCTGCCGTACTCCGCCGGCGCCGCTACGCCGAGCACCTGGACCTCGGCGATCGTGTCCGGGTTGATCCACCACCAGACGCCGCCGTAGTCGTGCATGGAGGAGTTGAGCCCGTCCATGTTCCAGGCGTTCGCCACCGGGCTGCTGCCGTAGGCAATGTAGCGCCAGTCGCCGTAGGTCTGGTCCCGCCCCTGCATCGTGACGCCCTTGGCCATGCCCGCGTAGTCCTGGAAGCTGCGCTTCGTCGGCAGGTCGTCGATGAAGTCCTCCGTGAAGTGGGTGCTGATCACGTTGCTCGTCACGTCCAGGATCGGGCGTTCCGAGGTCACCGTGATCTCCTCCGTGGTCGCGGCGAGCTGGAGCACCATGTGCACCGTGCTGGTCTGGGAGATCGAGATGCGGACATCCTCGACGGTCTCGTCCTCGAAGCCGTCGAGTCTTCCGGTGACCGAGATCGCGCCCGGATTGAGGGCGCTGACGAGGAAATCGCCGTTCACGCCCGTCGTCGTCGAGCGGTCGCCGCGGACCAGCGGACCGTCGACTTCAATCAAGACACCCGGCAGCGGGTCGCCGTTCGCGTCGCGCACCTCGCCACGGACCGTGCCGACGTTCTGGGCCAGCGCCGGGGCGACGATGAAGAGAAGGAGAAGAGAAACCGACACCAACGCCCGCATCTTCGACATGGCCACCTCCGGCTCTGTTCCTGGAAGCTGTCCCAGTCTACCCGAACGTGCCATCCGTGCGTCCGATGGCGGACGCCCGGAGTGGTTCGCGGGTGGCGCGGACCGCGCCACCCGGGTTCCACACGGATCGGTCGGGACTCGATCCCTACTGGTCCTTCGTCTCCTCGCCGAAGAAGGTGCTCTTGTACTCCCCGTCCTCGGCCCATCGTTCCCAGATGGGCCGGTTGTCCGTGCCGGTGACCAGCCAGCGGTCGTCGTACTTCCTGACGGCGTAGAACTGCTCCATGATCGCCTGACGGCGCGGCCGGAAGTCGATGAAGATGCCGCGGACCATCGCCGTATCGTCGACCCACCCCTCCAGATACATCGACTGCGTGTCGTAGCCCATCGGAGGTCCGATCCTGCCGGCCGCGTTGAAGATGTTCCGGTACATCGCGGTCCAGTCGGCCTTCGTCTGGCCGGAATAGTCGCTGAAGTCCTCGGACCAGTAGCTCAGATGCTCCTCGACCTGCTCCCAACTGGTCGCATTCCTCTGCGTGTCGAGCAACTTGTTGACGAACTCGAGCACCGCCGCCTCGTCTTCCGGGGTCGGCGCCCATGCCTCCGCGACCATGTCGCCGGCCGGGCTGTCCGCAGCCTCGGTCACCTGCTCGGGGGCGATCTCGAACACCCCGAGGTGCGCCTCGTCCTTGACGTACATCCGCGACCCGACGACCGTCAGGTGGGTGAAGACCGGCGTGTCGGCGACGTCCCAGGAAGCGAGTTCCCGGTACTCGGAGGGATCGGCCGCCACCACCTTGATCTCGCCGTTGTCCGTCAGCACCAGGAGCCGGTCCTCGCCGACGACGACGAAGGCCGCGTACCGCGCCACCTGGGGCGGGCCCTGCCAGCACTGCTGCCCGGTCCGCATGTCGACGCAGACGATAGTCCCGAGCCTCTTGTGGGAGCGGAAGTAGGCGTGGTCGCCGACGAGCACGGGCGAGTCCATGTAGAGCTCGTGCCGCTTCGTCGCCCAGACGCTGTTCACGTTCCATAGTCCGTCGCCGTCGGTGGGCTCCGGATCGAGCAGCGCGTTGCCCCAGTGGTAGCCGCCGATCAGGATGTTGTCTTCGTACAGGAGCGGCGTCGGGATGTTCTGCTCCATGAAAATCCGCAGTTCCTTCTTCCACAGCGTCTTGCCGTCGCTGAGGCGAATGCCGACCACGTGGTTCTGGGTCGACGTGACGAGCTGCCGGACCCCGTCGATCGTGAACGCCATCGGCGAGGCGTAGCCCGGCGGCAGGTACTCGCTGCGCCATACCTCCTCGCCGGTGTGCCGGTTGTAGGCCACGATCTCACCCAGGCTCTCGATCGACGGATCCGGCCAGGTCTGGCCGATCGGGACGATGACCAGGTCGCCCTCGACCAGCGGCGAGGCGCTGGTGCCGCACTCGGGAAACGGCTGCGCGTAGATGTCGTCGTAGCTCTTGTCCCAGAGCACGTCTCCCTGCTCCGCGTCGATCGCGTGCAACCGCTCCGTGACGCCGAAGGTGTAGAGCGTGTCCCCGACCGCGGTCAGCGTCGACTTCGGGCCGGGGCCCCAGGCCCAGGCGTGATTCACCGGCACGTAGGCGACCGGATACGCGTAGCGCCAGATCTCCTCGCCCGTCTCCGGGTCGAGCGCCAGGACCACCTCCTCCTCGCCCTGCCGGACGTGGATGTAGAGCTTGCCCTGGTGGAGGATCGGCGCCGACTGCCCGAGGCCGACCTCGATCTTCCAGACCTGGTGCAGAGAAGCCGGCAGCGGACCGTGAAGCGCCGCGGCGAGCCTCTCGTTGCCGGCCACGGGCGCGTAACCGTCCCTGGCGGGCCCCCGCCACTGCGACCAGTCGCCTTCGGCGGCAAGGGTCGGCGCGGACCACGCAGCCGCCAAGAGAGCCAGGCAGAGAAGGAGCTTCAGCGCTCCGGTGGACCGAACGGCTGTCGCTTTCCGCATCACGGTGATCTCCTCTGGTCGAGGTCAGTAGTCAGGCCGGGACCGAACGGCCTAGAAGTCGAAGCTGAGCCGCAGCATCAGCCGGCGCGGATACTGGTAGAGGGAAGGCACCAGATTACCGTCCCTGAACCCTTGGTTCTGCCACCAGTCCCAGGCGTCTTCGTTCAGGGCGTTCAGGACCTGCAGGTCGACGCCGAACGAGGCGTCACCGCCGAGCGAGAAGTTGCGCCCGATGGCCAGGTCGAGCGTTGCGCTGCCCGGCATCCTCCGGTCGTCCTCCCGCGGACGCAGGGCGACATCGACCCGGCCGTGACCCAGTGGTATCCGCTGGAACAGCGCGTACGGCCGACCGTCCTGGACCTTCAGCACCGCCGCTCCGCGCAGCTTCCAGGGGAGGTCGACCTGGGCCTGGCCCGCGAAGACCCAGGTGCGGTCCGCCTGCAACAGCGCGTCGGCGTTGATGTGGTGGTTCGGATCCGCACCCCACTGGCCCCCGTAGAAGGGCTCCTGCTGTTGTTGGTTGATGTTCTTTGCCGAGAATCCCTCCGAGTTCGACCAGCCGAGCGACGCGTTCATCCCCCACCGGCCGACCTTCCGCTTGGTCAGACTCACGAAGATGCCCTCGTAGTCCTGGTAGTACCTCGCGCCGGGGGGCGCGTTCGCGCCGGGCCCCGGGCTGTTGCCCTTGCGCCGCGTCGGCTCCTCGACGATGCTGTAGAGCGTCATCATCTCGCCCGTCTCCGGGTTCTCGAACGGTACTTCCTCGTAGACGCCGTCGTCGAGGATGTGCCAGCCGATCAGGTTCGTGCCGCGCTTGACGACGAGCTCGGCGCCTAGGGTCAGCGTCTCGCTGAGCTGCTGCTCGTAGCCGACCGCGTACTGGTCGTACTCGGGCGCCTTCATGTTCGGGTCCGGCTCGATCAGGTTCTCGTCCTCGACCGTCCGGTAGACGTACCAAGGGCCGTTCCGGTAGTAGCTGAAGGCGAAGACCGAGGGCGGCCGGTCGGGATGGGGGCCGTTCCAGAATGACGTGCTGTTCGCCTCGAAATACTTGCCGTAGGAGATGCGCAGCACGCCCTGCCGCTCGCCTTCGCCGACCTGATGGGCGATCCCCAGCCGCGGCGAGATGTTCTTCCAGTCGACCAGGTCGGGGTAGGCGGGGTAGAACTCCCCGTTCGTGACGAAGTTGCCCCTGCCACCCCCATGCGACAGGAGCACCTCGTAAGGGGGAATGCCGCCGTTGTCATGGTCGTAGCGCACGCCGAGGTTCAGGGTCGTCTTGCCGCCCAGGTTCCACGAATCGTCCGCGAACAGCCCGAGAGAGGTCGAGTCGCTGCCGTAGTAGTGCTGCTGCCGGGTGTAGCGCCAGTAGAAGCTCTCGGCGAACTTCGCGTAGTAGAGACCGGTTGAACCCGGGTAGAGCTGCGGCGTCTTCGTCGTCGCGTCGGTGAACTGGACGCCGAACTTGAACTCGTGACTGCCGGCGAGGTCGTCCGCGAAGTGGGTCAGCTTGGCGCTGGTGCGAACCATCGCGGGTCCGTAGTCGTACGGATACCTCGGTCCGCCCACGGTCGTGGGCGCCGGCTGCGTGTAGTCCACGAAGGGCGGTTCCGTGCTGCCGGTGACCGAGGCCACCCGGTCGTAATTGTCGAAATCCGCGACGTTCACCTCGAAGAACGTCCGGTTCGAGAACACGGACTGCCAGCCGAGCCGGAAGGCAGGCCGGATGCCGAACTCGTGCGTCTGCGCGTCTTGCGAGCGAAAGGGATCCGATGACTGCTGCCAGTCGTAGTCCTCGTACTGGGCGCTGAGCGTCAACGTGTTCGACGGGTTGAAGGTCCAGTCGAGCTTCAGGGCGGAGCGCTCCCAGAGGTCCGGCCGGACGAACTCCCGAACCGAGCCCGGCTCCCCGAGGGCGTCCTCCTTGTACTCGAGCGACAGGAAGTACCACAACTTGTCCTGGACGAGCGCGCCGCCCAGCGCCAGCGTGTAGTTGTTGAACTTGTCCCGATAGAAGCCGGTCTCCTCGCCGGTCAATCCAGCCACTTTCGTGCCCTCGGCGGTCAAGGACTCGAACTGGCCGTAGTAGTTCAGGCGGCCGTCGAACTCGTTCGTCCCGGATTTCGTGACGATGTTGATCGCGCCGCCGGACATGCCTCCGTACTCCGCCGGGGCGCCCACGCCGAGCACCTGGACCTCGGAAATCGTGTCCGGGTTGATCCACCACCAGACGCCGCCGTAGTCGTGCATGGCGGAGTTGAGGCCGTCCATGTTCCAGTTGTTCTGCACCCCGCCGCTGCCGTAGACCGAGTACCTCCAGTCGCCGTAGGTCTGGTCGCGCCCCTGGAGCGTCACCCCCTTGGCCATGCTCGCGTAGTCCTGGAAGCTGCGCTTGGTCGGCAGGTCGTCGATGAAGTCCTCGGTCAGGTGGGTGCTGATCACGTTGCTCGTCACGTCGAGGATCGGCCGCTCCGAGGTCACCGTGATCTCCTCCGAGGTCGCGGCGAGCTGGAGAACCATGTGCACGGTGCTGGTCTGCGAGATCGAGATCCGGATGTCCTCGACCGTCTCGTCCTCGAAGCCGTCCAGCGTTCCGGTGACGGAAACCGTGCCCGGAAGCAGTGCGGTGACCAGGAACTCGCCGTTGACGCCCGTCGTCGTCGAGCGGTCGCCGCGCACCAGCGGACCGTCGACTTCGATCATCACGCCCGGCAGCGGGTCGCCGTTCGCGTCGCGGACCTCGCCGCGGACCGTGCCGACGTTCTGGGCCAGGGCCGGCGCCGCGATCATCACCAGGAGCAGAGAAACAAACACCGCCAGACGCATCTTCGACATGGTCTCCTCCGGTTTCCGTTGAAGAACGAGTAGCGATACTCTGACCGATCGGACAGCCTTTGATCTAGAGCAAAACCTTAGAAAACCTTAAGGTTCATGAACGCCCGTTTTCCAACCCATCCCCGCGCCAGGACCAGCCGCCCTCCCAGGACCACAGACCGGCTGGCTCTGTTCGTCATCACGCTGACGCTCTGTGCGCCGGCGGTCGGTCAAGTCGATGCCGATCTCACCGAGCGCCCCTCGATCGGGGCACTCGCAATCGACCAGCCCATCGTCGTCGACGGTCGGCTCGATGAGCCCGCCTGGCGACGCGCCGACGTCGGCACGAACTTCCGGCAACGTGAGCCCCGCGAAGGAGCGCCGGCTTCCGAACGGACCGAGTTCTCCATCGCCTACACCCCCACGACGCTCTACGTGGCGCTGCGCGCGTTCGATCGGGCGCCCGGAAGGATCATCGCCAAGGAGATGGAGCGCGACGCCGAGCTCGCCTCCGACGACTCCTTCGTTCTGGTGTTCGACACGTTCCTCGACGGCCGCAACTCCTTCGCCTTCGCCACCAACCCGAACGGCGCCCGCCACGATGCACTGATCACCGACGAGGGACGTGACGTGAACATCGAGTGGGACGGCGTGTGGACGGTCAGGGCTCGACGAACGACGAACGGCTGGACGGCGGAGATCGCCATTCCCTTCGCGACCCTGCGCTTCGATCCTGCGCTCGACCGCTGGGGGCTGCATGTCCAGCGGCTCATCCGCCGCAAGAGCGAGGAGGTAAACTGGGCGTATCTGCCGCGTTCCGCCTTGCCGATCACCACGTCCGGCGTATCCCACTACGCGGCCTACCGCGTTTCCCTGGCCGGCAGCCTGACCGGGCTCGCCGGGCTCCGGCGCTCGCGCAGCCTGGACATCAAGCCCTACCTGATCGGTTCCGGCTCGGAAGCGCCTCCGACCCGTACCTCGGCGACCGACCTCGACGGCGGACTCGACGTCAAGTGGGGACTGAGCAAGTCGGTGGCGCTCGATCTTACCTACAACACGGACTTCGCCGAGGTCGAGGTCGACGATCTGCAGGTGAACCTGACGCGGTTCTCCCTCTTCTTTCCCGAGAAGCGGGACTTCTTCCTGGAGAACGCCGGCATCTTCGAGTTCGGCCCTCCCCAGAGAGTGCCGTGGCTGCCCGCCCTGATGAAGGCCTTCTTCTCGCGCCGCATCGGGCTCGACGGCGGCGAGACGGTGCCGATGGACCTGGGGGCTCGCCTGACCGGCCGGCTCGGCGAATGGAACTTCGGCGTCCTCGGCGTCGGCACCGGAGAGGCCGACACAGGAGACCGAGGCGTGCCGCGGACCGCCTTCTCCGTCGCCCGGGTGAAGCGGAACATCGGCCAGCGCTCCAGCGTCGGCGCGATCTTCACGCAGCGCGATCCCGCCGCACGAGGGGCGGAGAACCTCTACGGCTTCGATGTCGAGATCAAACCGACCCAGCTCCTCCAGCTCAACGGCTACTGGAGCCGCAGCGAGCGGCCGGGCATAGACGGCGACGATGCCTCCTTCGGCGCCGGCGTCGGCTACCAGGGTTCCACGCTCACGGCGTCGCTGGACTTCATCGAGTCGCAGCAGAACTTCGATCCGGGCGTGGGGTTCCTGCTGCGCGAGAACTTCCGCCTCTTCAACCCGCGCTTCATCTGGCAGCCGCGGATCGAGCGGGCCGGCATCCGCTCCTGGTTCGCCGAGGGCGCGTACCGCCGTTTCGAGCGCTCGAGCGACGGACGCCTGGAGAGCGAGGAGACCATCGTGTACCCCCTCGGCATGGTCTTCAAGACGAACGACTTCTGGGAGCTCGGCGCCATCCGAACGAAAGAGCGATTGTTCGCGCCGTTCGAGATCTTCCCCGGCGTGGTGATCCAACCGGGCCTGTTCGAGTTCGACGGCTGGGAACTGCTGATGCTGACCGACGCATCGCGATCGGTGTCGTTGCGGAGCTTCAACAACTGGGGCGAGTTCTACGAAGGCGACTGGGTCTCCTTGCGACAGCAGCTCAGTCTTCGCCTGTCACGCCTCGTTCGCGCCTCAACCACCTGGTCGCACCACGATGTCGAGCTGCCGCAGGGCGCCTTCGAGATCAACCTCTGGAGCCAGGGCGTCGACCTCTCGTTCACACCCGATCTGCGACTGAACATGATCGCCCAGTACAACGACGCCGCCGAGGATCTCGGCGTCAACATCCGCTTTCACTGGATCTACCGACCCGGCGCCGACATCTTCCTCGTCTACAACGAGAACTGGACGGTGCCGTCGCTCAGGGAACGACGCACGCAGGGCCGACAACTCATCCTCAAGGCCACCTATCTCTGGCAGCGGTGACGCGGGCGCCAGCCGTCTTGATGGCCTCGATGCTCCAGACAGTTACTCCCGGGAGCCGAACGCCAGCGGTGGTTCCAATGCGCTAGACTCCTCCGAGGTGCGTCACGCCAGGAGTACGATCGGGCCACGTCTGACGGCCAAAGAAACGGCAGGGCTCGCCAAGACCTCCACATGATCGCTGGGACAGTGGCGCCATTCATACATTGAAGTTGCCCCGGTTTCGTGGACGGTTTAGGTTTGGGGTTCAGGCGGCTTCGCGGTAGGCCCTTTCGAAGTTGATGGGCGACCGGTGTCCGATGCCTGAGTGGCGCCGATGCGGGTTGTACCAGCCCTCGATCCAACGGAAGAGCTCGGTCTTCGCTTCGGCGCGATTTCGGAAGGTCGTCCGGTCGAGCAGTTCGCACTCGAGGCTGGCGAAGAAGCTCTCGGCCATGGCGTTGTCGTAGCAATCTCCGACGGAACCCATCGAGAGCGCGATGCCTGCGTCTCGGCAGCGCTTCCCGAAGGCCAGGGAAGTGTACTGGCTGCCCTGATCGGAGTGATGGATGACCTCCTCCGGCCGGCGCTGGTCGATGGCCATCTCCAGCGCACCGAGCACGAGCTCTGTCGCGAGAGACGAATCCATGGCCCAGCCGACGATTCGCCGACTGAATACGTCCAGGACGACGGCCAGGTAGAGGAAGCCCGATAGCGTCGGCACGTAGGTGATGTCGGCCAGCCATAGCCGGTCCGGCACCTCGGCCGCAAACTTCCGGTCGACGAGGTCCGGCGCCGGACGCGCCGAAGCGGCGCGGCGGGTTGTCGTCGGCCGCTTGCGCCGGCTGATGCCCGACAAGCCGGACTCTCGCATGAGTCTGGCGACCCGCTTGCGGCTTACCAGAACCCCGTCGTCGGCCAACTCGGCCTGAATGCGGGGAGCGCCGTAGGTGCCCCGGCTCCGCTTATGGATCGCCCGCATCCGCTCGACGAGAGCAGTGTCCGACTTCTCCCTGGCCGACCGCGGTCGCTTCAACCAGGCGTAGTACCCGCTCGTGGAGACGCCGAGCACACGGGCCATTGTCGTGATCCGGAACTCGGCCTGGTGCGCCCTCATGAACCTGAAGATCCCTTCGGTCCCGTCTCCCGGGCGAACCAGGCCGTTGCTTTTGCCAGGATCTCCCGCTCCTCGCGCAGCCGGCGATTGTCGCGGCGCAGGCGCCGCAGCTCTTTGCGCTCCGCCGTGGTCAGTCCGTCAGCGCGGCGGCCCTCGTCCCGGTCTGCCTGGGCCACCCAGTTACGGATCGACTGCGCTGAGGGCTCGAACTCGCGGGCTAGTTGGTCCGGGCTCCGCCCGGACCGGACCAGATCCACCATCTGTTGCCGGTACTCTGCCGGGTACCGAGGTCTTGTTCTTGGCATCGTGGGTACCTCCTCCTCCAAGGATGAAGTGTCCACGAAACCGGGGCAAGCTCACATGAAGGGCCTTTTGCCGACACTCCTCGGTGTGTTGCTCGTCACGCTGCTGGCCACTCCGACATTGGGCGCGGGCTGGCTCTGGGATATCGGCAGCGGTCTGGGATTCGTTGCGTTTGCCGGGCTTCTTCATTTGAGCGCGTCTAGAGGCCGCGGTTTCAACTTGCGGGCGCACCAGTTTCTAGGCTTTGCAGTGTTGGGGGTGGCAACAGCGCACGCCTACTGGTTCTTGCTCAGCGATGCCGTAGTGATCGAGTACGTAAAACCAGGCGCACCTGTCTATATGTGGATGGGCATCGTTACGTTCGTTTCGCTCACCGTAACCATCTTTGTCAGCTTACCCAAGTATCGCCCGGGCCTACACAGGCGAGCCGCCACTTTTGGGCTTTGGCATCGTGGCCTGGCGCTGGTAACGATTGTTGGTGCTGGTTACCATATTGTGGCCAGTGGGTTCTACTTGAACACCGCATATCAAATCGTGCTGTTTCTGGTTCTTACCCTCATTGTGCTGTGGAGGGGTAGCCAAAGAACCGATCGAGGCAATGCTGTGACACCACAGACTTGGCGAAAGTACCTGGCTATCGGTACGCTGTGCGTGCTGGTTTTTGCGAGCATCCGGAACTTGTAGTTGTGAGAGTGTTTGTGGGATTGGTCGTGTTGGCGGCGATGGCGCTGTGAGCTTGCCCCGGTTTCGTGGACACTTCATCCTTGGAGGAGGAGGTACCCACGATGCCAAGAACAAGACCTCGGTACCCGGCAGAGTACCGGCAACAGATGGTGGATCTGGTCCGGTCCGGGCGGAGCCCGGACCAACTAGCCGGAACTTCACGGTCGATTTCCGGCGTCGTTTGGCGGCAGATCGTTGATGGCAGTTGGTTTTCGGGCACTTGGGGCTAGTCCAGGAGCGGGATATTTGTTTACATGCAAACGAATGCGGACATGTAGACAGATCTATGTATTGCCGGTAGGATTCTCGCCACAGCGTGTTTACATGCTGGCCAAGGCGACATGTCCTTCCGCATCGATGTCATCTCCAACCGCGGCCGCTCGCCGCAGACTCTGCTCCGGCAGTCCTGGCGAGAAGGCAAGCGCGTACGACACAAGACGGTCGCAAACCTCACCAAGCTCCCGCCGCACGTCGTAGACGGATTCCGCGCCGTCCTCAAGGGCGGCGCCGTCTTCGCCGGCATCGACCAGGCCGTCTCCATCCGAAGGGCCCTCCTGCACGGCCACGTCGCCGCCATCCTCGGCGTCGCCCGACAGCTCGGACTCCCGCGCATCCTCGACCGCAAGAGCACACGCCGCGGCAAGCTCGCTCTCGCGGCCGTCGTCGCCCGCATCATCGACCCGGCCTCGAAGCTCTCCACGGCACGGCATCTCTCGCCGGATACGGCCGCCTCGAGTCTCGGGACCGTCCTCGGACTCGGGCGCGTCACCGGCAACGAGATGCTCGCCATGCTCGACTGGCTTCACTCTCGGCAGCGTCACATCGAAGCCAGTCTCGCGAGGCGGCATCTCGCCGGAAGCACACTGATCCTCTACGACGTCAGCTCAAGCTTCGTGGAAGGCAGGTGCTGCCCGCTCGCCGCCTTCGGCCACAACCGGGACGGGAAGAAAGGCAAGAAGCAGATCACCTACGGGCTTCTCTGCAGCGCCGACGGATGCCCGGTGGCCGTCGAGGTGTTCTCCGGCAACGTCAGCGACCCGTCCACGGTGAGCGCTCAGGTGCTCAAGCTCCGCAAGCGCTTTCGCATCGAGCGGATCGCGCTCGTCGGGGATCGGGGCATGCTCACCAGCGCGCGCATCCGCGAGGACGTCGAGCCCGCCGGGCTCGACTGGATCTCGGCACTGAAGACGACCGAGATCCGAAAGCTCCTCGTCACGCGAGACCCCGAGGAGAATGCCCGGCCGCCGCTTCGCCCGGAGGATCTCGTGGCCGACCAGGTGGCCGAAATCACCAGCCCGGACTTCCCCGGCGAGCGCCTCATGGTCTGCTTGAACCCGCGTCTGCGTGAGGAACGGGCGCGAAAACGCGAGGACCTGCTTGCAGCAACCGATGCCGCCCTCGCCGAAATCGACGCAAGTGCCCGGAGGCGACGGCCCGGAGCAAGCAACCGCGACCGCATCCACGCCGCGGTCGGCGAACAGGCCAACCGGTGGAAGGTGCGCAAGCACTTCGACATCGAGGTGCGCGACGACGGAATCAGTTGGGAGCGCAACCAGGAGAAGATCGACGCCGAGTCCCGGCTCGACGGCGTCTACATCATACGCACCAGCCTCTCGGGCGCCGAGATCGACGCCGAGCAGACGGTCGAGGCCTACAAGGCGCTCGCACGCGTTGAACGAGCCTTCCGGGCGATCAAGACCGACCGCCTCCAAGTGCGCCCGATCCATGTCTACGCGGAGAACCGGGTACGGGCACATGTCTTCCTCTGCATGCTCGCCTGGTACCTGGAATGGCACATGCGCCGCACGCTCGCGCCGCTCCTCTTCGAGGACGACGATCCCGAAGGCGCGAGAGCCAAGCGATCCACCCCGGTCGAAAAGGCACGACCGTCCGACAGCGCAAGAAGGAAGACCGCTTCCAAGACCACGCCCGACGGCCTCCCCGTCCAGAACATGGCCGATCTGTTGAACCACCTCGGAAGCCTGACACTCAACGAGGTCACCCTCCAAGGTCAGCCCGACAGCCGGTTCATGGTCACCGCCGAACCGACGCCACTACAGCAAAAGGCCTTCCAACTCCTCAAACTCCCAGCGAAACCCGTGTTTACAGCAGTCTGACACCGCAATCTGGAGATCCTGCCCGTGTTTACTGCCGCTTCTGCGTCCAGGCCAAGTGAAGTTCCGACTAGCCCGCGAGTTCGAGCCCTCAGCGCAGTCGATCCGTAACTGGGTGGCCCAGGCAGACCGGGACGAGGGCCGCCGCGCTGACGGACTGACCACGGCGGAGCGCAAAGAGCTGCGGCGCCTGCGCCGCGACAATCGCCGGCTGCGCGAGGAGCGGGAGATCCTGGCAAAAGCAACGGCCTGGTTCGCCCGGGAGACGGGACCGAAGGGATCTTCAGGTTCATGAGGGCGCACCAGGCCGAGTTCCGGATCACGACAATGGCCCGTGTGCTCGGCGTCTCCACGAGCGGGTACTACGCCTGGTTGAAGCGACCGCGGTCGGCCAGGGAGAAGTCGGACACTGCTCTCGTCGAGCGGATGCGGGCGATCCATAAGCGGAGCCGGGGCACCTACGGCGCTCCCCGCATTCAGGCCGAGTTGGCCGACGACGGGGTTCTGGTAAGCCGCAAGCGGGTCGCCAGACTCATGCGAGAGTCCGGCTTGTCGGGCATCAGCCGGCGCAAGCGGCCGACGACAACCCGCCGCGCCGCTTCGGCGCGTCCGGCGCCGGACCTCGTCGACCGGAAGTTTGCGGCCGAGGTGCCGGACCGGCTATGGCTGGCCGACATCACCTACGTGCCGACGCTATCGGGCTTCCTCTACCTGGCCGTCGTCCTGGACGTATTCAGTCGGCGAATCGTCGGCTGGGCCATGGATTCGTCTCTCGCGACAGAGCTCGTGCTCGGTGCGCTGGAGATGGCCATCGACCAGCGCCGGCCGGAGGAGGTCATCCATCACTCCGATCAGGGCAGCCAGTACACTTCCCTGGCCTTCGGGAAGCGCTGCCGAGACGCAGGCATCGCGCTCTCGATGGGTTCCGTCGGAGATTGCTACGACAACGCCATGGCCGAGAGCTTCTTCGCCAGCCTCGAGTGCGAACTGCTCGACCGGACGACCTTCCGAAATCGCGCCGAAGCGAAGACCGAGCTCTTCCGTTGGATCGAGGGCTGGTACAACCCGCATCGGCGCCACTCAGGCATCGGACACCGGTCGCCCATCAACTTCGAAAGGGCCTACCGCGAAGCCGCCTGAACCCCAAACCTAAACCGTCCACGAAACCGGGGCAACTTCAATGCTGGTGTTCGGCACGCCGTTGCCTACGGAACGACCAGTGCTTGAACATCGATGGCGAAGTCCCGAACCGATCTTGCCGATGACGTTTGCTCACGAGGATCACGTTGCCGAGAACTGCTTGGTGTGTCATCACAACTACGTGGACAACACTGGTAACGATCCATGCATGGTTTGCCATGTCATCAATCAGGAAGTGTGGCCGATGTTCGAATCGCAGTTTCACGATCTTTGCCGTAGCTGCCACGAAGACAGACAACTGGCGGGTGAGGACCAGGGACCAACGCGAGTATGCGTTGATTGCCACATCGAGGAGGACAGGGCGTGATCTAGGGACGCCGCCGCACGTTTGCCACACATCCGGTCATCCCGACGGCGACCCCTGAATGGCCCGGCCCGAGCGCACCGCCTCCGTCGCCTCCCCGGTCCGGCCGAGGCGACTGAGAATGTCGGCCAGCACGAAGTAGCCGAGGGCGCCGGCCTGGTGCGTTTCGTCCTGCTCAAGGCCCGCGCGCACCAGCTCCTCGGCCCGCTTCAGATCGCCGCCCCGGTCCATCAACAGCTTGGCCAGCAGGTAGTGCCCTTCGACGAACTCCGGGTTCGCGTCCACCGCCGCCTGCCACAGCTCCTCCTGCTCCACGGCGTCTCCCTCCCGGCCCAGCAGCCGGCCGAGATTGAACAGCGTCTTGTAGTGCCACGGCATCCGGGCCAGCGCTTCCTTGTAGCGCTCGATCGCCCTCGCCGTCTCGCCGCGCTCCTCGTACAGCACCGCCAGGTTGAAGTGCGGCTGCACCGGGCGGTCATTCGCCTGGATGGCGCGTTCGAAGGCGCCCTCGGCCTCGGCGATCCTTCCCGCAAGCGTGAGCAGTTCGCCGTGCTGATTGTGGACCAATGGCGGGGCGTGCTCGTAGCGGGCCGCGGACTCGGCGACTTCCAGGGCCTCCGCCGGACGGCCCAGATCGACCAGGATCTCGATGGAAGCGATTGCCGCCTTGCTGTCGTGCGGCGCCAGGCCGCGGAGCCGCTCGTATCCGGCCAGAGCGTCCTCCGGTCTGTCGAGCCACAGGTACGAATCGGCCAGACCCAGCAGCGATGCCTGGTGATCCGGGTTGCGGGCCAGGGCGGTCCGGAAGTACTCGATCGCGGCCGCATAGTCGCCCTCGCGCTGGTGGATGTTGCCGAGCATCTGCTGGGCATCGACCACCCCGGGATCCAGCTCGACGGCCTCCAGCAGCCGCTCACGGGCAGCCGCCGTTTCGCCCTTTCCGATGTCGTTCTGAGCCAGCATGATCGCCCGGTGGACCGCGATCTTGTCCTTCGGATCGGCGAGACCGGAGAGGTCCTCCGGCGCCTCTGTGCGGTTGCCGCTACCGGCCAGATAGCCCAGCGCCTGAAGCTGCGCCAGCGTTTCCTGATCCAGGTCCGGCCGCGCCGCTTCGCCGGCGCCGGTCCCCTCGAACCCGCTGATCATCAGAAGCAGCCGATCGCGGAGTTCCCGCGCCTCGACGCGCGTACGGCGCACGACGTTCTCCATCTCGCCCGGGTCGTCGGACAGGCGGTACAACTCGGGTTCCGGCGCGTCGATGAACTTCAGCGGACCCGTGTGAATGGCGCGCAGGGGCGCCCAGCCATAGTGGTAGAGCGAGTAGTAGGACTCGCTGTAGACAACCCGCTCGCCGTCGTCCAGACCAAGCAGGAGCGGGACCAGGCTGCGCCCGCTCTGCCGCGAATCAACCGGCGGCGACGACAGCCCGAGCGCGTCCAGAATCGTGGGACGCAGATCGACGTGGCTGACCGCCGCGTCCACTCTCCGGCCGCCGAGACGGCCTTCCGGCAGCCGCACGATCAGCGGCACCCGGACGGTGCTGTCGTACACGAAGAAGCCGTGAAAGTACTCGCCGTGGTCGCCGAGGCCCTCGCCGTGATCGCCCGTGACGACCAGGAGAGTCCGGTCGAGCAGGTTCCTGCCCTCGAGCATCTCGCGCAGCCTGCCGACCAGACTGTCCGTATAGGCGACCTCCGCGTCGTAGGGCCGCTTCGGATAACGCGACGCGAAGGGCTCGGGCGCCTCGTAGGGATCGTGCGGCTCGAACAGATGAAGCCACAGGAAGAAGGGAGAACCCGCTACGTCGTCGAGCCAGGTCTCCGCCTGCTCCATCGTCTCCGTCCCCTCGCGCTGAACGGAGGCGATGTTCAGCGTGCCCATGTCCTGGACCTTGAACTCGTCGTAGTAGCGCTCGAAGCCTCGGTCGATCCCCCATCGACCGTCCAGGACAAAGGCGCTGATGAAGCCTCCGGTACGCCTGCCGACGGCCGACATGTCCTCAGCCAGGGTGGGCAGCCGTTCGTCGAGGGCGTAGCCGACGTTCTCCCGCACGCCGTGAACCGGCGGGTAGGCGCCGGTCATGATCGAACTGTGCGCGGGCAGCGTGAAGGGAACCGTCGTGACCGCGTTCTCGAACAGGATGCCCTCGCCGGCCAAACGGTCGAGATGCGGCGTCTCGATGTCCGCGTAGCCGTAGCAGCCCAGCCGGTCGGCGCGGAGGGTGTCGATCGTGATCAGCACGACGCTCCAGCCCTCCGGCGACAGGTCGCCGACGGCCTCCCTCCAGGCTGCCGCAACGGCAGGGCGTTCGGCGGATTCCGCGGGTTCCGCCGGCTCCGCGGGTCCCGAAACCGAAGCCGGATCTTGCCGGCAGGCGGCCCACATGGCGACCAGAACGGCCAGCGCCGCCACGGGTAGCCCCGCCTGCCGGAACACGAATTGCTTCTGCGTGTTGTTGACCACGGGTCGGGCACTCAGTACTATCGACGACAATCCTAACGGCACCGCCAGCCTCCTGAGTTACAACACAAGGTTGATTCATCACGTCTCCCCCAAGGCACAGGAAGGCGCCGACCCGGTCCCGCATCCTCGCTGGAACCTCTTAGGAGTTCCTTAGAATTCTTGGGGGAGGAGGTTCCGCAAAAGGGAGATCACGATGTTTACCAACGCTCTCAAGACCACCGCAATTCCGGCTCTGAGCATTGTCGCCCTTGGAGCCGGCCTGGTTGCCTGTGCCCCCGCCGAGGAAGACGCGGCAGAAGCCCCAGCCGAGGAGCCGGCCGTTCGCGAAGTGCCGGCGCCGGTCGGAGAGATCGTCGTCATCAAGGGCGACGCCCGTGAGTTCCACGAACTCACACCCGGCAACACGGCTCTGATGACGGCGACGGATGTCGGCGACCCCAACGCGATGGGCTCGGTGGCTGGAAGCACGACCACCGCGCACGTCATCGCGCACTGGGAGAACTACCTGCTGGAGAACTGGACGTACACCTACGACGAGTACATCTACGGCCTCGAGGGCGGGATCCTCACGATCGAGACGGAGGACGGGGTGTTCGAGATCGGCCCGGGCGACGGTCTGTGGATACCGAAGGGCACAGTCGCTACCAGGTTGGAGGCCGGCGAGAGGGCGACGAACGTCGTCGGCGTCTACCCGGTCGACTGGACACCCGCCGACGAGAACTGGTCGATGGAAGGCGAACCGGCGCCGGTGTCATTCGTCGCGGCAGCCGACCGCCAGATCGTCCAATACGGGCCGGGCATCAGCACCGGCTCCGATGTCGGCCCCGCAAGCGCGCCAGGTGTGGTGGCCGTCAGCGATACCCTGCACTGTGCGCTCACGGTGCTGGACAACTTCGACACTCAGGAACAGCGCCCGATGATGTTCGACGAGTACCTCTACAACCTCGAGGGACACCTCACGATCCTCTCCGGCGAGGAGAGCCACGAAGTCGGTCCCGGCGACGCCATCTGGCTGCCGAAGGGCGCCATGGTGCAGTACAAGTCCGAACAGTCGACGCTCATGGCGATGATCTATCCCGCCAACTGGCAGGAGCAGATGGCCGCCGCGCAGGAAGCCGCTGAGGCTGAGGAAGCCGAGTAGAGACACCGTCCGCCGAACCGCGAACGAACGACGGGTAAGCGGCTGAGGGGGAAGTCTGCCTAGAATGAGCGTCGCGTGCAGGGCCTCTGCCCGCGTCCCAACACCTTTGGCAAGGAGCCGAGATGAGGAACCGCCTTCAGTCCTGTTCATTCCTGGTCGCTTTGGCGCTGGCCGCCACGTCGCTGCAGGCCGAGGAGTGGACCTCCTGGCGCGGCCCGTACCAGAACGGCTACTCGCCTCAGACCGGTCTGATCGACACCTGGAGCCCGGAAGGGGAGAACCTGATCTGGCGTCAGGATTTCATCGCCCGCTCGACGCCGGTCGTGATGGGCGGCCGCGTGTTCGTGAACGGACGCGCCGGCTCGGGAATCCACGAGCAGGCCGTCGTCGCGGCGTTCGACGCCGGCACCGGCGAGCCGCTCTGGGAACGCCGGTACAACCTGTACCTGACCACGGTCGCCCTGAACCGGGTCGGCTGGGCCTCCCTCACCGGCGATCCGGAGACCGGCTACACCTACGCCCAGTTGGTCAGCGGTCTCTTCCTCTGCCATGACCGCGACGGCAATCTGGTCTGGTCGCGTTCCCTCAAGGAAGAGCACGGACGCTTCGAGGGCTACGGCGGCAGAACCGCCTCCCCGGTGATCGACGAGGATCTGATCATCGTCAACATGAACAACGGCAGTTGGGGCGCCCAGGGCCCACCGCGCCACCGCTACTACGCCTTCGACAAGCGGACGGGGGAAGTCCAGTGGATGTCCACGCCGGGGGGCACGATCCACGACCGGAACACGCAGTCGATCCCGATCGTGACCGTGATCAACGGCCAGCGTTTGTTGATCACCGGCAATGCGGACGGCCACATCTACGCTCTCCAGGCACGCACCGGCAAGAAGGTATGGGAGTTCAACCTCTCCAAGCGCGGCATCAACGCCTCGCCCGTGGTCGACGACCAGGGCAGAGTGTTCATCTCGCACAGCGAAGAGAACATCGACGAAGGCACCCTCGGCCGCGTCATCGCGATCGACGCCACCGGCAGCGGCGACATCACCACGACCCACGAACTGTGGCGGTGGAACCGCAACAAGGCCGGGTTCCCGTCGGCGGCGCTCCACGACGGCCGCCTCTACATCGTGAACAACTCCGGGAACATGGCCGCGGTCGACGCGGAAACCGGCGAGGTCTTCTGGGAACTCAGCATCGGCACGGTCGGCAAGGCGTCGCCTGTGTGGGCAGACGGCAAGATCTACGCTGGCGAGACGAACGGTCATTTCGCGATCATCCGGCCGGGAGACACAAGCGCCGAGATCCTCAGCCGGCATCAACTGAAGGTTCCGGACGGCCGTTACGCGGAACTGTACGGCTCGGCGGCGATCGCCTACGGGCGGATCTACTTCACCACCGAGGAGGGCGTCTACTGCCTCGGCGACAAGAACGCGCCGTTCGAGGTCACGGCTTCCCCGCTTCCCAGCCGCGGAGACGAGGGAGACGCGGAGGGACCGCCTGCGACCCTGCTCGTCGTTCCCGCCGAGATCAGGGCCAATCCCGGCGAGAGTCACGACTTCCAGGTCTTCGCCTACGACGCCCTCGGCCGGCCGTTGGGCGCCGTTGCAGCCAACTGGTCGCTCAAGGGACTCGAGGCGGAGCTTTCCGACAACAGCATTCGTTTCGCCGAGGACTCGAGCTTTCAGGCCGGCGCCCTGGTGGCAACCAGCGGAGACGTCTCTGCCGAAGCCCGCATCCGCGTCTTCCCGCCCTTGCCCTGGACCGAGGACTTCTCAGACGGCAAGCGCGGCTACTGGATCGGCGGCGGCCGCTACGACATCGCCGAGGAAGACGGCGACAGCATCCTGGTCAAGCCGGTCGCGGAGCGGGGATTGTTGCGCTCGCCAGTCCTCCTCGGCCCTCCTTCGCTCGGCAACTACACGATTCAGGCCGACGTGCGCAACTCGCAGAAGGGCCGGCGCCGCTCCGATTCGGGCTTGATCAACAGCGGCTACATCCTCGACATGATGGGTATCCACCAACGCCTGCAGATCCGCTCCTGGTCCGCCGAGCTACGGGTTGAGCAGAAGGTCGACTACGCGTTCGACATGGACCGCTGGTACACGATGAAGTTGCGGGTGGAAGCAGACGGCGACACGGCCACGATCCGCGGCAAGGTGTGGCCCCGCGACGAAGAGGAACCGGCCGAGTGGACCATCACAGCCGAGGATCCCCACCCGATCCGGAACGGCTCTCCCGGGATTCTCGGCTACTCGCCGTCGGTCGTGTCCTACGACAACGTTCGAATCACCAGCAACTGAGCACCTGAATTGCAACCGATGGACTAGCCAGAGAGGGCCAGACGGAACCCGGGTGGCGCGATCCGCGCCACCCGCGAACCAGTCCGTGCGCCCGTCAGCGGGCACACGGATGGCATCCACTGAACCCGAGGAGCAGAGCATGAAAAAGGGGCCCGTAGTAGCAGCGTTCCTGATCTCGACCGGCGCCGCTGCGGCGCTGGCGGAGGATCCGCCGGCCATGTTCGGCCTGACCCCTTCGCGCAACATGGTGTCATCCGAGACCGGCGTCCCGACGGACTGGAACATCCTGTCCGGCAAGAACATCAAGTGGAAGCAGAAGCTCGGCTCCCAGACCTATGCCGGGCCCATCATCTACGACGGCAAGGTCTTCGTCGGCACGAACAACGAGGGCGAACGCCGTCCCGGCATCGTCGGCGACAAGGGCATCCTGATCGCCTTCCGTGAGAGCGACGGCGAACTGCTGTGGCAGGCCACGCACGACAAGCTGCCGGCCGGACGGGTCAACGACTGGCCCCTTCAGGGCATCTGTTCGACCCCTTACATCGAGGACGGCGTCGCCTACTACGTGTCCAACCGGGCGGAGTTCGTGGCGGTCGATGTCGACGGTTTCGCGAACGGTAACGACGGGCTGCAGAACGAGCAGTACAGCGACGAAAAGGACGCCGACATCCTCTGGGTCTACGACACGATCGCCGAGCTCGACGTCTTCCCCCACAACCTCGCCGCCGGCTCGCCGATGGTGGTCGGCGACGTCGTCGTGGCGACCACCGGCCAGGGCGTCGACGAGGGGCACATCAACATCCCGTCGCCGCTCGGGCCAAGCTTCGTGGCGCTCGACAAACACACCGGCGAACTGGTCTGGGAGAGCGCCCATCCGCTCGAGAAGATTCTCCACGGGACCTGGTCCAACCCGGCTTACGGCGTCGCCGGCGGGCGCGCCCAGATCGTCATTCCGGGTGGCGAAGGCGTCGTCTACTCGTTCGCGCCGGACACCGGCGAGCTCATCTGGACCTTCGACGCGAATCCGAAGGAGTCGGTGTGGGAGCTCGGCGGCAAGGGCACCCGGAACAACATCATCTCGACGCCGGTCTTCCACCACGACGTCGTCTACGTCGGCGTTGGCCAGGATCCGGAGCACGGAGAGGGGCCCGGGCACTTCTTCAAGATCGATGCCTCCGGGACCGGCGACATCACGGAGACGGGCGAGGTCTGGCATGTCGGAGGCGAGAACTTCCACCGCACGATGTCCACGGCCTCCGTTCACGAGGGGCTGGTCTACATCGCGGACCTCTCAGGGCACGTCTACTGCTTCGACGAGGAGACCGGCGAGCTTCTCTGGATGCACCACACCTACGCGGCGATCTGGGGTTCGACCTTCGTTGTCGACGGCAAGATCTACATCGGCGACGAGGATGGCGAGGTTGCCATCCTCGCTACCGGTCGCGAGGAGAATCTGATCAACGAGGTGTTCATGGAGGGGGCGGTGTACACGACCCCCCTGGCCAAGGACGGCGTGCTCTACGTCGCGACCCGCTCGGAGCTGTACGCGATCGAAGAAGGGGCGCAGCTGGAGGCAGCGCAGTAGAGCCGCCAAACGCGGTTTCCTTTGCGGTACGCTCCCGGATCGCACTACGAGGGAGCGCGCGATGGAACGGAAGATCCGCATGGGCATGGTCGGCGGCGGCCAGGGCGGCTTCATCGGCGCCGTCCACCGCATGGCGGCCGGTCTCGACGGCCTGATCGAACTCGTCTGCGGCGCCTTCAGTTCGGATCCTGAACGCTCCAGGGCCTCGGGCGCCGAACTCTTCCTGGCGCCCCAGCGCTGCTACGGCGCCTACCCGGAGATGATGGAGCGCGAGGCCGCCCTGGATCCGTCCGAGCGCATGGACTTCGTCTCCATCGTCACTCCGAACCACATGCACTTCCCAGTGGCGCGGGCGGCGCTCGACGCCGGCTTCCACGTGATGAGCGACAAGCCGATGACCAAGTCGGCGGCCGAGGCCGAAGCCCTGGTCGCGGCAGTGGAACGGACCGGCCTCGTCTTCGGCCTGACCCACAACTACACCGGCTACCCCATGGTCAAGGAGGCACGGCACCGAGTCCGGAGCGGTCAGCTCGGCAGGGTTCGCAAGATCGTTGTCGAGTATCCGCAGGGCTGGCTCGCCACCGAACTCGAAGCGGAAGGCCAGAAGCAGGCGGACTGGCGCACCGACCCGGAACGCGCCGGCATCAGTTGCTGCATCGGCGACATCGGAACGCACGCCGAGAACCTCGCCGAGGCGATCACCGGGCACCGCATTGAGTCCCTGTGCGCCGACCTGACCACCTTCGTCGACGGCCGGGCGCTGGAGGACGACGGCAACGTGCTGCTGCGCTTCGCTGGCGGCGCCCGCGGCGTCCTCTACGCCTCGCAGATCTCGATCGACGAGGAGAACGCGCTGGCGATCCGCGTCTACGGTGAAACCGGGGGTCTCGAGTGGCGCCAGGAAGAGCCGAACACGCTGATCCTCAAGTGGCTCGACCGGCCCCGCGAGGTGCTGCGGACCTCCGGCCAGGGTCTGTGCGACGACGCCGCGGCGCACACCAGGCTGCCGGCCGGCCACCCCGAAGGCTTCCTCGAGGCCTTCGCCAACCTGTACCGCAACTTCGCCCAGACCCTCGACTGCCGCCGGCGCGGGGTCGAACCCGACGAGACGATGCTCGACTTCCCCACCGTCTACGACGGCCTGCGCGGGATGCAGTTCATCGAGACCGTGGTCGCAAGCAGCCAGAACGACCAGAAGTGGCTCAGGATGCCGGGCTAACCGCGGCAGCAGGCGCCACGCCCCACTGAAACGAAAGCAGCAACCTGTAGGAGACGCACTGTGGCCAGACCCGTAACCCTCTTCACCGGCCAGTGGGCCGACCTGCCGGTCGCCGACCTCTGCCCGCTGGCGCGAGACCTCGGTTACGACGGCGTGGAACTCGCCTGCTGGGGCGACCACGTCGAGGTCGACCGCTGCGACGACGCCTACGCGGCCTCCCGCCGCGAGTTGCTCGAGCAGCACGGACTCGAACTCCACGCGATCAGCAACCACTTGGTGGGACAGGCGGTGTGCGACCGGATCGACGCCCGGCACGAGGCGATCCTGCCGCCCCACGTCTGGGGCAAGGGCGACCCCGAAGATGTCCGCAAGCGTGCCGCCGACGAGATGATCCGCACCGGCGAAGCGGCGAAGGCCCTGGGTCTTGCGGTCGTAAACGGCTTCGTCGGCAGCTCGATCTGGCACCTGCTCTACTCCTTCCCGCCGGTGCCGCCGGCGATGATCGACGACGGGTTCGCCGACTTCGCCGCCCGCTGGACGCCGATCCTCGACGCCTACCAGGAGCTCGGCATGCGTTTTGGCCTCGAGGTCCATCCGACCGAGATCGCCTTCGACACGGTCAGCGCCGAGCGCGCCATCGAGGCGGTGGGCGGTCACCCGGCGTTCGGCTTCAACTACGACCCCAGCCACCTCGGCTACCAGGGCGTCGACTACGTGGACTTCATCCGCCGGTTCGGCGACCGCATCTTCCACGTCCACATCAAGGACGCCTGGTGGTCCGATCAGCCCAAGCCCTGCGGCGTGTTCGGCGGCCACACGAACTTCGGCGACCACCGCCGGTTCTGGGACTTCCGCTCGCCCGGCCGAGGCTCGGTCGACTTCGAGGAGATCATCCGGGCGCTGAACGACATCGGCTACCAGGGCCCCCTTTCAGTGGAGTGGGAAGACTCCGGAATGGACCGCGAACACGGCGCCGCCGAAGCGGCCGACTTCGTGAGGGCGCTCGACTTCGCGCCCTCGGCAATCGCCTTCGACGCCGCCTTCGAGGACAACTGACCCCGTCGGCCAGAGGAGGCTGCCAGCAGTTCGATGACCCCCTTTTTCCCCGAAGTCGAGCCGTTCTTCCCGGAGATCCAGACGGCGATCCCCTTCCAAGGCCCCGACAGCCGCGACCCGCTCGCGTTCAAGTACTACGACCGCACGCGCAAGGTCGGCCGCACCACGATGGAGCGGCAACTCAAGTTCGCGGTCGCCTACTGGCACACCTTCAAGAGCGGCGGCCAGGATCCGTTCGGCCCCGATCCCGTATACGACCGCCCCTGGAACCAGGCGCCGACCGCGATCCAGGTCGCCCAGCGGACCCTCAACGCCGCGTTCGAGTTCTTCACCAAGCTCGGCGTGCGCTACTACTGCTTCCACGACCGGGACATCGCGCCCGAGGGCCGCTCGGTTGCCGAGAGCAACGAATACCTCGATGAGATCGTCCAACTCGCACGGATCAGGCAGCGAGAGACCGGCGTCAAACTGCTCTGGGGCACCGCGAACCTGTTCGGCCACCCCCGCTACACGCACGGCGCGGCGACCAACCCCGATCCGCGCGTCTTCGCCCACGCGGCAGCCCAGGTCCGGGGCGCGATCGACGCCACGATCGAACTCGGCGGCACCGGCTACGTGTTCTGGGGCGGCCGTGAGGGGTACACGTCGCTGATCAACACGGACATGCGCCGTGAACGTGAGCAACTGGCCGCCTTCCTCCGGCTCGCCGTCGACTACGCCCGGCGTCAGGGCTTCAAGGGAAAGTTCTTCCTGGAGCCCAAGGCGAAGGAACCCTCGATCCACCAGTACGACTTCGACTGCGCGCACTGCCTGGACTTCCTGCGCGAGTTCGATCTCACGTCTGACTTCATGCTGAACGTCGAGGCGAATCACGCGACGCTCGCCACCCACTCCTTCGAGCACGAGCTGGCGACCGCGGCGGGCGCCGGCAAGCTCGGCAGCGTCGACATCAACCGCGGCCTGGAAGGCGTCGGCTGGGACACGGACAACTTCGCCATGAGCCTGCGCGAGTGCGTCCTGGCCCTGCTCATCATTCGCGGTCAGGGCGGCCTGCGCTGGGGCGGCCTGAACTTCGACGCCAAGGTGCGGCGCGGATCCTTCGACACGATCGACCTGTTCTACGCCCACATCGCGTCGATGGACGTCTTCGCCAAGGCGCTCCTGATCGTCGACCGAATCAAGCGCGACGGCGTCCTGGGCTTGGCCGGCAAGCGCATCCGGCAGCGCTACGCCGGCTACCGCCGCGGCCTCGGCCGCAAAGTCATGGCCGGCGAGACGACTCTCGAGGAGCTTGAGGACTGGGCCGGCAGGCTCGGCGAGCCGCCGAAGACAAGCGGCCGGCAGGAGGAACTCGAGAGCATCCTGAACGACTACCTGTACAGCACCCATATCGAGTGACGGCATCGGCTTGCGTTGATGCGGACACACCCGCCTGAGCAGAGATCGGAGGGGGCTGCTTCTGGTGGGTCGCTCTACCTCGGCATCGACGTCGGCACGCAGAGTCTGACCGCGATCCTGGTCGAGGCGCCGCCGCCGGATGGCGAAGGCGAGGATCGGGCGCTCCGCATCGCCGCCCGCGCCGGAGTCCACTACGACTCGGAGCTGCCGGCGTACGGCACCATCAACGGCCAGATGCCCAACGTCGATCCGTCGATCGGGCGGGTACCGCCGGGCATGTGGCTCGAGGCGCTGGACCTGTCGCTCGAGAGGCTGGGTAAGGCAGCCTGCCGAAACATCCGCGGCGTGTCGGTGTCGGGCCAGCAGCACGGCTCCGTCTATCTCCGATCGGGAACCGCGGCCGCACTTGGGTCCCTGACCCCAGACCGGAACCTCGCCGAGCAGATCGAGCCCCTCCTTGCCCGCGCCGAAGCGCCCATCTGGACCGACTCCTCCACAGCGCGGGAATGCGAAGAGATCCGCCAGGCGCTCGGTGGAGCAACCGCGACTGCAGAACTCACCGGCAGCGACACATTCGAGCGCTTCACAGGGCCACAGATCCGCCGCTTCGCGGAGACCGAACCCGGGGCATGGGTCCGCACCGCTCACATCTGTCTGGTCAGTTCCTTCACTACCTCGGTCCTTGCCGGCCGGCTGGCGCCAATCGACCATGGCGACGGTTCCGGGATGAACCTGCTCGACATCCGGCGGCGGGAGTGGTCGCCCGAGGCGATGGCGGCCACGGCAACCGGACTTGAGCGCCGTCTCCTCCCGTCTGAGCCATCCTGGACGGTCGTCGGCTCCATCGCTCCCCACTTCGTCTCCCGGTACGGCTTCCCGCCGGATGCGCGAGTTGTCATCGGCTCCGGCGACAACCCCTGTTCCCTCGTCGGCGTCGGCGTTCGGGAACCGGGCGAGGCGGTGCTGAGTCTGGGCACGAGCGACGCCTTCTTCTGCCTGCTAGCGCTAGCCGACGTCGCCGTCGATCCGGACCAGGGCGGCCACGTGTTCATCGCACCGAGCGGACATCCGATGAGCCTGATCTGTTTCCGCAACGGGTCGCTCGCGCGCGAGGCGGTGCGGAACCGCCACGGTCTCGACTGGCAGGGCTTCGAGGACGCACTGCGGACAACGCCGCCGGGCAACGACGGCATGATGATGATGCCGTGGTTCGAACCGGAGATCGTCCCGCGCGTGGCGTCGCCGCGCGTCATCAGGCTGAGCGGCCTCGCGGACGTTCCCGAACAGGCGGCACGAAACTGCCGCGCCGTCGTCGAGGGGCAGTTCCTGTCGATGCGGCTCAACTCGGAGTGGATGGCGACCCGGCCCAGCCGAATCCTGGCTACCGGCGGCGGCGCCAGCAACCGGGAGCTGCTCCAGATCGCCGCCGATGTCATGGGCTGCCGCGTCGAGGGGCACGAGGTGACCGACGGCGCCGCCCTCGGCGCCGCTCTGCGTGCGACCGGCCGCAGACCGTACCCGCTACCGCCGGCAGGCGAACCCGGCCCCTTCGCGGCGCCGCGCTCCGAAGCGGTCGCCATCTACGACCGGATGCTGCCCCGGTATGCGGAGGCTCAACGCCGCGCCCTCGATGGCGGGGAACTCGACTAACCGGAACTACTGCAGCGCCCCGTAGAGCTCCCTGACCTTCGCCCGCACACGGTCGCCGTTATCCGGCCCCAGGCGCAACAGGAGCTTCTGGGCAGGGCTCAACCCCTCGAGCCCGGGATCGACGTACTCGAAGCTGATGACCCGCAACCGAAGCTCCGGCAGAGCGTCCGGGATCGGCGTCGCCAGCAGCCTCGTTACCGCCAGTTCCAGGGTGTCGCCGAACTCGTTGGGGTATCCGAGCTCGTCGTGCGCCTGCTCGAACAGCGGCGCCAGACGCTCATAGGCGCGAGCGGCGCCGGCGACATCGATCGAATCGAAGACCTCGACCGCCAGGTCGTAGCGGTGGAAGCTCGTCTCGGCCGGGTAGAAGCGCTGACCCCGCCGCACGACACTGAAGCCCTCCTCGGGCCGCAGCGGCGCCAGACTGGACTGCGGCGGCTCATCGTAGGCGACGGCGCCGACCACGCGCACGAAGTTCATCGCCAGTTCCTCGGGAACGAGCCACGCCAGCCACTGAGCGTGCTGCGACAGGCCGCCCACGACATCCCGCACCAGGGAATCGCTCTCGAACAGGGCCGGGGCCGCCGGCTCTTCCGGGGCCGGTGGGTCGGCGGCCTCGGGCGCCGCGGCAGGTTCAACGGCCGCCGGTTCGGAGGCAGCCACAGCCGCGGCGTTCGGGTCGACGGGATCTTCCGAGCGGCTGCTGAACCACCACCAGATCACCGCGCCGCCGCCAAGCAGAATCAGGCCGGCGATCACGATGACGGCTATCGTCCCGGAACGATCCGGCGGCGGCCCCTCGGGCGGGTCGTCAACGTACGGATCGGCGCTCTCCGGTTCGTCGGGAGGCAGTTCCCGGCTCAGGCTCGAGGGCAGATCGAAGACCGGATCGCTGCGATCCGGCTCGTTCCCAGGCGAACCGAAGTCGCCGGACGGGGCCTTACCTGGCGGTTTCTCGTCCATCGCTACAGTCTAGGTGCTTGCGCCGCAGAAGCGCAACGACGTGGGTTCTGGGCCGCAAGCACCAGCGGCCGGCGCGCTCGCTCCGGATCAGGCCGCCAGCGCGCGGTTCGGTCGGATTCCCCGGAGTACGTCGATGCCCTCGGTCAGGCCGTCGATGGTCAGCTCGAACATCGGGTACACCTGCCGGATCAGATGGATGGTCGGGGCGTTCCAAATCCGGCGCGGCTCCGGATTGAGCCAGATCGAGTTCGGGCAGCGGTCGCGGAACTTGCGCAGCCAGTCGAGGCCGGTGACCTGGTTGCTGTGGTAGTAGTCGATCGCGCCGCCGGTGTGGGTCAACTCGTAGGGACTCATCCAGGCATCGCCGACCAGGCACACCGACCACGTGTGGTCGAGGCGCTTGAGGATCCGCGAAGTCGGTTCGCCCTTCCAGCGGCTGATGTCCGTGTACAGGTTCTCGTACACGCAGTTGTGGAAGAACTTGAACTCGAACTTCTTGAAGTGGTTCGCCTTGTGAGCGGCGGAAAAGAGGCGCTCACAGAGCAGGGTGTGCGGATCCATCGACCCTCCCACATCGATCAGCAGCAGCAGTTTGATCCGGTTGCGCTTCGGCGGACGGAACACGAGGTCGATCTCGCCGGCGTTGCGGGCGCTGCTGTCGATCGTCTCGTCGATGTCCAATTCCTCGGGGCCCTCGTCCTTGTCCAGCTTGCGCAGGCGGCGCAGCGCCAGCCCGATCTGCCGGGTGTCGAGGATGCGGTCCGAGCGCAGATTGCGGAAGCGCCGGTCGGTCGCCACCTGGACCGCGGACCGGCCGCCGCCAGAGCCACCGATGCGAACTCCGGTCGGGTGCTCGCCGCCGTGGCCGAAGGGAGACATGCCTCCCGTCCCGATCCAGCGATTGCCGCCGTCGTGGCGCTCCTTCTGCTCATCGAGCAGCTCCTTGAAGCGCTCGCGCAGCTCATCGAGATCGAGCGCTTGCAGCTTTGCTCGCTCCTCGTCGGTCAACTCCCGCGGCAGTTCCGGCTTGGACAGCCACTCGAGCAGTTCGTCGCTGATGTCGAAGTGGTTCTCCACCCCCATGAAGAACGAGGCGAAGGCTCGATCGTAGTTGTCGAAGTCCGCCTCCCGCTTGACCATCAGGCAGCGGGCCAGGTTGTAGAAGACGTGCAGATCCGCGCGGCTGTAGCCGATCGCCAGCGCCCTCATTAGCGCCAGCCACTCCGTGATCGTGACCTTCAGGCCGTAGCCTCTCAAGTGGTAGAAAAAATCGACGAACATGGCTGGGGCTGCGTTCGAGTTGGATTCGGGCTGCGGTGTGGTGCTGCGGTTCGACCCTAGTTCACCCGGCCGCGACGGTGCGCAGCCATCACCGCTTCCAGGTCGTTCTCCCGCTTCATCAGCACGCCCAGGAAGGGTAGCTCACTCTCGATCACGTCCGTGCTCACGCCGCCGCGGCGCAGGGCGGCGATCCAGTCGATCAGTTCGCTGGTGGACGGCTTCTTGCGAATCTCGGGCAGATCGCGCAGCCAGTAGAACCGCAGCAGAACCTGCTGCAGCAGCTCGGCCTCCACGTCCGGGTGATGGACCCGGATGATGCTCTCCATCTCGACCTTGTCCGGGAACGCGATGTAGTGGAACACGCAGCGGCGCAGGAAGGCGTCCGGCAGTTCCTTCTCGTTGTTCGATGTGATGACCACGATCGGCCGGAACCTGGCGCTGTGTTGCCTGCCCGTCTCGTGGACGAAGAAGCTCATCCGGTCCAGCTCATGGAGCAGGTCGTTCGGAAACTCCATGTCCGCCTTGTCGATCTCGTCGATCAGCAGCACGACCCGCTGGTCGGCGAGGAAGGACTGCCCGAGGGGGCCGTACTTGATGTACTGGGAGATGTCCGTGATGTCCTTGTCTCCGAAGCGGGCGTCGTTGAGTCGCTGCACCGTGTCGTAGACGTACAGACCCTCCTGGGCCTTGCTCGTCGACTTGATGTTCCAGGTCAGGAGTTCCATGACCAAGTTCTCGGCGATCGCCTCGGCGAGCACCGTCTTGCCGGTTCCGGGCTCACCGCGGACCAGGAGCGGCTTCTCGAGCGCCGCCGAGACGTTCACCGAGTCTCGGAGTTCGGGTGCGGCGAGGTAGGTGTCCGTGCCTGTGAAGCTATGGAAAGACATGCTGACTCTCTCTATCCTCCGGCGTTGTCGGTTCCATCCAACTGACTTGCGGGCGGCCGGCAGTGTAACAAACCGACCGGTCGGTAGAGAACGCGCCGTAGACTGCCGACTGGGCTGAACCATCGGGAGATCGTGATGAGCCAAGTGCAGGAACTCGAACGCTTGATCCACGAAGCGACCGTGAGATCATCATGAGCCAAGCGCAGGAACTTGAACGCTTGATCCACGAAGCGACCCGGATTGTCGCATTCACGGGCGCCGGCATCAGCACCGAATCCGGAATCCCCGACTTCCGCAGCCCGGGCGGCATCTGGACGAAGTACAAGCCGATCGACTTCGGCGAGTTCGTCGCCTCCGAGAAGGCGCGTCGCGAGTCGTGGCGGCGCAAGATCGGCAGCGACCGCACCATGTCCAGGGCGCGGCCGAACCGCGGCCACCTTGCGCTCGCGGAACTCCGCCGCCTGGGCAAGCTGCGGGCCGTGATCACCCAGAACGTGGACGGCCTGCACCAGGAGTCCGGCATCCCCGACGGCGAGGTGATCGAGCTGCACGGCAACGCAACCTACGCCGCCTGCCTCGAGTGCCGCCAGCGCTACGAGCTCGATCCCATTGTGGCCGCGTTCCGCGAGCGGGAGGAACTGCCGGTCTGCTCACGCCAGAACCTGGCCGGCGAGACCTGCGGCGGCATCATCAAGACCGCCACGATCTCGTTCGGTCAGGCGATGCCCGAGCTGGCCATGCGACGCGCCCAGGAGGCAACCCTGGCCGCCGATCTCTTCCTGGCGATCGGCAGCTCCCTGGTGGTCTACCCGGCCGCCGGCTTCCCCGCCCTGGCCAAGCAGGCGGGCGCCAGGCTGGTCATCCTGAACCGCGAGGCCACGGACCTCGACGGGATTGCCGACCTCGTGCTCCACGCCGAAATCGGCCCGACGCTGGGCGCAATCACCGGCGTGACCGAGCCGAACTAGCACTGGAAGCGGTCCGAAGGGGACGTTCTGTCTTCCGCATACCGTGTTCGACCGCGGGCTGCTACAATCGCGCCTCCGGCCCCCGCGCCGTTCGCGCGCCCGAAGCCGCGCCCCCTGTACTCCTCCTCACCATGACTGAGACGAACGATCAAGCGCTCGCTCAGGAGCAGGCGGAAACCGAGGCACCCGCCGTGCAGGAGTCGGCCACAAATGGCGGCGAAACGCCCGCAGACCAGGTCGAGCCGATCGCCGAGTCGGAAGCGCGTATCCGACCCGAAGTCGAGGCGGCCCCCGTGTCCGAGGCCGCCGGCGAAGAGCCCGGGGCCGACGACGACGAGCCCGGGAACATGACGGCGTCCGAAGCCGCGGCGGATGAGGAAGCAGAGCCCGAATCGGTCCCAGAAGTCGAGCTCGCAGCCGCCGCCGTCCCCTTCGCCGCCGCGCTTGAGGCGAAGAACCCGGTCGAGGGCAAGGTGATCGGCTGGAACAAGGGCGGCTTCCACATCGTCTCGGAAGGCGTCACAACGTTCTGTCCGCGCTCGCTGATGGAACTCGGCAACCGGCCCAAGCCCCCGGCCCAGTACGTGAACAACACGTACGTCTTCCACGTTCTCGAGATCAAGGAGGCCGGCCGCCGGATCATGTTCACGCGGCGACCGGCCATCCGTAACGAGCGCAAGCGCGCGTTGGACGAGATCCGCGCCAGGCAGGAGTCCCGCGAGCCGATCAGCGGCAAGGTGACCTCAGTAACCGATTTCGGCGCTTTCGTCGATCTGGGAGGCGGAATCGGCGGACTCGTCCACCGCACCCAGATCTCCCGAACACGGTCGGGTGAGCCCGGCGACCTGTTGAAGGTCGGACAGCGCGTAGAGGCCGTGGTCACCAAGGTCGAGAAGAAGAACGGCAAGCGCAGCGCGCGCATCTCGCTGTCCATGAAGGCACTCGAGGCGGATCCCTGGAAGGAGACGGCAAAGAACTTCACCGCCGGCGACAAGTTCAAGGGCAAGGTGGTGCGGCACAGCGAATTCGGCCTGTTCGTCGAGCTGGCGCCGGGCCTCGACGGTCTCGTGCACACCTCCCAACTCCCGATCGGCAAGCAGATGGGCGCACGCGAGTTCGCTGAAGGCGAGGAGGTCGAGGGTTGGATCGTCGAGGTGACGCCCAAGCGGCGCCGGATCGCGCTGTCCCTGCGCGAGGTGCCGGCGGACGACCCCTGGAAGAACCTCGGCGAGCAGTACGTCGAGGGCGCCGAGGTCGGGGGTCGGGTCGAGCAGGTGTCGCGTTTCGGCATCTTCGTCGAACTCGAGCCCGGGCTGACCGGTCTGCTGCCGATGTCCGCGGTCACCCTCCCAGAGGGCAACCAGGCGCAGCGCGCCTACCCGCCCGGGCGCCGACTCAAGGTCATTGTCGAGAGCATCGACCGCAAGCGCCGTCGTCTGGGGCTGGCGCCGCCGGGGTCGCAACTCGTCGGGACGAAGGCGGACTACAAGCACTACCGCAAACGCCAGCCGGATTCGAAGAGCCTGAACGTCATGGCCGCCGCCTTCGCCAAACTCCAGCAGTCCAAGTGAACCCGTGTCCGACGACCTGATCTACCGGGTGACGTTTCTGAGCCAGGGCGAGGTTTACGAGGTGTACGCCCGCTCGGTCGCCCAGGGCGGTCTGCTCGGCTTTGTCCAGATCGGCGAACTCGTGTTCGGCGAGAAGACCCAGGTCGTCGTCGATCCCTCGGAAGAACGCCTCCAGCGCGAGTTCAGCGGCGTGAGGCGCACCTACCTGCCGATGCACTCGGTGCTGCGCATCGATCAGGTCACGAAGCAGGGTACGGCCCGCATCCGCGATCTCGAACGGCGGGAGAGCCGGAAAGTCACCCCATTCCCCCTGCCGATCTACACCCCAGGTGGAGAGTCCCAATGACCCGTCGTCTAGAGCCGCCAAACCCGTCGCTGACTCCGTGTTTGGCCCTAGCCCCCACCTCGCCAAGAGGCTGCACCGCACCACTCACTCGTGTCGTTCTGCGGCGCAGCCTCCTGGCAGTCTGTTCGCTTCAGATCCTGTTACTGGCCGCCGCCGCGCCCTCACTGTATGCCCAGGAAACGGCAACCGGCGGCGTTCGCATCGCCGTGATCAACGTCGAACTCGTGGTCGCCGAAGCGCGGGAGGGGAAGGAACTCGCGGCGTTTCTGCAACAGGTCCAGACCACGACCCGGGCGGCACTCGAAGCCAATGCCAACCAGCAGCAGACCCTGCGCCAGAGCGCGGCCGGCAAGGGGCCGGACGAACTCCGCGGCATCCAGCACCAGCTCGAGGATCTGCAGCGGGAGTCGCAGCGTCTGGCTGACGACGCCCAGCGCCGCGCGTCGAAGAGGGAAGAGGAAGCGCTGCAACAGATCAACGAGCGGCTGCGCCCGATCGTCCAGCAGTTGATCGACGAGGGCGGCTACGACCTGATCCTGAACGCCAGCATCGGTGGCGTGCTCCACGCCAGCGCACGAGTTGACCTCACCCAGCGGGTCATCAGCTTGCTCCAGGCACAGGAAGCGGAGTCGGCCTCAAGCCAGGAGCAGTAAGACTCGAGTCGCTGGCCTTTCTCTTCCCCGCCGGCGACCGTCTGCGGGCAAGCTCAGGGCCGTGTCGGCCGGCTGCTGTATCGATCGTACGACCGGCTGTGCCGGTTCGCCAGGTCGACGGAGCGGCCGCGGATGATCACCTCGCGCACCGCGGTCCGGACTTCGAGCGGATCGCCGTCGGTGACGATCAGGTTGGCCCACTTGCCCGCGTCGATCGAACCCAGGCGGTCGTCGAGACCGAGGATCTTCGCGGCGCCCAGGGTCAGGGCGTGCAGCGCCGCGTCCCCCTCGAGACCATGGGCGACGGCCGTGGCGACCTCGTAGGGCAGAACCCGGGCGCTCGACGAGTCGAAGGTGCCGAAGGCGATCGGAACGCCGGCCCGGTGGAGATCGCCGGGCGACGTGAAGGGGCCGTCGTAGGCGTCGTCCTCCTGCACCGGCAGGGCCTGGACGGCGCCTAGGATCACCGGTATGCCCTTCGCGGCGAGCAGCTCGGCTTCCTGCGCCGCGTCGCGTCCCGAAGCCAGCACCAGTCGCAGCTCGTGCTCCTCGGCAAACGCCGCGGCATCCCTGATCGCGCGCGCCCGGTCGGCAACGACGATCAGGGGCAACTCGCCCCGGGCGACCTTCGCAACGGCCTCCAGCGCGTGGTTCTGCTCCACCGCCGCTCCGGCGCCGGCGGCAGACCGGGCCTGGTCGTACTGGCGGGCCGCGCCGATCCAGTCGGCGAGTTCATCGATCGTGCGGTCGTAGTCCTTCTTCGCCTCGGAGAACTTCTTTTCGCGCACGCTGAAGGTCGAGAAGTCGAACTCGCGGGTCGCGAGGCTGGGCCACTCGAGCACCATACCCACGCCGGGCTCGACCGCCATCTCCTCCACGGTCCATCCGTCGAGAAGGATCGCCGACGCCTGACCAGCCCAGGGGCCGCCGCCGGGCGCCGACAGCACGTGCGTGATGCCGTTCGCCCGGGTCACCGGGATGATCTCGCTCGCGGGGTGGATCGCCTCCAGCGCCCGCAGGTGGGGCGTGTCGCCCAGTTCGCTGTCGTCCTGCGTGGCCGCGATCGAGCCGATCTCGACCAGGCCCACCGAGGTGAAGGCGTTGAACAGGCCGGGATAGACGTGCAGCCCGGCGGCGTCGATCACTTCGGCGTCGGCGGGCGCCACGACCTCCGGGCCCGAAGCCTCGATCAGGCCGTCGCGCACGATCACCGTGCCGACATAGGACGGCGCCGAGACCGGATGCACCGTACCGCCCTCGATCGCGAGCGTCTGCGCCGCGGCCGTTGCCGGGACCAGCGCCGCGGCCAGGGTCAGCAGCCCGGCGGTGACCGATCGCAACGACGCCCGGATCGTCCTCGTCCCGGCCCCGCTCACGGCGCTTCTCCACCGTCTTCGTCGTCCGACTCCATCAGCGACTGTTCCAGCGCGGCCAGGTTTCCCTGGCGCACCCGATCCAACTCGCGATCGAAGTAGACCTTGCCGTCGACCAGGGTGGTCTGGACCACCGCGTAGGAGCTCAGCGGATGCCCGTCGTAGACGACGAGATCCGCGTCCTTGCCGACCTCGATCGAACCGACGCGGTCCTCGATCTGAAGCTGCTTCGCCGGGTTGATCGTGACCAGGGCGAGCGCCTGCTCGTCGCTCAGCCCACCCCACTTGACCGCCTTGGCCGCCTCGTGGTTCAGGTGGCGCATCTCCTCCGCGTCGTCCGAGTTGATCGACACGACGACGCCGCGGTCGGTCATCAGCGCGGCGTTGTACGGGATCGCCTCGTAGGCCTCGATCTTGTACGCCCACCAGTCGGAGAAGGTCGAAGCCCCGGCGCCGTGGGCCGCAATCTCGTCCGCGACCCGGTAGCCCTCGAGTACGTGCTGCAAGGTGGCGATCCGGAAGCCCAGCTCCTCCGCCAGGCGCAGCAACTGCAGGATCTCGTCCGCGCGGTAGCTGTGGGCGTGGACCAGGCGGCGTCCTTCCAGGATCTCGACCAAGGCCTCCAACTCCAGATCGCGCGCCGGCGGCCGGCTGCGCTCGCCGGCTGCTTCCGCCTCGCGGTGACGCGCCCACGCCGCCTGGTACTCGGCGGCCTCGGTGAACGCCTGCCGGATCACGTCCAGCACACCCATCCGGGTCGCCGGATAGCGCCGCGGACCCTGACCGAACGACCGCGACCGCTTCGGATTCTCACCGAGCGCGAACTTGATGCCGGGCGGCGCGCCGTCGAAGCGCATGCCGTCGGCGTCCTGGCCCCAGCGCAGCTTGAGCACCTGGTTCTGGCCGCCGATCGGGTTCGCGCTGCCGTGCAGGACGTTGATCGTCGTGACCCCTCCGGCCAGCGCGCGGTAGATCCCGATGTCGGTTGGATCGACCACGTCGGCGACCCGCACCATGGAGGTCACCGCCAGACTGCCCTCGTTGATGCCGCCCTCGGCAGCGATGTGCGAGTGGGCGTCGATGATCCCGGGGACCACGTAGCGGCCGGCGGCGTCGATCAGGTGCGCGTCCCGGGGCGGCCTCACGCGCCTGCCGACCGCGGCGATCCGGCCGTCGCGCACAACGACCGTGCCGTTCTCGATCGTCTCCCCGGCCATGGTCAGGACCGTCCCGCCGACGAGCGCTAACACGTCGTCCTGCCGGTAGGGCCCGGTCATCGGCACCGGGGAATCGCCGGCGACGGCCTCGTACCTTTCCGCGACCTCGGCCAGCCGCAGCGGCGCCGGCGCGTCCTTCGGGCCTCCGGCGCCGCCGCGCCCCCGCCCTCCCGCTCCGCCGGGCGGTCCGTCCGGGGCGGCTTCCTCTGCCTCCGCCGTCTCCTCTGACCCCTCCGTCTTCGAGGCGTCGTCGCCTTCTTCCCCTTCGGCGCCTTCACCAGTTCCGGCGTCGTCGCCGTCGTCGCCGTCGTCGCCGTCAGAGGCGGCGTACCGCCGGCCGTCGACGAACACCGCCGCGACCCGCACCGACTCCTGCCACGGGTAGCCGTCGGCCAGCACCAGGTCGGCCGCCAACCCTTCGGCCACCGTGCCTATCCGGTCCTCCAGACCGTAGGTCGCGGCCGCGTCGCGGGTCAACGCCGTGAGCGCGCGCCCCGGTTCCAGCCCTCCTTCGACCGCGCGGCGCACGCCGGCGAAGAACTCGTCCGGGCTCTCGGCGCCGCCCGACGAGAAGGCGAACTGCGCGCCGGCCTCGGCCAGTTCGACCGGGGTCGATGGCGCCAAGCGTTCGTGGAGAATCTGCCTCAGCGGCCGGTCCGCGTCCAGATCCCGGTCGCGCTCCGGCGGGGCCTCGGGCCAGTCGACGTCGACCAGCACCGGCACCCCGGCAGCGGCGAGCTCTCCGGCGAGTCGGTAGGCTTCCTGGCCGCCGTAGACGATCGAGTCCAGGCCGAACTCCTCGCCCAGACGGAGCGCCCGGCCGATCTCCGCGGCGCTCGAACCCGGCAACAGGATGCGCTCGTTCCCCGCCGCGGTCGCTGCCAGGGGCGCCAGTGTGCGATCGAAGTCGGGCCGCCGCCAACCCGCCGGATCGGCCTCGTAGGCGGCGACCGCGGCCGCATAGTGACCGGCGTCCAGCAGCACCTGCCGCAGATAGGCGATCTTGCCCATCAGGGCCCCCGGGTAGGAACCGAAACCGCCGCCCGTGTCGAACGAAGCCATCTGCGCGAGTTCAGGCGCGACGACCTGATGTTCGGGATCCGCCCCCGGCTCGCCGAACCGCACCAGGGACAGCCGCCCCGGGAACAGACCCTGGCCGGCTCGCGCCGCAACCGAGGTGAACCCCGCCTTGCGCCAGGACTCGACCGCCTCCGCGTCCAGTTCCAGATCGTCCGCGGCCCGTTTCCAGGGAGTCGTCTGCGGGCGGTCTTCCGGACCGCGAGGCAGCGGACTGCCGGCATCCGGCCGCCGCCGCGGACCGCTGGGAGCGGGTCCGCTCGCGCTGGGGCCACCGCCGGGACGCCGCGGCTGCGGCAGACTGCCCATCGCGTCGATCAGCCCCGGAAAGACCGTCAGGCCCTCCCCGTCGATGACCCGGGCATGCGCCGGAACCGGCGCATCCGCGGCCACCGCCGTGATCGTTCCGTTCTCGATCACGACCGTCGCCCCATTGAGCACCGTGCCGTCGCCGACCTCGACCCGGACGCCCTGGATGGCATAGAACGGCGGTGGCTCGGGAGGCGGCCCGGCCACCAGCGGCATGGCCGCCAGCATCAGCACCAGGACGAACCGAAGCGCCGGACTTCCCATTCGCTTCCTCATAGGACGCGGCAGCCTAGCAGCAGGGACTACCGCTACAACCCGTTGCGGGGACACCACGCGGCCAGCGTGCAGTTCGCGCAGTCGGGGCGACGCGCGGAGCAGACGCGGCGGCCGTGCCAGATGATCGCGTGGCCGGCGAAGATCCACTTGTCCCGCGGCAGCCGGTGCATCAGATCGCGCTCCACCCGGACCGGATCCGTCTCTCGAGTGATGCCGAGACGGCGGGCAAGTCGACCGATGTGGGTGTCGACGACGACGCCGACCGGCTTCTTGAACCAGGTTCCAAGCACGACGTTCGCCGTTTTCCGCGCCACGCCCGGGAGGGTGACGAGTTCCTCCATCGTGTCCGGCACCTCGCCGCCGAAGTCGTCTGTGATCTTCCTCGCCGCGCCCAGCACGCTCTTCGTCTTGTTGCGGAAGAAGCCCGTGCTGCGGATCTCCTGTTCGAAGGTGGCCGGATCGGCGGCCGCGAAGTCCAAGGCAGACCGGTAGCGCTCGAACAGGGTCTTCGTGACCAGGTTCACCCGCACGTCGGTGGACTGGGCCGAAAGGATCGTCGCGATCAGGAGCTGCAGAGCGTTCTCGTGCCGGAGTTCGCAGTCCGCGTCGGGATAGAGACGCTCCAGCTCGCTGAGGACCTTCCCCAGCGCGGACTCCGGAATCGGCTCGAAGGGGCCTTCGGGCTCGGGCATCGGCCTACGGCCGAAGCAGGTCGAGCACCGCCAGGGTCATCGCCTCGACACCCGCGCGAATCGCGGGCTCGGGCTCGATGCGGAAGAACGGCGAGTGGTGCGACGGCACTGGCGGCCCGCCCGCCGCCTCAGCTTCCAGATCGGCTTGCGACGTGCCTCCCACATCGAAGTACGTGCCGGGCACCTTGTGCTCCGTACGCACGAAGTACGCGAAGTCCTCGGCGCCCATGCCGGAAGGCGGCTCGCTGTGGAAAACCTCCTCGCTCATGCCGCCCGCGATCGCGGCGCGCACCCTGGCCGCCAGTTCCGAGTCGTTCACCGTCACCGGCGTCGATTCCTCCGTGCGCACCACCTTCGGCAGCAGCGAGCTCGGCAGCCCCGCCGCCCTGCCGACGCCCTCGGCGATCCGCTCGATCGCCGACAGCAACTGCTCCCGGGTTTCCTCGCTGTTCGCCCGCACCGTGAGCTGCAGCTCCACCTGGTCCGGGATCACGTTGTGCTTGAAGCCGCCGTGAATCGCGCCCACCGTGACGACGCCGGGCTCGAGCGGGTTGAGTTCCCGGCTCACGATGCCCTGGAGCGCCACCACGAGTTGCGCCGCGATGTAGATCGGATCCTTGCCGCGGTGCGGCGACGCACCGTGCGCACCGATGCCGAACACCGTGATGTCGACGCTGTCCGACGACGACGCGAGCAGACCGGGCGGGACGTCGATCTTTCCCGCCGGCTTGCCCGCCGAGACGTGGAATGCCAGCGCGTAGTCGGGCACGCCGAAGCGCTCGTAGAGTCCGTCCTCGATCATCTCGCGGGCGCCCATGATCCGTTCCTCGGCCGGCTGACCGACGAACATGACCGTCCCGGACCATTGGTCGCGCATTGCCGCCAGCCGCCGCGCCACACCGACCATCGAGGTGATGTGGACGTCGTGGCCGCAGGCATGCATGACCGGAACCTCCTCGCCCGAGAGATCGACCTGGGTCACGGTCGAGGCGTAGGGGAGTTCCGACTTCTCCTCCACTGGAAGCCCGTCCATGTCCGCGCGGACCAGGACCAGCGGACCGTCGCCGTTCTCCATCATGCCGACGATCCCGGTGCGGCCGATCCCCTCGGTTACTTCGACCCCCGACTTGCGCAGTTCATCTGCCAACCGGGCCGCCGTCCGATGCTCCAGGAAGGACAGCTCCGGGTTGCGGTGGAAGTGCTCGAAGAGCGCCTCCAGCTCGGTCGCGTAGTCCGCGGCGATCGCGTCGGCTAGATCCTGGGCGGAACTGGCGCCCGAACCGGCGAGAACAGCGACCAGGAACAGGCCGATGAGGTTTGGGGAACGTGCGCTAGGCATGAACGACCTTCACAATAACCCGATCGTGCTCGGGGTGCATCCGAGAAGAGTCCGCGACCGTCCTGAAAGCAAATGCGCGGTGGGCTCAAGCCGCCGGGCCGGGTTCAACCGCTTCCTCGACCATGGCCAGAAACTCCTCGTCGAGACCGCCGGTCCTGGCCAGAATCTCACCGTGTTCGTCCATGAGGATGTAGGTGGGATAGGAACTGACATCCAGCGTCCGCGTGACTTCGCTCCCCATTCCAACATGCCAGTTCGACCAGGGCATCGGCTCGTCCTTCAGGAACTCGGTCACGGTTTCGAGTTCAGCGTCCACGCTGATGGCCAGCAGGGCGAACCGATCGGCCGGCAGATCGGCGACCAGTTCCCGGAGTTTGGGCAGCGCGGCTATGCACGGCTTGCACCAGGTCGCCCAGAAATCCACGAGAACGACCCGGCCTCTGTAGTCCCACAAACCCTCCTGGCCACCATCGAGCGTATTGCCCCTCAACTCCGGCGGGGTGCTCCCCACGGTCGCATGTTGGATGGTGTAGATCAGTTGAGCCTCGGCGTCCGCGAAGGTCGTCCCTGCGCCGAAAGTGGCGCCAACGAACTCCTCCTCCTCCACGCCGGCGCTCAGCTCCTTCGCAGTGTCGAGGGCGTCTCGGCGTCTGGCTGCGCGGTCCTCCGGCGGCAGTCCGAACACGTTGGCGGACTCCAGCAATCCCGCCGCCACGTAGTACCGCCCTGCTGCTCGGAGCACGGCATCGTCGGCCTCGGAGGCCAACTCCTCGAAGAACGTTTCGACCAGGGGGCGGGTGGGCTTTCCGTCCTCTCCGAAATGACGGAGCGCGTCCAGCCGACTCAGCACGAACCGCCACTCCTGATAGTCGGGCGCGCACTCGAGAAGAGCCTTCGCTCCTCTGTAAGCGTGCTCGTCGCCGCCTGCCCTGAGGCTCGCCTGGTTGACGAGGAACTCGGCGGCTTCGATCGTCTTCTCGTGCTCGCCGCCGGCATCCAGAATCGCCGTTGCCGCAGCCGTCGCGCGGCCGATGTCCGGTTGTTCACGAGCAAGTTCCTCCAGGCTCTCCTCGGAAACGTCGCTCGTGTTGAGCGCCCGGAAGCGTTGGGACCACTCGCGCTGCCGTTCGTAGTACTCCTCGACGACCTCCCAGTCGGGACCGACTTCGGCAATCAATGCCGCGAACTCGTCCTCGGCATTCGCCGCATCAGGTGCCGTCGAGCGTTCGCATCCTCCGATCGACAGCACCATAGCCAGCACCGTCAACACGGCGGCGGATCTGCCCCACAGACCAAGGTCCGTTTCGCTACAGGTCCTCATTTCCTGGCCTCACATGGTTCGCTTGCCGCCAGAAGCGGCGCCCGCTCCTGGTCGGCGTTCATCGGCTACATCGATGCTTTGGACTCAACTCTTGTAACCGAGAACCGCGCGAATTGTTCCGCCGGTCCACTAATTCTCGAAGCCGATGGGTTCGATGTTGCAGATTGAGTAGGCAAGCGGCGGCCGGCGGCCCCACGCCGGTTCCACGGTGATGGAACGCCAGCCCTCGATCATCGCTCCGAGGGAATCGACATCCTCCGGGCGCTCAGCGGAGATGTCGTTCTGCTCCCGAACGTCGTGGGAAAGGTCGTACAGGAATCCCCCGGGCTCGTCCTGGTTCGGCTTGATCAGCTTCATGTCGCCGCTCCTCACCGCGACCGTCGGGTAGTTCCGCCACACCAAGCGCTCGCGGCCCAGAACCTCGGCCGACCCATCCAGGAGCGGCGTCACGTCGTGACCGTCCAGTTCGAGATCGGCAGGCGCCGCGGCCCCGGCCGCCGCCAGCGCCGTCGGCAGGATGTCGAGGGTCGACACCGGCGCGTCGATCCTGGTCCCGGCCGCAACCTCGGCCGGCCAGCGCAGCAGAAACGGCACTCGTACCCCGCCCTCGTAGTAGGTCAGCTTGCCGCCGGAGAGCGGTTCGCAGGAGCAGAGACCCGGGAAGTATCCGGCGCAGCCGTTGTCCGACAGGAACACGACCAGCGTGTTGTCCGCGATCCCGGCATCGTCGAGCGCGTCCAGGATGCGGCCCACGGCGTCATCGAGCGCGGCGATCATGCCGAAGTAGATCCGGTGCAGCTCATTCTCCACGTCGGGAAAGCGGTTGTAGTACTCCTCGGTCACCTCGAACGGCGAGTGCGGCGCGTTGAAGGCTGAATAGAGAAAGAACGGTTCTTCGGCGTGGCGGCGGATGAAGTCCACCGACTCGTCGCCGAACACATCCGTGATGTAGGCCGGTTCGTCGATCACGGTCTTCTCGGGGCCGCGCAGAATCAGGTTGCCGCGGCTGCGGGGAGGCGGCGCCGGCGGTTCGGTGCCCCGCACCAGGAGGTCCGTGCGCGGATCATGCGGAGAGCGCCTCCGGAACTCCTGGCTCGTCGCCATCGAGAGCACGCCCTCCGCGGCTGTATTGATGAACCGCGTGGCCCCGGAGAGGTGGCCGTAGAACTCGTCGAAGCCGCGGTTCGTCGGGTAGTGCTCGTCCTTGAACCCCAGATGCCACTTGCCGACAATGCCGGTCGCGTAACCGGCCGCGCGTAGATGGTCGGCGATCGTCAGCTCCCCGGCGATCAGCCCCACGTCCGGCACTTCCGGCGCCTGACGCGCGTTGTACTCGAACCCGAACCGCTGCTGGTAGCGGCCGGTGAGCAGGCCAGCGCGCGATGGCGAGCACACCGGCGTCGTCACGTAGCCCTGGGTGAAAACCGTCCCCTCCCGGCCGATGCGGTCGATGTTCGGCGTCTGAACGCGGTCGCCGTAGGTCGACACGTCCGCGTAGCCGAGATCGTCGGCCAGGATGAGGACGATGTTCGCGGGCTGTGCAGTCGCTGACACGGCCTCCGTGTCACCGCCGCTTCCGTCCGTGGAGCAGGCAGTTCCCAGCGTCGCCGAGGCCAGCACCACGACAAACAAGACACGAAGGCGTTGGCACATCCTGGATCTCCCTCGGTTTTTGTCCTGGTCAACGACTGTACAGCACGACACGACTTGCTACGGAACGCTACACTTGCTACGGTTCTCCGCATGCTCACCATCACTCAACGACAACTCCGTAACGACTCGGCCAAGGTACTCCGCGCGGTTCAGGAGGGGCAGTCCATGACCGTCACTCGAAACGGCACACCCGTGGCCGAACTGCGGCCCGTGGCCGCCCGGCGCTTCGTCTCCCGCACGGTCCTCGAGGAGGCGGCGCGAAACGCCCCGAGGATCGACGCACGCCGCTTCCGCGCCGATGTTGATGCCCTGGTCGACCCGTGGGTAGATGGCTAGGGCTGCGGCCGAACGCGGAGCCCGCGAGGCGTTAGGCGGCTCCAGGCATGGTCTCCTGGACACGTCGGTTGTCATCGACCACGACCTGATCGACAGCGCCGACCTTCCCGACCTGTCCGCCGTTTCGGCGATAACGTTTGCTGAACTCACCGTTGGCCCGTTGGCCGTCGGGGAGGACGGCGAGGAGCGTGCCCGCCGACAGGACCGCCTGCAGTGGGCAGCCGCGAAGTGGGATCCTCTGCCCTTCGACGCCGAGTCGGCCCGCGCGTACGGTCGCATCTACTCCGCGCTCCTGGCAAGGGGCCGGGTTGGGCGGCGTCGCTTTGCTGATCTGCTCATCGCGGCCACGGCACTAGCGAACGGCCTGCCGCTCTATACGCGAAACGCGGCCGACGTGAGCGGCTTGGAGGAGTTGATCACGGTGCAATCGGTGTAGTCCGCCCCGCGAGCTTCCACGCGTAGTCCAGCGCGTGGCCCAGGGAATCCGTGAACGCCTTGCCCTGCCAGGCGATGTCGAACGCGGTGCCGTGGTCGACCGAGGTACGGACGATCGGCAGGCCGATCGTTACGTTGACGCCGCGCTCGAAGCCGTAGAGCTTCATCGGCGCGTGGCCCTGGTCGTGGTACATGCAGACGACCGCGTCGTAGCGGTCGAGCTGGATCGCCTGGCGAAAGATCGTGTCCGCCGGATGCGGGCCTGAGACATCCAGACCGTCGGCGGCCGCCCGCTCGATCGTCGGCCGGATGATCTCCTCGTCCTCGGTTCCGAACAGGCGATTCTCGCCGGCGTGAGGATTGAGTCCGCACACAGCGATCCGCGGCCGCGCGATGAGTCGCGACAGGGCCCCGTGAGTCAGGTCGATCACCTTGCGGATCCGCACCGGCTCCACGCGCTCGATCGCCTCACGCAGGCTCACATGGGCGCTGACGTGGGTCACGGCCAGTCCCGGCACGGTCAACATCATCGCGAAGTCCTCGGCGTCACACAGGGCCGCGATGAACTCGGTATGTCCCTTGAAGTCCGACCGTGAGGCTCTGGTCGCCTCCTTGTTCATCGGCAAAGTCACGACCCCCGCCACCTTGCCTGCCAAAGCATCACGGGTCGCGCACTCAACGTAGGCCAAGGCTGCCGCGCCCGCCTCTCGACTCAGGACGCCCGGTGTCACCTGCTCCGCTCCCAAACGCTTCAAGTCGCGGACGTTCAGCCTCCCCTCCATCGCCTCGTCCGGCCCATCGACCGGATGAATCGGCACACCTGGAGTCAGCATCTCCGCGGCGCGCGCCAGCACGGCCGCGTCGCCGTAGATCACAGCATCGCTGCCCAACAAGCCATCGGCAAACCGACGCACCGCTATCTCCGGCCCGACGCCAGAAGCATCCCCCATCGTCACCGCCATTCGCCCCCCGGTCATGGCCGAAATCTACTCTGCCCGTCGGGTAGATTCGCTGCTTCCCACGAAACTCGACTCGAGGAGCATCCATGGCTGAGTACATCCCTAGCCCCGTCAAGTGGGTCCGCGACCAGGTGGAACTCTACGAAGGCAGCGGCGGGACCCAGGGCGTCGGGCTGCGGGAGACCGGCCTGCCGTGCATCATCGTCACCCACAAGGGCAACCGGAGCGGTGCGATCCGAAAGACGCCGCTGATGCGCGTGAAGGACGGCGACTGCTACGTGCTGGTTGCCTCCCGAGGCGGTGCGCCTGAGAACCCCGTCTGGGTGTACAACCTGCGCGCCGACCCCGATGTCGAGCTGCGGGACGCCACGGAAGTTCAGGCCATGCGGGTGCGCGAGGTCCAGGATGCCGACGAACGCGCTCGCGTGTGGGCGCTGGCCGTGGAGGCATTCCCGCCGTACGAGGAGTACAGGAACAAGACGTCGCGCACCATCCCGGTGTTCATCGCGGAGCCCGTGTAGCGGCCAGAGCGCGGGCGAAACCGAGACGTCGCAGCTACTGAAGCTTGCACGGCAGAACTACCGGAGGCCGGCGCTGCGCGCCGGATGCGGGCAGGATGCCCGCGTTCCCAGGTCAGATCGTTCTACCGCGCAAGCTCCTACTGCGAAGGGAAGCCCCCGACCCAGACAGGACTGGACCAGGCCATGGCGTCGTTCAACTGCCGAACGCGGACGTAGTAGTAGTCGCCCTGGCGCGGGGTGTCGGTGTCCGTATAGCTGAAGGTGAGGTCTCGCGGGCCGTCCGGGCGAACACGCCGCAGCGCCACCGAATCGCGGTGGTAGTTCTCGATCGGTAGTAACTTCTCCAACCGGCCGCCCCGCAGCTCCGTCAGCGGCAGTCGAACCCGGCCGCCGGGAATGACGGCGCGCGGACGATAGAACGGCGGCGCCGATCCGGTCTCCCCTGCCTCCTCGAGATCCAGCACGATGGCGGCCCCGGGTTGGACATCGGCGACCGATAGCCGGAGTGAACTCGTCTCGCCGCGGGTGTTGGTCCGGAACGTGGCGCCGTTGCCGCTCTGCTCCACGTGCTGGGTCGTCGGGTTCGCGAAGTCCGTTCCCTCGACCGACACCAGCGTCGCGCCCGCAGCGGTCACTTGGCCCCGCCAGTGTCGCCAGCCGCGCGGCGCGTCGCCCGTGTGAACCGGGGTTTCCTCCGAGTAGAACGTGAGCAGCAGGTCGGTGGGCGCTCCGGCGCCGGTATCGAGCGAGTAGTCCCGGCGCCAGAGTTCCGTCTCGTTCTTGATCAGAGCGATCGAACCGATCGGCGCGGTGCCGATCACCCGGCCTGCGATCTCCCTGGTCTCGGAAAACGGCGCACGCGAGCCCATCAGGGTGTCGTTGACCCGGAAGTCGAGGATGATCCGGTCCCCGGTCGTCGCGTAGGTGCGGCGCGCCTTGAGCCCGTCGAAGATCGCATCGCGTGACTTCTCCGGCGACAGCACCGCGCCCAACCCGCCGCGCTGGGCCAGGGAGGTGCGGTTCGGGGCCGAGTACCCCGGATGGGAGAGGTGATCGTCGGACGCGGCGACCACGCCGACCTGGTGCCCGCGCGAGAGGTACTCCTGCATGAACCACTCGAAGCTGCCGTGCATCGACATGACCTCGACCAGGGGCTCGAGGCCGGGGTGGGACAGCCGGAAGTTGCCCGGGTTGTGGGCGTGCGGAATGACGACCACGTCCCGGCGGTCGTAGCGGGTGTCGAGCTCCCGGTAGAGCTCGGACAGGGTCGGAAACTCCAGCACCGAGACGAGATCCTGGTCGCCGACGGTCCGGTAGAGGACATTGTGATGGCCGCCGCCCTGGCGGGTATGGCGGGTCCACTCCCAGCCAAGGTACGGGATGAAGCGGCCGGGGTCGTCGTACTCCGCGCTCTTGGCCCGCATCAGTTCCCACTCCCCGGCGTCGAGCGCCGTGTCGTGCTCCGAGTGGGTGACGAAGTCGAGCCGGGCGTCGTCGCGCGCGAACTGCAGGAAGAAGTCGAGGGTGCCGATGCCCTCGGCATAGCCCGAGTGGCCATGGGTGTCTCCCCAGTAGATGCCGTACTCGGGGTCCTCGACCACGAGGATCGGGTTCGCCCCGCCGGTGATCTGGGGCTCAACGTCGCGCGAACGCAAGGTCGTCCGGTAGACGCCCGGTTCGTCGAGGGCCAGCTCGACGACCGTGATCGCTTCGCTTCCTGCCTCCGTTGAGGCTCGAACCTCGCCGCCCACGACGACGTCGAACCCCGGAATGTCGCCGGTGGCCCGGTTGTAGAAGCGATCCTCGGCGCGCACCGAGAGCTCGAAGCTCTCGCCCGGCCGGACCACGCTCGGCGCGAAACCATGCACCCCCGCGACCGTCGTGCCGACGACCGCGAACGGCAGGATCGGCAACGGCCGCCACTCCCCGGCGCCGTCGAGGTCGACGTAGAGCGGGAACGGAGTCCGCGCACCCGAGGTCTGCGTCATCATGATGCCCGGGCCACCGCCGGTGGTGTCGCCATAGGTGATCGTCACGCTCTCGCCGGGTTCCAGCCGCCCTTTGGCGACCCGGAAGGCCAGCGCCGGCTCGGGCGCCCGAAAGCCGCCGTGGGGACCGGCGGCCATGTAGACGTCGGTCTCGAAGCGGACGTTCGCGGCGTCGGACTCGATCGTGACGTAGCCCGCGGCGCCCGGGTCGTCGGTCTGGAAGACGCCGTAGTTCGCGTTGAAGTGACGCGCCACCCAGAAGCCGCCGCCGGTCTCGACGGGGCGCGTGCCGGCGGTCCAGGTCTGACTGAGCGTCGCGTACTGACGCGCCTCGAACGGCCCGAGCGACTCGGCCGCCAGGGTTCCCAGCGCCCCCACCTCCTCGCGCAGCGTGTACTCGCGCACCAGCCGGTCGACCTGGGCGCCGGCGGTGAGCGCCGCGTCGCCGGTCGGCGGCAGGGTCGACTGGATACGCACCCGCGCCCCGTCGAGCCCCATCTCGTGACCCGCTAGCGAGAGCGCGTCGGCCCAGTCCGCGACCACCGCCGCCCGCGCCGCGACCGTCGACTCGTCGGTGGGCTGCGCTTCTACGTCGGCCTTGAGCCGCTCGATCGCGCCGCCCAGGTCGCGGTCGTAGACAGGGCCCGGTCCGGGACCCGTACAGGCCGAGGAGACGAGAGCCGTCGCCAAAGCGGCGAAGGCGGCTACTACTCCCAGCAACCCAGCTAGCGAACGTCGCTCCATCGTGCTTCCTCCAAAGTCGATGTGGTCGACCGACTGACAGGGAGAGAATCCCGGCCGCACGGCCGATCCTTGGGGCTCTGTATCCTCTAAGCTAGCCAAACGACGTTGGTCCCTTCAAGTCCCGTTTGACAGACCGGGAGGAAAGTCCCATGACCGCCCGACGAACCCGCCGAGACTTCCTCCAGCATTCTTCGCGGCTCCTGGCCGGCGGCGCCCTGGCCGGCCTCGCGGGCTGTGGAGAGTCGCAGCCGGCGGCGGAAGTCGACGGCCGACCGAATCTCCTCTTCTTCTTCCCCGACCAGCAACGGCCCGACTGGCTCGGTCTCGGCGGCAACGGGCTGGCGCCGCTTCGCACGCCGAACATCGACCGGCTGGCCCGCGACGGCGTCAACTTCACGCGCGCCCTGGTGCCGTCGCCGGTCTGCGGTCCCTCCCGAGCCTGCCTGGCTTCCGGCCGCGAGTACGACCGCTGCGGCGTACGCGACAACCGGAACGACTATCCCCTGGACCAGCAGACGTTCTACGGACTGCTCCGCGACTCCGGCTACCACACGGCGGCCGTCGGCAAGCTCGACATGTCCAAGAACAGCGGCGACTGGGGCCTCGACGGCTCGAACAACGCCTATGACTGGGGCTTCTCCGCGCAGATCAACAACTGCGGCAAGGGCGACGGCATGGAGTCCTACCTCAAGGATCCGGAGGGACCGAAGGATCCCTACTACGCCTATCTCGACTCGCTCGAACCACCGCAGGGCAAGGCCTGCGCCGAGGACTTCCGGCGGCGACGTTCCGGCTTCCCGGACAGTTGGTGGGCCGACGTGATCACCTCACCGCTCGGACCCGACGGCTATTGCGACAACTGGATCGCCCGGAACGGCCTGGACCTGATCGAAGCCGCGCCGGAGGGCCACCCCTGGCACCTGGTGATCAACTTCGTCGGTCCCCATCCCCCGGTCGACATCACGGCGGAAATGGAACAGCGGGTGCGCGGAGTCGACGGCCTGGGCCAGCCCTATGCCTACGAAGGCGCCGTGACCGCCGCCGAGCACAAGGCTCTCCGCCAGAACTACGCCGCGATGATCGAGAACATCGACACCTGGCTCGGCCGCTACATGGAGGTACTCCAGCAGACGGACCAACTCGAGAACACGGTCATCGTCTACTCGAGCGACCACGGCGAGATGCTCGGCGACCACGCGAGGTGGGGGAAGTCCGTGCCCTACCAGGCGTCCGCCGGGGTTCCCCTGCTCGCCGCCGGGCCCGGTATCCGCAACGGGACCGAGTGCCACCTGCCGACGACCGTGCTCGATCTCGCCGCCACCTTCCTCGACTACGCGGGTCTGGACACCCCGGCCGACATGGACAGCCGGTCTCTGCGGCCGTTGCTCGAAGGGCAGAGCGACAGTCACCGGGAGGTCGTCCTGTCCGGCCTCCGCGACTGGCGGCTCGCCTACGACGGCCGCTACAAGCTGGTGACCGGTTTCGGTGACGAGGACATCCTGTGGGATCTCGAAGCCGACCCGATGGAGACGGAGAACATGACGGCCAAACAACCGGACGTCGTTCGCCGGCTGCGCGAATATCTGCAGGGCTGAGTCGATGCCCCCGGTGCGGGCGAGACGCCCGCGTTCCCAGGTCGGCGCCCGCTATCATCCGCCTCCGACGCGCGCCGCCGGCGCACAACTCGCGTGATGACGCTCCGTTCGCCCCTCACCGCCATCCTCCTGGTCGCGGCCGCCGGCGCGGCCGCCGGCGCCGTCCCGGCCGCGGCCCAGTCCGAAGCCACGACCGGCGTCATCCGCGGCATCGTCCGCGGCCCGAGCGGAGCGCCGGTCGAGGGCGCCCTGGTGCTGATTCAGCACGGCGAGACGGGACTCGTGACCTCCGTAGAGACGACGGCTTCCGGTACCTTCGCCCGCACCCTGCTGCCGCTCGGATCGTACGAACTCATCGTCACGAAGGACGACCGGGGACAGATGGAGCGCCTTTCCGGCCTGACGCTCCGAGTCGGAGAGACCCTGAACCTCGACCTCACGCTGAAAGAGGTGGTCGCCGAGGAGATCACGGTCAGCGAGGACGCCTACCAGACACCCGCCACCGAAGACGTGACGACTTCCCAGCGGCTCTCCGACGAGGTGATCGAGGGCTTGCCCACGAACGGCCGCAACTTCTTCGACCTCACCCTGCTCACCCCGGGCGCGTCCCTCTCCCAGGGCCCGGACGGCGACGAGTTGAATATCAGCGGCCAGCGCGGCATCTTCAACAACTTCATCATCGACGGGGCCGACTTCAACAACTCCTTCTTCGGCGAGCAGCGTGGCGGCCAACGGCCCGCCTTCACATTCAACCAGGACGCGATCCAGGAGATGGTGGTCATCAACCAGGGCGCGACCGCCGAGTTCGGTCGCTCGGCCGGCGGCTTCGTCAACGTGATCACGAAGTCGGGCACGAACGAGTTCGAAGGAACGGTCCACACCTTCCGGCAATGGGACGGGATCTCGTCCGAGCACCCGGCCGGCGAAGCGGCGAAGCCCGACTTCGACCGTCTGCAGTACGGCTTCACCCTCGGCGGACCGATCAAGCGCGAGCGGGTCTTCTTCTTCGGCGCCTACGATGAGCAGGACGGGGCGGAAACCAAACAGCTCGTTCGCGGTGTCGCCAGTCCGGCCAACCTCGCCCGGCTCGACAGCTTCCTCAAGACCCGCTGGCCGGGCCTGTTCGACGACGAGTTCGGCCCCATCGAGCGTACCGACGACAACCGGGCCCTGATTGCCAAGATGGACTTCAACCTGAGCGAGAGCCACCAGGCCTCCGTGAAGTACAACTACACGTGGTCGGAGCAGGTGAACGGCACCTTCGACGTCGACTCCTGGGGCCTGTCCGCCAACGGCATCGAGCAGGACTACTCGCACGCCGTCAACTTCAGTCTCCGGTCCCTGCTCAGCAACCGGACTTCGAACGAAGCGCGCCTGCAATGGGCGCGGGAGACTCGTCCGCGGCGCTATGGCGGACCGCTGCAACCGGGCGTCGCGCCGCCTCCCCCGCCGCCCTACCAGCTCCTCGGCGGCAGGCCGTTCCCCGATATCGGCATGGACTTCGCCGACGGCTTCCGTATCGGCCTGCCCTTCTTCCTGCCCATCGGCGCGGATGGAGCGGACGAGCGCAAACAACTGGTCGACAACGTCACGACCCTGGCCGGCGACCACCTGGTCAAGGCCGGGATCGAGGTCAACCGGACCGGCGTCAGCCAGCAGTTCGTCGGCTTCGGCAACAGCCGCTACATCTTCGACTCGGTCGACGGCTTCATCGGCTTCGTCGAACAGGGCAACCGCTACGTCACCTGCTCCGACGGTTCGAGCAGCGCCGCCGGCATCTGCCCTCCGGGCGCCGAGATCACCGGGCCCGTGCTGCTCTACCTGCAGGCGGCGACCGTGCCCGGCGTGCCGCCGGAGGATCTCGGCCGGCAGGCCTTCGAGGTCGACGAGGTCGGCCTCTACCTCCAGGACACCTGGCAGGCCACCGACCGGCTGGTCCTCAACCTGGGGCTTCGCTGGGAGGGAACATGGAACCCGGCGCCGCTGATCGCACCGGAGAACACCTACTTCGCCCCCTACCTCGACGATCCGCGTTTCCCGTCCGACGGCACGATCCCCGACGCTACAGACAACTTGCAGCCCCGTGTCGGCCTGGTCTGGGACGCCTCGGGCGACGGCAGCACCATCCTGCGGCTCAACGCGGGCGCCTACGTCTCCCGCATTCCCAGCCTGGTGCTGGCCGGCCCACGGACCACGAACGGCGCGTTCCAGCAGCTCCTCTTCCGCAGCAGCGCCGCCTCGCCGGCACTCGGACCCGTGCCAAGGGTGGACGAGCAGATCGACGGTTCGGACACGCTGCCCTTCCTGCCCGACATCACGGTCGTCGACCGCGACCTGGAACTGCCGGAAACCTGGTCCTTCGGCGCCGGCTTCGAGCGCCGACTGGGCCGCGGCCTGACCGCCGAACTCGCCTACCAGTACGCGCGGACCGACGAACTGTTCCGCTTCGTCGACCGCAACCACGCAGCCTTCGGCTCGCCGTTCGGCGTCGGAACCCATCCAGGCGGCGGCGGCATCAACGCCCTGAACAACACGGAGAGTTCGGCGCGCTCCCGCTACCACGGCCTGACCGCGACCCTGCGCGGCCGCGACGCGTTCGACGGTCTGCTCACCTTCGACGTCAACTACACCCTGAGCCGCGACCGCTCGGACGACGACAACGAGCGGGACCCCTTCACCTTCCGCTACGCCGACCCCACCAACCTCGGGCCTGAGTACGGCTGGTCGGACCGCGACCGCCGGCACCAGATCGCCGGCTACCTGCTCTTCGCCCTGCCCCGCGACGTCCAGTTCAGCAACGTGTTCCGTTACCTGTCGGCGTCGCCGGTGTCCGAGTCCTGCGCCAGCCGCGGCCAGCGAGCCGCCCAACCGGCCGACCGCATCTGCGCCGACGGCAGCATCCTGCAGCGCAACACCCTACGGCGCGAGAACGAGTTCCTGACCTGGGACATCCGCCTGTCGCGCCCATTCACCCTCGGCCGCGGCGTCACCCTGGAGCCGGTCCTCGAGATCTTCAACCTGACGAACGCCGACAACCGCCTCGACGCCTCCCAGGGCTCCCTGCTTTTCAACTTCGACGGCGCCATCCGCAGCGGCCTCGGCAACAGCCGCCGCGGCCAGATCGGCCTCCACCTCCACTTCTAGGCCGCGAGTCCCCGTTCGGAGCACCCGCCGGGACCGGGCCGGTGGAGAGGGTCCCAGGGGCCGACTCGGAGTTCAGGCGCCGAGGATCCGCAGTTCCCGCGGCGACGAGGTGAGCAGCTCGCAGCCGTCGCGCGTCACCCGGACGTTGTCCTCAATGCGTACGCCGCCCCAGCCGTCGAGGTAGAGGCCCGGCTCGATGGTGAACACGGCGCCCTCCTCCACGATGTCGCTGTTGCCGGCCATCACGGAAGGCGGTTCGTGGATCTCCAGGCCCAGGCCGTGCCCCGTACGGTGGGTCATGAACTCCTTGAAGCGGGGCGCGTTCAGATTGGCCTGACAGTTCTTGTGGACGTACTCGTAGGTCACTCCGGGCCGGGACGCGGCGACGCCGCGGATGTTCGCCTGCAGGACCGCCTCGTAGATCTCCCGCATCCGGTCGGTGGGCGAACCGCTGACCACGAATGTGCGCGTGATGTCGCAGTGGTAGCCGTCGAAGGAGGTCCCTAAGTCGATCAGCAGGAACTCGCCCTCCTGCATCTCGCGATCGTCCGGCACGCCGTGCGGCAACGCCGACTTGGGCCCGCTCAGGACGATCGGTCCAAATGAGATGCCGCCTCCGCCCCGCCGCAGCAACTCGCTCGAGAGCTTGGACGCGATCTCGATCTCCTTGCGCCCGGGCCGCACGTCCCGCAACGTGAACTCGAGCGCCGCCTCAGCGATCTTCGACGCCCGTTGCATCGCGGCCGCCTCCTCGTCGCTCTTCTTGAGCCGCAGCGCGACCACGACCTCTTCGGCGCTCTCGATCTGCGCCTTCGGGAGCTCCCGGCGAACGTGCTCGAACTCCATGAAGCGCAGGCTCAGCGGCTCCACTGCCACCCGGGACGCCTTGGCCAGGCACCTGAACGCCTCCGCGGCGGCCTTCTCTGGACCGTCCGCGTCGTCCCAGAGATGAAGCGACTCGACGGACGGCGCCGCGCCGCGGAAGTTGGCCTCTTCCAGGGCCGGAACGACCGCCACCGGCGCGTCGGATGTCGGCACGATGAGCAGAAACAGGCGTTCGTGCGCGTCGAAATGATGGCCGAGCAGCCACGTCATCGTGGCCGCCGGAGTCAAGACGACCGCGTCGACGCCGGCCGAAGCCGCCGCCTGCCGCAACTGTTCCAGACGCAGGGCATCACGGCTGGGCGGCGCCTGCTCGCCGGCGCAGTCTGCCTCTACCGCCAAGTCTCCTCCAACCGTGTGGTCGCTCATTTCGCCCCCGCCGCCGCTGTTCGTTGCCCGCCCTCCGGAACCCGGGTGGCGCGGTCCGCGCCACCCGTGAACCAGTCCGTGCGCCCGATGATGGGCGCACGGATGGCACCGTTGGACCGAACAGCTTACTCCGAATGCTCCGAGGCGCTGACGAAGCCCACCGAGCGCGATAAAGTCGCGCCCATCATGGATACATCGATCGGTTCCGAATACAACGAACTCCGCGAGGAGGTCCATTCCTTCTTCGCCGCCAACGAGGACGTGGCCGTCCCGGCCGGGCCCGGCTTCGGCGGCGACCAATCAGAGGTCCGCAGGCGGGTCGTCGAGTGGCAGAAACGACTCGTTGACGCCGGCTACGCCGGCCGCGAGATCCCGACGCGCTACGGCGGCGCCGGCCACGAGCCGGACGCCCTCGCGAGCCTGGTGATCGAGGAGGAGTTCCAGAGCGCCGGGATCTCCCTCGGGATGGAAAACCAGGGCATCAGCATGTTCGTCCCGACGCTGCTGCACTTCGGCCGCGAGGACCAGAAGCAGGAGCTGATCCGCCCCACGATCCGCGGCGAGCTGATCTGGTGCCAGGGGTACAGCGAGCCGGGATCCGGCTCCGACCTGGCCTCGCTACGCACTTCCGCCCGCCTCGACGGTGACGAGTACGTGATCAACGGCCAGAAGATCTGGACCAGCGGCGCCCGCGAGGCCGACATGATGTTCGCCCTGGTCCGCACCGAACCGGACGCTGGAAAGCACGGCGGCATCAGCTACATCGTGCTGTCGATGGACACGCCCGGGCTCGACATCCGGCCGCTGATGACGATGACCGGCGACCCTTCCTTCAACGAGGTCTTCTTCACCGACGTGCGGGTGCCGGCCATGAACGTGATCGGCCGCCCCGGCCAGGGCTGGGAGGTCGGCACCAACACTCTGCGCTTCGAGCGCAACATGCTGGGACGATCGAACGTGACCGAGAACTACCTCGCCGGCTGCGTCGACATCCTGCGCGAAACCGGCCTGATCGATTCGCCCGTCTACCGGGATCGCCTGCTCAAGCTCGAAGGCCGGGTGCAGGCGATGAAGTACCACCAGTTGCGCCTCCTCACCGACCGGCTGAAGCAGCGCGACTCCGGCGCCGGGGGTTTCATCGTCAAGCTGAACAACTGCCAGTTGAACTACGACGTCTGCGCCCTGGCGATCGACGCCATGGCTGAACGCGGGGTGCTCAAGCGCGGCTCCAAGCACGTCCGCGACTACGGCAACTGGCAGCGGAACTACATGTACGCCCTGGGCCTGATCATCGGCGGCGGCACCGCCCAGATCCAGAAGAACATCATCGGCGAGCGGGGCCTTGGACTGCCGCGAGCGCCGAAGCCGGCCGCGGCCTAGAGTCCGCGCCGCCGCGCTCGACGAACCACGCGAAGGAGTCCAGCATGGACTTTGGACTGACGCAGCCGCAGGAGCTGCTCCGAGACTCGATCGCCCGCTTTCTCGCCCAGGATGTGGGCATCGAGCGCGTCCGCCGCGTGATGGACTCCGAGTCCGGCCAGGACGAGGCGATCCACGGCCAGCTCGGCGACCAGGGCATTACCGGCTTGCTCGTCGACATGGACCTCGGCGGCTCGGAACTGGGCATGCAGGAGGCCGGAATCGCGGCCCAGGAGATCGGCCGCGCCGCCGCGCCGGTCAACTTCCACTCGTCCTACGTCCTGGCGCCGCTGCTGATCGCGGGCACCGGCGACAGCGAGCGGCGGGCGGAACTGCTCGAAGGGATCGCCGAAGGCCGGCTCCTGGTCACGCCGATCCTCGACGCCCCTACCTTGAACGGCCGCGTCGACGGGACCGTGCTCTACGTGCCCGACGCCGCTTGGTCCGACGCGTTCCTGCTCGAATCCGGCGGCAGTTTGCACCTGCTCGAGACGACCACGCCCGGAATCGAGGTCGAGCCCCTTCAGACCGTCGATGACACCCGCCGGGTCGCCGAAGTCACCTTCTCGGGCGTCGACCTGAACGCCGCCGAGAGCCTCGGCGGCAGCGCCGAAAGCACGCAGCGCGCCGTCTACGCAGCGCAGATCGCCCTCGCCGCCGACGCCCTCGGAGCGGCCCAGAAGGGACTCCAGATCGCCGTCGACTACGCCAAGGAGCGCAAGCAGTTCGAGCGCATCATCGGCTCCTTCCAGGCCGTCAAGCACATCTGCGCCGAGGTCCTCGCCGAAGTCGAGCCGGTCCAGTCCCTGCTCTGGCACACCGCCGACGCCTGGGACGAGGGCGCCGACGAGACCTGTCACCTCGCCCCCCTGCTCAAGGCACACGCCACCGAGGTCGCAAGCCACGCCGTCACCATGACCACCCAGGTCTTCGGCGGCATCGGCTTCACCCACGAGTGCGACATGCACATCTTCTACAAGCGCGTCGGCTACGACCGCCAGACGCTGGGCAACCCGACCGCGCTAAGGGAGCAGGCGGCGGCGGTGATGTACGCCTGAGGCGTGGCACAACCTGCCGCACTGTCGCTCGGTGCACCCGCCCAGGGCCGAACCGGCCCGCCGTTGCTCAGCACCGACTGCAAACGTAGCAACCGATCTCGAGGGTCCAGGATAGGCCACGTCAATGCGCCAGCTCGCTAGTGATGTCTAGGCCTAGGCGGTGCGCCAACACAACAGCTTGATCGAGACTGCTGCCAGCAGCTTCATTGCAGCCGGTGCAGGTCAGGCACATCTCCGTACCACCCAACGCGTCCTGAGGCACATGTTCCAGAGTGACAATCCGTCCCTTCCTGGCCCCCTCTCTCGAGAACGGTTCGAGGCAGATCGGACACATGGTGTTCCCACGGTCGAAGAACCTCAACCGTCTCTCACTGCACTTCCTCCTCACGCGGCTTCCTCGCGCCCGCTCATGCTGTGAGCGCAGGGGCAGAGGCTTGACTGTCCTGCTGAGCGGATCACCGAGGGGTTTCTCCACTGCCCTCCACCAACGGCACCAATCGCGAGCCGAGTATCGTGCGATCCCGGGTAACCAGCGGCACGTCGTGGACGATGCTGGTTGCGGCGATCAGTTCGTCCGCTGGATCACCTCTGAAGTCAAGCTGGCAACTGGCGCGGCACACTTCCAGAGTTAGAGGCCACGTATGGACTTGGCGGAGCGTCCTCTCGACCCGACGGTCGTCGAAGTCCAGCTCGATGCGACCCAACTGAGCGAGCTTGGCCAACTCCCAGAGAACGATCGCCGAGATGCTCCACCGGTCACCCGCGAGGATCCGGCGCTCCGAGGGCTTCAGAGTTCCTTCGAGCGCGTCAACGAGGATGTGGGTGTCAAGGTTCAGCATCCCACTTGACCCCGGTACTCATCGTATCGCCCACGATCCGGAGCTTCCCGCGCAAACTGCCGATCAGGTGCTCCGACGTCCCCTCGATCGGAATCAGCTTCGCCACAGGCCGTCCGTGCTTCGTGATCACGATGCCGTCGGGATCGACCTGATCGAGGATCGCGAGGCACTGTTCCTTGAACTGTGCGGCGCCCAACGTGCGGCTCATCGTCGTCTCCTGGCCGTTCTTCGGTAGGCCCAGACCAAGGGCCTCAAACGGTCAGACTATACGACCAGACAGAAAAAGTGTCCAGTCATGGCGTGCCCATTGAGGACGCCAAGCCTCGCCAAGCGGCGTCACATGTCTTCCTCCCCGCCGCCCCAACCGTAGGCGCGGGCCGAGGCCGGCAGACCGGTGAGCCCGGTGTCGGTGATGGAGTACCCGCCCAGGCCGCCGGGCCGATCCGGTCCAGCCGCTCGCTCGACATGCCGGCGTCCTCCGGGACCGCGCGCTGCAGGCCGGCGAAGGTGTCGGTGCCGACGCCGCCGCGAAGCGGCGACCATGATGGTGGTCAGTCTTGGCCGAGCAGCCAAGCCTCGTCGAAGCTGACGTGCTTGATGCTCTTGCCCTGGCCGCCGTCGTCGAGCGCGCCGACGATGTGGTAGCTGTAGGTCACATGGATGCGGCCGTCGCCGGACTGGATCACCGATGGGTAGTGATACCGGCCGACGCCCTTCTCCTCGCGCTCGATGTAGCGCCGGCGCTTGAATGTCCGGCCCTCGTCCTCGGACACCGACACGGCGAGCTGGTACCGGCCGTCGGGGATGTCGTTGTGGACGACGATCCAGCGCCCGCTCGCGAGTGTCAGGACTTCGAGCCCGGCGCCGGTCTCGACCAGGTCGGGATGGTCGCGGGCGATGGACCAGGACACACCCAGGTCGTTCGACTCGGCGACGTGGGCCCGCTTCGGCGGCGGCCCGTTGTCGCGCATGAAGGCGACCAGGGTGCCGTCGCGGCGCAGAGCGAAGGTCGGCTGAATGTTGCCGCCGCCGATGATCGGCTCACTCATCGTCCAACTGTGACCGCCGTCGTCGCTGTAGGTCGCGGAGGCGAAGCTGAAGCCGTCGGAGTAGAGCCCCACCAGCAGTCGCTGGCCGCCGGAGGGCAGCGGCAGAACAACCGGGTGGGCGCGCGTGAACCAGCCGATCCGCCGGGTCAGCTTGTCCGCTGCCTGTTCCAGGTTGTGCGCCGCCCACCGCCGGACCGCCTCGGGCGCCTCCGCGTCCGTGGCGCCGGTGAAGCCCAGGCTGCGGAAGTACTCGTCGGTCCGGCTCGCCACGAGACCGTGGAAACCCTCGCCGGGCTTCATGTGCAGCACGTCCTGCCACTGCCAGACCGGCGGCCCGGCCCCCTCGAAGTCGGTCGAGACCTTGACCTTCATCAGGGCGCTTTCCCAGAGATTCGCCTGGATCGTGGGCCAGAACAGCCACAGCCGGTGGCCGCCGGCGCTGATGGGCTCCAGCAGCAGGGTGCAGTTCGTGTCCGGGAAGCCGGGCGTGTCGGCGCGCAGGAAGGGTTCGCTCCAGGTTTCGCCGCCGGCGCTCAGGCGGGCGCCCAGGATGCGCACGTCGTCGGCGGTCCGCTCGCCCGAACCGTGGAACCACGCCACCAGCAGGTCGCCGTTGGGCAGCTCGACAAGGGACGAGCCGTGGTTGTGCCAGTGCTCGAGCGGAAAGATCAGCTCGCCCACCGGCCCCGCGGGTTCGCGGGCGTCGAGGTGCGGCGCCAGCAGGTCGGTCCACAGGCGGTAGCCGTCGTCGCTCAGGTGCAGACCGTCGGCAACGAAGAGTTCCGGCCGCGGCCGGCCGTCGCTTCCGATCATCGGCGTATCGATGTCGAGGAAGGTCAGGCGCGGCGCCCCGTCCGCCGACGCCTCGATCAGCGCGTTGGCGGCTCGCATCTCGGGGGCGAGCTGCCAGCGGGCCAGGCTCGGCTTGATCGCCACGTAGATGAGCCGGGTTTCAGGCAACTCCGCCCACACCCGGCGGCCCAGCTCGGCGAAGTCCGCCGCCACGGCCTGGGCCGACTTGCCGGCCGCGATGTCGTTGTCGCCGGCGTAGAAGACGATGGTCGACGGGCGGTGCGGCCAGACGATGCGGTCGAGGTAGCGCAGGGAGTCGGCGATCTGCGAGCCGCCGAAGCCGCGGTTGGTGGCCCGGAGGCCCGGGAAGCGGCTCGCGGGGAACCAGCGCCCCAGGTCCCAGAACCGGATGCTCGACGAACCCAGGAACATCGTGCCGCCCGGCTGCGGCGGCTGCTCACGGTCCTGTGCCTCGAAGGCTTCGATCGCCGGTTCCCAGCGTTCTGATCCCTGCTGGGCGCCTGCAGGCAGGGTCGTGAGGGCGACCAGCGCGGCCGCGAGCGCGGCGATGCGGCGGCACCTGCTACTCGGCGGCCAGGGAGACACGGGTGATCTCAGCATCGTTGCGGGCAATGATGTGACGGTTGGCGTAGGCCGGGTGGGACCAGTTGACCATCGCGTCGTAGAACCGTCGCGGCCCGAAGCCGGAGCGCGCGGTGGGCTCGATCAGCTTGGCGCGGTCGATCTCCTCGTACCCGTCCCGCGAGAAGCGGGCGATGATCAGGTCGCCGACATCGTTGTTCACGAACCAGCGGTCGCCGTGCTTGACCATGAAGGCGGCGCCCCACCGACCCTGGCGGGTCATCTTGTCGCTCTCCCAGAGCCGTGAACCGTCCGAGGCGTCAAGGCCGCGCAACTGGCCGTAGCTGCATACGCCGTAGATCGTGTCGCCCTCGAGGATCGGCGTCGTGATCAGGGCGTGAAGCCCCTCCGTTTCCTCCGGCATCTCGCTGCGGCTCTTGCCGCGCCACAGCTCCGTGACCTCGGGCTTCTCCTCGTCGAGCTCGAGCAACAGGGAACCGCGGTAGAACTGGCTGAACAGGAGCCGGTTGCCGTCGATCACGGGGGTCGTCACGGTCATCCCGGAAGCGACCTCCCAGGGCACGGTCCAGTACACCTCGCCGGTCGCCGGATTGAGCGAGTTGACCGCCTGCGGCTCCCAGACGATGAGCTGCTCCACGCCGCCCCGTTCGAAGATCATCGGCTGGCCGTAGCCCATCTCCCAGTTCGACGACAGCGACCGCCAGACTTCCTCGCCCGTGTGCTTGTTGAAGGCCATCACCTTGCCGTCCGGCTCAGCGCCCACGATCTGGATCAGCAGGTCGCCGTGCACGAGCGGCGAGCTGGAGAACCCCCAGATCGTGATGCTGGCATTGCCCTGCTCCACCGAGTCGTAGCTCCAGATCACGTCGCCCGTCTCCGCATTCAGCGCGAACAGGTGCCCGACCCCGCCCATGACGTAGACGCGGTCGCCGTCGACGGCCGGCGTGGAACGCGGGCCGATCGCGTAGCTCTGCTGGAGCGCCGAGTAGTTCACATCCCACTCGTGACTCCAGAGCACCTCGCCGGTCTCCTCGTCGAGCGCCAGCACGCGTTCCTTCCCCATGATGGCGCGCGACCCTTCAACGCGCCGCCAGTCGGTGACGAACACACGGCCGTCCGCCACCACCGGGCCCGAATAGCCGCCGTGGATGGGTACCCGCCAGACGACCTCGAGCCCCCCTTCGGGGAATTGCTCCAGGATGCCGTCCTCCTGCCACACGCCGGAGCGGTCGGCGCCCCGCCACTGCGGCCAGTCGTCGGCCATGGCCGGCGCGGTCAACGTCAACCCCAGCACGACGCCGAGAGTGCGAATTGCTAACGCTTGCACGGAAGGGACCTCCTCGCTGACGGCGCCCACTCTCCGATCGGCGCGGATTCTGGAATGGAGTTACCCAATCAGATGTCGTAGTACAGCGCGAACTCGTGCGGATGCGGCCTGAGGGCCATCTCCTGACACTCGTTCTCGCGCTTGTACGCGATGTGGTTCTCGATCACGTCCTCGTCGAACACGCCGCCTGCGGTCAGGAAGTCGTGGTCGTCCTCGAGCGCGTCGAGCGCCTCGTCCAGCGTCGCCGGCGTGGTCGGAACGCCCTGGCTCTCCTCCGGCGACAGGTCGTAAATGTCCACATCCAGCGAACTGCCCGGATCGATCTCGTTCTGGATGCCGTCGAGGGCAGCCATCAAGAGCGCCGCGAAGGCGAGGTAGGGGTTGCAGCTCGGATCGGGGCACCGGAACTCGACTCTCTTCGCCTTCGGCGAGGGCGAGTACATGGGGATCCGCACCGCGGCACTCCGATTGCGCTGCGAGTAAACCAGGTTCACCGGCGCCTCGAAGCCCGGCACCAGCCGCTTGTAGCTGTTCGTGGTCGGGTTGGTGAAGGCGAGCAGCGCCGGCGCGTGCTTGAGCAGGCCGCCGATCGCGTGCATCGCCATGTCGGACAGGCCGGCGTAGCCGTCACCTGCGAACAGGGGGACGCCGCCCTTCCAGAGCGAAATGTGCGTGTGCATGCCGCTGCCGTTGTCCTCGAACAGCGGCTTCGGCATGAAGGTGACCGTCTTGCCGTGCTTGGCGGCCGTGTTCTTGATGATGTACTTGTAGAGCATCATCGCGTCCGCGGATTCCACCAGCGGCCCAAAGCGCAGATCGATCTCGGCCTGACCGCCGGTGCCGACCTCGTGGTGCTGGCATTCGACGTGGAGTCCGACATCTTCGAGGGTCAGCAGCATCTCGCTGCGCAGGTCCTGGTGCTTGTCGGTCGGCGGCACCGGGAAGTAGCCCTCCTTGTACCGCGGCTTGTAGCCCAGGTTCGGCCCCTCGTCGGCGCCGCTGTTCCAGCGGCCTTCGATCGAGTCCACCTCGTAGAACCCGAAGTTCGGGCCGCCATCGAAGCGCACGTCGTCGAAGATGAAGAACTCGGCCTCGGGGCCGAAGTGGGCGGTGTCGGCAAGGCCCGTCGACTGCAGGTAGGCCTCCGCGGCCTTGGCGACGCCGCGCGGGTCGCGGCCGTAGCTCTCTCGGGTGATCGGATCGACGATGTTGCACGTCATGACCAGCGTCTTCGCCTCGAAGTACGGGTCGATGAACGCCGTGCCGGGGTCGGGCACGACCAGCATGTCCGACTCGTTGATCACCTGCCAACCGCGGATGCTCGAACCGTCGAACCCGAGCCCATCCTCGAACGTGCTCTCGTCGACCTCGCGGGCGGGCACCGAGAAGTGCTGCCAAAGACCGGGGAAGTCGGTGAACCTGAGATCGACGATCTGGACGCCTTCGTCCCGGATCCGTCCAATGATCGACTGGGGGCTAGCCACTGCCATGAAGTCCTCCTTTGCTTGTCCTTACCGCGGTGAAGCCGCGCCGAACCGATGGTGCCGAGCCGCCGACCCGGCCGATTTCTGCATGCACCAAAGCGCTTTGGCCGCCTGTTTATCAGCGAGTCCATCAACTGGCAACCCACGGCGCCGCCCACCCTCCTAGCCCGGCTCCAGACGGCCGAGCACCGCTGTGTCCTCGCGCCATCCCGGGTGGCTCCTGACCTGCAGCTCCAGGTACACCCGCCGCCCAAGAAAACCCTCCAGATCCCGGCGGGCCGCGGTGCCGATCTCCTTGATCCGTTTGCCGCCGCGACCGATCACGATGCCCTTGTGGCTGTTCCGGTCGACCAGGATGTGCGCGAGCAGGTCCGTCCGCTTGTCGCCGTCCTCCCAGGCTTCGATGACGACGGCGGTCGTGAAGGGCAGCTCGTCCCGCGTCTGTTCGAGCACCTTCTCCCGAATCAGCTCCGCCATCAGGAAGCGTTCCGTGTGCACGGTCAGAAGCTTCGGATCGTGCTGCGGCTCGCCCGCCGGAAGGTGGCGCCAGAGGATCTCCAGGACCTGTTCCACGCCGTCCCCGGTGAGCGCCGAGATGGGCACGATCTCCTCGAACACGCCGCGGCCTGCATAGCGCTCGATCTCGGGCAACAGCCGGTGCTTCTTGACCTGGTCGATCTTGTTCAGCAGGCACAGCATGGGACGCTCCTGTCCGGCTGCCGCCGCGGCGCCGACGAGATCGAGGGCGTAGGCGTCGCCCTTGCCGAACGGAACCGCCACGTCGCGGATCAGGCATACGACGTCGGCCTCGTTGAGTGCCGCGGAGGCGGCGTGGACCATGCGGCGGTTCAACCGGTGCAGGGGCCGGTGCAGGCCGGGCGTGTCGTGGAACACCATCTGGCCGCGCTCCGTGGTCAGGATGCCGATCAACCGGTGGCGGGTGGTCTGCGGCTTGTCGGAGACGATCGCGAGCTTCTCGCCCAGCATCCGGTTCATCAGCGTCGACTTGCCGGCGTTCGGCCGCCCCACGAACGCCACCGTCCCGGTCTTGTACGGCCCCAGGAAGTGGGCCCGCAGCCGCTGCTCCAGGGCCTCCATCTCGCCGTCGTCCGTCTCGTGGTCATAGCCCAGACAGTGGAGGATTCCGTGCAGTGCCAGCACCTGGAGCTCCCGCTCGACGGCGGCGCCGCTGCGCGCCAGGGCCGTCTCCACCGAGATCACGACATCGCCCAGGTGCCGCCCTTCCGGAGTCGTCTCGCCGGGGAACGAGAGCACGTCGGTCGACGCATCGATCGCCCCGTAGCGGTGGTTCAGCTCCCGGATCTCGTCGTCGCCGACGAGGCGCAGAGTCAGCGAGGCCGGCGCCGGCGCCAGTTCCGCGACCACATCGTGAGCGACCCGGCGGAGGCCGGGCGCCAGGCCCCGGCACCTGGCCTCCACGGGGGCCGCAACCTGCAGATCGATGGTCGCCACGCTGAGATCACTCGGACCGGCCGCTTCCCGCGCCGCCGGGAAGAACACGCAGAGAACCGCGACTATCCTCGCTGCCCCATTCGAAGCCGGGATACTCCACCCGGTGGTGGTGGATCGTCTTCAGGACATTCTGCAGCGTGTAGCTCAACCGTCGCAGGTCGGAAAGGGTCAGATCCGTCTGATCCAACTGGCCATCCTCGACAATGTCGTCCAACAGACGCGTAACCAGCGCCTGGATCGACTCCTCGGAGAAGTCCTTGAGGGTGCGGCTCGCGGCCTCCACCGTATCGGCGACCATCAGCACGCCCATCGTCTTGTTCTGGGGCATGGGGCCCATGTAGCGGTACTGGTGCTCGTTGATCGTCTGGCCCGGCTCCGCCCGCTTCTTCGCCCGGTCGAGGAAGTAGGCGAGGGTGCGCGTGCCGTGGTGCTGTTCGATCGCGTCCACGATCGGCTGCGGCAGGCCATGCTCCCGCGCCAGGCGGACGCCCTCCTTCACGTGATCGACGAGAATCAGCGCCGACATCGAAGGCGCAAGGTTGTCGTGCGGGTTGTCTCCGTCGCGCTGGTTCTCCACGAAGTACTGCGGCCGCAGCACCTTGCCGATGTCGTGGTAGAGGCCTCCGACATACGCCAGCGTCGGGTTCCCGCCCACGGCCTCGCAGCCCGCCTTGGCCAGATTGGCGACCATCAGCGAGTGCTGGAAGGTGCCGGGCGCTTCGAAGGCAACGCGCTGCAGGAGCGGAATATTCGTGTCGGAAAGCTCCATCAGCTTCATGTCCGTGGTCAGGAACAACGCCGCCTCGAACACGGGGATCGCGAAGCCGACCGCGGCCGCGACCAGCAGGCCGCCGAGGAGTCCGCAGAGCAGTTCGAAGCCCCAGCCGGCGATCGTGGCGCCGTTCTCGTCCAGCAGAGTCACCACGGTCACCGAAGCCATGTTGACGAGTCCGACGAGCAGGCCCGCTCTGATCACCGCGGATCGCTGCTTCAGTTGATCAAGCGCGAACACGGCGGCGAGGCTGCCGGTCAGCGCGTAGAGTATCGTGCCGCCCGCCAACCCAAGCTGCGAGGTGGTTGCCTCCGCCCATCCCAGACGCCCCACCAGCACGGAGAAGACCAGGCCGGCAAGCAACCCGGCGCCGCGGCCGTAGAGGACGGACACCAGCAGCGCGACCGCGGCGAACGGAATCGTGAAGCCGTAGCTACGAGCTGAACTGAGCGCCTCGATCTCGAAGGAGGCGGCGAGCGCGTCGGCGACCACGAAGCCGAAGCGGGTCGCCACGAGCCCCAGGATCAGCAGCAGCACGACGCTGCCGAAGGCGCGGGCCTCGACGGTAACCAGCCGCTTGCGCCGGAACGCGGTCCACAGGAACGCCACCGCCAGTCCCAGCAGCAGCGCCGACGCCAGGGGCGATCGGAGCAGCGTCAGCGTCCGCTCGCTGCCCGTCATCTCCCGCAACAGACTGATGGCCTCCTGGTCGACCACGGCGCCCTTGCGCACGATGACCTGGCCCGCCCGGATCTGGTTGAACACCGGTCCGACCGCTTCCGCGGCCGCGTTCCGGCGCTCCTGGGTCTCGTTCAGGTTCAGGTAGACGTTCGGGGTCAGGTTGACCATCAGGAAGTCGACGACGGTCGCCCGATCGGCGCGGGACCAGCCGCCCCACCGGCCGACCTCCGCTTCCAGGTAGCTCTCCACCTCAACCGGGTACCCGCGGTAGCCGAAGAGGTCGAACTGGACCGACTCCTCCCCGGTCTGCACGTCGCGCTTAGTCACACCCTCGAGCCGGTTCTGGAGCAGCGTCTCCTTGTTCTCCACGATCCCCGCCCGAAGCAGAAAACCGATCAGGCGAACGAGACGTTCCTCCAGCTCCGCGCCTTCGTCCCGATCGCCGACGCGGCCGGCCAGCAGGTCCGCGTGGCCTTCGTCGATCCGCAGATCGCTGCCCTCCCTCAGCCGCAACAGCCGTTCGGAAGCCACTTCCTCCTCCGGCAGGAGCTCGGCCACCTCGTCGAACCCCCGCTCGACGACGAACAGGCGCCCTATCCGGCCCTCGACTTCCTCAGCCTGGGCGGCGTCGAAGTCGTATAGCGGCCGGACCGCCGAACGGGCCCGCTGCTTCAACTCCTCCGAGGTCGCCTCATCGAGGATCAGGACATCGCGCGTCGCGTGGTAGTCGCGGTTCGCGATGTCGCCTTCGCTCAGATCAGGACCGAAGAAGAAGCCGGCCGGCGCCATGATCCAGGTGCCGGCCAAGACCATGAACACGACCCATACGATGTCGAGTTCCAGCACCCAGTGCCACAGGCCGGCAACGGTCAACCGCTCGCCGTGGCGCCGGAACAGGCTGCGCCGCAGCCGTTTGCGAGCCTCCCGCCGGCGCCCGGACCGGCGTCGCCGAGGCGTCTTCGCCGACGGGCTCACCGAACCTCCCGCCGACGCCCGGACCGGCGTCGCCTCGGCGTCTTCGTCGACGGGTTCAACGAACTTCCTGCCGCCCCGAGTCGGGATCGAAACGAGCCTCCCAGCGGTCATAGGCGCCGACGATCCGCTGCACGAGTTCGTGGCGGACCACGTCGGACTGCCCGAAGCGGACGAATGCCATGCCCTCCTCGCCCCGCAGCACCTCCAGCGCGTGCTTGAGCCCCGACTGCTGGCCCGGCGGCAGGTCGACCTGCGTGATATCGCCGTTGACCACCGCCTTCGAGTTGAAGCCGATGCGGGTCAGGAACATCTTCATCTGCTCCGGCGTCGTGTTCTGCGCCTCGTCGAGGATGATGAAGCTGTCGTTGAGCGAGCGACCCCGCATGAAGGCGAGCGGCGCCACCTCGATCACCTCGCGTTCCATCATCCGCGACACCTTGTCGAAGCCGATGATGTCGTAGAGAGCATCGTAGAGCGGCCGCAGGTAGGGATTCACCTTCTCCGCCAAGTCGCCGGGCAGAAACCCCAGCTTCTCGCCCGCTTCGACCGCCGGCCGGGCCAGCACGATGCGCCGGACCTTCTCCTGCTTGAGCGCGGAAGCCGCCACCGCCACCGCCAGGTAGGTCTTGCCCGTGCCCGCCGGCCCGGTCGAAATCACCAGATCGTGGTCCAGCATAGCGCGCAGGTAGCGCTTCTGGTTCAGGCTGCGCGGAGCGACCAGGCGACGCGAGGCCTGGATCAACGCCCCGGTCTTGAAGAAGTCGACCAGCGAGGTCGCCGGTTCCTCGGCCACCACGCGCAGCGCGGTCGCCAGGTCGCCGCCGCTGAGCCTGCGTCCACTCGCAGCCAGCGCGCCGAGACCGGTCAGCAGGCGCTCCGCCTGGCCCACCGCCTTGGCCGCACCCTGGATCTGAACCGCCGATCCGCGCACACCGAGGGTCACCTGGAGCGCCTTCTCGACCCGTCTCAGGTTCTCGTCGTGGGCGCCGCAAATCGCCTGCACCGACCCTTCGGGCAGGATCAACTGCGCTCTGGCCTGCGCTGGTTCAGCGGTAGTCAAAGAACCCCTTGCCGGTCTTGCGTCCCAGTCGCCCGGCCTGAACCATCTGCTTGAGCAGCGTCGGTGGGGCGAAGCGGGTCTCCCGGTACTCGTCGAACATGATGTTGGCGACGTAGTACATCGTGTCCAGGCCGATGAAGTCGCACAGCGTGAACGGTCCCATCGGATAGCCGCAGCCCAGCTTCATCGCGGTGTCGATGTCCTCCAGGCTGCCGATGCCGTTCTCGTAGGCGCGGATCGCGTCCAGCAGGTACGGAACCAACAGCCGGTTGACGATGAAACCGGAGTTGTCCTTGCATGCGACCGGCGTCTTGCCGACCCTCTCGGCGAGACGCCAGCAGGCATCGTACGCCTCGTCCGACGTCATCAGGGTGCGAACGACCTCGACCAGCCGCATCGCCGGCACCGGGTTGAAGAAGTGGAGCCCCACGAACCGGTCCGGCCTCGACGTCGAAGCGGCGAGTTGGGTCAGGGTCAGCGAAGACGTGTTGCTCGCCAAGATCGTGTCGTCACCGACGATGTCGTCCAGAGTGACGAACAGCTCGCGCTTCGTCTCCAGGTCCTCGACGATCGCCTCGACGACCAAATCGGAACCGGCGAGATCCGCAAGGTCGACCGTGCCACTCAGGTTCGAGATCGCCCGGTCGTGCTCCTCGGCGTCGATACGCCGCTTGCCCAGGCTCTTGGCCAGGGACGCACGCACCGCGCCGAGCCCCGCATCGAGCACCTCCTGGTTGATCTCCCTGACCGTGACCGGGATCCCGGCCCGCGAACAGATCTCTGCAATGCCCCGGCCCATGAGACCGCAGCCGACGATGCCAACGCGTTGCACTTCCATGGAACTCTCTTCTCGCTTCCTCTTGTAGGTCCGCGGCGTCAGCCGCCCTGGCTCCGGGGCGGGACTCTAGCAACGGTTACGTCGATCCTCCGCTGCCCCGGTTTCCGCCCCACCTCCAACCGGACCTCCATCGCCGGCACGCGGTACGGCAGGCGGTCCGCCCACTCGACGACCTTGACGCCGTCCTGCGCCAGCAACTCCTCCAACCCGATCCCCTCGACCTCCTCCGGCTGCAGTCGGTAGAGGTCCACGTGGACCAGGCGCACCGGGCCGCGGTCGTACTCGTGAATCAGCGTGAAGGTCGGCGACTGGATCAGCCTCGCGTCGAGCCCCAGGCCTTCTGCTATGCCCTGGGTCAGGACCGTCTTGCCGGAACCCAGGTCGCCGAACAGAAGTGCTATGCCATCCGGCCTCAGCCGTTCGGCCAGTTCGACCCCCAACTCCCGGGTCTCGTCGGTGCTCCCGGTGCGAAGGATCATTGCGGCTCGGCCAGCGACTTGAACGCCGATCCGAGTTCATCGACCAGATCGGAGGCGGCCAGCGACGTCTCACCCCATGTTGCGGCGGCCAGATCGCCCGCCAGGCCATGAACGTAGACGCCCATCCTCGCCGCGGAAGGCGGTTCCAATCCCTGGGCCAGCAGCGCCGCGATCACACCGGTCAGCACGTCGCCACTGCCCCCTGAGGCCATGCCCGGGTTGCCGGTCGGATTCACCCAGGCGCCGAGGGCGGGGTCGGCAATCAGCGTCTGCCGGCCCTTGAGGACGACCACCGCTCCGGTTTCGCGACCCGCCCGCCGCGCGTGCCCCCAGCGGTCGTTCACAACGGCATCGGTTGCGACGCCCAGCAGGCGCGCCAGTTCGCCGGGATGGGGCGTGATCACGAGGTCCGCGTCGCGCGCCCGGAGCGCCCGCGCGTCGCCGGCGAAGGCAGAGATGCCGTCCGCATCCAGAACGACGGGCGCTGTACTCCGGGCCAGGACCTGCCGGGCAAGAACGCGGGCATCGTCGCTCAGGCCGAGGCCCGGGCCCAGCGCCAACGCGCCCGGCGAGGCGCGCTCGACGATCGCCTGCAGCAACGGCTCCACCGCGTCCCGCGACCAGCCGCCCCGCTTTGAGGGCAGGCCCAGGGTCATCGACTCGATCGAACCGGCGTCGACCACATGGACCAGGTGTTCCGGCACGGCCGCCGTCACCAGCCCGGCGCCGCCCCGGACCGCCGCGCGCGCCGCCAGGACCACGGCCCCGCTGTAGCCGCTCGCTCCGCCGGCAACGACGACGTGACCGAACGTTCCCTTGTGGCCACCCCGCGGGCGCGTTGCGAGGCGGCCCACCAGATCCTCCCGCCGCGACTGGTAGAGAGCCTCGGGCCCCGGCGGCGGTTCGGGCAGCGGCACACCGAGATCGCCGATGCGGAGCCGGCCGCCGGCGTCGGAAGCGGGCGCCAGCACGTTCGCAACCTTGGGAAAGCCGAGAGCCACGGTGAGGTCGGCGACGACGTGGGGCCCAGGCGGCACGGCCGTGGAAGCGTCGAGCCCGGTCGGCAGATCGACCGAGACCAGTGGAACGTCTCCCCGCCGCTTGCACAGCCAGTCGACCCAGCGGGCCACCGGGCCCTCGACGGGCCGATTCAGCCCTGTGCCGAGCAGCGCGTCGACCCAGAGGTCGACCTCTCCACCCAACGCGTCGCACTTGGCGGGCTCCGTCACCGCCCGTGGCGACAGCCCGAGCTGCTCGCAGGACACGAACTGCTGCGTCGCTTCGAGACTGAGCCTGTCGAGCGGTCCGGCAATGAAGGCGGTCGCTTCGTACCCGCGTGTCGTCAGATCGCGGAGCAGGGCCAGACCGTCGCCGCCGTTGTTGCCCCGGCCGCAGGCGATGGCGACACGGCGCGCGCGCGGATAGCACTCGGCAATGGCGTCGGCAGTGGCGCGGGCCGCGTTCTCCATCAAGACCAGCGCCGGCACGCTGAGGGCGGAGGTAGCCGCGGCTTCGACCGACCGCATCTCGTCGGTGGTGACGACTCTCACCCCTGGCTCTCCGCTGCCGGCCGACGCCGGGACCAGGACGCGACCACCTCGGCGGTTCGCGGGCACAGCGACCGCAACTCGGGCCGGCGTTCGAGAGCGTCCCGGAATCGAGCCAGATCGTCCACGGTGTCGAGATCCTCCTCTACCGGCAGGAGGGCCGCATCCAACCCCAACTCGCGGCAGCGCGACAGAGTCTCGGGAAGCACCGACGGCGTGCTCCAGGCTAGTCCATCGAACAACCGACGGTTTACAGCCTCGCGCCGCAGGGCGATCAGGTAGTAGCCGCCGTCCCGAGCCGGACCGAGGACAGCGTCGCGCCCGGCTGCAAGAAGATCGAACGCCGTCTCCACCCGCGCCGGATCGAGGTCGGGGTGATCGCTGCCGACCGCCGCCGCGTATCCGGCGCCGGACGCCGCCCATTCCAGCCCACGGTAGAGCCGCTCGCCCAGGTCGTGACCGCGCTGCAGCCGCCAGGGCACACCGGCAGGCGCCAGGTCGGCAGGCGGATCATCCCCCTTCGACAACGACCACATCAGAACCAGATCCCAGCGGCCGGCTTCGAACCGCCGGCTCAGGTCCGCAACCAGAGCGGCGTGCAGCGAAGCGGCCTGACTGGCGGTGAGACCGCCTGGGACGATCAACCGGGTCTTCACGTCGCCGGGCGCCGGCGCCTTGGCGAAGAGCAGCAGTCGCCGCGCAGACGCGTCGGCGGACCGCGGGTCAGGCGCCCCACCGGACACCCGCGCAGTCGACAGGGTCCTCACCTCTTCCTGAGCCGTCTGACCGACCACGCGATCGCGATCCCGACAGCGCCCGCCGCGACGGGCAACACCCAGGCTGTGCCTGTGCGGACTCGGCTCAGGTCGGTTCCGCCCACGTCACCGAGAGCCCCGCGGACCTGCTCCAGGGCCTCTCTCGTGTCGTCACGCCGGCGCGCCAGCAGAGCCGCCCGCTTGCGCGCCTCCGACCGGCGGCTCACGATCCGCCCCCCGGCGACTCGTCGGGATCCCGATCCGGAGCCGTGTCGCTCTTGCCGAGGGCATCATCCAGAAGGCCCTGCCAGAACGCCAGGTGACTGCCGACGCGCCGCTTCACGGTACCCACGGGCGACTCGAGGCGGCGCGCCCTGACACGGACGATCCAGAGCAGGATCAGCGCCAGCGCCAGCAGGCCGACCGCGACCGCCAGCGCGGCCGCCCAGAGCGGCAGCACATTCGCGAGGGCGGCGCCGGCCGCGAAGAGGAGCGCGCCGAGGGCCCAGAAGACGACGCCGAACACCAGTCCCGCAAGCAGAACGAGTCCCAGAAAACGGCGCCAGTTCTGCGCCAGGTCGAAGCGCAGTTGATCCACCTCCGCTTCGAGCAGGGCCGCGGCGGAACGCGCCAGAGCACCCCCCAGTCCACTCAAGGTGGTCAACGACTCGACGATCTTCGTGGTCTTCAACGGCTCAGCCTCCAGGCAGCCCCCGGGTCAGCCTCCGAGCAGCCTACCCGTAGCGCCCCGGTCAGACGCTGGTCAGGCGCCGACTCGCAGGGTTCGTGTAACGAAGGAAGTCTGGCCGGCCACCTCGTCCCGCACCGCGATCGTCAGGCGTTGATCGCCCTCCTTCATGATCAACGGCAGCGTGTAGGTGTAGAAGCTCTCCCGCGCACGCTCCAGATCCTCGGCGGGGATGGTGAGCTCGAACGGCTCGACCTGGGGAGGCGAGATGTCGCCGTTCGACGCCAGGGCCTGCACCCAGACCCGCGCCCGCAGGAGGTGGTCTCCGACGGTACCCACCGGGACCAGCGTCATCTCGCCGATCGGCACCCGCACATCGAGGTGGACGGTGTAGAGCCCCTGCTCCTCACGACGAATTTCGTCGGCCTTGACCAGGGTGATGTCCAGGTCGTTCTTCTCGTAACCGAGCTTGAGCGCCGCCAGGGTCCCCTCGGTCATCTCCGTATCGATCGACTTGTCGCGATAGCTCAGCCGATGCCTCACGAACCGGTTCCGTTTCAACCCCAGCCGCCTCTTCGCCTCGTCGGTCAACTCGACGTTGAGCCTGTACCTCCGGCCGGTACCCGCATGACCGGGCTGGAAGCCGAGCGAGTAGTAGCTCGTGAAGTCGAGGGCGATGCGGTTCAGCCCGTCGCGGAAGTTGTTCGTGTTCACGATGTACTGACCGCCGGTCTCGTCGGCCATGTACATGACGGACGAGTGCACGTTGTCCCGGGCCACCGAGTCGATGTTGGACGAGAACGCCATGCCCTGCATGGAGGCGTCGCGCGAGTTGATGCCCATCGGCCCCGCGGCGACGACGGTGTAGAAGGAGACTTCGTTCGCGTTCGCGGCGTCGACCAGGTCCGAGAAGCGCCGGCTCGAGTCGTACTGGAGCGAATCGAGGTAGAAGTTCTGGTTGTAGCTCCCCGAGTCCACCGCCCGGCCGCGCTGATCGAGCGCCTCGAACATGTCCGCCCCGGCCCGCATCGGCAGACCGTCCGAAACGTACATGAAGGCCTTGCGGCCGGGCAGGCCGGCCAGCGAGAGGACGGTGTCCTTCAGCCCGTCGATGGTGAACTGCATGTCGTTGAAGATCGACTGCGCGTAGATCCGGACGCGGCCCTGGACGTACTCGTAGTGGCGGTCCTCCTCGCCGATGTCGCGGATGATGTCCGCGCGGTCCGAGTCCCACTGCGTCCTGCCGCCGGTGTGCCTCTCGAGGTCGTAGAGAGCGTTCGCGATCATCTGCGGATCGCTGGTGAAGTCCCGCTCGACCTTCACCGAGCGGTTGTAGCTCAAGAGCATGACCCGGTCATCCCGCGTCACGTCCTTGCGCAGGAACTCGCGCACGTACCGGAAGACGCGGTTGCGGTTCTGGGGCCGGATGTTCAGGTGGTCGATGTAGATCACCAGGTTGAGGCGCTCGTCCTCGGGCACGACGCGACCGCGGCGCTCCAGTCCCGGCCGATCGACGAACCGGATTTCGGGTTCGTCCGGCACCAGGCCGGGAACGTCGCTTACCTTGACCCGATCCTGGATTTCGTAGAAGTTCGTGATCGTGATCGGGTCCTTCTCCTCCTCCAGGATGAAGTCGTCCCGGGTCAGGCCGGTGACCGGGTTGCCGTCCTTGTCGCGGACGAAGACCTGGACGTTCACGACCTTGACGTGGACGGATTCCTCGAACGTGGCGCGAGGCGTTTGAGAAGGCGCCTGGGCGGAACTCTCTTGCGCCGGAACGGCGACCGACCCGATCAGCGGCAACCCGGCGATCAAGGCCGCAGTGTACAGAAGCGGCGTCTGGCGTAGCGGTCGAACCATGGACTCTCGATTATAGGCGACGGCAGCGGCGCGGGTTATCCGCGAACTCCTGCGAACCCGGACAACACCGCGTCGACCCGAACCATTCCGGACGACACGCCTCACCTGTGGCCCCGATGTCCCGCCATCGGGTCGAGGGTGCCGTGGCGATTGCTCCGGCCCAGAGGGTACGACCCTCGCAGTGCCCTCTCGACGAAGGCGACCGCCCGCCGCACAGCCCGCTCAAGCGGCATGTGCCAGCCAAGACCCGCCGCGATGGCCGCCGACAGGGTGCAGCCCGTGCCGCGGCGCCAGGGGGTTCGGATCCTGGGGTGGACGAACGCCTCGAACCGATTCCCGTCGAACAGCAGATCGGTCAGTTCGCCGCCGTTGCCGCAGTCAGGCGGCCCCGCCGCGGCCGAGTAGCCGTGGCCTCCGGTGATCAGGACACCCGGCCCCATCCGCTCGATGCGCCGCGCGGCAGCGCGGGCATCCTCCGGGCCCCCGATCGCCATGCCGCTCAGCCTCTCCGCTTCGAACAGGTTCGGCGTCACCAGCAGCAGTCTCGGCAGCAGCCGCTCCACGACCAGGGGGAGAGCGTCCGCCTCCAGGAGCGCCGCGCCCGACGTCGACCGGAACACGGGGTCGAGCACCGCCGGCGTCGGCGGCAGCGTCTCCAACCAGTCCGCGACCGCCTCGACGGTCGCGGCATCGGCGAGCATCCCGATCTTGATCGCGTCGATACCGATCTCGGCAGCCGCCTCCAACTGGCGGCGCAGCAGCTCGACACCCACCGGTTCAACCGCCCGCACCTCGGCCGCGGTCTGGGCCGTGACCGCGGTAAGTGCGCACAGGCCGTGAACCCCGTAGGCCGCAAAGGTCCGCAGATCCGCCGGCACCCCCGAGCAGCCCCCGGAGTCGGAGCCGGCGATGGTCAGGACGCGCGGCGGCGGCGCAGCCATAGCAAGAGGACCAGAAGCAGGAGGGCGGCCGCGATCAACTGCGCCAGGGTCAGCGCTCCGACGAAACGATCGTCCTTGGCGCGCAGGAACTCGACCAGGAAGCGTTCCAGCGACAGCAGCCCGATGACCGGCAGCACGACGACGCCGGCCGGGGCGCCCCGCACCAGAAGCGTCCGGCCGAACCAGAAGATGAGCAGCGCGATCAGGGTCTCGTAGAGCTGGGTGGGATGCACCGCGACCAGCGCGTCCGGCGCCATGTCGGCGGGAAGATCGACACCGAACTCCCGTTGCAGGGCCCCTGCTGTGGTGGGGATCGGTCCCTCGGCAAAAGTCATTCCCCAGGGCAGGTCCGTCGGCGCGCCGTAGTCGTCGCCGACAAGCAAGCACCCGATGCGACCGATGCCGTAGCCCAGCGCCAGCGCCGGCGCCGCCGCGTCGGCGGTCCGCCACGCCGGCATCCGGCGACGATGGATGACGAACAGCACCGCCGCGGCCCCGACCAGAAAACCGCCGTACCAGACCAGCCCGGCGCGGCTGTAGAGCAGACGCCAGTCGCCGTAGAGCAACGCGTAGTACGCCTTGCCGCCGACGATACCGCCGAGGGCGGCCGCCAGCAGAATCGCCGCGGCGTCGTCGGCGGCCTGGGCCGCGCTCGCGCCCACGCGCCGGAGGCCCCAGCGCAACTGCAGGTTGCCGATGAACAGAGCGGCCACGAGCATCAGCCCGAAGGGCGAGACCGACAGCGGACCGATGCGGAACAACTCCGAGATCATGGACTCGAATCCTACGCCGCCTCCGTCAATGAAGGCGGCGCTAGCATGAACGGGATGCTGAGCGAGCTGGCCCGAAACCGCTTCGCCGCGTTCCGCAGCCACGTAGGCAGCACGGATCCGCGGGGGCGCTGGCTCATCCTCACCCACGACAACCCGGACCCGGACGCCCTGACCGCGGCGACCATTCTGGCGAAAGTCCTCCGCTCCGGGTTCCGGCGCCGCGTCACCACCGCCTATCGGGGCATCATCGGTCGAGCCGAGAACCAGGAGATGGTCCGCTCCCTCGGAATGCAGTTCAGCCAGGCCCGGCGGCTGAAGCTCGAGGGCTACCCGTACGTGGCGCTGGTCGACTGCCAGCCGGCGACCGGCAACAGCCCCCTGCCGGACGATCTGGCGCCCGAAGTCGTCATCGACCACCATCCGCGCCGGCCAAGGACTTCCGCGTCGGCCTTCCACGACCTGCGAAACGACTACGCGGCCTCGGCCACGATCGTGGCCGAGTACCTGCTCGCCGCCGGCATTCCGGCCACCCGCCGCGAAGCGACCGCCATCGTCTACGCGATCCGCAGCGAGACCCTCGATTTCTCCCGCGGCGCAGACGAGGCGGACCGGCTGATCCACGATCACTTCAACGCCCGCGCCCTGCCACGCCTGCTGGGCCGGATTCAGAACCCGCGGCTGCCGCTCAACTACTTCGAGACCCTGCGCGAGGCCCTCGCCAACCTCCGCGGCGTGGACACCGTGGTCATGAGCCGGCTCGGCGCCGTCGCCCAGCCCGACATCGTGCCCGAGATCGCCGATCTGCTGCTGCGCATGGAGGGCCGAACCTGGTCGTTGTGCAGCGGCCTCTACGAGGACCGTGTCTACTGCTCGATCCGCACCACGAACACCCGAGCGGACGCCTCCCGGGTCATGCGCCGCCTGGTCGGGCGCCGCGGCCGCGGCGGCGGCCACGGCATGATCGCCGGCGGCTGGATCCCGGTCGCCCGAGGCGGCGCCGAGGCCGTGCCGCGCCAGCAGGACCGCCTGGAGGCGCGGCTCGCCACCATGCTGCGCAAGGACCCGGCCCGGATCGCGCCGATCGCGAACCGTTGAACGGGGCGCCGCTCCAGGACGGCCCCTCAGCCAGCGGTCGCCGTCACTCCCACTCGATCGTGCCGGGCGGCTTGCTGGTCAGGTCGTAGACCACCCGGTTCACGCCGGCGACCTCGTTCACGATCCGGCTCGCCACGCCGCCCAGGAACTCGTGCGGCAACTGGCTCCAGTCGGCGGTCATGAAGTCCTCGGTCTCGACCGCCCGCAAGGCGACGACGTTCTCGTAGGTGCGGCCGTCCCCCATCACGCCGACGCTGTGGACCGGCAGCAGCACCGCCAGCGCCTGACTCACGCGGTCGTAGAACCCCGCCGCGCGCAACTCCTCGATGAAGATCGCGTCGGCCTCCTGCAGCACCGCCGCCCGGTCGGCGGTCACGTCGCCAAGAATCCGGACGCCGAGGCCCGGACCGGGGAATGGATGCCGGCCCACGAACTCCGAACCGAGTCCGAGTTCCCGGCCGAGCTTGCGCACCTCGTCCTTGAACAGGAAGCGCAGCGGCTCGATCAACTCGAAGCCCAGCCGTTCCGGCAGGCCGCCGACATTGTGGTGGCTCTTGATCATCGCCGACGGGCCAAAGGCGGAGACGGACTCGATCACGTCCGGATAGAGGGTGCCCTGAACCAGGAAGCGAATCGCGCCGGCGCCTTCACCGGCCCGCTCCAGCTTCTCCGCCTCGCGCTGGAACACCTCGATGAAGACGCGGCCGATCGTCCGGCGCTTGTCTTCCGGATCGGTGACCCCGGCGAGCGCGCCGAGAAACTCCCGCCTGGCGTCGACCACGACCAGCCGCAGGTCGAGCCCCCGGCGCAGGCGCCGCTCCACCTCGCTGCGTTCGTTCTTGCGCAGCAGCCCGTTGTCCACGAACACCGCGATCAACCGTTTCCCCACGGCGCGCTGTACCAGGCTGGCCGCCACCGCCGAGTCGACGCCACCGGAGATCGCACAGAGAACCCGATCCGTGGGTCCCACCTGGGCCTCGATCGCGGCTGTCGCCTCGTCGGCGTAGGACGCCATGCGCCACTCCCCCGCGGCACCGCAGACGTCGAGCAGGAAGTTGCGGAGCATCTCCCGACCGCTGTCGGTGTGGGTGACCTCGGGATGGAACTGGATACCGAACAGAGCCCGCTCCCGGTCCTGGGCCGCCACCACCGGCACCGTGGACGTCGACGCCGTCGCTTCGAAGCCCGGCGGCAGTTCCTCGACCCGGTCGCCGTGGGACATCCACACGTTCTGCTCCGGTCCGAGTCCCGAGAACAGGTCGCCGCCCTTGGCCAGCAGCGTGATCCCGGTGCGACCGTACTCCCGCTGGCCCGACGCCGCGACCCGGCCACCGAGGACGTGAGCCATCCACTGCATCCCGTAGCAGATTCCGAGCACCGGAACACCCAGCCGGAGAATCTCCGGGTCGGCCTGCGGCGCGTTCCGCTCGTAGACGCTGTCCGGCCCCCCCGAGAGCACGATGCCGATCGGCCGCCGCGCCCGGATCCGGTCGACGTCCAGGTCGAAGGGATGGATCTCGCAGTAGACCTGGAGTTCCCGGATCCGCCGTGCGATCAACTGCGTGTACTGGCCTCCGAAGTCGAGCACCAGAACGGTCTCGTGCTCGCCGGCGACGGAGGGCTGGATGGGAGAGGGCGGTGCAGCGCTCGCCGGTTCGGCCATCACAGCGCGGAAGCGACGCGCGGCTCACGAGCCCCGCGCCAGCAATCATCCCTGCACGCGGCAGGCCGTATCAGTCTCTCCACCATCACAGCGCGGACTCTACCTTGGGCTCCCGCTGCATCAAATCCTGGATCGCAGCGGCCGGTTTCTTGCCTCGGTAGAGGATCTCAACCATCTGCTCGGTGATCGGCAGCTCGACCTTCTTCGCGGTCGCCAACTCCAGCAGGGCGAGCGAATTGCGCACCCCTTCGGCGACTCCGGGGCGGTCCGCCTCGATCTCCTCGAGGGTGCGGCCCCGGGCCAGTTCGATGCCCGTGTTCCGGTTGCGCGACAGGCCGCCGGTGCACGTCAGCACGAGATCGCCGAGGCCGCCGAGGCCGGCGAAGGTCGCCGGCCGGCCGCCGCAGGCCAGACCGAGTCGCATCATTTCGTGCAGGCCGCGGGTGATCAGCGCCGCGCGCGTGTTCGATCCGTAGCGCAGGCCGTCCAGAACGCCTGCCGCGATCGCGATCACGTTCTTGGCCGCGGCGGCGATCTCGACCCCGATCACGTCGGTCGAGGTGTAGAGCCGCAGCGATCCGGCCGATAGGAGCGCCTGCAGCCTCTCGGCCACCGCCTCGGATTCCGCCGCGACGACGCAGGCGGTCGGCAGCTCGGCGGCGAGTTCGGCCGCGAACGAGGGCCCGCTGATGGTGGCGAAGTCAACATCCGTGCCGGCCGCTGCCGCCTCTTCCCGGCAGATGTCGCTCATGCACCGGAAACCGCCGCGGTGGTCCGACTCGATGCCCTTGGCGCCCGAAACAAAGGTGACCCGCTCCGGCAGCGGCGCACCGTCGCCGAGACCAGCCCGCGCCCCGAGAAAGGAGCGCACGACCGCCCGAAAGCCGTGAGACGGCACGACGACCAGCACGGTGTCGCAAGCCGCGGCCTGGCGCAGATCCCAGGTGACCCGAACCTGCGCCGGCAACTCGACACCCGGCAGGTAACGCTCGTTCACCCGCTCCGCCGCCAGAACCGCGCCGAACTCGGCAGACCGGGCCCAGAGGATGACCGGCGAGCCTGCGCGGGCCGCATGCACCGCGAGCGCGGTGCCCCAGGCACCGGCGCCGAGCACGGCGACTCCATTGCCTGTGTCCGCGATCATCACTCGGCAGCCTCGGATGCGGGCGGCTTCCGACCCAGACGGGATTCCGTTCCCGCGCGCAGCCGGGCCAGGTTGGCCCGGTGCTTGACGATCACCAAAACGGCGATCGCGGACACACCGGCCAGCAGCGCCGGACCGTAGTCCAGGCCGCCCGCATCCCTGAACGCGCCGCCCCACCAGCGGGCAGAGACGAGCACCGGCAGGGAAGCCGCCGCCGAGATCGACCCCAGGGAAACGTAGCGCTTCCAGGCCACCAGCAGGATGAACACTGCCAGAGCGCCCAGCCCGGCCCAGGGCACGAGCACGGCCAGCACGCCGGCTGCCGTGGCCACGCCCTTACCGCCGCGAAAGACGAGGAACAGGGGAAACACGTGCCCCATGACCGCCGCCGCCGCGGCAGCCGCGAGCCACCAGCTCCCGACCTCGAGTGTGCGCGCAGTGACCACCGCCGCCGTGCCCTTGGCCACATCGAGCAGCAGAGCAAGCAGGGCCGCCCACTTGCCCGACGCCCGCAGCACGTTCGTGGCGCCGGCGCTCCGGCTGCCGATCGTTCGCACATCGAACCCCCGGTGGATCCGCACGATCAGATAGCTGAACGGCACGGACCCCAGCAGGTACGCCGCCAGTACGGCGATCGGGCCGGTTGCGGTCACGATGCCCCATCCCCGCGCGGCGCGGCCCAGGGCAGCAGGTCTCGCCCGGTCTCCCCCGGCAGCAGCATCCGCCGCAGCAGCTCGAGCGCGAACTGGGTCGAGAGCTGCCGCACCCGCGCCCGGTCGCCGGGGAATCGCGCCTCGAAGTGCGAGGTGGCGGCTGCCGGTCCCGCGACCGCGATGTGGACAGTCCCCACCGGCCGCGCCTCGCTGCCGCCGCCGGGGCCCGCGACGCCCGTGATCCCGATCCCGTAGTCGCTGCCGCAGCGCTCGCGGGCGCCCCTGGCCATCGCCAGCACCGTCGCCTTGGACACCGCGCCGTGCGCCACCAGGGTCTCCCGAGGCACGCCGAGCAGGCGCATCTTCAGCTTGTTCGAGTAGGTCAGGAGGCCGCCCACGAAGTACGCGCTGCTGCCCGCGGTGGCGGTGAGCCGCTGGCCAAGCAGACCGCCGGTACAGGATTCGGCGACCGCGACCGTCTCGCCGCGCGCAGCCAGCAGCTCGCCGACCGCGGTCTCGAACTCGATGCCGTCCTCTACCTGGCCGACGTAGAACACCGCCTCGCCCAAGGCGTCCCGCACCTCCTCCTCCATCGCCAGGAGCCGCGGCGCCCGGCCACTGGTCGGGCCGTCCGCGCGCAGACGCAGCCGGATCTCCCCCGGTCGCGCCAGCACCGACACCATTTCGTCACCGAATCGCTCGTAGACCCGCGCAATCCGCTCCTCGACCACCGACTCCGGCAGGCAGGCGACCCGCACCTCGACCTGATCGAAGCCGGTGCCGTCCTCGGCCCGTTCGGCCAGCCATGGATCCAGCGCATCGACGACCAGGGCCTTCAGCTCCCGCGGCACGCCGGGGAACAGAAAGTACGTCGTGCCTCGGGGCAGAGGCGCCGGATCCTCGATCCGCAGCCCGGGCGCCACGCCGGCGCGGTTCGGCAGCATCTCGGCGCCATCGACCCGCTCCGCCTGCTTGCGATTGACCCGGGGGATCTTGCGGCCGAGCTTTCTGAACCCGCGCTCGATCTCCTCCCAGACGCCTTCGTCGACGGCGACACCGCGTCCCAGCAGCCGCGCCACCCCCTCCCGGGTCAGATCGTCCCGGGTCGGGCCCAGCCCGCCGGTCACGAGCAGCAGGTCCGCCCGCTCCCGGAGTCCACCCAGCGTCTCCGCGATCTCGGCCACATCGTCGCCGACGACCGCCTTCGAGACCAGTTCCACTCCCCGCCGCCTCAGCACCTCCGTCAGCGCCAGCGAGTTCGTATCGAGCCGGTCCGTACCGAGCAGCTCGGCGCCCACGGCGAGAATCGAAGCCTTCACCGGCCGCAGTGTAACGATGCTGCGATCCGTCTGACGCTCTACTCCGCCACCGGCGGCGGCGCCGCAATCTCTTCGCCGATGACGAGCGCTGCCGCGACCTCGCGCTGCAGCCGCTCCGGGTCGCGGCGGACGTAGAGCCGGGCGAGTTCCTGGCCGCGCTCGACCTTCTGGCCGAGGCGGACGTCGTAACGGAGCGCGACCGCGTGGTCGATCTTGTTCGGGTCGCGGCCCGGCCGGCAGGCGTCGGCGAACGCGTTGCCGATCCGGCGGCAGTCGACGGCAGCTAGGTAGCCGGATTGGGACGCGGTGACCACGGCTTCCACCGGCGCCAACTCCAGGGCGTCCATCCAACCCGGTTCGGCGCCCTGGGCATCGGCCCAGTCGACCAGTTTCCGGCGGGCGGCGCCCGATGCGATCACGGCCTCGACGTCCTTCGGTGATATCTCCCTGCCGACCAGGCGGGCTGCCTTCCGGCAGATCGCGGCGACCACTTCGTACAACCGCGCGTCGCCGTCCCCGCCGAGGAAGTCCAAGGCTTCGCGCACCTCGGCGGCGTGGCCGACCCAGCGGCCGAGAGGCTGACTCATGTCGCTCAAGACGCAGTCCGCCGGCGTGCCGCAGGCGGCGCTGATCGAGACCAGGCCGGACGCCAGGGTGCGGGTGTCCTCCGGATCGGGAAAGAAGCCGCCGTTGCCGGTCTTGACGTCGAACACGATCCCGGACGCGCCCAGGGCGAGCTTCTTCGACAGGATGCTGCCGAGGACGAGCGGGATCGAACTCACCGTCGAGGTCCGGTCCCTCAGGCCGTACAGACGCTTGTCGACCGGCGCGATGCCGGCGGTGGCGATGCCGATCGCCATGCCGAAGCGCTCGAGCAGACCGAGGGTCCGGCCCCGGTCCAACTCCAACTGCAAGCCGGGGATGCTCTCCAGCTTGTCCGCGGTGCCGCCGCTGTGGCCAAGCGAGCGACCGGTGAGCTTGGCTGCCGGCACGCCGCACGAGGCCAGCACGGGCAGAACGATCAGGCTGACCGTATCGCCCACTCCGCCAGTCGAGTGCTTGTCGACGAGCGGACCGACGTCCGCAGCCAGCGCCCACTGGTCGCCGGACTCGAGCATCGCCAGGGTCAACTCCCGCGTCTCGTCCGCGTCCAGGCCTCGCATCGCGGCGGCCATCAGGAAGGCGGCCAGGTGAACGTCCGTCCAGCTCCCGTCGGCCGCTCCCGCGACCACCGACCACACCTCGTCTCGGGTCAGCGTCCGCCCCTGACGCATCCGGTTCAGAATGCCGTAGGGCGTGACCATGCCGGCGGTGTCCTGGTTGCTATCCGCCGAAACTGAACGGACTCGCGGCGGCGGGGTCGGGCCCGAGCTGTTGCCGGGCCCTGATCGCGTAGCCGCCGTCCGGATACTCGTCGAGGATGCGCTGGAAGGTGTCCCGGGCGCCCTCCTCGTCGCCGAGTTGCTCCAGGGTCGCGGCGAGTTCGAACAGCAGTGCATCCTTCGGCAGCGCGGACGTCTCGGTCGCCACCGCGCCGCGGAGTTCGGCGGCAAGCTGCTCTCCCCTGCCCTCGGCGCGGTCGAGGCTGTACAGGTTCAACTGCAGGCTCACGGCCAGCGCATGGTCGCCGCCGTTGGCCTCGAGATACTCCGTCCACAACTCACGGGCCGTCGCGGTATCGCCCTCGGCCGCGGCAATCCGGCCCAGATAGACCGAAGCCAGCCGACCCGAGGCGGTTGAATCGTAGCTCTCCTGCACCGCTTCGAGCGCCACCCGCGCCTCCGCCCGCCGTTCCGCCTCCGAGGCGAAACTCAGGCCCTCGTCTTCGCCGTCGTCTTCCGCGGGCGTCTCCGGCTCTCCGGCGTCGTCCTCGCCCGGTGCGCTGTCGGGCGGTGTGCCGAAGAGATTGTCGATGGCGTCCGTCTCCGGCGCGTCTATCTCTGCCCGGTAGACCTTGAGAGCTTCACTGAGCTGAAAGCTCGCCTCGGCTTCGCGGCCGTCCTGGTAGTTGAGGAACAGGACGACGCCGATGACGACGGCGATGACTGCCGCGACCCCGATCAGGATGTCCCGGACGTGGTCGGCGAACCAGGTGGAGGCCGAAACAACCGCTTCGCGCACCTCATCGCGCCGGATTTCCTCTCGTGTCAAACGGCTCATTCAAGACCTCCCTGAGCGGCGCAAACCCTACCACCGTTGACCCGCACCAAACGTCTCCACGTCCAAGCTGTGGCAGACTTGCCCTCAGGCGTCTGCCGACGCAGAACCCGTCATCCGGCGACGCCACTCAACCACCTGGAGCACCCACGATGCCGACCCTGGGCTTTGGCGAACTGCTGATCGTTCTCGCGATCGTCATCCTGGTCTTCGGCGCCAGCCGTATTCCCAAGCTGGCGGGAGGTCTGGGCGCCGGCATCCGGAACTTCAAGCGCGGCCTGAACGAGCCCGGCGAAGACGAGGACGAGGACAAGCCGAAGCGCGAGATCGAAGAGTAGCTACGGAGCGACGGGTGCGGGTGGTGCGCCTGGGAGGACTCGAACCTCCGACCTCTGGATTAGGAATCCAGCGCTCTATCCTGCTGAGCTACAGGCGCTGACCCGTCGGGCCGGCCCGGGACCGGCCGCCCGCCAAGGATCTCAGTAACGGACCAGCGATTCAACCACGTCGTAGCCTTCGAGGCGTCGCCGGCCCTTGAGGTACGTCAGTTCGACGACGAATCCGAGGGCCTCGACCTTCGCCCCGACCGACTCGACCAGATCGGCGGCCGCCCTGGCGGTGCCGCCGGTGGCGAGCAGATCGTCGACCACGGCCACCCGGTCACCGGGGGCGAGACCGTCGACGTGCATCTCCAGCGTGTCGCTGCCGTACTCGAGTTCGTAGGTGCGGGCCGCCGTCTCGGCCGGCAGCTTTCCGGGTTTCCTCACCGGCACGAAGCCGGCGTTCAGTCGATACGCCACGAGCGGCGCGAAGATGAAGCCACGCGCTTCGATCCCGACCACCTGATCGATCCGGCGGTCCGCAAACCGGTCGGCGAGCCGGTCGGCGGCCTCTCGCAGCGCCGCCGGCTCCTTGAGCAGCGTCGTGATGTCCTTGAACAGGATCCCCGGCTTCGGGAAGTCGGGCACTTCGCGGATCCAGTCCTTCAGTCGGGTCGTACCGTCTGATTCCATCGCAGCCTTCTCCAGTTCAGGGCGCAGCCGCCTAGTCGACCTTCGTCTTCCAGCCGTGCCGGCCGATCAGGGGCACGAAGCGAACCGGTTCGCCGACCTCGCGCGTGACCAGGCCGTTCGGGTGTTTCTGGTAGGCGATCAGCCGCTGCTCGTGCTGGTCCCCCTCGGGAATGACCAGGCGGCCGCCCGGCGCCAGTTGATCGAGAAGCGCGTCGGGAACCTGGGGCGCCGCCGCTGCAACCAGGATGCGGTCGAAGGGCGCGGCGCTGCTCCAGCCGACCGTGCCGTCGAAAACCTGGATCTTGACGTTGGGGAGTTCGAGCGCCCGGATTCTGCCGATCGCCTCCCGGGCCAACTGTCCCACCCTCTCGATGCTGTAGACGCGGCGCGCGAGCGTCCCCAGGATCGCAGTCTGGTAGCCCGATCCGGTGCCGATCTCGAGCACCGTGTCCTCGTCCCTCACCTCCAGCTCTTCCGTCATGCGCGCGACGATGTAGGGCTGGGAGATCGTCTGCTCGCAACCGATCGGCAACGCGCGGTCGCTGTACGCATCGTTGACCAGGTGCTCCGGCACGAACAGGTGGCGCGGAACGCGCTCCAGGGCCGCGAGCACCCGCTCGTCCCGCAGGCCGTAGTGCTCGACCAGCTTCGTGACCATGCGCCGGCGGGGAAAGCGGTAGGCGCCGTCCAACCTGAGCCCCTCCGTCTTCAATGGAGGGCTCCAACGAGGCCCGGCAACACACCGTCGCCCTCGGCGATCGCCCGGCGATCGGTCAGGTCGGCGCTGAGCGGAGTGATCGAGATGTAGCCGTCGCGAACCGCCGCGGCGTCCGTGTCGTGGAGGCGTTCAGGCACCGGCTTCCCCACCAGCCAGTACATCGATCCACCACGCGGATCGTCCTGCTGCACCACCGAGTTGCGATACGGACGGCGGCCGAGCCTCGCGATCTTGACGCCGCGCGGCGGATCGAACGGGAAGTTCACGTTGAGGAGCATCCGGTCGGGAATCCCCTGCTCGAGCAGGGACACGATCGCCCGCGCCGCCAGCGCCGCGGCCCGTTCCATGTCGGCGGGCTGGGCCTTGCGGTACTCCTGGGAGAAGGCGATCGCCGGTATGCCGAGCAGCCTGCCCTCGAGTGCGGCGCCGACCGTGCCGCTGTGAGTCACGTCGTCGCCCAGGTTGACCCCGTAGTTGATGCCCGAGACGAGCAGATCGGGGCGCCGGTCCAGCAGCGCGTGGACGCCCAAATTGACGCAGTCGGACGGTGTGCCGTCGACCGAGAACCAACCCTCCCGCACCGGCTTGGCGCGCAGTGGCCGGAACAGCGTCAGGGCCTGTCCGCATCCGCTCTGCTCGTGGAGCGGCGCCACCACCCGGTACTCGATCGGCCCCTTCGACGTCACGGCTTCGTCCAGCGCCGCCGCCAGACACACCAGACCCTTCGCGCCGACACCGTCGTCGTTCGTCAGCAGCAGTCGCGTCATTTCGGGCCCCCGCTCTTCGCCGCTCAACCGTCGTTGCCCAAGCCCAGGCGCCGGCCGATGATCGGGGCCAGGTCGCGCCGCACGGACGCTGGTATGACCGACGGGTCGGTGATCAACGCGTGCTCCAGCGCATTGGCGCAGGGACACGATCCCTCCGGCCGTTCCTCCGGCAGCGCCGCGACGATCCGTGCCACAGCGGCCTGGGCGGTGCGCGCGTTCTGTTGCAGCACGGCGAGGACGGCATCGACGGTGACGTCCTCTTCCTCCTCGTGCCAGCAGTCGTAGTCCGTGATCAGGGCCAGCGTCGAGTAACAGATCTCCGCCTCCCGCGCGAGCTTCGCCTCCTGCAGGTTCGTCATGCCGATCACATCCGCGCCCCAGCCACGGTGCATGAACGACTCGGCGCGGGTCGAGAACTGGGGTCCCTCCATGCATACATATGTGCCGCCGCGGTGGACCACGGCGCCGGCCGCGGCCGACTGGTCGGCGCAGACCTCCATCAGCACCGGACAGATCGGGTCGGCGAGGCCGACATGGGCGGCCAGCCCGTTGCCGAAGAAGGTGTCGGGCCGGTGTCGCGTCCGGTCGATGAACTGGTCCGGCACCACGATGTGGGTCGGCTGGTAACGACGCCGGAGCGAGCCGACGGCCGACAGCGAGATCAACCTTTCTGTGCCCAGCGTCTTGAAGGCATAGATGTTGGCGCGGAAGTTCAACTCGCTGGGCAGGATGCGGTGGCCGCGGCCGTGACGGGCCAGGAAAGCGACCCGCCGTCCGCTCAGTTCTCCCAGCACGAAGACCTCGGAGGGGCTGCCGAACGGCGTCTCGATCGCGCGTTCCTCGTGAACCTCGAGCTCCGCCATGCCGTAGAGACCGGAGCCGCCGATGATCCCTACCCTGTAGCCGTCGGCGCTCATGTTTCGCTTCCGGCGATCGTCGAGTTCACCCGCAGGGCCGTCTTGAGCGCTCGCCGTCCGGCCTCGCCGTCGACGAGCGCAACCCGCCTTCCAGCGCAACTGGCGAGAAACGCCTCCAGTTCCCGGCGCAGCGGTTCGCCCTGCTCCACCTCAAGATCGGCCGGCACGATGCGCCCGGCCGGTCCGCCGGCGGAGGCCGCCGTGGCCGGCGTCGCGCCGCCCTTGCCCCGCACTCTCCGGAATCCCCGCACCGTCTGCTCCTGGTAGTCCAGCGAGTAGTACCGATCCTCGAAGAAGACGCGCAACTGCCGCACCCGCTCCGCGGACACCCGCGACGCGGTCAGATTCGCGACACAGCCCGACTCGAGCTCGATCCGGGCGTCGGCGATGTCGACCCGGTCCGACAGGACATCGATCCCGACGGCCCGTACTTCGCGCACCGGACTCGGATCGAGGGCGTGGAGGATCTGCAGGTCGTGAATCATCAGGTCCAGCACCACGTCCACATCCAGGCTGCGCGGGCTGAAAGGCGACATCCGTTCGACTTCGACGAAGCGGGGGCCACGCCCCGAAGCCAACAGTGCCTGAACGGCAGGATTGTAGAACTCGACGTGGCCCACCGCCAGGACCACACCGCGCGCCGCCGCGGTCGCGACCAGCGCGTCCGCCTGGGCGAGGTCGACCGCGATCGGCTTCTCCACCAGAACGTGGACTCCCGCCTCGATCAGACGTCCCGCCACGTCGAGGTGATCGACCGTCGGCACGGCGACCACGGCGACCTCGACGGCCTCCGCCAGCTCGCCGAGTCCGGCCGCCACCGCGGCGCCGTGCTCCTCGGCCGCGCTCTCGGCCCTTGCCGGATCCGTGTCGACCGCGAACAGCGACCCCGGACCCAACAGGTCGGTCAGCAAGCGCAGATGATGCCGGCCCATCACGCCGGCGCCGACCACACCGGCGCGGAGTTCGCTCCCCATCGGCGCGCCCTTAGGCGTCGGCGCCTCGCGAGCCGCGGCGCGCCGAGCGGATGAAGCCTCTGGCGGAGCTGCGAATGAACGCGATGAGCGCGTCCACGTCGGCGTGTCCGGCATGCTCGGTGTCCAGTTCCTCCAGAGCCTGTGTCCTGTTCCGTCGCGAGCGCGTGACGACCCGGATCGCGCGCTCGATCGCCCGGATGTCCTCAGGCGACTTTCCCTTGCGCTCCAGGCCGATGCGGTTGACGCCCATGCACGCCGGCTTGATCCCGACCGTGATGCAGAACGGCAGCGCGTCCATGGTGATCACCGAGAAGCCGCCGATGTAGGCGTGCCTGCCCACCCGGCAGAACTGGTGGACACCCGAGAACGCGCCGATCGTCGCGTCGTCCTCGACCACCACGTGCCCGGCCAGGGTGCCGCCGTTCGTGAACACGGTGCGGCTGCCCACCTGGCTGTCGTGGCCGACGTGCGTCTGGGTCATGAACAGGTTGTCATCGCCGATCCGCGTTTCGCCGCCGCCGAACTCCGTACCCCGGTTGATCGTGCAGAACTCCCGAAACTGGTTCCGGTCGCCGATCGCCAGCCGGCTGCTCTCCCCCTTGTACTTGAGGTCCTGCGGGTCGAAGCCGATCGCCGCATGGGGAAAGACCCTGTTCACCCGGCCGAGGACCGTTTCGCCGTAGATCGTCGCGTGGGCGCCGACCTTCGTGCCGTCGCCGACCCGGACGCCGGCGCCGATCACGGCGTAGGGACCCACAACCACGTCTTCGCCCAACTCGGCCCCGCGGTCGACAATCGCCGTCGGGTGGAGTTCGGCCGTCATCGTGCGTGCCCCGGCATCAGCAACCGCCGGTCTTTCAGGCCGTGGCCATCGTGGACGTGCAGACCGCCTCCACCGCCAGCTCGCCGTCCACGGTCGCCCGGCCCCGGAAGCGTGAATGGACGGTCCGCATGCGCAAGGACTCCACCTCCATCCGCAGTTGATCGCCGGGGACCACGGGCCTGCGAAAGCGAACCTTCTCGATACCGGAGAGGAAGAGCACTTTCTGCTCGCGATCTTCAAGCTCGTGCAGCAGCAGCAGCGCCGCCGTCTGCGCCATCGCCTCGATCACCAGGACGCCGGGCATGATCGGGTTGCCCGGGAAATGGCCGTCGAAGAAGGGCTCGTTGCGGGTCACGTTCTTGATCGCCACCACCCGCCGGCCCGGCGCCAACTCCAGCACCCGGTCGACCAGGAGCAACGGATAGCGATGCGGCAGCACGCTCGCGATCCAACGCGAATCGAACGGGCCCAAGGGCGCCCCGCTCCCGGTCTGCTCTTCGCTCACTTCCCGTCTCCTCTGTCCGGCTCTCGATCCGCTGCCGGCGCCGATGCAGCCGCCGAATCGATGCCCGCCACCTCCAACTCCTGGACGCGGCGCTCGAGACCGCGCAAAGCGGCGCGCATCGCCGGCAGGCGGGACTGTAGCGCTTTCCGGCGACGCCAGGCGGCGATCGGCGTCGCGGGGATTCCTGCAACCCGCTGCCCCGGCGGCACCTCCTGGAACACGGCTGACTTCGCCGCGACCTGTACCCCGTCCCCGATATCGAAATGACCCGCGACTCCGGCCTGGCCCGCGAGCAGAACCCGGTCGCCGATGCGGCTGCTGCCCGAGACGCCCGCCTGTCCACAGAGGATGCATCCCTTGCCGATCTGCGCGTTGTGACCGATCTGCACCAGGTTGTCGATCTTCGTGCCGCGGCCGATGCGGGTGGTGTCGAACGTGGCCCGGTCGATGGCCGAGTTGGCCCCGATCTCCACGTCGTCCTCAATCACGACGACGCCGACCTGGGGCAACTTGACCTGGGACGCCGCCGCTCCCTCGACGAAACCGAATCCGTCCGCTCCGAGCACCACGCCCGAATGGACGATCACCCGATCGCCGATGCGGCCGCCGTCGTAGACCACGACGTGCGGGTGCAGCACCGTACCCGCGCCGATCCGGCAGCCGCGGCCGACCACGCTGTGGGCGCCGACGATCGCGCCCGGGGCCACCGTCGACCCGGCGCCGACGACGGCGAAGGCATCGATCCGGGCGGCGGCATCGACGCGTGCGGTCGCATCGACGCACGCCGTCTCATGAACGCCCGGCTCGACTTCGGGCACCGGGAACAGCACCGCCATCAGGTCGGCGAGAGCGCGATAGGCGTCGTCGCAGAACACCAGGTCGGCGCGCAGACCGCTAAGCGTGTCGGGCGTGATGTCCTTCGGCACCAGAAGCGCCCCGGCCCCCGAAGACCGCGCCTGATCCCGGTACCTGGGGTTGGTCAGGAAGGAGAGATCCCGTTCGCCGGCGACCTCCAGCGTGGCGACACCGTCGATGGGCCGATCCGGATCGCCCACAAGCTCGGCGCCGACCATCGCGGCGAGATCAGCCAGGCGGTTGGTCACCAAAGGAGACTACCGGAATCCCGGTGGACTCCGGTCGGGCCGGCGATACGATCCGGCACTCCCTTCGACGACTCCTAGCCAGCTACTCCGCGGGCGTCGCCGGATAGGCGGCGTTGTAGCGCTCGATGATCAGGTTCGTGATGTCGGCGGCATCGGCCGAGTACAGCAATCCGCCCTGGAACTTGTTGAAAATCGCCGTGTAGCCGAACTCCCGGCCGACCTGGGAGATGATCGGCAGAACGGCCTGCTCGATCTCGCCGAACTTCTCGCCCTGGAGCTTCTGCATCTCCCGGTTCGCGTCGTCCTGGGAACGTTGCAGCCCGATGGTCATGTCCTCGATCTGCTTCTCCATCTCCGCCAGACGATCCTCGGCCAGGGTCAGGCGGCCGTCGCTGTACTGCTTCTGCAGTGCCGCCAACTGTTGCTGCTGACTCTGGAGCTGGGTCTGCATCTGGTCCCTGAGCTTGGTCAATTCCTGGACCGCGACCTGGCCTCGACCCGATTCCTGCAGCAGCCGCTCCACCTCGATCACCGCGATCTTGCTCTGGGCGAGGGCCGGTCCCGAGGTCATGGCCCCGAGGAGGACGGCGCCCGCGACGAGGGCGGCGCGGGCACTGAGCGTGTTGAGTTTCATGGGGTGTTCTCCGTTTATGGCCAAGGACCTCAGAAGCTGGTCCCGATGCTGAAGTCAAAGCTGTCGAAGCGTTCCCGGTCGAGTCCGCCGAGGCTGTCAAGAGGATTCAGGTTCGTAGCGTAGATGAACCGGAGCGGCGCTCCGAGGATGGGGACGTTAACCCGGAGTTCGATTCCAGCCGACATCCTCATGTGGCTGAAGTCCACGTCCTGATCGTCGCCATACACGTTACCCGCGTCGAAGAACGCGACCACCCGAAACGGGCCGTTGACCAGCGTGTGGTGCTCGAGGTTGATCACGACGCTCTTGCTGCCGCCCTGAGGGAAGCCGTTCGCGTCGAGCAGCGTCCGCCCGGTTTCCGGATCGCGCACCCAGATCGACCGGAAGGCAAAGCCGCGGAGGCTGTTCTCGCCGCCGAGCAGATAGCGGTCGAGGAAGAACAGTTGACGGAGGTTGCCCTCGTCGTCCGTGCCGAAGGGCTTGATGTAGCCGAGTTGAATGTTCGCCCGGCCCACCGAACGCCACGCCCCCCGCGTCAACGGCACGGTGATCGCGGCCGTCAGCGAGGGCCGGATGAAGAACGACTCGCCGCTGAGCGGGCCGCCGGCGTACTCGAGCGAGGCGATCAGACGTTTGCCCTGGGTCGGCTCGAGCCGGTTGTTGTGGCTGTCGTACTGGTATGTCGCGGTGATCGAGCTCCGGTTGAACTGGAACGCCTGCTCGATCGTGTCGCTCAGCGTGTCCTCCTGCTCTTCCGGATTATCGAAGAAGTAGAACGTCTGCGACTGGTAGCTCTCGATGTCCATGTTGCTGTAGGCCAACTGGAAGAGCTCCCAGCGCCGGAACTGCCGTCCGAACGAGATGACGCCGCCCGCCTCCTTGCTCCGGTAGCGCTGGTCGACCAGCAGATCGAAGTCCGTGTCGCGGTTGAACAACTGGATGCCGACGTTCTGCGGCCGGTCCTTGACCCACGGCATGTAGTAGGAGACGTCGAAGATGTCGCGATAGCGCCCGGTCTGTATCGATACGCCGACGGTCTCGCCGCGGCCGAGGAAGTTGCGGGTGCGCAGAGCCGACTGGACGAAGAACCCGTCCAACTCGCTGTAGCCGCCGCCGAACTGGACCTCGGTCTGGCCCGCTTCCGTGCCCTTGACGACCAGATCGACCTTCTGGTTGTCGCTGTCGTAGTTGACCTCGACGGGGTCGTCCTCGTTGACCACGTAGTACTCGAGCTGACTGAGCCGCAGCAGGCTGGTGCGGAGCATGCCCGAGTTGAAGACATCGCCCTCCTTCAGCAGCATCTGGCGTCGGAGAACGCGGTCCCGGGTGCGGTCGTTGCCGGTGAACTCGAGCCGCCCGACCCTGAACTGGTCGTTCTCCTCGACCGTCACCAGCAGGTCCGCCACCAAATCACCGCGTTCGATGACCTCCATCTTCACGTCCGCGAAGATGTAGCCGCTGTTGCGGTAGAGCTCTCCGATCTGCTCGACTCCCTCGTCGATCACGTCCGAACGCAGCCAACCGCCCTGAGGCTCCTTGAACATCCGGCGCAGCAGCCCTTCCGGCAGCACCTCGGCGCCTTCGATGTCGATTTCACCCAGCTTCCAGCGCGGCCCCTCCTCGATCGGCACGACCAGGGCGAGCTGCCTCTTGCGGGCCTCGAGCCGCTCCGCGTTCGGCTTGCGCTCGATCACGTCGAGTTCCGGCTCGCCGACCTCGACATCCTTGTAGCCGAAGCGGCGGTAGAGGTCCTTGACCTTGTCGAGATCCTCGTCGACGGTGGCCGAGTTGAACACGTCGCGCTTGCGAATCCGGGTCAGCAGATTCGACTTCTTCGTCTTCTCCATCTGGCGGCGGAGCTTGCCGGCGGAGAACACCTCGTTGCCCTCGAAGTCGACCTGGCCGATCTTGACCCGGCCGCCCTCGTCGACGGTGACGAGAACGCGTTTCTCGCCCAGGCCCGCGTCCTGCACCTCCACGTGGATCCCGGCAAAGCGGAAGCCCCGCTCTTCGTACAGCTTCTTGATCGCCTGCTCGAGGCGGGCCAGTTCGCCGAGGTCGAGCGGCAGACTTTCGTAGACCGAGATGCGCTCCCGATCCGTCATGTCGCCGATGTCGCTGCGCTTCAGCTTCTTCAGCCCGTCGTAGTCGAGCGAGGTCAGGAGTGGCCGTTCGGTGATCGCAACCCGCACCCCGACGCCCTCGCCTTCGGCCTCGGCCTTGACGGAGATGTCGTCGATCAGCTCACGTTCCCAGAGCTCCTTGATCCGGTCGTTCAGTCGGCCCGGATCCCAGGGCTTGCCCGGCGCCAGGTCGAGGTAGTAGCTCAGGCTTTCTTCGCTCAGCGTCTCGACGCCGGTGTACTCCACCGACATGATCGGACGACCGACCAGGAGTTGCGCCGCGGCCGGCGACGCCGCCAGGAGCACGGCCAGGAGCGCGCCTAGCAGCGCCAGCGCCGAGCAGCGGCTTCGATCAGGATTCGGCAAGAGCATGTTCCTCCTCACGGGCTGCTGGACGTTGGCCGGCCGCGACGACTTGCTCACCGCCGCCGCCCGGGGCCACTTCCAGGATCAGTTCCCTCTCGGCGAGCGAACCCTCGCCGCCGGGTTTCTGCCCCTGGATCGGCGCCAGATCAATCCGGATCCGATGGATCTTCGCGCCGGTGCGCTGGATCAGCAGGTCGGACACCGAATCCTGGACGTGGCGCTGGATCGTCCGGCGAAGCGGCCTGGCCCCGGTCGACGGGTCGATGCCCGCCTGCTCGAGCAGCCATTCCCGAGCCGAGGGAGTCACATCGACGGCCAGACCACGCTCGGCGAGGGTCTCGTTCACGTCCGACAGCAGCAGATCGACGATCGCCCGCAGTTCCTCCCGCCCCAGCGGATTGAACACGATCGTCTCGTCGATCCGGTTGATGAACTCGGGGCTGAAGGAACGCCGGAGTTCGGCAAGGGTCTCCTCCCGCACCTGGGCGAAGTCGTCGTCCGAGGAGACGCCTCCGAAGCCCATCCGGCCCCCCTTGAGGACCAGCTTGCTGCCCAGGTTCGAGGTCAGGAGCACGACGGAGTGGCGGAAGTCGACATGGTTGCCGTAGGCGTCCGTCAGCGTCCCCTCCTCCAGGATCTGCAACAGCAGACTCGCGATGTCGGGGTGCGCCTTCTCGATCTCGTCGAAGAGGATCAGCGAGTACGGCTGGCGCCGCACCCGCTCGGTCAACTGGCCGCCCTCCTCGTAGCCGACGTAGCCCGGCGGGGAGCCGATCAGCTTGGACGCCGCGTACTTCTCCATGTACTCGCTCATGTCGAATCGCAGGAGGGCGTTCTGGCTGCCGAACAGGAACTCGGCAAGCCGCCGCGCCACCTCCGTCTTGCCGACGCCGCTCGGCCCCATAAAGACGAAGGAACCAACGGGGCGCCGGGGATCGGAGACGCCGAGCCGCGACCTGCGGATAGCGCGGCTGATCGCACGGATCGCCCGTTCCTGGCCCACGATCCGCTGGCGCAGCACCTCCTCCATGTTCATCAGACGCTGGGCCTCATCGCTGCGCAGAGCAGCCACGGGCACGCCGGTCCAGGAGGCGATCACCTCCTCCACATCCTGGGCAGTCACGACTTGATCTCCAACGCCACGGTTATGCAACCGCTCCATGCTCTCCAGATCTTCCCGCAGTTCGATTTCGCGCTCCCTGTAGCGGACCGCGCAGTCGAAGTCCTTGTCGGAAATCGCCGCCTTCATCTCGGCCACCACCTGCCGGATCTCCGTTTCGATCCGGCGCGTCTGCCGCGTGTCTCTCACTCTGCGCAGCTTGACCCTGGCGCCGGCCTCGTCGATCACGTCGATCGACTTGTCCGGCTGGTAGCGGTCGGGGATGTAGCGGTTCGACCCGGCGACCGCGGCCCGCAGAGCGCCGTCGTCGTAGGCCACCTTGTGGAAGCCCTGGTAACGCTCCTTGAGCCCGACCAGGATGTCGTACGTCTCATCGGCCGTCGGCGGATCGACCTGGATCGCCTGGAAACGCCGCAGCAGGGAACGGTCCTTCTCGATGTACCGCCGGTACTCCCGCTGCGTCGTGGCGCCGATGCAGGCGATGTCGCCCCTCGACAGGGCCGGTTTGAGGATGTTCGCGGCGTCGAGCGACCCCTCGGCCGAGCCCGCCCCGACCAGGGCGTGAATCTCGTCGATGAAAACGAGTACGTCCTCGCCTTCCTCCAACTCCTTGAGGATGCCCTTCAGGCGCTCCTCGAACTGGCCCCGGTACTTCGTGCCGGCGACGATCAGCGACAGGTCGAGGGCGACGATGCGCCTGGTCGCCAGGAACCTCGGCACCCGGCCCAGCACGACGCGCTGCGCCAGCCCTTCGACGATCGCCGTCTTGCCGACCCCCGGCTCGCCGAGCAGGATGGGGTTGTTCTTCGTTCGCCGAGCGAGGATCTGAACGATCCGCCCGACCTCCTCCTCGCGACCGATGAGCGGGTCGAACTGATCCTGCTGGGCGAGCGCGGTCAGGTCGCGCCCGAACTCGCTCAAGAAGGGCAGTTCCTGCTTGCCGCGCCGGTTGGCCCGCTCCCGCGCCACCTGCGCGACCTCTTCGCGCACCGTCGCGATATCGAACCCGTACTGAACCAGGATGCGCTGCGCCAGGCAGCCCTCGACCCGCAGCACGCCGATCAGCAGATGCTCCGAACCGACCGCGGAGTGGACCATGCTCTCGGCCTCGTGCGAGGCGTACGCGAGGATCTTCTTCGACTCTTCCGAGAGCGGCAGCTCCGCGGTCGACGAGATGCGCTCGACGAACACCCGCTCTCCCTCGATCTCGCGACGGAGATCCTCCGGTTTGACCTCGAGCCGCTGGAGCAGCTCGGTGATCGAGTCCTCGCCTTCCCGCAGGATGCCGAGCAGGATGTGCTCCGACTCGATGACCCGGCTGCCCAGCTTGCTCGCCTCGTAGCGGGCGAAGAAGAGCGCCCGACGGGCCTTTTCGTTGTATTTCTCGAACACGGCTTCAATGAGGCCAGGGAACTCACGCCCTGGAAGCGCCCCGGATCTGCTCCTGACCCCAGTCTATCGACGCTCCGGGTTCGGCGGGCGCTCCGGCGTCAGCCGGCCCCCGTCAAGCCGCAAGACCCTGCCGCACCGACGGGCCACATCGGGGTTGTGCGTCACCAGCACCATGGTGGTTCCGCGCCGCTGCTGAAGGCCGTTCAGCAGCTCCAGCACCTGCGCTCCGCTGGCCGCGTCCAGATTGCCGGTCGGTTCGTCGGCAAGCAGCACCGGGGGTTCGAGCACCAGCGCGCGGCAGATCGCCACCCGCTGCCGCTCGCCGCCGGAGAGCTGCTGGGGGAAGTCGGCGGCGCGGTCGCTGAGTCCGACCTGCTCGAGCAGCTCCAGCCCCTGCGTCTGCAGCGACGCTCCGGAGCGGCCCGCGATCCGTCCCGGCATGATCACGTTCTCGATCGCCGTGAAGTCGGGCAGCAACTGGTGGAACTGGAACACGAAGCCGAGGGAGCGGTTGCGGAACCCGGCCAGCGCCGCCGGCCTGGAGGCTGAGAGATCCACACCGTCGATGCGGACCGTGCCGGCATCGGCGGTATCGAGCGCCCCCAGGATGTTCAGCAGCGTCGACTTCCCCGAACCCGAAGGTCCGACGATGGCAGCCGTGTCGCCGGGGCCGAGCTCGAGATCGACGCCGCGCAGCACCTCGCGCCGGACCTCGCCGTCGCGGTAGGCCTTGGCGACTCCGGAGACGAAGATCACGTCCGGGCGCTCCGCATCGCCTCGACCGGGTCCAGGCGGCTGGCCTTGCGCGCGCTCAGCAGCGAGGCCGCACCCGTGAACACGATCGTGGACACCACTACGACGAGCACGTCCCTGCCCCGAACCAGGAACGGAACATAGTCGACGATGTACACGTCAGTCGGCAAAGAAAGGATCCGGAAACGGTCCAGAAACACGGCCACGCCCGCGCCCACCGCGCCGCCGAAACCGGCGCCGCCCACCGAGAGCAGCGCGCCGAGCGCCAGGAAGAGTCTCCGCAGCCGGGCCGGCGGCGCCCCCATCGCCGCGAGCACGCCGACTTCGGAGCGCTTGCTCGACAGCACCAGGGACAGCGCGGCGAGCAGCGCGAAAGCCGCCACCGCGACGATCAGCGCCACCGCCGAGAACACCAGGCTCTTCTCCAGCCGCAGGACGAACAGCAATGCCCGATTGGCCTGCCGCCAGGTGGTCACCGTGCCCTCGCCCGCAGGAATCGCCGGGCGCAGGTCGGCAGCCACGTCCTCCGGATCGGCGGCCGGGGCCAGGGTCAGATCAAGCCGCCGGTCACCGCCCGCGAAGAGTGCGGCCGCTTGCTCGAGCGGCAGCAGCACCGGCAGTTCCTCGTACTCCGCGCGGCCGGAGTCGTAGATCGCGGCCACCGGCAGCGTCCGCGTGCGCGGCCGCGGCCCCACCGGCGTCAGTCCAGGCCGGGGCGACACCACCCGCGCCGTGCCGCCGACCGCCAGCCCCATCCGCAGAGCAACGGAGACCGGCACGATCAGGCCCCCAGCGGCAGCGTCCTCGACCGGGATCCATGCCGGCGGCGCCTTCTCGTAGCCAACCACCTCGACCGCCAACACACCCGTCCTGTCGGCCAGCCAGCCGCGGGCGTAGAGCAGCTCCTGCGCCGCCACGACGCCGTCCACAGCCGTCACCCGGTCGACAAGCGAGGCGATCGACCCGGCCGCACCGGCCGCGGCATCCGCGCCGCTTCCCAGTTCCACCTGCAGCGCCGGTGTGTGTTGCGCCAGGTCTCGCAGCAGGTGGTTCTGAAAACCCGAGAGTGCGGCCAAAGCCAGGACCAGCGCCGCGGTGCCTACCGCCAGACCGCCGGCGGTCAGCGAGGACAGAACACGGATGTGCGCGTCAGCGCGGGTCGAGCGGAAGTACCTCAGCGCGACATGCCAGACAAACCCCACGGCTACGCGAGGCTATCCGCAGAGGCGCTACTCCGCTTCCACCTCCGCCTCGTCCAGCACGCCGACGTAGGGCAGGTTGCGGTAGCGGTCGTTGTAGTCGAGGCCGTAGCCGACCACGAACACGTCGTCCACCTCGAAGCCGCGGTAGTGGATCCGGACCTCCGTCTCCCGCTTGCACGCCTTGTCCAGCAATACGCAGAGCCGAACCGAACGGGCGCCGCGGAAACCCATCAGCGCCATGATCGTGCGCATCGTGTAGCCCGTGTCGACGATGTCCTCGATCAGCAGGACATCGCGCCCGGCCAACGAGTGGTCGAGGTCGCGCCGGATCCGCACTTCGCCGTGCGAGGTCGTCTCGCCCCGGTAGCTCGAGGTCTGGAAGAAGTCGACCACCAGGGGCCGCGACAGTCGCTGCAGCAGATCGGTGAGGAAGAACACCGAGCCCTTGAGCACGCCGACGCAGAGGAGGTCCTTGCTGTCGGCGTAGTCGCGCTCGATCTCGGCCGCCAGTTCGTCGATCCGGCGTTGCAGCGCCTCCGTCGAAATGAGCTCTCGGGGCATTCCGTTGTCGGTCATGGATCACCTCGCGCCCGCCGCAACGGCGGACCGGTCGTGTATCGTCTCCCGCACTCCGCACGGGGATCAAGGGAGTGAATCTGGACAAGAATACAGGGCCGGACACGGGCCTTTCCACCGAACTCGAGGCGAGCCGGAAACGCTGGCTCCACGCGGCGTGGCCTCGGCCTGACGCTCTCCTGGTCACCGGCTCCGGTCTGAGCCTCGATCTTGGCGCGCCGGCGGCCGGCCCGTGGCCGTTCGGCGACCTGCTCCCTTTCGATGTCGAGGCGATCGAAGGCCACGCCGCGACCGCCGAAGTGGTCGAAACGCGCGACGGACGGTTCGTGCTCTATTGCCGCGGCCGGCTCCACGCCTACCAGGGCTACACGCCGGCGCAGGTCGTGTACATGGTGCGTCTCGCGGCCCTGCTCGGCGCCGGTTCGCTCGTGATCACGAACGCGGCCGGCTCGCTGCGGCGCGATCTGCCGCCGGGATCGATCGCGGCGCTTTCCGATCACGTGAACCTGACCGGTCTGAATCCCCTCCGCGGCCGCCTGCCGGCAGGCTGGGGACCACGGTTTCCGGACTTGGCCGGCGCCTACGACCCGGCCCTCCGCCGCCGCTTCGCCGAACTCGGCCGCGACGCGGGAATCCCGGTAGGCGTTGGGGTCTACCTCGGCCTGCTCGGGCCTTCATACGAGACGCCGGCCGAGATCCGCGCCTACCAGGCGCTCGGCGTGGACCTGGTCGGCATGTCCACGGTGCTGGAAGTGATCGCCGCCCGCCACATGGGCCTCCGGGTGCTCGGCTTCTCCCTGGTCACGAACATGGGCGTCGGCATCGAGGAGGGGCCGATCGACCACGAGGACGTGCTCCGGATCGGTAGCGGCGCCGCGGCCGGCCTCGCGCGCCTGACCTCCGACCTGATCGCCGATGGCGTTCTCTGGGACCGCGAGTCAACCTGAGCCATGTCCGAACTCGAAGCACAGATCGAGAACCGGCGCACGAAGCGCGACCGCCTGCGCAAGCGGGGCATCGACCCCTACCCGACCCGCGCCGCCTACGACCTTGAACCCAGCGCGGTATGTGAGCGCTACGACGATCGCACCGCAGAGCAGCTCGAGGAGGCGGCGATCGAACTGCGCGTTCCAGGGCGCCTCCGCGCCCACCGGACGCACGGCAAGGCCGCCTTCCTCGACATCTCGGACGCCGCGGGCGCCAAGGTGCAGGTCCTGCTGCGCCGTAACCAGGTCGGGGAAGACGCTTGGTGGCTGCTCTCGCAACTCGACATCGGCGACTACGTGCTCGCCGCCGGGGTCCTGATCCGGACCCGCACCGGCGAGTTGACCGTCCTTGCCGAAAGCCTGGGAATCCTTGCCAAGGCGACCCGCCCGCTGCCCGAGAAATGGCACGGTCTCGCCGACCGCGAGGAGCGCTACCGCCGGCGCTACCTGGATCTGCTGAACTCGCCCGAATCGAGGCGACGGTTCGTCGTCCGCTCGCGGGCGATCGCTGCCATTCGCCGCTTCCTGCTCGACCTGGATTTCCTGGAAGTCGAGACGCCGATGATGCAGGCGATACCCGGCGGCGCCGCCGCTCGACCCTTCGTGACCTATCACAACGCGCTCGATCTCGATCTCTACCTGCGCATCGCGCCCGAGCTATATCTCAAGCGATTGCTCGTTGGCGGCCTGCACCGAGTGTTCGAAATCAATCGCAACTTCCGCAACGAAGGCATCTCGACCCAGCACAACCCTGAGTTCACGATGCTCGAGTTCTACTGGGCGTACTCGGACTACGAACAGTTGATGCACGTGACCGAGCAACTGCTCGGCCAGATCGTCGAGTCGGTCAACGGCAACGGGCAGACGACGTCTACCTTCCGCGGCAACGAGATTGACTTCTCACCGCCCTGGCCCCGCTACAGCGTACGCGATTCGCTCATCGAGATCGGCGATCTCGACGCCGCCGTGGTCGACGACGAAGCGGCACTCGCTGCCGAACTGGCAAAGCACGACGAAGCGGCGCCCAAGAACCCCGGCTACGGCAACCTCCTGATGGCCCTCTTCGACCGCCTCGTCGAACCGAAGCTGATCCAGCCCACCTTCATCCGCGATTACCCGATCGAGGTCTCCCCCTTCGCCAAGCTGTCGGCCGCCGACCCGCGCTTCACCGAGCGCTTCGAGCTCTTCATCGGCGGCATGGAGATCGCCAACGCCTTCACCGAACTCAACGACCCCGACGCCCAGGCCGACCGCTTCCGCCAGCAACTCCGCGCCCGCGAAGGCGGCGACGACGAGGCCCACCGCTTCGACCGCGACTACGTCGAGGCCCTCCAGTACGGCATGCCCCCCGCCGGCGGCCTGGGCCTCGGCATCGATCGCCTGGTCATGCTGTTGACCGACGCACCTTCGATCCGGGATGTGATTCTGTTTCCGTTGCTGCGGCCACGGTAGGGGTGCGCGCCGGACTGGCGCCAAACCGACCAGCGTTTGCTCCGTTAGTCTGCCAAGCGACCGGATGACGGCAGGGCCAACGCAACTTCGATCGACTCGTAGTCGAGATAGTCGCGGAATTGCGTATGGTGTTCGACCCCGTTGCCAATCGCAACAAATCCCCACCCCAACCGCCGGCTCGATTCTCTGTCCCACGGCTGGTTTCCAAAGTAGAACCTCCGGTCGGCTGGTTTGCCGGCCATGGCTCGTCGCTCCGCAATCTGCATGATCTCGATCCGGCGAACGGCATCGGAGGCAGAAGACAGATGCAACATCTCCGGATGAAGCCCGATCGCTCGGAGCTTCATCGCCGCCGTCTCGCGCCAGCCGCCGGTCGCGACGGCCACGCAGACCTCCGGGAGCGCAATGAGTCGCTTGACGAAGGCGCCGGCGCCGGGGATTTCCGGTAGTCGGCCAGCCCGGTCGGTCAAATGGTCGCGGACCAGGCCGACAAACGCCTTCTTGACCGAGGCATGTGCAACGGAGCGGTCCATTTCCCCGACGTGCCGATCGAGGATCTCGTCGAGGATGCCGCTGTCCGTGACGTGCCGGTAGCCGGACCAATCGTCGTCCACTTCGATATCGAGCACGTCCCGAACCGCCTTGCAGTACAAGACTCCATCGAACTCGTCCGACTCGACCAGCGTTCCGTCCAGGTCGAAGACGAGCAGGTGCATGGGCTTCTCCTGTGTCTCGCTATCGACGAAAGCGCCTGCTTCAGCCTTCCCGACCCTCGTCCAGCCAACCCTCCACGGCCAACCGGGCCGGTTCCTCCAGCCAGGGCAGGACGCCGAGGTTGCCTTCGCGGGCGGCGGCGTCGATGTCGACTTCGTTGCGGTCGAGGAAGCGGGCGGCGCGGTAGTACACGGGGCCCTCGGAGTCGGCGGCGTCACCGCGTTCGATCAGGTGGCCGGCGAGTTCTCGGGCACGGCGGAGCCTGGACGGCAGGGGCGGCGCGGGCAGGGGCCTGGGCAGGCGGGGCTGGAGACCCGCGGCCTCGGCGGCGCATTGGAACGCCGTGGCGTCGGGTGGCGACTCGCCGCCGTGAAACAGGGCGTCGAAGGCCTCGGGCCAGGTGGATTGCAGGCGTTCGGCGAGGAGGCGCCGTTCGCGGGCTCCGAGCTGCATGACGCGCGGTACGACGCGGCGGGCGCCGGCGGCGGCGAGTCGGGCCATGGCCGATTCCAGGAGCCCCGCCTGGTCGGTCCAGTCGGCGACGAGCGGCCAGACCACGCTAGCTCCAGCGAGCGGAGGCGGTTCGAACGGGAGACGTGGCTGCCGACGCTGCCGGAACTGGCTCCGGAGCGCGGCGGCATGGCGTACCAGGGCGTCGAGGAGGTCGACCACGACGGCGGCTTGAGGCGGCAGCTCGGCCGGTCGTGCGGAGGTCGACTCGGCGGGGCCCGATCCGGCCGCCGGCCCTGCGACGACGAAGGTCCTCGCCTGGAGGTCGTAGTCCGCAGCGACTTGAATCAGGAGGGGTACGCCAGCGTCCGCCGCGGCGGCGGCCATGCCTGAGCGAAGCTGCTCTTCCGTGGCAGGCAGCGGCGGGACATAGACCACATCGGTCACCGTTCGCACCAGGCCGGCTGCCTCCGAGGGTGTGGGCGGCGGCCCCGAGGTCGTGGGCGGCAGGCCGCCGGTGGTCAGGTCGCACCAGAGCTTGCCGCTGCTGGATGGCCAGCGGGAGAAGCAGTGACGGATCCAGAGGTTCGCCGGTTCGGCGACGTGTTCGCGGAGGTTGAGAGCGGTCACGCCGTGACGCTCCTGAACCAGATGCGGGCGAGACGCCCGCGTGCCATCCGCGCGCCCGAAGACGGGCGCACGGAGTGGTTCACGGGTGGCGCGGGGCGCCACCCGGGCTCCCAGGGGCGGGCCTCAACGACCCCGCGATGCCCTCTCAACGTCCGGCCGACTCGAGGGCGGCCGCTACCGCTGCCTCGACGGACTTCTGCACGTACCTGGCGAGCACGTCGCCCTCGACGTTGACCGGGTCGCCGGGCTTCAGTTCCGAGAGGGTCGTGACCTCGAGCGTGTGCGGAATCAGGGCGACGTCGAAGGTCTCTTCGTCCAGGGCCGCGATCGTCAGGCTGACGCCGTCGATGGTCACGCTGCCCTTGAGGACGAGGCCGTTCTCGAGCTCGGCGGGGACCTCGAACGTGATGACCCGGTTGTCTCCGAGTTCCTCGACTTTCGCCACCCGGGTCGTCGTGTCGACGTGTCCCTGGACCCAGTGGCCGCCAAGGGGATCGCCGGCCGCGAGCGGCAGCTCCAGGTTCACTTCATCGCCGTCAACAAGCGCGCCCAGAGTGGTTCGGCTGAGGGTTTCCGGAGACAGATCGAAGGCGGACCAGCACGGGAGGGCGCCCTCTGCGCCGTTGCCCGCAACTCCGGTCGCGCCGCCCTCTTCCACCACGGTAAGGCAGACGCCGGAGACCGAGAGGCTGGCGCCCAGCTCCAGCCGCGACGCAAGCTCCTCCGAGTGCCCGATCACCATGCGGGAGCCGTGGCTCTCCGAGGCTCTGGGGGCCTCGACTACCCGGCCACACTCCGTGACAATTCCGGTAAACATCCCTGCCGGTACCCTACAAGAATCACGTCCGGGCCACGCCTCTGAACCCGCAGCCGATCGAGGCGCCAGGCATCGTCCAAGGCCGCCGCGCCCTCGCCGCCGAGCGGACCCGGGGCCGCCGAGCCGGCGATCAGGAGGGGCGCGCAGCACACCGCGGTCCGATCCCAGATGCCCGAGGACGCGAACGCCTCCAGCACCCCGGCGCCGCCCTCGACGAGCACGTTCGAAATGCCCCGGCCACCCAGGTTCGCAATCACCGCGGACGGCGCCACGGTTTCGAGCACGACGACATCGGCGCTCGCCTCACGTAGACCGTCGCGCCGCTCGGCCCATTGCGCCGCACCCTCGCCCGCAGTGCCCTCGCCCGCGCTGCCCTCCGGCGCCGCCGTGTAGACGACCACCGGCCCCTCGACCTCGAACATCCGGGCTCGGGGAGACAGCCGCAACCGTCGATCGAGCACCACCCGCACGATCGATCCCTCGGCCCCGCCCAGCCGCCGGTTGAGACGCGGGTCGTCGGCCAGGGCGGTACCGCTGCCGACCACAATCGCCTGGTGCTCCTCGCGCAGTTCGAGCGCCCAACGGCGGCCGCGCGGCGACGAGATCCACTGGCTGTCTCCGGTCGCCGTCGCGATCCGGCCATCCAGGCTCATCGCCCACTTGAGCGTCACGGCGGGGCGCCGATGCAGGACGCCGGTCAGGAAGGGCACGTTCATCTCGACCGCCTGCTCGGCCAGAAGCCCGCTCTCGACGCGCAGACCCGCGGCCCGCAGCCGTTCGCCACCGCCGCCGGTCACCTCGGGGTTCGGATCGCGGTGGGCAAAGACCACGCGCTCAATCCCGGATTCCAGGATTCCTCGAGCGCAGGGCGGAGTGCGGCCCTGGTGGTTACACGGCTCCAGTGTGACGTAGACGGTTCCACCGACCGCGAGGTCGCCCGCAGCGGAGAGCGCCATCGCCTCCGCGTGCTCGCCGCCGGCCCGGCGGTGCCAACCGGCGCCGACGATCTCGCCGTCCCGCACGATCACCGCCCCGACCATCGGGTTCGGCGCCGCGGTGAACCGGCCGCGCCGCGCCAGCGTCAGGGCCCGTTCCATCGCCCGCCGATCGGCGTCGTCGAAACGTCCCGCGGTCTCAGCGCCCACGGCGCTCACCCGAACAGAGCGGCCGCAAAGGACCGCGGCTTGTAGTCGACGATGTCCTCCACCCCCTCGCCCACACCCAGGTAGGCGACCGGCAGGCGCAGATCGCGGGCGATCGCCACCGCCATGCCGCCCTTGGCCGTACCGTCGAGCTTGGCCAGGAACACGGCGTCGATCGGGACCGTTGCCCCGAACTCGCGCGCCTGCACCAGCGCGTTGTGGCCGTTGCCGGCATCGACCACGAGGAGGGTGAACACGTTCCAGGCCTCGCCGGCCGCGCGACGTGCGACGCGATGGACCTTCGACAGTTCGTCCATCAGTTGACCGCGCGTGTGGAGGCGACCCGCCGTGTCGACGATCAGGTGACCTGTGCCGCGCGCCCCGGCCGCCTGCACCGCGTCGAACACGAGCGCCGCCGGATCGCCACCCGACTGGCGACGGACGACCTCGATCCCCAGCCGCTCGCCCCACACTTCGAGCTGCTCCGCGGCCGCGGCCCGAAAGGTGTCGCCGGCCGCGAACAGGACCTTCTCGCCCCGAACCAGGGACGCCCGCGCCAGCTTGGCGGCGGAGGTCGTCTTGCCCGAGCCGTTGACGCCCACCATCAGCGTGATGCGCGGCGTCGCCGGCAGCACCGCGGGCGGCGCGTCGAGCAGCAGCACGGCCACCTCATCGACCAGCAGTTGCCGCAAGGCGAACTCGTCCCCGGCGGCGATCAGCCCCGAGTCTCCTGCCTGACGCAACCGCTCGACGAGTTCGAGCGAGGTCTCGACCCCGAGGTCCGACTCGATCAGCGTCTCCTCGAGCCGCTCCAGCACGTCCTCGTCGATCCGCGCGGCGCCTCCAAGCGCGGTGCTGATCCGGCCGACCAGTCCCTTCCGGGTACGGCCGAGGCCGCGCTGCAGCCGGTTCCACAGGCCACCCCTTCCGGATTCCCGCGATTCGCGCGCCTCGTCCTCGACCGCCGGCGCGGCCGCACCACTAGCGCCGATTCCCACGCTCACGGCGCGCTCCCGGACAACGAGGCGCGGGAGTCGTCGAGGAAGGCCCGAAGTTCACTCCGCACCAGCGCCGGATCGAGATCGGCGACGATCTCGCCACGACCCGGTTCGGCCGGCAGGATCCAGACCAGACCGCTCTCGCGCGCCTTCTTGTCGCGCCCCATGGCGGCGATCAAGCGGTCCACGTCGAGGCGAATGCCAAGATCACGCTCCACATCGACGAGCGCGGGCGGTCCCATCCGATCGATCAAGCCCAGGAGCCTCGCCGCGAACCGCGGATCGATGCCGCGCCGACCCCCAAGCCGCAGGGCAAACTTCATGCCGTGAGCCACCGCATCGCCGTGACGCAGGCCCCGGTAGCCGCACTCGGATTCGATCGCGTGCCCCAAGGTGTGGCCGAAGTTGAGTAGGCGCCGGCTGTCCTCCTCCTCCAGGTCCGCCGCGACGACGCGCAGCTTGGCCAGGACCGACGCAACGACCACCGGCGTCAGCCACTCGGCATCTCCGGCCAACAACGCCTCCATCGACTCTTCCACCTGCGTCAGCAGATCGAGATCGAGCAGCGCCGCCATCTTGACGACTTCGAACAGCCCGGCCCGAAGCTCGCCGACCGGCAGCGTGCGGAGGCAAAGGGTGTCGGCGAGCACGAAACGGGGATGGTGGAAGGCGCCGACCGTGTTCTTGCCGCCAGGCAGGTCGACGCCGGTCTTGCCGCCGACGGAGGCGTCGACCTGGGCGAGCAGCGTGGTCGGGATCTGGATGTAGTCGATGCCGCGCAGGAAGCAGGCGGCAGCGAAGCCTCCGAGATCGCCCACGGCGCCGCCGCCGAGGGTCACCAGGAGACTGTCGCGCTTGCCGCCGCGCTCGAGCATCTGCCGCCAGACGGAAGCGGCGCACTCGACCGTCTTCGCCGCCTCGCCGTCGGGCACTTCGATCGTCTCGACCCGTGCCGCGCCCGCGGACTCCAGCAACCGCCGTGCCGAGGCACCGCAATGGCGGTCAGGCACCTCGCTCGTGACCAGGAACACGACCCGGCCCCGGCACCAGTCCGCGACGCCACCAAGCGCGCCCTCGGCGCCTGCGGCCAGCAGACCCGGGCCGACGAGGATCTCGCTGACGCCCCAGGGGTGGGTGAGAGTCAGACGGTGCGGGCCATCCGCGGCGTGCTCGGCCAAGGCAACCTCACCTTCCTGCCCGCGGGCGCATGCGCAATCCCAAGTCGAGCAACTGCTCCTGGTCGACGGTCGACGGCGCTTCGGTCATCAGGCAGACCGCCGATGCCGTCTTCGGGAAGGCGGTCACGTCGCGCAGCGAGTTGGCGCCGGCCATCAGCATGACGATGCGGTCGACGCCAAGGGCTACGCCGCCATGCGGCGGCGCGCCGTAGCTGAGCGCCTCGAACAGGAAGCCGAAGCGCCGCTCCGCCTCCTCGGCGTCGATCCCGAGCAGGGCGAGCACCCGCTTTTGCAGTTCCCGGTCGTGGATCCGGATCGAGCCGCCGCCGATCTCGTTGCCGTTGAGCACCACGTCGTAGGCGCGCGAGCGCACCGACCCCGGGTCGCTCTCCAGCCGATCGAGATCGGACATGCGCGGCGAGGTGAACGGATGGTGGGTCGCGTTCCAGCGGCCGTCGTCGCCGTTCCATTCGACCAGCGGGAAGTCGTGCACCCACAGGAATTCGTGCGCGTCCTCGCGCATGTGGCCGAAGCGACGGCCCACCTCGACCCGCAGCGCGCCGAGAGCCGCCGCCGCGGTCGGCGCGGGCCCCGCGACCAGGAGTCCCATTCCGCCCTCCTCGACGCCTAGGCGGCCGGCGAGGTTCTCGACCTGCGCCGGCGTCAGCGCGTTCTTGACCAGGAACGAAGGCGCGCCGTTCTCGCGCTTGACCCAGAGCACCCCCTGGGCGCCTTGGCGACGGGCGATTTCGGCGTACTCGTCGACCTGTCGGCGGCTCGAGCCGGCCGCGCCCGGTATGTGGACGCCCCGCACGACGCCACCGGCGGCGATCGCCGCCTGGAAGGCGCGGAACTTCGTCTCCCGGAGGCAGTCCGTCACGTCCGTGATCTCGAGTTCGACCCGCAGGTCGGGACGGTCCGAGCCGTAACGCGCCATCGCGTCGTCGTAGGAGAGCCGCGGGTAGGAGGCCGGCGGGGTGATCCCGGCGAGCGGAAACACGCGCGAGAACAGTCCCTCGACGAGGTCGTAGACGTCCTCCTCGTCGACGAAGGACATCTCGATGTCGATCTGGGTGAACTCGGGCTGGCGGTCGGCGCGCAGATCCTCGTCGCGGAAGCAGCGCGCGAACTGGACGTAGCGCTCGAGACCGCTCACCATCAGGATCTGCTTGAACAATTGCGGCGACTGGGGCAGGGCGTAGAAGCTGCCGTGGTTCAGGCGGCTCGGCACCAGGTAGTCGCGGGCCCCCTCCGGCGTCGAGCGGGTGAGCATCGGCGTCTCGACGTTGACGAAGCCCTGCTCCCGGAAGTAGGCGAGGGACTCGATCGTGAAGTCGGAGCGCAGCCTCAGGTTGCGTTGCAGGCCTTCCCGCCGCAAGTCGAGGAACCGGTACTTGAGGCGGGTCTCCTCGCTCGCGTCCTGCGCGCCCTCCACCCCGAACGGCATCGGCTCGGAACGCGCCAGGATCCGGCCCTCCCGAACCTGCACCTCGATCTCGCCGGTGGCCATCTTCGGGTTGACCTTGTCCGGGTCACGTCGCACGACCTCGCCCTCGACCTCGACGACGTACTCGAGCCGGGCGGGTTGCAGGGCCTCGGCCGTCTCAGGCGTGCTCTCGGGATGCACGACGGCCTGCACGACGCCGCTCCGGTCGCGCACGTCGAGGAAGATCACGCCGCCGTGATCGCGCCGGCGGTGGACCCACCCCTGGACCTTCGCCTGCTCGCCGACCTGCTCCGTGGTCAGGGTTCCTGCCTTGCTTCTTTTCACGTGCCTGTCCGTCGTTCCGTGTAGATGTCTGGCCCCCGCCGAGTCAGTCGGCCGGCTCCCGCGAAGCGACTGATCCTCGCACAATCGAAGCCTCGCGTTTCTGTTTCACGACCTCCGCGAACCCGACGCGTTGAATGGGCTCCTGCGTTCCGTTCTCGAAGTCCTTCAGAAGGACGGTCTTTGACTCCTTCTCATCCTCCCCGAACAGCACGACCCACCGGCAACCCCGGCGGTTTGCCTGCCTCAGCCCGGCCTTGAGAGGCCTAAGGGAATCGAACTCACAGATCGCCGGAACATCGGCCCTACGCAGCTCCTGCGCCAATTCCAGGCCGTGGCGCCGGTAGGAGGCGCCCACCGGAACGACGCAAACCGGTAGATCACGATCAGCCTTCGAGTTGAGTGCGCCCGGGAACAGGTCGCGAAACAGCCTGACCAGCCGGTCCTCGCCGATCGCGAAGCCGATGCCGGGCACACCAGGGCCACCGAGTTCGGCGATCAGACCGTCGTACCGGCCGCCCCCCAGAATCGCATTCTGCGCGCCCAATCCCGCAGAGGAGATCTCGAACACGGTCCGCGTGTAGTAGTCGAGACCCCGCACCAGCCGGTCGTCGATCTCGAAGTCGACTCCGAACCGAGCGAGCTGCTCGCACAATACTTCGAAATGCCCGCGCGCCGCCTCTCCCAGCACCTCCTGCAGTCGCGGCGCGCTTTCGAGCAGTTCTCGCTCCTTGGGCGCCTTCGTGTCCAGGATGCGGAGAGGATTCGTCTCCAGCCGACGACGACTGTCGGCCCCAAGTTCGTCACGGTACGGCTCGAGATACTCCCGCAGCCGCCCGGAGTAGCGCCGGCGGCATTCTGGATCGCCCACCGAGTTGAGACCCACCTCCAGGTCCCGGAAGCCGAGTTTCTCCAGAAAGCAGAGCAGCATGACCAAGAGTTCGACATCACTGTAGGGACCCGGATCGCCGATCAGCTCGGCGCCGATCTGGTGAAACTGGCGGTAACGGCCCGCTTGGGGCCGCTCGTAGCGGAAGTGCGGTCCCATGTAGAACACCTTCACCGGCTGGGGCCACGACGCCATGTCGTGCTGCAGGTACGCGCGCGCCACCGCCGCCGTGCTCTCGGGCCGGAGCGTCAGGCTGCGGCCCTTCTTGTCGTCGAAGGTGTACATCTGCTTGCCGACGATCTCGCTGCCCTCGCCGACACCGCGCACGAACAGCTCTGTCTCTTCCACCACCGGTGTGCGCACCTCGCGGTAGCCATAGAGCGAGAACACGCGGCGCGCCGTCTCCTCCACTTCCGCGAAGGCCGGGGCTTCGTCGACCAGGTCCCTCATCCCCTTGACGGTCTGGAATCGTCGCTTGCTCGCCATGGCACCGATCGTATCCATCCTGAGGGTGGTAGCGTCCTCGCAGGAACGGACCGCCGTGCAGATCGAACTCTCCGAACGCCAGCGCGCCACGGTCGCAGCCGCCGCGACGATCGCCGCGGCCGCCGTCATCCTGGCCGCGGTGGCGGCGCTGTTCTGGGCCATCGGCTCCTTCTTCGCCGCCTTTTCGAGCATCTTTCTGCCGCTGGCGGTCGCGGCAGTGCTCGCGTTCGTGCTCCGGCCGTACTACGAGCTGCTGAACGAACGGCTCCGGTTCCCGAAGATCCTCGCGGTGGCCGCCGTGCTGCTGTCGCTGCTCCTGCCGATTGCCGGCTTCGCCTGGTTCTTCGGCGCCATGGCGGCGTCTCAGATCGACGAGTTCTTCGAAGCGCTACCCACCGCCTGGGACCGCATCGTCGACTGGACATCCGAGATTTCGCCCGTCGTGACCGAGTTCCTGGAAACGAACCCGGTCGCCATCCGGGTGCGCGAGGCCTTCGAGGGTGGAGACTCGGACCTGCTCGCTAGCTTCGGCATCGTCGGCGACACCGCGATGGACGTACTCCGGGGCATCGGCGCCGGCCTCGCCTCGCTCTTCGCCTGGGCGGTGCTGCCGGTCTATCTGTGCTTCCTTCTCATGGTCGAGCCGGACCGGTTCCGCAAGCTCGATCACCTGTTTCCGTTCCTCAAGGCCAAGACCCGGGCGGACGTGATCTACCTGATCCAGGAGTTCATCGACATCCTGGTCGCCTTCTTCCGCGGCCAACTCGTCATCGCGTTCCTCCAGGGGGCGCTATTCGCCATCGGCTTCTCGATCGCCGGTCTTCGCTACGGCCTGGTCCTCGGACTCATGCTCGGCTTCCTGAACATCATCCCGTATCTGGGGAGCATCGTCGGTCTGGCGGTGGCGCTGCCGATCGGCTACTGGCAGCAGGGCGGCGGGATCGATCTGGTGATCTGGGTGCTGGTCGTCTTCGTGCTCGTCCAGCTCATCGAGGCCTACGTGCTGACGCCGAGAATCATGGGCGACCGCACCGGGCTCCACCCGATGGCGATCATCGTCGCCGTCTTCTTCTGGGGCTCGGCCCTCAACGGCATCGCCGGCATGATCCTGGCGATTCCGTTGACCGCCTTCCTGGTCGTCTTCTGGCGTCTGGCGAGGGAGCGCTACATCGGCGAGGTGCTGTAGTTACGATGCGACATATAGTAACCTCTCGTCACACGTTGACGGAGGACAACAAGAACAGTGGCCGGTATCGTTCTTCTCTCAATCAAGCTCACCGCGCGACTGGCCGGGGTGACGGTGCCGGCGGTCAGAGCAGCGATTCGTCGAAGCCGGCTGGACGCGGTTACGCTGGCGCAGGCCGAGCGCACCGCTGTCCGATTCGTGAATCTGCGCGAAGCGGCCCGTTACTACGGGTGGCCTCCGGCGCTCGTGAACCGGTTGGAGGACGAGATGAGAGCCGGCGTTCCCGAAGGGCAGGTCGTCTACAAACTTGACACCGAACCGGACAAGCCCGGCGGCGCAGGCAATAGCGACCCTGACGCCAAGTCCACTCTCCCCACCGCCAATGACGCAGCCAGCTCTGATCTTGGGCGCGCTGTTCCAGTAGACAAGCGGAAGCCGGCAGGAACCGCCGCTTCGGTGACTCAAGCCGAGGATGCCGCACGCGGATCCGGCTTGGCACCCGACCCGACATCGGCCCGAGACGCGTGGGAGCGCGCTGCGAAGGAGCTATCCAACGCCGGTCAAGTACCGAGCGATGCTCCTCCCGGCTTTCGGCTCATTCTTCCCCGCGAGGGGGCGACGCTCCGAAAGCGGGAGGTACTCGACCTCGTCGTGGACCGCGAGGTTGTAGGGACGATCGCAGAGGAGGGATTCGCCATTCATGTCAGGGAGAAGTGCTCCTTGGGCGAGGTCTTCGTCAACGGCAAGGGGGCGGTCAAATGGCGTCCACGCGTTCCGCTCAGAGCAAAGGCGTGAGGTCGATTTCTCCCCTCGGCGAGGAGAAATCCTAGCGCCGTGACCCCGGACCTCGACCGCCTCCGACGCGCATTCGACGCGCAGCTTGCCGAAGGGTTGGAAGACGCCGGTCCGCCCTTTACGAGGCGCAGAGTCTTTGGCCGCATCGGGCTGCCGGGCAAGGTCACGTCCGTCATCGGCATGCGGCGCGCGGGCAAGACCACGTTCCTGCACCAGTTGAGAGCCGAGAGCATTGCGCGGGGCGCCGCACCCTGGCAGCTACCGTTCCTCAGGCTCGAAGAGGAGCGGTTCGCGGGACTGGACGCCCTGTCCCTCGGAGCCTTGATCGACGAGTATCCGAGCCGCTATCTCGCCGGCGCGGAGGCCGCGCCCGAAGCGTGGTTTCTAGACGAGATTCAGGTCGTGCCCGGTTGGGAGCGGCTCGTGAGGCGCCTGCTCGACTCCCGGCACGCCGACTTGTACATCTCAGGATCCTCAGCCGGTCTCCTCTCCCGAGAGATCGCCACGGAGTTGCGCGGCCGCGGATGGAAAGTCCTGATCCATCCCTTCAGCTTTGAAGAAGCTCTTCGGCATGGCGGCATGACACCACCGCCCGACCCGCCGGCGGTCGCGGAGGTGGAAGCAACCCGACTGGAGTCGGCCCTCCGCGAGTGGCTGCGCACCGGTGGCTTCCCGGAAGCTCAGGGACTGCCGACGGTAGCCCGACTCCAACTGCTCCGGGACTACGTGGACGTGGCCATCCTGAGGGATGTCGTCGATCGCTATGCGGTCCGCAACGTCACGGGACTGCGCTGGCTTGCTCGCCACCTCCTGGCGAACGCCGCGTCTCCCTTCAGCGTCGAGAAGTTCCACGCCAGGTTGAAGTCCCAGGCAATCGCCATAGCAAGAGACACCGTGCACGAGTACCTCTCCTATCTGGAGGACTGTTTTCTGGTGCGGACGGTATGGATCGAGGCGGACTCGGAGCGCCAACGCATGGTGAACCCGCGCAAGGCGTATCCGGTCGATTCCGGGTTGATTCCCGTGTTCGACCGTACCGGGCGAGCCAACCTGGGCCACGCGCTGGAGACAGCGGTCCTGATCGAGCTGGAGCGCCGGGGGTGCGAGGTGACCTATGTGCGCACGCCGGAGGGCTACGAAGTGGACTTCCTGGCCCGGTCGCCGAGCGGCGAGACGGACCTGGTCCAGGTGTGCGCCGATGCGTCCGACGTCGGCGCCGCGAACCGGGAGATCCGGGCGCTGGTCGCCGCTGAGAGCCGCTTCCCCAACGCACGCAAGCTGGTGCTGACCTTAGGGGCGATCAGCCCTTCCTTCCGAGTACCGAGGGACATCGAGGCCCAGCCGGCCCATGAGTGGCTACTCGGCAACTCACCGGCCTTGCCTCAGCCGGCGCGGGCCGGTTGGCTGTAAGCGTCTCCGCCCACGGGGACCTGAGCGAACCTACAGCAACACCAGACGCCCCGACGCAGGCGCGCCCGTCAGTCGCTCCAAGGCGTAGCAGTACCAACGCACCTGGCGGTGGTACGCCTCACCCCGCGCGACGCCTTCTGCACCCGCATCACCACCACCGACCGGCGCGTCGAGATCGCCCAAGTCCGTCTTCCAGTCGACGACGATCCAGCGGCCGGCTTCGTCGACATAAGCGAGGTCGACCGTCCCCTCGATGATTCCGCAGCCACCCGCACCGTCGTCGCTGCCGTCGACCTCGCCGCCACCGTCCGACACAGGCAAGGGCAGCACGAACGGAGTCTCCCGCAACACCCGCGGCGAGTCCCGCGCCGCCTGCGCGGCCGGACTCGCGAGGGCGGCTGACACCGCCGCGACCGCAGCCTCGATCTCGGCACCGGGCGCGGCCAGCAGCGAACCGTGCAGCCGGGCCAACTCCCGGATCCGGTCCGGCTCGCCGGCAAGCGGCGCGTCGCGCAGCACGGTATGCACGAGACTCCCGAATCGCACGCCGCCGGGCCGGTTGCGCGGACGCTCCAGTTCTTCGACCACGACCTCGGCCGCGGGCCCGGGGGGCTCGAAGCCGAGCCCGGTAACCGCTTCAGGCCGGACCGAAGGACGGCCGCCGGACGCGAGCAGTTCCCGGTTCCGGCTGCGCCACTGTTCGAACCGCTCGCGACTCGCATCGGCGGCGGCGCCACCACCCTCGACCAGGAGATCCTCGCCCAGCAGGCCGTAGGTAGCCGGAGGCTCCTGGTTCAGAAGGTCCGCATCCCACCAGACCACGTCGTATTCGGGGCCATCGCCGGCCGCGCCAGCCGTTCCGGCCGCGTTCGGGAATCGGTACCGGCCCGGCTTCACGGACTGCTCCGGCCTGCGGTCGTAGTCCGACGGCCGCACTGCCACGGACCTGTCGCCGAACTCGGGGCAGCCCTCGGCGGGCGCCGAGCCGCGCCAGACCTCCGATCCCGGGTACACGGCGTCGTTGAGGCACTCGATCCAGCCCAGCCGCTTCACGTCGCCGACCGCGGGCGCCACGAGCAGATCCCGAGCCCGCGTGGCGGCCACGTACGCGACCCGGACGCCTTCCGCTTCCTCCCTCTGGTCCTCGACCTCCGAGGCGTCGAGCAGTTCCTGGGGCGAGAGGCCGAGCAGCTTCATCGCACAAAGTTCGTCCTCGCTGCGTACGGTCCGCTCGGCGCCTCGCGACAGCTTCGCCGTCATATCCGCCAGGATGACGACAGGGAACTCGAGCCCCTTCGCGGTGTGAACCGTCATCACGCGGACTCCCTCGGCGTCCTCCTCGACCACCGGCGCCTGCGTGCCCCCGATCCGTTCCGCCTCCTCGTCCAACTGTTCGACGAAGCCACGGAACGAGCGACCGCCCGCAACCTCGTAGCGGCGCGCCAGATCGCACACGCGCTGGGCGTTGCCCAGCACCTGGTTGCCGGCCGGCCGCAGCGCCATGGCCGCCTGGGCGCGCGGTTTGGCCAGGATCTCCTGCACCGTCTGTACGACGGGAACGTAGTTCCGCCGGCGGTGGAGCGTGCCGAGGAAGTCGAGCACATCGACGAGGGAAGCGAACTCCTCCGGCGGCTCGCCGCACTCCCGCGCCTTGCGCGGCGAGAAGAGGGGATGCCAGTTCCCGTAGCGCGCCTTGAAGCGCAGCAGCAGATCGTCGTCGAAGGCGAACAGGGACCCGCGGAGCGTCGCGTAGACGGAGAGCCGATCTTCGGGCCACTCCACCGCCGTCAACGCCGATCGCAGCGCCTCCACCTCCTCCCGGTCGTGGAAGGAGCGGGCGCCGATCAGCAGGTGCGGGATGTCCAGCGCCTCCAGGCCGCGGACGTAGTCCCGGGCCGTGTCCTGGTTCCAGCTCAGGAAGCGCCGGAAGAGCAGGCAGATGTGGCGCGGCTGCACCGGAGTTCGCATGAAGCGACCCGGATTCTCCGGATCGGGGACCTCGACCTTCCAGCCGCTGTCCTGGATCAACCAGCGCACGAACTCGACGGTCGCGTAGGGCTGGCACGCCTCGATGTCCCGCTGGGTCACGTTGCGGTAACCGTAGGGCTTCGGCGGAGGCAGCGCGACGACCTGGGGTTGGCCGGGGATCGCCTGCCGGTGCTCGCCCAGCGAGATGTAGTCGGCGCTGCCGGCGGTCCGGTCGCCGGTCATGCACGGCGCGAAGGCCGCATTGACCAGCCGCTGGATCGGCGCCACCGAACGGAAACTGGTCGTGAGTTGCAGCACCTCGACGCCGCGCCCGGCGAGCATCTCCTTGACGTCCTGGTAGAGCACCACGTCCGCACGCCGAAACCGGTAGATCGACTGTTTCGGATCGCCGACCAGGAAGAGCTTGCCCGGCGCCGGCCGCACCTGCCGCCAGTCGTCCTGGTCTGGATCGTCGGCCGAAAGCAGCAGCAGGATCTCGGCCTGCAGCGGATCCGTATCCTGAAACTCGTCGATGAACAGGTGCCGGTAACGCGCCTGCAGGTGGCGCCGCACCTCCCGGTCGCGCCGAAGCAGGTCGCGGGCCTTGATCAGCAGGTCGTGAAAGTCGAGCTTGCCGAGCAGTCGCTTGGCGTGCTCGTAGCGCTGCACGGCGCCCGATAGCTCGTCCTTCAGCAATGCGGCCAGGTCGGCATTCGCGGTTTGCTCGAAGCGGCGCAGTCGCTCCAAGAGCCGGCGCCAGAGTTCGAAGACCTGTTCCCGGGCTACGCCCTCCGCGAAACCGCCCCGGCCCTTGCGCGGACTCCTGAACCCACTCAGGTCTCGCAGCAGCTTGACGAGCCTTGCTTCCAACTGGTCCTGGAACGCCTCCCGGCCGTCCGCAGGATCACCTCCATTCGGCCCGGGACCCGCCACGCCCAGTTGCCGCGTGCGGACGATCCAGTTCGAGAGCTCGACGACGGGCTCAAGATTCCGGCGCAGCACATCGCCCTGCCGGCCGTGGAGGACCAGTTCTCCCAGCCGCTCGACCCCGGCCGAGAGCTCCTCCAACTCCGTCTCCCGATCGAAGTCGGGGCGCCGCCAGGGCGCCGCGAAGTCGCGCCAGTCGACCAATCTCCACGCTGCTTCGCGCAGCCGGTCGAGCGCCGACTGCTGCGGCGACCACGGCCTCACCGTCAGGCGGGCCAGTTCCCGCCTCAGGCCAGGCGGCATCGCCTCGAGCTGCTCTTCGATCCAGCGTCCGAACGTGCGGGCGAACAGGCGCGGCGCCTCGTCTTCCGCCAGCTCACTGAACCCCGGATCGACCCCGGCCTCGACCGGGCGCTCGCGCAGGATGTCGGCGCAGAGGGAGTGGATCGTGCCGATGGCCGCCTGCTCGAGCCGGGAAATGGCGGTTTCCAGGTTCACCGTCCGCGTACCGGCCTCTCCGCCGTCACGCAACTCGATCAGACGGGCGTCGAGCGCCTGGCGTAGGCGCAGCTTGAGTTCGCCCGCCGCCTTGCGAGTGAAGGTCACTGCCGCCAAGGCGTCGACCGAGCCGCGGCCCTCCTCCAGGATCGCCACCAGACGCTCCACCAGCACGGTCGTCTTGCCGGTACCTGCAGCCGCCTCGACCAACTGGCTCTCGTCCAGCGCCTCGCGGATGCGGCGACGGGCCGCTTCGTCGGCCGGCGGCGGGGCCCCGGCGCGCGGACTGGAAGCCATCACCGCTCCCTCCGAATCGCCTGCAGGTCATGCAGCCGCGTCCCGTCCTTGCGCCTGACCCGCAGCTCTTCGTAGGGGCCGCACACCCGGCGGTAGTCGCAGTACCGGCACTCGTCCTTGCCCGGCGCCGCGGGCAGGAAGCCGTCGTCCAGCGCCCCGTCCACGGCCTTCAGCAGGCGGTCGGCGGCACCTCTGCTCCGCCCGTCGAACGGCACGTCGACCGTGCTGTAGCCGCCCCGCTGAGTGCAGTAGAAGAGCCGCCCCGAGACCACGTCCCGCTCGAGCATGTGCTCGGCGGCCAGACTGTAGAGCACCGGCTGCAGCACCTTGCCGCCGCCGATCACCAGAGCCCCGCCGGCATGAACGGCGCGCCCCGTCTTGTGGTCGGTCACCCGCAGCCGACCGCCCGCATCCTCCTCGACGAGGTCGATCGAGCCGCGCAGCAGCGCCCCGTCCAGCACCTCCGCCGGCGCCCGCTTGCTGCGCGGATCCCGGTCCCCGGACCGCCTGAGGCCGAAGGAGAGTTCGGCGTGGATCGGCTTCCACTGGCCGCCCTCGTCCGCCACCTGCCGCAACCAGCCGCGCAAGTCGGCCCGCAGGCCCTCGAACTCCGCCCTCCATACGCGCTCGATCGGCGGCGCGAGCTCCTCCCTGTAGTCGCGCTCGCTCTGGGCGAGCACCTCGTCCAGCAACTCGAAGACCGTCTCCAGGCGGCTCGGCGCCACCGGCAACAGGTCCGCCGCCTCCAGGGCGCCGAACAGGCGGAACTGGATCTCGTGGAAGATGCTGCCCCGGGTCATCGGGTCCATCTGCTCGAGCTGAACCAGCTCCTTCCGGGGCCTGAGGTAGAGCACCGCCTGCAGGAAGAACCGGTAGGGGCAGGCGGCGTAGTTCTGGAGGGCGGTCGGCGAGTAGGAGCGCGCGCCGATGCGCTGGGCGGCCAGCGTTTCCCTCGCCTCGGCACTCGCGTCCACCAGACCGTCGACCGGGAACCAGGGTCGCCGCCAGCGCCGGCCGCGCGCCTGCAGGGCGCGCTTGAGGTGCGGGTTGGACTCAAGGAGAAAACGCGCCCGTCCTCTGCGTTCCGCAACCGGGGCGCCGGGGCCCAGGAGCGGCTGCAGCAGGGCGAGATCGAACTCGGCCTCGTCGACCGCGTCGTCGGGGTCGGCGGGCGCCGGCCAGCCGACAACCGCGGCGCCGGCGGCCGCGGCACGCCGCCCGAGCGCGTCGAGGTCCGGCAAGCGCCCCTCGGCGCCCCGCAGCACGTCGAGCGCGTACAGCGACGGCACACGGGCGCGCCCCTGCACCAGGTCGACCCGGGGATACGAGACGACCAGCCAGCGACGCGCGGCGCCGATGGCGAGGCGAAGCAGGAGTTGCTCCCGCCGCGTGCGCCCCAGATCCTCGGTGAGCCGGTAGCCCGCCTCCCGGAACGTCCGGCGACGTTCGTCGAGCAGCAGCGGATCCTCCTTCGTCCGCCGGGGGAACACACCTTCGGCCAGACCCGGCACGAACACGACATCGAAACTCCGTCCCGCCGCCTCCTCGACACCACCGACGAAGACCCGGCCGAACCGTCGCTTCGGCGGCCGGCTGCGGCTGAATCGCAGGCGCTCGCCCAGGATCCGCTCCACCTCGGGCAGGCCCACCTCGTCGACCTTCGCCAGCGGTCGGAGCTCGGTAAGCACCTCGAGCACGGTCTCCGGCCGGCGCAACGCCATCGTCGCCAGCTCCTGCAGACGCTCGAGCCACCATCCCCAGTCCGCCCGCTCGGGCAGGGCGTCGAGGAACTCGACCAGGGGCAGCGCGAACCTCTGGAGCGTCTCCAGGCGCCCGATCTGCCGTTCCAGATAGCCCCTGTGGCCTTCGTCCTCGTCCGCGGCCTCGCGCAGTTTCAACCGGAACTCCGCGCTGAGACCGGCGAGCCGCTTCTTCCAGCGCTCGGCGCCGCCGACCACGGCGGCATCGACCAGCAGGCGCTCCCACTGGGAAGGGACGCGCAGCGCGCCGGCGGGGGCGGCTTCTTCCTGTGTTTCGCGAGCCTCCGCTGCGGTGTCGGTCGCGGAGTGCGGGCGAGACGCCCGCGTTCCCAGGTGCGGGCGAGACGCCCGCCGAGACAACTCCGGCGACTTGAGAACGAGCTGATCGCCCGCCGGCTCGACCCAAGGCACCTCGCGCCGCGGGGGTCCGCCGCTCTTCGCCGGTTCAGGCGTCTGACCGAGCGACAGGTACTCGGCGAATCGGCTCGCGGAAAGTCTCTCCCCCGCGCACGCCAGCAGGGCCAGGAAGGCGCGGCCGGCCGGATTCGGGCGCAACGTGCCCCGGGTGACGTAGGCGGGGATGCGGGCGCGGCCGAGTGCGTCCTCCACCAGGGGCAGGTAGGCGGCCGGCTGGCGAAGCAGGATCGCCATGCGATCGAAGGCGAGCCCCCCGGCGGCGGCGCGGTGAATGCGCCGGGCGATCTCGACGCACTCCTGGCCCTCGCCGGCCGCCGAGAACAGGTCGACCGAAGAGCCAGCCGGCACGTCCACGGCGTTGCCTGGCAGCGCGGGCGGCTCGCCCGCATCCGTCGAGCCGCCATGTGACGGAGACGCTTCCCCACCGGTCTCAAAGACGAAGCGCTGGACCAGAGCCAGCCGGCGACCGCCCGCAGTCCCGGCGTCGACCGCTTCCTCCCTGTCGAGATCGATCACCGCCCCTTCGCCGAGCAGCGACCCCAGCCATTCCAGCGTCTCGTCATCGCCCGCGGCCACGGTCGCGAGCACGTCCCGGCAGCGCGCGGCGAGCGCCCGCAAGAGCGCGACCTGGCTGGCGTTTCGAAGCGGCAGGTCGAGCCACAGCGATCCCGGAGGAACCGCGACCTGCTCCCGGTCCACCACCGCCACGGCGGAGCGAAGCACGGTTGCCGTATCCGCCAACCCGAAACGGGTCATCTCCTCGTCGAACCCGTGGAGCATCCGGCCCAGATCGTGCGTTCCGTCGACAGCCAGCAGGTCGCCGGGCGAAACGCCTGCCGCGCGCAACTCGCCGATCGTGGCCGCCAGGGAGCGGGCGAAGCCGGGAAGGTCGGCAACCGGCGACAGGCGCTCCAACTCCCCTTGCGCCGCGGCCAAGCGGGCGACCCGGGCCGCCATGGCCTCGGTTCCGAGCGGGGTGACCGGCCGCAGTCCACGGGCGGCCAACTCGAGCGCCGCGGTCTGCAGCGCCCACTGGTCGAGCGACGCGCGATGAACGCCCAGCATCCCCCGACCTGTCTCCGACAACGCCCGAACCAGGTCGTCGGCGGCACCGCGCGACGCCGCAAGCAGCAGCGTCTCCTCCTCGCCGTGCCGGCGCTTCCGCAGCCACTCGGCCGCCGCAGCCAGCCTCCGGGCCGACGAACAGGAAACGAGGATCGAGCCGCGAGCCAGGGCGTCTACTCCGGCGGCGGGATGAGTTCGAGGGCGGCCAGACGGTCCCTGCCGCGCACGTACAGCACGCCGTGCGCCAGAACCGGCGCCGCCCAGGCCGGATAACGCAACAGATCGACGCTCCGACCGTCGACTTCAGCCTTGAGGCGCAGGTGAGCGACCTGCTGGTAACTCTCCGCGGTCGCGCGGACCAGCAGCAGATCGCCGACCTCGCTCTGCACCACCAGATGGCCGTCGACATGGAGCAACTGGGTGCGCGCCAGGCGAGGCTGACTCCAGTGGACCTCGCCCGTGGCCAAGTCCACCGCCCGCAGTTCCGCGTTCGGCGACTTCTCGCCGCTCGAGACGTAGATCACGCCTTCGTGGTGGACCGGCGTGTTCCAGTGGGCCGCGATCGCCTGGTTGCGCGGGCCGTCCTGCCACACGGGTCGGAGGCCGCTGGCGCCCGCCTCCGGGGCGTCGTCGCCTTCCGGATCGGGGCTGTAGGTGAGGAGGATCGCGCCCTTCTCGTACGACTCGGTGAGCAGAACCTGGGAACCGACCACTACCGGGTTCGCGGCGTTCACACTGGTCAGCCGGCGCGCCCGCCACGCGAAGCCGTCGAGTTCCCGACCGTCATTCGGGTCGAAGACAATCAGTCCGGAGCGAGCGAAGTGGAAGCCGCGGCGCTTGCCGTCGATGTCTCTGACCACCGGGCTCGCGTAGCCGGCCAGATCGTCGCCGAGTCGGTAGCGCTCCTTCCCCGTACGCTTGTCGAAGGCGACGAGGGCGGTGCCGTTCGGCCTCACACGCCCGCTGTGAATGTTCGGCGCGCCGGGCGGGCTGCCGCCGACCGCCACGATCAGGAGATCTCCCTCGATCCAGGGCGAGCTGGCGACGCCGAAGAAGTTCTGCTGCACGCCGTACTCGGCGTGCACATCGCGCTCCCAGAGCACGGCGCCGTCGACGACCCGGTGGCAGCGCAGGACGCCGTCGGCGCCCACCGTATAGACCCGCGGGCCAGAGGCGAGAGGCGCCGTGCGCGGCCCGCCGTCGTAGCCGTAGTAGTCCTCGTACTCCGTGGAGTACTCCGAGCGCCAGAGCTCCTCGCCGGTTTCGGAACGGACCGCGACGAGCCTCGCCCGGTCGCGAACGCGAGTGAAGTAGAACAGCCGGCCTCGGGCCACGGAGGGCGCCGCGTAGCCCTCCCCGAGGTCGAGGTGCCACAGGAGCGGCAGGCCGTCGGCCCAGTCCGTGCGTATGCCCGTTTCGGGCGACTTCGAGTCGCGGTTCGGTCCGAGGAAGCCGGGCCAGTCGATGCCGTCCGTGCGGGTGCGGAGATCCGGCGGCTGAGTGTCCGCGTCCCCCGCCGCGGCCGCAACCGGCATCGCGAGCGCCAGCAGAATCGCGGCGAACGCCCGCATCCGGAAGCCGCGGACCGCCACGGGCTGCTAGACCAGATCGATCCGGTCCGGCCGGTTCGGCACCAGGCAGAGGAACTCGAACGGCGCCTCGATCACTTCGTAGGAGTGCGGCAGGCCGGCCGGGATCAGCAGCACGTCGTCGGCCGCGACCTCGACCGTCTCCTCCCCCAGCACGATCCTCGCCCGGCCCCGCAGCACGTACTGCTCGTGCTCGACCTGATTCGTGTGCAGCGGCATGCCGCCGCCGTCCTCCATGCGGAACCGCCGCATCGCGAAGTGCGGCGTGTCGTCGTCGGCGCCGAGCAACACCTGAGTCGTCGTCGCGGTGCCGAGTTCGACCTGGTTCACCGGCGCGTCGTCGGCGCGGCGCACGACCGCGCCAAGGCGCGTTGAGGATGCGTCGCTGTCCATATCCAGACTCTACAGCGAGCGCCACCACCGAGACGTCAGCGTCGAGGCGACATACCGGAGCCCGCCCGAATGCCCCAGCGACCGTCCTGCTCGGTGATCAGGTAGATCGCGTCGAAGCTATGGATCTTGGTTCCACCCGGGCCGTAGCGGGTTCCCGTGATCGCCAGGTTGACGCCTCTGGCGCCGACCTGAATCGCCTCGACCGTGTCCCACTCCGATCGCTCCCAGCCGAGCCGCTCGCTAAGAGCCTCGAAGTCGAACCGGTCCATGTACTCCGCGCCGGACTCCGAGACGCGCACTTCTCCACCCCCGACCCGGACGTGGGGGAAGTGGAATGTAGCCACCATCGCCGCCTCGTCCCGGGCGTTGAAGGCCTCGAGATAGCGCTCGATGACGGCGACAGCGGCCGCCGCGTTCGCCTCGCGTTCGGCCTCGGAAAGGTCGTCGAGGCCGGCCGCGAAGCGCGCCTGAATGCCGGTCGAGCCGTCCTTCTCCGTCACCACGTAGGTGAACTGGTTGCTCCAAATGGCCGATCCGTCCTCCCGGAGTCGGGTGTACCTCCCGGCCACCTGGGCTTGACTCTCGCCGGCATGGACTACGGTCGCCGAATCGAGCCGGGTCCGACGCCAGCCGGTGGCCAGCACCAAGTCGAAGTCGACGGTCGCGGCGTACTCCGCCGCGTCGGCGAACACATGGCCGTCGAAGTCGGCGGTCGGCCGCACGTGCGGGTATTGAAGCGTTGCGGCGAAGGCGGCGGCGTCGCGGGTGTTCCAGGCTTCGATAAAGCTCTGGACGGCTTGGGTGGCCTGCTCCTCCGTCAAAGCGGCCGCGGGGCCGGCGGAGGCAAGGGGGAGAACGAGAAGTCCGAGCAGGTAGTGAACGACCGCACACACAGTGAGTCCAATCTACACCGCCAGGCCGAACCGATTCGCGGCTTGCTCTCTGTTTGCGCTTGGCTCACGGCACCGGACGGTGTATCTTACTTTCGCCTTACCGGCTGCGAAGGAGGAATCCACCAATGCCGACGCCTGAACCGCTTACCACCACCGTGTCGACGAAGGGGCAGGTCATCCTGCCGAAGGCCATACGCCGGGCGCTGCGCTGGATAGCCGGAACCCGCCTCGTGGTCGAGAGCACGTCCGAGGGCGTCTTGCTCAAGCCGGAGCCCGTGTTCTCGGAAACCCGGCCGGAGGACGTGTTCGGCTGCCTGGCCTACGACGGCTCGCCCAAGTCGCTCCAGGAGATGCAGGCCGGTGTACTGGCCGAAGCCAGGCGACGGCATGCAGGCGATTGACACCAACATCGTCGTCCGATACCTGACCGGCGACGATCCCGGACAAGCCGCCAGGGCAAGACGCGTGATCGACACGGGGGACGTCTTCGTGAGCACGACCGTTCTCCTCGAGTGCGAGTGGGTCCTACGCAGCGTGTACGGGCTTTCCGGCGAGGATGTCGCGGCGGCCCTGAAGGCCTTCTCGGGCCTGCCGGGGGTCACCGTAGAGAGCCCGTACCTGCTCAGGGAGGCGCTCGACCGAGCAGAGAAGGGCATGGACTTCGCAGATGCGCTGCATCTTGGCGCTGGCGCCCACTGCCAGACCATGCTCACATTCGACCGCCGCTTCATTCGCAAGGCCAGGGGAACGTCCCCCAAGGTCACAGCGCCCTGACGAGCCGTAGCATTTCAGGCTCTCGCCCCGTTCCTCGCTGACTACCCGAAGCCGGCCGGCGAGGTCCGGTAGCCCTCTCCGAATCCTGCGACGGCCGATGAAGCTCCATCGGCAGGTGAAGGGCCCCTGGAAGCTAGGATCCCGCGTATGCCGAGCACTCGACACTCAGCCCCTCAGCTCGCCGGCGTCGTACTCGGGGCCTGCCTGGCCGCGGCCGGATCGTACCCGGCACCGGTTCCAGCTCAGGACGAACCCCCGAACATCCTGTTCGCAGTCGCCGACGACTGGGGCTGGCCGCACGCGTCCGCCTACGGCGACCCGGTGGTGAAGACGCCAAGCTTCGACCGCATCGCGCGCGAGGGCGCCCTGGCACACCACGCCTACGTCTCCTCGCCTTCCTGCACGCCGTCGCGCGGCGCGATCCTCACCGGTCAGTGGCACTGGCGGCTCGAGGGCGCGGCGAATCTGTGGAGCGTCTTCCCCGACCGCTTCGAGACCTACCAGGAGGTGCTGAAGGGCGCGGGCTACCGGACCGGCGTCACGGGCAAGGGTTGGGGGCCCGGGCGTACCGAAACCGAGGGGCGGGAACTCGCCGGGCGGCGTTTCGAGAGCTTTGAGGCGTTCCTGGCTGGGCTGGGGGAAGCTCAGCCGTTCGCCTTCTGGCTGGGCACCTCCGATCCACACCGGCCTTTTCGACTCGGATCGGGCGAGGAGAGCGGCATGGACCTGGACGCGATCGAGCTTCCGGCCGCCTTCCCCGATCACCCGGACACGCGCGGCGACGTGGCCGACTACTACTGGGAGGTGCAGAGGTTCGATGCCCTGGTCGGCGATGCACTGGCGCTACTGGACGAACAGGGTCTCGACGGCAACACGATCGTCGTGATGACGAGCGATCATGGAATGCCCTTTCCGCGCTGCAAGAGCAACGTCTACGACTGCGGAGCGCGCGTGCCGCTGGCGGTCCGCTGGCCGGATCGGCTCGAAGCCGGCGTCGAGATCGACGTGTTCGTGAGCCTGACGGATCTGGCGCCGACGTTCCTGGAGGCGGCCGGCCTGCCTCTGCCAACTGCCACGACGGGACGCAGCCTGATCGCGCTGCTCGAAGCAGGCAACGACGAGGCCGCGGCCGAGAAGGCAGTCGCGGCCGATGGACGCGACTTCGTGCTGACCGGCAAGGAGCGGCACGTACCGGCACAGGCGGCGCCCGATGTGGGCGGCTATCCCAGCCGGGCCATCCGCACCCTTGACTTCCTCTACATCCGGAACTTCCGGCCTGACCGTTGGCCCAACGGCACGCCGAACCAGGAGCAGGCGGCCTACCCGGGAGCTTGGTACGCCGACACGGACAACGGGCCGACGAAGACCTACATGATCGAGCAGCGCGACCGGGACGACGAGCACCGCCGGCTCTACGGGCTGGCCTTCGCGAAGCGGCCCGCGGTCGAATTCTACGATCTGCGGACCGATCCGGACCAGCAGGTCAACGTGGCGGCCGATCCGGAGTACGAGGCGATTCGGGACGAACTCGGCGAGCGGTTGATCGAGGCGCTGCGAGCCACCGGCGACCCCCGCGCAACCGGCGACGGCGACGCGTTCGACGAGTACCCGTACCTCGGCGGCGCGCCCCGCCACCCGAGTCTGCCGCGGCTCCGGCCGGGAGCGCTGCGGCCCCCGCCGGCAGCTCAGCCCTGAGTCGACCGCGGCCGGGCCGGCTATCCGCATGCGCCAAGAACGGCTGATCGGGATTGTCGGCGGTCTGGGGCCCTTCGCCCACATCGACTTCGAACGGAAGCTCCTCGATGCCGCGACCGAACTGACCTCTGCCCGGCGCGATCAGGACTTCCCGCAGTGGGTGCTTTCGAGCATCCCGCGGACGCCCGACCGGACCGAGGCCTACTTCGGCGAAGCGGAGGATCCGAGCCCGGTGCTGCTTCGGAGCCTGGAACGTGTGCGGCGGGCCGGTGCGGACTTCGCCGTGGTCGCCTGCAACACGGCGCACCTGTTCCTCCTGCGCCTGCTCGAGGAGAGCCCGCTGCCGATCATCAGCCTGATCGAGGTCACAGCCGACGAGGCAGCCCGGCTCGCGCCGGGCGGTTCGGTGGGGTTGCTCGCCACATCCGGAACGTTGAGATCACGGCTGTACCACGAGCCGCTGGAGGCTCGCGGGCTGCGGCCGGTGAGTCCGTTCGACCTGGAGGGAGGCGAAGAGCTGCAGCGGCGCACGGTGATGGAGCCGATCTACGGGCCCTGGGTCGACGAACGGCATCAGGGAGGCGGGATCAAGACGGATGGCGGGTCGGCTGAGGCGTGTGCGTTGATCGAGGAGGCGGCTCAGCGGCTTGTCGATGAGGGCGGCGTTGATGTCCTGGTGGCGGGGTGTACTGAGATTCCACTGGCGCTTGACGGGGCGGAGGTTGCGGAGAGGCCGTTGCTTGATCCGGCGCGCCTGTTGGCCGCGGCGGCGATTCGCCACGCGTACGACATCTGACCCCAAACGCGGAACCGGCGGCGGCCTTGCGGCGCGCCGGCGGTTCGAACTGAGCGGACTGCCCGAGGGCTACTCTCCGCCGGCTGCTCCGGCAGCGGCCTCGGCCCTCTGCTCCGCCATCTGCTCGAGGACGCCGTTGGCTGCCCGCGCCTCCTCCATGTCGACGGCGCCGTCCTTGTTCTGGTCCATCATCTCGAAGTAGGGCTTGACCATGTCCGGCGCCTCTTCGAGCTGCATCAGGCCGTCGCGGCTCTCGTCCGAGAAGGCGACGATCGCGGTGACGTCGATGCCCTCGCCCTCACCCTCGAAAGCGCCGCGGCCCTGGTTCTCTTCGTTGATGTACGACATGAAGCCGAAGCTCATCTCGTCGGTGGTCGGCTCGCCCCAACGCACCGTCTCGTTCGGATTCGGGTTGGCGGGGTTGTCGGCCGAGTTGTCGAACACCGTGGTCAGGACCACTCGCGTGCCCGCCGGCACCTTCTTGCGCTCCTCGTACAGGTAGGTGGTCTGCCAGTTGAAGTCGTAGTTCGGCACGTCGAGCAGCACTTCGTGACTGCCGTCCGGGTAGTAGGCCTCGTACTTGGCCGCCTTGCCGCGCAGGTGCATGTGCGGCAGGTAGCTGACGATCTCCGAGTCCGTCGGGAAGGTCCACTCGGTCTGGATCGTGTAGTCCGAGTCGCCCGGCGGCACGGCGAAGTCGAACTTGCCCATGCCGGCGTTGAAGACCTCGTACTTGACCTCGTCATCGCTGTCGTAGAACTTGAGCGCCACCGAGGACTGGTCCCAGGAGCCGGTGCCTTCGCCCGGCTCCTTGTGGTAGTGCATCTGCCAGGTCAGGTCGCGGCCCGCTTTGAGCACGTCCGCCATGCCGTCCGCGTGGATCACCGGGTCGTTGCCGGGAGCGATGCCGCCCAGGCTGGGGACGATGATGTGGTGAACCGCCGAACTGCCGGGCCGGAACTCGATCGCCTTGACGTAGCGGTCTTCCGGCACCATGTCTTCGGTCACTGTCGTCTTCCGGTAGATGTAGAGGTCGTCCACATCGTCCTCGACCCAGAAGGGCTCGTCGAACTGCAGGACGAGGTCCGGCTCGCCGATCAGCCAGCCGTCGGCGCTTGGCCATTCGATCGGCGCCGGAGCGTCCGCCGGATCGCCGGCAGGCGCGCCGGACTCGGCCCAGCGCACGATGAGGTCGATCTCTTCCTGGGTCAGCGTGCGCTCGTTCGCGAACAGGCCGTGCTGGTCCGCGGAGGCGTCCCACGGCGGCATTGCGCGCGTGGCGACCTGGCGTGCGATGGAGCGCGCCCAGGGCCGGGTCTCTTCATAGGTCGTGAGCGCCATCGGCGCCACCATGCCGCCGAGGTTGGCGCCGTTGGGCCGATGGCAGACCTGGCATTCCTGCTGGAGCAGAGGCGCCACGTCACGGTGGAATGTGACCGGCTCGGGGTCCACCGCCGCGGCAGCGGCGAGGCCGGAGAGCGCCAGCGAACAGACGGCGCCGAGTGCGAGCGCACGACTCGCGAGCGAGAACTGAGAACGAATCACTTTGTGGAGGCCTCCCTGTAGGGGTGTCGAGAAACTCGGGGGTGTCCAGAGATGTTGGCAGAAAAGGGGTATCCGGTATGCGCCGGCATACTATACGAGTACGCGGACGGCCCCGCGGGGTTTCAGCCCACGGTCACCGGATCCTGGAAGGGACACGCGGTGTAAACCAAGCGCTGCCCGCATCCGTATAGACCTTCGGGAGGAAACACTCTGACTACGACAGTGGCCGCCCGCGGCCTCCGCCACGTCTATCGCGGCGGCACAGTAGCCCTCGACGGCGTCGATCTGGAGATCGGCGCCGGCCTGTTCGGCCTGCTGGGCCCCAACGGCGCCGGCAAGAGCACCCTGATGCGGATCGTCTGCACGCTGCTCAAGCCCAGCGGCGGGACGGCAACGGTCTTCGGCCACGACGTGGTCTCGCAGCGACGCGGCGTCCGCGCACACCTGGGCTATCTGCCGCAGGAGTTCGGCGCCTGGCGCCTGCACCGCGTGGAGGAGGTCCTCGACACCCTGGCCGAGCTCTCCGGCCTGGACGGCCGCGGCGCACGCCGGGCCCGGGTCGATTCCGTCCTCGACAGCGTCGGCCTCGGCGAGGTCGCGCACCGCAAGGTGAAGAAGCTCTCCGGCGGCATGACCCGCCGCCTCGGCATCGCCCAGGCGCTGATCCACCAACCGCGCCTGCTGGTGGTCGACGAACCCACGGTCGGCCTGGATCCGGAGGAGCGCCTCCGCTTCCGCCAACTGATGGCGAGCCTCGGCCGCGAGCGAACGATCATCCTCTCGACCCACATCGTGGCCGACCTGGGCACAGGCTGCAACGACCTCGCCCTGCTCGACGCGGGCAAGATCGTCTTTCGCGGCTCCCCGTCACGGCTGCTCGAGCGCGCCCAGGGCCAGGTGTTCGAGCTGACCCTGCCGACATCCGCGTCGCAGCCCGAGGGCGACTTCGAGATCGTCTCGCGCACCGTCAGCATGAACGAAACGACCTACCGCGCCGTTGCGTCGCCCGGCGGCGTACCGGCAGGCGCGCGAATCGCCTCGTCGCCGACCCTCGAGGAGGGATACCTCGCCTTCATGGTGGCGCGCGGCCGCGCCGAGGCCCTCGTGACCGATGAGCACTTCGGCGAGAACGAAGGCGCCACGACCTCCGGAGAGGAGGCCCGACCTTGATCTCACTCGCCGTGGTCCGGCCCCGATCCGGATGCGGGCGAGACGCCCGCGTTCCCAGGAGGGCCCGACCTTGATCTCACTTGCCGCCGTCTGGTCGCTGGCCCGGGCCGAAATGCGCACCATCCGCCGGTTGTTCCGCTTCTGGCTGTTCTCGGGCCTCGCACTCCTCGTCGGCTTGGTGTCGTACGGCTACTACTGGGTAATCCACGGCCTCTTCTCATCCTTCTCGGCGACGGTCGGCGCGATGAGCCCGAAGTTCCTGCTCGCTCAGATGGCTTCGACGCAGACGATGGTTCTCGCGATCGGCGTCGTGTTCCTGGCCTTCGACCTGCGCGCACGGGACCGGCGCGACCGCGTCATCGAGGTCCTGGACAGCCGGCCCTATTCGAACGCCGAACTCGTCCTCGGCCGCTTCCTCGGCGCCCTGATCATGATCTGGGGCGTCGCCTTCATCGGCATGATGATCATCCAGGGCATCGGCCATCTCGGCGTGGCGCTCGGCTGGTACGTGGGCGAACCGGCGATCTGGAGTTCCGTCTGGGCCTACCTGCTGACCGAGGCGTTGCCGGCGCTGGCTGTGACCATCGCCTTCGTCCAGGTGGCGTCACTCCTGAGCGGCAACCGCCTGGTCGCCGCGCTCCTGGGCCTCGGGCTGGCCATCGGGCCGATGCTTCTCTCCTTCCGCGTGCCGACCTACGTCCTGCCGATGCTGGCGATCAACGGCGGCTTCGGCACCAATCCATCCGAGGTCGCGCCCCAGATCTGGACCGCCTTCAACCTGATGAACCGGGCCACGGTCGCGGCGCTGGCCGTTGGGCTGCTCGCGGTCGCCGTCGCCGTCCATCCCCGGCTCGACGACGCCCGGCGGCGCCTCTGGGCCACCGCCGGCGCCGGCCTCCTGGCGGCGGCCATCGGAACGATCGCGGCAGCCGCGATCACGGCCGGCAACCAGGTCGATGAGATCGACGACTGGCGCATCGCCCACACGGCACGCCAGAGCGAACCGGTCGTCGACCTGGAACACATCCACGGCGCCGTCGACATCGCACCGCGCGGCCGTCTGACTCTCGATGTCAACGTCCGGTTCCTCGCCGCCGGCGGTTCGCAGGCTCTCTTCAGCCTGAACCCAGGCCTTCAGGTCGACGCCGTCGAGAACGCTGCCGGCGCTGCGCTCGGCTTCAACCACGGCAACGGCCTGCTCGACGTCGACCTCGGACGCTCGCCGGCCGCAGGCGAAGCCGTCGACCTTCGCCTGCGCGCCCACGGACGGCCCGACCTTCGCTTCGGCTACCTCGATTCCGCGATCGACTTCAACCGGATCAGGTTCCAGGACGCCCAGATCATCCTTCTCGGCGCCCTGAACGGCTTTGCGGAGCGCCGCTTCGTCGCGCTGCCCGCCGCGCTGGCCTGGCTGCCGCGCCCCGGCACCTCGGTCGGCCTCACCGATCCGCGAAGGCGTCCCAGAGACTTCTTCGAACTCGACCTGGAAGTCGGCGCCCCCTCGGGCTGGACCGTCGCCGGGCCGGGCAGAGCCGAGACAGCCGGCGAACGGCAACGGTTCGCACCCGTGGCAGTCGTGCCCGAAGCGGCCCTGGTCGCCGGCCGGTTCGATCACCGGACGACGGAGGTCGAGGGCGTCGAGATCGAACTGCTCCTCCACCCCCGCCATCTGAGAAACGTGGAGCTCTTCGCCGACGCCCGGGAAGAGATCGAGGCTGTCGCCGCCGAGCGCTTCGCCAGCGCGCGCGAGCTGGGCCTGCCCTACCCCTACCGTCAGCTCACCCTGGTTGAAGTGCCCTGGACCCTGCGCTCCTACGGCGGCGGCTGGCGGATGGACACCGAGCGTGCGCCGCCGGGCATGCTGCTGATCAGCGAGAGCAGCCTGCCGACCGCTCGCTTCGAGTTCCTGTTCCGCAACCCGGAGCGGTTCGAGGAGCAGGAGGGCGGTCTGGCGCGGGCAAAGGCCTCCGGGCTGCAGCAGTTCTTCCGCAACGACTTCTCGGGCGGCAACGTGGAGGTCGGCGGCGTCCGCAACCTGTTCATGTACCAGACCGGCGCCCGCGGGCCGGAGGCGCTGGCGCTCGAGGAACTGTGCAACAACCTGGTGAACCGGCTGGTGAACGGCGGCGAATCGTACTTCTCGGCCCACCTGTTCGACCGCGAGTTCGGCTGGACGCTCGCCAGCGTGTTGCAGGGCGCCATCTTCAGCCAGCTCGGCGGAGGCGCCTCCTCGGTCTCCAGCACCATCGTACAGAGCCTCACCGACCGCCCCGAGGTATGGGACGCCGTTCTCGGCGCCTCGCTGACGGAAATGGACGTCGAAGAGGAGCCGAAGAAAGCGTTGAACGCGCTCTATCTGAAGACCTCGGCCCTTGCCACCGCAATCCTGGACGGCGCCGGCCGGGAACGGACCGCCGCGATGATCGCGAACCTCATGCGCGACCACCGGGGATCGACCTTCACCGCCGCCGACCTCGAACGGGCCGCTCAGGAAGCCGGCCTGGACCTCGCCGGCCTGGTCGGCGACTTCCTCCACCAGACCGACCTGCCCGGCTTCGTCGTCTCCGCCGCCGAACTCGTGCGGCTGACGGATGACGACCAGGGCCTGCCGCAGTACCAGACCCGGCTCTTCGTCCACAACGGCGAGGAGGCGCCGGGCCTGTTCCGGCTCCGCTACGCCGTCCGCGCACCGAGCGGCGCGCGCTGGGAGTCCAGCGAGCCGACCCTGATCCCGGGAAACAGCTCCGTCGAATTCGGTCTGGTCACTTCCAGGGTGCCGGGCAGGATGCTGGCTTCACCCTACCTGTCGCTGAACCGCCGGGAGTTCCCGATCGATCTGCCGAGCGTCGACAACGAGACGATCGTCGATGCCGAACCACTGCGCGGCACGCGGCCGGCCGACTGGCTGCCCGCCTTCCTCGAGTCAACGACCGACATGATCGTCGTCGACGACCTGGACCCCGGCTTCTCGATCGAGACGGATGAAGCGGATGCCGGCGGCTTCCGGCTGCAGGGCGGTCTCGCCGGCTTCTTCGCACCGTCGAACCAGACGGATCAGGGCCTGCTCGTTTACCAGAGCTTCGGCGGACCGCCGACAGAATGGTCGCGCTACGAACAGCCCACGAGTTGGGGGCGCTACCGCCGCACGACCGCCTTGGCACCGGCGGGCGAAGGGACCAGCCGCGCGATCTACCGGACGGAGTTGCCGGCGGACGGCCGCTGGCGAGTCGAACTCCACGTGCCGTCGCTCTCGCCGCTGCCAGCCGGCGCCACGAGCGTGCGCCGTGAAGTGCGGGTCGGCGACGGAGGTGGAGACGCACCACAAAGAGGAGGGGACGACGACCGCGGCGTACGGGTCTCGGTGAACCTGGGGCTGGCTCTCGGCACTTACGACCTGGAGTTGCAGAACGGCGGCGTCTCCCGGCCGATCGACTTCGACGCCGCGGCCGCGGGCACGGGATGGGCGGTGCTGGGCGACTTCGATCTGGCCGGCGGCCCGACCGAACTGGTCCTGAGCGACGAGACCTCCGGCAGAGCGGTCGCCGCGGACGCCGTGCGCTTCGTGCGGCTCGACAACGGCGCCGCCGCCGGCCGTGCCGAGACCGGGGGCGCGGGGCCATGAGCGCGCGGCAGCCATCCCGCCCGACCGCCAACTTCCGGCGCGCGGGCCTCGCAATTGCGATTGCGGCCTGCGCCGCGATCGTCGCCTGCGAAGGCGGCGGCAGCACGGACCCCGTCGACTTCCTGGTGCCGGTCACCGCAGCCGAGGTCGAAACCGGCAGCGTCGAGGATCTGATCGTCGCCACCGGCACTCTGCGAGCGGCCGAGAGCATCGTCCTGCAGGTCGAAACGCCCGGGAGACTGCTGATCGGCCGCAACGGTTCCGGCGACCGGCTGGCCGAGGGCGACCGCGTCGTCCCGGACCAGATGATCGCGGAGGTCACCGGCGAGGACGCACGCCTTGCGGCCCGGGTCGAAGCAACCCACCAGGCCTACCTGGGCGCCGAGGCCGAACGAGACGCCCGCGCCAAGCTGTTCGAGCAGGAACTGATCAGTGCCGAAGAACTGCGCCGCGCCGAGATCGCGCTCGAGGACGCGAAGGCGACCTGGGAGCAGAGCCTCCTGACCGAGGACCGCGCGAAGATGCTGACTCCGATCGGCGGCGTGCTGATGGAACTCGCGCGCGACCCGAACGGCATGCCGATCGCCGACGGCCAGCTCGTCTCCCAGGGCTTCCAGGTGGCCCGGATCGCTCCGGTCGACTCCCTGGTCGCCGACATCGACCTCGTGGGCCCCGAACTGGCGCGGGTCCACCCCGGACAGCAGGGCCGGCTCAGGCACTTCGCCTGGGAGGGCCAGACGTTCGCAGGCGCGGTCGTTCGCCTGTCCCCCGAGGTCGACCCGGTCACCCACACCTTCCGCGCCGAGGTCGCCGTGCGCAATCCCGGCGGCCTGCTGCGGCCGGGCATGTTCGTTGAAGTGACCCTGGTCGTCGAGCAGCGAAACGACGTCCCCGTCATTCCGCGCGAGGCGGTTACCGAGCGCGGCGGCCGGCGCGTCGTCTTCGTCCTCGACGGCCAGCGCGCGGTGCGGCGCGAAGTCGTTCTCGGCCTCGGCGACGACGAGATCACCGAGATTCGCCAGGGGCTCGAGCTCGGCGAGCGGGTCGTCGTACGCGGTCTCGAGACCCTGACCGACGGCACCCGCGTCCGGGTCTCCCAATAAGAGCCGATTCGGCAGCTCTGACCACCGGAGCCCGGCACGATGACTCGAACATCCGGTGAGACCTTCGGCCCCGCCCGCCTGGCTGCGCGCCGGCCCGTAGCGGTCACCGTCACCGCCCTGGCCTTCGCCCTGGTGGGCTGGATGTCGTGGCGCGAACTGCCGATCGACCTCCTGCCCGACCTGCGTTCGCCGACCATCGTCGTCGCCGTGCGTTCCGGCGACCGGCCGCCGACCGAGATGGAGCGGCTCTACGGCGAGCAGGTCGAGCAGCGCCTGTTCACGGTGCGCGGCCTCCGCGAGGTTCACCAGGTCGCCCGCACCGGCCGCCTGATCGCCACCGTCCGCTTCGACTGGGACGCCGACATGGACCTGGCGCTGATCGAGGTGCAGAAGGCGGTCAATCCGGTCGCCGCCGACCCCGAAGTCGACGAGGTCCTGGTCCGTCAACTCGATCCGAGGCAGTCGCCGGTGATCACCCTTGGGCTGGCCGCCGAGCCGGAAGGACCCGATCTCGCCGAGCTCCGCCGCCTGGCGCGCCGCCAGGTGGCGCCGGCCATGGAGCAGCTCGCCGACGTCGCCGAGGTGCGGGTCCTCGGAGGGCGCGAACTGGAAGTCCGCGTCCGTGTCGACCGCTACCGCCTGCAGGCGTTCGGCGTCACGCTGAATCAACTCGAGCAGCGACTCGTTGCCGAGAACGTCGACATCGATGCCGGCACGCTGGAGGACGGCGGTCAGGTCTACCTGGTCCGCGGCATCTCCCGGTTCCGGAACCCCCGCGATGTCGAGCGGGTCGTCGTGCGCTACCGCACCCAGCCGGCGGGAGGAGGCCAGCAGGTCCGCCAGCCGATCCGGGTCTCCGATGTCGCCGAGGTCGAACTCGCGCATGCCGAGATCGACCACCTCGTGCGGGTGAACGGCCAGGAGGGCGTCGGCCTCCAGGTGTTCAAGGAGGCCGGCGCAAACACCGTCGAGGTCTCGCGCACCGTGCGCGCGGCGGTCGCCGACCTGGAGCGCGACCTGCCCCGGGTCAGCGTCTCGATGGTCAACGACGACGCCGCCCTGGTCGAGGACGCGATGGACGATCTGCTGAAGGCTGCCCTGATCGGCATCGCCCTGGCGATCGTCGTTCTGGCGCTGTTCCTGCGCTCCTTCGGCCCGACCGTGGTCGTCGCCTCGGCGGTGCCGGTGTCCCTGTTCGTCGCCCTGTTCGCGATGCGGCTGTGGGGGCACTCCCTGAACATCATCACCCTGGCCGGGCTGGCCCTCGGCGCCGGCATGCTGGTGGACAACGCGATCGTCGTCGTCGAGAGCATCCACCGCCGCCACCGCCCCGGCGCGTCGGCAGCCGACACGGCCGCCCGCGGTACGGGCGAGGTCGCGGGCGCGATTGCCGCCTCCACGCTTACTACGTGCGTTGTCTTCCTGCCCGTCCTGTTCGTCCAGGGTCTGGCGGCTCGCCTGATCGAGGGCATCGCCTTCACCGTCACCGCCTCCCTCGGCGCCTCCCTGGCGGTCGCGATCATGCTGATTCCGGCCCTGTCGCGCTGGCTCCTGCCGCGCGCGAAGCCGGAAACCGCCGGGACCGCGCCCACGGCCGAGGCCTCGGCGGCGGCATCCATCGGCACAACCGCGGACCCCGACGAAGACGAGGCGCGGCCGCTGGGCTGGGCCTTCGGCGCCGTCGAGCGCCTGGTCCTCGTCCTGCTGCAGCTTCGCTGGCTGGTCGTCGCGGCGGCGGTGCTCGCTGCCGCCGGCGCCGTCCATGTGCTGCTCGGACTCGGCAGCGAACTGCTGCCGCCTGCCGACCCGCGGCAGTTCTCGGTGCGCATGGTCGGCCCGCCCGGCCAGCGCGTCGAGGCCACCGCCGGCGCCGTGGCGACGCTGGAAGAGGCGGTCAGGCAGGCTGCCGGCGAGCACCTGGAGGCGATCCAGGCCGAGGTCGGCCGCCTGCCCGAGGACGATCGGCTGGTGACCACGGAACTGACGGAGGAGAACACGGCCCGCCTGCTCGTCCGTATGTCCGCCGAAGGGCCGACCGGCGGCCAGATCGTCGCCGCCCTGCAGCCCAACTTCGAAGACCTGCCGGATACCGAGATCGAGTGGGAGGTGGGGGCCTCCGCCCTGTCGCGTGCGCTCGGCTCCGCGGGACCGCCGATCGTGGTCGAGATCGCGGGCCAATCGCTGCCCGACCTGCGCCTGGCGGCCACCAGGTTGCGCGACGCCCTCGCCGCACAATCCGAACTCTGGAACGTCCGCTCCTCGTTCGAGGGCGGACCGCCGGAACTGCGGATCGAACTCGACCGCGCGATGGCCGACGGCCTCGGCGTCGGCCTGGAAACGATCGCCCGGGTGCTCCAGGCCGCACTCGACGGCCGCAGGGTCACCCTGCTCTCGACTGGAGACGAGGAGCGCCACGTCGTCCTCTCTCTGCCCCAGCCGCGACCCGAAGAACTCGCCGAACTGCGCTTTACGAGCAACGCCGGCGCGGACCTCGCCCTCGGCCAGGTCGCCCGCTTCGTCCCCGCCGAGGGCGCCCGCGAGGTCTTCCGCCGCGACCAGCGCCGCGTCGCCCAGGTGACCGCCCGGGTCGCCGACGCCAGCGACTACCCGCGCGCGATCGCGGCGGCCGGCGAGGCGATCGCGGCAACCGATCTGCCCCCTGGTCTGGTGGTCCGTCTCGCCGGCGAGGAAGAGGAACGCGAGCGCGCCGTCGGCGAACTGCGCTGGGCGGGCCTGCTGGCCCTCGTTCTCGTGCTGATGGTCCTCGCCGGAACCTTCGAGTCCCTGCTCCAACCGCTCACGGTGTTGTTCTCGATCCCCCTGGCCCTGGTCGGCGTCGCCTGCACCCTCGGCTTCCTCGGACGGCCGGTCGGTGTCATGGCGCTGCTCGGCCTCATCGTGCTCGCGGGCGTGGCAGTGAACGACGCGGTCCTCCTGATTGCCACCGCCCGCCGCCTCCTCGCCACCGGCATGGAGCGGCGGGCCGCTCTGGCCCGGGCCGCAGCGATCCGGCTGCGGCCGATCCTGATGACCACTCTGACCACCGTCCTGGTCCTGGCGCCGCTCGCTCTCGGCGCTGGAGAGGCCGCGGAACTGCGGAGCCCGATGGCCTACACGATCATCGGCGGCATCCTGACCTCCACCGTCGGCTCGCTCCTCGTGCTGCCCTGCCTCTACCTGATACTCGACTCGATGCGACTGACCCGGCGCCGCCGCGCCCCGTCCGGCGCCTGAATCGGAAGGCGACGTGAGAGCCGGCCTCGACACCCTCGCCATTCGCCGCCCCGTCGCCGTGGCGATGTTCTTCCTGGGGCTGGTGATCCTGGGTCTGTTCGCCTGGCGACGACTGCCGGTCGAGCTCTTCCCGGCCCTGACCGGCGACCAGATCTACGTCAACTTCTTCCGCCCGGGCAGCGAACCGGAGACCGTCGAGCGGGAGATCCTCCTGCCGCTCGAGGCCCGGATACGGACCCTGCCGCGAGTCGCCGAGACCTGGGGCGAGGTCAGCGGCGCCGGCGGCAGCTTCACGATCCTATTCGAACGCGGCGTCGACCTGAAGGTCCGCGAGCTGGAGGTGCGTCGGATCGCCGCGGACCTCGCCCGCACCCAGCCGCGGAACGCTTTCCTGGACGTCCAGGCCCAGGACAGCAGCGCCATTTCCAGCTTCGCCATGGTCCTGCAGGTCACCGGCGCCGCCGACCAGAACGCCCTGCACGACCTGGTCGCGGAACTCGTCACCCCGCGGCTGGCCGCGGTGCCGGGCGTCAGCCAAGCCATGGTCAGCGGCGGGGCGGCGCGCCAGTTGACCGTCTGGGTCGACCCGAACCGCTGTGCCGCGCTCGGCGTCACCACCGAGCAGGTGACGGCGGCGGTGCGCGCCGCGGCCGGCCGCTTGCGCTACCTCGGCAGCCTGGAGGACGAAGCCGGGCGGATGGCGGTGATGCTCGACGGCCGTCCGATCGGGCCGGTGTCAATGGGCGAAGTCCGGATCGTGCCGGACCGGCCGGCCCTGGTGCGCCACGTCGCCGAAATCGAGGTCGGCCCCGGCCGCCGGCGAATGCTGTTCAGGGTCAACGGCGATCCCTCGGTCGGGGTCATGGTGTTCCAGGAAGAGGGCGCGAACCTGGTTCGCCTCGGCCGCGACCTGCGCCGCCGGATCGAGGAGATCAACGAGGATCTCCAACCGCTGGGCATTCGCCTGCTGAGCAGCTTCGACGCCGCGGAACTCGTCGAGACCCAGATCGACCGGCTCAAGAACCTCGGTCTGACCGGCTTCCTGATCGCTCTCGCCGTCCTGTTCCTGTTCCTGCGACAGTGGCGGGCCGTCGCAGTGGTCGCGATCGCCGTGCCGGTCAGCCTGGCCGCGGCGCTGTCCTTCCTCTACCTCGCCGGCCAGACCCTGAACCTGATCAGTCTCTTCGGCCTGGCGGTCGGCGTCGGCCTCCTGGTCGACAACAGCGTCGTCGTCTTCGAGTCCGTCCAGCGGCGCCTAGAGCGGGGACGAAGTCCCGACGACGCCGCGGCGGGCGGCATTCGCCGCACTGCCCGCGCGATCATCGCCGCGTCGGTGACCACGGCGGTCGTCTTCGTACCACCGTTGCTCGTCGACCTGGGATCGTCGTTCATCCGCAACCTGATCGCGATCGCCGCCCTCTCGATCCTGCTGCCGCTGTTCGGTTCCCTGCTGGTGGCGATCGGTCTCGTACCGCTGCTGGCCCGCCATCTGGCCGCGCCCGCGGCGCTCCGCCGGCTGGACCGATTGCGCCGGCGGCGCGAACGCTTCGCCGGACAGGCGCCGCCCGACCCGACCCGCATCCTGTTTGCAGGAGTTCTCGCCTCGGCACTGAGGCGGCCCGCGAGCTGGGTCACGTCGGTGGCTCTCGCCGTCGTCGTCACCGCGCTCGTGGCCCTGCCCTTTGTGCTCGGAAACACGGTGTCGCCGGACGCAGAAATCGCAGACCAGGTCCAGCTCTCGGTGCGCCTCGACGAGAGCCGCAGTTCGCTCGATGCCGCGGTGCGCGCCTTCCAACCCCTGGAAGCGGTTCATGAGATCGACGGTGTGGATCGCGTCGAAAGCATGATCCGCGAGGAGGGGGGCTCCTTGACGGTGCACCTCGATCCACTTGAGGACCGTCCCGAGGAACTGACCGCGCGGCGGATCCGTCAGCTCGTACGCAGGGCCGCGAACCGGCGCGCCGGCACCGAAATTCTGCGACCCGGCGAAGGCGAAGGCCCGGGAGGTCGTGGCGGCGGCCCCGGCGGCGGGGGCGGCGCCCAGGAGTTGCTCGGGGGTGGGCCCAAACGGGTGATCCTGTCCGGCAACGACAACGATCAGTTGACCGGTCTGGCCACGGAGGTCGCCGAGCGGCTGAAGGAGATCGAGGGGATCAGCGGCGCCTTCCCGTCCTCGCGACCCGGCCCCGAGGAGATCCACGTCAGCCCGAACCGTCGCGCTTTCGACACCTTCGGCGTCCTGCTCGACGATGTGCTGCCGATGCTGAATCTCGCCGGCCGCGAGGGCACGAGCATCAACAGCGGCTTCCCGCTTCCGAGCGGCCGCGAGCTTCCGATCGTCGTCCAGCGCCTGGAAGCTCGGCCCAGCGACGCGATGCCCGAAGACGGGATGCGCGAACCGGGGATGAACGGCGACCGCGACGTGTCGCTCAGTGGCCTGTCGCGGCTGCGCGTCTCCACCGGCGCCGGCGTCCTGCCGGTGGCCGCCCTGGCGCAGGTGCGCCGCGCGCCGGCTTCCCCTGTGATCACCCACCACAACGGCCGCCGCGAGCGGGAAGTCATCTACAGCGTCTCGCCCGACGTACCAAGCAGCGGACCCGCGCGGCTGGAGTTCGACCGCAACCTGGACGAAGCGCTCGCCAGCATCCACCGCCCGCCCGGAACGACGATCGAGCTCGACCGCTCGGACGAGAACACGAGCTGGTTCCGGCGCGTCCTGGGGCCGGTCGTGATGCTCGTGTTCCTGGTTCTGGCAGTGGCGTTCGAATCGCTGACCCTGCCGATCCTCGTTCTGCTGGCGCTGCCGCTGGCCCTGCTCGGGTCGCTGTGGGTGCTGATGTTCTCCGGCATCGGGCTCGATCCGATGGCGCTGCTCGGGGCGCTCGTCCTGCTGGGATTGGCCGTGAACCCCGCCGTCCTGCTCGTCGACCGGATGCAGCAGCGGGTGCTCGGCGCCGGCTGGAGCGCCGGCGCAGCCGCTCTGGCGGCGGTCCGCGAGCGGGCTAGGCCGGTACTGATGACGAGTGCAACGACCATCGCCGCATTGGTGCCACTGGCGATCTCCACCGGGCGCCAGTACGAGATCTGGCCGCCCTTCGCGACCCTGGTGATCGGCGGTCTTCTGACCTCGACCGTGCTCACGCTGCTTGTCATCCCGGTCGGCTACGTCTTTCTGCGCCGGCTCGACGACCTGTTCAGCCGCGTCGGGCCCTGGGTGGTCCTGACCTGGCTCGGCGCGGTGATCGCGGCCACCGCCCCGCTGTTCGTGCTCGGCGTGATCGAGTCCATGTTCTGGCAGGTCACGACGACGGTGCTCATCGCCGGCGCCCTGCTCGGGCTCACCGTGTGGCTGGTGCCGAAGCCGCCGACGCCGGAACCGGAGGCCGACGCCGGACCGCCCCGGCTGGTGGTCCGGCATCTGCGCAAGACGTACGGCCTACCGGGACCGGTGCGCCGGGCGCTGCGGGCGTCGACCGACTTCGCCAGGCAGGTGGTCGACCGCGGCGGTCAGGCCTTCCACCCCGCCGACGCGCGGGACCGCCTCCTGCCGTTGCTCCTCTTGCTCGCCGGCGCGGTCGCCATGGCATCGAGGTTTCGTGCCGACCTGATCCAACTGGGCGCCTGGATTGCCGCATTGCTGATCGCTTCCCGGTTGCTGACCGAGGTCCGGCGTGCCCGCGGCCGCGCCGACGCGCTCGGACGAGTCGAGCCGGGCGGCATCGAGGGCGTGCTGTCCGCCCTGCTGCCCTGGGCGCTTCTCGCGGGCCTGGTCGGTCCGGCCCTTGCGAGCGAACCCGCGGTGGGCGGGTTCATCGTCGTTGCCATCCTCTCCACGATCATCCTTCTGATCCAACTCGGACGGCGCACGGCGCGTCTCGAGACGGCGCGCCGGGAGCAGCGGTCAACGCGCCGGCGGCGCACGCGCGGCTGGCGCGGCATGTTGATCCGCCTCTGGCGGGCGGCGGCAACCCGGATCTTCGGTCTCGACCTGCCGATCGACACCGTGAAGGCGCTGGCCGCCGTAAGTTTCGACGTCGAGCGAGGCATGGTCGGCGTGCTGGGTCCGAACGGCGCCGGCAAGACGACCCTGCTGCGACAGGTGACCGGCATTCTGGATTCGACCCGCGGCCGGATCACGCTGGGCGGCGTGCCCCTGCTCAGGGTACGGAAACGACTGGCGCGCTACGTCGGCTACCTGCCGCAGGACGCCGGCCTGCCGGCGCGCCTGACGGCTCGCCAGTACCTCGAGTACTACGCCGCGCTGTACCAGATCGAGACGTCGGAGCGAGCGGAGCGCATCGCGTCCCTGCTGCGCGAGGTCGGACTCGACGAGCGCGCGGATGAACCGATCGGCGGCTACTCCGGCGGCATGCGGCAGCGGGTCGCGGTGGCCCGCACGCTGTTGCGCCTGCCGCCGATCATCGTCGTCGACGAGCCGACCGTCGGTCTCGACCCGCGCGAGCGCGTCCGCTTCCGCAACCTGCTTTCGCGTCTGGCGAAGGACCGCATCGTCCTCTTCTCGACCCACGTCGTCGAGGACGTGGCGGTGGCCTGCGAGCGCGTGCTGGTGCTCACCGGCGGCCGCATGGTGTTCGACGGCGAGCCGGCGGCGCTGTCACGGGAAGCCGAGGGCCGCGTCTGGTCCTGGACGGCGCCCGGAGACGAAGAGCCGGAGTTACCCCAGGCTTCCATGCTCGCCGATCGCCAACCCGAGCCCGACGGCAGCAGCCGCCTGCGCGTGCTGGCCGCGGATCGCCCCGATCAGCGGGCCGAACCGGTCGAGCCGACGCTTGAGGACGGCTACCTCTGGTTGGCGCGGGCGGCGCGCGGCGGAGCCCCGGCGTGATCGCCGTGCTCCGTCTCTCCGCCGTGCTGCTGGCCGGGCGGCGCTACTGGTTGCTGCCCCTGCTGCCCCTCGTCTGGCTGACGATCCAGGCAGCGCTACTGCTTGCGGGCCGGCCCACGCTCGAGCCCGCGGCGGCCCAGAACACCCTGATCGGCGTGCCGGTAGCGGTCCTGGCCGTGTTCCTCGGCGGCCGCATCATCACCGGCGAACTCGACCAGCGCTCTCTTGAGATCGCCTACACGGTACCCGGCGGCGCCCACCGCGTCTGGCTCGGCAAGCTCGCCGCCGCGGCACTGTTGCTGCTGGCCAGCATGGCGCTCCTAGCGATCTTCACCTTCAGCTTCTTCACCGACTTTCCGATTCTCCAAAGCCTCTATGGCGCGGCCCAAGGGGTTGCCTTCTACCTGGCGGCGGCGATGGGATTCGCAACGCTGTTTCGCAGTGAGGTCGCCGGCGCGCTGGCTACGATCGGCCTCCTCGGCTTCAACGGTCTGATCAACCCCTTGCCCATCTCGCCGTTCTGGAACCCCCTCTCGGTGGACCGAGCCGACGCCGAGCAGATGCTCGCGATGAGCGTCCAGAACCGAATCGGCATCGCCCTCGCGATCGCCGCCATTGTCGCCCTGACATTCGCCCGCGCCGAACGCCGCGAGAAGATGCTCGGCGGCTGAGCCGGGTTCCGCCCTCGATCCAACACGCAGCCCCTGCCACCCAGCCCCGCGTCCCCAAGGTCCTCGCCAGAAAAGCCGCTCCGAATTCCGTCATAGGTCTATAGGCGGTCCACGTCCCTGCACGCCGCAAGGCGCTGCGGGGCGCCGGACCTGCGAAGCCTTCTCGGCTTCCGCAGGACCTTCCCGCCTACCAGCGTCGTCGGCCTCTCCGAACGGGGTCGACGGCAACACAAGACCAATGGAACGAAAGGAACAAGGATCATGAAGAAAGTTCTATCTATCGCAGTGGCAGCGCTTGTACTGAGTGTTGGCGGAGGTTTCGCAGAACCGCCGCACTCTGCCGTGGCGACCGACTATCCGAGCACCGACAATCGGGGGCTCGACCAGATCTCGGACACTGACATGGCGGCCGTCACCGGAGCAGCCTGGTGGTCCGGAGCTTGTACAGGAGCCATTCGCGGCGCAGGCGTGTTTGTCTGGCTGATGGGCTCCCTGACTGCGAATCGGCTCCATCAGGAGGTCGGGCTCTTCGCCCAGAGACTCGAGTGCGTGTAGACGAGTTCACCACCGGCGGCGTCACTTGACGACGCTCCTACCTTGCCGCTGGAGCTTCTCCCCTCGCAACCGTTAGCCGCACTACACCACGTCATCACACATGGACGCGATGGCGACCTTCATGAAACCACGACAGTTCCGATCGACAACCGAGCCGCCGAAGGCGCGAGTCCGTCGGTCGGCCATCGGCTGTGTCACACGTGGTCGGCTCATGTTCGTCGCCATCGTGTCGCCCTCATCACCTTCGCTGCATCTGCTTCGCCATATCGAGAACTGCTACTCCCACCCGGCCTGGGGGGCGCACGGAGGGGCCGCGGCGTGATCACCATCATCCGTCTCTCCGCCGTTCTGATCGGGGGACCCCGATACTGGATGCTCCCCCTGGTGCCGCTGCCGTGGCTTGCCGTGCAGGCGGTCCTGCTCGTCACCGGCCGCAAGACGGGGTTCGAACCCGCCGCAGCCCAGAACATCCTCATCGGCATGCCGATGTCGGCTCTCGCCGTGTTTCTGGGCGGCCGGATCATCGCCGGGGAACTCGACGAGCGCACCCTGGAGATCGCCTACACCGTACCCGGCGGCGCCCATCGCGTCTGGCTTGGGAAGCTCGCCGCTGCGGGGCTCATACTGCTTGCCAGCCTGAGCCTGATGGCGTTGCTCACTTTCGCCTTCTTCACCGCGTTTCCGGTCGTCCAGACCCTCTACGGCGCGGCGCAGGGAGCCGTCTTCTGTCTGGCACTGACCATGGGCTTCGCCACCCTGCTCCGCAGCGAAACCTCCGGCGCCCTGGCTACCCTCGGACTATTTGGCGTAGCCGTCAGCAGCAGACTCGCACTCCCGCTCCTGCTCCGCATTTCGCCGTTCTGGAACCCGCTCACGGTGGAAGGAGTCGACGCTGAGCAGTTGCTCGCGATGGCCGTCCGGAACCGCATCGGTTACGCGCTCATCATCGCCGCCATCGTCGCCCTTACCTTCGCCCGCGCGGAGCGCCGGGAGAAAATGCTCGGCTGAACTCGCGCCCCGGGTTCCTCCTCGCGGGCCACGCAACTCGCGCGCGCTCGCGCACCACGCTGATTGCCATCTCGGGCTCGTGTACGCGCGTGCTCCATTCGCCGAATTCCGTCTAGGTCCATAGCGACCTCACCGGTCTCACGAAACAGAGGCAGTAGAAACAAGACAAAGAAAGGGACCACGAATCAATGAAGAGAACCCTGGCTATCGCACTATCAGCATTCGTACTGAGTGGAGGCGCTTCCTTGGCAGTGTCGCCAAGCGCAGCCGCAGCAAAGGACGCTGCAAGCATCGACACCGACCGTCTCGAGACACTCTCGGAAACAGACATCAACGCCGTTGCCGGAAGAGCACGGCGAGTCGTCTGTACCGGCGATCTCTTGATGGCCCAACACCACGCTCTTGCTGGGAATCCAGGCGAGGCAATCTTCTGGCTTGTCATCGCGTATCTCCGCCCGGCCATCTGCTCATGATCGACTCCGTCTGCCAGCCAAGGATGTAGGCGGGCAACTTCCTTCCTGCCATGCCGGAGAGCAAACGGTAGAGTCGCCAGCGATGGCCCACGACCCGGACATCACCCCTGCGTCGGCAACGACCGTCGTGGACGCAGCAGGTCGACTTGTCGTGCCGGCTCGATTCCGTGCGGCTCTCGGGTTCCGAGCGCGGCAGGAAGTGCTCCTCACGCTTGAGGGCGCGTCGATCAGGGTGACAACCGCCGAGGCCGCGCTCAAGGCCGCCGTGGAACGGGCCCAGTCCCTTGCCACGAGGCATGGCGGCGGCGCCGGAGGCGAGGTCGACGCCTTCATCGCCGAGCGCCGAGCCGAAGCCCGGAAGGAGTGAGGTGGCGCCGACGCGACCGGCTCAGCGAAACGCCGAACCGATCAGAAGTCGCAGATCAGGCCCGGATACCGGAAGGCGGCGCCGGGATCGAGCTGCTTCGGCTTGTTGGAAGCCTCCACGGCGCGGGCGCCGGAGAGCATCCCTTCCATGGCGTAGTTGCCCTCGTGGCAGGCGTACTCGAAGATCGCGTCTTCGGTGCGCTTGAGCGGAATCGACGCCGTCCAGGGCTTGGTCCACGTCCCCGGGTCGTTCACCGTGATCGCCCACTCCAGAGTGTCGGGGCCGGTGAGGGTGAAGCGCTCGGTGATCTTCAACTGCTCGGAGGAGCCCATGAAGTCGTTCTTCTCCGAGTAGTTCGTCGTCTCGACAACCAGCGTGTCGCCCTCCCAGCGACCGCGGGAGGCGCCGTTCCACAGCCGCACATCCTCGTCCAGTTGCGCCCGGCCGTCGAGCGGGATGACCCGCGCATCGTGGATCATCTCCTGGTGAATCACGACGTGGTCCTCGCTCTGGAAGACCTGATGGTAGCCGTTGTAGCCCGGGAAGATGAACGGAGCGCCGTAGCTGATGCAGCGCTCGGGAATCGGGCGATCCAGCCAGGAATCGGCGGGATGCTCCATCAGGTGCTTGACCCGCTTGCAGAGTCGCTTCTTCGCCGGTTCGGTGAAGGGCGGGATCAGACCGTCCGGCGGATCGATGACCAGGGACGTGCGGTTCGTCCAATCCCGGTCCGCGATCCAGAACTGGTTGTAGTTGCCGGTCGTCGGGTCGTAGGAGGTCGCCTTCGTGCGCGCGATCGCGGCGAGCACGAGTTGGTCGCCGAACAGGGCGTCGGCGCCCGGGTTCGTCGCCTCGGACGCCGCGGCCATCAACTGCTGCAGCTCCTCGTCCGTCAGCCGTTCCTTGCCTGCCCAGGCGGCCGGACGCTGCAGCGGCGTAGCGTTGTTGTTCGCCCACACGCCCTGGAGATCGGGATGCCCGGAGCCGGTGCGGGGCATGGTCCAGTCGGCATCCTTGACGTTGTTCGCGTTGTTGCCCGCGGCGCCAGCGACGCCGGCACCGGCGAGAACCGCCAGCGCGGAGACGACGGCCACCGCCCATCCGACGTTCAAGCGTTCATGCCTTCTCATGTGCCTGCCCTCCTACCACCGTGTTCCTTCGCGTGCCGTGAATCATAGCCGTCGGGTCGCGCGCCGATCGCGCCACCCGGGTGCATCGCCGCGCCCGCTGACGGGCGCGGCGAGTAGTTCGCGGGTCGCGCGCCGATCGCGCCACCCGGGTTCACCAGCCCCAGGCTTTCACGTCATCGTCCCAGAGCGCCCAGCACTCCGGCGCCAGTCCGGCGTCGAGCACCCAGATCGGCATGTCGGTGACCAGACCCTCCGGCCCGATCTCGACCGACACCGGGCGTCCGGCGACGCTCCAGCCCGACACGACGCGACCCGCCAACTCAGCCTCGTCACCGGCCCAGGGCTCCACCGACAGCGAGTCAATGCGAACCCGCCAGTCGACGTGCTCACCCGAGCGGTCGCGGCGGGCGAAGTGGATTTCGTCGCCGTAGACCTTGAGGTCCTTCACATGTTCGTCGGCCTCGATCTGGGCAACGAAGGAAGCCCGCAGACTGCCTTCGTCCGGTTCGGGCACCGACTCGGCGCATGCCAGGAACACTCCCACCAGTGCGAGTGCGCCGACGACGAGCAACCGGGGCCGTGCCGCGGCGCGGGGCGGGAACGGCTGCCGAGCCCACCGTGTCCTCTCAGCCGTGGTATTCACGGTGTAACTCTAACGCTTCCGCGACCTGAAGACTCTTCCGGCGCTCTGAAGGACCGCGCCGCCGCGACGACCCGCGCCGGATGCGGGCGAGACGCCCGCGTTCCCAGGAATCGACCGCTTCGCCCCCGATGCCAGCGAGGCGCTGGACTAGAATCGGCCACCAGGAGGTCTACCTGATGCCGTTCGACAACAACTCGCTTCCGATGCGTCTGTTCACCGCTTCCCACGAGCGTTCCTGGAACCCTGCCGACATCGACTTCTCCCAGGAGCGTTCCGACTGGCTGGCGCTGGGTGACGACGAACGTCAGTTGCTGCTGCGGCTCGTGTCCGGCTTCCGCGTCGGTGAGCGCGGCGTGACCCATGAGCTCGCGCCGCTCCAGTTCCGGCTCCGCCAGCAGGGCCGGCTCGAGGAGGAGATGTTCGTCACCGCCCAGATGTACGAGGAAGCCCGCCACGTCCAGTTCTTCGAGACCTGGCTGATCGAGACGCTGCCGGGTCGGTTCGGCGTCGACATTCCGTACCCCGATCTCCACGGCGACATGTTCTCCACGCGACTGCCCCACGCCATGCGCGCGCTGTTCACGGATGACAGCCCCGAGGCTATGCTGAACGCGATCATGCTCTACCACTTCTACGTCGAGGGCGTGGGCGCCGAGGCCGGCTACCCGTTGTACTACTCGATCTTCGAGCGCAGCGGACGTTTCCCGGCGCTCGAGCGCGGCATCCGGTTGATCCAGCGCGACGAGGCCCGCCACATCGCGTTCGGCGTCTACGTCCTGCAGCGGCTGCTGGCCGAGCACTCCGGCCTGGTCGACCTGTTCGAGGAGCAGGTCGAGGCCATGCGTCCGTTCGCCGAGAACGACCCGAACCAGACCTTCGCCGGCTTCGAGCCGGGCAACGCGCCCTTCGGCCTCGACTACGAGGGCTACCGGCAGCTCTATATCGACAAGCTGGAAGAGATGCGGCAGAGCGTCTACGGCCGCCGGTTGGCGGCGGCGGTCTAGCACGCGGTGAAGCGCACCGCTTCAGCCATCCTCGGCGCCCTGGTCCTGGCCGCCGTCCCCCTGGCCGCCCAATCCCGGGCGGACCACGTCGTCCTCGTCTCGGTGGACGGCTTCCGGCCCGACTTCTACGAGCCGGGCTCCTCCTGGCCGGCCCCCAACATGCAGCAGATGGCCCGCGACGGCGCCCACGCCGAGGGGGTGCACGGGGTGTTTCCCTCGGTCACCTATCCCTCGCACACGACGATCGTGACCGGCGCACTACCCGCCCGCCACGGCGTCTACTACAACAGACCCTTTGAACCCGCCGGCCAGACCGGCCACTGGTACTGGCACGAATCGGCAATCCAGGTTCCCACCCTCTGGGACGCGGTCCGAGCCGCCGGCAGGGAGACCGCGGCGATCTCCTGGCCGGTAACCGTCGGCGCACCGATCGACCTCCTCGTCCCCGAGGTCTACTCCCTCGACCCCAACGTCGACCGCCTGCTGCCGATGCGCGAGGGCAGCACGCCGGGCCTGTGGCAGGAGTTGGAACGTGAGGCCACGGGGCGCCTCAACCTGCGCAACTACTCTGCCAGCTACATCACCCGCGACGACACGACGGGCGCCATCGCCGCGTACGTCCTGGAGACCCACCGGCCGACCCTGATAGCCATCCACCTGATCACGACCGACTCCGCCCAGCATGCACACGGCCGCGAATCGGATCGCGCCCGGCGCGCTGTCGCCGGCGCCGACCGGGCGATCGGAGCGATCCGCGACGCCGCCGAACGCGCAGGGATCCTGGACCGCACGGCGTTCGTGATCACCGGCGACCACGGCTTCGTCGACCTCCACACCCAGGTGATGCCGAACGTCTGGCTGGCCGAAGCCGGCCTCCACGGTACCGAGCCCGACCGCGGCACATGGCGCGCCACCTTCCACCCCACGGGCGGCGGCGCCTTCATGCACTTGCGGGACGCCGACGACCGAGACGCTGAAGCAGCGGTACGCAAGCTCCTCGCCGACCTGCCGGCGTCCGTTCACCGGCTCTTCCGCGTCATCGAACGCGATGAACTCGATGCCATCGGCGCCGCCCCCAACGCACCGCTCGCCCTCGCCGGCACGCTCGGCGTCAGCTTCGGTTCCGACGCCTCAGGCGACGCCCTTCGCCCCACCGCCGGCGGCGCCCACGGCTTCTTCCCCACCGACTTCCCGGAGATCCTCACCGGTTTCGTCGGCTGGGGCGCCGGCTTTGAGCCGGGCCGCACGGTCCACCGCATGGGGCTCACCGACATCGCAGACCTCATAGCCCTGCTGCTCGACGTCGACTTCGAGAGCCCGGACGGTGCGCCGCCGTTGGGGGTTCTGACACGGTAGGTTCGGGAGTGGGCAGCCGGCCACCCGGAGAGGCGCGCCACTCCCTTCTTCGGGGCCCCGGAGCCGAGCGCCGGAACCTCAGCCGTCATGCGGTCATTGCGGGAACGTGAGTTCCGTCAAGCGAGCGGCAATCTCACTCTCCTTACTGACTCTTCAAACGAAACCCGTCATTCGCCGGTCGTATCCGAGGCGGCCGACGCTCGGGTGATCAGCTTCGGTTCATCCGCGATCATCCGCCACTCGTCGCCTCGAAGGATCCACTTGGTGGCTGTGTCGGCCGGGTTCTCGATCGGAAGAACCTGGTAGGCGCCAGGACTAGACCGTTCCACGACATAGAGATACCAAACGCAGGCACTCTTCCCACTCCGCGCCTCAAAAGCCTTGGACACCTGCGCCCGGCTCAGTTCCACAACCTCGTCTTCGGTCCACGGGCGGCCTCTACCCTTCACCTCGATCAGACGCTTCACACCGGTTAACGGATCCTGACTCTGAAGATCCCAACCTGCCTGGTGAGGATCGCCGAGCTCCGGTTGGCGGCCGCTGAGGCGTTCATACTCCGCCGCGATGCGGCGGTAGTCCTCGTCTCCAAGCTCAGAGCCCGTGCCATCGTCCGACGTGTCGACCTGGTCAGCCTGGGCTTCATCGTCCCCTTGCTCAAGTTCTCCCTTGAGCGCCTGCCTCAACTTCTTCACTGCGGCTCGCTGCGGCGCTAGGGCTCTGTCCCGGTCAAAGGAACCTCCTACCCTTTCCAGACCGGGCGGGTCCTCAGGCCCGACCAACGGCGCATCGTCCGGCTCGCGATCAAGACTGACGTTGTCCGTCCCGGCCGACCGAGCCTCGTCGTTCGGAGCATCCGCAGCATTTGGCGACGTACCTAGTGCTGCAGGCAAGTCGAAGCCCTGGGCAAAGGCGCGGGTGAACTTCTTCGCGGCGAGGGCGAAGTCCTGACCATCGGCGATTGCTCCAAACATCCCGGAAATCGCCACCGCGAGGTCGGCCCGCTGGCGAAGCCCCAACTCCCGCACGAGTTCCGCCGCTGCATCCGAAGCGAACTCGACCGGCCTGCCGGCCACGATCAGGACACCTTTGTTCAGTCTCGCGTTGACGGGCACTGGCTCCGGTGCAGAGGCGCCAACCTTCACCCACAACTCTAGCCGCTCGACAAGACGGAATGGGAGGCCCGGTTCACCTTCCGTCCCGCCCACTCCATCTGCCCGGCCCCTTTCCCGAGCATGTGCGAGCAGCTCACCGACTAGCTCGAATCGCGGTGTCCAGTCCGCAACCTCTCTCTCCGCACCCTCCTCCCAACGCAGATCAACAAGGTCCGACAGCAGCGGCAGGCCAAGCGCCTGTGCTGTCCGCATCTGGTGGCCAGGGAAGTTCCCCAGGTGCCCGCCGGTAGCCGTGCGAATCGAAGAGTCTCTGGGAGCAAATCTCCGGTCCTCCAAGTCGTCGAAGTAGACGGACGCGGACGAATCTGCAAGCCGCATCCACTCCCGCTCGGCAAAGACTGCAGAACCGGGCACCGCCTGCCGCCAACGCTCAGCCAACGACTCGTCGCCAGCACAGTCGTCCAGGCAGTAGGCGTAGGCCGCCGGAAGAACCTCGCGAACCTGGTTCGCGAGGCCTTCTCCTGAAGTGCCCGCCCGCTCCCAGACCCGCTCAAGGTAGGCCAATGCCTGCTCCCCTGTCGTGGTGTCAGGGAACTCGAACGGGAAATCGTCGTGGGCCAGTTCCTCACGAAGCGGTTCCGCAATGCCGTCAAGGGAGAGAATCCAGCCTCCCAAGGCGCCCCGCAAGCTTCCCCCCGCCCCAGCACGCCGGACTATTCGGTCGAGAGAGAACCGCTGCCCGGATTCCGACAACACTGAGAGATCGCGGACGACTTGAGCGAGTCGGGATCGATCCTCGTTTGAGCCGTCCTCGCGAACCTCACGCAGCAAATCCGAGAGCTCGTCCGCCCCCAACCGATCTCCCAACGCCATCAGTCTGCGAAGCGCAGGAGCCTCGGGGATCGCACTGCCGAACTTGAGACCCTCCTGCTCGAGAACTCTGACAAGTTCCTCTGAAAGCTGCGCGACGGGTGCGTCACTTCGCGCCGGATCTGGACGGGGAAGCACGTCCTTCGGCGCGCGAAGCCGCGAATCGTCGCAAGACACCCAATCGAGATCGGCCAGTCTTCGCAACCATGAGCTCGAACGTGACCCGACGACCCTCTGGTCCCCGAAGTAGGAGGACGTCGCGATTCTGCGGCCGTGGTTTGCCATCGAACTGAAGCCGTCTTCCAGCCAAGGCGCGAGCGCCTGCCTGACGTCCTCCTCTGCATCCGAATCAGGAATCTGAGGCTCAATCTCAAAATCCCTGAGTCTGTAGCCATTCTTGTTGGCGTGGCCTGGATCGAGTCCCAAGAACTCTGATACTGCCTCGCGATCTCGTTGGCCACGCCATCTGTTGATAGGCCGCACGGACAACGTGCCCTGGGCACCCGCCTTCTCAAACAGCAGGCGCCATTCCTGAGCACTTTCGCTCCCCGGATCCTGCTCTCCGTACGCCGCCGCGATGGGCGGGACGCGAGGCAAGAGGCGCCGACGAACATCACCACGCTCGACATAGGGATCCGCCACCAAGGCATCGCCTATGGGCACGCCTCGCGGCCCCGTGCTCGAATCCACCAAGACCCAAGTGAGCAAATCTGGGCGGTTTCGGTGCATCGCCCAATGTCCGAGAGGCACCAGCACGGTCCAGTCCTGGCCGGGCAACTCGGAGAGTGCGTCCATCGCTTCAGCGACGGCATCGCGCAAGTCGATCGACGCCGCCTCTCTCTCGATCCACTTCAACGCACCAGAAGGCGGTCCTGAAACCTGGCGGAGAGCGCTCATCCAGCCAAACGACAGACAGGCCGCCACATCAGGAATGTGGTCCTCAATGAGTTCCCGTGTTTCGACGCCGCCCGGCTCTCGATCCGACGGAGGCGCCTCCTTGAAGAAGGCAACCTCATCCACCGACCGCCAGTCGCCGGTAGCGGTTCGCACACAGCGAAGTCGAACCGACCTCCAGTCCCTGTCGGCACTCCCCTCGACCAATTCCCCCTGCGCGAGTGCCCTCCACTTCGGAGCTGTTGACGGCATCAGCTCGGCAATGGCTCCCCAAACGTGGAAGAGGGCATCGCGACGGCGGGACTCGTCGCCGTCGAGCGTCTCCCACCACTCCTCAAGACCTCCGGCCCACCTCCGCGCGAGGTCTTCCGGTGCCAGTTTCGTCAGAAGGCCGGCTCGTTCCAGCAAGTCCCTGCCGCCTCGGCCCAATACGCCGCGGGCCAAAACCGGCCCCCCCAAGAGGACTGTGGGAGCAAGGTCCATGTCGCCCTCAAGCGCCTTCGCCAAGGCACTCGGCAGATGGACCGCCTCGGTAGGCTTGACGAAGGTCAGTGGCCCGTGGCGTTCCGTCAATGTTGGGACAACCGCAGCGTCGTGAAGCTGGCATCGCAATCGATTCAGCCACTCTTCGTCGGCAAACAAGGACTCCAATCGGCTACCGCTCTGCGACGGCGCATCAAGCGCCCCGAACGCGGCCCTGACTGCATCCGGCTTCGATTGCGTCCGTGCCGCCCAGCGGAGCAAGCGCCCAAGCACGTCGGCAACCCTCTGCACGATGTCTCGCTGCCACGGGTTGTCTTCGATCTCCTTGAGTCCGGTGCGGGAGATGTTCAACAGCCAGTCCGCGTTGATGTGCAGGCCAAAAGGCAGGTCGACATCTGTCGGCAGCGTGGCGTAGACCCGGCCGCGCGGTGGCGGCGCGGGCACGCCATTGTCGCCCAAGGGGAGAATGCCAAGCACTCGACGCGGCCTGCATGCCTCTGCATACACCTGATCCCGTTCTACCTCGCTCGGCTGAATACGCCGATGCTCGAGGAAACGGGCGATCGCCTCTTTCGAGGGCTGGAAAGAGACCGGAAAGAGCTGCCAAAGCAGGTTCTCATCCTCGGAAAGAGCAACTGCTTCCCGGTTGTCGTCGCTCCCTTCATGGAGCCCCAGATCCCAGACCCTCCCATCCACAGTCATGCGCCGAAGCCCGGCGTCAGCCAGGATCGCAAGAGGAGTGCGGTCGTCCTCCGGCAAGAAAGCGGTCAGATCGGACCGAAGGTTGTGCTGCGGATGCACAACACCACGTAGCTCGAAGCGCGTCGTGAAGCCGTTGGTCGGCGCGGCAATGTCGTCATCCCAGATCGGAATCACGGCTCCCAGCAGGTCCGGTTGCACATCGCCATACTCAGCGCCGCGACGATGAGGCACCGCGTAGCGGAACCGCCAACCTGAACCGGCTATCCGGGCTTCCCGAAAACGGCCAAAGACGCTCTTGAAGCCGATCCCCATGAAGCCGACCGACGAGGCACCCTTGGTCGAGCGAAAGACCTTGGAGATACCCCGCACATCGCTCTCATCAATCGGATTGTCTCCGTCGTGCTCGAACGTCAACGAATCGTCGGCGACAGAAACGGCTATGGAACGTGCGCGGGCGTCGACCGCGTTCTGGATCAACTCGAAGAGGTAGATCCAGCGATGCTCGAACGGCAGTTCCATGGCGCGGAGTACTCCGCGCCCGTCCGCGGTCTCGTAGAACGCTCGATTCTCGTCTGCGAGCCGCTCCACGAACTCCCGTCGCCCTCTGGAGTTCACTGCGAGGCCGCCAGACTCAATCGCTTGATTCCGCTTCCGGGTCCGTTGACACGACCGGCGCCAGCTCAGCGAGAAGGCTCGGGATGTCGTTCCGGGCAGTCCGCCACACCAGGTTCATGTCGATGTCGTCGTAGACGTGGACCATCCGGTTGCGCATTCCTCGGATCTCACTCCACGGGATACTCGGCCGCGTCTCGCGGAAGGAGGTCGACAAGCGACCGGACGCTTCTCCTATCACCAAGAGGCGACGGACCACCGAATCCTGCAACTGGACGTTCTCGATGAAGTCATGTCGCGAGACGCCGGCGATGTAGTTGCAGATCGACCTGGCGGACTCCACGATGTCCGCAACGGCCGCGAGATCACGATTCATACATCGTTTCCACTGACCCGAGGATCGCCTCCCGCCGGAAGCGATTCCTGCTTCGTTCCACGGCCCACCAACTCAGAAGGTCCACTTCACGGCCCAGAATCGACTCCAGTTCACATTCCATCCGCTCCAGGTCGAGCAGAGAGTGTCGAGCCGCCTCGCTGAATCGGGCCAGGACATCCACGTCGCTGCCGGCGCCGAAGTCAGGCCGGAGGACCGAGCCGAACACGCCGAGCTGGGTGATCTGCCAGCGGCTGCAGAAGGATGCGATGTCCTCAGCAGGCCATTCGACGTTGTTGTGCAGAGGAACGTCCACGTTACGCCTTGGCAGGTCGCGGCACCGTCATCCTAGCAACGCGGGCCGCGGCGACCGGTCAGCTCGTCAGCCCCCGGTACACCTTCGGCAACTGGCTCGGCAGGGCGGCGATCTCGTCGATCACGAGGTAGCGGCGCTCGGGGCACATCTCGCGCAGGTAGTCGTGGCCGGCGGGATCGACGGTGATGCAGAAGGTCGAGATGCCCTGGCGCTCCGTCTCGCGCAGGGCCACCATCGTGTCGCGGATGCCGTAGACACGGGAGGCGCGGTCGCTGCCGTAGTCGAAGTCCTGGGGGTAGCCGTCGGAGAGGATGAGCAGCACCTTGACCCTCGCCTCGCGCTCGGCGAGCTTCACTGCAGCGTGGCGGATCGCGGGTCCCATCCGGGTACTGCGCTTCGGTTCCATCGCGGCGATCCGCTCTTCTGCTTCCCGGTTGAGGTCATCGTCGAACTCCTTGGCGACGAAGAACTCGACCTCCTTGCGGCCGAACCCGGAGAAGCCGTAGATCGCGTAGTCGTCGCCCAGCGTCTCGAGCGCGTCGGCCAGCAGCACCAGGGACTCCTTCTCGATGTCGATCACCCGGCGGCCGGGCGGCAGGGGCTGGGGATTATCGGGCCAGTCGAAGTCGTCGAAGACGCCCACGTACTCGGGCGCCGGGGTCTTTCCGGAAGGCGGTTCCGGCTCACACGTAGGCGCCTCGGCGTCCGTCGAGGCGCTCATGTCGAGCAGGAACGCCGCCGCCACGTCGCGGTGCTGGCGGCGGCGGCTCATGTAGACCGCGCCGTCCGGCGGCCGGCCGGCGCGGCGGTCCACGTGGGTCTCCACGACCCTGTCGAGGTCGAGTTCCTCGCCTTCGATCAGACGGCGCACGCGCCGGAACTCCTCCGGCTTGAGCAACTCAAACTGGCGTCGCACGCGCTGCAGCAGATCGGCATGGTGGTGTCTCGTCTCGTCGACGAATCGGTGACCGGAGTCCGCCACAACGCCGCCCTCGGTGGGCGGCGGTTCGATCGTCTTCTCCCGGAGGTGGCACCAGCGGCGACGGTAACCGGCGAGTTCGTGGTCCCATTCGTCGTAGTAGTGGACCTGCTCGCGGTCGCGGTTCAAGCCCGCCGCCTCGAGCTCGCGTTCGAGCCGCTTCGATAGTTCTTCCAGGCGGGCGGCAAGCTCTTCGGGGTCGAGTTCGATCGGCTCGCCGTCCGTGTCGCCGGCCTCGGCCTCGATCGCACCGGTGACGTCCAGGTCGGTGAGCGGCAGTCCGGCCGTACCCGAGAGGTCGCCGTCCTGGAGGCTGAGCACGCCGAGCTCGTCGACCTGCAACTGGTCCATCATGCCCGAGGCGACCGGACCCGGCGCCACGTCGTCCCGCAGTTCCACTTCGGCGGCGAGTTCGGCCCACTCGCCTCGCAGCTCGACCCGCTCGGGCGCCGGGTCGCCGTGATGGGCCGGCGCCGGCATGTCGAGGGACTGCGGGACGGGGTCCTCGTCGGGCGCCGGACCGCGATCTTCCCTGCCGACAGCGTCGGCCGGCACGCCGGGGTCGGTCAGGAGGCCGCCTGAGCGCAGAGCGGCAAACGCAGGATAGAGGGAGCGCACCGCGCGTCGGGTGTCCTCGACGGAGGCGCCGGGTTGGAGCAGGAACGCGGCTTCGTTGGGGAGGTCGCTAGCGTGGCGTAGTCCAGAGCCGGATGCGGGCGAGACGCCCGGGTTCCCTCCCTGCGCCCGATGACGGGCGCAGGGACTGGTTCGCGGGTGGCGCGGCATCGCGCCACCCGGGTTCCCAGGGGCGGATGCGGCCACCGTCAGTAGCGCGCGCTGGGCCATCAGCAACGCGCCGGCCAGATCGAACAGAGCCGCTTCGCGGCGCCGATGTCGCCGCCGCGGCCTCGACGGAGGCGCCGGCGACGACTCCAGGGCGTCGTCGATCAGCCGCAGGAGGTCCCGGCGGACACCCCGGAACGCCCGGGCAAGGGCGGCGTCGATGCGCGCCCCCTCCAGGCGCGCAAACAGCGCACGGGCGAGGCCTGGCTCCTCGAACCCGGCGAAGAAGTCGGCGAAGCGGACCGGGCCGCGGCGGTGGGTGCCGAACAGGACGCCGCCCAACTGGTGCAGCACCGCCATCCGGTAGACCATGAAGTTCCCGTAGCGGTCGGGGAAGCGCGCGATCCGCTCCGGCAAGTAGAAGGCGGCGCCGTCGGTCGTCGGGCGGCCCGCCGCGGCGGCGCCTTCAAGGTCGACGTGGCCGGCGCGCGACCGGTCGCCGGTGGACAGATCGGCGAGCGGCCGGACCTCGGCCGGGCGCGCCAGCATCGCCTCGACGTAGAGCTCGAGGATGCGCCCGATGTCGTCGAGTTCGACCTGCGCCGCCGCCTCGTCTCCGCGGGCCACCGGCGACGAACCGATCAAGGCAGGAGAGTCGATGCCACCTCAATCACCGCGCGCTGAACTTCGTCGTCGTCGGTGATCGCCCGGCAGATCGCGGCCACGCACGCCTCGCGGACACTGATGCCGCCCACGATCAACTGAGCCGTGTAGATCAGCAGCCGGGTGCTGACCCCGTCGTCGAAGCCGCGGTGATGCAGGTTGCGAATGCGCTTCCCGAGTTCGGCCAGGTCGCGGGCCAGCGTCAGGTCGATGTCCGCCTCGTGCGCGATGACTTCGGCCTCGATTTCCGGCGGCGGGTAGTCGAACTCGAGCGCCACGAATCGCTGGCGGGTGCTGGGCTTCAGATCCTTGGCGACGCTCTGGTAGCCCGGGTTGTACGACAAGACGAGCAGGAAGTCGGGGTGCGCCGGCAGGATCTCGCCTCGCTTCTCGATCGGCAGGATGCGCCGGTGGTCGGTCAGCGCGTGAATCAGCACCGTCGTGTCCTTGCGCGCTTCGACGATCTCGTCCAGGTAGCAGATCGACCCGTCGCGCACCGCCCGGGTCAGCGGACCGTCCATCCAGACGGTGTCGTCGCCCTCCAGCAGGTACCGGCCGACCAGGTCCGTGGCGGTCAAATCCTCGTGGCAGGCGACGGTGACCAGGGGCTGTTCGATGCCGGCCCGCGTGCCCGCCTCGGCGCCGCGGTACAGGCGGTGCGTCATGTGTTCCAGGAACCGGGTCTTGCCGCAACCGGTCGGCCCCTTGAGCAGCACCGGCAGCCGTGCCCGGTAAGCGGCCAGGAACAGCTCGACCTCGTTGCCGACCGGCAGGTAGTAGGGCGCGTCCAGCGTACGCGTCGGCGCTGCCGCTTCGAGGGCTTGCGTCACGGGTAACCGGCCGGGCGGATCAGCTCTGGTCGATCGCGCGGGCGAGGGCGAAGTCCTTCTCGGTCACGCCGCCCGCGGAGTGGGTGCTCAAGGTGAGCCGGACCCGGTTGTAGCGGATGTCGATGTCCGGATGGTGGTCCGCCGCTTCGGCCAGCTCGGCAACGAAGTCCACGAAACGCACCGCCGCGGGAAAGGTCGGAAACTGGTAGTCCCGTGCGATCGAAGGCACGTCCAGGTCCGCCTCCCAACCATTCAACTCACCGCAAGCCGCCCGCACTTCGTCTGTAGTCATCGCCATGGCCATCACCTCCGACGCGCGACCCTAGCAGTCCGTGTTCCCGGAGTGCCGGGGCGGGTGACGTGCACAGTGCTACTGTCGGCTGCCATGAAATTCGGCATCTTCTACGAGCACCAGTTGCCCAAGCCTTGGGGACCGGACTCGGAGCACCGCCTGCTCCAGAACTCGCTGGAGCAGATCGAACTCGCGGACCGGCTCGGTTACGACTACGCCTGGGAGGTGGAGCACCACTTCCTGGAGGAGTACTCGCACAGTTCGGCGCCCGAGGTGTTCCTGGCCGCGGCGTCGCAGCGCACCAGGAACATCCGCCTCGGCCACGGCATCGTCCAGTTGACGACCAACCACCCGGCACGGGTCGCGGAACGGGTCTCCACCCTCGACCTGGTCTCGAACGGCCGCGTCGAACTCGGGCTCGGCGAGGGCTCGAGCGTCACCGAACTGCACCCCTTCGGCCGCAGCTTCCGCGACAAGCGGATCGTATGGGAGGAGGCGGTCCAGGCCTGCCTGCCGATGTTCTGGGAAGAGGGCTGGGAGTACCACGGCCACTACTTCGACTTTCCGCTCCGCAACGTGATTCCGAAGCCGCTGCAGCGGCCCCACCCGCCGCTCTGGGTCGCCTGCTCCCAGCTCGACACGATCCGCTACGCCGCCCACCGCGGCATGGGCGCGCTGTGCTTCAAGTTCGTCGACCTCGACTCCGCCCGCGCCTGGGTCAACGCGTACTACAACACCTTCGCCCATGACCAGCAGAAGCTCTGCGACTACCAGACGAACCCGAACCTTGCCGTGGTCGGCGGCTTCATGTGCGCGCCCACCGACGAGGAGGCGCAACGGAAGGCCGACGGCTGGACGTTCTTCCAGTTCGCCCTCCAGCTCTACAACAAGGAAGGGCCGTTCGAGCCCAGGTCGAACAACTTCTGGGAGCGCTACCAGGAGTGGAAGCAGACGCCGGAAGGCCGCAAACGCTCCGGCAGCGAACTGATCGGCTCACCCGCCACGATCCGCGAGCGCCTGCTGGAACTCGAGAACGCCCACGTGGACCAGGTCATCCTGCTGAACCAGGCCGGCAAGAACACGCACGAGGACATCATGAGCAGCCTGGAGCTGTTCGCGCGCGAAGTGATGCCCGAGTTCCAGGCCCGAGAAGATGAGCAACAGGAATGGAAGCAGGCCGTCCTCGCCGGCGAGCAGAGTCTCGACGAGATCGATACGGCGCCGTTCAACGTGACCGCGCGCCTCAAGCCCACTCTGCCGCCGTCGGAAGAGGCCCTGGCGGCAGCCAGGAAATGGGCAAGCTAGGAAACGCACCGCAACCGCGCCGCCGCTTCTACGTAGTCAGGTACGACAACCAACACATTCTCCGAAGAAGACCCGCCCATGTCTTTCCATCCCCTTCGCCGCCACACCGTGCTCGCACTTGCCTGCTGCGGTCTGATTCTCGGCGCCTGCTCTGCCCGCAACGCAGATCTTCCACCACCTCGAGAGCTGACGGAGGAAGAGAAGATCGTCGCTCGCTTCGTCGAAGCGCTCGGTGGCGAGGAGGCGCTGCGCGCGTACAGCTCGGCGACCACCAAGGGAACTCTGGACATCGCTGCAATGGGTGTGTCCGGCGACATGACGGTCTTCCAGATGGCGCCCGACAAGAGTCTGATGAAGATGATCATCCCGGGCTTCGGCGAGACCGTCGAGGGCTACAACGGCGAGATCGGCTGGGCGGAGGATGCGATGCAGGGCGCTCGCGTCAACGAAGGTCAAATACTGAAAGACCAGGCGCGCAATGCCCGCTTCTCCGCCGAACTGGAGTACAACGACACCTACCCCGAGCAGCAGGCTGCCGGGGAAACCGAGTGGAACGGCCAGGCGGCCTACCAGCTCGACCTCGTCGACACCGACGGCAACGAGTCATCCCACTACTTCGCCAAGGACACCGGCCTCCTGATCGGCGTCGAGACCACACAGACGAGCGAGTTGGGAACGGCCGACATCACGATCAGTTCGAGCGACTACAAGGAGTTCGGGGGCGTGATGGTGCCGACCCGGACCGTCATCGGGATCATGGGCATGGAGATGATCCAGACCGTCGAGTCCGTCACCTGGGACGACGTGGACCCCGGCGTGTTCGAGCCCTCGGACTCCATCAAGGCGCTGCTGCCGGAGTAGGGGTCGATCCGCTCGGATCAGCGGCTCAATCGGTGCGGCTGCCCTCGCGCAGCCGCCTTGCTGCTGCTCGCCGCGGCGGCGCTGACCGCGGCTTCCGCGGCATCCGTTGAAGCCCAGGGCAGCCGCCGGCCGCAGGCGCGCCTGCCCGACTTCTACGAGCAGTGGCTCGCCGAAGTCGAGCCGCTGCTCACCGAGCGTGAGCGCCGGGCCCTAGAACAGCTCGAAGGCCCGGGCGCGCGCGAGCGCTTCCTGCGCGCCTTCTGGGCGGCGCGTCCACCGCGCCTGCTCGAACGATGGCAGGAGAACCGGGAGGCCCGCGACCAACTCCGCGAACGGTCGCCGGCAATGGAACGCGCCGTGCTGCTGGCCGGGAAGCCGGCTGACCGGCAGATGGTCGAGCCGTGCGAATCGGCCCTGCGGCGAATCGAGATCTGGACCTACGACCGCTGGCGGCTCGAACATCAGCTAGGCCGCCCACCGCCTCGGAACGAAGACGAACTCCTGCTCGCCTTCGTGCAGCAGGTCAACTTCGACCCCCGGTCGATGACCTTGTGGTCGCAGGAGTCCGGCGTGGATCTCACCTTCGCCCCCAAAGCGTCGGACAGCTCGGGCGACAGCGCCACCCCACCGCCAGTCGACGCGCTCCGCGTACTGGAGCAGGCGGAACGCCGCCGCTGCCTGACCGCGAACGAACGCGCCCGGTTGCAGCGGCGGCTCGAACGCGCGGCAGGCTGGCGACGGTTCATCGAGCGGCTGGGTTGGACAGGCGAACCGGCCGGGGCCGAAGACCGGACCTCGAGCTGGGTCGACGACTTCCTGCGCGTGGAGGCCGTCCTCGATCCCGCCGCCATGGCCCTGAACGGCGTCTCGCTGGAATTCGAGGCCCTCGGCGCCGAGAACCGGCGCACCGCGATGCGTGGCCGGCTGCGGCTGCCAGCCAGCCACCTCGCCGAGCTCGGCGCCGGCCAGATCCTCGACCGGGTGACGATCACGGGCGATGTCTTCCTCGGCAACCGGCTCGCCGACGCCTTCGTCGTCACCCATCACATCAGCGGCGGCATTCCTGTCGACACGGCGGACATCAGGGACTACGCACCGGGCATCACCCTCGACTTCTACCGTCGCCTGCCTCCTGGCGCCTACCACATTGAACTCCGCGCCGAGGACAACCTCGGGCGCGGGCTCCTCCGCAGCAGCAACACGGTCGACGTGCCGGCGCTTTCCACACCGCCCGACGTGCCGGGGCTGAGCCTGCTGACCAGGCGGGAGACGATCATCCTGACGCAGTTGCCGAGCGTCGAACTTCTGGCGCCGGACGGCCGGGTGCTGGGCGCCACGTTCACCGCCCGCGCCACAGCCAGCCCCGGCATCGCCGAGGTCGTCTTCCTGCGCGACGGCGAGAGCGCGGCCACGGTCAGCGAACCACCCTTCGTTCACGCCATCGACCTGCCGGAGCAGCGTCACCGAATCGAAGTCCGTGGCCTTGACCGCATGGGGCGGCTCGTGGCCCGGCACGGCCTCGACATCGAACGGGAAGAGCGCCCGTTCGCGATCGCGCTTGAACCTCCCGACCCGGCCCATCTCGACCAGGCGCTCGATCTGCCGGTCCGTGTCGACCTGCCGTCCGGACGCGAACTCGATCGCGTCGACTGCTTCCTGGGCGCGGACCTGCTCGAACGAATGACCGCGCCGCCGTTCCGTTGCCGGGTTCCGGCCGGGCTGCGGCTGCCTCTGAGTTTCGTTCGCGCCGCGGCCACGCTCCGTTCCGGCGAGCAGGTCGAGGATCTCGCATTCCTGGGCGCCGGGGCGCCTGAGCAGATCGATGTGCGCCTGGTCGATCTCCTCGTCTCGGTCGGCGGCCGGCAGACCGGCACGGCGACGGACCTCGGACCGGGGGACTTCCGGGTTCTTCACCAGGGCATCGAGGCGCCGGTCCATGACTTCCGCAGCCTCGCGGACCGGCCGATGAACGTTGCCCTGCTGATGGACGTTTCCAGCTCCCTGGGACGCAGCGTACGGGTCGCGGCTACGAGTGCGCAGCGCTTCTTCGAACGGGTCCTGACCGGGCGCGACGCCGCCAGTCTCCTCGTCTTCAACCATGATCTCGAACGGCTGACGCCCTTTGTCGGCGACGCCCGGCAGCTTCGCTACGCCGCCGAGGGGCTGCGCGCCTGGGGCGCGACCCGGCTCTACGACGGCATCGCCTACGCCGTGTCGTCCTTCGCCGGACGGCCGGACCGGCGGGCTCTGGTCGTCCTGAGCGACGGCGCGGACACCGACAGCAACCTCGACTTCGAGCGCGTTCTGGCCCAGGTCGAGCTGGCTGGCGTTGCGACCTACCCGATCGCGCTGCGAGTAGGCGACCCGGCGACGATCGATGCGCTCCGGACGCTTGCCGACCGCACCGGAGGCCAGTACCACGCCGCGGAATCGGTGGACGACCTGGACCGCATTTACCGGGAGATTGCGCGCGCTCTTCGTTCGCAGTACCTGATCGCCTTCGAACCGCCGGCGGGCGCGGCGGCCGGCCCGGATGGGCTCAGGGACATCCGGGTCGAGGTGTTGCGCCCGGGGTTGACGGTGACGGGAGTGCGAAGCCGGGGCCGCATAGACTGACTGCCATGCAGCGGACGCAGGGGCCGATGGGGGCGATCGAGCGCGCCGTGCTCCGGCCCTGCCGGGAAGCGAGGGGAAACGCGGGCTTCTGGCTCTTCCTGGGCCAGCTCGTGACCACGTTCGGGATTGCGCTCTCGAACATCCTGCTGTTCTTCACGCTGGTCTGGTGCGCCGTCCGGCGGCGACGGCTCTTCTTCGCGGCCGGCGACGAGGAACGGCGGCGACGGCGGCGGCTCCTCTACCCGCTGGCCGCCTACACCGGCTGCTTCGTCCTCTCGGCGGCCTTCTCCTACGAGCCGGCGACGAGTCTCCAGGAACTCTCCCAGCTCTACTCCGTCCTCACCCTGCCTCTGGCGGTCCTGCTGGTCCGGGGCGAACGGCAGGTGCGTGTCGTTGTCAGCGCCGTCATCGGCATCTCGGCCGTCCTGGCCGTCTACGGTCTGGCGCAGTTCGTCTTCACCGACTACGGCCCGCTGCACCAACGGATCCCGGGGCCGTTCTCGCACTACATGACCTTCTCGGGTGTCCTCCTGCTCGGTCTGGCGCTGATCGCCGGCCGCGTCGCGAGCAGCCACGGTTGGCGCCGACAGGTGAACTGGCTCGTGTTGGCGCTCGTCGGCGCTGCGCTCGTCCTGACGCTCACCCGCAGCGCCTGGCTCGGCGCCTTCGCCGTCGCCACCGCCGCCATCGCCCTGCAGCGCCGCCGGGTCCTGGTGGGCTACGGCGCCGCCCTGGTCCTGGCCGCCGTTTCGCTGGCCGCGGTTGCGCCCACCTTCTGGCCGACCTACTGGCAACGCGCCACGTCCGTGGTCGACGTCCGCAACCCCTCGAACTACGACCGGCTCTGCATGCTGTGGGCCGGCGGCCGGATGATCGCCGACCGGCCTCTCACCGGCATCGGCCCGGCCATGGTCCGCGAGTGGTACCCGGTCTACCGCCATCCGACCTCGGTGCGGGCGCGGGTCAAGCACTTACACAACACGTTCGTCCACATGGCCGCAAGCCGCGGCATCCCGTCGCTGCTCTGCTACCTGTGGCTGATGGGCGCCGCCGCGGCCCTGGCGATCGAGCGCTACCGCGGCGAAGGCGGGCGAGCCGGACCCCGCGCGGATCTCTACCTGGGCGTTCTCTTCGCCCTGCTGGCGCTCAACGTCGCCGGCCTGTTCGAGGCGAACTGGCGCGATACGGAGATCCAGCGCTGGGTGCTGTTCCTGCTTGCGCTTCCTGTGTGTCTGCCGGCAGTCAGCCGGGAATCGGCCTGATCTCCAACATGCGCTACGACCGTTTGAGCCTGATCGAGCTTCTCGATGTGCTCTCGACCGGAGAGGCCTCCTGCGTCGAGCTGATGACCGCCACCCTCGACCGGATCGAGGCCACGCATCCGGACCTGAACGCCGTCGTCAGCCAGCGACCGCGCGAGCAGTTGATCGCCGACGCCGAGGCGGCCGACGCGCGCCGCACCGCCGGCGACGCCCGGCCCCTCGAGGGAGTGCCCCTCGGGGTCAAGGACCTCGAGGACGTGGCCGGGATGGTCACCTCGATGGGTTCGCGGGTGTTCCGCGACCAGGTGGCCGAGGCCGACTCGACCCAGGTGGCGCGCCTGCGGGCCGCCGGGGCGATCGTGGTCGGCAAGACGAACACGCCCGAGTTCGGCTTCACGGCGATCACGAAGAACCCGCTGTTCGGCGTCACCCGCTCGCCCTGGAACCTGGAGCGCACGCCCGGTGGGTCGAGCGGCGGTTCCGCCGCGGTGCTGACGGGCGGGGTTCTTCCCCTGGTCACCTCATCAGACGGCGGCGGATCGATCCGCATTCCGGCCAGCTTCACCGGCGCGTTCGGCCTGAAGCCCAGCCAGGGCCGGGTGCCTCGCGGCCCGATGAAGGCGTGGGACTACGGCAGCACGGCGGTCTACGGTCCGCTGACCCGCACCGTGGCGGACGCCGCCCTGTTCCTGGACCTGGTCGCCGGCCCTTCGCCCTGCGACCCCGGGTCCCTTCCGCACCCCGGTCTCAGCTACCGGGAGGCGCTCGACTCCGGCCTCCCGGTCTCGACCCGGATCGCCTGGTCGGCCGACCTGAGCTACGCCGGCGTGCAGGCCGACGTGGCCCGGGTGGCGGCCGACGCGGCCACCGCGTTCGAAGCAGCCGGTCTCTCGGTCGAACCGCTGGAGGAACACGTAGTGGACGGGCCGCCTGTGCTCACCACGGCCTGGGGGTCGCTGGGGAACTTCCTTCTCGCCGGCCAGCTTCATGAACCGCTGCGGCGACAGCGCGGAGACATGACCCACTCGTTTGCCGACGCGCTGGAGCGCTCCTGGGAAGTCACACCGGAGACGTTCGGCGCCGCGGCGCGCGAGCGCGGGCGGTTGAACCTCTGGTGCGCCGAGGTCTTCGAGCGTTTCGACCTGCTGCTGACGCCGACCGTGCCCTACGATCCGCCGCCCGCGCGCGGGCCCTTCCCCACCCACACCGAGGGCCGCGAGCAGGCACCGGCGGGCGTCGCGTCGTTCACGATTCCGTTCAACATGTCCGGCCATCCGGCAGCGACGGTACGCGCGGGGCTGTCCGATGCCGGCCTGCCGGTCGGCTTGCAGATCGTCGGCCCGCGCCACCGCGACGATCTGGTGTTGCGCGCGGCACGGCTGTTCGAGCGCGGCCGGCGCTGGCACCCGAACTGGCCCGAGCTCTGACCGCGGTCAAAGCGGGCGCCCACGGACCTAGGGAATCACGGTCACCTTGACGGCGCCGCTGCCCTTGTCGCCGGCGATCTCGAAGGCGCTGACGATCTCGTCCAGCGGCACCTGATGGGTGAGTAGCCGCGCACAGTCCTCGCCGCCCGTGGCCAGAATGCGCACCGCCTCGGTGAAGTCCGCTTCGCCAGGGCGCCGGGCGTAGCAGTTGGACCACTGCAGGCGGGCCTCCTTGCCGAGCATCACAAGAGGATCAAGAGTCAGCGGCTCGAGAAAGACACCCACGACGCAGATCGTGCCGCCGGGCGCGAGCGCAATACCGGCCCCGGCCATCGTGTCGGCCTGCCCTCCCACCGTCTCGACCACGAGGTCGGCGTCGAAGCCCGCAAGGTCGTCGGGCAAGCCGGCGTCGATCACCTCGTGAGCGCCGATCCGTTTCGCCAAGGCAGCCTGGTGCGGGTAGCGGGCGGTGATGGCGATGTGGCCGAATCCCCACGCACGGGCAACCGTAAAAACCGCCAGACCGATCGTCCCGGCGCCCAGAATCAGAAGACGAGCTGGCGGACTGGCGCCGTCCGCTCCCGACAACCGCAACCCGTGAACCGCTACCGCGAAGGGCTCGGCGAGTGCTGCCAACGCCGCCGGGAGCGGCCGTGGAACCCGGTACAACCTGTGCGCAGGGACGACCACCGCGTCCGCGAAGCCGCCGGGCCGCCCCAGGCCGTAGAGCTGAATTTCCCGGCAGATCGAGTCCCGGCCGTCACGGCACGGTTCGCAGTCGCCGCAGGAGGCCATGGGTTCGACAACCACCGGCTCGCCGGCGGTGAACCCGGTGACGCCAGAGCCCAGGTCATCTATGGTTCCCGCCATCTCGTGACCCATGATCAATCCCACGTCAAGGATCGGCCTGGGACTGTGGACCAGGTGCAGATCGGTGCCGCACAGGCCGCAGGCGGTGATCCGCAGCCGGACTTCTCCCGGGCCGGGAGCCGGCAGCGGCCGCTCGGCCAGGGCGACCTTTCCGGGGCCGCAATAGATACCCGCACGCACGCGCGGATGGTAGCAACGGCGAAGGTCCCGCTCGTTGCGCGGCTGGCCTAGGGAGAGATACCCAGCGCCGAGCAGTCGGTGGCTTCGCCGTTCACGGTACAGGCGCAGTCGCCACCGTCACAGTCGACGTTCACTTCGCACTCGCCCGAGTCACCGCAGGCAGAGGCCGCGAACTCGAAGGAGTTGGCGTTGTCGATGTCGACCGTGCAGTCCTCGCCGTCCTCGCAGTCGACCTCGACCGCGATGACCCGGGCTTCGCCCTGGCCGCCCGCGGCGCCAGAGGACGCGCTGGCCATCGCGACGTGTCTCTCGCGCTCTTCGAGGGCGGCGCTGATCTTCTCCATCCGACCGTCCCGCCAGACCTCGAGGACGACCGTGTCGCCGTTCTCATGGCCGCGGATCGCGCGCGCGAGCGATGACGCCGAGTCGACTGCTACGCCGTCGACCGCCGTCACGATGTCGCCGACCTCCACGCCGGCGCGGAAGGCCGGGCTGCCGTCAACCACCTTGCCGACCATGACGCCCGCGTCCTCCGGAACGCCGAAGTGGACCCGGAGTTCCTCGGTCAGATGGGAAAGCTGGACGCCGAGAAATGCGCCGCCGCCATGTTGCAGGTGCAGCCGTGGGCCGCCTTCGCCGAGCCGCTGCATGACCCGGTGCAAGCGGCGCCGGACCGACTTGCGGGCTTCACCATCCCCGCCCTCATCCTCGACGAGAACCACATCGTGGCCGTACGCCTTCAGAATGCGGACATTGTCCTCCGACACCCACTCCCCATCGTCGCCATGAAGAACCCGGACATCGCCGTCGTTGCCGACGAAGACCATCCGGCTCGACTGCTCCTCGCAGTCCTCGCCGTCCGCACACTCCACGATCTTCTTGATCTGGATCCTGCGAACCTGCTTCTCCTCGCCGTCTTGCGCAACCGCCGGCACCACGACAGCCAACGCCAGACCCACTACCAACCAGAACTTCATTCGCGACATGGTTCGGTCCTTCTCCTGTTCGCCTCGGTGTTCGCTCTCCACTCTATCGGGCGCGGCGTCTCCGGCCCGCCTCTGTAGTGAGAACGCCGCCCGAGCGGATTGGTTCCCGGGACCCGGCGCGAGGACTCAGGAATCTCCCATCGACGCGCGCACGGTGCGCAGATCCTGGAGCGCCGCCTTGGCCATCGATCCGCCGTCGCGCGCCACCTCCACGAACCGGAACCCCTGCCCGATCCGCTTCGGCGCCTCCTTGACGGTGCCGGCGACGCCGGCAAACAGCCCGTGCCGCTTGCAGCCATCGAGGATCTTGTCGATCGCGGCGATGAACTTCTCGTCCTCCTGGTCCGCCGCCGGCCGGAGCCCCAGCGACACGCTGAGGTCGCTCGGGCCGACGTAGACGCCGTCGAGGCACGGCACGGACAGAATGTCGTCCAAATTGTCGAGCGCCTGCTGGGTCTCGATCATCGGGATGCAGTAGATCTGCTCGTTCGCCTCCTCGAGGTAGTTCCCGCCGTAGAGCAGGCCGGCCCGGAAGGGACCGAAGCTGCGCTTTCCGCGCGGCGGGTAGCGGCAAGCGGCCGCCGCGGCTTCCGCTTCGGCACGGCTGTTCACCATCGGAATGATGATGCCGTGAGCGCCGGCGTCGAGCATCTTGCCGATGATCCCGGGCTCGTTCCAGGGCACGCGGACGATCGGCGTCGTGTCGGAGGCGGTCATCGCCTGCAGCATCTCCGTCGCTCGCTGGTAGTCGACCAGCCCGTGCTGCATGTCGATCGTCGCCCAGTCGAAGCCGAGACGGGACATCAGCTCGGCGCTGTGCGTGTCCGGAAAGGCCAGCCAGGCGCCGAGCGCCGCCTCTCCGCTGTCGATCTTGTCGCGCAGACGGTTCTTCATCGGCATTGCCTCGACCCCCTTCTTGGAATTCCAAGGTGAACCCGGGTGGCGCGTTTCGCGCCACACGCGAACCAGTCCGAGCGCCCGTCATCGGGCGCTCGGATGGCATGTGGCGGCGGAGGTTAGCAGCCCCGAACCATCAGGGGATCAGAGACTCCTCGGGAGTGAGCGACGCCGCGAAGGCGGCCAGCAGATCGGCGGAGTGATCGATGTCCTCCAGGGAAATCGTCTCGACGGCGCTGTGCATGTAGCGGTTCGGGACGCTGATCAGTCCGGTCGCGACACCGGCGCGGGTGATCTGGATCGAGTTCGCGTCGTTCGGCGCCGCGCGCCCGAGGGCCGCCAACTGGAACGGGATCTTCTCTTCTTCCGCAATCTCCTCGAGCCGATCGCTGACCCTCGGGTTCATGTTGGGCCCGCGCACGATGACCGGGCCGCGGCCGAGGCGCAGGTCACCCTCCTGCCGCTTGCTGATCGTCGGACAGTCCGTCGCGTGGGTCACGTCCACCGCGATGCCGACGTCGGGGTCGACGCCGTGGGTGCTGGTGCGGGCGCCGCGCAGGCCGATCTCCTCGCACACCGTCGACACCGCGTACACCGCGACCTTGGGGTTCCTCTTTGTGACCCGCCGCAGCGCCTCGATGACCACCCACAGGCCGGTCGTGTTGTCCATCTTCGGAGCATTGGCCAGGCCGTTGCGCAGTTCCCGGAAACCGAGATCGAGCGTCACCGGGTCGCCGACCCGCACCACGCTCTTCGCGTCGTCGCCGTCCGTCGCGCCGATGTCGAGCCAGAGGTTCTCCATCTTGACCGCGCGCCGCCGCTCCTCGGTATCGAGCAGGTGGATCGGCTTGCGGGCGATGACCGCGGGCACCGGGCCGTCCTTCGCCCACACGGTCATCCGCTGGCCGATCAGTTGTTGCGGATCCCAGCCGCCGATCGGCTGCACCCACAGGAAGCCCTTGTCGTCGATGTAGCTGACCAGCAGACCGATCTGGTCGCAGTGGCCCGCGAACAGCACCCGGCGACCGTCCGGCTTCTCGCCGGCCTCGACGTTCACCGCCGCGATCACGTTGCCGTGAATGTCGGTCGAAACGTCGTCGGCGAACTTGCCGGCGTAGGCGCGAACGACTTCCTGCACCGGCTCCTCGTGGCCCGAGGGGCTCGGCGTGGCCAACAGATCGACAAGAAACTTCCGCGCTGTCTTGTTCACTTAGCAACTCCCAGCCGGGTACTTTGCCCGACCGTCGACGCGATCGGGCGGCCACTGCGGCTGTCCTGTTTGTTTCGTGTCCCGGAATCTCAACGTCCTCTGCGACGCTGGCGGCTGCTGTACGAGCGCAGGGCGCGCAGGAGGTCGATCTTACGCAGAGCAGGCCAGTGCGTGTCGCAGAAGTAGTACTCGGAGTAGGTGCTCTGCCAGAGCAGGAACCCGCTCAGGCGGACCTCGCCGCTGGTGCGGAGGATCAGGTCGGGCTCGGGCTGGCCGGAGGTGTAGAGGTAGCGCTCGATCGACGAGGCGCTGAACTCGTCGGCGACCTCGTCGAGCGACTTGCCGACCGCCGAGTTGTCCAGCAGGTAGTTGCGGAAGGCGCTCGCGATCTCCTCCCGGCCGCCGTATGCCATCGCGATGTTCAACCGGTAGCGGTCGTAGCCGCTGGTCGCCGCCTCCGCCTCGCGGATCGCGGTCTGAAGGCTCTCCGGCAGCAGATCGATCTGCCCCAGGAAGCGCACCCGGATGCCCTTCTCGTGGACGTCGTCATGGTTTGCGAGTTCCCGGATCTTCTCCTCGAACAGATCGAACAGGGCCTGCACTTCCTTCGCGGAGCGATTGAAGTTGTCGAGCGACATGCTCCACACGGTGACCGTCGAGACCTGCGCCTCGTAGCACCAGTTGAGGACCTCCCACAGCTTCTCGGCGCCCCGGAAGTGACCGGCGCTGACGTTGCCGAGCCCCTGCTGGCGCGCAAAGCGGCGGTTGCCGTCCATGATCAGCCCGATGTGCTGGGGCAGCCGCCAGGTCCGCACCTTGGACTCGAGCCGGCGCTGGTACACCACGTAGAACGGCCACTTGATCAGGGCCTTCACGCGCCGCCAGAGGTCGCTCGCAGGACGTGTTCCGCGCACCGGGACGGCGACGGACTCGACCGAGTCGAAAACGCTCACCGGGAGTCTCCCCACCGGTCAGCGGGCTCGTCTCGCGGGAGGCGGTTCACGCTTGAAGCTCTTGTCTTTACGCTGTGATATTTTCCGCCGTCGTCCATCCGCCGCCCTTTGCACCTCCACTGCAAGCCGCCCAAGGCCACCCCAACGATGACACCGAGAGACTCACGGGAGTCCGTCCGGCATCATAGCGACGTTCGCGGCCCCGGGGACGGAGAGTTGCTGAAGCCGACCCGAGATCGACAACGCCGCCCATGGCGCCCGATCTTCCCGACCCTCGCGTTGTTTGCTCTCACCAGCCTTGCGGGGCCGGCGCCCGCGCTCGAGACGACCGAAGGCACGGAGGCGCTCCGCCTCTTTCTCGATTGCGACAGCGGCTGCGATTTCGACTTCCTGCGCAGCCGGATCACCTACGTGAATTGGGTGCGCGACCGCCAGGACGCCGAGGTTCACGTCCTGGTGACCAGCCAGTATGGCGGCAATTCGCGCGAGTACACGCTCAACTTCATCGGTCTGGAGCGGTTCGAGAACATCGAGCAGAGACTCCTGTTCACGTCCGCCTCCATCGAAACGGACGACGAGCGCCGCCGCGGCTTTGCCCGCGTCCTGGAACTCGGCCTCGTGCGCTACGTGCTGGAAACGCCTCAGGCCGAGGGTCTGATCGTCGACTTCAAGAACGGCGAAGGACAGGGCGAGCCGCATCGCGATCACTTCCATCCGGAGCCGAACACCCTCGTCGCCGACGCGGAAGACGACCCCTGGAACCACTGGGTCTACCGGCTCCGCATGGAGACCGACTTTCGCACCGAGGATCGGCGCGACTCGCAGACCTATCGGGCCAGCGCTTCCGCCGGCCGCACAACCGACATGTGGCGCACGGGCATGGGCGTGTTCTATTCCTACCGCGAAGACAACTTCGAGTTCGAGGACGAAAGCACCTACAAGAACGTCTCGCGCAGCACGAACTACTTCGGCCAGGTGATTCGCACCCTGGCGCCCCACTGGGGAGTTGGCGTCGGCGCCAGCAGCCGGCGGTCGACCTACCTGAACCTGGACAACTCCTATCGCGCCGCGGCCGCGGTCGAGTACAACATCTTCCCGTACAGCGAGTCGTCCGAGAGGGAGTTCACGTTCGCCTACTTCATCGGCGGCACGCGACTCGACTACGAAGAAATCACCGTCTACGACAAGCTGCGCGAGACCTTCGCGGACCAGGGCGCCTTCGTCGCCTTTGGAATGGAGAGGCCCTGGGGCGAAGCGCACATCGATCTCCAGTACAGCCACTTCATCGACGACTTCGACCGCAGCCGCATCGAGTTCAACACCGACATCGAGTACCGCATCCTGCGCGGTCTGAGCTTCGACGTCTACGCCGGCGTCTCGCGGATCCGGGATCAGATCTACCTGCCGAAGGGCGGGGCTTCCGACGCCGAGGTTCTGGTCGCCAGGCGCCAGTTGGAGACCGACCTCACGTTTCACGGCGGCATCGAGCTGCGGTACACCTTCGGCTCGATCTACAACAACGTGGTGAACTCCAGGCTGAGCAGCGAGAGCGGCGGCTTCTCCCGGATCTTCTAGCTGGCCGCACATCCGGGAATCCTGCCTGGCTGCCAGCCCGGGCGCGGTCCGGTATCGTCCCGAACGTGACAGTCGTCATCGCCGGAGGCGGGGACATCGCCTACTTGCTCGCGTCCTCCCTGGCGCGCGAGGAGGATGTCTTCGTCGTCGTGCCCACCGAGACGGCCCGCGGCCGGTTCGAGAACCTCGACCTGCAGATCACGGTCGGCCCGGCGGCCAGCCGCACCACGCTGAAGCATGTCGGTCTCTCAGGCCGGGACACGTTCATCGCCTGCGCCGACTCGGACGAGCGCAACATCATCGCCTGCCTCGCGGCCCGCGGCCGGTCGAAGGCGACGACCTACTGCTTCATCTCACAGGACGAACACCACGAGAGCTTCAACGACCCGGAGCAGACGACACTCGAAGAGGTCATCGATCACCTGATCTGGCCCCAGTGGTCGCTGGCCAGGGAGATCGCCCGGATCGTGCTCGAGCCCCGAGCCCTCGATGTGGAGAACTTCCACCGCGGCCGGGTCTGGTTGATGGAGTACCGGCTGCCGGCGGACTCCCCGCTGTGCGGACCGACCCTGGCCGACGCGCCCCTGCCCAGAAACACCCTGGTCGTCAGCCGGGTCAGGAACGGCGAACTGATCGTTCCGCGCGGGCAGGACCGCCTGGAAGCCGGCGACAAGGTCCTGTTCATGGGTCGGCGGACCGCGCTACGGCAGGTCGCGAAGCGATTCTTCGCTGCCCCCGAAACCGTTGTGCGCAGCGTGACGATCATCGGCGGCGGCCGCACCGGCAGGCTCCTGGCCCAGGAACTGACGCTGGGCCTCTGGCCCGAAGTCAGGGTCATCGAGGTCTCGCGACGTCGTTGCGAGGACATCGCCGGACAGATAGGCAGAGCGATCGTCTTCTGCGGCGACGGCACGGACTTGGAGGTGCTGGAAGAAATCGGCGTCGCGCGCAGCGATGCTCTGGTCGCCCTGGCCGGTGACGATCAGACGAACCTGCTCTGCTCCCTGATCGCCAAACAGCTCGGGATCCCGAAGGTCGTCACCGGCGTCAGCCACGACACGAGCAGCGCACTGTTCGAGCGGGTCGGCATCGACGTGACCCTGAACGCCCGCGCCGCCGCGATCGCCGAGGTCCTGCACCAGATCCGGGCGCCGCGCCTGGAGTACCGCGCCACACTCGAGGACGGTCAGGCGGAAGTGGTCGAGGTCACCGTCCCGTCGGACTTCGAGGTTCGGCGCCTGCGCGAGATGGACATGCCGACCGGCGTCATCGTCGGCGCGATCCTGCGTCAGTACAACACGATCGTGCCCGGCGGAGGCGACGAATTGCGGCCCGGCGACCGCCTGCTGGTCGTCGCCTCGGCCGAAGCCGCCGATACCGTCGGCCCGGCCTTCGGACTGGCGCCGAAAGCCTCCTAACGCGGTCGTGCGCGTTTCCCTGGTTCTCCGGACGACCCTGGCGCTGGTCGGTTTCTTCGGCGTCGTGCTGCTGGCGCCGTCGGCGGTCGAGGCGGCCTACGGACACGGCCGCAGCGCGATGGGGTTTCTGGGCGCGGCGAGCCTCGCCGTCCTACTCGGAGGAGCTTCGCGCCTGCTGCCCGGACGCGGCCTCGAAATGCGGCGAATGGAAGGTCTGGCGACCGTTGCCGTGGCCTGGCTCTTCCTGGTGATGATCGGCGCCATTCCCTACTCCGTGAACGGCTTCGCCCCCGCCGATGCGCTCTTCGAGTCGATGTCGGGGCTGACCGGCACCGGCGCCACGATCCTCACCGATTTCGCCGCGGTGAGCGAAGGCATCTTCCTGTGGCGCAGCCTGAGCGAGTGGGTGGGCAGCATGGGCATCATCGCCCTCTTCATCGCCGTGCTGCCCGCGCTCCGCATCGCCGGCCGGCAGATGTTCTTCGCCGAAGCACCCGGGCCCACGGAGGAGCGCCTCACACCTCGCATCCGCAACACGGCGCTCTACCTGTACACGCTCTACGTCGGCCTGACCGCTCTCGAAATCGGCCTCCTGATCCGGTTCGGCATGCCGCCCTTCGACGCCATCTGCAACTCCTTGAGCACCGTGTCGGCGGGAGGCTTCTCTCCTCATCCGAGCAGCATCGGCGGCTACAGCAGCAGCCTGATCGAGTGGACCGTGATCGCCTTCATGCTGCTCGCCGGAGCGAACTACGCCTTCCAGTTCCAGGCCGTCCGAGGCCGCCCGCTGACCCTGCTGCGCAGCGAGGAGTTCCGGCTCTACCTCCTGATCGTCGTCGCCGCGACCCTGCTTCTGGCCTGCACCCTCAAGAGCGACGAAGTACCGCTGTGGGAGTGGATGGCGACCGACGCCCTGTCGGAGGACACCCTGCGGCGCGCGGGTTTCCAGGCGGTCGCGATCATCACTACAACCGGATTCGCGACCGAGGATTTCGCGCTGTGGGCGCAGGCGAGTCAGACCATCCTGCTGCTGCTCATGTTCTGCGGCGGCTGCGGCGGCTCCGCGGCCGGAGGCCCCAAGCTGGTGCGGGTATGGCTGATCGCGAAGTCGACCCTGCTCGAACTGTTCCAGACCGTCTTCCCGCGCGCCGTACGGCCGCTGCGCCTGGACGGCCGGCGAGTGCCCGACGACGTGATCCACGCCGTCGTGTCCTTCCTGCTGCTCTACCTCGTGCTGTTCGCCGTGAGCGTCGGCGTCGTCGGACTGGCCGGTACGGACATGCCAACCGCGGTGACCGCCAGCATCGCCACCCTCGGCAACATCGGCCCGGGCCTGGGAAACGTCGGACCGTTCAACAACTACGCCCACTTCTCCGATCCGATCAAGGTCTACCTGGCGCTCAACATGTGGATCGGGCGGCTGGAGATCATCACCGTGCTCATCTTCCTCCACCCCGCCGCCTGGCTCGGCATACGGTGGCGCTAAAGAGAACGGTCCAAGTCTCCGCCCTGGGAACGCGGGCATCCTGCCCGCATCCGGCGCGCAGCGCCGGCCTCCGGCTCCACCGCTGCTACAGTGCCCGCCCCATGGAACTCCTGGCGTCCGGCTATACCCTGATCGAGGGCCCCCGCGTCGACGCAGCGGACCGCCTGTACTTCAGCGATGTCCACAACGGCGGCGTCTACCGCCGCAGCCCGGACGGCGACATCGAGACCGTCGTGCCCAAGCGCCGCGGCGTCGGCGGCATCGCCCTTCACGCCGACGGCGGCATCGTCTGCTCCGGCCGCAACATCTGCCACGTTCGGGACGGCGTGACGCGGATCCTGTTCGACCCGCCGGACACGCCCGGCTTCAACGACATCTTCGTCGACGCTCGGGGCCGAATCATCTGCGGCACGATGCGCACGAGCCCGTTCACAGGAAGCCGCGAGCGGACTCCCGGCGAGTGCTGGCGAATCGAGTCCGAGGGCAATGCGACCGAGCTCTACGGCGACATCAGCCTGACCAACGGCATCGGCTTCTCACCGGACGGCCGCACGCTCTACCACGCGGACACCGCCCACAACCACGTCGTCGCCCACGACATCACCGACGACGGCCGGTGCGTCAACCGCCGGGCTCTCGCCTCGCCCGACCGCGGCCGTCCGGACGGTCTCGCGGTCGACGAAGACGGTTGCCTCTGGGTCGCCTGCTTCGCCGGCGGCTGCGTCACCCTCTTCGATCCGGAAGGTCGGATCCTCAGCCACCTGGAAGTTCCCGCCAGAAACATCACCAGCGTCTGCTTCGGCGGCAGCGACCGGCGCGACGTCTTCGTCGTCACCGCCGGCGACCCGGACGATCCCGAAACCAGCGGCTCGATCTTCCGCACCCGCGCGCCGGTGGCCGGGCTGGCGGTGCCGATGGCTGTGATCTGAAGAGAAACAGGCCGCGGTCCCTGGCTCCGAGTCCTACAGGCCATCAGCCGACCGGATAGCGTCCGACGACTACGGAGTCCCTCAACATGTCCGACAAACCGACATCCGGCATTCGATCAAGGAGGTCCAGGGCTGTTGCCGCCCCGATCGAACTCACTCCTCCCCCTGAGACAAGGGTAGAGAACGGCCGCACCGTTCCCGCGGAAGTCCGTTCCGGGCGCGCCGACACCGTGCGCTCCAAGGCTGTCGGATCGGGGATCTCGGAAGCGGCTATCGCCGACGCCACCCACTGGGCCCGCTCAACCGAGTAGCCACCCGAGAGAACGCCGCCTCGGCATAGAAAGGGAGAAGCCACCTTGGACGCAGAAGAACCCAAGCTGGGCACGATGCAGAAGGTTGAGCTCCGAGAAGTCTGGCGCAACGAAGCGGCAGACCTGACGCCATGGCTCGCCAGCAACCTCGAACTGCTCTCCGACTCGCTGGGCCTTGGCGACGACTTGGAAGTCAAGGGCACCGAGAAGAGAGTCGGAAGCTACCGAGCCGATCTGGTCTGCGAGGGCATTGGGGGCACCGTTGTCGTCGAGAATCAACTCGGAGTTAGCGACCACGACCACCTCGGCAAGCTCATCACCTACGGAGCGGGGGTCAAGGCCCAGACGGTCGTCTGGATCGCCGGTCGGTTCCGGGACGAGCATCGTGCAGCTCTGGACTGGCTCAACGCCACTTCCGAGGACACGGACTTCTTCGGCGTGGAACTGGAACTCTGGCGCATCGACAACTCCAGGTCGGCGCCAAGACTGAACCTCGTCGCCAAACCGAACGACTGGTCGCGGGAGGTCGTCCGAACCCCCGAACTGTCTCCGATGAAGGAGGTGCAGCTCCGCTACTGGCGGGCGTTCCGAGAGGTCCTGCTCTCGGCCAAGGGTCCCGCAAGACCACAGAAGCCTCGGTCAGACTCCTATTCGGTCGTTGCAATAGGCCGAAGCGGTTTCCATCTCGCCGCCGGCACGAACTCACAAGCTGCGTGGATTCGCGCCGAACTGTACTTCCACCACGCCGTCCTGAAGAAGCAGGCGCCTGCTCTTGACGCTAACGCCTACTTCGCCTCGCTGAAGCGAGACTGCGACGCGATCGAGCGCCAACTCGACTTCGAGTTGGAGTGGGAGGCGCTACCGAAAGCCGGTTCCTGCCGTGTAGCGGTCTACAGGAAGTGCGACCCAACCGACGAGTCCGACTGGCCCAAGCAGCACGAGTGGCTCGCGGACCGCCTGAACCGCATGCACCATGTCCTGGCCCCGCGTATCAAGGTGCTAAAGCCCCTTGACGACAGCGACGCCGACTCTACGAATCCGAATCCGCCGTCCAACTGAGTAGGTCCCACTCGCCGGATAGCAGCACCGTCCCCGGCATGACACGAAGCCGCCACGGGGTCAGGCGTAACACGGCGAACCCCGGACTGTCGGGGCCGTCCCATCCGGGATTATGGCCGGGTCGTAACCGACCGGCGGCGGCGCGGACTTGAACAGGTTCCAGATCCGCTCCCGCGTGGGCAGGTCGAGCGCCCACTCCGCCCGGCACTCCGCCACGCACGTGTCGTGGTTCTCGGCCCAGTAGTTGCACGAAACGTATGGGCTGGTTTCGAGGTGAGCACGCTTGGTCGCCGTCGGACCCGTGCCGACCCAGCCGGTGAGGACGCCGTCTTCCCGCTCCCAGATGGGGTGGAGGACGCGGGAGCGGGGACGGTAGGCCCGGTCAACCGTCGCGGCCGTGCACCAGACGATCCGGTGAGCCATGTCGACAAATGCGGGTGCTGCTTCGGCTAGTGATGCGGCCATTCCCGGATCCTCCTCGTTGCACGAGGGCGGCGTACCCTAGCAGTCGACCGCCTTCACCGGACCGACACCTCGAGTCGCCTGTACGATACGCCCAAGCCCTGGCGCGACCCCCACTTCCTGGAGCTACCGATGACGGGCAAGGCGCAATCCGGAAGAACGAGCACCGAGGACACGGATCTCCAGGCCCGCCTGACCCGCGCCCTGGAGCCTCGGCCCGAGATTCTCGACGCCTACCTCTTCGGTTCGCAGGCGCGAGGAGACGCGGGCGCTCTGAGCGACATCGACGTCGCCGTGTTCATCGACGAAGACCTGGTCGAGCCGGGCCCCTACGGCTACGACGCGGAACTCATCACCGACCTCATGACCGAGCTGGGAACGAACGACATCGACGTCGTCCTGCTGAACCGGGCGCCGCCCCTGCTCTACCGCCGCGTCCTGCGCGACGGCAAGCTGCTGGTGACCCGCGACCTGAAGGCCACGACCACCCGCGCCGGCTACGCTCTCTCGCGCTACTTCGACTTCGTCCCGCAACTGAAGAAACAGGCCGCCGCGCGCCGCTACGCGAACAGGAACCGCCAGGAGTGAGCCCGGGCCAAGTCCAGCCGGAGATCATCGAGCGGCATCTTGCCGCGCTGCGCGGCGCACTCCGCGAACTGCGGCGGCACGAAGGCGCATCGGTGCGGTCACTGCGCACCGACACGAGCCGACGCTGGGCAGTCGAACGGGGCCTTCTGCTATGCATCCAGAACGCACTCGACATAGCCAGCCACGTAGCGTCGACCGAAGGCCACGACCCGCCGACCTACGGAGACTCCATCGACTCCCTCGTCGCGTCAGCCGTACTACCCGCGGACTTCGGCGAGCAGTTCCGCGCCGTCGCCGGCTTCCGGAACATCATCGTCTACGGCTATCTCGACCTCGACCTGGACCGGGTTGCCCGATTCGTGGGTGAGAATCTGGGGGACTTCGAGATCTTCGCTCAGCACATTGGGTGCTGGCTGGAGGACTGAAGCCAACCCTTACCCCTTAGGCTCGGCACACCAGCATCGCAGGCACTTCCGGTAGAGGGTCGCGCCGGCATTCGGCGACGACGTTTCGTGGATGTAAGGTATCCTTGTTTCCTTTCCTCGCGCTACGGGAGGCCACTCATGCTTGCCAAACTGACGTCCAAGAACCAGTTGACCCTCCCAAAGGCGGCCACCGCCGCGGTGGACGCCACCGACTACTTCGATGTGACCACCGAGAACGGCCGCATCGTGCTGACACCCGTGCGCATCAACCGCGCCGATGCAGTACGGGCGAAACTCGCCGAACTCGGGATCTCGGAGGCCGACGTCACCGATGCCGTCCGTTGGGCCCGCTCGGGCGAATGACGCCGGTCAGAGCCGTTCTCGACACGAACGTCCTGCTTTCGGCCCTGGTGTTCCCTACCGGGCGCGTGTCGTGGCTGCGCAGCGCCTGGCGCTCGGGCCGAATCCGCCCCCTGGCCAGCCGGGACACTACGACCGAGCTTGTCCGCGTGCTCACGTACCCCAGGTTCAGGCTGAACGAAGCTGAGCAGCAAGACCTCTTGGACGACTACCTCCCCTTCTGTGAGGCAGTCGTCGTACCTGACCCTCCGCCAGCGATTCCGGCGTGCCGTGACCCGTTGGACCGTCCCTTTCTGCTACTCGCACTCGTCGCCCGCGCGGACGCCCTAGTCACTGGCGATGCAGACGTTCTCTCTCTCAGAAGGGAGTTCGCCGTCCCCATCGTGTCGCCCGCCGACTTCAAGCGCCGACTCACCGAAGCGACAATGCGCTAGATCAGGACTCCAAAGACCGGTCCGCCGGGTGCGATTTCAGCGAGGGTTGTGGACAATTCAGAGTCCTCCTTCAAGGGTCGACGACGGAAGCTAGCAGCCGCACGGTACCGACTGACGGCACGGATCGCCTACAAACCCGAACGCTCGACCTCGTACACCACCCGGCCGAACACGTCGCGGTGCCGGAGCACGATCCGCGGCCGCGCGGCGACCCAGTCGACCTGAACGCTGAGAAAACCACCGCCGACGCGGTGAAAGCGGTGGTACTCGGCGTCCTCGCCCGGGGTGCCGCCGGCGTGGGCGTCGCTGGCCGGGCCGACGGAGAACTCCTGCAGTCCGGTCTCCGGGTGGACCGAGTGGTACTGCCAGTGGCGGTCGCCGACGATGACGAGGAAGCGGTCGTCCATGTTCGCGCGGAACCACTCGCGAATCGCGTCACCCTCATGGCTGAAGGCGGCGTTGGCGTGGTTGTCCGCCTTGCTGGCGCGGTCCGGGCCGACGATCGGCGTGGGCGAGACGAGGACCTTCCAGTCCGCGTCGCTTGCGAGCAGCGACTCCTGCAGCCACTGCCACTGTTCGGCGCCCCAGATCGTCTTGCCGGGGCCGTCCGGCATGTCGTTGGGCGAACGGAAGTCACGGCCCTCGACCAGCCAGAGTTGCAGCCCCTTGCCCCAGCGGACGGTCCGGTAGGGACGTTCGGGTGCCGGCGTCTGTTCCGCGAACACCGCCAGCCCCTCCTCGAACGTCATCGGCGCGGAGATGCCCGGTTCGATCCCGGGCCAGGAGTCGTTCCGCAACAGGTCGTGGTCGTCCTTGAGCCAGTAGCCGGGCACCGAACGCAGGAAGGTGGCCACCGCCGGCAGGGTGAACATCCGCTGCCAGTGGTAGCGCGCCAACTCCACGGAGGTGACGCGCGGGGACTCGTTGTCGTAGTACACGTTGTCGCCGATGGACAGGTAGAAGTCGGGCCCGCCGGCGGCCATCGACGGGTAGATCTGGAAGCCGTCCGTGCGGTCGCGGCGCCCGTAGTACTGGCAGGTCATCGCGGCGAAGCGAATCGGCCGCCGCTGGTCCGGCCCCGGTGCGGTCCGGAACGCCACCGTTTCGAGAGCCGTCGCCTCGGCCTCCGGCGCGGCCGGCCGTGCCTCGACCGTGACGAGATACGCGGTGTCGGCGGCCAGGTCGTCGAGCAGAATCTGACGGGTGAAGTCGCGATCCAGCTCGGTCGGCCGCCAGTCGACCACCTGTACTTCAGCACCGCCGTCCCGACGACTCACCGCCACCCTGACCTCACCCGGCGCCCCGGGGACCGCTCCTTCGAGCGCCGACACGTCGACTCCCGGCTCGAGCGTCACGATCGGCCGGCCGGAAATCTCCTCTCCAGCCCGCCGCTGCGGTTCGGCCGTCGTCCGGGTCCAGACGACGGCCGATGTAGCGTTCACCTCGCCGACCCGGGCTCCGCTGGCGAGGAACACGGCGCCCCGCCCATCATCGGCCTGCTGCGCGAACGCCGCGCCACCGAGAAGGACGAGGGCACCGAAGAACCGAATCAACCGCAGCCCACGACTCCGCCGTCGACGGTGAAGGTCTGGCCCGTGGTCCACGAGCCCGCACGCGACGCGAGATAGACCGCGATGCCCGCGCAGTCTTCCGGCTCGCCGAGGCGCCGAAGCGGTGTTCTCGCGGCGACCGCCTGCTCCCGCTTCGGGTCCTCCCACAGTGCCCGCGCGAAGTTCGTCTTCACGAGTCCCGGGCAGACAGCGTTGACGCGGATGTTGTCGGGACCGAACTCGGCCGCCAGGTTGCGCGCGAGCTGCATGTCGGCGGCCTTGGAGATTGCATAGGCGCCGAGCATCGAGCTGCCGCGGAAACCGCCGACCGAGGACACGATGACGATCGACCCGTCCTTGCGCTCCTGCATCTCCGGAATCACCATCTGGCACAGCCAATGGACGCTCTTGATGTTGACCTCCATCACCTTGTCGAACGCCGAGTCGGGAATGCCGAGACTCGAACCGTAGTACGGGTTGACCGCGGCGTTGACGACCAGGTTGTCGATCTTCCCCCAGCGCTCCCGGGTCGCCGCAACCAGGCGCTCCAGTTGATCCTTGTGACCGACGTGACAGGTATGGGCCATGGCCTCGCCGCCGCTCTCGTTGATCCCGGCCGCAACCGCCTCGCAGGCATCGGCTTTGCGGCTCGAGATGACCACCTTCGAGCCGAAGGCAGCCAGGGCTTCGGCGATCGCCTTGCCGATCCCCTTCGTCGATCCGGTGATGACGCTCACCTTGCCGGTGAGGTTGAACAGGTCCTTCATCGTCCGTTCTCCTTGCAGCCCATGAGAGGCCGTAACCGTTTGTGTCGAGGGAAGCGGCAGGCCGGAAGCTTGCGCCACAGAACGTAACGGAGTGAGTTCCGAGGCGCAAGCTTCCGGTGAGGTGGGGCTGGGGCCGGAGACGGAGCCTGCGACGGGTTTGGCGGCTCTACCAGCCCGCCCGGCGCTGCTACAGTGCCGCCGCCATGGTTGAACCCAAGCCTGCCGCAGATAGCTCGGCCGACCCGATTCCGATGCGGGTCGGCATGACCGCGCCCGAAGCCTTCCCGGCGGCCGAGATGGCCGAGGCGGCCGGCCGGGCGATTCTCGACATCGGGAAGGACTTCGCCCTCTACCCCGGCGACCTCGGCCATCTCGGCCTGCGCGAGGTGCTTGCCCAGCGCGAAGCGGACCGCGAGGGCGCGGCGTTCGACCCGGACGAAATCGCCCTGACGAACGGCTCGATGCAGGCTGTCACACTGGTCGGCCGGGTTCTGATGGAGCGGCCCGGGGACATCGTCATCACCGAGGAGACGACGTACTCGGGCACGCTCGGCGCCTACCGGGGGCTCGGCTACCGCCTCGTGGGCGTGCCCACCGACGAAGACGGCATGGACATCGGCGCACTACGCCGGACGCTGGAACGCCTCGAAGCGGCCGGCAACAAGCCGCGATTCATCTACACGCTGCCGACCTACCACAACCCGACCGGCGCCGTGATGCCCCGCGAGCGCCGCCTCGAGATGATCGAGGCCGCGCGCGAGTTCGACGTCCTCCTGGTCGAGGACAACTGCTACGCCGACGTCCACTACGACGACGAGCCGCGACCGCCGCAATCGCTCTACACGCTCGCCGAGGGACAGGGGGTCGTCTACATCGGATCGCTATCCAAGATCCTCGGCGCCGGGGTCCGGATCGGCTACTTCCTGGCCAGGCAGCCGCTGCAGCAGCGGCTTCTCGATCAGCGCTTCGACGCCGGCCAAAGCACGCTCTCGTCGAGCATCGTGGCGGAACTGCTACGCGGTCGCCTGCCAGCTCAGATCGAGCGCAACAACGCCGCCCTGCTACCGAAGCGCGACGCGCTGCTTGCGGCGCTCGCTGAGCAGCTCGGCCGGATCTGCACGTGGCGCAAGCCCGCCGGCGCCATGTTCCTGTGGGTTGGCCTGCCCGAGGACGTGGACCGCGAGGCGCTCTACGCGCTCGCCGAGCGGCGCGGCCTCGACTACGGCTACGGCGCCGCCTACCACGCGGGAGGCGAAGACGTGCCGTTCCTTCGCCTGGCCTACGCCTGTCCCTCCGTCTCCAGGATCAACGAAGGGGTCGAGTTGCTGGCCGGCAGCCTGCGAGAGCTGGCGCCCGACCGGTTCTGAGCCGCCGCCGGCCCCCTCTCGCTCAGCCGCCGTTGCAGCCCCCCGGGAAGGCAGCGCTGTCCGTGATCGCCGGCGCCCGGGAACCCGGCTCGTTCCGGTACTCCTTCATCTCGCCCGTCATCGTGTCCGTCACCACGACCCGGTAGCCCAGATCCGTTGTCGAGGCCCCGAAGACCCAGACGCGACCGTTCTGGGCGCAGCCGTCCAGCACCTTGATGAGCACTTCCCAGTTGTCGGGGTCGAAGAACCAGAACAGGCCGGTATCGTCCGTCCCCGCGTCGGCCACGCAGGGATCCGGGGGTTCGGGGTCCGGGGGCTCGCCATCCGGCCGGCGGCTCGGTCGGAAGCTCGCCACGGAATGGCGGACCTCGTTGAGAGCGCGAGCCGAGTTCGCCGGGCCGTGCCTACCGGTCGTGTCGTGTTCCCCAGGAACGCCCAGCCGATCACCCCCGTGAGTTCTTGCGGGATTGGAGAAGAACGCCAGTTGCTCGCAGTCGAAGTGGTTCTCCTGGGCACACTGTTCGGCGTAGGCCATGACCGTGTACCAGCGGGCAGCGGGCGGAGCGTCCCCCTTGAAGCCCTCCTGGTTCACGTATCCGTAGCCGTATGGGTAGTGCGCCCGTCCACCGCACAGGCTACCTGGCGCGCAGTCAGCCGCGCGATCGTGACTGAGTCCCATGTTGTGGCCGAGTTCGTGAGCCATGACGAGGCTGTCGCAGGCAACGTAGGTCAGACCGGCGGCGTTGCGCGCTCGTGCGGCTATACGCGCCACGCCACACGCGTCGGCGTCCCCGACGATGACATGCATCACGTCGGCGCCAACCTCGTCCCATTTCCGACGCAACGACCTGGGCGAGAGGTCCGGGCGGGCCAGCGTGTTCATGTCCAGTAGCGAACTCCCGGACTCCACCCAGTCCGTTTCTTCCTTCAGAACCAGGGCGATACGCATCTGGACGCCGCTGTCCGCATAGGCTTGGTTCGTCTCGGCCACCATCAGGTCGATGACCGCCTCGACCTCGGAGACGCCGCCCGCCGCTTCGCGTGCAGCCCGGGTATAGAAGACCGCCACATCGACGACCGGCACGGCGCTTGGCTTTGTGTCGCAGACCAGCCCCGACGAGTCGAACTGGCCGCGGGGCGCCCAGTTCTGGAAGGGACCCTGCGCCGGGACGCAGATCCGCGTGCCGTGGATGTCGAGGTCGACAGGAAGTCCTGCTCGGCAAAGCCGGAAGGCAACGGACCGGACAGGCCGGCGTTGAAGCTCAGATCCACATAGTTCAATCGGGCGTCGCCGAGGGAGGCCGGAATCGTCCCCCGCAGACGGTTTGAACCGAGTTCCAACTGGAAGAGGCCCTCGAGGCGTCCCAGCCACTCGGGAATGGAACCGGTCAGATCGTTCTTGGACAGTTTGAGGCCGGTGAGGCGAGAGAGGTTCGCCAAAGCCGCAGGAATCTCGCCCGTCAGCGCGTTTGCGCTCAGAGCAAGGTGAGTGAGTTCGGACAGGTTCCCAAGTGAATCTGGAATCTCGCCCGTCAACAGGTTGCTTTCGAGCCCGAGCAGCTCGAGGTTCCTCAGCCGGCCGAGTTCGGGCGGGATTCTCCCGGTCAGCCGGTTCGTCCAGAGTTGGAGCCTTCGCAGCTCAGTCAGATCACCCAAGGCCGCCGGAATCGTGCCATTCGGGCTGCCCGTCACGCTTCCGAGTTCTAGGCGCGTGACGCGACCCCTGCTATCCGTGCTCACGCCGTACCAATCCGAGAGCGGCTTGTCGCTCAGCCAGTTTGCTCTGGCGTGTTCCCTCCAGTTCGGTCCGTCCATCGCGTCGTACAAGGCCACGAGCGCGGCCCGGTCCCCCGCCACGCTGCCCTGCGCCCACGAGGCGGACGCCAGAGCAAGGGAAAGGGCCGCCCCCAGAGGACAACCAGTCCTCCTGCCCAGACAGCCGAACCGCGGCGCAGACCCAACGGCCTTACCATGGCTCGACGGAGGAGCGGACTCCCCGCTCGTGCACGTCCTCGACCGCGCACAGCGGGGGCAGCTTCGATGCGTCCACCTCACCGACGGCTACTCGACCGTTGCCCGCCGGCCGGATCCGCCAGGTTCCGCCAATCGTCCGTACCGTACCCGCCACCGTCATTCCGTTCACGACCAGCGTTGCCCTGCCAAGAGGCTCGCCCACGATTCGAGCGGCGATCGAGTAGCCGCCGGAGAAGGTCGGCTCCGTTCGCTCGACGACCACCTCGTATGTCGTGTCCTCGAAGAGGTTGAGTGTGAGCGCCGCGGGCACCGCGGCCGGCTGCGAGAGGGACGCGCGAACGCGCTCCAACGCCGCGAAATCGATCGTCACGAGGCGCTCGCGCTTCGCTACATTCCGAACCGACTCCCCCGCGACGGCTGCCGTGGCCGACCGCTCGAGTTCAAGCGGGATGAACAGGCCCGGCGACTGCGCGGAAGCGGCCGGCGCGACCACCAAGGTCAGCACCGCACACGCCGCGGTCGCAAGCAGGCGCGGCAACTCCGTCGACGGTTCGGTCCACGTGTGGGAACAGAGACTCGAAGAGCAACTCAACCCTCACCTCCCAGACAAGCGACTTGCGCTAACGGCAAGCCTACTCGATCCAACCGATCGCCTGCCGATTCCAAACCCCGTCCACTACCGGACCGAATCCCTCACTCCACGTACCCGAGCGCCCTGAGCCGCCTCCGCAGGTCCTCGTCCATCTGCTCTTCCTCGATCTCGACGCCGGATTCGACCGCGTCAGCCAGGTTTCGCTCGGCCAGCAGGTCGAACATCCGTTCGACGATGGCGGGCCGCTCAGCAGCCAGATCCTCGAGTTCGCCGGGATCGGCTTCCAGGTCGAAGAGCATCGGCTCCGTCCCTTGGGAGGGTGACTGCGGCAGAACGAGTTTGTAGCGGCCCCGGATCACCGAGGCGGCCCGATGCCCGTCAACGTCGAGATGAACGAAGACGTCCGGCGGATCGTCCCCGCGGCGGCGCTCCGCCAGCAGATCGCGTCCGTCGGTCGGCGGCGCCTCGATGCCGAGGTAGGCGAGCAGCGTCGGCACCAGGTCGACGTGCTGCGCCGGCGCCTCGACACGGCGCGGCGACACCCCGGGCAGGCTCATGACGAGCGGTATCCGCAGAACCTCCTCGTACAGCGACAGTCCATGCTCCCAGCGGCCGTGCTCCTGGAACTCCTCGCCGTGGTCCGAGACGTAGACCACGGCGGTGTCCTCGGCCAGACCGCGCTCCTCGAGCTCGTCCAGCAGATCGCCGAAGGCGCGATCGTTCTGAGCCACCTCGGCGTCGTAGAGCCGGGAGAGCGCGGCCGCCGTGCCCGGATCGGGCTCCACCTCGCCCCGATTCAACTGCAGCAGGTAGCGGACCGTGCGGTAGTGCGCAGGCCCGCCGCCGGCGTCGAACATCCGCTCGAACTCGGGCGCAGGATCGTAGGGACCGTGCGGGTCGATCGCGTGCAGGTAGAGAAAGAACGGTTCCTCGGCATTCTCCCGTTCGTCGAGCCACAGCCGCACCCGGTCGAGCATCGTCTCGTCGCGGTCGCGGTCCTCGCTGCGGAAGCGCACGAAGCCCTGGGCGAATCCGAAGGCGCGGCCGACGTTCGGATTGCGGACCAGCCCCAGGCCCTCGTAGCCGTTGTCAGCCAGGATCTCGGCAAGGGTCGTCGCTTCCTCGGGGAGTACGGAACGGCGGCCGACGGTCCGGTGCGCCGGCGGCAGCAGGCCGGTGAACAGGGACGCCACCGCCGGCCGGGTCCAGGACGACTGGGCGTAGGCGTTCTCGAACACGACCGCGTCTTGCGAGAACCCGTCCAGCCGTGGCGAGGTCGGTTTCGTGTAACCGTAAACCCCGAGGCGGTCGGCGCGGACCGTGTCGACGACGTAGAGAACGATGTGCGGCCGCCGGACCTCTCCATCCTCCACCCCACGCGCGCCGCAGGCGCTCACCAGAGCGACCACGGTCAGGCTCGAGGCAAGACGTCGGACCAGTCGGCTGCGGCAGGAAACAGCGTCGGCGGAGGGCACTTCCTGCACGGTGATGAAGACGGCGGCGCTTTGAGCAGAGGGAGACGGGCATTCGAACCGTAACAAGTCCGGGCCTGTTACCCTCCGCGCGCCATGAACTCGTTCGCCGCCCTCGCCTCGCCACTGGTAGCCGGCCTTGCCCTGGTGACCGGGCTGGTCGGCGTTCTTGGCGCCAGATTCGGCCTGATCGAGCCGTTCGCAGGCCTCGGCCTGTTCGCGTTTCTGATGCCCGCGATCCTGCTGGTCGCCTTGCTGCTGGGGTTGATCGGGCTGCTTCGGACACGGCGGCACCGCCGCGGCGGCGCCGCCCAAGCTTGGGGTGGGGTGCTTCTTTCCCTGGCGATCATCGGATTCGTCTTCGCACTCAGCTACGAGACCGCTCAGGCCCCCGCGATCCACGACATCACGACCAACATCGGCGATCCGCCGACCTTCGACGCGGCCGCTGACCAAGACAGTCGGGGCGAAGCCTTCGCCTATCCCAGCGGCGGCGCTGGCGTTCCCGACCTTCAACGAGAGGCTTATCCGGACCTCGACACCCTCCGCCTGGACATCAGTGCGGCGGAAGCGCAATGGCGGGTGCGGCACACGGCGGGGGAACTCGGCTGGGAGCTGCTGCACGCGGAGGCCGGGAACGGCCGGTTCGAATTCTCGCATGTAACACCCTGGTTTCGTTTTGTCGACTTCGTCGCCGTCCGGGTCCGCGCGGACGGCGGCCGTGCGGCGATCGACGTCCGCTCCGTATCGCAGATCGGAGTCGGCGATCTCGGCGAGAACGCGGCCCGCATCCGCCGTTTTCTGGAACACCTCGACGAGGGCGGATAAGTCGCTACCATTCCGCTCCCTTCAGCGAACCATCACCTGACACAGACCGGCGCGCCAGCCGCGCCAGGAGTAACCAGAACAGGAGTAACCAGAAGCATGACCCCACTGACAGACATGGTCGACTACGAAGTCCGCGGCGAAGTCGCCCTGATCGTCATCGACAACCCGCCCGTCAACGCGCTCAGCCACGGCGTGCGCGCCGGCATGGTCGAGGGTTTGGCCCGGGCCGCGGCCGACGACGACGTGGCCGCCGTGCTCCTGGTCTGCAAGGGCCGCACCTTCATCGCCGGCGCCGACATCACCGAGTTCGGCAAGCCGATGCAGGCGCCGGGTTTGGGCGAGGCGATCGAGGCGATGGAGCAGTCCTCCAAGCCGGTCGTCGCGGCGATTCACGGCACCGCGCTCGGCGGCGGCCTGGAGACGGCGATGGCCTGCCACTACCGGGTCGGCGTCGCCTCTGCGCGGTTCGGCCAGCCCGAGGTCAAGCTGGGCCTCCTGCCCGGCGCCGGCGGCACCCAGCGCCTGCCGCGTCTGGTCGGCTACAAGAAGGCGCTCGAAATGTGCGCCGTCGGCAACCCGATCGGCGCCCAGGAAGCCCTGGCGGGCGGCCTGATCGACGAGATCGTGGACGACGTGTTCGAGGGCGGCGTCGCCTTCGCCGAGAAGGTGATCGCCGAAGACCGGCCGCTCAAGAAGATCCGCGACCTCGAGGAGAAGGTCAACGAGGCCCGCGCCAACCGGAACGAGATCTTCGATGGTTTCCGGCGCAAGATCGCCCGGCGCACGCGCGGATTCGAGGCGCCGGAGGCCAATGTGCGAGCGATCGAGGCCGGCCTCGACATGTCGTTCGATGAGGCGCTCGACTACGAGCGCCGCCTGTTCGCGGAGCTCATGGCGGGCAAGCAGTCGATCGCCCAGCGCTACTATTTCTTCGCCGAGCGCCAGGCCGCCAAGGTGCCCGACGTGCCGCGCGACACCCGGATGCGCAAGATCGAGAAGGTCGGCGTGCTCGGCTGCGGCACGATGGGCGGCGGCATCTCGATGAACTTCGCCAACCGCGGCATCGGCGTGACGATCGTCGAGGCCGACCAGAGCCGCATCGACCACGGTTTCGGCGTCATCCGCAAGAACTACGAGCGCACCGCCAAGCGCGGCCGGATGACGATGGACCAGGTCGACCAGTGCATGGGCCTGCTGAACGGCGTCACCGACCGCGAGGCCCTCGCCGACTGCGACCTGGTGATCGAAGCGGTGTTCGAGAACATGGATCTCAAGAAGGAGATCTTCGCGAGCCTGGACCGGATCGTGAAGCCGGGCGCCATTCTGGCCACGAACACATCGGCCCTCGACGTGAACGAGATCGCAGCCGCCACCAGCCGGCCCGAGGACGTGATCGGCATGCACTTCTTCTCGCCCGCGAACATCATGCGCCTGCTCGAGGTGGTGCGCGGCAAGAAGACGGCGAAGGACGTGATCCACACCTCGATGACCCTGTCCAAGCAGATCGGCAAGGCGCCGGTGCTGGTCGGCGTCTGCCGCGGCTTCGTGGGCAACCGGATCCTCTTCCAGCGCCAGACGCAGGCGCAGCGGATCATCCAGGAAGGCGCCAAGTACTACGACGTCGACCGCGTCCTGTACGACTTCGGCTTCCCCATGGGCCCGTTCGCCATGAGCGACCTCGCCGGCCTGGACATCGGCTGGAACGAGAAGGAGTCGGCGTCCCGCGACATCCGCGACATCCTGTGCGAGTCCGGCCGGCGCGGTCAGAAGAACGGTCGCGGCTACTACGTCTACGACCCGGAGACGCGCGCCTCCGCGCCCGATCCCGAGGTCCTGCAGATCATCAGCGACTTCGGCGCCGCCCGGGGCATCGCCCCGCGCGAGGTCGGCGAGGAGGAGATCCTCGCGCGCTGCCTCTACCCCATGGTGAACGAGGGCGCGAAGATCCTCGAAGAGGGTATCGCCATCCGGCCCTCCGACATCGACGTGATCTGGGTCAACGGCTACGGCTGGCCGATCTACCGGGGCGGCCCGATGCACTGGGGCGACGGCGTCGGCCTGGGCAAGATCGTCGACCGGATGCGCGAGTTCGCGGGCGAGAGCGGTGACGACTTCTGGCAGCCGTCAGGTCTGCTGGCCGACCTGGCCGCCCAGGGCAAGAGCTTCAGCGACTGGCGCGCCTGATCGGCGTCGCCGGGCCGGCGGATGGTGGAGGAAGCGAACAGGATCCGGGTCGGACTCACGCCCTGGGTTGACCGTTTGGGCGACCAGGCGGCCGCCATCGCCGAGCAGGCGGAGTTCGCGGATCAACTCGGCTTCCATTCCCTGTTCCTGCCGGAGAGCCACTTCAGCGGCGCCGCCTCCTGCCCGTCGCCGCTCGTCGTTCTCGCAGCCGCGGCGGCGCGAACGAGCCGGCTCCGCCTGGGCACGACGTCCTATCTGCTGCCGATCCGGAACCCGTTCCAGGCCGCCGAAGATGTCGCGGTCCTCGACCAGGTCTCGAACGGCCGGGTGATCCTCGGTCTGGGACGCGGTTTCCGCCCGGCGCTGTTCGCCGCCTTCGGGGTGGATCCGCGCACGAAGCGGAAGCGATTCGCCCGTTCGCTCGATCTGATGCGCCGGGCCTGGGCCGGGGAGGCAATCGAGGTCGGCGAAGGGGAAGCACGCACCCGCATCCGCCTGTCCCCGCTGCCGGTGCAGCAGCCGCATCCCGAACTCTGGGTCGCCGCCTTCGGCCCGCTCGCCCTCCGGCAGGCTGGCGAGCTCGGTCTGCCCTACCTGTCGGCGCCGCTTGAGACGATCCAGCGCCTGGAATCGAACCACAAAGTCCACCGCGATGCTCTGCCTGCCGGCGCGCCGCGGCCCATCGTGCCGGTCATGCGCACCGTGTTCGTCTCGAACGACCGCCAGACGTGCGATCGCGTCCGCTCCGGCCTGATCGCCCAGGCAGTTCGCATGGCGCGCTCAGGCAGCCGCCGGGTCAGCGAGGAGGAACTCCTGGACATCGAGAACTGGGCCCTCGTGGGCGATCTCCCGCAGGTCCGCGACGGCATCGACCGCTACACAGGGCTGATCGGCATGACCCACCTGATCGCCCGCTGCGGCGTCCCCGATGCTGCCCCGGAAGAGGTGCGGCAGAGTCTGCGGCTGCTGGCAGCGCTGAACGACTGAGCATGGACACCGACAGCCCTGCACACGCAGGGCACGAGCCGGTCGTGGAGCATCCGGCGGCTGCGGGCGACCGGCGGCCCCGCGCACGTACAGTTCGCACCGCCTCGTGGCGCTCCCCGGACGGGCAGCCAGAACTCGCAGCTCGCCGGAAAGGCCCCGGATTCGGCGTCAGCTACTAGGAACCGCAGGCATCGGGAAACGCGTCGGATGCCGTCAGCGCCGGGTGTCCCTTCGCGAGGACATTCGCCGCGTAGTCGTCGTCCGATTCACCGGGCATCTGCACCCTCCTGCTGACGGGCGCGAACGTGTAGGTCCTCGAGCTGATGCTCATCCTGCCGTCGACCTCGTCCGGGAGGGTCGTATCCCGAACGACCAGCTTCATGCCGACGTCGCTGGCCGAGGCGGCGTAGACCCAGTGGTTGTCGAAATCGGACCCGCAGGCGTCCAGGACCTTGAGCAGCACCTCCCAGTTGTTGCGGCCGAAGAAGTAGAACAAGCCGGAGTCCTTGGTCCGGGGTCTTGCCACCATGGCAAGCCCGACGTCGCCATCGGGTTCCGTGAACTCGATGGTCGCCTCGTAGCGGCCCTCGTGCAGGCACATGACCGTGGCGCTCTCGACGCAGGAGGGTTCAAGGAACTGGCCGGAGGCGACGAGCTCCGCCGCGGCCCCGGGCTCGGGCGCATTCGCTTCGCCGGCCTGCAGCGGAACGGCCAGCAAGATCAGGAGGCTGCCTGCAACGACTGCAACAAGCCGTCCGTTCATCTTCTCGGTACCTGCGGAGTGTCTTGACATGGACCAACTCTCCTTTGAATAGGCCAGTGTTCGCGGACGCCGTTTCGGGTCGCAGACCAATCCTAGTGGCTGAGGCGACCTCCCGCAATTCCCTCAAAATTGCGGGCCTTGACGTTCCGCTAGGATGCCGCCTTCGGCAACAGGCCAACCGCGATGACTGCCATCCGACTTCGACACCACAGTCGGGCCCCAAGGATCGAGAGGGAGAGATTCATGACCATCCGCCGCTTCCGAGCCGTCGCTTCGCTCCTCGCCACCGCGACCGTCCTCACGATCACCTCTCTGCCGGCATCGAGTGCAAACGCCGCCGGCAGCGACGCCGTAGTCGACATCGACACGGGTTCGCTCCGCGGCGAAGTCCTCGACGAGGCGAGCGGCTTGACCGTCTATCGCGGGATTCCCTACGCGGCGGCCCCCGAGGGCGAGCTGCGCTGGAAGGCGCCGCTACCGACGGCGAAGTGGAGCGGCGTCAGAGAAGCCACCGAGTTCGGCGCCATCTGTCCTCAGAGCCCGGCTCTGGCCATGATGACCGGCGAGTCCCTGCCGGAGAATTCCGAGGACTGCCTGTTCCTGAACGTATGGACGGCGGCCGGGGAACGCGACGACCCGCGGCCGGTGATGGTCTGGATCCACGGGGGAGGCCTGAGCCTCGGCTGGAGCAACCAGGTCCCCTATGACGGCTCCGCCTTCGCCGCCAGGGGCGTGGTCCTCGTGTCGATCAACTACCGGCTCGGGCCGCTCGGCTACCTCGCCCACCCCGCGCTGTCCAAGGAGGCCGGCGGCGCATCCGGCAACTACGGTTTCCTCGACCAGATCGCGGCACTCGAGTGGGTCAACCGGAACATCGCCCGGTTCGGGGGCGGCCCCGACAACGTCACGATCTTCGGCGAGTCCGCGGGCGGCACCAGCGTCCACGCCCTCATGGCGAGCCCGCAGGCGAAGGGTCTCATCCACCGGGCGATCGCGGAGAGTCCGTGGGTCACCGACACGAACATCCGTCCCCTCCAGGAAGCGGCCGGTTCGCTCGCCAGCGCGGAGGATGTCGGCGTCGCCTGGGCCAAGGCGATGCTCGGCGACGACGCCGAACAGACCGCGGACGCGCTGCGGGCCCTCGACGCCGGCACGATCATCACCAGGACCGCCCAGGGCGGCGCGCTCGGCAGCTACGAACCGCACGTCACTTTCGGCACGGCCTTCATGCCCGATTCGAGCGAGGATCGGTACGCGGCCGGCAAGCAGAACGACGTGCCCCTGATCGCCGGCACCAACCGCAACGAGGGCACGATGTTCATGGCCTTCCAGCCGCTGACCGAGCGGGCGCAGTTCCTGGCCATGCTCAAGGGCGTCTACGGCGACGACGCCGAGGAGGTCGCCAAGCTCTACCCGTCGTCCAACGCCGACGAGCTCAAGGTGCAGCACGACCGCTTCCTCACCGACACCTGGTTCCTGCGGGGCACCCGCAAGATGCTGCTCGGCATGGACAAGGTCTCGTCACCCGCGTTCCAGTACTTCTTTACCCGGGTCAATCCCGAGAACCCGGCCTGGGGCGCGCATCACGCGGCCGAGTTGGGCTACGTCTTCAACACGCTCCTGGGCGAGAACTACGACGACACGGACGAAGCTCTCGCGGCCCTGATGATCGACTACTGGGTACAGTTCGCCCGCACCGGCGATCCCAACGGCGGCGGCCGCCCGGCCTGGCCCCAGTTCGATCCGGACAAGCAGGCGTACCTCGAACTCGGTGACGAGGTGAAGACGGGCGCCGCGCTGGAACGGCAGATCAACGACCGTCTCGAAGCGATCCGCGGGCAGTAAGCGACGACACCGACCTCACCAGACAACACACGGGGAAGCGGGAATGACGAGCAGCCCGCCCCGCCGCTTCCTCGGATGGCGGATGATCGGGCTGGGCTCGGCCTGCTACGGCCTCGCCATCTCCCCGATGTACTACTGCTGGGGTTTCTTCCTGCCCGAGATGCAGCAGGACCTCGGCATGAACGACACCCAGGGCGGTCTGATCTTCAGTGTCTTCAGTTGGATCTACCACGGGCTCGGGCCGGTGGCCGGCTTCGCGATCGGACGCTGGGGGATCCGTTCCATGATGAGCCTCGGCGCCGTGGTCGGAGTCGTCGCCTTCTGGCTCATGAGCCGGGCCGATTCGTTCGCCGACGCGATGTTCGCGTACGCCGTGGTGGGCGGAATCGCGATCGGCATCGGCACCATCCTCGCGGCCCAGGCGCTGGCCTCGAACTGGTTCATCCGCTATCGCTCCCGCGCCATGGCGATGATTCTCGCCGGCGGCGCCGTGGTCGGCTATCTGACCCTGAGGTTCTTCGCTCCGGGCATGCTCAGGTTCGCCGACTGGCGCACGGGCTGGCTGGTGATCGCCGGTACTTCGGCCTTCGTGGCCGTCCTGGCGGCGGCGTTCATGCGAGGCGAGCCGGAGAGGGTCGGCCAGGAGCCAGATGGCGGCGCCGTCGGCAACGAACCTGAGGTCGAGGCGCCGTCCGGACCAACCGGCAGCGGCGAATGGACAGCGCTCCTCGCCCTGCGCACCTCCCAGTTCTACGTCCTGGTGGGCCTGTCGGTGGCCTACGGCGTGCCTTGGGGCGTCATAACCGTCTTCGGCCGTCACCATCTGGCGGCCCTCGGCTTCACGACCGCGATGGCAGGGGCGATCCTCGGCATGCGCGTGCTGATCAGCGGCCTTGGCCGTCTCAGCGCCTTCGCCGGTGACTTCATGACTCCACAGCGGCTTCTCGGCATCGTCCTGATCCTCGAGGGCGCCGGCTGCGCTCTGTTCATAGCCGCGAACACACCGTTCATGGCCTACCTGGCCATGGTTCTGATCGGGCTCGGTTTCGGCGCCGCCTACGTCTGCATCCCGGTTGTCTACTCGGCCTTCTACGGCCGCCGCGCCTTCGCCACAACCGTGGGCACCCGCTTCGCGATCACCGGCGCCATCTCCCCCGCCGCACCGGTCCTTGCCGGCATGCTCTCGGACTGGTCGGGTTCCCACGTGCCGACCCTGTCCATCCTGACCGCGCTCTGCCTCGCCGGCGCCTTCGTCGCCTTCGGGCTGCGCGCGCCCGTGCTCGGGGCAAGACCGATCGCGCCTGTTGCCGCGGGTTCCCTGGACGGCTAGCCCGCGGCGGCCAGGGTCGTCTGCCAGCGGTGCTCGCCCCAGGAGAGCTTCAGGGCACCGACGGCGTCACGCTCGGGCAGCTCGATCTCGATCGTCAGGCTCGTGTTCTCGCCTTCCTCGACCGTGTGCTCGAGCCGCGTCTCGCCGAGGTCATGGGCCGGATCGTGCATCGTGCCCCAGACGTCGGGCTCGTGATTGACGATCAGGGTCCACTGGCCGTCATCGTCGAGACGCAGCCACAGGCTGTAGAGACCGGCAAAACCGGGAGAGACGTTGCCCGTCGGCACCACGAGGTCGCCGATCAACAGGTCCGTACCGGTGCGGAGCTTGATCGCCGCCGCGGTCTGGAACTCGAGCAAACCGCCCTCGTGCTCGCTGAACGAATCCCAGTCCACGCCTATCTGCGGCAGCTTGCCGGCGTTCACCTCGACGGGAGCGCCATCGATCTCGACCTGATCGATCGAGCGCGTCACGCTGACCAGTGCCGCGAAGTCGACGGTCAGGCCCGAGGCATCGAGCTTCTTTCCTTCGCCCTCCTTGGACGGCTTCTCGATGACCTCGTCCCTGCTCGCGAACTGACCGACGGCCGGGCCCGCGGCAACGGCCCCGAACAACAGCGATAGCGCGGCAGCCGCAGGCAGCCGCCGCCCGCGGAGGACGGTCATGGCTGGCGCCCCTACTCTCCGCCGGTGCTCTGGTCCGGAGCGATCCCGAGCCGCAGCGACACCTGGTCGACCGGGACGACCGGTGCGTAAGCGACGAAGCCGAGCATCATCTCGTCCGTCGTGGCGGTGCCATTGATCACGTTGTCCGCCGGGTCGAATCCGCGCTCTTCGCCGCGCTCGGGCGTGTTCTCGAACCACATCGTGACCTCGACCCGGGTGCCGGCCGGTATCGTCTTCGGCTTCTTGTACTGGTAGGTCGTCTGCCACTCCTGGTCGTAGTTCGGGACGTCGAGCAGGACCTCGGTCGCGCCGTCGGGGTAGAACGCGTCATAGCGCACCGCGATCGACCGCAGGTGGGCGTGCGGCCACAGGGCCAGGATGTCCGTCTCGACCGGGAAGACCCGCGCGGCGCCAACCTTCCAGCGGTCGTGGCCAGGCGGAATCTCGAACGTCAGGTTACCGATCGAATCGAACTTGACCTCGCGCAGCTCGCTCTCCGGCGCATCGGCGAACACGAAGCCGATCGAGGAGCGATCGGAGAAGCCGCTGCCCTCGCCGGCTTCCTTGTTGTAGTGCAGGGAGAACTCGACCGTCGAACCCGGTTCCAGCTTCATCGCGTAGCCCGGCGCCATCAGGTGACTCTCGGCGCCCAGAGCGATACAACCCAGGGAACTGTTGCTGAACTTGCCCAGCGCCGTCTGGCCGCCCGGCGGCCGGAGGCTGGCGCACATGTGGTGGACCTTGGTGCTGCCGACCTTGAACTCTACGCCCCGCACCCAGACCGGCGCCGGCAGCATCTCCTCGGTCAACTTAGCCTCGAAGTTGATGTTGATGTCGGCAATCTCGTCGGCGACCCAGTACTCCTCCTCCATCGGCACGACCAGGTCGGGGCGGCCGAGCGACCAACCGCCGGAGTCCTCCTCGACGAACTTCTTCGCCGGCGGAGCGTCCGCCTCATTGCCCGCCGGTGAACCGCCGCGGACCCAGGCCAGGACCGTCTCGACCTCGCCGTCCGACATCACGCGCTCGTGATGGAACTGACCCTCGGTCGTCTCGGTGGCGAACCAGGGCGGCATCGTCCGGTTCTCGACCGCTCGCGCAATGGAGCGCGCCCAAGGGCGGGTCTGCTGGAACGTCATCAGCGGCATCGGCGCGATCATGCCGCCGATGTTCTCGCCCTCGGGCCGGTGGCAGGTCTGGCAGTTCTCCTGCAGGACCGGCAGCACGTCGGCGTAGAAGGTCGGCGTGTCCGCGTCGGCGGCCAGGGCGATGCCCGGAAGGGCAACGGCGGCGGCCAGCATGATGAGGACAGGGCGAGAGGTCGCGGTCTTCATGTCTTCTGTCTCCGGGTTGCGCGGCCGGCGGCGTTCTTGAACGACCGCCACGGAACCGCCTGCTGGCTCGGATCCTTGGTCAGTGCTCAGCAAGTGTACCCGAACGAAGCAGGCGCTATTGTGGGGTCATCGAGAAACCGTCGTCGGAGGTCTTGCCGCGTGCCATGCCGCATCGAAACGGCGGCTGATCATGCAGTCAAGGCCCCTAAACGCCATTTCGAAAGAGAGGTCGCCCAGGATGCGCAAGCCGTTCGCCAACCTACCTGGAACTCTGAGAGCCACTCTCGTCCTCGTCCTCTCCACCGCCGCAACCGCGACCGCCGAAGAAGCGGACAGGCGCGCTCTGTTCGGCGACCTCCACGTGCACACGCGCTACTCGTTCGACGCCTTCATCTTCGGCACCCGCACTACGCCTGACGACGCCTACGAGTTCGCCAGGGGCAAACCGATCGAGCATCCGGGCGGCTTCGAACTCCAGCTCGACCGGCCGCTCGACTTCCTCGCCGTCACCGACCACGCGTATTACCTCGGCATGCTGGAGGCGATGTCGCAGCCCGACCACCCGCTGTCCAAACTCGACCGGGCGGCGGAGTTCACTCAGGCACGCACAATCGCCGAGAAGCGGAGAGCCTTCCGCGGCGGCGCCTACGTGCGGGAACATCGCGACGTGGATGTCATCCGGTCGGCTTGGAAACGGACGGTGGAAGCTGCCGAGCGCCACAACGACCCGGGCAGCTTCACCACCTTCCCCGCCTACGAGTACAGCTCCAGGCGGGAGGGCGGCAACCTGCACCGCAACGTGATCTTCCGCGGCGACGCGGTGCCGGAACAGCCATACGGCCGGATCGACTCCATCAACCCCGAAGACCTCTGGGCATGGATGGACGGCCTACGGGAAAGGGGCATCGAGGCGCTCGCCATCCCCCACAACTCGAACGGCTCCGACGGCCACATGTTCCAGCTCGTGAACTTCGCCGGCGAGCCGATCGACGCCGCCTACGCCGAGACCAGGATGCGGAACGAACCCCTGGTCGAGATCACCCAGGTCAAGGGCACGTCGGACACCCACCCCTTCCTGTCGCCGAACGACGAGTGGGCCGACTTCGAGATCATGCCCTACCGGATCGCGCAGTGGAACAAGTCGAGGCCACGCGGCTCCTACGTCCGCGACGCATACCAGCGAGGGCTCAAGCTGCAGGCCGAGCGCGGCCTGAACCCCTACCAATTCGGCCTGGTCGGCGCCAGCGACACCCACAACGGCGGCGCCTCTCTCGACGAATCGAACTTCGTCGCCAAGGTCGGCATCCTGGACGCGACCGCGAAGCTGCGCGGCTCGGTACCGATCACATCGGTTGAGGGCATCACGGCCTACAACGACACGTACTACAAGACCTGGGGCGCCTCCGGACTGGCCGGCGTCTGGGCGGAGGAGAACACGCGGGACTCGATCTACGCCGCCTTCCGTCGCAAGGAGACCTTCGCCACCAGCGGTCCGCGGATCGTCGTGCGCTTCTTCGCGGGCGCCTATTCCAACGACCTGACCGGGCGCGACGATGCGGTTGAACTCGCCTACGCCGGGGGCGTGCCGATGGGCGGCGAGCTGCCCGCCGGCGCCGTCGCCGCGGCGCCCCGGTTTCTCGTCTGGGCGCTACAGGACCCGCTCGGCACGCCGCTGCAGCGGGTGCAGGTGATCAAGGGCTGGAGCGAGGCGGGTCACGCCATGGAACAGGTGTACGACGTCGCCTGCTCGGACGGCCTGACACCCGATCCCGAGACCCACCGCTGCCCCGACAACGATGCCCAAGTCGACCTCAGCGATTGCAGCATCACGCCGGACAAGGGGGCATCCGAACTGGTCGCCCTCTGGCAGGACCCGGACTACGAAGCCGGGCAACACGCCTTCTACTACCTTCGGGCGCTTGAGAACCCGACCTGCCGCTGGTCGACCTGGGACGCGATCAAGGCCGGCGTCGAGCCGAGGCCCGGGCTGCAGGCGACGATTCAGGAACGGGCCTGGTCGTCCCCGATCTGGATCGGCGGTCCGCCGACCAGGTGACGGAGCCGCACCGGCGGAACGATCCTTCCACAGGCGGTCTGTATACTGCCGTCGCTCTCCAGCGTCTCCAACGTCTCCTCCCCGAGTACCCAACCCGACCATGCGCAAGTGTTTGATTCTGCTTGCGCTAGCGGTGTTTGCCGGCGTCTGGCCCGGTTTCGCGCAGGGCGACGAAGGGGCCGCAGCGCAGGCGCCCGCAACGCTCGGGCAGGCCATCCGCGACGCGGACGTTTCGGTGGGTCTCCGCTACCGGATCGAGCAATCCGACGACGATGCCTTCGACGCCACCGCGCTCGCCTCGACCCTACGCACGACCCTGAAACTGCAGACGAAGGGATTCCGCGGCTTCTCCTTCCTGCTCGAGGCGGAGGACGTCACCCCGGTCGGCAACGACCGGACGTACCGGAACCTCGGCTACGGCGGACTCGACAACGGCGTCCGCGACCGCCCGGTCATCGCCGATCCGGCGCTCACGGCGATCAACCAGGCCGCCGCCCGCCTCGAGCGCGGACCGGTCGCGTTCACTCTCGGCCGCACCGAACTCCTGATCGGCGACCAGCGCTTCGTCGGCGCGGTCGGATGGCGCCAGCACCACCAAGCATTCGACGCGGCTGCCCTGGACGCACAGGTGGGCGCGGACTGGACGCTCCGCTACGCGTTCCTCGACCGGGTCCACCGCATCACCGGCGCCGAGGAGGCGATGGCCTCCCACGTGCTCTACGTCTCGGGACCGGCGGGTCCGGGCAATCTGGCGCTGTTCAGCTACCTGCTGGACTACGAACGGCCCGGCGCGGCGGCGAACTCGACATCCAACTGGGGCGCCAGTTACACCGGCTCGCACGACGCGGGAGCGGCCTCGGTTCTGTTCGAACTCCAGTACGTGGCACAGCAGGACTGGGCGGACCACCCCGGCAGCGTCGACCTCGACTACCAGAAGGCCGGGATCGGTTTCTCGCGCGGCGACGTCAGCGTGCGCGCGGTGCGCGAGGCCCTGGACGGCGACGGTGCCTACGGGTTCCGCACGCCGCTGGCCACCCTGCACGGCTTCAACGGCTGGACCGACAAGTTCCTCGGCACGCCCGCCAACGGCCTCGTCGACCTCTACCTGCGTCTGGACCACAACCTGGACACATGGAACTGGACCGTCCGCTGGCACCAGTTCCGCTCCTCGGTCGGCAGCATGGACTACGGATCCGAGATCGACGCGATGGCGGTGTGGAACACCCCCTGGAAGCAGGACTTCGGCATCAAGCTGGCGCAGTACGACGCCGACGACTGGAGCACCGACACGTTCAAGGTCTGGCTGTGGACGTCCTGGAACGTCAGCCTGCGATCCGCAGGCGGCCGCTGACCTCGACCGAAGCCTCGACCCCTTCGCTCAGGGCCTCCCAGTCCGCCGCCGGCAGGACGACGACAGGCGGCGACTTCGCGTAGAGCTCACGCGCGACCGCCGCGCCGAGGGCCAGGATGCCGTCGAGTTCGCGCAGCACGACGGCGGCCGGCGCCGTGCCGAGGCGCACGCCCTCGAGCAGCACCGAACTCGAACTGCTCGATCCCCGGCCGTAGGGCATGACCAGGACGCGGCCCGAGACGCTCTCACCGCACCGGCGATGGCGCCGGTCGATGATCCGCCCGGTCATGGGGTCCACTCCGCCCCAGAAGGAGAGCGGCTCTTCCAGGCGCAGCACCGAACCCGCGCCGGCGCCGGCGACCAGGACCTGGCTTCGCAGCTCGACGCCGCTCACGGCCACAACTCCGGGTCGCGCCGCAGCCGGCCCGCATGAGCCGACCGCACGCACTCGGACAGGCTGCCGAAGACGACATCGAAGCCGACGTTGCCGGGCGCGTAGTGCGCGAACTTGCCGGAGTTCGTCATCAGGATTCCCCCTGCCGGCGTCCGCAGGATGGGCGCGACGACCACGCAGGTGTCGACGACCACGCGCACGCCGAGTTCGCGCAGGCGATCCAGAGCGCCTCTGCGCTCCAGGAAGTCGAGCGATATACGGTTCGTGCAGACCACGAACTCGACTGTCACGGCCGGCGGGTGGCGCTCGATCATCGGCACCAGCTCCGCGAACTCGCGCGGCGAGAAGTGCGGACTGCCCAGCGCCACGACGTCGATCCGGAGGTCATTCGCGCCGCCATCCGGTTCCGCGGCGCCCGCCGCCGTCGACAGGCGCCGCAGCCCGGCCCGCAGATCGGCGGCGGTGACCTCGATCCACTCCTCCGCGTCCCGGCCGCCGAGCGCGGCCTCGAGCGTCGGCGCTTCGGGCGTGATCCCGACGGCGTGAAAGAGCGCCACCGCGCCAGAAGACGCCGCCGCCGCGCCTAACGCTTTCAGACCGTCCTCGTCGGCCCGTTCCAGGCCGAGCAGCACCGGCACCCGGTTGGCGCAGCGCTCTCCCACCAGGTAGCCGATCGCCGGCAGAAGCCACGATGCAGCCGTCAGCGACCGCGGTAGCGAACGCAGATCGAACACGACCTGACCCCGCCGGTTCTCCTCCAGGTGCAGTCCCACCGCCGGCGCGCGACCGGTGATCGCGGCGCAGATGTCGATGAAGTCGCCGTAGCGATGAGTGCGAGCGCCCAGCACCGAGTTCGCGAACACGATCGCGTTGCTCTCGGCCCAGGCGACCTGCTGGCCGAACTCCGGCCGCGGCGTCGCCTGGTAGGGCGCGCAGGTCCAGATCGTCCGGCAGCCCATCTCCTCGTAGCACTCCATCAACCGCAGGGCCTTGGCACGGCGCTCCGGCGTGCCCGCGAACTCCTCCGGGTGCAGCAGGTCCAGGCCGCCGACGTTCAGCGTCGTCGGCACCCGGACCCGGGCGCCGCCCGCCACCAGCATCTCCGCGAAGTCGACGCCCGAGTCGCCGTGGTAGAGGCAGCCGTCGATGTGGGCGCCCTCGATGTCCAGCAATCTGCGGGCACCGCAGATCCCGGCCATCGTGACCAGGATGCGCATCGCGGTCGCAGCCGCCTCGCCATGATCGCCGCTGAGCATCCTGCGGTCGAGGTCGGCCAGTTCGACGGATCCGTGCATGTCCGGGGCGGGCATCCGCGGTCAGTGTAGCCAGCACTGGCGTACGCCGGTCTTCCCAGCAGCGCGCGCGTCTGAGCCCCACATCGTTGCGTTCGGACCGCGCGGACCCCTAGACTGGCCAACTCATAGCGAAGCAGGCAACGACACGAACGACGCCGGCGTCCACGAAGTGAGCCCGTATGGCGATCGACCCAGCACTGCAGAAACGACTGATGGCGGCGGCGCCCTATGGCATGGGCGTCGCGGTTCACGCCGACGAAGCTCCAGACCGGATGGCCGTGCTGTCGAAGTACGGCGGCCGCACGCTCGGCGAACTGAACGCCAATGCGAACCGTCTGGCGCGCGTGCTGCGGGCGCACGGCGTCGGTCCTGACGTAGGCGTCGCCCTGCTGTGCCGGAACCGGCCCGAGTTCGTCGAAACGGTCGCCGCCTGCCAGCGCTCCGGCGGACGCATGACGCCGATCAACTGGCACATCTCACCGCCCGAGGTCGTCTACATCGTCGCTAACTGCGAAGCGCGGGTGCTGATCGCGGACGTGGCCTTCGCACCGGCCGTTGCCTTGGCGCAAGCCGAGTCGAGCCACCTGCGCCTGACGCTTGCCGTCGGCGGCGGGATCGAGGGCGCGGAGTCCTACGACGAAGCGCTCGCCGCGGAGGACGGATCGAACATCGACAACCCGATCCTCGGAGCCGCGATGCTCTACACCTCCGGCACCACCGGTCATCCAAAGGGCGTGTACCGCAAGGCCGATCCGACTCCGACTCCCTTCCTCCTCGCGGTACGCGAGTCGGGCGACTTCGAGCCCGATACGGACTGCTCTCTGGTCACCGGACCGCTCTACCACGCCGCGCCGCTCGGTCTGAATCTGGCGATACCGATGGGCGCCGGCGTCGGCTCGGTGTTGATGGACAAGTGGGACGCCGAGGAGACGCTCGCCCTGATCGACAGGCACCGGGCGACCCACACGCACATGGTGGCGACGATGTTCCACCGCGTGCTGGCGCTGCCGCGGGAGGTCCGCGATCGTTACGACGTCTCCTCGATGCGCTGGCTCGTCCACGGCGCGGCGCCGACTCCGGTTCACATCAAGCACAAGATCATCGAGTGGTTCGGCCCGGTGGTCTGGGAGTACTACGCCGCCACCGAGGGCGGCACCTTCTGGGTCGACTCCACAGAGTGGCTCCAGAAGCCCGGCAGCGTCGGCCGCACGGTCGAGGGCACGAAGTACAAGGTGCTCGACGACGACGGCGAACCGGTGCCGATCGGCGCCACCGGCACCGTGTACTTCCAGGCGGCCGAGAACCGGTTCGAGTACTTCAAGGCCCCCGACAAGACCGCCTCGGCCTATCGCGGCGACTTCTTCACGATGGGCGACATGGGCTACGTCGACGAGGACGGCTACCTGTTCCTCACCGGCCGATCGGCGGAGACGATCATCGCCGGCGGCGTGAACATCTACCCCCAGGAAATCGACGACGTGCTGACGCTGCATCCCGCGGTCTACGAGGTCTGCACCGTCGGCGTGCCGCACGAGGAGTGGGGCGAGAGCGTCAAGTCGGTGGTCGAGGTGAACGCGGGTTTCGAGGCCGGCGAAGAACTCGCCGCGGAGCTCCTGGCCTGGTGCCGCGAGAACCTGCCGGACTTCAAGCGCCCACGCTCGCTCGACTTCGCCACCGATCTGCCGCGGATGCCCACGGGCAAGATCCAGCGCGGCCTGGTCCGCGCGCCGTACTGGAAGGACCGCGACCGCGCGATCTGACCGAGGAACTACAACCAACCCAGAGGCAAGCATGAAGGCAGTCGTATGCAGTGAGTTCGGTCCCCCGGAAGACCTGACGATCGAGACCCTGGCCGATCCGGTTCCCGGTCCGGGCGAGGTCGTCGTCGACATCCGCGCGGCGGCGATCACGTTCCCCGACACGCTGATGATCGAGAACCGGTACCAGTTCCGCGGGGAACCGCCATTCGTCGTCGGCGGCGAGGTGGGCGGCACGATCGCCGCCGTGGGACCGGATGTCGACGATCTCGCAGTCGGTGACGACGTGGTCGGGGGAGGCGGCACCGGCGGCTTCGCGGAGCAGGTGCTGCTGTCCGCGTCCCAGGTGCGCAAGTTGCCCCAGGGTCTCGGTCACGCCGAGGCGACCGGCTACGGCTACGCATACGGCACCGGCCACTACGCTCTGAAGTACCGGGGCGACCTGAAACCCGAGGAAACCCTCCTCGTCCTCGGCGCCGCCGGCGCCGTCGGCCTCGCCGCACTCGAGCTGGGCAAGGTGATGGGCGCGCGCGTGGTCGCCGCCGCCTCGACCGAGGAGAAGCTGGAGCTGTGCCGGCAGCGCGGCGCCGACGAGACGATCAACTACACCGAGGAGGACCTGAAGGTCCGCGCCAAGGAGTTGACCGGGGGCAAGGGCGTCGATGTCGTCTACGACGCGGTCGGCGGCGAGTACGCGGAAGCGGCGCTGCGCGCCACGAGCTGGCGTGGCCGGTTCCTGGTCATCGGCTTCACCGCCGGCATTCCGCGGATACCTCTCAACCTCACGCTCCTGAAAGGTTGCGACATCGTCGGGGTGTTCTGGGGCGCCTCGAGGATGCGCGAGCCGGAGATCTTCGAAGCGGCCCGGCTCGAGACGGAGGCCCTCGCCGCCGCGGGCAAGATCAAGCCCTACATCTCGCGCCGCTACCCGCTGGACCAGATCCCGCAGGCGCTGCGCGACATGATCGACCGCAAGATCATCGGCAAGACGGTCATGGAGAACGCGGGTTGGTGACCGGGAGGACCACGGAATGAAGTTCGGCGCACAGGTCACCGTCTATCGAAACACCTGGGACAGCATCCGCGAAGTGGCCGAGCTGCTCGACCAGGGCCCCTGGGACAGCATCTGGTACGCCGATCACTACCTGCCGCCCCCGGGGCTCAGGGAAGAGGAGCACCTCACGGCCCACGAGGCGTTCACCATCGCCGCCGCCACCGCCGGCATCACGAAGAACCTGAAGATCGGCCACCTGGTGCTGGGCAACACGTACCGCAACCCCGCTCTGGCGGCGAAGATGGCCGGCACCCTGGACCACATCTCCCACGGCCGTTTCGTGCTCGGCATCGGCGCCGCCTGGTTCAAGCGCGAGCACGAGGCCTACGGCTGGACGTTTCCGTCGATGAAGGAGCGCCAGGACCGCTTCGAGGAGGCGGTCGAGCTGATCCGGGCACTGTTCCGGTCGAACGGGCCGGTCGACTTCAAGGGCGAGTACTACGAGCTCGATTCGGCGCCACTCTCCCCCGGCTGCTTCGCGGACCCGATCCCGATCCTGATCGGCGGCACAGGCGAGAAGCGGACGCTGCGCACCCTGGCGCGTCACGGCGACGTGATGAACCTCGACGGCTGGGCCCGCGGGCCGATGACCCGGGAGTACTTCCAGCACAAGGTCTCGGTGGTCAACCGGCACTGCGAAGAGGCCGGGCGCGACCCGGGCGAGATCCGGCACACGGTACTGATGCCGACCTTCGTGACCGACGACAAGGCGGCGGCCGAGCGATTCATCGCCGCCCGCGGACTGGGCGAGGGAACCGCGGCCGGCCCGAAGAGCTACGTCATCGACCGCATCGGCACGATGATCGACGCCGGCGCCCACGAGATCATGATCGGCGGTATCCCGACCCACCGTCTCGATCACTACCAAATGGTCGCGGAAGAGATTCTCACCGCCTTCGATTGAAGCGGATGCCGGTCGAAGACTGCCTCCGCCCCCCCTGGGAACGCGGGCGTCTCGCCCGCGCCGGGTGTGCGCGGTCTCGGCTCGGCAGCCGGATCAAGTGGATCCACCGCGGCCCGCTGTACGTCGCGGCCAGCCTCTGCGGCCGCAGCGCGCCCCTCGAGTCGATCGGCTAGGGGCGGCGGCCCCGACGACTTCAGGTACCCTCACCCTGCGCTGCTCGGTGATACCCTCCACGGCGATGAACACCGCCTCGACTCCCGCGCCTAAGACCCGAGTCCACGAAGAAAAGACGGCTGACGGTCAGTCGGGAGTTTCGGGAACCAACCCGATCAAATCTGCAGGCCCGAGGATCGAAGAACGGCAGAGGCCCCTCTTCTCCACCTCGGAGGCCCTACCGACAACCGCAGCCCGCCCGCCAGCACCCGGCTATGCGGGTAGCACGTCCGGCAGTTTCGTCGGCAACATGAGGCTCCCGATCCATCGTTGGTTCCGCTATAGCGCCGGATTCAGCGGCGCTTGGGCCCACGACTTGATCTCCCGCGAAAGCGCAAACGGAAGTCTGCGAGTCTTCGATCCGTTCGCCGGCAGTGGAACCACCCTTGTCGCCGCCGAGCACTGCGGCGTTGAGTCTCTGGGAATCGACTCCCACCCGTTCGTGGCACGGATCGCGAAGGCGAAGCTCGCATATCGATCCTCGCCCCAAGAGTATGTTCGGCGAGCGGAGCGCACCCTCGGCGATGCAACTGCACTCACCGGCTCCCTGGACTCGTACGCGCCCCTGATTCGAAAGTGCTACGAGGACGAGGCGCTGGAACAACTCGACCGTCTGAGGCGCGCTATCGAGATCGACGATGACGACTCCGAAGCAGGCCAGCTCGTCTGGCTCACTCTAGTAGCGATTCTCCGATCCACTTCGTACGTTGGAACCGCCAATTGGCAGTACCTTCTGCCCAAACGCCGCAAGGCGCGTGTCCGCCAGCCTTTCCCAGCCTTCAGGGAAATGGCGCACACGATCTACAGCGACATGAAGGCGTTCGAAGGGCTCTCCGGGCCGCGCGCAGAGTTCCTGATTGACGACGCTCGAGCTTGCGACGAGGTGCCAATCGACAGCTTCAGCCTGGTTGTGACTTCACCTCCGTACCCAAACAATTACGACTACGCCGACGCGACACGCTTGGAACTCGCGTTCCTGGGCGAAGTAAGAACCTGGAGCGATCTGCAACAAGCTGTCCGTCGTCACCTCCTCCGTTCCTGCACGCAACACGTACCCAACAAGGCCGTTGATCTGCCCCGCATCCTCGAGCAACCCGAAATGGCACCTATCCGGGACGACCTGCGTTCGGTCTGCGAGCAACTTAGTGAGATTCGTCTCACCCGTGGCGGCAAGAAGACCTACCACAACATGATCGCGTGTTACTTCCTGGATCTCGCTCAGGCCTGGTTGGCCCTTCGGCGCGTATGCACTTCACCCTGCAAGGTGTGTTTCGTGATCGGCGACTCCGCCCCCTATGGCGTCTACGTTCCAGTGGCCGACTGGCTGGGCAGGCTCGCGCTTGCGGCAGGATTCGGTACATTTTCGTTCGAGAAGACCCGCGACCGCAACACGAAGTGGAAGAACCGGAAACACCGCGTACCTCTCTGCGAGGGCCGCCTTTGGGTGGAAGGCTAGGGCCTTAGGTCGCATGGCCCAGTCGCCCGCCCACAGGCTCGGCCAGATCGTCGGCGATCAGTTGGAGCTTGCGCTGCGAGAGCCGTTGCAGGCCCTTGCTGACGAACTCGGACTCTACCTCGACTACAAGCGCCCGCGAGCCGCGAGGGGAGGAAGAAGGAAGGTCGTGTGGCAAGACCTGTACGGCAACACCCACGATCTCGACTATGTTCTGGAAGAGGGAGGTTCCGAGGAAACGCGCGGCGAGCCAGTCGCTTTCATCGAAACAGCTTGGCGGAGATACACCAAACACTCGCGGAACAAGGTCCAGGAGATTCAAGGCGCGATCGCTCCCCTCGCGGAGACCTACGCTCGCCGGCAGCCGTTCCTGGGCACCGTTCTTGCGGGAGAGTTCACAGGAGGATCGCTCGCCCAACTGCGATCTCACCGTTTCCATCTGGCCTACTGCCCCTACAAGACCGTCATCCAGGCTTTCGCGACCGAAGGGGTGGACGTGTCCTCCGAGGAGAGCACGCCAGATGAGGACCTCCAAATCAGGGTGGAGACCTTCGACCAGTTGACGCAGTCGCAGCGGGCCCAGATCGCAACAGCGATCCGACGGCTTCACCGCGATCAGTTCGCCGACTTCTTTCGAGCCCTGCGCCGCACTCTTGAACGTGGCGTGTCAGAGGTATTCGTGCTGACGCTCTCCGGCACCTCACGCCGCTTCCAGACAGTGCGCGACGCGCTGCTCTTCGTGTCGAAGTACGACGAGTCGACGCCACAAGCCGACTTCGTCCGCTACGAACTGAACGTCCGGCACACGAACGGCGACGAGGTCCGCGGCACGTTTCGCGGGCGGGAGCGGGTTGTCGAATTCCTGAACTCGTTCGGCCAAACGGCCTACGTCCGCTTCCTACTCCGCTGGCCAGGGCGTGCCGAGGTCCTCGTCCGGCACCGGCTGCATGCCGAGGTTCACGAACTTCTGGAGCCGCTTCCCCTCGTAGGTCTCGGTGGTGTAGATGTTGCCCTTCGAGTCGGTCGCGATGCTGTGGACGGCGAAGAACTGGCCCGGCTGGCGGCCACCGTCGCCGAAGGCGTAGAGCACCTCCATGCTCTCGCGCTCGATCACGTAGACCTTCATGTTCTGACCGTCGGCCAGGTAGAGGAACTTCTGCTCCTCGTCGGGTGAGAAGGCGACGTCCCAGGTCGAGCCTTGGGAAAGGGTCTCGGGAGCGATGAACACTTCGTCGACGTAGGCGCCGTCGGCCTGGAAGACCTGAATGCGGTCGGCGGCGCGGTCGCAGACGTAGAGCAGGCCGTCGGCGGAGATGTCGGCGCAGTGGACCGGGCCCCGGAACTGGGTCGCCGGCGGGTCGCCCGGCACGTACCGGCCGAGGTCCAGTTCGTCGTCGGGCGCCTCGCCGTAGGCGCCCCAGAAGCGCTTGAACTCGCCGCTGTCGGCGTCGATGACTACGACGCGGCGGTTGAAGTAGCCGTCGGCGACATACACCTCGTTCGCCTCCGGATCGACCGAAAGCTTCGCCACCCGGCCGAAGTTCTCCATGTCGTGGCTGTTGCGCACGAAGGCCGGATCATCCTCGCCGGCACCCTCGTTGACGCGGGCGTTCGCCTTCCCCACCTGCATCAGGAACTCGCCGTCGCGGCTGAACTTGAGCGCGTGGGAATCGCCGCCGCCGTTGCCGCCGATCCACACGTTGTCCATGTGGTCGACGAGGATGCCGTGATTCGAAGCCGGCCACTCGTACTCGCCGCTCTCGCTGGGACCGCCCCAGTGGCCGACCAGGTTGCCGTCGGGATCGAACTCAAGCACCGGCGGCGCCGGGATGCAGCACTCGGAGAGCGGCGGATCCTGGGCCGCGCCGATCTCGTTGATCGCGCCGAAGACGTTCGGCGTGTTGCGGTGGACGATCCAGACGTGATCGCGGGAGTCGACCGCGACGCCGATCGCCGGACCGAGAATCCAGTGGTTCGGGAGCGGCTTGGGCCAGAACGGATCGACCTCGAAGCGCGGCGCCATCAAACCCTCGCCGGCCACATCGCCGGCTTCGGAACCGCCGTAGCCGCCACAGGCGCCGAGAACGAGAGCGAGGGCTGCCGCGCAGCCAAGAGCACAAAGGAGACGGTTCGATGTCATCGCGGGTCGGTCCAGTGTCATGTCGGTCGGTCCAATGTCATGTTGGCCCTTCCAATCGTTGGAATCCGTCGTCTTCCGCGGCGTTTCGCGGTTCCTGCAGCACCAGGGAGGCGCCGTCAGTGTACATCCTGGCTCGGTAACATCCGGCGCCTGTCCAACTTCCCACACAGATCACGCCTGTTCGGCGCGAGCGGCGCCATCGCCCTGGCTCTGCTGCCCGTTGCCCACGGGCGCGCGGCGGCGCACGAGGTTCCGGGCAGCGTCACCGTCCAGGTGCTCGTGCGGCAGCAGGGCGATCGTCTCCAGGTGCTCGTGCGCACCCCCCTCGAGGCGATGCAGGAAATGCAGTTCCCGGTCGACTTCCGGGGCATCCTCGACCTCGAGGAGGTCCGGTCGAGCGGCCTCCTGACGGAGTCGGCAAATCGCTGGATCACACCCAATCTCGACCTGTTCGCCGGTGACGCCAAGTTGCCGGCCGCCACCGTCCGCGCCGTCCGGTTGTCGATCCCTTCCGACCGGTCGTTCACGGACTTCGACCGCGCCCTGGCGCACATCCGCGCCCCGCCCCTGGCGGCGACCACGCAGATCGTCTGGAGGCAGGCCCTGCTCGACGTGCTGCTCGAGACGCCGCTCAAGGCCGGGCGCACGCAGGAAGGGCCGCGCTTCTCGATCGACCCCCGCTTCGGACGGCTCGGGCTGCGCGTCCTCGTCGTCATCCGGTACGAGTCGCAGGACGGCGACTCACGCGTCTTCCAGCTCGCGGCCGAGCCCGGTCGCGTCCGGCTCGACCCGCACTGGATGCAGGCCGGCCTCCACTTCGTGGCCATGGGCTTCGAGCACATCCTCGGCGGTCTGGACCACCTTCTGTTCCTGGTCTGCCTGGTGGCCCCGCTCCGCCGCCTGCGTCAGCTCGTCCTCGTCGTCACCTCGTTCACGGTCGCCCACTCGATCACCCTGATCGCCTCCGCAGCCGGTCTGGCGCCCAGAGCCTTATGGTTTCCCACCCTGGTCGAGGTCCTGATCGCCGTATCCATCGTCTACATGGCCTTCGAGAACATCCTTGGAATCGGTCAGGAGCGCCGCTGGACCGCCGCCTTCGGCTTCGGCCTCGTCCACGGCTTCGGCTTCTCCTTCGCCCTCAGCGACTCGCTCCAGTTCGCCGGCGCCCACCTGGTGACCTCGCTGCTCGCCTTCAATGTCGGCGTCGAGCTCGGCCAGCTCCTGGTCCTGCTGCTGCTCGTTCCGTTGCTCGACTTCGTCTTCCGCCGACTCCCCTCCGAACGGCTGGGGATCATCCTGATCTCGGCTCTGATCGTCCACACTGCCTGGCACTGGACGAGCGAGCGAGGGTCCGATCTGATGGCCTACCGGCCTCTGGCGCCCCTGCTCGACGCGATTCCAGACGGGGCGCTGCCCTGGATTCTGGTCGTGGCGACTCTGGCTGTTCCCGGCTGGCGCTGGCTGCGGAAGCGGAAGCTAGCGAACCGCCTCGGCCAGCGCCCCAACAACCGCGGAACGGTGGCGCGACCACTCGCGGTTCGTGGCGTCCGGCCAGGCGCTGTGGACGACAATGACGGTGTTTGACCCCGGGTCCATCCACAGCATCTGGCCGAAGATGCCCCGCCCGGAGTAGACGCCGTCTCCGCTCAGCCACCACAAGTAGCCGTAGCCGTCGGAGCCGGGGCTGGGGCTGGTCGAGTCCGCCATCCAGCCCTCCGGCAGCACCCGCGTGCCGTCGCGCAGCACGCCGCCCCGCATCGCGAAGAGACCGATCCGCGCGTAGTCGCGCAGGGTCGCGCTGATGCAGCAGCCGCCGAGCTCGCCGCCGCCGGGCTCGTGGAGCACCCAGTTCGCGTCCGCCTCCATGCCGAACGGCCCCCAGATCTTGTGCTCGAGGTAGGTCGAGAGGTTGTTGCCGATCGCCGCGCGCAGGACGGCGCCGGCCATGTTCGTTTCGCCGGTGTTGTAGTGGAAGCGTTCGCCCGCGGGCGCTTCCCGGTCGAGAGCCGCCATGTAGCGGGCCTGTTCGACCAGGCCGCGCGGCATGGTCGCCAGGTCGGACTCCCGGTCGGCGTAGTCCTCGTTCCATTTGACGCCGGAGGCCATCCGCAGCACATGCTGAATCGTCACGCCGTCGTAGCCGCCGCCCGCAAGCAGGGGCAGGTACTTGGTCACCGGGTCGTCGACGCTGCCGATGTAGCCGTCGACGATCGCGGCCCCGTAGAGCATCGAGACCACGGACTTCGCGATCGAGAACGAGATCCAGCGGCTGTTCTCGTCGTTGCCGAGACCGTACCCCTCGAAGACGACCGCGTCATCCTTGACCACCAGAAGGCCCGCGATCCGGCGCTCACGGATGTAGTCCTCGACCGAGAACGTCTCGCCCTCGACCTCGTAGGTCACCGACGACAGATCCTGCTGGGCCGATGCCAGAGGATAGGGATCGTCGGAGGCCCCGATCCAGCGCGCTTCGCGGATCTGATCGATATTTCGATAGCCCGCGACCTGCTGTTCCGGGGTCCAGAACAGGATCTCGCCCCACGGACCGAAGTTCTCGGCGTCCGGGTTGACCGCTTCGGCAGTGCCGGCCGCCCCGGTTTCCGCGGCTGGATCGGAGCAGGCGGCGAACGCCAGCACCAGGGCGACGGCCGCGCCGCTTGCCGGCCACGGCGCAGGTGAGCTCAACAGCCAGTTCCTTGTTCTTCGAGTCATTTCACTCCCCCTTGATTCGGTATTCACTGATCGTAGCGCCGACTGCAAGCGCGGTAGGCTGCCCAATTCGAGTCTCCGATGACCGACGCGAGTTCCCCGACCGAACCCACATCCGTCCAGAGCGCCTCGATCCACTCCGTGGACGGCGACGACGCGGCCCGCGCCCTGTTCGAAGCCCGCGGCTGGACTGACGGCCTGCCGATCACCCCGCCGACGCCGGAACGGGTGGCGGCCGCCGTCGAGGCGGCGGTCATGGCGCCGGGCCATGTGCTGGGCGTCGAGACGGTCCGCCGGCGGGCGATCACCGCCGAGAAGGCAGCGGTCAACGCAGTGATGGCGGGCTGCCGGCCGCGTGACTTTGCAATAGTCGCCGCGGCGGTCGAGGCGATGTGCGACCCCGCCTTCCTGCTCCACGGCGCGACCTCGAGCACCGGCGGCTGCGCCGTGCTCGTCATCGTCAACGGCCCGATCCGCCGGGAACTCGGCATGACCGGGACGTTCAACGCGCTGGGCGGCGCCGACCGGGCCTCGCTCGCGATCGGGCGGGCACTGCGCCTCATTCTCCGCAACCTGCTCGGCGTCCGGCCCGGCGAACTCGACCGCTCCACCCTGGGGCATCCCGGCAAGCTGAGCTACTGCCTCGCCGAGGACGAGGAGGGCTCGCCCTGGCCGTCCCTTGCCGCCGAGCGCGGGGCTCCCCCAGGCACCTCGACCGTCACCGTCTTCGCCGCCGGCGCGCCGCGGCAGGTGATGAACGAGTGGACGACGGAGCCCGAGGCGATCCTCGACACGGTCGCGGCCGAGATGCGCGCCAACCTGCTCCACTACTCGATCTGGGCCGGCAACCACTGCCTCGTCCTGCCACCGCAGTTGCGCGAACTCCTGGCCGACGCCGGCTGGACCAGGGCGGACATTCGGAGCTACCTGCACCGGCAAGCCCGGGTGCGGCGAGGCGACTGGGAACGGGTCGGCAAGGCGGCAGTGGTCACCGACGCGAACCGGGGTCAGGAGTACAAGGCGCTGCAGTCGCCGGACGATCTGCTCGTGGTCGCCGCGGGCGGCCCGGCCGGCGGCTTCGCTGCTGTCATCCCGCCGTGGTTCGGCAACAAGTCCCGGGCGGTGACGGCCGGCGTCGGCTTCTGTCTGAAGTGTTGACGGATGGCGCTAGGGACCGCAAGGCGCGTTGAACAGCCGATCCAAGGCTGCCGCCGACACCACCCCACGAAGGCGCGCACAGACCTTGCCGCCTTCCAGGCGCGCGACGAAGACCGCATCATTCTGATCTTCTGCTTCGCCGTCCGATCCGGCGAGGACCCGCCACGCGTCGGCGCCTTCCTCGACGACCAGGAACGATCCGTGCCGGTCAGCCGGCACATCGGCGCGCAGCCCGCGAACCACGAAGCGGCGGATCATCTGCGGCGCACCTTCAAGCACGACGACGGTGTAGACGGACCATTCCACGGCTCGCGCCTCTTCGTCCAGTGCGCTGCGCCAGGTCCGCGCACTCCCGTTCGCCGCGCGATGAAAGCTCATCACCAGCAGCGAGCGCGGTGCGAGACCGCCCGGCGCCGCCACTTCGCGCCCGTCCAGGGTGACCGCCCGGGGCGCGCCGGCCGCTTCCGCTGAAGGGTCGTCGCCAGACACCGCAGCAGGGACAGCGGCCAGCGACGCGCCGAACCAGAGGACAGCGGCGCCCAGCCGCCTCACACCGCCCCCCGGAAACGCATGACCCTGTACTGCTTGATGCGAGCGAAGTGCTCCGGGTCGATCAGCCGGTCGAGCCGGTCGAGGCGGCCGGTGAGCGGCCGCGCCAATCGCCAGCCGGCGCCGGCCAACCGCGGGAACCGCCGCGTAGACGCCTCCCGCAGCAGGTTGACGGCGCCGCGGCCGTAACGGTCCAGCATCGCTTGCGCAAGCCGCAGCATTGGAAGCACGGATTCGGTCACGTCCTCGTCGATCTCAAGCACGAGCCCGCTGGCCTCGGCCCGAGCCAGGAACTCGTCCAGCGGGTGGCCGCTCTTCGACCCCTCGCTGCCGTCCGGGCAGGTGACGAAGTAGTCGCACAGCAGCACGTGCCCGCCCGGCGTCAGCGATCGCTCGATCGCGCCGAACAGCGCGTCCAGCCAGACGTACTGCGCCGACTCGCAGAGGAACAGGAGGTCGTAGCGCCGGTCGGGCTCGAACTCCTGGAAACGGCCAAGGTGGAAGCGCCGATCCGGGAGCCGCGCCCTGAACAGCTCGCCATGATACGGATCGGGCGACAGACCCTCGACATCGTAGCCCAGCACCGCCAGCCGCTCCGTGATCACAGCGGTGCCGCAGCCGACATCGAGCACTGAGGACACGCCCGGCGGAAGCAGCTCGAACAGGCGTCCGACCAGGCGCTCCTGGGCGCGGCGCAGACTAACCAGGTCGAGCGGATCGCCGGCGCTCCACATGCCGAAGTTCAGGTACTCCAGCCCCACGATCCGGTGCAGGAACTGGAGCGCGACGCTCGTCTTGACCTGACGCGGGCTGCTGCTGTCCGTCGCCTGGCGGAACAACTGCCGCCCCTGAGGCGCGGACGGCCAGCGACGCCCCGGCTTCGGCGCCGAAACGGCGTCAGGAGTCGCGCTCGGACGCGGTGACGGTGGCACGATGCGCAAACTCACTGGTTGGCGAGTCTACAGCGGAGGCGCAGCCGCGATAGGTTCAGGTGGCGGCGCCAACAGCACCTGGGCAACAAGTCAGCCCCATCAAGCGGACCCGACCGCCGCGACCCTAGGAGAAACCCATGCGCTCGTCGACCTTCCTTCTCGCTCTCGCCATGGTTCTCGCCACGGCCGCACCCGCACCGGCCGCGGAACATCCGCTCGACCCCCTGAGCTACCAGGAGATGTGGCGTGCGCTGGAGGTGCTCCGCGATGCCGGGCACATGGACAAGGACACCCGCTTCTCGGAACTGAGACTCAAGGAGCCGGCCAAACGCGATGTGCTGGCCTGGCGCCCCGGCCTCGAAATGGCCCGGGCGGTCTATGCCGTGGTTCGTCAGGCCGACAAGACCTATGAGGCCACCGTCGACCTTGCCGCCGAGCGAGTCACGTCATGGACGCCTCTTACCGGAGTGCAACCCGCCTGGCTCGGCGAAGAGTTCGAGAAAGTCGTCGACAAGGTGCTCGAACATCCGGACTTCATCGCCGGCCTTGAGGCGCGCGGCATCACCGACCACACTTTTCTCGACTGCGGCACGGGACCACCCGGCTACTTCGGGACCGAGGAAGAGCGCGGACGGCGGATCGGCAATGTCAGGTGTTCCGAGTCGCGCGGCGTCCGCAATGCCTGGACCCGGCAGGTCGAGGGCCTGAGCGCCGTGGTCGACCTCGGCGCCGGCGAAGTCTTGCGGGTGGTTGACGACGGCCCGGTGCCCGCCACCACGACGAACGCGGACTTCGACCGCACCACCCTCGACCGTCCGCGCGAAGTGCCGGGACCGATCGATACGCGCCAGCCGCTCGGACCCGGCTTCGAGATCGACGGTTACCAGGTGCGCTGGCAGAAGTGGAACTTCCACCTGAGGCCCGATCAGCGGATCGGCCTGGTCCTGTCCCTGGTCCGCTACCAGCCGGGATCCGGCGCGAGTTCCCGCTCCGTGATGTACCAGGGCCATCTGTCCGAGATCTTCGTTCCGTACATGGACCCGTCGTTCGCCTGGTATCGGCGCAACTTCATCGACGCCGGCGAATTCGTTGCCGGGGGATTGGCCAAGCCGATGCTGCGCGGCCGGGACTGCCCCGATCACGCGGTCTACATCGACACCCTGGTCAGCGGCGGCAACGGCCGCCCCCGCACCGTGCCCGACACGATCTGCATGTACGAACGAGAGACCGGCGATCCTGCCTGGCGGCACTACGCCTCCGAACAGCCCGAGAGCCGGCGGAGTCGCGACCTGGTCGTGCGGACGGGGGCCGTGGTCGGCAACTACGACTACCTGCTTGACTGGATCTTCCGGCAGGACGGCTCTATCGAAGCCCGGGTCGGCGCCACCGGCATCCTGGAAGTCAAGGCAACGAACGCAGCCTCCGCGATCCCACCGGCGCCATCGGCGGGGCCGGTCAACACAGCCGCGGCCGACGCGCTCCGAACACCCGGTCGTGCCGATGCCTACGGCCGTTTCGTTGACCGCAACATCGTCGCCGTCAATCACGACCACTACTTCAGCTACCGGCTCGACCTCGACGTCGATGGCGCAGACAATCGCTTCGTCGCCGATCGCCTGGTCACCAAGCGGCTGCCGGCCGACCACCCCAGACGCAGCCTGTGGGTCCAGGAACAAGAGGTCGCGGTTAGCGAGCACGACGCCCGGCTGAACATCAGCCTGGAGCGACCAACGCTCTGGCGGGTGCTCAGCACCAGCCGGACGAACGCCGTCGGCTACCCGACGAGTTTCCAGGTGATGCCGGGCAGGAACGCGAATACGCTGCTCTCGGCGGACGACTATCCGCGGCGGCGCGCCGGTTTCATCGACCACCACCTGTGGGTGACACCCTACGACCCGGACGAACTCTACGCGGCCGGTGACCACCCGACCCTGAGCGAGCCGGGCATGGGTCTGCCCGAATGGACAGAGGCGGACCGGCCGATCCAGGACAGGGACATCGTGCTCTGGCACACGGTCGGCATGCACCACCTGCCGCGGGCCGAGGACTGGCCGGTGATGCCGGTCATGTGGCACGGGTTCGAACTGCGGCCGTTCGACTTCTTCGACCGCAACCCGGCGCTCGACCTGCCCTGAGCCCGATCCTACCGGCGTTACAGTTCTGTCGCACGCCCTCCCCGAGCCGAACAGGAATGTTCGTCCGGGGCGGCGCGCCGGCAGCCTGACGCGGAACCGGCAGCCCCCTCGAGCCTCATCGCCACTTCCTCGATCCGCCGCTAACTCGCGGCTGCGCGCGGGTTTGCGGGCATTGCCGCGGTCTCGCGTCCGCACTTCCCGACCTCACCCAAGCGCCTCCGCCCGCTTGGCACGGTTCTGGATACAGGAGCGGGGCGAGCCTGGACGTCAGTTCCGGAAACCTGACCTCTCCCACGCCGCAGAAGAAGCGCGGGCCGAGATGATCAGCCGGGCGGATCAAACGAAGAGGAGGGACTCGCATGAGCTTCAGAATTCGCGGTCGAACCATCGGTCTGGGTTCGGCCCTGGTACTCACTCTGGTACTGGCTCTGTTCGGCCCCGCGCCGGCCGCGGCCCAGGAAGGCGTGGACAGCGGCGACACGGCATGGATGCTGACCGCCAGCGCCCTGGTGCTGCTGATGACGCCGGGACTGGCGTTCTTCTACGGCGGACTGGTCCGGCGCAAGAACATCCTCTCGATCCTCATGCAGTGTTTCCTGTGCATGGGCCTGATGACCGTGCTCTGGGTCGTCATCGGCTTCAGCCTCGCCTTCGGCTCCGACACCCTCGGCGGCGTGATCGGCGGCGGCGACTACTTCCTGCTCGCCAACCTGGGCTACGACGCCTGGGACGGCACCGGCATTCCGGCGCCGCTGTTCATGATCTTCCAGGGCATGTTCGCGGTCATCACGCCCGCTCTCATGATCGGCGCCTTCGCGGAACGGATGAAGTTCAGCGCCATCTGCCTGTTCATGAGCGCCTGGCTGCTGGTGGTCTACGCCCCGGTCTGCCACTGGGTCTGGGGCGGCGCCGAGGGCTTCTTCGGCCTCGGCGGCGACGGCGCCCTCGACTTTGCCGGCGGCACCGTCGTTCACATCAACGCCGGCGTGTCGGCCCTCGTCGCGGCGCTCGTTCTCGGCCGCCGCAAGGGCTATCCGGACCACAGCTCGCCTCCGCACAACCTGCCCTTCGCCGTCCTCGGCACCGGCCTGCTCTGGTTCGGCTGGTTCGGCTTCAACGCCGGCAGCGCCGTGGCGGCCAACGGCTCGGCAGCCAACGCCTTCGTCGTCACGCAGGTAGCGACCGCGGCAGCGGCTGCCACCTGGGGTCTGATCGACTGGATCCGCGACTCGAAGCCGACGCTCCTGGGCGTCATCACCGGCGCCATCTCCGGTCTGGTTGCGATCACTCCGGCCTCCGGGTCGGTGAACGCGATCGGCTCCATCGGCGTCGGTATCGGCGCCTCGGTGTTCGCCTACGTTGCGGTGACCTGGCTCAAGTCGAAGCTCGGCTACGACGACTCCCTCGATGTCTTCGGTGTCCACGGCATCGCCGGCATGTGGGGCGCGGTTGCGGCTGGCCTCTGGGCCACGGACGTGGTGCCGGGCAACGACGCGACCGGACTGTTCTACGGCAATGCCGGTCAGGTCGCAATCCAACTCAAGGCAGTCGCCTACACCATCGTCTGGGCGGCGGTCGTGTCCTTCATCCTGCTCAAGGTCATCGACCTGATCATCGGACTCCGTGTCAGCGATGACGAAGAGCGGATCGGTCTCGACCTCACCGACCACCGCGAAAACGCTTACACGCTGGTCGACTAGGAGGAATGACATGAAGTACATCGTGGCCATCGTTCAGTCCGACCGGATGCAGGAGGTCCTCGATCTCCTGGAAGAGAAGGACATTCACCTGCTGACCGTCTCCAACGTCATGGGGCGCGGTCGCCAGCGGGGCGTCGCCGAGGTCTACCGCGGCCACAAGGAGGCCGGCGCTCTGCTACGCAAGCTCAAGCTCGAGATTGCGGTCAACGAGGACTATGTCGACGTGGTGATCGATGCGATCACACGAGGCGCCAAGACCGGCAATGTCGGTGACGGCAAGATCTTCGTCCTGCCGCTCGAGGAGACCATCCGCATTCGCACGGGCGAGACGGGCAACGTCGCGATCGGCTGACTTGGCGCGCTCCCCGGCGCGCTTCTCTTTGTGTGTGCCGGACACTCAGCCCGAAAGGCCGTCGAAGAGACGCTGCAGGCTGCCCATCCGCCCGGCGATCAGGTTCCAGGCGCCCTCTTCGTCCGGCAACTGGCCCAGGCTGTGCAGGCGCCGCGCCAGGAACTGGAACTCGCTGGTCTGCCGGGCGGGAATGACCAGGTCCTTGCTGTGACCGCGGACGATGCGCAGGCAGTTGATCACCGCCCGGAGCAGCCGGTATCCCGTCTCGAGCTGCTCGAACTCGTCGCGCGAGATGCGGCCGCGGTCGTACAGCGCGTGGACCGCGTCCAGGGTGTTGGTCTGCCGCACCTCCGGATCGTCCGCGCCGGCCGCGATCTGCCGCACCTGCACGAAGTACTCGGCGTCGATCAGGCCGCCGGCGCTGAACTTCGCGTTCGTCGTGCCGGCCGCCACGAGCTCGGATCGTTGACGGTTCCGCAGGTGCCGGATGCGCGCCAGGTCGTGCGGCCGCGGATCGAACACGTAGTCCCGCCGATGCGCCTCGATCCGGGCGCACAGCTCCGGATCGCCCGCGACCGCGCGGAGCCGAACCAGCGCCTGACGTTCGTAGGGGTCGGCGCCGCCGTCGAAGCTGTAGTACGAAGAGAACCGCTGGAACGACGCCGATAGCGGCGAGGACGAACCGCCGGGACGCAGGCGCCAGTCCAGCTCGAAGATCCCGTCCCGCTTGGCGCGGATCAGGCGCGCCAAGCGCATCGCCGCGCGCTCGTAGAGTTCCCCGGCCCGGCCCTGCTCCGACCCTTCGGCATCCCAGACGAACATGAGCTCGATGTCCGAGGCGTAGCCGAGATCGCGTCCGCCCCACTTGCCGAGCGCGCACAGAGACCACGCTCCGGGCGCCGGTTCGCCGGCCGCGACCTCGGCCACCGCCTCCTCCGCGCCCCGGGTGAGCACCACGTCGGAAAGCGTCGAGAGCTCGGCGCCGAAGTCGCTGAAATGCTCGATCCTGCGCGTCAGGTGGCGCATGTCGATGCGCCCGATCTCGTCGTCCTTGAACCGGTTGAGGATGTCGTCCGGCGTCTCCCGACCTTCGAGCGCCGCGTCCAGCCGGCGCTCCAACTCTCCTCTGTCGGCGCCGAAGTCGAGGTCGGCCATGTTGGCGAGCAGCGGCATCAGGTTCTCGTGTTGCCGGCGCAGGAACTCCTCCCAGAGGTAGGTGCCGGCCCCAAGGACCCGCGCCAGCTCGTCCAGCGACGACGCCAGCGCCTGGGTCGGATCGGCAACCTGCTCGCACGCGGCGTCGATCAGCGCCCCGAACTGCCGCAGAGCCAGGTGCGGGTTCGGCGCCACCGCCAGCCGGTGCGCGAACTGCTTCATCAGGGTCACCGTGAGACGCAGATTGTCGACGGCGACCCGATCCTTGATCTTGCCGCCGCGCCGGGTGGTCACGAACAGGCGGTCGCGCACCTCGCCGTCCACCGTGTCGAACTCGACCTTGTCGATCCAGTAGTCCCGGGTCGAGAGGACGGTCGCGAACTCGAACAGGAACATGAAGCTGTCCGGGCTTCGAATCTCGAGAATCGTGCAGTTCTCGTCCGACTCGTTGTCGACGGAGATGGCGATCGGCGGCAGGACCTCATCCGCCTGGGCGCCCAGGTCCATCCGGCGCGCCGCCTCCATGACCCGCAAGGTCAGTTCCTCGTTGGCTCGGCGTGCATCGCCCTTCTCCAGGAGCTCCAGCAACCGGTTCAGGTCCTGCTCGAACTCGGTCCAGGAAAACACCTGCGTCGACTGCTCCGGCGCCGGTTGAACCTCGGCCGAGTACACGATCCGGGTCGGGCCCTGCTTGCGCCGGGGCGGCGCCGGCACCCTGCGCCGCCGGCGCCGGTCCCGGCGCCCCTCGGGCCGGCGCCGCGGAACTCGCCGAGGCCGCCGGTAGAGTCCGATGTCGCCGACATCCTGGTAGGTGTAGGAGCCGCCGCTCAGGATCGACTGGCCGTAGGCCGCGAGCAGGCCGCAGATCTTGGCGAACTCGCCCTGGTAGTCGTTTGCGACCACGGTCACCCGCCGCGTCGAACCGACGTAGCGCACATCGACCCGGCACAGCCGATCGGAGTCGAGTTCGTGGATCATCTCCAGGTGGCGCGCCACGTCCTCGACCGGGAAGCTCTGAAAGTAGCTTCTCTCAAGCCGCCTGAAGTGCTCGTCGACGACCTCGGCTGGCAGGTCGGGGCACAACTCGCGCACCTGCTGCTTGCGCTCCAGGAGTTCGATCGTCTCCTCGAAGAACTCGCCGAAGATGCGGCGAACCGCGGCCGCCGTCTGCTCGTAGCGAGCGCCAAGATCGAGCGTGTCCAGAGGTTGGCGCAGGGCGAAGGCCACGCGCCACTGGAAGGTCGCCCACTGCTTCGGGGCCTGCGGCAGTTGCCGCACCGGCAGATCCCGCTCCAACTGGAGCACGTGTTCCACCACCCGCAGAAAGACGTACGCCTCGTGCAACTCGTCGTGTTCGTCATCGGTGATGACGCGGTGCGACCGGAGCCGCGCCATCGCCTGCAGCGTATTGGCCGAGCGGAGACTCCGGTTGGCGGCGCCGTGGTAAAGCTGAAGCAACTGGACGATGAACTCGATGTCGCGGATGCTGCCGGCGCCAAGCTTCACGTTGCCGATGTCCGTGCCGCGGGAACGGAGCGACTTCTCGATCATCTGCTTCATCTCGAAGACTTCGCGCAGCAGGGTCTCGGGCGGCCTCTCCGGATTGAAGACGAAGCGGCGCGTGCCTTCGATCAGACCCTTGGCCGCCGCCGCGTCGCCGGCCGCGAAGCGCGCCTTGATCAGCGCCTGGAAGGTCCAGGTCATGCCGTAGCGCTCGTAGAAGCGGAGGTACTGCGCCACCGTGCGCACCAGGGGGCCCATCTTCCCCTCGGGCCGCAGACGCATGTCGACGCGGAACACGAACCCGTCCGCCGTGCTGTCCGAGATCAGCCGGATCAGTTGCGGCGCCAGCCGCTGCAGACGGTGCAGGTCCTCCTGGTCGACATCGTCCGAGGCCACGAAGAGCGCGTCGATGTCCGAGCTGTAGTTGACCTCCAGACCGCCCCACTTGCCCATCGCAATGACCGCGAAGGGCGCCCGGTCGAGCCCCGTGGCCTCCAGAGCGCGCTGGACGCAGACATCCGCGACCTGGGAGATCTTCGCCGTCGTCGTGTCGAAGTCGTCGAGGCCGCTGAAGTCGGCAACGGCCACCCGGATCAGCTCCCGGTAGCGCAGAAACCGCAACCAGCGCCGGATGTCCTCGTCCGCCTCCGGCCGAAGACTCGACATGCGCTCGCGCTGCTCGTCGGCCGATTCCTCCTCGACCGGGAACAGACCCTCCTCCGCCTCGGGGTGCGCGTCCAGCCACCGCATGTAGGCCGGCGAGTACTCGCGCAGGATGTCGCGCTGCGCCAGCGCCTGGGTCTGCCGCGGATCCTCGGCGTCCTCGATGTCCATGGCCGAGAAGGCCTGGATGGCTTCTTCGAGGCGGGAGTTCACGGCCCTTCCTCCTGCGCGAGACGGAGGATTTCCGACAGGCGTGCCTTGGCCTCGGCAACTGTCCAGATCCGTTGAGAATCCGTGTCCTCTGTCTTCACGGTGCCTTCTGACTCGGACAACATGGTCCAACCATGACCATGTTGAGCCGGCGCGTCAAGGCTGTCGGCCGTCGCGCCCCGGACTCGGGAAGAGAGCTGACTGCGTACTCTTGACGTACACCGTCAACCACTCTACTCTCCACCTCAACGATCCTCGGCTACCGCGACACGAAGACGGAGCGGTTCGCCGAGGGCCGGTTCGTGAGGGAGTTTCAAGGCTTCGAGCAGCAAGCCGCCAAGCGGCTGGCGATCCTGAACGCGGCCCCATCCCTCAGGACCCTCAGGGGGCTGCCCAGCAATCGGCTGAAGGCTCTCGGTGGTGATCGGAAGGCGCAGTACTCCATCCAGATCAACCGTCAATGGAGAATCTGCTTCGAATGGCCGGACGGCCAACCGGGCCCGAGTGGCGTCGAGATCGTGGACCATCACTAGGTGAAGGAGAAGAAGGTGCTAAAGAGAGCTGTGCATCCCGGGCGGATACTGAAGGACGAACTGACGGAACTCGGCGTCACGCCCACCGAGTTCGCGCGAAGAATCCAGGTGCCCCCCAACCGTGTCAGTCAGATCATCAACGGCAAGCGTTCCATCACGGGCGACACGGCGCTGCGCTTCGGACATTGGTTCAACGTCGAACCTCAGTTCTGGCTCAACCTCCAGTCGCACTTCGACCTCGTTCTAGCCGACAGGCAAACCGGCAAAGCGATCCGCCGACTGCCGACGAGCGCCGACCTTCGATCACAGGGCGAAGTCCAAGCCTGAGCTCGTGGGCAAGGCCCAGATGGTCGACCACCAAGCCACCTTGAGGCTGCCGCGCTCATCGTCCGCCGATAGGGTCATGGGTCGATTCTCGAGAAGGAACCTTGCCATGAGACGATCCACAACCGCCCTGCTTCTCTCCGCTGCCATCGGCCTCGCCGCCTCAGCCGGCGCCCAGTCGCAGGCTCCGGAACCGACCGGCTACCTCATCCCGCCGCAGGAGATCGTCGACATCCTCGACGCGCCGCCGACGCCCGGCGTCCTCGTCGGACCGACCCGGGACATGATCGTGCTGGTCGAACAGCGGAGCATGCCGCCGATCGGGTGGCTGGCGCGGCCCCTGGAACGGCTGGCGGGCTACCGGATCGACCCGCGCAACAGCGGGCCCTGGCGGGCGCCGGAGATTTCGGCGCTGACCGTCCGCCGCCTCGATGCTGTCAGCAACGAAGCAAGCGCCGGCGATGATGGCGTGCGCATCGACGCGCCGCGGGGCACGACCTTCGGCTGGCCGGCATTCTCTCCAGACGGCTCGCACCTTTCGTACGCGGTCCTCCGGGACACGGGGATCGAGCTCTGGGTGGTCGACCTGGCAAACAGCGCGCCTCGGGCGCTGACTTCCGCGTCACTCAACGCCACCTGGGGCAACCCCTGCCAGTGGCTCTTCGACTCCACGGGCGTGCTGTGCCGCTTCCGGCGATCCGCTCGCGGAACGCCGCCCTCGCCGCCGCGCCAACCGAACGGCCCGAACATCCAGGAACACGGAGGGCGCGCGGCGCCGGTGCGCACCTACCAGGACCTGCTGAACAACCCCCACGACGAAGCCCTGTTCGAGTACCACTTCACAAGCCAGATCGAGACCGTCGAGCTGGCCACGGGCGCCCGAACCGCGATCGGCGAACCGGGCCTCTACGCCCGCGTCTCGGCCGCGCCGGACAACCGTCACGTGCTCGTCGAGCGCCTCGCAAGGCCGTTTTCGTGGCTCGTGCCAGCGAGCCGCTTCGCCCGCTCGGTAGAGGTCTGGAAGCGCGACGGCGATACGGGCACCATCGCGACGCTGCCTCTCGCGGACGCCGTACCGATCGGCGGCGTCCCCACAGGACCCAGAGGCCACCGGTGGAATCCCACCGCACCGGCAACCCTGGTCTGGAGCGAGGCGCAGGACGGCGGTGATCCCAAGACCCAGGTGCCGCACCGCGACTACCTGTATTCGCTGGACGCGCCGTTCGACGGCGAACCCCGCGAGCTGACCCGCACCGGGTACCGGTTCTCCGGCATCTCCTGGACCGCCGACGGAACCGCAGTGGTCAACGAGTACGACCGCCCGACGCGCTGGACCCGCACCGCCCTGCTCGACGTCGACGGCGACGAGCCGCGGCCGCTGTTCGACCGCAGCGCCGAGGACCGTTACGGCGATCCGGGCTTCCCGCTCCGCCGCCCCGGCGGCGGCACCGCCGGCGCGACTCTTCTGCAGGACGGCAACTCGATCTACCTGAGCGGCATCGGCGCCTCGCCGGAAGGCGACCGGCCGTTCATCGGCCGGCTCAACTTACGGACGCTGGAGACAAAGCGGCTCTTCCACACCGAACCCGAGACCTACGAGACCGTGGTCGCGGTTCTCGCGGACGACGGCAAGACCCTGCTCACCCGCCGCGAGAGCAAGACCGAGCCCCCGAACTACTTCGTGCGCAACACGGCCGAGGGCTCCCGGAAGGCGCTGACCGACTTCACCGATCCGACGCCCATCCTGCGGAAGATCGAGAAACGGCTCATCACATACGAGCGCGCCGACGGCACCGGGCTGTCCGCCACCCTCTACCTGCCGCCGGGCCACCGCGACGGCGACCGACCGCCGATGCTGCTCTGGGCCTATCCCCGCGAGTACACGAATCCCGACGCCGCCAGCCAGGTCAGCGGTTCGCCCCACCGATTCACCCGGCTGAGAGGCGCCACGCACCTGCTTCTCCTGACCCAGGGATACGCGATCCTGGACGGTCCGACGATGCCGATCATCGGCGAGGGCGAAACGGCGAACGACACCTACGTCGAGCAGCTCGTCGCCAGCGCGGCGGCGGCCATCGACGCCGTCGTCGAGCTGGGCGTCGCCGACCGCGACCGGATCGCCGTCGGCGGTCACAGCTACGGCGCCTTCATGACCGCCAACCTGCTCGCGCACTCCGACCTGTTTGGCGCCGGCATCGCCCGCAGCGGCGCCTACAACCGGTCGCTCACGCCGTTCGGCTTCCAGAACGAACGCCGGACCTTCTGGGAAGCCCAGCACATCTACGCGGCCATGTCGCCGTTCTTCCACGCCGAGAAGGTCAACGAGCCGATCCTGCTGCTCCACGGTGAGATCGACAACAACTCCGGCACCTTCCCAATGCAGTCCGAGCGCTTCTACCAGGCCCTGAAGGGCCACGGCGCCACGGTCCGCTACGTCACGCTGCCCCACGAGTCGCACGGCTACGCGGCGCGAGAGTCGGTGCTCCACGTGGTCGCGGAGATGTTGCGGTGGTCCGACACGCATCTGCCTAGTCGGACGGCGCCGCCTCGAGGAGCTGGTCCATGACCGCCTGCGCGTTCTCGGGCCGGCCGAGGTGCAGACCCATGCCGGGCATCGGCGCCACCGGCACCAGGACGCGCTCGACACCGAGGTCCGCCAGCGAACGCAGGCTCGACAGGTCTTCGCCGATGCCGGTTGTGATCTCGACCGCATCCGGGTCGCGGCCGTGCTCCACGGCCACGTCACGCGCCAGTCCGATCAGTTCGGCCGAGGCGCCGCGCGCCGGGAAGAAACCGTCACCCAGGCGGCCGGCGCGCCGCGCGGCGACCTTGGAGTGGCCGCCAACGATGATCGGGACGCTGCCGGTCACCGGCTGCGGGCGGCAGTAGGCGGCCTCGAACTGGACGAACTCGCCTTAGTAGGTCGGCCTCTCCGCGCCCCAGAGCTCCCGCATCGCTTCGATGTACTCGTCGGTGCGCCGGCCGCGGTCGGCAAAGGAGGCGCCGATCACGTCGAACTCCTCCTTCAGCCAGCCGACGCCGATGCCGAGAAGGAGACGCCCGCCCGTCATGTGGTCCAGGGTGGCGATCTGCTTGGCTGCGACCACCGGGTTGTGCTGAGGCACGATCAGTATCCCGGTCGCGAACCGGATCCGCCGCGTCTGCGAAGCGACGAACGCCATCCAGATCAGCGGATCCGGCAGCGGAAAGTCGTCGCGGCCGCCGGCCATCTTGCCGTCGGGCGAATAGGGATACGCCGATTCGTAGCCACCCGGAACGACCGTGTGCTCGACGGTCCAGATCGACTCGAAGCCGGCCTCGTCGGCGGCAACCGCAAGCTCCACCGCCAGGCCCGGATCGACGAAGCGGCCGGTGTTGCAGTACCTGAGTCCGAATCTCATGGGCGCGCAGTGTAGCGGTACGCGCAACGGGCGCGGACCGCTGCCGCTCTCCTCCGCTACGATGCCGGCGTGCGCGAGGCCGCCGGCAAGACGAAGCTCACCGACATCGACTGGTCAACCTGGCGCGCCGTGGACCGGGCCACCCTGACCTTCGTCCGCGAAGACGGCAGGGTGCTCCTGATCCGAAAGAAACGCGGTCTGGGCGCCGGCAAGGTGAACGGCCCCGGCGGCCGGCTTGAGCCGGGTGAGGAGCCGATCGACTGCGCGACCCGAGAAGTCGAGGAAGAACTCGGCATCACCCCGCTCGGACTCGAGTACCGGGGAGAGAACCTGTTCCAGTTCGTCGACGGCTACTCGATTCACGTGTACGCGTTCACGGCCTCCGGGTACCGGGGAGAGCTTCGTGAAACCGACGAAGCCACGCCGATGTGGACGGACATCGACGCGATCCCCTACGACGAGATGTGGGAGGACGACCGGCTGTGGCTACCGCACGCCCTGGGTGACCTCACGCCCCAGGGCCGTTACATCTTCGACGGCGACCGCATGCTGGACTGGGAACTCGAAGTCGGCGGCCGGCGCTACGGGCCGCACGAGCCAAGCGCCTAGACCGCTACTCGCCGCCGCCGGTCGAACTTGGCCCGCCGGCGGCCCGGATCGCCGCCGCCTCTTCCGGCTCGACGTAGGTCCAGGCCAGGAACGGGGCCATCATCTCGTCCGTGCTCTGGGCGCCCCAGTCCACGGCGCGCTCGATGTTCAGGAACGGGTATTCATCGAGCTTGGTCTCCGAGTTGTCGTAGATCGCTTCGATCTCCACCCGGGTGCCGGCCGGTAGCACCTTGGGCTGACGGTAGATGTAGTTGGTCTGCCAGTTGTAGTCGTACTGCGGAACGTCAAGGAGCACCTCGGCGCCGCCATCCGGGTAGTGCGCCGTGTAGGTCATGCTGCGGCCGCGGAAGTGCATGTGGGGGTGCAGCGACAGCAGCACCGTGTCCTTCTCGAACACACGCGACGAGCCGACGCGCCAGCGTCCGTGACCCGGCGGGATCTCGAAACCGCCGGTGCCGATCGTGTTCCAGGTCACCTTGTGCTTCACGTCGGCGCCCACCGGATGGAACTTGAAGGCAACCGCCGAGCGGTCGTAGGCCGAGGTTCCCGGGCCCGGTTCCTTGTGGTAGTGGACGTTCAGGCGCACCACCATGCCGGCGCGCAACTCGTTGCCGAAACCCGGCGGGTAGACTGTCGGATCCTCTCCGGCCGCGATCGAGCCGAGGGAGAACGTGTTCTCCCTCAGCACGTCGACCTCGCCGTCCTCGTTCGGGATCAGGGCCCGGCCGGTGATGTGATGAACGACCTCGGCGTCCGGCTGGTACTCGATCGCCTGAATCCAGCGCGGCTCGGGCAGCATCTCCTCGGTCAGCGTGATGTAGAAGTTGGGCTGCTCGTCCTCCACGTCATCGCCGACGAAGTGGGGCGCCTCCATGTAGACGATCAGGTCCGGCTGGCCGATCAGGAAGCCGCCGGTGTCCTCGAACTCGCGCGGGGCCGGCCCCTTCGCCGGATCGCCCTTCGGCGCGCCGCGTCCCGCCCAGGCCACGATCGTGTCGATCTCCTCCTGGGTCAGCGTCCGCTCGTTGGCGAAGACGCCGGCCGTGTGGTCCGTCGCGTCCCAAGGCGGCATCTCGCGGCTCTGCACCAGGCGCGCGATCGAGCGCGCCCACGGCCGCGTCTCTTCGTAGGTCATCAGCGCCATCGGCGCCACCATGCCGGCGACGTTGTCGCCACCGGGACGGTGACAGGTCTGGCAGCTCTGCTGGAAGATCGGCAGCACGTGCTCGTGGAAAGTGACCGCCTCGCCGGTCTCGGCGGCAACCGCCGCGGAAGCGAGGCCCAGGGCGCCAAGAACGAGAAGTGCAGCGATCGAGCGGCTCATGCAGGTCTCCAGCTTTGTGAAACGTTGTTTCGGTCGGCGCGCCACGGAACTCGATCGGCAACGCGCCGAACGTGCCACGGTAGAAGTCGAATCGAACGGTCGATGTCCGTGATGTTCAGATGGATGTGGTGGAACCGCGCCGGCTCAACCGGCGCAGCCGTCTCCTGTGCCCCGAGCGGTGCGACGGCAACCGCGGTCGCCGCGGCGACGGCGGCAAGCAGCCGCACCCGCAACCACCGGCAACCGCGATCCAGGTTCAGCCTCCGCGTCAAGGCGCCCCTCCCTCGAGCAGCTCGACGACCTCGATCTTCGTGCCGTTGGGGCCTTCGATGAAGGCGATCCGGTGCCCGTCATCCAGCTCCCGCGGCTCTTCGACGAACTTCACGCCGTTCGCACGCAACCGCTCGAGCCACGGATCGTAGTCCGTAGTGTGCCAGCCGATGTGATCGACCACCGTGCCGTCGGTGCCGGTCCGTTCGCCCGGCGCCTGGTTGACGATCAGCCAGGTCTCGTCGCCGCCGTTGTCGTAGAGGATCGAGTGCAGCGGCGAGAGCCCCTTGAAGGGCACGACCTCGCCGCCGAACTGCGTCGCGTACCAGGCGGCGGTCGCCACCGCTTCGCCCGAGAAGACGTGAACGTGGTGCAGCCCCGGCGCGCCGCCGTGATCCAGGTCGTCGATCACCTCGATGCGCGTACCCCAGGGGTCCTCGCAAAAGCCGAAGGTGAATCCGGCCGCCTCCACGTGTCGGGCCGCGCCGACCACCTTGCCGCCGGCCGCTTCACACTGTTCCAGCGTCGCCGTCACGTCTTCGACCGAGAAACCGATGTGATCGACCGAAGTGCCGCCGCTGCCGCTCGTCGGCTCACCCTCCCTGACCTTCAGGATGTCGTTGCCGTAGAACACGGCGTCGAAGGGACCGCTCTTGCCGAGCTTGCCGCCGAAGAGATCGTTGTACCATCTGGCCGCCGCCACCGTGTCCGGCGCGACCAGGTGGACGTGGTCGAAGTCCTCCGACGCCACCGGCTGCACGGCGCCGAAAGCCAGCCCAACGATCAGGCCGGCAACGAGGGAACCAGGGGCGAGGACTCTTCGTGGATCGCGGTGCATGTTCGAACGACCTCCGAACGGTTGCGCAGGACGCCAGCGGATCCTCGCGGATCTGCCATCGCCTGTATGATTCGGTCTGCGGTGGCCGCAGAGTACCAACCAGGAGCTTGCGCCGCAGAAACGCAACGGAGTGAGTTCTGCGGCGCAAGGTCCTGGTGAGGTGGGGGCTGGGGCCAAACACGGAGTCTGCGACGGGTTTGGCGGCGCTACCGACCGGTACGACCGTGAAGGCTACGTAGCACCTCGAACGCCGTGGACGCGACGCCGTCCCCGGGCGCCGCGACACGGCCAAGACTCCGCACGACTTGGCGGGAGTCGGACCATGACCCGATCGGGGCCTGAACACATACAGCGAACCATCGTGCTGGTAGCGACGTTTGCCGTGGCGGTGAGCATCGGCTGCCGCGGCGACGTGCCCGATGGCGCCGCGAGCGCCGACACGAGCCTGGCCACCGGCACGGGCATCTTCAGGAGCGGCGTGCCTGCCCCGACCACCCGGGTGCGGCGCGGTCAGGTCGACGCCCTGGTCACCGCCTCCGGCTCCGTTGTCGCTCCGCGCCTGACCGAACTCGGACCGGAGGTGGCGGGGAGGCTCTCGGTCGTCCACTTCGATGTCGGCGATGAAGTGGCAGCCGGCGATGTCGTCTTCCAACTCGACCCGGGGCCGTTCAGAACCAACCTGCAACGGGCGCGCGCCGGCCTCGCGCTGGCGAAGGCCGAGGCCGCGCAGGCGCTGCATGAGTTGGAACGGGTGCGCCGGCTGGCCGATCAGCGAGTGGCGCCGCCGCAACAGCTCGATCAGCAACTCACCCTGCTCGCGGTGGCCAAGGCCCGTGTCCAGCAGGAGCTGGCCGCGGTCCAGAGCGCCGAGCAGGACCTCACCCGCACGGAGGTGATCAGCCCGTACGCCGCCCATGTGGTCGAACGGCAACTCCACGAGGGCGCGATCGTCGGCCCCGGCACCGTCGTCGTCACGATCCAGGAACAGACAGGCTTTTCCGCCGAACTCGACGTGCCGGCGGCTGCGGCGGCGCCGGTGGGAGTCGGGGATCCGGCGCTGCTGATCGTCGAGGGCGCCGCCGAGCCGCTCCAGTCCACGATCGCGTCGGTCAACGCCAGAATCGACCCCGAGACGCGGACCTACCGGGTGCGGGCGCCGGTGCCCGGCAACAGGCCGGGCGCCAAGGCGGGCGCCTTCGTACGCGCCGAGATCCGGCCGCGGACTCGCGGCGGCGCGGTGGTTGTCGAACGGGCCGCCGTGCTCAACCGCGACGGCCGCGCCTACCTGTTCACGACCGTGGACGGCCACGCCCGGCAGATCGAGGTCACGGTCGGCGCAACCGGCTCGCGTCTGGTCGAGATCAGGGCCGGCGTCGAAGCCGGCGATGCGGTGATCGTCGGCCCAGTGATCGACAGGCTCGCCGACGGTGCGCCGGTTCAGGCCGGCGAGCCGCCGCCGCTGGCGGCCGGCGGGGACACGGCGCCCTCCGCCGCGCTCCCGGACGCGCCGCAGCCACGATGAGGCGGCCATGCTGAACCTGCCGCTCATTTCGATCCGCAGGCCCGTCTTCGCGCTGATGCTGAACGTGGCGCTGGTCGTGCTCGGCCTGGTGTCGCTGACCCGGCTCAACGTCGACCTGAACCCGGATGTCGAGTTCCCCTTCGTCACCGTCACGACAATCCTCGAAGGGGCCTCACCTGAGACCGTCGAGACCGAAGTCACCGATGTCCTCGAAGAGCAGATCAACACGATCGAGGGCATCCGCGAACTGAATTCGGTCTCCTCGGAAGGGATCTCCCAGATCTTCGTCGAGTTCGAGACCGGCTACGACGTCGACGTCAAGGCGCAGCACGTGCGCGAGAAGATGGCCCCCGTCCGCGCGGAGCTCCCGCTCGACATCGAAGATCCGGTCGTCACCCAGATCGATCCGGACGCGACACCGATCCTCTCGATCATGCTCGGCGGTCCGGTCTCGGTCCGCGAACTGTCCGAACTGGCCGAGAACATGGTCAAGGACCGGCTCGAACGCCTGCCCGGCGTCGGCAGCATCGAGATCATCGGCTCGCGTCGCCGCGAGGTCCGGATCTGGCTCGACCCGGTCCGGCTCGGCGGCTACGGACTGTCGATCGACGATGTCCGCTCCACCCTGCTGCTGGAGAACGCCGAGACCGCCGGCGGCCGGGTCGAGGGGCGCGAGCGGGAGTGGACGGTGACCACCTCCGGCCGGGTCAAGCGGGTCGAGGACTTCGGCGCCCTGATCGCCGCCGAACGCGGCGGCCGGCTGGTCTACCTGCGGGACGTGGCGAAGATCGAGGACGGCCTGGCCGAGGAGCGGTCCGTGGCCCGTTTCAACGGCCAGCGGGGCGTCTCGCTCGAGGTGCGGCGGCGGAGCGGGGCGAACACGGTGGCCGTCGCCGAAGCGGTTAGGGCGGAAGTCGAGGCGCTGCGCCCGAACCTGCCGCCCGGCATGGAGGTCCTGATCACCCGCGACATGGCGGTGTTCATCGAGGACTCGATCTACTCCGTGTTCTCGAACATGCTCTGGGGCGGCCTCCTGGTGGTCGCCGTGGTGCTCCTGTTCCTACGCAACCCCAGGTCGACCCTGATCTCGGCGCTCGCGATCCCCTCCTCCGTGATCGCGTCCTTCACCTTCTTCTACCTCGCCGACTTCACCCTGAACGTGATGACGCTGATGGCGTTGTCGCTGTCCATCGGCGTCGTGATCGACGACGCGATCGTGGTCCTGGAAGTGATCTACCGCCGGATCGAGCAGGGGCTGGGCCGACGGGAGGCAGCCGAGGAGGGCGCCAGCCAGGTGACGCTGGCGGTCATCTCGACCACCCTGGCACTGTGCGCGGTCTTCGTGCCGATCGCCTTCATGTCCGGCACGGTCGGCCAGTGGTTCTACGAGTTCGGCATGGTGATGGCGATCGCTGTCTGCGTGTCCAGCCTCTTCGCCCTGACCTTGACGCCCATGCTCGGCAGCCGCGTGCTGACGGCGCGCCAGGGAAACGACCCGGTGAGCCGTGCCCTGGGTTGGGCCCTCGACGGCCTCGACCGCTTCTATGAGGCGGTCCTGCGGCGCGCCCTCGGCCACAAGGTGCTCACCCTGGTCGTCGCCGTGGCGGCAATGGCCGGCGGAGTTCTGGTCGCCACCACGCTCCCGTTCGATCTGTTCGTGACCGAGGACCGGAGCGAGTTCAACGTCGACGTGAAGATGCCGATCGGCACCCCGCTTGCCGTCACGGCTCAGGCGGCGCGCCGCGCCGAGGAGGTGCTCGCGGCCGACCCCGAGGTCCGGAACCGCTTCGCGACGATCGGCGGCGGCAGCCGGCAGCAACCCCATCGAGCTTCGATCTACGTCCAGTTGACGAACAAGCGCGAGCGCGATCTCGGTCAAGCGGCGATCATGGACCGGGTCCGCGAGCGGCTGCTGGCGCAGATCCCCGAGGCCGAGGAGGTCGCGGTGTCGCCGATCAACTGGATCGCGGGAAGCGACGACCTGTTGGGCTCGCGCGCCGTGACCTACAGCCTGCGCGGTCCGCTCATGGAGGATCTCGAGCTCTACTCGGACCGGCTGGTGGCGATGATGCGCTCCGATCCCGCCTTCGTCGACGTCGGAACGAGCTGGGAGACCGGCAAGCCCGAAATCGAGATCGACGTCGACCGCGACCGCGCCGCGGACCTCGGGGTACAGGCAACGGTCATCGGCCGCACGATCCGCACCCTTCTCGCGGGCGAGGAACTGGGCACTTTCGAGGAGGGCGGGGAACGCTACGACGTACGGGTCCAGGTCCTGCCGGAGTACCGGGACACCCCGGAGAAACTGGACCTGATACAGATCCGCACCGCCTCCGGTCAACTGACCCCGGTCACGAACGTCGCCGACATCCGGCTCGGCGAAGGCGCGGTCCAGATCAGTCGGCAGAACCGCTCGCGCGAGATCACGATCGCGGCCAACGCTGCCGAGGGCGCGGCGCAGTCCGAACTGACCGCCCGGGTCGAGGAGTACGGCCAGATGCTGGGGCTCGAGCCCCCGAACCAACTCGTGCCCAGCGGCATGACCGTGGTCTTGCGGGAGACCAGCGTCTCGCTGTTCTTCGCCTTCGTGCTCGCGATCGCCGCGATCTACATGGTCCTGGCGTCCCTCTTCAACTCCCTGGTCCACCCGATCACGATCATGATGTCGGCGCCGCTCTCCTTCATCGGCGCCTTCCTGGCCCTCAAGCTCTCGGGCAAGCCGCTCGACATGCTAAGCGGCATCGGCCTCCTGGTGCTGATGGGGCTGGTGATGAAGAACGGCATCCTGCTGGTCGACTACATCAACCGCCTCCGCCAGGACGGCCGCACCCGCACGGAGGCGATTCTCGAGGCCGGGCCGGCGCGCCTGCGTCCGGTGCTGATGACCGCCCTCTCGCTGATCTGCGGCCTGCTGCCGGTCGCGTTCTCCACCGCCTCCGGTTCCGAGTCCCGCGCCGCGATCGCGGTGCTAACGATGGGCGGCATGGCCACCTCCACGCTGCTCACCCTGCTCGTCGTGCCGGTGATCTACGACCTGGTGGACCGGGCAGTCGAGAAGGTGACGGAGTGGAGCCGCGACGTGTGGGACCGGTTCGTGAACCTGGGCCGGCAGCCCGCCACCCAGGCCGCCCGCGTCACCCGGCCGCGGCGACGACGCCGTAGGCGCCTCCGGAAGCGACCGCGGCGCTAGCGCGGCAGAACTCCCAGAGACCGGCGCTTCGCGCCGGATGCGGGCCAGAAGGCCCGCGCACCCAGTTTCTGCCGCGCCCGCGGACCCGCTGACGCGACGTCAGGAGACGCTGCGCACCGTCGCGCCGCGCAGGGCGACGGATCGGCAGGCGGCGAACAGGGTCGGCGCGAAGAGGTCCGGTCGCGCCACGCAGGCGTAGTGATCGGCATCCACCCGGTGGACCGAGACGCCGGGAACCTGTGCAGCCATGAGCTCCTGGTACTCGGGCGGAATGTGCCCGTCCTGCTCGGTCAGCACCACCGCGGTCGGCACGTCGATGTCAGCGAGCCAGGGGCTCGAGTCGAACCGAGCGAGCGCAGCGCCCGCCTCGATCACCGAGACCGGATCGGTCGGTCCTATCTCCTGCTTCAATGTCTGCTGCAGGGCGGGATCCTGGACGTTTTCGAGCATCCGTACGCCCATCTTGTCCCACAACGACTGGGGCGCCGCGCGCGCCGCGAGCGACAGCAACGGCCCGAGCGTGGAGGCCGCCCGCTGAGCCCGCGGACCGCCGAAACGCGAACCGGTGGCGCAGAGCACGAGACCCGCGGACCGTTCCGGATGCCGGCGCCAGAACAACTGCGCCACCGCTCCGCCCATCGAGTAGCCCACCGGGATCACCCGCTCCAGGCCGAAGCGATCGGCCAGCGCCGCCGCGTCGTCGGCGCAGTCTTCGAGCTTGAAGGCGCCGATCCGCCGGATGCCGTGGCCGTGCCCGCGCTGGTCGAGTGCAATGACCCGGAACCCGCGTCCGAGAGTGGTGAAACTCGTGGCCCAGTTCAGGAGCGCGGTGGCCGCCAGGCCGTGAAGCAGCAGCAGGACCGGCGCCCCGGGCGGCCCCGCGACCTCGTGCACCCAGGTCGCACCCCGCCCCGGCAGATCGACACGGCGGCCAGTTGATGCCGTCCCCACCGGGGGCACCCTCAGCCGTACCGCCCAGTCTGCTGGGTGCGCGCGTACACGTCGTCCACGACCCAGTGGAACAGGCTCACATGCACGCTCTCGACCATGCCCATGTCGTCGAGTTCGACATGAACACCGTCCTGCTGGAGTGCCTTCAGCCGGCCGCCGTCGAAGCCGGTCAGCCCGAAGGTCCGTAGGCCATGGCGGTTCGCCCAGTCCACCGCGGCGAGCACGTTGGGACTGTTGCCCGAGCCGCTGAACGCCATCAGGGCGTCGCCGCGGCGGGCCGCGCTCATCAGTTGCTGGACGAAGATCTGTTCGTAGTCGAGATCGTTGCCCACCGCCGTGATCCACGGCACGTTGTCGGTCAGGCTGACGACTCGCAGCCGCCGCCGCGACTCGTCCCGCAGGCCGTCGGCTGCGACCGTGCCCTTGCCCAGATCAACGCTCAGGTGGCTCGCCGCCGCAGCCGACCCGCCGTTGCCGACAAGAAAGAGCGTGCTCCCCTGACTCCAGACGTCGAACACCAAATCCGCCCAACGCTCGACCGCCGCCGCGTCCACCCGGGCCAGCTCGGCGCGCAGGCGGTCGAGGTACGCCGTGGCGTCGAGGGTCGTGCCAAGCATCGCTGCCGCAGATCGTAGCTCAGGAGTCCCTGGGAACCCGGGTGGCGCGCGGCGCCCGCCTCACGCGCTCCGGCGGCACATGGCAGATGCGCTGCATCCGGTGGTTGCCGGCCTGGGGATGGGTCCAGCGCAGTTCATCGCCATCCTTCCAGCGCTCGACGCGAAACCAGGGCATGCCGAAGCCGTCCATCTGCAGCACTCCGTCCCGGTAGCGGGTCCGATTGCGGATCCTCATGCAGCGCGTGTTCACGTCGTTGGCGCCATGCCGCAGGGTGCCGTCCGCCCGCATGTCGTGGATCAGGCCGACCGACGTCACGACCACGCGGTCGCCGCACTGCTCGACCCGTTCGAGGTGCCCGGTGTTGTCGTCCAGCCAGAGACCGCGCAGGTCCGGCGCTCCGGCGGGAAGCGGTTCGGTGCACGCCGCCAGCACGGGCAGCGGAAACTCGGTCCACCCGGCGCAGCCCGGCGTGTAGGCGACCGGTACCTCGTCCGCGGTCAGCCCCGACCCGTCGAGCACCGGCAGGTGGCAGTGATCGATCTGGCCGCCGCCGCCCGTCAGCAGCCGCGCCTCGGTCGTATCGGGCGGCCGCGGAGCGGAGCGCAGGTAGACCCTGGCCGCGGCAACGGCCGCTCCGGCCAGCGCCACGAGTGCGACAACAGCCACGAGTCCACGTCGGAGCAGTCTCCGACGACCGTCGCTCATCTCCACCTACCCGCCCGCCGGCGTCGACTCGATGAAGTCGGCGACGATCGTGGCCAGTTCCTTGCCGCGACCCTCCTGCAGGAAGTGGCCGCCGCCCTCGATCGTCTTGTGGGGTTGCCCCTGCGCGCCGGGAACCCTCGCTTCGAAGGGCCGCTTGGCGCCGCCCGTGACCGGATCGTTGTCCGAGAAGGCGCAGAGAAACGGCTTCGTCCACTCCGAAAACACCTTCCAGGCTTCCATCTGAGCAGGCGCCGAGGGGTCGTTCGGCAGCATGGGCACACGGCTGGGCATGGCGCGGATCCCCGCCTTGTAGGACGGTTCAGGGAACGGTGCGTCGTAGGCCGCCATCTCCTCAGGCGTGAGCGACACGCCGTTGACGCTGGCCGCGAGCATGAGCCCGACCGGAATGTCCTCGGTCTCCCAGGTCCACTTCTGCCAGTACGCGAACTTCACCGCCGGAACCCGGCTGGCGCGTCGCGCCAGCCGCGTCACAGTCCGAGCGCCCGTCTTCGGGCGGTCGGATGTCTCCGCTCCCATCTGCGAGATCTGCTGCTGCACCTCCATCATCGTCGGTGTCGGCGCCTCGGCCCGGAACGTCTCGATCTCCCGCACCGTCTCCTCGGACATCTCGAGCGGCAGCGGCAAGCCGGTGTTGGCGGCCACGATGCGGTCGAAGCGCGCCGGGTCGAGCGCCGCCATCCGCAGCCCGATCAGCCCTCCCCAGTCCTGGCCGACCAGGGTCGCGTGGACGACGCCGTTGCTGCGCAACCAAGCGCTCAACCAGTCGACCTGCCGCTGGTAGGTGTAGTCCTCGCGCTCCGTCGGCTTGTCCGACCGGCCATAGCCGACCAGGTCCGGCGCCATCACCCGCATTCCCCGCTCCACCAGCACCGGGATCATGCGCCGGTAGAGGTAGCTCCAGGTCGGCTGACCGTGCATCAGGAGCACCACCGGACCGTCCTCCGGCCCCGCCTCCACATGGTGGATCCGGAGACCCTCGCCCTCGCCGTCGCCCCTCGGAACCACCGTGTAGTGCGGTTCGTAGTCGAAGTCCGGCAGGTTGGCGAAGCACTCGTCGGGAGTGCGAAGGACTTTCATTGGCTCTGGGTTCTCCGGTTCGACGTGGGAGGGGGCGGATCGCCGGCCGCATAGGATAGCGGCCCTTCCGAGCCGGAGGGGCGTGAGTTGGCCGCAATCGAGTAACTCCACCCACCAGCAGCCAGCTCTCCCAGGACTCCTTCGCGCCACTACACCGAGTAGGGCGCGAGCTTCGTGACACCTGCAACGACTAGGGCATCCACAACTTCCTGCCAACTCGGCAGTAGACCGGCCTTCTTGGCGGTACGCCGCATTTCGATCAGCCAGTCCGACAAGAACCAGCTCCGGTCGGCGATGCGGGAAGGCTCCGCGAGCACAAGTCTCGAAACCCACGGCAACCCTGTTTGCACTTGGTCCTCGGGTGCCAGTACGCGGAGGAAACTGATGAGTTGGTCGACACACGTGGGAATTCCTTCCGCGACCGCCAGCCACAAATTGACTTCAGGTTCCATCCTGAGCGGCTCCCACCACGCGATCGGGCCGTCATCCAGCTCCCAGTACAGGTACGAACCCTCCCCCGCAGCGTTAGGCACGAGGGCGGCAAGCGCCAGATCGCCGCTATCGCGATCCTGAAAGGGTTCATGATGGCCCGAGCCGCTTAGCTTGAGCACATGGCGAAGGATGTTGGGCCAGATCCGTCGCGCCGTCGCTGCACGTCCATCTGTTTCCTCTGCTGCCGCTGACAGAGCGTGAAGGACCTCGCTGAGCAACGCCGCGTTGTCGGCATAGGCATCTATGTGAGTGTAGATGGCCGTGTCGTCGCCACCCTCAGCCAGGGTCAGCAACGCGCGAGCACTCACGAGAGCGTGCCAGCGTCGACGAGTGTCCCAGCCCCGCTCCGGGCAGAGCAGCGAACGACGCTGAGCGGCCAGTAGGGTGCCTAACAGGTCGCCGGCGTATGTCGAGACACAGATTCTGGCCGCGGCGGCGGGCGCAAGCGCCCGTATCGCCGCGTCGATCCGGGACACAATGATCGCGTCGTCGGCGCTCTTTGCTAGCGATTCAGCCACAGGTTCTTCGAGCGCGAGGACGCTGCGTCGCCCAGTGTCGGGGATCCAATCTCCGAGTACCGAGTAGCGCATCGTCTCAGTAGCGAGCCCCAGCCCGACTTCGTGGTGGCAGCGCCCCTCCTGCGAGCATGGCGCTTCCCAAACACGATCCAAGCCACCGGCAAGGTACAGCCGTACTTCGTCCGCCGCAGCACTGGCAAGGTTCACCCCCGCAGCAGCCGTGCGGTCGAACGTAGCCCGCCCTTTACCCCCATCAAGTATGGCGCGGACCGGCCTCGCATCTGGCAATAGCAGCAGGGGCAGAGTTCGCGCGGCGCTACGGTCGGCACCCCAAACATAGACCGATCCTGGCCGGTGCGGCCATGCCTCGCCTTCCCCGATCCTCAGCAAAGTGTCGGCGGCGAAGGACACCAAGTCTTCCGGGAGAGCGACGCCATTCACTAGGTGCGCTTCGAGTGCTGCTGCCGCGACTAGCCCGGGAACGTCCCACCGTTCAAGTGCCCAGCTAGATGGCGGCTTCTCCAGCAGCTCGCGCGCGGATACGATGTCGGCCGCCAACTCGTCGGGACCGGTCTCTTCACCGGTCCCCTTCAGTCCCGTGCCGTAGCGAGCGTTCAGGCGGAGCCACTCTCGAAATCGCGCCAGATCTTCGTTGCCCTCCTCCAAGACTCGCGCGGCGTCGTCTGGCGCCACAGTCTGTATGTACAGGCCGTCAGCAGCCTCACGAACGCTGTACCTGTCGCGATCAAGACTGCCTGCCCAAACGCGTACTTGGGCCAGCCACTGTCTGCCCAGGTCCTCTAGCTCTACTGACCCTTCCGGCGGTTCGTCACGGCGGATTGACTCTAGTTGGCGCTTTCCGTTCGCAACGAGCCTCCCGCCTAGATCGCGCAGCCTAGAGGCACGTTCCGCATCGCCGTGTAAGCCCATAAACATGGCTGCATCTTGGAGCGACCAACTTCGGCGTTCCGGAGCTACAAGGCCTTCGGAGCCACCTACAAGAGGACTGGTCTCGCGTGCCGTTCGCCGAAACTCGAGATGCCAGATGACCGGATCAATGAGATAGGGGTCCAGTTGCTCGTCTGCCTTCTCAAGATGCCGCACCAGGAGCCCGACGACCAAGCCGACCATGGCGAGGTTCTCACAGCCATCGAGCAGTATCGAAACCAAGGCCTCGATCGAGGAGCCAATCTCGATCAGATCGTCGCATCGTCGTTCCAACGCCTGGAGGGCGCTAAAGCAGGGAGCTGGGCCGACCGCGTTGCCCCGATACCAGTGCCACACGTGTTCATCACCGACGTAGCGTCGACGCGAACCGGCGATCTCCAAGTCGGCCGAGTAGCGGCCGACCTCGTCGGTTTCGCCTGGCGGGCCCCCTTCATCCGAACGGACAAGGCTTCGCGCACGAACGCGGGCAGCATGGTTGAGCAGCGAGTTGACAACAGCCACACCGCTACGAAAGTCGCTCTGAAAAAGCGCCATGAACGGACCGGCCCACCAAGCGGCCTCCGTGAACAGATCCATGCTTGTGGGATCGTGCCGGCGCACTCCGTCATCGAAGGTGTCGAGGTCATCTGCCTCCTCGTCGAGGTAGTAGGCCTCGGTCAGCCGGGCAAGGAGCCCGGGTCGATAGCCTGCAAGCGCGTAGTCGGCAAGGAACTTCTCCAACGCAGGAGCGAGCCGCGAGGGTGCGTCTTCCGCAACTCGGAGAAGGATCTCTTCACCGTCCTCTCCAAGGTCGGGGCCAACCAGAGCCAGCAGTTCAAGAACGATCTTGTCCGTAATCTCGCGGGGAACCTGCTGCCGTCGTCGGCGAGGCCGATGGCCTTGGCCACCGTAGCCGATCGCCGTGAAGAGCAAGGGATTCTCCTCCTCGAACCGGCGCTCCGCCTCGATCTCCGCCGGAGTGCGTGCAGCGCGCGCCTCGGCCTCGGCCGCTTGCTTCTCGGCAAGGCGACGATCCCCTGCGGCACACGCCTCAACGAGACGCTCACGAAGCAGGATGCGTAAGCGATGGCCCTCGGGAGTTCTGGCAACCACATGGCCTCGCAACCACTCCCGAAGCAGTGTCGGGGCACGGTCGAAGGACTGCCATGGCAACTCGTCCCCAAGGAACGACGCAATGACCGGCTCGGCAGCGACGACGTTGACGAAACCGTTGTCGTCGCTGAGCCGTTGTTCGACCAAGCGAGCGAGCCTGTTGAACCCAGCGCCGTCATTTGTGCGCAGACGCGGCAACGCATCTCTGAGTACAGCTTCGGGGGCAGCGAGTGCGAGCAGAGCTTCACTAGGCAAGTCCCCCCAACGAACACTATGACCTGCTTCGGCCAACGCATCGAACGATGCCTGCAGCTCACCGAACCTGCCCCTCCGTGGCGCCATAGCGGTTTCAGGCCGCCCCAACCATGCCGCGCACGCGAGCTGGGCTGCGGAGAGTGACCAGCGAGGTGCTCCCGCCTCCCTGAGTCTTGAGGTTGGCACACCGCTGACTAGAAGGAGGCGCGCGACCGCGTACCGGCGTATCTCGTCGTGCGCGAACTCGGGGCCGACTTTGAACGGGTCCTGAGACGACGTCCGTAGCAGCCCGTCGCGGCGCAGTCCGTCAAGGGCTGCGGAGTCGAGCCCGCCGATCACATCAACCGAGTCGCCGTCGCGGAGTCTCAGATCCGCGAGTCGGAGGAGCGCCGACTCGCGTGCGTCCGGCGATCCTCGGTCTGACCGTTCCCGCCGGCGAACGAGCCCGGTCCACACCTCGTTCATCGCATCCGCGTCAGTCAGCGGGACGCCTGACACAGACGCGCGAACGAGCAGGTCAACCACAACCAGCCGACGCAGGAGTTCTCGCGACCGTGGATTGGCACCGAGTTTGTCCAGCTCAGGAAACGTCTCGACAATCTCGTCTACCTCGGTGTCGGTCAACGGGGCGACGGAGTGCTCGGTGACACCGTCGCCGAAGCGCGCAACGAGCGCGTCTACTACGATCTGCTTGCTGACGACTGAAGTGACGGCAACTACCCTCACGCCGCTTCGTTTGGCAGCGTCAACCAAATAGCGGAACGCCTCGTCCATTCCTTCGGAGACTGCATCGGCACCGTCGACGACAAGGACGCGCCGCGGAGCACTGAGTTCGTGCAGCAACGTCGAAAGAGGAGAACCCAATACTGCCTCGATGTCCACCGTCAGCCTGGGCACTTGGCGCAAGTTGACGCACAAAGCCTGCAGCGTGTCAGGGTTCGCAGCCCCCGCCGAGGTAAGAGACAGCAGGCCAAGAGCGCTCTTGCCGACACCGGACTCCCCAGTTACGACGACCGCTTCGTCCCTCCCCGTAGCCGCGACCAACTGTGCCGCCGCGTCGCTTCGGTCCAGGCTCAGGCGACGAACACCATCGGCAGCAGCGATCTCATCGTGTACCGATTCAAGCGCCCGATCGTGAAGGTGGTCCAGCAAGCGCCAGCCCGCCTGATTCCGCCGCAGCGTCGGGTCGAGCGACGCATGAGCATCGCGCCGCAAGAGGGTGAGGTCGATTCGAGCAGCTCTCGATGAGTAGTCACTGGCAAGCACGAGGAGCCGGTCTCCGAGCCTGGACGCCCCGGTCAGGCTTGAACCCCGTGCGACCGGGATAAGGCTGTTCACGACGCCGAACCAGTCGGTCTCATCGGGAGATTCGAGCCGCGGCATGAGTACGGTGAGTTGCGAGAGCAACTCCCATGTTCGCTGCTGGACCAACGCTGCATCGGCTTCCGCAGCAACTTCGCGCAACGCACGCTTCACAAGCTGCTCCAACTGACAAAGCCTGCCTCGAACACCCGCATTGAACTTGCGCGGCGTGCGAACGAGGTCAAAGAAGCCGGGCGCATCCATCTGGCCCGCAGCAAGGTCAGCCAGCTCTCCGAGTTGCTGGGCGTGTAGTTGCGGCCCTGCAACGACCAACCCCAACCGCTGCTCCCGCCCGTCCGCTGGCCCCTCGACCACAGCTCGAACAAACTGCCGGATGAGCTTCCGCGTCTCCTCGTCGCTTTGCACGACCTTCGGCAAACGCCGAACCGCGAGTGCAAGCACCAACGACGGGTGCGGTTCGTCGGGGCGGGCCGCCATCACAACGAGGTCGTCGACCGGGTGCTCCGGAGCGCGCTGAAACTCCACGCTCAGAACGCGGCGGCCGTCGCCGAGTTCGCCGGCACCATCGCCAGCGAGCAGATGGGCGAGGTACTGGACCGCGACCTTCCGCTCGAAGGTCACGCCTCCGCCACCGGACGCGTAGGGGCTCACCCCCGCCGGCGATGACAAGGCTTCGGTTGCGCCGCTTCCCTGGGCACCGGCCGTCTCCGAAGGACCCAGGCTCGCGCGATCCGAAGCACCCGATCCGCTTCCTCCGGCTGGCGAACGCGCCATACGCTCAGAGCGTCGCTTCGGTGCTTCTCCCGATTGCTTCATCACCACCACTGAGGCTTGGGTCGTCCGGAGCTACTGCCGGGGAATGCACCGGAATCGTCGTGCGAGACGGCCGAGGGCGACCGCCCGCGACGGTATCAAGCCTCTCGCCTGGGACGCCGGGGCCAAGTACCGCGATGCGGTGATCCCGCCGCGGCAGGGCGGACTACCCGCCGAACCCGTTCTCCTGCTGGTCGAACGCCTGATCGAACTCCGAACCCGACTCCTCGACGATAGTCCAGACCACGCGAGGTAAGCGATTCCTCATCGCGCTGGCACTAGATTCCCAAGCCACTGAGCTGCACCACGCTCAGAGCTGGAGAGTCGGCAGACCCTCAACGATCCGTACAGTCTCCACGCTCGTGTGAACGACCCGCCCCATGGCTGCGATCAAGTCGCGCGGATCTTCGAACCAGCCGTTCGGATCGTTGACGATGCCGCTGGGGCTGTCCCGCCTAGTCCGGTAACGGTCGATGAACCACTCGAGCGGCGTGCGCCCGTTGACCTGGTACCCGTGTGCCTGCGGCGGAATGCCGGCAAGGCTGACGTGTTCGTTGATCCGCAGCACCGACTTGTCCTCGTCCGCGAAGCCCATCTTCCGCGCGCCGAGCTGGAAATGCTCGGGACGCCGGTCGCCCCCTCCGGCGAACACGATCTCCAGTGGGTGCTCGGCACAGGTCTCGTAGCCCAGATGAAGTTCCGCCAATGCCCGCCCTGCTTCCACGAAGCGGTGGAAGTCAGGGGCGAAGGGCACGCGCGGCAGTTCCTTTACCAAGTCGTTGGCGAAGCGTTGCCGGTACTTGGAAGCATGGAGGACGCCGTAAACGTAGTCGAAGATCGCATCCTTCGTGATTTGATCGTCCCCGTAGCGGGTGCGGAACGCCAGCAGCGAGCGGTCCGTGATGTTGTCGACACGCACCCGCCCGATCCCGACTGACAGCTCACCCTGGGCGTTGGCGGGGGCGCGGTACTCGTACCTCGGTAGACACTGACCGAACGCAACGAAATGAAGATCCGGCATCGCATCTGCCACCAGCGCCGAGAACGGCTTCTTTGACCCGACACCGGACACGCAGATTACTCGGTTCTCCGCCGCAGCGTCTGGAAAAAAGTGTGGCATTAGTGCAGGTCGCTGAGCGAAGTTCTCGTCGGAATAGAGATACATCTTCACGAAGGGTCGGTAGGCGACACGACGCACTTGTTGCTCCCGGAACTCCGCAGCAATCCTCCGAGCAGCCTGCTTCTCGGTCTTCTCGTCCCAATGAAAATGGGACGAGTATTGGCGTGTAGTTTCCCGCACCGACAGTCCCGGTCGCTCGGCTAGAGTACGGACGGCACCAACATACTCCTCTACCATCCTCCGGGCGTTGTCGAGGCACACTTCACGGGAAAAGTTGTAGACGTAGGCGTCTCGGCCCGACTTGTACCCATTGCTGAAAGACTTGAACACGGCTTCGCCGGTCCTCCCGGCCTTCACCGCCTTCGACGCCACCGGATAGAGCTTCCGGAACCCCTCGTCGCGCTGGCCGATCCAGTCGTGGTGCCGGTCCGGCCTGATTTCCCTCCAATCAAGCACCATTGCCCCGACCGAGCCCGCCTCGCGCAGTGTCGCTAGCTTTTCTCCACGCTTCAGATAGTCGCCGATGTCGTGGTAGAGAATACGGCAACGCTTAGGAGTGGCTTCCGGGTTGCGGACAAGGACCGTGATCGCCGCGGGCTCTCGAGAACCCTGGCCGAATACGTTGTCACCCTCCGAGCGGCGGCGTTCGCTGGAGGTTCTCGCGTCGCCCCGCAGGTTCAGCACCCAGATCGAACTGAACTCCTCTGCCAGACAGGCGCGGAGACCACTGTCGGCCATGCCGTTGATCCAAGAACCGCTGCTCACAAAGGCGACGACCCCCTGTCGGCCTATCCGGTCTGAGGCCCAACGAATCGCCATTCTGTATGGGTTGTAGAGGCTACGCTTCTGAGTCGCCTTGGTTCCAGAGGCATAGGTCTCGCGGACTCGCTGTTCCATTTCCGGGTAGTCGACGTTTGGGTTTTCCTCGCCCACGCTCTGCTGCCCCCCGGACCACGGAGGGTTCCCGACGACGACCTCAATCGGCGCGTTCTGCTGCCGTTCCACCCGCTCGCTGTTGTCCGGCAGCCACGCCCTCGGGAACCCGCTCGTCCTGTCCGTGCGCAGATTGAAGGTATCCGTGAGGACGATGCCCGAGAAGGGCTCGTAGTCGCTGACGGAACCGCGCCGGCCGTGGAAGCCCTCCTCAATGTGGATCGAGGCGATGTAGTAGGCGAGCAGCACGATCTCGTTGGCGTGTAACTCCGAGCGGTACTTCCGCTCCAAGTCCCTGTCGCGGACCAGACGAGCCTGCTGTAACAACCGAACGAGAAAGACTCCAGTGCCCGTGAACGGGTCGAGGACGTGAACGCCTTCGTCGCTCAGGCCTCGCCCAAACTCCCTCCGCAGTACGTGGTCCGCGCTGTGGAGGATGAAGTCCACCACCTCCACGGGCGTGTAGACAATGCCCAGTCGATCGGCGTCCTTCTTGAGCGCGGTGGCGAAGAACTTCTCGTACAGTTCCATCAGCACCCGCTGGCGCGCCTCGCTGTTGTCGAGGCCCCGGGCGCGCATGCGAACGCTTTCGTAGAAGCGCTCCAGGTCGCGCGTCTCGTTCTCCAAGCCGAACTCACCGAGATCCCGCCGCAGGTTGTCCAGCGCCCGCGCCACCGGATTGGTGGCCGCGAAGTCGTAGTGCTCAAACAGGGCTTCGAACACCGGCCGCGTAATCAGGTGCTGCGCCATCATTTCGACCGCGTCGTTCCGGCTGAGCGAATCGTTGATCGAGACCTTCAGTTCCTCGGTGAAGTAGTCGAACCACTGGCGCAGGGTCCGGTTTCTCGAATCACCGAGAAGACCCTCGATCCGAACGACGAGGCGCGAGAAGATCTCCGCCACGTCCTTAGCCCATGTCTCCCAGTACTTCCGGTCGCCGCACTTCTCGACGACCTTCGCGTAGATGGCACCTGGCGGAATGTCCATTGGAGGAAAGGGCAAGTCGAGCGCGCTCGCCCCGTTCCCATCCCAGTCCATTCCGCCGCCGCTGATGATGATCCGGTCAGTCGGCGACTTGTTCAGGTCTATCTTGTTGATCTCGGCGTCGAACCTGTCATCGTGCGAACGAAGCGCTCGCAGTACGCTCCACACGGCCGCGAAGCGCTCGTTATCGCTGAGCGCCGTAGCCGGGTCAGTCCCGGCCGGGACGGCCACCGGAAGCACGATGTAGCCGTATGTCTTGCCCTCGGCCTTCCGCATCGCGCGCCCTACGGCCTGAACGATGTCGACGTGCGAGTTGCGCGGGCTCATGAACAGCACGGCGTCCAGCGCCGGAACGTCGATCCCCTCGGATAGGCAGCGGGCGTTCGAGAGGATTCGGCAGGCCCCGTTGGAACTCCCCTTAAGCCATTCGATCCGCGCCTTGCGATCTAGGGCGTGGTGCTTGCCATCCACATGGCGTGTCTCGCAGCGGAGCGCTTCAGCTTGCTCGCTTTCCGGCGACAGATCGATTGCCTGGTCGACGATTCGCGTCCAATGCACATCCAGGCGCTTCGAGCTGGCGATCGTATTCGTGAAGGCGATGGCCCGCTTCAGGCTCACGACCGTCCCATCGCCGACCATTCTGTTCTCGGGGTTCTGCAGGGCCCGCCAGCAACCGACGATCTTCGCCGCGTCCGTAATGTTGATCTCGCTGTCGCCGGATGCGAGATGCGCTTGCAGTGCCCCGCTGACGTGCTCCTCGGACATGGCGAGCACTACGACCCTGTAGTCGGACAGCAGGTTCTGCTCGACTGCCCGCGAGAACGGCAGCCGGTGGAACTCCGGGCCGTAGGTTGCCGGGTCGTCCATCGAGAAGACTTCAACGGCGTGGTCGGCTGCCCTCCGTTTTGCTCCTTCGGTGTAGAGGCGCGGTGTGGCCGTCATGTAGAGACGTTTCGTCGCCCGGATTCGCTCCGCATCGTGGACCAAGACGAAGGGCGAGCTTCTGTCGCCTGGCCGCTCGATGCCGGTAGTTCTGTGGGCTTCGTCGCACAGGACGAGGTCGAACGGCGGCGCGCCCCCGTCTTGGGCGAGCTCGACGAGACCTAGCGAATGGTAGGTGCAGAACACCACGGTGATCGCGTCCGGCTTGGCTTCCCGCAGCGCGCCAGAGATCGCCAACGGGTCCGTGGTGACCGGGATCTCGAGTTCCTGGAGCGACGCGTCCTCGTCGCTGCGGCCGGCACGGGTGTCCGAACAGATGCCGACGTACCGATGGGGCAAGGCCCGCTGCGTCGCCCATTCACGCATCGACTGCTGGAACAACGAAATCGACGGGACCAGGTAGAGGACACGGCCACCCGTGCCGGCGACAGCCTCCGCTATGCGTAGCGAAGCAAACGTCTTGCCGGTACCGCAGGCCATGACCAGTTTGCCGCGGTCATGGTTCTCGAAGCCGCCTACGACATCGTCGAGCGCCTCCTTCTGATGTGGCCGCAGATTGAACGGACGCTCGCGGTACGACAGCGCCTCCGGCTCGTCGCGGGCCAAGTCAGGCCAATCAAACGGCCGCTCCGCCAAGTCGGCGAAGCGCAATACCGCACACGCCGGCCTTACCGACTCGATCGTCTTGACGGCCGCCGGTCCCCACTCGTCCCCCGTGTCCACAACGATGCGCGAGGTAAACGGCTCGCGCGCCGAGGCGGCAATGAACGAATCGAGATGAGGCTTCGAGATCCGCGTGCCCGGCGCATAGCACTTGCACTGGATGGCGCAGTAGCCGCCGTCTCGCTCCTCGGCGACCAGATCTACGCCCGTGTCCCTGCCGTCGAAGCCAGACACCTGCTGCGCCCACTCCGACCACAGCCAGACGTTGGAAAAGCGCTCTGCGTAGAGCGGATCCTCAAGAAAGAACGTCTTCATCAGGCGCTCGAAGAGACGCCCTTTCTGCACCTCCGACTCGGCCACTGCCCTGATGTGATCCAGCGTTCGCTGGAACGCGCTCGACTTCATGGACAACCGCTCCCTACCACCTTCCAAGTGTCTGACCGGACGCATCGTGTTCGAGGTGTGGTGAGCGCGGCCAACCGACAGCGGACCCGCCTACTCTCCAACCACAACGGAACGCATAGGATAGCGGCCCTTCCGAGCTGAGGGGGCCCTTCCGAGCCGGAAGGGGCCTAGGTTCCGATGAAGTTGCTGATCGCCAACCGCGGCGAGATCGCGGTCCGTATCGCCCGCGCCGCGGCGGAACTCGACATCCCGACCGTGGCGGTGTTCTCAGAAGACGACGCCGCGTCGCTTCACGTCCGGACGACGGACGAAGCGGCGGCTCTCAGCGGCGCCGGCCCCGCCGCCTACCTCGACGCCAAGCAACTGCTCCGGGCCACCGCCGAGCATGGATGCGACGCGGTCCACCCGGGCTACGGCTTCCTGAGCGAGAACGCCGGCTTCGCCCGCGCCTGTATCGCCGCGGGCCTCCGGTTCGTCGGACCGCAACCTACGTCCCTCGAGCTGTTCGGCGACAAGGCACGGGCCCGGGCTCTCGCCCAGAAGCATGGCGTTCCGGTCGTCCCCGGGGTTTCCGAACCGGTCACGCTGGAACAGGCGCGCGCCTTCATGGACGACCTGCCCCCGGGCGCCTCGATGCTGATCAAGGCGGTCGGGGGCGGCGGCGGCCGCGGCATGAGGATCGTGACCGCGGAAGACGAACTCGAGGACGCGTACCGCCGGGCCGTGTCCGAGGCCGGAGCTGCGTTCGACAACGACGGTGTCTTCGTCGAGGAGTTGCTGACGGCGGTCCGCCACGTGGAGGTGCAGATCGCCGGCGATGCGAGCGGCGCTGTCGTCCACTTCGGCGACCGGGACTGCAGCTTCCAGCGACGCCACCAGAAGCTGATCGAGATCGCGCCCGCGCCCTGCCTGCCGCCGGCGCTGCGCAAGGCGATTCGGGACGCCGCGCTCGCTCTTGCTTCCGCGGCGGCCTACCGCAACCTCGGCACCTTCGAGTTCCTGGTCGAGACCCCGACCGCGCGCGATTCCGAACCGCGCTTCTTCTTCATCGAGGCGAACGCGCGCCTGCAGGTCGAGCACACGGTGACCGAGGAGGTCTTCGGCGTCGACCTCGTCCACCTCCAGCTCGAACTGGCCCAGGGCCGCCTGCTCGCCGAACTGGGCTTCTCTTCGCGGAACGGCGCGGCGCCGCGCGGTTCCGCCGTCCAGGCCCGGGTCAACATGGAGAAGATGGCTGCGGGCGGCGCGGTGTTGCCGACCGGCGGCGTCCTCACCGCCTTCGAGCCCCCCAACGGACCGGGGCTACGCACGGACACGTTCGGCTACGCCGGCTACCAGACGAATCCACGCTTCGACTCCCTGCTGGCCAAGGTCGTGGGGCGAGTGCCACAAGCCGACCACGTCGCCGCCCTGGCCCGAACCGCCCGGGCGCTCGGCGACTTCCGGATCGAGGGCATCGAGACGAACGCTTCCTTCCTGCGCGCACTGCTCACGCGTCCCGAGGCCGAGTCGTGGAATGTCCACACCCGCTTCGTCGACGAGCGGCTGGCGGAACTGGTCGAGGCGGCTGCCAGGTTCGAGGATCAGGGCTGCCGGACCGGTACGGCCGACGGCGGCAGACGCGGCCTGGCCGGCGTCAAGGTCGACGCCGTCGACCCGCTCGCCGTGCTCGATCACGGCAAGGCGGGCGGCCCCGCGGTCAGCGTGCCGGCCGCCCAGCCGCCTCCGGTCGACTCGACGCCCGTCCCCGAAGGCCTCACCGCCCTCCGCGCCCCCATGCAGGGCACCGTCCTCAGTCATGAGGCGGAGCTCGGCCACGAGATCGCCCCGGGGCAGATCCTCTTCATCATGGAGGCGATGAAGATGGAGCACGAGATCCGTTCGGACGTCGGCGGCGTCCTGCGCGATCTGCGGGCCGCGGTCGGCGACGCGGTCTGGGAGGGCCACGTCCTCGCCCTGATCGAGGAACGGGACATCGAGGTATCGGGCGACGAGCAGGAGGCCGAGATCGACCTCGACGCGATCCGGCCCGATCTCGGCGAGGTTCTCGAACGCCACCGGGTGACCCTGGACGAGGCGCGACCCGACGCGGTGCAGAAACGGCGCAACACGAAGCAGCGCACGGCGCGCCAGAACATCGACCAGCTCTGCGACGAAGGGAGCTTCGTGGAGCACGGGCAGTTGGTGCTGACGCCCGGCACCGGCCTCCCGAAGGAAGAGATCATCCGCAAGTTCCCCACCGACGGCATGATCACCGGCGTCGGCTCGATCAACGGCGATCTCTTCCGCGATGAGCGCAACCGTTGCGTGGTCATGGCCTACGACTACACGGTGCTCGCCGGCACCCAGGGCGCGATCAACCATCCGAAGACGGACCGCATGGTCGAACTGGCGCACCGCTGGAAGCGCCCGGTGGTCCTGTTCGCCGAGGGCGGCGGCGGCCGCGCCGGCACCGGCGGCAAGCGCCAGGGCGGCGCCTCGACCACCAAGGCAGGCCAGGGCCGCAGCGACGAGACCTACCGCCCTCTCGACACGCCGACCTTCACCTCCTTCGCCCGCCTGAGCGGCCTGGTGCCGATCGTCGGCATCACGTCGCGCTTCTGCTTCGCCGGCAACGCCGCCCTGCTCGGCTGCTGCGACGTGATCATCGCCACCGCCGACTCGAGCATCGGCATGGGCGGCCCGGCCCTGATCGAGGGCGGCGGCCTGGGCGTGTTCCGGCCGGAAGAAGTCGGTCCGATGGACGTTCAGGTACCCAGCGGCGTTGTCGACATCGCGGTCGAAGACGAAGTCGAGGCGGTTGCGGTCGCGCAGCAGTACCTGTCGTACTTCCAGGGCCGGGTCGACGACTGGGAATGTCCCGATCAGCGACTGCTGCGCCGGATCGTGCCGGAGAACCGCCTGCGCGTCTACGACATCCGCGAAGTGATCCACACCCTCGCCGACACCGGCAGCGTGCTCGAACTGCGGCCTTCGTTCGGCCTCGGCATGGTGACCTCCCTGATCCGGGTCGAGGGGCGGCCGGTGGGCGTGCTCGCCAACAACCCCGAGTTCCTGTCCGGCGCCATCGACAGCGACGGCTCGGACAAGGGCGCCCGCTTCCTGCAGCTATGCGATGCCTTCGACATCCCGGTCCTGGTGCTCTGCGACACGCCCGGCATGATGGTCGGCCCGGAGATCGAACGCACCGCCCTGGTCCGCCACTGCTGCCGGCTGTTCGTTACCGGCGCCAACGTCACCGTGCCGACGCTGACGATCGTGCTGCGCAAAGCCTACGGGCTCGGCGCCCAGGCGATGGCGGGAGGCGACCTGAAGGAGCCCTTCTTCACCGTCGCCTGGCCGACCGCGGAGTTCGGAGGCATGGGGCTCGAGGGTCAGGTCAAGCTCGGGTTCCGTAACGAACTCGCCGCAATCGAGGACCCCGAAGAGCGGCGCGCCCGTTACGAGGAACTCGTCGCCGCGGCCTACGAACGAGGAAGCGCCCTCACCGCCGGCGCGGCCTTCGCCGTCGACGACGTGATCGACCCTGCCGACTCGCGCCGCTGGATCGCACGGAGCCTCGACTCCGTGCCGCCGCCCCCGGTCCGGGACGGCAAGAAGCGCCGCAACATCGACACCTGGTAGCCGCCGCTACTCGCCGACGCCCGCCGGCTCGATCACGCCGTACATCATCCCGCCGTACGGACCGTGGTCCCACGTCCCGGCATAGCGCTCGTCGTAGAACAACACCCGCGCCCCGAACTGGCCGCCCAAACCGGGAATCTCGAAGTCGGTGATGCTCACCATCGGCGTATCGCCGGCCCACACAAGCGGCACGACCACTGGCAGGGTCACGTCGACCGTCATGTAGACCACACGGACGTCGAAACGCCACCGGTCGCCCTCTCCGTCGAGCTTCGAGACGCTCGCGATCTCGTAACGCTCAGGGTTCCGGTCTCGCTGGACGCCCTCGACCTCCTCAAGACCTTCCAGGTTATCGATCGTGAAGTGCCCCACCAGGTCCACGCTCTGCATCCGCTCCACGAACGCCCGCTCCCGCTCCGAGAGTTCTTCGATCGGCACGGTCCTTCCGACACCGGTGACGCCGACGAACAAGCCGATCCCGTAGCCAAGGCCCAGAAGGATAAGACCGGTTACACCGGCGACGATCCAGAGTGTTGTCTTCTTCATGGTGCGCGTGAACGTAGCCTCCACCGGCATTTCCGTCAACCGACAGCAATTCCGGGACACGGGGTGGCGCGTTACGGGGGCTCGATGCTCTCGGCGAGTTAGCGCTCGGGCCCCGGTGCCCCCTGGGACCGAACGGGCCAGCGCTCTGCGCCGAATGCGGGCAGGATGCCCGCGTTCCCAGGACCGCAGCCACAGGTCGTTGCGCGCCGACCCCCTTTGCCCGACCGCTACAATCCCCTTTCCCATGCGACAACCCGTTGCTTCCGCGCTGGCGCTCAGCGGCGCCGTTCTGCTCGCGGGCGCGGCCAGCGCCCAGGAGATGACCGGCGACCCCTGGTCCGACATGGACTACGGGCCCTACAAGGTCCACTCCTACATCGTCGAGCCAGGGAACAACGCGAACAAGGGCATGGCCATCCGGGTCGACGAGGGTCCCGGCGGAGTCGCCAAGGGCACGGCGTTCCTGCTCTTCGACACCGACACCCTGCGCTGGGCCGCGGGCTGGACCGGCCCCGGCTTCATGGACTGGAACTCAATCAACTACAACGGCCGACACGAGATCGAGCCGGCGATCACAGGCGACATCGTGTTCACGAACCCGGACGCTCCGGGCTGGTCGAGAGCCGGCGGCGACTTCCGCGACACGCGCATCGTGGGCCGCGGCGGGCGCCGCTTCGGGCCGCAGAACCGTGCCGTCGCCCGCTGGCTCGGTCACTATCTGCACGGCGCCCAGGTCGTGTTGCACTACCGGGTCGGCGACACGGAGGTGCTAGAGCTCGGCGGATCGGAAGGCGGCGGGCTGTTCAGCCGCACCCTGAGCGTCGGGCCACGAGACACCGATCTACTGGTCCAGGTGGCCCACCAGAAGGGCGGCCGCGCCTGGACCGACGGCGAAGCGGCTGGCTTTCGCAAACCGCGCTCCGATGCTGCAGCCAGGGGAGAACAGAGCGGCCCCACCGTCGCCTCCCTGGTCGGCGCGCCGGAGGGCATCCGGTGGATCGACGGCGACGGCGACGATCTCCGCCTCCAGGTGCAAGCCGGCGCCGAACCGATCCGCTTCAAGGTCGTGATCGGGCAGCGCGGCCGGTCGAACGCCGGTCTCCTGGCCAGGGCGGCCGGTGTCGCGCCGGCAGCCGACCTCGAACAACTGACCCGCGGCGGCCCCACCCACTGGACCGAGACCGTCCAGACCGAGAGCCGCGTCCTCGGCCGCCGAGGCGGTCCCTTCGAACTCGAAGCGATCACCACGCCGCTCGACAACCCCTACCGCTCCTGGATGCGGCTGGGCGGCTTCGACTTCCTGGACGGCGGCCGGCGGGCCGTGGTCGCGACCTGGATGGGCGATGTCTGGATCGTCGACGGCCTGGGCGGCGAGGAGATCGGGTCGGTTACCTGGAAGCGCTTCGCCACCGGGATGTACGAGCCGCTCGGCGTGAACACCCGCGGCGGCGAGATCTTCGTCACCTCCCGCGACCAGATCACCCGCCTCCACGACCTGAACGGTGACGGCGAGGCCGACCGCTACGAGGCGTTCAACCACGACGCCCAGGCCTCCGCCCACTTCCACGAGTTCTCCGTCGGCCTGGAAACGGACGCCGAAGGCAACTTCTACGACGCCGGTTCGTTCGAGGCCATCTTCCGCGGCGCGATCGAACTCGACCTGAACGACTGGTACCGGTTCAGCGTGCACGGCTCGGGGTCCGTACGGCTGAGCATCGGCGGCGAAGTCGTTCTTGAACTCCAGGATCTACCCTCCGGCGACGCTCCCGTATCGACGGACGGCGAGGTGCGCCTCGACAAGGGCATCAACCCGATCGAGCTCGTCTACCGCAGCCCGAAAGGCGCAGACGCCTCCGTGCGCCTGAGTTGGAGCAACGACTTCACTCCCGAGGAACCCTTGCCTCCGGAGTTGCTTCGGCGGGCCGACTCGCCGACGCTTGACCGGGGTCGGGCACGGCGAGCTGCCCGCGATTCCCTCGCCAACGCCATGTGTGTCCGTTGCCACGCCGTCGCGAATGCGCCGAACGCACCGATGAACGGCATGCCGGAACTCCAGGCGACCGGACCCGATCTCGACGGCATCGGCTCCCGCCTCCGACCGCAATGGATCGAACAGTGGCTACTCGAACCGAAGTCACTTCGACCACACGCTCGGATGCCCCGACTGCTCTCGACGGATGCCGCGGAGGCTTACCAGCAGGCCGCGGACCTCGCTGCCTATCTCATCGCCGGCGACGGCGACGGCCGCGCCGCCGCGGCGGCAGAGGCCACGCCAATTGGCGACGTCTCAGACGGGCGACGCCTGTACGCCGAAACCGGTTGCGCTGCCTGCCACGGCGATGCGACGTCCACTCCGGCCGTCGACACCGGCACGAGGCTCATCGCACCCGCGGAGACTCCCGGTGGCTCCGAAGCGGAGGGTCCGGTGCTTCGACTCGGAGACAAGTGGCAACCGGCTGCTCTGGCCAGCTACCTGCTCGAACCGGCCAGGTTCGATCCATGGAGCCGGATGCCGCGAACGGCACTTGAAGCCGCCGAAGCGAACTCGCTCGCTCTGTCTCTGCTCACTCCGGCGCCGCCAGGCGGTGCCGCGCTGGCCGAGTCCCCTTCGGCAACCCCACCCCCAACGGTTCCACCCGCCATCCAGAGTGATGCCGGGCGAGGTCGGCGTCTGGCCGACGAACTCCGCTGCCGCAGTTGCCACTCGCTGCCCGGAGGCGACCCGCCACCTGCCGCGGCCCCGGTCAATGGGCTTGCCGGTCGCTCCTCGACCTGGACCGCCAACGGCTACACGGACTCCAACCACCCGCGCTACGAACTCGACTCGGCCCAGATCGCAGCGATCGAACGCTTCCTGGCTGAGGATGTCGCGTCCCTCTCGCGCACCGTGCCGGTCGAGTACGCCGAGCGCCGGATCCGCTCGGGCGGCTGCCTCTTCTGCCACGGCCGCGACGGCGTCGCGGCAGTCTGGTCGCCACCTTCAGAGCAGAGACTCCGGTCCGCGGCCGAAGACGCGGATCAGAACGACTTCGCCCTCTCCACCGATGATGAAACCGGCCCGGACCTGCTGCCGCCGGACCTGACGTGGACCGGCGAAAAGCTCCGCAGCGTCTGGCTTGCCGACTTCCTGGCCGGTCGTGCCGCCGACCGCCCACGGCCGCATCTGCGGGTTCGAATGCCTGCCTTTCCCTCCGGCGCGGACATCCTCGCCGCCGGGCTGCATCACCAGCACGGTCTGCCCGCCTCGCCGGTCGACGTCCAGCCCCAAGACCCTGAGTTGGCGGCCGTCGGACGCGACCTGATCCGTGGCGACCGTCTCGGCTGCCACTCCTGCCACGCCCTGGGCGAAGATCCCGCGCTGGGCGGCGAGGGCTCCGAAGAGACGATCAACTTCGACCTCGTGCGTCGCCGTCTGAGACGCGAGTACTTCGACCGCTTTCTGCGCGACCCCCAGCGCATCCTGCCGGGGAGCAAGATGCCTCAGTTCGTCGACGAGGACGGCTACACCGCGCTCTACGACGTCTTCGAGGGCGAGGCCTCGCGCCAGTTCGAGGCGATCTGGCACTACCTGGGCACCCTCGAGTGACGGTCGCAAAGTGGACGACGCTGTCCTCGCCGCCGCCCAGCAGCGAACCAGCCGGCGCGGCGCCGTCCTGACTTGATGCCCTAAACGATCACAGCATCCACTATGGTCCGTTCACGCCATGCCTGAGAGAGCAGACAACGACGCAGCCCTGCAGAAGATCACCGTCCACGTGCCGACTGTGCTTCTCAACGCGCCCGGAAAGCGAGCGGTTCCGGAATCACTGAGACGGTCCGCCAGGGCCTCCATCTCGTCGCCGCGCGCGACGCCTGCGGGAAACTCCACGCGCTTCGCGGCCAGGTCCGTTTCGATCTCGATCTGAAACGCCTCCGTGAAGACTAAGTCTGCAGCGCATGGCGGTTTGATGCTCACGCCCGCGTAGCGTTACCCTGCCGGCATGAAGCAGAGCCTCCCACTCGCACTAGCGCTCGTCTTCGCCACGGTCGCCGGCGCCCAGGACGCCGCCCCGACCTTCGAGCCCGCCTCGACGGTCGAAGAGAACCTGCGCCAGCACCGCGCCCTCCCCGATCCGGCCGAAGAGGTCTGGTGGACCGAGACCGGCGAGGCGATGGCCTGGCGCAACCGGAACCTCCACCGGATCGTGCCCTCGGTCAACGTCTACCGCGACGGGCCGGTCAGCGAGCTGGCGGCGCGGCCTATGCCTGCGATCGCAAACTTTCCAGTGGCGACGCCGTTCGGTGAGCTGACCTTCGACGCCTACCTGCACGGCACGCACTCGACCACGATGGGCATCGTCATCCTCCACCGGGGCGAGGTCGTCTTCGAGCGCTACCCCCGGATGCAGCCGCACGAGAAGCCGATCTGGTGGTCGGTGACCAAGGTCCTTCCGGCGACGCTGGTGGCGATCCTCGAACACCGCGGACTCGTCGATACGGCCAAACCGGTCGACAACTACGTGGCCGCGCTCAAGGGATCGGACTTCGAGGGCGTCACCGTCCGCAACGTGCTCGACATGGCCTCGGGCGTCGACTGCCCCGACGGCGACTACAGCGACCGAACCACCTGCTACTACCAGTTCGAAGCCTCGCTCGGCGACGGGGTGCGGAGCAAGCGAACGCCTGACGACCCCTACACGATGCTCTCGAACCTGAAGGTCGGCAGTTGGGCCGAGCAGGGCAAGGGCTTCGACTACTCCGGGACCAACACGTTCGTACTCGGCTGGCTGGTCGAGGAAGTCACCGGCATGCCCTTCCAGGACGCCCTGAGCCGGGAGGTCTGGACCCGTATCGGCGCCGAGGCGGACGCCTCGATCTACGCCGGGCGCTACGGGATTCCGCTGACTTCCGGCGGCCTGCTGGCCCGGCCGCGGGACGTGGCCCGGTTCGGCCTCCTGTTCACGCCGAGCTACGGGAAAGTCTCACAGCAACGGATCGTGCCGGAGGAGCACGTCCAGACCCTGCTCCACGGCGGTCGCCCGGAGCTGCTGGAGAACGCCCGTTTCGGCGGCAGAGCGCCTGATGTCAAGCACAACGTCTACCAGTGGGATCTCGTGTTCACGAACAACGACATCTACAAGGGCGGCTGGGCCGGCCAGGGCCTGCTGGTCAACCCGGACCGCGATGTCGTCGCCGTCTGGGTGGGTTACACCGCGGCGGAATCCGACCCGGACACCTATCCCCTGCTGCCTCGAGTGCGCGCCGTGCTCGACGGCGTCTTCGGCACGGCTACCGACTAGCCCGCATATCTCACGGGGTGATTTGAGATCGGGCCTCATCCGGCGGATAATCCAAGTGTTATCAGACATTTGGTCTACCCGCAGGAGTGAGGCCCGTGATCACAGAGTGTACTTCGTCGCAGCTTGAGTTCGGATTCCACGGTCGTCGCCGGGTGACGGCTTGTTTCGACGGCGGTCGGTTGACGACGGAGGGCGGCGGCTTGCTGCTTCGGGAAGCGGACGCTCGGATCGGCCTGTTGGCGCGCATGGCGTCTTGTTTTCGGGACTACCGGAATCCGTCGGCGGTGGAGCACACGGTCCGGGAGCTGGTGTCTCAGCGTGTCTACGGTCTGGCTCTGGGCTACGAGGACCTGAATGATCACACTCAGCTGCGCCTTGACGCGTTCATGGCGCTGTTGGTGGGCAAGCGGGACATCACGGGAGCGGATCGTCTTCGGGCGCGGGACAAGGGTCGCCCTCTGGCGAGCGCATCCGGGTTGAATCGGCTGGAGTTGTCCCTGCCGGAGAAAGCTTCAGTGGACCGCTACAAGCGGATTCCGGCGGACAGTGCGGCACTGGACGGTTTGTTGGTGGAGCTGTTCCTGGAGGCTCACGAGGAGGCTCCCGCGGAGATCGTGCTGGACCTCGACGCGACGGACGATCCGCTGCACGGGACCCAGGAGGGTCGGTTCTTTCACGGCTACTACCGGTGCTACTGCTACATGCCGCTGTACGCGTTCTGCGGCGAGCACCTGCTGCTTGCGCGGCTGCGGTGCGCGGATGAGGACGCAAGCGCCGGCACGGTCCGCGAGTTGGCGCCGATCGTCGCCCGGATTCGAGAAGCGTGGCCGGACACGCGGATCATCCTGCGCGGCGATTCGGGCTTCTGCCGGGAGCGGATCATGGCCTGGTGCGAGACGCAGGGACTCTTCTACGTGTTCGGCGTGGCAAAGAATCCGCGCCTTGCGAGGCGGCTTGCGAAGGCGCTTGCGAAGTCGCGGCGGCGCTTCTGCGCCACCGGCAAGGCGTCGCGCCGGTTCCGGGAGTTCCGCTACCGGACACGCTCCACCTGGTCTCGCAAGAGGCGCGTGGCGGGCAAGGCGGAATGGCTCGAGAAGGGCGGCAATCCTCGCTTCATCGTCTCCAATCTGCCGAAAAGCCGCGCCGGCAAGCAGGCACTCTACGAGCAGCTCTACTGCGCCCGCGGAGACATGGAGAACCGCATCAAGGAGCAGCAGCTCGACCTGTTCGCCGACCGCACCTCGACCGCCACCATGGCCGCCAATCAACTGCGCCTCTACTTCTCCTCCTTCGCCTACGTCCTGCTCGCCGCCGTGCGACGACTCGCCCTGCCAGGCACCTCAAAGGCCCGCCTGCAGTGCGGCACCCTGCGCCTCCAGTTCCTGAAGATCGCCGCCCGCATACGCATCACACACCGCCGCATCTGGATCCACCTGCCAACAGCCTTCCCCTGGCAGAACGACTTCGCCCAGGCCCTGGCAAACCTCCGAAGCAAACCCCTCTACCACCCGCCGGCCTGAGGCCGGACGCCAACCCGACCCCACAATACGGCGCCTCGCATCCCTACCGGGCCGGAGTGCGCCCGAAGACCACCCAGCAGCGCCGCCGCACGGCCTTGCCACGCCTCCGAGCACCGACTCGAACCCGCTCACCACCCCTGACGCCCACCGATAGCGCGCGGCCAACGCTCAAACGCCCGCCTCAGCTCCAAAACGAGCTCCTAAGCCGCATCGGTGAAACATGCGGGCTAGCGCGGCAGAACTCGCCTAGGCCGGAACGCGGGCGAGAAGGCCCGCGCAACGGCTGGCGCACCCAGTTTCTGCCGCGCAAGTTACTAGGCGCGCATCCGCCCGCTGCCGTTCCGGCGCCGCGGCCGGCCCCGGCTGCCGACCCCCGAAGTCCGCCCCAGCGGCATTCGCCTGCGCCGCAGGTGGGCCTGACGCTTCACCCGGCGACGGGCGGTGGCGAATGTCCGGTTGATGGCGATCGGAATCGATGCGGCGGCGGACCGGTGGACGACGACGTCCGGCCCCGGCAGCGCGACCTTGACCACTACATCGAATGACGACCCGCTGCGGCGGTTCCCGGTTGGGCCGGTAACCGCCACTTCACAGTCGACGATCCGCGAGTTGAACCGCTCCAGGCCCTGGGCCTCGAACTCGATCGTGCGTTTCAGATCCTCGTTCAGCCGGATGCCCTGAGTGCGGATCCTGACGGGAAAACTGGGATTCGATCTCAACTTCGTTTGCCTCCTCCTGGTTGTTCCCTGGTTCTCGTCTTCACCATCGTACAACGCGCTATCCGCACGGAGATTCCGGTCCGGCGCCGTCAGGGCGCCCGCACCGTACAACGCGCCCCCCGCAGCGAGATTCCGGTCCGGCACTCCCGGCCTATCCGCTCCGCTCCATCCCGACCGTGCCCCGCAGGTAGACGTCGATCAGCCTGGGCAGTGCGTTCAGGTCGTAGCCGCCCTCCAGGACGGAAACCAACCGACCCTCGCACACGTCCTCAGCGAGATCGGCCAGGTCGACGCCGAACCGGTGGAAGCTCTTCTCCGTCAACTCCATACCCGCAATCGGATCGTTCCGCCAGGCATCGAAGCCCGCCGAAACCAGGAGCACGTTGGGGTCGAATGAGCGCACCGACGGCAGCAGCAGGTCGTCGAACACATCGCGGTAGGCATCGTCGCCGCTGCCGGCCGGCAGCGGGGCGTTGACCGTCGTGCCCTCACCGGCGCCGATGCCCCGCTCGTTGGCGGCGCCGGTGCCCGGATAGAACGGGTACTGGTGGACGCTGAGATAGGCGACATCGGAACGATGGTCGAACAGGTGCTGGGTGCCGTTGCCGTGGTGGACATCGAAGTCGAGGACAGCCACCCGCTCCACCCCGTGCACCTCGATCAGGCCCTCGGCCAAGATCGCGATCTGGTTCAGGTAGCAGAAGCCCATCGCCCGGTCCCGCTCGCAGTGGTGCCCGGGCGGCCGGGTGACGCTCATCGCCCGGTGGCCGGCGCCGAGCATCACGTGGTCGCCGGCCGCGAGCGCGGCATCGACCGCGGCCCAGGCGGCATCCGCGGTTCCCGGCGACAGCGGATTGTCGTTCGTGTCGAGCATCGGCGTCGGACGCAGCGGAAAGTCACCCTCCGCCGCCGACGCCGACACGGCGGCCACCGCCGCCTCCATCCGCTCGATGTACTCCGGATCGTGGACCAGAGCCGCCAGCCGGCGGGCCTGCCCGGCCATCCCGCTGTCTGTTTCTACAGCTTCCTCAGCACCGACCTCCACGAGAGTCCAACCCCGCTCTTCCAGATGCGGCAGTGAGCGGGCCAGACGCTCGGGCCGCTCAGGGAAGCCCCGAGGCACCGTGTGCTCTCCGCAGCGCGGATCCCAGAAGACGCTCATCGGTGAGCTCCATCCGTGCGCCCGATGACGGGCGCGCGGAGTGGTTCGCGGGTGGCGCGGATCGCGCCACCCGGGTTCATGTCGATATCCGGTCAACCGTCGCAGCCAATTCAGCTTACGCTTATCGTTCACTCTGACCTATTCGGGGTATCGGATCGCCCCGGGAACGCCTATAGTGTACATCTCGATGAACATGCGGATGGGCCATGACTGAACAACACTCGATCGCCGACGCGCGGCGGAACCTCCCAACACTGGTTCGGGACGCTGAGAACGGCCGGGCGGTGGAACTCACCCGCCGTGGCCGGCCTGTAGCGGTCCTGGTAGGCCACCGCGAGTTTCGGCGGCTGACCTCGGGCCGGAAGAGCTTCTTCGACGCTTGGCGCAGCCTCGCCGCAAGCGTGGAGCTCAAGGAACTGGCGCTCGACCCCGACGAACTGTTCGGGGATGTGCGCGACCTGGGCGCCGGACGCGACGTGCGGCTGTGAGCGACGCCAAGTATCTCCTGGATACCAACACCGTCTCGGAACCGTTGCGCCCGCGGCCAAGCGCCGAGGTCCTCAGGCGCCTGCAGCAATATGAGGGGGAGATCGCAATCCCGGCGCCCGTCTGGCACGAGTTGCGGTTCGGCTGTTCGCGACTCGCCCCGTCGCGCCGTCGCGATGCGATCGAACGGTACATCGAGGATGTGGTGCTGGCGAGCTTTCGGGTGTTGGACTACGGCCGGGAGGCGGCAGACTGGCACGCCCGCGAGCGGGCTCGGCTAGTCGCCGCCGGCAGGACGCCGCCCTTCGTCGATGGTCAGATCGCGGCGATCGCGCATGTGGGCGGACTGGTGCTGGTGACGGCGAACACGGACGACTTCCCGCCATTCGACGGGGTGCGGATCGAGAGCTGGATGTAGGCAGGCTCCGGAGTGCGGGTTGCCGGCAACGCCCGAAACAGTTGATGGGAGATACTCCTGCCATGAAGACGACCGCCCACATCTCACGAATACAAAGCCTCCTTGCTATGGCCGCGCTCGCCGCCGCGGCGGCCTCGCCTGCCGCCGCATCCGAGAACTGGCCGTCCTTCCGAGGTGTCGGCGCCGACGGCAACGGCACCGGAACGCCGCCCGCCACCTGGAACGTGGAGACCGGGGAGAACATCCTTTTCCAAGTCGCCGTTCCCGGCCTCGGCCACTCGAGCCCGGTGATCTGGGGCGATCGCCTGTTCCTGACCTCGTCGGTGCCTGAAGGCGAGGAGGCGTCGCTCAAGGTCGGCCTCTACGGCGACATTGCGCCGGTCGTGGGCGAACCGCCGCAGCGCTTCCAGGTGCTGGCGTACGACAAGCGAAGCGGCGAGCTGCTTTGGAAGCGAACGGCCTTCAAGGGCACGCCGGCGGTCAAGCGGCACACCAAGGCGTCCCACACGAACTCCACGCCGGCGACCGACGGCGATGTGCTGGTCGTGTTTCTCGGTTCCGAGGGTCTCCACGCCTTCGACCTCGACGGCCAGCCGCTTTGGAGCCGGCAGTTCGGTCTGCTCGACTCCGGCTACTACCTGGTCAAGACGGCGCAGTGGGGGTTTGCCAGTTCACCCGTGATCCACGACGGCCGCGTGATCATCCAGGTCGACGTGCAGGGCGACTCCTTTCTCGCCTCTCTCGACGCCGCCACCGGCGAGGACGTCTGGCGCACCGAACGTGACGAGATTCCGACCTGGAGCAGCCCCGCCGTGTTCTCTCGCGGCGACGGAGGCCGCCAGGTCGTCGTCAACGGCTACAAGCACATCGGCGGCTACGACTTCGACACCGGCGATGAACTGTGGCGACTGGAGGGCGGCGGCGACATCCCGGTGCCGACGCCGATCCGGGCCGGCGACGACGGTCCGATCCTGATCACCAGCGCCCACGGCAGGATGCGGCCGATCTACGCGATCGACCCGGAGGCCGTGGGCGGCATCGATCCCGAACACGAAGCGATGGCCTGGTTCCACGAGCGCCTCGGGAACTACATGCAGACCCCGATCGTGGCCGGCAACCTGGCCTACTTCGGTTTCGACAACGGCGTCGTCACCGTGGTCGACTGGCAGAGCGGCGAGCGGGTCGTGCAACGTCGCCTGGGCCGCGGCGCCTCCGGCTTCACCGCCTCGCCGGTCGCCGGCGGCGGCCGCATCTACTTCAGCAGCGAGGACGGCGACGTCTACGTCATCGAACCCGGCGAGGATCTGAAGGAGCTCGCGGTCAACGAGCTCGGCGAGACCCTGATGGCGACGCCGGCGATCTCGGACGGCGTCATCTACTTCCGGGCCCGGCGCCACCTGATCGCGGTCGGCGCCGGGTCGTAGTCCACCATGACGACTGCCCCCGGGAAACAGATCGCCGCGGCAGCCGCGCTGGCCACGCTTGCCGCGGCGACGGCCCTGCCCGTCGCCGCCTCGGACAACTGGCCGTCGTTCCGCGGCAACGGCGCGGACGGGAGGGGCACCGGGTCGCCGCCTGCGATCTGGAACGTGGAGACCGGCGAGAACATCCTCTTCCGGATTGCAGTTCCAGGCCTGGGCCATTCGAGCCCGGTGATCTGGGGCGACCGCCTGTTCCTGACCGCAGCGGTGCCGGACAGCGGCGAAGCCTCACTCAAGGTCGGCCTCTACGGCGACGGCACCCCGGTTGCCGGCGAACCGCCGCAACGCTTCCAGGTGCTCGCCTTCGACAAGCGGAGCGGCGAGCTCCTGTGGCAACAGACCGCCTTCCACGGCAAGCCGGCGATCAAGCGCCACATGAAGGCGTCGCACGCGAACTCGACGCCGGCGACCGACGGCAACGTCCTCGTCGCCTTCTTTGGCTCCGAGGGGCTCCATGCCTACGACCTGGAGGGCAAGCCGCTGTGGAACCGTCAGTTCGGCGTGCTCGACTCGGGGCCCTACGACTTCCCCACCTACGAGTGGGGCTTCGCCAGCTCGCCGATCGTCCACGACGGCCGCGTCGTCATCCAGGTCGACATCCTGAGCGACTCCTTTGTCGCGGTTCTCGACGCCGCAACCGGTGAGGACATCTGGCGCACGCCCCGCGAGGAGGTCGCCACCTGGAGCACGCCCGCCGTCTTTCCCCGTGCCGACGGCCGGCGCCAGGTGGTGCTGAACGGCTACCGGCACATCGGCGGCTACGACTTCGACACCGGCGAGGAACTGTGGCGCCTCGAAGGCGGCGGCGACATCCCGGTGCCGACGCCTATCCGCGCCGGCGACGACGGTCCGGTTTTGATCACGAACGCCCATGGCCGGCTGAAGCCGATCTACGCGATCGATCCGGACGCCAGAGGCAAGCTCGATCCCGACCACGACGCGATGGCCTGGTTCCACGAACGGCTGGGGAACTACATGCAGACGCCGATCGTCGTCGGCGACCTCGCCTACTTCTGCTACGACAACGGCGTCGTCACCGTCGTCGACTGGACGACCGGCGAACGGCTGACCCAGAAACGACTGGGCCGCGGCGCCTCCGGCTTCAGCGCCTCGGCGGTCGCCGCCGCCGGCCGCATCTACTTCAACAGCGAGGACGGCGATGTCTACGTGATCGAACCGGGCTCCGAGTTGAATGAGATCGCGGTCAACGAGCTCGGCGAAACCCTGATGGCGACGCCGGCCATCTCAGACGGCGTCATCTACTTTCGGGCCCGCCGCCACCTGATCGCGGTTGGCGGCGAGTCCTAACGCCCGCCGGCGCCGATCAGTTCGGTCAGACCTTGCGCTGCAGGACGCTGGTGAAGCTCGATCTGTGCTGGTGGGCAACGTAAAGGCCGAGCACCACCGCGGCGATTCCGATGGTCACGGTCTCAGGCGCCAGGAAAACGTGGAAGAGCAGAATGTTGAGCACGACCGGCGCCAACACGACGAGAGCGAGCGGCACGAAGATCCCGAGGATGAGCAGCACGCCGCAGACGATCTCCGTCACCTTGATGACCGGCCACAGGTAGCCCGTATCCATCAACGCGCCCATGAACGCTGTTGCCTCCTCTCCCATCTCGGGCTCCGGCCCCAGTTGAAGCAGGCCCATCGTGCCGAAGACTGCGAAGATCAGCCCCAGCAGGACGCGCGCCATGAGCGGAAGATGCTTCATCGTCTACCCTCCCTTGTGTTGTGACCGTCCGAATCAGCCTAGCGGTCGCTGCCGCCGCGGTCTGAGCCGTGCGGAAAACCGGTGAGTGAACGTCATGGACCCCGAGATCGTCTGGCAGCCTTCGGCGAAGCGGATCGAACGCTGCAACCTGACCGGCTACCTGCGCTGGCTGGAGCACGAGCGTGGGCTTCGATTCGCCGGCTACGAGGAACTCTGGCGGTGGTCGGTGACCGATCTGGACGGGTTCTGGGGATCGATCGCCGCCTACTTCGAGGTCCGGCTTCACACGCCCGCCAAGCGAGTGATCGGAAACAGGTCCATGCCCGGCGCCGAGTGGTTCCCGGGCGCGACCCTGAACTACGCCGAGCACGCGCTGAGCCGTGGCGGCAGCGAGACGGCCCTCATCTGCCGCAGCGAAGCGGGCCCCCGGCGCGAACTGAGCCGCGACGACCTGCGGCGCGAAGTCGCGGCCGCGCGAGCCGGACTGCAGCGACTCGGCGTCGGTCCCGGTGACCGGGTTGTCGCCTATCTGCCGAATAGCGCCGAAGCCGTGATCGCGTTCCTGGCCGCGGCCAGCCTGGGCGCGATCTGGTCGAGCTGCCCGCCCGAGTTCGGGCAGGGCAGCGTGCTCGACCGCTTCCGCCAGATCGAGCCGAAGGTTTTGATCGGCGTCGACGGCTACAACTATAACGGCCGGCGGTACGACCGCAGCGGCGACCTGGAGCGGATCGTCGGCGCCCTGCCGACCCTCGAGGCGGCGGTTCTGGTTCCCGGCACCGGCGGTGGCGGCCGAGCGTCCATGGACCTGACCTGGGCCCAACTGACCGCCGGGAGCGGCGAACTCGCCTTCGAACCCGTTCCCTTCGACCACCCGCTGTGGATCCTCTACTCGTCGGGCACGACCGGTCTGCCCAAGGCGATCGTCCAGGGCCACGCCGGCATCCTCGTCGAACACCTGAAGCAGTTGGCGCTGCACACCGATCTCGGGCCCGGCGACCGCTTCTTCTGGTACACAACGACCGGCTGGATGATGTGGAACTACCTGGTCTCAGGGCTTCTCGTAGGCGCGGCGGTCGTGCTCTACGACGGCTCGCCCGGCTGGCCCGATCTCGAGGCCCTGTACCGTCTGGCCGACGAGGAGGCGGTGACCTGCTTCGGCGTCAGCGCCCCCTTCCTGCTCGCCTGCCGGGCCGCCGGTCTCGAACCCGGCAAGCGATCGGACTTTGACGCCCTGCGCACGATCGGCTCGACCGGCGCGCCGCTGCCGGCCGAGGGCTTCGACTGGGTCTACGAGCACGTGAAACGCGACGTCTGGCTCGGCTCGCTCGCCGGCGGCACGGATGTCTGCACCGGCTTCGTCGGCCCGAGCCCGCTCCAGCCGGTCCGCCGTGGCCGCATCCAGTGCCGCTCCCTGGGCGCGAAGGTCGAAGCCTTCGATGAGGACGGCCGCGCCGTCGTCGGCAAGGTCGGCGAGCTGGTGCTGACCGAGCCGCTGCCGTCGATGCCGCTCTTCTTCTGGGCCGACGAGGACGGCGAGCGCTACCGGGACAGCTACTTCGACCACTGGCCGGGCGTCTGGCGCCACGGCGACTGGATCGAGTTCGATGAGGACGGCAGCTCCCTGATCTACGGCCGCTCCGACTCGACGCTCAACCGCGGCGGGGTGCGGATGGGCACCTCCGAGTTCTACCGCGCTGCCGCGGAGCTGCCCGAGATCGAAGACTGCGTGATCGTGGACACCGGGAGTCTGGACAACGAGGGCAAGCTGTGGCTGTTCGTGGTGCCGCGGGCCGGAGTTGAGCTCGATGCGCCGCTGGCCGACCGCATCCGCCGCCACCTGCGGAACCGGCTCTCGCCACGGCACGGGCCGGACGAGATCCGGGCAATTCCCGAAGTGCCGACGACGCTCTCGGGCAAGAAGCTGGAGGTGCCGATCAAGAAGATCCTCGCCGGCGAGCCGGTGGAGCGGGCAGTCAACGTGGGGACGCTGAAGAACCCGGACTCGATAGCTGCACTCGTGGCCGTGATTCCTACTGGTTCAACTTGCTAGCGAAGTCGCCGCCGCGGAAGATCGAGATGTCGTCGAGCGAGATGTACTGGCGCAGCGCCCCGTTGACCTCGTCCAGGGTCAGAGCCCCGATCGCCCGCTCCTGGGCCGCCGTGAACGCCATCGTTCTGGCGAAGAACAGGTTGCCGTTCAGCATCGACGCGAGAGCGCGATCCTGGGATCGCCCGTTCTGCTGGGCATCCAGGTAGCCGCGTCTGGCAGCCTCGAACTCCTCATCGGTGAAGCCATCCTCGAGCGCCTTCTCCACTTCGTCGCGATAGGCCGCGACGACCTTGTCGGCATTCTCCGGCGCAAAGATGGCGAAGGTCATGAACACCGCACTATCGTCGATCGGCGGCGCCACAATCTGAGAGGCAACGCCGTAGGACAGCCCCTCCTGCTGCCGAATCCTGGTCGCCAGCCGCGAACTCAGGAATCCTCCGCCCAGCATGTAGTTCGCCATGACGAGCGCCGGGTAGTCCTCGTCGTCGTCGCGCATCGAGAAACTGGTCACCGCCATCATCATCGCGTTGGTCTTGTCGGGCGTCTCGATGTCGACCGTTGCCACCTCGACTTCCCGGTACGGATCCGCAACCCGCTCGTAGGGTTGGGGCGCATCCCAGTCACCGAACAGCTCCTCGAGTACCGCCACCGTCTCGTCCGCGTCGAAGTCCCCGACCACCGCGATCGTGCCGCCTTCGGAACCGTAGAAGGACGACCAGAACTCTCTGGACTCCTCGACCGTGGCTGCGTTCAGGCGCTCGATCTGCTCATCGAACGTCGGTGAGTAGCGGGGATGCTCGGGCGACCAGCGATTGAAGTGCCGGGTCATCGCCTGCGGCACCTGCGCCATCGGCTCCGAGCGCTGGGACTCGATCGCGGCCAGACGCTCCTCGCGGAGCAGATCGAACTCCTTCGCATCGAACGCCGGCTCGCGCAGGATCTCACCGGCCAGCCGCAATACGTCGGTCAGATTCTCCCGCACCGTGGTGAAGGAGCCACTCGCGATCATCGCGCTGCCGCCGACGCTCCCCTGGGCCTTCAGGCGGTCCAGTTCGTCGCTGATCTCCTGTCGCGAGCGCTTCGTCGTACCGCGCATGAGCATGGAACCCGCGAGATCGCCGGCAGTGGCACGGCCCATCAGGGTCTCCTCCGTGCCGTGGCGGAAACCCAGACTCACGCTCACCGACTCGCCGCGGTTCTGCTTCGGCAGCAGCGCCACCTTCACCCCATTCGAGAGGGTCAGGCGCCGCGTCCGGCGATCGATGTTCGCGGGTGTCGGGTCGAAGGCCTCGCCCTCGGCCACCGCCTCGCGCCCGGCGTAGCCCGCAACCAGGCCGGCAATGTCCGGCGGCTCAGGAACCTCGGCACGAACCGGCGTCTCGTCCGTCGGATAGAAGTAGCCCACGGTGCGATTCGAGTCGCGCAGGTAGGTCTGCGCAACCTCGTAAACCCCTTCCGCCGTGACCTGCTCCAGGCGGTCCCGATGCAGGAAGAAGAGACGCCAGTCTCCCATCGAGGCCCACTCGCTCAACTGGAGCGCGATGCCCTGAGGGTTGTTGAAGGCGAGTTCGATGGCCGACAGATAGTCCGTCTTGGCGCGCTCCACCTCCTCCTCGGTGGGCGGCGCCGCCGCAATCTCGTCGATCGTCGCGAAGAGAGCCCGGGCGGCCTCGTCCAGCGAATCCCCCTCCCGGACCTGGACGGACGCCATCAGGACGCCGGGCTCGTTGAGCTGCAGACTCGAAGCGAACGCCGAGGCGGCGAGCCCCGGCTCGACGAGGTTCTTGTAGAGGCGTCCGGCCGGCCTGGCGCTCAGCACATGGGTCAGCACATCGACCGCCGCGAACTGCTCGTGGGCGCCCGGCGGCACGTGGTACGCGGCCATCACGAGCTGCACGTCGCCGACCCGCCGCAGCGTCACCGTCCGTTCGCCGTCCTGCGCCGGCTCGGCCGTGTAGGTGCCGAACAGCCTGTTCGCGCCGCTCCGCTCGGGCCGCGGGATGGCGCCGAACTTCTCCGCCACCAGTTCCAGGGCCCGCTCGACCTCGAACCGGCCCGCCACCACCAGGATCGCGTTGTCCGGCTGGTAGTACTTGCGGTAGAAGGCCTGGAGGCGCTCGATCGGCACGTTCTCCAGATCGGCCCGCGCCCCGATCGTCGAGTTGCCGTAGTTGTGCCAGTCGAAGGCGGCGGACATGACGCGCTTGCGGAGCACGCTCCCCGGCTGGTTCTCGCCCGACTCCCACTCGTTCCGCACCACGGTCATCTCGGATTCGAGGTCCTCGGCGGAGATGAAGGAGTTGACCATCCGGTCCGCCTCCAGATCGAGCGCCCAGTCCAGGTTCTCGTCGGTGGCCGGGAAGGTCTCGAAGTAGTTCGTGCGGTCGAACCAGGTCGTCCCGTTGGGGAACGCGCCGTGCTCGGTCAACTCGGCGGGGATATCGGGGTGGTTCGGCGTGCCCTTGAACGCCAGGTGCTCGAGCAGGTGAGCCATCCCCGTCTCGCCGTAGCCCTCGTGGCGCGAGCCCACGAGATACGTGATGTTGACCGTGACCTGCTGCTTGCCCTGGTCCGGGAACAGCAGGAACCTGAGACCGTTCGCCAACTGGTACTCGGTGATCCCCTCGACGGAGGCCACCCTGGTGACGCCGTCGGGGAGATCCTGGGCCGGCAAGGGCACTGCCGCCACGAGGCAGGCGAGCAGAACGGCGGTCAGATTGAGCGCGTGTTTCGTGATTCGTTTCATGGTTCCCTCTCCGTATCGGGCGAGCGCAGCCTACTCTGCGCGTCGGAGGTTCAGGCTTGGAGCTTGCCTAGCCTAAGCCCAAAACGCAACGGCGGGCCCTTTGTTCCAGGATCGGATGCGGGCGAGACGCCCGGGTGCCATCCGCAGGCCCGATGACGGGCGCTCCAGGCCGCAGAGCGCGGTCATCACGCTCCACACGGTCAAACCGATGGCGATGATCGACCGCCGCACGCCGCGGTCCGCCCAGCGCGCGATGGGAATGCCGAACCCGGTGTAGAAGACGGCGAAGGCAATCCCGGTCAGGAACCCCATCTGGGTGTCCGACGCCCCGAGTTCCTCCTTGATCGGATCGATCAGGATCGAGAGGATCTGCCGGTCGATGAAGTTGAAGACGTAGACCAGGAACAGCACGCCGAGCACGTAGCGGGCGTACCCCGGACTGAACTCCTGCTTCTCTGGGTCTGCGGGCAAGTCGGCGACCGTAGCAGACGGCTGGTCTGCGCCGCCGGCGAGATGGGCCGGCATTACGCGCCGGATGCGGGCGAGACGCTCGCGCGCCCAGAGCGGCTACCGGCCGGCCCGGGTGTCGAGGCTCACGCTCTTGAGCAGCGCGAACACCGGCGAGCCGACGCGGAGGCCGAGTTCCGCCGCCGAAGCCCGTGTGATCCGCGCTCGCAGCCGGTGCGAACCGAGATCCACGGTGGCCTCGGCGAAAGGGGTCGCGTCGTCCTGGTGCAGCGTGACGAGGACGCCCGACAGCACGTTGCGGATACTGGTCGGTGACGGGCGTTCGGTGGCCAGCGAGACGTCACGGGCGCGCACCAGCAGCCGCGCGGATTCACCGGCCTCCAGGTGGTCGATCCGCGGCACGCTGAGCCGCTGGCCGTCCAGGTCGAGCCAGGTCAGGCGGTACTCGTCATCGTGGGCGCCGACCCGGGCCTCCAGCACCGCCGCGGCCTGGAAGCGCTCTGTGAGCGGCGCCAGGTCGAGCTGCTCGAGCACCTCGACCGTACCGCCGAACGCCTGCACCCGGCCCTCGGCGAGCACCAGGATGCGGTCCGCCAGCAGGGCCACCTCGTCGACCGCGTGACTGACGTAGATGGTCGGAATGCCGAAGCGCGGATGCAGCGCCAGGAGATACGGCATGATCTCCGCTTTGCGGCGCCGGTCGAGCGCCGACAGGGGCTCGTCGAGCAGCAGCAGGCGCGGCCGGCTCAGCAGGGCCCGCCCCAGGGCAGCCCGTTGGCGCTCTCCTCCCGACAGCGTTGGCGGCCGCCGGCCGAGCAACCGCCCCAGGTCCAGGGCGTCGACGACGTCGTCGCGGGTGATCGACACCGCGGCGTCCGACGCCGGCGCGCTCCGCCGATCCGCGTAGCCGAGGTTGCCGGCCACATCGAGGTGCGGGAACAGCCGTCCGTCCTGAAAGGTACAGCCCACGGGACGGCGGTGAGGCGGGGTCCGCAAGCCGTGCTCGGTATCGAGCCAGGCCTCGCCGTTCAATGCGATGCGTCCCGTAGCCCCAGTCTCGAAGCCCAGCACGGCCCGCAGCAGGGTCGTCTTGCCGCTGCCCGACGGGCCGAAGACGGCAGTGACGCCGGCGGCCGGGATCGCCTGGTCAACCTCGAGGTCGAAGCCGGCGAAGCCGACCCGCACGTCCAGTTCCAGGGCGCTCTCGCTGCGGTCAGGCGACATGGACCGGGAGCCTCCGATTGAAGACGTAGACGAACACCAGCACGGCGAACGCGAACAGGAGCAGACCGACCGCCAGCGTGTGCGCCTCCGCGTACCGCAGGGTCTCGACATGCTCGTAGATGGCGATCGAGATGACCCGCGTCTTGCCGGGGATGTTCCCGCCCACCATCAGGACGACCCCGAACTCACCGATGGTGTGCGCGAAGGTCAGCACCGCCGCGGTCAGGAAGCCGCGAAGCGAAAGCGGCGCGGCGACGGTCAGGAAGGCATCGAGGGGCGAAGCGCGAAGGGCGGCCGCCGCCTCCAGTGGACCCCTGCCCAGCGACTCGAAGGCCGCCTGCAGCGGCTGCACCATGAACGGCAGCGAATAGACGACGGACGCGATCAGAAGGCCCGTGAACGAGAACGTGAGAGTGGTGTCCGTGACCTCCACCCAGAGCCCGCCGAGCCACGACCGGGGACTCATCAGCAGCAGCAGGTAGAAGCCCAGCACCGTCGGCGGCAACACGAGCGGCAGCGCCGTCACCGCCTCGATCACCGGTTTGACCCGTGAGCGCGTCCCCGCCAGCCACCAGGCCAGGGGCGTTCCGAGAATCAACAGCACCGCGGTCGCCGATCCGGCGAGCCGCAGACTGAGCCAAAGCGGGCCGAGTTCGGGCAGTTCCATCTCGCCAGTCGCGGCAGCGCCCTCAGTCGCTGCTCGGCCGGTAACCGAAGGACTCGATGACCGCCCGCGCTTGCGGACTGCCCAGATAGTCCAGGAAGACCCTCGCGGCCGGGTTGCCCCGGGCCCGCTCGAGAAGGACCGCATCCTGCCGAATCGGAGCGTACAGATTCGCCGGCACCTCCCAGCGGCTTCCGGCATGCCGGTTGCGGCCACTCAGCACCGAGGAGAGCGCAACGAAGCCGAACTCCGCGTTGCCCGAAGCGACCATGGCGAAGGCGTGGCCGACGTTCTCCCCCAGGACGATCCTCGACTGCAGGTCGCTCCACAGCCCCAGGCCGACGAGGACATCGCGCGCGGCGGAACCGTAGGGCGCAAGCTCCGGGTTTGCGATCGCGAGTCGACGGAAGTGCCCCTCCCTCAGGATGTCGGCGCCTGCCCCGGCCGACGGATCCGGGCTCCAGAGAACCAGCCGGCCGACGGCATAGGTCAGACTCGAGTCCTCGACCGCGATCCCCTGATCCAGCAGTCGCCGCGGCCGCTCCTGGTCCGCCGCCAGAAACAGGTCGAAGGGCGCTCCGTGGAGGATCTGGGCGTAGAGCTTGCCGGTCGACCCGACCGCCACCGTGACCCGGCGCCCACTCTCCCGCTCGAACTCGGCGACCAGCGACTCGACGACTTCGGCGGCGTTGGCCGCCACCGCCACGGTCACCTCGCCGGCGAAGGCGCTCCCGGCGGCCAGGATGAGCCCCGGGATGACCCGTAGAACTGCCCTCAAACTGAAACCGCCTGCGCCGTCCGCCGCGGGTCGCCGCATGCCGCAGCGCCGTCCTCCTCGATCAGGACGCCCTCGAACGAACCGCACAGCCAGTTCCAGGGGTTCACCACGTCTACGGTCGCGCCGGCTTCCTGGAGCAGCCGCGCCGGTTCCCCGGGTAGATCGGCCTCCACCATCAGCGCCCCGGGGACGTTCATCGACGAACCGCCGAACCGCGGCTTGTGGACCGAGGTCTCCAGGTCGAGGCCGAAGTCCAGCAGGTTGACGGAGTTCTGGACGATGTTCTCAGTCAGCGACACGCTCGGCGAACCGGACGCGAGCACCGGCCGGCCGGCCCGGGTGAACATGTTCGGGCAGATGCGGGCGTGGGCGCGGCCGCCGGGTTCGACCGGCCCGGAGCCCAGGTGAACGCCCGACGCGCAGGCGTAGACGCCGTCGACGTAGATGCCGGTCCTGTACGGCATCGACATGACCGAGTGCAGCACCGTGGCGACGTTGCCCTCGGCGTCGACCACCGTGACGTGGTTGGAGCCCGGCGGAGGTGGAATCGCCCCCGCTGCCGCGTACCGGTCGTTGGGGCTGGCCGGCTTGCCCTCGAGCGCGGAGAAACGCTCCTCCGCGTACTCCTTCGAGATCGCCCGCTCGACTTCGGGCAGCGTGCCGTCGAAACGGCCGCCGACCGCGTCCGCGTACACCCGGCCGATAATCTGCATCATCTTGAGGGTCGTCTCACCGGACTCGAACGCCGGCCCCAGCTTCTCCAGGTCCAGCAGCTCGACCATGTTCATGATCTCGACCAGCGCCTGACCGCCGAAGTCCGGCGCCGGCGAGCCGACGACGCCGTAGTCGCGGTAGGTTCCGTGCACCGGTTCGTCCCAGAACGCCTCGTAGGACGCCATGTCCCCGGCTGTGATCAGGCCGCCCTTGGCCTGTATTGTTTCGGCGTAGCGGCGGCCGAACTCGCCCCGGTAGAAGTGGTCGCCGCCCTCGGACACCAGCCGCTCCAGGGTGTCCGCGAGCGCGCTCTGCACCAGAATGTCGCCGATGTCGCGGAGCGTGCTGCCGCGGAAGTAGATCTCCCGGCTGAAGGGCTCCCGGCCCAGCACCGACGACTCGACGAACATCTCGCCCCACAGGAAGGGGTGGATCTCGAAGCCGTGGCGGGCGTAGTGGATCGCCGGCGCCATCACGGTGGCCCGCGGCAGCCGGCCGTGGCGGTCGTGCCCGGCCTCGAAGCCGCCCCAGAAGCCGGGCACGAAGCAGAGCGTGCCGTCCGTTTTCGCCATCAGGGCCCCGAACTCGGCCACGTCCATGGCCCGCACATCCGGCACCGCCTGCGGCGCCGCCATCATGCCGTTGACGTAGCTGTACTCGCCGGAAGCCGCGTCGTAGTAGAGCATCGAGAGACAGCCCGACAGCGTGGTCATGTGGGGCTCCACCACGGCCTGCGCGATGCTCGCGGCCAGCACGCCGTCGCAGGCGTTGCCCCCCAGCGCGATCATGTCCGCGGCCGCCGAGGCCGCGAGCGGGTGGGTGCAGATGGCGACGCCGTTCGCGCTCCGGACCGCCCGCTTGGGACCGAAATGCGCCGTCGACACCAGGGCTCGCCGCTCCTCTTCGCTCGGCGGGGTCCAGCCGCCGGCGCCGGCGGCTGGCGACTCCGAGGCGTCCGGCTCAGCACCTGCGCCGCAGCCGATCGCGAGCGCGGCGCCACCCACCACTCCGGCCATCAGCGTCCGGCGGTCCAGGGTTACAGGCTTCCGATCCGCCGAACGGCTAAGTTCTCGTCGCATCGCTGGCTCCCTCCTGCAGATACGTGAAGAGCCTACCCGCAGTGCCGTAAGATGCCAGCCGTTCAACCCAGGAAGGAGCGTTCGAGCCATGTCGGAGCCGGTGCTGCTGGTCGAGAAGTCCGAGGGCATCGCCACCCTCACGTTGAACCGTCCGGGCGTGCTGAACGCCCTCTCGGAGGAGCTGCGCGACCTGCTCGCCCACACGATCGAGGATCTGCGCGGGGATGACGAGGTCGGAGCGGTCATCCTGACCGGCGCCGGCCGTGCCTTCTGCGCCGGCCTCGACCTGAAGGAGATGAGCGATCCGAACCGGAAGCGCAAGGCCATCGCCGACCCGCCGAAACTGCTCCGCTCGCTCCACCAACCCGTGATCGGCGCGATCAACGGCATCGCGGTCACCGGCGGCTTCGAGATCGCGCTCTCCTGCGACCTGCTGATCGCGGCCCCCGAGGCGCGCTTCGCAGACACCCACGCCCGCGTCGGCCTGCTCTCCGGCTGGGGTCTTTCCTCCCGGCTGTCACGGGCCATCGGCATGGCCCGGGCCAAGGAACTCTCGCTGACCGGCAACTTCCTGTCGGCCGAACGAGCCTACGAGTGGGGCCTGGTCAACCGCATCGTCCCGCGGGAGGAACTCCTCCCCACCTGCCGCGCCCTGGCCGCCGACATGCTGACCTGCCAGCGCGACGTGATGTTCCAATACAAGCGGATGATCGACCGCGGCTTCGACCTGACCCTCGGCGACGCGATGGAACAGCCCTCTCCTTTGACCCTCGGGGGTGATCACCGATACCATCGGCGAGCGGATGTCCCGCCGACGGCCGTCAATAAGCCCCGATCGTGTCGGCGCGCTGGTCGTCGGCAAACAGGAACAGGATGTTCGGCTGTGGCTGGCCGGACTCGGCGTGAGCGCCGGGCTCGTCTGCCTCCGGCGCCGCGCAGGACAGGAGCGCCAGACAGGCGGCGAACACCGCGGTGGCCCGGGAGGCGACGGGAAACCCGCGCATCACGACTCTTCGCGCGCGGCCTCGGCTGCCGCCGCGATCCGGGCAATCGCGTCGAGCTTCTCCACCACCTCGGGGTCGATCTCCTCCTCGGGCACGAACTCCGCGAGACGATGGAAGTTCGTCTTCGCCATCAGGTTCGGCTGGCCGAGCCTGCCGGCGTAGATCTCGAACAGCGGCGCCAGAAAGTCCACGCTGGCCTTGGTCTCCGCGCTCCAGGGATCCGGCCGCTCCAGTTCGCCAGGCGCCTTCTCCACTTCCGCCACCGACTCCCGCATCGCCTCGACATACCGGTCCGCTTCCGATTCTTCGAACAACGGACCCGACGCTTCCTGCCGGGCGCAGTCGGCGGCGTACGCCTCGAGAGCCGCCCGCGAGCACAGGTAGTTCTCAATCTCCCGCTTGCCCCAGGCCAGGCGGGTCAGGCCGTCGTCGCCCTCGCCCCCCGCCTTCTCCGGCAGCTCGTCGAGCAGCGCGAGGCCCCGAAGCTGCGGCGACGCTTCCCGGAGCCCGTGGAAGTGCCGCTCGGCGGTCGAGATGCGGTCGCCGACGTACTGGACGAAGGGCCGGTCGAGCGCCTTTGTCGCGCCCTCGTGCCCCAACCGGTTCGCGAACGCCTTGAGGATCGCCAGATCCGTCGATCCTTCGAGGTAGAGAACCCAGCCGGTCAGCTCGGCCTGCAGGTACTGGTTGAAGCCGATCCGGGTCAGCGCCTTGGCGACCTGGCTGCCGCCGTCGTCGATCCGGTGCGGCCTGCCCACGAACGCGATCACCGTGTCCGTCCCGGCTGCCTCCCCGAGCAGCACGTCGGAGTGGCTGGCCACCACGATCTGGCTGCGGCTCTCCGCTGCAACCTCACGGATCAGTGAGTACACCTCGCGCTGACGGAGGATCTCCAGGTGCGCGTCCGGCTCGTCAAGCAGGAGGACGGCGCCCGGGTGGGCGTACATGTAGGCCAGGATCAACAGCGTCTGCTGCAGGCCGCGGCCACTCGACGAGAGATCGAGCCAGATCCCCCGTTCCCGGTACCGCATCGCAATCTCGCCCCGTTCCGCCACGTACACGGGCGCATCGAGTTCGATGCCGAACAGACGATCGATGCGCTCGGACATCCGATCCCAGGACGCCGCATCCCGTTCGTGAATCCGGAAGCAGAGGTTGCGCAGCACCTCGGCGGTGCGGCCCTCGCCGATGCGGACGTTCACCGCACCGGGGTCGAGCCGGGTTTCGGCCGAGGTCAGCCCCGAGATCGGCGGCAGGTAGGCCACTTCGACGGCCATGGCCGGCGCCGGAATCGGCATCCGCTTCGTCGGACCACCCGCGCCGAGGCGCAGCGGCCTGCAGTAGAAGGACTCCTGGTTCGCGTAGTCGAACTCCAGGCCGCACTGCCAGGCCTCGCCGCCGGTCGTTCCCTCGACCAGCACGTCGATGCAGATGTTGTCCGTGCGCTGGCGGCCATCCACAAGGCGCACGTGCCGGGTGTGGAGTTCCCGCCACAGCAGATTGGCGTTCGGAACCGGGATCGCCACCAGGTCGCGCCGGTTCACCGTCACCCCGGGGCGCTTCTCCGGAGCGCTGCCGCCCGATCGCTTCTCCCTCCAGCGCCGGAGACCGATGTCCCAGAGCGCCAGGGCCTGCATCGCCGAGGTCTTGCCCGAGTTGTTCGGACCGATCAGGACCACCGGATTGCCCAGCTCGATCTCGACCTCCTCGAAGCGCTTGAAGTTGCGGATCGTTAGCTTGGTAAGCATGTGCGGCGCCGGCGACGAGGCCCGGCAACGTTAGCGCAGCGCTCAGGCGCGGCGCCGGGCAACCCGGCAAGCTACACTCGCCGATCGCGACTCCCCCACTCGACAACGATCAACCGGCCCGGAAGGCAAGCGCCCACGATGACCCAACGCACCCCCGTTCTGGTCGGCGTCGCCCAGGTCCTCCAGCGCGCCGACGATCCAGCCGACGCTCGACCGCCGATCGAGTTGATGATCGAGGCCGTGCGGAACGCGGTCGGCGACGCCGAAGCCCCCGGACTGCCCGGGCGGATCGACTCGGTGCGCGCGATGAAGGGCGTCTGGGGCTACCGGAACCCGGCCCTCATGGTGATCGAAGCCCTCGATCTTCACGGCGCCGAGACCGGGCTGTCCGTGGTCGGCGGCAACCAGGTCCAGGCGGTCTTCAACCAGAGCGCGCTCGACATCCAGAGCGGGCGCCGCAAAGCCGTCGTGCTCTGCGCAGCCGAGTGCGGCCGCACGATGGGACGGGCGGGCAGATTGGGCGTGGACTTGGACTGGCTTCAGGACGACGACCCCCCCAAGCTGCCGGACGCGAACTATGGCGACACTCGCTGGACCCGGCACGAGATGGAGATGGCCCGCGGCATCCAGCAGGCGGTCCAGTACTACTCCTTGTTCGAGATCGCCCTGCGGCGCCGAAACGGCGAAGCAGTAGACGATCACCGGGCTCGGATCGCGGAGCTCTGGGCCGGCTTCAACCGCGTCGCGCAGGACAACCCCAACGCCTGGATCAGGCGTCCTCTGACCGCCGCGGAGATCAGCACCGTTTCGCCGGCGAACCGCGCCGTGACCTACCCCTACACAAAGCTGATGAACGCGAACATGCGCGTCGACATGGCTGCGGCGCTCGTGCTCTGCTCGCTCGATGTGGCGCGGGCGCTGGGGGTGCCACGCTCGAAGATGATCTTCCCGCTCAGCGGCGCCGACGCCGTCGACCACTACTTCGTTTCCGAGCGCGACAACCTCCACTCGTCGCCAGCCATCCGGGTCGCCGGGCGCAGGGCACTCGAACTGGCCGGCGTTGAGGTGGCGGACCTCGATTTCGTCGACGTCTACAGTTGCTTCCCTAGTTCAGTGCAGGTCGCGGCGCGGGAACTCGGTCTCGACCCGGAGCGCCCGCTTACCGTCACCGGCGGCCTGACCTTCGGTGGCGGGCCCCTGAACAGCTACGTGATGCACGCGATCGCCCGCACCGCCGAGCTGCTCCGCGGATGCTCTGGCGGCCGTGGCCTAGTGACCGCGAACGGCGGCATGCTGACCAAGCACTCCTTCGGCGTCTACAGCAACGAAGAGCCGGCCCGGCCCTACCGTCACATCGACCTGACGAGCGAAGTCCATGCTCTCCCCAAACGCGAAGCGGTCACCGGCTACGCCGGCCCGGCGGAGGTCGAGAGCTACACGGTCATGTTCGGCGGCGGCAGCGCGAAGTCGACGACATCGTACCGGTCGGTTTACGGCGAGCGGAAAGCCCCGAGCTTCGCACCCACCGTCGCCCACCTCGCCTGCCGGCTGCCGGACGGCCGCAGGAGCTGGGCCAACGTCGAGGATCCCGACACGCTGCGCGCCATGTGCGAGCAGGAGTTCTGCGGCCGCCCGGTCCGACTGGACGGGGCAGGAGGCGCGGACTGCCGGTGATCGCCCGCCTCGCCCTCGTCGGGCTCGCCGCCCTGCTGTACGCCGGCTGCTTTGGGGACCTCGGCGCCCCGGCGACGAGCGCCATGTTCGACTACGACCCGCTCGCCGACCCGGTAGCGAACCCGGACTCCCTGTTCGCACCGCTTGACCCGGCGCGGGTCGACACCGACGGCACGATCAACCGCTACTCGCTAGACCAGCCCACCTCGCTCAACCCCCTGTTCATCCGCGCCTGGACGGACGGTTTTCTCTACGAACTGCTGTTCGATCCGATCGCGCACCGCAACTCGAAGCTGGAGGCGATCTGGAACCCGGCGATGGTGGACGAGGTGGAAGAGCTCGATGGCGGCCGGATCCACCGCATCCGGCTCCATGCGGGCCTGCGCTGGCATGACGGCGCGCCGCTCACCTCCGAGGACGTCCGCTTTACCTGGGAGGCGATCGGCGACGACAACGTGCCGGCGGTCGACCACAAGTACAAGGTCAGCGAGATCGAGGACATCCGCATCATCGACGACCTGACCTTCGATGTCGTCCATACGCAGGTCTCGGCGCTGACGATCGACAATCTCTACTTCCCGATCGTTCCCGCCCACATCCTGAACAACCCCGAGGAACGGGCCGCCGACCCGACCATGCGCTCCAGCGCCTACTACAACCGCTACCTGCGAGAACTCGGCATCGGCAACGGGCCGTACCGATTCGTCGAGTGGATCCACGCCGACCGGATCATCGTTGAGCGCTGGGAGGACTACCACCACGAGAAGCCGCCCATCCGCCGCCAGGTGATCACCACCCACAGCGACCGCAACGCCGCCCTGCTCCAGTTCCGCAAGGGCACTCTCGACGACATCTGGCTCACGGTCCAGCAGCACGGCAGCCAGACCAACGATGAGGAGTTCCACGCGGTGGGCGTCAAGGCGTGGGGGCCGCGCTGGATGCAGGCCTACATCGGCTGGCAACAGGGCGGCAACAACCCCTTCTTCGGCGATGTCCGGGTGCGGCGCGCGATGGCTCACGCCTACGACGCCGAGCGCGTGCTGCGCCAGGTGAGCTGGAATGTCTACACCCGCTCCAACGGCATGTTCCCGCCCAGTCACTGGAGCCACAACCCGGATGTCGCGCCGATCGAGTACGACCTCGACAAGGCGGCCGCGTTACTGGACGAAGCCGGCTGGAAGACGAACCCGGACGACGGCTGGCGCTACAAGGAGATCGACGGCGAGCAGGTGCAATTCCACTTCATGATGAACCTGCCCCAGTCCTTCGTCGACGCCCGCCGCATGGTCGACATCTACCGCGACGACCTGCGCCGCATCGGCGTCTCCTTCGACACCGAGATCCAGGAGAACGCCAGCCGTTCGCCGCGGCTGATCCAGCACGAGATGATCGCCCACGTCGACACCTACCAGGTCTTCGCCGACCCCGACATCTGGCGCAACTTCTTCCACACCGAAGCGATCGACAACGGCCGCAACTACGACAGCTACAGCAACCCCAAGGTCGACGACCTGTTCGACCGCTCCCGCGTCGAACTCGACCGCGACCGCCGCGCCGAGCTGCTGCGCGAGCTCCAGGCCCAGGTCCAGGCCGACCAGCCGGCGCTGTTCCTCTGGAACTACAGCACCACCTGGGGCTTCAGCAAGCGCATGCGCGGCGTCGTCGTCGGGCCCTCGGGCGTCACCGCGTTCCGGCCCGGGACGCGGGCGTGGTGGGTGGGGCGGCAGGAGTAGCAGCGCGTATGACGACGGACAAGTCCTTCCTCGCCGCCGCCGCGCAGCGCGTACTTCATCGCGTCGAATGGAATCACCCGGAGAAGGAGAACTGGAAGATGGTGTTGCTCGTTCGGAACCGCGTCAAGGACATCGACCACTGGAAGAAGGTCTTCGACGCGCAAGCGCCGGCGGGAATGGCCGCCGGTCTGAGCGTCCAGCAGGTGTGGCGTTCGGCCGACACGCCGGACGACGTGTTCTTCATCCTCGGCGTCGAGGACCGGGCCAGCGCGGAGGCGTACATGGCCACGCCCGAGGCAGCCGCCGTCGGCGAGGAGGCCGGCGCGATCGACGGCGAGTTCTGGTTTCTGGAGGAGTTCCCGGCGTCCGGGGACGGTTGAGTCGGACAGGTCCGTCTACCAGATCAGCCTTAGCAGTCTCCTTGCAGGAGAAGGAGCCACTGCCAGAAGTTGTGGATCCCGTGATGTAGATCAGGCGGGTTCGTGCGCGGTCAAGTCGAACCGACGCGCGTCCCGACCTGTCCCATGAGTCTCCTCAATCGTCTCGGTGCACACAAACCTGTAGCGACGGCCAACTTCCAGGCCGTCGAGGCTCGGCCCCCCTTGGGCGATCTTGCCCGAGAACTTACCCTTCTCCGTACGCAATCCCCACAAACCGGTCCTGCGGTTGAACCTCTCGAACTCACCGACCAGGGTCACTACCTCCGTGCTCAAGTTCGTCACCCGGGAGAGAACCGGGACAAGCCGTTCAGCTTCGGCCACCGTGACACTCCGTTGGGTTGCGCCCGTGGCAACAGGCTCCGCCCACGAGTACCTTAGACTGGTTTCTCGTTCTACAAGAACGCGCAGTAGCTTCAGATAGGCACCGGCGAGATGGCCTTGGTGCTCTCGCGCCTCGGCCACGGCTCTCTCGGGTTCTCGTACCCGCTCGAACAGCGCGTCAACGCGCCGGAGCGCGCGAGCGACTTCGCTCTCGCCGATCAGATTCGGGGGCTGAGTAGCTTCCAGCAGCACCCGGAAAGAACCAGCCGCGGCTGGTACAACCACCTCCAGCATGTGGCCGGCCTCGGTATCCAGCATGTTGCGGTAGTCCTTTGACAGGTCTCTCCAGGCTGCCCTGTACGCGTGCTTGACCATGGTCCGAATGCCGCCAAGGATGTCGACATAGGTGTCGAGTCCTATTCGATGCCCATCACCGGCTCGCGGTGGTTCTGCCACCAACTCCATCACCAGCTTGTTGCGCTCGCGAGACTGAGTGAGCGTCGGCTCATCCGTGGTGTCAGGATGCAGAAGAAAGCCATCGTCAGGAAGGAAGCCGGTCTCTGCAATGGACCCTGTCTGCAGCTCAATCGAGACGGGCTCGGCGAGATCGCTAGCGGCGGGTGCCAGATACCACGCCTCAGCGGCAGCCTCTATCAACACAGTCCGCAAGTCGACCAACCCTGCGCGAAGACGGCGGAGCCTCTCAGGGGCGACACCGACCACGACGTAGCTACTCCTCTGGGAACGCTCCTCGATCGCCACGGCCACATAGTGGCCACCGATCGGATCGCGTGCCTCGAACACTTGGGGGCCGTCGTACCAGAAAAGAGTCGACTTGAAAGTGATGTTCTTCATGGGAGGTCGCCCTCAGGACACGCCAGGACATCGTAATCGGCGAGAGGCCACCACGTGTGATGCGAAGGTGTCCAAGTCTGCTTGATCCGGCCTGCGCCGGTGGTCAAGAGCAGTCTACAGACGCGGCGCCCTCGCATTGACGGGAGTTTCAACACCCTCTCAGAGTCGGCGCGGTCCGCATGAACGGACAGGCCTCGAGCTTCACACTCCGTCACGCCCTTGAAGACTCGCGTCGGTTTCTCGGCCCGTTGTGACCTGAAGTCGTCCTCTGTCGGGGGCAGGGTCCGAACCAACGGGAACATTGCCCGGGGCTCAAGGATCTCCTCGGCATCGTCGGGCGGACACCCTGGCGGAAGTCCCTCTCGGTAGCACATGGATCCACGGGCGGAACGGCTCCAGGGGACAACATCTGACCGTCGATCAACCGCCCCAACGCAGCCAACGCAACGAGAATCAGCCCGCCGACCCCAGCCCTCCTCCTCTTAGTTGAACTGCTCCCTCAACAACCGCTTCAGGATCTTCCCTGACGGATTGCGCGGCAACTGGTCGATGAAGTGGACGGCGACCGGCTGCTTGAAGCGGGCCAGCTTGTCCTGACAGAAGTCGAGGATCTCCTGGCCTTCGAGCCCCTCGTCGGAGCGGACGACGATGGCGACCGGGGACTCGCCCCACTTCTCGCTCTCGCGGCCGATGACGCCGACTTCGAGCACCTTGGGGTGGCGGCCGATGACCTCTTCGAGCTCCGCGGGATAGACGTTCTCGCCGCCGGAGATGATCATGTCCTTCAGCCGGTCCTGGATGTAGACGAAGCCGTCTTCGTCCATCACCGCGCCGTCGCCGGTGTAGAGCCAGCCGTCCTTGATCGCCTCGGCGGTGGCCTCGGGGCGGTTCCAGTACTCCTTCATCAGGTGACGGCCGGCGACCACGACCTCGCCCGCCTCTCCAGGGGCGCAGTCGGCGCCGTCGTCGACGACGACGCGCACGGAGGTGTGGAAGAAGGCCTTGCCCGTGGAGCCGGCCTTGCGGATCGCATCTTCGGGCGAGATCAGGCAGGCCGGCCCGCAGGTCTCGGTCAGGCCGTAGACCTGGTGGATCTCGATGCCCAGCTTCTCGTAGGCCTCGATCAGGCTGACGGGCACCGGCGCCGCGCCGCTCATGCACCAACGGAGCCGCTCGTGCTTGCAACGCTCCGGGTCGTACACCTGGAGCATGAAGTTGAGCATCGCCGGCACCTTGAGCATGACGTTGATGTTCTCCTCGGCGATCAACTGCCAGGTGCGCACGGGATCGAACGCCCTCATCACGATGCTGGTGGCGCCGCGGTGGACATTGCCGGTCGCCGGCGTCAGGGCGCCGACGTGGAACAGCGGCAGCGAGACCAGGAACCGGTCGGCGTAGCGGATGTCGGCGGTGGCCATGATGGTCAGTGCCGCCCACAGCGCCGACTCGTGGGTGTGGACGGCGCCCTTCGGCAGCCCCGTCGTCCCCGACGTGTACATGATGTAGAGCAGGTCGTCGTCCTGGGCCCCGATCTCGGGCTCGGCGTCGCTCGCCGCCGAGGTGGCATCCAGGTACGAGAGGCAGCCGTCCGGCCGCTGCTCGTCCGGACCCACGTGGACCCACCGGTTGATCCTGGTGCCGTTCTCGCCGCCGCCGCGCGCGATCAGGTCCAGGACCTGGGCCTGGAACTCGTCGCCGAAGACCAGGGTCTCGGCGCCGGCGTCGCGGATGATGAACGAGAGCTCCTCAGGCGTCAGCCGCCAGTTCAGCGGCACGCAGACGGCGCCGATCTTGGCGACCGCGAAGAAGGTCTCCATGTACTCGACGCTGTTCATCAACAGCAGCGCCACCCGGTCGCCCTTGCCCACACCCAGTTCCCGGAGCGCATTGGCGGTGCGGTTCGAGCGCAGGTTCCACTCCGTGAACGTGAAGCGGCGCTCCGTCTCCACGTCGATGAAGCCCTCCATGTCGGGCGACAGAGAGGCGCGCTTGGTCAGGGTCAGTCCGACGTTGTCTCGCATTGCTCGTTCTCCTCAGGGAACCGTTTCGGATCCGCGATCGTAACGCTTGCGCGAAGGTCACGCGCTCCAGGGGCGCGGTCATCCCGTGGACCTCCCTCCGCAGTCCTCAGATGTCGCATCAAAGAGGACGCTCCGTCTGGCAGTGAACAGCCAGCCGCAGCCGCCGAGCCCGATGCGGGCGAGACGCCCGCGTTCCCAGGTCGGATGCCGACGCTCACACGGACCGCTCGGCCAGCCACTCCTCAAGCCGCGGCCACAGGCGGCGCACCGCGTTGGCGCCCGCGACAAGGCTCACGTGGCCGCCCTTGAGCATGATCTCCTCCCTGTCCTCGGCGCCGACCATGCCCACCAGGTCGCGCGCCGCTTCGTACGGCACGATGTGATCGTGCTCCGCCACCACGTGGATGAAGGGGACGCGAATGTTCGACAGGTCGACCACCCGGCCGCCGAGCTGGAACTCGCCCTTCATCAGGAGATTCTGCTGCTGCAGCTCCTTCGTGGTCTGGCGGAAGCACTCGCCCGGGAAGGGGATCTGATCCGCCGCCCAGCGCTGGAGCCGGCGGTAGGAGGTCACGAACTCGTCGTTCCACATGTTGTCCCAGAGACGCGCCCGGCCGGCGACCTGGGAGGCCGGCCGCAGCGCGTTGAACGAGGCGTAGAGCAGTTGCGGCGGCACGTTGCCCAGCCTGTCGACGATCCGGTCGACATCGAAGTGGGCCGGGTCGGTCCAGGTCCTGAACAGGCCCATGCCGTCGTAGTTGACCGGCGTGGTGAAGCAGGCCAGGTTGCGGAGCCGGCCGCCCGACGCCGCGTCGGGATGTAGAGCCGCGTAGAGCGCCGCCAGCAGACCGCCCATGCAGTAGCCGAGGATCGACACGTCGGGCTCGCCGCTGCGCTCATGAACGACTTCGACGCACTCCGGGATGAAGTCGAGCACGTAGTCATCGAGCCGCAGCCGCTTGTCCTCCGGCCGGGGCGTGCCCCAGTCGATCATGTAGACGTCGAAGCCGCGGTCGAGCAGGAACTCGACCAGGCTCTGCCCCGGCGCCAGGTCGAGGATGTACGGCTTGCTGATCAGGGACATGACCAGCAGGATCGGGGTCCGGTAGACCTCGTCGACGCGGGCTCGGTAGTGGTAGAGACGCAGAGTGCCGCGGCTGTGGACGATGTCCTTCGGCGTCAAGCCGACTCCCGGATCGCCGGTCGAGATGTACTCCAGGCCCTTGACGCTGCGGCGGAAGGTGCGCTCCACTTCGCGGCGAACGCTGTCGGCGACGCCGGCCATGTCGAGGTTCGCCGGGTTCACCGGTCGGGCTGTTCGGACGGTGGACGGCGCGTCCGTGCCGGCTGGACCGCCTGGTTCTGCCCCTGCTTGCGTCCCACCGCTTCGGCCAGCAGCGTCTCGATCCGTTGCAGCCGCTCCTCCACCGCCGTCAGCCGCTCGGCGAGTTCGCTGACGTCCGTCCGTGTCGGCACGCCCGCCATCTGGAAGTAACGCTGGGCGTTCTCGTTCATCGTCTGCTGGAACATGGTCATCGCCTCGACCCAGCTCCCCGAGGCGCGGGCGAACTCCTCCGTCCCCATCATCTGGTTGAACACCTGGTTCATCTGGTGCTCGGACTGGGTGACCCATTCCCGCCACATGGCGAAGGGATCGGGCGGCGGATTCGCAGGCTTGGGGGTGCGACTGTCGTCGGCCATGGCGGTCGATACTACGACTCTTCGGTCGCCTGCGGCGCGAGCGAGTCGAGGTAGCTGTTGGCGAGACCGAAGCTGGTCTCCACCGCGGCGCGGTAAGCGTTGCGGCTGTCCTGGAACAGCCGGGTCCACTCCTGCACCAGGCTCTTGGCCTCTGCCGGAATCCGGTCTGCGTTCTCGACCCAGTTGCCGACCGCCTCTTCCTGGCGCTCCTGCATCCTGGCCACCATGTCGAAGCTGGTGTCGAACGCCCGCTTCTGGTAGTCGAGCACTCGGCGGTTGGCGTCGATCATCGATCCGCGCCAGGCCTGCATGGGGCGCTTCGCGGTGCTGGCTGCTGTACTGGTCGTCATTTGAAGTCTCCTGAGTGGTACGATCCGTGGTTCGGATTTGTCCATGTGGTTTCGGCTCGTCTGGCCTGTTTCGACGGATGCACCGACGACGGTGGCGTCAGTCGACAGCGCCCGTCTTGTGCAGTGCAGCATGAATCCTGCACGTTATGCTGCACTGTGTCAACCCCCCCGGCGCAATGAGCGACCCATCACGAAGTGACCTCCGCTCTCGTCAAGTGAGCGGCCCCGTCTAGATGCCCTCTCCAATCGTCATCAAGAAGTACGAGAACCGGCGGCTCTACGACACCCGCAACAGCCGCTACGTGAACCTCGACGGCGTCGCCGAGATGGTGCGGAGCGGCGAGGACATCCAGGTCGTCGACTCGAAGACGGGCGAGGATGTGACCCGCCACGTGCTGACCCAGATCATCGTCGACGGCGCCAAGGACCCTGAGCGGGGGCCGCCGCTGGAGTTCCTGCGCGACCTGGTGCGGGCCCGCGACCAGGCGGGCCGCGATTTCTTCCAGTGGTACCTCAAGAGCGCCGGCGAAGTTTACGAGCGGGTGCAGGAGACGGTGAGCAAGAACCCCTTCGCACCCGATCCATCCTGGATGCGGCTCTGGGATCCACGCGCCATCGCCGAGCAGATGCAGGCGCAGATGAGCCGCCAGGTGGAGGGCGTGTTCGGCCCCGGGCGCAACCCCGGCGGCAGCCAGGGACCGGCGCGGTCGGCCGCACCGACCGCACCCGAACCAGGCGCCCCTGCCGCGACGCAGCAAGAAGACGGCGCCGACGGCGCCCGGGCGGAACTCGACGAGTTGAAGAACCGTCTCCAGGATCTCGAACGGCGCCTCGGCGGCGCCACCGACTGACCCGTCCCGACGGACCGGAGCGCCCACGATGCCGATCTCCACCGCCGCGGCCGGCAGCGACCTGCCGCCCTGCGAGCGCCGGATCGCCGTGCGCGACGCACTCGCCTATGCCGCCGGCATCGGCGACACCTGCGAGTCCGTGTTCGACGACGCTCGCGGCGGAGGCATCGCGGCGCCGCCCTCCTACTGCGTATCCCTGGAGTGGCCGGTAGTCAGCAACGGCAGAGGCCGCCACCTCCTCGGCGGCGAAGCGGACGAACTGGTTCGCGGCGTCCACGCCAGCCAGGACTCCCACTTCCACCGGCCGATCCGGCCCGGCGATGCGCTGACCACGCGCGGCCGCTACACCGGCATCCGGGCCACCCGCGCCGGCGCCCTGCTGACCACCTGCCTGGAGACAGTGGACGGCGAGGGCCGTACCGTCGTCACCTCCTGGTCGCGCTCCATCTTTCGCGGCGTCGCCACCGAAGGCGGCAACGCCGAGATCGAACCGGCGCCCGATGTGCCCCGGCGCCGGTTGAACGGCGCCGACTCGAGCCGGAGCGAGATCTTCGTGCCCCGCGAGATGCCCCACGTCTACACGGAATGCGCCCGGATCTGGAATCCGATCCACACCGAGCGCGAGGTCGCGCTCCGGGCCGGCCTGCCGGACATCATCCTCCACGGCACCGCGACCTGGGCGCTGGCCGGGCGCGAGGTGCTGCGCGCCTACGGCAGTGGCGATCCTTCGAGGCTGAAGCGCCTGTACGGCCGATTCACCGCGATGGTCATCCCCGGTACATCGATCCAGGTCGAGCACGCGCCCGCCGGCGAGGCGGACGGTGCCCGGCAGATCGCTTTCCGGGTGCTGAACGCGGAGGGCGAGGAAGCGGTGAGCCAGGGCCTCGCGGTCGTCGCCTGAGCTTCCGCGACGAGGCGCCAAGGGGCTAGAGTACCGACCCCCGGAAACCACACGACAACCGACGGAGATAGCAAGATCATGGGAATCCTCAAGGGCAGGACGGCAATCGTCACCGGCGCCGGACGCGGCATAGGCAAGGGCATCGCGCTCAAGTTCGCGGAAGAGGGCGCGAACGTGGTGGTCAACGACCTCGGCGGCGCCACCGACGGCACGGGTGGTTCACGCATCGCCGACGAAGTCGCCCGTGAGATCTGGAGCGCCGGCGGCTCGGCGGCGTCGAACTACGACTCGGTGGCCACGGTCGAGGGTGGGCAGAACATCTTTCAGACCGCTATCGACCAGTTCGGCGCTCTGGACATTCTGGTCAACAACGCCGGCATCCTGCGCGACCGGACGATCTTCAACCTGGAAGAGGCGGACTGGGACGCGGTGCTCAATGTCCATCTGAAGGGTCACTACTGCTGCAGCCAGCCGTTCGCGCGCTACATCCGCGAGACGAACCGGACGGGCTGCCGGATCATCAACTTCTCTTCGGTCTCCGGCCTGTACGGCAACTTCGGCCAGTCGAACTACGCCGCCGCCAAGGCCGGCATCGCCGGTCTCTCCCGAGTGCTGGCGCTGGAACTGGCCAAGTACGGCTGCACCGTGAACACGATCTCCCCCGGCGCCACGACCCGCATGACGGCCGAGCTGCGCGCTTCACGCGGCATGCAGGTCGACGAGAACGCTCCCGAGCAGAGCCCCAACCAGATCGCCCCCGTGTGCGCCTGGCTGGCCTCGGACGCCGGTCAGGAAATGACCGCTCAGATCATCGACGTGATGCGCGGCTGGATCGGCATCATGCAGCAGCCCAAGGTGATCCGGAAGTTCAGCAAGGAAGGCATGTGGAACAACCGCGAGATCGACCTGATCATGCCGCAACTGCTGAAGGCGAAGCAGGACCACGACGCCGCGGTCGACGCGGGGGCGGCGCCGACGCCGGTCTAGGAGGCCGGTCTAGGAGCGTGCGCCGCAGAACATGGGGTACGCCGATTCTTCCTGGCGCGCACGCTGCTAGGTCAGCCAGCGCACGTACCAGGGCGTACCGTCCGCCTTCTGCTGCGCCTTGTAGCGCTGGCGTTCCAGCTTGCGCAGGAAGGCCTCGCCCTCGGCGAAGTGGCAGTCCTTGTACTTCTTGCCGCTGCCGCACGGGCACGGCTCGTTCCGCTGCACCTTCGAGAAGCTGCGCGGCGCAGTGATCACCGACTTCCGGGTCGCTATCGCGTTGCTCAGCCGTCGTCCACGCTTCATCGACTCGCCCTGACTCTTCTGAAGTTACCCCTGTGCGCTCCGCAACCCGAGCGCGGGAGCGGCGCATTGCACTCGCTGTTATATAACAGCGCAGGTGAGAATCTGCGTCGTCGGTTCCGGCTACGTCGGCTTGGTCACGGGCGCATGCCTGGCCGACTTCGGCATGGATGTCGTCTGCGTCGACCAGGACGAGGCGAAGATCGCCCAGTTGCAGGCGGGCCGGATTCCGATCTACGAACCCGGTCTGGCGACCCTGGCAGCGAAGAACGAGGAAGCCGGGCGACTGAGCTTCACGACCGAGCTGGGGCCCGCGCTCGAAGCCGCGACGGCCGTGTTCATCGCCGTCGGCACGCCGCCGCGCAAGGACGGCTCCTCGGATCTCCGCTACGTGCGCGAAGTGGCCCAGGCGATCGGCGGGCGGCTCAACGGCTACAAGGCGATCGTCACCAAGAGCACGGTGCCCGTGGGCACCGGCCGCATGATCGAGGAGATCATCGGCCGGGGCCGCACCTTCTCCGTGGTCAGCAATCCCGAGTTCCTGCGCGAGGGCTCCGCGATCGAGGACTTCATGCGCCCGGACCGCCTGGTCATCGGCAGCCGCGATCAGCGCGCCACCGACATCATGCTCGAGATCTACTCACCGCTGCGCGCCCGCGGCGTGCCCATCGTGGTCACCGACGTCGAGACCGCGGAGATGATCAAGTACGCCTCGAACAGCTTCCTCGCCACCCGCATCTCCTTCATCAACGAAGTCGCGGAGCTGTGCGAGCTGACCTCTGCCGATGTCCAGGTCGTGGCCCACGGCATGGGCCTCGACAAGCGGATCGGACCTCTGTTCCTGCGCCCGGGGCCTGGCTTCGGCGGCTCCTGCTTTCCCAAGGACACGCGGGCCATGGTTTCCATGGCGCGTGACGCCGGTGCCCGCGCCGAAATCGTCGAGGCGACGCTCCACGTCAATCGCCGGGTCCAGGAACGGATGCTCGCCAAGATCGAGTCCGTGCTCGGCGATCCCAGAGGCAAGACGGTGGCGCTGCTCGGGCTGTCCTTCAAGCCCGACACCGACGACATCCGCGAATCGCCGGCCCTGTTCGTGCTTGATCGACTGCTCGCCCGCGGCGCCGATGTCCGCGTCTACGACCCGGCCGCGATGGAAAAGGCCCGCCGCATCCGCCCCGAGGCCGTGTACTGCGGCGACCAGTACGAGGCCGCCGAGGGTGCCGACCTGCTGGTCATCCTCACCGAGTGGAACCAGTTCCGCGCGCTCGAGTTCGACCGTCTCAGGCAGTTGCTGCGCGAACCGCAGGTCGTCGATCTGCGCAATCTGTACGAGCCCGAGCGGGTAGCCGCCGCCGGCCTCAGGTACTCCTCGCTCGGGCGCGCCGACGCCGCTCCAGTCAGCGAACCGGTCGCCGTCCCGGCCGCCGCGGTTCCGGGAGTGAAGGCCTCGTGAGCAAACCTCGCCGACTCGCGGCAGATGAACCCGCGCCTCAACGTCGACTACGGCGTTCGCTACCGCTTTCCGTCGTTACCGGCGGCGCCGGCTTCATCGGCTCCCACCTCTGCTCCCGGCTGCTCGCCGAGGGCCACCAGGTCTACTGCGTCGACAACTTCATCACCGGCAGCCCCGCGAACATCGAGCACCTGCTCGGCAACGAACGCTTCACCCTGATCGAGCACGACATAAGCAAGCCGGTCTACGTCGGCCCCCACGTCGACAACGTCCTCCACTTCGCCTCGCCGGCGAGCCCGGTCGACTACCTGGAACTGCCGATCCAGACGCTCAAGGTCGGGTCGCTCGGCACCCACAACTCGCTGGGTCTGGCCAAGCACCACGGCGCCCGCTACCTGCTCGCCTCGACCTCGGAGGTCTACGGCGACCCGCTGGTCCATCCGCAACCGGAGTCCTACTGGGGCAACGTGAACCCGGTCGGTCCGCGCGGCGTGTACGACGAGGCCAAGCGCTTCGCCGAGGCGATGGTCATGGCCTACCACCGGATTCACGATCTCGACACCCGGATCGTTCGCATCTTCAACACCTACGGCCCGCGCATGCGGCTGCGGGACGGCCGCGTCGTTCCCAACTTCATCCGTCAGGCCCTCTCCGGCAAGGCCCTGACCGTGTACGGAGACGGCCGGCAGACCCGTTCGTTCTGCTACATCGACGACCTGGTCGAAGGCGTCTGGCGGCTGCTCAACTCGTCGGAGACCGACCCGGTCAATCTCGGCAACCCCCACGAAATGACCGTGCTGCAGTTCGCCCAGGTCATCCAGGGCCTGACCAAGAGCGGTAGCGAGATCGAGTTCCAGCCCCTGCCGGTCGACGACCCGAAGACCCGGCAACCCGACATCGGCCGCGCCACCAGTCTTCTGGACTGGCAGCCGCGGATCGACCTCGAAACCGGGCTGCAAGAGACGATCAGCTACTTCGCGAAGCTGCTGGACGCCTAGCGCCTCGGTAAGATGGTGGACTCTCACCGTCAGAGCCGATATGGACAACGCCGACCGCAAGGAGCCGTCCATGCACCAGACCGCCCTCAGCCGAGCGATCCACACTCGCCTGTCTCGGCCGCGAACGGCCGCGAGGAGATATCGATGAACAGGTCAGCCCGCACTCGTACGATCCCATCTCGCCCGTCTCGACCTCATGCAGCCGCGGCGTTCGCAGCCGCCGTCGTGGGCGCGGCCTTCGCCATCGCCTCGCTCGGCGTTGCGCCGCTGGCCGCCGCCAACGAGGACTTTGCCGGAATCTGGCAACTCGACAACGAGCGCAGCGACTCTCTGGCCCCGGGCCGCGCCGGCCGCGAACAGCCGAATACCGCCGACCTCGAACTCGACATCTCCCTGACCGGGGAAGACGTGGTCATGAACTACACCATGCGGCGCGAGGACCTGCCGGCGCCGGTCCAGTTCACCCAGAATCTCGTCACCGACGGCAAGCCCCACCAGATGCCCGATTTCCAGGGCGGTACGCGCACCGCCCGCGTCAGGTGGCGCAAGGACAAGCTCTCCCTTTCGTACACCAGAGCCACGCCTTTCGGCGACTTCGACATCACCGAGACCTGGCAACTGTCAAAGGACGGCAGCGAACTGCAGGTGACGCTGCACACCCGCGTCCCGGACCGCCGCCCGGACATCCGCAAACTGATCTACGTCCGCGCCACCGACGTTCAGTAGAGCTGCCTGAAACAAGGAGGAAGAATCGATGCGGACTGCGATCGGCATAGGGAGCGCCTATGCCTCCGGAACGGACTGGAAGGCACTCACCGAGTACGTCGTCGAGGCGGACCGCCTGGGCGTGGACGACGTCTGGTCGGCCGAGGCCTGGGGCACCGATGCGGTGAGCCCGCTCGCCTACCTCGCGGCCCGCACCGAGCGGATTCGCCTCGGCACCGGCATCATGCAGATCTCGGCGCGGGCGCCGTCGATGACCGCGATGACCGCGATGTCGCTGGCCTCGATGTCGAAGGATCGGTTCGTGCTCGGTCTCGGCGTCAGCGGCCCCCAGGTGGTCGAAGGGTTGCACGGCACGGCCTTCGCGAAGCCCCTGTGCCGCCTCCGGGAGTACATCGACATCCTGAAGATCGCGCTCTCGGGTGAGAAGATCGCCTACGACGGCGAGCACTACACGCTGCCGCGGCCAGGCGGAGAGGGCAAGGCGATCCGCATGTCGCAGCCACCGCGGCCCGGGCTGCCGATCTACCTGGCGACCCTCGGGCCGAAGTCGCTCGAGTACACCGGCGAAGTCGCCGACGGCTGGCTCGGCACCTCCTTCATCCCCGAACACGCGGAGGCGTTCTTTCCCTCGATGCGCGCGGGGGCCGAGCGTGCCGGCCGCAGCCTCGACGACATCGACATCCAGGTCGGCGGCGAGGTCGAGTTCGGCGACGACCTGGAGCGGATGGCGGCCCGCCGCAAGCCGTCCATGGCCTTCACCCTGGGCGCGATGGGTTCGGCGCGGACCAACTTCTACAACGACGCCTACCGCCGCGCCGGTTTCGTTACGGCGGCCCGTGAAGTGCAGGCCCTGTGGATCGCCCGCAAGCGGGAGGAAGCCGCGGCGCGCGTTCCCGACGAGATGGTGCTCGGCAACACCCTGATCGGCGACGAGGCCCGCATTCGCAGCCGCATCCGCGCCTACCGGGACGCCGGAGTGACCACCCTGCGGCTGAGCCCCGCCGGCGCCACGGTGACGGAACGGCTCGACACCCTCGGCCGGGTCGTGGAGCTGATCCGCGAGGAGGCTCCGTGAGCGGTTCGATGGCAGTGCCCCCTGGGAACGCGGGCGTCTCGCCCGCATCCGGCGCAAGGACCGCGGCACCCGCCACTGGATGAGCTTCCCGGCGCGGCACGGTCCGGAACTCCAAGTCCACGCTGAGCGGAACCTGGAGCGCTTCGAGCGCCGGAAGCTCGATCCTGAAGCGGCCGCGGCCCGGGCCGCGGAAGCCTCCGGGCACACCGGCGCCGTGCCGGCCAACGCGCGTGCCGCCGTTGCGGTGACCCTGCTGCCGGACAAGGGCGGGCGCGGTTGCTTCCTGCTCACGCGGCGCTCCCTGAGGCTCCGCCGCCACCGCGGTCAGTGGGCGCTTCCGGGCGGCCGCATCGACGAGGCGGAGACCCCCGAGCAGGCGGCCCTGCGCGAACTCCACGAAGAGGTCGGCCTGGACCTCGAACCCGGCGCTCTCCTGGGCCGGCTCGACGACTTCGGTACCCGCTCCGGCTTCGTCATCACGCCGGTCGTGTTCTGGTGCGACGACTACCGCGAGCTGCAGCCGAACCCGGACGAGGTCTACAGGGCCTACCGCATCCCCCTGATCGACCTCGACCGGCCCGACGTGCCGGTGCTGCGGGAGATTCCCGAGAGCGACAACCCGGTGCTCTCGATGCCGATCCGCGGCGGTCTCGTCCACGCGCCGACCGCCGCGATCGTCTACCAGATGCTCGAGGTCGTCCTGCGCGGCAACGACGTCCGCGTCGCCCACTACGAGCAGCCGGTCTTCGCCTGGCGATGACCGCGCGCAAGGCCGCGCCGCCGTCGAAGCCGCGATCGACGAGGTGTTCGTGCGCCATGACCGGCAGTCAATTCGTACGGTCCTCGATCGCGCCCGCATCGCCTACGGCTTCCTGAACGACGTCGCCGCCCTGTCGCGCCATCCACAACTCCGCCGAGTCAGGCAACCGCTCCCCGACGGCACCGAGATCGACATGGTCGCGCCCGCTGCCGCCCCGAACGAACCGGGGCGACGCCTACCTCCCGTGCCCGAACTCGACCAGCACGGCGCGGCGATCCGGGCGGGGTTCCATCCGTGCGCCCGCTGACGGGCGCACGGACTGGGTCGCGTCTTGCTCGTCTCCTCCCAAGACGGGTTCGGGGCGTAGCTCCCAAACCCCCGAAGCTATGGAAGCGAGCCGGCAGCGGAGATAGAGTGCGCCGGTCGTGCGCTGGCTGCACTACTACCTCCGGCTGCTGGCCGCGGCATCCCTGCTGCTGATCGCGGCGGGCGGTCTGGTCACCAGCACGGATTCGGGGCTGGCGGTCCCCGACTGGCCGAACACGTACGGCTACTTCATGTTCTCCTTCCCGTTCTCGAAAATGGTGGGTGGCATCCTCTACGAGCACGGCCACCGGCTGATTGCGAGCGTGGTCGGTTTGCTCACCATCGGTCTGGCGGTCTGGGCCTGGCGCGCTGAGCCGCGCCGGTGGGTGCGCCGGATGACCTGGACGGCGATCGGTGCGGTTGTGGCTCAAGGGCTCCTCGGCGGCATCACAGTGATCTACCTGCTGCCCAAGCCGATTTCCATCAGCCATGCCGGGCTGGCCCAACTCTTCTTCGCTCTGGTGGTGAGTCTCGGCGTGTTCACGTCGCCGGGTTGGCGAGCACGGTACGGACGCACCGAGCCGCTCGACGACCAGGTTCTGGGGTGCCTGGCGGTGATCGTTCCGGCCTGCATCTACGGCCAGATCCTGCTCGGTGCGACCATGCGCCACAACGATGCGGGGCTGGCGATTCCCGACTTCCCGCTCGCCTTCGGACGGCTCCTGCCGCCCGAGTGGAGCCTCGGCATCAGTCTCCATTTCGCGCACCGGCTGGGCGCGGCGGCTGTGACCGCTGCCGCCGTCGCCCTGATCGTCCGGGTGTTCGCCCATCACCGCCACCGGACTGAACTCGCCCGTCCCGCGGTGCTTCTGGGCGCTGTCCTGCTGATTCAGATCGGTCTGGGCGCATGGACCGTCTGGAGCGGTCTGCAGGTCCACGTCAACACGGCGCATGTCGCCACCGGCGCTCTGGTGTGGGTCGTCTCCGTGGCCCTGGCCCTTCGCGTCCACCGCGCCTGGTTCGGCGACGAGGAGTCCATCCGGGCGGCCCCGTTTGCCACCGACCCGGCCGGCGCACCCAAACAGGCACCAGCATGACGACCGTGACCGCGGCTCTGGCCAGCCCCCTCCGCGCTTCCCACCTGCTGGCGCTCGCCAAGCCGCGCCTCAACGCGCTCGCGGTCGCCACCGTGGGAATCGGCTACTACCTCGGAGCACGGGAATTCGACCTGAGCGTACTTCTATTCGTGATCGCCGGCGCCGCGCTTGTAGCCGGGGGCGGCGCAGCTTTCAACCAAGTCGCGGAACGTGATCTCGACGCACTCATGGCACGCACGCGGTCACGGCCCCTACCAATGGGCGGAGTCTCCCCCGCGCAAGGCCGGCTCTTCGCCACAATCCTCAGCCTCGCGGGCCTGACCTTGCTGGCGGTCGGAGTCAACCTTGTAGCGACGGCGGTCACCCTGGTCACCCTGGTCAGCTACGCCTGGGTCTACACACCCATGAAGCGGCGGACGGGATGGGCCGTCTTCGTCGGCGCCGTACCGGGCGCCCTGCCGCCGGTGATCGGGTGGGCAGCCGCGCAGGGCGAATTGACCGTGGCGGCGTGGCTGCTCTTCGGGATCGTCTTTGCCTGGCAGCTTCCGCATTTCCACTCCCTGGCATGGCTCTACCGCGACGACTACGCACGCGCCGGTTTCAAGGTCCTGGCAGCCGCCGACCCGGACGGACGCCGCACCGCGGCGCACTCCCTCCTCTGGGCCGTCGTACTGGTCGCCGTATGCCTGCTTGCGGCAGTCGTGGGTCTCACTTCGGTGGCCTTCGCAGTTACAGCCGCCGCCTTCAGCGCCGCCTTCGCCGTACTCGCTGTCCGCTTCGCCAGCCGGCGCAGCGACGCACGCGCACGCACGCTCTTTCTAGGCTCCCTGATCGTGCTGCCATTGATCTGGGCTGCCCTGGTCGCGGGCCACGCTGCCCTCTGAGACCGGACCTCCTCCACCCACCCGACGCTGCCGTTGACGTATGCCCGGAACCGGCCGCGAAGCGGCCGGATGCGGACCAGAGGGTCAGCGCACCCAGAGATACGCCCCGGTGTGGCGGGGTTCTCTACATGCAGGCGACATGACACCGCTGCGGGCGTTGCGGACCAGGAAGTCACCCAGAGGCAAGTCGGTGCTCGGCCTCATTCAGGGCACCGACGTCCAGCCCAGTCGGGTCAGGAGGGGTCGGCTCCCAGGTGCCTCTGAACGGGCGACGGCCAACGCCCTCCCAGCAACCGACGCCCAACCGGAGCGAGTGAAGCGGAGTGAGCGCCACCCCTCCACATTCCTCGGAGCGCGAACGGCGCCTGGGACACCCCCCACCGGCCCTCAGGCGGGCGGGTGCTTCCCACAAAGCTGCACGGCCGCCTCGCAGTTGATAGCGTTCGGCATGGAAACGCCGGATTCCGGGGGTGACAGCCCCGCACTTGCCCTTACCTTCGACGACGTCCTTCTGGCCCCGGGCCTGTCGGAGGTGCATCCGAACGACGTCAGCCTCGGCACTCGCGTCACGCGTGGGATCGAGCTGAACATCCCGCTGATCTCGGCCGCGATGGACACCGTGACCGAGGCCGAGCTGGCCATCGCCCTGGCCCAGGAGGGTGGCATCGGGGTGATCCACAAGAACCTGTCGATCGACGCCCAGGCCACCGAAGTCGACCGGGTCAAACGCTCCGAGGCGGGCATGATCGTCAACCCGATCACGATCCGGCCCGAGCAGCTCATCCAGGAAGCGCTGGACCTGATGGCCCGCTACAAGATCTCCGGGGTCCCGGTCACCGACCGCGAAGGCCACCTGGTCGGCATCCTGACCAACCGCGATCTGCGGTTCGAAACCGACATGAGCCTGCCTGTCTCCGAACTGATGACGCGCCAGAACCTGGTCACGGTTCCGGAGGGAACGACCCTGGAACAGGCCAAGGCCCAGCTTCACCGCCACCGGATCGAGAAGTTGCTGGTGACGGATGACGAGGGCAACCTGAAGGGCCTGATCACGGTCAAGGACATCCAGAAGATGATGCAGTACCCGATCGCCTGCAAGGACGACCTCGGTCGCCTGCGCGTGGCGGCGGCGGTCGGCGCCGGCGGCGACTACATGGAACGGGCGCGGGCTCTGGCGTCGGCCCAGGCCGATGTGCTCGTGGTGGACTCCTCCCACGCCCACAGCCGCGGCGTGCTCGAAGCTACGGCTCGGATCCGCGAGGCGCTGCCGGACGCCCAGCTCCTGGTCGGCAACGTGGCGACCGCCGAGGGCGCGCGAGCGCTCGCGGAGCGCGGCGCGGACGGGATCAAGGTCGGCATCGGACCAGGCAGCATCTGCACCACCCGCGTCGTCACCGGTGCCGGAATGCCCCAGGTGACGGCAATCCGCGACGCCGCCGGCGTGGCCGGGGACCTGCCCATCGTCGCCGACGGCGGCATCCGCTTCTCGGGCGACCTGACCAAGGCGCTGGCCTGCGGCGCCCACAGCGTGATGGTCGGCTCCCTGCTCGCCGGCACCGAGGAAAGCCCCGGCGAAACGATCCTCTATCAGGGACGCAGCTACAAGGCCTACCGCGGCATGGGTTCCCTGTCCGCGATGGCCGAAGGCAGCGCCGACCGGTACTTCCAGTCCGATGACCAGCCGCTCTCGAAGCTGGTGCCGGAGGGCATCGAGGGGATGGTGCCGCACAAGGGCAGCGTCCACCAGGTGATCGCCCAACTGACCGGCGGCCTGCGCTCCGGCATGGGGCTCTCAGGCTGCGCGAGTGTCGGCGAACTGAGAACCTCCGCCCGCATGGTCCGCGTCACCGCCGCCGGTCAGAAGGAGGGCCACGCGCACGACGTGGTGATCACGAAGGAGTCGCCGAACTACTGGGTCGACCGGAGCTGAGGAGGCTGCGCGGCAGAAAACTGGGTGCGCCGGCGCCCCCGCCGGCATCCGGCGCGAAGCGCCGGTCTCCGGTAGTTCTGCCGCGCTGGCGCCCCGCTCCGCGCCTCAGACCTACCAGGCGCGAGGATCGAGAGCGTACGGAAGCGGCGTCAGGTTCGTCATCCCGTCCTTCGTTATGACCACAAGATCCTCGAGCCGCACGCCCCAGCCGGCTTCCGGGTCGTAGAGACCGGGCTCGATCGTCACCACGTCGCCCGCTACGAGTTCCTCCGTGCCCGGTCCGGTCTCCCGGAAGCTGGGCAGTTCGTGGAGTTCGTAACCGACACCATGTCCCAGCAGGTGGAGGTAGCCGGTCTGCGTCCCGGGGTTCTTGTCGGGCACCGCGAAGCCCTCACCTTCAAACCTGCGGCACACCCGCTCGTGCAGGGTCCAGCCGCGCACACCGGGGCGGACCGCCGCGAGACTGGTCTCGAGCGCCTCGAGCACCAGGCCGTGCGCCCGCGTCAGGCCTTCCGGCGGCTCTCCAACGAAAAAGGTTCTGGTGCAGTCGGCGAACAGGAGGCCCCTCGGGAACAGATCGACGACCAGGGACTCGCCGGACCGCAGGACCCGGTCCGGCGTCCCGGTGCTGTGTCCGGTCGCCCCCTCCTCCGCCGGAGCGACAATCGAGCTCTCGGGCTGCTCCAGACCGTGGCCGGCAAAGACTGCGGCGGCCCGGGCCTTGACCCGGGCCACGGTCACGCGCTCCTCGCCCAGCCAGAGTTCGCCCTGCTCCCGCGTCGCACTGCCGGCAAGCATCCGCGCCACCGACTCGAAGGCCTCCACGGTGGCGCGCGCGGCGGCGGCGATCCCCTCGATCTCGCTCCCGGTCTTGGTCCGGCGCAGGGCCTGCATCAGCCCGCGTCCCGAGACCGGCGCCCGGTTCGCCTCCCGCAGGGCGCCCGCCACCGCCACCGCCGAACCCGCCGGGGGTCGGCCGGCGAGGGCGACCCGGCCGGCGCCGATCCCCGCCCTGTCGAAGGCCGAGTTGAGCGCCGCGACGAGGATCTCCTCGGAGTTCTTCCCTTCACGGCGAAGGGTCTCCATGTCGAAGTCCGCCGGGTGGATCAGCTCGACGCCGCCGGCCTCCGCCAGGGCCGCCTCCTCCCGCTCCATCGACGTGAAGTAGACGAGGCGGGCGCCGGAACCGTCGGCAAGCACGCAGGCGTTCCCCAACCGCGCTCCGCCGACGAAGGGAGCGAGGTCCGGGTCGCGGCTCGAACCGGCGAGCACCAGGAGAGCCTCGGCCTCCTCCCCGGCAAGCAGCTCGGCCAGGAGTTCGCTGCGCGGCCAGGTCATCCCGGCGCCTCGCGGCCCCTCAGACGAGGTCGTCCAGGAATGCCTGGAACCGCATCTTGGGGGCCGCGCCGGTCATGCGCCCCGCGATCTCGCCGTCCTTGAACAGGATGAAGTGCGGGATCCCCTGCACGCCGTAGCGCACGGCAACATCCTGGGCGTGGTCGACGTCCAGCTTGGCGATCCTCAGCCGGCCGCCGTACTCATCCGCCAGTTCCTCGAGAACCGGCGCCACCATGCGGCACGGACCGCACCAGGTGGCCCAGAAGTCGACCAGAACCGGGCTTTCGGCGCCCAGCACCTGATCCTCGAAGCTCTGACTGTCCACGTTGAAGATCTGTTCGCTTGCCATGGGGGTAGGTCCCTCGTGTTTCCTCGTGTCAGGTTAGTTCATGCCGGCATCAACCGGAACTCTCGAGACGGCGAAAATACTCCCGCGCCGCGTCGGCGTCACGTCCTATCTGCGCGGAGAGGTCCATCATCGAGGAGAACAGCTTCTCCTCGCGAAGATGCCGGCAGAAGGACAGGTCCACGCGCTCGCCGTAGACATCGCTCGAGAAGTCGAGGATGTGGCTCTCGATGACCCGCCGGTAGTTCTCGTACACGGTCGGCCGGGTGCCGATGTTCGTCACCGACCGGAAGGTCGCCTCGAAGCTGGGGAAGTACACCTTGGTCACGTATACGCCGTTGTGCGGGTAGAGCTCGTTCTCGGGTGCCAGGTTGATCGTCGGCCACCCGAGCCGCTGCCCCATCCGGTCGCCGCGAGCGATGGTGCCCGTCATCGTGTAAGGGCGTCCGAGCAGATCGTTCGCCTCCGCGATCCTGCCCTCCAATATCAGGCTGCGGATCCGGCTGCTCGACACCCGCTCGCCTCCGGAACGCACCTCGTCGATCTCGACGGCCGCGAAGCAGCAGGACGCTCCCATCTCCTTGAGCAGCGCCATGTTGCCCTCACGCCGCCGGCCGAAGGTGAAGTTCGAGCCCACGTAGAGCTCGGAAACCGCAAGCTGGCCGTGCAGAAAGTCGCGCACGAAGGTGCGGGCCCTGGTGTTGGAGAACTCGTGCGAGAAGCGGATCGTGAGCGTGTAGTCGACGCCCGCGGCCGCCAGGAGAGCTTCCTTCTGGTCCTGGGTCACCAGGCGCGCCGGCGCTTCCTCCGGGCGAACGACGCTCAGAGGGTGGGGATCGAAAGTGATCACCGCGGACGGAACGCCGACTTCCCGGGCGCGGCCGGTCACCATGTCGAGCACACTCTGCTGGCCGATGTGGATGCCGTCGTAGTTGCCGATCGTGGCGATCACGCCACGCGGGAGTTCGGTCGACTTCATCGCGTCCCGGATCGCCGGCATCAGGGCTTCGCCCCCACGATGGCCGGCGCAGCGGCCGCTGCCGCCCCCTGCAGTCCGACGATCCGGCCCACCAGGTCGTCCGCGAACGCATCCGTCACCTCGACCTCCGCGATCCTCCCCGCGGCGACATCGGCCAGCGACTGGTCGACGGCGCCGCTGCCGGCATCGCCGGCGACGACGTCGTTGATCAGCACCCGGCCGTCGACGTCCGGCGCCATGCCCTGGTGCCGGGCACAGAGCAGGTGCTCGGTCTCCTCGCAAGGCCCCTCGATCAGCATGGGCAACGTTCTGCCAACAAAGCGTTGGCGGCGCTCCAGCGCGATCTCTCGCTGCAAGCCGAGCAACCGCTGCTTCCGCTCTTCGGCCACCCGGCGCGGCACCTGGTCCGGCAGCGCCGCCGACGGCGTATCGCTCTCGCGGCTGTAGACGAACGCGCCGAGGTGATCGAAGCGAACCTCCGAAACGAAGTCGAGCAGGTCTTCGAAGGCCGCGTCGTCCTCGCCCGGGAAGCCGACGATGAAGGTCGTGCGCAGGCTCACCTCGGGATCGAGTTCGCGCGCCCGCTCGAAGATCCGCCGGTAGCGGTCCGCGGTTCCGCCCCGGCGCATGGCGCGCAGCATGCGCCGGTCGCTGTGCTGGAGCGGCATGTCGAGGTACGAAGCCACTCGGGGCTCGGCCGCCATCAACTCGAGCAGAGCGTCGTCGAGCGTGGTCGGATAGGCGTAGAGAAACCGGATCCAGTCCGCGTCCGTGCCCGCGAGCAGCGCCTCCACGAGACGCGCCAGACCGTGCCGGCCGTAGTCCAGGTCCTCCCCGTACCGGGTCGTGTCCTGGGCCACGAGCACGAGTTCGCGGGCCCCGCGCGCCACAAGATCGCGCGCCTCCGCGACCAGGCTGTCCACCGCTCGGCTGCGTAGTCGGCCGCGCCACACGGGAATGGCGCAGAAGGTGCACGGATTGTTGCACCCCTCCGCAACCTTGAGGTACGCGTAGCCACTCGTGGTGAGCAGCCGGCTGTCCCGGTGATCGAAGACCAGGTGGGACGCCGAGGGCGCCGCGGCCGGAGCGCCGCCGAGCTGCACCAGGGCGCCCACCTGGCGCAGGGAGTCGAGATCGACGAAGCCGTCGATCTCGGGTATCTCGGCCTGAAGTTCCTGGCCGTACCGGTTGGCCATGCAGCCCGCGACCAGAACCTGCCGTACGGGCGCACCGCCGTCGGACTTGCGGGCCGCGGCATCCAGAATCGCGTCGATCGACTCCTCCCTGGCCTCGTCGATGAAGCCGCAGGTGTTCACGATCACGGTCTCGGCCTCATCCAGGTCCGCGACCAGCCGGTAGCCCTGGCGGTCCAGCACCCCGAGCATGATCTCGCTGTCGACGTGGTTCTTGGCGCAGCCGAGGCTGACCAGGCCAACCCGGCGCCCCGGCACGCCGGACACAGCAACCGGTTCCTCCCTCCTCGCGGGGGTCGACACGGGCTAGGAGCTTGCGCCGCGGAACGCAGCGCAGCAAGTTCTGGGACGCAAGGTCATAGTGAGGACGGGATGGGCCGACGCAACCTGGAAACTGGGCCGAGCCTGCGAGGCGTTTCGGGGCGGCTACGAGGCGGCGGCCGCCGTCTGGCGCGGCTGTCGCGCCGACGGATCGAGCGCGGCCAGGAGTTCCTCGCGCCCGACATGCCGACCCTTCATCACGTCCTGCGCGGTGCGGTACTTCAGCGCGTCTTCGTTGTGCCACAGCTCGTGGAAGAGCTGCTTCACCCGCCGCCGCGACATGCGGCAGAAGAGATCGCACAGCGCCGCGGACCGTGCGGCCGAGTCGGCGCCCTTTTGCGTCTCGGTGTGGGCCCGGGAGATCGAGGCGGCCATGGCGAAGAGTTCGTTGACCACGTCCACGAGGCGGAACAGGAACATCTGGCGCCGCTCCATCTTCTCGCGGTAGACGAGCATGCCGTGGAAGCTCTCGCGCGCCAGCTTGCGCGCCGAGCGGTCGATGAAGCGGAGGTGCCGGGCGTAGCGCCCGTAACCGGTGTATCGGGGCCAGCGACCCCACGCCAGCCACCGCGTCGGATACCACCAGGCGTAGAAGAGGCCGATCTTCGGTAGCGCCGCCAGCTTGGCGCCGAAGCCGGCGCGCTTGTCGATCAGGGCGCCCGCCACCTGCAGGTGCTTGTCGACCGCCTCGCGGGCCATGATCAGGTGCATGATCTCGCTCGAACCCTCGAAGATCCGGTTGATCCGGAAGTCGCGCATCATTCGCTCGATGCCGACCGGATCCTCGCCGCGGTCGCGCAGCGACGACTCCGTCTCGTAGCCGCGGCCGCCTCGCACCTGCATCGTCTCGTCGATGATCTGCCAGCCGCGCCAGGTGTTCCACTCCTTGCAGGCCGCGCTCTCGAGCCGCAGATCGAGCTTCTTGTTGTTCGCCATGTGGCTGGCCAGCTTGACGATCGCCTCCATGGCGAAGCCGTAGGCCGCGATGTCCGAGATCTTCTGCGCGATCGCCTCGTGCTTGCCGATCGGCACGCCCCACTGGATCCGGCTGCTGCTGAACTCGCGCACCGCCTTCAGGCAGTACTTGGCGGCGCCCACCGAGCTGTTCGGGATCGACAGCCGGCCATCGTTCAGAGTCGTCAGAGCGATCTTGAGTCCCTTACCCTCCTTGCCGATCAGGTTCTCCTTCGGCACCTTCACGTTGTCGAACTGGATGATCCCGTTGGCCAGTGCCCGGAGACCCATGAAGTGGCAGCGGCGCTCGACTGACACTCCCTCCCAAGCGGTCTCGACGACAAAGGAGCTGATCTTCTCGGTCTTGGGATCCATCGCCATGACCACCAGCAGACCGGCCTTGGTGCCGTTGGTGCACCACAGCTTGGTGCCGTTCAGAACGTAGAAGTCACCGTCGAGCACGGCCGAGGTCGCCAGCCGGGCGGGATCCGAACCCACCTCCGGCTCGGTCAGAGCGAAGGCGGAGATCTCACCGGCCGCGCAGCGCGGCAGGTACTTCCGCTTCAACTCCTCGGTCCCGAACAGGTTGAGCGGCTGCGGCACGCCGATCGACTGGTGAGCCGACAACAGGGCCGTCAGGTTGCCGTCGTAGGCGCCGATCAGCTCCATGACCTGGGCGTACTCGACCTGGTCGAAGCCGAGGCCGCCGTACTCGGTCGGGATCTTCATGCCGAACGCGCCGAGCCTGGCGAGACCGTCGATCACGTGGTCCGGGTAGTCCTCCGAGGCATCGATCTCGATCGGATCGACCTCGTCACGGAGGAAGTCGGTGAGAGCCGAGTAGAAGGACTCGAACTCCGGACGCCACTCGTCCCGCGTTGGATAGGGGCAGATCAGGTCGAACCGGAAGTTGCCGAGGAACAGCTCCTTCATGAAGGAGGGGTTCTTCCACTCCTTCTGGCGCGATGCTTCGGCGACCGCCCGCGCCTTCTCTTCGCTCACTCGAACCTGTTGCTGGCTCATCGACTCGGCTCCTGTTGGCTCCATGAAACAACATGTACCCTGCGCATCAGCGCGGCGAAGACGCCGCGACTCTACTGCTGACTGGCAAGGGTCCCTCCCGACGCATCGGGACGGGCGCATTGTACCCGGCGGCGGCCGCCGCCGCTGCCTAGCCTTCTTCCTACTCGACCTTGCCCCAGCCGCCGCCGCCCGGCGTTTCCAGGACCAGGAGGTCACCCGGCTCGACGTCGGCCTGATCGACGGAGTCCAGTTCCCGGACCCCACCCGCCGCGCGCAGGATGCGGGCGCGGCCCACGCCTCCGCACTCACCGCCGTCGCCACCGAATGGCCGCTCCACGCGGTGCTGGCCGAGCACCGAGAGCTGCTGCCGGGACAGGAAGCGCAGCTCGCGCCGAAGACCGTCGCCGCCCGGGTACCGGCCGGCGCCGCCCGACCCCGGCCGCAGGCCGAATCGCTCGAGCCGCACCGGATAGCGATGCTCCAGCACTTCCGGATCGGTGATCCGCGTGTTCGTCATGTGAGTGTGGACGCCGCTGGCGCCGGCAAAGCCGGGACCGGCGCCCGCTCCCCCACCGACCGTCTCGTAGTACCCGAACGTGTCGTCGCCGAACAGCGTGTTGTTCATCGTGCCCTGCCCGCAGGCGCAGAGTCCGAGCGCCCGCAGCAGCGTGTCGACCACCCGTTGACTGGTTTCGACGTTGCCCCCCACCACCGCCGGGCAGCGCCTCGGGTCGGCCGAGAACTCGGGGTTCAGCATGCCGCGGGGGATCAGGGTCTCCACCGGCTCGAGCAGCCCCTCGTTGAGCTGCAGCGGCACCCCGATCAGCAGCCGCAGCACGTAGATCGTGGCGCTCCTGACGATCGCCGGGGTGGCGTTCAGGTTGCCCGGATGGGTCGGCGCGCTGCCGGTGAAGTCGATCCGCGCCGAACCGCGCTCGATCGTCACCTCGACCTCGATCGGGGCGCCGTCGTCAAGCCGTTCGAGAGCGTGGAAGGACTGGCGCCCGGTGCTCCGCACGTGCTCCTCGAGGGCGACCCGCATGCGGTCGGCGGCGCGCGAGTAGAGCGCCGTCATGTAACGGCGCACCTCGTCCTCGCCGTGGTCCGCCGCGAGCTCTTGAAGCGCGGCCGCTCCACGCCGGTTGGCCGCGACCGCCGCGCCGAGGTCGGCCAGATTCTCGGCCACCGAGCGGGACGGAGCCGGACCGTGGCGCAGCAACGCCTCCATCTGCTCCCACCGGGGTTCGCCGGCCCGCACCAGAAGCTGCGGCGCGATGACGACGCCCTCCTCGGCCAGGTTCGCCGCCTTCGGCGGCATCGAGCCGGGACGGATGCCGCCGAGCTCGGCGTGGTGGGCGCGGTTCGCGACGTAGCCGATCAGCCGGCCGTCCACGTGGACGGGGGCGATGACCGTGATGTCCGGCAGGTGGGACCCGCCGTAACCGGGGTGGTTCGTGACCGCGACATCGCCGGGGCCGAGTTCGAGTTCGGCAGCGACGCCGCGCACGCACTCGCCGAGGGCGCCCAGGTGCACCGGAATGTGGGGCGCGTTGACCAGCAGCCGGCCAGAGGCATCGAGCAGGCCGCACGAGAAGTCGAGCCGCTCCTTCACGTTGACCGACATCGCGGTCCGCTGCAGCATGACGCCCATCTCGGACGCAATCGCCGCGAACCGATTGGAAAACAGCTTTAGACGGACCGGATCCACGGACGGAGTCTACGACGGCGGCGGCATCCGCCGCAGGCGGAATCCGGTCGCCTAAGTCGCTAAGGTACCGCTTCCACGACCCGAACCCCCCAGGAGCAGCCATGACCGACAGCACGATGATGGATTTCCCGTTGACGATCCGCATGATCTTCGACCACGGCCGCCGGGTCTACGCCGACAGCCGCGTGATCACCTGCCAGGCGGACGGCGCGCGGATCGGCACCTACGCCGAGGTCGCGGACCACGCCGCGCAGCTCGCCCACGCGTTGAAGGAGCTGGGCATCGAACCGGGCGACCGCGTCGGCACCTTCGCCTGGAACAACCAGGAGCACATGGAGGCCTACTTCGCCATCCCGTGCATGGGCGCAGTCCTCCACACCCTGAACATCCGCCTGTTCCCGGAGCAGTTGACCTACGTCGCCAACCACGCCGAGGACCGCGTCGTGATCGTCGACGACTCCCTCATTCCGCTGCTGGGCCAGGTCGCGGCCGACCTGACCACGGTGGAGCACTTCATCGTGGTCGGCGACGGCGACGCCTCGGCGCTCACCGCGGGCGGGGCGGCCATCCACCGCTACCACGATCTGCTCGAAGGCAAACCGACTACCTTCGACTGGCCGGAGATCGACGAGCGGGCCGCCTGCGCCATGTGTTACACGAGCGGCACCACCGGCAACCCGAAGGGCGTCGCCTACAGCCACCGGTCGTCCTTCCTGCACGCCCTCGGAGTCGCCTCCGGCGGCGCGCTCGGCATCAGCCAGAAGGACAGCATCCTGGCGATCGTGCCGATGTTCCACGCCAACGCCTGGGGCCTGCCCCACGTCGGCTGGTTCACCGGCGCCGACTTCGTGATGCCCGACCGCTTCCTGCAGGCCGAGCCCCTGTGCCGGATCATCGCGGAGCACCGGCCGACCCTCTCCGGCGCCGTGCCGACGATCTGGAACGAGGTGCTGCGGTACTCGGAGAACCACGAGGTCGACTTCTCCTCGTTCCGCACCGTTCTGTGCGGCGGTTCGGCCGTGCCGCGCTCCCTGATCGAGGGCTTCCGGGATCGCTTCGGCGTCGACATCATCCAGGGTTGGGGGATGACCGAGACCTCGCCCCTCGCGGCCATGGCGATTCCCCCACACGGCACGCCCCGCGAGGAAGAGATCGACTGGCGGGTCAAGACTGGCCGGATCATCTCCGGCGTCGAAGTCCGAATCACGAACGACGCCGGCGAGGTCATGCCCTGGGACGGCGAAGCCGTCGGCGAGATCGAGATCCGCGGCCCCTGGATCACCGGCTCGTACTACCTGGACGACGACCCCGAGAAGTTCCACGACGGCTGGCTCCGCACCGGCGACGTCGCCTCGATCGACCCGTTCGGCTTCATCCAGATCACCGACCGGGCCAAGGACGTGATCAAGTCCGGCGGCGAGTGGATCTCCTCGGTCGATCTAGAGAACGAGCTGATGGGCCACCCCGCCGTGGCCGAAGCCGCGGTTGTCGGCGTACCTGACGACCGCTGGGACGAACGCCCCCTCGCCTGCGTGGCGCTCAACGACGGCGCCGACGCCGACCCCGGCGAACTCAGGAGTTACCTCGCCGAGCGGGTCGCCCGCTGGTGGGTCCCCGAGCGTTGGACCTTCATCGAAGAGGTGCCGAAGACCAGCGTCAGCAAGTTCGACAAAAAGGTCCTGCGCGCGCGGTACGGGGATGGAGACCTGGACGTTCTGACCTCCTGAGTCTTGACACCAACCTGTACAAGTCGGATACTCTGAACTGTCATGAGAACGGTGAACGCCCTGCAACTTCGTCAGAGTCTCGGCAAGGTCCTCGATCACCTGGAGCGGAGCGGGGAACCGATCCTCGTCTGCCGTCGCCGGACCCCGGCAGCAGCCCTCGTCAGTCTCAAGGACTACCGGGAGCGCTTCGTTGACCGGGAGGCCGATGAGCGACGGCGTGAGGTCGTCGCCAGACTGCGCGGGCTGAAGTTCGGGTCGCCTGCCCAAGGCACAACGCTCGACCTCCTGCGCGACCTGCGGTCGTGATCGTCGTCGACGCTTCGGTCGCCATCAAGTGGTTCGTAACCAGCGAGCCTTTGGTGGAAGAGGCGGAGCGTGTTCTCGGAGAGATCGAGGAGAATCCGGCTCGCTTCTTGGTCCCCGATCTGTTCATGAACGAATTGCTGGCCGTCCTCTGCCGCCTGCCGGGGAGCACACCGACAAAGGTCAAGGAAGCCCTTTCTCTGGTGGAGGCGCTCGGCATGACGCGGGTCGGCAACGGACATGAACTGCTGGCCCTTGCAGCCGACCTTGCAGACCGCTGGAGGTTGAGCGGATACGACGCGACGTATCTCGCGCTGGCTTTCTTGGCTGGCGGCGAGTGGCTGACTGCCGATGCACGCGCCGTGCGCCGGGTTTCGGACCGAGACTTGGTTTCTCTCCTCGGGTCGTAGGCGCCGACACAGGCAGTGTCCAAGGTGTTCCGCATCCTCAGTTGCAACGAAGTCGCACGCCCCATCGAGGCGCTCGAACGCTACCTGCGAGAAGGCGGAACATCGATCGTCCAAGCAGCGTTCGAACACTCCTACTTCGCCCACCCGGATCGCGTTCGGCAGAAGACGCCGAGGTTTCCGGACCGCGCGCGCTATAGCAGGAAACACTATCCCGGCGGCGCGAAGAACGAGCGCGCCATTTGGCAAGGACGCGAAGTCAGGCTAGACGACAACTCCAGGGCGCAGAAGGCCTGGGTCGTCGCTCCGTCAAGCGTTCCCCGGTCAACTCTGGCCCGCTGTTAGGCGGCCCAACGTCGTCGAGACGCAAAGACGGCCTTGTCGATCGATTTCGGGGCGTAAGGACTCCCGGGTCGCGGGTCGACCGCTACTGGTTCCGGTACCACGTGCACAACCACATGAACGTCTGCACGTCGATGAAGTCGCGGGGTTCGAGGTCCACCAACTCCTCTCGGACATGCTGGCAGAAGTCCCGGATTCGGCGATAGACCGCCCACGAAGGTCCCGGGCTGTAGCCAAGATCGTACGACCAGGCGTCCGCAGCCGCCTTGACGCTCGCCGGCTTGACGAAGACCTCCTCGTTCGGGAAGACGATCCACCGCCAGAAGGTGCAGATCGGCCATTTGGGCACGGACAGTTCTTCCATCAGGGACGAGAACGCTTCGAAACGATGCTGTTCGCTCCGCTGTCCGTATAGAAGGGCGTGCAGTCTCTTCGCGAACGCCTCCTCGCGGCCTGCGTGATCCGACACGCCGGACCAGAGCGGTTGCGACTCGCGCCAGTCGACGACGTTTACCCGCTTCATCGTGTCCCTGGCTCGAAGGCAGACGTCGCCGTACCGCTCAGCGGCCAGCAGATCGGTCAGTCTGCCCTCGTCCAGCAGCTCGAGCGCGGCCTCGTGGGCCTCCGCCTTGTACCTGCGCTCCCCCTTGATGAACTCGTCGTCCTTGAACCCGCCAGGATACTGGCACTCGAAGGCATGGACGAAGTCCCGGGCGCTTCGATAGGGCGTGGCCTTCGTCGACAAGAAGTCCATCCCGTCGAGCCGCCAATGCGAGGGCCTCGGCACCAGAGGCTGCAGGGGGAACCTGCTGGTCAGGATCGTCCTGTGGCCTGACTCGACGAAAAAGATCCGCGCCTTGTCTCCGTCCAGGCCCACGACCTCTCCCAGCCCGAGCTTTGGATGTTCGACCCGATCGCCGCGCTCCAGTCCCGCCGGGGCCGCGGCGGCCACCTTCTACTCTCCCCCGCCCGAAACCCCCAGGTGTTCGTTGAACCAGGCGACCAGCGCGCTGGCCGCGCGTTCGCCGTCCTCGCCGCGGAAGCCGTGGGCGGCACCCTCGATCACGATCAACTTCGAGGTCACTTCTGCCTCGTCGAAGGCGGCCTTGATCTGCTCGCTGTTTCTGAGCGGCACGAGCTGGTCGGCATCGCCGTGGACGAGCAGGGTCGGCGGATCGTCCTCGCTGACGAACAGCAGCGGTGAAATGCCCGCCGCCTTCTCCGAGTCGAAGTCGAGGGCCGGGAAGCGGTCGTTGGGGCCGGCAATCCCCTGGAGGTCCACCGGCGGGAAGTAGGCGACGACCGCGGCGACGCGATTGTCGGTCTGCTCGACCTCATCGTTGCTGTCGGGGTTCCCCTCGTCCGAGGCGTTGCCGAGCATCAGGGACAGGTGGCCGCCGGCGCTGCCGCCGAACACGCCCATCCGGTCCGGGTCGATGCCGAAGTCATCCGCGTTCAGGCGGATGTAGCGCACCGCGCGGCGCACGTCGGCGACCGCCTCCGGCACCTTGAACAGCGGGCTCGATCCATGCCGGACCATGAACACGGTGTAGCCCTGATCGAGGAGCTCGCCGATAGCGCCCATGCCGCCCCGGCGCTCACCGGACACTATGCGCTGCGGGTCGGACCAGCGAGAGATCCAGCCGCCGCTGACCATGAACAGCACCGCGGCGCCGTTCTGCTCCGCCGGCTCGATCGCATCGAAGGTCAGGGCCATGCCCATCTTGTGGCCGTAGACCACGTCGGCGTGGATCTCGGCGTCGCCGCCGGCTGACAGCGGCGCGGCGAGGAGGGCCGCGACGATCGCGGCGACGAGTAGACGTTTCATGTGATTCTCCTGGTTCTGGGGCTCTCGGGCGGGGCGATTCTTGGCCCGGCCCTCAGGGCCGCGCTCCTCCCGCCGTCTCCTGCAGCGGGCTCTCCGACTGCATCCTGGCGGCGGCAACGATATCCGCCACGTCGGCCAGCAGGGCCTTCGCGTCGAACACGATCCCGTCCTTGATCGTGTAGCGGACGCCGCCGACCCGCTCGGGCCGTCCCGTTTCGTCGTTGAGCCGCACGGCGCCGGTGCCGTAGAGCACCTTCAGGTTGGCGACCGGATTCTCGTCGACAACCAGGAGGTCAGCCAGCATGCCCTCGCGCACGATGCCGAACTCCATCTCGGCGCCGCTGGCGCGGGTCAGCTCCTCAGCGCCGTACATGGTCGCCGAGCGGATCACCTCCAGCGGATGAAAGCCCGCCTCCTGGAGCAGTTCGAGCTCCAGGATCGTGCCGAAGCCGTAGGTCTGGTAGATGAACCCGGAGTCCGAGCCGATCGGGACCCGGCCGCCGCGGTTCTTGTACTCGTTCAGGAACTGCATCCACACCCGGTAGAAGTTCTTCCACGCCACCTCGTCCCAGGTCGTCCAGTCGTACCAGTAGGAGCCGTGGTCCTCCCGGCTGGGGGCGTAGAACTCGGCGAGCGTGGGCAGGGTGTAGTCGGCGTGCCAGTCGGCGTTGCGCGCCCGCATCACGTCGCGGCCGGCCGAGTAGATCGTCATCGTCGGGTTGATGAAGAAGTCGAGTTCGAGGAGCTCGTCGAGCAGCGCGTTCCAGCGCTCGCCGCCGGGCTCGACCAGGCGCCACTGGCGGGCCACCTGGCCGAAGCGGAGCTGCTCGTCCATGTAGTTCATCTGCGCCGGCCACGGCTGCACGTCGGCCGCGGAGTACATCGACTCGAACAGGCCGTAGAAGTGGGTCATCCCGACCAGGCCGAGGCGGGCGGCGTCGAGGGCGTTCATGTGCGCCACGCCCATCTGGTCGAGGTGGGCCGTCGATCCCATTCCCAGGCTGCCGGCCTCGTCGATCAGAGCCGCCATGATCTTCGGCGGGTAGGCGCCGAGCTTCAGCCCGTCCACGCCCTTGTCGTGGGCGTATCGCACCCACTCGCGCGCGTCGGCGGGAGTGCGGATATCGCGGTCCTTCCACTCCTTGCCGCCGCCGGGGCGTTGATAGGACACGATGCGCGGCGCCGTGATCTCGTTCTTCCGGCTGCGCTCCTTCTCGCTCAGGTCCCAGTCCAGGGGCCCGATGGGCACACCGCGGACGGTCGTGATGCCGTGCGCCAGCCATAGCTTGTAGACGTACTCCGCGGTGGGGGCCTTCGGCACACCGCCTGAATGAGCGTGCAGATCGACCAGGCCCGGCAGCACCCACGAGCCCGTGAGATCGAGTTCGCGGTCGGCGTCCTTCGGACGCTTGTCCTCGTCGATCTCGGTGTTGGGCATCCCGACGCTCTTGATCTCCTCGATCCGGTTGCCCTCGATCACGAGATCGACAGGCCCCATGGGCGGCGCCCCGGTGCCGTTGATCACCGTGACCCCGCGCAGAATCAAGCGGTCGAAGGGACCCTCGCCCTCGTCGTCGGGCCGCGGCGGCGCCGGCTCGACCAGCTTCTCCTCTTCCTCCTCGTCATCGGCAGCCGCCAACGGCGCAGCCGCCGCCGAGAGAGCGACCAGAACGGCCAGTCCGAAGCCGAACAGACGCCTCCAGGGTGAGAGATCCACACTCAACTGGGACATGGCTTCTCCTTCCAGTCTTCCAAACCGGGGAATCAAGGGACCGAACCTATCGCGGTCCAGGCAGCGGCGTTCAGGGTCAGGACAGCGAGGGCCGCTCGCCGGAATCAACCACAGCACTCAGGTAGAGCAGCGCCTGACCCGGCTGGGGCGCCTGCACGAGGAGGTCGTGGGTGGCGGCGAGCACGTCCCGCCGGCTGATCTGCCCCACCAGCTTGCGGCCCTTGAGTACCGGCAGCCGGCGATACGGAGTGCTCTTGAAGATGCGCGCGATGCTCAGGAGGTCCGTGTCCTCGGAGATCGTGCGCGCCTTGCGGTCCATGAAGGCCGACGCGTCCGTGGAGTCGAGTTCGAAGTCCCCGGATTCGCCTTCCTCGTCCGGCGCCGCCAGATCCTCCAGGCCGAGCTCGCCGCTGCGCTCGCGCAGAATCGAGCGCCGGCCGTCGAGCGCCGATGTCAGGTGGTGCGACGCCGCGAGCACGTCCCGGCGGCTGACCTGGCCTACAAGCGCACCGCCGTCGACCACCGGAAGGCGCCGATACTCCGTATCGAGAAAGCGCTGGGCGATCTCGAGCAGGGGCTCGGAACCGTCGATCACGCGGCCGAAGTCCGTGTTCATGAAGGCGTCGACCGGCGCCGCCGGCAACTGGTCATAGGCCAGCCCCAGCAGAACCTCCATCGAGAACTTCTCGGAGAAAACACCCAGCAAGCGGCCGTTCTTATCGACGACCGGTGCGCCCGAAATCCGGTTCTTGAGCAGCAGACCGATCGCGTCGAGCGCGGACATGCCGGCCTGCAGCGTCACCAGGCGGGTGGCCATGAAGTCGCTTGCCCGCGTGCTCCGGCTCCGGGCCAGACCGCGCTCGTCCGCCGCGCGAGCGGTCACCGTGAGCACGGCAAGGCAGCTCTTCTCCGACAGCATGCCGAGGTAGCGATGCCGCTCGTCGATCACCGGCGCGCCCGTGATGCGATGCCGCAGCAGAGCGGCGATGCAGTCGTACACGTGGGTCCGGGGATGGACGGTGACCAGCTTGGTCACCATGACGTCCCGCGCGAGCTTCGGCCTGTCGATCGTTCTTTCCATCGGAAGCCCCCAATCGTAGCAGCGGCAGAGCCAACCGAGAGCCCCCGGTCGCCAGAGGCTGGTAAGGTCGCCCGCTCTCGAAACACCAATTCATAAGCAAGTCGAAGGGAGATACCCATGACTCGTGTCGCCACGCTGACCCGCCTGCTGACCGCGCTCGTCGCGGTCGCTTTCCTTAGCCTCGGGCTTACCGCCTGTGATCAGTCCCGCGCCGACGCTCCGCTTCAGGGCCCGCGCGATCTGGCGAGAGCCACGCCGGAGAGTGTCGGCATGTCAAGCGGGCGGCTCGAACGCCTGAATGACGCGATGCAGGGTCTCGTCGACGACGGCCTGCTCGCCGGGATCACGACGATGATCTCCCGCCACGGCAAGATCGCCCACTTCGGCACCTTCGGACACCAGGACATCGAAGCCGGCGCCCCGATGAGTGAGGACACGATCTTCCGCATCTACTCGATGAGCAAGCCGATCACCGGCGTCGCCCTGATGATCCTCTACGAGGAGGGCAAGTTCCGGCTCTCCGACCCGGTTCACCGGTACATCCCCGAGTTCCAGGGTCTGGTCGTCGCGGCCGGCGAGGGCCCGAACGGTCCGATCACGGAAGAGGCCGACCACCCGATGACGATCCGCGAGCTGATGAGCCACACCGCGGGCCTCTCCTACGGCATCTTCTCCCAGTCCCAGGTCGACGCGATGTACGTCGAGGCGGGCGTCCTCGACAACGACTCGACGCTCAAGGACATGATCGACAAGCTGTCGAAGATCCCGCTCCGCCAGCAGCCGGGTTCGATGTGGCACTACAGCGTCGCGGTCGACGTCCAGGGCTACCTCGTCGAGGTCCTCTCGGGCCAGCCCTTCGACGAGTTCTTGGGCGAGCGCGTGTTCGGTCCGCTGGGCATGAGTGACACCGCCTTCCACGTCGCCGCCGACAAGGCGGACCGCTTCTCGCAGGTCTACACCCACGACGAGGACGGCAACCTGATGGTCCAGGAGGGCTTCGGCGGCCGGCGCAACTACCTCGAGCCGCCCGCGTTCCTCTCCGGCGGCGGCGGTCTCGTGTCGACCACGATGGACTACATGCGATTCAGCCAGATGCTCCTCAACGGCGGCGAGCTGGACGGCGTCCGCATCCTCGCGCCCTCGACCGTCAAGCTGATGCACCTCAACCACCTGCCACGCGAACTCGGCGAGATGTCGCCCGGCACCGGCTTCGGCCTCGACTTCGCCGTCGTCCTCGACCCCGTCGCCGCCGACGGCATCTCCAAGGGCGAGTACTACTGGGGCGGCGCCGCCGGCACCTGGTTCTGGATCGACCCCAAGGAAGACCTCGTCTTCGTCGGCATGATCCAGCACTTCGGCCCCCGCCGCCCGGACGTCCGCTCCCTCAGCCGCCGCCTCACCTACCAGGCGATCCTCGAACCGGGCTCGTAGGCGGCCGCACACCATCGGATCCGTGTCGCGCCCAGTCAAAGGGTCCGCAGCCGCCCGTCTGGCGGTCTCGCCGGGGCTTCACGGGACCGCCTCAACTCCTGACAAGAGAACTTGGCCGCCCTTGCTGGCGGCCGCGCTCTCGCTCGGCGTCTGCCTCTATCAGGACTTCGGCGTCTGGCAAGTGTCGCTGCCTTGCCCCGACACTGGTCCACTAAGTCCGCTGACATGGTCATCTGCTGTCCGACGCTCGGGCTTCGCTCTTTACCGTTCCCACGCTCCGCTCCAGATCGGCCGACGAAGCCGGCCACGTCGTGGTCACCTGCACCGCCACAGAGCACGGTGTCATCCATGGAGTGGACGTACATCTCAACGACCGTGATGTCGACTTCGCGTTCGCTACCCGGATTCCCCCGGGCGACCGCCGCCGAGCGCCCGCACCAAGTTTCAGCGTTCGCCGAGCAGAGCTGCCAAGTCCTTGTTGCCCACCCGGCGCGCGGCGCGCACATCGGCAGTGAGCCATGCGCCGCCGGCCAGCCAAGCCAGCGCCACGTACAACGCGTCGTAGCCCGACAGCTTCCAGCGGCCGGCGAACTCGGCCGCCAGTGCCAGAAGCTCATGTCCGTTTCCGACCCGCCGCATACCGAGCGCCTCCACCAGAGCGAGGGCCTCCTTCACCCTCGACGAAGTGCTCCGGGGCAACCGGCAAAGAACGGCCAGCAACTCGTTCATGAACAGATCGGGGACGAGGTAGCGCGAGGGATCCTCCTGAATCTCTCCGAGCACCCGCTCCGCCTCGTCCACCAACGGCTCACCGGCCACGAACCACTTGATCGCGACCGACGGGTCGACGACGATCACGACCTCAGATCACCCAGGATGTCGAGCGTCGTGCCTTCGGCCGGCGATTCGAACTTCAGTCCGCGCAGCCTGGCAACCACCTCTCGCCGGCGTTCGTCGGCTTCCCGGTCCACGAAGCGCTCCCGGTAGTCCTTGAGGCTGACGAGAGCCGCCGCCGGCGTCCGGCGCCGGCAGACCAGAATCGGATCCCCATGGCGCTCCAGGTGATCGAGGACTTTGCCGAGACTCTGACGAAGCTCCAGCGCGTTCACCGTTCTCATGACAGTTTGGCGCGAACGTCACCTGGGAGCTGACCCCTCCTGCCCCAAGACGGGCGGGTGCGTCCGACGCCTGCCCGGACGACCGCAGGCGCGCCCGACGCCCGTCGCTAGCGCTTCGCCTTCTTGCCGAACATGATCCCCGCGACGCGGCGGATCTGGATCTCCTCGGAGCCCTCCGTGATCCGGTACCGCCGGTGGTGGCGGTAGATGTGCTCGAAGGGCATGTGGCGGGTGTAGCCGATGCCGCCGTGGACCTGGATGGCGCGGTCGGCGGCGTTGCAGACGAGGCGGTTCGCGCGGTAGTTGCACATGGACACCTTGTCGGTGACTTCCATGTGGTGCTGCTGGTCGAGTTCCCAGGCGGTCTTGTAGACGAGGTTGCGCACCATCTCGCATTCGGTCTGGAGTTCGGCGAGTGGGAACTGGATCGCCTGGTTCAGCCATAGCGGCTTGCCGAAGACCGTCCGCTCGCGGGCGTATTCGATGCTTTCGTTGATGCAGAACTGGGCCGCGCCGACGCCCGAGGCCGCCTGCCGGATGCGGTTCTCGTGGACGAAGGTCTGGGCCAGGGCCAGGCCGCGGCCCTCTTCGCCGAGGATCGCGTCGTTCGGCACGCGCACGGAGGTCAGCGACACCTCGGCGTGGTCGGTCGGCATGTTGAAGGTCCACCACATGAAGGGGACCTCGAAGCCGGGCGAGTTCGTCGGGACGATGAAGCAGGTCACGCCGTCGGCTTGCCCGGGATCGCCGGAGGTGCGGGCGAAGATCAGGTCGTGGGTGGCGGCGTGCAGGCCCGAGTTGAAGCGCTTGCTGCCGTCGATGATCCAGTCGTCGCCGTCGCGGACCGCCGCGGTCTCGAGCCAGGTCGCGTCGGAGCCGTGGTCCGGCTCGGTCAGGCCGAAGCCCATCCGCACCGCGCCGGTCATCATTCCCTCCATGAACTGCGCCTTCTGGGCGGGCGTCCCGAAGCGGTGCATCATGATCACGGTCGGGAAGTTGCCGACGATCGAGGACTCGTTCTGGAGGTCGTTGTGCAGGCCCAGGCCCTTTGCGGCGAGGTGCTCGCGGATCACCGCCATCGCCAGGTTCGAGCCGTCCTGGCCGCCGAGTTCCCGCGGCAGGCCGAAGCGCAAGTGGCCGGCGGCGTCGGCGCGACGCTTCATCTCCCGCAGCAGCGCCTCCCACTCCGGCCGCGGGGTGCCGTCGTTGTCGAAGTCCGTCCGCGCCCACTCGCGGCGCTGATCGAAGAACCGAATGTTGTCGTCCTGCTGCTCCAGGGGCTTGATCTCGCGCTCGATGAAGTCGTCGAGCTCGGCCAGCTTGTCGCGGATGTCCTGGGGAATCTCGAAGTCCATCAACCTGCATCCAGATAGTTGCCGATGATCTCCGCCAGCCGCTCCGGCGCGTCGAAGTGGACCATGTGCCCTGCTTCGGGGATCTCGACGTGGTGGACGTTGCGGAACAGGCGGACGCGGCGCTCGATCTCGTCCGGCGCCGCCGGCGTGTCGTAGTCGATGCCGCCGCGGCCGCGGTAGAAGTCGGCCGAACGGCCCCCGGTGACCACGAGCACCGGACAGGCTACCCAAGGCCAACGCTCCTCCGCCAACCGCGTCGACATCGTGAGCCCGGTCGTCTCGACCTGCGGATCCCACTTCCACTGGAGGCCCCCGTACGTATGCTCGGTCGTGCCGATCTCGACCAGGTGCCGCGCCAGGTCGTGGTCGAGGCCCGGATGGAACCGGCAGTAGAGCCGCCAGGCGTCCTCGAGGTCCATCATCGGCCGCTTGTGGCCGCCGGGGCGCAGCAGGCTCGTGTGGCCGTTCTGCAGCCGGATCTGCCGGTTCTCGACCGGCATGTCGCTCTCGCGAAACGGCGCGCCGACGCCGTCGATGTTCACGATCACGCTCGGTGTGTCGCTGAACACCGCCGCGTAGTAGCTGACGATGTGGCCGCCCAGGCTGTGACCGACCAGCACCGGCCGTTCGAGCTGAAGCTGGAAGATCACCGCGTGGAGGTCGGCGATGAAGTGCGGCAGCGCGTAGACGCCGGGCTTGCCGCTGTCGCCGTGGCCGCGCAGATCGAAGGAGACCACCCGGTAGCGATCGCGGAAACGGTTCGCCAGCGGGTCGAAGGCCAACGCCAGGTCTTGCATGCCGTGCAGCAGTACCAGCGGCGGGGCGGCGGCGTTGCCGTAGTCGTAGACCTGTAGCTCGATGCCGCCGGCGCCGGGCAGGCGCAGGCTCTGCGGGGGTGCGTCCGTTGTCATGGTGCCGCGGAGAATACGTCAAGCGCACGGGCCCGTTCGGCGCAGCTCTTCGAGGACGAGTATCCTTGCCGCTTCACCAGCCCCCAACAGAGACCCGGAGGAAACCAAAGATGAAGACCCGATGGATCGCGATCGCAGCGGCCCTGCTGCTGCTCCCCGCCGCCGCTCCCGCTTCCGACCTGACCGCCGAGCAAGCCTTCGACCGCCTCAAGGCCCTGGCGGGAAGCTGGGAGGGCTCGGCCAGCGGCGAGGGCGGGGAAGCCGAGGCCGAGGCGGACGCCACCGGCAAGGTCGTCCACGAGTTCGAGGTCACCGCAAGCGGCCACGTACTGATGGAGCGCATGGGGCCCGACACGGAGCACGAGATGGTCAACATGTACCACCTCGACGGCGCCGACCTCGTCCTCACCCACTACTGCTCGGGCGGCAACCAGCCGCGGATGAAGTTCAACCCCACCACCAGCGCTCCGAACCGCCTGGTCTTCGACTTCGACGGCGGCACGAACCTGGAAACCACGCCCAGCCACATCCATTCGGCGGAGATCCGGCTCGACGGCAAGAACCGGCTCGACAGCGCCTGGAAGGCTCACGAGGGAGACATGGAAGCCGGGACGATGACCTTCCACCTGAAGCGACGCTGAAGAGCTCGGGACGAACCGAACGGCGCGGGTTGCGGTTGCCCGACGTCACGCTTGTGCCTACAATGGTCACATGGTGACCGTTGGAGCGAGAGAACTCAAGACGAGGTTGGGCACGTACCTGAGGAGGGTGCGCGAGGGGTCGGTGATTCTCGTGACCGAACGAGGGCGACCGGTCGCCGAACTCAGGCCGCTGCCGACCGCCCCATCGGACGAGGAGGAGAAGCTCCTCGACCTCGCGGCCAGGGGACTCGTGACGCTGAAGACCGCTCGCCTTGCGGCGTCCGTTGAACCGGTCCCGGTGCGCGGCGGATCGATCGCGGACACCATCGTCGAGGATCGAGACGACCGATTCTGATGCTGTTTCTCGACGCCAGCGCTCTGGCGAAGCGGTACGTCGAGGAGGCGCGGATTTCCAACCCCACGCGCGGATGAAGGGCGAGGGCGACGGGTTTCTCGAAGCCGGTCCACTCGCCGTGGTGCAGGCGCCGCTCGAGCAATTGAAGCGGGACTACTACCAGGCGATGGCCTGGGATCCGGACACCGGCCGGCTCAGCCGGCACCGCGCCGAGCAACTGGGCATGGCCGAGTTGCTGGACTCCCAACTGGCCTGATTCGGTTCCAGGTCTTCCGCCTCGATGGGCCTCCTGCGCAGCCTTGTTCGTTCCCGTTCCGGACCGAAGATCCGCGTCCGCGTTCTGATCAAGGGGCGGATCGGCGCCGGCTGGCACGATGTCGACCGCACGTTCCGGTTGCCGGAGGGCCTGACCCTGGCCGACCTTCTGCCAACCGCCGAGCGTGCCGGCGTGCCGCTTGCCGAAGCAATCGAACACTCCCCCCACCTGCGCGAGACGCTGATGATCAACGGCGAGCGCTGTCCGCTCGAAAGCAACCGGGACCGGGAGCTTCGGGACGGCGACGAGATCTACCTGCTCGCTCCGGTGGCCGGCGGCAGCGGCGGCCATGCTCCGGACAGCTTCGAGGCCCGGCTGGAACGGGTGCTCCAGCGAGAAATCGACGGCTGCGAGCATCTGGCCGGCAGCGAGCGGCTCTCGGGCGGGGCCAGCCAGGAGACCTACCGCCTCCGGATCGAAACTCCCAGAGGGGTCCGCGAGCTCGCCCTCAGGCGATCCCCGGGGGGCAAGGGAGAAGAAGCCAGGGCCGTCGAGCGGAGCGCGCCGGGACTTCGGATCGAAGCGAAACTGATGCAGGTCGCCCGCAAGAGCGGCATACCCGAACCCGAGGTCCACTACGTCCTCGAGCCCGGCGACGATCTCGGGGCCGGCTTCGTCATGGAGTGGCTCGACGGCATCGCCCTGGGCGCGCGGATCGTGCGATCCCCCGACCTCGCCGAAGTGCGCCCGAAGCTGGCCCGGCAATGCGGCCAGATCCTCGGGCGCCTGCACACCATCGACCTCGAAGCTCACGGCCTCGACCGTGACCTCGCCCGGCTGAGCGCGGTCGACTTCATCGAGCAGACCCGGAGTCGCTACGAGGCCCTCGAGACGCCGCAGCCGATGATCGACTTCGTCGGACACTGGCTCATGGAGAACCTGCCGGATTCGCCCGGCCAGACGCTGGTCCACAACGACTTCCGCAACGGCAACCTGATGGTCGACGAAACCGGCGTCATCGCGGTGCTCGACTGGGAGATCGCCCACATCGGCGACCCGATGCGCGACCTGGGCTGGATCTGCACGAACTCCTGGCGCTACGGCGCCGGACCCGAACTGCCCGTAGGCGGTTTCGGTACCTACGAGGACCTGTTAGCCGGCTACGAGGCAACGAGCGGGAACGCGGTCGACCTCACCCGGGTCCAGTACTGGGAGGTGTTCGGCTCCTTCTGGTGGGCAGTATCGACTCTGGGCATGACGCAGGCCTATCGCACCGGCCTGGACCGCTCGGTCGAGCGCGTCACGATCGGACGCCGGACGACCGAGGGCCAGGTCGACTGCGTGAACCTCCTGATCCCGGGTCCGGTCGAACTGGTCGCCGCGCCAGAGCAGCTCCCCGACCCCGACATGCCGCGGCTCGAGGAACTGGTCGGCGCGTCCCGCGACTTCCTGCACGGCCAGGTGCGCGACGAGACCGTCGGACGGACCCGTTTCCACGCCCTGGTCGCCGGCAACGCACTCGACATCGTCTACCGGGACCTGCACTTCGGCGCCGAACACCGCCGCCGCGAGCACGAACGCCTCCGCCGCCTGCTCGACGCCGACGGCCCACTGCTCGAGTTGCGCTGGAAGCTGGTCCACGCGATCCGCGAGGAGGCGATCGACCTGGACGACGCCCGGCTCCACGAGCACCTGCGCGCCACCGTGGTCAACCAGATCGCGATCGACCAGCCGAAGTACTCGGGGTTCAAGACCGCGGCCGCCGCCATGAGCTTGCACGGCAGAAACGCAACGTAGTGAGTTCTGCGGCGGAAGCTCCCGGCGAGGATGGGCTGGGCCAGCATCCCGAGGAACGAGGGATTCTGGGGCTATAGTGATTCAAGACAAGGAGGTCGACGATGAACACGCACACCTTCCGCAGCACTGCCGCGGCGGTCCTCTGCATGGCCTTCATCGCGAGCGCGCTCTCGGCCCAGAGACCGATGCGCACCAGCGGGCCCCGCATCCCACCGGCCGAAGGCGTCCAGAGCATCAACCTGATCCGCACCCTCTCCCATCACCCGCCGCTGATGGAGGCCTGGGGCCCGTTCGGCGGCTACATCCTCCGCGGCAGCACGCTGCCGGACAGGGACCGTGAGATGGTCATCCTGCGGACCGCGTGGCTGAACGAAGCCGCGTACGAGTGGGGACACCACACCCGCGCCGCCAGGGCGCTCGGCATGACGGACGAGGAGATCCGGAACGTTGCTGTCGGCTTGAACGCGGGACCGTGGACCAGCTTCGAGCGCTATCTGATCCGCGCCGCCGACGAGTTGCACCGCTACTCAGCGATCTCGGAGCGGACCTGGGCGTTCCTCAAGGCCCGCTACAGCGACCAGCAGATGATCGACCTCATCTTCACCGTCGGCCAGTACCGGATGGTGTCGATGGCGCTCCGGAGCATCGGCGTCGAACTCGACGAGGGCCTCGAGCCCTTCCCGGAAGGCGTGCCGCGGCGCTAGCGTCGCAGAAGTCCAGAACCCGGCGCTTCGCGCCGGATGCCGGCGGGGGCGCCGGCGCACCCAGTTACCCGGCCAGCCGTGGGCGGACTTCGGCGAGCCGCCTGATCGACTCCACTACCCGCACCGGATCCTGGACCAGGTGCCGCACGACGACCTCGTCGTACCCCGTCGCGGCCAGCTCGGCGAACGAAGCAGCGACGCGCGACGCGTCGCCGACGATCAGCGCCTCCGGGGGGAAGCCCCGGTACCCGCGGGCGATCATCTTTCCTGCAGCCTCCTCCGCCTCGGCGCCCGTCTCGCCGACGTAGATGTCGCGCCGGATCGCGCACACGCCGACCGGGCGCCCATGGCGTTCGCAGGCCGCCCGGTAGAGGCGGAGCTGCTCCGCGGCCTGCTCCGGCGTCAGGCCGGGCGCCGCCAGCCAGCCGTCGCCCAGCCGGGCGGCGCGGTCGATCGCAGGCGGCGCCGAGGCGCCGATCCAGACTTCGACCGGCTCCGGAGGGCAGGGCGAGATCCGCGCCTCATGCAAGTCGAAACGACTCTCCTCGCCCCCGGTCGTCACCGTCTCGCCGGCCCAGAGGCGGCGCAGGATGGAGAGCGACTGCTCGAACCGCGAGGGCCGCTGGCGCACCGGGACGCCCATGGCCGCGAACTGGTTGTCCGCCGGGCCGATCGCGCACTGGAGGATGAACCGCCCCTGGATCAGGCTGGCCAGGGTTCCGACCTGCTCCGCCACGATCAGGGGATGCCAGAGCGGCAGCAGGTACAGGGCGCCCGCCGGCCGGTCGCCCCACTCGGCCAGCATCCGGCCCAGGATCGCCGTGTTCTGGTAGTAGGGCAAGGCGGTCGCGTGGTGGTCGCCGACGAACAGCGCGTCGAGCCCGGCCTCACGCGCCGCCCGCGCCCGATCCACCATGCGGAGGGCTCCTTCCCGCGGATCGTCGACGTTGTAGGCGCTCTGAACGGAGATGCTGATTCGCATGCTTGCCTCTTCGTCGTCAATGTATAGGATCGCGCCATGAATACAGCACAACAACCGTCGTTCGTGTCATGCCCGAACTGATCCTCGCCGCATACGCCTACCCCGCCGCCGGTCTGATCACGGGCGTCGTCGGAGCCGGCTTCGGCATCCTGGTGGTCATCATCATCGCGGAGGGAGCCAGCACCGAACCCGTAGCACCGAGAACGATTCCGATCTGGATGTGGCTGGTCTTCTGGATCCCACTGACCTTGATCCTGATTCTCACCGACATGCCGGGCTGGCTGCGCACGCTGCTGTTCCTGATTCCGTTGGCGCTGACGGTCGGGCTATTCAACCGGCGCGCCGCCTGACAGGTGCCATCCGCGACCGCCGCCGACGGCGCACGGATCCGCTATCGGATCGCCGGCAGCGGACCCGTTCTCGCGTTGACTCACGGCCTCGGCGGCTACCTGGATAGCTGGGAGCCGACGGTCGCAGCGTTTCGAGACCGCTACACGGTTCTGACCTGGGACGTTCGCGGCTTCGGCGGCTCGGACCGGCGCCCGGACACGTTGGCCCCCGAAGTCTGGGCCTCCGATCTCGCCACCGTACTCGACGAGGTCGGCGCGGAAGATGCCGTCATCGCCGGCATCTCGATGGGCGGCGTCATCGCGCAGCGATTCGCGCTCGACTTCCCGGACCGCGCCCGGGCGCTCATCCTGATCAGCACCTCGAGCGAAGTGAACGAACGCGCCGAAGCCGGCTGGAACGCGCGGGCCGCCGCCATCGAACGCGACGGCCTGGCCAAGACCCTGACACCCACCGGCCCGGCGCTCTCCTACGGCAAGGAGTACCGCGAACGCCACGCCGAGGAGATCCTGGAGGCCGCACGCCTCGCCAGCGAGCGCAACGACCCCGCCTGCTACGCCGCCGCCTGCCGCGCTGTCTCGAACATCGACTACACCGCCGACCTGGCGACCATCTCCTGCCCCACCCTGATCCTCCAGGGACTCGAGGACGCCGTCACCCCACCCGGCGGCAGCGTCATCATGTCCCGCCGGATATCCGGCGCCCGCCTCCTCATGCTCCAAGACTGCGGCCACTTCATCCCCACCGAGCGCCCCGACGAGTTCCACGCCGAGGTCGAGGCCTTCCTCACCCAGGTTCTCTAGGACCGCAACTCCTCCGCCGGCAACACCGCGCCGGACGCCGGCGCCAGTGCCGTGCCGCTACTTCAAATGGCGGTCGAAGAAGTCGATCTCGGCAGCCATCGCCTTGTCGAGCCAGTCGCCGCTGTAGACGTCGTAGTGGGTCATGTCCCAGGCGTGGTACTCGACCGGTACGCGGCCGGAGAGGATCTGGGCGACTCGCTGGCCGTGCTCGCGGATGTCGAAGTAGTGCTCCTTCATCGCGTCGATGATGATGGTCGGCGCGGTGATGCGGTGGGCGTGCTCGACGGGTGAGAACTTGGCGAAGCGTTCGTAGTACGGGCTGCCGGTCAGGCCTTCCGGCTGAGGCCCGCCGACCGGGACCGGCTCGACGTCGCCGCGGGCGCGCTGGATGGCGGTCCAGTGAAAGCCCTTGAGACCGCCCGGTGCTGTGACCAGGCCGGCCCGCTGGTCCATCGCGCCGACCTGGGCGGCGACCGCCTTGACGCGGCGGTCGTGGGCGGCGCGCCAGATGACGTGGCCGCCGCCGAAGCTCGAGCCCCAGATGCCGATCCGGGACGGGTCCGCGTGCGGTTCCCCTTCGACGAAGGTGATCGCGGCGTCGATGTCCTCCTGCTGGTCCAGCGGGTCGACGAGCTGACGGATCGCCTGCGCCTTGACCGTGACGTAGCCGTCCTCGTCCGGTTCCGGCATCTGGCCGCGGACGACGAGGCGCGAATCGCTCTCGCCCCAGCCGCGGTAGTCGAAGGCCAGGACCAGGTAGCCGGCGGCGGCGAAGCGCGGTGCGATGCCGCGGTTCAGGTGCGCCTTCACGCCGCCCCAGCCGTGGCAGAGGACGATGGTCGGCAGCTTCTCGCCTTCGGCGGTCGCCTTCGGGTAGAAGACATCGCCGGCCAGCCGGGTGCCGTCGCTCCAGAGTTCGACCGGCTTGCGGACGAGGGACGGATAGCCCTCGACATCCATCAGTTCGCCGGCTGCCAGCACCGGCGCCGCGGTCATTGCGGTGGCCAGAATTCCGGCCAGGGCCAGGCTGCACAGGTACGTCATCCGGGTGTGCTCTCGCATTTCCGATCCTCCTCCGAAAGTGCTCACGGTCGTTGTTCTCCGATGCTACCGGAGGGGTCGCTGCAAAGCGCAAAGGCACCGGTCGGCATCGCAGTCCCGTTCGGAGTAGAGTCGCCATCCGTGAGGCGCTTTCCCGCGGCGACGATCGCCGCAACCCTGTCGCTGTGGGTCGCCGCTGCCGAGGCCCAAACCGGGCGTCCGACCGCAACGGCGGTGGCGATCGGCGAAGGCCCGGTGCTCGACGGCGCCGTGCTGGACGACGCCGTCTGGCAGGCCATCGAGCCGGCGTCCGGCCTGACGCAGACCCGGCCCTACGCCGGCGAGCCGGGGACGGAGCGCACGGAGGTGCGTTTCGCGTTCACCGAGGACATCCTCTTCGTCTCTGTGGTCTGCCACGACCGCGAACCCGACGGGATCGTCATCTCGGATAGCCGTCGCGACGCGCCGCTCAACGAGACGGACAGCTTCCAGGTCATCCTCGACACCTTCCGCGACGGCCGCAACGGCTTTGTCTTCGGCACCAACCCTGCCGGAATCGAGTACGACGGCCAGGTTGTCGGCGGGGGCTCGGGAGTCTTCAGCGGCATGGGAGGCAGCAGCCGCTTCCGGGGCGGTTCCAGCACCGGGTTCAACCTGAACTGGGACGGCGCCTGGAACGTCACTACGCAGATCGGCGACTTCGGCTGGAGCGCCGAGTTGGCGATCCCCTTCCGCACCCTCCGCTACCCCTCAGCCGACGTGCAGACCTGGGGACTGAACTTCCAGCGCAACATCGCCCGCCATAGGGAAGTCTCGTTCTGGTCCGAGCTCGACCGGAATCACGAACTGGACCGGCTGACCGACGCGGGCTCGCTGCAGGGTGTCGAGCCGCCGCCGCAGCGCAACCTGAAGCTGATCCCCTACGCGATCGGCTCCAGCCGGGAGCTGCCTGAGGCGGACAGCGGCGACGAGTCGGACTCCGACATCGGCCTCGATCTCAAGTACAGCGTAACGCCGAGCTTGACCCTCGACCTGACCTACAACACCGACTTCGCCCAGGTCGAGGTCGACGAGCAACAGGTGAACCTGGACCGGTTCAACCTGTTCTTCCCCGAGAAGCGGCCCTTCTTCCTGGAGAACGCCGGGCTGTTCACCGTCGGAGCGCGCTCGGGAGGAAGCCGGGCGTCGGCTCGGGTCGACCTCTTCTTCAGCCGGCGCATCGGCATCGGACCCGGTGGCGAACTGGTCCCGATCGACTACGGAGGCCGGCTCTCGGGCAAGGCCGGCCGGTTCAACGTCGGGCTGCTCCACATGCAGACCGCCACGGTGGGAGGGCTCCACGGCAACAACTACGCGGTCGCCCGCCTCAACCGCGAGTTGGGGGAGCGCTCCAGCATCGGCGGGATGTTCGTCAGCCGCGAGGGGGTGGGCAGCCTGGCGCCGGAGAACGACACCAACCGCGCCTACGCCATCGACGGCAAGTGGGGCATCGGCGAGCACCACACGATCGAGTCGTACGTCGCCCAGACCGACACGCCGGGACTCGACGGCGACGACAGCTCGATGCTCGTGAGCTACAACCTCGGCAAGCCGGAATGGCGCGGCAGCGTCAGCTACGCGGAGGCGCGCGAGAACTTCAATCCTGAGGTTGGGTTCATGTCACGGACCAACTACCGGAACTTCTCCGCATTCGGCATGCGCACGATGAGACCGAAGGCTCTGGCCGGTCTCCACGAGATCCGGCCCCATGCCTCCTACAGCGGCATCTGGGACTTCGACGACTACAAGGAGACCCAGTACATCCACGTCGACACCCACTGGGAGTGGCGCAACGGCTTCGAGATCCACACCGGCGTGAACTTTACGGAAGAGGGCGTCCAGGAAGCGTTCGAGGTCGTCGACGGCTTCTCCATCGCCGCGGGCAGGTACAGCCACCACGAGTTCCAGACGGTGGTCCAGACGAATCAGGCGAAACCGCTCTCGATCAGCATCCGGAATGTGACGGGCGGTTTCTTCGGCGGCGACCTGAGTACGACTTCGCTGACCCTTCTGGCCCGGCGTGGCGAACGCCTGACCTCGGAGCTGATCTGGGACCACAACGACGCCAAGGTGCCATCCGGCAAGTTCCAGGTCAATCTCGGCCGGCTGCGCCTCTCCTACTCGATCACCCCGCGGATGCTGGTCCAGGCCCTCGCCCAGTACAACGATCAGTCGGACAACGTCTCTGCGAACCTCCGTTTCTCCTGGCTGCAGGATGCGAACACCGGCCTGTTCGTGGTCTATAACGAAATCGACGAGCTGGGCGCCAGGCTCCTCTACGAGCGCCCGGACCGCACCGTCATCGTCAAGTACAGCCGCCTGGTCGACATCTTCCGTTGAGCCGGCCGCCGTCAGGAGCACTGCCCAGATGAACCCAAGCGACCTGCGCGTCTACTTCTCCTTCCGCTCCCAGTTCTCGTGGCTGGCCTTTCACCGGATCACCACGACGGGCGTCTTCGACTGGAACCAGATCGACGCGGTGCCGATCTTCCCGTTCGGCAAGGGCGCCAACCTCTCGGCCGGACGCGCGAAGTCGTCCTACATGCGGCTGGACACGGAACGCATCGCGAAGGCCTATGGACTCTGCGTCAAGTGGCCGGAGTCGGAGGGCGACCCGGACTGGTTCCCGCCGCACCAGATCTATCTCTGGGCCCGGGGCCGGGGAAAGGCGCTCGACTATGCCCGCGAGGCTTTCTCGGCGCGCTTCGAGCGCGGCCTCGACGTCGCCGGCGACGAAGTGATGCGCGCTGCTGCCGAAGCCGCGGGGCTCGACGGCGATGAAGCCCTGGCCGCAGCCCACGACCCGAAGTGGAAGGACGCGGTCATGGCCGGCTTCGCCCACACCCGGGAGGACGGCGCCTTCGGCGTGCCGCTGTTCATCTTCCGCGGCGAGCGTTTCTGGGGCAACGACCGTCTCGACTGGCTGCTGCGCGCGGTGGCTCGGAGCGAGGGCCGGGGGCAGGCGGATCTCAGCGCCGAGCCCCTGGCGCCCGTGTACTCCCCATAAGGAGTCTGCACCGCAGAGCACCCCGTGCCTGGGAACGCGGGCGTCTCGCCCGCATCCGGCACAACCAGGCGGCGCCGAACCCGCTACGCGGTAGCTGCCGCAGCGGTCGCGGCAACATGGCCGACGATGACGACGCACGGGGGCTTGATCCGGGCGGAGAGTTCGCGGGCGGCGAGGGCGCCCAGGGTTGAGGCAACGACGCGCTGGTTGGTGGTGCTTGCGTGTTCCACGATTGCTACGGGGGTTGAAGGGTCGCGGCCGGCTGCGATGAGGCCGGCGCCTATGCGTTTCAAGCGCCGCGATGCCATCAGGACGACCACCGTGTCGGTGCCGGAGAGGCCCGCCCAGTCGGGTTCGCCGCCTTCGGCGTTGCGCGCGGAGACGACGGCGAAGCCCAGGGAAACCCCGCGGTGCGTCAGGGGGATCCCGGCCACAGCGGCCGCTGCTGTGACGCTCGTCACTCCTGGCACCACCTCGCACGACACACCCGCCGCCGCGCAGGCCTCGATCTCCTCGCCGCCGCGACCGAACACCGCCGGGTCGCCGCCCTTGAGCCGGACCACGTGAGCTCCGGCCTGGGCGTGCTCGATCATCAGCTTCTCGATCCGACGCTGCCGGACCTGCACATCGGAACCGGGCCGCTTGCCGACATCGACGATCTCGGCGCCCGCTTTCGCCTCGGCGAGAAGTTCCGGCGCCGCGAGGCGGTCATGCAGCACGACATCGGCGGCCCGTAGCCGCTTCAGGCCCAAGATCGTGATCAGGTCGGGGTCGCCCGGTCCCGCGCCGATCAAGGTCACCCGTCCCGGTCCGGTAGCCCCGGACGAATCGGCGGCGCCGCTCATCTCTCCGGCTCCTCGGCCGCGACGCCCATGATCTGCTCGGCCCGCTCGCGGGCTTCGGCAGTCCTGCCGCCGCGGAACAGCGAGAGCACCTCCGAATCGACGAGCTCGTACCAACGGCGCCGCCGCTCTTCGAACTCGGGCGCCGCCCGCGCCAAGGGTTCCCGAAGACGGCCGGCGAGTTCCAGCAGAGCCCCGTACTCCGGTCCCAACTCCCGTTCGAACCGCTGCCGGAGCCGTACCGCCAGCGCCGGCGCCCGGCCCGATGTCGAGATCGCGATCACCAGGTCGCCACGCCGAACGATCGAGGGCGCGATGAAGCTGCAGTGGTCCAGATCGTCCTCCACGTTGGCGAAGATGCGGCGCTCTTCCGCCTCGGCGAAGAACGCCTCGCTGCGGGAGGCGTCGCCCGGCGCCGCCAGGGCCATCGTCGCACCCTCCAGGTCGCCCGGAAGAAAGTCGCGCGCGCAATGCTCGATCTCGCCGAGCTCGGCCAGCCGCGCCAGCTCAGGCGTCAGTTCGGGGGCGACGACCCGTACGCGCGCCCCGCACGGCAGCAGGCCTGCCACCTTTCGCTCGGCAATCGCGCCGCCGCCGACCACGACCACGAGCCGCTCGGCGAGCGAGAGATAGACCGGATAGTAGGCGGGAGGCCGGCGGTCGCCGTTCAACGCGGTTGCAGCACGTGGAGGCCGCATTCCTTGCCGGTCTGGGACTCCCACCACCAGCGTCCGCCGCGGGCGTCCTCACCGGGTCGAGAGGGCCTGCTGCACGGGGCGCACCCGATCGTCCGGTAGCCACGGTCGTAGAGCGGGTGGTACGGGACTCCCTGCACATGGATGTAGGCCCAGACCTGATCCTCGGTCCAGTCCAGCAGCGGGCAGACCTTGACCAGGCGGCCCTTGATCCGCGTCACCCGGTCGATCTCCACCTTGTTGAGGACATCCCGGGTCGGCGTCTGGTCGCGGCGCAGGCCGCTGAGCCAGGCCGGCGTGCGCGCCAGGGCCCGGCGCATCGGCTCCACCTTGCGCACGTTGCAACAGCGCTGCCTCCCGGCGACCGAGGCGTAGAAGAGATTCGGCCCCTCGCGCCGGACCAGCCGCGCAACTTCGGAGGCCCGAGGCGCCACCATCTCGACTTCGATGCCGTAGTGGAGCCTCACGTGCTCGATGTGCCGGAAGGTCTCCTCCGGCAGGCGGCCGGTGTCGAGCGTCACGACGCGAACCGGCAGACCGAGTTGATGGCACATATGAAGGAGGATCATGCCCTCCGCCTGAAACGAGGTCGCCAAGGTCAGTTCGGCGCCCCAACGCCCGTGGGCCCAGCGAAGCACCTGTTCGGGCGTCGCAAGTTCCAGTTCCATCGCCCAGCCGAGTACGCACAGGTCGCCGTCGGCGGCCTGGCCGTGAAACTCCAGCACGGCGCCGCCGAGGTCGCTCGCCTCCGGAAGCCCCCCCGCTTGCGGGGGGGTTGGGGGGGGAATTGGTGGTAGATCTCGCGGTTCTTGCTGCATTTGTGACAAATACGATCACAAATATCTCTTGGTTGCAACGGACCCAGAAGTCCGCAGGCTGATACACCGAAAGCACGGCATGCCGACCGTCACTGCGCCGGCCGTGGCGCGGGCCTTCTGGTCCGCGTTTCTGGCATCCGTTCCGGTTTGGCGGAGACCACGGCTACAAACCCCCCAACGTAGTCGCCAACGCCTCCAGATCGGATGGGTCGTTGTAGACCTGGGGCGCCACCCGGATCGCCGAACCTCGAACCGAGACGAACACACGCGCCTGCCGCAGTGCCGCCGCGGCGGCGTCGGCATCGAGGCCGCGACGCGACCGCAGCCCGAACAGGTGCGCGCCACGCCACGCCCGGTCCTCCAACTCGAAACCCGCCTCGCGGAAGGTGTCCTCGAACGGTTGGAGCAGCTTCGCGCAGTAGTCCTGGACCCGCTCCGGCCGCCACTCGAGCACCATGTCCAGGGCGGCATTCAGCATCGGCAACTGGATCTGGTTGCTGCGCTCTCCGACGTCGTAGCGGGCAGCCGCAGGCCGGTACTGCCGCACGTACTCGAGCCTGCCGGCGACGAACAGCTCGCTGCTTTCCCGGGCGGCCCAGGGCTCCTCCAGCGGAACTCCGCCGTCGAACCGCTCGCCAAACCACGCCAGACCGCTCTGGTAGGGGCCGAACAGGGTCTTGTAACCGGCGACGACCAGCGCGTCGGGCGCGACCTCCTCCACGTCGAAGGGCAGCGCACCGATCGACTGCGTCCCGTCGATGACGACGATCGCACCGACCTCGCGCGCGCGCCGCCCGACCTCAGCGACGTCGAAACGCGTGCCATCCGCCCAGTGCACCACAGGCAGAGCGACCACCGCCGTGTCGCCGTCGATCGCCTCCAGCAACCGCTCGTTCCAGGCCGCGCCCGGACTCGGATCACCTGTCGCGGGCCGCCCGACCGTCCGTAGTTCAGCCCTGTTCTCCTTTGCCTTCCGCATCCACGCGTAGATGTTGCTCGGGAACTGCTCGCCCAGAACGACGATGTTCCGGCCCCGCGAAACCGCCGCATTGCGCGCCGCGGTGGCGATGCCGTACGAGACCGCCGGAATGATCGCCACCCGCCGCGGATCCGAACCCCCGATCAACCGCGCGAACCGCTCGCGCAGGGCATCCGCCTGGTCGAAGAAGTCGTCCGCAACGATCGTCGACGGGTCGCGCCGGCGCGCCATTCCCTCGAGGCCGGCCGCCTCGACTTCACGCGCCAGAGGCGCCATGTAGGCGCAGTTCAGGTAGTGCAGGTCGCCCGGAAGCTGAAACCGGCATCGCTGGCAGTCGAGCATGGCCGGCGATCTTACGCGCGGCGCCGCTACGCGGCGGCCAGGGCGCGGTCGAGGTCCCGGATCAGGTCGTCCACCGTCTCCAGGCCGATCGAGAGTCGCACCACCTCGGGACCGGCGCCGGCGGCGGCGCGCTGCTCGTCGCTCAGTTGACGGTGGGTGGTCGAGGCCGGATGGAGGATCAGGGAGCGGGCGTCGCCGACGTTCGCCAGGTGGGAGAAGAGATCGCAAGCCTCCACCACCCGGATGCCGGCGTCGTAGCCGCCGCGGACTCCGAACGTGAACACCGCGCCCGCGCCATTCGGCAGGTACTTCGCGGCCAGGTCCCGGTAGGGGCTGTCCCGCAGGCCGGCATAGGACACCCACTCGACCTTCGGGTGCTCCGCCAACCACTCGGCGACACGCTGCGCGTTGCGGCAGTGGCGCTCCATGCGCAGCGCCAGGGTCTCGATGCCGAGCAGGATCAGGAAGGCGTTCATCGGCGCCATTGCGGCGCCCAGGTCGCGCAGGCCCACGGCATGGGCGTGGGTGGTGAACGCGAGGTCGCCGAAGGTCTCGCTGAACTTCAGGCCGTGGTATGCGGGTTCCGGTTCCGACAGCCCGGGGAATCGCCCGGAAGCGGCCCAGTCGAAGCGTCCGCTGTCCACCACAGCGCCGCCGATCACCGTGCCGTTGCCGGACAGAAACTTGGTTGCGGAGTGGACGACCAGGTCGGCGCCCCAGTCCATCGGCCGGCAGAGCCAGGGGGTGGCCAGGGTGTTGTCCACGATGAGGACGGCGCCCGCTGCCTTTGTCAACCGACCGAGGGTCTCCAGATCCGAAACGACGCCGCCTGGATTTGCCAGGCTCTCGACAAACAGCGCCTTGGCGCCCGCATCCAGGGCCGCCTCGACCGCGTCCAGGTCGTCCGTGTCGACGAAGTCGCAGCGCCAGTCGAACTTCTGGAAGGTCCTGCTGAACTGGGTGATCGACCCGCCGTAGAGCCGGTTCGACGCGGCGAACCGGGCGCCGGGTTCCATCAGGGGAAAGAACGCGAGGAGTTGGGCGGCGTGACCGGAGGCGCAGCAGGCGGCGCCGCGCCCGCCTTCCAGGCTCGCCAGCCGTTGCTCCAGGGCCGCGACGGTCGGGTTCCCGAGGCGGGAGTAGATGAAGCCGAAGGTCTGGAGATTGAACAGCGAAGCGGCGTGGTCCGCGTCGTGGAACGCGTAGGCCGTGTTCTGGTAGATCGGCGTCTGCCGGGCACCGGAGACCGGCTCGGGCGCGGCCCCGGCGTGGATCATCCGGGTTTCGAACCCCCAACCGGGTTCCGCCTTCGGGCCAAGCCCCTGCGAATCTCCCCCGCTCACCTGGACCTTCCGCGCTCAGGCGCCCGCACCAGCCGCGGGCGCCGGCTGGAGATCACGCCGCTGTCGATGCCGCCCCAGCCCAGCTCGCCCCACAGGCGCCCGTACTCGATCTTCGGGCAGCGATCCATGATCACCGTGAGCCCGGCGGCCTCGGCCTCGGCGGCAGCTTCGTCGTTGCGCACGCCGAGCTGCATCCAGACCACCTCGATCCCCTTCTCCTTCCGCAGGCGGATAGCCTCCCTGGTCGTCTCCAGGGCCGCCTCCGAGCCGCGGAAGACGTCGACCATGTCCACCGGCGCGGGGACCTCGGCCAGGCTCGCGCAGGCCGGCTCGCCCAGGATCGAAGCCCCTTGAGCCGCCGCCCGGGGATTCACCGGAATCACGCGGTAGCCCTTCTCCTGCAAGTACTTCATGGCGAAGTTCGAGGGCCGCTTCCAGTTCGGCGAGGCGCCGACCATGGCGATCGTCCGCACCCGGCGGAGGATGCCCGCGATCAGCGCGTCGCTGTAGTGGAGGACGGAAGCCACGGCGCGGGATGTTAGCGCCGGTGGATAACGGATGCCTCAATGCCGAGCAGGTGATGAGGGTCTCGCACGAGTTGATCGGGTGCGGGTTGCTGCTCGGTCCTCCGGTGCCATCATTCTCCGCCGACGCGAACTAGCACACACAGCAAGAGCGAACGGACGACTTCAACGAGAAAAGGGACGAGGACATGACGGTAGACGACGACTTCGATCACTGGCGTGATTTCGACGACCGACCGCCGGACGACCACTCACCGGGGCCGGCGCGAAGTGTGGAGATCACCGGGCGATGCACAAGATGCTGGGGGCCCATCAAGGGCAGGAAGACTGAAGACGACCGATGGACACGCATCGAGTGCCAGCTCTGCCGCCACTCGGTCGACGGCAAGGAGGCCGACCGCGACGCCAAGGGCATGCTCCTCGAGATGGAGAACAACCTGAAGCCTGTACGGGTAGGACATCCGCCGAACTACCGCGAAGGGGCGAGCTTCGTGCTCAAGATCCTGCCGGACATGGTCAAAGGCTCGCAGAAGCAAGTCGCCGAGCGCGAGAAAGCCGCCCGTGCGGTGGAGCAGCGACGCCTTTGGCTCGACCGCCGAGACGTGCCACCGGGAAATGCCGGCTACCTGTACCTGCAAGCGCGAGCGATTCTGTCCGGAATCGAGAGCCTGCCAGATGAGATGTCAGCAATCGCACTAAGCGACTTCGACTTCGGAGAGCCCCGAATCACCAACGTCGACGCGCTACCGACCGGCGAGTTGCTTCGCGTATCCGCAGAGATCCCCGCTTCGCATCGGAAGCCCTCGCCCCGTGGAGTGATGGCCCGGATGGGGACGGCGATGCTGGCGGGGATGGCGGCGGCATTCGCGTGTGAAGTCGGAATGAAGGCGATCCTGATGACGCGGCTGGATGAAGCGCCGAAGACGCACAACCTGCTGGAGCTATACCAAGCGCTACCGGAGGACGCCCGCGGGAGGCTAGAGGCGGATTGCCGAGGAATCTCCGGCCTGCTGAAGCGCCACCGCCACACCTTCGACAGATGGCGCTACCTGGAACAGAGCGCGGGCGAAGGCGGCTTCGGCGCTCTCGTGAACACCGACCGTGTCTGGGAACTCGGAAAGGCTGCGCGGGTGATCGTCGACGAGTGCGTGACCGCCGGCTTGACGGGCGAGGTCGCTGTCGACTCAACGTTCGACATCTCAGGGCACCACGGAAAACACAGCGTGTCTCAGCGGATTCACCTCCAGGTGACGGGGGGCGAAGCCGAGATTCCCTGGAGCGACCTGCTGGCGCACGGGGGAGACGATCGACACTGAAAAGCTCGTGTTGCGACGGCCGTTCGCCCACGAACTCCTTCTCCGCGCGAACCCGGGCGGCTTCGTGGGTCCTCGAAAGTGCCGCCGAGCCGCGAAAGACATCGACCATCTCGACCGGCACCTGCACCGCTCCCGGGCACGCGCACCTCTCGCCCGGTCGCCTCGTATACTCTACCGCCTTCCCGCCACCGATCCCGGCCAGCACCGAAACAGGAGCCCCCACTTTCATGAGCGACACGGTCTTTACCAAGGTCGACTATGACCTCCAGACCCTCATGGGGCAGATCGCCCTCGGCACGATTGGCCTGCCGGATATCCAACGCCCTTTCGTCTGGAACAACGCCAAGGTCCGGGACCTGTTCGACTCGATGTACCGCGGCTATCCCGTTGGCTACCTGTTGCTGTGGCGGAACGGGCTCGCCGATGACAAGACGATTGGAACTGGCCAGAAGGCGAAGACGCCTTCTCTGGTAATCGTTGACGGCCAACAACGACTGACCTCTCTCTTCGCCGTCACCAAGGGCCAACCCGTCGTCCGCAAGAACTACGAGAGCGAGAGCATCTGTATCGCCTTCAACCCGCTTGAGCGCAGGTTTGAAGTGGCTGACGCGGCCACGCGTCGCGACAAGGCGTTCATCCCCGACATTTCGCGCATCTGGAAGGACGGCCTCTTCGATGTTGCTCGCGACTACCTCGAGGGCCTACGGCTCACTCGCAAGGTCAACGACGATGAGGAACGAACGATCCAAGACGCCATCACAAGACTCCACAATCTCCTGACTTTTCCGTTGACGGCTCTCGAACTCGCCGCCGGCATAGACGAAGAGGCCGTCTCCAACGTCTTCGTCCGCATCAACAGCAAGGGCACACCCCTCAACCAGGCGGACTTCATCCTGACCCTCATGTCTGTGTTCTGGGACGAAGGCCGAACGGAGATCGAGCAGTTCTGCCGACGGGCTCGCCAACCAAGCAGAGGAGAACCGTCCCCCTTCAACCACTTTGTTGAGCCAGAGCCCTCTCAACTGCTGAGAGTCGGCGTCGGCGTAGCGTTCAGGAGAGCCCGCCTTCAACACGTCTACTCGCTACTCCGAGGAAAGGACTTGGCGACACAGGAGTTCAGCAGCGAGCGTCGTGACGAGCAGTTTCGCCACCTTAGTGATGCACAGAATCGGGCCCTTGACCTCAAGCACTGGCATGACTTCATGAACTGCCTGCGCCTCGCCGGCTTCCGAAGCGGCCGGATGATCAGTTCCAACAACAACCTGATCTTCGCCTACATGCTCTACCTGATCGGCCGCACGGAGTTCGGCGTTGACGACGTCGAGCTCCGCCAGACGATCGCACAGTGGTTCTTCATGTCAGCCGTGACCGGGCGTTTCACAGGCAGTCCCGAAACGTCAATGGACTACGACCTCGCCGGGCTCCGCGGCGTTGCCCGCGCCTCGGACTTCGTCAGCCGCCTGAAGCACGTCTGCAGCATCACATTGACTGGGGACTTCTGGGACGTCACTTTGCCCAACGATCTCGCCACCTCTTCGCCCCGCAGCCCTTCGCTGTTTGCGTACCACGCCGCCCTTGTACTGCTGAACGCGCAGGCGCTGTTCTCCCGAATCCTCCTTGCGGACCTCCTGGACCCAGCGATCACCGCGGCAAAGGGACCAGTCGAGCGGCATCACCTGTTTCCGAAGGCCCACCTGGCCGGGCTCGGCATCTCGGGAACCCGAGAGACAAACCAGATCGCGAACTACGCTTACCTGGAGTGGGGTGACAACCTCGGTATCGGCGCCAAGGCCCCCGCCGAGTACGTCCCGGAGCTAGAGCGCCGATTCACGCCAGCGGAGTTGGCACGGATGTACCGACACCACGCCCTGCCGGAAGACTGGGAGCACATGGACTATCAGCCCTTCCTGGAACGTCGCCGCGAACTGATAGCCGGGGTCATCCGCGACGGCTACAACCTGTTGTCGGCGGAAGTGGAAGCCGAGGTCCTGCATGACTCCCTCGACCTCCCGGAAACGATCAACTCCGAGGAGTCCGGCTCTACCGAGTTCAAGTCAACCCTGCGGACCAACCTGCACACCGGCCGACCCGACGCCCGCATCGAACTCGCGGTCCTCAAGACGGTCGCAGGATTCCTCAACACCCGCGGGGGCAGCTTGATCATAGGGGTCGCTGATGACGGTACGCCCGTTGGAATCGAAGCAGACAGATTCGAGAGCGAAGACAGAATGAGTCAACATCTCGTGAATCTGGTCAGGGACCGCCTCAGTGTCGGGGCCCTCCCGGATATTCACCCTCGCTTCGAGGAGTACGAGGACGAGCGTGTTCTGGTTGTAAGGTGTGCTCCCGCATCCATGCCCGTACATGTCAAGGACGGGAACGAGCACCGCTTCTACATCCGCTCGGGGCCGACCACGCAGCAGCTACCGGCGCCGGAGGCCCTTCGCTACATCAAGAGCCGTTTCAGGACATAAGAGTCCTGCAAACAGCCAGCTACTAGGACTAGGAGAGCCGGGCCAACAAAGCGAGCGAGGCCTCACGCCGCCTCGTACACGCTCCTCCCGGCGCCGAAGTAGTTCGCGTACACGTGTTGGAAAACGGCAGCCGTCTTCTGCTGGAAGAGGTCTGGCGTGTAGGCGCGCGGCAGGCCGGCGTCCAAGTGCTTCTCGATGGTCACCCGCACATCGGCACGGGCCTGCTGCTTCTTGCGCCAATCCAGGGCGAGCTTCCCGGCCTTGAGCGTCGCCATGAGCTCGCGCGCTGCGGCCTTGACCTTCTCGCCATCCGCGTCGCTCATTTCGATACGGGGTCTCGTCAGGATGTCGAAGACCGCCAGTTCCTCGGGGTCGAGCTGTTCCGCGACGCCTCGCCGCTGCTCTTCGTCCAGATCCTGGGTGAACTCGACTACCTGCCTGAAGAACTCCTCGGCATTCAGGGTACCGGCGTTGTAGGCGTCGATCTTCGCCTTGAGCTGGGCGAGAAAGTCGGTTCGCGTCGGGTTCTCACGCACCATCTTCTCGACTCTGCGTTTCGTGATCGCCATCAGCTTCTCGTTGACGGTCCGCTTCCTGGCGCGCTTGAACTTCGCCGCCAGCTTCTTGAAGTCGATCTTGCTCAGGTCGGTCCTGTAGTGGCCTGACTCGCCGATGGCGTAAGCCTCGGTCGCGATCGACTCGTCAAGCAGTTCCTCGACCCGCTTCATGGTCAAGGAGATGTCCACGGGCGGCGTCAGGGCGCGGATCCTGTCGGCGAGAACGGACAGCAGCTTGACGCGGTGCCGGAACTCCTGAGCCTCGACGTCCGGCAACACCGCCCTGAACAGGCGCTCGACGCCGCTCGCCAAACCGAGGTAGCGCCGCTTGATCTCGGCGGTTGCGACGAGGGCATCGACTGCGTCCGCGATCTGCTCGAGACGCCGCATACCCTCCACTTTCTCGATCGCCTGAAGCTCCACTCCCTGTTCCCGGCAGAACGCCGCCGCTTCCTCCATTGCCCTTCGGAGCGCCGCCAGCAACGCGGCCTTGCTCTCCACCGGCCGCGAACCGCCGCCGCCCGCGCCGTAGATGGAAAGAGCCCGCTCCAAGTTCCGGAACACGCCGACGTAGTCGACGATCAGGCCGGCCTCCTTCTCGGGAGACACCCGGTTGGCGCGCGCGATGGTCTGCATCAGCGTGTGGTTGCGCATCGGCTTGTCGAGGTAGAGCGTCGAGCAACTCGGCACATCGAAGCCGGTCATCCACATGGCGCAGACAAACACCAGGCGGAACGGATCGTCGGCGTCCTTGAACTTTTTCTCCAGGTCCTCCTTCTGCATCCGTCGCCGATGCGGGCGGAAGTCGAGACCCTTCGCCTTCATGTCCGCTATCTCGTTCTGCGAAGTGGACACGACGACCGCCATGTCCGTCTCCTCCATCCAGGCGATGCGGTCGTCGAACTCCGCGGCGGCTTCGTCCTGGTCTATCGGCAGCTCCGACCGCTCCTGTCGCAGCGCTTCAATGCGCCGCGTCCAATGCGCCCGCACTTTGTCGAACATGCGTACAGCCGTCGCCTTGTCGATGCCGATCGCCATCGCCTTGCCGCGAAAGCCACGCTCCGAGAAGTGCCGCACCAGATCCTCGGCAACCGCCTCCAGACGATCGTCCCGCGTGATCAGGTGATACTCGCGAGCGAATTCGCGTTCGAGCTTCTTCTCCTGCGCCTCGTCGAGCGCCGCTTCCTCAAGCAACTGCTCCATGTCTTCGTTCAGGTCCGGGTTCGAGAGCTGCAGCTCGGGGATCCGATTCTCGTAGAAGAGCGGCACCGTGGCCCGGTCCTCCACGGATTGCAGGAAGTCATAGACGCTGACGTAGTCGCCGAAGACCCGCCGGGTGCTCTCCTCGCCCGCGATGAGCGGGGTGCCCGTGAAGGCCAGGAAAGCAGCGTTCGGCAACGCCTGACGCATGTTGAGAGCCAGCGTGTCGTACTGGCTCCGGTGCGCTTCGTCGGTGATGACGATGATGTCGTCCCGCTCGGAAAGTACTGGGTGCGCTTCACCGGGCCCGTTGGTGCGGAACTTGTGGATCAGCGTGAAGACGTAGCGGTGGTCCTCGCCGAGCAACTGCCGCAGGTGTTGGCTGTTCCGGGCCTGGGCGCCGCCTTCGCCAACCACCCCGGAGGACGCGAACTGCCTGTAGATCTGGCGGTCCAGTTCCCGCCGGTCCGTGACCACGACGAAGCTCCAGTTCCCGGTTACCCTGCGCAGCGCCTTCTGCGCGAAGAAGATCATCGACACACTCTTGCCGCTGCCCTGGGTGTGCCAGAAGACGCCCAGCCGGCCCTGGCGGCCGCGGATCGTCCTCAGCGCTTCGAGCGCGTTGTTGACGCCGAGGAACTGGTGGTTCTTCGCGACCAGCTTGACCAGCCCGCCGGGCGCCTCCTGGAACAGGGTGAAGTTCTCGACCAGGTCGAGCAGCCGCGCGGGCTCGCAGACGCCGCGCAGCAGCGTCTCCAGCGAGATCCGCCCTTCTTCGTTCTCGCTTCCGACCTTCTTCCACTCACCGAAGTGCTCCCAGCCGGCGGTGACGCTCCCGGCCCGGCTGTCGATGCCGTTGGAGACGACGATCACGCCGTTGAACCAGAAGATCTGAGGGATGCTCTCCCTGTAGTCCCGCAGGTTGTCGTTGTAGGCGTCTTCCAACCGCCGATGCACCCCCTTCAGTTCGCCGAACACCAGCGGTACGCCGTTGACGAAGCCGACCAGATCGGCCCGGCGCCTGTACATCTCGCCGGCCACCCAGAACTCGGAGCAGAGCAGGAAGTCGTTGTTCGCCGGATCGTTCCAGTCGATGACCTGGACCCGTTCGACCGTGTCGCCGTCCTCGTCGAGGGACGGGACGATCACCCGCACACCGTCCTTCAGCAGGCCGTAGATCTCGCGATTCGCCGCCGTCGGGCTCATCCGTGACCGGTCGCGGGTCAGTTCCTCGATCGCCTGTTCGACGGCCGCCTCGCCCGCGTCCGGGTTGAGCCGCTCCAGGACCGGCCGAAGTCTTGCGACCAGGACGACCTCGCTCTCCGTCTCTCGTCCCAGCGCACTCCTGCCGTCACCGCCCGCGCAGCCGAACTCACCGTAGGCGTCGACCGTCTCCCAGCCCAGTTCACGGAGCAGGTCGAGCGCGGGCTGCTTGACCAGGTCGTCCTCGGTGTAACCGTGCGAACTCATGGCAGTCGAGCCGCCGCGGCTGGCGGCGGACTATCCCGCCTTGACCCGCTCCAGCAGCGCGCGGAGACGGGGCACATGGGACTTGATCTCCCGGTACAGCGCCATCGCCTTCTTGAGGTCGTACTCATGCACGGTGGTGTTTCGGGCTTTCCGTATGCGAGTCCACACTCGATCGTCATCGATCAGGCCCACCCTGAATCCAGCCTGGAGAAGAGCGAACTTCGACCTCCTCCGCTCCCCGGCCGACAGCCGGTACACGCACCCAAGATGAGCATCGAGATGCCTTCAGGAGCGTTTCGAAGGCCGTATTGAACCGATGGACCGTAGCATCCAGGTTCATCAACCGATCGTCGAGCGGAGTCTCGGCAGCCTCCTCCAGACGCCGAAGGCTTCGCTCGGCGTTGAGTATCCGGTTCGCCAGTTTCGTCTCGCTCACGGGCGCCCATCCTTCTCGTAGAGGACGACTCCTTCCGCCAGCACGTTCTCCTGCAGCACCGCGTCGCACCGGTCGAAGCGGACGCAGTCCACCTTCAACAACGTGTCGGTCCGGTCTTCGCGGAGGCAGTCGAGCACCTCCAGCCAGTCCTCGTCGCTCGCGCCGTCGCAGAACACCGCAAGGTCGATGTCGGACTGGTCTTCGTGGTCGCCGCGGGCGCGGGAGCCGAAGAGGACGACCTTGTCTACGAACGGCAGGGCCGTGATGTGTCGGAAGAACTCGTAGCCGGCGACTTCGGTGTGGCCGCCGTTTTCGCTGCGTCGGGCTCTTCGCAATGGAAGCTCGGTTACGTCGAGGTCCCCTGAAACGAGCTTGGGCAGGAGAACGTCGCGAGCCTCACGAAGGACGCTGTTGCGGTCGTCAAACGCCTTCGCCAACGCCAGAATCTCCCGAACATGGGAGCCGAACTGGCTCATCAACTCCTGTGTGGGAAGCGCGAACTCGAAACGTTCAAACATGCCCTTCCGAAGGGACTTGACCGTGGCTCCAGTGGCAACCTGGGAGAAGTACTCGTGCCGGTGCAGCAGAGTGAAGTACAGGAACAGACCGCCGAGTCCCCTGAAGTCCGTCAAGGCATAGACACGCTGGTGAAGATCGAACGGCCCGCTCCAGTACCGGGGAAGAAACTCCTTGCCCTCTCCCGGGACGATGACCGCCTCGCAATCCAATAGGAAGCGATGGCTCCTCTTGATCTCGCTCGAACGGTCAAAGAAGGCGAAGGCACCGTCCGCAACCGCATCCTGCCGATTTGAGCGACCAGTTTGTATCGTCGCAACCTCGCCGAGCGTCCTCGGACTCCATTCGTCCGGTAGCCGTCCCAGTGGCGACTCCACGAAACGAGCATCCTCGTGACCCGGGAACCGGAACTCAACGAACCACTCGCGGTAGAGGTTCCGCGCCATCTCCTCCAGGACCTCGATCCGGCGTAGGTTGTTCTCGACCAAGTCGTCGTATGCCGAGAGGATGGCCGCGATCTTGCGTTGGGTTTCCATCGAAGCGATTGACACCTCGGCGCGCCTGATCGTCTCGACGTCTACGGCCGGATAAGCAGCTCCCTTGACGTTGGCCGCCAAGTAGTCGGTGAAGCCCTGGTCCGAGATCAAATAGTAGAGGTAACGCTCGTCAAGCCCGGCTGTTGCCCTCAGCACGGCGAAACCTGTGGAAGCTACAGTGTTACGAGCCGGTTCCCGAGCAAACCAGAAGGCCCTCAAGTTTGGTCGGACGGTCGCGAGCAGGGTGTCTCCCTGTCTGACGATTCTTCTCGCTCGGCTCGGCGCGTCGGCAAGAGAAAGGCGTCGGGTTCCCCTCAGTGTGCCGCTGCCAACTGACGAGATATCGACATACTCGATCTCCTCATGCGGGTAGCCCTTGGCGACGGACTCTGGATTGACGGCGATGACGCTCCCCAATCTCACTTCTCTCTCTCCAGCAACAACGCTACGTTCTCCGCAATCCGCTCCTCGAGCTCCCAACCCTCCTGGTTCAACCGCTCCAGTTCCGCGTGCAGCTCGCGGAGCCGTACCTTGAAGTCAAACTCATCCTCTTGCCTCTCGGCCACGCCTACGTAGCGGCCCGGATTCAGACTCCAGCCTTGCGCGTCGATCTCGGCCAGTGTCGCCGACCTGCAAAGGCCGGGCACATCCCGGTACCCCGGCGTCGACCCGAAGTGCTCAGCGAGCATCTCGGTGCCATCGTGCAAGTTCTCCGGCGCCCGGCCCCGCCAAAGACGAGCGATGTTCGCCAGGAACTCGATCTGCGCCTCCGTCCAGTCGCGGTGGGCGCGGTCGACCTGCCGGTAGACCTCTCGCGCGTCCACGAACAGCACCCGGTCGGCCCGGTCCGTGTCCTGCTTGCCCCTGTCCAGGAACCACAGCGTGCAGGGCAGGGTCACGGTGTAGAAGAAATTCGGTCCCACGGCAACGACCGCGTCCACGATGCCGCTCTGGATCAGCTTCCTCCGAAGCTCAAGTTCCGAGTGCCCGGCGTCGGCGGCGGAGTTCGCCATCACGAAGCCGGCCCGGCCGCCCTCGGCCAAGGCGCTCGCAAAGATCTGGATCCACAGGTAGTTGGCATTGTCGGCCCGGGGCCGCCCCAAGCCGAAGCGCTTGTCTTCCTTGAGCCGCGACTTGTCCACCTTCTTCACATTGAAGGGCGGATTCGCCATCACGAAGTCGAATCGGCCGGGGGACCGATGCAGATCCTCGTAGTAGGCGTTGCCTTGCCGGATGTCGCCCTCCAGGCCGTGGACGGCGAGGTTCATCTTCGCCAGCCTCACCGTCTCCGCCACGCGCTCCTGCCCGAAGACCGAGAGCTCCGCGCTGGGGTCCCTGCGATGCTCTTCCACAAAGCGGGCGCACTGGAGGAACATGCCGCCAGTGCCGCAGGCCGGGTCGAAGATGCGCCCCCGGAAGGGCTCGATGATGCCGACGATCAGCCGCACGATCGAGGTCGGGGTGAAGAACTCTCCTCCCTTCTGCCCTTCGGCCATCGCGAACTTGCCCAGGAAGTACTCGTAGATCTTCCCGAACACGTCGCCTTCGATGTCCATCGGCACCGAGTTCATCGTCTTCAGAAGCTCGCTCAGGAGAGCATTGTCGAAGCGGTTGTAGGTCTTCGGAAGAATGTCCTTCAGGTCCGGGTTGGTCGCTTCGACAGCACGCATCGCCTCGTTGACGGCTGCGCCGACGTTCTCGCCTTCCGGCAGCCGGGTCAGGCGCCGATAGCTCGCCTCCAGGGGCACGTAAAGCACGCCCCGCGCCTGGTAGTCCGCCGGCCCGACTTGACGCCGCCTACTTGACGCACCTTCGATCTCCTCCCTGGCCGCCTGGAACCTGTGGTCCGCATAGCGCAGACACACCAGCCCCAGCACCGGCGTCGAGTACTCCGACGCCCTGAGCCTGGAGTTGGCCCGCAGTTCGTTCGCCGCGTCCCAGAGACGCGCCTCGATCCCCTCGTTCGGCGTCATCGGCTGTAGTCTAAAGCGTGGCTGACGCCCTCGCCCAAGCTTGGCACCGTGTGCACGCGCAGTTCCCCCTAATGAAGCACTGACAGCGGAATCACGAATCGACCCACCTACCTCTGACAACCATCGTCAGGTCGTCCTCAGTCGGGATCTTCGTGATCCGCTCGGCATGGAACTTCCTGCCGCTGAGCTTGAGTTTCAGGGTTCCTTCTCGGTTGAAGACGTCGATGAGAGCACGATGCTGTTCCTCGCTCTCGGCGTCGAACCTCCTGAAGATCAGTGTGATCTCGGTGCGCCCGGCTCCTTGTTCCCGACTTCGACTCCTGCTCCTCCGTGGCCTGCCCTTCGCACGCCCTCGTCGCAGTTGCGGAAGCTCTGCCGATGCGCAGTCCAGGATTCCGAGTTCCTTGCACATCGAGCGCACATGGTGCAACGCGATCTCTCCCCTCTTCGACTTCCTCCGGCTGTGCTGCCCCAACGGCAGCGATGGGTACAGGCGACCACGGTAGCTGACCCGAAGGTGGTGCTTCGTCTCTCTTCTCTCGTGGCCCTCAGCGCAGACGTCCAGCATCCTCAGGACATCCCGGTACAAGACCTGCCCCATCAAGCATTCCGGTGAATGAGGCTCGTCACCGGTACCGACAGATGCTGGTCAGGACCGACCGGGCGCCACGAAGGAGGCATGGAGTGGTCGGGCTCAGCAACTGAAGTCTCGTCGCTTGAGAACAGAGACGCTACCGCCTCCTCCAGTGCCCTGTCGAACCGCTGTCGCGACCACGGACTCTCGTAGGCGAAGAGTGCCTGGGCCCGACGCTCGAACTCGTCATACGACGCGGACTCCTGAAGCAGATCGTCGAGTACGAGTCCCAGTCTCTGGGTGTGATCGCGGCATGCCTCCTTGATGGAGGCTCCAAAGCCCACCACGCCGCCCGGCTTCACGCCGTGTACGGCATAGACATCATCGTCCCTCTCGTATACAGATACCGCTTGGCCCGTCATCTCGATCCGAGCGCCATACTCGGCGCGCTGCACGGCCAGTCGCGCCTCGAATTGCAGGGCGAACGGGGCAGGCAAGGACGCCTTTGAAGCTGATGTCATGTCTCGTGCCTCCGTATCGTCAAAGTCGGCCCCTTTCTTGGGGCCTCAGCGCGATACTACTCCCCCGCACCAAGCTGAGACGCACAAGACGCACCGGATGCTGGCTGGAACACCGGAGATCGGCTCGGGCGCGGCCCCGGCGTGGATCATCCGGGTCTCGAACCCCCAGCCGGGGAGGGTCGGCAAACGAGTCCACACCGGACCAACCGCGAGTTCGCCCGCAGCTCGTTCGCCGCGTCCCAGAGCTGCGTTTCGATCCTTCCGTTCTGCGTTATCGGCTGTAGTCTAGGGCCATGGCTGATGGTGTCGCTGCAGTTCTTCCCAACCTGGAGGGCGAGGGGACTGACCCCCGAGAAGCTGCCGCCGGGCCGGTGGGCGCCCAGCTCGACGCTGACGGCTGGCGGCTCGACCCCACAGACTTCCCCGGTTGCGAGGCGGTCCGGATCCCGCGGGAGAAGATCGAAGATCACGAAGGCCGGGTCGAGTACTGGGACAGCCGGACCGAGACGGCGATGGTGGTTTGCGAGACGACTCTGTTCCACGAACGGCCCTCCCAACGCCTGGCGAGGCTGGCCGAACGGATCGCAGCCTCCAGCGGATCGCTCATCGAGACGTTCGGGACGACGGACCTGGTGCGGTTCTTCGCCAGCGGCAAGATGAGGGTGCTCATGCAGGCGGACCAGATCGTGTACGTCAACCCGCCGGCCGCGGTCGGACTGAGCCCGAGAGTCGACGTAGATGGAGGCGACCTGCCGGATGTCGTCCTGGAAGTCGACCACTCCACCGATGTCCGGCGCGGCAAGTTGCCGCGCTACGAGGCATGGGGCTTCCCGGAGGTCTGGGTCGACGTGCCCGACGAGCGCGCGGCAAGCCAACCCAAGTCACGCAGATCGGGGCTCACGATCCACCTTCTCGAGAACGGCCGGTTCGAGAGCACACCGTCCAGTCGCGCCTTCCCCGGCTGGACGGCGGAGGAGATCCACCGCGCTCTCAACGAGCACCTGCCCAGCGACCAGACGATGACCGTGCTGCGCCGGGTGGGCCGCGCCCTGGGCGCACGCGAAGGGACGGGCCCCGACCAGGATCGGTGGCTACGGCACGAGCGCGACGAGAGCCGGGCGGAAGGCCGGGCGGAAGGTCGGGTGGAAGGTCGCGCGGAAGGCATGATCGCCGCGGTGGCAGCTCTGCTCGAGAGCCGCGGCGTAGCCGTCGACGCCGACCTCGCGGCGCGTCTCGCCGTCTTCGGCGACAAGTCGCCGGTGGAACTGATGCGGGCGGCGCAAGAGTGCGGGAGCGCGGAGGACCTTCTGCAGCGACTGAGCGATTGACAGGTCGGTAGGCGCGCCCAGTTCCCTGCACCGCAACGCAGCAACCTCCGCTGCGGCTGCTCCTACGTCGGCGGATGCCGGGCCAGCCCCGCCTCATCCGGCTCCGTGCCCCAGCCCGGCCGCTCGGGCACGACCAGGAGGCCGCCGTCCTCGAACTCGGGCTCGTGCGTGAAGACCTCTCCGTCCCATGGCAGCCGGTCGATGTCGGTCTCCATGATCCGCAGGTTCGCCGCCGCGGCGCTCATGTGGGCGTTCATCATCGTCGCCAGGTGGCCGTAGTAGTTGTGCGGCGCTACGTTCACCTCGTAGGCGCCAGCCAGAGCCGCGATCTTCATGGACTGCCAGACGCCGTTCCAGACCGCGTCGATGATCGCCACGTCCACCGCCTCGGCGCGCAGGAACGGCAGGAACGCGGCGCTCCCGATCAGGGTCTCGCAGGAGCTGATCGGGTGCGCGCTCTCCTGCCGCACCGTCGCCAGCCCCTCCGCGGAGGGCGTGTCGATCTCGACCCAGAACAGGTCGAGGTCGGCGAGCGCGCGCACGATCTGGCGGTAGCCCGAGATCTTCGCGTTGAAGTTCAGGTCGAGCAGGATGTCGACGTCCGGTCCCGCGCCCTCGCGCAGCGCTTCGAGGTGCCGACGCACGTTCGAGATCACTTGGCGGTCAACGTTCTGCCCGGGCTCGAAGGGGCGGCCGAAGCCCGGCGCCCAGCCGCGCGGCGAGCCGCTGCTGTAGTCGAAGATGTTCGTTTTGAGCGCGGTGAAGCCGCGTTCCCGGACCTCGGCGCCGAGCGCCACGACGCCGTCGACGTCGGTGATCGCGTTCCCGTAGTACTGCGGCAACCCGATCCGCCACGTCGCGCAGTGCGACCAGTACACCCGCACCCGGTCCCGCACCCGTCCACCGAGGAGGTCGCAACAGGGCACGCCCAGTTCCTTGGCCCGGGCGTCCAGCAAGGCGTTCTCGATCGCCCCGATCGCCATCGCCATCACCCCGGACATCGACTGCCGCGCCCGCGTCAGCAGGCGCTGGTAGATCCGCTCCAGGTCGGCGACCCGCATGCCGACGACCAGTTCGCCCAACTGTTCGATCACCGTTGTCACGCCGAGCGCGCCCTGGTGCTGGTCGTACTCGCTCCAGCCGACGACACCGTCGTCGGTGGTGAGCTTCACGAAGTGGTAGTTCCGCCAACCGGCATCGCAGTGGCGGGTCTCGATGCGAGCAACGTTCATGTCGGACTCCTCTCTTGCGATGACGTCTCACCGAGCCATTCGGCGACGCCCTGCCGCTCAGCGGTCACGGCGCCGCTCCGATGCTCAGTGGAACGAACCGCCGATGATGTCGCGGGCGACGATCAGGCGCTGGATCTCGTTCGACCCCTCACCCACCCGCCGGATGCGGAGTTCCCGGTACCAGCGCTCAAGCGGCAGGTCTTTCGTCATCCCGTAGCCGCCGTGGATCTGCATGGCACGGTCGACCACCCGGCTCGCCCCCTCGCTCGCGACCAGTTTGCAGATCGCCGCCTCGGTCCGGAACGGCTTGCCGGCATCGGCGCGCGCGGCCGCCTCCAGGGTCAACGCCCTGGCCGTGCGCAGATCGATCTCATTGTCGACGATCATCCACTGCACGGCCTGGCGGGTCGACAGGTAGTCGCCGAACGTCTTGCGGGTCTTGGCGTAGGCGATCGCCATCTCCTGCGCCTTGAGCGCCACGCCCACGCAACCCGCCGCGTACGGGATCCGGTTGCGGCTCAAGCGGTCATTGGCGATCGCGAAGCCCTGGTTCACCTCGCCGAGCACGTTGCCGTCCGGCACCCGGACCCGGTTGAACTCGAGTTCCGCCGCGTAGTGGGTCGATCGGAGCGTGTGGATGATGCGGCGGACGCGGAAGCCGGGCATGTCCGTGTCGACCAGGAAGCAGGTGATCCCCTTGCGCCCGAGTTCCGGGTCGGTGCGCGCGAAGACGATCCCGAAGTCCGCCTTGTCGGCGCCCGAAATGAAGGTCTTCTCGCCGTCGATGATCCAGCCGTCGCCGTCGTGCACCGCCGTGGTGCGGATCGCGCGGGCCGGATCGCTGCCGCCCGAGGGTTCGGTCAGGGCGAAGAATCCCCGCTTCTCGCCGCGCAGCACGGGATAGAGATAGCGCTCCTTCTGGTCGTCGTCCGCCTCGTACAACTGGGCCAGACCGGCGCCGCCGAAGACGCCGTAGCACGGCGCGTACAGGCCGGCCCGGTGCTGCGCCATCTCGAACGCCATCAGCGTCCTGGTGACCAGATCGATGCCGGGGCCGCCGTACTCCTCGGGAATGTCCAGGCCGAAGAAGCCCAAGTCCTTCGTCATCGCCACCAGGCGCTCGCGATGGTGCGGCGGCAATTCGCTCGCGTCCGGGTCGAGGTCCGCCTCGAGCGGCACGATCTCCTCGCGCACGAAGCGGCGCACGGTCTCCAGGATCAGCTTCTGTTCGGTGCTGAGTTCGAAGTCCATCCGCTCACCTCCCGGCAGCCGTGATCCGGCCCACCCGACGGTCGCCCCGGTCCGCGTTGCCGGCCGGCAGCTCACCATGATCCGCGACGTAGACCGCGAGCAGCTCCTCGAAGCGGCTCCAGTACTGCATCGTCACCTCGTAGCGGAACCGGGCTGCCCGCTCGTGCTTGGCAGCCGCCTCGGCAATCGCGCTGCGCAGGCCGAAGCGGGAGCGGCCGCCGGCGAAGCCCAGTTCCAGGGTGCCGCCTTCCGCGTCACCGATCTCGAACACGCCCAACTGGCCTGGCAGCGCGGCGATCGCGGCCTCGTCCAGATCGCGCCAGGCCTTGGTCAGCCGGACCTCGGTCATCCTGCCGCGCCCCCAATCATCGGCGGGATCGTATCTCGCACTCCGGGGTCTCGCCCCTGTGTCGCAATGCCGCCGCTCTGGACACGTATCGCCAACCTCCGCGCGGCGCGAAGCCGGCGTGACTCTGTTCAAGCCGTCGCTCAAACGGACTACAATCTGCCCTTCCCGTAGCAGACCGGCGCCAACCGACCGCGAACGCCACCCAGGAGACGATCCATGGACTTCCAGGACTCACCACAAGAGGCCACCTTCCGCGCCGAGGCGCGCGCCTGGCTCGGCGCCAATGCCGAACCCCTGTCTCCCGGTGACACGTCCCGGTACGCCGGAGTCTCCGAGCAGGAAGGGCTGGCCGCGGTCAAGGAGTGGCAGCAGAAGAAGTACGACGCCGGCTGGGCCTGCATCACCTGGCCGAAGGAGCACGGCGGCCGCGGCGCGACCTTCATGGAGGGCGTGATCTGGGACCAGGAAGAGGCGAAGTTCGACGTTCCCGGCGGCTACCTGAGCATCGGCCACGGCACCTGCGCACCGGCGATCATGGCCCACGGCACGGAGGAACAGAAGCGCCGCTACCTGCCCAAGCTGGCCAGCGGCGAGGAGATCTGGTGCCAGCTCTTCTCCGAGCCCGGAGCGGGTTCCGACCTCGCGGGCCTGCGCACGCGCGCCGAGCGCGACGGCGACGAGTGGGTCGTCAACGGCCAGAAGGTCTGGAACTCGGGCGCCCACTTCGCCGACTGGGGCATCCTGGTCACGCGGCACGATCCGACCGTGCCCAAGCACAAGGGCCTGACCTTCTTCGTCGTCGACATGAAGTCCCCGGGCATCGACCCGCGGCCGATCCGGCAGATTCCCGGCACCGCCGAGTTCAACGAGGTCTTCCTGCAGAACGTGCGGATCCCGGACCACAACCGGCTCGGCGAGGTCGGCGCCGGCTGGCAGGTCGCGATCACGACGCTGATGAACGAGCGCCACGGCAGATACCAGATGACGCCGGACTGGAGCGACGCCCTGCGAATCGCCTCGGAACTGGAGATCGACGGCGAACCCGCGGCGGCACAGAGCGCCGTGCGCGACCGGATCGCCGACTGGTACGTGCAGTGCCGCGGCGTCGAGCTGACCTTCCTGCGCACCCTGACCGCCATCTCCCAGGGCAAGCAGCCGGGACCCGAGAACTCGATCTGCAAGGTGATCACCGCCAGCGCCCGGCAGGACATCGCCTCCTTCGCCGCCGACCTGCTCGATGTCGCCGGTTCCGTCAGCGGCCGCGAAGACGCCCCCTCGGGCGGCATGTTCCACTACGCCTACCTGGCGGCGCCGGGAATGCGGATCGCCGCCGGCACGGACGAGATCCTGCGCAACATCATCGCCGAGCGGGTGCTCACCCTGCCCGGCGAGATCCGCGTCGACCGCGACCGCGCCTTCAGCGACATCCCAACCGGCTCGAACTGACGAGCCGGCGAGGGAACGGCGTCAGGCGCCCTTCTTGCGGTCGTAGAACAGCTTGTAGGCGGCGGTCCCCTCCCGGCACCCCGGCCGTCCGACCCCGTCCAGTCGCGCCGGAGGCCGGAGGGGAGGGTCCCAGCGAGGCTGTCGGCAAGCGACGGCCCATGCCCCTGCATCGACCGACACCCAACCGGAGCGCAGCCGACCGCAGCGAGCGCCGACCTCACATCAACTCAGAGAGCGCGAGCGGCCGCAGGGACCCTCCCCTCCGGCCGCAGGAGCGGACGGGTGCGCCCCCGCCCGTGCGCCCGTGCGCCGTGCGCTAGCCCGCATATCTCACGGGGTGATTTGAGATCGGGCCTCATCCGGCGGATAATCCAAGTGTTATCAGACATTTGGTCTACCCGCAGGAGTGAGGCCCGTGATCACAGAGTGTACTTCGTCGCAGCTTGAGTTCGGATTCCACGGTCGTCGCCGGGTGACGGCTTGTTTCGACGGCGGTCGGTTGACGACGGAGGGCGGCGGCTTGCTGCTTCGGGAAGCGGACGCTCGGATCGGCCTGTTGGCGCGCATGGCGTCTTGTTTTCGGGACTACCGGAATCCGTCGGCGGTGGAGCACACGGTCCGGGAGCTGGTGTCTCAGCGTGTCTACGGTCTGGCTCTGGGCTACGAGGACCTGAATGATCACACTCAGCTGCGCCTTGACGCGTTCATGGCGCTGTTGGTGGGCAAGCGGGACATCACGGGAGCGGATCGTCTTCGGGCGCGGGACAAGGGTCGCCCTCTGGCGAGCGCATCCGGGTTGAATCGGCTGGAGTTGTCCCTGCCGGAGAAAGCTTCAGTGGACCGCTACAAGCGGATTCCGGCGGACAGTGCGGCACTGGACGGTTTGTTGGTGGAGCTGTTCCTGGAGGCTCACGAGGAGGCTCCCGCGGAGATCGTGCTGGACCTCGACGCGACGGACGATCCGCTGCACGGGACCCAGGAGGGTCGGTTCTTTCACGGCTACTACCGGTGCTACTGCTACATGCCGCTGTACGCGTTCTGCGGCGAGCACCTGCTGCTTGCGCGGCTGCGGTGCGCGGATGAGGACGCAAGCGCCGGCACGGTCCGCGAGTTGGCGCCGATCGTCGCCCGGATTCGAGAAGCGTGGCCGGACACGCGGATCATCCTGCGCGGCGATTCGGGCTTCTGCCGGGAGCGGATCATGGCCTGGTGCGAGACGCAGGGACTCTTCTACGTGTTCGGCGTGGCAAAGAATCCGCGCCTTGCGAGGCGGCTTGCGAAGGCGCTTGCGAAGTCGCGGCGGCGCTTCTGCGCCACCGGCAAGGCGTCGCGCCGGTTCCGGGAGTTCCGCTACCGGACACGCTCCACCTGGTCTCGCAAGAGGCGCGTGGCGGGCAAGGCGGAATGGCTCGAGAAGGGCGGCAATCCTCGCTTCATCGTCTCCAATCTGCCGAAAAGCCGCGCCGGCAAGCAGGCACTCTACGAGCAGCTCTACTGCGCCCGCGGAGACATGGAGAACCGCATCAAGGAGCAGCAGCTCGACCTGTTCGCCGACCGCACCTCGACCGCCACCATGGCCGCCAATCAACTGCGCCTCTACTTCTCCTCCTTCGCCTACGTCCTGCTCGCCGCCGTGCGACGACTCGCCCTGCCAGGCACCTCAAAGGCCCGCCTGCAGTGCGGCACCCTGCGCCTCCAGTTCCTGAAGATCGCCGCCCGCATACGCATCACACACCGCCGCATCTGGATCCACCTGCCAACAGCCTTCCCCTGGCAGAACGACTTCGCCCAGGCCCTGGCAAACCTCCGAAGCAAACCCCTCTACCACCCGCCGGCCTGAGGCCGGACGCCAACCCGACCCCACAATACGGCGCCTCGCATCCCTACCGGGCCGGAGTGCGCCCGAAGACCACCCAGCAGCGCCGCCGCACGGCCTTGCCACGCCTCCGAGCACCGACTCGAACCCGCTCACCACCCCTGACGCCCACCGATAGCGCGCGGCCAACGCTCAAACGCCCGCCTCAGCTCCAAAACGAGCTCCTAAGCCGCATCGGTGAAACATGCGGGCTAGCTGGCGACTTCGCTTTCGCTGCCCGGGAACAGGAGCCGGGCCATCTGGATCTGCGAGCGGTGCACGAACAGGATGACCTGGTCGTTCGCGCGCAGCACGTTGCCGCGCTCCGGCATGAACACCCGGTCGCCACGCACCACCGCGCCCACGATCAGGCCCCTGGGCGCCTGGAGGTCGGCAAGCGTGGCGCCCGCCGCCGGGCTGGCCTCGTGGATCACGCGCTGAACCACCTGCAGGGCGCCGTCGGCCAGGTTGACCAGGTTCGCCTTGTAGCCGTTGGCGACGAAGTTGCGCACATGGTCGATCGCCAGGGAGTGCGGCGACACGAGCTCGACTTCGCCGACCCGCTGCCAGAGCCGGCTCGTCGTGTAGTGGATCAGAGCGACCACCTGCCGCACGCCCAACTCCTGGGCGATCAGCCCCGCCACCACGTTGCTGTCATCGTGGCTGGTGGCTGCGATCAGAACGTCGGCCCGGCCGAGTCCCTCGCTCTCCATGGTCGCGGCATCGATCGGGTCGCCGTGCAGCACCTCGACATCGGGAAACGACTGCGCCAGGAACTCGGCGCGCCGCCGGTCGCGCTCGATCCAGCGCAGCCGCTTGACCTCGTTCCGCAACGCCTTGACCAGCGCGACCGCGGCCGAACTGCCGCCGGCAACGGCCACGGTGTGGGGATGTTCGACGCGGGACGCGAACAACTCCTCCACGTCGTGGGTGGACTGCGTGCGGCACAGGACCATCGCCAGTCCACCCGGCGCGGCCTGCAGGTCCGGCCCAGGGATCGACAGCTCGTGCTCCGCGTCGAAGTAGCCGACGATCCGGGCGCCCTCGGGAAGAGGCAGCTCCCGGAGCGGCCGGCTGGCGACGGCGCTGCTCGCCTGCACCTGGATCGTCCTCAACTCGAAACGCCCCTTGGCCAGGTAGTCGACCTCGTAGGTGTGGTGGCCTAGCACGACGTTCAGGATCGCGTTGGTCGCCAGACTCTGGGGCGACAGCAGGAGGTCGGCCCCGAACAACCGCTCGTAGGAGCGGCGGTAGACGGTCAGGTCCTCCGACGTGTCAAGCCGCACTACGCACCGCTTGGCGCCCAGGTTGCGGGCGATCACGGAGGCCACCAGGTTCGCCTCCTCCGACGAAGAAGCCGCGATGAACAGGTCCGCGGCATCGACGTGAGCCCGCTCGAGCACCGCCTGGTGGGCGCCGTTGCCGACCACGAAGGACGCGTCCAGCTCCTCCTCGATCCGCTGCCCCTTGTCCGGATCGATGTCGATCAGGGTCAGGCTCCGGCCCTCGCGTCCGAACGCCTCGGCGATGTGGAAGCCCATGTCGCCGATGCCCATGATGCAGTAGTGGCCGTTCGCGCTCATGTCCTGTCGAGCATAAGCCAAGCCGGGTGGCGCGACCCGCGCCACCCGCGAACCATTCCGTGCGCGAGTCATCGAGCGCTCGGATGACACACCCCGCAGTCAGCGGCGCACTCCGGCTGCATCCGGCCGTCTGCTACGGTAGCCGCTTCCTTCCGCAGGGCGGTGGTTTCTTGCCCCGATCGAGGGTCGCTTGTGAGCGAACTGAAGACGAAGCAGAACGACGCCGACGTCGAGGTGTTCCTGGGCTCGGTCGGCAACGAGCGGCGGCGCGAGGACAGCTTCACCGTGCTCGATTTGATGAAGCGGATCACCGGCGAAGAGCCCCGGATGTGGGGCGCCGCGATTGTCGGTTTCGGCACCTATCGCTACCGCTACGCGAGCGGCCGCTCCGGCGAGTGGCCGCGCATCGGTTTCTCGCCCCGCAAGCAGAGCCTGACCGTCTATGTCATGCCCGGGTTCTCGAACCATGACGAGCTCCTCTCCCGACTTGGCAAGCACCGGACCGGCAAGTCCTGCCTCTACATCAACAAGCTGGCCGACATCGACATGGGCGTGCTCGAAGAGCTGATCGGGAGCGCCCTCGACGCGATGAGGGAGAAGCACCCGGAGGAATGAAGGAGCAATGAACTACGAACGGATCCTGCTCGAACGGGACGAGGATCTCGCCGTCATCAAGCTGAACCACCCGGAGGTGCTCAACGCAACGGACGCGCAGATGGTCGCCGAATTGGGCGACGCCGTCCTGCGTATCCGCGATCCCGAGAGCGGCGTGCGCGCCCTCCTGCTCACCGGTGAGGGCCGCGCCTTCTGCTCGGGCGCCAACCTGTCCGGCCGCGGCAGGCAGCCGGAGGGCGCCGCAAACCCGACGGCCCGCGAGAACCTGCGCAACAACTACCATCCCCTGCTGCTGTCGCTCCGCGACCTCGACATGCCGATCGTCACGGCAGTGCACGGGGCCGCGGCGGGCGTCGGCATGAGCTTCGCCCTGATCGGCGACATGGTGTGCGCCTCGAAGCAGGCCTTCTTCCTGCAGGCATTCGCGCGCATCGGACTGGTGCCCGACGGCGGCGCCACCTTCATGCTGCCGCGCCTGATCGGCTGGGGCCGCGCTGTGGAACTCTCGATGCTCGCCGAGCGTCTGCCGGCCGACAAGGCGTTCGAGTGGGGCCTGATCAACCGCCTGTACGAAGACCAGGAGTCCCTGATGGAGGGCGCCACCGAACTGGCGCAGCGCCTGGCCAACGGACCGCGCTCCCTGGCGATGATCCGCAAGGCCTACTGGGCCACCTGGCAGAACGTGTACGAGCAGCAGCTCGACCTGGAGGCGAGACTCCAGGCCGAGGCCGGGGCTACCGAGGACTCTCGCGAAGGAGTGCTTGCCTTCCTCGAGAAGCGGCCCGCCCAATTCAAGGGACGCTGATCCGCTCCCGCCGGCGCCGGAACGCGGCGCGACTTGCACCCGAGGAGGACTCCACCATGAGCCGCCGCGACTCGACCATCCTGTTCGTACTGCGCCTCGTGGTGACGCTGCTCGCCTGCTCCGCCGCCGGCGCGCAGGAGACGATCGAGTGGCGCCACTACGCCGCCGACCGCGCCAGCACGAAGTACTCGCCGGCGGCCCAGATCGACGCATCGAACGTGTTGAAACTCGAAGTCGCCTGGCGCTGGGTTACACCTGACAGTCGTGTCGAAACGAGGACGCTCGCCGGTGACCTCAAGGGTACGCCGCTCATGGTGAACGACACGCTCTACGCAGTGTCGGCCATGAACCTCGTGAGCGCCATAGGCCCCACGACCGGCGAAGAACTCTGGACCTACGACCCGTTGGCCTACGAGCGCGGTATCCCGACCCACGGCGGCTTCACCCAGCGTGGCATCGAGTCCTGGGAGCACCGCGGCATGCAGCGAATCGTATTGGTCACGGGCACCCACCAACTCGTCTCTCTCGACGCCAAGACCGGCAAGCCCGACCTCGAGTTCGGCGAAGCCGGCGTGGTCGACATGCGGGGCGACATCGGCGCCCCGGAGCAGATGCGCGAGACCGGCGCCAACTCCCCCGGGATCGTCTGCGGCGACACGATTCTCATGGGCATGACGATCATGGACTTCTCCTTGACCCAGGAGATGCCCGCCGGCCACATCCGCGGCTACGACATCCGCACCGGCCAGAAGAAGTGGGTCTTCCACACCGTGCCCCAGGGTGACGAGCCCGGCGCGGAGACCTGGCACGATGAGTCCTGGCGCTACTCGGGCAACAGCAACGTGTGGTCGTGGATGAGCTGCGACGACGAGACCGGCTGGGTCTACTTCGGCACCGGCACGCCGACCAGCGACTACTACGGAGGCCACCGCCACGGCGACAACCTCTACGCCGAGAGCCTGGTCGCCATCGACACCGCGACCGGCGAGAAGAAGTGGCACTTCCAGGCGGTGCGGCACGGCCTCTGGGACTACGACTTCCCCTGCGCGCCCATCCTGCTCGACATCGAGGTCGACGGGAAGCGCATAGAGGCGGTGGCGCAGGTGAGCAAGCAGGCCTTCACCTACGTCTTCGACCGCAAGACCGGCGAGCCGGTGTGGCCGATCGAGGAGCGCAAGGTGCCGGAGAGCACCGTCCCGGGCGAGTGGACCGCGAGCATGCAGCCCTTCCCCACCAAGCCACCGCCCTTCGACCGCCAAGGGGTGCGCGAGAGCGACCTGATCGACTTCACGCCGGAGCTCAACGCCAAGGCGAAGGAGATTTACCGCAAGACGCTCCTCGGCGGCCCGCTGTTCACGCCGCCGATCGTGGCCGGCAACAACGGCAAGGCGGCGATGGCGCAACTGCCTGGTCAGGCAGGGGGAGCGAACTGGGGCGGCGCTGCCGTCGACCCGGAAAGCGGTGTCCTGTTCGTGCCGTCGCAGACCCGTCTCGGCACGATGTCGCTGAGCCCCCCGACCGCACGCCAGCGTTCCGACCGCGACTACCTGCCCGGATTCACGTTCCCCGCCGGGCCCGAGGGTCTGCCGCTGATCAAACCGCCCTGGAGCCGGCTCACCGCGATCGATCTGAACCGCGGCGAAATCCTGTGGCAGACCCCGCTCGGCGACGGTCCGAGCGACCATCCGGCGATCGCCGACCTGGGGCTCGGTCCGCTCGGTGCCTGGCCGCTCTCGGGGCTCACTCCTGGATGGCCGATGGCGACAGCCAGGCTGGTATTCGTCGTCACGAGCGAGCAGGAGCCGGGCAACTACGCTCGGCGCGGCCCGTCCACCGGTTTCCTCTACGCCTTCGACAAGGCGACCGGCGAAGAGCTCTGGCGTACGGAGTTGCCCGACACCCCGGGCGGCGGCCCGATGACCTATACGGTCGCTGGGCGCCAGTTCATCGTCGTGCCGGTCGGCGACCGCGGCCAGGAGCACTCGCTCGTTGCGTACGCGCTGCCGCAGGAGTAGAGCCGAACGATCAGCGCCGCTTGGAAAGGCGCGCATCCGGCGGATCGTCGATCCACTCCGCGCCCTGCTCCCATGCGTCATTGAAGACCGTGTCGCGGATCGGCCGCCGGCGGAGTGGTCCGTGCCGCCCCAGAGGTTTGCCGATCGTGATCGTGAGCGACAGCTCGACATCGGCAGGAACACCCAGAATCTCGCGCAGTTCGTCCGCCACCGCGTGGTGCCAACCGCTGTAGCAGGCGCCGTAACCCAGCGCCCGCGCCATCAGGAACAGATTCTGGCAGGCCGGAAAGACCGACGCGCCCTCGGAGTGGGTCAGCGCCCGGTAGCGGACATAGCAGGCGATGATGACCGCGGGGATCCGCTCGAAGTGGTCGACGTAGTGCTGGATCGCCCGGTTGGCCCGCGACTTCGGCGAGTTCGGGTCGGCGGCCGACCCCCGATTCCAGCCCTCCTCCTCCGTCTTGCGCGCCCAACCGCGCCGGAAGGACTCGCCCAGCAACCGGCGGGCACGCCGCGCCCGGGGGCCATCCCGCAGGACGATGAAGCGGAAGGGCTGCCGGTTGGTACCGGACGGCGCTCGGCTCGCGGCATAGAGAATGCGCGCCAGATCCTCATCCGGGATCGGCTCGGGGCTGTAGCGCCGCACCGAGCGCGCGGTGGAGAGCAGTTCGAAGAAGTCGTCGACATCCATGGCCGTACGATCCCCCACACGCGAAGTCTGCGTCAAGCGATAGGATCATTCCCATCCCTCCACACTCTCCCAAGTGAAGCGCCGGCCCGCGGGTGCGGCCGCCGACCCAGAGGTACCAGACGATGCAGAAACTCGCTCTTCGAATTCTCCCTCTTGCCCTGCTCCTGTTCGCCTCCGCCGCGACAGCCCAGCGGAGCGAACTGACGCTTCAGATACTCGACATGCAAGACCAGGAGTTGGGGCCCGCGTACCTCACCTTCACGTCGCCCGAGGGCGAGGTTCTGGAAGCGGAAACGCGGAAGAACGGCAAGCTCAAGATCCGGCTGAAGCCGGCGGAAGAGCCATGGAAGGTACTGCTGCGGAAGGAAGGTTTTCCGGACCAGGAGAGAGAGTTCCGCATCAGCGAGGGCCGCGACACTACGTTCACCATCCGGGTCCTCGACGAAGCGACTATGGTCAAGCAGCAGGCCGTCGACAACTTCAACGACGGCATCCGGGCGATCCAGGGAGGCGACGCCGAGAGTGCTCTGGCCCTGTTCGAGAAGGCGCTCGAACTCGATCCCACCATCGCCGCCGCCTACCGGACGATCGCCGCGATCCTGCACGGCATGGGGAAGCCCGCGGAGGCGCTGGCGCCGCTGGACAAGTACCTCGAGTTGGAGGAACTGCCGTCGGAGTTCGTGGGCATGGCCTTCGACATCTTCCTGGCCGCTGGCGACCCCCGTGTCGAGGACGCGAAGCAGCAGGCGATCGAGGCCGGCATGGGAATGGAGATCGCGCCCGGCGTTTTCTCGCAGGGGGTTGCGGCGGTTCGTGATGGCAACGAAGAGAGGGCCGTCGAGCTGTTTACCGAAGCGGCTTCGCTGAACCCGAAGCTCTACCAGGCTTACCGGAACATCGGCACCATCCACTTCAACAACCAGAACTGGGGACCGGCCCTGGAGGCGTTGGGGCGCACGCTGGAGCTCGATCCACGGAACACCGAGGCGCTGCGCATGAGCTTCTTCAGCCATGTCCTGCAGGGTCACCTGGAGGACTCGATCGAGGCCGGCAAGGCCTGGATCGAGGCCAACCCGACCGCCGGGAACCAGGTTCTGCACCAGGCGAACCAACTCTTCGAGAACAACGAGTTCGGCAACGCAAAGCTCTACTACCAGTCCCTGGTCGCCTGGGACGACAACCAGCCGAAGGCCCACTTCCAACTCGGGATGCTCTACATCCGCAGCGCCGACTCGGCGGATGCACGCCGGCACTTGGAGAAGTTCCTGGAGATGGCGCCCGAGCACGAGGACGCCGAGTCGGCGCGTGAGGCGCTGGGGCAGTTGTAGGGCCAGCCGGCCTTGCCGGCTGAACCGGGGCGACGCGGATGCGGCCCGCGAACACCTGAACAAGTTCGTGGCGCGCGCCGCCCTCAACCTCCCGAGAACACCCGGAACAGCTTCTTCAGCGGGTCGTAGAACTCCGTCACCACCCGCTCCTTGAGCGGGATGATCGCGTTGTCGGTGATCGTGATGTGCTCCGGGCAGACCTTCGTGCAGCACTTTGTGATGTTGCAGTAGCCGATGCCCTCGTCGCGCTTGAGCGCCGACAACCGGTTCCCGGTGTCGAGCGGGTGCATCTCGAGCGCGGCGTTGTAGACGAAGAAGCGCGGGCCGACGAACTCGTCGTGCAGGTGGTGGTCCCGGAGCACGTGGCAGACGTCCTGGCACAGGAAGCACTCGATGCACTTGCGGAACTCCTGCACCCGCTCGACATCCTCCTGTGCGATCCGCCAGGTGCCGTCCTCGGCATCGGGCGGCCGCGGCTCGAAGGGCTGGATCTTCTTCTTGACCTCGTAGTTCCAGGACACGTCGCAGACGAGATCCCGGATCACCGGGAACGCCCGCATCGGTTCGACCGTCACCGGGCGGTCCGTCGGCAGGTCGCTCATCCGGGTCATGCACATCAGCCGCGGCGTGCCGTTGACCTCCGCCGAACAGGAGCCGCACTTGCCGGCCTTGCAGTTCCAGCGCACGGCGAGGTCGTTCGCCGACTCGGCCTGGATCTGGTGGACGGCGTCCAGGACGACCATGCCTTCGGTGACCTCGGTCGCGTAGTCCCGGTAGCCGCCCTCGCCTTCGGCGCCGTCCTGACGCCAGATCTTGAACTGTGTCGCGGCCATCTCAGCCCATCTCCTCGACCAGCCTGGTCAGTTCTGCGCTCATCGGTTCCACCGGGATCTCTTCAACCACCATCTCGCCGTCCGGTCCCCTGGCGACCCGGATGTTGACCTTGCCGAAATGTTCGTCCTTCTGCGGGTAGTCGTCGCGGAACTGGGCGCCGCGGCTCTCGCGCCGCATCAGGCCGGCCCGCGCCACGGCCTCGGAAACGACCATCAGGTTGTGCAGGTCCAAAGCGGTATGCCAGCCCGGGTTGTACTCGCGGTTGCCCGGCGCCGACACGGCCTGCGCCCGTTCGGACAGCGCCCCGATCTTTTCGACCGCTTCCTCCAGTTCGGACTCGACGCGGACGATGCCGACCTTCTTCTGCATCAGATCCTGCAGCGCGTACTGGATCTGGTATGGCCCCTCGCCGCCCTCGCGCTCGAGCGGCTGAAGGGCTTCCTTGATCCCCGCGTCGACGGCTGCCGCGTCGAGTCGCACCTCGCCCTGCTCCCCGGCGAAGGCAGCCGCGTACTCCCCCGCCCGCTGGCCGAACACGAGTAGATCCGAAAGCGAGTTGCCGCCCAGGCGGTTGGCGCCGTGCAACCCGGCCGCGCACTCACCGGCGGCGTAGAGACCGGGGACGGACGACATCTGGCTCTCCGCGTCGACCCGTACGCCGCCCATCACGTAGTGGGTCGTCGGGCCGACCTCCATCCTTTCCTTCGTGATGTCGAGGCCGGCCAGCTCCTTGAACTGGTGGTGCATCGACGGCAGCTTCTTCCTGATGTGCTCCTCGGAGTTGCCGATCTTCTCCTTGATCCAGGCGATGTCGAGGTACACGCCGCCGTGGGGGGAGCCCTTGCCGGACTTGATCTGGTTCACGATGCAGCGGGCGACGTGATCCCGGGTCAGGAGCTCCGGCGGCCGGCGCGCGTCGCGGTCGCCGACGACGTAGCGCCAGCCCTCCTCGGCGCTGTCCGCGGTCTGATCCTTGTACAGAGCCGGGATCTCGTCGAACAGGAAGCGCTCGCCGTCCGAGTTCAGGAGGATCCCGCCCTCGCCGCGCACGCCCTCGGTGACCAGGATGCCGCGCACGCTGGGCGGCCACACCATGCCCGTCGGATGGAACTGGACGAACTCCATGTCGACCAGGTCGGCGCCGGCGTCGTAGGCGAGCGTGTGACCGTCGCCCGTGTACTCCCAACTGTTGCTGGTGATCTTGAAGGCGCGGCCGATTCCGCCGGTGGCAAGCACCACAGCTTTCGCCCGGTAGACCCGGAACCGGCCCCGCTCCCGGTCGTAGGCCAGAGCGCCGGCGACGCGGCCGTCGTCCAGGAGCAACCGGAAGACCGTGTACTCCATGTGGAAGTCGATGCCGCGGTGGATGCCGTGATCCTGCAGGGTCCGGATCATCTCCAGCCCGGTCCGATCGCCGACGTGGGCGAGACGCGGGTACCGGTGGCCGCCGAAATTGCGCTGCAGGATGCGGCCGTCCTTCGTGCGGTCGAACAGCGCGCCCCAGGCTTCGAGTTCCAGCGCCCTCGCCGGCGCCTCCCTGGCGTGGATCTCGGCCATCTTCGGGTTGCTCAGGTACTGGCCGCCCCGCAGGGTGTCCGTGACGTGGACCTTCCAGTTGTCCCGTTCGTCCACGTTGCCGATCGCGGCCGCCATGCCGCCCTCGGCCATCACCGTATGCGCCTTGCCCAGCAGCGACTTGCAGATCACGCCGCAGGAAGCGCCCGCGGCCGAGACTTCGATCGCGGCCCGCAGTCCGGCGCCGCCCGCGCCGATCACCAGCACGTCGTACTCGTAGGGTGTCTGCTCCATCAGACGAGTCTCAGGTCCGTCCAGATGCCCATCGAGCACATCCGGACGTAGATGTCGGAGAACGTGACCCAGATCAAGCTGAACCAGGCCCAGGCCATGTGCCGGCGGTTCAGGCACGAGACGCAGCGGTAGCAGGCGCTCTGGAACGGCCGCCCGGCCATCACGTTCTTGAAACCCCCGACCACGTGACGCATCGAGTGGCACCCCAGGGCATAGCCGCCGAGCATCAGCCAGTTGATCAGGATGACGAAGCTGCCGACCCCGATCCCGAACTGATGTCCCCCGGCTGCCGTCTCGAACTCGAACCCGCGGTACACGTCGATCGGGAAGAAGACGAAGATCCACGCCATCATCGCGTACAGGAAGTAGCGGTGGAGGTTCTGGACGATCAGCGGGAAGGAGTTCTCGCCCCGGTAGGCATTGCGCGGCTCGCCGACGGCGCAGGCAGGCGGATCGGCCCAGAACGCCTTGTAGTAGGCGCCCCGGTAGTAGTAGCAGGTGGCGCGGAACCCGAGCGGCAGGATGAGGATGACGAACGCCGGCGACTGCGGGATGAAGCTCGGCCACCAGCTCGGGAAGCCCTGGAACCACGCATGGTGCGTGAAGCCGAAGACCTCAGGTGAGTACAGCGGCGACAGGTAACCGCCGTAGGCGTAGTGCTCGGCCTGAAAACCAGCCCAGGTCGAGTAGATGATCGCAATGCCCAGCCCCGTGACGACAGCGGCCGGCTGCAGCCACCATGTGTCCTGGCGTTGGGTGTCGCCGAACGATCGCCGCTTCAGCACGGCGGGGAAAGCCATCTCGAATTCCGTCCTCTCTCAGTCGAGTCTGTGGTGCGTGGGGCGTCCGAGCCGTCCGGCTCGGCGGTGATCATAGCCACAAAGCCGAGGACGATTCGACCCGGAGAACAACGCGAGCGCCTCGGCACTCGCCTGTGATCGAATCCCCGTTGACATGACTTGGAAACCGGAGATCGACGAACTCGAACGGCGCCCCGCCCTACCGGCCCTGATTGCGTACATGAGCGCTCGAACGGGCATCTGTTTCCTGTCGGCAGCTCTCTTCGCAACGGGAGGGGCCTGGGGGCAGGAAGCCGCGCGGCCCGGCGAGACCCGAGTCGTTCGCGCCTACTTCGACGATCCCGCGGTCGCCGCCCGGGCCGTCATCTCGCTGGAAGCTCTGGAATCGGAATACGAGAAGGGCTACATCGTCGTCCGGGCCACCGACGCGGACATCGAGGCCATGCGACGCGCCGGGATGCGCGTCGTCGAAGACGACTCGTTCGTGTCCGTGTCCCTGCCTGCCGAACTCCCTGCGCCCGAGCGGCCCGGGACGATCCCGTCCTTCCCCTGCTACCGGACGGTCGAGGAGACCTACGCCAGCGCCAAGGCGATCGTCGACGCGTACCCGCGGCTTGCCACCTGGAGGCGGGTCGGGCAATCCTGGAAGAGGCGGCAGGACCCGTCGGACGGCTACGACCTGATGGTACTGCGTCTGACGAACTCAAGAACCACGCAGACCAAACCAGCGCTCCTGATCACCACGGCGCTCCACGCCCGGGAGTACGCGACGGCCGAACTCGGCCTTCGCTTCGCGGAGCACCTGGCCGACTCCTACGAGACGGACGCCGACGTGCGCTGGCTTCTCGATCACCAGGAAGTCCACATCATGCTGCAGGCGAACCCGGACGGGCGCAAGCGCGCCGAAGAGTGGCGCCTGTGGCGCAAGAACCACAACACGAACCACTGTCCCTCTCAGGACTTGAACGACGGCCTGACCGGGCCGGGCGTCGATCTGAACCGCAACTTCGACTTCAAGTTCGGATATCCGGGCGGCTCGAGCGATCAGGAATGCGACCAGACCTTCAGAGGGCCGTCCGCAGCCTCGGAACCTGAAACGCAGGCGATCTCGAAGTATATGTCCGACCTGTTCCCCGATGCGCGCGGACCGGGGGACAGGGACGCCGCTCCCGCCGACACGGGCGGCGTCTACCTGGACATCCACAGCCACGGCCGCCTCCTCCTGTGGCCCTGGGGGCACGTGGACGAGGTGGCGGCGAACGGCCGGGCCCTCCAGACGTTCGGCCGCAAGTTGGCGTTCTTCAACGGCTATCTGCCAATCCAGGGGATCGGGCTCTATCCGGTCAGCGGATCGACCTTCGACTACTCGTACGGCGTGCTCGGCCGCTCGTCCTTCACGTACGAGTTGGGCACCTGGTTCTTCGAGGACTGCGACTACTTCGAATCCTCGATTCTCGACCAGAACCTCGGCTCCCTGCTCTACGCCTTCAAGGCGGCGCGGACGCCCTACTTGACTCCCGCCGGTCCCGACGCCCTGGACCCGGAACTCAGCCGCGGCGCGTCGACGACCGGTGTTGCGGCGGGAACACGGGTCACATTGACCGCCACCTTCGACGACACCCGCTACGAGAACCAGAACGGCGCCGAACCGACGCAGGCCATCGCCGCCGCGGAGTACTACGTCGACGCCCCACCCTGGCTCGAGGACGCGACGGCGAAGGCCATGTTCCCCACCGACGCCGCCTTCGACAGCAGCTCGGAAGACGCCACCGCCACGATCGATACCACCGGACTGCCACCCGGCCGGCACATCGTCTTCGTCCGAGCCCGGGACAGAGGCGGCAACTGGGGAGTCGTCAGTGCGGTCTTTCTCTTCGTCGGCAGCGCGCCGCCATCGGCGCCCAACGCCCCGACGATCGAAACCGGCGACCGCCAACTCCACCTCAACTGGACGGCGCCGCCGAACAACGGCTCGCCGATCACCCGCTACGTCGTCCGCTACAAGCCGGTCAGCAGCTACCGATGGTCTCTCGTCGGTGTGGGCAACCACACGAACCACGCGATCACCGGGCTGAGCAACGACGCGCCATACGACGTGCAGGTGCGCGCGGTCAACGCCGTGGGAGGAAGCCCGTGGTCGGAACCGTCGACCGGCACGCCCGCAGCCGATGCCGGCGACGACCCAGGCGGCGGAGACGAGATCTGCACCGCGGATGAGCACACGCTGTGCCTCCAGGGTTCGCGCTACCGGGTCCAATCCACCTGGTGGACGCCAGACGGCGCGAGCGGAGTGGCAGGCGCCGCCGAGCACGCGACAGACGATTCGGGGCTGTTCTGGTTCTTCGGGCCGGACAACTGGGAAGTGCTGATCAAGGTGCTGGACGGCTGTGCGATCAACGGGAACGTCTGGGTGTTCGGCACCTCAACGACGGACCTCAGGCACGTGATCCGGGTAACGGACACGGTGACGGGGGCAGCGAAGGAGTACCGGAACGAGCCGGGTGTGCCGGCGCCGGCGATCACGGACGCAGAAGCGTTCCCGCAAGGTTGCCGACCCTAGCGGGCTCGAGAATGCGCAAGTGGATTCTGGCCCTGTCCGCGGCTCTGACAGTGACGGCAGCAGCCTCGGCGCAGGAGACCGGGCAAGGCGCAGACACTCGGGTCGTGCGCGCCTACTTCGACGATCCGTTGGTCGCCGCCAGGGCGGTCATCTCGCTGGACGCGCTGGAATCGGAGTATGAGAAGGGCTACATCGTGCTGCTCGCGACGGACGAGGACATCGAGGCGGCGCGGCAGGCCGGCATGCGGGTGGTCGAGGACAACGACTACGTTCCGGTCCCCCTCCGTGCCGAGCCCCCCACCGCGGTCGTGCAGGGGACCATCGCCGGCTTTGCGTGCTACCGCACGGTCGAGGAGACCTTTGCCGGCGCCCGGGCGATCGTCAACCAGCATCCGACGCTCGCCACCTGGAGTACGGTCGGCACGTCCTGGAAGAAGGTGCAGAACGCGGCCGAAGGCTACGACCTGAAGGTGCTGCGCCTGACCAACTCGGAGGCTTCCGGCCCCAAGCCGGCCCTCTTCATCACCACCGCGCTCCACGCGCGCGAGTACGCGACCGCCGAACTCGGCCTGCGGCTCGCCGAGTACCTCGCGGATTCCTACGAGACGGACGCTGACGTGAGATGGCTCCTGGACCACCAGGAGGTCCACATCATGCTGCAGGCGAATCCGGATGGCAGGAAGCGCGCCGAGGAGGGCCTGTCTTGGCGGAAGAACCACAACACGACCCACTGTCCGGACTCTGTGCCGGGCGTCGATCTGAATCGTAACTTCGACTTCAAATGGGGTGTCTCCGGCTCCAGCACCAACGAGTGCAGCGAGGTCTATCGAGGAACCGCGGCTGCCTCCGAACCGGAGACACAGGCAGTCGCGGCATACATGGCCAGCCTGTTTCCCGACGCCCGGGGGGCCGAGGACGATGACCTTGCGCCCGCCTCCACAAGCGGCATTTTCCTGGACATCCACAGCCACGGGCGACTGGTTGTCTGGCCCTGGGGCTGGGAAGACACCCTCGCGCCGAACAACACGGCCCTCCAAACGCTTGGCCGCAAGCTGTCCTTGTTCAACGGTCACTCTCCGCTCCAAGCGGTCGGGTTCTATCCGGCGAGCGGCGCCACGGATGACTACGCCTACGGACAACTCGGTGTCGCGGCGTACACCTACGAGATCGGCACGACGTTCTTCCAGGACTGCGCCGACTTCGAGAACTCGATCCTCAACGGCAACCTGGAGTCCCTGCTCTACGCGTTCAAGGTCGTGCGGACGCCTTACCTGACTCCCGCCGGACCGGACGTCCACGATCTGAGCCTGAGCGGCGGCGCGTCGACCACCGGCATCGCCGCCGGAACATCGATCACTCTGTCCGCGACCCTGGACGACACGCAATACCAGAACAGCAACGGCGCCGAACCGACCCAGACCATCGCCGCGGGCGAGTACTACGTTGACACACCGCTCTGGGCTACGGGAGCAGTTGCCAACGCCATGTCCGCCGCCGACGGCTCTTTCAACAGCAGTTCGGAGGGTGCGACCGCGACGATCAACACGACCGGCTTGAGCGCGGGGCGGCATACCGTCTTCGTACGCGCGAAGGACTCCGACAACAACTGGGGAGCGGTCAGCGCCGTCTTTGCCTTTGTCGGCATGGCGCCGCCCTCCACGCTCTCACCGCCCACGCTCCAATCGGGCGACGGCAAGCTCACGGTTCAATGGACGGCGCCGAACGACAACGGCTCCTCGATCACGGAGTTCATGGTCCGTTACCGACCAACGGACCGGGCCTCCAGTTGGTCGACCGTCAGCGCCGGCACGAGCGCTATGCACACGATAGCCGACCTCATGAACGGAAAGCCGTACGAAGTTCAAGTGCGTGCGATCAATGCCGTGGGGGGCAGCTTGTGGTCGGCGCAGTCGACCGGCACGCCCTCGGAGCCAACGCCACCACCACCGCCGCCACCACCACCACCACCGCCGCCTCCGCCACCACCGCCGGACGAGGATCCGGAGGTGGAGGCTTCGTTCGGTTCGGCGGGCTACAACGTGCCGGAGGGCGGGACGGTTGAGGTGACGGTGGTTCTGAGCGGTGATCCGGAGCGGGAGGTGTCGATTCCCTTGGTGCGGACCCACCGCGGCGGTGCGTCGGAAGCGGACTACTCGGGCGTGCCTGCGAGCATCACGTTCAGCAGCGGCGTGACGACCCGGACGTTCGAGTTTGCGGCCACGGACGACAGTGAGGAGGACTTCGGCGAATCGGTGGTGCTTGGCTTCGGCTCTTTGCCGTCGGGCGTGAGCGGCGTCGGCGCGGCGACCGTATCGATCCATGACGACGACACGCCTCCGATGGCCGTGATCGAAGTGATTGGCGCGGAGTGCGACCGGGAGGTCTGCCGGACACTTACCGGCGCGCCGGTGCAGTTCGCGGACATGAGTACGGGTCCCGCCGCGTCGCGTCGCTGGGAGTTCGGCGAGGGTACGGAGTCGGCTGAGCGGAGGTCGGTCCACCGTTGGTCTGAGCCGGGTTTCTACGAGGTGACTCTGTGGGTGAGTGACGGTGAGCGTGAATCGACATCGTCGCGTGTGTTCCTGGTCGAGTCGAGTTCTCCTGCAGGGACGTGCGAGTCGAGTGCTCAGAGACGATGTCTGCAGGATTCGCGCTACGCGGTGGTTGTGGACTGGTGGAATGGCGCCGGTGAGAGCGGCCCGGGTTGGGTGGTCCATGCGGGGACGAACGACTCGGGGCTGTTCCGTTTCTTCAACCGTGAGAACTGGGAGATTCTGATCAAGGTGCTGGACGGCTGCGCGCTGAACGGCCACGTGTGGGTGTACGGCGCGTCGACCACGGACCTCGGCTACACGATCCGGGTGACCGACACGGTGACGGGCGCGGTGAAGGAGTACGGGAACGAGCCGGGGCTTCCGGCGCCGGCGATCACGGATGCGAAGGCGTTTCCGGAAAGTTGCGAGGGCGGAAGGGCCGCACCGTAGCCGGCCTCCAGTGCCGGAGACCGCGCAACCCGGAGACCGCCCGACTCAGAGCACCGGCGAGGACCGCATGTCCTCCATCTCGATCGAAGCGCCGGCTGCGCCACCTGCGCGCTCCGCCTCGAGCAGCGCGGCGCCACGCTCGATCCAGGTACGGCCGCGGACCCGCAGCGCCAGCAGACCGGCCATCAGCATCACGTGGATGATGAAGCAGCTCCAGGCGCCGATCAGACCCCACGAGCGGGTCGCGACAAAGAGCAGGGGAACGAAGACCAGCCACGCCACGCCGATGTTCACCAGCATGCTGTAGGTCGTGTCGCCGGCGCCGCGCAGCGCCCCGGCCAGCACGTTGAACTGCAAGTCGAAGACCAGGCAGACGACGGCGATCATGAACAGAGGCCGCGCGTACGGCAGCACTTCGACCAGCTCGGCCTGACGCACGAACAGCGCCATCAAGCGGTCGGGGAAGCCGACGTAGACCAGCGCCGTCGCCGCCATCGCCAGATAGCCGATTCGGAGCACTCTCTTCACCACCAGACGAGCGTCGCGAAGCTGCTGCGCGCCGAGACACTGGCCGACCAGTGTCGTGGACCCTGCCGCGAGCGCAACCGCAATCATGTAGGAGACCGACCACGCCTGAATGACGGCGTTGGTGGCGGCCATCTCCGCGTCGCCAAGGCGGGCGACGAGTGCCGTGAAGACGCTGATGCCGCCCAGTTCCATGAACACCTGGATACCGATCGGCACGCTGACGCGGAGCATCCTCGCCATCAGGGCGGACTCCGGGGGCCGGGGTGTCGAGGCATTGTAGTCCCTGCCCATGCGTGTCAGCAGCACGCCGCCCAGGAGGACGACCGCGACAACGAACTGCGCGATGACGGTCCCCACCGCGGCGCCGGCGGGGCCCAGCTCCGGGAACCCGTGGGCGCCGAAGATGAACAGGTAGTTGAGCCCGCAGTTCAGACCCAACTGGATCATGCCCGCCCACATTGGGATGTCGGTGCGGCCGAGCCCGCGGTAGTAGTTCTCCGCCACCAGGAAGATCATCAGCCCGATCGCGGCGGCCATCCGGACTTCCGTGTACTCGGCGGCAATCGCCTGCGCTTCCGGCGAGGCCTTGGTCAGACTGAACACCCAGGTCGAGAGGGGCGAAAGCAGGAGTAGCGCCAGCCCGGCGCCCGCGGCCAGGTAAAGGCCCTGCCAGAACGCGACGCCGACCCGGTCCCGCCGCCCGGCGCCGAAGAACTGCGCGACGAAGGTGTTCACGCCCTGCAGCAGGCCGACGAAGAAGCTCAGGCACCACCAGGAGATGATCGCTCCCAGACCGACACCCGCAAGCGCCACAACTCCCAGCCGGCCCACCATCATTGTGTCGATGACGCCCATCGCGGTGTGCGTCACCTGGGTCACCACAACGGGCGCCGTGAGCGCCAGGACCCGGCGGTAGGAGATATCGATCGTCATGACGGACGGTCAGCCGAACAGAGCCTCGAATTCCGCGGCCATGCGCGGCCCGGCGCCCTCGTCTTCGTGCTTGAAGAAAACGTAGGCCTCGCGCCAGGGTTGCAGCCGGATCCTCTCGGCCCAGGAACGAAGAGCGGCCTCATCGTAGTCCTCGCGGCGGAGCCGCAGATAGCCGAAGTCGGCGGTCGCCACCAGCGGCGCGTCGTGGTCACTCCCGCTGTCCGCGATGCACAGCGACGCGCCGGCGTTCTCCAGCAACGCGAGCACCTCATCGTCGAACCAACTCGCGTGACGGAACTCGAACGCTGCGCGCAGCCCTTCGGGCAGGCACTCCAGGAAGGTCGACAGCCGATCCAGATCCCGCTTGAGGTAGGGCGGCAACTGGAACAGGAACGGACCGAGGCGGCGGCCCATCACCATGGACGTGCGGAAAAGGTAGTCGACTGAGTCGCCGGCGTCCTTCAGGCGTTGGTGATGGGTGATCCGGCGAGACGCCTTCAGCGCGAAGCGAAAGCCCTCGGGCACCGAATCGCGCCAGCGCTCGAGCAGGTCCGCCTTCGGCATCCGGTAGAACGTGTTGTTGATCTCCACCGCACCGAGCCTGGTGGCATAGAAGCCGAGCATGTCCGGCCGCTTCGTTCCAGGCGGATAGAAGGGGCCCGTCCACGCCGGGTAGGAGAACCCGCTGGTGCCGGTGCGTACCCGCACTCTCAAGCTGGTGTCGAGCCGGTCGGCTCTAGACGCCGTCGTCCAGGAACGGACGGAGCTTCTGCGCCCAGTCGGGATGCCGGAGCTTGCGCAGCGCCTTCGATTCGATCTGCCGGATGCGTTCCCGGGTCACGTTGAACGACTTCCCGACCTCCTCGAGGGTGTGCTCCGAGCCCTCGCCGACTCCGAAGCGCATCCGGAGCACGAGTTCCTCGCGAGGCGAGAGCGACCGGAGCACGTTGCCGGTCTGCTCCCGCAGATTGGCCGAGATGACCTCGTCCACCGGCGACGGCGAGTTCTTGTCCTCGATGAAGTCACCGAGGTGGGAGTCCTCTTCCTCGCCCACTGGGGTCTCCAAGGACACCGGCGCCTGAGCGATCTTCATGATCTTCCGCACCTTGGAGGCGGGCAGGTCCATGTGCTGGCCGATCTCCTCGGCGGTCGGTTCGCGCCCCAGTTCCTGCACCAGTGACCGCGACGTACGTGTCAGCTTGTTGATGTTCTCGATCATGTGGACCGGGATCCGGATCGTCCGCGACTGATCGGCAATCGCGCGCGCGACGGCCTGACGGATCCACCAGGTCGCGTAGGTCGAGAACTTGTAGCCGCGGCGGTACTCGAACTTCTCCACCGCCTTCATCAGGCCGATGTTGCCCTCCTGGATGAGGTCCAGGAACTGAAGACCGCGGTTCGTGTACTTCTTGGCGATCGACACGACTAGGCGCAGGTTCGACATGATGAGCTGCTCCTTGGCCCGCTCACTCAACGCCTCGCCGCGCTTGACCTTCGCCACCAGCGCCCGAAGTTCGCCCTGGGTGATGGAGTAGCGGGCCTCGAGCGCCCGCACCGCCTCGCGGTACTTCTGGATGCGCCGGCGGTGCAGCGCCTTGAGTTCCTCGTTGCTCTCGCGCTCGAGCGCTACCTGGGCGCGGCTGATGTCGCGCTCGCTGCGCCGGAAGCGGTTGTCGATGAGCTTGACCAGATCGACCACCCGGTTGCGGTCCGGCCCGGTGAAGGCGAGTTCGACGATCAGCGAGGAGACCTTCTCCTCGAGGCGGTCGATCTCCCGCTCGATCTCCTGGTAGCGGTCGCCGCGGGGGCTGTAGCGCTTCTGCCGGCGCCGGGTGCGCTCGAGGTGGAGTTCCAACTCCTTCATCTTCTCGAACACGCCGACCCGCTTGGCGATCCGCTTCAGACCGTTCTCGTCGAGCAGCGACAGCGGGTGGTCGATCTCGACCAACTGCGACAGCGGCTTTGCGTTCTTGCGGTCCGCCAGCTCGGTCAGCGCCAGGAGCCGGGTCATCAGATCGGGGTTGCCGGCCATGGCCTGGAAGATCAGCCACTCGCCGTCCTCGAGCGCGCGCGCGATCTCAACCTCGCCGTCACGGTCGAGCAACGGCACCGTGCTCATCTCGCGCAGGTACATCCGCACCGGATCGCTGGTGTTTACCGGCTCGCTCACGGTCGGCGTCGCCGGGTCGTCGTCCGCCTTGTCGATCTCGAGCGTCACCGCCTCGTCGAGATTGGCTACGTACCAGTCCGGACGCCTGATCACGCCCACCCTGAGTTCCCGGAGACGGTCATGGAGCTCGCGGATCTCGCCCTCGACCCCAACCATGTCGGCCGGCATCATGTCCTGGATCTCATCGCCCAGCAGGTAGGTCTTCGCCTGCCCCAGTTCCAGCAACTGACGGATCGAGGCGTACCTCACCTCAATCGGTTTACCTGTGTCCTTGACGGGAGCAACTGCCATGCTTCGTTCTCCGGAAGGTTCGATTCGGCCGCGGTAGCGCGTATCTTCTCTTGGCGGGCCTCAGCCTACAGATCACCCCACCCGCTGGAGGAGCATCTCAGCGGGTCGCGGATCGTTGGACAGCCGACGACGCGCAAGTGTACCAGTATGAAGACGATCAGCCACCCTCTGGTGTTTCTCTCCGCTCTCGCTCAGGGGCCGTGCGTACACCTTCCCCAACATCAGAAGCGCCGGCAGTTCTTCCCGTTTCGCTCGTTCTTCCGCGATCCCGAAGGGCCTGACGGATCATGTACTCGATCTGCCCATTCACGCTCCGGAGTTCCGACCCCGCGAGGCGCCGGATCTCCTCGTAGACGTGTACGTCGAGGCGCAGGAGAAACGCCTTGCGCGGAGCGGCCACCGACTTTTTGCTCAGCCTGGTCAATCATCCCCCTGTCTACGGATAGAGCGTGCCGGTGTTCACGATCGGCTGGGTGTGCCGATCGCTGCACAGAACGGCGAGCAGGTTGCTGACCATTGCCGCCTTGCGCTCGTCGTCGAGATGGACGACGTTCTTTTCGCTCAGCATGTGCAACGCCTGCTCCACCATGCCGACCGCGCCGTCGACGATCTGGGCTCGCGCTGCAACCACCGCCGCCGCCTGCTGGCGCTGCAGCATGGCCGCCGCAATCTCCGCCGCGTAGGCGAGATGACTGATCCGCGCTTCGATCACGTCGACCCCGGCAGTGGCCAGTCGCTCCTGCACCTCGCCGCGCAGCCGCTCCGAGATCTCGGACGTGTGGTGCGAAAGCGAGATCTCCCCCTCCTCATGCGCGTCGTACGGGTAGCCGGTGGCCATGTTCCGCAGGGCCGCCTCGCTCTGTACGTGAACGTAGTCTTCGTAGTCGTCGACATTGAAGAGCGCCTCGGCACTGTCCATCACCCGCCATACCACGACCGCTCCGATCTCGATCGGGTTGCCGGCGTTGTCGTTGACCTTGAGCTTTCCGGTCTCGAAGTTCCTGGTGCGCACCGAGACGCGGCGCTTGCTCAAAAACGGGTTCGCCCAGCGCAGGCCGGTGCTGTACACGCTGCCCCGGTAGGCGCCGAACAACTGCAGCACCCTGGCCTCGTTGGGATTCACCGTGAACAGCCCGAACATGAGGGCAATCAGAATCGGCAAGGCCGGGGCACAACCGATGACGCCGGGGATGAACCCGGCGCGTCCGGACATCACAATGCCGAACACTGCGATCGCCAGGAGGACGAGCAGCAGGAGGAGAACGCCGAGGCCGGAAGCCGCCGAGAGCCGCTGCTCTCGATGCTCTACCATCTGTGGATCCATTGGATGATGACTCCTTCGTCAAGACACGGCCTCGGACGGCCGTGGGTTTTTTTGATATGAGGATGATATCACTAAAATATCAACTTGCAATCCTTGCGGCCGGATGTTCCCCTCCATGAGGGAGAAGCGACCGGCCATTGAACCGGAGGCCGTCCTCGAGGCCGCCGCACGCTTCCGGCTCGGCGGCGCACCAACCGCTGCCCACGAGCTGCGAAGGGGCCACATCAATGACTCCTACGTCATCTCGAGCCGCGGCGGGCGGCGAGGACTGCTGCAACGGATCAACGAACACGTCTTCACCGAGCCACGGCGGCTGATGGACAATGTGGAGCGGATCACCCGGCATCTCGCCGAGAAGCTCGGTCCGGGAAGCCGGCGACGCCGGCTGACCCTGATTCCAGCCCACCGCGGTCGGACGTGGGTCGAGATCCCAAGCGCTTCCGAAGGAAGCGGCAGGAAAAGAAGCGCTTCCGAAGGAAGCGGCAGAAGAAAAAGCGCTTCCGAAGGAAGCGGCAGAAGAAAACACGGAGGCGGCGCCGGCGGCTGGTGGCGAATGTACGAACTGATCGAGAACGTGGCGACCGAGGTGAGCGCCTCGTCCACCGATCAGGTCTTTCGGGCCGCACAGGCGTTCGGACGCTTTCAGGGCATGCTCGCCGACCTGCCCCCGCCGCACCTGTTCGAGACGATTCCCCGCTTCCACGACACGTTGAGCCGCTTCGATGCCCTGGACCGTGTGCTGAGCGCCGAGCCCGCCGGCGCCGGCGCCGCGGCCCGCCGCAAGCAGGCGCAGGCCGAGATCCAGTCCGCCGCCGCACATCGAGGCTTGGCCGGGCGGTTGATCGAAGCCGCTGCCCGGGGCCTGCCCCAGCGCATCGTTCACAACGACTGCAAGATCAGCAACGTCCTCTTCGACCGGCAGAGTGGCGAAGCGCTGTGCGTCGTCGACCTGGATACCGCGATGCCCGGTTTGGCCGCCTTCGACTTCGGCGACATGGCGCGGTCCATGGCCCACCGGGCCGACGAGGATGCCCGCGATCCGGAAGGAGTCGAGGTCGACCTGGAACTGTTCAGCGCTCTCGTCTCCGGATATCTCGGCGGCGCCCGTTTCCTGACCGCCGGAGAGCGCCAGAGCCTCGTCGACGGCGCCCTGGTGCTGACGCTGGAACAGGCGGTCCGGTTCCTGACCGACCATCTGCAGGGCGACATCTACTTCCGCGTCGAGCGACCGGGCCAGAACCTGGATCGCTGCCGGGTGCAGTTCGCGCTGCTCGAATCGCTCGTCGACCGCGGCGGGGACCTGCAGCGGATCGTGGACGGGGGCTAGCTATCGCCGGAAGAGTTCCGTGTCGACCTCTCCGCAGATGCTCCCCTGCTCGTTGCGATAGCTCTTGGAAAGACCGGTCACGGTGTCCGTGACCGTCAGCGTGTACTCGACATCCGAGACACCCCCGTAGAGCAGCCAGAAGTGGCCGTTGTGCGCCCGGCCATCGAGCACCTTCGCCGCCAGCTCGATGTTCGACGGGTTGAAGAACCAGAAGAAGCCCGTCTCCGGGGTCGTCAGCAACGACGCGACCTTTGCGTCCATCTCCGGTTCCACGTCCGGATCCGAGATGTTCGGATCGACGAAGCGAACCTCGATCGAGAAACGGTTGTCCAGGACACACAACCGGTCCCGAGCCGGCTCACAGTGGCCGCCGCCATGGGCGGGCCGCCGGACCCCGGTCGGAAGAGCGGCCAACGCCCCACGACGAAGCAGATCCAGACCGGCAGGTCCCTTGGCGCCATCCCGGCGAACCGAGGCGGCGATCTGGGAGGCGTTGCTCCCGACGAAGGCCTTGGTGTCGTTCAGCCCGCAGATCTGTCCCTGCGCGTTGTGGTAGGTGCGGCTGACGCCTGCCACGATGTCCCGCACCGTGATCCAGTACTCGACATCGGAGAGCGCCCCGAAGAACACCCAGTGATTGCCATTGAACGCGCGGCCGTCGAGCACCTTGACCACGAGTTCGATGTTGGCCGGATTGAAGAACCAGAAGAGACCGGACTCGTCGGAAACCTCTACCGGGACGCTATGACCGATCCCATAGTCGTCGAACCGTGTGGCACTGGTCCAGTGCACCTGGACTTCGAACCGGCCATCTCGCAGGCAGAGGAACTGCTCTCCTCCCTCGCGGCAAGCACCGCGGTAAGCACCGGTGGTGGCGCTGACCTGCTCGGAGTACTCCGATCCCACGTCGGCCCGTTCCGCACGCAGCCGGAAGGTGTACGGCGCCCCGGCGTCGAGACCGTCGATTCGCACCTGGCCCTCCGAGGCTGCCACGGTCACCAGCCGTTGCCAGCCCGTCTTCTGGCTGCGCGCCTCGACGCCGAGTCTCCCCCTTTCCGGTTCGGCCCACTCCCCGCTCCAGGACACGATGACGGCAGCATCTCCCGCGGGCTCTGCCGCTATATCGCCTACGAAGCGGGGTTCCGGGTCGTCCGGGTCGTCGGATTCCAGGAGTTCGAGCCTCAGCTTCGCCATCGGCGCATCGGTGAACTTGCCCATCCCCCGGATGCTCGTGATCGTGCCCCGGGGCACGGTCGGCGGATTGTCCAGGGAGAACTCGGTCCCGTCTTCGGTCCCGGCGTCGTAGGGAAACAGGTCGACCTCGCGGCTGGTCAACCACTCGCCCTGACTGTCGAGCAGCGACAGCCCGGAGACTCCTACGAACCAGTCCGGACTGGGCGCGATCATGGTGACCAGCGTGACCAGGGGATAGTCCCTGGCGGCCTCGAACTCCATCGTCGCCGAGGCGGTGCCGCCGCGCGGAAGCGATCTCTCGAGCACGACATGCACATGCGGGCTGCGGCCCATCAACGCCGCCAGTTGGTCCTGAATCCCGAGTTCCGCCACCCGTTCGAGTTCCCGGCCGGCTCTGCCGCCGGAACGCCAGAAGCTCACCTGGTCGTTGTGGACGGCGCCGACCAGCGGCGAAAAGTGCGCGTTACCCGGCAGCCCGCCCGGCGTCGCGGTGCGGGTCCACGTGCCTTCGAACGTCAGCCGGTACCTCGCCGACCCGTCGCCGAAAGACTGTGCGGCCGCGGGAGCAGCCAGCCAGCAGCAGAAACCCGCCGACGCCAGGCAGACGCCCAGGCGGCGAAGACGGTCCAGTCTCCGCCGCGTCGCAGCGTTCCCGTCAACCCGGCGCGCCGCAGGGATGGATCGGCTCGAGGAAAGCGGCAATCGGCTCGCTCTCCGGATCTGGACCGGCCGCATCGTCTTCCTCCGCTTCATCCATACGCGAGCCCTCCGCCCCAGGGCCGAACCAGATGCCCATGCGCATGCGCTCGTCCTCCGGGCAGTCGAACTCGATCAACGTCACGAACTCCCCGATCTGTTCCCCCGACCCGAACATCGTGCTGCCGCGAAAGGTCGCCCACCGCGCAGCAACATCCTCCCGTTCCAGATCGCCGCGCCCGAGATTCTCCTCGAGATCGAGCTCCAGCCCCATGTCTCGCAGGGCCTGCGCTTCCGACGTCTCACCGTCGAAGAACGCCCTCAGGTCATCGCCTCCCCACCGGGTCTGGACGTAGTAGAAGCCCCGTTCCCCGAACTCGCCGGCCCAGGGTTCCGCGCCCGGGGCCAGGTCCGAGAGGACGGCCATGTCGATCACGAAGGGAACCGAGATCACACTCACCGCGTGGTACCCGCCCGGCGCCTCGTCGGCGCCCAGAATCTCGAGAGCCCGGTCACGCCGCCGCTCAGGATCCTCGTTGTCGGCAGCAATGCTCCGGGCCGTGCGAACACCGAAGAAGACGAGGCCGCCCACGACGAGAGCAGCGAGCACCACGACGCCGAGACAGCCCAGAAGCACATACACCCAGGGCGAACGGCGCTCGGCAGTCATCGGCAAGGGACCGTAGCACGCACCCGCGGGACGGCAACGCTATGCTTCGTTCATGACCGGCATCGCCCGTCCCCTCGCCACCAACAACGCCTCCGGGAAGGCGGTTGTCCGCGGCACCCCCCTGGAGCGGACGATCCGCGCCAAGCTCGAAGCGGCGACCGGCGCCGAAGTCCTGGAGGTTCTCAACGAGAGCCGGATGCACAACGTGCCGCCCAAGGCCGAGACCCACTTCCGGGTCGTCGTCGTCAGCAGCCGTTTCGAAGGCGCAACCCGGCTGCGCAGGCACCGAGTCGTCCACAGCGCCCTGGCCGATGAGTTGGCGGGGCCGGTCCACGCCCTGGCGATCGACGCCTGGACCCCTGCCGAATGGCAGGCGCGGGGCGAGAACCGGAGTCTGTCCCCGGACTGCAGGGGCGGCGCCCGGTTCGATTCCCCGGAGTAGCGGACCGGGAGTCCGCGCGGCGCTACGGCTGCGGGACGACCCGGATGTAGGGCAGGGGCTGCTGCCAGCCCTGCGGGTACTTGGCCCTGGCGGCCTCGTCCGACACGGCCGGCAGGATGACCACGTCGTCGCCCTGCTCCCAGTTCGCCGGCGTCGCCACCTGCTCCTTAGCGGTCAACTGCACGGAGTCGACCAGGCGCAGGATCTCGGCGAAGTTGCGGCCGGTGCTCATCGGGTAGGTCAGCGTCGCCTTGATCCGCTTGTCCGGGCCGATGATGAAGACCGAACGGGCGGTGGCGTTGTCCATCGGCGTGCGTCCTTCGGAGGTGTCGCCGGCGTCGGCGGGCAGCATGTCGTAGCGCTTGACGATGTCGAGCGACGGATCGCCGATCAGCGGGTAGTTCACGGCGTGACCCTGGGACGCCTCGATGTCCTTCGACCATGCCTCGTGGTCCGAAACGCCGTCGACGCTGATGCCGATCACCTTGCAACTGCGCCGGTCGAACTCGCCCTTGAGACCAGCCACGGCGCCCAACTCGGTCGTGCACACCGGTGTGAAGTCCTTCGGATGGGAGAACAGAACGCACCAGCCGTCGCCGATCCACTCGTGGAAGTCGATCTCGCCCTCCGTGGTCTGGGCGGTGAAGTTGGGCGCCTCGTCGTTGATTCTGAGCGTCATGGTTCCTCCGGTCTATCGGGTCATGTGTTATCTGGAGCTACTGGGAAGCGTCGAAAAGGTGACCATTCTAGTCACGTTTATCGCGCTTTGCGCCGGCCCTGCCGGATGCGAAGGATCCGATCGCGATAGAAACGAGCCATGCGCTTGAGATTCCGTCGAGCAGGCAATGGACTTCCGCCTGCTGACCCTCCGCCGGCTCGACTGATCAGCTCGAACGCCGGTCCGTCCCGATGTCGATCTGCCGGCGCAACTCTTCGAGCTCGCTGCGGTCGGGGCGCAGGTTGGCCGCGCCTTGGATGTACACGTGTTCGATCTCCGAAGCGGCCAGGATCGTGTTCCAGTGCAGCAGGATGCGCACGCAACGTTCCAAGCCGCCCGGGACGACCATCTCGTGACCGCACAGCAGGGCCGCGTCGCGCCACCCCATCAACCGCGCCGCGAGGGCCGGATACTCCGCGGTCAGGTCGGGTGAGGTCGTAAAGACCGCGCTCGCCACGTTCTCCGGCTCGATGCCGTTGGCCTGCACCATCCGCTCGAGCAACTCCGCCGTTGCGGTCAGGATCTGCTCCCGAGTCGAACCCTCAACCGTCGTCGCTCCCCGGACACCCCGGCACACCGGATGCCGCGAGCGCTTGGGCTTCGTACGCGGCTTGGGAGGCATGGCGGCGAGGTCAGCGGGTACGATCCGATGCGGAAGGAAGCCGCGAACTGTACCAAGCTCTGCGCTGTCGCCGAGTCATCGGCGCTTCGCGCCGAAGACGGGCAAGATGCCCGCGTTCCCAGGCCCGCCCTACTGCTGCTGCTCCGCCCCCTCGTCCAGGAAACGGATCAGGCTGGTCAGATCGCTCAGGGTCATCGCGTCGAGCAGGCCCTCGGGCATGATCGACAGCGCCGACGGCGCCTGGCTGCGAATACGCGAGCGGTCCAGGTCGAGCCGGTTGCCGCCGGCATCGATGAGGGTCAGCCGCTCCGCCGTGTCCTCGACCACCATGCCGCTGTGGAGACTGCCCTCGTCGAGTTCGACATCGACCGCCTGATACTGATCCGAGATGACCCGCGAGGGGAACATGATCGACTCCAGCACCTCGCGGCGGCGGAATCGCTTGACGACCGTCGAGAGATCCGGCCCGCCGCCGCGGCCGATGTCTCCGAACACGTGACACGCCGAGCAACGGGCGCGGTGGAACACGCGCTCGCCCTGCTCAGGGCTGTACCGTTCGTAGGCCATCACGTCGTACTCCAGGTACTCGGCGAGTTCCTCGAAGCTCATCTGGGCGAGGTCGCTCCTGCCCGGCTGGTCGCCCTCGACATCCGTGATCAGTTCGGCGGCGCGTTGGGCGCGATCGGCACGCCGGCGGTCCAGCCGTTCCGCCGCGGCGCTCCGCTCGTCGGCGGGGAACCGCGCCAGCACGTCGTTCCAGATCGCGTCGATGTACCCCTCCATGCTGGCGGCGCCGCGGAACTCGCGCGCCGCGTCGAACCAGGCCACGACCCGCCTACGCAGTTCCGGCGTCCAGCCACGATCCATCGCGCGCAGGCAGTAGGCGGTGTGAATCTGCTCCTCCGGCGGCCGATCCGAGCTGAGTTGGCCCGCCATCGTCGCCAGCGCCCCGTCCGGCTGCAGGAAGGCCAGCAGCCGTTCGAGCTGGCGGTTGACCCGCGAATCGGCGTGCGGATAGCGACCGAGCAGCATCGGGCCCAACCCGGATCGGGCGTCGGCGCGCCCTGGCGCGTCCGGATCCTCGTCGCGAACGAAGGCAAGCTCCAGCATGCGCAGGAAGTCGAGTTCTCCGTCGATGTCCAGATCGGCCTGCGCCAACTGGAACAGCTTCCCGGTGAGGAAGTTGTACTCCAGCTTGTGTTCCTGGCGGTAGATCACCGCCAGCAGGGCTTCAAAGACGCCCCGAGGACGTTGCGCCGGCGCGGCCATGATCGCCGCATCGACCCAGTAGCCGTGGGCGATGCGGAGGATCGCCTCACGCGCGGCATAGCGCAGGAACCGGTCCTCGTGATCGAGCAGTTCGTACAGCGCCTCGGCGGTCGCGACCTCGAGCCCTCGGGTACGCGGATGAAGTCCCGACCGGACCAGCGACTCGGCCGCACGCCGCGCCACCAGAGGGTCGGGATCCGCGAGTGCTGTGCGAAGCGGTTCCTGCACCTGCGCGAACGTGTAGGCGCCGAGGAGCGCCGCCGCTGCCGCGCGCACCATGGGCTCGTCGCTTGAAAGCAACGCCGACGTCTCCTCCAGGGTCGGCCTTGGACCGTGGACCTGGAGCAGTTCCAGCGCGCGCTGGCGGTCGAGCGCTTCGCTGCCCGGATCGCGGACGATCCGCCACAGCTCCGGCGCCCAGGCATCTTCCGCCTCGGCCCGTGCGGCGACGATCGCCTCCCTGCCCCACCCGGAACGCGGCATCGGCTGCCGCACGGCGCGCAGTGCGCCGGTCGCCGCCGGAGGCGCGCCCGGCTGCTCGTAGGTCACGCGGTAGAGCCCGCCCGACGTCCCCCGGCCGCCGGTGGCGAAGTAGAGCCAGCCGTCAGGTCCGACATCCATGTCGGTCACGTTGAGGGGCTCGCCGAGCACGAAGTCGTGCGCTTCGCCGGTCCAGGTGGCCCCGGTCCGCTCCGGGAACAGGACCCGGATGCGGCCGCGCGACCAGTCGCCCATGAAGTAGGCGCCCTGGTACCGCTCGGGGTAGGCGTGGTGGTAGTAGAAGGCGACGCCGACCGGCGATCCGCGGCCGATATCGACGACGCCGGGCAGGGTGTCGATCTCGTAGAAGGCGAACTTCCCGGCGCCGGTGCGCCAGCCGTAGTCCCCGGCCGGAATCAGGTGGACGACGCGGGTCGGGCGGAACCACGGCAGGCCGCGGTCCCACTCCATGTCGGCCTCGTAGGCGAACACCTCGCCGGCCGCCCCGATCGCCAGATCGAACGGGTTGCGCAGGCCGCCGGACAGCCGTTCCCAGGTGTTCGTCTCCAGGTCGACCCGGTAGAGCGTGCCGCCCGGCGCGCGCAGGCTGTTGGCGTGGCCCCGCGGATCGAGGATGCGCGGCACGAGTTGGTCCTCCTGCAGCTCGCGCAGCGCCGACGACTCCGCCAGCCGCACATCGGGCCCGGAGTAGTTCCCGTACAGCAGGTAGAGCGCACCGTCGGGACCGCGGGCGATCGTGTGCGGGCCGTGCTCCTGGATCCGGCCCGTCGCGCGGGCGATCCGTTCGACTGCATCGACCCGGTCGTCGCCGTCGGTATCCCGCAGCCGGTAGAGCCCGGTGTCCTCGACCGAGCCGGAGGGCCGTACCTCCCCCTCGACGCCCGCCGCCTCGGCCAGCCGCCCGTCGCCGTTGGCGTGGACCAGCAGGTCGCCCGGACCCATCACGTAGAGCCCGTGCGCGGTCTCTACCTGGGGCGCGATGTCGATCCTGCGGTCGTAGACGCCATCGCCGTCACTGTCCTCGAGCACCGCCAGACCCTCACCCTCAAGCGCCAGCAGAGCTCGGCCGCCGGCGTCGAAGGTCATGTTGACGACCGAGCCGAACAGCCCCGGCGTGGCAGCCGACTCGACCTGGAAGCCGTCCGCGGTGCGCAAGCGCCCGCCGGCGTAGTCGAGCCGCTCCCGGCGCGAAGCGTCGTGATCCGGCATCAGCTCCTGGGCGTTCGCCCCGGCGACAAGACCCAGAGCAAGAGTCAGACCGATAGTCCGGGAGACGGCGTTGTTCATTGACTGCAGGATTGGCGGAACGGTCGCCGATCGTCGTAGACCTTGATGCGGCGGCCTTCGTCCCGGTAGGTGCGCAGCATCCTCGTGAGCCTACTATCCCCAAGATCCTGGCGTCATCCCGAAGATCCCGGCTTCGAGCGATCCCGAAGACCTTGTCTTCTAGCGCTTCTCCTCCGTAGGATGGTAGGGCTGTGGCTCACGCACCCTGCACGATCGCGGTACTCGCCACCCTCGACACGAAGGGCGGCGAAGCCTCCTATCTCGTGGATCGCATCGTTCGCGACTGGGGCTGCCGCGCGTTCGTCATCGACCTCGGCGTACTCGGCGAGCCCGCACTCGACGGAAGCTGGCTCCCCGACGTGAGCCGCCGCGAGGTCGCCAACGCCGGCGGCGAGAAGATCGAGCAACTGGTCCGGGCGGCCGACCGCAAGCGGGCGCTCGCCGCGATGTCCGCCGGCGCCGAGGAGGTTGTCCGGCGCAACTACGGCCACGGCAGCTTCGACGCGATCGTCGGTTTGGGCGGTCGGGCCGGCACCGCGATGGCGACGACCGCGATGCGCGCGCTGCCCCTGGGCGTACCCAAGGTCATGGTGTCCACGATGGCCGGCGGGGACGCCTCCGGCTACGTCGGCGTCATGGACATCGTCATGGTGCCCTCGATCGTCGACCTCGACGGCATCAACCGCATCAGCCGCCAGATCCTGAGCCGCACCGCCGCCGCGGTCTGCGCCATGGCCCGGGTCGAGATCGCGGGCGGCGACGACCGTCCTCTGATCGCGGCCTCCACGTTTCGCAGCGCCACCCCCTGCGTGGACGCCTGCCGGCGCCAACTCGAGACCGAGGGTCTCGAGGTCCTCGTCTTTGACGCCACCGGCGCCGGCGGCCGGACGATGGAGAGTTTGATCGAGGCCGGTTTCGTGCGCGGCGTACTGGACCTGACCACTACGGAGTGCGCGGATGAACTGGTCGGCGGCGTCCGCACCGCGGGCCCATCCCGCCTGGAAGCCGCGGCCAAGAGCGGTACACCCGCCGTCGTCGTGCCCGGCTGCCTGGACATGGTCAGCTTCTTCGCGCCCGAAACCGTCCCGGCCGAGTTCGACGGCCGCACCTTCCACCACCAGAGCGACAACATGACCCTGATGCGCACGTCGCCCAGGGAGTGCGCCGAGCTCGGTCAGGTCCTCGCCTCCAAGCTCAACGCCTCCACCGGCCCGGTTGAGGTCTACTTGCCGCTTGGCGGCGTTTCCACCCTCGCCGCTCCCGGCGGACCGTTCCACGACCCAACCGCCGACGACGCCCTGTTCACCTCCCTGCGCAAGAATCTGAGACGGGCGGTGCCGATCACCGAGGTCGACGCGAATATCAACGACCCGCAGTTCTCCTACGCCGTCAGCGACGCGATGCTGCGGCTGGTGCGGGACGCAAACTAGCAACCCCGGTACAGCACGCGCTCCCCGAGCGGCTGAACGGGCCGGTAGTTGTTCGGATAGATCGCCGCGAACGCGCGGATCTGGTCGCGCGAGAGCGACAGCGACTCGGTGAAGATCATCCAGGTGACGCCCTCTGTGCAGGGCGGCGTCGTCAGCGAGCCCCGGTATCGCCAGGCCGTCCGGCCCTCAGGCAGCAGCGAGGCCAGATCGAGTTCTCCCGGAATCGAGCGCGCCGGCGAGGGTCGGACCGGAAGGTGAGCCCAGACTGGCGCCAGCGCGTCGTTCTCCTGGCCCTTTCTGAAGAGAACGCCAACCACCGCCGTCGAACCGTTGCCGTCCTGGTGTACCAGGTGCATCTCCAAGGGCAGCCTGACGCCCTCGACCGTGTGCTCGCTGCCGTGGTGGAAGTGGAACTGCCGCAGCTCGTAGCGAACCCCGTCGAGCACGAGGCCGCTACCGGGAACCGGGTTCACCTGGATGCTCTGCCCGGTGTTCTCGATCGTCGCGCCACTCCGCCGATAGTCGAACTCCACCGGCGGCAGGTCGGCTCTCCGGCCGCCGGTCAGGTCGATGGGAGATTGTTCCGCTCCCAGGGCGCACGCACTGTACGTCGCATCCAACCCGCCCCAGACCGTCGGGCCGTTGTGCGCTTCGTAACCCCACGGCGCACCGGCGCCGGACTGTCCACACATCGGCGCGAAAGATACACCGACTGGTGAGGCCGCGCATCTCCTAAGGTACATTCTGCGCATGCGAAGCCAGCAGCCTCGCGTTCGATCCCCTGGCCGGGCACTGCTCTGGCCAGACATCTTCCTGGGCCTGCTGATCCTCACGGCTACGACTACGAGCCCGGCTTTCGCCGCCGCCTCGGACCGGTCTACGATCGAGCGCGGAGCGGCCATCTACCGCGAGGGGACCTGCCCCGTCTGCCACCACTGGGAGGGTCAGGGCAACCGGCGCGGGCCTGACCTGACGGACGACGAGTGGCTCCACGGCGACGGTTCGCCGACGGCCGTCCGCAAGGCGATCGAGACCGGCTTCCGGCACGGCGCCGGCCGCCGTTTCCGCGGCAAGTACGAGATGTGGCCAGTGGGCGGCATGGAGCTCGACAAGAGCGATGTCGACGCTCTGGCCGCCTACGTCTGGTCGCTCCACCGCCGTCGCCGGGCCGCGGACACCCTGACCCGGGAGGTCGTCAGCCGTTCGCCTTCGGCTCCGGCGCCGATCAGGATCGTTCGCAACCGGTCTGGGACACCGTGCTCGCGCTCAGGCCCCACCTCGTGCTGATGCTCGGCAACAGCATCCTCGCCGACACCGACGACATGCTCCAGCTCCAGCTCCAGTACGACAAGCTCGCGGCCAAGCCCGGACTTGCCGAACTGCGCCGGCAGAGCCGCTTCCTGGTCACCTGGAACGACCTGGACTTCGGCCGCCAGGACAGCGGCGCCGACTTCGCGAAGCGGGCCGAGTCGCAGCAGCTCTTTCTGGACTTCTGGGAGGTACCTCCGGGATCGGCCCGGCGCCGGCAGCAGGGCATCTACGCTTCGCAGCGCTTCGGACCGCCGGGACGCCGCCTCCAGGTCATCCTGCTCGACACCCGCTACGACCGCGGACCGCTGTGGCGCGTGTCACCCGACGAAGCCCCGAACCGGGAAGCGCGGGGTATGGGGCCCTACCTGCCCAACGACCACGAACGCGCTCGCATGCTGAGCGAGGAACAGTGGCACTGGCTCGAGGGGCAACTCGGTCAGCCGGCCGACCTCCGCCTGCTCGTCACCAGCATTCCCGCGGTCATGGAGTTCACGGGCTGGGAGAGCTGGGCCAACATGCCGCTCGAACGGCAGCGGCTGCTCGACCTGATCCGGGACACTCGCGCGAGCGGCGTTCTCCTGCTCAGCGGCGACACGCCCTGGTCCGGGATCTCCCGCCTCGACGGTGGGGTCGGGTACCCGCTCTGGGACATCACTTCCAGCTCGCTGAACCGGCGCGGCGCCGCCATCGGCCCCAACCGCCACCGTGCCGGCAATCCAACCACCGAACCGAACGTCGGCTACATGGAAATCGACTGGACCCAGGCCGACCCGGCGATCCGGATCGAGTTGCGCACCGTCGCGAACCGGGGCCTGCTGCGCCAGACACTGCGGCTGTCGGAGTTGCAGCCGAAGTAGACGCGGCGCAGGTTCCTAGAAGAAGACGTAGGAGCGGACCACGACGTTCCTCCGGCAGGGAGCATCGTCGGGCGCGGTCGGGTCGATGCAGGCGGTGTGGAAAGACCAGCGCGAGACGGAGCCGTCGGTGACGGAGTCGTAGCACTTGAGCATCGAGACCTCAGTGGGCGTCTGCTGGGGCAACCAGTACCACTCGTGGTGCGGGCGGTAGCTGAAGCGCGTGGTCTCACCGACGCGGTCATCGTAGATGCGGTAGTTCGTGATGTACGGCTGGTCGGCGAAAGAGGGCCAGGCGCAGAGCACGAAAGGATTCTGGCGCACGGTCTCCATTGGTTTGGCGAGATTGATCGACATGAAGCGCCGCGACATCTTCGCGTCCGCCTGCTCTTCGGTGTAGTGCTGCTCGCGCCCGAAGTTCCGGAGGTTCCTGGTGAGCAACTCCCGGCAGCGAACGCGGCCGCTGTTGTCGTTCAAGTCGTTGTGCACGAGGTTGGCGTAGTTGGCGTTCACGCCGGGGTTCTTGTTGTCCTGGTCCTCGGTCCGGTCTCCCTGGTAGTCCTTGTCGAATACGTCGTGGTTGTACACAAACGCATCCGTCGCGTCCGGGAAGAACTCCAGGAGGAGCTTCTCGATCTCCGGGTAGAACACGCGCTCCACCTCCGCCGCGTCGTAGAAGTTCCCGCACCTGGACTCGCAGTGCGCCAGCGAGAGGCCAAGCTTGTCCATGCACTCGGCGCTGTCATGCTTTAGACCCGGGTAGTACTCCTCGATTCGTCGCGCGTCGCGCATCACCTGCGGGAAATAGAGGCATCCCCGCGCTATGTCCCGTTCGTACCGGCGCAACGCTCTTGCGTCGTCTCGTCGCGCCGGGTCCCGCCAGAGTGCGTTGGACGAGACGATGGAGTAGGAAGGCTCCTCGCGGACCGAGTAGCGCAGCGGCAGCGCCAAGCCGCCTTCAGGGGCTTCGACGTTGTTCGCCCGAATGTACTCGAGGCACTCCGCGTAGTGACGAAACCCGAGGCCCCACCTGGTCTCGATAGGTCCGGGAGGAGCGTTACCGAGCATGCCCGCAAACGCCTTCCCGTGCCCCTCGGCCACCTGGATGAAGGTCGCCTCCGTCGCCGCGGCAGTTCCCGCATCCCCGTCCTTGTCGAACGACATGTAGGACAGGCCTCCGTTCGCAGCAATGGGCGGCGGCTGCCCTTTCGTGAGCTGCAAGGGAGGCACATAGGCCGACGTGGCTGTCTCCGGAACCGTCGCAACGTGATTCGCACTCATCCTGGTCTGCTCCGTAGTTTTCCCCTGGCAGGAAGCCTCATGTCCCGCTTCGCCGAGCAGTCTACTCTCGGGATCGAAGGCGGATGTTGCCTCGCGATTCGCCTTCGTGCGGCCAGGGTCTGCTGCGGCAAACGCTGCGGCTCTCGGAACTGCAAGCGAAGTAGTCGGCGCGCCGTTACCCGGCCTTCAGATCGTCCGACACCTCCCGGAGCAGTTCGTTCAGTTCGCTTCGCGCTTCGGCCGGTGCATCTTCGCCAAGTTCCACCCTCACGCGGAACTTCAGGCCGCACCCGGCGCTGGCGCTCAGAAGATCGGGAAGCCTGTCAGCGAGGTCCTGCAACTCGTTCGCTTCAAGCAGCGCGGCACCGACACGGACATCGGGCGAGGGCTCAGGAGTCTGTGCATCCGTTGTGCGTCGAAGCTTCAGTGCGGCGGCATTTTCGGAACCGGCCGAGGTACTTCCCTCGGCGACCTCCAACCAGCGGCTCACGACAGCGTTCGCGATCCCCTCGCGCAGCAGCCCCCAGGGCACCTGTTCCCCGCGCGCCTGCGACAGCGCCTGTGACAGCGCCCAGCCGCTCGTGTCGCCGTCGCGCCAGGCGCCCGGCAGTGCTTCTTCAACCAGCTCATGGGGCGTCAACCCCTCGGGCGGCGGCAGCAGCACCGCCCGCTCATCGAGCACACCGTAGGGGACCTCTTCCTTCCAGACCGACGTGGGCCCGTTGCGCAGCCAGACGAAGCCCTGCTTCACGGCCCGGCAGACGAACTCTTCCACGACTGATGGGGAGCAACCCGGAATCTCGACCACGTCGTCGTAGCCCTCGCGCGGGACGGTCACCGTGAAGTCGCCGCCGAAGTACTCCAACAGGGCCGTGAACTCGACTTCGCGGCCCCCGTCAGGCCACAAGCCGGCCAACTTGCCGGGTTCGAGCAGCACCGGATCGAGGCGTCCCAACTCTGCCGCTCCGGGCAGGACCACCTCAAGCGCGGAGTCGTCCACGGACTCGGCATCAACCGGCTCCCGCCACCAGGTTCTGGCGCTTCCATCCGGCCGCGCAAGCCGGGCCACGAGGAGACCGCGCTCAACGCCCTGCAGCACCGTCTCACGGACGACCTGCGGTCTCAACACCTTGGGTAGGTGGGGATAGCGGGCAAACGCGCCGGCAAGGTCCTTCACGAACCGTGCTTCCTCACCCTCACGCCACAGGTCGTAGGGTCCGTCCGGCAAGAGGGCTTCCGCGTCGACCGGGGTCTCCCGGATCCGTGACCGCTCGTCGCCCTTGATTTCGCTGAACAGCGGCCCGGCAGCGCCCGGCAGCTTGAACGCCTGTGTTACGCCGTTCGTACCCGCGGTAACGACCACGCAGTACGCCTGCCGGACGGCATCGGGAACCCGTGCACGCGCATCTCGAAGCTGCCGATGGAGCCGTTCAGCCTGTATCGCATCGACCGTCTGCCCCGTGAGTCGGCCCTGCACGTCCTCCCAGCCGAGCAACGCGCGGATACTGCCGCGGGCCGCCTCCAGGCCGTCGCGCGACGGCACACCCAGAACGACCGCATTGCGATGAACCCGCGGGCGGTCCGAGCTGGTGGTCTCGGCCAGATAGCGCTTCGCCAGCGCGCTGGGCTTGCCGGATTCCGAGGCCGCCTCCGGGCCCAGCACGGCGAACCGGAAGGCGCCGTCATCGCCTACATCCCTTGGCGCCGCCGGCAACATGTGCACGGCGGCGCCGGCCGCGCGGGCGCCCTCCGTAAGCACCTTGGCTTTGCGAACCGCCTCCTCCAGACGAGCCTCGACAGCCTGAGCCGACACGCGCTCCCTGCATGCCTCGTCGTGCATCTGGCGCAGATTGGGACGATTGCCAAGGCGCCACGACTTGGGCAGGCCCTGATCTACGCCATGAATATCGGCGCCGACATCCTCGTCGTCCAGGAACCAGGACAGCTCGCGCCAGCGAGCGAGTCCCTTGCGAAGCATGATCTTGTCGGGACCGCCGGCGCCGACCATCCGCAGCAACTCCGGAGTCGAGGCCTTTCGGCCGATCGGCTGAGAGTAGAGGAAGACCGCCAACACAGCCTGCTCCACCTCGCGGCGGGCAGCCAGGGCCGGCAACTCCGCCTGGATCTGCCGCGCCTTGTCCAACTCGGCCTCCAGCAGCGAGCCCCAGTCGGTTCTCGCGCCCTCGCCGGCCTCCGAACTCGCCACGCCCGCCAGCTCGCGCACCGCCTCCGAGATGCCCTCCGTCCCTTCGGCCGTCAACAGCGCCGAGGGGCCGACCAGGGGACTCGCATCCCAGGACTCGGCCTCGCGCAGCGCCGTCGCCAGAATGCGCAGAATGCCGCGGGTGCGTTGGAAGCCCGGAAGCTGCGTCCACCGGCTGTAGAACACATCGGTCAGATCCGGGTGAAACGGGAAGCTGCCCTCGAAACGGTCCTCTTCCGTCTTCCTGCTCTTGGCTGTCGTTTCGTCCAGCCCGGCCAGCTCCCGCACCGCGCCGATCGCCTGCGACCGCCACGACTCGGTGTCCCGCAAGGCCTCCGGCTCGAAGAACCGGCGCCTCAGCACCTCCGCCACGTCCTTCCTACCGACCGGCTGCACGCCCTCCTCCCGCTGCCGGCGGAACACGTCGAACAGATCGCCGATCAACCGTTGGCCTTCCGCGCCCTGCTGCTTGGCGGGATCGGTAGCAAGAAGGGATGCGACCAGCGCCGCGCGATCCACCTTCGTCGTCGCCTGAACGAGGTGCTGGAAGAAGTCGATGATGCGATCCCGCCACACGCGGTCCTGACCGGCCTTCTCCCGCGCGTACATCAGGACCTCGTCGACCAGGATGAGCGTTCCGAGGCCGCGCTCCTGCGGGCGCTCCAGCAACTTGACCAGCAAGGGCTCGGCCGGCGGCGTCTCCCGTTCCTCGGCACTGCCCTCGCCGTGGATCGCCCGCAGACCGTCGTCGCCGGCGAGCTGATACGCGAGCACGCTCCAGGGGTGACGAAGGGAGCGGGTCTCGCCCGCTGGAGAACGCACTCCGTCGATGCCGCGCTCGACATCGATCTTGTCGAAGCACAGCGCAGCCGTATGCGCGCCCGGCAACTGGTGCCCCGCGTGTTGCCGAAACTCACTCACCGCGGGCACGTCCGGCAGCCCTTCCGGATCCCGGAACAGGTGGTAGAGCGTGATCAGCGTGTGCGTCTTGCCGCCGCCGTAGGTCAGTTCCAACTGCCGTACCGCTTTGTCGCTCCGACCCGCGAGCCGCGCCGCCACATCACGGGCGAGATCCCGCAAGGCGTGCGTGGGATAGGTCAGAGCGAAGAACTTCTCCGGTTCTTCGTAGACCGGCCGTTTGCCCCGCCTGAGCGTGACCTCATGCAGGTCGGCGGCGAACTCGGCCAGCGAGAGCTCGCCCGAGCGCAACTCATCCTTGAGCCGGACAACTTGGTGCCAGGGTTTGGGACGTGGCCTTGCGCTCATCCGGACTGTCTCCTTGGGAACCACTTCCGTAGAGTGAGTACGAGTTCGTTGAAGGCGAAATCGTGGCAGCCTTCGAATGCGACCGATCCAGCCAAGTCGCGGAACAGAGCTGACGACGGTACCTTGCGCCTCTGACGCAGAGCCCGACGCATCGCCGCCTGCGGATCCTCGGGCTTGTCCTTTCCCGCCGCCCAGAGTCCCTGGGACTCCAACCACTGACGGAGACGGCGAAGACCGCCGGCCCAACCGAGCGTTCGGGCGACTCGGTCGGAGGAGACCCAAACCCACGCCTCCACCTCCGGGTAGATCACGATCGCCTTCGAGCGCTCTTTCCAGCCATTGCGAGCGAGGTCGCTCTCAACTGCGGCCTGAATCTGCGCGGGTGATCTCGTACTGCCGCAGCCGTGCCAGTCGAAGACGACCAGGGCGTGTTCATATTGCGTGATGAACGGACGCAGAAACTCGACTGCCTTCCCTCGACAGCCCGCATCCGACTGGGGATGCCGGTACACGTCGAAGGTCAAGTCACTGATCGCCAGGGCCGCCCGGCGGCACTCGAGAAGCGTGTCGAGGCAGGCCTTGATGTGCTTGTCCGCAGCGAGAACCACGAGGCTGCGCGACCCGTCGCCCGCCTTCATCCGAGAACGCCGGCAGCAAAGAAGACGCTCAGATCCGGATCGCCCTGCCAGTCCCTCAGGCGGGGATGGTGAACCGCCGGAATAGCGTGCGTTGCGCCAGCCTGCATGCCAAAGCAGAGCACCTGTTCAAGGTCAGCGCAACTCAGCAGAACCGGCGAGTGGGTCGCCATGATCACCTGGGCGTCGTAGACCGACGAGAGGGCGTCGTAGACGTCCTGCATGACGCCGGGGTGCAGGCCATCTTCCGGTTCCTCGATCGAGTAGATCTGCGCCGAGCCGGGGAGATACGCAGGCAGAGTCAACGCGAGGACGCGCAGCGTACCGTCGGAGAGCATCCACGAAGGTACTTCAACATCCGTTTCGTAGCGGACTAACAGATAGCAGTGCCGATCCTCCGGCCGATCCTCCACCCGGACATCCCGGACCAGCGGCAATGCAGTCCGAACGTGGCACAGCCAGTCATCAAACCGTTCTCTGTGCTCCTCCCGAAGCCGGCGGATCAGGCGGGCGAGATTGGCGCCGTCGTGCTCGAGCACGTCACGGCGGTGTCCTGGAGGACTTGGCCGGCCCATCCGGTCGCTGCGCAAGAACAGGCGGTTCACACCCGTTTCGAGCAACCGCTTGACATAGGTGGAGGCCGGAAACTTCTCGGGTGACTCGGGCAGGTTCCCTAGCGTCGACCGCTCCGGCCCGAACGAGATGCTGATCGCCCATCCCTTGCCGGGCTTTTCCGACACTTCGCTGTGCAGGCTGTCCCTTCCCTCGGGAGACTTGCTGAGAACCGTGCGGATCCCTTGTCTGCCGCCGCCGAGAAGGATCGTTGGCGGCGCCTCCGGCGGATCAGGGAATCGCAGGACCCGCTGCACCGGACCCGTAGCAGGTCGCGGCGCCAATAGGCCGCGTTCCGACTCGATGACAACGCCGGTTCGGACGTCCTCTCGAATCGAGACTTCATAGCGGAAGAGTTCGAATCCCTTCTCCTCGGGAAGCCTCTCCTTGATCTCGGCAGGCAAGTCGAACTCGATCGCGAGTTCGAAGCCAAGCCCGTTCTTGGGCCTTCCCCACACGAGATCCTGGAAGTTCCGGCTACGGCTTTCCACGGCATGGACCAAGCCGCGGGACAGCATGTCGCCGAGGAATCCGACGACATCGAGCAGCGTGCTCTTGCCGCTGCCATTCGGTCCAACCAGGACTTGAAACCTGTCGAGCTCTATGTCGACCGACCGCAGACAGCGGTAGTTGAGCGCCTGAATCCGGCGGATCATGACGACAGACTATAGGAGCGAGAGCGCCACCGATGCGGTGAGGCGCAACCGGGAACAGCCGTCGTGGAGCGCCTAGCGCTCCACGACGGCCCGCACGCCAGGCGCCGGCGTGGCTGACGCCCCCAGGTTCCGCTCTTCCCAGGCCCGCACCTTGCGGTTCGCCGCGTCGAAGATGCGCTCGTAGTTGCCGATCGTCACGGCCTGCACCGTCGCTTCACTGAGCCGTTCCCAGAGCGGTTCGTAGTCGCGCCATGTCTTGAAGTACCCGTCACGGTCGCGCGGCGCCACGGAGTCGGTTCCGAACAGGAAACGGTCGGGATGGCGTTCGAGCAGCGCCGCCCAGGCAGTCAGCGAGTCCTCGTCGCGCACGACGTACTTCGCCACTTCGTCCCAGGACAGGTCGCAATGCACATGGGAGAACGCCTCGTCGGAGAGCAGAGCGTCAACCAGTTCCACATGGTCCGCGGCCGGAGCAACGAACCGGCCCAGGCCGGTGTGGGCCCAGATGATCGTGATGCCGGAGTGGGCCCGGAAGAGTTCCCGTACGGGCGCCAGATGCACCGGCTCGTGCGCGTCCGTGGGCAGCACGACATCGATGTCGTTGTGGAAGATCACCGCGAGACCGACTTCGGCGGCGAAGTCGAGCACCCGTTCAAGCGCCGGGTTCCGAAGACTGGCCGTGTGGCCGAGGATCTTCGACGTCACGAACTCCTTGTGGATCGAGAACTCGCCGATCCCCGAGAATACGCCGGGGTAGTGATCCAGCACGCGGCGAATGTGGTCCGCGGCGTACATGTCCGTCGGGTTGAAGCCCGTGATCATCGGGTCGAAGCGCGCCTGGTCCTCCGGCGGCAGCAACTGGTACTCCTCCGCGATGATCGCGTCGACGAAGGAGTAGTAGTAGAGCGCCGCATCCGAGTGCAGGTAGTAGTCCGGCGCCCGATCGCCCGACTCGAAGTAGTCCCACTTCTGCTGCAGGGGGATACCGAAGACGGCCGTGCGGCCCACGTCGTCGCCCGCCGTCTCGAGGAACTCGCTCAACGTGACGCCGCGCTGGACATAGTTCGTCAGGTGAAAGTGGGCGTCGTGAAACTGGTGCCGGTCCGGCGCGGGCTGGCCGCCGGCTGTCGACGCGGCCAGCCACACTGCGGCGAACAGGATGGGGGCAGCTTTCGGTGGCGCCGAATCGGGCATGTTCGTCTCCTCGAGACGGGAACGGTCGGGGCACGCAAGGCGTCGGGCGAACCTACAACACAGTTCGCTCGCGGCGGCGCCTGCCTTCCTGATCCGGAGGATCCACCGGATCGACGAGAATGCAAGGCGCTTCAAACGCGCCACGCACTTCAAGATCCACCCCGCCACACCGTCCCTCCGCATGGCCCTGTTCGATCCCGTAGACGAACAGGACGACGTCTTCCGCAGCCTGGTCGAGACCGCGGTTTTCGCCCACATCGGCCCCGCCGCCGCCTACTGCTACGCCGTCGGGAAGTCGGCCCTGACGCTCGGGCAGATGGCGACGATCCCAATGTTCCAAGGCGACGAGCCAGGTGGGCGGTAGGCGCGCGCTGATCGGCGGCCGCGCAGCGGTCCCCGCCGGAAATGTCGCGCAAACCTACAACACGATGGGGCTCGTACTCTCCAGAGGCCGTGGCCCGCCCGCTGAGCCGACTTCCGGTTCGCGACCGGGCCGTCCTACGTCGAGAGGTGGGACTGGGAGCAGAGTTCTGCCAGAGCCTGAGGAGATGCTGCGCGCTTCCGGGATTCTCCTGTCCGAACTCACCTTGGGCGAAGCTCGGTCTACCGATAGACGGATCCGGGCGACAAGCGACCCGACAGAATTACACGATCAGGGCACGGGCCGAGAGTGGCCTCAACAGGACCTTTGCCGATTGAGATCAGCGCCTTCTGGCGAGAAACCTCGACTCCTGGTTGGCGTCCCGGGCGCGCTGCGTCGTCGGCAGGTGGTTCCTGGCTGCGAGCAGTTCGACTCGTTTCAGAGTTCTGACGATGGGACGGTTCTCGACCTTTCGACGAGATCGCGCTGACATCATCGTATCGACAAGAATCTCGGCCAAGTGGATCTTCTTCAGTCCGTAGTTGGTCTTGGTTCGGTACAGCTTCTTCAGAGCCGAGCCGGATTTGGGAGCTTTCCGGGCGCCAGCGACTTCGCTTACCACGAATCTGGCTCTGCCGTCCGCTAGCTCGGTGAGCGCGCCCGCGATCTCGGTGCAGGAAAAGTTGTCGAACTCGAACGAGTCTTTCCAGATTCGAATGTACTCGGGCCGCGTAACGTACCGACCATCAGCGTGAATAGACTTCGCGTCCCTTGCTGCCGCCTTGAGTCGGCTCGCGTAGTTCTCGTTGTCGAGGATCAGGAACGTGAATGTCTGATGGTAATGCAGATAGTCGATCAGACGAATGATCGCGCGGAAACGATCGTGTCTCGTTCCAGTGGCGTTGTCCACGCCGTCCAGCACGATGATCTCGATGCCGTAGCCCCCCGGGTGCGCGCCGAAGTACTGCGCGAAGATCCGCTTGACTGCGACTTCCTCGCTCTTGCCTTCGACTATCAATGACAGCCGCGGCTGTGGGTTGACGCCGAAACGGTTGGCGACGAGTTCCAGGTGCCGCCGCGTGTCCTCCCGGACTTCCAGCTCAGGGACATGGTTGACGACGGTCCTGGCGACCTCGTTGGGGTGCGCCAAGTCGTTCCCGTACAGACCCCTGTGCAGCAGTCGCAGCATATGGGCGCCGTCGCGTATCGTTACCGCGCGCAGCGCATCGCCCTTGAGCTTCCTGCGCTCATGGACTGAAATGAACTGAGTGAGTTGATACCAGCGCTCCATCGGGTCACAACTGGCTTGGTCTATTGCTAAACCCCTGTATGCGTGGTCCAGCTTCCGCGGCGTAAGGCTGTAGAGCATCTCCGTTTCCGTCGGATCCCAGCGGCCCGCTTCCCATTGCCAGTCCCAATCTCGGTAGTCAACGACAACCCACGCGTCGGAGGAGAATCCACGTCGAATCTGCATGGTACGCATGTCTGTCTGAGTCTGCGGGAAGTACCGGTTCGATATGTGCTGGCAGAGCAATGCGACTGCACGGCGGTGCTGATGATCGCGCAGGCCCGTGGCGCTGGTCTCCATCTGTCGCATCCAGCGGTCGCCTGCCTCCTGCCAGTCGATCGGTTCGCCTGCGGGTCGGTCAAGATAGGAATCGAGCTGGAGGTTCAGGTTCAGTTCGCTCAACACGAGGTGGAGATGACCGACTTGGAACACGGAGTAGTAGGCCTCGCAGGTCCGATCCGTGTCTTCCGGCACGTCGTGGCTCGGGGGCACAGCAGTCGTATCGTGCGCCCATCGCTTCGTGAACCAGTTGTTGCCCTTGCGCGGAGGGATACTGAATGGAGCAGTTTGCTTCCGAGGTGTCCGCACTCGGAATACGGGAGCGAACAGGCCGAGCCGTTCCAGACGAAGGAGACGGCGGCGATCGATGGCGAGACCTCGATCCGCGCAGAATCGTATGAAGCGATCAGTGCCCAACAATGGACAGGCGACCATGGCTCCGTTTTCGACGATGGCGCGCCCGGCATTGCGAGGGACTGCCAACAGGTCGGTCACAGCCCGCACCGCTTCCAGTGATCCGCCGGCGTGTACCTGTACCTGGCCACGCCTGATACCTACAACATGGTCCGCTGGCGGGGCGCGGGTGCCGTAGCGGCTTGGCCTTGAAGGTGATTCTGAATCGACTCCAGCAGCGACCGCTCCTCGGAGCCTTCGGCCGCGAGTTCGATCACTGCCTGCGCGACCCGGGCGAACAGTTCGTGACGCCACAAGCCGCGGGCTTCGAGGTAGCGGTCCACGCGGCCTTGCTCGCCGGTCTTCCAGAGCTGCATCAGCCGGTGGACGCAGTCGATCAGGGGCGGTGGCGCGCCGTCCACAGAGGGCTCGCCCAAGTTGCGGCCGCGGCGCCGGTTCCACGGCTTGAGCCGGGCCTCAGAAGCCGAAGCGGCGGTCTCCGACCCGTCCTCGTCGTCCGAGACAGCGGTCTTGGAGGCACCGCCGCGCACCAGCAGGTCCAGACCGCCGGCGAGTTCGGCGTCCGACAGGTTGCAGGAGACGGCGTAGAGGATGCAGGCGCCGGCAGGCGCCGGGTCGAGCCCGTAGTCATGGCGGTGCAGCAGGTAGTAGGTGGTCAAGTCGTCGAGTTCCGCAGCCGCTCGCGATTCGTCCGGTCCGCTCGTGAGCAGGCGGCTGACCGCGAAGCCCACGACCATTCTCCGCACCTGGCGCAGGAACTCGGCGACCGACAGCAGTTCGCCTTGGGCGTCGGCCTTCTTGACGACAGGATGGCGGCTGAAGGCCTCGAGCGCCGGACCGGTCGCCGCCCAAACAAAGTCCGGGCCGCGAATGCCCGCGTCCCAGAACTGCCTCAGGCGATCGGTAATGTTGGAGCGCATCTCGGACAGCACTCCGCCGTCCCAGCCCGGGCGCGCATTCGCCGGGCGCCGGCGGCACACCAGCCAGATGGAGGAGGACAACGCCGCCGACGCCAGGGACCGTTGGCGGTTGAGCCGTTCCGTTTGGATCGGCCACGAGCCACAGACGACGAAGCCGGCTCGGATCAGGGCGGAAACCAGGGTCTCCCAGGCGTCGGGTTGCTTGTTCGCGAAGACGATGACCAGCCGCCCGTCATCACGCAGCACGTCGTGGAAGCGCCCAAAGGCCCGCGCCATGCCGTCCTCGTAGTTTCTCTTGGACGCGAGGCGGTCGCCGCCGAAGCGGGAGGCATCGTCGATCAGTTCACCATCACCCGCGCCGCCTGTAGTCCCTGCGTTCCACTTGGGGCCAAGCGACGCGGCGAACGTGTCGTCCGTATCAGCAGACAGCCCGTGCAGCGCGCGCCGGAGCCAAACGTAGAAGAAGTCCATGAGATCCGAGTACGGGATGGCGTCGTAGTACGGCGGATCCGTGCAAATGACGTCGAATGCACCTGATTCCCGTGAACGCGTTGCCGATCTCTGAGCGACTTCGGGCAACGGAGCGTTGGCAGTGGCCCGCTGAAGGTGTTCGCACACCCGCGCGACCCATTCGACGGCTTGGACAAAGCCGCCTGTCGTGTCGGCAAGGGGACACGACTCGGCGAAATCCCAAACCATCGGTAGCGCGAACCGAGCGAACGTACTCCGGATCTTGTCGTGATCGTTCGTCCAGGTTGCCAAAGTGCTGCAGCGGTCCGCCAATCGACTGATCGACGGCGCAAGGCACACCGACAACGCCTCCCGCCACTCCTCCGGATAGTTGTCCATCTCTTTGGGCGCACGGCGAATCTCTCGCACGAACGCACTCAGAGCCAGCAACTGCCGATTGGTGAACAACTTGCGCCACTTGTCGAAGCCGTAGCGCGGCACACGCATCCCGAGCGCTTTCTCGCTAGGGGTCGGCTCTTCCGGCAGGCCGAACGGAATCTCCCCGTAGAGAGCTTCCAGTTCACCTTCACTCACCGCCGCCGCATCGATCTCCGCATCGGTGGGCAGCCGGTACTCCTTCGCCTGCTGGCCGTCCACTACGACCGCCGTCATCCTCTCGCCGAGCCGGTCTGCCCGCCCCTCGTTGCGGAGGTCGGCCATCGTCGAGATTGCAGAACAGCAAGGGCACTCGGCTCCGCTGCGGCTCATCGTCCCGGCGCCGAGCCGCCGGTCGTGCTCGCGCCGCCGGGCCGAGTTCCCCTCGCCTTCCGGTACGCCGTGCTCCAGCACGAGGTCCACGCCCGAACCGTCTTCGCGCGGCGTCATCTGAAGCAACACCCGCTTGCCGGGCTTCTTGCACAGCCAGCGCGTCTTGAGCAGCGGCAGCTCCGCCCGACAGTTCGCGCAACGGATCGTGCGCGCCCAGAGGTAGGCGACCGTCGGCTTGGCGACCCAGCGCGGGTTCGCTTCGTTCTCCAGATGAACGGAGTCGAACTCGGCGTTCAGTGCCGCCACCGACACGTTGCCCTCATCGTCCGGCTCAAGCAGTTCCGGCGGCCGCGGCCGGAAACGCCTCTCAGCGAACCGCACCTCGGCGTCCCGCTTGCGCCGCCATTTCCGGCGTACCGGCTCGAACTCGGCATAGGTCGGATAGCGCTGCGCCAACTCGCGCCGGGCTTCTGCCAGAACACGGCGGCCCCAAGCCCGTAGGTGCCAGGGGAAGCTCGCGGGCAGGGAGGGCACGGCGCCGTCTCGGGCCGGATGCGGGCGGGACGCCCGCGTTCCCAGGGACGGATCGCTATGCCGCGCTGCCGCTGTTCGCCCCCCGATCCGGGTGGAATCCACAGCACGGTCGAGCAACGCCGACCGCATCTGTACCGGTTCTCCGTCCGAGTGGCCCAACTCGCGCAGTCTCTCGCGCAACGCGGCCTTCTTCGTCACCCCCTGCGCCTTGAGGAACGCCTCAACGAAGCTCCGGTCGCGGACCGCGAAGTCCGGCAGCGGCAGTTCCTGCCCCGCAACCAGCCGCGGGTAGTGCAGCGTGCAGCGCAGCACGAACCAGGCCACCGGGTTCAGGTCCGACGCCGTGACCTCGCAACCCAGCCGCATCGCCTCCAGCGGAATCGCCCCGCCGCCCGCGAACGGGTCCAGCATTCGCGGCGCCCGCCCGCCAAACGCCTCCCGGACCTCCTCTCGCAGCTTCTCGAGCTCAAGCGCGCCTTCGCGCCCCCAGTGCAAGACGCCGCCCGCCGTCTCATCCTTCAGCTTGCCGGCCGGCGTCTGCCGCTGTCGCACCTCGCCGGCGATGCGCGCCATCAACCGCCGCCGCCCCTCCGCGTCACCCGGGTCCGGCAGCAGCGTCGCCAGCAACACCGCCCGGCAAGCCGCCAACGGCCGCCGAGCCGGCCAGATGTGCAACGTCGAGATATGTCCGTGCCGGACGTTCTTCTCGTGAACCGAGTCCAGCGAAGTCTGCCGCAGCGGGAAGGCCGCCTCGATCAGCCGGGGTCCGGGCACCGCTCCGCTATCGGCGTGACTCAGGGAAAAGGCCTTCGTCACTGCCAACTGCCTCGCCCAGTGGACAAACGGCGACGGGGATCGCTACAGGGACCAGGAAGAACCGCCCGCATCGCCGCCAATCGTAGCCCGGACCACCGGTCGACTATCATCCTGCCCGCGTGAAGGGAGCTGAGTTCGTCAGGCGACTCCGGCGCTACGCCAGACGCTCCCGGCAAGAGTTCCGCTTCGACAAGTCCGGCGGCAAGGGCAGCCACGGAAGGCTCTACCTCGGCGACAGACGCACGATCGTCAAGCACGGTGAGATCTCGAAGGTATGCTGAAGACGATGCTGAGACAGTTGGGCCTTGACGAAGACGACGTCTGAGACATAACGATCCCCACCACAAAATGGAATACGTGTATCCCTGTACGTTGGCGCCCGAGGAAGACGCTTCTGGCTACGTAGTCACTTTTCCGGACCTACCTGAGGCGATCACCGGCGGAGCCACCCGCCAAGAGTCCCTGCTGCTCGCCGAGAACGCCCTCGTCGTGGCCCTAAGCATGTACGTCGAGGCTCGCGAGGAGATTCCGGCGCCGAGCGCGCCTTCCAAGGAGCACATCCTCATCACCGTACCGCCGCATACGGCCGCTCAACTGGCCCTCTATACGGCAATGCGCCGTCAAGGCGTCTCGGCTGGCTCTCTCGCCCGGTCCCTGAATGTTCGCGAGGCCAAGGTCCGTCGGCTTCTTGACCTCGACCACCCTTCACGGCTCGACTACATTGCGGCTGTTCTCCATGCCCTCGGTCGCCGCCTGGTCGTCGGGGATCGAGCAGCGCCGGAATCGAGGCGCGCCCGCGCCACTGCTGGTTGAGGGTCGCCCGTCACTCGTACTCCGTCCTGCTCCCCCGGCGGAACAGGTAATCCGGGCTGACCGCCTTCAGCTTGACCCGGTCCCGGTGCAGCCGGCGGTCTTGCCGCTCCTCCCTGGGCGTGATGACGATGCCCTCCCGCATGTGGCGCCCGGACACGGTGTCGGGGCCGTCCCGGTGCTCTTCGATCAACTCCTCGCTGAACGGAGCAACGGCGAGTTCGGGCACTCGGTCCACGCCCCACGCGTCGGTCGTCCGGCAGAGCGCGTCATACCCCAGGAACGAACCCGTGGCGGGCGGCCCCAGGAACACGTCGAAGACCCGCAGCGACGGGCGCGACAACCCGTAGTGCAGGTCCTGCACGCCGCGGCCGAAGATCTCCGCCATGATGTGGACGGGACCTTGAGCGGACTCCTCCACGCGGCGCCAGACGCCGGTGTCTCGCAACTGCTCCCTCCACGTTCGCAGGTAGAGGTTGTTCTTGTTGTCCTTCACGTCCTTGAACGCCAGGCCTTTCGCGCCGAGTCCCTTCGACGACACCAACACGGAGTCGTTCGGCAGATCGGCGGGGAGGGAGGCGCTGTCCGGCGGGGGGATGTAGCTGAAGCAGGCGTATGTCCCGTGCAGCTTCTCGGTCACCACGACCATCTCGCCGGGGACGAACACGTCCGGGTACTTCTTGATGTTCTCGATGTCGTAGGAGACGAGGAAGCCGGCGACGTTCGCGACCTGACCGGACATCGTGGTCGGGAGCTTCGGCTCGTACTTCGTGATGCCGTAGGCGGCGGCCAGGTCGTCCCCGACTGCGGCGTCGACGCCGGGCTTGAACACCAGACCCTGGGAGATTTCGCCGCGCAGCCTGACCGGTCGGACCCGGTCGCCCTTCTTGCCGCCGAGCCGGCCCTTGCCGGCATCGCCGTCCCAGAGCCCCATGCTTCTCAGGAGTTCCTCCGGCACGATCGCGTTCTCCGGGATGTAGGCGACCCGCTCACCGGCCTGGTACTTCCCCTTGGGGACGACGCAGCGGTAGCCGCCGACGCGGGCCAGTTCCAGACGGTCGGCGTTGGGGTGCTCCTCGACCGAATCCAGCGGCACGACGGCGACTTCGAAGGTGCTCATGCAGTCCTCTCAGACGTCCCGTCGAACACACCAGTCCGGCGACCGGCGCTCCGCGCCGGATGCGGGCAGGATGCCCGCGTTCCCAGGAGACAGAACGCCCGGGGCAGGAGGACCTTCAGGGGCCACCGAAAGCTCGGCCGGCACTGGAAAGTTCGCGGCGGGAGTCGCCTTCAAGTGAATCGAAGGCAGCTTCCTGAGCTGTTGGCTCAAGGGATCGATCTCGATGCCCATCGACTCGAGGGCAGTCACGCCCAGGAGAGGTTCGGAGCCTTCTGCTCCGAAGACGATCGTGCTGCCGATGACCTCCCCCATGAACTCCAACTCCGCAACCGTGATGTCCATCGCAGCTTCTCTTCCATCCGCGAATCCGTAGAGGCGCCGCCCCTTCGGCTTCAGACCGATCTGCTCCAATCGCTCTCGGGGCACAAGAGAGTCGATAGCGCCCGTGTCGACTAGGAAGGCGCCTTCCCAGCTTCGCTCGGCGTCGGCGGGGTTGCGGACAGTCACTTGAACGTGGGTCAGTCCCATCTTTCGTTGTTCCTTTCTCATCATCATGTTCGTCCCCTCCGACTTTCCATCCGTGCGCCCGCTGACGGACCCTCGGACTGGTTCGCGCGCGGCGCGGAGTCGCGCCGCGCGGCTTCTGGCTTCGGTTCTTCGGCCTCCGCGGCTTCGATCAACGACCCCACGGACACATCGAACACGGTCTTGATTCGTTGATTCGCCAGCAGCTTCTCGAACGGGTTCCGGACCCGGAACAGTTCGGGCGCCGGCGTCGCGCAGTTGAGGACTGCATAGAGCCAGTACTGGTCGCCCAGCTTGCACGCCTGGGCCCATTCGTTGCTCTCGACCGGTACCGCGGAGCGGGTCGAACGGCCCTTCACTTCGATGCAGCGCTGGTCGCCGCCCGGCAACGTCGACAGAAGGTCGAAGCCGGGCCAGTCGGGTAGACCGGCGGCACGGGCGAGCACGGGCTTCGACACGTCCTGGACCTGGGCGCCGCGCTGACGCTCCCAATCGGCGGCGATACGGACGGCGATCTCCTCCACGGCCTCGTCAAACCGCTCAATGTTCTCCACGTCGGCCACATCCTCCGGGCGAACGACAAGCGCGTGGAGCAGGAAGCGGAAACCGCCGGGAACGATGCCCCGTGCTTCCTCATCGATCCGCTGCAAGGCGAGCTGGCGGTCGAGGGCCAGTCGCTTCTGTTCGTGCTTCACGGCCGCGAGCTCGTCGCCGCCGGACCCGGCAGGGCCAACGCTCTTGCGCGCGAGCTTCCCTCGTCGGAAAGCCAACTCGGCCGCTCGCAGATCGAAGCCCACGGCAACGCGCCGCCGCAGGTCCGGCGACTCGGCTTCTCGCCTGGAGCGGAGACCGGCCACCAGATCCTGTAGAACTGTATTGAGGTGGGCGCCTGCCTGAGCGCGCAGCTCGGGTGCACGGGGCGCCAGCGGCGCCATTCCGGGCGCCAGCCTAGTGCCGCAAAGCAACAGGAGTTGCTCGACGGGGCACTGAGACGGCGGCGCACCTTCTGGTTGCTGCAACGCCACCAGCCGTCGCTCCAGGACGCGCTGGTCAGCATCCGGCGATACCGGCGGGGCGACCTGGATCGCCCCTGCCGCGCCGGATGCGGGCGAGACGCCCGCGTTCCCAGGGACGGAGGCGCCCGAGACCCCGGGGAGCTCCTGCCGCTCCACCCGCAACTCGGCGAGATGAAGGAGATAGGGCTCCTCCGCCCTCGGATCGACGAAGATAGCGCCGCGCTGCGCGTCCCTGCGATAGCGGGACCGGATATGCGTGCAAAGCGCGTCGAACAGCGGTTCGCCCGGATGAAGCCAGATGCCGGAGTTGTCTTCCACCGGCCGGCGAACAGTCAACCAGTCCCGCGCCTCGTGAGGATAGGCCTCAAGCGCGGACAGCAAGGGATCGAGCGCGCCGAGGCGGCCCGGTGCGAGTGCGAATCGGTCGTCAAGGTCTCCGTGAATCTCGACATCGAGCAGGCGGGCGCCACGCTCCACCAACCGGCGCACATGAGCGGGAAGGAGATGCAGATAGCGCTCACGCTCCACATCCGGTCTCAGGTCTTCGCCAGTCACCCTCCGTTCCGGCACGCCGTAGGCCTCGGCGTCGCGCGCGCCGACTTGCTCTACCTTGGAGGCGTCGAGCGCTTCTTCGATCCGCTGAACCGCCAGCCGCTCGCCCTCGGCTGTCGTCGCGTTTGCGAGGAACCCGGTAAGCGACTCGCCCTCGAACAGGCGGCCGATCACATCGAACACCTTGTCCGACGCAAGTTCAGTGCGAATCTCCTCCAGCTTCTCCAGAAGCACGCGCAGGACCCTTCCCTCGCGCGTGCTGCCCGCTACCAGATTCACGATCCTGACCTCGAACTGCTGCCCGTAGCGATGGATACGCCCCATCCGCTGTTCCAATCGGGCCGGGTTCCACGGAATGTCGTAGTTGACCATCAGGCGGCAGAACTGCAGGTTGATGCCTTCGCCCGCGGCGTCCGTGGCGACCATGTAGTGCGCGCCGTTCGCACGACGAAAGGCCTCCACCTGCCTGTCACGCTCCTTCCAGTCCATGCCGCCATGGATCTGCGCGGTCTGGCCCCGATAGCCCAGCCCCTCCAGTCGCCGCACCAGGTAGTCCACCGTGTCCCGGTGCTCGCTGAAGATGAGCCACTTCTCGTTCCGATGCTCAGGCCTCTCCAGGACCTCTCGCAAGCGCTCGAACTTGGTCTCCCTCCCGGAATCGACGAGCCGGCGCGCCCGCACCGCCAGCGCCTCGACCTGCCGGGCCTCGCGCCTCAGTTCCTCCACACTGACCACAGTGACCGCGCCGAGCACCGCATCCTCGTAGGCCTCGTTTCCCTCGGCCCAGCCCAGAGGCGCCACGTCCTCGTCCGCGGCGGCGTCGTCGAAGTAGTCGCGCCGGTAGCGCTTGCTCAGCAGCGCCTGCCTGCGATGCATCAGCTCCGGTGTGAGTTCGCCGGTCTCGATCGCGTCCGCGGCCTGCGCGAGCTTCTCGACCCGCCGCTCGAAGGAGCGCAGCAAAGCCCATGTCGAGCTGGCCAGGCGTCTCTGAAACACGGTCTTGGCGAGTTCCACCGCCGGTTGATTGTCCAGGGCGCGGCCGTAGTGCTCGTCCAGGTACTGCGTCGTGCGGTCGTAGAGATCCTGTTCGCCGTTGTCCCCTCCGCTCAACTCGTACGTGAACGTGCTGCACTTCCGGGGCGGGTAGAGCGGCCGGCCGTCGAGGTCGACCATCTCCTCCTTCGTGCGGCGGAGAAAGTGCCGGTCGCGGGTCGCCTGGGGGGCGCGGCGTACGGCCTCCACTGCCCGGAAAGCACCGGCGTCGAGCAGTCGCCAGAGCCACGCGTAGGGGAGGCTCTTGCCCATGTGGGGCGTCGCGGTCAGCAGCAGCAGATGGCGGGCGGTCCAGCCGAGTCCGCCAAAGGAACTGCCCGAGTCGGCGCCGACAGCGAGCGCCTCGGCCAACTTGTAACGGAGAGTTCGCTCGACCCGGACACCCCGTTCACGCACGCTCAGCTTGTGGGCCTCGTCGAAGACGACAAGGTCGTAGGCAGGACCGCCGGCTCGGAGAAGAGCCTCGAACATGGTCTCCCCTGCCAGGGTGTCCAGGGAGACAATGACGCGATCGCTTCCTGCGCCGCGAAACGGGTTGCTCCCGCGCGCGTCGGCGCCGGTGACGATCCGGAAGTCCAGCCGAAACAGGGTCTGGAGCTCCCGCCGCCAGTTGCCCACGAGACCCGCGGGCGGAACGATCAACACCCGCTTCAGACGCCCACGCGACAACATCTCGCGGACGTACAGGCCGGTCATGATCGTCTTCCCGGCGCCGGCGTCGTCGGCGAGCAGGAACCGCAGCGGATCCTGCTTCAGCATCCGCTCGTAGACCGCGAAGCGCTGATGCAGCAGCGGATCGATGCGTGACGTCTCGATCGCGAATGCCGGGTTGAACTGGTGCCCGAACGACAGTCGCAAGGCGTCGGCGACTGCCAGGACGGCCTCCGGATTACCGGCGAAGTCGATCGGAGCGCCGTCGGCGGCCGCCGTTGGGCGGCGCAGTCCTCGCATCGGTCGTGGCGCCGACTCGGCCGCCACCTGCTCGGAGAGTTGCGCCAACTTCTCAATCGCAAGCCGTCGCGGCCGCGACTGGCCGGACTCCCACCGATGGACGGTGATGGTGGAAACGCCTAGACGGTCCCCGAACTGTTCCTGGGTCAGCCCAAGCTGACTTCGGAGTCGCCGCACCTCCGTGCCGACATCGACCGCAGGCCCATCCAGAGAAGTGAACGTCGCCATGGCGACGCACAGTACCACGGCATCTTGTGGCTATCCAAGTCGACCTATCAAATGATAGATCGCTGACGCCTCAAGGGGCTCTCTGGTCCGACCTCAGCTCGTCACACTCTCCTGCGCCTCCTTCGCCGCCTGCATGTCATCCTCGTCCGGCATCAGGATGAACTCAGGGTACGACTCGATGCCGAGTTCGGCCATGTCCTGACCGAGTTCCTCCACCTCGGCCGAGACCCGTACGCCGATCGTCTTCTCGAGCACCCACCACAGGAGCAGGGAGATCCCGAAGACGAAGACGCCGACGGCCAGGATGCCGATGAGTTGATTGACGAAGTTGCCGCCCGCCGCGATGCAGACCGCGAGGGTGCCCCAGATGCCGGCGAACAGGTGGACCGGAACCGCGCCCACGACGTCGTCCAGCTTCATCCGCTCGAGCTGCCTCATGCCGGCGACCGTGACCACGCCGCCAATGGCGCCGATGAGCAGCGCCCAGTGATGGCCGACGAGGTCGGGACCGGCGGTGACGCCGACCAGCCCGCCGAGCGCCCCGTTGAGGACCGCCAGGAGGTCGACACGACCCAGCAGCGGCCGCGACAGGGCGAGGGCCGCCACGACGCCGGCGGCCGCGCCGAGGTTCGTGTTGATCAGCAGATTGCCCATCGCAGTCGCGTCCGCCGCGCCGCCGAGCGCAAGCTGCGAACCGCCGTTGAAACCGAACCAGCCCATCCAGAGAATGAACACGCCGAGCGTGACGATCGGCACGTTCGAGGGCGGCGTGACCCTGACGCTGCCGTCGGAGCGGAACTTGTTGCGCCTCGCTCCGACCATGATCATGCCGGCCAGCGCCGCCCAACCTCCCGTGGAATGCACGATCGTCGAGCCGGCGAAGTCCTGGAAACCGAGTTCGGCCAGCCAGCCGCCGCCCCAGGTCCAGGCGCCGACGATCGGGTAGATGACGGCGGTCAGGACGGCGGTGAAGATGAGGAAGGACCAGAGCTTGACGCGCTCCGCGAGAGCTCCCGACACAATGGAGGCAGTGGTGGCCACGAAGGTCATCTGGAAGAACCAGCTCGACATCTCCGAGTAGCCGCTTCCCACGACTGCCGCGGTCTTGTCCGCATCGCCGCCGAGAAGCGCCATCTCGTCCGCGGACGCTTCGAACAACGGCGTGATCGACCCGATCCAGCCGCCGACGTCGACGTACATCAGGTTGTAGCCGATCGCGTAGTAGGCGATCCCGGCGATCGAGTAGAGGCCGATGTTCTTGAGGCAAATGACCGATGCGTTCTTCGTCCGCACCGAGCCCGCCTCGAGCATCGTGAAGCCGGCGCACATCCACATGATGAACGCGCCCCAGACCAGGAACGCGTACGTGTTGAAAACGTAGGTGGCCTCGCCGGATACCTGCGCTCCCGCCGCGGACGCGACGAGCAGGAGCACAACGCCAGCAAAGAGCACCTTGAGAACATTCCGTCGTGACGAAGGCGGCTTGGGCTGGGGCTTCATTTGTTCCCTCCGGTTCCTTTTCTTCTTCCTCGGCTGCGATCGCCCCTAGTCGGCGCGCTTGTACATGGCGCCCAGCACCATGCCGCCGATGCCGAAGGAGCTGATCTCGACGCCGAGCCACATCCAGGCGACGTGGTACGGGAAGTCGTTGATCACCAGCGTCAGGTAGAACTGCTGGAAACCGATCACCGCGCCGAGAAGGATCCCGAAGTGGAGTCCTCCCCTGGCGCCCGCTTGCCAGGACTGGCGGCTGGACGCGAAGAGCAGGCCGGCGACGACACCGATCACCAGAGCCACCGCGAGGAACCACACGATCTGCATGGTCATGTCGTCGGGTTCCTGCACGAAGGCCGGCTGATCCACGTACGTACCACCGAGCACGAGGCCGTGCAGCACGAAGTTGACGATGTTCTGAACGAAACCGGCCGCCAGGCCGGCAACGATTGCCTTACTCCAATTCACGGCTTCCCCCCCCTTTGTCAGATGGGCACCGCCGGCACGGCGCAGCGTCTGGATTCCGTTTGGGAACCCTAGACCAGTATCTCCTCCACCACCCGTCCATGAACGTCGGTCAGGCGGAAGTCACGACCACTGTAGCGATAGGTCAGGCGTTCGTGGTCGATCCCGAGCTGGTGCAGGATCGTCGCGTTCAGGTCGTGGATGTGCACGCCGCCCGAGACGATGTTGTAGCAGTGGTCGTCCGTCTCGCCGTGGGTCTTCCCCGGCTCGATTCCCGCCCCTGCCATCCACACCGTGTAGCAGCGGCCGTGGTGGTCCCGCCCGTAGTTGTCCTCGGAGAGCTGGCCCTGGCAGTAGACCGTGCGCCCGAACTCACCGCCCCACACCACCAGGGTGTCCTCAAGCAGCCCCCGCTGTTCCAGGTCGGTGACCAGAGCCGCCGAAGCCCGGTCCACGTCCGCGCACTGCAATCGGATGTCGCTCGGCAGGTCGCCGTGCTGATCCCAGCCGCGGTGGTAGAGCTGGATGAAGCGCACGTCCCGCTCGGCGAGCCGCCGCGCCAGCAGGCAGTTGGCGGCGTAGGTGCCCGGAGTGCGCGCATCCTCGCCGTAGAGGTCGAAGGTGCTCTGGGGCTCACCGGAGGTGTCGACCAACTCCGGAACCGAGGCCTGCATCCGGTAGGCCATCTCGTACTGCGCGATGCGCGCCGCAATCTCCGGGTCGCCGAACTCCTGGCGGTGCTCCTCGTTGAGCCGGGCCACGACGTCCAGCATTCGCCGCCGCACTCCCCGGTCGATTCCCGGCGGATCGGACAGATAGAGCACCGGGTCCTCCGCCGCCCGAAGGTTCACTCCCTGGTGCTCAGAGGGAAGAAAACCCGAACCCCAGAGCCGCTGGAACAGGGCCTGCGACTCGCGCTTCGCGCTGCCCTGGGAGATCAGCACGATGAAGGCCGGCAAGTCCTGGTTCTCCGAGCCGATGCCGTAGCTCAGCCAGGCGCCAAGGCTGGGCCGCCCCGGCTGCTGGTGGCCGGTCTGGAGGAAGGTGATCCCTGGATCGTGGTTGATCGCCTCCGTGTTCACCGCCTTGAGGAAGCAGAGCTTGTCGACGATTCGCGCTGTGTGGGGCATCAACTCGCTGACCCAGGCGCCGCTCTCGCCGTGCCGCGCAAACTCGAACATCGAGGCCGTGATCGGGAACTCGGCCTGATTCGCGGTCATGCCGGTGACGCGCTGGTCGCCGCGAACCGAAGCCGGCAGTTCCTGGCCGTGCCACTGGGCGAGGCGCGGCTTGTAGTCGAAGAGGTCGATCTGGGAGGGCGCTCCCGACTGGAAGAGGTAGATCACGCGCTTCGCCCGGGCCGGGAAGTGGACGCGACCGAGCGCGCCGAGCGCCTTTGAAGTCTCACTGGGAGCGGCCCACGACGGCGCCGGATCCAGCAGCGACGACAGCGCCGCGACCCCGATGCCGGTGCTGGCCAGACCGAAGAACTGCCGCCGATTCGCGCCCAGCGCGTAGTCGGCCTGAGGATCCACCCCGGGCGACGGGCCGCAGGTGGCACATCCGAAACCGCTCGATCCCCTGCTCATCTTCTCGCTCCCCTGCTCATAGCCTTGTCACCGCCTCGTCCAGGTTGAGCACAGCGCTCACTGCCACGCTCCAGGCCGCGAGTTCCGCGGCCGGGATGCTCTCGTCGACCGGCTGCTCGCCCACCCGGAGCAGAGCAGCGGCGGCGCGCGGATCCTTCTCGTAGTTCCGTCGCAGGTCGCTCAGCAGATCGCGGATCGCCGATCGCTCCAACTCGTTCGGCAGACGCGCCAGCACCCGTACGTAGAGGGCGCTCACCCGCTCGTCGTCGCCCTCGCTGGCTGGAGAATCCCGTCCGGCGAACAGACTCGTCGCCAGCACCCGCGCTGCCTCGACGAACTGCGGATCGTTCATCAGCACTAGAGCCTGCAGCGGCGTGTTCGAGCGCGACCGTTCGACCGTGCACGTCTCCCGGTTCGGCGCGTCGAACACGAGCATGTTGGGCGGCGGCACCGTCCGCTTCCAGAACGTGTAGAGGCTGCGCCGGTAGAGCGCGTCGCCCTCGTCCTGCTCGAAGATGCCGGCGGTAAAGCGTCCACGGCTCTCGTAGCCGATCTCCCGCCACAGCCCCGGCGGCTGATAGGGCTTGACGCTCGGACCGCCCAGCTTCTCCACCAGCAGACCGGCAGCGGCGAGCGCCCCGTCGCGGATCACCTCGGCGTCCAGCCGGAAGCGGGACGCACGCGCCAGCAAGCGGTTCTCGGGATCCAGCTCGACCAGTTCCGGGCTCGCCTTCGAACTCTGGCGATAGGTCGTAGACAACACGATCGTCTTCTGGAGCGCCTTTAGGTCCCAGTCCAGGCGGACCAGTTCGGTAGCCAGCCAGTCCAGCAGCTCCGGGTGGGACGGCCACTCCCCCTGGGAGCCGAAGTCACCGGAAGTCCCCACGAGGCCGCGGGCGAAGAACCTCTGCCACATCCGGTTCGCGGTCACCCGAGCCGTCAGCGGATGCTCCTCGCTGACCAGCCAGCGCGCCAGACCGAGCCGGTTCTTCGGTAACTCCTCCGGAATCGGCGGCAGGAAGGACGGAACCGCTGGACTGACCTCGTCGGCCTGCTGGTCATACTCGCCTCGGCGCAACAGGAAGGTGGGCCGCGGCTCCTCCATCTCGCGCATGATCATCGTGGTCGGCACCTCTGCCTCGATCTCGCGTCGCCGCTCCGAGAGTTCCACGTAGCGCGCCTCTTGCGGTCGCCAGGGCGGCCAGTAGTTGCGGCGGAAGCGGCGCCGCAGATCGTCCGCCTGCTCCTCTGTGCGCTGGTCTTGGGATAGCCCGATCAGATACTCGAACTCCCGGTAGGCAGCCGCGAAACCGCCGTAGGGTGCAGGCAACGCGTCCGGCCTCCGGCTCTGGAACGCGATCTCCGGGGCGTCGGAAACGGTCAGACGGAACCGGCGCAACGTCTTCTGCTGGTAGGCCGACTCCTGGCGCAAGACGATCCGTAGTCTGGCGCCGCCGGCGTAGGGAGCAGCGGCTTGCCCGGCGTCGGCGTTCGCGGTCTGATCGACCTGGAACACGGCGGTCCGGGCGGTGGGCCTGGCGCCGTAACCGGCGCCCCAGCCGGTCGATTCGTCGCCGTCGATCGCAAGTTCCACCGGCAGAGACGGTGTCGCGTAGTCGGCGTAGCCGCGAACGAAACCCAGATCCCTTGACGGCCCGTCACCCGCAAGGGGCGTCGCCCGAACCTCGATCTCGGTCAGCACGAAACTCCCATCGTCGCTGCGTCCGATCCCCGCGCTCGGGTCGGTCCGATCCCGTTGCGCTTCCAGACGCACCGCGCCGATCCGGTCGAGGTCCGTGTCAGCCTCGATCACGTACACGTCCGTGCCCGGGTTGTCGCCTGACACCTCGATCGAACCGTCCTCGAGCAGGTTCATCTCGGCGCCGGCGCGTGATTCGAACTCGACCGGCGCAAGCGGCCGCCACTTGTCGGCCAGCTTCCGGTCCCACTCGCTCTGCCAGGCCCCCTGCGCCGCCACCGCGTCCTCGTTCTCACCATCCAGCAGGGCTTCGAGCGGCGCCAACTCCGCGTCCAACTCCTCGAGCACCGCCCGCTGCCCCGGGTCCGGCGCCGGGATCCGGGGCTCCGCGTTCCCCTGGCTGCCGTCAAGACCGACCTCAGCGACCGTGTTGAAGAACGCCGAAAGCTGGTAGTACTCGCGCTGGCTCACGGGATCGAACTTGTGGTCGTGGCACTTGGCGCAACCCGCAGTCAGACCCATCCACACCGTCGCCGTGGTGTCGGTGCGGTCGAACACGTACTGGACCCGGTACTCCTCGGGCACCGCCCCGCCTTCGAAATTGATCATGTGGTTGCGGTGGAACCCGGTAGCCAGCAACTGCTCCGGCGTCGGATCCGGCAGCAGGTCGCCGGCCAGTTGCTCGACCGTGAACTCGTCGAACGGTTGATTTCGGTTGAAGGCGTCGATCACCCAGTCGCGCCAGCGCCACATGTGGCGCTCGTTGTCGATGTGGTAACCGTTCGTGTCCGCGTAGCGGGCGGCGTCGAGCCAGGAGCGCGCCATGTGCTCGCCGTAGCGATCGGAGGCGAGCAGGCAGTTGACCACGCGCTCGTACGCGTCCGGTCGGTCGTCGGCGAGGAAGGCGTTCACTTCCGCCGGGGTAGGCGGCAACCCGGTCAGGTCGAGCGAGAGGCGCCGGACGAGGGTGCGGCGGTCCGTCTCGGCCGACGGGGCCAGACCTTCCTGCTCGAGGCGCGCCAGGACGAAGCGATCCAGATCGCCCCGGGCCCAGTCGGCATCCGCAACCGCAGGCGGCTCCGGTCGCACCGGCACCCGGTAGGCCCAGTGGTCCTCGAACTCGGCGCCCTGCAGGACGAACCGCCCCAGAACCTCGATCTCGCGGTCCGACAGCGTCGAGCCCGCATGGGGCGGCGGCATGCGGTCGAGAGCATCAGCCGCCGCGATTCGCTGGAACAACTGACTCCGGTCCAGGTCCCCCGGCACCAGCGCGCGTCGTCCCGACCGCAGGACGCTGCGCGCCGACTCGCCGTTGTCCAGGCGAAGACCCGCCTGGCGCACCGCCTCGTCCGGCCCGTGGCACTCGTAGCAGTGGTCCGAGAGGATCGGCCGCACGTCGCGGTTGAAGGACAGCGGCTCGCCCGGACCCGCGATGCCATGCTCCACCGGCGGCACGTCGCGGGCCGCGACCTGCACCGCCGCCGCCGCCTCGTGATGCGCCAGCGGCCAGTCCGCACCGGCCTCGATCCAGACCTCGAGCAGCTCGCGCTCCACGTCGTCGAGCGCCCCTGGCGGCGGCATCTCCAATTCGTCCTCGCGCCGGATCGCCGACACGAGCAGGCTCGCCTCGGCATCCCCAGGCACGACCGCGGCGCCCCGCCCACCACCGATCAGCATCGCCGGCCGCGAGTCGAGCCGCAGATTGCCGCGCTGCCGCAGCGGCCCGTGACAGGCGAAGCACCGGCTCTTGAGGACCGGCAGCACCTGGGACTCGAAGTCCGGGGCGGTGGAGGCGGCCGCAGGTGCGACAGTGAGTCCGAGGCTCAGGAAGAAAATCGAACCCGCGATCCGGCTCGTCGATGAACTCATCGTCCTCCACACTGTCGTTGACCCCTAGGTTGGAGCGCCCGAGACTATCCGTTCGGCACCGCGTCCCGCCGTCGCCGATCAGGCAAGAGCCGCGATGCTAGGGTCATACTGCGCGCGTCGCTGGGGGTTCGCGTCCGGCGTTCAGTATCAAACCTGCCACGTGAGCCGGCGAGCCCGAGGCGGCGGCAGGCTCCAGCCTCTCCTACCCGCGACGCGCGCCAGTATCGCCGTCGCGAAGCATGGCCATCTGCGGACGGTGGTTTCAAGCACGAGCGCCAGAAGGGCTCAAGGTCGGAAGCGAGGACGATCGGCAGTCGTGGCCCACACGGACGTGGAGGTAAGCCTCTGCCGCTCCAAGGCGGTCTACGTTGCCGCCTGCTCGATGACATCGAATCCGATTCTCTCGTGTCCGCTCTCACAGGCATCCGTCAGGGCGACATGGACTGTGCCGATGACCTTCCGAAGTGATCCACCGAACTCCGTCACGTACAAGCTGTACAGTCGCTCGACCGCTTCGTGAGAAATCACGTCGCCCAGATGTCCGCCATCGCCTCCGTGGTAGCGAATCCGCGACTCCAGCACCTTGCCCAACGCTTCGATCGATGGCAAGGAGGGAATCTCGACTCGATCCGACAACGTGCGATCAAGGTGGTCCCGCAGTTCCGGGTCCTCGAAGTACGCGGTCTGCGCCGCGACGACAAAACCCCGTAGCGCAGGCAGTACGGTAGAGGCCAAGGTCGTGCCGTAGCGGGGCGTGGTCAAAGGCGTGCTCCTCCCACAATCGAAGCAGAAGAGGGCGGCTCACGGCCCGTTCTCGCTCGTGATGCCGAGGGGCCGGTACAGCTTGCGGGGCCTGCCACGAGCACTACGCATCTCTGAGACTAAGACGAGATTCGACGCCTCAAGTCGCCTAAGGACCTGCGTCGCCCGGGAACGAGAGACGCCGAGGTCGGTCAGGAACTCCTCGTCGGATGCGCTCGCGGGGCCAGCCGCGAGAAGGTAGTGCATCACTGCCAGTTCGGTCTTGCCGAGCGAGGCGGCCGTAGCAAGCGCCTCGTCGATGGTGCGCGTCTGCCGGGACGTGCTGAGCAACGTCTCCCTGGCTGCCGCCAGCAGGCGCCGCGGGACGCCGTCGCTCCGTTCGACGATCTGATCCAACCGCTCCCGAATCCGCGCGACGTCTCCAAGCTCCTCACTCGTTGCATCGGCAAGGCGAGCCAGTACGAACTGGCGAGCCTGCTCGGGTTCCAGGGGACCCAGCACAATTTCGTCGTCGAAGAATGCGTCTGCCGGGGGCTCAAGATACTCGTCTCGGCGGTCCAGCCGCCCAGCCACGACCCAGGTCCAGCCGAGTTCCCAGACCTCGTCCCGGAGTCGACCAAAGAGAGCGTGAACCAGCCCCGGCTGCAGCGTCCCGTCGAGAATCACGACGAGACGCCCCTCTGAACCATCCGGCGGCGCGCCTTCGTCGAGTTTAGGATCGCTCAAGGTCTTTTCGACGTGCCTCAGTGGTGCCAGCGGGTCGGGGTCGCCCGGGATCGTCTTGACTTCGGTTCTCTCGCTAAGGGCCTCCACCAACTGTTGCAGAGCCGGCGCAAACGGATCACGTTTCACGATCTGAGTCCGCGGCGGACGCCTGCCCTCCACACCGATGCGGATCGCGGTGGCAAGCTCCGACAGGGACTCGGCAGCCGCTCCGCCGACCAGGCCCACACGCTGACCGGCGTCCTCGAGTTGGCGCGCATGCTGGCTGAGTAGAGACGTCACGCCCGAGCCTCGAGCGCCAAGCACGAGGACATTGAGTCCCAAACGGGCCGCTCGGTCCAGGCGAGCCAACTCGCCTTCCCGGCCGACGAACAAATCCCGGTCTACATCGCCTCTAGTCAGCGGCCGTTGGCTCAAGAATAGCATTCACCAAACTTACAGTAACTTTGGTGAACACGCAAGGCCGTCGCTGGATCAGAGCTACCCAACCAAACTCACTGTAAATTTGGTGAGACACATCGACGCGCCCTGACAGGACCGACAGCGCGGGTAGTGAGGGCCCCGCAGAGCCGGCGCCCTCGCCTACGGCGGTACACTCCCCGCTTCGCCAACGGCAGAGGATCCGGCACCCATGGACTTCGGCATCTGCGTCGCCAGCAAGATCGACGACATCGGCTACATCGAGCGGGCGGAGGCGCTGGGTTACAGCCATGCCTGGGTGGCCGACAGCCAGATGATCTGGTCGGACTGCTATGCGGTGCTGGCGCTGGCGGCGGAGCGGACCAGCCGGATCAAGCTCGGCACCGGAGTGGCGATCACCGGTACGCGGATCGCCCCAGTGACGGCGCACAGCATCGCGACGATCAACCGGATCGCTCCGGGGCGCACGTTCCTCGGCATCGGCGCCGGCAACACAGCGATGCGGTTGATGGGTCACCGGCCGGTCGGCGTCGCCGAGTTCGGCGAGTACCTGCGCGTGGTGCGGGCGCTGCTTGACGGCGAGGAAACCGACTTCGCGTTCCGGGGGCGCACCGAGCCACTGCGGTTCCTGATGGAGGAACAGGGCTTCATCGCCACCGAGCCCCGAATCCCGATGTACGTCTCCGGCTTCGGCCCGAAGAGCCAGGGTCTGGCGGGCGAAGTCGGCGACGGCCTGGTCATGTCGATTCCGCCCTCGGCTTCCCTCTTCGACCGCGCGATCGAGAATTGCCGCCGGGGCGCCGAGGCGGTGGGCCGGGACTTCGACCGTGACCGCTTCTACACCTGCTCTCTGACCACGGCGGTGATTCTCGAACCCGGTGAGGATCTGACCTCGCCGCGGGTGATCGAGGAATGCGGTCCCTTCGTGCTCTCGGGTTTTCACTACCTCTACGATCAGCAGCACCAGTTCAACCGGGCGCCGCCGCCCCACGTGCGCCCGGTCTGGGACGAGTACTGCCAACTGGTCGAGCAGACGCCGGCGCGCGGGCGGCACCTGCGGGTCCACGCCGGCCACTGCACCTACTCGCTTCCCGAGGAGGAGAAGTTCGTCACGCCGGATCTGATCCGTGCCTCCTGCCTGGCGGGCACGGCCGAGGAGGTGCGCTCCCAGGTCCGGACCCTCGCGGACGCCGGTCTCGATCAACTCATGCTACTGCCCTCCCTCGCAACCCAGGAGCGGGTCATCGAGCAGTTCCACGACCAGGTGATGGCGAGGCTGTAGCTCCCGGCGGGCGCTACGATCACGCCATGCTGCTGCTGGTTCTGCCCTGGAACGCCGAAGCGGAGGCGTCCGCCGAGTGGTGGTACCTCCGCCGCTGGCTGAGCGGTGAGGCCCGCGCCGTCTTCGGAGATGTCGAGGTCATAGCAAAGCCGCCTGCTACGCCGCCGGATGGCACCGAAGCGGTGCTGGTCCTGGCGTCCTGCCGCGTCCTGATCGGCCGGGCTTCCCTGAAGCGGATGCGGGAGGAACTCACCGGCGGCGCGGGCCGTGACCAGGGCGCCGTCTACGCGACCGACCTGACGACGACCGGACCGGAGGCGAGCAGCGACCTGTTCACCCTGGCCGACTACGAACTCGCCGAGTCGGCCTGGCTCGCCGGCGGCGCCGCGAACCCGGCAACCGCACCCCCCGAGCAGGCTGCGAGCCCCGCCGTTCTGCTGTCGCCCGCCGCGGCGGCCAGGTGGGCGGCAGGCGAACGGCCCGCTGGGCCGAGGGCCGGCCTCTGTTACCAGTTCATCGACTACTACGGCGGTGAGCGCGCCGATGTCCTGCCTCTGCTGCCCGAGGACCTCGGACCCGCATCGTCCGTGCTGGAAGTCGGCTGCGGACGCGGCGCGACCGGGGCGTTGATCAAGGAGCGGTTCGGCTGCCGCGTGGTCGGAATCGAACTGAACCCCGAAGCCGCCGCCGCCGCCGAGGCGCGCCTGGACCGGGTGATCCGCGGCGATGTCCAAACCCTCGAACCGGGCGAGACCTTCGACGCGATCGTCGCCTTCGAGTTGTTCGAGCACCTGACGCACGGGCAGGCGTTTCTCGACCGCGCCGCCTGCTGGCTCCGTCCCGGCGGCCGGATGGTGTTCTCGGTGCCCAACGTCGGCCACTACTCGGTGGTCGAGGATCTGCTCGCCGGGCGCTGGGACTACGTGCCCATGGGCCTGCTTTGCGCCACCCACTTCCGGTTCTTCACTCGCCGCACGCTGGAGGACTGGCTGCACGCGGCCGGCTTCGACCGGTACCGGATCGACGCCCAGACCACTCCCCTGCCGGCGCGAATCGATGCATTGCCCGAGTCGCTGGCGCCGGACCGCGAGAGTCTGGCCACGGCCGGCTTCTACGTTTCGATCTTCGTTTGACCGACCGGCCGCTACGTCGCGAGACCGTGCCGGAACGCCCGCATCAGGGCCTCAGCCGTGCGTCGCTCGGTGTACGTCTCGGCGATAGAGCGACCGCCCGCGCCCAACCGGCGTCGCAGTTCCCGGTCCCGCCACAGGCGTTCGACCGCCGAGCGAAGCGCCTCCGCGTCACCAAACGGCACCTTGATCGACGCCCGGCCCTCCGGGTCGAGGTCGCGGTGCGACGGAATGTCGGTCAGTACGCAGGCGCGGCCGCAGCCCATCGCCTCGAGCGCGATCAGACCGAAGCCTTCGAGCGGCGACGACGGGCCGATGCCTAGATCGACGCCCCGGAACAGCGCCGGCACATCCGCCGGCGGGACGTGGCGGCGCCGATCCGCCTCGGGCCACAGGGTCAGTTCCTCCTCGTCCGCATCGAGCGACAGGCGGACCAGTTCGAGCCTTCCCCCGCTCTGCTCGAACAAAGGCCGAAGCGCCCGCAGGCACCAGGCCACGCCCTTGACCTCGAGGGCCCAGTGTCCGCTCACCAGCACGCGCAATCGACCATCGTCGGCGCGCTCCCGCTCCGGCGGCCGGAACAGCTCCGGCTCGAAGGGCTGCGGAATCCAACGCGCCGCCACGCCGTGCCGATCGCGCAGTGTACGAACCAGGTGCGGCGATACAACCAGCTTGAGCGCCGGCAGGTCGTAGGCCGCCCGCATCGCCTCACGGGGTACCGGCGCCAGCGTGTCGTGACCCGGCTCGTACCCCTGGCACAGGTGACAGGCCAGCCGTTCGGCGATCTCGATCGCCGGGGCGACCGTCGGCGCCAGCGTGCCGACTGCGACCTCGACTCGGGGCAGGAAACGGCCTTCAAGCGCTGGAACCTGCCGGTAGAAGGCGCCCGCGCCGTCGAACCAGTCCGGGCAGGGATCCGGCGAATGGACCGTGACCTCGACCCCGAGCCGCCTCAAGGCCCGGGCGTGCTGGAACACGACCTTGACGCCGCCGTAGAGGGCGGCACCGGGCAGGAGATAGGCGACTCTCAGGCCACAATCCCTACGGATCAGGCCACGATGCCCAAGGGCGGCCGCGTCCGGTAGGCGCCTCGGGTGAAGTCCGGGAACTCGACCGGCTCGCTGCCCCGCGCCACGGAAAGCTCGCTCAACTCGACCGGCGCCGACAGCGCGGCCGCATCGTAGACGTCCATGTCGGTCGGCGTGCCCTCAAGCAGGCAGCGCACGAGGCGGTAGCCCTCGAGGTAGTCCATGCCGCCGTGGCCAGCGCCCTCGGCGTCGTCCGCCTGTGCCGACCACAGCGGGTGTTCGAACCGCTCCCGGTAGGGCTCGATATCGCTCCACTCGTGCCCCTCGGCCTCGCCCTCGGCCTCGCCCTCGGCCTCGCCCTCGATGAAGATGCGGTCCGGGAAACCCGCGAACACGCCGCGCGTGCCCTGGACCAGGTTCAGACGGCTGTACGGCCGGGGCGTCGTCGTGTCGTGCTGGAGCAGGACGCTGCGCCCGCGGCGGGTACGGATCAGGCTGGAGTTCATGTCGCCGAGGGCGTAGCGGACCTTGGCCCGCGGGTCGTCAGCGCCGAAGCGCTCCGCCGCGTAGCGGGCCAGGCCGCGAGCCGGACTCGATAGCGACACGAGATAGTCGAAGCAGTCGCCCCGGTTGATGTCCATGCACTGGGCCACCGGCCCGAGGCCATGCGTCGGATAGAGGTTCCCGTTCCGCTCGACCGAGTGCTGGAGCCGCCACAAACCCTCGTTCCGGTCGGAGAACTTGATCGACCGCAGGTCGTGGATGTAGGCCGCCTCGCCGTGCAGGAGCTCGCCCAGCAGGCCCTGGCGCACCATGTTGAGCACCATCATCTCGCTGCGCCCGTAGTTGCAGTTCTCCATCATCACGCAGTGACGTGCCGCGCGCTCCGCGGTCTCGACCAGCCGCCAGCATCCCTCGAGCGTGATCGCGGCCGGCACCTCGACCGCGGCGTGCTTGCCGGTCTCCATCGCCTCGACGCAGACCGGCACGTGCCAGCGCCACGGCGTCGCGTTGAACACCAGGTCGACGTCGTCACGCTCGCAGAGCCGCTTGAAGTCCGTCTCCCCGCGCGTGTAGAGCTCCGGCGACTCGCCCCCGGCGTCGGCCACCCAGGACGCGACCTCCTCGGCCCGCGGCTCGTCGACGTCGCAGACCGCAACTACGTCGACGCCGTCGATGCGCAGAAGGTTCCGCACATGGCCGCCGCCCTGATTGCCGACGCCGACGAAGCCGATGCGCACCCGCTCCAGCGGCGGCGCCGCGAACCCGGCGCGATAGGCCTCGACCGCCGGATCGTCCGGCTGCGGCCCGGTCTGCCGGCCTTCTGGTTCCTGGCCTCCTGCAGCCCGAGCCCGAAGGGTGGCCGCGGCCGCAGCCGGCCCCACCCACGCCGCCTTCAGCAGCTCACGGCGCCCCCACTCAGGTAGCGGTCTGCTCATGGATCCGAGCGTACACCCAGTCGCCGGAGCTCAGGCCAAGAGCCGACCAACGCCGCTCCCTGAGCGGCAAGCCGCGCTGTTGCCATTGCGACGAACCTCTAGAAGTTGAAGAAGTCGTCGTCGCCGCTGTCGCCGAGGTAGGACGCTTCTTCATCCAGCCAGGCCTGGAACCCTTCCTCGGTGTGAACGGTCAGGAAGCCGCGCATCGAGTAGTGGCTGTTGCCGCAGAGCTGGGCGCAGGCGATCTCGTAGACGTAGTCGGGATTGCCGACCTCCTCGCGAATCCGGGCCGTCGTCTTGGTGGGAATGAACCAGACCGGAATCGAGAGACCCGGGATCACGTCCTGTTTGATCCGCATGTTCGGGAGATTGAAGCTGTGGATCACGTCCTTCGACCTGAGATGAATGATCGCCGGCTTGTCAACGGGGAGATGCAACTGGTTCACGGTCCAGATGTCGTCGGTGCCTGCCGGGTCGTTGCGGTCGAGGCCGATCGGGTTCGTCGCCTCGTCGGTCAGGTGCGGATCAGCCTCCCCAAACACGCCGTCGGCGCCCGGATACCAGACGTTCCAGGCAAACTGCTGCGCGACGACGCGAACGACCGTGGACTGCGACTCGGGCGGCGTCTCGTCGACCCGTTCAGCCCACATGGGAATCGAGAAGCCGAGCAGGAGAATGCCTTCCGCAATGGCGACGGCGACTTCTCCGTACGTGCTCATCTTGCTCTTGACGCCGACGTAGTCGGCCTTCGGGTTGCGACCGGCGCGGAAGCGCATCAGCGTGTAGAGGAAGAACGCACCCCACACAATGAAGAGCGCGAGCATCAGGTAGTGCACCACGTCGATCATTGTGTCGATATCGGCGGCGTGAGCCGAAGCGGCCGCCGGGAACATGGCATCCATCATGGTTCGATTAGCTCCTCAACTGCCGTCAAGCAAGTAGGGCTGCGGGCACTGCCCCGGCGGAACGCCGGGCGACTCGCTGCCATCATGATTTGACAGGCTCCTCAACCGTGCTCCACCAGGGTGGCACCGGGTCTGTTCGGAAACGACGCGCGCGGCGCCGGAGATAGAGAAAGAAGAGAACGAAGGCGGCCTGCATCACAAGCACCGCCCCGAGCAGGAACCACACACCGACCCGCGCGGCGTCGATCATCGAGCCTTCCGCGGCGCCGTAGCAGACGGAGCAGGCCAAGGCCGCGCGCTCGGACCCGAACAGCCACACGCCAACCACCACGGGAAGGGTGCGGAACAGCTTGCGGCGCCGATTCCACTCCTCTTCGGGCGTCGTGATCTTGCGCCAGAACCAGAAGCCGTACACCACCAGGGCCGCAGCGACAACGAAGGAACCCACCCCGAGTGCGAAGAACCCGGCGCCCTGCGCCAGGCACCAGCCTCCGAAGAACAGCGCCAGCAGAACGGCGCTGCCCACGAAGACGATGTGGATGACCTTCAGGTTCATGGTCTGATCAGTGCGGCGCCGGCGCTCCGCCTGGTCTGAAATCTCCCGCCTGGTCGATCACCGAGGTCAGGAGGGGCAGCGCCATCAGGGCGATGAAGAACGCCGCCGTCAGCGCCAGGGCCCAGTAGATCACTCTCTTCTCGTCGATCAGGTGCATGAAGAAGCAGGCGACCAGGGTCGCCTTGACGCTGGCGATGAACAAGCCGATGGTGATGGCCAGCGAGACGGGGACGTCAAGGTACGACGCTCCAACGGTGATCAAGGTGCCCACCATCAGGGCGCCGAACACCAGGAGGTACGTACGAACGTGCTTGTCGATATCGACGTGTTCACTCATGGAATGAGACTCTCTCCGAGATACCTAAGGGGAAGGGCTGACAGCCAGACTTACAGCAGGTAGAAGACGGGGAAGAGGAAGATCCAGACCAGGTCGACGAAGTGCCAGAACAGACCCGAGTGCTCGACCCGGTCGGTCAGCCACTGCCGGTTGGTGTGGAACAGCTTCGACCCCGGCCCGGTGAAGTAGGCGTTCCAGGCCATGCCGCCGATCACGTGCAGGGCATGGAGCCCCGTCATCGTGAAGTAGATGGCGAGGAAGGTGTTCGACTCCGGAAAGTGGTCGTGTGCGAACTTCGCCGTGTACTCGAAGTACTTGATGACCAGGAAGATGCCGCCGCAACCGACGGTCAGCCAACCGAACAGGCGGAAGCGGCCCAACTGCCCGCGCATCAGGGACGCCCAGGCCATGACCATCGTCAGACTGGAGGCGATCAGCACGGCGGTGTTCAGCGTGGCCAGGGGGATGTTCAGCTCCGCCTCGGCCTGCATCTCCGCCCAGTGCCCGTCCGACCCCAAGCGGAGCATGATGAAGGTCGCGAACAGCGCACCGAACAGCATGACCTCCGAGGTCAGGAACAGCCAGATCCCGATCTTGCCGTTGTTGAGGCCCGTTTCGGGGTGGGTTTCTACCGTGTAGGGGATTTCCATCTCTTCAGGTCCTCGAACGGTCAGGTTGAGGCCGGTTCGGCCTGTGGGACGTAGTCCTTGTCGCTACCCGGGACGCTGTACTCGTAGGGCCCGCGGACGACCTCGATCGGTTGATCGAAGTTGCCGTGCGGCGCCGGCGAGGGCGTCAACCACTCGAGCGTGGTCGAATTCCAGGGGTTGCGGCCGGCCTTCTCGCCGTTCCGGATGCTCATGAAGAAGTTGATGATGAACGGAATCTGAGCCACCGCCAAACACCAGGCCGAGACCGACATCATCCGGTTCAGACCGGCCACCTCGCCCGCGAAGTCGTAGGTGATGCCGCCGTCTGCCAGCCGCCGGGAAACGCCGTTCAGACCCTGAATCATCATCGGGAAGAACACGCCGTTCATGAAGATCAGCGAGGGCCAGAAGTGAAGCTTGCCCAGGAATTCGTTCATCTTGCGTCCGGTGACCTTCGGGAACCAGTAGTAGACGCCGGCGAACAGCGCGAACAGGGTCCCCGGCGCGACCACGTAGTGGAAATGCCCGATCACGTAGTACGTGTCGTGCAGCGGGATGTCCGCCGCCGAGAGCCCGAGCGGCAGCCCGGTCAGCCCTCCGATGCCGAACATCGGCAGGAATCCGAGCGCGAACAGCATCGGCGTGTTGTAGCGGATGGAGCCGCCCCACAGCGAGATGAACAGCGCGCTCAGGATGATCACCGACGGGATCGAGATGATCATCGTCGTGGTCTGGAAGAAGGTGGACATCACCGAGCCCATGCCGGTGATGAACATGTGGTGCGCCCAGACGATGAAGCTCATGAAGCCGAGGAAGATCAGCGAATAGACCATGGAGCGGTAGCCCCAGAGCGGCTTGCGCGAGTTGTTCGCGATGACCTCGGCGACGATGCCCATCGCCGGCAGGATCAGGACGTAGACCTCCGGATGGGCGAGGAACCAGAACAGGTGCTGCCAGAGCAGCGGGCTGCCGCCGCCGCTGATCTCCAGCACCTCGCCGCCGACCACCAGGCCGTCAGGCAGGAAGAAGCTCGTGGAAGCGACCCGGTCCATCAACTGCAGCACGCCCGCGGCTTCCAGCGGCGGGAAGGCGAGCAGCAGCAGGAAGGCGGTGACGATCTGGGCCCAGCAGAAGAACGGCAGGCGCATCCAGGTCATGCCGGGCGCCCGGAGCTGGATCGCGGTGGTGATGAAGTTGATCGCGCCGAGCAGGGACGACGTGATCAGGAAGATCATCCCGATCAGCCACGCCGTCTGGCCGTTCAGGGCGATGTCGGCCAGGGGCGAGTAGGAAGTCCAGCCGTTGGCGGCGGCGCCGGTGGGCAGGAAGAAGCTGGCGAACATCGTCACGCCGCCCATGAACAGGCACCAGTAGCTGACCATGTTGATGCGCGGGAAGGCCATGTCGGGCGCGCCGAGCTGCAGCGGCATGACGAAGTTCCCGAAGCCGCCGACCGCCAGGGGCACGACGCCCAGGAACACCATGATCGTGCCGTGCATGGCGCCGAGCTCGTTGTAGAAGTCCGGCAGCATGATGCCGCCCGGCGCCCGGCTGTCGCCCAGAAGCGAACCGATCAACGGGATCGCCTCGCCCGGGTAGGCGAGCTGCCAGCGCATGATCATCATCAGACAGAACCCGAAGAACAGGAACGCCAGACCAGTAACCGAGTACTGGACGCCGATCACCTTGTGATCGGTCGAGAAGATGAACTTCCGCCAGAAGCTCTGCTCGTCGTGATGCTCTTCGTGCGCGGGTGAAGCTTGAACGGGCTCCGCCATGGACGCCGCTCCTTTCCTGGTCCTTATCTCGATCCGGTCGCTACGCCGTGCCGGACTACTTGGGGCCCTCGAACACGAAGTCGAGCGTCTGGGTGTCGCTCGCGCCGACTGTCACCGTCTGAGTGAGCGCTCCGCCGTCACCGAAGTTCTCGACCTCGTGCCGCGCCTCGATGGTGTACGTGCCTGCGGGCAGGTTCTCGATCCTGAACGAACCGTCCATGCCGGTGACCGCGTAGAACGGATGATTGACGACGGTCATCCACGAACCCATCCAGGGATGGACGTCGCACTTGATCTTGAAGCGCTCCGTCTTGTCGAACTCGTAGTCGGCCTCGGTCACGTTGGCCGGCATCGCCCGGTTGAAGGGAGTGTTCGCCTTCGACAGCGAGTGGACGTTGTGCAGCAGCCCGTCCGAGTTCTTGACCTTGAACTGCTGGCCGATCTGGATGCCCATCACGTGCGGCGTGTAGACGCAGCCGTTCTGGTCCATGACCACGGGCTCGGAGGGCGGATCGTACGACTTGTCTTCCAGGCCATCCGTGATCATCACGAACACGTTGGCGAGAGCGTTGTTGTCGCCCAGCACCAGGACTTCAGGCTTGACGGCGCCGCTGTGCTTGGCGGCGCACTTGGGATCGGCGTCCATCCTCAGCGGACGCATGTTCGGCACGCGGCCGTCGTAGGTGATCTTGCCCACGATCGTGCCGCCGAGAGCCACCGAGGACGAGGCCAGAGCGAGGGCGAGAAGAACGGTACAGACGCGGATCGTCTGCTTCGGGATCATGTCGATGCTCCTTACGAGGGAGGTGATGCAGAGTTGGTGAACTGGGGCCAGCCGACTGCCGCGCTACCGAATGGCGGTCTGCAAGCGGCAAGCGCTGCATGGAACTTCCCCAGATTCAGGACTTCTCCTAGAGCGGGGGCAGCGTAGCAAGGACCGGGGCGCGGAACAAGACGGATCGGTGGCGCGGCGGCCCGCGCCTTCGGGTCGTCAGATGTTCTCGAAGGCCAGCGACTCGACCAGGCGCGGATCGCGAGTCGGCAGCAGCGCACCACGGCCCAGGAGCCAGCTCACCACCGCCACGAACAGTCCGCCGACGCCGATGATCGACGTGACGTCGAGCAACGCAAAGCTCACGCCCTCTTGATGCAGGTTGGGCATCACCAGCCAGTAGATGTCCCAGAAGTGCATCGCCAGCATCCACAGGGCGCCGAGCAGCAGCAGCACACGGTTGCGCTTGATCGTCCGCGGCATGAGGAAGAAGAACGGAATCGCGAAGTGGCCGATCGCCAGCGCCATCGTCGCCGGCCGCCAGCTCCCTTCCAGACGGTGCAGGAACCAGCCCGTCTCTTCCGGGATGTTCGCGTACCAGATCAGGAAGAACTGACTGAAGGCGATGTAGGCCCAGAACACCGTGAAGGCGAACAGCAGCTTGCCCAGGTCGTGCAGGTGCTCGCCGGTGATCACGCCCCGGAAGTAGCCGGCGAAATCGAGCGCCAGGGTGAGAACGGTAAGCCCGGCGAAGGCGGCGACGATCGTGCCGGCGAAGAAGTACACGCCGAACATCGTCGAATACCAGTGCGGATCGAGCGACATGAGCCAGTCGAAGCCGGCAAAGGTCAGGGTCAGCGCAAAAAGAGCGATAGCCGGCGGACTGAACCGAGCCATGCGCCGGGACAGGGCCTCGTCGCCGCTCGCGTCCTGCCGCCGCGACGAGTTCCGGAAGAACAGCGCCAACCCGGTCCAGACGGCGAAGTAGACGACAGCGCGGATCCAGAAGCCGCCCTCATTGAGCCAGGGTTCCTTGACCTGGAGCAGGCGGTCATGCGCCACGGCGTCGCTGTGGGTCCAGTGGAACAGGTCGTGCATCCCGAACACGGCGATCGGTATGAACAGAACCGCCAGCAAGGGCACCGCGCAAGCCAGGTTCTCGGCCAGACGCCGCACGACGACGCCCCAACCCGCCCTGGTGGCGTGATGGATGAGGATGAAGAACAAGCTGCCGAGACCGATGCCGAGGAAGAAGACGACCGCCACCAGCCACGAGTGGAAGAACTGTTTGGCGTTCTCCTCGGATCCCATCGCCATCACGATCGAGACCGCAGTGAACACGACGCCGACCGCGCCGGCGATCAGCGGCAGCCGCGCCCACGTGCTCCCCGGCCGGATCACGAGCTGATCGAGACGAACGATGCGGGGTCCGTGACTCATCAGGCGTCCTCGCCGCCGGCGCCGTCGTCCGGCGGATCCTCGATCGGCACGTGCTCTACCTCCACCGCGCCCAGGCCGCTCAGGAACTCTGCCGTCGCCTGATCGTCGTACTTCGGATCCCAGGCCTCAATGGCGATGAACAGGCCGTCATCGGTGACCCGGGCGAAGGTCTCGGAGCGGAACAGCGGGTGGTGGTAGGTCGGCAGCTTGTTGAACGCGAACATGCCGAGCACGGCCCCCAGCGCGGCGCCGAGCACGCCGAGCTCGAAGGTCACCGGCACGAACGCCGGCCAGGTGAAGAGCGGCTTGCCGCTGATGACCAGCGGATAGGCCATGATGTGGACCCAGCTCTGGAGGCCGAACCCTACGCCGGCGCCGGTAAGACCGGTTGCCAGCACAAGGAACGGCAGCTTGGACGGCTTGAGGCCCATCGCCCTCTCCAGGCCGTGGACCGGGAAGGGGGTCAGCGCGTCCCACTTCGAGTAGCCGGCGTCTCTGACCGCCTCGCAGGCGCGGTAAAGCGCCTTGGCGGTCCTGAAGCGGGCCAGTACGCCGTAGTGGCTGTAGCCGCCGGACGCCTCGGGAACGTCGAGTTGCATCAGGCCCATGTCAGGCTCCTCCCCCACCGGCCGGGGCCCCATGGGGCACCGCCACCGCCTCGGAACCGCCGCGCACCACACGCACCAGTTCTTCGCCCTGGTGGGGATCAGCCTCCGGCAGCACCGTCTTGACCTCGGCGGTCGCCACCATGGGCAGGAAGCGGGCGAACAGGCAGAACATCGTGAAGAAGAGGCCGAAGCTGCCGATCAGCGAAGCGAAGTCCCAGAAGGTCGCCTGGTAGTAGTCCCAGCTCGCGGGGAGGAAGTCGCGGTGGAGCGACGAGGCGACGATCACGAAGCGCTCGAACCACATGCCGATGTTGATCAGGATCGAGGAGATGAACAGCCAGCCGATGTGGTTGCGCAGCTTCTTGAACCAGAACAACTGCGGCGTGAGCACGTTGCAGCTCACCATGATCCAATAGGCCCAGGCGTACGGCCCCAAGGCCCGGTTGGCGAAGGCAAACTGCTCGTAGGGGTTGCCGCTGTACCAGGAAATGAACATCTCGATGCCGTACGCATAGCCGACCATGGACCCGGTCAGCAGCATGATCTTGGCCATGTTCTCGAGGTGGCGCATCGTGATGATGTTCTCCATCTTGAACACGACCCGGCAGATCAGCATCAGGGTCATGACCATGGCGAAGCCCGAGAAGATGGCGCCGGCGACGAAGTAGGGCGGGAAGATGGTCGTGTGCCAGCCCGGCAACTGCGCGGTCGCGAAGTCCATCGACACCACCGAGTGGACCGAGAGCACCAGCGGCGTCGCCAGCCCGGCCAGCATCAGGTAGGCCCGCTCGTAGTGGAGCCAGTTTCGGTACGAACCGCGCCAGCCGAGCGCGAAGATGCCGTAGACGAGCTTGCGGATCCGCGTCTTGGCGCGGTCGCGGATCGTCGCCAGATCAGGAATCAGGCCCACGTACCAGAACATCAGGGACACCGTGCCGTAGATCGACACCGCGAACACGTCCCAGATCAGCGGACTGCGGAAGTTCGGCCACATGTCCATCTGGTTCGGCAGCGGGAACATCCAGTACGCGACCCACACTCGGCCGACGTGAATGCCCGGGAACACCATCGCGCACATGACCGCGAAGATGGTCATCGCCTCGGCGGCGCGGTTGATCGAGGTGCGCCACTTCTGCCGGAACAGGAACAGGATCGCCGAGATCAGGGTGCCGGCGTGGCCGATGCCGACCCAGAACACGAAGTTGACGATCGCGAAGCCCCAACTGACCGGATTGTTCAGGCCCCAGATGCCGGTGCCCTCCCAGAACAGCCAGCCGATGGAGACCCCGAACAGCCCCAGCATCGCCAGCGACGGCAGGAAGAAGAACCACCAGCCGAGCGGCGTCTTGCGCTCCAAGGGGACGGCGACCGCGTTCGTCAGCGAACGGAAGTCGTAGCCGCCGACGATCAGCGGCGCACGTCCGGCGACGGGCTCGTGAGTGTTGTCCTGACTCTGTGCCATCAAGGGCGTTCAAGTAGGGCGGCGGTACCCTCAAGGGCTAAGCCGGACCACGAATCGCGCGGAAGCTAACACCGGCCCCCATCCGGGTCAAGGAATTCAGCCCGACGGAGGCGAATTCGGCCGTTCGATCTCAGCCCGAAGGCCAATAGAATGACTCCATGACTCATCTCCCGCTTCGCTCGTTCCGCCGCGTCCCGCCCGCGACGCTCCTCCTGCTCCTGCTTGCCCTCGTCCTGACCGGTTGCGGCGGCGGCACGGGCGGTGGGGCCGACCAGGCTGCTCCGGAAGCCGACGCGCCGCCCACGGCGCCCCTCGGCGCCAGCACGATCGCCGGCTCGATCCGCTACGACGGCGATCTGCCCGAACTGCGGCCGCTGAACATGGACGCGGACCCGGCCTGCGCCGCGAAGCACACCGAGGCCGTCTATCCGGAGATCCTCGAAGTAGACGAACAGGCCGGCCTCGCCAACGTCCTGGTCTACGTCGCCGACAACCTTCCCGGCGGCCCCTACCCGCTGGCGGAGCCGCCCCTTATCGACCAGCAGGGATGCCGCTACACGCCCCACGTCGCCGGCATCATGGTCGGCCAGGAGTTGGAGGTCCTGAACTCCGACGAACTGCTGCACAACGTCCACTCGCTGTCCGAGGTCAACCGGCCCTTCAACCGTGCGATGCCGGGCGCCATCAAGCGAGCCACCTTCTCCTTCACCGACGAAGAGCCGGCGTTCCGGATCAAGTGCGACGTCCACCCCTGGATGTCGACCTACCTGGCCGTGTTCAACCACCCCTACTTCGCCGTCACCGGCGCCGACGGCTCGTTCGAGATCCCCGGCCTGCCGGCCGGCACCTACACGATCGAGGCCTGGCACGAACGCCTCGGCACCCAACGGTCCGCCGTCACCCTGCTCGACGGTCTCACCGGCATGGTCGACCTCACGTTCGCCCTGCCGGGAACAGCAGAAGCTCCGTAGGCGGCGTGGCTGTCACGGTACCGACGCGGTTCGGCGGCACCAAATAGCCAGAGTTGATAAGTTCTCGCCATGAGATTTGTCGAACTGGTCGCCGCGGTCGCTGACGAGCCAGTCTTCGAGACGGGACTACTGCTGGCCGGACCCAGCGACCCCGGAAACGTCAGGCGCCAGCTCTCGCGCTGGGTCCGCAGCGGCAGAGTTCAGCAACTGCGGCGAGGACTGTATGCGCTCGCGCCACCCTGGCAGCGCCGCATTCCGCATCCGTTCCTGCTCGCCAATCGCCTGACGCCGGGATCCTACGTCAGCGGCTTGGCGGCGCTGGGCTTCGCCCATGCGATCCCGGAATACGTCCCGGAGGTCACCAGCGTGACGCCTGGACGACCCCACACCCGGCACTTGCCGTCAGGCCGCTTCTCCTTTCGCCACCTCAAGGCCGGACGATTGTTCGGCTACCGCTTGCTCGATCTGGGCGACAACCAGCAGGCGTTCGTGGCGACCCCGGAGAAGGCGCTGCTCGATTCCGTCTACCTGCAACCGGGCGGCGACGACATCGAGTACCTGCGGGAGCTACGGCTGGACTTCGGCGCCCTGGATCTGGAAGCCCTCGAAGAAGCGGCGGCGCGGTACGCCGCGCCGAAACTGGTTCGAGCGGCTCGTCGCATCCGCGAACTCGCCGCCGAGGCGCCCGCGTACGACCTGCTGTGAAGGACCACCTCAAGGAGCTGGTCCGCGGGCGCGACTCATTGCAGGGCCGCAACGTGGCCAGAGAGTACCTGCAGGCGCGCGCGCTCCGCGCCATGCAAGGCGCCGGCGCCATGAACGCCCTGGCGTTTCAGGGCGGCACCTGCCTGCGGTTCCTGTTCTCGCTGCCCCGCTACTCCGAAGACCTGGACTTCGCGCTCGAAGGCAACCGCGCGGCGTACAACCTGGCGAACTATCTGAGAGCCATCCGCGCCGAACTCGCCGCCGAGGACTATCGGGTGGAGTTGCGACTCCGTGAACACCGCGCCGTGCATGGCGCAATCACGCGCTTCCCGGGTTTGCTCCACGAGTTGGGCCTGTCGCCGCACCGCTCGGAAGCGCTGGCGATCAAGATCGAAGTCGACACGAATCCCCCGGAGGGGGCAGGACGGCAGATCAGCCTGGTGCGCCGACATGTGACGCTCAGGCTCTTCCATCACGACCGCGCTTCCCTGTTGGCCGGCAAGCTCCATGCCGTTCTGCAGCGCGGCTACGCGAAGGGCCGGGATCTGTACGACCTGATCTGGTACCTGAGCGACCCGGACTGGCCCGCGCCCAACCTGCGGCTGCTCAACGATGCGCTGCGCCAGAGCGACTGGCAGGGAGGCGAGTTGACGCCCCGTTCGTGGACCGAGCCGGTCGCGGAGCGACTGGAGGCGCTGAACTGGGAGCGGGCGCTTGGAGACGTGCGGCCGTTCCTCGAAGAACAGGGCGACATCGACCTCGTCACTCGCGACAACGCGCTCCGCCTCCTCGCCAGGTCGGGTTCGGGCGGTTGATCATGAAGCCCTACCGGTAGCTGTCCAGCGTCCGCCACAGTTCGGCCAGGGCGTCGTCGGGATCGTCGACCTTGATCGTGGTCATGCCGAGAGCGCGCGCCGCCTTCAGGTTCGAGCCGATGTCGTCCAGGAACACCGCGTCGCGCGGCTCGACGCGGATCCGGCTGCAGGCCAGGAGGTAGATCGCAGGGTCCGGCTTGCGCAGGCCGACCACGCTCGACTCGACGTACTCGTCGAACAGGGCCCGGACCTCAGCCCGCACCGCGGCCTCCTCGACATCCTTCGGTTCCCGTTCCTCCTCGCTGACCCAGTTGTTGGTCAGCGCCGCCACCGTGTAGCCGTCGGCCCGCAGCCGCCGCAACGCGTCGATCATCTGCGGCCGCGGCCCCGATTCCTCGGCGATCGCCGCCATCATCGCCTCGGCCGAGAAACGCTCGGCAACCGCCGGGTCGGCGGCCTTCACGTCGCGGTCGAAGGCGGCGAAGAACCCCGGCCCCATGACCAGCTCGCCCCGCTCCATGCGCTGCCAGGAGCCCTCCGGGCCGGCCGCCACAACCAGGCGGTTGACGAAGTTCTCCTCGATCCCGTTTGCCAGTTCGTATCGCCGGATCGCATGCAGGGGCGATCCGAAGACGACCCCACCGAGGTCGAAGATCACTGCCCGATACTTCATGCCCGACTCTCCCGACTTCATTCGCGACTCACTCCTGTCGTCTACTCGTCGTCCTAGTCCGGAACGCGCCTTTCTATCTCAGGAAGGTCGCCTATCGGAGCAGCGTCGCCGGCAACGGCGGGAAGCCGTCGGGCGCCCGCACAACCCCGGAAACCAGGGCCTGCTCGTTGTCCCAGCGGTAGTCAAGCATGTGGATCCGCGGATCGATGGCTTCGTAGCGACCATCGCTCCGGCGGCGGAGGACGGCGTAGTGCAGGTTCGGCTCGACGCTCCAGCCGGTCGCCCCGACGGTACCGATCCTCCGGCCCCTTTCGACACGCTCTCCAGCACGGATCTCGGTTGCTTCCAGGTGACCGAAGATGGTGATGAAACCGTCGCCGTGACGGATCCCCAGCATGCGGCCGTACCGTCTCCACGCAGGTCCCAGCGCGGCGCCGCGGCCGGCGAAGGTCACCCGGCCGGCGGCGGTGGCCCGCACCGGCGCGCCGGCCGGCGCCGCGAGATCGATGCCGTAGTGCAACTCGGGCGCTCGGGTCACACGGTTCGTGGTTTCCCCGAAAGGGGCGACGAGAACGAAGTCGTCGCCTCGCAGCGGAGACGCGGACGGCGTCAACCCGACCAGGTCAGGCCGTGAGGACTCGACCTCGACCGCGGCCTCCAGCCGGCTTGCGAAACGCGTGGCCACGCCCTCTACATCTGCCTCGATCGCGGTTCGCACCGCCCGTACCTGCTCCTCGGAGATCGTCGCTCCCGGCTCAGCTACAAGATCGGCCGCCCGGCCGCAGCCCTCGGTGGCCGTCCCCTCTACGCCGTAGGCAAGCACGACCTTGCAGAGACGGTCGTCGAGATCGGAAGCCACTTCCCGCATCTCCTCGTAGCGTCCCGCGAGCGCCTCGAATCTCTCACTGAAGCGCCGGCGCGCCTCGACCACCTCGCCCCGGTCGGCCTGGAGCAACTCGACCCGCACCACGGTCGGTGCGGCCACGACCGCATTGACAAAGAAGGCGCACAAAGCGGCGGCCACGGCCAGGACGAGTTGCAGCCACAACCTCGTCACCGTCAGGTAGCGCACCCTGCCCCGCGGGCCGTGGAACTGGATCTCCCCGAGACGGGAGTCGCCGCTCAAGCGTCGGTCAGCCATCGCGTCCCGCCGCCCCGGCACCGGCAATCCGGCCGAAGACGGCACCCGCGGTCAGGCCGGAACCGCCGGGATAGTTGTCGTAGAACAGTCCACCGACCAGCTCGCCGGCCGCGAACAGGCCCGGAATCGGCCGCCCGGTTCCGTCCAGCACCCTGGCGTTCGGATCCACGGCCAAACCGCCGAACGTGAACGTGATGCCGCAGGTCACGGCGAAGGCCTCGAAGGGCGGCTGCTCCAGCGGGTTGGCCCAATTCGACTTGTCCGGGTCGAGACCGCGGGTCGAGCGGCCGTCCCGGACACTGGGGTCGAAGGGCACGTCCCGCCGTACCGCGGCGTTGAAGTCCCGCACCGTGCGGAGGAACCCCTCTTCATCGACCCCGTCAAGCCGCCCAGCGAGCTCCTCCACGGAGTCGGCCGTCACGCGGCTTGCATGGGCCTGCCGGTACTCGTCCCGCAGCAGATCAGTGACCTGGGCGTCGAAGACCTGCCACGCGAACCGTCCCGGCTGCTCCAGCACCTTGCGGCCGTAGCGGGCGTAGGTGTAGTTCCGAAAGTCCGCGCCCTCGTCGAGGAAGCGTTCGCCACGGGCGTTGACGACGATGCCGAGCGGATAGCTGTGCTTCTGGTACCGGTGCCGGACCTCGAGATTGCCGACCCCGGGCGCGTTCAGGTCCCAGGCCACGGCGTGACAGCCGGACCACTGCCCGGCGCGCGCGGCGCCGGCCTCGAGCGCCATGCGAATGCCGTCGCCCGTGTTGTAGCGGCTGCCGCGGACCTTGGCCGCTTCCCAACCCTCGCCCAGGTGCTGCCGCCGCCACTCTCGGTTCGCCTCGAAACCGCCGCTGGCCAGCACCACGGCGTCCGCCGGCAGCGAACGGGCGCCCGAGGGTCCCTCGACCTCGACGCCGCAAACCGCACCGCCGTCCGCCAGCAACCCGACCGCACGGCACCCGTAGAGGATCTCGATGCCGGCCCGCTCCGCCGCCCGCTGAAGCGACGACATCAGGCCCGGACCTCCGCCCCGCGCCTGCAGGGTCAGGCCGCCCCAGAACCGGCGCTTGCCGTCGACCTCGAACGCCTGGCCCGAATACAGCGGCACGAATTCCACGCCCAGCCCACGCATCCAGCGCAGCGTCGGACGGCTTCGAGCGACCAGGGTTGCGACCAGACCCGGGTCGGCCCGACCGCCGCTCATCCGCTCCAGGTCACGGGCGAACCGACGCTCCGGGTACGACCCGAAGTCGCTCGCCCGAATCTCTTCGGCGCGAAGTTGGCCCGCCACTTCCTGCAGCTCGTCGAGGCCGCCGTACGCGAAGCGCATGGACGCCATCGTGAAGCGGCTGTTGCCGCCGTGCTCCTGGCGCGGCGCCCGTTCCAGCACCGTCACCGCCGCCCCGCTCTCCCGCGCCGAGAGCGCCGCGCACAGCGCCGCGTTGCCGGCGCCGACGACGACGACACGCCGCTTGACTGCTGCTCGGTCTTCCATGATCTCCCGCGTCCGGCGCCGAAAGGCGCCGAAAGGTAGCGTAGCCGCCCAGAACTTCACGGAGACCTTCAGCATGGACGACTCGAAGAGCGGCAACAACGTAGTCGGGTAAGGACTGCACCGCAGAATGCCCCGTCGCTCCGATCCTGGGAACCCGGGTGGCGCGATCCGCGCCACTCGCGAACCATCCGTGCGCCCGTCATCGGGCGCACGGATGGCACGCGGGCATCCTGCCCGCATCCGGCGGCCCGTGGCGCCGGCTTCTCTGGCGCTACGGCAGCTCGATCACCCGACCGCCCACGATCGTGCCGGCCGGCGCGCCCTTGAGCTTCCAGCCCGCGAACGGCGTGTTGCGCGACTTGCTGTGGAAGGCAGCCGGGTCGACCTCGACTTCGCGGTCCAGGTCGATCAGGGTGACATCGCCGGCGGCGCCGGGGGCAAGACTGCCGCCCGGGATGCCGAGCAGGCGCGCGGGCGCGGTCGACAGCAGCTCGACCAGCCGGGGCAGATCGATCACACCCTTCCCCACCAGGCGATCCAGGCACAGACTGAGCGTCGTCTCGAGCCCCACGACCCCGTTCGGCGCGGCGACGAAGTCGAGTTCCTTCTCGTCCGGGTGATGCGGCGCGTGGTCGCTCGCGATCGCGTCGATCGAGCCGTCGGCGATGCCGGAGGCGAGAGCCTCCCGGTCGGCCGCGCTGCGCAGCGGCGGGTGCATCTTGAAGTCCGGATCGAGGCCCGAGTCGTACACGTCCTCGTCGCACAGCAGCAGGTGATGCGCCGACACCTCGCCCGTGACGCGGTAGCCGCCCGCCTTGGCGCCCCGGAGCAGTTCCAGGCTGCGGGCCGTCGACATGTGCGCCAGGTGGTAGCGGCCACCGGTGTCCGCGGTCAGCACGAGATCGCGACAAACCATCACGTCGTCGGCGGCGCCGGGAATCCCCTCGACCCCGAGCAGGGTCGAGAACCGGCCTTCGTGCATCACCCCGTCGCCCGAGAGTGCGAGCTCCTCCGCATGCTGGATCACCGGCAGGTCGAAGTGCCGGGCGTAGCGCAGCGCCTGCCGCATGAGAGCCGCGTTCCATACCGGTCGCCCATCGTCCGACAGCGCCACCGCGCCGGCGCGACGTTGTGCCCCGAACTCGGTCAGTTCCCGGCCCTCGAGCCCCCTGCTCACCGCGGCGATCGGATGGACCCGGGCCCAGCCGGCCCGCTCCGCCTGCGTGAGGATGAACTCGGTGACCGACGGATCGTCGTTCACCGGCGCCGTGTTCGGCATGCAGGCGAGCGCGGTGAAGCCGCCCGCGGCGGCCGCGCGCGTCCCGCTCTCGATCGTCTCCTTGTACTCCTGCCCCGGCTCCCGCAGGTGGACGTGCATGTCGACGAGCCCCGGCGTCACCACCAACCCGGTGGCGTCGACTTCCCGCGCTCCGTCCGGCGTCTCGAGCGCCGGGCCGCACGCCGTCACCGCGCCGTCCTCGATCAGGACATCGGCCCGGCCGTCGAGTTCCTGGCTCGGGTCGACGACCCGGCCGCCGCGAACGAGCAGCGCCCCGTTCAAGTCGTCCCCGTCAAGTCACAGGCCCTCCACGCTGCTCTTGGCCCCGGCCAGCAGATACAGCACCGCCATCCGCACCGCGACGCCGTTCGCCACCTGCTCGAGGATCACCGACCAGGGGCCGTCCGCCACCTCGCTCGCGATCTCGATACCGCGGTTCATCGGTCCCGGGTGCATGATGATCACGTCGTCCTTCGCGGCTCGCAGCCGGTCGGCCGTGAGACCGAAGAACTCGAAGTACTCGCGCTCCGAGGGGAAGGAAGCGCGCGCCTGCCGCTCCAACTGCACGCGCAGCATCATGATCACGTCCGCGCCGCAGATCGCCTCCTCCAGGGAGTAGGCAACCCGCGCGCCCAGCGCCTCGGGCACCTCGGGCATCATCGTGCGCGGACCGGCGATCGTGACCTCGGCGCCCAGCTTGCTCAGGCAGAGGACGTTCGAACGCAGGACGCGGCTGTGCGCCACGTCACCGACGATCGCCACCTTGAGGCCCTCCAAGCGGCCCTTGTGGCGACGGATGGTCAAGGCGTCGAGCAGCGCCTGGGTCGGATGTTCGTGGGCGCCGTCGCCGGCGTTGATGACCCCCGAACCGATGCGCTCCGCGAGACCGTGGGGCACCCGCGGGTGCGCGTGCCGGATGACGACCAGGTCGGGCGCCATCGCCTCCAGGTTGCGCGCGGTATCGAGAAGCGATTCGCCCTTGGACAGCGACGAACCTGACGCCCCGAAGTTGATGTTGTCGGCGGAGAGCCGCTTCTCGGCGATCTCGAAACTCGACCTGGTGCGCGTCGACGCCTCGAAGAAGAGGTTGATCACCGTCTTGCCGCGCAGCGTCGGCACCTTCTTGATCGGCCGCGCCGCGACCTCGACAAACGACTCCGCAGTGTCGAGAACGTGGATGATCTCCTCTGTGGACAACTCGGCGACCCCAAGCAGGTCGCCTCGCTGCCACCTGAGTTCGCTCACGGTTCGCGCTCGAGGAGCTGGACCATCTCCTTGCCGTCGTCGGTCGCGGCGTAGGAGACCTTGATCACTTCGGTGTCCGTCGTCTGGACGTTCTCACCGACACAGTCGGCGTGAATCGGCAGCTCGCGGTGACCGCGGTCGATCAGCACGGCGAGCCGGATCACCTTCGGCCGGCCATAGTCCATCAGCGCGTCCATCGCCGCGCGGATGGTCCGGCCGCTGTAGAGCACGTCGTCGCAGAGCACGACGATCTTGTCGTCGAGCGGCACCGGCAGCACGCTCTCCTTGACTACGGGTTGCGGCGCGATCGTCGAGAGGTCGTCGCGGTAGAGCGTGATGTCGAGCACGCCGACCGGCAGGTCGACACCCTCGGTGCGCGCGATCTCCGCGGCCATGAAGTCCGCCAGCGGCACGCCGCGGGTGCGGACGCCGATCAGCATCAGCGTCTCGGTGCCACCGGCGCGCTCGACGAGTTCCGCAGCCATCCGGCGCATCATGCGGGCCATCTGACGGGCGTCGAACAGCGTCCTCTTGACGGTCAGGTTGCTCACTGGCGCAGCAGCGTATCAGCCGGCCGGCGTCACTGCTACATGTTGTGGACGCTGGCCTGGACAGGCACAACGAGTTGTGACTTATGCGCGAAAGCTGCTAAGTTCCTCCATGGCAACGGGTCCCCTTCCCATGCCGACCGTGCCAACTGCTGAAACGACGGCGGCCACTGCTGAAACAACCACGCCACTGCCGAAACAACCACGTCGTGCTCAAACTGGAACGCTTGGAGGTCAACGGCTTCAAGACCTTCGTTGAGCCGGTCACGAGTCACTTCGCACCGGGAATCACGGCGATCGTCGGGCCGAACGGCTGCGGCAAGAGCAACCTGGCCGAGGCGATCACCTGGGTGCTGGGCGAGCAGAGCGCGAAGTCGCTGCGCGGCAGCTCCATGGAAGAGGTCATATTCAACGGCACGCACGAGCGCAAGCCATCGGGGCTCGCCGAGGTCAGCCTCTCCTTTCTCACCGACGGCAGCATCGAGCAGGCCGAGGACGGCCGGATCACGATCGGGCGCCGCATTTTCCGGGGCGGCGAGGGCCAGTACCGGTTGAACGACCGGGTTGTCCGGCTCAAGGACGTTCGCGACATCCTGATGGACACGGGTCTGGGGATCCGCGCCTACTCCGTGATCGAGCAGGGGCGGATCGGAATGATCCTGTCCGGCAAGCCGCAGGACCGGCGCAAGTTGATCGAAGAGGCGGCAGGCATCACCCGCTACAAGAACCGCAAGCGGCTCGCCACATTGAAGATCGAGGACGCGACCGCCGACCTGCTTCGTCTCGACGACATCATCGCCGAGGTGGAGAGCCGGCTGCGCTCCCTGAAGCGGCAGGCGAACGCCGCCCGCCGCTACGGGGAACGCCGGCAGGCCTACCGCGAACTGCTCGACGCCGTGCTCAGGGAGCGCTGGGTCCTGCTCCATGCCGACCTGGGCGACCTGGCCTCGACCCTGAAGCAGCAAACGGACCGCGAAGCCGACCTGCTGGCCGAACTCGCGCGCGCCAATGCGCAGCTCGCCGCCTGCCGGCAGGTGATCGACGCCCGCACCGGGGACGCCGTGCGCTCCCACGAGCACCAGGCGAAACTGCTCGCTGTGATCGAGGGTCGCCAGGAACTGATCAAGGGCACCCGCACCACCCTCGCGGAGATCGCCGAACGGCTCGAATCCGGCGGCGTGAGCGCCGCACGGCGTCGGCGCGACCTCGCCGCCGCCGAAGAGCGGCTTGCCACTCTCCTCGGCCGGCGCCGGATGCTCCAGTCCAAGCGCGAGCAGGCCCTGGCCGACGTGCAGGAGGACCGCAGGCGCATCGGCAACGCCGACACCGCGATTGCGGAAGCCCGCAAGCGGCAGCGACTGCTGCTTGACGAACTCGCGACCTGCCGGGCGCGGATCAACGAACTGCACGGAACACTGATCGCCGAGCGCATCGGCAGCGAGAAGGCCGTCGACCGCCGCGACCGCGCCGAACAGATCCTCGACCGCAGCCGGGATGCACTCAAGGCCATCGATGTCGAAGTCGAGGCGGTCCGAACCAAGATCGAATCCCTGGAGGTCGCCCTGACCGCCGAGACCAGGACCGCCCAACGGGTGGCGGCCGATCTCGAAGCGAACCGAAATCGGCGACAGGGGGCCCAAGCCGAACTCGAAACCTGTCGCGAGGAACTGGTCGAAGCGCAGAAGAGGGCTGCCGTGCTCGCTGAACTGGGCGAGCGCGACGCCGAAGAAAGGGCCGAGATTCGCAAGGCTCTGCTCGAACTGGGTCTTCCGGCGCCGCGTTTCCTGGGCGACGAAGTTCAGGTGCCCGAAGGCTGGGAGCACAGCCTCGACTTGTTCCTCGGCCCGCTGCGCAACGCCGTCATGACACCCGGGGACGCAGACGCCCTGGCCATCGCCCGCTCCATCGGCGGTTCCGACTTCCAGGCCACTCTGCTGCGCTCCGGAAACGTCGCGAAGCTGCTCCCGGCGGTCGAAGATCCGGCCATCGTCGGCGACGTCGCCGCGGCGCTCGGACTCCCCGAGGAAGCGCGCAGCGCCCTTCCCCCGGCCTACCTGGTCGAGAGTCCGGAGGATGCCGAGCGTCTGGCGCCGGACCATCCAGGCGTTGCCTTCCTGTGCCGGGACCGGCTCTGGATCGAGGCCGGCCGCGTCACGGTACGCGGCGAACAGGCGGCGCTGGGCGCCTTGGGCCGCCAGCGCGAGATGGACGAACTCGGCAACCGGATCGACGAACTGGAACAACAGCGGTCGGCCCTCACCAGGGAGGTCGAAGCCGCCGGCGAGCGTGTTCGCCGGGCCGCCGCCGAGGGCCAGCGTCTGGAGCGGGCAGCCGCGGAACTTCGCCAGCAACTGGCGGTGGCCAAGGCGCGTCTCCAGGACATCGGCGAGCGACGTGCCGCTCTGCATCACGAGTACGCAGCGGCGCAGTCGGAGCATGACGAGTTGGAGAGCGAAATCGAGGCGCGAGGGGCAAGGCGGTCCAAGGTCGAGACGGACATCGCGGACTCCGAGACCCGGCTCGCCACCCTCGAACAGGCGGCCGGCGAAGCGAGCGCCGCGGTCGAGCGCGCCCGCGAGGAACGCGAACAGCGCATCACTGCGGGGGCCGGGCGCCAGGGGCAGCTCGACCTGATCGAAGAACGCGCGGCCTCGGAACGGAGCGAGCGGGAGCGCGTCGAGGGCCAGATCGCCTCGCTGCGCGAGGCCGACGCAGCCTGGGCCGCCGAGACGGAACGACTGCGTGGGCGGATCAACGAGCATGAAGCGGCCGCGGCTACCGCTCGGCGCGAGCTGGACAAAGCTCTCGCCGAACGTACGAATGCCCAGGACGAAGCCGCCGGGGCCCAGCGCGCCCTCGACGACGAAAGGGAACGGGGCCGGACGCTCGAGGCGAAAATCCGGGACCTCGACGCGCGCCGCGACGAACTGCGCGGCCGGATCGAGGACCTGCGCGTGCGTCAGGCCGGCCTGCAACAGGAGTCCGAGCACCTGGGCCAGGACTACCGCCAGGAGTTCGGGCGCGAGCTGGCCGGGCAGGAGCTGCGGGCAACCGGGGGCGACGAGGCGCCCGACCTCGAGGCGATGACCGAGGAACTGGAACGCCGGCGCGCCCTGCTGCAGCGCATGGGGCCGGTCAACGTTCTCGCCGCGGACGAGTACGACGAGCACCACGAGCGTCACGAGTTCCTGACCGGGCAGCGCAACGACGTCACCGAGTCCATCGAGAGCCTGAAGCGCACGATCCGCGACATCGACAAGACCTCTTCCGAGCGCTTCGTCAACACCTTCCGCGAGGTCAACGAGAGTTTCGGCCACATCTTCACGGAACTGTTCCGCGGCGGCGAAGCGGAGATGCGCCTGATGGACGAGGACGACCCGCTGGACTGCGGCATCGAGATCACGGCACGGCCGCCTGGGAAGCGGGCGCAGAACATCATGCTGCTGTCGGGCGGCGAGAAGGCGCTGGCCGCGATCGCTCTGCTGTTCGCCCTGTTCGAGACCAAGCCTTCGCCCTTCTGCATCCTCGACGAAGTGGACGCACCGCTCGACGACGCCAACATCCTGCGTTTCGTCGACATGCTGAAGCGGATGTCGGCCGACACCCAGTTCCTCGTCATTACTCACAACAAGCTGACGATGCAGGCCGCGAGCACGCTCTACGGCGTCACCATGGAGGAGCGGGGCGTGTCGAAGATCGTCGGCGTCGATGTCGACGAGATGCACCCGGAACAGCAGTTGGCGACCGCCTGAGCCGCGTTCCGGCTTTGGGAACGCGGGCGTCTCGCCCGCATCCGGACTGGCTGCGCCGGCGCCCCCGCCGGCATCCGGGCGCGCCGCGAAGCGGCCGCGCCACTCCGCTCCGACCCGCCCGCGCTGGTACTCTCACGCCATGAAGCGCTCAGCCCTGCCCGCCGCCGCCCTTCTGGCCCTCGCCGCCGCGCCGGCCGCCGCGGCCGACCGCGACGCGCCGACCTTCTACGCCGACGTGCTGCCGGTGCTCCAACTGCACTGCCAGGACTGCCACCGGCCCGCGGGCGCGAACTACGGCGGCATGCGCGCGCCGATGGCGCTGACCAGCTATGCCGACGTGCGGCCATGGGCCAAATCGATCGCCCGCACCGTGGCTGCCCGCGAGATGCCGCCCTGGGATGCGCATCCCCAACACGACGGAACCTTCGCCAACGAGCGCGTGCTCAGCGCCGCCGAGATCGAGACCCTGGTGAGCTGGGCCGCGACCGGCGCCGCCTCCGGCAACGCCGCCGACGCTCCGCCCCCGCGCGAGTTCCCCAGTTTTGGGGGATGGGTCGTGGGCAAGCCCAACCTGGTGGTGACGATGCTGGAGCCCTACTTCGTCGAGGACTCCGCCTCTGACCTCTACGCCGCCTTCTCCTACGTCCTCACCGAGGAGGATCTGCCGGAGGACCGCTGGGTCGTCGCCTTCCAGTGCAAGCCGGACAGCGACATCATCCACCACTTCAACCTCCACCTCCTGGCGCCGGACGAGAACGGCGAACTGCCGCCGCCGCCCGAGTTCCCGAACCAGGACCAGATCGCCCCGTCGCCGGAGAACGCAGGCAACTACATGGGCGGCGTCTCCTCGGGCAGCGACGCGAACCGCTATCCGGAGGGCTTCGGCTTCCTGCTCAAGAAGGGCTCACGGGTGACCTTCGACATCCACTACCACAAGGAAGCGGGCGCCGGCACCGGCGTGTGGGACCAGTCGTCGATCGGCTTCGTCTTCGCCGACGAACCGGTGACCCGGTCGCTGGGCTCCGGGCTCCGCCCGATCATGAACTTCACCTTCGCAATTCCGCCGAACGACGGCAACCATCAGGTCGGCCCCTACTCCACGGTCGCCCGGCGCGACACGGACATCATCGCCCTGATGCCGCACATGCACATGCGCGGCAAGGCGGCCCGCTTCGAGGCCTTCTACCCCGACGGCGCCACCGAGGTGCTGCTCGACGTGCCCCGGTTCGACTTCTCGTGGCAGACGGTCTACTACTACGATCAGGTGAAGCGGATCCCGAAGGGCACCCGGATCGAATACACGGCCTGGTACGACAACTCGGCCGAGAAAGCGCAGCGCTACGGCTTCAACTCCGATCGCACGGTCCGCTTCGGCCAACCGTCGACCGACGAGATGATGATGGGCTTCATGATGAGCGCCGCGGCGCCGGAGAAGTAACCGCGGGTCTGTAGCCGCGAGGCGGCGACGTTACCGCCTCCGCGACAGCCAGTGTGCGGTTACCAGGCAGGTGCCGGCAATCACGAGCCCCAACAGTTCCCGGCTGTGCTCGATGTACATCCGGTCGGCCGACATCGGCGCCCATAGATCGCTGGTCGGGCGGTTCAGCACCCAGTCGGCAAAGCCCGGCAAGGTGAGCACCGCGCCTGCCAAGGTCACCGCGGCCAAGCCCAGGAACGCGACCGTGGGCAGCGGCCGGTAGGCGGCGACCGTACAGGCGCTGGCAACCGCCGCGTAGTAGACGACCCAGACCAGGGGGTCCGGGTCGTTGAGCTGCAGCAGGGCGAAGACCAGCATGACCAGGCCCATGACCAGGGGCAGGAGTCCGGGGCTCGGGCGACGCCTTGAGGACCGCATCGCCGCGAGCCTAGGACCGGCAACGGCTTTCTGCCAGGACGGCTCCGTTCATGCTGTTCATCTTGTTCAGCGTTGACAAAACAAACCGGTTCCAACATGTCTGACTCATGACTGTCTCCGAGCCAATCTCCGTTCCGGACCGATCCGCCGAGCCCTCCGCCGCGGCCGACTTCAGCCTCGACGCCGCAGAGGAACGCTTCATCGAGGGCATGGGCCTGGCGCTCGAAGAGGACCGTCTGCCCCGCATCGCGGGCCGTCTGGTCGGCCTGCTCATCCTGTCGCCCCAGCCTCTTCGCTTCGACCGCCTGGCCGAACGCCTGCGCGTGAGCCGCGGCAGCATCAGCACGAACACCCGTCTGCTGGAGAACATGGGCCTCATCGAACGGGTCACCCGCCCGGGCGACCGACGCGACTACTTCCAGATCAACGAGCAGCCCGGCTTGCTGCAACGAGTCGCGGACCGCTTCCGCGACCGGCAGGCCATGGCCGAGGAGATGAAGCAGGCGCTCCTTCCCGGCGTCGACGGCGGCAGCGTCGTCGTTGACCGCCTGGACGGCTTCATCCGCTTCTACGCCATCCTCGCCGACAGCCTCCACTCCGTGCTCGCCGCGATGGAAGAACGCCCGGACGGCGCGACTTCCTGACCTGGCCTGACGGCAAGCCGGATCGCACAACCAAGAGAACAAGACAATGGCCATCATCCAACCCGGACCACCTCGCACCGGTTCCGCTCCCCCACGTCCCCGCCGCCGCAGCAGCGGCCCCTGGATCGCCGTTGGCGTTGCCGGGACAGTGGTTCTGGCCGCGGCTGCCGTCATCGCACTGGGCCGTTCGCCCGGGGCGGCGGCGCCCGGCGCCGACGCCGCGCTGGCCCAGGCCGTGCCGGTGCGCGCCGAGGCCGCTCGCCGGGGACACCTCTCTGTCCGTACCGCCTACTCCGGCGAACTGGTCGGCGAGGTCGCCGACATCTCGCCCCAGGTCTCGGGTCTGCTGGTCGAAATGCCCACCCGAATCGGCCAGCGGGTCGCCGCCGGCGCCGTGCTTGCCGTGATCGAGGACATCGACCTGAAGAGCCAGTTCCAGGAGGCTAGCGGTCAGCTTGGCGTCGCCCAGGCGAACCGCGACCGCGCGGCGGCCGAGCTGATCGGCGTCGAGGCGGACTACCAACGGGCGATGGAGCTCTACGACCAGAGCCTGCTCTCGGAGCAGGAACAGCAGCAGGTCACTTCCAAGTACGGGACGGCGAAGGCGAACCTGGCCGCCGCCGAAGCCCAGGTCCGACAGTCCGCGGCGCGCGAGGCGCAGCTCGCGGAGCAGTTCGCCAACACCCGCGTGCGCGCCCCGTTCAACGCCGTGGTCGCCGACCGCTACCTCGACCGGGGCGCCCTGGTGCAGCCCGGAACCCCGGTCCTCCGGCTGGTCGAGGAGGCGCCGCTCATGGTTCAGTTCCGGGTACCGGAGCGCGATCTCGCCGCGGTTCGGGCAGGCGCCGATTTCGATGTCTCGACCGAAGCCACGGGCGAGCAGATCTTCTCCGGCACCGTGCGCCGGGTCGCCGGCGAGGTACGCCGCAACGATCGCACCGTGCTTGTCGAGGGCGAACTCGCGGGAACCGACGACCTGCTGCGGCCCGGAATGTACGCGGACGTCTCCGTCAGCCTGCGCGACCTCCACGACGCCCTGATCATTCCCGGCACCGCCCTGCTGGAGCGGGTGGCGATGGACGGCGCCCGCTCGGTCGGAGTCCTGGTGCCGGTGGACGGCCTGGCGGAATGGCGGCCGGTCAGGGTCGCCGGCAGATCCGGCGAGTTCAGCGCCGTCGACGGTCGGATCGAGGCCGGCGAGCTGGTCCTGACCCTGGGACATACGCAGCTCGGCAACGGCGCTCCAGTACGAGTGGTCAACGCGGCCGACGGAGCGGGCGGAGCTTCTCCGTCCCGCGCCGCCGGGCCCTGAAGATCGGCAGATGAACCTCCCCCGTCTCTCCGCCAACCGTCCGGTCGGCGTCGGCATGCTCTACGTGTGCGTCGTCGTGATCGGCCTTGTCGCCGTCCGCCAGCTCGCCGTCGACCTGATGCCCGAAGTCGACATGCCCATGATCTCGGTCACGACGACCTACGAAGGCGTGGCGCCGGAGGAGATGGAGAGCCTGATCACGCGGCCGGTCGAGCAAGCCCTCGCCACCGTCACCGGTCTGGACAAGTTGAACTCCATGTCCGCTGAGGGCATGAGCAGCATCCAGGCCCAGTTCGACTGGGGCGTCGACCTGAACGAGGTCGTCAACGACATCCGCGAACAGCTCGACTTCGTGCGCGGCATGCTGCCGGAAGACGCCTCGGAACCGACTCTGTTCAAGTTCAACCTTTCCGATATGCCGGTCGTCTTCCTGGGCCTATCCGGCGAAGGCGACGCGCGCCAGGTCCGCCACCTGGCCGAGCAGACGATCAGTCGGCGGCTGGAACGCCTGCCCGGCGTCGCGTCGGTGGAGGTCCAGGGCGGTCGCGTGCGAGAGATCCAGGTTCAGCTCGCCGCCGACCGGATGGCCGCCCTCGGCATCACGCCGAGCGAGGTCACCATGGCCCTGTCGCGGGAGAACCGCAACGTCTCGGCGGGCGACATGCTCGAAACGGGGCGCGAGGTCCTGATCCGTGCGATCGGCGAGTTCGAACGCAAGGTGGACGTCGAGAACACGATCGTCGCCATCCGCGACGGACGGCCGATCCTGGTGCGGGACGTCGGGCGGGTCGACGACGGCATCCGCGAACTGACGAACGAGCTATGGATCAACGGCACGGAAGGCATGCGGATGTTCGTGATGAAGCAGTCCGGCTCGAACACCGTCGAGGTCGTGGATGGATTGAAGCGCGAGATCGACGCGATCAACCGCGACTACGCCGGCCGCGCCGAGATCTCGATCCTGATGGACGGCGCCGCCTTCATCCGTCAGGCCGTGAACAACGTCCAGATGGGGGCTCTGTTCGGCGCCGCGCTGGCGGTGCTGGTACTGATGTTCTTCCTCCGCGACCTGCGAGCGACCCTGATCGTGGGCGCCGCGATCCCGATTTCGGTGCTGGCAACGGTCGCCCTGATGTACTTCAACGGCTTCACGCTGAACGTGATCTCCCTGGCCGGCATCGCGCTCGGCGTCGGCATGCTGGTCGACGGCTCGATCGTGGTGCTCGAGAGCATCTACCGCCGGCTCCACGAGGGCGAACGCCCCACCGCCGCGGCGATCGCCGGCAGCAACGAGGTGGCGATGGCGATCGCCGCCGGCACACTGACCACGGTGGCCGTGTTCCTGCCGGTGGTCTTCATCTCCGGTTTCGCCGGCATCTTCTTCAACCAGTTGGCGATCACGGTCAGTTTCGCTCTGCTGTGCGCGCTGTTCGTCGCCCTCACGCTGATTCCGGCCGCTGCCGCCCGCTGGTTGCGGCAGGTACCGAAGAGCCGCCAGATCACGGACGAGTGCGTCGCCGCCCTCGGTCCGGTCGACATGGCCTACGGCCGGATGATCGAGTGGGCCCTCGGCCGGCCCGGCCTGGTGATGGCCACGGCCGTCGTGCTCCTGCTCGGTTCCTTCGCCCTGGTGCCCGTGATCGGGCTCGAGTTGATGCCGGAGAGCGACGAGGGCCGGCTCAACATGCAGGTCGAGATGCCGGTGGGCGCTCCGCTCGAGACGACGACCAGCACGATGGAGGAGATCGAAGACCGGGTCCGCAGTGCCATCCGCCCCGACGAACTCGACAATCTGATCACCACCGCCGGTCCCGAGAGCTGGTGGCGACCCGCCCAGTCGAACCAGGGCACGATGGAGATCGTGCTCACCCCGATGACCGATCGGAGTCGCGGCCAGGAGGAGATCGTCGCGTCGATCCGCCACGCCCTCGCCGACGTCCCCGCGGCCGACATCGAGCTCTACGCCTCTTCCAGCAACATGATGATGCGCATGATGCGTGGCGGGCAGGACGCGCGGATCGTGGTCGAGATCCGCGGTCACGATCTGGACCAGGGCAACGAACTCGCGGGGCGCGTGATCGATACGATGGCGGCAATCCCGGGGGTCGTCCACCCCCGGCTCGACCGCGAATCCGGTCAGCTCGAACGAACCCTGCGAGTCGACCGCGCCCGCCTGGCCGAACTCGGTCTGAACGGCAGCCAGGTCGCCGACGCCGTCGAGCACTACATCCTCGGGCGCGTGGCGACGAAGTTCCGGGACCAGGGCGACGAGTTCGACATCCGCGTTCAGCTTCAGCCCCAGGACCGGCTGCGCCTGGAGCAGCTACCCCAACTGCCGATCGTCACGCCGCACGGCGATGTCGTGCGCCTGGGCTCGATCGCGACCATCAGTCCCGGCGAGGGGCCGCTGTCGATCAACCGCGAGAACCAGGAACGCATCATGCAGATCCTCGCCGGCATCGACGGCCGAAGGTTCAGCGACGTGGCCCGCGACGTCGAGGTGGCCCTGGCGCGGGTCGAGACCCCCTACGGCTTCACGATCGACATGGGCGGTGAGCTCGAAGAACAACGCCAAGTCTTCGTGGAACTCCTGATCGGCGTGCTGCTCGCGGTCTTCCTCGTCTACACCGTGATGGCGGTCCAGTTCGAGTCCCTGGTCCAGCCGCTGGTCATCATGACCGCGGTGCCCTTCTCGCTGCTCGGCGTGCTCCTGACCCTGGCGGTCACCGGCACGACGCTGAACATGAACTCCTTCCTCGGCCTCGTGGTCCTGGTCGGCATCGTGGTCAACAACGCGATCGTCCTGGTGGACAACGTGAACCGGATGCGCCGGGAAGTCGGCTGCACCCTGCACGAGGCTCTGATCCGCGGCGCCCGGCGCCGCCTGCGGCCGATCCTGATGACGACGCTGACCACCGCGCTCGGTCTGCTGCCGCTGACGCTGGGCATCGGCGAGGGCGCCGAACTGCAGGCGCCCCTGGCCCGGGTCGTCGTCGGCGGCCTGCTCGCCTCGACCCTGATCACCCTGATCTTCGTGCCCTCGCTCTACCTGCTGGTCGAGCGCGGCCGCGAACGGCGACGGGCGATACGCGGCCGCCGGAAAGCGGCGCGGAATGCCGGCGTGAACATCCCCCGCGCCGCCCCGGCGCTGCGTGGGTCCTGATTGTCGCGCTAACCTCCGCGACCCCACCGGTACTGCAGCTTGGCGTAGTAGAAGCCGCCGTTCGTGTCGAACGGTGCGCGCGTGCTGTAGACGTTGCCGATCACCGTCGGGTTCGGATTGCGGTCCGCGGCCCCGTCCAACGCATTGCGACCGCCGATCACGAGCCGGGTTGAGGCATCGAGCCTCACCGCGGCTTCCAGGTCGAGCAGGTAGGCGCCGCCGTAGGCCCAGGCGTCCCTCGGATCCCACCAGCCGTCGAAGTAGCCGAAGCGTCCCAGCAGTTCCACGCGGCCGATCTCGTGATGCACGGAGGCGTTCCAGCGCAGGCCGGGAAGGGCGTCGCGCAGTTCGCGGATCCGCCGCGCGTCCAGGGTCGCCGGGTTGTGCTCGACGACTTCGGTGCGGGTCAGGTTGACCGCGAAGTCGAGCGTCGTATGCCCGCTCCAGGCCTGCGGCTGCCATGACGCGACCAGGTCGACGCCCTCCGTGCGGGTCTCGAAGTCGTTGGCGAAGAAGCGGAAGTTCGCCAGGTTCGCGGCGCTCGTGATGCCCTCGGCCAGAAGCTGCTCCACCTCGTCCGGCGCCAGGGCGAAGAGCTGGGTCACGCCCAGGCGGTCGCGCAGATCGATCCGGAACACGTCCGCGGTGAGCAGGAACGATCCCCGTTCCAGGACCATGCCCGCCGCCAGGTTGAGCGACTTCTCGGCGTCGAGGGCCTTGCCCCCGCGCAGTGCCGCCACCCGCGAGGTGGACGGGATCGTGCCGTTGTTGACGAGTTCCAGCAGGTTGGGATCCCACTGCGTCGAGACGTTGAACGCGTTCTGCTGGCCGGGGGTGGGCGCCCGGAAGCCGGTGCTGACGCTGGCCCGGAGCGCCAGGCCGGGGGCGGCCTCCCTGCGGCCCGCGAGCCTGCCGTTCACGGTCGAGCCGAAGTCGTCGTAGTCCTCGAAGCGGAGCGCCGCCCCCACGGTCCACGAATGGTCCGGGGGACCGTACTCCAGATCGCCGTAGACGCCGGTGTTCGAGCGATTCCAGTCCCCGCCCGCGATCGGACTGAAACCCGGGAAGCCGTTCGCCCCCGAACTGAAGCCCTGCTGCACGTAGGGACCGATACGCCAGGAGTCCGGCTCGCCGAGGCCGATCTCGAACCCTTCGTTGCGCCACTCCAGGCCGCCCGCGAGATGGAGCCGCTCGCTCAGGTTGCGGGCGACATCGAAGTTCGCGCTCACCTCCTCCTGGAGGTAGAAGCCGGGGTCGAAGGCGGTCGGAGTGTCCGGCCCCAGCGACGCGTTGACGCTGTCGTAGAGGAAGAAGTCGGCCTCGCTCGAGCCGGCGCTGACGCTCACGTCCCATATCGTCCCCGCAGCCGTGTACCCGCGCACGCCGCCGACCAGGGAAGCGTCGGTGCGCTCGCCGCCGAACACCGGCTGGAAGCCGCCCGGGAACAGCTCCTGGAAGCTGAAGCAGTTCGGATCGGCGAACACGCGGGCGAGCGCGTCCTGGTCCGGCAATCCGTTCGTCACCGAGACGGTGGGACAGCCGGCCGACCCGTCGAGGACGCCGTCGGCCGCGTCCAGCGCGTCACCGACGAGCAGCGTGGCGCCGCCGTCGTTGCTGAACACGGCGTCCCGCGTGTTCGGGTTGCGGAAGAAGAAGTTGCGGCTCCCCACCCGCCGGCTGGCGTAGTTGGCATGGCCGTAGAACTGCGAGCTGCCGCCGCCCAGCGGCCGGCCTAAGTTCGCCCACAGCTTGAGGTCGTCTTCGACCTCGGGGGCGCCAAAGAGTTGCGCCGGGTCGGCGACATGGGTGTTGCCGGCGGCGATCAGGAGCGTCGCGTCGGCGCGCTGGATGTTCCGGTTGGTCGGCTCGGCGCCGCCGTACTCCAGGCTCAGGTTGACGAAGCCGGTCTCTCCCCACGGCAGGCCGATGTTGCCGGCGAAGGTCACGGACTCCCCGTCCCCCCGGCCATAGGCGCCGGTGAGCAGCTCGAAGGAACCGCCGGAACTGGCGTCCTTGAGCAGGAAGTTCATCACCCCGGCGATCGCGTCCGAACCGTACTGCGCCGAAGCGCCGTCGCGGAGCACCTCGACCTGGCGCAGCGCGATGGCGGGAATCGACGACAGGTCCGGGCCCTGGGCGCCGTGGGAGACGCCGATCCGGGACCACAGGATGACCGCGCCGCGGTGGCGCCGCCGGCCGTTGACGAGCACCAGCGTGTGATCGGGCGCCAGCCCGCGCAGGTTCGTCGGACGCACGATGACCGCCGCGTCGCCCGAAGTGGCGCTGATGTTCAGCGAAGGAACTACGTTTCGCAGCAGCGCGTCGAGGTTCGTCTCGCCCTGATGCGCCACGTGCTCGCTCGATATCACGTCGATCGGCGCCATCGACTCGGTGATCGACCGCTGCCGCGCGCGGGTGCCGGTGACCACGATCTCGTCGTGGACGTGCGCCGCCGGATCGTCGGACTCGGTTTCGGCGTGTGCGGCCTCCGAACCTTCGGACTCGCCGTCCTGCTGGCCTGGCGAAGGACCGGCCACGAACAGGACAAGCAAGTGCGCGCACGCCGCAAGGCGCCACCAGGGGACTCCCATCTCTTCCGACACCTCCGCTTGCTTCGTGCCGACCTGCCCGGACCCTACTCCCCAGCCAGACCGAACACAAAGACGACGTTCCCCATCGCGACGACGACCCGCTGCTCGCCAGAGGCGGCGTAGGTCATCGGCGAAGCGTGCGGCGCGGCGCCGAGCGAGATCCGCCACAGCGGCGCCCCGGTCTCCTCGTCCAGGGCGAAGAAGTAGCCGTCGACGCTGGCGCTCCAGACCAGTCCTCCCGCGGTGGCGAGGACGCCGCTGCGGGTTCTCGGCGTGATCGGGAACTCCCAGCGGACCTTGCCGGTCGTCGCCTCGATCGCCCTGATCGCGCTCTTGTAGTGGTCGGCAGCAAGCGGCATCCGATGGCCGCCGCCGAGGAAGTGGCTGCCCTCCTCGTACTCGTCGTCCCGCTGGTAGTAGATGCCCTCCGCGTCGAAGGAGTTCACGTAGAGGAGCCCGGTGCGCGGGCTGTACGCCGGCGACCACCAGTTCGTCGCGCCGCCGGCGATCGGCGCCACCCCGGTGCCCTCGGTAGTCGGGAACACGTTCTCGCGCAGGATCGGCCGACCGTTCTCGTCCAAGCCGCGCGCCCAGGTCTGGAGCGCGAACGGCTCACCCAGCAGAAACTGTCCGCTCGTCCGGTCGAGCAGGTAGTAGAAGGCGTTCCGGTTCGCCCATAGCATCGTCTTCCGCAACTCGCCGTTCAGTTCGATGTCGGCCAGCACCGGCACCTGGATCGCGTCCCAGTCCCACACGTCGTGGGGCGTGAACTGGAAGTGCCAGGCGATCTTCCCGGTCTTCCCCTCGAGCGCCAGCACCGACGACGAGTACAGGTTGTCGCCGAGCCGCAGGTCGCCGTTCCAGTCCGGCGCCGGGTTGCCTGCGCCCCAGTAGATGAGGTCCAGATCCGGGTCGTAGACGCCGGTCAGCCAGGTCGGCGCGCCGCCGGTCCGCCACGAATCGGCAGACCAAGTCTCGTTGCCAGGCTCACCCGGTCCCGGCACCGTGTACGTGCGCCACCTCCGCTTGCCGGTGGCGGCCTCGTAGCCGTCGATGAAGCCGCGGATACCGAACTCCCCTCCGGCGACGCCGGTGACCACCGTGTCGCCGACCACGAGGGGCGCCGCCGTCTTGCTGTAGCCCTTCGTGTGGTCGGCGACTTCCGCATCCCAGAGCAGGGAGCCCGAGCGAGCGTCGATCGCCACCAGGTGGGCGTCGTTCGTGCTCATGTAGAGCGTCTCGCCCAGGATCGCCACGCCGCGGTTGTTCCGCCCGCAGCACAGACTAATGCCGTCCGGCAGCGGGTGTTCGTAGCGCCAGTACGGGCGGCCGGTGGCGGCGTCGACCGCGGTCACGTTGCTGGGCGACTCGGTAATGAACATCACGCCGTCGACGACCAGGGGCGTCGTTTCGTTCCGGTCGAGCTGCCTGATCTGGTGGGCCCACTTCAGTTCGAGTCGGACCACATTGTCGCGGTCGATCTGGTCGAGGCGACTGAAACGCTGCCCATGCAAAGCGCCGTGGTACATCAGCCAGTTGTGCGGCTCGTCGTCGGAGTTCACCAGCCGGTCCCAGGTCACCGGCGACAGCACCGGCGCTCCCTCACCCACGCCCTCCTGCGCCAGGACGACCGGCGCAGAGGCCAGCAGCAGGATGGCCGGCGCTGGCGGCAGCCACCTCACGACCCGCTCCCCCGCAAGGAGGCCAGGTAGGCGACCAGATCGTCCCGTTCTTCGTCGGAGAGCGGCTCGACCGGCATCGTCGACTCGACGGTCCGTTCCACGGACTGCAGAGCGGCCTTTGAGAACGAACGGAGCTTCTCCTCGCCATCCATGAGCCGCAGGTTGAACGTGTCCTCGCCCATCCTCAGACCCTCGACTACCGTGCCGTCGGCGCGAGTGACCCGCAGCGTCCACCACCGCGGCGCAACCTCGGCGCTCGGTTCCGTCAGGTCTTGCGCAAGTTCATCGGGTTTGCGCCGCTCGCCGACCCGCGACAGGTCCGGTCCGAGCCGGCCCCCATGCCCCTCAACCATGTGGCAACGCCCACAGTCCAGCCTCTCGTACGCTGCCCCGCCCCCCTCCGCCGAACCGGGCAGCGCGGCCAGGTCCACGTTCCCCGACAGCGTACGGAGATAGGTCACCAACTGCCAGATCACCTGCTCCTTCTCGCGCCGCAGGCCCCGCATGGAGGTGCCCCCGATGCCGTCGCGTATGACCCGAAAGAGCCCAGCATCCGTCGTCGCGTGCCGGAAACTGCCCGTCGTCAAATCCGGGCCGTCCGCCTCGTCGCCGCCCTTGGCATCGAGACCGTGACAGCTCACGCACTTCGCCTCGTAGAGACGACTGCCCATCCGCACGTCTATGCCACTGGTGAACGGGTTCTCCAGCTCCTCGGCCCCGGCACCCGTTGTGAACGCTGCGAGAACCAGCAGCGCGATCCGTCTGGCAACGCGACGCCAGGCCCCCGGGCCGGCGGGCGTTCTAGTCACCGCCCTCCGTCTCCGGTCGACGCTTCGGCTCCACCCTGGCCACCGCGAGCAGCGACTCCACGCAGTCGCGCAGCGATTCGTCGAAGGGCCGGAAGGCGATGCCCGTCGCCGCCCGCATCCGGTCGTTGCGCAGTTCGCAGCCGGCCCAGATTCCGCGCAGCTCCTCCTCCCGCTTCTGCACGTGCTCGGGATGGGGGTCCGTAACCTCCGGCGTGGCGTGGCGGATCTCCGGCAGCAGGCGATCGATGCCGGCGTTGATCTCCTCCACCGGCACGACGTCCGTCGACCAGGCGATGAAGCGTTCACCGTTGCGCGCGTCGATACTCTCGAGCAGCCGGATGTGGCACTCCGCGTCGTCGCGCACATCGACGATCATCCAGGGCCGGTAGGCCTGGGTCTGCGTACACTCGCCTTTCAGCATCAATTCGATGTTGTGCTGCCAGGGCCCCTTGTCCTTCTGGTGCGCCGACAGGATGGGACCGACGTTGTCGCCCGGGCAGCAGGTGATCGCGTCCCAGCGACCGCTCTTCTCCGCCGCCTCCGTGAAGGCCCGCTGAGCGTAGACCTTGCTCATCGAGTAGCCGTGGCCGCGCTCCGGCGTCCGCTTCGGGTTCTGCTCGTCCGGATAGCGGTCCTCGTACAGGACGGGCCGCCGGACGAACTCGTAGATGTCGGCCTCCATGATCACCGCGGCGATGCTCGAGGTGACGACGACGCGCGTCACCGATCCCGACTTCTCGATGCTCGCGACGATGTGGTCGCAGACATTCTTGACGTAGTCGAAGTCGTCGTAGTCGCTGACGTGCGCGATGTGTGCGACGCCGTGGCAACCGGCGAAGATGTCGTCGAAGCAGCCCGCCTCGTCCAGGTTCGCCGAGTGGATCGTCAGCCGGCCCGAGGCGTACCCGGGCATCTCACGCAGGAAGGTCGTTTTCTCCGGATCGTTCGCGTCGCGCACACAGGCGCGCACCCGGTAGCCCTTGTCCAGCAGCAGCCGGACCGCCCAGCCGCCGACGAAACCGGCGCTCCCGGTGACCGCGACCGTGCCGCCCTTCGGTATCGGAGCCATCTCGCTATCTCCCTTGGTTGTTTGCGCGCGACGATACCCGACCGGGATGCGGCAACGCGGGGGTGTGGCCCGGAAGGTTGCATGCTGCTAGCGTTGGCAGATCGGCCGGCCGGGCGGGCACGCACCGAGCATCCGGCGGCCGACCTGGTCGCTTCGCACATGTCCGTACTCCGCAGTGCCCTGACTGCCGCCGCCATGCAGCCGGGAACCGGTCCCGGCGCCGACGTTCCGGTACCGGGGGTCGAAGACGGAAGCACCGTCGAGCGGGTCCAATGCGGCGACCGCGACTACGAGTTGCGCCGCCTGCGTCCCGAAGACCGCGACGACATCGTGACCCTCGCCCGCGCCCTGCCCGAGATCGATCTGCAATTCCTGCGCTCCGACCTCACCGATCCGGTCGTAGTCGAGGGATGGATCCGCGACGCCGGCACCGGCAGCCGGTTCACGACCCTGGCCTACTACGAGGACGAGCTGGCGGGCTACGGAAGCTTGAATCTGCGGGGTTTGCAGTGGATGAGCCACCTGGGCGAGATCCGCGTGATCATCGCCGAGGGCCACCGCCGCTCCGGTCTCGGCCGCGTCCTGACCCGGCGCGTCTTCGACCTCGCGCACGACTTCGGCCTGCTCAAGATCGTGGCGCAGATGACGCGCGAGCAAATCGGCGCACGCCGGCTCTTCGAGCGGCTCGGCTTCTCGCCCGAGGCCCTGCTCACGGACTGGGTCATCGACCGCTCCGGGCGCACGCGCGACATGATGATCATGTCGTACGACGTGGACCCGGGGGACCGGAGCGGCGTCTGAGCCCCCGGAAGCGGCGCCGCATCCGCGTCGTCTCCTGGAACGTCAACGGCTTGCGCGCGTGCGCGCGCAAGGGCTACCTGGACTGGCTCGGGACCAGCCGGGCGCAGATCGTCGGCCTGCAGGAGACGAAGGCTCGCGCCGAACAACTGGTTCCCGAACTGCGCCGGCCGAGCCGCTGGTACACGGCCTTCTCGAGTGCCGAGCGGCCCGGCTACTCGGGCGTCGGCCTGTACTCGCGCCTCCGGCCAACCTGGGTGCGCACCACTCTCGGCGAGGACCGCTTCGACGCGGAGGGCCGACTGCAACTGGCCCTGTTCGGCAAGCTGCTGGTGGCCAACGTCTACTTCCCCAAGGGCAGCGGCAGCAAGCGCGACAACAGCCGCGTGCCGTACAAGCTGGACTTCTACCGGGCGCTGTTCGAGCAGGTCGACCAGGCGCGTGAGGCCGGCTACCGGGTGCTCGTCATGGGCGACTTCAACACCGCGCCGCAACCGATCGACCTGGCGCGGCCGAAGCAGAACAGGAAGAACTCGGGCTTCCTGCCCGAAGAGTGCGAGGAGTTCCAGCGCTGGCTGGACGCCGGCTGGATCGACACCTTTCGCCACCTGCACCCGGACACGGTGCGCTATAGCTGGTGGCGGCAGGCCTTCAATGCTCGCGAACGGAACGTCGGCTGGCGGATCGACCTGGTGCTGGCTTCGGAGACCGCGATGCGCTTCGTCGATCGCGCCTTCATCGCGACCGAGGTCACCGGTTCCGACCACTGCCCGGTGGGTGTCGATCTCAACGCTGAGGTGCTGGCGTGAGCGAAGCGCGCTCGGCGCCGAGCCGGGCGACCACTGCGAAGGGCATCCGCCGGCGCATGGCCGGCTTCGCGACGCCGGAGGGCCTGGCGCGGGGACGGAGCTTCCAACTGCAGCCCACCGATGTCCTGATCGCTACCTATCCCAAGGCGGGCACGACCCTGATGCAGCAGATCGTCCACGGCCTGCGCACCGGCGGCGACATGGATTTCGACGAGATCACGGAAGTCGTGCCCTGGCTCGAACTCGCCCACGACCTCGGCATCGACCTCGACGCCCCGCAGCGGGACATGCCGAGGGCCTTCAAGACTCACTTCGACTGGAGTTCGACGCCCAAGGGCGGTCGCTACATATTCATCGCCCGCGACCCGGCCGATTCCCTGGTCTCCTTCTTCCACTTCTTCAGCGGCTGGGTGTTCGAGGCTGGCAGCGTCACGATCGAAGAGTTCGCGCTCGAGTACGTGCTCCACGGATCACGCAGCGGCCGCTACTGGGACCACCTCGTGTCCTGGTGGCGCCGCCGTCTCGACCCCGACACCCTGTGGCTCTGCTTCGAGGACATCGTCGCCGATCTTCCCGCCGCCACCGCCAGGGTGGCCCGCTTCCTCGGCGAGCACCAGAACGTCGGAATCGCGGCCCGCCAAGCTTCAATCGACTTCATGCGCAAGCACGGCTCGAAGTTCGACGACAACCTGGTCCGCCGGACCCGCAACGCCGCATGCGGCCTGCCCGCAGACGCCAGCAGCACGAAAGTCCGCAAGGGCCGGGTCGGCGACAGCAAGGCCGAACTGACACCCAAGGTCGTCGAAGTGTGGGACCGCGAGTGGAAGAAGGTCGTCGAACCCGCGACGGGGCATGGCTCGTACGAGGAACTCCGGGCTGCGGCGGCGAATCGGTTGCAGTAGAGACTGGTGCCGCGCAACGACCGTTCGCTGGGTGCGCGGGTCTTCTGACCCGCTGCCGCCGAAGGCGGCCAGGTAACGCCGCCGCGAAGCGGCGATCGCTGGCTCGGGCGGCACGGCGGTGGCTACGCCGGTGATGTCGACGACGACCGCCGGCTTGGGCCGCGCGACGTGGCCCGACTCTCTACCGCAAGCGTGGCTCCATCACACTAGGCCGCCCTCGGGCGCCGGCCGGGCGCGCTGGTTGTAGAGCATCTTCTTCAACCGCGCGCGCTCTTCGTCGGAGAGGTTCGTGTAGTCGATCGCCAGGTCGCTCGAGACCTCCATGCCTCGCTGCACTCCCGGGCGGGCGCTGAGTTCCTCGAACCAGCGCCTGAAGTACGGGAAGTCGGCGATGTCCTGCTCCTGGTCCTGCCAGCGGACCGTCCACGGGTAGCAGATCATGTCGGCGATCGTGTACTCGTCGCCGATCAGATAGCGGCGGTCGTAGAGGCGGTTGTTCATCACCCCGTAGAGGCGGTTCACCTCGTCGGTGAAGCGTCGCACGGCGTAGCTCTGGTCGCCCTCGATGTCGCCGAGGCGCCGGAAGTGGCCGCACTCGCCCGACTTCGGCCCCTGGTTCGCCATCTGCCAGATGAGCCACTGGTTCACTTCGTGGCGTGCCCGCAGCTCCCGCGGATAGAACTGTGCGGCCTTGTCGGCGATGTACATCATGATCGCGCCGGACTCGAACAGCCCGACCGGCTCGCCGCCGTCGGCCGGCTCGTGGTCGACCATCGCCGGCATCCGGTTGTTGGGCGAGATCTCGAGGAACTCGTCCTTGAACTGATCGCCGAAGCCGATCCGGCAGGGCACGATGCGGTATGGCAGCCCGCACTCCTCGAGCAGGACGGTGACCTTCTTGCCGTTCGGCGTCGGCCAGTAGTGCAGATCGATCATGAGCGATGCTCCTTGGGCGGATCCCGCCGGCCTCAACCGCCGGCCCTTGGGGTGAAACGCCCGGAGGTTAGCGGACTCGCGACCCTGGCCGCGATACGCTCACCTCCGTCCGCACGACAGCCACTGGAACGACAGGAGATACACGGTGCACAACAGGACGAGGACTCTCAGCGCAACGATCGGCGCGCTCGCACTTGGCTGTCTGGCCACAGCCTCGACCGCCGCAGAACCTGCCGACGCCGACGCCCAACTCGCTGCCGCGATCCAGGCCGCGCCGGAGGATCGGCGCGAGGGCGCGCGCGTCCTCGGTTGGACCGCCGAAGGCAAGGTCGTCGAACTCCGCGCCGGCAGCAACGACCTCGTCTGCCTCGCCGCCAGGCCGGGCGTTCCCCAATGGAGCGTGGCCTGCTACCACGAGTCGCTGGAGTCCTTCATGGCCCGCGGGCGCGAGCTGCTGGCCCAGGGCATCACCGGCGAGGAGCGCATCGCGATCCGCGAACGGGAGATCGCCGAAGGCAAGCTGCAGATGCCGCGCGAGCCGCGCACCCTCTACGTTCTCCACGGCAGCGGCTTCGACGCGGAAGCCGGCCAGGTGCTCGACCCCTACCTGCGCTGGGTGATCTACACGCCCTACGCGACCCCGGAATCGACCGGCCTCACGACCCGACCGGTGCCCGGGGCGCCGTGGCTCATGGCGCCCGGGACGGCCGGCGCCCACGTGATGATCAACCCTCCCAGGTCCGACCAAGCCCAGCGCTGACTGTGAGCACCGCCTTCAGCGACAGTCCCTTCCGGGACATAGTCGGCCCGTCATCCCAGTTCTACATCTCGCAGCGTCTCCGGCTCCACTACCTGAGCTGGGGCAACGAGGACAAGCCGCCCCTGGTGCTGATCCACGGCGGCCGGGACCACGCGCACAACTGGGACTGGGTGGCGAACGCGCTGCGCTCCGACTACCACATCGTGGCCCCGGACCTGCGCGGCCACGGCGACAGCGAGTGGGCGATCGGCGGCATGTACGCAATCACCGACTTCGTGCTCGATGTCGCCCAACTGCTCGAGGCGCTCGACCGCTTTCCGGTGCGCATCGTCGCCCACTCCCTGGGCGCGAACATCGCCCTCCACTACACCGGCTTCTACCCTGAGAACGTCCACAAGCTGGTGGCGATCGAGGGCATGGGGCCGCCCCCTCGAATCCTCAGCGACCGGGTCACCGCGGCCGTCGATGAACGCATGCGGGGCTGGATCGGCAGCATGCAGAAGCTCGCCGGACGGCAACCGCGGCGCTACCCGTCGCTCGACGCGGCGGCCGAGCGGATGCAGGAGGTGAACACCTTCCTGAGCCCTGAGCAGGCCCGGCACCTCACCGTCAACGGCATGGCGCGCAACGAGGACGGCACCTACACCTGGAAGTTCGACAACTACGTCCGCTCCTTCCCGCCCTACCGTTACGACGAGGAGGAACTGCGCAGCATCTGGGGCCGGATCACCTGCCCCACCCTGCTGGTGCGGGGCACCGAGAGTTGGGCCGGCGACCCGGTCCAGGACGGACGCATCAAGGCGTTTCAGAACGCGGAGCTGCGCAACTTCGAGGGCGCCGGGCACTGGGTCCACCACGACCAGCTCGACGAGTTCGTGGCCACAACCCGGGCCTTCCTCGCCGACCAGGAGATTGCGCGGTAGAACGATCTGCCCTGGGAACCCGTGTGGCGCGACCCGCGCCACACGCGAACCACTCCGTGCGCCCGTCATCGGGCGCACGGATGACCCGCGGGAGTTCTGACGCGCTAGCACAACCGCCGTGACAACAGCCGATCCGCCCACCGAGGCCGCCGCCACGCCAAAGGCCGCCCCCGTCAGGGCCGGCGAACGGATCGCGGCCATCGACGTCCTCCGCGGCTTCGCCGTGCTGGGCATCCTGGCGATGAACGTGCAGAGCTACTCGATGGTTTCGGCGGCGTACCTGAACCCTGCCGCAAACGACAAGCTGGCGGGCGCCGGCTTCTCGGTCTGGGTCCTGACCCACGTCTTCTTCGACACCAAGTTCATGTCGATCTTCTCGACGCTGTTCGGCGCCGGCATGGCGCTGATGGCCGAGCGGGCCGCCGCCCGCGGCGCCTCGGCCACCGGCGTCCACTACCGGCGGCAGTTCTGGCTGCTGCTCCTCGGCCTCACGCACGCCCATCTCATCTGGTACGGCGACATTCTGGTGCCGTACGCGTTGTGCGGCTTCCTGCTCTACAGCCTGCGCAATGTGCGGCCGAAGAAGCTGGTAGTCGCCGGCTTCGCCATGACCGCGGTGACCCCGGTCTTGTTCCTGCTGACCGCGTCCTCAATACCAAGCATGCCCGCCGACGTCCGCGACGAACTGGAGCGCGGCTGGGCGCCGCTGGCGGCCGAAGTGAAGGCCGAGATCGCGACCTACGAATCGGGCTGGCTGACCCAGATGCCGGAGCGCAGCGCCACCGCCATTGGCCTGGAGACCACCGTCTTCCTGCTCCTGTTCCTCTGGCGTTCCGGCGGCCTGATGCTCGTCGGCATGGGGCTCTACAAGCTCGGCGTACTATCGGCTCAGCGCTCGTCCACGTTCTACCGGCGCATGGCGGCTGCCGGACTCGCGCTCGGCCTGCCGATCGTGATCCTCGGCGTGGTCTTCAACACCCGGCACGACTTCGCCTTCGAGCACTCGATGTTCCAGGGCACGGTGTTCAACTACATCGGCTCGCTCGGCGTCTTCCTCGGCTACGTCGCCGTGGTCATGCTCGCGGTCCAGAACGGCTGGCTTCCCGGCCTGCAGCGCCGGCTTCAGGCCGCCGGACGGATGGCGTTCACGAACTACATCAGTCAGAGCGTCATCTGCACCCTGATCTTCTACGGTCATGGCTTCGGCCTGTTCGAGCAGGTCGATCGCCTCAGCCAGATCGCACTCGTCGTCGCGATCTGGGTGCTCCAACTGATCTGGTCGCCCTGGTGGCTGGCGCGCTTCCGCTTCGGTCCGCTGGAGTGGCTGTGGCGCTCGCTCACCTACATGAAACTCCAACCAATCGCGGTGCGCTCGCTCGCGTAACGTCACCCGCAAGGAACCCCCATGAACCGCAAGCTCTCCGTCGCAACGTGCATCCTCTTCTTCGCCGTGGCCGCTCTCGCAACCGGCGGCGCCGCCATGGGACAGATCGCACCCGAGCCCGAACAGATCGAAGAACTCCTGGAGGGACCTGCCGAGGGCCGGGTCGTCATGGTCAACCTGCTGCGCTTCAAGGACAAGGCCGACGCGCCCGACGAGGGCTTGAGCGGGGCCGAGGCCTACCAGCGCTACGGCGCCCAGATGATCCAGTGGATCACCTCCCAGGGCGCCCGCCTGATCTGGTCGGGCCGGGTCGACTCGATGGTGATCGGAGACACGGAGGAACGCTTCGACTCGATCGCCCTGGTCGAGTACCCGTCGCGCGCGGAGTTCCTGCGCATCGCAGGCGATCCGCGCGTCGCCGAGTTCTCGGTCCATCGCACGGCCAGCCTCGAAATGCAGTGGCTGATCGCGTCCACGACAGCGGCCGAGCTCAGCCAAAGTTCGCCCGACGAGACCTCGAACGACTGAGTTACACTCCCCGCTCGCGAGCCCGCGATTCACCTCAACAACCTTGTTCCCGCCGAGGTAAGGAGATCCCGCAAATGCGCTTGACCAGACTGGCGCCGCTGCTGGCCGCGGCAGTGCTTCTCGCTGCCTGTACGACGATCGCCGCGACGCCGCTCGTCGCCTCGGAGCACGAGGAGCCGGTAGGCAACCTGGCCGAACTGATGCGCGCCATCCTGTTCCCGAACTCGAACTTCCTGTTCGACGTACAGACCACGGATCCGGGCGCCCCGCCCGAGGCCGGCAGCGAAGACGACCGCTCCGCATCGTCCCTGTTCTCCGGCATCTACACCGGCTGGCAGGTCCCGCAGCAAGCCGCCCTGGCCCTGGCCGAAGTCGAGCCTCTGATCATGAACGCCGACCGCAAGTGCGAGAACGGCAAGCCCGCGCCGGTCGGCAACGAGGACTTCCAGAAGTACGCCAGGCAGTTGACCTCCGTCGCCAGGGAGATCTACGCCGCGGCGCACGAAGAGGACCAGGAGAAGGTCAGCGACCTGACCAACGGGCTCGCCGGCGCCTGCGAGGACTGCCACGCGATCTACCGGAAGTACCAGGACCGCTGCCGCAGGTAGGGCCGTGCCGGCGCCGCCCGGCCTGAGCCGACGAGCGCCATCTTTCGATGTTCATCCGTAGCGCCTTCGAGTGGGTCGACGCGCTTCCCAGCAGCGTCGCGCTGCGAGAATCGCTGAACGCGTACCCGACCCTGCTGACGGCCCACGTCGTCAGCATGTGCCTGTTCGCCGGCCTGATCGCCTTCTGGGACATGCGGCTGGTCGGCCTGACGCTCAAGAAGGTGCCGGTGTCGAACATTCCCACCCGTCTCTTCCCGTGGGCGCTGACCGGATACGCGATCAACCTGATCACCGGCGGACTGCTGCTCTACAGCCAGCCGATGCGCTACTACGGCAACTTCTACTTCTGGGCCAAGATGCTGCTGATGGTGGTAGCCGGCATCAACATGTTCTGGTTCCACTACGCGACCTACAAGTCCGTCCATGCCTGGGACCAGGGACGCGACATCCCCATGAATGCCCGGCTCGCCGGCGTCGTGTCCCTGGTGCTGTGGGCGGCGGTCGTCGTGACCGGCCGCATGATGGCCTACGCCGGCCTGATGCCCGACTGGTGGGACAACCTGAACATCGGCGCCTGACCGCGGAGGATGGCTCAATGATGCGGAGGATGGATCAGTGATGCAGTCCTTTTTCGAGTGGATGCAGGGTCTGTCCTTCAGCGCCTGGATGCTGGAGGAGACCTGGGCGTCGCCGATCATCCAGTGCGCGCACCTCGTCGCCCTGGTGGCGTTCGCCGGCGCCGTGCTGCTGGTCGACATGCGGCTGCTCGGTCGCGGCCTGATCAAGACGCCGACCGCCCGGCTCGCCCGCGAGGCCGACCGCTGGATGATCTGGAGCTTCGTCGCCCTGTTCATCACCGGCGCGCCGCAGGTCCTGTCCACGGCGCTCAAGCAGTACTACAGCCCGTTCTTCTGGTGGAAGATGCAGATCATCGTCATCGGACTGCTCTTCAACTTCACGATCCGCCGCCGCGTCGCGTTCGCCGAAGAAGGAACGCTGGGGCACTGGCCCAAGGTGGTCGGTGTGCTGTCGATCGGCATCTGGACCAGCGTCTCGGTTTGGGCTCGCCTGATCGGCCTGCTGTCCTGACCAGGCACTCCAGTTCTCCTCTGACCGCGGCGGCCCTGGCGCTCGCCGCCGCTTTCGCGAGCCCGCCCTTGACGGGCCAGACGGGCGCCTCCGGCGACTGGCCGGCCTTCGGCGGCGATCCCGGCAACAGCAAGTACTCGACGCTCGACCAGATCGACCGCGACAACTTCCAGGACGTCGAGGTCGTCTGGCGCTGGCGGTCGGTCGCCGCCGACACGGAGGTTCCGAGCACCGTACGGCGCAGCCAGTTCAAGGCGATTCCGCTCGAGGTCGCGGGCCGGATCTTCGTTTCCACTTCTCTCAGCCAGGTCGCCGCCATCGACGCCGGCAGCGGCGAGACCCTCTGGACCTACGACCCGGAGAGCTGGCGCGCCGGCCGGCCGGCGAACCTGGGCTTCCAGCACCGCGGTGTCGCCTACTGGACGGACGGCGATCGTGAGCGCGTGCTGATTCCCACCCACAATCGCCGACTCGTGTCCCTCGACGCCAGGAACGGCAAGCCGGATCCCGGCTTCGGCGACGGCGGCGCGGTCGAGATGACGCCGCACCTCGGGCGCGATGTGATCGAGAGCCGGACCACCCACAGTTCGCCGCCCGCGATCTGCGGCAACACGGTGATCGTGGGCTCGATCGTCGCCGACTTCGCCACCCACAAGGAAGCGCCGCCCGGCTTCGTCCGCGCCTACGACATCCCTACCGGCGATCTGGCATGGGTCTTCCACACCATCCCCCAGAACGACGAACTGGGCGTCGAAACCTGGGAGGACGGTTCCTGGCAGTACAGCGGCAACACGAACGTCTGGTCGATGATCGCGGTCGACGAGGAAGCGGGAACCGCCTTCCTGCCGATCGGCACGCCGACGAACGATCTCTACGGCGGCCACCGCCTCGGCGACAACCTGTACGCCGAGAGCATCGTCGCCGTCGACTGCGAGACGGGCGAGCGCCGCTGGCACTACCAGTTCGTCCACCACGGCCTCTGGGACTACGACCCGCCGACCGCTCCCAACCTGTTCGAGGCGACGGTGGACGGCGAGCGGGTGTTCGGCGTGGCCCAGGTCACCAAGCAGGCCTTCGCCTTCGTCTTCGACCGCACGAACGGCAAACCGGTCTGGGACATCGAGGAACGCGAGGTGTTGCCCAGCGACGTACCCGGCGAGCGCGCCGCGCCGACCCAGCCCTTCCCCACCCGGCCGGCCGCCTTCGACCGCCAGGGAATCACCGAGGAAGACCTGATCGACTGGACTCCTGAACTCCGCGCCGAGGCGCTCGAGATCGCAGGCAACTACGACCTCGTGCCCCTGTACACACCGCCGCGGATCGAGGGAACCGGCAAGCCGACGGTCCAGTTGCCGGCCGACGGCGGCGGCGCGAACTGGACCGGCGCGGCGGTCGATCCCGAGAGCGGCGTGCTCTACGTCGTGTCGCACACCCGCGCCGCCAGCGTCTCCCTGACCCGGCCCGACCCGAACCGCTCCGACCTGAACTTCGTCCCCGACCGCTGGTACGCGACGGTCGAAGGACCTCAGGGGCTGCCCCTGGTGAAGCCGCCGTACGGCCGCATCACGGCAATCGACCTGAACACCGGCGAGCACCTGTGGATGGTCCCGCACGGCGTAGGGCCGGTGAACCACACGGCGATCGCCCACCTGGAACTCGGCCGGCTAGGCCAGGTCAACCACCAGGCCGCGCCCCTGGTCACCCCCACGCTGCTCTTCGTCACCGCGTCGAGAGAACACTCCCGCGACCCCGAAGCGGACGAGCCCGACATACCGCCGGAGATCAGCGTCTACGACAAGACGACCGGCGACTACCTCGGCGGCATCGAACTGCCGGAGACGCCGCACTCGAACGTGATCAGCTACGAACACGGCGGCCGGCAGTATCTCGCCGTCGCCACCGGCGGCGGCCGCTTCGCCATCGGCGGCGGCGGTACGCCGCCCGAACTCGTCGCTCTGGCGTTGCCTGCAAGAAACGCAGGTGACAAGCCAGCCGAGTGAGATCGGTCGTGCCGACGGTCCTGATGCGGGCAAGATGCCCGGGTCCCCAGGATTGCTACAACCCGTTCCCAAAGCTGAGACCGGCTTCTGCAGGAGAATCGACACCATGAGACCATCGCGCACCCTTCTCGCCCATGGCGCTCTGGCAGCCGCGGCGTCCCTGATTTCAGCAGCAGCCTTCTCACAGCCACCGCCGCGCCGCGCGGAGGCCGCCTACGAGGTCGACGACGCGGCCCTGGTCGCAGCCGCCGGCCGCACGGCCGATTGGCTGACCTACGGCGGCACCTACAAGGAACAGCGCTACAGCCCGCTCGATCAGATCAACGACGACAACGTGGACCAGCTCGGCATCTCCTGGGTCATCGAGACGAACACGAAGCGCGGCCTCGAGGGCACGCCCCTGATCGTCGACGGCGTGATGTACGCGACCGGTGCCTGGAACGTGATCTACGCCCTGGACGCGGTGACCGGCGAGCCACTGTGGACCTACGACCCGGAGGTGCCGCGTTCCATCGCGATGAAGACCTGCTGCGACGCCGTCGACCGCGGCGCCGCGCTCTACCGGGGCAAGGTGATCTCTGCCACGCTCGACGGCCGGCTGATCGCGGTCGACGCCGAAACGGGCGAGCTCGCCTGGTCGACGATGACCGTGCCCGAGGACTCGATGTACACGATCACCGGAGCGCCCAGGATCGCCAAGGGCAAGGTGATCATCGGCAACAGCGGCGCCGAGTACGGCGTGCGCGGCTACGTGGACGCCTACGACGCGGACACCGGCGAGCGGGCATGGCGCTTCTACACCGTGCCCGGCAACCCGGCCGACGGCTTCGAGAACGAGGCGATGCGCATGGCCGCCGAGACCTGGACCGGCGAGTGGTGGACTGGCGGCGGCGGCGGCACGGTGTGGGACTCGATCGTCTACGACCCGGAACTGGACCTGCTCTACATCGGCGTCGGCAACGGGGCGCCGTGGGACCGGAACATTCGCAGTCCCGGCGGCGGCGACAACCTGTTCCTGTCGTCGATCGTGGCCCTCCGCCCCGATACCGGCGAGTACGTCTGGCACTACCAGACGACGCCGGGAGACACATGGGACTACACGGCGACCCAGCCGATCATGCTGGCGGAGTTGCCGATCGGCGGTCGCGTGCGCCAGGTCCTGATGCAGGCGCCGAAGAACGGCTTCTTCTACGTCCTCGACCGCCGCACCGGCGAGCTCATCTCAGCCGAGGAGTTCGTCACCGTGACCTGGGCCAGCCACGTCGACCTCGCGTCCGGCCGGCCGGTCGAGCTGGCCGGCGCGCGCTACACCGACCAGGTCGTGGCCGTCTCGCCGGGACCGCTGGGCGGACACAACTGGCATCCGATGGCGTTCAGTCCGGAGACGGGGCTCGTCTACATCCCGGCGATGGAGATGTCGAACTTCTACGTGCCGGACCCGAACTTCAAGTACACCCCGGGCCAGTGGAACCTGGGCGTGCGCCCGGCCGCGCCCGAGGACATTCCCCAGGCGGTGATCGACGCCACCGGCCTCTCCGGTCAAGTGCTGGCTGAGGACGCGCCGCCGGCCCTGCTCTCCGGACATCTCCTGGCCTGGGACCCGGTCGCCCAGCGCGAGGCCTGGCGCGTGCAGTACACGATGCCGTGGTCCGGCGGCACGCTCGCCACCGCCGGCAACCTGGTCTTCCAGGGCACGCCCTTCGGCCTCCTCACCGCCTACCGCGCCGACGACGGCGAGAAGCTCTGGGAGAGCTACACCGGCAGCGGCGTGATCGCCCCGCCGATCACCTTCGAGAGCGGCGGCACGCAGTACATCGCCGTGATGTCCGGCTGGGGCGGCGCCTTCGGCATCGTCGGCAGCCGCTCGGCCCGGCAGGCGATCGAATCCGAGGGCCGCATCGTCGTCTACGCCCTGGGCGCCACCGGCCAGCCGATCGAGCGGCAGGAACGCCGGGAGATCCGCGTCAGCCGCGTCGACCACGGAGCGTCGACGGCGGACATCGACGCCGGCCGCCGGCTCTTCAACCAGTACTGCCTGGTCTGCCACGGCTACGGCGCCGTCTCCGGCGGCGTCACCCCGGACCTCCGCCAATCCTCCCAGCGCGTCTTCGACTCCTACGAAACGGCACTCCTCGAAGGCGCCCTCGTCGATCTCGGCATGCCCGACTTCTCCCCCGTCCTCGACCGTGACGACGTCGCCCTGCTCAAGGCCTACGTGTTGCACCGCCGCAACATGCTCGCCGACGAGCAAGCCGCCGCGGCGGGCGAGGAGCCGTGACCGAGACCTGGCGAAGGTACGCGCTCTACATCCTGCTCTTCGGGGCTGTCGGCTTGGGGGCCGAGCTCTACCTCCTCGGGCACTACGAAGACCGGAAGCAGTGGATTCCGTTGGTGCTATTGGCTGCGGGTACGATCGCCGGGATCTGGCTGGCGGTGCGGCCGTCCTGGTTGGCTGTGCGCGCGTTCCGGATTCTCTTGGCTGCTTACCTTCCGGCCGGACTCCTCGGCGTCTACTTCCACTACCAGTCGAACATCGAGTTCGAGCGGGAGCTACACCCGAACTCCAGCGGCCTCGAACTCGTCAAGGAGAGCCTGGGCGGCGCCATGCCGACACTGGCGCCGGGGGCGATGATCCTCCTCGGCATGCTGGGTATACTCATCGCCCTCCAGCACCCCGCGGCCGGCGGTGGCTCCGCCGCCACGTCACCCGACGGCGACGCGGCGGACCCTGCCGCCCCGCACAATTAACCCACTAGCAACACGAGGACGTATCTCGAGATGAAACGCTTGGCCCTAATGTGGACCACAACGGTCCTGTTGACCTTCTCCATTCCCGCCGCCGCACAGGTCGGCGCCAACAACGGCCTCCTCAATCCCAACCTCGCCAGCGAGGAAGAACTCTCGGCACTCGACGGTCTCGACGGTGAAGCCGTCAAGGCTCTACTCGATGGCCGCCCCTTTCTGCGGGCCGCGGACCTCCACGACGTGATCTCCACACACGTTGCCGAAGACCAGTACGACGGGATCTACGGTGCGATCTGGGTTCCCATCGACCTGAACGACACGACCTCCGAGGAAATCGGACTCATCCCCGGTGTCGGGCGCCGTATGACCCACGAGTTCGAGGAGTACCGCCCCTACACAGCGCTGGCCCAGTTCCACCGGGAGATCGGCAAGTACGTCGACGACGACGAGGTGGCGCGTCTCGCCCAGTACGTCTACGTCCGCATCGACCTGAACACGGCTTCCGGCGAGGACATCCTGAACATCCCCGGCGTCGGCCGCCGCATGCGCCACGAATTCGAGGAGTACCGGCCCTACGAGGCGATGGCCCAGTTCCGGCGCGAAATCGGCAAGTACGTCGACGACGACGAGGTCGAGCGGCTGGCGCGCTACGTCGAGATCCGGTAGCGCTTCGCTACGTGACGCCAAACACCGGCAGCCCCGGATAGTCCCCCTTGAGGATGGTCGAGGCGTCGTCCATGCCCATCCAGCCTTCGATCATCGATGCGTAGACGCGCCGGAAGTCGGTGGTCATCTTGAGGTTGCCGTCGTCGAGGTCGGTGAGATCGGGCGTGTCGCCGTAGAAGCCGCCGGAAACGCCCTTACCGGCGACGAACATCGGACCGGCGGTGCCGTGGTCGGTACCGAGGCTGCCGTTCTCCTCCACCCGGCGCCCGAACTCGGTGAACATGAGCACGGCCACGTCGTCGGCGCGGCCAATGCGCTCGATGTCGCGCAGGAAGCCCGCCACGGCGTCGGACATGTACATGAGCAGCCGGGCGTGGGTGTCGGCCTGGTGAACGTGGGTGTCGAAGGAGTTGCCGCGGAAGCTGACGTAGTAGATCCGGGTCGGCAACTCGGCCTGGATCAGCGCCGCCACCTTGCGCAGGTCGGCGCCGAGCCCGCCGATGCCGTAGTCGACCGGCGTCTTGTAGCCGGACCAGGCGTCGCGCACGAGAGCCGCGCTCGTGGCGGCGTTCGAGGCCGTGCCGCGCAGGAAGTCGAGGGCGTCGTTGCCGCTCGCCTCGTCGCTGCCGAGCTGGGCAAGCGCCCGCTTCTGCTGCGGCGTACCCTGACGCCGCAAGCGTCCCGGATCGTCGAACACCAGGGGCGAATGGCGAGCGGCCCGCACGGCGAGTGACTGCGACCGGGCCACGTTGACGATGTAGTTCGGGGTGCCGTCGGGACCGTGATCGTCGGCGAGGCGGCCGAGCCAGCCCAGGGCCTCGCCGCCGTTCGGCACGCCAGTATGCCAGAAGCCCATCGACGAGAAGTGGGAGAGGCTCGGATTCGGGTAGCCGCAGCCTTCGACCACGGCGAGGTGCCCGTCCTTGTAGAGGCGCTCCATGCCGGTCAACGACGGATGGAACCCGGCCTCGTCGGTGAGCCCGAGCACCTGCCGCGGGCGGATGCCGAGGTTCGGCCGCACCCGGTAGTACTCGTCGTTGCGGAACGGGACGACCGTGTTCAGGCCGTCGTTGCCGCCGGACAGCTCGACCACGACGAGGATGCGCCGCGACGCGTCCGTGACGCCGCCTTGCAGTTCCTCGAACGCGAGCGCCGCGGAAGCCCGGCCCAGCACCGCCGGAAGACCGGCCGCAACGCCGATGCCGTAGAGGCCCCGGCGCATGAAGTCGCGCCGCGAGCAGCCGCAGGGTAGTCGTTCAGGCATATCGGCTCCTTGGTTCCTGGTTGCGGGCGCCTCAGCCCAACTGGTACTCCGGCGAACTGAAGACCAGGTAGAGCGTCGAACGGAGCGCCTTCTCCACCCGCTCCGGGGCGCCCTCGGCTACCGCGTCGAGGCGGGTCGAGTCCAGTTCTCTCTCCAGGTAGTCCACCAGCGCCCCGCGGCCCGGCTCGGTCACCGGCACGCGCAGGAAACGGAGCAGCAGGTGGTCGACCGCGCTCTCGGCGTCGGTGGCGCCGGCCGCCAGCACCATCGCCCGCAGGTCGACGTCGAGGACGTGGCGCGGGACCAACTTGACCCGTTCGTACGCCGCCAGGTAGCCGCGGTAGCCGCCGTACCGCGTGTTGTACTCCTCGTCGGAATCGGCCATGGCGTTCGAGGCGGCATCGCCCTGCTTCGTCGCCGCCGTGATCGACATGCCCTGCGCCAGCCGCTCGCCGACCTGCCGGTAGATGCCCGGCATGCGCCGGTCCGGGTGTCCGAACTCCTCGAGTTCGGGCGGGAAGAGCACGGAACGCATCGCATTGCCGCGCTCGAGCAGCGTCGCCGGCGTGATCCAGGTCCGACCGCCGGCCCAACCGGCGACATTCGGCGGGTAGAGCAACTGCTGCCCCAGGCGCCCGGTCAGACTGTTCATGTCCGGCACTGTCGGCGCCGTCGCGGCGCCGAGCTTGCGGTAGGTCGAGACGACAAGCTGGACCGGACTCTTGATCTGCGTGGCGACCGACGGCGGACTGTAGAAGTCGCGCGACGACAGGATGGCCCGCAGCAGAGCCTTCAGTTCGTATCCGGACTCTCGCAGGCGGCGCCCCAGTTTCGCCTGGAGCGCGGGCGCCAGGTCCTCGCGCGTCAGGTAGCGGTAGATCTTGCCGGCGATGAACTCGGCGGTGGCCGGCTGCTCGAGGATGATGTCGAGCACGTCCTCGCCGCCCAGGTTGCCCTCGCGCCCCAGAAACGTCTTCGCTCCGTCGTCGTGAAGTTCGGCGTCGAAGCGGAAATCGAGCGCCTCGTTGGTCCAGCCGGTGAACGCCCGCGACGCCTCCCGGATGTCCTGCTCGGTGTAGTTGCCCACCCCCATCGTGAACAACTCGAGCAGCTCGCGGCCGAAGTTCTCGTTCGGGTGGTCCTTCACGTTCTCCCGGTTGTCCAGGTAGACCAGCATCGCCGGGTCGCGCATGACCGCGAGCACCAGACCGCGGAAGTCGCCGGTGGCGTGGGCGCGCAGGGTCCGGTTCTGCACGGCCATCTTCCGCACGTCGCGGACCTTGACCTCCGAGGTCGCGAAGTGGTCGTGCCAGAAGAGGGTCATCTTCTCTTCGAGCGGCCGCGGCGTCGCGACCATGCGGTCGCCCCACCACAATGCGAGTCGCCGCGTCTCCAGCACGTTGCTGCGCAGACCGTAGAAGAACTTGTCGACCACCGGCTGCAGCGGACGCGACACCCCCTCGGGCAGCACGTCGACGCCCAGCGACCGTCCGTGCCGCCGCCCGATCCGCACTGCCTGGGCGCGGCTGGGCGGGAACGGGTCCATCCCAACGTCCCAGATCCCCGATTCGTCGAACGGAAGCAGATCCGAATCGTCTACCTGCTCGTAGTCCACGAGTCTCGCCACCGCACCCTCGAAGCCCAAGGCAGCAAGCTCTTCGATCTGCCCCGGCGTGCCGCCGAAACCGGCGCGTTCCAGCAGATGCGCCGCCTGCTCGTAACCGAACTCCGCTTCAGCGAGGGGTTCGAGGTCGCCGATCCAGGCATGCACCGCGGAGTCGACCGGCGCGCCAAGGGCCGGCGCCGCGAGCGAAAGCGCGCAGGCGACCACCGCTGCCGCGCGAGTTCCTGGAAGGGCGCGATGCTGCAACCGGGGCTCCCCCTTTGTCAGAGTGCGAAGACCGGTGCCGATGATAGCGCCTGGGCTGAGGCGCCGTGCTGTCGTCGCGGCAGCGGGCGCGGCGCGCGGCCACAAACCCCTCAGGAATGCCCCAGCGCCAGCAGGTTCTCCACCGGCTGGTACAGCTCCTCCATGTAGGCAACGTCTGCCGCGTCGAGTTCGATCTTCGTCGCCTCGACGAGTTGCTCCAACTGCCCGACCTTCGACACGCCCACGACCGGCGCGCAGACCTCGGGTTTGTTCACCAGCCAGGCAAGCGAAATCTGCGCCGGCGTGCGGCCGTACTTCTTCGCCACCTCGACCACCCGATCGGCGATGTCGAAGGTCATAGCGCCGCGGTACAGGCCCTCCGTGCGCACCCGGTCGCCGCCCTTCGAGCGGTCGGTGCCGCCCCCGTCGAAGCTGCCCTTGTAGGAACCGGTGAGGATGCCGCGAGCAAGCGGTGACCACGGCGTGAGCGCAACGCCGGTCCGGGCGCAGTACGGGTTCATCTCCCGCTCCTCCTCTCGGTACACGAGGTTGTAGTGGTTCTGCATCGAGACGAACTCGGTCCAGCCGTTGTGCTGCGCCGTCATCTGGAGCTCGACGAACTGCCACGCGTACATGGACGAGGCGCCCAGGTACAGCGCCTTGCCGGCCTTCACCACGTCGTGCAGGGCCTCCATCGTCTCCTCGATCGGCGCCTTGACCTGACCTGGAATTCCGTGCGGATGGCGGTGGATGATCAACTGGTCCACATAGTCGAGACCGAGACGCTTCAGGCAGCCGTCGACCCCTTCCATGATGTGCTTGCGCGACAGCCCGCCCTGGTTCGGCGATCTGCCCATCGGTATGGAGACCTTGGTCGAGATCACGTACTCGTCGCGTGGCAGCAACTCCCGCAGCAACGACCCGACCACCCGCTCGCAGGCGCCGATGCCGTAGACGTCGGCGCAATCGAAGTAGAACAACCCATGCTCGATCGCCGCCTGGAAGATCGGGCGCGAAGCGTCCAGGTCGAGCGTCCAGTCGCCCTGGTGGCCCCGGCCCGGCTCGCCGAAGTTCATCGTCCCCAGGCACAACTCCGACACCCGGAGCCCGCACTTCCGCCCCAGTTGAACCGCTTTCAACACGTTCGCGCCTTCACCCATGTGACCTGCCTCCGCGTTCCATGCGGCGCGACTCCGCCGCCTTCGACCGGCCGACGATAGCCGACCGGGCCGCCGGCTACATGGTCACCCGGCAGCGCGCCTACACGTCGCCGATCTGGTGCACGCCGGAGTAGCGGCGCCGGCTACGGCCCCGCGCTGCAGGCAAAGGCGGTCACGTCGAACATCGTCGCAAACGGCGTCCCCTCGAGATTCCGGTACATCTTCGCCTTGCCCGACTCGCTGTCGGTCACCGTGACCTCCACTCCAACGTCGGTCAGGCCGCCCATGAGCACCCATCGGTAGCCGTTCTCCCGACAGCCGTCGAGCACCTTGACCACCAGTTCGACGTTGTCCGAGCTGAAGAACCAGAACATCCCCGTATCCGCGATGCGCGGAATGGCGGTTGCGTCGCCGCTTCGACCACCGGCTTCCCAGTCGGCCCGGACCTCGAAACGTGAGCCCATCAGGCAGAGCGCCCCGTCGCCTGCAGCGCAGGCACTGCCGGCCGACTCGATCAGATCGGCAGCGCTCAGGCTGGCCGCATACAGCTCTTCGCCCCGGCCCCGCGGGGCGCCGCTCAGCACGGCCCGGCTCTGACTGTTCACGCTCGATCCGCTGTCGCAGGTGGCGAACGCCGAGGCATCCGTGATCGGCCTGAACCGCGTGCCGAGGGGGTTCGTCCAGCTCTTCTCGACGCCGTTGCGGAGGTCGCGCACCGTCATCGTCACGCCGACATCCGTCAAGCCGGCCGCGTAGACCCAGTAGCGGTCGTTCATCGCGCAGCCATTCAGCACCTTGACCACGAGCTCGATGTTGGCGGGATGGAAGAACCAGAAGTCTCCGGCATCCGCCGTCAGGCGCTCGGCGAACCCCCGGCCCACTCTGCCCTTGCCGTCGTCCCACTCGACCTCCACCTGGAAGGCTCCGACGCACAGCGCGTCGTCTTCCGCGCATCGCGCCGCCTGCGCGATCCAAGTGGTCGCCATGGCTATCGGCGTGCGCTCCGAGCGCAGCGCTCCGTTCAGAGCCTCCACCGCGAAGCTGTATGTGACGGTCGGTACCAGTTCGTTGACGACCATTGAGGTCGTGTTCGCCGGCGCCGTTCCGATCATCCGCATGTTCAAGTCGCCCGGCCCCTGCAGGAAGACGCCGAATCCCGTCTCCATGTCCGAGTTGTCCTGCCACTGGAGTTCGACCTCCATACCGCCGACCGCAACGGCTTCGAGGTGGGACGGCGGCGCAGGCCGACCAAGGGGAGTCACGATCTCGACCGTGTCGTCGTGAGGCCTCGGCTCCGCAACGTCGCGGGCGGCGCCGCTGTAGGTGAGCGAGTTCCGGCTCGCCGCATCGATCTCGACATCGATCGTGAACGACTCCGTCTCTCCAACCTCGATGTCGTCCAGGTTGCACTCCGGCACCCCAGCCGGATCCTCCAGGCAACCGGAAGTCGACGCCGCGAAGGAGCCTTCCGCCGCCATCAGCGAACTCGTCACGATGACCAAGGAGGCATGGTCGGGTCCTGCGTTGCGGATGCTGACGGTGTAGCGGACGAGCTCCTCCGAGACGACCTGGCCTTCCGCACCGATTTGCAGGTTCGCATCGCCCCATGTGGTAGCGGTCGATATCGGCGTCCGGGCTGAGCGGAGCAGGCCGTTCCGCGCCTCGACCACGAAGCTGTACGTCACGTTGGACACCAGATCGCCGACGACCGTGGTCGTCCTGTTCGCCGGCACGGACGCGATCAACCGCGGCCTCGGGTCGCCCGGACCTTGCAGGAAGACATCGAAGTGGGTCTCCACACGCGAGTTGTCCCGCCAGCGGAGTTCGATCGCAGTCGAGCTGATCGCGGTGGCGACAAGATCCGACGGCGCATTCGGCGGCCCGAGAGGCTGCACGATGTCCACGTTGTCGTCGTCCGGCCCCGGATCCACAGCATCGCTGTCGATTGAGGCGCTGTACATGAGCGAGCCCTCGCTCGGCCCACCGGTATCGACGTCGATCGTGAACGACTTGGAGTCGTCGGGCAAGATGTCACCCAAGGTGCAGTCCGGCACGCCGCGCGGATCCTCCGCGCAGCCGGCGGTCGACGTATCGATCGAAACGCCCCCCGAGAAGGAACTCTTGACGACGACGTTGCTCGCCGTGCCGGGGCCGGCGTTGTCGACGCTGACGCTGTAGCGAACCCGGCCCGGCGACACGACCTGGCCCCGAGCGTTCAGACTCAGATCGGCCGTCCCGCCGCCTGACGGCGGAGGAGGTCCGCCGACGTCGGGCCGGTCTTCCTCGCCCACCGGGCAAACCGAGCGGCCCCGATCCGTGGTCGAAAGGAAGACGACCAAGCCGTCGTGGTCCGAGGAACCCAAAGCGTTGGCGTTGTTCCGCTCCACTCCGGCGGCGTCGACGTTGCCTCGGCCATACTGCATTTCGACGACATGCCGCGACATCGGCCGGTTCACCAGGGCGTGGTCGAGCGCCTGGGGGGTCCCTACGAAGAGGAGGGAGTACTGTTCCGCCGCCGGCATGCCGTCGACCAGGTTGCACAGGTTCGGCTGGACCAGGTCCGGCCCCGAGAGCAGGTTCCGGCTCGGCCTCAGGCTGCCCTTGATCTGGCCGACGACGTCGACGTAGCCGTCGGTGAACTGGTAGGCGTTGTAGTCGCCGACGACGACCAGCTTGGCGCCGGCGCCGTTCTGCTGCTGCACGAGTCTGGCCACGGACTGCGCCTGCGCCAGACGCTTGGCGCGCACCCACACGCCCCTGGCCGGGTCGTCGGTATCGATCAAGGAACGGTTGTGGATGTCGATCACCGTGAACGCGAAGTCGCCCACGGACGCCTTGAGCATGAGCGGCAGACGGTCGTGGACGGGGTCGTTCGAGTTGTCTCGCGGATCGACGAAGGTCTCTCCGGAACCATGTTCCGTCGGGCTTCCCGCCTCGACCGTTACGCCCGAGCGCACCAGGAAGCCGACCGCCTGGCTATTGGCCGTCTGCACGACATGCGCGGTGTAGACGACATTCGGGTCGTCGGTGCTGATCTGGGTGGCCAGCTTGGCGAGCGCCGCCTGCTGGTAGACCTCCTGTACGCCGATCACGTCGGGCGAACCAAGCACCTCGCGGATGTAGAGCGACAGCTTCTGGTACCTCAGGTCCGCATTGCTCTCCCTCAGGTTCAGCAGGTTGAGCGACGCCACCGTGACTTCGCCTCCCGCCTTGGAGCGCACCGGCTGCGGCAGCGCAATGCCTCCACTTCGCAGACGGTGTTCGGTAGCCCACAGTTCGTAACCTCCGAACTCGTAACCGAGCACCCCGGCGGCGGAGAAGGTCGCGCCCGGCGCCCACGACACGTTGGGCTGTCCCAGCTTGTCCGGGTCGAGTTCGAACACTTCCGGGTTCCCGTCCCAGACGGGGATACCCGGCCGGCCGGTAATGCCGGGGTAGCGGACGCCCGGGTCGCGAAATGCCCGCCCGGACCCCGGCCTGATGTACATCTCGGCGGTATTGTCGGAACCGAAGTACTGGCTGCCGCTCAATACCGTGCCGCTTTCGATCCGAATCCGCATGCCCTCGTAACACTCCGGCTCCATGGCGCAGTTCGCCGAAGCTGGACTCTTCGCCGGACGACTCTCATTGAACTCCACGAAAGCCGGCAACGGCTGGTTGCTCGCGTCCATCGTGACCGTGGCCCCGGAGGCGAACCGGGTAAAGCCGAAGCGCTCCTCCACCGTGCCGCTGACATCGACCTGGTCGCCGACGACGACGGTCGGCGAACCGGAATGCACCACGAAGATGCCGTCCGAGGTGTCCGGGTCGTTGTCGCTGCGGCTGGCGGGCGTCTGCATGAAGAAGCCGCCGGCCCCGACCGCGGTGACCACGTTGTCGTTCGTCGTCACCGACTCCGCTCTGACGTGAGGCGACACGGCGCCGCTGCCCTGGATACCCCAGATCTCCCCGGTGTATGCCGGAGTGAGCAGGCAGTCGCTGTTCTCACCGCCGGGCGTGCCGGCGTCGACGCCCCCCTCGATCGGCTTCGTCGAGATGCACCAGTTCGAGCCCACGTTGTTGTCCAGAACGTTGCTCGACGGATCAGTACCCGGCGTTCCCTCCGCCCCCTTGAGCGCGATGGAGGCGCGGTTCGAGGGATCCGGAAAATCGTTCGCGCTGCCCCAGACGACCTTGTCCTGCACATCGCCGTTGGTGTCCGCCAGGATCAGGCCGTCGGTGCTGTTGCTGAGATTCACGGTTGAGTACACGTAGTGGACGGTCACGCCGCCGTTCTGGGACTTGTCCGAGTTGCGGCCCAGCACGAGGAACCCCTTCGACGCGATGCTCAGTCCTCCGGAGTTGCTGATCGTGTGCCTCTCGGTGTCAGACGGGTCATCCTCAGTCTCATCGTCCCTGATCTCCCAGCCGTTGATGTCGACGGGCGTTGCGCCGGCGTTGTAGAGCTCGAACCACTCGCCGTTGATGTCGCCCGACACACTCGGGTCGTACATGACCTCGTTGATCAGGATCTGCCCGAAGCCGACTCCCGTTCCGCCCAACACCAACACGCACCCCACCCCAACACACGACGCCACGCGTCCAGTCCAGCCCATTTGTTACCCCTCGTTTGGTCGGCTTTCCGCCGGTTCGTCTGTCTGCCCTCTAGGTCTAGGCAACCAGGAAAGAAAGCGATCTCAACGACCCTCGATGCGCACTCGATCCACGCCGAATACGCCTCAGGCACCCTCTCAGAAAGAAGGAAAGCCCGATAAAGCCCTACAGGGGATTAACGCAGTTGCCGGCCGCGTCAAGCGCCTTTCGGTTGCCCATTCGACTCCAAAGTCGCTCCCGTTCAGGCACTTGTCCAACCGGGATCGGCCCGACTCGAAGTCTCACCGAGACAACCCGTAGCGCCGTTGACCAAGCGGCGCCGAAGCCGTCTCTGGTGGGGCCAAACCACGAATGTTAGCGCAGTTCTTCCGGGTTTCCGCCCAGGCTGTGGAAAATCTCTCGCGCTCTGGGATGATCCGGATCGATTTCGAGCGCTTTTTCCAACTGCTGCAGACCCTGCTCAGCGCGGCCGGTCTTGATGTAGGCGATCGTGAGAAGCGCGTAGGCGTCGGCCCGTTCCGGATCGATTTCGAGCGCTCGCTCCAGGGCGGCCGCCGCCTCCGGATTGCGATCGGCGAGACCGTAGAGCACGCCCAGGTTGAGGTGGGCATCGTAGGAGTCCGGGTCCAGGCGCAGGACCTCGAGGTACAGCCGCTCCGCTGTCCGGTAGTCCCGTTCGGCCAGACGCTGGCTGGCGGTTCGGATCATCGTCTGGGTGTCCCGCACTAGCGCCTGAACCGCCTGCATCATCGGGTCCGGGAGGCTCGACACCTCCGCCTCGGCGAGACCGCTCAGCAGCTCGTTGGCTCGCTCGTCGTTCCCAAGCTGGCGCTCGGTCATCGCCAGCAGGTAGCGCGTCTCGCGGTGCTCCGGGTCGGCCGCCAGGGATGAGCGCAGGTGTTCGGCGGCCTCCTCGAAGCGGCCCCGGCGTCGCGCCGTCTTGCCCAGCCCGAGTTCGCCCCAGGGTGCGCCCGGCGCCGCCGACCGCGCGGCCAGGAACGCCCGCTCGGCGCCGTCGAGGTCACCGATCGCGAGCAGCGCATTGCCGAGCCGCACGCGGGCCGCCCAGTACGACGGACGGAGTTCCAGAACGCGCTCGAAGTGGCGTGCCGCTTCGTTCTGGGCGCCACGGCCGGCAGCGAGAAAGCCGAGGTAGTACGGCCATTCCGGGGACCGCGGATCGAGCGCGGCGGCGCGCTCGTAGCAGCTCCGGGCCTGGTCGAGGTAGCGGTGCGCCTGGTAGAGGCGACCGAGGGCGCCGAGGGCGGCGCCGCTCGCGGGGTCGCGCTCCACGGCTGCTACGGCGTCGCGGACCGCGGTGGCGAAGCCCGGGTCGAGTTCGGAGAGGTTGGGGATGTGGGGGATCGGTTCCGTGGCCAGCGACGTTGACGATTCGGTGGGAGCGTCGGACGGCGGGGCGGCGCAGCCGGGTAGGAAGGTGAACATGGCGATCAGCAGACCGGAAGCGGGCCAGAAGGCCCGCGCACCCAGCGACACGGCGTCGGAGGAGGCGCATTTCTCTACTGCAAGCGTGCCGCCTCCGCTGCGGGCGGCGCGGTCACCGCGCATCACGGCAAACTCCGTCGGCCGGCGCGGTGCCGCCCGGCGCGAGCAGACGCAGGATGCTGTTCACCGGCACCCCCGACCGCTCGGTGACCCCGCCGTGCGACCAGTTCACCTTGATGTGATCGACGCCCGGAACGTCGCCGAACGCGAAGTGAACCCGCGGATCGTTGGCAGAGGCGAAGCTCTGCGCCGGCCGCACGTCCCGGGTCCAGCTTCTGCCTCCCGCCCGGACGGTGACGCGCGAGCCGATGGCGGAACGGTCGAGGATGCCGCCGCCGCAGAGGTCAACGATCAGCCAGGGCGCGGCGTTCCCCACTTCGTTGCGCAGCAGCCGGGCCGGCCCCTCGTTGTTCACCACGACGATGTCGACATCGCCGTCGTTGTCGAGATCGCCGAACGCCGCGCCACGGCTCACCTCAATCAGTTCCAGGGCCGCACCGGCCCGGCCCGAAACGTCCTCGTAGCGGCCGGAGAGCCGAGCCCGCAGCAACTGATTCGGCTCGCGGTAGTCGAACGCTGCGGTGTCGCCGGGCGTCACCTTGCCGTTGGCGATGAACAGGTCGAGGACGCCGTCCCCGTCGTAGTCGAACCAGGACGTGCCGAAGCCGGTGTAGGGCTGACTGACACCGCCCAGGCGCAGTTCGTCCGTCGCGTCCAGGAAGAAACCGGCGCCGTCGTTGCGGTAGAACGTGTTCGTCTCGCCGCTCAGGTGGGTCAGGAACAGGTCGATGTCGCCATCGCCGTCCGGATCGGCCACGGCGATGCCCATACCGGCCTCGGGCCGGCCAAGCTCGTTGAGCGCCGCTCCGCGCGGCAGGGCATCCTCCCGGAACGTGCCGTCGCCCCGGTTGAGCCACAGGTGGTTCACCGCCTGGTCGTTCGCCACGTAGAGATCTACCAGGCCGTCATCGTCGAAGTCGCCGGCGACGACACCGAGGCCCGGTCCGGCGACCGAGCGGATGCCGGCGGTATCGCTCACATCGACAAAGCGGCCGTTCCCGTCGTTTCGGTAGAGCGTGTCCGGCGCCGGCGGGTACTCCGCCGGATTGCAGTAGTTCCGGAGCCCGTTCGGTCCCAGGCAGGGACGCTCACGATCGGCCCTCCAAACGACGTAGTTGGCGACGAAGAGGTCCAGGTCCAGGTCGCCGTCGTAGTCGAAGAAGACGGCGCTCGAAGACCAGGCGGCGTCGCCGACGCCGGCGCGCTCCGTTACGTCCTCGAAGGCGCCGCCACCGAGGTTGCGGTAGAGCCTGTTCCGGCCGACGTTCAGTACGTAGAGGTCGACGAAGCCGTCGCGGTCGTAGTCGGCCGCGGTGGCGCCGGCACCGTAGCCAGTGTCGCCGACGCCGGCTGTGTCCGTCGCGTCTTCGAACGTGCCGTCGCCCAGGTTGCGGTAGAGGCGGTTGCCCGGCGGGCTGCCGGATGCGGGCGAGACGCCCGCGTTCCCAGGCCCGGAACCCGGTACGGGACCGCTCTGCACCAGGTACACGTCCAGGAAGCCGTCGTCGTCGACGTCGAGCAAGGCGCCGCCGCCCACCAGGAGCTCGGGGTAGTTGTACTCGCCGGCCGCGCCGTTGCGGTGGACGAAGTCCAAGCCCGCTTCAGCCGCGCGCTCGACGAAGACTGCGGTCGGCGAGGGCGCCGCTATCGGCACGTCCGTGCCGCCGTCCGCTTCGCCGCACGCCAGGAGAACCGCGGCCAAACCGAGCGAGAAGAAGACGGAAGAGCGCCGCATAGCCCACATCAGACACTATCCGCGAGATACCGCTGCCGGACAACGGAGCACTCCACCACGCCCCGTCTCGACCAGTCAACTCCGTTGACAGGAATCCGGCTCCAGTGATACAGATTTCTGTATGAAGACCACGCTGAACTTCGACGACCGCCTGATCCGGGCGGCCAAGGCACGCGCCGCCCACGACGGCGAACCGCTGACGCGCTTGATCGAACGAGCGCTTCGTCAGTACCTGCAGCCCCCGGAACGTCCCGAACCCCCCTTCAAACTGAAGCTTCTCACAAAGCCGGGCCGCTTGTTGCCGGGAGTCAACCTGGACGACCGCAAGTCCCTCTACGACATCATGGACGGTCTGGATTGATCGCCGTCGACACGAACGTCCTAGTCTACGCCCACCGTCCGGAGTCGCCGAAGCACCATTCCGCGTGCTCGCGCGTGATCGAACTTGCCGAGTTGACGGCCCAATGGGCGATCCCGGTGTTCTGCCTCACCGAGTTCATGCGGCTAGTGACCCATCCTCGTCTGTTCGATTCGCCACACTCAGCGGACGAGGCCTGCAACGCGGTGTCTCGCCTGCTGGCCTCGCCGCGCCTGACCCTGCTCCGACCTGGTCCGGACTACCCGGAACTGCTATTCGAAGCCATACGCGAGGCGAACACGGTCGGCAACCTCGTCTTCGACGCCCAGATCGTCGCGCTGTGCCGGGAGCACGGAGTCTCCAGGCTGCTGACGGAGGATCGCGACTTCGACCGCTTCAAGGGACTGCGGACTGAAAGACTCGACATCTGAAGACCTTGTCGCGGTGTCCGCTGGGAGGCGCCGACTGCATAAACTCGTCTCCGGGAGGATTCGTTCCATGGTTACGCCACAACGTCACAGTCGCCGCGCCCGGTTCGCCCGAGCGATGGCCCTCACCGCCTTCATCATCAGCGTCGCGCTGGCCGCGATTCCGGCAGCGGCCAAGGACGAGGACCCCGTGTTTGCCACCCGCGGCAACCTCGCGATCCGCGGCTACGACCCGGTGGCCTACTTCACCGACGGGCAACCAGTGAAAGGCCGCAAGGAGTTCACCCTCGGCTGGCAGGGGGCCGACTGGCGCTTCGCGAGCGACGAGAACCGCGACCTCTTCGCCGACGACCCGGAGAAGTACGCGCCCCAGTACGGCGGCTATTGCGCCTGGGCGGTGAGCCGCAACTACACCGCGCCCACCGACCCGGACGCGTTCACGCTGGTCGACGGCAAGCTCTACCTGAACTACAACAAGAAGGTCATGGAGCAGTGGCTGGAGGAACGCGACGCGAACATCGACAGCGCCGACAAGAACTGGCCGACGGTGCTGAAGGAGTAGGCGTCTATCCACTCCCCCGCTCTTCATTCGCCTTCACCGCCCGGAGACCGCGCTCCGCCACCGGCTGATCGCCCGCGTGGTTCGGGCCGGATGCGGGCAGGATGCCCGCGTTCCCAGGGTTCATCCGGCGGTCCCTGCGGATGAAGCTGCTCGCCTTCAGCGATGTCCACCTGGACTCGAAGTTCGGATGGGCGACGCCGGAAGTCGCCCGCAGGCAGAGGCTGCGGTTGCGGAAGGCGGTGGCCGACACCATCCGGCCGGCAAAGAACGGCGGCATCGATGCCGTTCTGATCGCCGGCGACCTGTATGAGCGCGACCGGGTTTCCGCCGGCACGATCCACTTCCTGCAGGAGACGTTCGAGGACGCCCGGGTACCGATCTACATCGCCCCCGGCAACCACGACTGCGCGGACCAGGAAAGCGCCTACTTGCGCAACGCGTGGCCCGGCAACGTCCATATCTTCCAGCAGCCGACACTGACGCTCCAACCCCTCGCGGACGGCGTGATGCTGTGGGGCGCGGCACACGTCATGCCGGTCGATACAGCGGGGTTCTTCGACAGCGGCTTCCACGTCACCGGCAACGGGCTGCACATCGCCGTCTTCCACGGCGAGGAACGCAACGGAGCGTCCTACGGGCAGCCGCAGCGCCACGCCCCCTTCGACGGCGCGCAGATCGGGGCCGCCGGCATCGCCCATGCAGTGGTTGGACACGCTCACGCCCTGGCCGACCGCAAGGCCTGGACCCGCCTGGGATCCCTCGAATCCCTCGCCTTCGGCGCCAGCTACGGCAGCGCCGTCGTGCTCGAGATCGAGAACGGCCGGGTCGTGCCGGTCCGGCTGGAGGCGCGCGCCAACACCCTCCACGACCTCGATGTCGATCTCACCGGCATCGCCACTCTGGAGCAGGCCCGGGAACGGCTCGGGGCGAGACTCGACAGCGTCAGGGGTGCGGCCCGTATCCGTTTCCGTGGCGAAGTGCCGCCGGAGCTGGAGCTTCATGCGGGCGACTTCACGAGCGGCTCCGACCGGCCCGAGGGCCTGGAGCACCTGCAGGTCGACCTCTCCAACCTGAGCCACGCATACGACTTCGATGAGCTGCGCCGCGAACCGACCGTGTGCGGCTCCTTCGTGAGCCGGGTGCTCAGGGCCGGACTCGACGCCGAACTCGAACGCGGCGTGCTGCTCACGGGCCTACGGGCGTTCGACGGCCGCGAGGATCTTGGGGTCATCGACCTCGTGGCGGTCGAAGAGACGAGAGATGAAGATTAGACGCGTCAAGGCAGCCGACTTCGGCAAGCTCAACGGTTCGCTCGAACTGGCCGATGGCATGACCGTGATCCACGGCGCAAACGAAGCCGGGAAGACGAGCTGGCTGCAGGCGACGTTCGCCGGACTGTGCGGCCGCCGGCGCGGCAAGGGACGCACTACGGAAGAGACCGCCTTCGCGGAGCGCTTTGAGCCGTGGAACGGCAGGCCGTGGCGCGCCGGCGCCCTCATCGCACTTGACGACGGTACCCAGATCGAGCTCGACTACGACCTGAAAGAAGCGGAAGGGACCGCCGAGAAAACCACGACCAGACGATCCGTGGCGGAAGACATCCTCTACGACGGCAGCCCCGACGGCGCCCGCTTCCTGGGTCTGAATCGACATGTCCTGCCCTCCACGATCCTGATCGGACAGGGAGACATCCTCCGTCTCCGCCAGAAGAAAACGGGCGGCAAACCCGGCAAGGAGGAGGCCGCGCTCAAGAAGGAACTCCAACTCGCCGCGGCGTCCGCCGGCCGCGAGTCGACCGCGGTCGAGGCGCTGACGCGCCTCGAGAAGTACCGGGGCGAGCACATCGGTACCGAGCGTGCGCCAAGCAGGCCCCTGCGCCGGGCGATGGAGCGCAACCGCGTTGCCCGCGACCGCCTCGACGACGGAAGAGCAAAGCACGTTGAACGGGCTGACCTCGAACGTCGACTCGAATCGGCAGCCAACCGCGCCAGGGACGCGCGGCGGCAGGTCGATTGCCTGCAACGGGTTCGGGACCGGCGCCAACTGAAAAACCTGAGCGAGTGCTTGGCCGAAATCGACCGGCTCGCGCCGATGTTCCCCGGCGGTGAACCGCCGCCGGGGCCGGGAGACAGCCCAAGCGCCGCGGCGGCGGACGAGCTGCGTGAGGCCGCGGCGGACTACCGGGCGCGGCCGGACGAACCGGAGGAGACAGAAGGCGAGACCGCGGACGAACTGGAACGGCAATTCACCCTGCTGCCGGAGACGCCGTCCGGGGACAGCGTGGTCGATCCATCCGTCGCGGAAGCGGAGAGCGGTTGGAGGACAGCGAAGCAGACACGCCAAGTGCGCGAGGGCCTAGGCCCGGGCGAAGCGCCCTCGGCGATCGTCGCGGTCGAGGATCGGCCGGTGATCGAACGCTGTCTGGCGGCGCTACAGCAGGCCGCCAGCGCCGCCGACCGGGAGATGCGCGAGTCGGTCCAACCGCGGCTGGCCGGGAGCTACCGGCGCTGGAGCCAGATCATCGGCTTGGGCGGAACATCGCTTGCAGCGCTGGCCCTCCTGTTCTTCGATGCCTACCCCCAGGGACTCGCCTTCCTAGGGCTGTGCCTCGGTCTGGGGCTCGGGCTCTACGTCATCGCCCGCAAGCTCTCGGCCGGGCAATCGACGGCCTCCGCGGGGCGGCCCGACCCAGAGATCCAGGAAACCGGCACAGCCCGTGGCGGCGACGCAGCCGGCGCCACGGAGGCGGTACGGTCCGAACTGGCCGCCCTGGGACTGCCGGCCGACGCGGAGACGCTGCGACGGGCGCTTCGGGATCTTGACGCCCGCGCCCGGTGGGAGTGGGATCACACACGCTGGCGGGAGCAACTCGGCAACGCCAAACGGGCGGAGATCCAGGCGGGGGCCCGGCTGCGCACCGCGTTGGCCGCCCGCGGCACGGACGACCCCGCGAAGCCCGCATCCCAAGTGTTCGCTGAGTACGAAGCCGCCTGCCGAGAGAACGCGCGACTCGCGGATCGTTCGGCGCGGCGCTCCGAGTTGAAAGGCCAGGTTGAGGATCGCCGGAAGCGGGAGCTGATGGCCGCCGCGCAACGGGCGCGGCGCGCGGCCGCTGAGAACCGTTTCCGGGCGGCGCTCGCAGCGTTCGGATTCGCCGACGACGCGACCGAGGATCCGGAGAAGTGGGCCGCCCGCCGACTCAAGGAACGGGACGAACGGCTGCGCACCGAACGACGGAATTGGGAACGCCTCCAGTACCTGCTCGACGGCCGCGACCGGGATCTTCTGGCCGCGGAGCGCGACGCGATCGCGGACCGTCTCGACGCACCCGGCGCTGCGGACGAGGCGGCAGCGGACCAGGCGGCGGACGAAGCCGCAAGCAGCCTGTCCGGCATCGAACTCGACCGGGAATCAAACGCCGCGAGGCGTCAGGCCGCCGACGCTGCCAAGGACGCCAACATCCTCGAGGGCAAGCTCCAGGAGCAGAGGCTCCCCGAGTTGGCCGAACTCGAAGAGGAACGCGATGCCGCCGAGCAAGAGCTCGAGACGCTCCGCCGCGCCGCCGAGATCGTGGAGTTGACCCGCGAGCACCTCGAAGCGGCGCGCAACGAGGTCCATGAGCTGCTCGCGCTGAAGCTGCAGAAGTCGCTCGAAAAGCGCTTGGGGCAAGTCACGGGCAGCCGCTACACAGCGGCGAGCATTGATCCTCAGGCCAACTTGGAGGTCAAACTCCAAGTCGAAGACGGGAAGTGGCGCTCCGCATCCCAGCTTTCCCAGGGAACGGTCGATCAGGTCTACCTGCTGCTCCGCATCGGTCTCGCCGAGGCCCTGGGCAACACCACCGAGACCGCACCTCTGTTCCTGGACGACTCCACCGTCCACTGCGACGCCGACCGCACCCGTCGCTTTCTCGACCTCCTGCTGCAACTGAGCGACGAACGGCAGATCGTCGTCTTCAGCCAGGAGGAGGAGGTCCGGGCCTGGGCCGAACGACGCTTTCGGGGCTGTGTGCGGCACCGTCTGATCGAACTCGATCAGCACGGACAGCCGTCACTGCCCGCGGCGAAGGCCGTGCGCGGCGCGCGCACCACAGCCTAGCGCCAAACCAGAACCGCTGTCCCTACCGGCGCCCCGTCTGTACAACCGCTGTCTATAATCGCCGCATGACGCTTGAACCACCCTCCGAGGATCTCCGGCGGCGTGTGTGGAACGAGATGATCGCAGCCGACATGCGGACGCAGTACTTCGCCCGCATGGCAAGCCGGAGCCGCACCATCGAACAGTCAGTCGGCAGCGCAGCAGCGGTCTTTTCCTCCGCCACCCTCGCCGTAGTCCTGGGCTGGATCGAGATCACGCCGATCCTGCCGGCAGCGCCGGCGGCGATCCTCGCAGCGGTCGCTGGCGCCCAGAAGTTCGGCAAGGCGTCGATGAAGCTCACTGAGTACTCCGTGGCCTGGGGCAAGCTACACGCTCGACTTGAGGACACTTGGACCGAGCTCGAGAGCGGTCGCATCAACCACGACGACGTGCGGGCGGCGCTCGCTCACATACAAGAGCACCAGCGGAGCATCGATCGTCAGACGACCGCCGAGCCGGTCCGCGAGAAGGTGCTCCTGGAGTGCCTCGACCGGGCGGAACAGTTGGCGCTGGCTCGGTGACATCCAACAGACCCGAAGACCGGAGCCTAGGCGGTCATCCGGCGCCACCCAGGCCACCCAAGCCCCCGCCCCCGCCCAAACCCTCTCCGAAGAAACCTCGACCCAAGGGTTCCTGAGAAACCTGCGACGGCAGCGGCATCTCAGAGAAGTTGAAGCAGATGAGGACCGAGCGCGCAGCCTTCGGCGCCGAAGCCGGAAACCGCACGCCGCCGTAGCCGATGCGCCGCCTGCTCATCGCGAACCGCGGCGAGATCGCGGTACGGATCGCCCGCGCGGCGATGGATCTCGGAATCGAGGCTGTAGCCGTCTACTCCGAGGACGACGCGAACGGGCTGCACTTGCGGATCGCCGATGAGGCGGTCCCGCTCGGTGGTCGCGGCGTGCCGGCGTATCTCGACATCGAGGATGTCTTGGGCCGAGCGGTCGAAGCAGACTGCGACGCGGTCCATCCCGGCTACGGTTTCCTGGCCGAGAACACAGCCTTCGGCGCTGCCTGCGCCGACGCGGGCATCACCTTCGTCGGCCCGCGGCTCGAGGTGCTGGAACTCTTCGGCGACAAGGGCAGAGCCCGTGCCGCCGCCACCGCCGCCGATGTCCCCGTCCTGCGCGGCACGGATCGGACCACCGGTCTCGACGAAGCGCGAGAGTTCTTCGCGGCTCTCGAAGACGGCGGCGCGATGATCATCAAGGCGCTCGCCGGCGGCGGCGGGCGCGGGACCCGCATCGTCGCCTCGGCCGAGGAGATCGAACAGGCGTACGAGCGCTGCCGGTCCGAGGCCGAGCGCGCGTTCGGCAACGGCGGCCTCTATGTCGAGGAGCTGATCTCTCGGGCACGGCACATCGAAGTCCAGCTCCTCGGCGACGAAAGCGGCGGGCTGATCGACTTCGGCGAACGTGAGTGCAGCGCCCAGCGCCGGCACCAGAAAGTGGTCGAGACGGCGCCGGCGCCGAACCTCTCCCCTGCCCTGCGCAGCGCGATCATCGACGCGGCGCTGCGCCTGGGCCGGTCCACGCAGTACAACAGCCTGGGCACGTTCGAGTTCCTGGTCGAAGCCGGAAACGCCACCGACGGCGCGGTTTCCGACGGCAATGGCGGCAGCCCGCACGACGATGCAGGCCGCCACTTCGCCTTCATCGAAACGAACGCCCGCCTCCAGGTCGAGCACACGGTCACCGAAGCGGTCACCGGAGTCGACCTGGTCCAGGCTCAACTGCGAATCGCGCGCGGCGAGACGCTTGCCGGTCTCGGGCTCGGAGAGCCGGAAGCCGTCCGCCCGCGCGGTTTTGCGATCCAGGCGCGGGTCAACCTGGAGACGCTGGACGCCGAGGGGCGCCGTGCGGCCGTCCTCCGGCGTCCTCTCGGCCTACGAGCCGCCGAGCGGCCCGGGCGTGCGCATCGACGGCTGCGGCTACGCGGGCTACGAGGCGAACCCGGCTTTCGACTCCCTGCTCGCAAAGGTGATCGCCCATTCGCCGTCGAACGACTTCACCAGCGCCGTGAAGCGCACCTCGCGGGCGCTCGACGAGTTCCGTATCGGCGGACCATCGACGAACATCCCCTGGCTGCAGAGCGTCCTCAGCCACCCGGACTTTGCCGCCGGCAACCTCTACACCCGCTGGCTCGACGACCACGCCCAGGAACTGGCGGCGGCCGCAGGCAACGGACGCAGGCCCCGCTTCGTTCCCGCCTCCGCTCTTCCCGCCGGCTCGGCGCCGGGCGCCGGGGACACGCCGGGCGACGACGCACGCGACAGCGGCTTTGCCGGCGCCCGCGTCGACACCGTCGACCCCCTCGCTCTCTTCGCGTACGACCAGGCGACCAAGGCGGCCGAGGCCGCACAGCCGGACACGGACGCCGCCGCGACCGGGCCGCAGGCCGGGCCGGGTTCCGGGGCAGATGGCGCCACCGGCGTCGTCGCGCCCATTCAGGGCACGATCGTCAGCATCGACGTCGCGGAAGGCGACGAAGTGCTGCGCGGGCAGCAAGTCGCGGTGATCGAGGCGATGAAGATGGAGCACGTGCTCCGCGCCGACTGCAGCGGCATCGTGAAGCAGGTCACGATGGCGGCGGGCGACACGATCCGCGAGGGCTATCCGCTGGTCTTCGTCCAGGAGGCGGAGGGCGGCGAAGCGGCGGACGCCGCGGAGGAGATCGACCCCGACTACATCCGGCCCGACCTGGAAGAAAACTACCGTCGCCATGCCTACACCCTGGACGAGAACCGGCCGGAGGCGGTCGCCCGGCGCCGCCGCTTCGGCTTCCAGACGCCCCGGGAGAACATCGAGCAGCTCGTCGACCCCGGATCGTTCAAGGAGTACTGGCCGCTGCTCGTTGCGCGCCAGCACCAGAAGTACAGCGACGAAGAGCTGCGCCAGTACACGCCCGCCGACGGCGTGGTCGCCGGCACCGCGTCGATCAACGGCGACCTGTTCGACGACGAACACTCGCGGACGATCGTTCTCTCGTACGACTACACGGTCCTCGCCGGCACACAGGGCGGCCGCAACCACTACAAGCAGGATCGCCTGTTCGAGCTCGCCAATCGCTTCCGCCTGCCGCTCGTCTTCTTCACCGAGGGCGGCGGCGGAAGGCCGGGCGACGACTACACCGGACCGCGGGTCGCGTTCGACACCTACACCTTCACCCAGTTCTCCAAGCTCTCGGGGCTCATTCCCCTGGTCGGCGTGAACAACGGCCGCTGCTTCGCCGGCAACACCGCGCTGCTCGCCTGCTGCGACGTGATCATCGCCACCGAGGCGTCGACCATCGCGATGGGCGGCCCTGCGATGATCGAAGGCGGCGGCCTGGGCGTCTACACGCCGGAGGAAGTCGGCCCGATGTCGTTCCAGGTGCCGAACGGCGTCGTCGACATCCTGGTCAAGGACGAGGAGGCGGCGGTTGAGACGACGAAGAAGTATCTCTCCTATTTCCAGGGGCCCATCTCCGACTGGGAAGCCCACGACCAGCGCCCCCTGCGCCATGTGATCCCCGAGAACCGTCTCCGCCTCTACGACATGCAGGAGATCGTCCACACGCTGGCCGACGTCGGTTCGGTGCTCGAGATCCGCGAGAAGTTCGGGATCGGCGTGATCACCGCCTTCATCCGTATCGAAGGGAAGCCGCTCGGCGTGATCGCCAACAACCCCCATCACCTCGCCGGCGCCATCGACTCCGACGGCGCGGACAAGGGCGCCCGCTTCCTGCAGCTCTGCGACGCCTTCGACATTCCGGTGCTGAGCCTGATGGACTGCCCGGGGATCATGGTCGGGCCGGATCACGAGCGAACCGCCCTGGTCCGGCACTGCGCGCGCATGTTCAACACCGGCGCCAACCTGTCGGTGCCCATGTTCGGCGTCGTCGTGCGCAAGGCCTACGGCCTCGGCGTGCAGGCGATGTGCGGCGCCAGCTCCCTGGTGGGCTTCTTCACTGTCGGCTGGCCGACAGCGGAGTTCGCGGGCATGAACATCGAGGGCGCGGTCAAGCTCGGCTACCGCAAGGAGCTGGCCGCGATCGAGGATCCCGAAGAACGGCGGCTCGAGTTCGAGCGGCGGGTCGAGGCTTCCTACGAGCGCGCCAAGGCCGTGAACGCCGCGGCCGGCGGCGGTCTCGACGACGTGATCGATCCAGCGGACACCCGCTCCTGGATCACGGAAAGCATGAAGCGGCTGCCGCCGCCGCCGCCGCGCACCGGCAAGAAGCGGCCCTACATCGATACTTGGTAGACCGCACGATACCTGGTAACCGGCACGGTACCTGGTCGCCGGCGGCCATCGGGTCACCGGTCCATCCACACTCTTCGCCTTCGACCCGAGTAATCCTTCAACCAGGAGGGCTCACCTGCATGGCCTATGAACCGCCCAAGGTCTGGAAGTGGGACGCCGAGAGCGGCGGCCGCTTCGCCAACATCAATCGCCCGATCGCGGGACCCACCCACGAGAAGGAGCTGCCCGTCGGCGACAACCCCTTCCAGCTCTACTCCCTGGCCACCCCCAACGGCGTCAAGGTCACGGTGATGCTCGAAGAGCTGCTGGCCCTCGGGCACAGCGGCGCCGAGTACGACGCGTACCTGATCAACATCGGCGAGGGGAACCAGTTCTCGAGCGGGTTCGTCGGCGTCAACCCGAACTCCAAGATCCCGGCGCTGGTCGACCGCGGCACGGAACCGCCGACGCGCGTCTTCGAGTCCGGCGCGATCCTCCTCTACCTGGCCGAGAAGTTCGGCGAGTTTCTGCCCCAGGATCACGCGGCGCGCACCGAGTGCCTGTGCTGGCTGTTCTGGCAGATGGGCAGCGCGCCCTACCTGGGCGGCGGCTTCGGCCACTTCTACGCCTATGCCCCCGAGAAGTTCGAGTACGCGATCAACCGCTTCACCATGGAGGTCAAGCGCCAGCTCGATGTGCTCGACCGGCGCCTGGCGAACTCCCCGTACATGGCGGGCAGCGAGTACACGATCGCCGACATGGCGATCTGGCCCTGGTACGGCGGCCTCGCCGCGGGCAAGCTCTACGGCGCCGGCGAGTTCATCGAGGCCCACACGTACGAGAACGTGAACAGGTGGTCGCGAGAGATCGCCGGCCGCCCGGCGGTCAAGCGGGGCCAGATGGTCAACCGGGCCTCCGGCCCGCCGGAGAAGCAGCTCCGCGAGCGTCACGCCGCCAGCGACTTCGAAACCAGGACCCAGGACAAGCTCGAGCCGGCCGAGGACGAGTAGGGAGTCAGCGCGCCAGAAACCGAATGCGCCGGCGTCCTCGCCGGACCCACTACCGTTCCCGGCCGTCGCGCTCCTCTCGGACCTCTCGCAGAACGTCGGCCGGCGATTCGTCGAGCTTTATCGGCGGCAGCCTGCGAATCGCGTCCAGCACCTCCCTGCGGCTCGGCCGGCGCACGATCCGCTTGATCTCGCGCAGTACGAAGTGCGACATCGAAACGCCCTCCAGCGCGGCGCGGGCCTTCAGGAGGCGGTGGGTTTCCTCCGGTACGTTGCGAATCTGGAGCATCTTGGACATGCGAATCACACCAGTTTCATGTGCTGCACATGTCAACGAGATCGGCTACGCGAGCGTCTACGCGGGAAGCGCCGGTTCGATGTCGGTCAACGAGAAGTCGTTGCCCTTGAACAGAAGCGGGAGGTCCTTCTGGCGTGCGAGGGCGTAGGCGAAGGTGTCGCCGAAGTTCAGGCGGGCCGGGTGGATGCCCTTGCCGAAACGACGATACGCCTCGACAGCTACGAGCGCCTGCTCCGCATCAACCGGTTCGATCTCGACGAAAGGAAGCAGGAGGAACTCGTCGAAGGCAGTGGACGCCAACGCCTTCCCTGCGGTAACGGCAGCCAACTCGACCACCGAACCGGCCGAGAGAACCGCACCGCCGGCACCCAGGATGCAGTCCCGAAAGGCCCGGAACTCCGGCTCCTCATGAAGAATCGCCACAACCGCCGAAGAGTCGACGGCAATCACCTCGGCAATCCGCGCTCATCGTAGAGCTTCTCGAAGAGCGTCTCGGACAGAGGCCGGTCCGGGTCAAGCGTCGGGTCTGCAGCCAGGGCCTCAGCCCGCAGTGCCGGCCCCTTCTCGCTGAGCTTCGTCAGTGCGGCCCGAATCTCCTCGGGGCTGCACTTCCTGACCCCCCGCTTCTCCTCGAGCGCCTCGATCGCGCTCTCTATCACCCTGACCTTGCTGCCGCGGGCGCCGCCGTGCAGGACCTTGGCGAGGAATTCGACGCGCTCGTCGAGATCAGGCCGGTGCGCAATGTTGATCGCCATGTCGAAAGTCTCCGCTCTCGTTCCCGATCTCGACCGATGCTCATCGTAGCATCTATCGTAGCGAACAGGCTGCGGTAAAGGCCTGGACAGCAACCCTGGGACAGGACGCCGACGACCCCCAGCCTGCCCGGTCGGGCAGGCGGGTGCAACCGACGACTAGGACCGGATCCAACCGAGCGCCCGGGCCCGGTGAACGATCTGGTCCGCGGCCCCCGGAAAGCCAAGCCGCTCGGTGTTCAGCACCAGGTCGTAGTGCCGTGGGTCGTCGCAGTCGCGCGCGTAGTACTCGCGGTGGTAGCGAACCCGGTTCACGTCGCGGCGCGCGACGATCGCGTCGGCGTCCCTCTCCGGCACACCCATCGCTTCGACCGCCACGCGACGCCGGAACTCGGGGCCGGCAACGAGCCGCACATGGAGCGCATCCTCGCGCCGTGCCAGCACAGCGGCCGAGGCGCGGCCGACGAACACACAACGGCCTTTAGCGGCAATCTCACAGACGACGCTGCGGGTGACGCGCACCAGATTCCCTTCGCCGATCGGCTGCCCGATCGGAGGCGCCGGGAGGAACAGATCCGGAAGCTGGACGCTGGCAATGCGGGCGAGGCGCTCCACGAAGCCAGGGGGCCGGTCTTCCCGTGCCTGGACCTCTTCCGGCGGAACACCGGCACGCTCCGCCACCTCGTCGATCAGCGTGTTGCCGACCAGCCGCCAACCGAGCCCGTCCGCCACCAGCGAAGCCACCTGGGTGCCACCGGAGGCGTACTGCCTTGAGATCGTGATCAGCATATGTCCAATACCTCCTCTCCAGGCTCAGGGAGTTGACCCCCGCGCGACCTCCTTTGTGGCCGCTTCCGGTCCAACCGGCCGTTCGGCGTCAGCACGAACCGCGGCTCTGAATGCCTTGCGGATCAAGAGGTCCATCCGCCGCAGGTCGGAACTGACAAGGTAGAAGACGATCGCCACCACCACGGCAAGCATCGAGGCCAGACCCACCGCCACCGGTGCTCCCCAGACCTCGGCGAGAGCGCTGATCGGCGCCACGCCGAGCATCGGCAGCGAGAACGACATGGTCAGGAAACCGGACACGCGGCCGCGCACCGAGTCCGGGATCAGGACATGGATCGCCGTGTTGTTCAGCGTCGTGTAGACGGCCTGGAACGCCGAGCCGGCCAGGACCAACGGAAGGCCGAGCCAGAACCAGGGACTGAGCGCGAAGCCCATCATGAACAGGCCGAAGGCGAAGACGCTGGTCATCATCAGCCGGAGTCGGCGGGTCGAGTAGGACCGCCAGGCGACGAACGCCGCCCCCAGTACGCCGCCGACGCCTGCGGCGCCGCTCAACGCCCCAAGGCCGCCCGCGCCCACTTGCCAGATGTCCTCGGCAAAGACCACGAGCAGGGTCTGGAAGGGCATGACCAGGAACATCGGCACCAGGCCGAAGAACAGCAAGACGAGAACCAGCCGGTTCTCCGCCACGTACCGGAAACCCTGCCCCATGTTGTGGAGCATCGAGTGCTTCGACGGGTCGGCCACCGGCGCCCGATGGACCCCCATCATGCCTGCAAGGGCCAGCGCATAGAGGCCGGTGTTGATCGAGTACGCAACGTTTACGCCCGCAGCCCAGATGAGGAAGCCGCCCACTCCCGGCCCCACGACCCGGGTCACGTTGACCGCGGTCATGCTCAGCGCCATGGCGTTCGTCAGCCGGCGCCGGCCGACCACGTCGGCGACGATCGCGTTCCTCGCCGGCATGACGAAGGGGAAGACCGCCCCTACCACCGTCACCTGGACCAGGATGTGCCAGTAGTCGAGTCTTCCGCTCAGAAGGAGGGAGAGCACGATCACCTCGGCCACCACCACCGTTGCCTGTCCGGCGGCCACCAAGCCCCTGCGTTCGAACCGGTCGGCCGCAGCTCCTCCGACCGGCCCCAGACTGAGCATCGAGAGTGCCACCATCAGGCTGACTAGCCCCAATGCGAACTCGCTGCCGGTCAGGGAGTAGACGAGCCACGAGCGCACGATCAACTGACCCTGCATGGCCAGGAAGAACGTCGTGTTCGACAAGAAGAGCCAGCGGAATTGGGGTATCCGCAGCGACTCCCACATGCCGCCACGCCCGGGCGGCGGCCCTGGGGCCGGGCTGGGGAATCGTTGGACGGTCATCGGGTGGGCACCAGCCTCGCGGCAGGGTATCCCGGAGCACGCTGGGCTAGTCAAACCGCTGCTACACTCCGGCGTCCTCCGCGCCGGGACCGGCCAGTCTCAGCCGGCTTCGCCGACGTAGCTCAGTGGCAGAGCAGCTGATTCGTAATCAGCAGGTCAGCGGTTCAAATCCGCTCGTCGGCTCCAGTTCGACCCAGGCCTCCCAGAACAACCGCGCCAGCGTCCACAGGTTGCCGCCGCAGGCGACCAGCCCATGCGCTACCCTGAGGCAATGAAGAAGCTACGGTTCGCAGCCTGCCTCGCGATCGTCGCCGCGCTCGGGTGCGGCCAGGTCGACGACTCGAACGGCGACCGGGTGCCCCCGACTGGAATTCCGCCCTACGTCACCCAGGAGTGGCGCCCGCCGAGCGCTCCGGCCGGGCCGAGCGAGCTCGTGCCGCGAGAACCCTGCGCGCAGAGCGACCCGCTGCGCCAGGCGTTCTTCGGTGACCTGCACACCCACACCGCCTTTTCCCTGGACGCGCTGGGCCGCGGTGGCTTCCAGACCCCCGACGACGCCTACCGCTTTGCCCGCGGTGAGGCGCTCGATCTCGGTCCGCTCGACGAGGACGGACGGCCGCCCCGGACGGCGCAGCTCGTGCGTCCGCTCGACTTCGCGGCGGTCACCGATCACTCCGAGTGGCTGGGCGAGGTGTCCGTCTGCACTGACCCGTCCTCGCCGCTGTACGACGAGCCGGCCTGCCGCGGCATGCGGCCGGGAGGCACCCCAGAGGAACGCGCCGCGTGGATGGACCACCGGCTCACCGGCCGGGTAGCAGGGCTGTGCGGCGAGGACGGCAGCCGCTGCCGCGAGGGCCTGCTCACCGCCTGGGGCGACACCCGGGCGGCCGCGGAACGCCACTACGACCGCTCGAGCGACTGCTCCTTCACGACCTTCCATGCCTGGGAGTACACCCGGATGCCGGGTCTGTCGAAGGTGCATCGCAACGTGATCCTGCGCAACGAGATCGGGCCCGAGCTGCCGATCTCCTGGATGGACGCCGCCGAGCCGCTCGACCTCTGGACCCGGCTCAAGGACCGCTGCAACGACACCGGCACCGGCTGCCAGGCACTCACGATCCCCCACAACCCGAACATCTCGAACGGGCAGATGTTCACGGTCGACTGGGCGAGCATGCCCCTCGAGGAACAACGCGCGCAGGCGGCGCTCCAGGCAGAGATGGACCTCCTGGTGGAAATCATGCAGGCCAAGGGCGATTCCGAGTGCCGGCGCGGCATGTGGGGCGTCGTCGACAGCGAGGACGAGTTCTGCGACTTCGAGAAGGTCCGCTACATCGACGGAGAACGGCCGCCCGACTGCGAGGGCGCCACCGGCGTCGGCGGGCTGCGAGGCCAGGGCTGCCAGTCGCGGCTCGACTTCGTGCGCTACGCGCTGATCGACGGACTGGCGCAGGAGGAGCGACTCGGCATCAACCCGTTCCAGTTCGGGATCATGGCCTCGACCGACGGGCACAACGGCGCACCCGGTGACACGGACGAGTACGACTACCAGGGCCAGAACGCGAACGTCGACTCGGACCTCGAGAAGCGGCTCACCACACCCGCCTACGCGCCGCACCGGCTACGCAATCCCGGCGGCCTGATCGGCATCTGGGCCGAGGAGAACTCCAGGGACTCCCTGTTCGACGCGATGCTGCGCAAGGAGACCTTCGGCACCAGCGGCGTGCGGATCAAGGCGCGTCTGTTCGGCGGTTGGGATCTGCCCGACCTCTGTTCCAGCAACGACATGATCGCCGAGGCCTACGAGCAGGCCGTGCCGATGGGCAACGTGCTCCCGGAAAGCGAAGGCGCCAGCGCGCCGACGCTGTTCGTGTCCGCGATCGCCGACGCCGGCGCCAGCGACCATCCCGGAACGCCCCTGCAGCGCATCCAGATCATCAAGGGCTGGACCGGCGACGACGGCCTGTTCCACGAGCGGGTCTTCGATGTCGCAGGCGACCCGGACAACGGCGCGGACGTGTCCAGGTCCACCTGCGAACGAAGCGGCGACGGCGCGGCGTCGCTGTGCGCGACGTGGACCGATCCCGAGTTCGACCCGTCCCGCTCAGCGGTCTACTACGCGCGCGTCCTGGAGAACGCGAGCTGCCGCTGGAACGCACTCCAGTGCGCGGCCCTCCCTGAGGAGGAACGTCCGGCGGCCTGCTCCGATCCGGACCAGCCGTGGCGCATCCAGGAGCGGGCCTGGACCTCGCCGATCTGGTACCAAGCCTCCGGTCAGTAGCCTCCCACAGGCCGAGTGTTGGTGTGCCGCCCTTACGCCCGGCATCCCTGGGAACGCGGGCGTCTCGCCCGCATCCGGTGCGAAGCGCCGGTAGTCCGGATGGTGACGCTCGACCTGCGTCCGGAGTCTGATCGTCGAAACCACGTAGGCCACCCGGGAGCGCATCTCGCGCCCCATCGAAGAACCGTACCCCCAGGCGCCGGACCGTTGACACCGGACGCTCAGGCACCTAGGTTGCCGACGAACCTCCGAGGATCTTCAAGATGAGCGAACCGACTGCCATGGCCCGCTGGGCAGCCTGCGCCCTCCTCCTCCTTCTCCTGCTGGCCACCGCCTGCGGCGGCGGCAACGGCGGTGCCGGCGCACCGATTGCCGGCAATGTCGACGACGAGCGGATCATGAACGCCGGCGAGGAAGAGCCCGGAAGCTGGCTCACCTACGGCCAGACATACAAAGAACAGCGCTTCTCGACGCTGGACCAGATCAACCGCGACAACGTCCAGGGCCTGGGCCTCGCCTGGTCCAAGCCGATCGGCGGCCCCAGCGAGCGCATGCAGGGAACGCCGCTGATCGTCGACGGGGTGATGTACGCGACGAACGGCTGGGGCGTGATCTACGCGCTCGACGCCGCCACCGGCGAAGAGATCTGGACCCACGATCCGAAGACCGACCGCACCTACGTCAAGTACTCCTGCTGCGGCGGGGTCGCGAACCGCGGCGTCTCCGTCTACAGGGGCAAGGTCTACGTCGCCCTCTTCGACGGCCGCCTGGTAGCGGTCGACGCGGCGATCGGCGAGGAGGTCTGGGACGTCGACACCTGGCATCCGTCCGCTCTCGGCCGCTTCAACATCACCGGCGCTCCTCGAGCCGCGGCAGGCAAGGTGTTCATCGGCCAGGGCAGCTCCGAGAGCGGCCGCCGGCGCGGCTACGTGTCCGCCTACGACGCCGAGACCGGAGAACTCGCGTGGCGCTTCTACCTCGTGCCGGGCGACCCGTCCAAGCCGTTCGAGCACCCCGAGATGGAGATGGCCGCCAAGACCTGGGGCGGCGAGTGGTGGAAGATGGGCGGCGGCGGCACCGCCTGGAACTCCCTGGTCTACGACGAGGAGCTCAACCTGCTCTACATCGGGGTCGGCAATGGCGCGCCCTGGTCGCGCCAGGTCCGGTCACCGGGCGGTGGCGACGACCTCTTCCTGACCGCGATCGTGGCGGTCGACGCCGACACCGCCGAGATGAAGTGGCACTACCAGACGGTCCCCGGCGACAACTGGGACTACAGCTCGGCGATGGACATCGCGCTCGGCGAGCTGACCGTCGACAGTGCGGAACGCAAGGTCCTGCTGCAAGCGCCGAAGAACGGCTTTTTCTACGTCATCGACCGCGAGACCGGCGAACTGCTGCGCGCCCATCCCTACACGGACGCGATCGACTGGGCGACCCACGTCGACATGGAAACCGGGCGGCCGATCGAGAACCCGGATGTGGTCTTCGAGGAGAAGCCGCAGTGGATCACGCCCGCGAACGCCGGCGCGCACAACTGGGAGCCGATGTCGTGGGACCAGGACAGGGGCGTCATGTACTTCTACTACCACGACTACGCGAACTTCTACGCCCTGCCCGAGGAGTTCGTGGAGACCGGCGCCTACACGATCCGCGAGTGGGGGCTGAGCCTCGGCGTAGCCTCCGGCGCCTACCGCCAGAAGCTCCAGGAGCAAGCCGGTTCACGCCCGGAGGACAAGGGCTTCCTGGTCGCCTTCGACCCGCTTTCGGGCAAGAAGATCTGGGAGAACCGGCTGCCCTCGGCGTTCAACGGAGGCGTCCTCGCGACGACCACCGGTCTGCTCTTCCACGGCGGCGGCCGGGGCGACCTGGGCGCCTACGACGCGGACAACGGCGAGAAGCTGTGGGAGTTCGACGCCTACGGCTCGTTCTCATCGTCCATCGTCAGCTACGAGATCGACGACACCCAGTACGTGGCCACGATGGTCGGCGGCAGCACGCGGTACGACCGGCCCGGCGCGCTGCTCGTCTTCTCGCTGGACGGCGAGGCGACTCTGGCCGAACCGCCGGAGCGCGACTACTCCATCCCCGAACAGCCGCCGTTGGTGGCCGACGCCGGGACGATCGACCGCGGCAACACCCTCTACCACGACCACTGCGCCCTCTGCCACCGCGGCCTCGGCCAGACCGCGATCGTCGCCACCGCCTCGCCCGACCTGCGCCGCATGTCGGGCGAGGTCCACGACGACTTCATGGGCATCGTCCAGGACGGCCTGCTGCCGCTCGGCATGCCCGGCTACGCCGACGTGTTCGACGAGGAGGAGACCACCGCGATCCACCAGTTCGTCATCTCGAAGGCGTTGGAGGCCCGGGGCGAGCGGTAGCTCCATGCCTCCCCCGAGGAAGATCGTCCTGGACTGCGATCCCGGATTGGACGACGCGATCGCGATCCTGGTCGCGGCGCACCACGCCGACCTCATCGGCATCACGACCGTCGCCGGCAACGTCGGGATCAACCGAACGACCCGCAACGCGCTCGTGGTCGCGCAGATCGCCGGCCTGGACGTACCGATCCACCGGGGTGCCGCAAAGCCTCTCGCCGGCCCGCCGGTGGACGGAAGCCGGATTCACGGCGAAAGCGGTCTCGGCGATTCGGTCCTGCCCAACCTCACCCGCGCCGAGGCATCGGACGACGCGGTCACTTACCTCTGCGACACCGCCCGCTCGGTCAACGACCTGCACCTGCTGGCCATCGGACCGCTGACCAACCTCGCGCTGGCACTGAAACGCGACCCGGACCTCCGACGCCACCTTGCCGGCTTGACGATCATGGGCGGCAGCACCGGCGCCGGCAACATCACACCGGTCGCCGAGTTCAACATCTGGGCCGACCCGGAGGCGGCGGCCGTCGTGTTCGAGAAGGCCGCGCCGGTGACCATGGTCGGCCTCGATGTGACGAACAAGGTCGTCTTCGGAGACGACGAGACGGCACGAATGCGGGCGGGCGGTACGCCGGTGGCCGAGTTCGCCGCCGGCCTGATCGAGTTCCTGCGCGACCGATTCCGGCAGTTCGTCGGGCAATCCGTCGTCCCAGTGCATGACGCGACCGCCGTCATCGCGGCAACCCACCCGCATCTGTTCGAGCGGTCCCGTCATCCCGTGGCCGTCGAGGTCCAAGGCGAGCACACCCGCGGCATGACCGTGGCCGACCTCCGCCCGGCTGCTCTCATCAGAGCGATCGGACCGACCAGTCCACCCGCGAGCGACATCGTGTGGGACACGGATGTCGAGGCAGTCAGGGAGCTGATCGTGGAGGCGGCGCTGGCCTTCTAGCGCTGGCTGCGCCGCTGGCGTGGTTCGCTCCGCTGCAGCGCTTTCACTCGCTCTTGTCCGCGATCCGCGCAGCCCGCTGATCGACTCCACCTTGGTGCAGCACCAGATGGTCCACCGAGCCGTCATCAGCGCGCCCGAACGTGATCTGCGCGTCCACGACGCGCAGGAAGAACTTCGTCTCCGATTCGGGAAACACCTCGAAGCGCGGTTGCCCGGTGAGCTGGACGAACAGCCGGGCGCCCTGCCGGGTCACCGCGAAGACGAGGTCCTCTGTGAGCCGATACCGGCCGACGTACGCGTCGTAGATCGCCGGATCGACTTCGACCGCGGTCCGTAGCGCCGGAGGCACAACGAGCCGGTAGAGCGAGTCCAGGAGGTGAAAGCCCAGGTCGTCGACGCTGTCCCCGGAGTTCGACAGCACGACGACGCCGGTCCGCGATTCGAGGTCGAAGCCGAGAAACGAGCGGTAGCCGCCGGTGCCGCCGTTGTGCCAGTGGAGTTCGCGGCCATGTCCGCGGCGAGTGACCCAGCCGAGCCCGATTTGCATGTCCGGCGCCGCGAAGTCACGCCGCGGCACGTGCGTAGCCGCCATCGCGGCGTGCAACGGCGACTCGACAAGGCCGAGGTTCGCCTCGACGAAGGTCAACATGTCGTTCACCGTCGAGCGCAGCGCCCCGGCGCCGGCAAGAGTGGGCAGGTCCCAGTTGGCGACCGGCCTGAGCTGCACGCTGTGACCGATGGCCAGCCGCTCCTGCTGCGACGGCGATAGCGTGATCGAGGTGTCGGACATGCCGAGCGGCTCAAGCAGCCGCGTGGACACGAGCGTCTCGTAGTCCGTCTCCTGGCTCAGAGCCAGCGCGTGCCCCAGAAGCCCGGCGCCGAGGTTCGAGTACTCGACCGTCTCGCCGACGTCGCGCGCGAGTTCGTGCGACGAAAGGAACTCATAGAGCTGAGCGACCGTGTAGTCGGCGTAGGGGTTTGCGGCGTTGCTCGGCCGCATGTTCGAGGGCAGACGAGGCAGCCCGGAGCTATGCGTCGCCAGGTGAAGCAGGGTGATCTCGGCGCCGCTCCGCGTCGGCACCGTCACGTCCGGGCCCAGCAGGCGCTGAACCGGCGTCCCGAGTTCGAGGGCGCCCTCACCCGCCAGGTCCGCCAGCAGGATCGCGGTGAACACCTTGGTGATCGAGCCGATCTCGAAGATGGTGTCGCCATCTACTTCTGTGGGGTCATCTGTTGCGAGACGCCCGTAGCCGACAACGCGACGCTCCCCCGCCTCCACCACGCCAACGACGATGCCGACGCTGCGTTTCTGCTCGTCGATCCGCTCCGCGAGAATCCGGCGAATCTCTCCTTCGGCCGGCATCGAGCCTGCGGGCTGGACCGCAAAGCCAACCGCACCAACGAAGAAGAGGCCGACGATAGCCCTCGTCAGCGTCGACATCGGGTGCATGGGGACGCAAGCCCTCAAGCGAGCGGCTAGCGATCTTGACGAGCGATTGGACCGGTTCATCAGCCCGCTCTCGCGAGCACTTCAACCTGAGCCTCGAGCAACTCGCCCAAGCGATCCTTCTCCACTTCGAGATCGAAACGCGTCTGGAGATTGAGCCAGAACCGATCGCTGGTGCCGAAGAAGCGCGAGAGGCGAAGCGCCGTGTCCGCTGTCACGGACCGCTTTCCGTGGACTATTTCATTGATCCGGCGGGGGGGCACACTGATTCCCTTGGCGAGCCGGTACTGGCTCAGGCCGAGAGGCTCCAGGAACTCCTCGAGCAGGATCCGGCCCGGGTGGATCGGCTCCAGTACTTTGTTCGCCATCATGCGCTCCTAGTGGTAGTCGACGATCTCGACGGCATCGGCGCCCGCGTTCTTCGCCTCGGTATTGTCGCCGATGATGCCGAATGGGTACGTGTCCCGGCCCTCGGATACGGCCTGTGATGAACGAGCCGTATCATCCGATCCCATGTGCGGCCGGTACACGCTCCGCTCGAAGGCACGAAACGTAGCCGACCACTTCGAGCTGGACAAACTACCGGACCTCGAACCTCGCTACAACATCGCGCCGACCCAGGATGTCGCGGTGGTCGGGCTCGACCGCGAAGGTCGGCGCGCCCTGGGGACGATGCGATGGGGATTCCCCCGCCGTCGCGGCGGTCCCCAGATCAACCTCCGCGACGACACCGCGTTCGCGGCGCCGAGTTCAGCATCGAGCCGCGAGAGTTCCGCCCCGGCATCCTCAGGCATAAGATAGGGCCTGAATTGGCGGGGGTTTCATGTCGGTTCTCATTTCGGGAAAAGGCCGGGCGCTAGCGATAACTGCCGGTAGCTTGTTCGACGCCCCGCCGCATATCCGTCGGGGAGGACAAAAAATGAATAGGACCAGCTCAGCCTTTCTTGCACTCTTGGTGTGCGCGGGCATCGCAAACGCGGGCGACTTCCTGCAGGCGTCTTCAACCGTTACGCAATGCCCGGGCCCTGAGCCCACGGTAGTGGAAATTGACGTAGTGGACGGCGCCGAGGGTATTGCCCTTGAGGACAACAAGATCACCGTCAATGAGTCCGGTACCTACCTGATCATCGCTGCGCCGCAAGTTGGCCGTGAAGGCGACGGCCCAATGGGCTGCTTTGACTTGTGGCTGCGGGTAGACGGGAACGACGTAGCGAATTCCAACGTGCAGTTGTGTCAGAACGCCGGCAGCAAGGCCAAGGACGTCATTATTTCGCAGGGAATAGTCCCCTTGGAGGAGGATGACGTGCTGGAGGTCATGATGTCGGCCAACAATCCGGAGGCGGAACTGTGCATTGAAGCGATCCAGCCCGACGGCGAGCCGTTGGTTCCCTCCATAATTTTTTCCATGATCAAGTACTAGCGCCCGGGGCTCCGCGCCAAGCCCATCGGCAACAAGCGGTTGCCGGCCTCGCGGCAAAGTAGCCGGGAGGTCGGCGCCGACGAAGTGGAAGTCACTCCACGGAGTCCGCCACACTTGCCAGACCGATCGACCGCCAGACGAAGTACATCGCCGGGAAAACGAACGTCACACCGAGGAATACGGTCACCAGCCCGCCGACCATGGGCGCGGCGATACGCTTCATCACGTCGGCGCCGGCGCCGGTGGCCCACAGGATCGGCGCCAGGGCGACGAACGTGGTCAGCACGGTCATCGTGATCGGTCGGATTCGCCGCACCGCGGCCTCGGTGACCGCTTCGCGGAGGTCGCGCAGGTTCCGCATCGTTCCGGCGCTCTTCCGCTCGCCGAAGACGAGGTCGAGGTAGAGCAGCATCACCGCTCCCGTTTCGGCTGCCAGCCCCGCCAGCGCGATCATTCCCACCCAGACGGCCACGGACCAGTTGTAATCGAGCCGGTCCAGCAGCCAGACCGATCCGACGAGCGAGATCGGCACCGCCGAGACGATGAACGCGGTCTTGATCACCGAGCGCGTGCTCAGGTAGAGGATCACGAAGGTCAAGACGAACGTGAGCGGGACGATGAACAGGAAGCGCTCGCGCGCCCGCTCCATGTACTCGTACTGCCCCGACCAGAGAAGCGTGTAGCCGGGAGGCAGGACGACCTTGTCGGCGACCTCCTGCCGGGCCCGGCGGATCCAGCCACCGATGTCGGTGCCTTCAAGATCGACGTAAACCCAGGCGTTCGGTCTCGCGCCCTCCGACTTGATCCCGGGCGGGCCGTCCCGGAACTCGATCGCCGCCACCTGGCCGAGCGGCACCTGGGTGCCGCTCGGCGCCGTCACCAGGATCTGCTTCATCGACTCGGGATCGTCGCGCAGCTCCCGCGGATAGCGCACGTTGATCGGGTAGCGCTCCAGCCCTTCAACGGTCCAGGAGACGTTCATGCCGCCGACTGCCGACTGGATGGTGTCCTGAATGTCGGCGATCCGCAGTCCGAAGCGCGCGGCAGCTTCGCGGTCGATGTCGAAGTCGAGATAGGCGCCGCCCATGACCCGCTCCGCATACGCCGAGAGCGTGCCCGGCAACGGCTTGACGACCCCCTCGACCTGCTCGGCCAGGCGCTCCAGCGTCGAGAGATCCGGGCCGCCGAGCTTGATCCCGACCGGCGTCTTGATCCCCGTCGACAGCATGTCGATCCGGGTCTTGATCGGCATGGTCCAGGAGTTCGTCAGCCCCGGAAACTGGAGCGCCCGATCGAGTTCGGCGATCAGGTCGTCGCGGCTGAGGCCGGGGCGCCAATCGTCTTGGTCCTTCAGCACGATCGTCGTCTCGAGCATGGACAGCGGCGCCGGGTCGGTCGCCGTCTCTGCTCGGCCGACCTTGCCGAACACGGACTCGACCTCCGGAAAGCTGCGGATGATCCGGTCCGTCTGCTGGACGATCTCCCTTGCCTTCGCAATCGACACGCCGGGCAACGTCGTCGGCATGTAGAGGAGATCGCCCTCCCACAGCGGCGGCATGAACTCCGAACCGACTCGCCGCAGCGGTACTGTGGTCGAGCCCAGCACGACGATCAGCAGCACGACGACCAGCCAGCGGAATCGCACGGCGCCTGTCACCAGCGGGCGGTAGACGAAGCGCAGGAATCGGGACACCGGGTTGCGCCGTTCCGAGACGATCCGGCCGCGCACGAGCCAGAGCATCAGCACCGGCACCACGGTCACCGCGACCACCGAAGCCATCGCCATCGAGTAGGTCTTGGTCAGCGCCAGCGGTTTGAACAGCCGGCCCTCCTGGGCCTCCAACGTGAAGACCGGCAGGAAGGAGACCGTGATGACCAGGAGACTGAAGAACAGCGTCGGTCCGACTTCCTGGGCGGCGCGAAGGACGATCTCGAAGTGGGACCGCTTTCCCCTGTGCGCCTGGTAGTGCCGGTGGACGTTCTCGACCATGACGATCGAGGCGTCCACGAGTACGCCGATCGAGATCGCGATGCCCCCGAGCGACATGATGTTCGAGCCGAGGCCCTGGGCCCGCATGACGACGAAGGCAAGCAGGACCGAAACCGGAATCGCCAGGATCGGCACCAGCGCGGATCGGAAGTGGAACAGGAAGACGAGGCACACCAGCGCCACGACGATGGACTCCTCGACCAGGGTGTCGGTGAGCGTCGCGATGGAGCGTTCGATCAGGCCGCTGCGATCGTAGGCCACCGAGATCACGACGTCGTCCGGCATGCCGCCGGCCAGCTCGGCCAGCCGCTCCTTCACTCTCTCGATCGTCGCTCGGGTGTCGGCGCCCGAGCGGACGACGACGATGCCTCCCACCGTCTCGCCCTCGCCGTTCCAGTCGGCAAGGCCGCGCCGGATCTCCGGTCCGATCGCCACATTGGCGACATCGCGGAGCAGGATGGGTACGCCGCCGGGACCGGACGAGAGGACGATCGTCTCCAGGTCCCGCAGTTCTCGCACGTAGCCGCGCCCCCTCACCATGTACTCGCGTTCCGCCATCTCGATCAGGCGTCCGCCGACATCGGCGTTCGACTCCTGGATCGCCCGCCGCACCACCGGCAGCGAGAGGCCGTAGGCCCGTAGGCGAATGGGATCCACTTCGACCTGGTATTGACGCACGAAACCGCCGATCGACGCGACTTCGGACACCCCTTCGACCGCCAGCAGGCTGTACTTCAGGTACCAGTCCTGGAGCGAGCGGAGTTCCGCCAGCGACCGCGAATCGGAGTTGAGCACGTACATGAAGGCCCAGCCCACGCCGGTGGCGTCCGGCCCGAGCTGCGGCGACACGCCTTGCGGCAGCCTGCTCCCGAGCCCCGCCACGGACTCGAGCACCCGCGAGCGCGCCCAGTAGAGGTCCGTCCCGTCCTTGAAGATCACGTAGACGAAGGAGAAACCGAAGAACGAGTAACCGCGGACGACCTTGGCGTAGGGCACGGACAGCATCGTGGAGGTGATCGGGTAGGTCACCTGGTCCTCCACGACCTGGGGCGCTTGCCCCGGGAACTCGGTGTAGAGGATCACCTGCACGTCCGAAAGGTCGGGTATCGCGTCGATGCGTGTCGTCCTCACCGACCACACGCCGGCGGCCACGGCCAGCACCAGGCCCGCCGCCACCAGCAACTGGTTGTGCAGGGACCACTCGATGATCCGGTTCAGCATCGGATCACTCGCCGTGATCCTCGCGGCTCATATCGCCGCCCTCGTGGCCCATCTCATCCATGGCGTGGCCCTCTTGGGCGTCGCCTGACGCCGGTGCCGCGCTCAGCATCTTCTGGACGGCCGCGCGCAATTTCGACTCGGAGTCCAGCAGGAACTGCGACGACGTGACGATCCGGTCGCCCGCGGCCAGACCCGAACGCACTTCCACCAGCCCGCCCTGCGCATGGCCCAGTTCCACTTCGCGGGGTTCGAACCGGCCGCCGCCCAGCGCCGTGACGACGACGCTCCGGCGTCCCGTGCGCAGCACGGACTCGGTCGGAACCGTCAGCGCCCCCCTGACCAGGACCGGGTCGAAGACGACCGTAGCGAACATCCCCTTGCGCAGCCGACCGTCGGGATTGGGCACCGCGATCTTCACCGTCAGGGTGCGCGTCTGTTCCGACATCTCAGGTTCGATGAACTCGACCGTGCCCCGAATCGTCTCGCCCGGGAAGTAGGTGAAGGTCACTTCGGCCTCGGCGCCCGGCCGTATCCAGACCACCTGGTCCTCGAACACCTCGACCGATAGCCACAGGGACGTGATGTCGGCAATGTGGTACGCCTCCATGCCGGGCGTCACCGCCATCCCCTCGAGCCCCGGCATGCGCTTCATGACCAAACCCCCCGCCGGTGCGGTCACCGTCAGTGTCCGGAAGATCTCGCCCGTCTCCTCCAGGCGTGCGATCTGATCCGGCGAGATGTCCCAGAAGGCGAGCCGCGCCCGCGCCGCCTCCACCAGCGCCTCGGCTCGAAGCCTGGCGTCATCCGCGGCGGCCCCGAACCTGGACGCGTAGCGGATCGCCGAGAGCAACTCCTGTTCGGTCTGAACCAGCTCGGGCGAGTAGACCTCGAACAGCCCGGCGCCCTCGATCACCGGCTCGCCGACGTAGTTCACGTAGACCTTCTCGATCCACCCGTCGTACTTCGTGGTCACGGTGACCATCCGCTCCTGGTCGTACTCGAGATAGCCGACTGTCCGGATCTCGTGCCGGAGGTCCAGCCGCGTCGCCGTCTCTGTCTGGACGTTCATGTTCTGGACCACGACCGGGTCGATCACCAGGGTCGCTCCCGCACCGATCGCACGCTCCGCCTCGTCCGCGTACACCGGCAGGTAGTCCATTCCCATCTCGTCTCTGGCGGGCGCCGGGGAGGTGATCGTCGGATCCATCGGATTTCGGTAGAAGAGGATCTCCCGCTCGCCTCCGGCAGCCGGCCGCTCCTCGCCCGAGGCGGCGCTCGTCATCGGCCCCGCGTGGTAGCCGACGGTCCGCTGCAGCCAGGTATCCACCGGGTGAAGGCCCAGCGGATCGAAGAACAGGATGTAGAAGGCCGCGAAACTCCCCGCGACCCAGGCGGCGCCGCGCACCAGCGCCTGAAACGACACGCCGGAACCGTTCGTCTTGTTCGTCATCTCGCTGCCCCTCCGTTCCTTGCCAGCGCCGGCAGGGGCCGCCCGACCGCCCCCTCCAGCTCCGCGAGACCGATCAGGTAGTCCGCTCTCGCCCTGTCGGTCGCCGTCTGCGCCTCAAACAGGACGTGCACGGCGTCGAACAGGTCGAGCGTGTTCAGGGCGCCGGCGATGTAGCCCGCCTCCGCCGATTGGAGAGCCTCCTCCGCCTGGACGACCAGCAGATCCTCGAGCAAACGCAGACGCCTCCAGGCTAGTGGCAGCCGCTGCACGAGCTCGCCCACCTCTGTTTCGATCGCAAGCTCCGCACCGCGCCTCGCGTCGATCGCGCGGGACCGCAGGTCGAGCGCTTCCTGCACCGCCGCAGCCCGGCGCCGGCGGCGGAGCGGCAGCGTGACGCCGCCGCTAACCCCGAACACGTCGTTGCCGTTGCCTGCCGGGGCCAGGAGTCGTGCAGCCTCGTCGTCGCGCGGCGTCACCAGCGTGTACGTGACCCCGACGGTGAAGTCGGGTTTGCGCGCCATCCGCGCCAGCCGCTCCAGCACCTCAGCCTGAGCAAGTCCGGCGCCGGCGGCCCGCAACTCGGGCCGCGACGACCGCGCGAGAGCCAGCACCACCTCAGTCGCCGGCCTGACTTCTTCGATCGTTCGCGCCATCCGCCCTCTGGCCACGGGCGCAGCGGCCGGTCGGTCGCGGAGGGAGTTCAGCCGGGCGCGGAGAGCGGCCTCAAGGAGATCCAGGTCCACCAGGGCCCGCTCCGCGCGCGTGATCTCCGCCTGCAGCTTGAGCACGGCCTGGGTCGAACCCACGCCGGTCGCGTACCGGGCCTGGGCGATCTCCTCGTGCTGGATCAGATGCTCCAGGAAGGTCGCCGCAACCTCCCGCGACCGGTCCAGGAACGCCAACTCGTGGTACAGGCGTCTGACTTCGGTGACCAGGCGGAGCCGTTCCGCCTCCACCTCGTGCTCCAGGACGACCGCGCCTTCGACCGCGGCGGCCTCCCGCAGATCGAGCTTTGCCAGCCACGGCAGGGGTTGACTGAAGCCGAGCATGAGCCGCTGAGAGCCGACGCGTGTTTCCGGCGGCAAGAGGAAGGCCGTCGCCTCCGCCGTCGGGTCAGGCAGGGAGGCGACCTGGGGCGCCTTCTGCGCCGCCGCACGCGCACGGGCGAAACCGGCTCGAATAGCCGGATTCCGGTCCAGCGACTCCTTGACCAGGGCGCGCAATTCCGGCTCGTGGATGCGCTCCGCGACCAGATCGGCCGCTGTCGGCGCCGGAGCCTCGGCCGGCCGGCGCTGCTGACCGGTTTCGGCCTGGAGTGGTCCCGCGGTCGCCGCCGCGATCAGAACGACGGCAAGCAGGCAAGGCGTTGATCGATCAAGGAGGCGTTTGTGCTTGCCGGTGTTGCCTCTGAAATGACGCTTGCGCAACTGATGCATCTGAATCCCCCGCAGAAACGTGTTCCCTGCGGCCGTCTTCCTTCAGAAGACGACCGCTCGACTCGCTTCAGCGGAGGATCAGAGCAACAGCGCCGAGAACAGGGTGTAGCGCGGGATCGTCGGCGGCGGATCGGCGTCGCAGGCGAGGACCGCGGCCTCGAGACCGCCGGCGCCAGGCGTGTCGAACCCGTCCTGAGTCAGCGCGGGCGGGTCGATGTCGCCGGCAGCGCCCGGCAGGATCGCGTCGGCTGACGGCGCCGCCGATTCACCGTTGCAACAGCCCGACATCAGCATCTTGCCGTGCCCGCAGGCCGCCATTTCGTGCGTCTCCTGCATCGCACACGGGTCGTCCGGCGCGATGAGCGAGACGCACATCCCGGCCACCGGGGCGGCCAGGACCGCCAGTGCCAGGAACGCAGAGATGAGCCGGAAAGCGCTGTGCATCGATATCACTCTACACCCGCAACCCCTCCGCGGCCTGAGATACTCCGGCAGTCCGCTCCAACCAGCCCGTCCCCCAAGCCAGTGCCGGAGGCCGGATGATCCGATTCCCCGCTATCTCCCGCCGCAGCTTTCTGCAAACGACAACCGGTTTGGCCGGCGCGCTGGCCCTGCCCCGAATGTCCCTTGGCGCCGAAGTCCGGCCGGCGCCCGGCATGCCGGCGCCCCGCTTCGTGCAAACGAACGGCATCCGCATGGCGGTCTACGAGCAGGGCTCGGGCGTACCCGTCGTGTTCTGCCACGGCTTTCCCGAACTTGCCTTCTCCTGGTGCCATCAGCTTCCGGCGCTCGCCGACGCGGGGTTCCGCGCCATCGCGCCGGATCAGCGCGGCTACGGACTGACCGACCGGCCCGACGACGTGACGGCCTACAGCCTGAGGCACCTCTGCGACGACATGGCCGGGATGCTCGACAGGCTCGAGATCGAAAAGGCCGTCTTCGTCGGCCACGACTGGGGAGGCGGCGTGGTGTGGATGATGGCGCGCCTGCACCCGGACCGCTGCCTCGGCATCGTCGGCGTGAACACTCCCGGCGGCCGCCCGCCGAACCTTCCGCGCAGCCAACCGCCCGAGCCGCCGATCATCGTGCGGAGCGAGAACTACTACACGGTCCAGTTCCAGGAGCCGGGCCGGGCCGAAAAGGCGCTCTCCGCCGACGTGCGCAAGTCGTTCGAGATGCTGCTCCGGCACGGCTACATCTGGGACGTCGAAGCGTTCAAGGCGATGCCGGAGGACTCCCCCGAACGCCAGATGGACCTGCTCCGGATGCTCGAACGAGACGACTACCCCGGCGAGGTGATCCTGTCGGAGGAGGCGCTGGACTACTTCACCGAGACCTTCGAGATCACCGGCTTCACCGGCGGCCTGAACTGGTACCGCATGGCCGGCCGTCCCTTCCCGGGGGTCGAGAACGCGAAGTGGGAGATCGACGTGCCCTGCCTCTACATCGGCGCCGAGAACGACGTCATCCTGCGGCCCTCCTCGGCCGACGGCATGGAGGACTTCATCGACGACTTCGAGAAGTACACCGTCGCTGACTGCGGCCACTGGACGCAGCAGGAGAAGCCCGAGGAGACGAACCGCGTGCTGATCGACTGGCTGCGGCGGAAGATCGCTAAGACGGCGTAGCCGGTAGAGCACACTCTGGGAGGACGCATCGCCCTGCAACCGGCGCACTTTCGTCCTCTTCCTCGAGGGTAGCAACGCGCCACCTTGACGGCCGCGGCTGCGCGTCTGCTACCGTGTCAGGCTTGACTCTCAAGCCTGCGGCCAGACGTTTAGCGGATGGGCCGCAGACGGCCGGCTGTAGCGCCTACATGGAGGCTACGGGAATGAAGGAAACGATTCGAGGCACGCTGTTGTGCGTGCTGTTCTTCGGGCTGGTGGTCGGCGGAGTGCCGGCATTCGGAGAGTCGGGCAGCGAAACGGAGAGTAACGAGTTGGTTGTTGTGCCAACCACAAACCTGTGCAAGGGCCAGATCTACAGAACCAACGCGGCCTCGCCGCCGCTGGACGAGTGCCGAGAGTGCCAGCGTGACTGCTTTGCGGAGTGGCGCGCATGTCGCCAAGCCTGCAATGACCCCGATATGCTCGACTGGATAGAGTGCCATAACGAGTGTGTGTATGATCTCGAATGGTGTCTGAACACCGGCTGCGGTCCGCTCTGCGGCCGAACGGATGCCTCCAGGGAAGGGCAGAAGACGGCAGAGGACTTTCAGTCTGCTGTCGGTACCGACACCGGCTTGCGCACCAGGGAGAGGACGCCGGAGGTTTCGTCGCGGACCCCGACAGCCACTTGGTAGCTGCCCTCGGGCAGGTTCATTCCAACCTCGAAGCGGTAGTGGTGACCCTCCACGACGGCGTCTCCGTCGCCGACAGTGACCATCTGCTGGCGAACAGTCGTTCGGGCGCCCTTGGCGTCCGCGACGGCGACCAGCCACAGGCGCACGCCGCCAGGGGCAACATCTGGAGCACCGGCCTTGCCGGGCAACCTCACGATGGATTCCGCTGGCACACTGACGGCAACAGGCAACTTGTGTGTCCGTTCGCCAAGCGATTTGGTTCTGCCCGTATCGATGTGCACACGAAGGGGATTCCGTTCGTTTCCGAGGTAGGCGACCGCAAGAAGCTGTTCGGCCAGTCGTTCCTCTAGTGATTTGTTACGGTAGGTGCGTCGGTAATCGATTCGACGCCCCTTATCGGCCCCGGGGGCAAGCAGGACCTTGATCTGCTTCGTCCGCTCGTTCGAGGGTGCACGCTGAACGAAGCCAAGGGAGTAGGAGCCTGCGAGCCGCCCGGTCATGTCGTCGAGAAGAATCGCCAAGTCGTTCGCGTTGGTCAAAGCCTTGCCGCCCGTTTCCTGAGCGAGCAAGTGGAGGCCGCTCTGGGCATTCATGGCGACCAGACTGACGTTCTGGAAGGAAGGTGAGAGAGTGTGGTCGTCGAGAGTGATGTCGGTCGCAGCGCTGCGCAGGCCGGCTGCGTCGAGGCCGTAGAACGTGACGCGGTTCGTGTTGGCATGAACGGCGAGGCGGTTGAAGCGGGTGCTTTCGTCGTACTGCACCATCTCGGACATGGTCTCCGAGGGTGCCGACTGTCGCCGATCCCGACAGAGCTCGTTGCCCAGATAGTCGAGGACCGAGATTCCCGGTCGTTGCGGGAGGCCGTCCGTCAGATGGACCACGCCCTTCTTGCCCGAAACGCCGCTGAGTGTCGTCACGAGGTCGGCCAGACCGTCGGCCGCGATGGCCGCACCAGTTGCCTGGTTGTCCGCATATTGCCTGGCTATCGAGAGAAGCTCACCCCAATTGTCCTGGCAGGGTCGGCACGAGAATGACGCCAAGCAACTCTCGTGAGAAACGATGAGGTTCTTGATCGCGCTACGTCGGGCAGTGCCGTTCTGCACGGCTTGAGGACTGCCCTTCGGAACGGCCTTGACGCCCTCCAGAATGAGGTCCAGGTCCCGAGTTGGCGGCACGAGCACCTCGACCCGGTGATCGAATCGCATCAACATGAAGCGCGCACCGAGGGAGCGCCACGGTTCGACCGCAGCCTCCAGCCGGTTCAGCAGGCGGATCCGGTGCGCGGGGTAGATGTTCGGTTCGTCCAGATAGAAGACGACGGTGGGTCCCGCTTCGGTGGCATCCGAAGCCTTGGGTGCCGCCTCTCGCCGGATGACGGCGCGCTGTTTCTTCGTACGTCGGCCGTCGCGTTCCTCTACGTAGATTGTCGATTCCTGGAAGTTGGAAATCTCGACTGGCTGCCCGTCTACGTACAATTCGAAGTCCTCGCGCGATAGGCCTTTGACCGGGCGACCCTTCTTGGTGACGACGACATCGACTTCGATCACCCTGACGTCGACGGAGTCGATGAAGGGCCGCGTCGGCTGGGCCGAAAGCCAGGAGGCGACGAAGCACAACGGGAGTGTCAGCCAAGAACCAGTCAACCGGGATCTGTTCCGGCCAGTTGGCGACCCTGTCGTAATGTCTGACATCATGTAGACCGTATCGGAACCTGACGATACAGGAGGACTCCGAAGGTGCTGACCGACTGGCTGCGGCGGAAGATCGCGAAGTCCGCGTAGCGGTCGGCGCCGTTACTCCCCGATCCGCTCCCACACCAACGAGTCCTGGACCATGCTCCCGTCCACCTCCCGGGCCGGAGGCTGGAGCGTCAGCGTTCGCTCTCCGAACTCGTAGAAGCGCTGAGCATCCGTGTCCATGCAACTCGGGAACCAGCAGCCGGACCGGTGGTGGACGATGTAGCCGTCGTCCGCGTGGATCGTGTACGGCCCGAAGTAGCTGATGTGGGTCTTCAGGCTGTTGTGTGGGCATGGAGCTGGGAGAGAGGCTGCCGATCGGCCATAGACTGGCGGGATGAAGAGTGCCAAGACGTTCGAGAGGCTGTTGGGGGTCAAGCCGCCGTGGCGTGTGCGGGAGGTGGTGCTTCGCATGGAGGAGCGCCATCCGCGTCGCCGGGGTCCGGTGGTTGGCGGCACGGTGGAGATCCACGTCGAGCATCGTGGAGAGACGCGCTGTCCGGAGTGCGGTTTGCCGTGTCCGGGGTACGACAGGCGGCATCGCCGTTGGCGTCACTTGGACACGATGCAGCACCAGACTCGGGTTCACGCGGAGGTGCCTCGGGTGCGTTGCGTCGAGCACGGCATTCGCCAGTTGAAGGTGCCTTGGGCGGACTCGGGTTCGCGGTTCACGGCGCTGTTCGAGGCGGAGGCCATCGAGTGGCTGCGTGAGGCGAGCGTGCATGCGGTGGCGCGCCGTCTGGGCCTGAGTTGGGATCAGGCGGCGGGGATTCAGCGCCGGGCCGTGGAACGGGGTCTGTCACGGCGGGAGCTGAAGCCGCCTCGGGTGATCGGGGTGGACGAGACGTCGTTTCGGAAGCGCCACGAGTACGTGACGGTAGTCAACGATCTGGAACGCGGGGTGGTGACCCATGTGGCCGACGGTCGTGGTCGGTCGGCCATCGACGGCTACTTCGAGGAGTTGGGAGAGCAAAGCTGCGCGGGTATCGAGCAGGTGGCGATGGACATGTGGCCGGCCTACATCTCCTCGGTGGCGGAGTACACGGATGCGGACATCGTGCACGACAGGTTCCACATCGTCGCGCACCTGAACCACGCCGTGGACCTGGTTCGCCGTGCTGAGCAGCGGGAGCTGCTCGAAGCAGGGGATTCGCGTCTGAAGCGGAGCCGCTACCTGTGGTTGATGAAGCGTGGGGGAATGACGGGTTCGCAGCAGCGGCGTTTCGCCGCTCTTCGCGCGAGTCATCTTCGCGTGGCCCGCGCCTGGGCGATCAAGGAGATGGCGCGCTCCTCGTGGGGCTACGTGCGCCGCGGCTGGGCCGAGCGGCGGTGGAAGCGCTGGTACAACTGGGCCGTCCGCAGCCGCCTGGAACCGATCAAGCAGGTGGCGAAGATGATCAAGAACCACTGGGATAGCGTCATCAACGCTGCTGTGTCCAGCATCTCCAACGCCCGCGCCGAAGGCATCAACGCGAAGATCCAGGAGATCAAGCGAAAAGCGCACGGCTATCGAAACCGAGCACACTTCCGGCTCGCCATCTACTTCCATCTCGGCGGACTCGACCTCGCGCCGGAGTCACTTCATGCCCACACACAACCCTGAAGCGCCAGCTGATGTAGGTCCGCATCGTGGCGGACGCCTCTTCTGCCGTCGGACGGCCGCCGGCGAAGGGCTCGCGACCGGGCCGCACCAGGTGGACGGCCATGTGACCGGAGGCGGCGTAGATGATGAAGCCGTCCTCGTAGGTTCGCTCCACCGGCATCGCGGCCCCCGAATCGTCGGTCCGGTCGAGCTGCACGAACTTCCAGAAGCCGATGAAGCGCCGGTGCTCGTCCGTGAGTTCAGCGAGGTCCGGCAGCTTCCGCCAGGTCAGCCGAACCGTGCCGCCATCCGCGGCGGCCGGCGGCTGCAGCGTCAGCAAGTCCTCCGAGAACTCGTAGTTGCGCACGTAGTCCGAACCAGCGGCGTTCGGATTCATGCTCGCCCGCAGGTGGTGTGTGACGGCTCGCTCATCCGGATCCACCGTGAAGGCCCCGAAGTACGCCGTGTACGACCGGTAGGCGGCGAGCCGTTCTTTCGGCGTCGCACGAGTTCCCGGGGTGGCGGCCTGACGGTCGGCGCCCTGGATCACGACGCCCATGGCGCCAGCCGGGTCGTACATGATGAAGCCGGTCGACTCCTCGTTGCGCGACAGCTCCTCGCCGTCCGCCGAATGGCGCACGATCGAGACCAGTTCCCAAGCGCCGCCGAACGCCGCGGCGGGATTCTCGTCCGCAGCCGTTCCCGCGTCGGCCGGAGGTGACCCGCCGCATGCGTTGAGCAGCAGCAGGCACGAACCGAACAAGGCAGTCAGAGTCGAACGCATCTCCATCCTCCTCGATCCAAGGCTCCCAGACTACCTGCCACGAACCTGATCCATGGCGTCCCTGAGAGTGGACCTGGCGGCGGCCTCCTCCTCCGTCAGGTCGCCGGCGGCCAGGGGGCTCTGCTCCTGCACGTCTTTCTCGAAATCGAAGAACCGACCGTCGTCGTACAGCTTGTAGCGGCGGTCGTGGACGAAGGTCACCTCCTCGATGGTCATGAAGCGCGGCCGGAAATCGGTGAAGATCCAGTCCCGGGCTGAGTCCACCTCGCCGCGCAGGACAGGCAGGAAGCTCCGGCCGTCGAACACCCGAGCCTCCGGCAGCGCGGCGCCCGCGGCATCCGCGATCGACGGCAGAAAGTCGCTGAAGTCGATCAGGGCGTCTGAGAGCCTGCCACTCTCAACCGCAGCCGGCCAGGAGGCGACGAAGGGAACGTGTACGCCGTAGTCGATCGTCTTGCCCTTGCCGCCGGGGATCACGGCGCCGTCCTGCATCTCGCTCGTGATCTGTGTCGGCGTACCGTTGTCCGCAGTGAGCAGGATCAGAGTGTTGTCGCGGACTCCCAGGTCCTCGAGTCCGTCCACTACCCGGCCGACCAGCTTGTCCGTGTAGGCGACCATGTCGGGAAAGTACGCGCTGTCCCGGGCGTTGCGATTGCCGCTCCAGTCCGCACTGTCCGGCGTCGGCACGAACGGGTCGTGGACGAGCGCCATTGCGTGGTAGGCGAGAAACGGCCGTTCAGGGTGGTCGGCCACCTGCTCCCCGATCCGCGCAAGCAGGAAGTCCGCGAACAGATCGGGGCCGTAGCCGCCCTCGTAGGTCCCGCCTTCCCCGCCAGGACCCCACAGCAGCGGATCGGCGTAACGCCCGCCCTTCTCGTGGTAGTGCCAGACCAGATAGTCGTCGAAACCGGCTTCCTCCGGCGTCTGGCCTTGACCTTGGCAGCAGTCCTTCTCGGGCGCCCAGACCTGCTCGAAGCCCGACATTTGCCACTTGCCGGCCAGGAACGTGGCGTAGCCCGCGTCCTGGAGCAGGTTGGCGACCGTGACCTCGTCCGGCGGCAGAACCCCCCACTCCGTGTAGTTGCGGCTGTTGTACCTCCCGGTCATCAACTTGAGTCGCGAGGGCGCGCACAGCGGCATCGCGTAGGCGTGGCTGAAGCGGACCCCTTCCGCGGCCAGACGATCGATGTTCGGGGTCTGGTAGGAGGCACCGCCATAGGAACCGATCGCCTCGAAGCCGAGGTCGTCGATCAGGATGAGGAGAATGTTCGGGCGCTCCGCCTCGCTGGCGGCGGCGCTGTCGTCCGCGTCCGGCGCCGCAACGCAGCCGGCCGCCAGCACCACCAGGATCGGGACCCAACGCCAGGATCTGCCCATCACTCTTCCTCCGCGAACTGCCAGTTCGGCGGCGGCTGGAAGTCTTCGCGGCCGGTGAAGAACGGCGCCACCGGATTCGGGGGCTGCAACGCCCGGAAGTCGGTCGCCTTCTCGACCAGACGGGCCACCAGATCGGGATGATCAGCCGCCACGTCCCGCTCTTCGAGCGGATCCTCCGCCAGCCGGAACAGCATCGTCCGCGACCCGTCCACGGCGCCCTCCCGCACCAGCGGCGGCCCGACGACGACGAGCTTCCACTCGCCCTCCGTCACCGAAACCTGCTCCCGTTCGGGGTCGAGTTGGGCGATGAAGGAGTAGAGATCGCGCTCCGGCCCAGCCGAGTTCTCACCGTTCAACACGTCGCCGACATCGACGCCGTCGAGCGCCTTGCCGCCGTGGTCCTCGATGTCGGCGATGCCCATGAGCGTCGGGAGCACGTCGATATAGGACACCGGCGCGGTGATCCGCCCGCCGCCCGCGATGTCGCCAGCCGGCCAGTGCGCCGCAGCCGCGACCCGGGTACCGCCCTCGAAGACACTGCCCTTGGCGCCCCGGTACGGGCCATTGTCGCCGATGCCGACAGAACCGCCGTTGTCGCTGAAGAAGAGCACGAGCGTGTTGTCCACGATGCCGTGCTCGTCAAGCGCATCGAGGATACGGCCGACGCCCTCATCGAGCGCGTGGACCATCGCGGCGTGCACGCGGCGGCCGTTCTGCCGTCGCTCGTCGCTGGCAAGCGGCCGTCCAGCCGTCGATTCCTCCCAACCGCGCGGCGGCTCGAGTGCACCCAGGTCCGCGTAGAGCGGCAGGTCATCCTCCTTCGCCTGCAGCGGCGAGTGCGGCGCGCTGAACGGGACGTAGAGGAAGAATGGCTCCTCACCGCCGGCATGACGGTCGATGAACCCCACCGCATGCTCGGCCAGCAGGTCCGTCACGTATCCCTCTTCGTCCACCGACCCGTAGTCGTGGCTCCAGTCCCGCTCGCCGATGCGTTCCTTGGTGAAGTAGTCCACCGCCGTGTTGTGGCCCACAAACTCCGTGAAGCCCCGGCGCAACGGGTGGTACTTGCGGTCGAAGTGGCCCAGGTGCCACTTGCCGAAGATCGCGCGGTGCTCGTAGCCGGCCCGGGCCAGGATCTCCGGCAGAGTGACCTCCGACGTGTCGAGACCGTAGTTGCGCCAAGGTGCGATCACCGCCCGCATCAGCCCGAAGCGGATCGGATAGCGGCCGGTCATCAGCCCCGCCCGCGTCGGCGAGCACACCGGAGCGCTGTAGAAGCGCTCGATCAGAACTCCCTCGGCCGCGATCCGGTCGATGTTCGGGGTCCCGATGTCGCCGCCGTGGAAGCTGACGTCGCGGCGTCCGAGATCGTCGGGGACGATGAGGACGATGTTGGGGAGGGGGGTTGGGGCGGACGCGGGGGCCGGCGTGGGGGCGTCGGCGCAGGCGGCGAGGAGAAGGGCCGGGGCGACGAGTGCGAGAGTCTGGAGGAGACGAAGACTGACCGGAGGCAGGGGCACTATCCAACTAGGTTACACGCCGTATATCGCTCGCCGCTTCGCGGCATCGCCAAATGCCGGCCAGAGGCCGGCGGACCCAGCGGATGAATGTGCGGCAGTGCAACGCTGGTACTGAACCGAAGCCCCCTGCTGCGTGCGCCGGCCTCTGGCCGGCTTCCGTGCGACGGCGCGGAGCTGCGGAGCGCGGACGGAATGGGGCGCGAGGCGCTGAAGAGAAAGGAGCGAGGCTGCCGCCTCGCGCGGTGTTTCTCGGAAAGCCGGCCAGAGGCCGGCGGACCCAGCGGATGAATGTGCGGCAGTGCAACGCTGGTACTGAAACCGAAGCCCCCTGCTGGGTGCGCCGGCCTCTGGCCGGCTTCCGTGCGGCGACGCGGAGCGGCGGAGCGCGGACGGAATGGGGCGCGAGGCGAAGCCGAGCTCCTTTGAGGGGGGCGGGGCGCTACGCTTCGCGGAGGAGGTCGGTGATCTTCTGCCGCGAGGCGCCGAAGGCGGGCAGCAGGCCGCCGATGACGCCGGTGATGGTCGCAAGGAAGATGCCGGAGAACATCGCGAATGGGGTCGTGCGCAGTTGGAAAGTGATCTCGCTGAACGTCACCTGGTTCATCGTGCCGGTCTGGATCGCGTTCAGGGGCAGGGCGAGGAGAGCGCCGAAGCCGCCGGCGACCAGGCCCAGGAGCACCGCTTCCAGGAAGAAGCTGCCCATGATCGAGCGACGCCGGAAGCCGAGCGCGCGCAGGGTGCCGATCTCGCGGGCGCGGGCGGCGACCTGGGCGTACATCGTGTTCGCGGCGGCGAAACAGGCGCCGACCGCCATCAGGACCGCGAGCACGTTGCCGAGGATGATGAACTGGCCCGAGGCCGCATCCGTCTGCTGCTCGTAGTACTCCGTCTCCGGAACCGCCAACACCTGGAGCCGCTGATCGTCCTTGATCGTCGCGATCAAATCTCGGGTCGCGGCCGGTGAAGCCGCCTTGAGCCGCGTCGAGGAGTAGTAACCGCTGCGCCGGAACGAGTCGCCGAGGTCACGGGCATCGCCCCAGATCTCGGAACCGTGTGCGCCCACACCCGTGAACGTACCGACCACACGGAACGTGGTGCGACCCATCTTGCGCTCGTCGCCGATCCGCAGCCCGAGTCTCCCGGCGAGGCTGCGGCCGACGATGATCTCGCCGCGCCCCGGCTCGAAGACCCTGCCCTCTGCAATTTCGAAGGTCGGCCGGATCGCAAACGCCGCCGGCTCGACGCCGCGGACCATCACGTTCGTCTCGGTTCCGTCCACCCGTTCGAAGATCTGAACCGTCACCACCTCGCCCGACGCCAGCACCGAATCGTCGCCGCGCTCCACTCCCGGCATCGCCGCCAGCAAACGGTGGCTCTCCTGACCGTAGGAACTCTCCATCTCGCTGCGCGTGCCGTCCCTCATCACGATGACGATCGAGGGGTCGCCGGTCTCCGAAAAGGCTGCCCGCAGGCCGCCGGCGAGAGCGAGAACGCCGATGTAGACGAGCACGACGAAGCCGATCGAGGCCAGGGTCATGAAGGCCACGCCCCGGCGTTCGAACAGGTTGCGGTAGGTGTACTTGATCGGGATCATCGATCCGCCTCCAGTTCCGTGGGCCCGGGCACCGCCGTTACTCGAGCAAAGCTGTCCACCGTCAGACCCTCCGGAGCCCGTCGACGATCTTGAGCCGGGCAGCGGCCACTGCCGGGAAGACGCCGCTCAGCAGCCCAATCGCGATGCCGATCGCGACCGCGGTGGCCGCCGTCTGGCGGTCGAGATCGAAGCCGCCGAAGCCGAAACCGAACCCGTCCAGGACCGGCACAAGAGCCTGGAGCGCACCCGCCGCGAGCGCGATACCCAGTAGCGAACCGAACACGCCCACCGCCAGCGACTCGCCGATCACCATGCCGATCACCTGGTTGCGGCGGAAGCCGAGCGTGCGGAGCACCGAGACCTCGGTCGTCCGCTCACGTGCCGCCATTGCCATCGTATTGGCCGTGATCAGGAAGATCGACACGACGATCGCCAACCCGATCGCGGAGAAGAAGAACTGGACGTTGCCGAGCATCTCCGTGAACGAAGCGGCGAACGCCTCCGCGGTCTCCGCCCGCACCTGGTTGTCCGAGTTCTCGAACATCGCCTCGGCGGCCGCGATCACCGCCGGCGCCGCGTCCGGGTCGTCGAGGAGCAGCCAGTAGGTGCCGTTCTGGCCCGGGTTGTTCATCGCCTCCTCGACGTAGCGCCGGTGGAAGTAGATCTGCCGCTCCTGCGACTCCTCCTCCGTATCGAAGATCGCGCGCAGTTCGAGCTCCACGTTGATCGGGAAGATGTCGCCCTGGATCGCGATCACGTCGCCGATCGACCAGCCCTGGGCCTCCGCCAGCGTCCGGCCGGCGGCAAAGGCGGTCCGCTGCGCCGCGAACGCCTGCCACTCCTCTTCGTTGAAATCGACGTCGTAGAAGACGTCGCGGAAGGTCTCCGGATCGATCGTGAAGCGCGGGAAGAAGTTCTCAGGCCTCGTGTCCTTGTAGACGCCCTGGAACCAGTTCTGCGGCGTCACCGCCTCGACGTGATCGATCGTCCGCAGCCGCTCTTCGTACGCCTCGGGCAAGGAGAAGGTGAGCGAGATCGCGTTGCGGACGACCAGGCGGTCCGGAATCGACGACTCGTCGGCAAAGCTCATCGCGTCGTTGACCACGCCGAGCAGCGCCAGGATGAACAGGGCCATGGCCAGGCTGGCCATGGTCAGGAAGGTGCGCCTCTTGTTGCGCAGCAGGTTCCGCCGGATCAGCTTGATCATCCGCCCGCCCCCACCTCGGACGAAACCAGTTGGCCCTTGTCGAGACGCAGCAGGCGCTTCGCGCGCGCCGCCGCGATCGGATCGTGGGTCACCATGAGGATCGTCTTGTTGAACTGCTGGTTCAGTTGCACGAGAAGGTCGAGCACTTCGCGGCCCGAGTCGGCGTCGAGGTCGCCGGTCGGCTCGTCGGCGAGCAACAGAGTCGGGTCGGTGACGATCGCGCGGGCGATCGCGACCCGCTGTTCCTGGCCGCCCGAGAGCTGCCGCGGATAGTGCTTCATTCGGTTTTGCAAGCCGACCACGGAAAGCGCGGTCTGGACCCTCTTACGGCGCGCCGCCTTCGAAGACCGCCGAAGCGTCAGCGGCAGTTCCACGTTCTCGTACGCGGTGAGCACGGGAATCAGGTTGTAGAACTGGAAGATGAAGCCGATGTTTCGCTGGCGCCACTGGGCGAGCTTGCTTTCGCTCAGACGGCCTACCTGCTGCCCGGCAACCGTCAGTTCGCCGCCGCTCGGCCGGTCGATGCCGGCGAGCAGGTTGAGCAGCGTGCTCTTGCCTGAGCCTGAGGGCCCCATCAGCGCCACGAAGTCGCCCTGTTCGACGTCCAGAGTAATGCCCTGCAGCACCTTCAACTCGAAGGCGTCGCGCCGGTAGTTCTTCGTTATGTCCCGCAATTGGACGACGGTCTCAGCCATGGAACAAAGCCTCCATGGCGCCGTGTGTACGCTCGCCTCTTCGCTCCGCTTCAGTCATGGATCAGATCCTCCATGGCGCTGTGTGTATGCGCACTTCTCTTGCTGTGCCGGTCATCGTCCATTGGCGTCACGAGACCTCGCGCACCCGCATCCCATCGACGAGCTCCGCCGACGGCCGCCGCACAACCGTCTCGCCGCCGCTCAGTCCCGACTGCACTTCGAACTCGTTGTCCTGCTCCAGGCCCAACTCGATCGGCGAGCGCACCAACGCGCCATCCCGAACCACCCAGGCATAGCTCCGGCCGCCCTCGGTCAGAACCGCCGTCGCCGGAATCAGGACCTTCGGCGCCGCCTCCAATGCCGCCTGGTCCGTGCCCTCCTGCAGGAAGGTGACGGTGCAGCTCATGTCCGGCACCAGACGTTCGTCGCGGTCGTCGATCGTCACCTTGACCTGAACCACGGCCCGCTGGCGGTCGGCGGTCGGCACGATCTGCCGGAGGCTGCCGGTGTACTCGTGGTCGGGGACGGCATCGACCCGGATCGAGGCCGGCTGGCCGAGTTCGATGCGGGCGATGTAGCTCTCGTTGATGTCCGCCTCGACCTCGAGGGACGTCGGATCGGCGATCCGGACCAGGGCGCCGGTCGACTGCTGGCTGGTGAAACCGCCCGGCGCGACCATCTCCCCCACTTCGACCGTGCGCTCGATGACCACGCCGTCGACCGGCGAGCGGATCACCGTGTACTCCAACTGGGCCCGGACCGAGTCGAGGCTGGCTCGCGCCGTGCCCACCTGGGCTTTCGCCACCTGGAGAGTCGTGATCGCCGCGTCGAGGTCCGCGCTGGGGGCCACGCCCGCCTCGACGATCCGGCGCTGACGACCCTCCTCGCGCACCGCGTCGGCGAGCCGCGCCGTCGACTCGATCAGGGCCGCCTCGGCCCGGCGCACGGCGGCCTTCAAGTCCTCGCTGTCCAGCACGGCGATCAGATCCCCGGCCGCCACCGCGTCCCCCTCGTCGACATGGAGCTCCGTGATCCGACCCGTGATCTTCGACCCCACCGCCGCCCGCACCCGCGCGTAGGTGTAGCCGGTCGCGTTGAGCACCGCCGACGCCTGCTCCGCGGTCAGCCGCTGCACGGTCGCCGTCTCCACCTCGGGCATGAGCCACGGCGCGTACTGGTCGAACGGCACCGTCCGCCAGGCGTAGACGGCTGCTACGACGAGCACCAGGAAGACGCCCCACTTGATGTAGCGGCCCCTTCGAGGCCGGTATTCGTACTCGTCGTCGTCGCGCAGGATGGATAGATCGGGGCGCGGCGGTTCAGACGCACCGCCGCCGGGGTTCGCGAGGGTGCTCACCGGCGCACCGCCACCCCCGGCGGACGTACTCCACCGGCTGATCGTCTCATCCGCGGCATTCTATGGTTCTAACCTACGCGGCGTGGGTGCCAGGGTTTCGGCCTACCCGCGGCGGCGAAGCGCCTGAAGCTCCTCAGGCGTAATCAGATTTTCGGAGGTGCCGGCGTATCGAGCCAGTTCCGCCATGTGCCTCCGGCGGTAGGTCATGAACACGTACTCCGTGACCTGCCGGTAGGTCTCTCCTGGCCGCAGCACCGTGCTCGGGAAGGACGGCTGGTTCGGAGAGTCCGGGAAGTGCTGCGTCTCGAGGCAGAAACCGCCCCGGTGGACGTACGGGCGGCCGCTCTTGCCGACCAGCGTGCCGTCGAGAAAGTTCCCCGTGTAGAGCTGCAGGCCGGGCGCCGTTGTCCGCACGTGGAGTTGCCGGCCGCTCACTGGTTCGACAGCAATCGCCGCCAGACGCAGTTCATCGTCACCCTCCGCCGGCCGCAACACCCAGTTGTGGTCATAGCCGCCGCCGAACCGGAGCTGTTCGAAGTCGCCGTCGATCCGGTCCCCGATCACTGCCGCGTTGAAGAAGTCCATCGGTGTGCCTTCAGTAGGCGCGATCTCGCCGGTCGGGATCAGCGTCTCGCCAACCGGCGTGTACTGCAAGCTGTTCAGGTAGAGCTCGTGGTCCAAGATGTCGCCCTCGCCTTCCCCTTTCAGGTTGAAGTAGGAATGGAAGGACAGGTTGACCACGGTGGGCTTGTCGGTCACGGCCTCCGCTTCGATCCGGAGATCACCTCCAAGCACCAGGGAGTACCGCACCTGGAAGTCCACGTTGCCCGGGTAACCCTCTTCGCCATCCGGACTCCGGTACCGCAGCAACACGCCACCTTCGGTCTGCGTTTCGAACGGTTCGCCCTCCCAGACCACGCGAGTCAGACCGCGGACGCCGCCGTGGAGGCTGTTCTCCCCGTTGTTCTGCGGCAGGGTGTAGGTCTCGCCGTCGAGCGTGAAGCGTCCACCCGCGATCCGGTTCGCGTAGCGGCCGACGATGGCGCCGAAGTAGGGGTTCGTGTCGGCAAGGTAGGACTCGAGGTCATCGAATCCCAGCACGATGTCGGCGAACTCACCGTCGCGGTCGCGCACCCGCATCGACACGATCGCGCCGCCCAGTTCGGAGACTTCGACCGTGGTGCCGTCGAACCGCGCAATGCGGAACAACTCGACTTCCTTCCCGTCGACTTCGCCCCACGGGCGCCGGGTCACTTGCACGTCCGACCGATAGAGGCAGCCGCCGGCAACGACACCGGCCAATAGAGAGACGGGAACGAAGGACCGCATGGAGATGTCGGGCAGACTAACAGCGGGGCACGTGCCGCAGTGCCGCTCGCTTCACGGCTCGCAGCGATCCGGGCTAACCTCACACCATGCCTGAGTTCCGCCATCAACACCTCTTCGAACACCGCGACAACGAGCCGGAGTATCGCCTGCTGACATCGGACCACGTCCGCGTCGAGTCGGCCGGCGGCCGCGAGACTCTCCACATCGAGCCGGAAGCGCTGCGGCTCATCGCCCGCGACGCAATGGACGACATCGCCCATCTGCTGCGCGCCGGCCACCTGAAACAGTTGCGCCGCATTCTCGACGATCCGGAAGCCTCCGCGAACGACCGCTTCGTGGCGCTCGAACTGCTCAAGAACGCGAATATCGCGGCCGGCCGGGTGCTCCCCGGCTGCCAGGACACGGGCACCGCGATCGCGCTCGGCTACAAGGGCCAGGACGTGTACACCGACTGCGACGACGAGGAGGTCCTCTGCCGCGGCATCTTCGACGCCTACCAGGAGCGCAACCTGCGCTACTCCCAGATGGCGCCGCTGTCGATGTACGAGGAGAAGAACACCGGCACGAACCTGCCCGCGCAGGTCGACCTCTACGCCGCCCGCGGCGACGAGTATCGCTTCCTGTTCATCGCCAAGGGCGGAGGCTCCGCCAACAAGTGCTTCCTGTACCAGGAGACGAAGGCGATCCTGAACCCGATCTCGCTGATGAACTTCGTCGACGAGAAGCTCCGCACCCTCGGCACCTCGGCCTGCCCGCCCTACCACATTGCCCTTGTCGTCGGCGGCACCTCGGCCGAGTCCACGATGAAGACGCTCAAGCTCGCGACCTGCCACGCCATGGACGACCTGCCCACCACCGGCAACGAACTCGGACAGGCATTCCGCGACCTGGAGATGGAGCAGCAGATCTTCGACCTCTGCACGCGCATCGGCATCGGCGCCCAGTTCGGCGGCAAGTACTTCGCGCACGACGTGCGGGTCATCCGCCTGCCGCGTCACGGCGCCTCGCTGCCGGTGGGCCTGGGCGTCTCCTGCTCGGCCGACCGCCAGATCCTGGGCCGGATCAACCGCAACGGCGTGTTTCTGGAGCAGTTGGAGACGAACCCGGCGAAGTACCTGCCCGAGATCGTAGAAGACGAGCTGAGCGGTCAGGTCGTCGCCATCGACCTGAACCGGCCGATGGACGAGATCCGGGCGGAGCTCTCGAAGTACCCGGTCGCCACCCGGCTCTCCCTCAGCGGCCCGCTGATCGTCGCCCGCGACATCGCGCACGCCCGGCTCAAGGAACTGCTCGACTCAGGCTCCGACCTGCCGCAGTACTTCAAGGACCAACCCGTGTACTACGCCGGCCCCGCCAAGCGGCCCGAAGGCAAGGCCTCCGGGTCGTTCGGGCCGACGACGGCCGGCCGGATGGACCCCTACGTCGACCTGTTCCAGAGCCGCGGCGGCAGCATGATCATGCTGGCCAAGGGCAACCGCTCGCCGGAAGTGCGGCGCGCCTGCCAGAAACACGGCGGCTTCTACCTCGGCTCGATCGGCGGTCCGGCGGCCGCGCTAGCAGAGCAGAGCATCCGCAAGGTCGAGGTCCGCGAGTTCGAGGACTTGGGCATGGAGGCGATCTGGCAGATCGAGGTCGAGAACTTCCCCGCCTTCATCGTGATCGACGACAAGGGCAACGACTTCTTTGCCCCGTTCGCGAAGGCAGGCGCGGTGGCGATCGGCGGCGGGCGGAGGCGGTAGAAATCTCGACGGCTGCACAAAAAAACGGCTGTCGACCAGAGAAGGCTCAGAAATTCCTCTCCGCTAGTCCGCCGATCAACAAAAAAAGGGATTCCTGCCCAATTTGTCGAAATAACCGGGGAATTCTCACCTGCCGAGTGACAACTTCTCCCCCATCAGGCAAGAACTTCGCCATGCACTACCGGCCGAACATCTCCACACCGCTCCTCTTGCCCCTTCTCTGTATGGCGGCCGTCGCGGCAAACGCCCAGCGGGCCACTTATCCAGCGGAGGAGTTTGCCGAGCGCCGGGCCCGCCTGTGCGAGCGCTTGGAAGTGGGCGCGGTGCTCATGTTCTCGGAGACGATGCCCCGCTACGGCGTCCGCTTCCGGCAGGACCACGACTTCTACTACCTGACCGGCTACGAGGGCCGAAACGCGGCGCTGTTGCTGGAGGTCGACGGTTGCGAGGCGCGGCTCTACCTGCCCCACCAGGGTGACCGCGAGAAGTTCATCGACGGCCCGAACTGGCTCTACGCGCCCGAGAAGGCCGAGGGCCACGGTTTCGTGGTCGACCACCTCGCCTACCTGCCCGAACACCTGGCACGGCGTCGCGGGCGGATGCCAGGAGAGACCGGCAAGCTGCTCTGGATGCGCCACGGCGAACGCGATGAAGTCGACCTCGCCCGCAACGAGAAGGGTCTCTACCTGGGCCGGCGCGAGCAAAACCCCTGGGGCGGTCAGCCGAGCGAGCAGGCCCAGCAGGTCCACACGATTCGCAGCCGCTATCCCTACGCCAAGCTGCGCGACCTGACGCCCCACCTCGACCGTCTGCGGATGATCAAGACGCCGCGCGAGATCGAGATCCTGCGCCGCGCCGGCAAGGTCAGTGCCGACGGGATCGCGGCCGCGATCCGCGCCACCCGCGCCGGTGCCTGGGAGTACGAGCTGGAGGCCGCGGCCAAGCATGTCTTCCTTCAGCACGGCGCCGAAATGGAGGCCTACCCCGCGATCGTCGGTTCGGGGCCGAACGGCCTCATCTGGCACTGGGTCAGGAACGACCGGAAAATGGAAGACGGCGACCTCGTCGTCATGGACTACGGCGCCTCCTTCGCCTACATGACGATGGACATCACCCGCACCTGGCCGGTCAACGGGAAGTTCGACGAGGTCCAGGAGCGCGCCTACCGCGCCGTCCTCGAAGCGCAGAAGGCGATCATCGCCGCCATGCGCCCCGGCGCCACCCGGCGCGAAACCACCGAGATCTGCCGTGAGATCTACGACCGCTGGGGCTTCGAGGACAAACCCGCCCACGGCGCCGGCCACTTCGTCGGCCTCTCCGTCCACGACGTCGGCGACGGCTCCCTGCCCTTCGAGCCCGGCATGGTCATCGCCGTCGAGCCGATCATCGAGATCCCCGAGCGCAACATCCACATCCGCATCGAGGACACCGTGCTGGTCACCGAGGGCGAGCCGGAGATCCTGAGCGCGGCGGTGCCGAAGGAAGTCGACGAGCTGCTGGGGCTGGTTGGGTCGGCGAAGTAGCAACCACAGCTATGATTGCAATGAATGCGCTGTCATTGTAATCTTTCGGCCCATGGGCCAACTCACCATTCGTAACGTCGACGAAGCAGTAGTGCAGGCCTTGCGGCGCCGCGCAGCGGCCGCAGGCACGTCAACCGAGGAAGAAGCGCGCCGGTCGCTGGCGATGGCCTTGGGCATCGACCGGGAAGCAACGCGGGCTCGGCTCAACGCCGTCCGCGCGGCGATAGCCCACGACGACGACGAGCCCGTCGAGCAGTTGATTCGGAAACTGCGGGACGGAAGAGCCCACGACCTCTCGGGCTGACCCGCCTTGCCGCTCCAACGCGTCGTCGTTGACGCCAGTGCCGCCCTGAAGTGGGTTCTCGAAGACGAAAGCAGCCCTGTTGCCCTCGAACTCCTGGACCGAGATGTCCTTCACGCCCCGGACTTCTTGCTGCTGGAAGCCGCGAACGTTCTCTGGACGAAGGTCCGCCGGGGCGCTCTGTCACGACCCGATGCCGACGCCGCGTTTCAGACGCTAGCCGCCGTGCCGATGGTGCTGACACCACTGGCCGAACTCATCCCACCGGCCCGTAGCTTGGCTTTCGCCTTGGATCTCACCGTGTACGACGCCGTCTACGCGGCGCTGGCCCAACAACTCGACTGCCCGCTCGCAACCGCCGATGCGGCACTCGCACGCGCCATGACTGCGGCAGCACTCACCGGTTCGGCGCAGCTCATCTGCTAGCCCGAAGTTCTGGTCGTTCTGGGGCTTCTGAGGGTGCGAAAGCCCTTGCCACGCCTAAGGTTCTTGGGTGTCTGCGGCTCTTTCCGGGCTGCATCGTGTAGCCATGTATATGTAGCTGCACAAGTAGACAATATGAATAGTCTGGTGTAGTATGAGAAGCCATGTACATCGAAAGCGTGCCCAACCGGAACTCACCCCCTGCCGTCCTACTGCGCGAGTCCTACCGACAGCACGGAAAGGTCAAGAAGCGCACACTCGCCAACCTCTCCAAGTGGCCCGACGAGCTCGTCGAGGGCTTCCGCACCCTGCTCAGGGGAGGCGTCGCGCTGGCTTCGCTCGACGCCGCCTTCGAGATCGTCCGCGCCAGACCGCACGGCCACGTCGCCGCTGTGCTCGGCGCTGCTCGAAGGCTCTCAATCGAGCCGCTCCTCGACCGCCGGCCCTCACGCGAGCGGACGCTCGCTACAGCCATGATCGCGGCCCGCATCTTCGACCCCCGCTCCAAGCTCGCCACCGCGCGCGGACTCGCAAGCGAAACCGTGACCCACACCCTGTCGGAGGAACTCGGCGTCGAGGAGGCCTCGGCCGACGAGCTCTACGGCGCCATGGACTGGCTGCTCAAGCGGCAGCGACGGATCGAGCGGCGCCTCGCCAAGCGACATCTCGAAGACGGCTCGCTGGTCCTCTGCGACGTGACCTCGGTCTACTTCGAGGGCAAGAAGTGCCCGCTGGCCAGGCACGGCTACTCCAGGGACCGCAAGCGAGGCAAGCCCCAGATCGTCTTCGGCCTGCTCTGCAACCGGGACGGATGCCCGGTCGCGGTCGAAGTCTTCGAGGGCAACACCGCCGATCCCGCGACCCTTGGCGCCCAGGTGCACAAGCTGTGCGAGCGTTTCTCGCTGGAGAGGATGGTGATGGTCGGGGACCGCGGCCTGCTCACCAACGCCCGCATCCGCGAGGACCTCGAGCCCTCCGGTCTGTCGTGGATCAGCGCCCTGCGCGCGCCTCAGATCCGCACTCTGGCGCAGCAGGGCCACCTGCAACTGTCGCTCTTCGACCAGCGGGACATGGCCGAGATCAGCGTCCCCGATCTGTACCCTGGCGAGCGCCTGATCGTGTGCCGGAACCCGCTGTTGGCTGCCGAGCGGACCCGCAAGCGCCTGGAGCTGCTCGACTCCACCGAGCGCAAGCTCGATGCCGTCGTCAAGGCGACACGGCGACACAAGAGTCCCCTGCGCGGCAGCGACAAGATCGCCGTGCGCGTCGACCGCGCCCTCGGCGCCTACAAGGTCGGCAAGCACTTCGATGTCGAGATCACCGAGGACAGCTTCGAGTACCACCGCAACCAAGAGCGCATCGCCGAGGAAGCCGCGCTCGACGGCTTCTACGTCATCCGCACAAACGTCCCGGAAGACCGCCTGCCGGCAAACGAAGCGGTGCGCTCCTACAAGAGCCTCAGCCGCGTGGAACGCGCCTTCCGCAGCTTCAAGAGCGTCGACCTCAAGGTGCGCCCCGTACACCATCGCCTCGCCTCAAGGGTGCGGGCCCACGTCTTCCTGTGCATGCTCGCCTACTACGTCGAGTGGCACATGCGCCGCTCTCTCGCACCCCTGCTCTTCGACGACCACCAGCCCGCCGAACACCGCAAGTCACCCGTCGAACCCGCGCGCCGGTCACCCGCCGCCCGCGCCAAGGCCAACTCCAGGCGCACACCGGACGGACTCCCCGTCCACAGCTTCCAGACCCTGCTCGCCGACTTGGCCACGCTGACCCGAAACCGCGTGCGGATGCACAACACCGGCGCCTCCACCGCGGACATCCTGGCTCGGCCCACGCCACTCCAGGAACAAGCCTTCAGCCTCCTCCGCGTCCGACCCTGAAAGCTGCGTACCCAGTAGCGTACACCCCGGAAACGCCGCTAAGCCCCGTCATTGCAGGGGATTTCCCATCTTGGCGCGCAGAACTTCGGGCTAGAGCCGCCGACAGGCAACGAGCTACTTACGAACCGGTATCTTCGACTTGTCGCTGGTACCACCGCTCCTTTTCCCGAAACGGGGCGGTACCGCAACCGGCGTCCTTCCAAGCCTCCTTGATGGCCTGAACCTGCCCGCTACGCCATCTGTCGAAGGAGATCCACGGCTTCTGCGCAGCGTTCCACTCTTCGACGAGTCCTTCGAAGCGCTCGTCCTCCTCCCCCTTCGCCTCGCGGAGTTGATTCAGGTAGTCCGAGAGGGCCGGGCTGGCGCCAGAGAGATGATGGAGGCAGTCGTCGTAGTGCTCGTTGCGGTCGTGCCACTCCTTCGGCTCTCCGTTCTTGATCAACAGACCGGCCGGTTCCATGAAGGAATCAACTCTGCGCCTGGGTTCAGACTGCCAAACGATGCTGCTGCAACTGCCGTCGAACTCTCGGACCTCGCCGTCCTGGGCTTGGTCGCACGGGTCCCCGCGCCAGGTGAGGTTGACCGCCGCGCTCTTGACGAAGAAGACCATCTCCGAATACGGCAGGTGGCCATGGGTGAACCACGCCAGGACGCGCCAGTCTCGCCCCTCCCCCTCGTTCATCCAGTCGACGAACGAGGGGATGACGATGCATGCCGTCGCGCCCATGAAGCCGTCACTGTCCTTGCGGTCCCAGATGTGGTTCGCGTAGCTCGCCTTGTTTGAGGAGCAATCCATGCCCTTGCAGTTGCCGAAGCCGTTCACGCTGGCGCTGCGAAAGGCGGAGCGGATCGTGACGTGGCCAAAGACCCGGCGGAGGGGCTCCAGGAGGTTCCGGCAAAGGGCCTTCCCTGCCCTGACGGCCAGTTCGGCGTCGTCCGGCAGGTTCGGTATGCGGTGAGCCGCGGCGATTTCCGAGTACAGGAAGTCCCGCATGAAGTAATGCTTCGAAAGTCGCGCCCGGCCGAAGTCATCGAGCGGGTTCATGAGCCGGCGATTCGGCTCGATCGTCGAACCGCAAGCGCAACACTTGCAGCCGTCCTTGCCGCATTTCTCGTGGGCGAGCCTCGAACACGTCTTGGCCCGTTGTTCCTGGGCGAACTTCCCGAGTGTCCACTTCGTCCTCGGCTTCATGCGCAATCCTCCACGACGCTCCTCAGCGTCTTCCAAACCCTCAGTCACCGGATGCCGGCCAGAACCCGGGTGGCGCGATCCGCGCCACCCGCGAACTAGTCCGTGCGCCCGTCATCGGGCGCACGGATGGCAGGCCCGCGCACCGACAGTCGGCGCGGCGCGACCCTATGCCGAAACCGACCGGGCGTTGCCTCGGCGTGCGGGGCCAGAACCCGGGTGGCGCAGTCCGCGCCACCCGTGAACCAGTCCGTGACTAGGGTTGTGCGAGAAACAGCGGCCCATTCATGCGAGAAAAAACTGCGCAGTCATGCGAGAAACGCTGCGCAGTCGGCTTGCTAATCGCCAGTGAACGCCAGTGTCCGGCCGGCTCGGCCCCAGCGTGACGGCAACTCGCTCGCGGAGAACCGCTCGATGCCGCGGTCTGGCGGCCAGTGGATCGTCACCTCCGCGGCTGCATGGCCGACCTGCGCCAGCCACACGAGGCCGTCACGCGCGGCGTCGCCGGCGAGGTCCTCGCCGGCTGGGTCGATCTCCAGGGCCGGAGTGCCCGTTATCGCAGCCGGCCAGTGCGCGGTGATCAGCGCGACCGCCTGGTCATCGTAGACCGCCAGCAGCCGCCGCGCGACGGCGCTGGCTGCCGGGGCCAGATAGCTGCCGCCGTGGCCGTCGGCCTCCAGTTGATCGCTCACCAGGTCGATGCACGCTCGATAGGGCGGCCTCGGCTCTCGCTGCCCGCAGCACCGCCACACCGCGGCCTCGTCTCCCGGCTCCAGCGGCCGGTAGTACAGCTCCCCGTCGATGCCCGCTACCTCGATGCGCATCAGTCGGGCTCCCACCTGAACCACCCGCCCGCGGTGTCGAAATCGAAGCCCGTTGGCGGCGCGCCGGTGTAGAAGCCCCAGTTCGCGGTTCCGCCGCGGAGGTCGTCCAGCGCGCCCGCAATCTCGGAGTTGCCGTACGTCGAGAACCACGTCAGGTTGCTGGTGAGGCGCACGTAGACACCGCTGTTCGGGTAGTCCTCGCGGATGCCCATTCTGCTGCCGCGGACGCCGTGTATCCCCCGGCTGAACAACCCCGGGGGGCCATTCGCTGGAGCGGTGATCCAGCGGCCGAAGTGCCCGGACGTCTCGATGGCCGTCTCGTCGAGATCGGTCGTCGTGTAGTGGTAGCCCGGGACTACGGCGGGGTTGACGCCGCTCCACGCCCCCCACGCGGACCCATCCCATCTCCGCCGCACCGCCGTCGGGAACTGGGCTCCTGTGGTTTTGGCGCCGACGAAGTGCTGCAACCCGGCACCGGTGACGGGAGGCGCCGAAGTCGTCGCGGTGTCCGAGCGGGAACTGCTGCGGCCGACGCTCGTGTCGGCGTACACCCGCAGCGTGTACGTCGTGTTGGCCGTCAGACTCGCGAAGGCCCTGAACGTCGCAGCGGTGTAGCCCGAGTCGGCCATCGCCGTGCCGACCCACAACTCCCAGAAATACCGGCGAGTCGCTCCGGTCCCCCAATCGTTCGGCGGCCCCCAGCTCCCCGACGCGCTCTCGTGGTCGTCGGCAGTCAGCCGGACGTTGGTCGGCCGCCCCGGCGGCGCCGCCGCCGCCTCCGGCGTGCCGCTGATGAACGACGACGACCACGAGCTGACGGTGGCGCCGAGACGCGCCCGGACTCGGATCCATTGCCGCACGCCGTTCTGCAGTCCGGTGATCCTTCGCGCAGTGCCCGCCACGCCGGTGATTTGCGGCGTGCCAGGGTTGTTCGACCCGCTCCCGTACCAGATCTCGTAGGTCGTCTGAGCCGTCCTGCCGCTGACGTGCGACCACATGACGTCCAGGTAGGCGTCGCCCGCGTTGACAGTCGGCGAGGGCACGCCCAGCGCCGGCGCAGCCGCCACAGCCTGGGCCGACTGGCCGCCGTCCACCTGGTAGTTCGGGGCCGTGCCGGCAGCCGGGCTGACCTCGACGTCGACCAGGTCGCCGGCCTCCGCCGCCGGCGACACGAAACTCTCCGTGTGCTCCTGCGCCGCATTCGCGGCGCCGGCAGCCACGTACCTCAACGCTCGGCTCCGTAACTGCGGCGTCTTCCCGAGGCCCAACCGGACGACGATCCGCCACGTGACAGGCGGCGTCTGCGGGTTCCGCCACGACGTCGTGGCGGACGACTGCCCGGCGCCGCCAGTTCTAGCGACGACGGACACCTCTCGGGCCTGCTCTCCGACCGCATACCCGCGCCACCTGCCCGACAGCCGCCACGAGCCCCACCCCGGTTTGCGGGCGCCGTCCGCGTCCAGGGGCGAGACGCCCGCCGCCGGGTGGCCTCCGACCGCGCGAGTCAGCCTCTGGATCCACGGCGTCGCCGGACTCAGCCCCGTGACGCCGTCCGTCCACCCGTCCTCCGGGCGGTCGTAGAGCCAGTCGTCGGCGCCGGCCGGTATCGCCGGATCCTGGTTGGCCGCCAACGTCCGGAAGACGTCCTCGACGCCGGCGCCGTCGTCGCCGCCGACGCCCCGGGGCGTCAAGCGCACCGTCAGCGGCCCCGACGCCGGCTGCGCGCCCACGCTCTCGACGTGGAGGAGGCTGATCGTCGCGTCGCGCCGGCTGGCCACGTCGGCGAACGCCACCGACACCAGCCGGTAGTCCGCCCAGTGCTCGGCGTCGGCATACAAAGTCACCAGGCCCCCCGGATCGACCAACCCGAGTTGCACCTCCTCGACCGCGCTCACCCCGCCGATCCTCAGCGTCCGGGCGCCCGTCCACTCCTCCGCCGTGCCCGACAGGTGCCACCGAGCCGAGTTCAGCGTCGCCACAGACGCTGCCCTCCCTGACCTGCTGAGCGACGAGGAGTAGCCCGCCAGGCCCCGGATGCCGGGCTCACCGTCCCGGCCGTCCTTGCCCTTCTCCGTGAAGTGCAGCGCCATCCCGCCAGCCGTCGCCGGCACGCCGACGCTCTCGACGTAGGCGCCCCGCACTCGCGCGGTCCTGGTCGCCCCCGCGCCGGCAAACGACCGACTGGTCAGGCGGTAATCGCCCCAATTCGCGGCGTCGACGTAGATCGTCAGCAGTCCGCCGACCTCGATTAGCCCGAGCGCCGCCTCCTCGGCCTCGGTGACCCCGCCCAACTGCAGCGTCCGATTGCCGCCCGACCACTGGGCGGTCGAGCCCCCGAGGAACCACTCGGCGTTCGTGTCCGCCGACGCCGCCTCGGCGGCGCGAGTCGAACGCGCGATCCGCGTCGAGTACCCCGCCAGGCCGCGGAGGCCGGGCAGGCCGTCCGCGCCGTCCCCGCCCCTGGGCGTGTAGTGCAGCGCGATCGCGCCCGACGCCGGCTGCGCGCCCACGCTCTCGACGTGGAGGAGGCTGATCGTCGCGTCGCGCCGGCTGGCCACGTCGGCGAACGCCACCGACACCAGCCGGTAGTCCGCCCAGTGCTCGGCGTGGGCGTACAAAGTCACCAGGCCCCCCGGGTCGACCAACCCGAGTTGCACTTCCTCGACCGCGCTCACCCCGCCGATCCTCAGCGTCCGGGCGCCCGTCCACTCCTCCGCCGTGCCCGACAGGTGCCACCGAGCCGAGTTCAGCGTCGCCACAGACGCTGCCCTCCCTGACCTGCTGAGCGACGAGGAGTAGCCCGCCAGGCCCCGGATGCCGGGCTCACCGTCCCGACCCCAGATCAGCCACCGCCCGTCAAGCCGCCAACCGCCCCAGCCAGGGCGCCGGTTTCCGTCGGCGTCAAGCGGCGACTCGCCGGCCGCGGGCGCGCCGGCGACGGGCCGCCTGATGCGCTGCAGAAACGGCGTCGCCGGACTCCCCACACCTGAGCCGTCCGTCCACCCGTCCTCCGGGCGGTCGTAGAGCCAGTCGTCGGCGCCGGCGGGGATCGCGGGGGCGACATCGTTCGCCAGCAGGAGAAAGGCGTACTCCACCCCCACGCCGTCCGCGCCGTCCGCACCCTCGATCACCTCCAGCGGCGTGACGCCCACCTCGCGCGCCGGCGACGCCTTCCCCGACGTGTCCACATGCCGGACGGCCACCCGCAGCGGCTCCGTGTCCGACACGTCGGCGCGACGAAATCCCGTGCCGGCGGCCGAGCCGCGCAGCGTCCAGCCCGCGGCCTCCACGTCCACGTCGGCGTTCGCCGGGCCGGGCTGGCCGTCCCTGTCGTACACCTCCGTGTAGGCGTAATCCGCGGCCTCGGGGCGCGGCCAGTGCACCCAGTAACCGCCGAGGGCGCCCTCCGCCGCGAGCCCCTCCGGCGCCGCCAGCGCGTCCGTCTTGCCGTCCGCCGCCAGCTCCGCGCTCAGCGTCCACCCGGACCGGCGGCGGCGGCCCCGAAACCGCGCGCGGAGGCGATACCCGCCCAGCGCCACGTCGCGCTCCACGAAGCTCCGCCCCGTCGTGATCCGCAGCGCCTCCCACGGGCCGCGGGGCAGCACCGACCAGTCGCCGGCGGCGATCTCCGCCGGCGTCGCTCTCCGGAGAGGACGCTGGATCTCGACCTCCACCTGGGCGATCCGCGGATCGTCCCCGCCCTGCACGCCGATCTCCAACCGGCTTCGCACCAGGTTGCCGTCCGCGTACGTCCGCTCGACGGCCGTCACGGCCGTCGGCGGCAGGATCTTCGCCACCGGGTTCACCGGCGGCGGCGCCAGCTCCCGGCGCTGCTCGACCGCCGTGTACTTCGCCGAGCTGTACCGACGCGCCTCCACCTGCACCTCGACCTGGTCGCGCTCGTTCAGCCTGGTCACGATCCATTCCGTGTCCGCGGCGTCGTTCAGCACCAGGTCGCCGGGGACCAGCCCCGTCGGACTGTCGGCGGGCGCCAGACAGATCACGTTGTCGTCGTAGGTGACCAGTTTCACGGCCGCCGACTGGCCCGCGCCGAACGCGATCCGGCCGCCAGCCACCAGCCGCGGCGACGGCGCGTCCAGCTTCAGAAGCTCCCCCTCCCCCGTCTGGGCCACGAGCAGCACGCGCCACGACGCGCGCGCTTCGAAGCGGTTCTGGTCCGCGATCCGGATCCGCTCGCCGGGACGCAGGTGCATCCCCTCGAGGGCCATCCGGAACCGCACCGTCTCCGACTCCGCCTCCTGGTCCGACAGCGCCAGCAGGCCCGTCCGGTGCGCCTGGCCGCGAGACGTGCAGCCCACGGCCGCCACGTCCTTCTGCCGGTAGCCGTACGTCAACACCAGCGAGTCGGCCACCACCAGCTCGATCCCCGAGCGGTAGTCGTCCTCAGGGTCCTGCCACGTCACCGCCACCGCCGAGTACCGCTCCTGCCAGCGCAGACCGCTGTACTCGAACTCGCCGTCGATCACGCTGCCGGCGCCGATCTCCGCCGACACGTCGCTCTCGCCGTCGATCGCCAGGGCAGGCTCGCCGCCGCTCCACGAGGAGCCCGCCCGGCACGCCGACAGCAGCCAGTCGATGACCTTCCGCGCCTGCTCCCGGCGCGTGATCGTGCCGTTGAAGCGCCAGCGCGGCTCCATCCCCGCCGCGCTGCTGGGCGCCGGCACCAGCCCGTCGCAGCGCCTGGAGAGCTCCAGGAACCCCGCGCGAGCCGACCGCACGGCGTCCACCATCCCCGGAGTGCCGCCCACGCCCGCGCGGCGGTCCGTCAGCAGGTCGTACGCGATCCACGCCGGGTTGTCCGTCCAGACCCGCCGCATCGTGCCGTCCCACAGCCCCGCGCCGTACGACGCAGCCGACGTCGCCGTCGGAGCGTTCGGATTCCACACCGAGGCCGGCGGCGCCAGCACCTTGCGGCCCAGCACCTCGTACTCGCGCCGCGTCGGGTTGACGTCGCTGCGATCGCTCTCGATCACCAGGCCGATCACGGCCGAGTGCGGATAGGACTGCCGCAGGTCCCGCAGACCCGCCGAGCGCCACCAGTACGTCGCGTCCGCGGTCCGCGTCGACGTCGGCGCCGGGGTCAGGCGCGACACGCGGATCTGCCACGTGCCGCTCTCGTCCACGCTCTCCGGACGCTCCAGCCGCCAGGACCGCTCCTGCTCGTCGAGCGACTTGTCCCGCATCGTCTGCGTCAGCACCGTCGTCCAGCCGCCGCCCAAGGGCCGCGACTCGATCCGGAACTGCACCTCCGCCGCGACCTCGCCGCCCTTCTCGTCGTAGGCCACCAGGCGCGGCCAGCGCAGCGTGACGCGCACCGCGTCGTAGCCCGCCGGCACGGCGCGCACCACCGGATCCCCGTGCTCCAGCTCCACACGCGGGTGCCCCAGGCCCGTCGACGTGGCGTCGAACCCGACCAGCGGCGGCTGGCCCGGAGCGCCGTGCCGCAGGCCCTTCCGCTCGATCACCGTCACGCCCTCGACGTCGCGGGCGCCGTCCGCGTCCTCGACCGGAATGCCGTCGATGACCACCGACTTGAGCCCGTCCGCCAGGCCCTCGATCTCGCCCTCGCCCAGCAGATCCACCACGCGCAGCACCGACCTCTCGAGCGAAGCGTCGCCTCCGGACGACGGCACGCGCCGGCGCTCCTGGTCCCGGCCGCGATCCCCGCGTCCGGGGCGCTCGGCCCCCGGCGGGCGGTCGCCGCCCAGGCCCAGGTCCGGGGGCTCCGCGTGCTCGCCCCCCGTCGGACGCTCCTGGGTGATGCCGCCAGAGACCACCGTCGACCCCACCCGCGTCCGGCCGTAGATCAACGGCACCGCGCCGCCCTGGGCGACCGAGTTCACCGGGCCGCTGAACAGCGTCCGGCGGCTGCCCGGCTCCTCCAGGTGGTCCGTGTCCGGGATCGACGGGATCTGGGTCACGGCGTAGATCGCGGCCGCCGCGCTGATGCCGATGATCCACCAGGCCGCGGCGCCAATCGCCGGACCCTCGCCCGACAGCGCCGGCGCGATCGACACGTACGCCCGGTCCGACAGCCGCATGTCGAGCTCCCGCTCGCTCCGCAACGGCGCGCCGTCCACCGTGATCCGCCAGCGGCCGAACTCCAGAGCCTCCGCGAATCCCGGCGCCTGCGGCCCCACCAGGCGCAACGCCTCGGCCACCGTCCGGGCGTCCAGGTCCACCACTAGATCTTGTGGCGTTCCTGGAACCTGGTCCCCGCCGGCGCCGCCAGATGTTGTGGCGTCGGCCTTCCGCACGCAGGCGGCCAGAGACCCCTGCAGACGCAGCTTGATCACGCCTCTGTCTCCGGAGGCCGCGCCACCTCGACCACATGGCGCGCGAGCCGGCCCGCCGGCGTGCGCCGGCTGAGGCTCGTCGGGTCATGCGGCCGCATCGACGGGTGGTGGAGCAGCAGACCGCCCTCGAGCAGCACGCCGCCGTGGTTCGCCACCCGGGCGCCCGCCATGGCCAGCAGCACCAGGTCCCCCGGCTCGGCGGCCGCCGGCTCGACCTGGCGCCAGCCCAGGCGCCGGCGCCAGGAGACGTAGAGGTCCAGCTCCGGGGCGCTCGCGTCCCACCGGTAGTCGTAGGCGATCGGCGGCACTTCGACGCCGCGCTCCCGCGCGTACCAGTCACGAATCAGGGTGAGGCAGTCCGTCACGCCGTGCCGGTACGGACGCCCGAGATACGGACGCTCGGTGTCCGGCCACCAGAACGGAGCGAGGCACCGCAGAGCGGGCTGCATGCCCGTCGTCACGACCGGCACGACGCCGAACGGCACGCCAGCCGCCGCCTGGCTCTTCATGTCGGCCCTCGACGGCCAGGTCTGCCCCGAGGGATGCGAGTGCACCACGGCGTCGACGCCTTCGAGAGAGCCCGACTCGACTGCCCATGCCACCCGCGGCCGCCGTGAGACGTTGCGCAACGGACAGTAGACCATGCCCGACACCACGCCGACCGACTCACGCGGCCACTCCGCGACCGCGTGGTCCTGCGCGGACGACAGAGCCCCGGGCGTGATCAGGACGTTCGCCCGCGTCTCGACCAGGCCCATCATCGCCGGTACTGCGCCACCCCGGCGAAGCCGCCGAAGGGCAGCTCCCCCTCGCCGAACCGCAGCTTGCAGCCCGAGATCCTCCGGCTGCAGACGTCCCGCGCCGGGTCCGCCACCGCCGCGTCCATCGCGTCCCAGTACCGGCCGCCGCGGTACGGACAGCCGTCGTCCGCGGGCGGGTTCCGCCAGGCGCCGCCCACGCGGCGCCGGTAGGCCCACTGGCACACGTCCCGCAGCACCTGGCGGCGGGGGATCATCGCCAACTCCAGATCCAGCGGAGACGAGAGCTGCCACACCACCTCCTCGCGCCCCTCGCTCGACAGCCGGTCCACCACCCACGACTCCACCGGCCAGTGACGGCCGGGATCCGCCTCCGAAGCGCCGTCCAGGTGCCGCGCCAGCGTCCGCACGCGCTCCACCGTGGCCCCCTGCCAGTCAGCCGGAGCCGCAACCGCGTCCAGCTGCGACACCCGCAGCACCGGACGCACCGAGGCCCCCGACTCGCCGAATCCGGCGCCCTCGAGCGCGATCGGCAACGGGGGGTACTCGTGGCCGCCGTAGCGCACCGACGCGCCGGCGCCGGGACCCGTCGTGTACCGCTCCACGCCGCCGCTCTGAAGGCGCACCGTGAACAGGTCCACCACCGCGCCGGCGTCCAGGCGCGACGCCTGCACCGAGGACGTCGGACCGCCCGTCGACGGAGTCGTCACGCTGGTGGGGTCGGGGCCGCCCTGGACGGTGATGGCGACCGAGCCCGGACCTCCGGGAACCGCGGCGATCACCACCGGCGTCGGAGGCACCTCGTCGACCGCGCGGACCGTCACCGAGCCCGCGCCGCCCGCGATCGCCGGCAACTCCACCGCCTCGACCGGCGCGGCCGCGACGACCGCACGGACCGAAACCGAGCCCGCGCCGCCCGCGATCGCCGGCAACTCCACCGCCTCGACCGGCGCGGCCGCGACGACCGCACGGACCGAAACCGAGCCCGCGCCGCCCGCGATCGCCGGCAACTCCACCGCCTCGACCGGCGCGGCCGCGACGACCGCACGGACCGAAACCGAGCCCGCGCCGCCCGCGATCGCCGGCAACTCCACCGCCTCGACCGGCGCGGCCGCGACGACCGCACGGACCGAAACCGAGCCCGCGCCGCCGGGCGCCGGCGGCAGCTCCACCAGCGTCGGAGGCACCTGGGCGACCGCGCTGATCGCCACAGATCCGGCGCCGCCCGCGATCGCCGGCAACTCCACCGCCTCGACTGCCGCGGGCGCGACGACCGCACGGACCGTCACCGAGCCCGCGCCGCCGGGCGCCGGCGGCAGCTCCACCAGCGTCGGAGGAATGGCCAGCTCCTCGGCGCCCACCAGCGTGACGGTGATCGTCACCGCGCCGTTGGGCACGTCCAGCAGATCGCCGAGCGCCGAGATCAGCGCATCGGAGACGTCCCAGTTGTAGGGCTCCGTGGCGTCCGTCGTGACCGCGGCATCCGCCTCCGGACCCGGGAACGTGAACTCGAGGCTGCCGCGGGCGATGCGCACGGCGCCGGCGCCCGTCTTCCACGCGGCCACGAGTTCCGGCCCGGCGCCGCCTGGAGCGTCGCCGGCCGCCGGCGCCGTCCGTACGCGCAGGTGCGGCTCGAGCCCGTGAGTGAAATTGAACCGGCTCAGGACCGCCGAACCGCCGCCGGCCACCAACTGCGGATCGAGCGGCTGGTCGACCACGCCGGAGAAGAACTGCGCCTTCGGGAGGTTCCCTTCGTTCGGGTCGGACCCCTGGCTTCGCGTTCCGGTAAATGTGAAGGTCTGCTCGAACAGCGCCACGGGCCGCTTCTCTCAGCTAGCTCGTCGTGACGTCGAAGTCGCCCGCCTCGACCTCGGTCCGCGCGATCCCCGCGATCACGGCCGCGGTCCCGTTCGCGCCAGGATCGCCGTCGTGCCACTGCAGGTGCCACGTGCCCGCGATGCGGCCCTCGAGCGCGCGCTGCGCATCGGCCGCCGTGGCGCCCACGCCGTTCGGCTGCGTCAGCGTCAGGTCGCCGGCCTCGATGCGCCACCGGCCGCCCAGCGCCAGGGCTGAGGGGTTGTTCGCGAGCTGCGCCTTCCACAGGTAGCTGCCGCCGGCAGCGGAGCTCCACGCCGAGACCCACGAGGCGTCCGAGCCCACCTGGCCCGCCGCCGCCACCGCGCTCTCGATCGCCACGTTCGTTGTTGCTTGTGCTGGCATCTCCAAGTCCTCCTTGTATTCCTCACGGGCTGAAGTCCTCCACCAGCTCCGCTTCCATGTCCCTGTGCGTGGCCGACACCCACGTCGGCCCGCTGAAGCGCTCGCAGCGCCACTGAGCGTCCGGCATGCCCTCGGGCAGCGGCGACGGCGACAGGAACGGCTCGTGGCCGCCCCGAGCCTCCAGAAACGTCCGCAGCGTCTCCGCGTCCGCCACCGGGATCGCCCGCCAGACGCAGCGGTGCCGGCGCCGCACGTTGTGCAGGCCGTCCGCCGCCACCTGCTCGTAGCCGTCGCCCAGGCGCGCGCGGCGGAGCTTGAACTCCGTGCCCGGGCCCGATCCGCGCGAGAGACCGACCGACGGCAACCGGATCGCCGCCGGCATCAGAACGCGCTCACCTGGTCGGAGCGGTTCAGCGCGCCTCCGGGGCGCTGCTCGTCCAGCAGCAGCTCCCGGAGCACCGGGCGGAGCTCGCGGCCGATCCGCTGCACCGCCGCCCGGCCGAACGCCTCCGCGTCCTCCGTGCCCTCCGGCGCCTGGATCGTCACCGCGAGGTTGATGTCGCCCACCGACACCTGGCGGCCGCCGCCGCCCGTGGCGCGCACCCCCAGGCCGGCCGGACCGCGGGCCAGCGGCAGAATCGCCTCCGGCCCCGCCTCGCCGGCCACGCCCCGGCGGCCGCCGCCGAAACCGAACTCCGTGCGGCGGTCGATGATGCCGCCGTACTGGAACTTGCTCTGGGCGGCGCCGGCGGCCGCGGCCTGCGCCGCGATCGCCACGGCGCCGTAGATCGACGCGGCCTTCAGCGCCGTGAGCGCGGCCGCCGGAGCCAGACCGGGGCCCACGACCGGAATCGCCGCGGTCGCCGCATAGGCGTTCGCCCCAGCCTGGGCGGCGGTCGCCGCGGCCTGAGCCGTGACCTGCTCGACAGCCGCTTGCGCCGCCTTCTGCTCGCCGCCGCCCAGGCTGCCGGCCAGCCGCCGCATGATCGGCGCCAGGATCGTCACACGGATCATCTCCGACACCAGCGACGCGACCGCCTGCCGGGCGATCCGGCCGAACGACTCCCGGAACGACTCGCCCAGCACCAGCGACGCCGCCGCCGAATCCGCCAGACCGCGCTGAATCACGCCGTCCGGCCCGAACACGGAGGCGAAACTCGATCCCAGGTCCGAGGTGAGCTGGCTCGACTCCTGCAGCATCCGCTCGTACTCCGCCGCGAATCCGTCCTCGAACGTGCCCTCGCCGCGCTCGATCGCCAACTCCGCCTGCGCCGCGGTGTACGCCTGCAGCGACAGCGCGCCGGCGCGATACAGCTCGTTCAACGCCCGTTGCCGGTCGGCCTGGTCCGCCTCGAACGGCGCGAACCGCTCGAGCAGGTCCGCCTTGATTCGCGCCTGGTCGATCAGGTCGTACTGGATCCGGAGTTGCTCCCGGTACCGCTCCCGCACCTTCTCCGACGCTCCCGCCAGATCGCGCAGGACCTGTTCCTCGATCTGCTGCTCCCGGCGCAGACGCTCCAGGCCGGCGCGCGAGAAATCGGTCTGAGAGGCCAGCAGCGCATTGCTGTCCGAGAGCTCCTTCAGCGCGATCACGCCGGCCCTGCGCAGCATCTCCCACGCTTTCGCCGTCGCCCTGCGCTTGGCGGCCTCGAACTCCTCCGCGGCGGCCAGGTCCCGTGCCGCCACCGCCGCACGGTGCTTCTCCTGCAGCGCCGCAATTGCCTCGACCTTCTCCTCCCGCGTCGCCTCCGTATTCGACAGGATCGCCCGGCGCTGCCGGCCGTATGACTCGGTCAGCTCGCCGAGGGAGCCGCGCGTGCCGTGCATCGTGGACGCCAACGCGCCGTACAGCCGGTCGTGATCGGCCAGCGCCCGCGCCGTCTCGAGCGCCGCCAGGCTCGAAGCCCGCTCCTCCTCGGCGAAACGCTCCAACGACGCGCTACCGCCATCGAGCGCCTGGCCATAGCGGTCGATCAGGGCGATCCGGCCGTCGTACACCGCCTCGATCCGGTCCGCTTCCGACATCGCCTCCCGCTCCAGCGCCAGCAACCGCTTGGCGGACGGTCCCGACGCTTCCCGGGCGGCATTCAGCTCGTTGGCGACCTCGGCCCGCGCGTCGCGGCGTTTCGCCTCCAGATCGGGGGGCGGAGCGGCTACCGGGTCACGCGCGCGCCGCGCCTGCTCCGCGTTGAGCAACGCCAGGTCCGCAGCCTGGTTGTCCACCACCTGCTGCCGGTACAGCAGGAACTCCGACCGGCGCGAGAACAGCGCCGCCAGGGATTCGTCCACCTCGCCGTATCCCTCGAGAATGCCGCCGCGGATGTCGTCCAGTTCGTCGTCGCTGAGCGCCTGGATCTCGCTCTCGCGGGCGGAGAACAACTGGCCCGGCTCCAGCCGGCGGGCCGCGACCTTGTCCAGCTCCCGGTTGAGGAGCGCGGCCTCGGCCCGCGCCTTGTTGATCAGCCCGCCGAACCGCTCGTAGTCGGCCAGCAGCTCGTCAGCCGAGTCGTCCTCGGACGGCCCGGCGATCAGATGTTGCAGCGCCACCACGTCCTCGGCGAACGACGCGAACAACCCCGTCCGCCGTTCCAGATGATCGAAGAAATTCCCGGCCTCGACCCGCAGCGCCCGCAGAGACTCTCCGATGCCGACGTTGACCTCGCGGAACGCGCGGTCGGTCTCCTCTCCCGACTTGAGCACGGCCGCGATCAGCAGATCCGACGTGAGCACGCCTTCCGACGCCAGGTCCCGGATGTTCGCGCGGGTGACGTCGAAGTCGATCTGCCCCTCTTGCCGCAACTTCCGGAAGCCTGTAAGCAGCCCCTGCTGGACGCCGAGCAGATTCTCCATCACGCTGCGCAGCTCGTCGCCCTGCAGACGTCCCGAGGCGATGCCCTGGGCGAACTGGATCAGGCCCGCTTGAGCCTCCCTGCCGCTTGAGCCGCCGATCCGGAGTTGCTTGTTCAGGAGCTCCACGACCCGCACCAGCTCTTCGTCGCTGCGCCCCAGGTGCTCGCTGGCCAGCGCCAGGCGGCTGTAAAGCGTCGCGTTCGTCGACAACTCCGTCCGCGTCTCGCGCGAGACGCGGAGCAGCTTGCGGCGCGCCGTCTCCAGGTCCTCTTCCGAATCGGCGGTCAAACGCAGTCGGTTGCGCAGCTCGGTGTTCGCGTCGGCGTACCGCACCGACCCCGCCGCGAGACGGCGGCCCCAGCGCCCCGCGAGCTGCACCGCCTGCAGCGCCACGAATCCCTTCAGGGCCGCGGACGCCGTCTTGATCGCCCCGCCCAGGCTCCTCGTGCCCGCCACGGCCCCTCCTGCGGAAGAGCCCAGTTTCCCCGAGGCCGCCGCGGCCTCCCGCTGCGAGCGCGTGAACCTTTTCGCCTCCGCGCCGGCCCGCCGCTCGCCCCCCGCCAGCTTGTCGAGCTCGCCGCGGGCGACCCGGACCTGGCCCACGAACCCCTTGCCGTCCGCCTGGAGCCGCAAGCCGAAGACGAGGTCCCGCTCAGGCATCTGCTAGCCTTTCCGTCATGGACATCGCCGCCATGTCGCTGCTCGTCGCTGCGGGCCTGGCCGGTGCAGTCATTCTGGCTGCCGCCGCTTTGCTCGTCTCTCGGCTCTGCGATCGGCTTGTCGGAGCTGCGGCCACTTGCACGGCCGCGTTCCTCGACGCCGTCGACGCGTGTCGCCGCTGACGCGGACCGCGGCGGCGTGGCGTGAGACTCATCGCGCCTCCGCCCTGCGTCCGAGCTCCTCGATCACGGCCGCCTCCATCGTGCGCAGCCCGTCGAAGACGGACCGCCACCGGAGCCTCCGCCCCCGCTTCGCCTCGCCGGCGCCGTCGGCGACCACCGCCCGCGCCGCACACCGGGCCGCCGCGTAGTCCAGCCCCACGACGTGCCCCGACGGTGCGCGGCGCCACTGCGTCTGCGCGGCCAGGAAGGCCCGCAGCGCGTCCCAGTTCTCCGGCAGCACCGAGCATGCATCGTCCCGTCTGAGGAGCGCGTCCTCGAGCCGGATCCCTAGCGCCGCCGCGTCCGCTTCGACCTGGTCCCCGCCTTCCCGGCCGAGCCACCAGAGCGAGGCCTGGCGGAGGTTTTTCCCGGCAGCCCGGCCATGAACAGCAGGTAGGCGTCCACCACGGCTCGAGAGAAATACGGGATGTCCGTCAGCGCGGAGAGGTTCTCCGCGCTGAACTCCAGAGGCTCGCCGTCGGCGGCGGATATGTCGTCCCAACCGGCGACGACGCGGCGCAGCAGCGCCGCGTCGCCCTCGGCCGCCAGGTCCCTGTACTTCTCTCCCGACAGCAGCCGGAAGTGCAGCACGCACTCGTGCCGCTGCGGCCCGTCCGCTGCCGGCACGTCGACCACCACCGGCGTCGGGTACGCCGCCTTCGGATCGGCCAGCCTGAACGTCATGCCGTCACCTGGCCTCGATGGTCAGTTCGTCGTTGCCGTCGTCGGGCTGGACCTCGAAATCGGAGCTCCACTGGAGCAGGCCCTGATCCTCGCCGTAGCTCGGCTGCGCGAGCTGGACCCGGGGACAGTCGATCTGGACGATCTTGCCGGCGCCGACGCCGTGGATGAGCTGCAGGGCGCCGGTGTCGCCGGCGCTGGCCTTGCTGAACGGATCGAGGACGGAGACTTCCTCCATGTCCACCGTCACCGAGCCGCTGGAGTTGCGATCCACGATCGCCGTGCTGTTGGCGCCGCCGATCGTCTCCCGGTAGATCACCTCGCCGCTGTAGTCGAGGCCGAGCCGGGCGAGCCGCAGGGCCGCCTGGCCGAACAGGCTGAACGTCGGCGTGTTCACGTTGCTGCCCGCCTGCGGCTGCTTCCAGCCGTCGTAGTCGGGCACGACGGCCGCCGTGTCCGTCGCCGCGGAGAACAAGCCCGTGAACGTGAACGTGATCCGCGGGATGAGCTTCGCCCCCAACTCCAGCGACCAGGTGCCGCGGCAGCCCGTCAGCGCGTGCAGGATGCCGCTCATGTTGTAGCGCAGCGTCAGCGTCTTGTCGTCCGCCGATTCCGGGTCCGCGCTGTGGGGGGCGTACACCGCCTTGGCGTTCGCGGTCACCGTTTCCTTCATGCCCGCGGCCTGGAGCAGCACGCCCCACGCCGGGGCTGTGCCCGCGGCGCCCGAGCCGGCCAGCTCGACCGAGAACCCCAGCGTCTGGTGGACGCCCACCGGCAGCGAGCCGGAGGCGCCGAAGAAGCCGCGCATCAGGTCGCGGTCCACCGTCTCGCCCGCCAGCGGCGCCAGCGTCGGATTCGTGGCGATCAGCACCGCGTCGCCGCCGGTCTGCGCCTCCGCCGTGCCCGCCGTCGTCTCGATCGACGCCAGCAGGACCTTCTTGTTCGCCAGCTTGTAGGCCATCCGGGCTCTCCTATGTGGAAACCAACTGCAGGCAGCGGTAGACGTCGTGCCACCACTGGACGCCCTTGCCCTCGACCGCCAGCGGCTGGCCGCGGTCGAACGTGACCGAGCTTTCGGCGCCCTCGGGATGCCAGCCCAGCAGCGCGTCGCGCACCGAGGCGCGGACGCGCTCGATCTCCACCAGGCCCTCGTCCGGGCCGCGCGCGGAGGTCACCCGGAGCACGATCGATACCGCCGTGGAGACGATCTGGCGCACCGGACCGATGCCGTCCATCTCCGGCGGACTGCCGATCACGGACGACTCGGCGGCGTTCTCCGCGAAGTAGCTCAGGAACGCCGCGTCACCGGTCCGGCGCGAGGCCTCCTGCGCCCGTTCGTCGGTCAGCGCCGCGTGCACGCGGAGCTTCGTCTCGCTGCGCAGGCGGTCGCGCCAGGACTCGAGCGACATCACGCCCGCGCCCCCAGGCGGCCGCGGGCGCCGGCGGTGAACGCTCGGAGCGAGTCCGCGGTGAGTGCCGGCCGGGCTTTCGCCACCAGCGGACCGACGCCGCCGTCGTCCGCGTCGCCGTCGCCGTCGATGTCGCCGGGCAGGTCCATGTCGCCGCGGGCGATCATGCGCAGCGACTTGCGGGCCTCGTCGGCCCGGCGCTGCCACTCGTCGTCCTCGCCCGCGCTCAGCAGCCGCTCGAGCGCCAGGTCCACCGTCCACACCGTGACCGGCGTCGGCGGGTCGTCCGCGGAGCGCTCCGGCTGCCCGTAGTCCGGGTAGCGGGCCAGCACGTGCGAATCGACCAGTGCCGAGGCGTCGTCCAGGGCCCGGTCAATCCGGGCCAGGGCCTCCGCCATCGGCGTGCCCGCGACGGGCGGCGCGGCCGCGGCCGCGCGCAGAGCCGGCCCCCGGATCAGGTCGTCGTCCGCGTCGCGCAGATCGTCCTTGCCCGCGACCTCCGCCAAGCGGTTCCAGCCCGCCTGGGCGGCCAAGTCTGCGAGCAGGGCGTAGCGCACGGTCCGGGCCCCCTAGTCGGGCAGCGTGTCGAGGAACTCGCGGATCAGCGTGATCACCGCCTCGCCGGCCGCGCGGGTGGCGCCGTGGAGATCTCCCAGGGCGTCGTTCGCGGTCTGCTTGACCTGGCGGGCCGCACCGAGCTCCGCCACCAGGCGATCCTCGTCGGCCTGGGCGGCGGAGACGTCGCTCTCGCCGCGCTCGGCCCCCTGGATCGTGCGCGTGAACTCGGACGCGGCCTCGGACAGGCGCACGCCGATCGGACGGTCGTCCTCGGCCTCCTCGACCACCGGAGCGGCGGGGGCGGGGTTCTGCGGGTCTTGGCCGGCCGGCGCCTGCCCCCAGACGGCCGAGACGGACAGGAGCAGGGTGGAGGCGAGCAACAGGATCTTGAGTGCGTGGCGCATGGCGGTTCTCCTCAGGTGGCGGGGTCGGGGTCGGGGTCGGGGTCGGGCTTCGGCCTGGGCTTCGGCCTGGGCTTCGGCCTGGGCTTCGGCGGGGCCGGTTCGATCGAGCCGTCGGCCAGCAGCGACTGGGCGCCCTGGGCGTCGGTGAGCTCGATCACGTCGCCCGCCGCGTGCAGGCCGTCGTCGTCGTGGACCTGCCTCAGGCAGCGGTAGCGGCTCTTCGTCTCGGTCATCAGGACACCACCGAGGTGAACAGCCAGGCGGCGCTCTTGGTGATCTCACGCGGCGTGTCGAACGTCGTGATCGGGTAGTACCAGGTGCGATTCCGCTCCCGGAACCAGGGACTCATGGCCTGCGGATGGCCCTCCCAGCGGAGCGTCGCGCCCCACGTGATCTGATCCAGAGTCATCGTGGGATCGGGCGCGGAGAGCTCCGAGCAACCGAGCCAGGCGATATGGCCCCAGACGTCCTCGAACGCGGCGGCGTCCGGCGAAGAGACCTTCTGCGCCATGCACTGGCGCACCTCGTCGACCATGAAGTACCGCGCCAGGCGCCGCAGCTTTTCGGCATCGGACATCGACATCTCGAGCCGCGGCATGTCGCCGTAGATCTCCTTCTTGATGTCTTCCCTCAGCAACAGTTTGCGGCAAACGTCGTAGCCGAGCGTCAGGACGTTCGGCTCGCGGCCCACCTTGCGCCGCACGGTGGACTTCGCGTCGCTCACCACCGACTGCGGGTCGGCTGCGGCGACGTCCCACCGGGCGTTGCCCGCCAGCGCCGTGACGTGATCGGCGTGGTACCTGGCGGTGTCGGTGACGAGCCGCGCCGCCTCGATCTCGACCTGCAGATCGACCTGCGCCATCGTCAGGGTCATCTCGCGCGCCTCAAGGCGCACCGAGGCGCCCGGAATGCGCATCGCCTGGTCCATCCGGTTGCGCGCGATCCTGCCCGCCAGCCCGCGCTCCTCCAGGACGACCTGCTCGTTCGTCCACGAGCGCTCGACCTCTTTCATGTCTTCCGACTCGCCGAGCCTGATGTCGACCTCCACGAATCCGGACTTGTCCGACCGGATGTAGGTGCCGGCGAGATTCGGCACCTCGGCGACCGGGAAGATCGAGCGGTAGACGAACTTGTCGCGGTCCGGCACGTGGTTCTGGGCCAGCCGGGTCAAGACCCGGTCGACGACCTGGGCATTACGCTGTCTGAGTGGCGGCATCTAGGTCCCCTTCGCCTGCACCAGGCATTCCGTGAGGTCGCCAGCGGCCGCGGCGGCCTCGAGTGCGACGGCCGTGACGACGCCTGCGTTGTCCCGGTCGACC